>CAKMWN010000002.1:0-2336006 GCA_928722055.1 uncultured Collinsella sp.
GGGGGATTCTACCTGTTTACCGATGAGGAGAAAGACGATTTCCTGAAGAAAGAGCCAAAGGCCGAAGGCTTCTTCCATCCATGGCTTGGATCAAAAGAGTTCATTCATGGCTATCATCGCTGGTGCCTGTGGCTTGGGGAGGCAACCTTCTCAGATTTAAAGCAGCTTCCTGAGTGCAGAAAGAGAGTAGAACAGGTTCGTGAATACAGGCTTGCAAGTAAAAGCGCTGGAACCCGAAAAATAGCAGATAAGCCAACGAGATTTCACGTTGAGAACATGCCCGAGGGAAGTTCCATCATCATCCCAGAGGTGTCTTCAAGCAGACGGAAACGTGTTCCAATGGGCTTTGTTGGTCCAGAGATATTTTGCAGCAACAAGGTTAGATTGATACCCAATGCTTCTCTCTATCACTATGGCATTCTGCAATCTCAATTCCATAATGCATGGGTTAGGATCGTAACCGGAAGATTGAAGGACGATTACCAGTATTCGGCCAATATTGATTACAACAACTTCGTCTGGCCCGAGCCCACGGAATCCCAACGCGAGGAAGTCGAGCGTTGCGCCCAAGCCGTGCTCGACGCCCGGGATGCCCAGGAAGGTGCGACGCTCGCGGACATGTACGATCCCAAGAACGAGACATTCTTCCCCGAGCTGATGACAGCGCACAAGGCGCTCGACGCCGCCGTCGAAGCCGCCTATGGCGTCGACTTCGGCGGGGACGAGGAGAAGATAGTCGCCCATCTTTTCAACCTGTACGCCAAGAAGGTCGGTGAACTATAGTGCCCAACTCTATCTACAATCCCATATCGCTGGAGGTCGGTAACATCCTGAAGGATGTTCAGACGGGCAAGATTGGCCTGCCTGATCTGCAACGGCCTTTCGTGTGGGGCAATGAAAAGGTTCGCGATCTGCTTGATTCCATGCTTCGCGGATACCCTATCGGCTATGTGATGCTGTGGGACTCTCCGAGCGATGATGCGGGCAAGAAGTCTGCCATAGGCTCGAACCAAAAGGTGTATGCCGTCCCCAAGTCCCTTGTCATCGACGGACAGCAGAGGCTCACTGCCCTCTTGAGCTCTCTGTACGGCGTACCCGTGCGAGACAAGAACTTCAGGGAGCGAACGGTGAAGATCGCCTACGACCCCATCGCACGCTCATTCAAGAATGCCGATGCCTCGACCGAGAAGGATTCGCGCTATGTGCCCGACGTATCCGAGGCCTTCGCGGCGAACCACGACAACAAGCTGAGCGCCTATCGCAGGGCGTTCATCAAGCGCCTTAACGAGGCGAATGCCAAAAAGGGAGAACCCGAACTCGACGATGGCGGCGAGGACGCCGTCGAGAGCGGGCTCAACGCATTACTCGGGCTTGAGCGCTATCTTCTGCCGACGCTGGAGATTTCCGAATCGGCTGACGAGGAGACCGTATCGGACATCTTCGTGCGTGTGAACTCGCAAGGGCAGGCGCTTAAGCAGGATGACTTCATCATGACCCTGCTTTCGGTCTACGAACCTGCCATGAGGGAGCGCATAGAGGAGTTCTGCGCCATGAGTCATGCGCCCGCAAAGGGCACCTCGTACAACCCGCTCATGACCGTCTCGCCGACGCATGTCATTCGCGCCACGGTGGGCGTGGGGTTCAAGAGGGGTCGCCTGCGTTATGCCTACCAGATTCTTCGCGGGCGAGATCTCAAGACAAAGGAAACGACGCCCGAGACGCGGGCCGAGAACTTTGCCACGTTCGGTCGCGCCCTCGATCTCGTGCTCGACTTGAACAACTGGCATGCCTTCATCAACACGCTGGCGGAGGCGGGCTATGTCTGTTCCGACCAGGTGGGGTCGGGCAATGCGCTCATGTTCTGTTATGCGTTTTACCTTATCGGGCGCTACGAGTTCGGTATGGAGCCGTTGGCTGTGCGCAGGCTCGTGCGGCGCTGGTATTTCGCCGCAGCCATAACGGGGCTCTATGTGGGGTCCTTCGAATCCGAGTTCGAGCAGCAGCTTAACGACGTCTCGCGCCTTGAGACCGCCGATGAGTTCCGGGCGTACTTCGACCGTAGGCTCGCCGCCATCATGACGGACGATTATTTCTCCATCACGCTGCCCAGCTCCCTCGACGCAAACGAGGCGGCGGGCCCGACCTGGTGGGGCTTCGTCGCGGCTCAGGTCGTGCTCGGTGCCAAGGTGCTGTTCAGCACGGCCCCGCTGTCCCAGCTCCTGCTCATGGGCTCGTCGGGTTCGAAGAAGGCGCTGGACAAACACCACCTGTTCCCGGACAACTACCTGAAGTCCAGGGGCTACCTCTCGCAGCGCAGCAACAGGGGCAACTTCACCCTCGTAGACTACCAGAACAACATCTACATCTCGGACGACGCCCCGAGCGAGTACGTCAGGAAGTACCGCGACTCGCTGGGGGAGGACGAGTATCGCCGCAACTGCGAGGAGCATGCCCTGCCTGTTGGGTTTGAGGACCTCGATTATGAGGAGTTCCTAGGCAAGCGAAGGCAGCTTATGGGCGAGCTGGTGAAGAGGGCCTACGAGCGGCTTTAGGTCTCCATTGTGGATCGGGGAGAGGTTACTGCCGACTCCTCCCCGACGCGCAGGTCGAGAGGGCCGAGGCGTGGCAATCGGCCTTGCGGCCGATGGGTCCCGCTTATGGGCGGGACCCCCGCGACGCACGGCGTCGCTCTCGCTGCGGCTCCCTGGCAACGCTCCCCAGGGTCGCGTTTCGTCCGCCTCCGCTCACGCCGGCCCAGCCCGCCGAACGGCTGCGCTCGATGGCTTCCAGAAGTCGCCATCGCTCCGCCGTGGTCGCCGGGCTGGGCCTCTCGCGCCGGGTCGCCGAGCGCCGTCGTGCGACGCTCCCCAGGGTCGCGTCTCCTCGGCGTCGGTTCAACCGGCGCTCACCTGCCCGGGCTCGCGTTGCCTTGGGCAACCGGCTCGCTCCGTGCAGGCAAGATATGGATTCCGTTGCACGGAATCATCTTGCCCGCCTGCGGCGGGACGGCGAACCGCTCCGAGGTCGCTCTCACCGAAGGGCAAAAGAAGGGGCCGGAACGCCTGTTGCGTCCCGGCCCAAATGCTCAGTCGTCTCGGCCGTTCTGGTTCTCCAGCGCCCTGCGCTCAAGCTCCCAGAACGCCCGCATCGCCGTCGCTATCCCGCGCAGCGTGAAGCGGACGGCGATGCCAGTCGAGCGGTCGACGGCAAAGCCGAGCCTTCCGCCGTTGACCTTCCTCATGCTCCCGAGAGACTTCGAGGGGAAGCGGTACTGGAGGCTCCCGCCCTTCGACCTGGCGAGCTCGATGCCGTCCCGCTTGAGCCGCCGCTCAAGCTCGCCCATCCGGTCGGGGCAGTCGCGCATGCGCCCGACCTCCTCGATTCGGCGAGCGACCGCGACGCGGATGCGGGCGTTCTCCGAGCGCGCGGCCTGCCCCTTTCGGGCCATGTCGCGCTCTTCCGTGCCGGGTTGCCTCGCGTGGACGCGCGAGTTGGCCTTGCCGCGCTCAAGCTGCCTGAGGCCGTACCTTTCGTCCAGGGTACGGACGGTCTTCACGCGTGATGCCGCTGCCTTTCGGGCGGGGCCCTCGTCGAGCCTTCGGCCGGTTTCCAGATCACTGCGGTTGATGCCGAGGTGCACGGCGTAGCGGTCGGTGGCGTCCGCGCGGCAGCGCTCGCGGTGCAGCACCATCACGACTTCCTGGTTGGGGTAGCGCTCGGCCACGTACTCCCTCGCATAGCGCATGCACAGCTCCGGCGTCATCTTCCCGCCGTTGAGGTCGCACTCGTCTGGGAGGAACCCGAGTATCTGGTGCTGCATGTAGGTACACTTGGCACCGACCTTGCCGGGCCTGTCGTGACCCATGGCCGCCCTCGTGTCTGCCATCTCCTGAAACCAGCGGTCATCGTCGATGATGTTCTGCGTGCCGTGGGCGAGCGCCTTGTCGCGGTCCCAGGAGAGGTAATCCCTGAGTCTCGCGAGGTGCTTCTCGCTGCAGACGCTCGTCTGCTTTATCGCCGTCATGGTCGCCTCCCTAGTCGAGCGAGAGCCCGCTGAATTTGCCGCCCGGCTTGCTCCCGTTCTTCTTCTCCGGCTCGGGCCACTTTGGGCACCAGGTCGAGGCCTCCTCGCGCATCTTCCCAGCAGCTGACTCGTCGAGGCGGCGCTGGTAGGCGCGACGGTTCTCCGCCTCGTGCTCGGGGGTCCCGAGGTCGAAGTGCTCCCTTGTGGGCGTGTTGGTGCAGTCGGTGACGGGGGAGCGGAAGACGCCGGCTCGACATGCGGGCATACCGTTGTCCGCGTGCTTCACGACGATGATCCCGTCCCGGTCCGGGGCCATGTCGCGCCACTCCCAGGGGTGTATCACGTCGTCGGCGCTCTCGCTGTAGGACGTCGAGGAGGACGTGCCTGACGCGGCCCTGCCGTTGCTCGTGCCCTGCGTGTGGCGCGTGGTCTTGCCGATGAGCTCGGTGAAGTACCGGCGATCCTCCTCCTCTGCGAGCTTCATGGCGACCTTCACACCGCAGTTCGCGAGGATCTTCCTGCGGCCGTCTCTCTCGCCATACTTATTGAGCTGGGATACGTCCTGCGTCGCTCCGACCCAGAACGTCCCGTAACTGCGCCCGAGACTGAGGAGGGCGGGCAGGCACTCGACGCGGGGCAGGTTGCCCCACTCGTCGCCGAGTATCTGCACGGGGCGGGGGAGCCTGCCGCCGTTCACGTCCGCGACCGCCTGGACCGAAGCCCAGAGCTGCGAGAGAAATATCGCCGCGATGCAGTTGTAGGGTGAGCCCTCGTCGAGCACGTGGAGGAAGACGGCGCTCTTCTCCGTGAGTACCGTGCGCGGGTCGATGTCGGAGCCGGAGGTCATCCAGGCGACCGGGGCGGACGAGAACGGGCGGAGTGCCACCTTGAGCGTCGAGAGGATGCTCCTGAGCTCGTTGCCGCCCGAGGAGATGAACTGCGACGCCCTTCCCTTGGCGGGGTGGCCGCTCGGCAGGGAGCGGAAGACGGCCTTCAGGGGCTCGGATGGGTCGTCGCCCTCTGCCTCGGTACCGCGGTCCAGGACTTCGCAGACGGTCGCGAGGTGCTTTGATCCCTCCGGGCACTCGTCGGACATTGAGACCAGCAGGACCAGGGCCGAGAGCAGGCCCCTGGCCGATGCCGTCCAGTGCGAACCCTTGCCTCTCTCGTCGTCCTGGACCACGAGCTCCGCGATGGCGTCCGCTGCCTGCTCAGCCTCCTGGTCGCGCTCCTCGGCATGGAGGTCGAGAACCTGCTTGAGCGGGTTGAACCTATGGCCGCGATAGGGGTGCTGCGTGTCGAGCAGGAGGACGTGGTAGCCACGACGGGCAAGCTCATCGCCCGTGAGCTCTATGAGCTCGTTCTTCACGTCGGAGACGACGAGGGTCGCGGGCTCGGAGCCGTTGGAGGCGTCGCCGTAGCTGAGCAGGTCGATTGAGGGGAGGTAGAGGAAGCGTGACTTACCTGACCCAGTGGCCCCTGATACGAAAATCATCTTCTTCGGCTCGTAGAGATAACAGGGCTTACCGCGATATTTGGTGAAACCGTAGACGAACCCGCGCGACGATGGGATCGTCGAGCCGTCCCAGGTCACGGACCCCTTCACGACCTCGCGACCTGTCTTGACGTGGGCGTCGCCGAGCACGCCGCCGTCCTCGGCTCGTGATTTGAGGGCGCTTGAGTAGGCGATGAGGGCGCAGGTGCAGAGTGCAAGGAGGAAGACGAACAAGGCCCCGAGGGGATGGGTGACGAACCCGTCCGAGAGCCACCAGCCGAGGACGGTCTCCGCGTCGAACGTTGTGGGAATTGCCGATGCGTCGAGTCCGTACCCGGCGACGAGCATGTCGATGGGGGCGGCGAGTACGGGGCATGCGAGGATCGCTAGGAAAAGGGATGATAGGAGCGCTGTGAGCATCTTGGTTTTCATGATAGTTCTCGATTCTTGGAGATGAGGTTTGAAAGCTGCGAGGCCGTGCTCGACACCAGTCGGACGGCCTCCGTGAGCTGTCGGGCCGTCTGCGCATCCACGCCATAGGCGTTTGCGGCATGGACGGCCTGGTTGAGGTTTCCGCCCTGCTTCTTCATCTGGTGGAGGATTTGCCGCAAGGTCGCCTCGTCGGCGACCTTGACGGGCTTCTGCCCGATGCGGAGGGCAGCTTCGCGCATGAACGTCGATGGGGCCATGTCAAAAGAGGAAGAGCGCGCCATGATGACGGCACGCTCCTCCTCGGTCATGCGGACGTTGATATGCGCGGTCTTGCTGTTGCCGCGCTGGCCTAGCCCTCCTGGTCATAGAAGGTGGCATGGGGCGCGTCGAAGGTGAGCTTGGCGCTCCCAAGCGTGCCATAGCGTGCCTTAAGGACGCGAACGAGCAGGGGACGAACATCTAGCTCTGAGTTGTACTTCCGCTCCTTCTTGTCCCCGCCGTCGACCTGCAGGAAGAGAGCGTTGTCGGAGCCGTAGTCGATACCCTGCGAGCCAGCGAAGACGTTGAGCTCGGTGTTCGCATCGTTGTACTTATCGCGCGCGACGCTGCTTATCAGGAAAACGGGGACGTCATACGTCCGGGCGATGTTGCCCAGGGCTTGGACGCAAGCGGTGATGACAACGCGTTCTTCCGCGCGAACATTGAAATTGGTTGCTGCAATGAGTTGAAGGTAATCCACAAAAACGGCAGGGCGCTGCCCACGTTCGTGAATGCAATCACCGATGCAACGCCCGAGATCTTCCATGGACGTTTGGCTGTCCATGATGCACGAGTTAGGTGCTACGGTCTCGGCGTAGATGGCGCAGGCGTGCTCAAATGCCTCCCTCTTCTCGGGGATAGCCCCGGTCGCTTCGGAAAGGCTGAAGTCTCCGTTGCCGAGGCGCGTGATGCCCTTCTGAGCAATGCGATACGCGGGGAGTTCCGCGGAGTAGAAAACGGTGGGCACGCCTTGGGAGGCAAGGTCGTCGGAGATAACCTTGAGGAGCGTCGTTTTGCCGGCAGCGGGTGCCGCTCCGACTATGGTCAGGATTCCGGGTACGACGCCTCCGATGAGCTTGTCGAGAGAGGGGAGGCTGCGTATATGAGCCATGGGCTTACGCCCGTTCATTTCCTCGATATAGGTCTTGAGCTGATCGGCTTCGACGTTGAATGAGCTATTGGCTACAGGCTGCACGGATCCGACACCTCCAACTCGTGAAGGTACTCAAAAAAGCTGGACTCGATGACGAAGAGGCGGCTATGAAGCTTGAGGCAGCGACCGCTCTCTTTCATGAGCGATGCGGCGGCAACCTCCCCAAGCCCGGTCAGCTCACGAATCTCGGTGACGCCGAGCAGGCGCTCGCGTCCCAGAACGACGCGAGGAGGAGCGGGTACGATACCCGCTTTGGGAACAACGGAATCTACCATGGTAGAATCTCCTTTGGTCTGCTCACTCCTCCCCACCTCAGTTTGGCGACTAGAGGGGAGGGGTGGGCGGCTTTTTGTTTCTATGGCCTTCTTTGGGCACCTCCATTCCGGCATTCGCTTATCTGTGCAATTCGATGATACTGCTTCTGGCAATCGAGGCGCTGAAGATTCAGAAAAAGTTCCGAAAAGTTTCGGATAAGCGCTTTTACCTCGAAAAACAGGGTTATACTTGCAATGAAAATCGATTGGAGGATGAAATGGAACGCTCCAGGAAACCGAAAAAACGAAAGTTTGGGACGACCGTCCTTGAACAGACCGATGACAACATCAGCATGTTCAAGGAACAACATCCGCAAGAGTTTAAGACTCCGGGGGAAGTGGTCGACCTTCTCGCGAGTCTCTGTCTCCGCGTCAACAAGGGTGCGGCTGCAGAGCTGAGTGCTTTTTGTGCGCAACGGGTCAAGTCTATTCAGGATGAGCTTAGTGGATATGGCGATGCTGAGTCCCTGTCGCTCGCTGCCGACGATATAAACGACAAGCTCTCTTATTACAAGGCTCTTCGCAACCATATGCTGCGATTTGTTCCGCAAGACAGCCTTGTTGATAAGGGGCCGTCAATGAAACGCGTGGACCTGCGAGGTGGCTCGTATCTCGTTGTCCCCGACGATTGGCCTGTGGTCAATGAGCCAAACGCCTCATCATGCGACTATGCTTTCGTCCTTGAAGTGCGGAACGCAAGCGATGCAATTCCGCACTATGTTTATCTTTCCTCAAGGGAAGCCTGTCCTACGGATGAGGTGCTTAATGCAATAGCTGATAAATGGCCGGGGATTCGTGATGTCCAGAGTTCTCAGGTCGAGCCGATCTATGACAAGGACGGCGCGATTCTGAATGCCGACGAATGGACGAAGGCACCTATAATCGGCGTCTTCCCCATTCGCGACGCCTCATCGTTTTCCTGGGAGGATAAAGCTCCATATGGAGCGATGGTCTATCGCCATTAGTCCATCTATGTTCAAAGCAAGGGAAGGGCCGGGTATATCTCGGCCCTTCCCTTATGAATTGCTCTCTTGGGAAATGAGCTCGCCGAAGGCATCTGCTGCCTTACGATCGTTTGCCTCGATGGCGTGGGAGTAGATGGAGAGCGTCGTACTTGGAGATGCGTGTCCAAGTCTTGCCTGGACAGTCTTCACGTCTGCGCCTTCTCCGATTAGGAGCGTCGCTTGCGTGTGCCGCAGGGCGTGGGGGACGAGCCCACTGTATCCCGTGCCCCTCACGTGCTCTTTGCCGTTTCGCTGGAATCTTCTGGTGATATTGTTGTAGCTCCCAAAGCCGTTATCGACGCAGAAGTCGCGGAACCATCGGTCGAAGTTGTGGCCGTCTACGTTGACGACTGTGGCGTATGTGCCATCCTCGGTCGTGACGACCTTTATGCCGTTAACGATGGGCGTCTTGTCGTCCTGATCGAGAGTGTATCGGTTGAGCTGCGCCCGCTGTTCCAGCTTCCATTTGCTGAGATAGCAGACCAGGGAGTCGTTGATTGCTATGGTGCGTCGGCTCATCTTCGATTTTGGCGGTCGGAGAGTCTTGTCATTGGTGAACTGCTTCGACACGCTCAACGTGCGCTGCCCAAGATCGATGTCGCCCCAAGTCAAGCCGAGCATTTCGCCGCGTCGGAGACCACATTGGAGCAAGAGCATGGTGCCCGTTGCCTTGGCCGACAGTGGTTCATCCATGAGGCAAGACAGAAATCGTGAAGCCTCGTCTGCCGTAAGCGGAGTTCTTTCCCTGTAAGTTGGTTTGGGAAGCTTGATTGGCGTGCATGGGTTACGAAGGATGAGCTCGTTGTCTACGGCGTCTTGGAGAATCTGTCGCAGTTTGACATGTGTCCCGTGTAGCTCGGCTTCGGACATTCCCTTTTTGCGGGCGTTTGCGTAGATGTGCCGTATATCGTCAGGGTGGAGGTCAGTAAGTCGAATATGGCCGAACATCTCTTGAATGTGGCTAATATAGTTGCCCTCACGGGCATAGGCGAGCGGTGACTTGAGGCTCTCTTTCCTTAGTTTGTGGAAGTTCCTGGCGTACTCTGCGACGGTGAGGTTTCTGCTGTCACGGACGATACCGGAGTTCAACTCCTCCTTGTATTCTTCCAGGGCTTTGCGGAGCATTGCCTGTTGTGTGCGTCTACTCACACCTTCGCAGTGCAGCGTTCTCTTGGATGAGTAGGCGTATTTGCCGGTCTTGGGGTCCTTGCCGAGGTTGAAGCGGTATTGGAACACCCCTTCTTTAACTTGATATACGCTGCCGTTTCCGACGACTCGTGGTTTGGTGCTCATGGTGGGATTCCTTGGGATTAGGCTAGGGGCAAGCCCTTAAAGGCTTGCCCCTAGCCTAATCCCAAAAATCTACCCAAGCAAGAGTATCTGGGTAGAATTAGGGTAGAAAGTTTTTGAAGCCTATATCTCGCGATTCTTGAAACATGCCGTTTTACATGCGGTTATATGAAGTTGTATAAAATTATAAAACACCAGCTCAAATAGAAATACAAGACCTCCTAAAGCGGGTGTCGACGGTTCGAATCCGCCCGGGGGCACCAGAAGATTATGACGGCGTCGCGAGAGCGGCGCCGTTTCTGGTTTGTGGGGACCGCCGGCAGGATTCGAGCCGTCGACACCCGCGTCAGCAATTTCCCCGCGGGGGGGTCGAATCCGCCCGGAGCACCAGAGATTTGTCGAGCCCGGTACCGCTACGGTGCCGGGCTCTTCTGGTCTAAGGCATGCCGTAGTGTTCGCTGCTTCAGATAAAGAAAGCGCCCGCTTGCTGGGGGAGCAAGCGGGCGCCTGTGAGCGAATATGTTTGCGGCGAAAGCCGTGATGAGCGGTGGGGTGGCGACTAGTTGGTCGTACCGGAATCGTCACCCGTGCCCGAGCCAGAGCCAGAGCCCGAGCCAGAGCCAGAGCCCGAGCCAGAAAGTGCGACCGTCAGCGTGATCGTGCTGTCGGTGGACTGCTTGCCGGTGGGGGAGACGCCCGTAACGGTGGCATCCTCGTTACCGCTTACGGGATTGCCGTTCTGGTCACAGAAACCGATGTTATAGAAACCGGCGTTGTTGAGCGCGGTGACGGCGGCGGAGATGCTCTTGCCGTACAGATTGCCCGGAACACTGGCCTTGCCGGACTTCTTGGCAATGACGACGGTAATCGTGGCGCCGGGCTTCTGCTTGCCACTGGGGTTCCAGCTGATCACGGTGCCCTCGGTAACCGAGTCGTTCTCCTGGTAGCTAACGTCGACGCCAAAGCCTGCCATATCGAGGGCGTTGCGCGCCTGGGCCTCGGTCATGTCGGTCAGATCGGGGACGGACGTGGTATCCGGGCCGCTCGAGACCTTGTACGAGATGGTCGTGCCCTTCGCGACTTCCTTACCGGCTTCGGTGACCTGCTCAAAGACCTGGCCCTCATCGGCCTCGTTGGCCTCCTCGGAGGCGTTGCCCTTCAGGCCAACGCTTGCCAGCGCGGCCTCGGCCTGGTCCTTGGTCAGGCCGACAAGCTGGGGAACCTCAACCTTCTCGGAGGGCTTGGGACCCTTGGAGATTACCAGGTTCACCTTGGTGCCCTTGGCCTTCTTGGTGTTGCCGTTGGGCGTCTGCTCGGCGACCTTGCCCTCGTCGACATCGTCGTTGTAGCTTTGGTCGATGGTGCCGACCTCGAGGCCGGCTTCCTTGATCAGCTCGACGGCAGTCTGCTGGTCCTTGCCCAGCACATCGGGCACGGTGACCTGCTCGCCGCCAAAGAGTCCTGTGGCAAAGGCCACCACGATGCCGATGACGGCAACGGCTGCCACCACGGCGGCGATGATCTTGTTCTTGTTGGATTTGGGCTTTTCGACCTCGTAGGAGCCGGTAGAGCCCGAAACCGAGCTACGGGCGGTATTCTGGCCGCTCACGCCCGAAACGGGACGCACCATGGCGCGCGTCTGATCGGAAAGCTCGCGAGTCTTGGTGGTGCCCAGCTCACCGGGGGCACCGATGATGCGCGTGGGCTCCGAGACGTTGACGGCACGGCCCGACAGGTAGCTGTTGAGCACCTGACGCAGCTCGTCGGCGGTCTGGAAGCGGTTTGCCGGGTCCTTCTCCATGCACTTGAGGATGATGCGCTCAAGGTCGGCGTCGACACCGGAGTTGATCTGGCTCGGCGGAATAGGCAGCTCGTTGACCTGCTTGAGTGCGACTGAGATAGCGTCGTCACCGTCAAAGGGAACGCGGCCGGTGGCGCACTCGTACATCACGACGCCCAGCGAGTAGATATCCGAGGTGGGGCCGAGGTCCTGACCACGGGTCTGCTCGGGGCTGACGTAGTGGGCGGTTCCCAGCACGTTGTTGTCTTGTGTGAGGTGGCTGTTCTTGGCGCGCGCGATGCCAAAGTCCATCACCTTGATGTTGCCGTCGGGCAGCACCATGATGTTCTGCGGCTTAATGTCGCGGTGGATGATCTCGTGCTTGTGGGCGACCGAAAGCGCGGAGCTGATCTGCGAGCCGATCTGGGCGACCTTCTTGGGGTCGAGGGCGCCGTGGCTCTTGATGCCGCTCTTAAGGTCGGTGCCGCGCAAGTACTCCATGACGATGTAATAGGTGTCGCCGTCCTTGCCCCAATCGTAGACGCCCACGATATAGGGGGAGGAGAGACCGGCTGCTGCCTGGGCCTCCTGCTTAAAGCGTGCGGCGAAGGTTGCGTCGCCAGCATACTGCGGCAGCATGATCTTGACGGCTACCGTGCGGTCGAGGACCTGGTCCTGTGCACGGTAGACGGTCGCCATGCCGCCTGTTCCCACCTTATCCTTGAGGAGGTATCTTCCCCCGAGGACCCTCTGTTCCATTCCTGCTCCTAACATAACTATTCGCTCAACGATGTGTGTAGTACCTACGATGTGGCCGCTGGGGCCGTGTGGCGCGTTGCCGCTAACTCTTCGGCCGCGGCGCGCCTCGGGTGTCCGATTCGATCATGGGCATCACGCTCCCTGTGCGGCAAGCGCCGCGGTCAGGACGATACCGGCGATCTTGGCGGCCTTGACGTCATGCTTGTCGAAATCCTCCAAGGCCACCGAGATGGCGACCGTGGGTGAATCGTAAGGTGCAAAGCCAACGAACATCGAGTTGACGTTGGTGCCGCCAATCTCGGCCGAGCCGGTCTTGCCGGCAACCTTGACGCCGGGGATTTGGGCATCGGTGCCGGTGCCGGACTGGACGACGGCAAGCATGGCCTGCTTGACCTGGTCGGCCGTGGCGGAGCTGACGGCCTGACCCAGCGAGCGGGACTGCGTGGTCTTGACCACGGTTCCGTCCGGGGCGAGTACCTGGGCTACAAAGTACGGGTCCATGACCACGCCGCTGTTAGCGATGGCGGCAGCAATCACGGCGTTTTGCATGACGGTGGTCTGCGGGCCGGGCGTGTGGTCCATGCCGACAGGCTGGCCGGCGCCGGCCCAGGCGGTCTCCCACTCGGTCATGAGCGACGGGTCGGCCATGATGGAGGCCGCGGAGGTCAGGTCCTGGCCGAGCTTTTGGCCGTAGCCAAAGGCGTTGGCAAACTGCACGAGCGTGTTTGCGCCAACTTCGTTTGCCACCTGGCCGAAGACGACGTTGGAGGACACGGCAAAGGCCTGCTGCAGGCTGATGGTGCCGTAGCTCTCGTTGGCATAGTTGGTGACCGGTGCGTTGCCGATGTCCATGGAGCCGGGCGCCTGGTAGGTGCTGGTAAGGCTGGCGGTACCGGTCTCGAGTGCCGCGGAAAGCGTAACGACCTTAAACGTTGAGCCCGGCGTGTACAGCGCGTCCATGGCGCGATTGTACATGGAGCCGTCCTCGCCGCCGCCCGTCTGCAGCAGGGCATCGATGTTGGTGTTGTCGTAGGTGGGCGAGCTGGCACATGCGAGCACCGCGCCGGTACGCGGGTCGATGACCACTACAGCGCCCTTAAAGCCCTTGAGCGCCTGCTCGGCCGCCGTCTGGATACGCGAGTCGATGGTGAGCTTGGCGGTGTTGCCCGGCTGGGTCTGGCCCGCGAGCGACGCGATGGCGTTGTTCCAGCTGGAGTAGTCCTTAGAACCGGTGAGCGTGTCGTTCATGACGCTCTCGATGGCGGTGGTGCCATACTGCTGGCTCACGTAGCCAACCACGTGCGCTGCCAGGTTACCGTTGGGGTAGGAGCGTACGTAGGTGCCGTCCTCCTGCTGCAGCGACTCGGCCAGCGTCACGCCGTCGGACGTGATGATGGAGCCGCGCTGGATGTACTTGGAGCGGGCGATGGTGTGGTTGTTGGTCGGCATGTCCTGATAGTCCTTGGCCTTAATGACCTGGACATAGGTGAGGTTGCCGATAAGGATGGCGAACAGCGCCGTAAAGGCGAGCACCGCGCGGGTTAGACGGTTGGCGAGCGCAACGCGGCCGAGCACACCGGATTCAGGCGTGTCGAGCAGGCGACGGCGCATGCGCGAGCCGACGGAATGGCTGCCGCTGCCGTAGGAAGACGAGGTGGCAAAGCGCGTGCCCGTCGGGGCGGCGGCAGATGCGACCTGATCATCGGTGATGGCGGCCATGGTGCCGGTGCCGGTAAGCTCCGCCTCGCGTCCGGTCGCCTCGTCACCGGCACGTAGCAGGAGCGCGACGATGATAAAGCTTGCCAGCAGCGAGGAGCCGCCCTGGCTCATAAAGGGCAGGGTGACGCCGGTCAGCGGGATCAGGCGGGTTACGCCGCCCACGATCAAGAAGGCCTGGAAGCTGATGGCTGCCGTAAGACCGGTGGCGCTAAAGGCGGCAAGGTCGGACTTTGCGCGGGCAGCTGTGGTCAGGCCGCGAACGGCAAAGAGCATAAACAGGATGAGCACGGCGCCGCCGCCCAAAAGACCCATCTCCTCGCCGATGGCCGAGAAGATAAAGTCGGACTCGACGACAGGGATGTTGTTGGCCATGCCGTTGCCGATGCCAACACCGACCAGGCCGCCATCGGCAAGCGAGAAGAGCGACTGGACGATCTGGTAGCCCTGGCCTTGGGCGTCCTTAAACGGATCGACCCAAACCTGGAAGCGCACCTGAACGTGCGACAGGAACTTGTAGGCGCCCACGGCTCCAACGGCTAAGAGCGCAAGGCCGATAACGACATACGAAAAGCGCCCCGTGGCAACGTAGAGCATCAGCAAGAAGATGGTGTAGAACAGCACGGCCGAACCCAGGTCGCGTTCGAAGACGACGACGAGCAGGCACACACCCCACACGGCAAACAGCGGCAGCAGCAGTCGCAGGCGAGGGATCTTAAAGCCCAGGATCTTGCGGTTGGAGATGGAGAGCAGCTCGCGGTTCTCGGCCAGGTACCCGGCCAGGAACAGCACGATAAAGACCTTGGCGAACTCGCCGGGCTGGATGGTAAAGCCCGCGATGCGAATCCACAGCTTGGAGCCCGAGATCGTGGTGCCGATAAAGATAGGCAGCATCAGCAGAATGATGCCGATGATGCCAAAGGTGTACTTGTAGCGCATGACCACGTCGAGGTTTTTGACCAGTGCGAGCGTTCCCACCATGAGCGCCACCGAGACAAACAGGATGATGAGCTGTGAGATGGCGAGAGCGGGGGCGAGACGCGTCACGAACGTGATGCCGATGCCCGAAAGTATAAATACGATGGGTAGGATGGCGGGGTCGGCGCCGGGCGCCAAGATGCGCACGGCGATATGTGCCGCGGCGAAGGCGGCAAAGAGGCCGATCGGTACGGCGAGCGTCTCAAAGGAGATGGCAGCGCCCGCGGTGAGGACGTACATCGCATACAGCAGGATGACGGGGAACGCCGAGGCGATGAGCAAGAGCAGCTCGGTGTTGCGGCGACTCATAAGCGGCACTCCCTTTCTAATTCTTATCGGAGGCTTCGGCCTCGGCGGACTGTTCGGCGGTTTTCTCGGAATCTGATTCGGAGGTCGATCCCTGATTGGTGTTGTCGCGAATCGTTTGCGCGTCGATCACCTGGCGGGTTTGCTCCTCGTCGATCTGGTGGCGGTACTTGGATATCGTGTCCTGCGCATCGTCGACACTTGTTTGCGGAATGCCCGCCTTGAGGCGGTTTTGCGTGTCTTCGGGCAGGTCGGACAGCTTAATGCTGGTTTCGCTTTCGAGCCAGTGGAGCTTGAGTCCGAGTGGCTTGCCGGGCAGGCCGCGCCAGACGGCGACATTGCCCTGGTAGGTACCCAGGTAGTACGAGCCGGTGACACCCGTGTAGGCCCAGATGCCAGCTGCCAGCACAAAGACGAGGGCCAGGATGGCGGCGATAGTAACGTTGCGGCGACGCACGCGTTGCGCCTCGCGCATGACGCCATCGTCAACCAGGTCAACGACTACTACGGTCACGTTGTCGTGGCCGCCGGCGGCAAGCGCCGCGTCCACTAGGTTGTCGACGCAGATTTGCGCGGTTGAGGACTGCGTGGCGATGTTCTCGATATCGCTATCGGGAATCATGCTCGAAAGGCCGTCGGAGCACAGGATCAGGCGGTCGCCTTCCTCGATATGCAGAGTGAAGTGGTCGGCATACATGGCGGGGTCCGAGCCCAGTGCGCGGGTGATGACCGAACGGTTGGGGTGGACGCGAGCCTCGTCTGCCGTGATCTCGCCGGCGTCCACGAGCTCCTCAACGTAGGAGTGGTCGCGGGTCACGCGGATGAGCGTGCCCTCGTGGAGCAGATAGGCGCGAGAGTCGCCCACGTGGGCGATGGCGAGCGTGTCGTTTTCGATGTAGGCGCAGGTGGCTGTGCAGCCCATGCCGGGCTTGCCCAGGCCGTTCAGGGCCGCCTCGATTACGGCGGCGTTGGCTGCCTCGACGGCTGCGGCCAGGCGTGCTGCGTCGGCGGACTGTGGGGCCGTCTTGGCAATAGTCTCGACGGCGATGGAAGAGGCTACCTCGCCGGCAGCGTGACCACCCATGCCGTCGCATACGCAAAAGAGCGGCGACTGCACCAGGTAGGAATCCTCATTGTGCGGGCGCACGCAGCCAACGTCGGAGCGGGCGCCCCACATAAGTTGCGTGGTGGTGCCGGCATCATAGGTCGAGTCGGTCTCGATGCGCTCCTCGGTCAGGGGCTCAAAGCTCATGGTCGAGCCGGGGTCTTTGAGCTTGGCCTCAACGGCGGCAACGTCGATTTCGGCGGTGTCACCGGGAGAGACGGTGTCGGTCACGGGGTTTGATTCGGAATCACCGGTGTCCGGGGAGTCGGGCTCCTCGGACACGCGGGCGGTCGACTCGTCGTCTTGCGGGCTGACGTCTATAGGCTCGGGCGCCGGCGTAGACGCGGGCGCAACCTCGGACGCCGGGGCCATGGGAAACGCCGGCGCGGCGGGCTCGGGTGCCGCAAACACCGCAGCGCTCTCGTTGATTGCCGCGGCGACGGGCTCTGCAAAGTGAGCCGGCGCCGGGGTTGCTTCGGGCGCTGTGGGCTGTTCCGCAGCATGTGCGCCGATGGGCGCCGCTGCGGCATCCTCTTCGTCCTCGTTATCGGCGAGATCCGAAATATCATGCGTTACATGCGAAAGAGGCAGGGAGAACACGGTGTCCTCGGGCTCCACGGGTGCGGAGCCCGCCGGAGCGGCGTGGGCCGGCGCAGCTGTGGCGGCGGCCGGTGCCTCGGTCATGGTTGCGGACTTGTTCTCCTCGTCGATCATCGACGGTTCACCTTCATGACCACGTCGCCAATCTGGACTTCGTCGCCCTCACGCAGCGTCGCGGGCTCCACGAGTTGGCGGCCGTTGACGAGCGTGCCGTTAAGTGAGTTGAGGTCCTCGATGATGAGCGCCGGGCCCTGCAGCGAAAAGCGCGCGTGCGAGGCCGAGACGAACGGTTCGTTGATGCAGATGTCCGAAGATGGCGAGCGACCGACGATGACGGGGCCGAGCATGTCTACGTGGATGCCGCGGATACCGCGCGGACCCTTGTCCACATCGATCGTCCAGATAGCCGAGTCGCGGCGCTGTCCACGCACAAGTCCCACGCCGGTCTTCATGACGGCGAACAGAAAGATATAGAGCAGGGCGACCAGGACGATGCGGCCTGCAAAAAGGACGATATCGATGTTCATAAGCGACTATCCCCTAAATTCAAAGGTACTCAGGCCAAACGTCAGCAGATCGCCGTTGCGCAGCGGGCAGCGCGTAATGCGGCGGTTGTTGACGAGCGTGCCGTTGGTGGAATTGAGATCCTCGATCGACCAATCCGAGCCCGTAAAGGTGAGCTGGGCGTGGCGGCGCGACACGTTGGGGTCGCGCAGGGCAATGTCGGAAACTGAGCGCTCGCGACCGATGGTCACCTGTGCGGAGGTGATGCTATGGCTCTCGCCGCTCACGACGTCGACGAGCTGGGCGAGCGGACGCTGCGGGGCGCGAGTGCTCGCCATGTTGGAGGCGATGCCGGCTGCGGCGCCTAGGCCCACGGCGGCACCGGTCGCGGCGGCTCCGCCCATGCCGGCAAGCGCGTCACGCGAGACGGTCTGCGGCACCGGGATGGGAGCGGCGGGGTCGGGGATGCTAGGCGCGAAGGGGTCTGCCACGGCAAGCGGGTCGGGAGCGGCGGCGCGAGGCGTCGGCTGCTGCTGGGGCATGGCGGCGGGACGCTGCTGCTGCGGGGCAGCAAACTGCTGCTGGCCGGCGCGCGGGGCGCTGGCGGCACGGCTTGCCGCGGAGTTGTTCTGGCCCAGGCCGTTTTGATAGGCGCGCTCTTCTTCGTACAGGCGGCCGAGCGTGGGGGCATCGACGTTCTCGGCAAAGACCGAGAACTTGCCGGCGCGCAGCTGCGGATCGATCATAAAGCGCACGAGGGGCTCGCCGACAAAGACATAGCGGCGCTTTTCGGCCTGCGCCTTCACAAACTCGCGGACCTCGCGCGAAAGCTCGGGGTAGAACGGGGCGAGCATGGGATCGTCGTCGGCGGCGATAAGGATGGTATAGAGTGCCGGCGCCGTGTTGACGCCGTTGATCACCAGAGTCTGATCCTCCATGTCGCGAGCGGCCTGCTTGGCAAGCTTCTTAAAGGAGAACGGGGCACGGGTGGCACCGAAGATGCCGGCCACGTGGTCCTCGAAGATGTTCAGGAAGTTCACGAAAGATCACTCTCCGTATAGGTTCTTTGGTATCCGAGCAAATATAGGCATATCCCAACGATTATAGAGGATAGGATTCCCGCAATCGCCGCCTTGGCGATGACCGCGGCTGCAAGGCTGGCAATTTCCATATGGTGTGCAAGACAGGACGCCGCTGCGCAGCCGATGCCGGTGACAGCGATGGCGGCGATTGCGGCAAGGTTTGAGCCCTGATTGGCACGCTTGGCATGGGCATTGAGCAGCGCGGATGACGCTGCGGCAGTTGCCGCGGCCAGCCCAAAGGCAGCCCAAAGGAGCGGGTCTCCCAGCGCTGCGGCAACGTTACCGAGCCCCAGCACGCCTCCGGCTGAAAGCGCGACTGTCGCCAGGCGGGCAAAAAGCGCGCCCATGCCCGTTGCCGCGGCGGCGCTTGCCGGGCCGAGCCAAAATGACGCGACGCCGGCGGCGACCCCAGCTGCCAGGAAGGTATTGCCGGTCAGACAGCCAAGCGCGAGTGCACAGGTGAGTGCGGCGCTCGCGGCAGCCTCGGTGCGACCCCAGGCGATCCACCAACCGGACATGGCGGCGGCAAAGATCACCGCGACGGGCAACATCGACAGGATGCTCTGCGCCTGCATGGTGGCGTTGGCCATGAGCACCAAAAAGCCCACAGCCGAGATGGCCGAGCCAATCTGGGGGGCCAGGCCAGCCGCCGCTCCGATTGCGATAGCCGCAATGACCAGGCCGGGAAGCGCCGCGACCCCGGCCGTTTGCATCAGCAAAAAGCTAAAGGTGCCGCACGTTAGCGCCGAGATAGCGCGCATGGTGTAGTCGCGCGCATGGCTCCAGCGCGTGCCCGCCCAGCCAAGTGCGGGGTCGACCTCGATGGCGTCGTCCTCGTAGTGCGACGGCTCGATACCGTCGAGCTCCTGCTCGTCATCCGAAAGCTCGCCAACCATTTGCTCCAGGCTGCGACGGCCTTCGCGCACGCTGCCCAGACCGGCAAGGAGCTGGTCGCAAAATGTCTCGACGCTGCTGGGGCGGTCCTGCGGCATGGGGGAGAGCGCGCTCATGAGCGCGGCCTCGGCTCCCGGGGGAAAGTGTGGTATCAGCTCGCTGGGATAGGTGGCGCCGCCGATGATGCGGTCGAGCGAGTCGGCGGGCGTGGCCGCCATAAAGGGAGCGCTGCCGCACAGGCCCTCATAGATTACACAGGCGAGGGCAAAGACATCGGCGCGCTCATCGACCGTGCCGGTCTCGATATCGAGCTGCTCGGGCGGCATGTAGCCGATGGTGCCGCCGCGCGAGCCGCCAAAGCCACCGGCGGACGACAGTCGCGCCATGCCAAAGTCGGTGAGCTTTACATTGCCCGAGTGGTCGATGAGCACGTTGGCGGGCTTAATGTCCAGGTGGAGTACGCCATTACTGTGGGCGAAGGTGAGCGCCTGGCCCAGGGCATCGGCAATGGCCGCGGCCTCGTCAAAGGTAAGTGAGTGGCCGTCCACGCGATGCAAAAACTCGGCCAGCGACATGCCATCGACATATTCCATAACCAGGTAGGCATAGGCTGTGTCGTGCGTAAAGTCGATGACCTGCACGATGTTGGGATGTTGAAGCATAGCGGCAGTGTGCGCCTCGCGCAGGACATCCATGATGTCGCTGGCGGGCATGCCGGCACCGTTGATAAGGGGGATGCGCTTAATGGCGACGCGGCGGCGCAGATGCGTGTCGCGGCAGATCTCGATGGAGCCAAAACCGCCGGTCGCAAGTGTCTCGAGCGGCTGGTACCGCTTGAGCAGCTCGCGAGAGCTGGTGCCCTCCAAAGGAACGTCCGGCGAGAACCGGGCGGTATGTTGCGAGAAAAGCGGCATGGCCAACCCTCGTGCGTTTAAAGTTCGTTTGCGAGTGGCGGGCGCGGAGCCGAGCCGTTCGCGGTGGCATAGATGCTGCTAGTGTAGCACGCTCGGGTGCATGGGGAGGATAGCGGGATGCGAGGCTACCTGCCTGGCTTGGCCTTAGCGCTTTTTCTTGTTCTTCTTCTGCTTGCGTTTGGTCTCCTGGGGCTTGTCGCCCTGTTTGGCTTCGGCAGCGGCCTTTTCTGCCTTCATCTTCTTGCGCTTGGTCTCGATGCGGAGTTTTTTGTTGATGCGGGCCTTGAGGAAGGGGCCGAACTGCTCGGCATCGCCACGGACGAAGGTGTCCTTGGGGATCGTCACGCCCTGGTCGGCGAACATGGCCACAAAGATGCGCTCGCCGTCGAGTACGTGGTCGAGCTTGTCAAACGGGAAGAACTGTGACTTACCGCTCTTGCCCCAAACCATCAGGCCGTCCTCGTTGGCGGCGACGCGGCGATAGCGGCCACCCATTGACTCGTCGGCCTCAACGGCGTCGATAAAGTCGCGGGCGAGGGTGTGGTGCAGGTTTTTGCTCCACCAGGCCAAAAAGGCGCCGAATACGATCAGGACGACGCCAAACTTGATCCAGTTGCCGCCGGCCACCAGCATGCCGATGCCGATGAGCGCGGCAATTGCCGCGGCGACATACAGCGAGCCGCGACGCCTGGGCGAGGCGACCAGACGGGCGAAGTCGGTGACCAGGTCGTTTTCGTACTGGTACTCGTTGAGGTACAGGATGCCGTCGTCGGCTGCAGCCTGCTTCTCGAGCGCGACCTCGACCTGGTCGGCTGCTTCGGAGGGAACGAGGTTGCTCTCTGCGTCTGCCATGCTCTTTGGACTCCTATCGCGGCGGGCTCGCCGTACGGGTTATTATGAATGCAGTATGCCGTGCGACCGCTTGGCCGTCGCGGCAACAAGACTCAGTATACCCGGGGGAGCACCCATGGAATCGTTGTACCGAAAGTATCGCCCGCTCACCTTCGACTCTGTGGTGGGCCAGCAGCATATCGTCTCGACGCTCGAGCACGCCATCACCGAGGGGCGCCTGTCCCACGCCTATCTGTTCTGCGGACCGCGCGGCACGGGCAAGACCACCATGGCGCGCATTCTGGCCAAGGCACTGCTGTGCCGCAATGCCGAGGCGGCGCGCGCCGAGGGTGCAAGCGGCTGCATGCCCGACGGCACTTGCGAGGAGTGCGAGCTCATCGCCGAGGGCAACCACCCGGATGTCTACGAGCTCGATGCTGCAAGCCGTACCGGCGTGGACAACGTGCGCGAGGAGATCATCAACTCCGTCAACTTTGCCCCGGTGCGCGGCAAGTACAAGATCTATATCATCGACGAGGTCCACATGCTCACGACGGCGGCGTTCAACGCGCTGCTCAAGACGCTCGAGGAGCCGCCGGCGCACGTGATCTTTGTGCTGTGCACTACCGACCCGCAAAAGATTCTGGAGACCATCCTCTCGCGCTGCCAGCGCTTCGATTTCCACCGCATCGGCAACGAGGATATCGAGCATCGCCTGGCATACGTGTGCGAGCAGGAGGGCTTCGATTACGACGACGAGGCGCTGGCTATCGTGGCGCGCCATGCAAAGGGCGGCATGCGCGACGCGTTGTCCACGCTGGAGCAGCTGAGCGTCTTTGGCAACGGTTCTGTGCATGCGGACGACGCCCGCTCGCTTTTAGGCGAGGTTTCGGACCAGATTCTGGGCGAGTTTTCCCGCGCCATTGCCGATCGCGATGTTGCCGAGCTGTATGGGCTTATTCGCGCGCAGGTCGAGGAAGGTAACGATCTGCTGGAGCTGACGCGCGACCTGGTGGCGCACGTGCGCGACGTGTATGTTGCCTGCGTTGCCGGTGCCCGTGCCGAGTTGTTTGAGGGCGGCTCCGAGCAGGCCGAGGCGCTTGCTGCCGAGGCCGCTGCCTTTGGCGAGCATCCTGCCGACCGCCTGGCTCGTGTGCTGACAGTGCTCGACGATGCCGCACTGGAGATGAGGGGCGCGAGCGACGTGCGCCTGGTGCTCGAGATTGCCTGCACGCGTCTGGCGCGTCCCGAGGCCGATTTAACGATTGAGGCATTGGCCGAGCGCGTGGCACGCCTGGAGGCCATGGTTGCCAACGCCGCCGTGCCGGCGAGCGTGGCTGCTGCTCAGGCCGCCGCGCCTGCAGCATCCGTACCCGCTGCTGCCCAACAGCCGACGCTCATTTCGGGCGCCCGTGCTGCCACTTCGGTGGCATCCGCTGCCCCCGCTGCTACGTCCGCGCATCAGGGTGGCATGCCTTGGGACCGCGGCGCTGCTGTTCCGGCTGCCCAGCCTGCGCCCAAGTCTGCGGCTCCTGCGCCGGCGCCTAAACCTGTAACGCCTGCACCTCAGCCCGTTGCGGCTCCGGCTCCCGCGCCTGCTGCATCGACCGTGCCGGTGTCCAAGCCCAACAACGCCGCCCAGGTTGCCGCCGCCGGTACTGCCGAGACCCCCGCGGTCGAGGACGCCGGCGAGCTCCAGCGCAAATGGGCCGAGGTCGTCGAGCGCGTCAAGGCTCGTCAGGCCTCCTACGCGGGGCTTTTGCTCAATGCCCGCGCCACGGCCGACGACGGCTCCAAGCTCACCGTCTCGTTCCCTGCGGGCTCGACCTTTGCCATCAAGATGCTCGGTCGCGCCGACACGCAGTCGGTGGTCCTGCCGACGGTCTGCGCGGTCTTCGGGCGTCGCACCGTCGACTACGTCCTGGATGGAGGTGGCACGCCGGCTCCTCAACATGAGGAGCATTCTCCATCTGCACGGGCTGCGGTATCTGCGGACCCGCAACCCGTGTCCTCGGCGGCCCCTGTATCCTCGAGCGCCAGCGCGCCGCAGCCAATAACAGCGCCGGTGGCGGTACCGACCCCGTCGGCGCCTAAGCCCGCGGCACCCAAACCGGCTGCTCCGGCGCCCGCGCCCAAGCCTGTCGCGCCTGCGTCCAAGTCATCCGGCCTGGCCAAGGCTCCCTGGCTGCGCTCCGACAACCCTGCCGGCGCTCCCGCTACGGGCAAGCTCCCGACCGAGCCCGCGCCCCGTGCGCCCGAGCGCGCGTCCACTCCCACGGCTCAACCTGTCGCGCAGCCTGCCCCGTGGGAATCCGAGCAGGTTCCCTACGACGACGCCATGGTTGGCGGTTTTGCTGCCGATGCCGGCGGGGACGATCTGCCCCCGTTCGATGTGGCGGGTGCGACGCCCGCGCCCAGGCCCACTGCGGCTGTCGCCAAAGAGGAGGACGCTCCTGCAGCTCCCTGGGAGTCCAACCCCGGCGCGGGCAGCCCCTTCGGCCACCAGGGCGCAGCCCCGAGCATCCCGCAGACCGAGGACGAGGCCAAAGCCCTCATCCGCAACGTCTTCGGCCAGGCCACCATCTTCAAACCGGTGGAGTAACCGTGCGGGCGGGTATGCTGCTCAAGAAAAGATTTCTTTGAACGGAGCGAGCTTATGATGTGGGAATATGTCCGTCTTGAGGACGATACGCAAATCTCGTATTCCGAAGTCCGTGAGGACAACACGGTGAAGATCGTTGTGGAGCGCCCACGCGATTGGGGCTTTGACACGGCGGAATGTATCTTGCCGGCATTCAATTGGGTGTCGCACGAGGGCTTTAGCGAAGTGGACCTCAAAGAACTCGATGATTTTGTGCGTAATAACGCCCCGCTTATCTTGCGTTTTGCCTACGAAGGCGGACGAGTCTATGCCTAGCCTGTTTCGACTCGGTCATACATCACTTTCTTTTGTCCGGGCGCATCTGTATTTCGGACATGTGTAGTGTGGTGCCGCGTATGTCGCATTTGAGCAGACAGGTGCGTGACGGTCGGCCTAGGATGCTGAGGTCGATACGATACGTCGCATGGCTGTCCGTGTACTCGACTTGCTCGGCGTTAATGGTTGCTCCGATTGCCAAATAAACGCCTAGCTCGGCATCGACAATCTTGAAGTCCTTTATCTTGACCTTGAACTCTTGATAGAGGGACGGGCTGTTGTAGTAGACGGTTCGGGTTCCGTCGGTGCACTCATCGGTCGTCTCCCATTTGACGACGGGCTGGTCCGAGCTGGCTATCAGCAGTTCTGCTCCAAAAGCTATGGCATGGGTGATGACAACCAGCAATGCCCAGCCGACAAAGAGATAGAGAACCACATATGCAACGGGGTGTTTTGAGCGGATGTTTTGGAGCGCGTTGGGGGCATTCATGGGGCACCTCCAAATTACTATCTATGGCAATCAAATTATACCCTGCCGCCATGTGCGCCGCCTCGAGCAGCGGTTCGGCATTTAGCTATTTAGTGGCGCACATGAAATGCCGGATTCGGCTCTACTAGATTGAGTGTGCGATATTATGCAACCTTGCATAATTCGACCTTGCATAATCTTTGAGTGCGGTTTGTATTGGAGGACATGTATATCGACTGAGGTAACACGTCCGCCCCGCTCTCTCGCCGCGCGCCGTGGTACGATTTTTGAGTTTGAAAGTCCCGCCGTGCTCCGGCTGCCCTTGCAGCTCGGCGTGCGGCCGCACGTAAAGGAGCCATCATGGCCGGTATGAACATGCAGCAGATGATGAAGCAGGCTCGCAAGATGCAGGAGCAGCTTGCCGCCGCGCAGGAGAACCTCAAGTCCCAGACCGTCGACGCCTCTGCCGGCGGCGGCATGGTCAAGGTGACCGTTAACGGCGAGATGGAGCTCGTCAACCTCACCATCGATCCCGATGCCCTCGATCCCGAGGACGTCGATATGCTGCAGGATATGATCATGGCTGCCGTCAACGAGGCCGTCCGCGGCGTCAACGAGCTCGCCAACAAGCAGATGGGCGCCATCACCGGCGGCCTCAACATCCCGGGCATGCCGTTCTAAGACACGCATATATATGAGTGCCAACCACAGTCTGCAAAAACTGCTCGATGAGCTGGGCCGTCTGCCGGGCATTGGTCCCAAGTCGGCCCAGCGCATCGCCTATTACCTGTTGGAGGCCGACGCCGAGGAGGCGCGCCGCCTGGCCGAGGCCATCCTGGAGGTCAAGCAGGAGGTCCACTTTTGCAGCCGCTGCTTTAACTACGCCACGGCCGACGAGTGCTCCATCTGCCAGGACCCGATGCGCGATACCACTCGCATTTGCGTGGTGGGCGAGCCGCGCGATGTCCAGGCGATCGAGCGCACGGGCAGCTACCACGGCCTCTACCACGTATTGGGCGGCGTGATTAGTCCCATGGACAAGATTGGCCCCGAGCAGCTGCACATTCGAGAGCTGCTGGCACGCTTGGGCCACGAGGACATCCACGAGGTCATCATCGCCACCAACCCCAATATTGAGGGCGAGACCACGGCGAGCTATCTGGCCCGTACCATCAAGCCGTTGGGCGTCGAGGTGTCGCGTCTGGCAAGCGGCCTTCCCGTGGGCGGCGACTTGGAGTATGCCGACGAGCTTACGCTTGGCCGCGCCATCGAGGCCCGCCGCGCGATTTAGGTGGCGAGCCTGCTCCTGCCGTATGTTTTCCTCGCGACGCACGGGGTAGTCATAATTTCCCCGTGCGACTGTGAGTTTGTTGTGCAACAAAGATGCTTCGTATCCGCTTATCGCATGGATGCTTCCGCTCGCATCCTTAATTTGTCCATTCGTTGCGCAACCTTTTTGGTTCGCTGATACACTCAAATATGGATTCGAATGAATGCGCCGCTCCCGAGCGGCGTGTTTTTGTTGGAGGAGAACGCATGCGGCCCGGTGGCACTCAGACAAAGCGCGGCGCCGCGGTGCGCATACGACGCCGACTGGGCTTGGCGCCGCGGGCGTACGCACTGCTATCGTGCTCGCTGGTGCTGGTCATAGCTGGCGTTTCTGCCTATGGCATGACCGTGCCGTCCATGATGCAGGCGCATGCCGCACGCGAACCGCGCGTGGGGCATGAGATCAAAAGCGATCTGGGCACCACGACTGGATATGCTTGGGCAAGTGTGGTCGGGCATATTGTGTTTGGCACCGACGATGCGGACGGCGCCGAGGCCCCGGACAACGAAGTCACGCTTGCCAATGGCAAAACCATCGTGCTCACCAACACCAAGATCATCGATCGATTGTCCAACAATAGCGTGGCGGCAACGGTGAATAAGGTCGAGCAGCAAAAGGAGCAGGACGCCCAGCAGTCCGGAAAGCCCGGTAGCTCGGATACTTCTGGCTCCGGCTCGGATTCATCGAGTTCGGGCGGCGGCTCTGGGTCGGGTTCCTCTACCGGAGGGCCTGGAAACGGCGGCTCGACGGGCGGCAACACTGACAACGATGCAAACTCCGGCGGCCTTTCCGCTGCTGATGAAGAGAGCATTCACAGTTGGCTTGTGACCAAGTACAACATGCTCGACGGCTATGTTTCTCGTGCCAATGACGTGGTCTCGACCTATAACTCTACGGGAGATCCCAGGCCGTGCGACAGCCTGGTCGGGGAGATGTTTGTCATTCGAGCCGAGTTCGGTCGTCAGACATTCTCGCCCCGGTCAAGGTGGTATCAGCAGTATGCCAATCTGTGGGGCTGTTACACCAACCTATGTCAATGGGTCGGCCATTACGGCGATGATGACGTCGCGCTCGGTAACTTCAACAATAACGTGGCGGCGCTTGCCCTATGATGACCGATCTTGCATCCACCACACCACAATCGCTCGGTCGCGATCCCATGGTCGGCCTGCGCCTGGCGCGTGTCGACGGGTTTGAGCCGGCCATTGCGCTCGGTCAGGACGAACTGCCTGCCTATCTGCGTCGTTTTACGATACTGTTTGCCGACGATGCCACCATGCGCCGTGGCGGTATCGGCCGCGTGACGCGTGCTGTCAACGCCCAAGGCGAGGACGTAGCACTCAAACAGCTCATCTTGCCGACGCGCGATGAGTTTGACGACGATGCCGCCCATGAGTCGCTGGTCGCCAAGTTCAAAGCGGCATTTCGCGAGGAATATGAATGCCATCGCGCCCTTTCGGGCCTTAAGGGCTTTCCCCGCCTCTATGGCTGGGGCGAGGTTGATGGTGTGCCTGCAATTGTCATGGAATGGGTCGAGGGCGAGACGCTCGCCCGCTTGCGTTCGCGACTCGCCGTGGACGATGCCGGACGCCTGTCGCCGCTTGTGGCGGCGCGTCTGGGTCGCGACCTGTTCGATCTGCTCTGCCGTATGAGCCTGGTGGGTGAGGGCTTTGTCCATCGCGATATCTCGCCCGCTAATATTATGGTGCGCACGGCGCGTCTACCGCTTGACCGGCAGCTTGCCGAGGGCACCTTTGACCTGTGCCTGATCGACTTTGGCTCGTCGCTGGCGCTTGAGCCTGCGTCGGCCGTGGCCGGTACCGGCGGCAAGGCATCCTTTACCGAGCGCTATGCCACGCTGCGTCGCGCGACGGTTGCCTATGCCCCGCCCGAGATGCTCACCGACGATATTCCCGATCTGCGCGCTTTGCGTATGTCGCCGGCGATCGACGTCTATGCCGCGGCAAGCACGGTTTACGAGCTCATTGCCGGCGTCGCGCCATACGAAGCCGCGCCGAGCACTTCGGGCACCTCGGGTTCGCGCAAAAAGACGCGCGACATCGCGAGCCCCTACCGTCTCAAGATGGACACGCGGCCCGACTATCCCATTGGTGCCCATGCGCCCGGTTGTGATTTGACTCAGCTGCTTCGTCGTGAGCCCGATGTGGCGCTCGCCGCGGCCGAGCAGGCCCAGCAGCTAGGGCTTGAGCCGGATTCCGAAGAGCTACGCGATGCGCTGGCGTTTGTCGATGCCCAGCTGTTCGACGTGGTGATGGCCTGTCTGTCCAGCCATCAAAAGGATCGTCCCGAGCCGGCGGCGGTCGAGGCGGCGCTCTCGGCGTTTTGTGACCACTATGCGCAAAATGTCGGCCGTTCGCTCCGCGGCGAGCCGCTCACGCCGTGCCCCATGGATGCGTCTGGCCGCGCGGTTCGTCGCGCGCTGATGGTCGGCGCGACGGTCGTCTGTGGCGTGGTTTGGGCTGTGATCGTGGTTTCGGCCGCGCTGCTGGCGTCGGGCGCTCGCGTGACGGCGACTTTGGGATCGCTCGTGTGGTCTGGGTCGCTACCGGGTATTATTGCCGCACTGGCGTTGGCACTGCCAGGCATAGCCGGCGTTGCCGCGGGGGCGCTTGCGCGCGATCGGCGCTCGGGCTTCCTGCAGGGTGTGCTTGCGCTTTCTGCCTGCGAGGTTCCGGTGCTGGTTGTGGCTGCATGTAGCGTATTTTCCCAACGCGCCGTGATGGGCGGCCTTGTTGCCGCTCTGGTTGCAACCTATACGCTTACGTGGTTTTTGCTTGCGATGGGCTTTGCCTTTGAACTTCCCGTTTCGGCACCACGACGCACAAAAGCCCAGATGGCGACTCCGCTTGCCGGTGGAGCCGCAGCTGCCCGTACTTTTGGCGGACCTGTCGAAGTATCGTCCGATTCTATTTCTACGACTAAGGAGGCCTAGGTCATGGCATCTCAAGTTGAGCTCACCCCATGCGGGGCCATGTTTGACATCTTTAAGCGCGCGGCGCATCTGAGCCATATCGAGCTGTGCGGCTTGGTGCTTTCGTCCCGTCCGCTCGCCGACGGCCGCAGCCCACAGAGCCGAGCCGCCGATCGCTCTTGGGTTTCCCGCTTTATCGTTCGCGCGCCGGTCGGCACGCTTCAGCATCGCTACTTTGCCGAATACGGTACCTCGGCTGCGCGTATTATGTCGCAACTGGCCCTGCGCCAGCGCAATCCCATGGACTCCACGGCTGTGATCAATATGGTGTGCGGTCCTGCAGGTGAACCGATGGTACGCGCGCTCGAAGAGTGCCACCAGGACACGAATCTCTATCGCAACGCGCTCGATCGCCTGTCCCAGGCGGCGGAACTCATGCCCGCCGAGCGCGCCGAGGCCGTGCTGGTGCTGTTTGTCGCCGTCGGTTGTTCGGCGGATGTGCGGTCCTCGGTGAACTATGCCATCGACTACGCGCACGCGACCTGTGGCGGAGGCACATCCACGCCGCGTTCGCTTGGCATGTCGATGACCGCGGGCGAACGCGAACCCGCCCCGGCGCACCCCTTGGGCTTGCTGCGCGTACAAAACAGTTTTGTCGTGAGCGCCCCGCGCTGGATTCAGCCGAGTGAGCAGGGTGTTGAGATTGGCGCGCTGGCCACTGGCGAGGGCGATATTACCGACGTCGGCGACGATGTCTCGGCCCGCCATGCCCATATCTGGTGCGATGCTCAAAATATCTGGCACGTCGAGGACTTGTCGTCCACCAACGGAACCGTGGTGGTAAACGGGGCCACGCGCGTCTGCATTCAGGTCGAACCCGGCCGTTCCGCCCAACTCAATCCCGGCGACGAGCTCAAGCTCGGCGAATCCACTACCTACGCCATTCTCTTCGGTGCCCTCTAGCCGGCAGATAGGGACGTTCCTTTTCTGCCGGCACTTGGGGACACTCCTTGGCGCACCAGAGCCGGTCGCCCAGGGATGGAGGGGCCATTTTGGCCCTTGGCAGTCACCCAAGGTAAACCTTTACCGCCCGCCTATATTTGCCGAAATTACACTTGACGGCGGGGTACAATAAACCCGCATGCGGATTTCCGTTGCGGGCGCTTCCCATCGCCGGGGCGTGCCCGGGAGCATCCGGCATGCGGCCTTTGCGGCGCTCGGTCATGTGCAAGACGGGTAGCTGGGCTTGTGGAGCGCGTGCAGCCCTCCTCGTCTCGGCATGCCTTCTCTCCACGCCATGTACCTGCTGCTGAGCCTGCCTGCCAGATGATTGGAAGCAACAGCGAAAATCCCATCACGCCAACATCCCGGCGATCGCCGGGGCCTGTATACCTATATGAGAGGAGAGGGGTATATGGCGCGTAAGTTTAAGTCTATGGACGGCAACGAGGCGGCCGCATATGTTTCGTATGCGTACACCGAGGTAGCGGGAATCTATCCCATTACGCCGTCCAGCCCGATGGCCGACCATGTCGACCAGTGGGCGGCCCAGGGTCGCAAGAATATCTTCGGCACCCCGGTCAAGGTCGTCGAGATGGAGTCCGAGGCAGGTGCAGCCGGTACCGTTCACGGTTCGCTGGGCGCCGGTGCTCTGACCACCACCTACACGGCTTCTCAGGGTCTGCTCCTGATGATCCCGAACATGTACAAGATCGCGGGCGAGCAGCTCCCGGGCGTCTTCCACGTCTCCGCGCGTTGCGTCGCTTCCCACGCCCTGAACATCTTTGGCGATCACTCCGACGTCATGGCCTGCCGCCAGACCGGTTTCGCCATGCTCGCCGAGGGCAACGTCCAGGAGGTCATGGACCTCTCGCCGGTGGCTCACCTTGCCGCCATCGAGGGTAAGACCCCGTTCCTTAACTTCTTCGACGGCTTCCGCACCAGCCACGAGATCCAGAAGGTCGCCATGTGGGACTACAAGGATCTGGCCGAGATGTGCGACATGGACGCCGTCCAGGCTTTCCGCGACCACGCGCTCAACCCTGAGCACCCGCACACCCGCGGCAGCCACGAGAACGGCGATATCTTCTTCCAGAACCGTGAGGCCTGCAACAAGGTCTACGACGAGCTTCCCGCCGTCGTCGAGGGCTACATGAAGAAGATCAACGAGAAGCTCGGCACCGATTACGGCCTGTTCAACTACTACGGCGCTCCCGATGCCGACCGCGTCGTCGTGTGCATGGGCTCCTTCTGCGACGTGCTCGAGGAAGTCATCGACTACCTCAACGCCCACGGCGAGAAGGTCGGCCTGGTCAAGGTCCGTCTGTTCCGTCCGTTCTCCATCAAGCACTTCGTCGACGTTCTCCCCGAGACCGTCCAGAAGATCGCCGTTATGGACCGTACCAAGGAGCCGGGTTCCATCGGCGAGCCGCTCTACCAGGACGTCGTCTCCGCTCTCTACGAGGCCGGCAAGACGGGCATCAAGGTCGTCGGCGGCCGTTATGGCCTGGGCAGCAAGGACACGCCTCCCGCGTCCGCGTTCGCTGTCTTCGAGGAGCTCAAGAAGGACGAGCCCAAGCGCGAGTTCACCATCGGCATTGTCGATGACGTGACCAACCTGAGCCTGCCCGAGGCCGAGGATGCGCCCAACACCGCAGCTCCCGGCACCATCGAGTGCAAGTTCTGGGGTCTGGGTGGCGACGGTACCGTCGGCGCCAACAAGAACTCGATCAAGATCATCGGCGACCACACCGACAAGTACGTCCAGGCCTACTTCCAGTACGACTCCAAGAAGACCGGCGGCGTCACCGTCTCGCACCTGCGCTTTGGTGATTCTCCGATCCGTTCGCCGTACTACGTGACCAAGGCCGACTTTGTCGCTTGCCACAACCCTAGCTACATCGTTAAGGGCTTCAAGATGGTTCGCGACGTCAAGCCGGGCGGCACCTTCCTGGTCAACTGCCAGTGGAGCGACGAGGAGTTCGCCGAGCACATGCCCGCCGTGGCCAAGCGCTACATCGCGAACAACAACGTCAACGTCTACCTGATCGACGCTATCGACCTGGCTGCCAAGGTCGGCATGGGCAAGCGCACCAACACGGTGCTCCAGTCCGCCTTCTTCGCGCTGGCCAAGGTCCTGCCCGCCGAGGACGCCCTGCAGTACATGAAGGACGCGGCTACCAAGTCCTACATGAAGAAGGGCCAGGCCATCGTCGACGCCAACCACAAGGCCATCGATGCCGGCGCTACCGCTTTCCGTAAGTTCGAGGTTCCGGCCGACTGGGCTACCGCCGAGGATGCCGCTCCCGTCGAGCTCTCCGAGGAGACCAAGTCCGCTATCGCCCAGCAGGTCAAGAACCTGCTCGAGCCCATCGATCGCATGGACGGCGACAGCCTGCCTGTTTCCGCCTTCGTCGATTGCGCTGACGGCCAGTTTGAGCTGGGCGCCTCCGCATACGAGAAGCGCGGCGTCGCCGTGGTCGTTCCCCACTGGGACGAGACCAAGTGCATCCAGTGCAACCAGTGCGCCTACGTGTGCCCGCATGCCACCATCCGTCCGTTCGCGATGACCGAGGACGAGGCTGCTGCCGCGCCCGAGGCTACCCGCACGCTCGACGCCATGGGCCCCAAGGCCAAGGGCATGAAGTTCACCATGGCTGTGTCCCCGCTCGACTGCATGGGCTGCACCAACTGCGTCAAGGTCTGCCCCAAGGGCGCCCTCGAGATGGTTCCCACCGAGCAGGAGATGGACCAGCAGCCCGTTTGGGACTACATGGTCGAGAACGTCTCCGAGAAGAAGGAGCTCATCGCGGCCAACGTCAAGGGTAGCCAGTTTAAGCAGCCCTACCTGGAGTTCTCCGGCTCCTGCGCCGGCTGCGCCGAGACCGCCTATGCACGTCTGGTGACCCAGGTCGCCGGCGACCGCATGTTCATTTCCAACGCCACCGGCTGCTCCTCCATTTGGGGCAACCCCGCTGCCACCGCTCCTTACTGCAAGGACAAGGACGGTCACGGCCCGGCGTGGAACAACTCCCTGTTCGAGGACAATGCCGAGCACGGTCTGGGCATGGCCGTCGGTTACGAGGCCGTCCAGCACAAGCTGATCGCTGCTACCCAGGACATCATCGCTGCCGATGGTCCGTCCGATGAGCTCAAGGCTGCCGGCCAGGCTTGGATCGACTCCGTCAACGACACCGAGGCTTCCAAGACCGCTGCCGCTGCCTACGTTGCCGAGCTCGAGAAGTGCGGCTGCGACGCCTCCAAGGCGATCCTCGCCGACAAGGCTTACCTCACCAAGAAGTCCTTCTGGATCTTCGGCGGCGACGGTTGGGCCTACGACATCGGCTTCGGTGGCCTGGATCACGTCCTGGCTTCCGGCCACAACGTCAACGTCTTCGTCTTCGACACCGAGGTTTACTCCAACACCGGTGGTCAGGCCTCCAAGGCCTCGAATCTGGGCCAGGTCGCTCAGTTCGCCGCTGCCGGTAAGGTGACCAAGAAGAAGTCCCTGGCCGAGATCGCCATGAGCTACGGCTACGTCTACGTGGCGCAGGTCGCCATGGGCGCCAACCCGGCTCAGACCCTCAAGGCCATCCACGAGGCCGAGGCCTACGACGGCCCGTCCCTCATCATCGGCTACAGCCCCTGCGAGATGCACTCCATCAAGAAGGGTGGCATGCAGAACTGCCAGGCCGAGATGAAGAAGGCTGTCGAGTGCGGTTACTGGAACCTCTTCCGCTTCAACCCCGAGGCTGCTGCCGGCAAGAAGTTCTCGCTCGATTCCAAGGAGCCCGCGGGCGGTTATCAGGAGTTCCTGATGAACGAGGCCCGTTACGCTTCGCTGACGCGTTCCTTCCCCGAGCGCGCCGAGGAGCTCTTCAAGGAGAACGAGCAGGCCGCTATGGACCGCTATCAGCACCTGCTGAAGCTCAAGACGGTGTACAACGAGGCCTAGGTCTCCCACCGCAGGATCTGAGGGCTGACCTTCGCGGACGTCCTCGGACATGAAAGAACCCCCGCTGCGCACTACGTGCGGCGGGGGTTCTTTCGTCCTGACGCTCCTATTTGGCAAGGTGTTTTTTAGAATCCATTTTGCGCTCGGCCTCGAAGGCCTGCCTGTCCCAATCGAGCGGAAGTCCGGCCTCGACCCATGCCTCGTAGGCCCTCCTTATGGGCTTGAGCTCCCTTTGGCCCCTCTCCAGCATCGAGATGTACTTCTCGCTGGTGCCCAGTATGGACGCCGCCCTCACCTGGCTGACCTTCGCCGCGCGCCTGGCCGCCACGAGCTCCGAGGCGTCCTCGGGCCTCCTGATCTCGTGCGGGCGCATCAGCGCCCGGTACGCCTCCCTGGCCACGTAGCGCTTGAGGCACCTCATGACCTCCCTGTCGCTCTTTCCCCGCCCCCTGGCCCTCTCGGCGTACTCGGCGGTCTCGGGGTCGCGCATGACCCTCTGCCTCGCGATCTCGTGCAGCGCGCTGTTCGCCTGCCGGTCGCCGCCCCTGTTGAGCCTGTGCCTCACGGTCTTGCCGCTCGAGGCGGGGATGGGGCAGGCGCCGCATATCGCCGCGAACGACGCCTCGGAGCGCAGCCTGCCCGGGTTGTCCCCGGCCGCGACCGCGAGCTTGGCCGCGCTCACGGGCCCGCACCCGTACATCGCCAGCAGCGCGGGGCAGTTCTCCTCCAGGGACGCCTCGATCGCGCGCTCCATGTCGAGCGCCGCGTCGCGCGCCGCCGCCCACAGGTCCGCCAGCGCGCCGAGAGCGGCGCCCAGCGCGCCCTCGGCGCGCACGGAGGGGAGCTCCTGGATTGGCAACACCTATTTGGACGATTCCGGGAGGGACAGCCCCGCCTCCCTGAACTCGACCGGAGACATGTAGCCCAGCGTCGAGTGGATCCTGAAGTTGTTGTACCAGTGCACGTAGTCCGAGAGCTTGGCCCGGAGCTCGCGCGTCGTGCCGAACGTCTCGCGGTGGACGAGCTCGGCCTTCAGTATCCTGTTGGTCGACTCGTCGACGGCGTTGTCGTAGGGGCAGCCCTTGGCCGACAGCGACCTCTCAATGCCGAAGGCCTCGAGCATCAGGTCGATCTCGGCGTTGTCGAACTCGCTGCCGCGGTCCGTGTGGAAGACCTCGATGTCCGAGATGGGGAAGGAGAGCGTCGCGAACGCCGACTTGACCAGCCGGGCGTCCTTCCTGGGCCCGGCGGAGTGGCCGACGATCTCCCTGTTGTAGAGGTCGACGAGCAGGCAGACGTAGTTCCACGAGGCCCCGACGCGCACGTAGGTCAGGTCGCTGCATATATGGGTGCGCGGCGCCCTGCCGCCGAAGCCGCGCGCGACGACGTTGGGCACGTCGGCCTCGTTGACCGCCCCGGGGTGCACCTTGAACCTCTTCCTGCCGTATGCGCTGACCAGGCCGTTCTCCCTCATGATGCGGCAGACCCGGCGCCGGCTGACGGTGACGCCCGACCTCTCGAGCGACGCCTTTATCTTGCGCGAGCCGTACCGGCCCTTGCTGGCGGCGTGGGCCGCGACCACGGCCGGCGCGGCGGGGTCCGGCGCGGCGGGCCGGTCGGCCCGCGAGCGCATGGAGTAGTACGTCGACCTCGCGACGCCGAGGAGCCTGCACTGCGCTGATATGGGGTAGCGGCCCTCGTTGGCCGCTATGGCCCTCACTTTCGAGCGTATATCAGCGCCGCTTGTTTTAAGACGTCGACCTCCATCCGGAGCCTGCGGTTCTCGCGCTCGAGCTCCAGGATCCGGTTCTGCTCGGGCGTGCGGTTGTCCGCGGCGCGCGGCGAGCCGGTCGCGTTTATCGACTTGATCCACCTCTCCACGGTGCTCTTGCCGAGGTCGTACTCGTCCATGATCTCGCGCTTGGGCTTGCCGGCGTTGTAGAGGTCGACTATCTGCCTCTTGAACTCGTCGGTGAAATGCCTCGGGTGCCTGGGGTCCCTCATATACGGCCCTCCCGTCTCCTGCGCCCCTCCCGGAACTGTCCACATCAGTGTAGCCAATCCAGCCTTGAGCCGGACATCGCCGCGCGGGCGGCCCTCTCCGCGTCCGCCTCGTCGCACTTTCCCTGCCCCGGGCGCCTCCTCTGCGTCCTCGCCGGGGAGAGCGCCTCGCGCACGGGCATCCCCAGCGACGCGAGGTGCCTGGTGAGGCCCGCCCCGTAGGACGACGTCCCCTCCATCGCGACGCAGGCCGGCTCCCCGGCCGCCGCGATCGCCCCGGCGAGCGCCTCGTAGCCCGCCGCGTCGGCGGGGAACTGGCGGGACAGGACCTTGCGGCCCCTCCAGTCGAGGACGCACAGCCAGTGCGAGTCGGCGTGGGTGTCGACCCCGCAGAAGACCGGCCCGCGGGCGTCGGGTATCGATTCGTTTTGCATGTCTCGCTCCGTTCTTTCCGTGCTCGCCTGGACCGGGCAGACGGCACACTGACGGGGCGCGATAGAATGCGGTTGTTCGGGTCCGCGGTATCGCTCCATGCTCCTATTAGGTCATGCGGCGGTCTCGGCTCGCCGCGGCCCGCGCGGGACATGTCAGGAAACGAGGGCAGCCCTGTGGGCGCCAGCGGAATGTGGGGTCACCGCGCGGTCCGCATCTGATGGTGTCGACGTCAATGGTATACGGGTGCATCATCGACGTCTTCAATACAGAAAATATCAGTGCGGAGTGTCCGCGAAGGTCAGCCCTCAGATCCTGCTACGACTATGTCCTCGGATTGTGTGGGCGGATGAAGGACGTAGTTGGCCGGGTATCCCGTTCCTTTCGCTGTTTCGCGGCTTTGCCGCGAAACCTCGCGCCACTTTGGGGATGGATGGGGGACTTGGCTGTTGCCGCCTTTTCGGAGCGCTTCTTTATTCCTTTTGCTGGATGAAAAGCCCCTTGTTTTTGCAGTGGTGCATACTTGACTTATAAGTGCATAGAATCTCGCATAGCGCGAGTAAGATATTGCGCTGTCCGTTTTGTGTTTAGCAGAGATGTAGTTTGCATAATCCGACATAATCCTCGCTTCATTTAAATAAAGTCGCACGTAAATTACGTAGATATGTCTGAGCTGGAGTTCTGTACGCTGAGCGGACAAAAACGACCGTTCACCGTTCCACTATTTTCAAAATGAATAAAATGAGCGATAAAGAGAATATAAACCTTAATAAACTCGCGTATCGCACGGACGCAGGTTATTAATGGGTTGTAGGCCTTTTACAGAAAGGATTCCAGCAATGTCTAAGCCTCTTGGCAAGCCCGATCGTATTGTCGTCGCCCTCGGCGGCAACGCCCTCGGCAACAACCCCGTCGAGCAGATCGAGGCCGTGAGCAACACCGCCCACGCTCTCCTCGGCCTGATCGAGCAGGGCAACGAGATCATCATCACCCACGGCAACGGCCCGCAGGTCGGCATGATCCAGAACGCCTTCGCCGCCGCCCACGACGCCATCGGCACCCCCGAGATGCCGCTGCCCGAGTGCGGCGCCATGTCCCAGGGCTACATCGGCTATCACCTGCAGCAGGGCATCGGCCGCGAGATGCACAAGCGCTATAAGCGCTGGCACGCCGCCACCGTCGTCACCCAGATCGAGTGCGACCCGGACGACCCCGCGTTCAAGAACCCGACCAAGCCGATCGGCCCCTTCTACACCGAGGAGCAGGCCAAGGAGTTCATGGCCGAGGATCCCTCCAAGGTCTTCGTCGAGGATTCCGGCCGCGGCTGGCGTCGCGTCGTCGCCTCCCCCGATCCCAAGAAGATCGTCGAGGCCGACTCCATCCTCAACCTGCTCGACAACGAGTTCATCGTCATCGCCTGCGGCGGCGGCGGCATCCCCGTCGTCCGCGACTACGAGAACAAGGGCTGCTACAAGGGCGTTCCCGCCGTCATCGACAAGGACCTGGGCGGCGAGCTGCTGGCCGAGGACTGCGACGCCGACGTCCTGTTCCTGCTGACCGCCGTCGAGCATGTCGCCATCAACTTCGGCAAGCCCAACCAGGAGGAGCTCGAGGACCTCACCGCCGACGAGGCCGAGCGCCTGGCCGACGAGGGCCAGTTCGGCAAGGGTTCCATGGAGCCCAAGGTCCGCGCTGCCATCAAGTTCGCGCGTTCCCGCAAGGGCCGCACCTGCATCATCGGCGCCCTGGACAAGGCTGCCGAGACCATGGCCGGCCTCTCCGGTACCCGCATCCACGAGTAGCCTCTACTCCGTTGCCTCTCTCGTGGGCGCCAGGCAAAGCGCCCACAAACTAGCCTCTCTTCATGAGCCCCGCAGTCCGCTCCGGCTGCGGGGCTTTTGCTATTCACCTAGTCATTGGGGACGTTCTTAAATGACTAGTAGTAGGCCCACATGGCTTCGACTTCGTTGAGGACCTCTACGACGCCCCAGCGGCGGGCGCTGCGGCTGGCCGAGTTGGGGTCGTAGACGCCAATCTGGTTGGCATCGTCGATGCCGTAGAGCACGATGTAGTGGCCTACGTTGGTAAACGTACCGGGGCGCACTGCGGCGATGACGGGCGCACCCGAGCGAAGTGCTTGGGTAATCGATTCGCGATCGTTATAGAGCTGTGTTCCGTTGAGCCCCAGCTGCCACGCACCGCCTGTCATAAACGACCACTCGGTGGCACCGGTGGGGGCGTAGTTGCCGGCTTCGGCCAGTGCGCATATATCGACCGGCGTCTTATCGGTATGGCCGGTCTTAAAGATATAGACCATGGTGAGGCAGGTGGGACCGCAAGCGTTTTCGCGAATAGTGCCACCGGCATAGGGCAGCTCCGACCATGCGGGGTCAATTTGGTAGATGTGGGGCATGGTGCCGGCCTGCCATTGCGAGCGTGGGGTCGAGAACGCAAAGGAGTAACCGGGCGCGACGGGAGCTTTAAGCAGCTTGTCCTCGGCAGTGGGCTCAAGACCGGCTGACCCGTGGGAGATACAGGATCCCAAAAACACAAAGACGAGGCAGGCGGCGATGGAGCAAAGCGCAAGGCGTAGGCGGCGGGCCGGAAGCGCGTGGCTTGTGGCGTGCGACGCAGGGTGAGGGGCGGAATTGCCGCGATCGCGTTGAGGTCGCGAAAAGGAGCGCTTAACGTAGTAGTCGGTCTTACGGCGATCGTAGCGGCGTGGCTGCGATGTGTCGGTCTGGCGTTGGCGTGTGCTCGTACTCACGCGGTCTGACTGCTGCACGGTACGGCTTTGCTGCCGCGAAGAAGCCCCGGGCTGCTCTTGGGGGCGCTGCGGGTTGTCGTTGTCGGAGGTGCTTCTGGGCGTTGGCGTGGTGCGGCCGGCAAGGCGCACGCTTTGTGGCCGTTGTTCGCCGTCATTGTATCCGTATGCCATTCGAATCACCTTGCCTCATGTGTAACTTGTCTATCCTACATAAAAAGATGCACGACACATGGGTATGTGCGCCAAAAGCCTGACAAATGGTATGAACGTTGCCGCGCCGCGCGCCAAGCGTCACGGCAACAGGTATTCAAAAGCAGACAAGATGAAAGCGTCCAAGACGAATGACGTCTCCCGCCGTTCGTCCCAAAAACGGCGCCGCTCGTTTTGCAGTTCTGCCTTCGGTCGAGCTACAAGCGGCGCTGCTGTGCCAAGGCCGTATCTTAAAGCCACGAAATAAAAGCGCGCGGCAAAACAGACCGCGCAAGGGGTGACGTCAAGGGGCGTCAAAAAGGAAAGGAGGGGAACAATGGCGGACAAGAACGCAGAGGTTGCAGTCGAGGATAACGGCGGCATGAAGAAAACGCTCTCGCTCTGGAACTTCTTCACCATCGGTTTCGGTGCCATCATCGGTACCGGTTGGGTTCTGCAGGTCGGCGACTGGATGGTCGTGGGCGGCGGTCCCGTTCCCGCTATGATCGCATTCCTCTTGGGTGCAATCTTCCTCGTGCCCGTCGGAGCTGTTTTCGGTGAGCTCACGGCTGCTATCCCCATCTCGGGCGGCATCGTCGAGTATGTCGATCGTAGCTTTGGCCGTACGCTGAGCTACATCACCGGATGGCTTTTGGCCCTGGGCAACGGCATCCTGTGCCCGTGGGAGGCCATCGCCATTTCGACCCTCGTGTCCGAGATGTTCGGCAGCCTGCCCGGCCTTGAGTGGCTGCGCGCCGTCAAGCTCTACACCATCCTGGGGGCCGACGTTTACCTGTTCCCGACGCTGATCGCGCTCGGCTTTGCAGTCTACGTCATCTTCCTCAACTTCCGCGGTGCCAGTTCGGCTGCCAAGCTCCAGGCCTTCCTGACCAAGGCCCTGCTCTGCGGCATGCTGCTCGCCATGGGCGTCTCGCTGTTCACCGGCTCGCCGAACAACGCCATGCCCGTGTTCTCCCAGGTCGCCGGCGCTGGCGGCGGCAAGGCCGCTACCGAGAGCTCCAGCCTGTTTGCCGGCATCGTGTCGGTCCTGGTTCTGACCCCGTTCTTCTACGCCGGTTTCGACACCATTCCTCAGCAGGCTGAGGAAGCAGCCGAGGGCCTTAACTGGAACAAGTTCGGCAAGATCATCTCCCTGGCCCTGCTGGCCGCCGGCGGCTTCTACATGGTCTGCATCTACTCGTTCGGCACCATCCTCGACTGGCATGAGTTTGTTAAGAGCCCGGTTCCCGCGCTCGCCTGCCTCAAGGGCATCAACATGCTCCTGTACCTGGCCATGCTCGTCATCGCCACGCTTGGACCCATGGGCCCGATGAACTCCTTCTACGGCGCCACGAGCCGCATCATGCTCGCCATGGGCCGCAAGGGCCAGCTGCCCGAGCAGTTCGCCGAGGTCGACCCCAAGTCCGGCGCTCCCAAGCTCGCCTGCGTCGTTCTGGGCGCCATCACCGTCGTCGGTCCGTTCCTGGGCAAGAACATGCTCATCCCTCTGACCAACGTGTCGGCTCTCGCCTTCATCTTCTCCTGCGGCATGGTCGCCCTCGCTTGCCTGCGCATGCGCTTCACCGAGCCCGACCTGCCTCGTCCCTACGAGGTGCCCGGCGGCAAGTTTGGCATCGGCCTCGCTATCGCTGCCTGCGCCATCATCATCGGCCTGCTCGTGATTCCGTTCTCTCCCGCCTCCCTCAACATGGTGGAGTGGAGCATCGTGATCGGCTGGTTGGCTATTGGCCTGGCTCTCATGGCCTTCACCAATTCCCGCAAAAAGTAACGCCGAGCCGGGGCGGATCAGGTGCGCGGGACCCTCTCTTCCGCGCACCGAACCCGGCACCACTTGGGTAGCTTTGTGAGGCCTTAACCCAACGCGGCCTCGCCCACTATATGGATCCATAAGGAGGAACCATGTCCACTAAGTATGCAATCGTTGGCGGTAAGCTCATCGACGGTACCGGTGCCGAGCCGGTCGAGAACTCCCTCGTTCTCGTCGACGACAACGGCAAGATCGAGTACGCCGGCGCCATGCAGGACCTTCCCGAGGGCGTTGAGGTCATCGACGCCGCCGGCAAGACCGTCCTTCCCGGCCTGATCGACACCCACCTGCACTTCTCGGGCAACTTGACCGACGATGACACCGACTGGGTCATGCAGCCGCTCCTCGAGAAGCAGGCCGTCGCCGTCAAGCAGGCCTACGACTGCCTCACCCACGGCCTCACCACCGTCTGCGAGATCGGCCGCTTTGGTATCCAGATCCGTGACTGCATCGACAAGGGCGTCTTCAAGGGCCCGCGCGTTCTGGCCACCGGCCTTGGCTTCTGCCGCGTTGCCGGCCACGGCGACTCCCACCACTGCAGCCAGGAGCTCAACAAGGAATCGCACCCCTGGGGCGATCAGGTCGACGGTCCTTGGGATCTGCGCAAGGCCGTCCGTCGTCGCCTGCGTGAGAACCCCGATGCCATCAAGATCTGGGCTACCGGTGGCGGCATCTGGCGCTGGGACTCCGGCCGCGACCAGCACTACTGCTCCGAGGAGATTCAGGCCGTGGTCGAAGAGGCAAAGATGGTCGGCATCCCCGTGTGGAGCCACTGCTACAACAACCACGCCGCTGCCTACGATTCCGTTCGCTTTGGCTGCGAGCAGTTGATTCACGGCTTCGATATCGATGAGCGTACCATGGACCTCATGGCCGAGCAGGGCACCTTCTTCACCCCGACGATCGCTTTCCTGCCCACCTGGTACGCCACCTATCCGCCCGTCTACGTCCCCGAGCTGCACGACAAGTACGAGGGCACCCTGGTCGAGAAGGAGCTGCAGCGCAACTACGACTGCCTGCGCGAGGCCAAGAAGCGCGGCGTCGTCATGACGATCGGCTCCGACTCCTTCTCCTTCGTCACCCCGTACGGCACCTGCTCCATCGAGGAGATGTACGAGTTCGTCGACAAGATCGGCTTCACCCCGGTCGAGACCATCACCTGTGCCACCCTCAACGGTGCCAAGATGTGCCACATCGAGGACGAGACCGGTTCCATCGAGGCCGGCAAGTGCGCCGACCTGCTGGTCGTCAACGGTGACGTCGCCGCCGACATCCACGTGCTCAACACCGACAACATGGACGTCATCATGAAGGACGGCTGGATTGTCGAGGCCGGCACCTTCGGCGAGGCAAACAAGTACAGCGCCTAAGCTACCGTTCATCGATGGCTTGATGTAAAACACAGTATTTGATTGCATAATGCAATGGAGAGGGTCGCTTGCGGCCCTCTTTATTGCTATGGGGTGCGTCAGTAAGAAGGAGATGACAGTGGATCTCAATAGGCTGATTCTGGGCAAGAGCTACAACTCTACCAAGGTCTTTCGTACCGCTCAGCATGTGGTTCAAGCCATCTTGCTCGGTATTGTCGTTCCACTGCTTATCCTGCTGCTCATCTGGGATCTAACCGATAATCCCAATCCCGTTCCGGCCGTTGTCGTCATTGCCGGCTTGGTCATGCTGTGCTTCTTCTTCTCGTATGTCTTTGTGGTTCCCGACGACCTCACATCGAGCGCAACCGACCGCACGCTCGCCATCGCATCAAAAATATTCGCCTACACGTCGCGCGGCCTTACGCCCGAAGCTGCTCTGGGCGCCTCTAAGATCATCCTGTCCGAAACTATCGCCTCTGCCATCTGCTTTACCGACGGCAGGCAGGTGTTGGCGAGCTGGGGCGAGGACTCGGCAAAATGCCCCGCGGGCACCCCGGTGGTACTGCGGACTACGCTCAACGTGATCAACAGCGGTGAGCAAAGCGTGTTCTCGCGCGATGCCTCGACCGAGACGGGTGGCTACTTTCCGCGCCTGCGCGCCGGTATTGTCGCACCGCTTACCGTGCGCGGGCATTGCGTGGGCACGCTCGAGCTGTATTATCCCCGTCTGAGCAGCATCGATATGCGCCAGACGGCGCTTGCCTCGGGCTTTGCCGACCTCATTTCCACGCAGCTTGCGAGCTTTGAGCTTGAGCGCCAGGACGAGCTTACGGCCCGCGTGGAGCTGCGCGCCTTGCAATCGCAGGTCGATCCTCATTTTCTGTTTAACACCATCAGCACCATCGTGTCACTCGTACGTACCGAGCCGGACAAGGCCAGGTCGCTGCTGATCGACTTCTCCAACTACTATCGTCAGACGCTTTCTGATTCCGATACGCTCACCACGCTCGAGCACGAGGTGGAACAGGGCACTCGCTATATCAATCTTATGCAGGCTCGTTATGGCGACGGCCGTCTGCGCGTCTCGGTCGATATCGACTTTGAGGTGCGCGATTGCATGGTGCCGCCGTTTATCTTGCAGCCGTTGCTCGAAAACTGCATCAAGCACGCGCAGCGCGAGACCGAGCCGCTTTCTATTCGTGTTAGGGCTTTCGAGACCGATGACGGTTTGGAGATCATCGTCGAGGACGATGGCATCGGTATGAGCGAAGAGGTCTGCGCGCATCTGTTTGAGCAACACCGCCTGGAGGAGCCCGAGAGCATTACCGCCGACGGCTCCGTCAAGCGAGGTTGCGGCCTGGCGCTCTTCAACGTGCTTCAGCGCATCCATTTCTTTTACGGAGAAGATTCCGGCATGCGCGTGAAGTCCCAGGAGGGCGTGGGAACGCAGGTCATCGTCGAGCTGAACGGCGAGCCGCATGAGCCCGCGCCGTTGACGGCGTAGCACGCGGTTGGATTGAGAGAAAAAGAGGGGAAGCACATATGTCCGAAGGCTGGAACATCTTGGTGGTTGATGACGAACCTCCCATTAGGGCTGAGCTACGCTATCTGTTGGAAAAGGATACGCGTGTGGGCCAGATTGCCGAGGCGGGCAATGTCACCGAAGCCGTGGAGTCGATTCTGTCGAACAAGCCCGACGTGCTGTTTTTAGACATTACCATGCCCGGTCGCTCGGGAATTGAGCTTGCCGAGACGCTGCAGAACCTAAAGACGCCGCCGGTGGTTGTGTTTGTGACGGCGTTTGCCGAGTATGCGGCTGATGCCTATAACCTCGATGCCGTCGATTATGTCGTCAAGCCGGTCGAGGACGCACGCCTGTCAAAGGCACTCGACAAGATCGAGGCAGCCTTGGGTGTCCGTCGTGTTATCCACGCTCCGCGCCAGCCTTTGCGTCTGACGGTGGACCGCGGGGGCAAAAAGGTGTTCATTCCCGCCGCAGACGTCTGCTACTTTGAGGCGCGCGCCGATTTTTGCAACGCCATCTGCGCCGAGGGAACGTACCTGATCAATGAGTCGATCTCTTCGCTCGAGCGTCGCTTGGTCTCCGAGGGCTTTATTCGCGTTCATCGCAGCTATCTGGTCAATTTGGAAGACGTGCACAATGTCGAGATCGGTTCCACGGGTCTTATGGAGCTCAGGCTCGATCGCGTAACCTCGACGGTGCCCGTGTCCCGCCGTCGCGCTGCCGAGGTTAAAGCACACTTGGGGCTTGCGTAGACGGTCTGCGTGCCGTCGTTTACCATCGCAGGTTTGGCATGGGCGCGCGGTGGGCATAATGGGTGGCATCGAATGAAATCGAAAGGATCATTATGCCCGCGCTTATCACCCATCATCTGTTTGGCGAGGAAAGCATCGACCGTCTTCCGCAGGGCGTCATCACGTCCGATGAAGAGCGCATTGCCTTTATCTTGGGCAACCAAGGCCCCGACCCGTTTTTCTTTCACATTCTGACACCGCGTGTTTCCGACTGCACGCTGCTGGCGCAGGTCATGCATCGGTCGCGCATGTCTCGCCAGTTCGCGTGCCTGCGCGACGGCGTGTCGCATCTGCTGCCGCGCGACGCCAGCTTGGGTCGCGCCTTTGCGCTGGGCCTGCTGTCTCATTACGTGCTCGACCGCAACGCCCATCCTTTTGTCTATGAGCAGCAGTTTGGCATCGTGGAGTCCGATTCAGAGCTTGAGAACTCGAGCAGTCAGGTCCATGCCGTGATCGAGAGCGACCTGGATGTGCTGATGCTGCAGCTTAAACGCGATGGCGCTACGGTCGACGATTATCCGCCGGCGGGCGAGATCGTCACCACCGATCGCATCAATCGCGTGGCCGGCGTGCTGATGAGCTATGTTGCCGGACGCGTGTACGGCATTGACATTCCGGCAGGGGAGTACGGTGCTGCCGTTGCCAATATGCAGCGACTTTACCGCGCGATTGAGCCGGCCGGCTCCGCAAAGACGCGCGCGATCTCGCTGGTTGAGGGCTTGGTGCACGACTACTCGCTGCTCGACGGCCTTGCCCATCGCGTGACGACGGAGCTGCCCGAGCGCACCGGTAACCTGGGCTATCTGACATGGAAGAATCCCTTTACCGACGAGGTCTCGAACGAGAGTTTCCCCGAGGTCTTTGATCGCGCGCTGGTCGATTACGAGTGCACGGTCGCACGTTTCATCGAGACTGGTGACATGGATGCCGTGACCAGTCACGTCAACTACAGCGGTCGCGTGCTCGAAGCCGATGAGGAGTTCGACCGCGAGGAATAGGGCCCGTGCGTGCCCCTTTGCCGAATCCTTACCGGCGGTTCTGGACAATTGGGGTACGATGAACTAACTGCATATCGGGCGAATACGAAGGGTCCCTGTCCATGAAATACACCAAGCTCGAGCGTAACTGGGTTATGTATGATGTGGGCAATTCGGCCCTCGTGCTGCTCAATACCTCGGTGGTGCCCATTTACTTTAACGCCATCAATACCGGCGCTTCTTCGGCCGACCTGGTGGTCGCCTGGGGCAATGCGCAGACGATCGCCTCGCTGGTCATCGCCATGCTCATGCCCATTCTGGGCGCGCTTGCCGACTACGCCGGCAACAAGATCAAGTTCTTCTTGGGCTTCTTCCTCACGGGCCTGGTGCTTTGCCTGGCGCAGGCTATCCCAATGTCCGCCATGGCATTTTTGACCGTGTACGTGCTGTGCACCATCGGCCTTAACTCTTCTATGACGTTCTACGACGCCATGCTGCCCGACATTACCACCGACGAGCGCATGGACGCCGTGTCCAGCTCGGGCTATGCCTGGGGCTACATCGGTTCCACCGTGCCGTTCGTCATCTGCCTGGCGCTCATCATGGGTGGCCCCGCTCTTGGCGTCCCTACCATGCTGGCAACGCGTCTGTCGTTTATCATCACTGGTGCCTGGTGGCTCGTCTTTACCCTGCCGCTCATTCGTACCTATAAGCAAAAGTACGGTCGCGAGCGCGGTCCCGAGGACACTATCGGCCACATCGTGGGCGGTGTGTTCTCCGAGGTCGGACACACCATGCGCGAGATCGCCCACAACAAGACCGTGCTGGTCTACATGATCGCGTTCTTCTTCTATATCGACGGTGTGCACACGGTCATTTCCATGGCAACCAGCTACGGATCGGCCTTGGGCATCGATTCGACCCAGTTGGTCCTGGCGCTGCTCGTTACGCAGTTCGTGGCCTTTCCGTCCGCCATCATCTACGGCAAGCTCGCCGGACGCGTGGGCACGCTCAACATGATTCTGGTGGCGGTCGCCGCCTACATGGGCATTGTGCTGTTCGCCGCGTTCTTCCTAAAGACCGCCTTTGAATTCTGGGTGCTTGCCATTATGGTCGGCCTGTTCCAGGGCGGCGTGCAGGCGCTTAGCCGTAGCTACTTTGGCCGCATTATCCCCAAGGAAAAGTCCAACGAGTACTACGGCTTCTTTGACATCTTCGGTCGCTATGCAAGCGTCATGGGCACTTTCCTAGTGTCGGTCGTCACCTCGCTGACCGGCAACCCGTCGCTGGGCGTCCTTTCCATTGGTGTGCTGCTGATCGTTGGCTTTATGCTGCTGGTCCGCCTGTCCCGCATGACTCGGGCGGCAGAGCATGCCGCATAGGAGCGAGCGGCTATTGTGCCTGTCCACGGTACTCTTTTGGGGTTATCCGCAATAAACATTGCGACTTGCGAGCAATGATTTGCCCAAGTGGGTATGATGGAATCAGCTAGGTCGCGGGGCGTCGCCTGTGTTTGGCGGCGTCCCGTTTTTGTGTTGCAGGGAGGGTAAGGCATGAACGCCACGGTCGTGATTCCAACGTATTGGGCGGGCGATGACGCTTGCGCAAACGCCCCTGGCACCTATGACCATTCGACGCGACTCAACGCCGACAATCCCGAACTCGACCGCTGCCTGGCCTCGCTTGAGCAGGTACGTGACATCCCGCGCATCATCCTTTTGGTGGTCTGTCCCGTTTCTGCCACAGCCGATGTGTCGCTGCGCGTGCACGAGATTGTCGACGCGCATCCCGCGCTCAAGGTCACCGTTGTCACCAACACCCAGGCCTCGCGCATTGCAGACCGGGTTGCTCAGATCGCGCCCAAGGGTTCGGGCGAGTGCGTGAGCCTGCGAGGCTACGGTGCCATCCGCAACATGGGGCTAGCCTGTGCCGCTGTGCTGGGGCATGACGCGGTTATCTTTTTGGATGACGATGAGACTGTCATCGACGCCGACTTTATGAAGCGCGCGACCTATGCGTTGGGGCAGCAGACGCGTCAGGGCTTGCCGATCTTGGTCAAGAGCGGCTATTTCTACGATCGCGACGGCTCGCCGCTGGCTCCCACGGACAAGGCGGGCATCTGCCATCGTTGGTGGACCAAGCGCATCGAGTTCAACCGTTGGATGAAAAAGGCGCTCTCGGGCACCCGCATCTCGCGCTCTAACTACGTGTGCGGCGGCCTGATGGCCCTGCACGCCCGCGCCTTTACGCGTGTGGCCTTTGACCCGTTTATCACCCGCGGCGAGGACTTGGATTACCTCTTTAACATGCGCATGTTTGGCTACGACGTGTGGTTCGATAACGAGTGGACCGTGCGCCATCTGCCTCCGGAGTCCGAAAAGCGCTCACCGCGCTTTATGCAGGATGTATACCGTTGGTACTACGAACGGGCCAAGTTGACATTCGCCGCGCATCAAAAGGAGCTCATTCCCGTTACGGCGGCATCGCTCATGCCCTACCCGGGCCCTTGGATTTCGCTCGAGCTCGACGACCGCGTGCGCAAGACCGCTATGGTCCGCAGCGTGTTTACCCGCGAGCATGAGGGCTACCTGCGCATTTGGCGCCATGGTATCGGCGAGGCAAAGGCCTATGCGCGCCAAAACGCTGCAAGCTACCTGCGTTTCCAGAGCTTTTGGCCCAAGATCATGGACGGGCTTTGGCGTGACGCACAACTGATCAGTATCCTGGAGGGGGCCGAATGATCGACCGCCGCGCCCAGCGCGATAGTTCAATATCAATCTTTCGCATCATTGCCGTTGCCTGCGCCATTTGCGTGCTGGTGTACTTTATTTTTGCCTTGGTGACCGGTATCGAGCCGATCGCCACGGTGATTGCCTGCGCGCTGCTGTGCATCTTTCTGTGCATCTTTATCTTTTTGACGCTCAATCCCGATTCGGTGCGCTCCCAGTACACCGAGGAGACGCTCTCGGTGGCCTCGGCCATGCTCGAGGACATTAAGGGCGGTCTGACGCAGGAGTCGGCGCGTTTGGTGTGCCGGCGCATTTTGCCCGAGACGCGCGCCATGACGGTGGCCATCACCGACGAGGGCAACGTGCTTGCCTGCGCGGGAGAGTTTGAGGAAAAACTACTGCCAGATTCTCCCATCCACACGCTTGCCACACGCTACGTTATCGAACATGGCATCGTGCAGTCGTTCAACCGTATGGTGGATGTCGTGGGCTCGGACGGCTCGCACAACCAAGTTCCCGCCGGCATTATCGCCCCCATCAAGGTGGGCGATCGTACCGTCGGCACGCTCAAGTTCTACTACAAGACCCCGCGCGCCGTCGACCGTACCCAGTACGCGCTTGCCTCGGGCTTTGCCGAGATCTTGTCCACGCAGCTCGCCATCCACGAGCTCGAGGTGCAAAAGGAACTCACGGCGCGCGCCGAGGTGCGTGCGCTGCAAGCGCAGATTAACCCGCACTTCCTGTTCAACACGCTGAACACCATTGCATCGTTTACGCGCACCGATCCGCTGCGGGCCCGCGAACTGCTTCGTGAGTTCTCATCGTTCTATCGTGCCACGCTCGACAACTCGGGATCGCTTATTCCGGTCTCGCGCGAGGTTGCACAGACCAAGCGCTACCTTACCTTTGAGAAGGCCCGCTTTGGCGAGGACCGCGTGCTTGCGACGTTCGATGTGTCCGAGGACGTGGAAGATACGCTGGTGCCGGCGTTCGTGATCCAGCCGATTGTCGAGAACGCCGTACGTCATGGTATGGGCGATGACGACGCCCTGAGGATCGACGTGACCGTTCACCAAGACGGCGAGGATGCAATCTTGATTGCCGTGGCCGATAATGGCGTGGGCATGGATGAGGGTACCGCCGCCAGACTGTTTGACGAGCGCTCTGCCCGTCCCGACGCCAGCTCTCCCCAGGGTGGCGGCGCCGGTGTGGCCATGCACAATATTTCGGAGCGCATCCATCGCTTTTATGGGCCGCACTCCTATACGCGTGTTGAATCGGCGCCGGGCAAGGGCACCAAAGTGCTCCTTCATCTTGATTTGTCAGAGAGCATCTTCGACATTCAAGAGTAAAATAAAAGGCTACGGGCTCAACGTCATGCGACGGATGCCCGGCGTAGTTAGTTGACGAAAGGTTTTATCCCTATGCTGCGTGCGATGATTGTGGATGATGAGGCGCCGGCTCGCTCGGAGCTTCGCTTCCTGCTCGAGCAAACGGGCAAGATCGGCACGATCACGGAGGCGTCGAGCGTCCGCTCCGCCATCGAGATGCTTATGGAAAGTCGCGTGGATGTCGTGTTTCTCGATATCTCGATGCCCGGTGCCTCGGGCCTGCAACTTGCCGAGGCGCTGCATAAGCTCAAAAATCCGCCGGCGATCGTGTTTGTGACTGCGTATAGTGACCATGCGGTCGAGGCATTCGACGTGGATGCCGTCGATTATCTGATGAAGCCGGTCGAGGAAGCTCGCTTGGATCGCGCGATCGAGAAGGTCATGCAACGCGCCAAGCCGGTTACGGACAGCAAGGTGACCATCGAGCGTATCCCGGTGGAAAAGGGCGGCCGCAAGGTGCTCATTCCCGTGGACGACATTCGCTTTATCATGGCCAAGGATGATTACTCCTGCATCTATACCGTCGATGATCGCTTTTTGTCGACGACCTCGCTGGCGCAGTTTGAGGCCAAGCTCTGCGACTTTGGCTTCTTCCGTGTTCACCGCCGCTATATCGTCAACTTGGCGTGCGTCACGGATGTGGAGACGGTGCCCTCGGGTGCCATCCAGCTGGGCATTACGGGCGTCGACGAACGCGTGCCGGTTTCGCGCCGCCGCGTCGTGCCGCTCAAGAAGGCCCTGAGTCTCTAGCACACTGGCCCCGCAGCCCTGTAGACCCATCGTCTGCGGAGCCGTGGGGCCTTTTTTGTATGTATCTGCCGAATCGTTTTTTGCGGAAGGGATCCCATGAACAGTGCAAGCGCCAAGCGCATCGACATCATCTCGGACACCCACGGCTATTTATCGCCTGCGCTCTTGGATGAGCTTGAGGGCGCAGACCTGATCATCCACGCCGGCGACCTCACGTCAGAGATGGACTACGAGCACCTATGCACCATCGCCCCCGTGCGGGCCGTACTGGGCAACAACGATTACTACCGCGACTACGGCCCCGATGTAGACCGTCTTGCGCTCTTTACCTACGAAGGCCTCAAATTCGCCGTAGCCCACTACCGCGAAGACCTTCCGGTGGGATCCGTAGACGTAGCCATCAACGGTCACACCCACGTAACCAAAGAAGCCCAAGTGGGCCGCTGCCTGGTCCTCAACCCAGGCAGCGCCAGCTACCCCAGAGGCACCCGAGGCCCCACCATGGCCAGAATGCTAGTAAAAGACGGCAAGATCATAAGCACCAAATTTATTGATCTAGAGTAACCACAACAAAAACGGGGGATGCAAATGCGTCCCCCGTTTCCATTTGAGCCAAAGGCAGAGCTTCAACAAAAACAATCAGACCAACCCCGCCGAGGAGCACGCGGGCTAGCCGCGCAGCGGCGCACGCCCGCAAAACTGGTTGAATAATGTGACGGCAGGGAGGGCTTCCGGGGCTGAGGGCGGGGGTTAAGTTTGTCGCGAGTTCCGCACGCAAAGGAAAGCACTTAATGTGCTTTCCGTCTTGCGCAGGACTGTAGAGCAGCAAACTTAACCCCCGCCCTCAGCCCCGGAAGCCCTCCCGGATGGCCCCAAAAAATTTTTCAAAAAAGTTGTTGCGCGCCGGACAGACTTCTGTGTATACTAATCCCCGCAGCGCACGCGAGCGGAAACAAACGCGAACGTCTGCCTGGGGAGTTAGCTCAGTTTGGTTAGAGCGCCGGCCTGTCACGTCGGAGGTCGCGGGTTCGAGCCCCGTACTTCCCGCCAACGCAATTAAAGCCACGTCTTCGGACGTGGCTTTTTGCGTTTGATGCACTTTGTTTCGATAGAACGATCGCCCTGGTGCATCTTCGCCCAGAATCCCCGCGCCTTCGGGAACGCAAGTAAAATCTAATAAGTATATCTGTCTGAACAACAGCTTTGTTGCGCAACACCTGTTCTACGAGGCAGGGGGTTAGGTTATACTAAATTGCACTGTGCGCCGCATCTGATGCATTTCGCTCCAAGCGCGGCACTCAGTGGATATCCGATTTACCATTTGGATGTCCTGGCGGTCATTTAGCGTCTCGACACAAGCTCGGCCCCGGAGCTCGTTCGAGCTGTTCGTATTCCTTGAAAGGGGAAAAATGGACATATCGAGGAAGACTGATTACGCCCTTCGTATGCTGGCGATGCTTGCTGAGGATCCGGAGCGTTTGCTTTCTGTTCGCACCGCTGCCGAAGAGGTCAATGTCCCGTATTCGTTTGCCCGTTCGATTCAGCATGGTTTGGTCCAGGCCGGTATTGTGGAGAGGCTGCGTGGCGTCCACGGTGGCATGCGTCTCAAGGTCAGTTCGGACGACGTCACTATCCGCCAGGTCGTCGAGGCCGTTCAGGGCCCTATGGTTATGAACGACTGCACCGCCCCCGATGGTGACTGTGCGCGCATGGGCGCGTGCTGCTATCATCCCCTGTGGGCCGGAGCCCAGGCGTTGATGCGCGACTACCTCGATTCCGTTTCGCTCGGCGATATCGTCGCCCATCGCCAGTTTCCGGCTGTCGATCCCAAGTTCGCCGATCGCGATGCGTTTCCCGAGTACGCTGCCTGCGCGTACGCTTGCCGGGAGGAATAGCGCCGCATAAGGAGTATAGCTATGATTCAGGACCCCTTTCGTTCGATGATTCGTTCGGAAGGGGTCTTGCGTTATCGCGACCTTCCGTGGCGCCGAACGCGCGACCCGTATATCATCTGGCTCTCCGAGGTCATGCTGCAGCAGACGCAGGTGCCGCGCGTGGAGACGCGTATGCCGGCGTGGCTCGATCGCTTTCCGACTGTTCAGGCGCTCGCTCAGGCTGTCCCTTCCGATGTCTTGGATGCGTGGCAGGGGATGGGCTATAATCGCCGCGCCTTGGCGCTTCACAGGGCTGCACAGTGCGTTGTAGAGGACTGGGATGGGGAGTTTCCGCGCGAGACGCGTGACTTGGTCGCTCTGCCCGGCATTGGCCCGGCAACGGCGCAGGGCATCCGTTCGTTTGCATTCGATCTTCCGGGCGTGTATTTGGAGACCAATGTGCGCACGGTCTTTTTGCATCATTTCTTTCCCGATGTGCCGGCCGTTCCCGATCGCGAACTGGTGCCGCTGATCCAAGCTGCCTGTCCGGCGGCCCCCGGTGCGGCGGCGGACGAGATCGCGCCCTTTGCCGCGCCTCAAGACGATGTCGACACGCCGCGCGCGTGGTATTACGCATTGCTGGATTACGGCGCGTATCTTAAAAAGACACTGCCCAATCCGTCCAGGCGGTCGGCGGGCTATAGTCGTCAGTCCAAGTTTGAGGGCTCGCGCCGCCAAAAGCGCGCCCACATTGTGCGCATGCTGCTGGCGGCGCGCGATGGGCAACCGGCAGGTATTACGCTCGATGAAGCCGTTGCAGGCGTTAACGAGATGGAGACGGCAGCCGGCCGAGAGCCGGTCGAGCGCGAGCTGGTCGCAAGCATTCTTGCCGATCTGGAGCGCGAGGGCTTTTGCGGCTCCGAGGGCGATCGTTGGCTGAGTGTGTAGCTCACTCGAATCTGAAGAACGGGATTGTAAGGTTTAAATTCTCGGCATGAGGGCATCCTTAAAGCAAGGCCGCTCAAAGTCTGTGGGCGGCATGCGTTGAAGGGAAGTACACCTATGGATTTTGAGAATTCCCAAACCAAGAAGAACCTCGAGACCGCTTTTGCCGGTGAGTCCCAGGCACACACCAAGTATCGCTACTATGCATCCAAGGCCAAAAAGGACGGCTACGTTCAGATCTCGAATATTTTTGCCGAGACGGCGGGCAACGAGTCCGAGCACGCCAAGCTGTGGTTTAAGTATCTGCACGACGGCGCCGTTCCGGGCACTCTGGACAACCTGCGCGACGCCGCTGCGGGCGAGAACTACGAGTGGACCACGATGTACGACGAGTTCGCCAAGACCGCCGAGGAGGAGGGCTTTGCCGAGATCGCCGAGAAGTTCCGTGGCGTCGCCGCCGTCGAGAAGGCCCACGAGGAGCGCTACAACAAACTCGTCGAGCGCATCGAGTCGGGCGAGGTGTTTGAGCGTGAGGGCGTGAAGGTATGGAAGTGCCTGAACTGCGGGCACCTGCACGTTGGTGCCGAGGCGCCTGAGGTGTGCCCGGTGTGTAACCACCCGAAGGCGTACTTTGAGGAGCAGGTGGTGAACTACTAGCGCTTGGCGCTAGCGTGAGCTGGGCCGGGAGGGCCGGACTACCTTCCCTCCTCGCTCACGGCTTCGCAGGGTCGCGTTGAGGGAAGGTAGTCCGGCCCTCCCGGCCCGCTTTGGGTCGTCGCGTGCTCGCTACAGAAAAGCTGATAAAAAAGTTTGTGTGCCGCCCCTTATGGGGCGGCACGTTTTTGTGGGGGCCGGTTGGGGCGGTGACGTTGCTTAGAGGGTACACTGGGTAGCGTTGGCTATTCGTTTCCTCTTGTGAGGTGTTGGTTATGGGTAAGAAGTCTCGGGCTCGGGTTGCTGCGGCGGGAACTCGCAAGGATCCTGGTCGTCGGGTTGCCGAGGGTGAAAAGGCCAATCGTGCTGAGAAGGGCAAGAAGGTCGGTGCGCATGCTCATCCTGAGTGGGCGCCTCATTTGAATTCGGCTAGTGAGGATTTGACTGCCAAGTTGTTTACTCTGGTCGAGGTAATTTTGGGCGTGGTGCCCCTTGTGGTTATCGGTTTATTCTTGGCTTCGAAGGACGCCACGAGTGTCGATAAACTCACCGATGTCTTTTCTCAGGACCCCTCGATGGTGGTCACGTTCATTTCTGCGTGCTTGCAGCCGTTTGTGGCGTACATGCTGTATATGGTCTACCGCAAATACTGCGAGGGCGATGCTGGTTTTGTTGCCGGCAACCTGATCGGTCTTTTGTGCTCCGAGATCCTACTGCTCAATATCCCGGGCGTCATCGGTATGGGCATCTTGCTGTGGCGTGTTTGGCGCAACGTCGCCCCGCACTTTGAGAGTTGGCTGTTTGAGCGCCGCGTAATGGGCGTGCTGGCAGACATCGCCGGGTCGCTCGTGATTCTCGTCTTGGCATTTATGTGCGCCACCGCCGCCCGCGGTCTCGCGGGCATGTAGTCTGTTCTCACCGACCACGGGGCGCAGGGCGGGGAAACCTTCCCCTCTCGCTCACGGCTTCGCAGGGTCGCGCGAGGCAAAGGTTTCCCCGCCCTGCGCCCCGGCGTTGAGTCGTCGCATGCTCGTTACAGAAAAGCTGATAATAAGTTTGTGTGCCGCCCCTTTGGGGCGGCACTTTTTGTGTGGGGTCCCGGTCTCCACAATTTTCGTCAAGCTATTGGTTAGATTTTGGTCAGTTGGCGTAAGGGTGGAAGGCCAAAAGATTGTTGGCGAAAAAAGCTCAGAGAAAGTGCTGGTAGGGGAGTTGTTGAGCTTTTCGACAGCTTTTGAGCAAAAGAAACTTTGTGGCTATTGCCGGCGATTGCGTTGTCGCGGTCATGGCGGTGCGGGATGCTGGTCGTAAGCGTCGAATGCTCCGATTTTGGAGGCCAGCATGAATCTGTTTCTTGAGACTCCGCAGCAACAAGCTGAGCGCATGCTGCGTCAGCAGCAACGACTCATGGAGATGCAAATGCAAGGGGCGGCAGCCCAGCCCTTTGCGCAAAATGTCGTGCCCGCTGCTGTACCTGCAGCTGTGCCCGGGTGCGAATCGGCACCAGAGGCCTATTCCGTACAGCAAGATTCATATGCGCAGGAGCTCGCGTTCGACAAGTGTCGTGCGCGTCGTCGCCGTGTGGGCCAGCGCTTGCGCACATTGGCGATGATCGTGCTCATCCCGTTAGGGCTTGCGGCCATCTTTCTGGCGTCGTATGCGCTCACCTGCATCCTCAACGGTGCTTCGCCCGGCGAAGTGCTCCAACATCTGTCGGCCCTCGGCCAGCGCCTAGGCGATGTCATAACAACAATCCGCGCCGGCTGGGAGAGTTAGCGTTTGTCACATTAGGACTTCTAGGGTGTAGGGATTATCGCCACGAGCGGAATTCTTGCATCCTGTTGGTCCTGTCGTGCGACTGAATAGTATTATTGAAGATGAATAATAATAGGATTTGTTATGTATAAGCAGGATTTAGAACAGACTCTGTTGGGCATTGACGAAGAGGCGGAGCTGGAAATAGGTCCAAGAGACGACAGGCCGAGCGTTGTATTGGTGGGAGGAGGCGCCTTCATGCTAAACGATGTGACGAATCGTTCGGTTACACATGACATCGATGTGTTTGAGGCAGACAGGTGCCTCCGCGAGATCATAGCTCGATACCCCGAGGTGAATGGTATGGCGGTGGCATATTGTAATCAGATGCCATTCAATTACGAAGATCGTTTGATCCCCTTGGATATTGGGGCGCGTTTTATCAGGTACTTTACGCCATCCTTGGAGGACCTGGCGGTAATGAAGCTCTATGCCTACCGCCCGAACGACATCGTCGATCTTCATAGCCAGGCATTCGTCGACCGACTTGATTGGGGACTGCTCGAACGGCTTATATTCGACGAGGGCGAGGCGCTGGCGTCGTCGCCTTCGGAGCGGAGTTATCAAGAGATGGTCTGCGCATACAGCCAATACAAAAAGGAGGTGCTCGGTTGAATCTGACCTTTGAGGGATTCTTAAAAGGCTATTGCCGAGAGCTATCCGGACAGCAGTCGCTCAGTTTTAGAAAACTGGTTAAGCAAGCGACGACGGTTGCGCCGCGCGTGGCGGAGCCCCTGTTTTTGCTCGCTTTGGCACAGGGTAAAGCCGAATACGTTCTGGGCTTATCCGAGGGTTTGTGGATGGAAGAGGGTTACCGAGGCGTTTTGTCCTTGTACGCCCAAACGGGTAGCCTGGCATCTCTATGCGCCGAGGACAAACTTCCTAATCGTTATGCCAACGTTTGGCGTGCGTATAGAGCGGTGAAGGAAAAGCCGACGGTCGACAGAAGGGTGAACGCCCTGATGAGAAAGAAAACGCTGGAAGCATTGGAGGAATCGGGTGAAACGCGCTATGGCCTCTGCCGTGCTCTGCACCTGAATAAGGGAAACGTTTACGCATACTTAGCCGGTGATGACTCAAAGGTGAGCAGGAAGACAGCGCGCCGTATTATGGAATATGCGGAAGAGAGAAGCACCCAAGAAGGCGCCGGGCGCCCGGTGCGTGTGGCGGGGTAAGATTGATCGCGGTTTTGATTGGTGCTCGATTGGGTTTGTTGGGCGGAGTTTATGTCTGCTATTGATATTGTGCTTGTTGCGATCGCCTTGGTGGCGGTGGGGGTTGCTGTGGCTTGCGCCCTCCAGCTCAAGAGCCTGCGTGCCGAGTTGCGGGAGCGTGGCGACAGTAGCGCGGAAACGCTGGCAGCACTCGAGCAGGCCAACAACGCGCTCGATGCCCTGAACGTCGCGCTGGCCGAAACTCGCCGCACGGCCAATGCCATCGCGCAGCAGCAGACGACAGATGCGGCCGTGGAGCAGCAACGTTACCTGACCATCGCACGTGAGTTTTCGCAAGCTGGTGACCGGATGGATGACCTGCGCCGCGAGACGGCCCAACAGCTCGGTGCCAACCGCGAGGGTATCGAGCATCGCCTGGACAAGGTGCGCGAAACGGTCGATGCTCAGCTGGGCGCCATCCGCAAAGACAACAACGTGCAGCTCGATCAAATGCGTGCGACGGTGGACGAGAAGCTCTCCCGCACGCTCAACGACCGACTGTCGGCATCGTTTAAGCAGGTGAGCGACCAGCTCGAGGCCGTGTACAAGGGCCTGGGCGACATGCAGTCCATCGCCACCGGCGTGGGCGACCTTAAGCGCGTGCTGGGCAACGTGAAGGCGCGTGGCATTTTGGGCGAGGTGCAGCTGGGTGCAATTCTGGCGGACATCCTTACGCCCGACCAGTATCTGGAAAACGTCGCCACCAAGCCCGGCGCCTCGGAGCGCGTTGAGTTTGCCGTCAAGCTGCCGGTGGACGAGGGCGATCCCGTGCTGCTGCCGATCGACTCCAAATTCCCGGGCGACGCGTACGAGCACTTGCTCGACGCGCAGGAGTCGGGCGATGCGGAGACCGTGGCGGCTGCGCGCAAGACGCTCGACACCATGGTCAAGCGCGAGGCAAAGGACATTTGCGAAAAGTACCTGAGCGTGCCCGCGACCACCAATTTTGGCATCATGTTCGTTCCGTTTGAGGGGCTGTACGCCGAGGTCGTCAGCCGCCCCGGGCTTATCGAGACCCTGGGCCGCGACTATCACGTCAACGTTGCCGGCCCCAGCACCATGGCGGCCATCCTCAACAGTCTGCAGATGAGCTACCAGACGTTTAGACTGCAAAAACGCACCGATGACGTGCTGCGTGTGCTCTCTGCTGTCAAGGCCGAGCTGCCGCGCTATCAGGCGGCGCTGCGCCGCGCCCAGCAGCAGATCGAGACCGCGGGTAAAACGGTCGAGGGCATCATCACCACGCGCACCAACGTTATGGAGCGCAAGCTCAAGGACATCGACGCACTGGAAGATGCCGAGGAGGCCGACGAGATTTTGGGGCTCACGTCTGCGAGCCTGCTCGCAGACCAAAAAGGCGAGGACTAGCTGCATCTGACGGCGGGGCGCCTGCGCAAGCGCGGGGCGCGGGCGCTTTTCGCATCGCGCTTGCCTGGAGTGCGCTTTAGTGTGCAACAATGGCGTTTCGCCCTATCAGACGCGAAAGGAAGCCCATGTCTCAGAGAAACACCAGTCCGCTCAAACGCTCCACCGTGCGCCGCACGCTGCAGCGTTTTTGGGACGTCACGCGCACACAGCCGCTGATCGTCTTTCTCTCGGTGTTCTCGTCGGCGGGCTATATCTTTTTGCTCACGTTTGCCAATACCTACGTGATGGCCCTTATCGTCGACCGCGTCCAGGCCGGCCCCGTGGCGGGCAACCAGGTGTTTGAGGTCTTTGGTCCCTACATTCTGGCGCTCGTGCTCGTTAACCTAGTGGGCCAAATCCTCTCCAAGCTGCAGGACTACACCGTCTACAAGCTCGAGATTGCGGGCAACTATCACCTGGCGCGCCTGTGCTTTGACACGCTCTCCAATCAATCCATGACATTCCACACCAGCCGTTTTGGCGGATCGCTTGTGAGCCAGACGAGCCGTTTTATGAGCGGCTATACGGGGCTGGTGGACGTGACGGTGTATTCGCTCATTCCCACTATCACCTCGGTTGTCTGCACGGTGGCGGCGCTCGCTCCGGTGGTGCCGACGTTTACCGTGATCCTGGTGGGCATCATGGTCGTCTACATCGCGTTTGTCTGGCTTATGTATAAGCGCATCATGCCGCTTTCGGCCGCGACGTCCGCCGCGCAGAACAAGCTGTCGGGTGTGCTGTCCGACGCGGTCACGAACATCCTGGCCGTCAAGACCTGTGGGCGCGAGGACTTTGAGCGCGACCTGTTCGATGCCGCCGACCGCGCCGCGCGCGACGCCGAGACGGTTTCGATGCACGCCATGATGCAGCGCAACTTTACGACCTCGGGCCTTATCGTCATCACCATGGCCGTGGTGAGCGTGTTCGTCGCGGGAGGCAACGCGTGGTTTGACATCTCTGCCGGCGCGCTCGTCATGATTTTTACCTATACGTACAACCTCACCATGCGTCTGAACTACGTAAGCTCCATGATGCAGCGCATCAACCGCGCGCTCGGTGATGCGGCCGAGATGACGCGCGTGCTGGACGAGCCGCGTCTGGTGGCAGACGACGAGAACGCTCCCGAGCTTAAAGTGACCGAAGGTGCGATTGATTTTGAGCACCTGAGCTTTGCATACCGTGACGCCGCGGCGGGCGAGAACGTGTTCGACGACCTGACGCTCCATGTGGCGGCGGGCCAGCGCGTGGGCCTGGTAGGCAAATCGGGCTCGGGCAAGACGACGCTCACCAAGTTGTTGCTGCGCCTGGACGATGTACAGGGCGGCCGCGTGCTCGTGGACGGCCAGGACGTCTCGCGCTGCACGCAGCAGAGCCTGCGCCGCCAGGTTGCCTACGTGCCGCAGGAGGCGCTGCTGTTCCATCGCTCCATTCGCGAGAATATCGCCTACGGACGCCCCGACGCCACCGACGAGCAGATCCGCGAGGCCGCGCGCCTGGCAAATGCCCTGGAGTTTATCGACCGTCTGCCCCATGGCTTTGACACCATGGTGGGCGAGCGCGGCGTCAAGCTTTCGGGCGGTCAACGCCAGCGCGTGGCCATCGCCCGTGCGATTCTCACCGACGCGCCGATCCTGGTGCTCGACGAGGCGACGTCTGCCCTCGACAGCGAGTCTGAGGCGCTGGTGCAGGAGGCGCTCGAGAACCTGATGCGCGGTCGCACCTCCATTGTGGTGGCGCATCGCCTGTCCACCGTGGCGGCGCTCGACCGCATCGTGGTGCTGGCGGACGGCGAGATTGTCGAGGACGGTACGCATGCGCAGCTTGTCGAGGCGGGCGGCGAGTACGCAAGCCTGTGGGGCCGCCAGACCGGCGCATTTTTGGAGGCGTAAAGACCCCATACGTGGGACAATCGTGCCCATAGGTTTGTTACGCCGCCGAGCCGAGGAGTTGTTATGCCACGCGAGACCAATGCCGCCAAACGCGAGCGCGCCGTTGAGGTGTGCGAGCGCCTCAACCGTCGCTATGGGCCGGTCGAGTGTTTTTTGGACCACGAGAATCCCTTTAGGCTGCTCATCGCGGTGCTGCTCTCGGCGCAGACGACCGACGCGCAGGTCAACAAGGTGACGCCGAAGCTGTTTTCCCAGTGGCCCACGCCCGGGGCCATGGCACAGGCGAGCGTAGCCGATGTGGCCGATACCATTAAGTCGCTCGGCTTTTATAAGAGTAAGGCCAAGCACGCCGTGGAGGCCGCGCAGATGATCGTCGCCGATTACGACGGCGAGGTGCCGGCCGACATGAAGGAACTCGTCAAGCTGCCGGGCGTGGGGCGCAAAACGGCGAACATCGTGCTCAACGTGGGGTTTGGCATTGTCGAGGGCATCGCGGTCGATACGCACGTCAACCGCATCGCGCACCGCCTGATGCTGAGCCCCAAGACGCATGCCAAGGAGCCGCTCAAGACCGAGCAAGATCTGCTCAAGATTTTGCCACACGAGTATTGGGAGTCGGTCAACCACCAGTGGATTACCTTTGGCCGCGAGATTTGCGACGCCCGCAAACCTAAGTGCGACGAGTGCCCGCTGGCGGATTTGTGCCCCAGCGTGCGCTTAGCGGGGTAGGGCGGAACGCATCTTCGTCTGGCGTTTTTTGCGGGGCTGGGTTTGCCCTTGAGCCGGAGTCCTCTCCATGCGCTACCATGACAGACAATGAAATCCGCCGCATACCCGCCGAGCTTGCCCCGGCGGGCTTTTGGCGTTGCAATGCCGGAGGAACAGCATGCTCATTCACCGTATAGCCGCGCAGCTCTACACTGCCGAGGCCTTGCAGACCGTCGAGGCCGGACTCGATGCTGGCGAGGACGTGACGCTGGCTGTGTCGCAGTCGGGCCGCACGCTTATGGCGGCCGCCCAGTTTGCGCGCCGTCCGCGCCCGACGGTCTACATTGTGAGTGGCGAGGATGCGGCCGAACGCGCCGCGCGTAGCCTTGCCGCCTACGTGGGCCTGGCGCACGTGTGCCGTTTTCCCGAGCGCAAGGACTATCCGTGGCGCGAGCAGGCGCCCGACGACGCCGTGGTGGCGCAGCGCTGCGAGGCCCTGGGACGCATCGTGCGCGGCGACAACTGCATCATGGTTGCCTCGGCCCGCGCGCTGCTGCGTTGCGTGCCGCCGGTCGAGAGCCGCTACTGGGAGTCCACTACTTTTGCGGTGGGCGAGGAGATTCCTTTTGACGAGGTGCCGCAGCGCTTGGTGGGCATGGGCTACACCAATGCCGGCGCCGCCGATGCGCCCGGCTTGTTTCGCGTTCACGGCGACACCGTCGAGGTGTTCCCCGCACAGGAAAAGGCACCCGTGCGCATCGAGTTCTTCGGCGACGAGATTGACCGCATCCGCCGCATGGTGAGCTCCACGGGCCAAACCATCGGCAACGAGGACAGTATCGAGATCTTCCCCTGCCGTGAGCTGGCGCTTACCGACGATGCCGTTCACAACATGCACGTGGCGCTCTACCGCGCAAGCCAGGACGACAGCAAGCTGGCGGCGCTGCTCGAGATGGTGGATGCGCGCATCGTCACGCCCGAGCTCGACCGCTTTTTGCCGGTGATGTACGGCCAGACCGTGAGCCCGCTGGCGCACGTGAGCGGCAAGGCGCTCGTGGTTTTGTCCGAGCCGCGCTCGCTGTTCGACGATTGCCTGCGCGCCTACGAGGATATCGAGGCCCGTGCCGGCGAGGCGGGGATTGACCGTCTAGACGGTCTGTACGTGCGCGCTCAACAGCTCGATTTTGGTGCCCAGCAGCGCTTGAACTACGTAAGCCTCATCCGTGCCGGCGGTGCGGTGACGGCCGAGCTCAAGATTGAGCAGCCTGCTATCGCAGGCTCGGACAACCGTTTTATGACGCGCGTTCAGGAAGTCGTGGGTAAGCGCTACGCCTGCGTGTTCGCCATTCCCGATCGCGGCGCGCGCGAGTCGATGGAGCTCACCTTCGGCGATGAGGGCATTACCTTTGAGGAGTCGCTGACCGCGGCGCCCGAAAATGCCGGCGTCATTGGCGAGCACGTACGCGTGGCAGCGGCAGATTCTGCCGACCGTGCTGCCCGTCAGGATGCCCATGCTGCAATTCGCGAGCGCAAGGTCGACGCGCTCAACGCCCGCTCGCTCGAGGCGGGCGCGGCCCAGGCTGCCGCCGGTGCCGCCGTGCCCACCATCTCGCGCGGACGCGTGACCTTTGTCGATGCCGCTCTGCCGCAGGGCGTGGTGGTGCCCGATGCCAACCTGGCCGTGTTCTCGATCGCCGACCTCAACGCCCGCATGGACGCCAACCGCGCGCGCAGTCGCCGCAAGGTGGACATTACGCAGATCACGTTCCCGTTTAAGCCGGGCGACTACGTGGTGCACGCTACCCACGGTATCGCGCTCTTTAGCGAGATCGCGCGCCAGGAAGTGGGCGGCAAGGAGCGCGACTACTTTTTGCTGGAATATGCCGACGGCGACAAGCTCTACGTGCCGCTCGAGCAGGTCGACCGCATTACGCGCTACGTCGGTCCCGACGGCGATAAACCGCGCTTGACCAGGCTCAATACCGCCGACTGGACGCGTGCCACCAATAAGGCGCGCAAGAATGCCAAAAAACTGGCGTTTGACCTGGTCGACCTGTATACGCGCCGCTCGTCGATTACCGGTATCGCCTGTCCGCCCGATACGCCCGAGCAGATCGAGATGGAGGAGAGCTTCCCTTACGACGAGACACGCGACCAGCTGGAGGCCATCGCCGACATTAAGGCCGACATGGAGGCGCCCAAGCCCATGGACCGTCTGCTGTGCGGCGACGTGGGCTTTGGCAAGACCGAGGTTGCCCTGCGCGCGGCGTTTAAGTGTGTGGACTCCGGCCGCCAGGTCATGGTGCTCTGCCCCACGACCATTCTGGCCCAGCAGCACTACGAGACGTTCTTTGAGCGTTTTGCCCCGTTTGGCCTTGAGGTCGAGGTGCTCAGCCGCTTCCGCACGCCGGCACAGCAGAAGCGCGCGCTCAAGGCGTTTGCCGAGGGCACGATCGATGTGCTCATCGGCACGCACCGTCTGCTTTCGGCCGATGTGAACCCCAAGAACCTGGGCCTGGTGATTATCGACGAGGAACAGCGCTTTGGCGTGCAGCACAAGGAGCAGCTCAAGAACCTGCGCGAGCAGATTGACGTGCTTACGCTTTCGGCAACGCCGATTCCGCGAACCATGCAGATGGCCACGAGCGGCGTGCGCGACATGAGCCTGATCACCACGCCGCCGACTGGGCGTCGTCCCGTGATCGTGCACGTGGGGGAGTACGACCCCGATGTGGTGAGCGCGGCGATTCGCCTGGAGGTGGGTCGCGGCGGCCAGGTGTACTACGTGTCCAACCGCGTCAAGACCATCGACGACGCCGTGGCGCGCGTGCACGAGGCCGCGCCCGAGGCGCGCGTGGGCGTGGCGCACGGCAAGATGAGCCCGCGCGAGGTCGAGGACGTGATGATCGAGTTCGCGACCAAAAAGATCGACGTGCTCATCGCCACGACCATCGTGGAGAGCGGTATCGACAACGCGACCGCCAACACACTGATCATCGAGGACTCGCAGCGCCTGGGTCTGGCGCAGCTCTACCAGCTCAAGGGCCGTGTGGGTCGCTCTGCCACGCAGGCCTATGCGTACTTTATGTTCCCGGGCGAGCTGCCGCTTACCGAGGAGGCCACGGCACGCCTGACCGCACTTTCCGAGTTCCAGGACCTGGGCAGCGGCATGCGCATCGCCATGCGCGACCTGGAGATTCGCGGCGCTGGCTCGCTTATGGGCGCCGAGCAGCACGGCAATCTGTCGAGCGTGGGCTTTGACCTGTTTACGCAGATGCTGGGCCAGGCCGTGGCCGAGGCGCGCGGCGATGACGACGCCGGCGTGGAGGCGGCGAGCGTGGGCATTAACCTGCCGGCCGACTATTTCTTGTCCGAGGAGTACCTGCCGGCGGTGGACCAGCGCGTGCTCGTATACCGCAAGCTCGCGGCTGCAGAGGACCTGGAGAGTATCGACGAGGTACAGGAAGAGACCGAGGCCGCGCATGGTGAGCTGCCGTTGGCGGGGCTTAACCTGTTCAATCGCGCGCGCATCCGCATCCGCGGCGAGCGCCTGGGGCTCGAGAGCGTCACGCTCAGCGGCGGCCGCATCACCTTTTTGGGCGTCGACGTGCCCAAGAAGGTGGCCTTTGAGCTTAAGACCCGCTATGGCGCGGTGAACTTCCCCAAGAGCCGCAAGCTGTCGGTACCCTACAAGGCGGGCGCCGGTGCGGGCAGCGGCCTGGGTCGCGGCCTCGACGCCAACGACGGCACCGGCCCGGTGGCCGCGGCGCTCATGCTGCTGCAGCAATTAGGCGCGAGTGACGATGACTGACAAGTAAGGGGCGTAGCGGGGCGGAGTCAACTTTGCCCCGCCACGTTGCAGGTTGATTCCAGCCACATCGAAAGGAAAGCATGTTCGGATACATACATCTATAAGAAAGATGTCGCCATTATCGCGGTTGTCCTGTGCCTTTGCCTGGGCGTGGGCAGCTTCTTCGATTATCAGATCTCGTGCGCGCTGTTCAACATCGGCAGCATGTACGGCCGCTTTATCGAGGCTGCCGGCGAGCTGCCGTTTGAGCTGACGGCGAGCATCGCAGGCGTTATGCTCGTGCGAGCGGTGCGTCCCGACTCCAGGGGGAGCAAATGGCTCGCCGTGCTCGGCATCCTCGTTAACGTTGGTCTGGCTGGCTACGAGATCGTTTCGTCCCTGCGGGTTGGCGGCAAACTCATTGCCGTTCAGCTGGTGCTGACGTTTGTGCTGGTGATTGCTGCTAACTTCATCGTCTATCGTCTCACGCGCGACACCGCGCCCGACGAGCTTATGCGCTGGGCGTTGATGGTGCTGGCCGTGTGGGCCGCTCAAGCCATCATCCTCAACGTCATTGTTAAGCCGCTGTGGTCGCGCCCGCGCATGCGCGTGATCGAGGTGACGCAGGGGCTCGATTTTCAGCCGTGGTGGGTGATCGGTAATCCCGACAAGTGGGCCTTTATTGCCGCCGGCGTGATCAAGGACGGCTTCAAGTCGTTTGCGAGCGGACATACGGCGCACGCGGCGATCGGCCTTATGCTCGCCGGGCTTCCCGCGGCGGCCTTTAAGGAAAAGCCCTCGCGCCGTCGCGTGGTCTTTTGGGCGGCGGCTGTGGTTGCGGCGCTCGTCGCCTTTGGGCGCATCGTGATTGGGGCACACTTTTTGAGTGACGTGAGCTGCGGTTTTGCCCTGGTGCTGGCGCTTGAGTGCCTTGCCGCGCGCGTTGCCTATCCCAACGGCGTACAATAGCCCCGTTTGAATCATCTGGCCGATACCCGGTAAGAGAGGATTGCCATGCTCGCGTTTAACAACGACTATTCCCACGGTGCACATCCGGCAGTGCTGCAGGCGCTCGTCGACACCAACATGGAGCCGCAGCCCGGCTACGGTACCGATGCACACACCGAGCGTGCCAAGCAGCTTATCCGCGAGGCCTGTCAGGCCCCCGATGCCGACGTGTTTTTTCTGGTGGGCGGCACGCAGGCCAACGCGACGGTGATTGACATGCTGCTTGCGCCCTACGAGGGCGTCGTTGCTGCCGAGACTGGCCATGTCGCCTGCCACGAGGCGGGCGCCATCGAGTTTGGCGGCCACAAGGTGCTCACCATCCCCGGCTACGAGGGCAAGATGCACGCCGAGGACCTCGAGAACTATATCCAGGTGTTCTACGAAAACGAGAGCTACGAGCACACGGTGTTTCCGGGCGCCGTGTACGTGAGCCTGTCGACCGAGTACGGCACGCTGTATTCCAAGGCCGAGCTTGCGGCGATTCATACGGTGTGCCGGAAGCGCGAGATTCCGCTGTTTGTGGACGGTGCCCGCCTGGCCTATGCGCTGGCGGCCGATGAGTGCGACATTACCCTGCCCGAGCTGGCGCAGCTGTGTGACGTGTTCTACATTGGCGGCACCAAGTGCGGCGCGCTTTGCGGCGAGGCCGTGGTGTTTTGCGGCATGCGCGCCCCGGCGCACCCCATTCCGCGCATTAAACAGCATGGTGCGTTGCTGGCCAAGGGCCGCCTGACGGGCGTGCAGTTTGAGGCGCTCTTTACCGATGGCCTGTATTTTGAGATTGGTCGCCAGGCGATTGAGACCGCTCAGGCGCTGCGTCGCGTGCTGCACGAGCACGGCTACCGGTTCTTCTTGGAGACGCCCACGAACCAGCAGTTTGTGATTCTGCCCAACGAGGACATGGCGCGCATTCGCGAGCATGCCCCGATCGAGTACTGGGAAAAGTACGACGAGACCCACACGGTGGTGCGTTTTTGTACCAGCTGGGCCACGACGCAGGAGGACATCGACGCGCTGGCGGCTGTCCTGTAGTCTGATGTAATGACGAGGGGCCGCCTTGCGCTGGGTTTGGCGCAGGGCGGCCTTTGCTTTTGAGGGGGAGGGGCTGCATGCCCGAGATGTCCGAGCCGACGATTCGTCTGGCGACGCCCGAAGACGCGCCGGCGTTGCTTGCCATCTATGAGCCGTATGTGCGCCAGACGGCGATTACCTGCGAATACGAGGTGCCGAGCGTTGATGAATTCGCCGGGCGCATCGAGCGCACGCTCAAGCGCTATCCGTATTTGGTGATGGAGCTGGACGGGCATCCGGTAGGCTATGCCTATGTGAGTCCGCTTAACAGCCGCGAGGCATACGACTGGTCGGTCGAGACGTCGATCTACCTGGCACGCGACGCGCGCCACGGCGGGCTGGGCCGCAAGCTGCACGATGCGCTCAAGCAATGCTTGATTGCGATGGGCATCACCAACATGTGCGCACTCATTGCCGTGCCGCACGACAAGGACGACGAATATCTGACGCATAACAGTCAGGATTTCCATGCCCATATGGGGTATCGCCTGGTGGGCGCCTTCGACCGCTGCGCCCAAAAGTTCGGCCGCTGGTACGACATGTGTTGGATGGAGCTGGTCCTAGTCGAGCGCGTCCCTAACCAACCTAAGCCAACCTGGTTCCCCGACCTCCCCAAACCTACCATTTAGGGACAGGTTTATTTTGGCAGGTTAGCCGATGGGCTCGGTGTATTTGGCGCGGTCGGTGCGTTGGATGCGCTTGGAGACATGGAGCGGGCGGCCGTCGGTGTCGTAGACGTAGTCGGTGATCAGGATCAGCGCCTGCCCGCGCTCAACGTTGAGCAAAAACGCCTCGTTCTGCGAGGCATAGCACACCTCAAAGGTCTTGTGCCCCTGTGCCGGCGCGCGATGGAATTCTTGACGCAGCGTGGCGTAGAGTGAACCGTTGATATCGCGATCGATGAGTGCCTCAAAGCTCGGTGGTAGATAGGTGGTCTCCAGGCACAGTGGCGCATCGTCCAGATAACGCAGGCGGACAAGTTTGACGAGCTTGCTGCCCACGGCGGCGTCAAAGAACTTAGCTATGCTGCCGCCCGCCTTGGTATAGCCCGAGTCCACCGTGCGCGTGGTGGGCTTCATGCCCTGACCCTGGACCTGCGCCGTATAGCTCGAAAATACCAGGTTGTTCTCGTGGAGTGCCGGCGTGTCGGCCACAAAGGCACCACGTCCGCGCTCGGTGCGAACCAGACCCTCATCAACGAGCACCTTAAGGGCATGGCGCACGGTGCTGCGCGACAGCCCCGATTCGTCCATGAGTTCCATTTCGGACGGCAGCTTGTCTCCGCGTGCGTAGGTGCCGGAGGCGATGCGGTCGCGCAGCATGCCCGCCAAGCGCTCGTATTGGGCCAGTTTCTTTTTAGATGAAGCGTTCATGCGATCAACCTATATCTAACCTGTATGCGAATCTAATTGAGCATGTATTCAATACAACAACAAAACCGCTGGTAATGGATTGCCGAAAACCTTACCAGCAAAAATTCTAGGACAAATATAGCATACAACTAGTCGACATAACCAAAACATGTATGTAACTTGTATGCCTGTGATGAGCATCAAACGAGAAGAAAGGCTGATGCACGATGACTACTCAGGAACAGGTTAAGGATGTCGTCTCCCAGGTTTTGGCTGACAAGGCAGACAAGGGCGGCATCAAGCGCGTCGTGTGGATTGGCGCCGGCGGATCCAACGGCGGCAACTATCCTGCCCAGTACTTTATGGAGCACGAGGCCACGCAGGTCGTGAGCTCCAGCTACACCAGCAACGAGTTCGTGCACGCCACCCCGGCCTACGTCAACGAGAACACCCTAGCCGTCGTCGTGTCCATGCGCGGCACCAAGGAGACCATCGTCGCCGCCCAGGTCGCCAAGGACCACGGCGCCAGCACCATCGCCATCTATGTCGATGAGTCCGGCCTCACCGAGGTCTGCGACTACAAGATCCAGTATGACAGCCTTGCCGTCGACGAGTCCTGCATGGGCCGCACCAACTCCGCCGTCGTGACCATGATTGCCATGGAGCTCACGCAGCAGACCGAGGGCTATGCCGAGTACGAGACCGCTATGGCCGCGTTCGACTTGGTCGACCCCATCTATCGCAAGGCCGTCGAGTACACTCGTCCGCTCGCTGCCAAGTGGGCCGAGCAGAACGCCGACAAGCCCTGCATCAACGTGATGGCTCAGGGTCCGCTCTTTGGTGCCGCCTACGTCTTTAGCATCTGCAACGTGCAGGAGATGCTGCAGATCGACTCCTGCACCATCAACACCTGCGACTTCTTCCACGGCCCCTTCGAGATTCTGGACAAGCGCACCTCGCTGTTCCAGCTCATCAGCGTCGGCCGCAGCCGCTGCAACGACGAGCGCGGCATCCGCTTCGTCAACCAGTACGGTGGCGAGCGCGTCTATCAGCTCGACGCCAAGGAGCTCGGACTCAACGACATCAAGGACAGCGTGAGCGAGTACTTCAACCACCTGATCTTTGCCCCGATCCTCAACAATGTGTATATGCGCGCGCTCTCTGCCGTCACCCACAAGGACTACATGACGCGTCGCTACATGTGGAAGCTTGAGTATTAGTTACGCCGTTCTACCGAACGGCGTAACGGCTCGACGCTGCGCGGGCCGCATTTGGACAATCTGGCGTTCAACTTCAAGGGCGCGACCAGAAGGTCAGCGCCCTTTCGTTTCACACCACCTTGCCTCAAATGCGGCCCGCTCGCTGACTTATGCTCAACCAGCGGCGCCTTAGTCGTTGGGGACGTACTTAAATGACTAGTCATTCAGGAACATCCCCAACGACTAGTCATTTAAGTACGTCCCCAATGAGTATGTGGGGAAACAGATTTTTCCGTTCGGCGATTTGTGTCTTGAAAAATGTATATAACGACTATAACGTAGTATGAAACATATTGGAAACAATACCGAGGAGGCTGCGTTGAAGAAAAGCAATCTGGGCTATGTGCTGGTGCTGATCGCCGCGCTTATGTGGGGCAGCATCGGAATCTTTGTAAACGGCATCTCAGCCATGGGCGTTTCGTCCCAGAGCATGGCTGCCTTTCGCTTGTTGGTCGGAGCGCTTATCTTGGCGCCGGTCCTGATGTTTATGGGCTGCCGTCCGGGTGAGGGGTCTACCGTGGCTCAGGGCCCGCTGGCGCTATTCAAGGCAAGCCCCAAAGAGCTCGTCCCCTGCGCACTTGTCGGTATCGTCGGCTTGGCCGTCGCCAACACCTGCTATTACGAGTGCATGGGCGAGGTGGGCATGTCCACGGCCTCGGTGCTGCTCTACACCTCGCCGGTGTTTGGCGTCATGCTCGGCCGCGTGCTTTATCGCGAGGACGTGACCCCCAACAAGCTCGTTGCCATTGTCTTTAACATCGTTGGCTGCGTGCTTGCGGTGACCAATGGCGACCTTTCCGGTTTTCATTTTTCGGTTTGGGGCGTCACGTCGGGCGTGATTGCAGGCCTTTGTGGTGCGTCGCTCGCGGTGTTTAGCCGGATAGCAACCAAGACGGTCCACCCGCTGGCTGTCACGTTTTGGGGCTTTGTTTTTGGCGGTGCGGTTATGGCAGCTATTACGGCTCCATGGCCGGATGTTGCCGCGGCAATGTCGCCACAGCTGCTGCTGTTGTTCCTTGGCTTTGGACTCATCCCCACAGCCGTGGCTTACATCTTATATATGCAGGGTCTGTCCATGGGGCTCGAGACATCGAAAGTTCCCGTCGTAATGTCTTTCGAGACGGTCGTCACCGTACTGGTGGGCATTGGTGTCTATGCCGAGCCCGCCGGCGTGATCAAAGTCCTGGGCATCGTGCTGGTGCTCGCGTCCATCCTGATTATGAACACCGACTTCTCCAAGCTGCGCAACAGTGTGTTTGTCGGTCATGTCGTTGAGAGCATGACCTTTAAGCCCAACGCGTGGTGGACCGAAAAATCTCAGGACATGGATCTGTTCCGCGAGCGCACGGGCATTGCGCTGGAGCCCACCGTGCAGGAAAGCCCCTGGTACTTCGTGCGATAAGGGATTGGCGCGGCGTCTGATCGGGCACCGCCTGGCAAGCGCCGACCTGCCCTGCGCTAACGTTACGAGTACGTTAAACCCGTCAACGGTCGTTTTTCACCCGCGAACGGTCTTTATACTAATTAACAATATCCGCAACGTATAAGACGTTATAATGACCATAACGAAAAGGAGGAGGCAAGATGAATCAGATCATTCTCGCATCTCATGGCGGCCTGGCCGCAGGCGCCAAAGACACGCTCGAGATGGTTCTCGGCGACGTGTCGAACGTCCACGTTGTGTCGCTTGCTCGTGACGACAAGGAGCCCATCACCAATAAGGTAGACGCCATGATCGCCACGTTCAACGCGGACGACACTGTCTATGTGCTGACCGATATGCTCGGCAGCTCGGTCAACAACAACATGGTCGAGCTTTCCAAGAACGGCACGAAGTTCACGGTTGTCAGCGGTTTCAACATCCCGCTGGCGCTCACGCTTGCTATGAGCCCCGTCCCCGTCAAGGGCGCCGAGCTCGCGGCCCTCATCAACGAGGCCCGCACCGGCCTGACCAACCCCAACGCACCGGTCGAGGCTGCCGCGGCTCCCGCCAAGAAGGCCAAGGCGCCCCGTCACAGCTCCGGTCCCGCCAAGATCGTCCTCGCACGTCTTGACTACCGTCTGCTGCACGGCCAGGTCGTCTTTACCTGGACCACCAAGGTTCAGGCCGAGCGCATCATCGTCGTCGACAACGCTGCCGCCAACGATGACATCAAGAAGGGCGCTCTTAAGCTGGCCAAGCCCCAGGGCGTGCGCCTGAACGTCTTCACCGTCGAGCGTGCCCTCGCCAAGATGGACAAGCTCAACACCCTCGGCGAGCGCGTCATGTTCGTCTTTGGCAACACTGCCGAGATGCTGCAGTTCTGCCAGGGCTACAAGCTCGACGCCATCAACCTGGGCGCCACCGCCAACCACGACGGTGCCGACCAGGTCGGCGGCAAGGACAGCTCCGTCTTCCTCGACGCCACCCAGAAGGCAGACGTCAACCAGCTGCTCGACATGGGCATTAAGCTCTACGTCCAGCAGACCCCTACGTATCAGAGCGTCGACATCGACGCCAAGCTGTAATCAACCAGGCTTTTGCCTGACTGAAAGGAGAAGGGTATGAATACGTTCATCAGTGCGGTGCTCGTCGGCCTCGTCGGCGTGTTCTGCATGTGGGACTCCCGCCTGCTCGGTCGTCTTAACTTCGAGCAGCCCCTCGTTGGCGCTACGCTCGTCGGTCTGCTGCTGGGCGATGTGCCCACCGGCCTTGCCGTCGGTGCCGCCGTCGAGCTCGTGTCCATGGGCCTGGTGCAGGTCGGCGCCGCCGTTCCGCCCGATATGGTCCTGGGCGGCATCGTGGCCGCTGCCTTTGCGTGCCTGACCGATGCTTCCGCCGAGACCGCCATGACGATCGCCATCCCGGTCGCCGTCCTGGGTCAGCTCCTCGGCATCGTGTTCCGTTCCATCATCGCCGCCCTCACCCATGTGGCAGATAGCGCGATCGATAACGGAAAGTTCAAGACCGCCTACCGTATGCACATCTGCGCCGGCTCCGGTCTGTACGCCGTCATGTACTTCCTGCCGATCTTCCTCGCCGTCTTTGTTGGCACCGACCTGGTTCAGGCCATCGTCAACATGGTTCCCGAGTGGCTGTCCACTGGTCTTAACGTTTCGACCAAGATCATGACCGCCTACGGCTTGGCCCTGCTGCTCACCATGATGATCAAGAAGGGTATGACTCCGTTCCTGTTCATCGGTTTCCTGCTCGCCGCTTACCTCAACCTGTCCGTCATCGCGGTCGCTCTGATCGGTGTGTGCCTGGCTGTCGTCTTCATGGGCTTCAAGTTCAACGGTTCCCATGCAGCCGCCGGTGTCGATTCCGATTACGATCCGCTCGAAGACGACGAAGACTAAGGAGGAACACACTATGGCAACCGCAACCAAGGACGTGTCCCTGAACAAGAAGGTCAGCCAGTTCTTCTGGCGCTCCTGGGCCATCCAGGCCTCTTGGAACTACGAGCGTCAGATGAACATGGGCTTCCTCTACGGCATGGTTCCCACGCTCGATCGCCTCTATCCGGATGAGTCCGACCCCAAGCAGCTCGCTGCTAAGAAAGAGGCTTACCACCGTCACATGGCGTTCTACAACTGCACCCCGCAGACGAGCGCTTTCATCCTGGGCCTCGCCGCCTCCATGGAGGAGGAGTACGCCAAGGATCCCGAGAACTTCGATCCCGATTCGATCAACGCGGTCAAGACCTCCCTCATGGGTCCGCTTTCCGGCATCGGTGACTCCTTCTTCCAGGGCACCATCCGCGTTATCGCCTTTGGCCTGGGCGTTCAGCTGGCTCAGCAGGGCTCCATCATGGGCCCGATCCTGGCCATGCTCATCTCCATCGTCCCCTCTGTGCTGATCACTTGGTTCGCAGCCAAGATGGGCTATCAGGGCGGCCACGAGTACCTGAGCAAGCTTCAGGGCGGCGACCTCATGGAGAAGCTCATGTATGTCTGCGGCATCGTGGGCCTTATGTCCGTGGGCGGCATGATCGCTACGCTGATCGGCGCCACCACCCCGCTGCAGTTCGCTGAGGGCACCGTCGTTATCCAGGACATCCTGGACGGCATGATGCCCCAGATGATCTCCCTTGGCCTCACTGGTCTTATGTACTGGCTCATCAAGAAGAACGTCAACACCGGTTGGCTTCTCGTGATCGCCATCGTGGGCGGCATCGCCCTCTCCGCGGCCGGCATCCTGGCCTAGTCGCGACCAAGCGTCTAATCGCTTTCCCCGGGGAGCCTGCCTGACATCCCATACCCCAGGCAGGCTTCCATTCCCAAAATGTGACAATGGGATAGCTCCTTTGTCACATCCTCAACGGGCCGGTGACTCGGTCCAAATCACGGTAACCCTGCGTGCGTCCGGCAAAGTGGCGCCGCAAAAATCGAAAGGAATGTGTCAGATGTACGAGATCGACCTTAACCTCCCTAAGCAGATCGTCGCTGACGTCCTGTCCAACCACGAGATCCACAGCGTCGCCTTCGTCGGCTGCGGCGCTTCCATGTCCGACCTTTACCCCGCCAAGTACTTCCTGGCCAACAACACGGACAAGCTGAACGTTCAGATCTTCACCGCTAACGAGTTCAACTACGACACGCCTTCCTGGGTCAACGAGCACACCTTCGTGATCACCTGCTCCCTCGGTGGCTCCACGCCCGAGACCGTCGAGGCCAACAAGACCGCCAAGAAGCACAACTGCCCGGTCGTTTCCCTCACCAACAAGGCTGGCTCCGCTCTGACCGTCGACGCCGACCATGTCATCGTTCACGGCTTCCACGCCAACTACGCTGCCAAGTGCGAGAAGCCCGGCTATGCCATCGCTCTTGCTGTCGAGATCCTTCAGCAGACCGAGGGCTATGACCACTACGAGGACATGATCACCGGCCTCACCAACGTCTTCGATCTCTGCGAGAACGCTGCTCAGCACTGCAAGAAGCTTGCCAAGAAGTTCGCCGAGGACTTCAAGGACGACAAGATGATCTACTTCATGGCTTCCGGTGCCTCCGAGAAGATGGCTTATTCTCACGCCGCCTTCCTGTTCACCGAGATGCAGTGGATCGACGCCGCCGCCTACAACACCGGCGAGTACTTCCACGGCCCGTTCGAGGTTTCCACCGAGGGTAAGCCCTACGTCTTCTTCATGTCCGATGGCGCTACCCGTCCGATGGACGCTCGCGCCCTCACCTTCCTTGAGCGCATGGGCGCCAAGGTCGCTCTGATCGACTCCAAGGACTACGGCCTGGCTGACGCCGTGCCCGCGAGCGTTGTCACCTACTTCAACCCGCTGCTGCACCTCGCCGTTATGCGCGAGTACGGCAACCAGATCGCCGAGGCCCGTCAGCACCCGCTGACCATGCGTCGCTACATGTGGAAGCTTTCCTACTAATCACAAGTAAGTAGACCTTACGGGTTGATTGAGAGGGGATGGGGTTTGCGCCCCATCCCCTTTTTTGCTCTGGGGAGGGCGTGTCTGTCGCGTCATAAAACCCCAGATAAAACCTACCAAAATAAACCTGTCCCTTTTTGGCAGGTGGGAGGAGATGCGTATGATCAAGGCAGTGCTGTTTGATATGGACGGCGTGCTGGTCGATACCGAGTGGTTCTACAACCGTCGTCGCGTGGCATTTATGGAAGAGAAGGGCTTCCTCTTTGACGAGATCCCCGATCTTTCGGGGTCTAACGAGCCCGCCATTTGGAAGGCGCTGGTGCCCGACGATGTTGAGCTGCGCGAGCGTCTGCGCGTGGAGTACAAGCAGGTCTACAGCCCGGTCCACCCCGTTCCGTATGCCGAGCTGCTTAACGAGCAGACGGAGCCGGTGATGCGTGAGCTGCACGAGCGCGGCGTGAAGTGTGCCATCGCGAGCTCGTCCTATCGCGAGTTGATTGATGAGCTGGTGGGGATCGCCGGCATCGCCGACGTGCTGGACTACACCATCAGCGGTCACGAGTGCAGCGCGTTTAAGCCCGACCCCGAGATCTACCTGCGCGCCATGGAGGCACTGGGGGTGGAGCCTGCCGAGTGCCTGGTTATCGAGGACTCGCCTTTGGGCATCGAGGCCGGCAAACGCTCCGGCGCCCGCGTCCTGGCGCTGCGTCCGCACGAGGGCGTCAACCTCGATCAATCGCAAGCCGATGCCGTTATCGATAATCTGACCGACATTTTGGCCGCTTTGTAGTGTCGATTCACCGCAAGAAGCACGGGTTCAAACGTTTTTTGCGGTGGACTGGCTCAATTTGGTTTCGATTTTGATCTGTTTGGCTTCGATTCGGGCTAAGTGAGTAGACTTTTTGGCGCAGGCCGAGCACAAAGTGCATCCGCTCTAGTAAAACCGCAGGTCACAGGGGTGGCGGTTTTGGGTGTGCTCTGCAGGTCGCGTAAAGTCTACTCACTTGTACTTTGGGCCTTTGGTCGTGGGGGTTGCTGGTCCCGTTTTGGTCGTCGAGAGAGGGCGAATTGAAGCGCCTCTTCTCGCTCCATGCTACAATCGCGGGCACGCCCCACAACTATATCTGCCTTCGAAAGGAGCCTACGTGGCGAACGCCATCGATCAGCTCACGGACCGCGTGCTCGTGCTCGGCCGCCTCACTATCGTCCGCCGCGCCATCACCGCTGTGGCAGTCACCATTTCGGCTGTTCTCCAGACATTCCTGATTCAGGCGTTCATTCGGCCCGCCGACCTGCTTCCGAGCGGTCTTACCGGCGTCGCGGTCCTGCTCGATCGCGTTACCTCGCTTGGCGGCGTTCACATCGACATCTCGCTCGGTATGCTCGCGCTGAACATCCCCGTGGCGCTCCTATGCTGGAGCGGCATCAGCAAGCGCTTCGTCATCTTCTCGATGATGCAGGTCGTGCTCTCGTCGCTGTTCCTCAACATCTTTCACTTCGCTCCATTTTTGGGCGACAAGATCATGCTCATCATTTTTGGCGGCGTGGTCTCGGGTCTGGGCGCTGCCATCGCACTTAAATCCGGCGCATCCACCGGCGGCACCGACTTTATCGCGCTGTGGGTTTCCAACCACACGGGCAAGACCATCTGGGGCGTCATCTTTGGTTTCAACTGCTTTATCCTGGCGATCTTTGGCTTTATGTTTGGCTGGGACAAGGCGGCGTATTCCATCGTGTTCCAGTTTATTTCGACCAAGACCATCGACAGTTTCTATCGTCGCTACGATCGCGTGACGCTGCAGATCACGACGCGTAAGGCAGACGAGGTCATGACTGCCTACGTAAACCATTTTCAGCACGGCATTAGCTGCGCCGAGGTCGTCGGCGGATATAGCCGCGAAAAGATGTACCTGCTGAACACCGTTGTCTCGACCTACGAGAGTCAGGACATTATCAAGCTGGTGTGCGACGTTGATCCCGGCGCCGTGATCAACGTGTTCCACACGCTCAACTTTGTGGGCGGCTGGTGGGGCGGTCATGTCGACGAGCCCATGCCCACGGCCGTTCCCGATCCCGACAAGCCCGCACGCATGGCCAGCAGGCAGGCGCGCCTCAGCGAACAGGACAGCCTGCAGCAGGACGACGGCAAGTAGGGTATTGGCATTTTGCCGGTCCTGCGCAACCCATCCGAACGAGCCTCCCGAAAGCCCCGTTGCTTTCGAGGGCTCTCGTTTGCCCAGATAAAACCTACCAAAATGAAGCTGTCGCTTTTTGGTAGGGAGGGTGTATCGTTTTATCAATATGAGGTAACATGAAACTAGACGTTATATACGTATGAGATATTTAGCTATTTTGATAAGAGTGATCAGATATGCCTGCGCCCAAAAATGCACCGCTTTACCAGCAGATTTATGACGAAATCAAGGATGCGATCGAGAAAGGTGTTTATGCACCCAAGGAGCGTATTCCGTCCGAGCTTGAACTAGCCGAGCAGTACGAGGTGAGCCGTATTACGGTGCGCCGCGCTGTCGAGGAGCTGTGCTCCGATGGTTACCTGGTTAAGCAGCAGGGCCGCGGCACCTTTGTCTCCACGCCGCACATCAACCGCCAGTTTCACGCCTCGACGCTGCAGACGTTTACCGCGCTGTGTGCCGGCAACGGCATGAAGGCCGGTGCGCACGTGATCGATCGCCAGATCGTTCCGGCGCGCCAAAACGAGATGGAGTTCTTTGGCCTGCAGAAGGATGCGCTGCTGCTGCATATCAAGCGCGTGCGTACGGCCGACGGCGAGCCCATCTTTGAGGAGAACATCTTTGTGCCGTTTGACGCCTACCGTGAGCTGTTGACGGCCGATCTTGAGGACAAGTCGATTTTTGCCGAGGTCGAGCGTGTTGGCGGAACGCCGATTGTCTCGGTTGGCTACCGTACGGTCGAGGCCGTTCGAGCTAACGCCGAGCAGGCGGCCGAGCTGGGCATTGCTCCGCACGATCCGCTGCTCAACCTGCGTGCCGGCTTTACCGGTCCCGATGACGAGCCGGTTTTGATGGGTAAGCAGTACTACGTGGGTAGCCGCTACGTCATGGTGATGTAGGGTTGGTTCCGCCGTTCTGACGAACGGCGGACCGGCCGACGCTGCGCCTTTGGTTACGCGGTTTTACCAAACCGCGTAACGGCTCGACGCTGCAAGCCCGCCAGAGCGGCAATCTGCCTTTCAACTTCGGCGGCATGATCAGAAGTTTTGTTCCGCCGTTCTGTCTGACGAACGACGGACCTGTCGACGCTGCAAACGCCCCTAAGCGGCAATCTGACGTTCAATCGTCGGTCGCGTACCGAAGTACGCTTCCCTCCTCTTTCACGTCACCTTGCTCGCTTAGGGGCGTTTTCACTCATATGACCCAATCCGCTGTCAAGAGCCACAATGGCCCCGCCGACCGCTTGCAATCGGTCGGCGGGGCCTGCCGTTGAACCCGTCCCGGTCCGCCCCCGGCATGTCGTCGACGCCTTCGGCTCAGTCTCATATCCGCGGATACCGCTCCGGCGGCCCGCAATCCTCTCCTTCGGCGGGGCTCCCCAAGTCTGACTACGCGCATGCGGCCGCTGCCGCGCGCCCAGCGAAAGCGGGGGTATCCCCGAAGGCTGCCCGGCTCGCCGGGACGGGGGCTATGTCTATTCGGTTGCCTCCCGGCACATCGCGCCGAGGGCCCACAGCCACCTCACGAGCTCGGCGGCGGTGGCGGCGTTCGCCTTCGCCTGGGGCATGCCCCTGGCGAGCATCTCCTCGCGGCGCCGGAGCAGGCGCTCGGAACCCTTCCTCCCGTGCATCCTCACCTCGAGCGGGACGCCGCTGCCCTTGGGCATCAGCTTCGGTTGGTGGCTCGCCTGGACGTAGCTCCAGGACCCCTCGACGGCCAGCCTCCTGACGAGGGCGTTGCCGGCCCCGCTGATCCCGCCGAGGCGCACGGTGGATTGGCTACACTGATGTGGACAGTTCCGGGAGGGGCGCAGGAGACGGGAGGGCCGTATATGAGGGACCCCAGGCACCCGAGGCATTTCACCGACGAGTTCAAGAGGCAGATAGTCGACCTCTACAACGCCGGCAAGCCCAAGCGCGAGATCATGGACGAGTACGACCTCGGCAAGAGCACCGTGGAGAGGTGGATCAAGTCGATAAACGCGACCGGCTCGCCGCGCGCCGCGGACAACCGCACGCCCGAGCAGAACCGGATCCTGGAGCTCGAGCGCGAGAACCGCAGGCTCCGGATGGAGGTCGACGTCTTAAAACAAGCGGCGCTGATATACGCTCGAAAGTGAGGGCCATAGCGGCCAACGAGGGCCGCTACCCCATATCAGCGCAGTGCAGGCTCCTCGGCGTCGCGAGGTCGACGTACTACTCCATGCGCTCGCGGGCCGACCGGCCCGCCGCGCCGGACCCCGCCGCGCCGGCCGTGGTCGCGGCCCACGCCGCCAGCAAGGGCCGGTACGGCTCGCGCAAGATAAAGGCGTCGCTCGAGAGGTCGGGCGTCACCGTCAGCCGGCGCCGGGTCTGCCGCATCATGAGGGAGAACGGCCTGGTCAGCGCATACGGCAGGAAGAGGTTCAAGGTGCACCCCGGGGCGGTCAACGAGGCCGACGTGCCCAACGTCGTCGCGCGCGGCTTCGGCGGCAGGGCGCCGCGCACCCATATATGCAGCGACCTGACCTACGTGCGCGTCGGGGCCTCGTGGAACTACGTCTGCCTGCTCGTCGACCTCTACAACAGGGAGATCGTCGGCCACTCCGCCGGGCCCAGGAAGGACGCCCGGCTGGTCAAGTCGGCGTTCGCGACGCTCTCCTTCCCCATCTCGGACATCGAGGTCTTCCACACGGACCGCGGCAGCGAGTTCGACAACGCCGAGATCGACCTGATGCTCGAGGCCTTCGGCATTGAGAGGTCGCTGTCGGCCAAGGGCTGCCCCTACGACAACGCCGTCGACGAGTCGACCAACAGGATACTGAAGGCCGAGCTCGTCCACCGCGAGACGTTCGGCACGACGCGCGAGCTCCGGGCCAAGCTCTCGGACTACGTGCACTGGTACAACAACTTCAGGATCCACTCGACGCTGGGCTACATGTCTCCGGTCGAGTTCAGGGAGGCGGGGCTGTCCCTCCCGGAATCGTCCAAATAGGTGTTGCCAATCCACGGAGTCCGCGCTCGACCTCTGCTTCGGGGCGAGGCCGAAGTAGGCCGTCACCTGCCTGCCGGAGCGGAACCTCGAGAAGTCGCCGACCTCGGACGCGAAGGCGGCGGCGAGCGCGAAGCCGCACCCCTTGATCGACTGGAGCGCCTCGACCTCCGCCGAGAGGGGGCCCGCCGCGACGGCGGCCCTGTACTCGGCGAGGAGGTCGTCGCGCGTCTCGGCGGCCGCCTCGACCTCGTTCCTCAGCGCCGCCAGCGCCCGGATGCCGCCGTCGTCGGCGGGCCGGACCTTGTCGAGCCACCTGAGGAAGTCGTACGTCCAGTACCTCCGGGGGTTTCCGGCCGGCGTCGTGCCGCCGTAGGCGTAGCCACGGCGGGCTAGGAACGCCAGGAGCCGCTGCTTCGCCGCCGCGAGCCTCGCGGTCGCCGCGTCGTGGGCCCCGGCGAGGTCCCTGAGCCCCTCGATCTCGGGGGACGGCACCCATACCGGGGAGATATCGTGCGACAGTATCGCCTTGGCCATCCTGGCCGCGTCGTTGCGGTCGTTCTTGGACGAGAGGTCTGCCGCCGACCTCGGGACCCTGGAGACGGCCGCGACGACGCAGTCGACGCCGAGCCCGGAGAGCTCCCTCTGCGGGGCGAAGCCGAGGTAGCCGCTCTCGTAGGCGGCGAGCGACGGGCCGGGGAAGCCCGACATCCACTCCGCGACCTCGCCCCAGGGGTTGCCGCGGAACCTCCTCGTCACGGCCTCGCCCGTCTCCGCGTCGAGCGCGCAGACGGTGGTGGACCTGAGGTGTACGTCCATTCCGAAGGCGGTAGAATATCTAGGCACGGGAGCCTCCCAACCTCGTTGCGGCGCGGCTGCGCCTCTGGCACTTCAACAACATTGTCGCAGCCCCGACCCGCGGTCACGAGCGGGGGCTCCTGTCGTTTCCGTGCCCCTGGATTGGGTCATAGTGTCTGACTTATGCTCAACCGGCAACGTTTTCGCGCTTGTCAAGATGGTCATTGGGGACGTTCTTAAACGACTAGTCATTCAAGAACGTCCCCAATGACTACCTGCAGAATGAGCGTGGATAATCTCCCGTTTTTGGCTCGGTGACGGTCTCAAAGTGGGAGATTATCCACGCTCGTTTGGCAAGTGTCCGAAAATCCACGGTTGCCCGCCTTGGATCGTATTGCCCGTGGTCGGCAGCCGGGCGACGCCGGTCCGCGTGGCGGCGTATAATCGGCGGCAGATGACTTGGACGTTAGGAAACCATGACCGATAGCATGCAGCAGATGGCGCTTGACACGCTCGGCGCCTATTTTGGCTACACCTCGTTTCGCCCGGGGCAGGACCGCATGGTGGATGCGATTCTTGCAGGCCGCGATGCGCTGGGTGTTATGCCCACGGGCGCCGGCAAGTCCATTTGCTACCAGGTGCCCGCGCTCATACTGCCCGGCATCACCTTTGTGGTGAGTCCGCTGCTGTCGCTTATGGAGGACCAGACCCGTGCGTTGCTCGCGGCGGGTGCGCGACCCAGCTATCTCAACTCCAGCCTTACTCCGGCCCAGCAAAATACCGTGCTCAAACGGGCGCGCGAGGGCCGCTACCAGCTTATGTACGTGGCGCCCGAGCGTCTGCTCGAGCCGCGCTTTTTAGCCTTTGCGCAGGAGGCTGCGGCGGACGGCGGCATTGGCGTGCCGCTCGTGGCCATTGACGAGGCCCACTGCGTGAGCCAATGGGGCCAGGATTTCCGTCCCGCCTATCTGCAGATTCGTGAGTTCATCGATTCCCTGCCGCAGCGCCCCATCGTTGCGGCCTTTACCGCTACGGCGACCGAGCGCGTGCGTGCGGACATTCAGCAGATGCTCGGCCTGCAAAACCCCGCGACGGTGGTGACGGGCTTCGATCGCAAGAGCCTCTACTTTGGTTGCGAGGAGATGGGCGACAAGGCCAAGACTGCCTGGGTGCGCGACTACGTGATTGCGCATTCGAGCGAGAGCGGCATCGTGTATTGCTCGACTCGCAAGACGGTCGATGCGCTGGCGGGCGAGCTTGCCGAGGCGCTGGGACCCAGTGGCATTCGCGTGGGCCGTTACCATGCCGGCATGGGCAACGACGCCCGCCGCCAGAGCCAGCGTGCCTTTATCGACGACGACATTCAGGTGATGGTTGCCACCAACGCCTTTGGCATGGGCATCGACAAGCCCAACGTGCGCTACGTGATCCACAACAACGTGCCCGAGAGCATCGAGGCATACTACCAAGAGGCGGGCCGCGCTGGCCGCGATGGCGATCCGGCCAGCTGTCACTTGCTGTGGAACGGTAACGATTTTCGCATGCGCCGCTTTCTGATCGACCGCGGCGATGCGGCCGACGAGGCGCTCGACGACGAGCAGCGCGCGTGGGCGCTCCAGAACCGTTATCGTCTGCTCAGCCAGATGGAGGGCTACTGCAATACCACCGGCTGCCTGCGCGAATACATGCTGCGCTACTTTGGCGACGAGGCCGCGGCCGAGCATGCGGCAGCCGCCGCGGGCGGCACGGCAGACGACGCCGAGGGCTGCGGCAACTGCAGCAACTGTCTCACGCAGTTCGAGGTCGAGGACGTCACCGATATGGCCCGCGCCGCTGTGCGTTATGTGGCCACGCGTCCCATGCGCTTTGGCAAGTCGCTCATCGCCGATGTGCTTCACGGCGGCAACACCGAGCGCATTCGCCAGATGCATTTGGACGAGGACTGCGGCTACGGTGAGCTGTCGAGCGAATCGGTCGGGCGCATCAAGGATATCATCGGCCAGCTGTGCGGCCGCGGTTATCTGGCCACCTCGCAGGGGCAGTACCCAGTCGTGGGACTGGGTCCGCGTGCCGGCGAGGTCGAGGACGAGGCGTTCGCCTTTACCGTTAAGCGTCGCGCGTCCAAGCGCAAGGCCTCGGCCCGCGCCCGCCGCGCCGTCGATCTGCTGCGCGAGGAGGCCGAGCTGGATCAGCGCCCGCGCGTTGGCGACGATGCCGAGCTGTTCGAGCGCCTGCGTGCCCTCCGCAAGGAGATCTCGACCGAGCTGGAGATGGCGCCGTATATGGTCTTTTCCGACAAGGCCCTGCGCGGCCTGTGCCGCCTGCGTCCGCAGACGCGCGAGGAGCTGATCCAGGTCAACGGCATTGGCGAGAAAAAAGCCGACGCCTTTGGCGAGCAGTTTATGGCGGCGATTGAAGAATTTGAGTCCGAGCATGCGCGGGATGGAGCGTAACGATGGCATTCGACGATAAAACCGACCGCACTGACGTGCCCGCCGTGCCGCTGTACCAACAGGTCATGGATGACCTAAAGGGCGAGATCGCGCGCGGTGTGTACCCCGCCGGCTCGCGCATCCCTGCCGAGATGGAGCTCGCGAAGTCCTACGGCGTGGGGCGCATCACCGTGCGCCGTGCCATCGAGGAGCTGTCGCGCGCGGGGTATCTCAACCGCCAGCAGGGGAGGGGCACGTTTGTGTGCGCTCCCAAGCTCAAGCGCAAGATTCGCCAGAAGGGTGACGTCCAGAGCTTTACTGAGGGTTGTGCTGCCAACGACATGGTGCCGGGTGCGCGTCTGGTGTCGCGCACGGTGGTCGCGGCGACGCACGAGGATGCGGCGTTCTTTGGCGTGGAGCCCGGCTGCGAGCTTATCGTGGTCGAGCGCGTGCGCACGGCCGACGGCATCCCCGTCATGCTCGAGAACAACGCCTTTGTGCTCGCCGACCATCCCTACCTGCAGACGCTGGCCGACGAGGACCTCACCGATAACTCAATCTTTGCGCTCGTTGCCGAGCATTCGGGTCGCGCGCCGCTCAAGTCCGACCCCTGCACCGTGGAGATTGCGCTTGCCGATACTCAGACGGCCCCGCTGCTGGAGGTGCCGGTCGGCGAGCCTCTCTTCTATATGGAGGCCTACTTTACCGACGCCGGCGGGCGCCCTCTACTGCTCGGCCGCCAAAAGATCGTGGGCTCGCGCTACGTCTTCGACATCTAACGTCCACAGATAGAACAACATAGAACAAATTTGCTGAGATGACTTCACGGGCGTTGTTACACGTGCTATAAATAGGACAACATAGAACGACAGCAGGTACGAGCTGTCGTCGTTCAAAGCCGCCCCACAAGGAGGAGCATCAGCATGAACGCACATGATCTGGTTCAGGAAATCATCGAGCGCAAGGGCAAGATCGAGAACGTCTTTTGGATCGCTTGCGGCGGTTCGATGATCGATCTCATGCCGGCCAACGAGCTGCTCAAGCGTGAGGCCACCACGTTTACCTCGACGGTCTACACGGCGCGCGAGTTTTGCCTGATGGCTCCCAAGAGTCTTGGCGAGAAGTCGCTCGTCATCGCCTGCAGCCACAGCGGCAACACGCAGGAGGTCGTCGACGGCTGCGAGATGGCGCTGGCCGCCGGTGCCGAGGTCATTGCCCTTACCGACTGCGAGGGCTCAAAGATCGACAACGGCAAGTGGACTACCTGGGTCTATCCGTGGGGTGAGGGCGTGTCGCAGGCTGAGGTGCCGCAGGGCATTGGCGCTCTGATCGCCGCCGAGTTGCTCGACCAGCAGGAAGGCTACGAGTCACTCGCCGACATGTATGAGGGCCTCAAGCAGATGGATGCGCTGCTGCCCGCCGCCCGTGAGAAGGTCAACGCCGAGCTGGGCGCCCGCTTTGCCGAGCTCTGCCAGCAGCACAAGTTTTTCTATATCCTGGGCTCCGGTCCCAACTTTAGCCAGACCTATGCCATGGCGATTTGCTCGCTCATGGAGATGCAGTGGCAGCACTGCTGCTACATCCACTCCGGCGAGTACTTCCATGGCCCGTTCGAAGCCACCGAGCCCGGCGTGTTCTACTTTGTGCAGCTCGGATCGGGCGAGTGCCGCCCCATGGAGGAGCGCGCTCTTGCGTTCCTCAACACGCACACCGATACCGTCATGGTGCTCGATGCGCTCGAGTACGGCGTGGGTGAAGTGCCTGCCAGCGTGCGTTCGTACCTGGAGCCGATCTTCTTCTACGCGATGAGCTGCGAGCTGCGTGCCGCCCGCGGCAAGGTGTTCGACCACAGCCCCGAGATTCGTCGCTACATGGGCATCGAGCAGTACTAGGTACCGGGAATAACCTCTCACGACGGGGCTTCCGCCAAGTGCGGGCCCCGTTTTGCTTTGCCAAGAAAGAAATGGGGATTGAACATGCGCGTGCTTGATTTGACTCACACTATTAGGGAAGACATGCCGGTATTTCCCGGAGCCGATACACCCAAGCTGCTGCCGTCGAGCACCTACGAGCACGACGGATTTAAAGAGACGCTCATGCAGATGTACGCCCATACGGGGACGCATATGGATTCACCGGCGCATCTGTTTGCCGACCGCACGACACTCGATGCGTTTCCGGCAAGCCAGTTTATAGGCAGGGCATTGGTTGTCGATTGCCGCATGCTCGCCGAGGGTGAGGCCATTACTGTGGAGCAGCTCCATCCCTATGGCGATAAGGTGACCCAAGCCGAGTTTTTGCTGTTCAACTTGGGTTGGGATAAGCGCTGGGGAACCGAGGCGTACTTTGGCGACTATCCTTGCGTGGACGACGAGGTGTTGGACCTGATCATCGACGGCGGCTACAAGGGCGTCGGCTTTGATGTAATTGGACTCGACCCCATCGCGGACGAAAACCTGACGCGCCACAAGAAGTTGTTCCGCGCATGCGATATCGTTAACATCGAGAATCTTAAGGACTTGGACTGTTGCGGCGACGATCTGTTCTGGTTTAGCTGCGCACCGCTCAAAATTGAGGATTGCGACGGCTCGCCCATTCGCGCAATCGCGTGGTTTGAGGATTAAAGCGCCCTGTTCCATCTGTCGAAAAAACATTCACCTTCGATTCGCAAGCGTGTCGTTTGAGTCAAAAAGCGGGCCGCGCCGGGGATTTCCGACGCAGCCCGCTTGGTATTGCGCTTAGATTCACGAGGTGTCGCGGCAACCGACGCTTACTTGGCGTCGTATGCCTCGGCTTCCCACCAGTCGAGCTGGGCGATGTTGTCGCGGATGTGCTGGCAGCTCTTGTGGAAGCCCTCGAGCTCATACTCGGAAAGGTCGAGCGTGTAGACCTCCTCGACGCCCTCGGCGCCGATCACGCACGGCAGGGAGGTGAAGATGCCCTCCTCGCCATACTGGCCGGTCATGAGCGTGGAGGCGGAAAGCACGGCGTGCTCGTTGTGCAGAACGGCGGCGCAGACGCGCGCGGCGGAGTTGGCGACGGCGTACTCGGTGCACTGCTTGCCCTGGTAGGTCACATAGCCGCCCTTGCGTGCAAGCTCCTCGACCTCCATGTGGTCGAAGGCGTACTTGTCGGGGTTCTCGGCCTGAAGCTCGTTGAGGCTCTTGCCGGCGATGGTTGCGGCCTTAAAGGCGGCCAGCTGGCTAAAGCCGTGCTCGCCGATCATGTAGGCGTCGATGGACTTGGGGCTCACGCCGACCTTCTTGGAGATCTCGGTGCGCAGACGGGCGGAGTCCAGGCCGCAGCCCGAGCCGATAATCTTCTTGGGATCGTAGCCGGTCAGATGCCACAGCTCGGTGCACACGACGTCGCAGGGGTTGGAGATGCTCACGAAGATGCCGTCAAAGCCGGCGTCGACGATGCGCTTGGCAAAGGTGCGGGCGGCGTCGGTGGTAAAGAACAGCTCGCCGTCGCGGTTGCCGGCGGCCAGCGCGACCTTGCCGGCGGCGTTGACGATGACGTCGCAGCAGGCAAGCTCCTCGTAGTGGTCGTAGCAGTTGACGATCTTGGTGTTGTACGGGACAAACGAAAGGGAGTCGCGCAGGTCCTGGACCTCGGACGTCACCTTGGCCTCGTTGATATCGCACAGGTACAGCTCATCGGCAATGCCCTGCATGAGCAGGCTGTTGGCGACATGTGCTCCTACGTGGCCCTGGCCGACCACACCGATCTTACGCGTCTGGTACATATATGTATCCTTTCGGCCGAGTTTTTCGCGTCGAACCATTGTAGCGTCCTGTTGCCACTTTGCTAGGCTAAAGCGCTATAGATTTTTGGGCATGCCTTAATCTCTACTTTTGGAGCGATTTGGGCCGCTGACGGTATCGCTGGGCGATGTGCTCGCGCGGATGGCGCTGGTCGTTGTACCATAGCTGCAACTGACTCGTAAGGAGCATCCATGCCCATTCGCATCCCCGACGCCCTCCCTGCCGCCGCGCAGCTCGAGAGCGAGAACATCTTTGTCATGACCGAGTACCGGGCGCTGCACCAGGACATCCGTCCGCTGCGCGTGCTCATCCTCAACCTCATGCCCACCAAAATCGCTACCGAGACGCAGATCATGCGCAAGCTCTCCAACACGCCGCTGCAGGTGGAGGTGGACCTGCTGCGCACCAAAACACACGAGGCCACGCACGTGAGCGCCGGCCACCTGGAGACGTTCTACCGCACGTTCGACGACATCCGCGACATCCACTACGACGGCCTGATTATCACGGGCGCCCCGGTGGAACAGATGCCGTTCGAAGAGGTCGACTACTGGCCCGAGCTCTGCCAGATCATGGACTGGTCTACCACGCACGTACACTCTACGCTGCACATTTGTTGGGGCGCACAGGCCGGTCTGTACCATCATTACGGTATCCAGAAGTATGACCTGCCGGCAAAGGCGAGCGGCGTGTTCGAGCATTATCTGGTGAAGCCGCAAAGCCCGCTGGTCCGCGGCTTCGACGACCGTTTCTATGCCGTGCATTCGCGCAACACCGATGTGCGCCGCGAGGACGTGGAGGCCGAGCCGCAGCTTGAGGTCGTGGCCGTGTCCGACGAGGTGGGCCTGTACATCGTCAAGTCGACCGACAGCCGTCGCTTCTTTGTCTTTGGCCATCCCGAGTACGACACCGATACGCTGCGCCTGGAGTACGAGCGCGATGTGAAGCGCGGGCTCAACCCGGAGGTGCCGGCGCATTACTTCCCGGGCGACGACCCCTCCGCCGAGCCGCGCAACGTCTGGCGCAGCCAAGCTCAGCTGTTCTACACCAACTGGCTCAACTACTACGTCTACCAGACCACGCCCTACGACCTGGCCCGCGCCGGCGAGGAGCACTAGGCTGCGATGGTACTGCTGTAGCCGTGGCTGATATGGCGGCGATTAGGCGCTGATGATGTGGGGTAGCGGCAGGTCGTGAGCGTCGGTGGGAACGCGGTCGACACGCTGCTCGTCAAAGGCGATGCCGATGATTTGGCATGCGGGCGAGAGCATGGGCAGGTAGCGGTCGTAGCAACCGCCGCCGTAGCCCAGGCGCGCGCCGGTTTGGTCGAAGGCCACGAGCGGCACGACGATCATGTCGAGAGCTTCGGCAGGCACGATAGGGAAGTGGTTGCTGTCGATGTCCGTGGCCGCAAAGGCCCGCGTAGGGTGGGCGATAAACGGAGCCGCGGACGCATCGTCGGCGGCAACTGCCCGCATACACATGCGCTGGCCACAAGCCACGGTGTCTGTTGCCGAGAGCATGCACGGATAGGCCACGCGCCAGCCGCGCGCGGCGGCCGCAGCGGCAAACGCGGCAGGGTCTGCCTCGGAACCCATCGCGGCATAGACGGCAACGATGCGCGGCGCCGCGGCATCTAAGCGGCCCAGCAGCTCAACCAGCCGCGCACAGATATCAGCAGACTTCGCCGCCCGCAAGTCCAAATCAAGAGCATCGCGCTGGGCAATCACCGCCCGCCGCAACTCAGCCTTGTCCATCCCAACCTCCTCTAGCAAACCTGCCAAAAAGTGACAGGCTTATTTTGGCTGGTTTTATCTGGGCAAACGTCGAAGCCGCCACAAAGGCGCCCTGTGTGGCGGCTTCGACTCGACGTTGGCTTCACAGCGCCGCAGCGATCGCTTCAGTCACAAACTTATTGAGTGACTCACCCTTCTTTGCCGCTGCCAGCGCTGCTTGCTTGTGGAGCTCAGAGCCCGTTCTTACGTTGAACGAGCCCTTAAAAGCCCGCTCGGGTTCCTTGCCCTTCTCGGCGCAAAACTCAAGGTAATCGTCGACGGCGTCGTGGAAGCATTGCTCCACTTCTTCAGCCGTGGAGCCTTCAAATACGATTGCGTCCCTAATGCCGGCGACCATACCTGTTAGCACATGCTGTTCGGCATCGAACTCGACCGGGGCGAAATAACCCTTGTATGCCAAAACGTTACTCATGACTACCTCCGACATCTTGCAGAAAGCGAACGATGTTTCGAATGGTCCCCGCTGTCAATTCGTCAGATGGATGAGGCGCGTGCATTACGAACATCCTGCCATCTGATGGCCTGTAGAAGCGAACGCGCGATCCGGACGTCTTGCCTTTGCTGTCCATTTCAAAGCCATATGAAGCCATAACTTTAAGAAAGTCAGCAAATCTATACGTTGAAGGACAGCTAAGCAGCTGGGCGATGAGTTTATCGGATCGAGTCATCCCGCCTCACATTCTGCAACTATATTCTAGTTGCAATTTCAGTTCGATGCAAGCACCTCTACTATAGAACATGTGTGCGTATAGAACAAGTGTTCGAACTACCACGAAGGGCGCCTGTGAACTGCGCCCTTCGTGGTAGTTTTGCTTGCCGTGCCTTAGCCCAGCAGGTCGATGACGTTGAAGCCGGCGTTGCTCTTGGCGATGACGTCGCGGCCGCCAAAGACGCAGGTGAGTGACTCGGCTGCGATGCGCGTCACGTCGGCACCGAGCGAGCGCAGCTCACCGGGCGTGGCGGCGAGCATCTGGGCGCGGCGCTCCTCGCGTGCGTGCGGATCGAGCCCGGCCAGGTAGGTCGTGTTGCGGCGCTTGGTGAGCGCGTACGGCTTCACCGGCGCGTCCATGCCGCTCACGCAGCTCACGATAAAGCCCTCAAAGGCGGCCTCGTCGGGCTCAAAGCTGCCGAGCCATTCGCCTGCGCGCGCCACGCGCTCAATCGAGGGGTCGATTGCCGGGTCGCGGTAGGTGTAGAACGCCGCCTGACGCTCGCCGGCCGCGCGGAATCCGCAGCCGTACGCACCACCCTTCACGCGGATCTCGTTCCACAGGTAGTCGTAGGAGAGCGCGTTGGCGGCAACCGCCCAGGCGCCCGTCACGTCAATGCCCAGGCGACGCGGATCGCACGCACGCGCGGCAAAACAGATGTCGCTGGGGATGACAAAAGCCTCGTGGCGGTCGCGCGGCGTCGGCACCGCGAGAGCGTCGCGGCCGGCATCGGCACCATCGCCCGCACCCAGCCCCAGGTCGCCCGCGGCATCCCAGTATGCGTCAAAGTCCTCGTTGCTGCCGGTAAAGCTCGCCATGCAGCCATCGGCCACAAAGATGCGCTCCGCCAGCTCGGCAAGCTTGGTACGCAGCCCGTCCACGCGCTCGTCAAAGTGCTCGAGCAGATCGCGCAGGAACAGGTAGAAATCCACGCCCGAAAGCTGCTCGCGCACCACGGCCGAAGGCGAGCTGTAGCTCATCGCGCGACCGAGCGCCGCCGAGTGGCCGTTGTTGATAAAGCCCTGCTCAAGCCCAATGCGAATCTGCGTGAGCACGTCGCGCATGCGGTCGGCATCGGCATCGAGCAAAAGCGTGCTCGACCATACCTCGCGCGGCAGGCTCGCCAGCGCATCGATCTTCTCGGACAGGGCGCCGGCGCTCACCAGCAGGTAGGGGCGCACGCCGTCCACTTCGGGCTGCGTCATGACTTCGGTCGTAAAGCTCAAAAAGCCGAGCTTGCCAGCGAGCAAGTTATCGAGTTCCTCGGCCGAGTGCTCGCGCGTGGGCAGCTGCTTAAGCAGGCGGCAGAGCAGTGTCACATAGGGCAGGTCCTCAAACGCGACGCAGCTCAGGTCGAAATACTGCATGGCGTAGGCCAAACGATTGGTGGGGATGCCGTGGCGCAGGCAGGGGATGGGCGCAGTCGTGTCCACAACGAGCGGCGGCTCGGGGCGCGCCGCGCCAATGTCGGATACGCGCAGACGCGGTAGCGTTGCCTTGTCCTCGGGTGTGTCTTCGGCCTCCTGCGCGGCACGCAGCGCGGCCGTGCGCTCGACCACGTCGGCCAGCTCGGCATCGGTCATGGCATCGCGCTCGGCTGCCAGCTCGGCGGCCTCGGCACCCTCCGAACCCTCGGCGGCGTCCACCGGCACCAGCTCGACCAGTGCCATGTGATCGTTCTGCAGCACCAGTTCGCGCAGCAGGTCCTCAAAATAGCTGCCGTCCAGCTCGCCACGCAGCTCCTCGTACACCGGGCCGTACTTGAGCGCCAGCGTCGCGGCGTCGTCATCGTAGAGCCAGGTGCTCAGCGCGTCGCACGCAATGGCCACGCCGTCGGCGATGCCGTAGTCGCGCTGACGCAGGTCGTATTCGTTGCTGCTGATGATGGCTTCCAGGCGCTCGCGCGGAACGCCATGCTCGCATAGGTCGCGGCAGGCGTCCTGGAACACGCGGCGCAGCTCGCGCGCCACGCCGGGCTGTGCGTTTTGCAGCATGATGAGCTCGTAGGGCTGCAGGCTCTCGGCCGCGGTGTAGCTCACCACGTTGCCGCCCATGCCGGCGGCCAGAATGGCCTTCTTAACTGGCGCTTCGTTGGAGCCCAGCAGTGCCTCAAACAGGATATCTGCTGCGATCGTGCGTTTGCGGTCGAGCGCGCTGCCCAGCACAAGACCCAGGCCCACCAGGGCGTTCTCGGGCGTGGTAGCCATCTCAACGCGCTTGTACTCGCAGGTCACGGGCGCCTGCACGCCCAGCGGATTGGGCGCCATCGTGGACGGGTCCTCGCCGGCGGCGACGGCAGCGTCCATGCGGCGGCTCGCGGCACTCGGCTGCGACAGATAGCGCTCGTCCAAAAAGGCCAGGGCGCGGTCCACGTCCAGGTCGCCGTAGAGCGTTATATAAGAGTTGGAAGGATTGTAGTGGCGCGCGTGCGTGTCCAGGAACTGCTCGTAGGTGAGCGCGGGAATCGCGCGCGGGTCGCCACCGCTCTCGTGTGCATAGGCGGTGTCGGGGTAGAGCGCGGCGTTGACGGCGTCGTCCAGCACACTCATGGGGTCGGACAGCGCACCCTTCATCTCGTTGAACACCACGCCGTTATAGCGTAGCGTGCCCTCGCGCAGGCTCGCGGAGCCGCCGTCGCCCTCGCCCTCGACGCTCTCCGGCAGGTCCAGCTCGTAGTGCCAGCCCTCCTGCTCAAAAATGGTGGGCTTGGTATAGATGGCCGGGTTGAACACCGCGTCCAGGTACACGTCCATCAGGTTGTACAGATCCTGCTCGTTGGTGGTGGCAACGGGGTAGATGGTCTTGTCGGGGTAGGTCATGGCGTTGAGAAACGTCTGCATGGAGCTCTTGATCAGATCGACAAACGGCTCCTTGACGGGGAACTTAGCCGATCCGCACAGCACCGAGTGCTCAAGAATATGGAACACGCCGGTGGAATCGGCCGGCGGCGTCTTAAAGCCAATGGCAAAGGCCTTGTTTTCGTCGTCGCATGCCAGGTACAGCAGGCGAGCGCCCGAGGCAGTGTGGCGCAGCACGTAAGCGTCCGAGTCGAGCTCGGGCACGGTCTCGCAGCGCTCGACGGTAAAGCCATGGCAGGTGGCGTCGGGCACCAGCAGCGCGGCGGCTGCGGCGCGCGGGTCGGTTGAGGTGGTGGGCATATGCAGTCTCCTTTGACGCCCCAGCGGGAGCGAATCGAGTCGAATCCTCGAGAGTATACCCATATGGGGCCGCGACCCTGCGGCGAACTGGAGACGATGCAGCCGGATTGGGCATAGGTCCCGCGTGCCCGCCGCACGAGCGTGGAAAATTGGACACTCGCCAAACGAGAGTGGATATTCGGACGGACGAGCGAGGATTTCCGGATACCTATCGAACGAGAGTGGATATTTGGACGGAATTTGCCGCAAAAGCCCCAAAAACCGTCCAAATATCCACTCTCGATATCCGACCGTCCGAAAATCCTCGCTCGTCCATCACTTGCGTATCTCTCGTCTCTCATTCGTCTCTAATATGAAAGATGACAGGAAGATGAGAGAAAAATATGAGAGATAACTGAGCAGCAAAGAGACAGGCAATCATGGTATTGTCTCAATACCGATTGTTCTACCAGCAAAAATATGTATAGATGAAGCAAATGGTAGACATTCCATCTCTATCTATCTCTTATCTCTAAGCCGAGAGATAGAGAGATAAATGAGAGATAATTACGAGAGATAACTGAGAGACGAGGGAAATCTATCCGCGGCATTCTCTGCAGGACCGAGCGAAAGGACGTGCAGATGAACGAAAACGAGCTGACCGGTCTGCTTGAGTCTTTAAGGCGTATGGGCTCGGATGATCTTAACGTCGAAGCGAAGGAGAGCGCCACGACGCTTTCCCGCGACGTGTGGGAAACGGTGAGCGCATTCGCGAACACTGCCGGCGGAACCATCGTGCTCGGAGTGAGTGAGCGCGCAGGTTTTGTCCCGGTTGAGAACTTCGAGACCGAGAAAGTGCTCAACCAATTCGTGGCGGGCATGGGCGATGCCGGCGGTCGCGGAAAGCTGGCCAATCCGCCCAAATACACCATTGAGCGCGTGGAGCTCCAGGGCACCGTGGTTCTGGTCATCACGATTGAGGAGCTCGACCCGTCGAGCAAGCCTTGTTATGTCATAGAGCGGGGCGCCCAGGGCGGCAGCTACAAGCGCATCGATGACAAAGATGTGCCGCTTTCATCGACCGAGGTGCTCGCATTGGCGTCATACGGTCGAGCGACTCCGAGCGATCGCGACGCGGTGGCGGGTGCGGGCGCGGACAATCTCGACGAGACGCTGGTCGACCGTACGATAGATCGGGCTTTCTCGTTGACGCCCCGGGCAATGCGCGGCGCGCCGGACAAACAAACGAAGCTGGAGCGCCTAAATATCCTTGATTCCCAGGGCAATGTCACCAAGGCTGGACTCCTAGTTGTGGGCACCTACCCTCAGCAGTTCTATCCCAAGCTCTTCATTGACGTGGCTGTCCATGCGGGAACTCAGAAGGGCATGGCGGGGTCGCTGAGATTCATGGACCGCACAATCTGTGAGGGAACGTTGGGCGAGATGATCTCGGATGCCGTCGCAGCCGTCGCCAAGAATTTGCGGCGAACCTCGACCGTCCAAGGTGTCTCGCGTGTCGACTCGCTTGAGATTCCCGAGGAGGTTCTGCGCGAGGCAATCGCCAACGCCGTAATCCATCGAGAATACGGGGATCGGTTCTGTGGACAATCGATTGCCGTCGACGTCTTTGACGATCGTGTCGAGGTGACGAATCCTGGCGGCCTTTACGGGGGAAAGACTCGCGAGAACTTGTTTGACGGCAGCTCCCGATGCCGTAACGCGACGCTCGTGAAACTCATGTCGATTGTCCCGCTGCCGGATGGCGCAGGTTCGCCGGCTGAGGGCAATGGCTCGGGCATCCCGATGATGATCGATGCCATGCGCGCGCATGGTCTGGCCGAGCCCCTGTTCTGCCCGGGGTTCGATCGGTTCAAGGTCGTACTTTACCGTTCAAAGATCGAGCCGGTCGATCATGGCGGGGGCTTAATTGTGGCGGCACTCAAACACTACGGCGAGCTGGGGACGCGTGAGCTGGCAGAACGCACGGGGCTTACAATTTCCCAGGTTAGGTCGCGCGTCAACGCGCTCATTGCTCAAGGCGAGCTTGAGCCCACGGCGCCGGCGACGAGCCGCAACCGCAAGTATCGACTGTCAGAGCGCGTGGAATAAATGCGTTAGTGGACGAGGCGACCCAATAATCGACCCTCAATTGGCGTCCACTAAGGTAAAGCGGTTGTTGCTCAGTCGACGGTGATGCTAAAGACTCGGCTTACGCCGGCATGGCCCCGAACCCGTCCATCAAGAACAGCCTAAGAACCAGCTTGATGACATTTCCCGGTTTGACTTCTGCCGCGTCAAAGACGTGGCGCTCGGCGAGCTCGCTGCAGTATGCATAGATGTCGCGGATAAGGTCCGCGCCCGAGAGCGTAAACATGTAGCCTGCGTCCGAAAGCGTATTGGGCGCGGCGGGCAATTTGGTCATGCGACAAAAGGTCAACAGGTCGGGCGCCATAGCGTCCTGGTAGCCAAGATGGCTGCCGTCTTCTTGTGCGACGAGTTCCAGCTGGCGTACTCGATTCAGCGCCGCTGCCAGCACAAAGCTCGGTGTGGGAGCATTGACGTCCTCCGTGCTCGCCACGAGTCTGCCTGCTGCCTGCGTGACAAGCCAAGCGACCTCGCGCTGGCAACGCACGGCCTTGCGCGTAACCGGCTTGATGGACGAAGAAGAAACGCTTCCCTTAGGCGGATTCGAAACAGCCACAAGAACCTCCCATGAACGACCCGGCCCAACAAGCCCGGATGAAACACGTGCTACATCAGTATACAGGGAAGTGGGATGGAAAAAACGGAGTCGACAGCGTGAACTGCCGGCTCCTGATTGCTTGCCTTAGAGGCTGTACACTTCGACCATAGCTTCGCCAATGCGATGGGGCACGCCGGTGACGAGTGCGTTGCCCATGCAGAAGGCTCGATGGCCGTCAGTCATGCCCGTATCGGTCCAGCCTTTCGGGAATCCCTGAAGCTGATCGAGCTCGTCGGGAACAAGACGGCGGAAACGGCCATCGGGACATTCGATGACGTGCTTGAAGCGGCTCGCTCCCGTGCCGCCTTCTCCTGTGAGGATGGTGCGGCTCGGCTTGTCGGTGGCATCCGGGAAGCTCATGGCTCCTTCGGAATACGTGTACGTAAAGCCTGTCTTTTTGTTAGTGCGCTCTTCGCGCTTGCTGCCCTTAAGGTAGCGCCAGTCGGGAAGCTTTTCGTCGGAGATGTAGAACTGCTCCGGGACATAAGCCTCGTCGACAAGCACGTCGCCAAGCACGTGGCGCTCACCGTGATAGTCCTCGGCAAAGTCGCAGGTCAGAACATGACAGCCCTGCATGACGCCAGCATTCTTGAATTGAGAGGTCTTTTGGCCGACGCCAAAACGAGTTGAGTTCTCGTAGGGGTCGGGTAAAACATCGAGCTCGGACATCTCGTCGGGATAGATGGCGGGGAAGGCTTTAGCCATGACGCCGTTGTGCATGCGATCAACGAGATCAACCTTGCCAGCGTCCTTTTCGCAGAAGATATAAACACGCTTGCGACGCTGGGGAAAACCATATTCCGCGGAGTTGACCACGCGCCATTCGACCGTGTAATCGAGGTCGGCAAGGCAGCTTAGGATGATGGCGAAGTCGCGACCGCGCTGAGACGCGGGCGACTTGAGCAGACGATCGACATTCTCAAAGAGACCGAAGCGCGGCTTCTTCATCTCGAGGAAGTGGTAGATGTCCCACCAAAGGACACCCTTCTTGCCCTCGATGCCATGTGCCTGGTTAAGCGGGCGAGCGACGGAGTAATCCTGGCAAGGGAAGCCGCCGACAACCATCTGGACGTCGGGGATTTCAACCTCTCCGGCTTCAGCCTGTTCCAGGACTTTATTGATATCTTCGTTGACTACGGAATCCTCGCCAAAGCGGTCCATATAGCAGCGTGCCGCGAACTGACGAGCCTTGGTTCCGGGCGGTTCCCACTGATTGGCCCAAATGGTGCGAAAGGGTCCGGCGGGCTTCATGTAGAAATCTGGATAACGAGGGTCAGCATAGCCTTCGAGGCCCAAACGAAATCCGCCGACGCCAGCAAAAAGCTCGGCGATTTTGACCTCTGACATACTCACTCCCCCAAATCGCTGCAAATGCAAAGATCAAGGGTACAGAAATCGGGTTGCAAATGGAAGATCCCTTAGGGGATCTTCACGGTATAACCCGAATTTACAGTAGCATACGTATTAGATCATGTCTTATTTCGAGAGGATTTGCCATGTCCAAGAAGCACCTCGATTTCAAGCGCATGCTTGACGATACTGATTTTTCTGACCCCTCTAGCATCGAGCGGTATGCTGCCAATCTCGACGGGATGACGTTTCGCGACATTCTGGAGCTTGGCATTGCGCCGGAGGGGGAGAGCGCGCCTAAGGACTTTGGATCCAAGAAGTACAAGGGCGGTATGGGAACCCTGATCGAGGAGCGTTACTTTGGCTACAAGGCCAACAGCGACGACCGGCCGGACTTTCCCGAGGCGGGTGTCGAGCTCAAGGCAACGTGTTTTGACGTACTTAAAGACGGTCGTAAATCTGCCGGTGAACGTCTTGTCTTGACGATGATTCCCTACGACCGTCCCGTTTCGCTCGACTACGACAGCTCGCATCTCAAGACCAAGCTCAGCAATATCCTGCTGATTTATTACGGCCGTGACCGCTCCATCGACAAATACGACCAGCGCATTGAGCGTGCAGTCATGGTTCGTCTGCCCGAAGAGGATATGAAGATCATTCGCGCCGACTACGAGAAAATCATTTCGTACATTCAGGATGGTCGCGCAGACGAGCTGTCGGAGGGCATGACCACCTACTTGGGCGCCTGCACAAAGGGCGCAACCGAAGCGACAATGTGGGTCGACCAGTACTACGAGTACTTCAATACCGATACGGGCGAGATCGAACGCCGTCGCGCGAAGCGTCGCGCCTTTTCTCTCAAACGCTCGTACATGGACTATGTGCTTCACGCCTATGTTCTCGGTGCCCCGCGTATCGGCGAGAGCATCGTTCGAGGCGACGACGAGTCCATTGATTTCGAAAGCTACGTAACTGGACTGATCGAGCAACACTATGGCGAAACTGATCGCCAGATTGCGGAGCAGTACGGCTTGGAATACACAGGAAACAAGGCGCAATGGACGACACTCGTTTATCGCATGCTCGGCATAAAAAACAATGCTGCCGAGGAGTTCGTTAAGGCTGGGATTAACGTCCGCGCTTGTCGCGTTAATAAGAGGGGGCACATCGAGCAAGCAATGTCCTTCCCTCCGTTTGAGTTTAAGCAGCTAATCAATGAGGATTGGGAAACGTCTTCCTTCCGTGCGCGCCTTGAGACCAGTCGTTTCTTCTTTGTCGTGTTCCGTGAGGACCACGAGGGGGAGTGGCGCCTTGACCGCTGCCTATTCTGGGCAATGCCGGCAAACGAAATCGAAGGCCCCGCAAAGGCTTGTTGGGATGAGACACGAAAGGTCATTCGCGAGGGCGTTGAGCTCAATCCGTATCGGGATGCAAGCGGAAAGCTCAAAGTGACCAACAACCTGCCCGGTATGGCAGACAACCCGATCGTTCACGTCCGCCCGCATACCTCAAAAGCTGCGTACAGATTCGCCGACGGAACCGAAATCGGCGATATTGCGAGGAACGCCTACGAGTTGCCCGACGGACGTTGGATGACCAGGCAATCGTTCTGGTTTAACAAGGGCTATTTGGAGCATATTTTGGGACTGTAACAAGACCGTCTTCACATGCTGGTGCGCCCCGGACGCTGTCACGGCTGTGGTATCGATGTCGTGTATGACGATGCGGACACCTAATTGTCTGTCGGGTGCTTCTGCCTTTGGGCGATACCTTGCCGCCAGGAGCGCTCGCCGGTACCTAAGATATCTTACAGGTAGATCCCCTCGCACAGGGGCTTGTGGAACTGGGTGTGGTGGTCGCGTGCCCAGGTAAAAAGTGCCTGGTCAAAGTTGCCCTGTCTGGCGTGGATGCCAAAGACGCCGGCGACTTCCACGCGCACGAACTCCAGCGCGGGCAGCTTGTTGATAGCCGTGAGCGCAAACGGCGACATGGGCTCCTCGAACAGGTAATGGCTGCCTTGCAGCGCGCCACAGGCGGTGCAGGTGCTGGCGAGCGATACGGTTTTGGTGGTGCGCGACGTTACGGGCTTGTAGCCGCAGCGCTCGCGCAGGTAGTCGCGGATCTCGGCCGGCACGCAGCCCAGCGCGGGAACGATGGCTATGGCGTTGGCGCGGGCGGTGTCGATCGCGATGTGGCCCGCGTCGTCCATGGCGGGCGCAGCGCCGGGCGCGGCCTTGCTGCCCGAGTCCTCGGCCAACCGATACGGAATGCCAAAGGCCGCGACCGTCGTCTGCTCGTGGCACTTCCAACATTCGCGCTTGCCAAGCACCAGATAGATGTAGGGCGCGCTGGGGTCGGAACGATCCACGCCGGGCAGCCACGCGGCAAAGGGCTCGGGGTTGACGCCATCGGGCACGTACCAGATCTTCTTGACCCGGTCCCACTTGGCGCCCAGGGCCTTGGCCTGGTCTTTGTGCGAAAAGGGAACATCGAGCTCGGTGCGCATGGCGGCTCCTTTGTGCGGCTTGCGGTGCATGTGCTCCAAGGATACCCCAGCGGCGGACGTCCGATGCATGCCGACGGAATTGCTGATGTTCTTGCTGTTGGCCGCGGCTGTTTGCGAACGCGACGGTGCCGTTGGGGCATTGCTATAAGTCAGCAAATGAGCAATTTGGCCGTCCAAGCAGTCGCAAAGCAAAATGGAAGTCCCGCGCCGTCAAGCAGTTTTGCCACTGCTGCACTACATAACCACAGTTAAACGCGGCAATTCGCTCTTGTACAGTCTTAACCGTGATCACACGTCATTAGTAGCTCAGAGGTTAGGGCGGTGACTGAATGGCTCGGTACAAAGGCGAGAATAGGGCATGGGAAGGAGCCGCTCGGCTGCTCGCAAATCCGGCGCGCGGACGTGAAGGTGTGCGAGACCCCCTAAGCACGTGGCCGAGATTGGCGGGTGGAGCCTGCGCCAAGTCCAGAAGTGGTGCGCGGACGGGACGCTCCCCGCGATGATGATCGGCGGCACCTGGGCGATCAGCGGGCAGAAAATCTGCGACATGCTCGGCATTGAGGACTAGCGATGCCTATGGAAGCATTCAAGGAAAATGACACCGGTGGCCGTATACTTGGCGGCGGGGCCACCGGCGGCGAGTGGACAGGCCGGGGGCCTGTCGTGGCTGCATCTTACAGCTCGGTCACGGGGAGCGCCGCCTCGCAGCTCGATTGCGGGGTGAGCCAGCATGAACGATAAGGAGAAGGCCGACTTGGCGTTCCTCTCTATGGAGCCGCCCAAGAACTACGAGACTTGGAAGAACATCGGCATCGGCTACGAGGCCGCTGGAGGCGACCACGACACGTTCCTTAGCTGGTGCTCCCACGACCCCGAGAAGTACGACGAGGCCGTTACCCGCAAGCTCTTCGAGCATGTGGACGAGGGCGGTAGGATCACGGCGGGCACGCTCTTCTGGCATGCGGCGAACGCAGGCTGAAAGAGCACGGGCGACCATACAAGCGGAGCGCTTTGCACGGCCTCCGGCGGCCAGGACCTCTCCGGATTGCCGTACTTGGAGCAGGCGATCAAGCAAATCGAGGCCAAGGCGTTTTACCTGCACTTCTGCTGTTTACGGGAAGCAAACAGCCGTTCGGTGACGTTTTCAAGCTCAGGTCTCCAATCCCTCTGATTGCTGCTAATCTATAAAGTTAGCGAGTTGAATTCTTTTCGAGTTTGTGACGCTCGCATACGGTCATTCTAGGACGCCGAAGGGGTGATTGCGATGAGCGTTGATAGTTCCACGGAGGATAAGGCTCAGAGCGCCTCCATTGGTGCTGTGGATTTGTTTTGCGGGGTCGGGGGCCTGACCTACGGTTTACGCACCGCTGGCATCGATGTGGTGGCTGGGTTTGACCTCGATTCCTCTTGCCAGTACGCCTACGATGCGAACAACGGCAAGGACAAGTTCATCTGCAAGAACATCGCCGAGGTCACCGGGGAGGAAGTCAAGGAGCTCCTGAAGGACTTTGACATCAAAGTCTTGGTAGGGTGCGCTCCTTGCCAGCCCTTCTCGAAGCACCGCAAGGACAAGAAGCATCGCGAGAAGCACAAGGACTGGGGGTTGCTTGCGCAGTTTGGGAGGCTTGTACGTGAAGTGCAGCCAGATTACGTGTCCATGGAGAACGTGCCCGAGCTCGAGAAGGAGAGCATCTTCTCTGGTTTCTTGAACACGCTTAAGGAGTCCGGATACTCGGTGGAATACAGCGTCGTAAAGGCTGAGGAGTACGGTGTGCCCCAGCATCGGCGGCGATTGATTCTGCTAGCTTCTAGAAATGGGTCCATCAGCTTGATTGACCCTACGAATGATAACGCTCATGCTGTTACGGTTCGGCAGGCAATAGGTGCGCTGCCTGCCGTGAGCGCTGGCGGCTCTTGCAGGGGGGACTCTCTGCAAACGGCGTCGGCGCTATCAGAACTAAACTTGAAGCGCATTAAGGCTTCGACGCCTAATGGCACGTGGCGAGATTGGCCTGAGGATCTGAGGCTTGATTGTCATAAAAAGGCTGCTGGCCAAACGTACCCTGCGGTCTACGGGAGGATGGCTTGGGACGAGACGTCCCCAACTATAACTACGCAGTTCTATATGTACGGTACGGGCCGGTTTGGGCATCCAGAGCAAAATCGAGCCCTAACCTTGCGTGAGGGTGCCGTCTTGCAGAGCTTCCCGCAGGATTACAAGTTCATTAGGCCTGGCGAGAAGATCAGCAAGAAAGCTGTGGCACGGCATATTGGAAACGCCGTGCCACCAAAGCTCGGCGAAGCGGTTGGCAAAAGCATAATTGCCGCTTGCGTACACTAGCCCTCTTCTGATTCGGTCATACCGCGCCGATATTCACCGGCGTTGAGGTAGGTCGAAACATCCTTGCGGAGCTGCATCAAAAATGAGTCAACATGATTGACTAGCTCCGCAAGCTCCGATGTTGTCACCTGATTGCTTGCTTCTGCAAACGAAATTGATCCATGAGCTAGGTCATTCCGTCGATTCTTGATGTCTTTAAGCTCGCTCTTAATCTCATCCCTCTTGCAGTTCGCTATATCATCATGAATCGATATTCCGTGGTCATCAAAGAGCTTGAGGATTTTGTCTGCATCTAGATTTCCACCGGCGATGGTGTTCCGAACGCTGAATTGAAGTACGTTATTTTTAACAGCATGATCAAGCAACCTCTTGCTTATGGACTCGGCAGTACTATTGCTGGCTTTTGGGTCGCTCAACCCGTTATACATTTGGGTATGGTGCCAAATCGATTGAAGCTTTTCGGAAACCTCAGCGTAGCCGCAACCCTCGTCCTTTACTCTGTCGTAAATCGCCTGCATGAGATTAGTGACTGAGTACTCAATGATGTTGTAGATCATAAGCTTGACGTTGGAGCGGATGACACTGGAAACGAGGGTCACATCTGGTGTCGATGAGGGCAGGCCACTGGGATTTGCCTTTTCAGCGATTTCGTACGCTCCTCGCATTACAGCATTGTAGCGCACGCCCTCTGCACCTTGGTCAAGCGAATCGAGCAGGGTCGCGAGCGTAATCATGCTCTTGGTCTCACCAAGGCGGTCGTTGTAGACCTCTTCGTACCCCAAGTTAAAGTCATTGGAATCCATAAGGTTTACCGCTCCGCCTTCAGCTTGTTGGCAACGAAATCAATGCGAGCTTTCAACTTGGCCTTTACGTTTGCCGAGTCTGACCGCACAAGGGTCTGGAACTCTTCGCAATCAATCCAAGACATGTCTTTGCGCGAAAGGTCCTTGTCCTCCGACAACGCCACGGCAACGCCGACCGCAATAGCTTCGAAACGCGCATGAGGAGTCGTTTTTCCTGTCGGTGTCTTTTTGAAACCCCTGTCTCCCAAGCACTTCTCAACGTATTCCAACATTTCTTTGAAGCGAGCGACGAGTTCATTGCGCTTGTCAGGTGACTCGGCAAGCTCGATGTTCATGCGATTCGTGTATTCATCCAGGTAACTAGCAACGCGGTCTTTGTAACCCTCGAAATCTGGGTAGCCGTCTGCATAGGCGAAGAAACGAGTGACAAGTTCCATGTCATCGTAGTGTTTGCGCGCCGTCTCGCTTAACGGGGCAAGTTTTATAAAGAGCGGATCTTTGGAGAGCTCGCTTACTAGTTTTGTAAAATCGCCGCCCATGGAGCCACGGCGAATTTCTTGCGATTTGAGCTGCTTGCCCGATGAATTGATACGACGAAAAATCTCCTGTCGGACGTCAAAGGTGGTCCCTTCCTCAAGGTAAACCACTCGAAAGCTCGCGTTATCGAATCTTCTTTGTACTTCTATGGGAAGTTCTGAATAGGTCTTTCCGTTGACAGATGTAAGGATGTCTAGATTGCACAAGGTTAAATCGCCTCTGGCAAAGTTCACCAAGGCGTTCATCCTTTGCGCTCCATCAACGATTTCCGTTCTGCCATCTTCAGCATCGGCAAAGAACATGTAGGGAATGGGCAGGCCAATTAGCACAGACTCAATAAAGTAGCTGCAGTCAACGTCCGTCCAGACGAAGTTCCGTTGATAGTCAAGCGGAATGTAGAATGCATCAGCATTGAACTTATTGATGAGGTATTCCGCAACGTATTCGCGAGTGCTGAATCGCACATCCTTTTTCTTGTCGCGAATCTGTTCGGAAATCTCGATCGTCTCACTTTGTTGATCAGTCAATCGCCTTCACCTCAATCTATAGCAGGACGAAGCCAACTTAGGTCTGACTGGCTGTGGGATGTGAAGCCCTCTCCCATAACCAATGCTGCACTCTAATGATACCAGCAGATGCCTGGCATTAGAGTCGTGCCCCTCTGCCACTTTGTGACGCCCGTCTAGGCTGCTCGTATCGAGTAACTGGGCGGGCGCCTTGTTGTGCCTGCCGCGATTTGAAAGCAGGATACATGGACGGTGAGACTCATGGCGACGAGGCGGCGAAGGTCGAGCTCGCGGAAGGGCAAGAGGACGCGAGGTCGGCAGAGGTGGCGGACGCCCTTCGCTCGGGGATCGAAGCGGTGGAGGGCGCAGCAGCCGACGAGCGCGTGGAGTACTGAGCTCAGGCTCGCTGGGGCGCGGAGCGTCAAGGCCGCGCGTGCCCTTCTCGACGAACACGGGGGCGACGTGGGCGCGCTCAAGGAGGCGGAGCCCTGACTCTTCTCGGTCTCCCCGCGTCCGCTGGGACCACGGGGCTGCCAAACGCGGGAGCCGCTGTTTGTGTCGACGACAAGCTGAACATTGTGGCGCGACCAAATTGAGCACTTTGGCAAACACGCCGCGTTAACCTATCCCACCGCCTTGCCGAGTATGAGCGTCGCCTCCATACGGTGACTCGCGCCGGTGAACTCGACCAGGCGGCCGTGGTGGACGATGCGGTCGATCATCGCCGCCGCCATCTTGTCGTCCCCCAGGACCGTGCCCCACTTGCTGAACTCAATGTTTGTGGTGATGACCAGGCTGTGCCTCTCGTAGCAGTCCGACACCCCCTGGAACAGCAGCCTCGCGCTGTCGAGGTCCAGCGGCACGTAGCCGAACTCGTCCAGGATGACCAGGTCGTTTCTGGCGATGTCCCTCATCGCCGCCTCCAGCGAGTGCTCGCGCGCCGCCTTTTGGGATACATTTGGGATACAGCGCTATATACAAGAAACCGGTCTACCGCATTTCCGCAGGTAGACCAGTTGAACAATTGGTGGGCGTTAGAAGATTTGAACTTCTGACCTCTTCCGTGTCAGGGAAGCGCTCTCCCCCTGAGCTAAACGCCCGATCAAGGGTGCGCAAGTGCGCAAGGGATAATATAACGGAGCCTGAACTCGGTGGCAAGAACATTTTTAAAAATCGCTTACATTGTGGAATTCGAGGGCTTTGTCATATCCATTTCAAAAGAGTCTGCTGCCGCGATTTGGCTGTCGCATAATGCAGGGCCATTGCGGTATCGAGCTATAGAAAGACGCCTGCGGAATTGTCCTACCGATAAGCGGACAAGCCTCCGGCTGGTGCCTTCGCCGTGGTAAGGTAAGCCGAATTGCTTCCAGACTGTTTCGGGGGAGTGGAATGAGCAAAGAGCGTGTCGAGCAGGTCGAAGGCGCAGGGGCTTCGGTGCCGATGACCGATATATCGAACATTGATGTGCCCGAGGGCACCGACGAGCTCAGCCGCAGCACCCGCCGCGCCTGGCGCGAGCGCCTGAACAGCGCTTCGACGCGCAAGTTGATCACAGGCGTCTTGGCTACGCTGGTGGGTGGTTCGTTTTGGGGCTTCTCGGGCACCAGCGCGAGTTTTCTGTTCGATACCTATCACGTCGACACCTTGTGGCTTATGAGCGTGCGCCAGATTCTCGCCGGTCTACTCTTTATGACCGTGGTTGTTACGCGCGACCGCGAGCGCCTGATTAAGCTCTGGACCACACCCGCCGATTGCAAGCAGCTGCTGCTCTTTACCGCCTTTGGCCTGCTGTTCAACCAGTTTTGCTATCTTTCGGCCGTGCGCCTGACGAACGCCGGAACCGCGACGGTGCTCCAGTGCCTGCAGCTCGTTATCATCATGGGCTACACCTGCGTGACCGATCGCCGCATGCCGCGTACTCGTGAAGTCATCGGCATTGGCCTGGCTCTGGGTGGAACTTTTTTAATCGCCACCGGCGGCGACCCCACCAGTCTGAATATCTCGCCGCTTGGCCTGGCATCAGGTCTTATGTGTGCGGTCAGCGCCACGTGTATGGCGGTGATTCCCGCCAAGATTCTGCCCGAATACGGCAGCCCCATCGTCACGGGCTCGGCAATGCTCACGGCGGGCGTGGTCTCGTGTGTCTTCGTGCGGCCCTGGGCACATATGCCGGCGCTGGACGCTGTCGGCGTCGAGGCGCTCGCGGTGTTCGTGGTTATCGGATCGTTTTTTGCTTACATGCTCTATATGCAGGGCGTTAAGGATATCGGCTCGGTGCGTGCGAGCCTCATCGGAACTGTGGAGCCGGTTTCGGCGACCATCACCAGCGCCGTTATGCTGGGCACGGTGTTTTTGCCGACCGACCTTATCGGCTTTGCCATGATCATCGTGATGATGTTCCTCACGGTGTAGCTGGCGCCGCTGCCAAGACGGAAAAGGTGTTGTGCCGCATTTTCGCCAATTGATGTCCGTGTCTGGAGTTTAGCTGTCGATGCTCAAAATGCCATAAACTAGTAACGTTATGGACTTTTTCATTGCGACTCAATTGCGAGGATTTCTTTATGGCTGGTAATCACTTTAAGGGCAGCGATAGCGGCCGTCCTGCAGTTCCGCCGCGTCCGAACGGGGCTGGTAAGGCCGGCACGCCGGGCGGCGCTGGACAGGGCGGTTCCGGTAAGCGCGTGTCCCCGGGCGAGACGGCGATGTTTACCGCTCTGTACGAGCAGTCTCAAAAGGCAAAAAAGACCGGCCGTGCAAGAGGGAATGTCTTTGCGGGCGGTGCAACCTCCACGTCGCAGCCGAGCGGGGCTCCTTCGGTACCCGCGAACAACGCAGGTGCTGCCAACGCCGCGAATGCCGCCGGCAACGTTAATGCCGACAAGGCCGCCAACAATACTCCCTCTGCCGGTGGCGCGGGGCTTACGGGTAACCTTGGCACGATTTACACCGGCGCCTCCGAGACTGGCACGTTCGCCCGCCTGGATGATAGCGGTGCCGAGTTTGCGGGCTCGGGTTCCAAGGAAGATTATTACGATTTTGGCTTGAACTACGGTGGCGACGCTTCGCCGAGTTCGACCTCTGACGGTCTGGTCCGTCATCGCCATCGCAAGGGCGAGCGCAAAAAGCGTCACACCGGCGCCATTATTGCCGTTGTAGTCGCGGTGCTTCTCGTTGCGCTTGGCGCAAGCGGCTTTATGCTGCTTAACTCGGCAAAGACCGTAAAGAGCGAAGCGAAGGAGGCTGTCGAGATCGTCGGTGGCCTTAAGGACAAGGTCACGTCGGGCGATTTTTCGACGCTGCCTGACGACGCGAAGAAGATCGATGAGCTCTGCGACAGCATGAAGGCGGAGACCTCGAGCCCGCTGTGGACGGCGGCATCGTTTATCCCGGTGTATGGCAGTGACATCAACGCAGCCCGCACCATGATCGACGCCCTGTCCGATGTCTCGAGCAACGCGCTGGTTCCCATGGCCGACAACCTTTCGCAGGCCACGCCCGGCAAGCTGTTCCAGGACGGCATGATTAACGTGTCCGCGCTGCAGGCGGTCGCCGATTCGCTTTCCAGCAGCTCGAAGGTGTTCAAGAGCGCCAACGAGAAGGTCCAGGGCATTGGCGATACTCATATTTCCCAGGTGACCGAGCTGGTCGATAAGGCCAAGGACGGCTTTGCCACCCTCAACGGTGCGGTTGACGCGGCGGAGAAGGTCGCCCCCGTCCTTCCCCAGATGCTCGGCGCCAACGGCCAGACGCGCAACTACCTTATGTACGCCATGAACAACGTCGAGATTCGTGCTTGCGGCGGCTTTGGCGGTTCGCAGGGCCTGATTTCGGTCACTGACGGCCAGATGTCGATTGGCGAGTTTGTTCCCCGCATTGGACTCAGCGAGGATGAGGCAGTCGAGAGCGTCGACGAAGAGGATGAGGCGCTGTTCGGCAACCACAGTAACCTGTACAACTCGGGCAATACCTATTCGCCTGATTGGCCCCTCAACTCGCAGCGTGTCGCCGCGCTGTGGAAGTCCCAGTATGGACAGGACGTTGATGGCGTCATCGGTATCGACCCGGTGTTCCTGCAGTATCTGCTGGGCCTGGTCGGTAACGTGTCACTGCCCGACGGAACGGTTGTCGACGGCACCAACGCCGCAAAGGTCCTCATGCACGATGTGTACTGGAACTATCCGGTCGAGGAGTCTGACGGCATCTTTGCATCCGTCGCCAGCGCTGCCTTCGACAAGATCCTTGGCGGTATCGGCGATGTCGATGTTACGAAGCTTGTCAGCGCCGTTGAGCGCGGTGCCGAAGAGGGCCGCCTGATCGCGTGGATGAGAAACGATGATGAGCAGAATGCCATCAAAGAGACGGGCATTGACGCTTCGCTGCCCGATCCGGATGACCCGAGTGCCGATCCTGTTGCCGGCGTTTACTTTAACAACCTGAGCTTCTCCAAGCTCGACTGGTATCTGAACGCCGACACTCAGATTGGTCAGGGCGTGAAGAACGGCGACGGCACGTGCTCCTATCGCATCACCGTTACCCTGACGAACATCATGACGCAGGAGGAGGCTGGCAAGCTGCCCGACTACGTTGCGGCGAGCGCGCCCGATGCCGCGCGTGACGACGAACGCCTGAATGTCTCGTTGTTTGCCCCGACGGGCGGCAACATCAGTGACCTTACGGTTGAGGGCACACAGTTTGGTCTTGGCGCCGCTACGTGGCATGGAATCCCCTTCTATTCGGGCACCGTTGACCTGCATGCTGGCGAGACGACGACGATCACGTATACGCTGACCACGTCGGCCGAGGCGGGGGACAAGCCGCTTACGCTGCGTCAGACTCCTACATGCCAGGCGGCTCGCGACAGCGCGTCGGCGTAGGGTTTTTCTGGTAGCGCAGATAATCGAGTACCATTTTGGGGCGGACAGGCAATCTGTCCGCCCCTATTTTGTAAGGAGAGCGCATGAAGTACTTTGGCACCGACGGCTTTCGCGGTGAGGCTAACGTTGGGCTGACGGTAGAGCACGCTTATAAGATTGGCCGTTTTGTGGGCTGGTATTACGGCGCCAACCGCGAGCGCAAGGCACGCGTCATCGTGGGCAAGGACACGCGTCGCTCGAGTTATATGTTCGAGGCGGCGCTGGTGAGCGGTCTGGTCGCGAGCGGTGCGGACGCCTATATGCTGCACGTGATCCCCACGCCGGGCGTGGCGCATCAGACCGTGGAGGGCTGCTTCGATTGCGGCATCATGATCAGCGCGAGCCACAACCCGTTTTGCGATAACGGCATTAAGCTCGTCAACAGCGACGGCTTTAAGATGGACGAGGACGTACTGGAGCTCATCGAGGACTACATCGATGGCAAGAGCGAGGTGCCGCTGGCCACGGGCAACCACATCGGCGCCACGGTGGACTACATGCAGGGCCGCAACCGCTACATTGCTTCGCTCATCGCCAGCGTGAACTTTTCGCTGCAGGGCGTCAAGATCGGTATCGACTGCGCCAACGGCTCGGCTTCCTCGGTGGCCAAGCCGGTGTTCGACGCGCTGGGCGCTGACGTGCGCGTGATCAACGCCGCGCCCGATGGTTTTAACATCAACGTCGACTGCGGCTCCACGCATATGGAGCGTCTGCAGCGCCATGTGGTGGAGCAGGGCCTGGACGTGGGTTTTGCCTACGACGGCGATGCCGACCGCTGCCTGGCCGTGGATGAGCGCGGTCGCGTGGTAGACGGCGACCAGATCCTGTACGTGTGCGGCGTGTATCTGAACAAGCACGGGCGACTCTCGGGCGGTACCGTGGTGCCGACGATTGCCAGCAACTTTGGCCTGGTCAAGTCGCTGGAGCTTGCCGGTCTGAGCGCCGTGACCAGCGGCGTGGGCGACCGTCACGTGTATGCCAAGATGCGCGAGGGCGGCTACAGCCTGGGTGGCGAGCAGACGGGCCATACGATCTTTGGCGATATCGAGCGCACGGGCGACGGCATTATGACCTCGCTGCGCGTGATGGAAGTGATTCGTGCCGAGCGCGAGACGCTCTCGCAGCTCACGGCTCCGTGCAAGCTGCTGCCGCAGGCGCAGGTGGCCGTGCACGTGGCGGACAAGGACGCCGCGCTCGAGAACATGGGCGTGCAGAACGCCATCGCCGAGGCCGAGGCTGCGCTGGCAGGCGAGGGCCGCGTGCTCGTGCGCAAGAGCGGAACCGAGTCGGTTATCCGCGTGCTGGCCGAGGCGCCCGACCAAGCATCCGCCGATGCCGCCATGAAGCGCATCGCCAACGCGCTCGAGGCTCTGTAAGGTAGTCATTGGGGACGTTCTTAAACAACTAGGTGGAAAGGGGGCGCCGCGGATTGGTTCCGCGGCGTCCCCTTTGCGTTGACGTGTCGGTTATGCCTTACAGCTCGTAGAGCGTGGTGAACTTGTCCTGCAGGTAGCTGCAGTAGTAGCGGGCATCGAACGCCATGCCGCATGCGCCCTTGATGAGTTCCGGCGCGTCCTTGGCGCGGCCCCACTGCCAAATGTGCTCGCCCAGCCAGGCGCGGACGGGCGCCAGATCGCCGCTCGCACAGGCGCCATTGAGGTCGACGCCGTCGCGGCACATGGCCGGCACAAACATGGCATCGTAGGCGCTACCCAGCGCATACGTGGGGAAGTAGCCAAACGAGCCGCCGCTCCAGTGCGTATCTTGCAGGCAGCCGCGTGTGTCGTCGGGAACGGGAATGCCCAGGTACTCGTCCATAAAGCGATTCCAAAGCGCGGGGATGTCCTTGGCCGTGGCCTCGCCGGCAAACAGCATGCGCTCAATCTCGTAACGCACCATGATATGCAGCGGGTAGGTGAGCTCGTCGGCCTCGGTACGGATCAGCGACGGCTGAGCGATGTTCACGGCGCGGTAGAGCGTGTCCTCGTCCACGTTGCCGTAGACCTCGGGCGCGTGGCGGCGCAGCACCTCGAGCAGCGGTCCCATAAAGGCGCGGCTGCGGCCCACGGTGTTCTCGAAAAAGCGGCTCTGGCTCTCGTGGATGCCCATGGAGGTGCCGCCCTCCAGGCACGTGCGCGCGTAGGCGGGGTTCACGCCCAGCTCGTACATGGCGTGGCCGGCCTCGTGGATGATGCTGTAGACGTTGGAGATGCAATCGTCCTCGTAGATGTGCGTGGCGATGCGCGCGTCGCCCACCGAGAAGCCCTCGCTAAACGGATGCTCGGTAAAGGCAAGCGTGGTGTCGTCCAGGTCCAGGCCGACGAGTTTCATCAGGTCGAAGCTCATGGCGCGCTGGGCGGCCTCGGGCACGCGGGCGTGCAAAAAGTCTGCAGCGGGCTGCTGGCCGCGCTCGCCGATGGCGTGCACGAGCGGCACGACCGTGGCCTTAACCTCGTCGCAAAACGCATCGAAGCTCTCGGTGGAAAGGCCGCGCTCGTACTGGTCGAGCCACACGTCGTATGGGTCGCGCTTGGGGTCCATGAGCTCGGCCTGATGCTTGAGCTGGCTGACGATTTTGTCCACATAGGGCTCAAAGCTCGCCCAGTCGTTGGCCGCTTTGGCCTTGTGCCACACGGCGTCGGCCTCGCAGGTGAGCCTGGTCCAGGCCTCGGCCTCCTCGGTGGGGATGACGCTTGCCTCGCGCTGGTCGCGGCCGAGCACGCGAATCTCGTCAAGCAGCTGTGGGTCGTCGATCTTTCCGCCGGTGACGGTCTCGCGTGCCAGCGAACGTACAAGTTCGACAGACTTTTCGCTGGTCAGGAGCTTATGGTGCTCGCCGGCAAGGGTGCCCATGGCGTCGGCACGGGCGGCGGCACCGTTGGCGGGAGCAATGGTCGCGCCGTCAAACTCGGCAATCTTGAGCAGGTACTCGCGGGTCCACAGTTTGCCTTCGAGCTTGCGGAATTTTTTGACGGCCTTATCGACCTTCATGCCTTTGGGCGTCTTGCCCGCTGCGGGCTTGGCCTTCTTATCGTGCTTCTTTTCCATACCATATCCTTGATCTCGCGAGCCGAACGCCACGGCTGGGCGCACGGCCAGTTTGCACAGCTACCTGCCTTGTACCCAGCACGAACAAAACGGAACGCGGCGATACGCCCACACAATGTGGTATCCTATAGCCCAATGCGTTGACGGAGAGGGTTTTGCCCGCCGCGTCGCCGGCAAGAGAAGGAAGGTCATGGGCTGCAAGCCTTCCTGCGGTGACAAGGGCCAAGCGTTCACTCCCGAGCAGCGACCTCAACGGGCACGCGGCCAGCGGCGGCGAAGCCCCAGTAGGGAAGCCGTGAGCCTCGCGACAAGGGGCAAAGAGTGGGCGCGGCGGGCCAGACATCCGCCGGGTCAAACAAGGTGGTACCGCGGAATTCAACCGTCCTTGGGCAATGCACATGCCCGAGGGCGGTTTTTTGTTACCGAACCGGGCCGCGTTTTCGCAACGTCAGACGGCGGCAGCCGCCTCGGCAAGCGGGGAGCGCGAGAGACGAAAGGGAAGACATGAGTCTGATTGATGATCTGGTCAAACTCGAGGAAGAGGCCAAGGAGCTCGTCGCGGGCGCCGACGACGCCGCAAAGCTCGAGGCCGCGCGCGTTGAGCTGCTCGGCCGCAAGGGCCGCATCACTGGCCTGATGCGCATGATGGGCAAGCTCGCCCCCGAGGATCGTCCCATGATGGGCAAGCGCGCCAACGAGATGCGCCAGCTGATTGAGGGCATGCTCGACGAGCGCACCACCGAGATGAAGGCCGCCGCCCTCAAGCACACACTCGAGCACGAGGCCGTCGATATCACGCTGCCGGGCATCCGTCCGCAGATCGGTCACCAGCACCTGATCAAGCAGATCATCGAGGAGGCCGAGGACATCTTCTGCGGCATCGGCTACACCGTCGAGTCCGGTCCCATGGTCGACACCTCCTACTACAACTTCACCGCGCTCAACGCCCCCATGGATCACCCGAGCCGCTCGGCCCGCGACACCTTCTACGTGGTCGACAACAACCCCGGCAGCGTCGCACACCCCGAGGCTCACGCCCACGGCGAGTCCGACGTGCTGCTGCGCACCCAGACCTCGGGCGTGCAGATCCACACCATGGAGTCGCAGAAGCCGCCCATCTACATGATCTGCCCGGGCACCGTCTATCGTCCCGACACGGCCGACGCCTGCCACCTGCCGCAGTTCAACCAGATCGAGGGCCTGGTCGTCGACGAGGGCATCACCTTTGGCGATCTTAAGGGCACGCTCGACTACTTTGTTAAGTGCATGTTTGGCGAGGACCGCAAGACGCGTTACCGCCCGCACTTCTTCCCCTTCACTGAGCCTTCCTGCGAGGTGGACGTGAGCTGCCATGTGTGCGGCGGCAAGGGCTGCAACTTCTGCAAACACAGCGGCTGGATCGAGATCCTGGGCTGCGGCATGGTCGACCCCAACGTCCTGATCAACTGCGGTATCGACCCCGAGAAGTACACCGGCTTCGCCTTTGGTATTGGCGCCGAGCGCGTCGCGGCCCTGCGCTACGACCTGCCGGACCTCAGAACCCTGATGACAGGCGATATGCGTTTCCTGAACCAATTTTAGGCTTGCCCAGGCACCCCATCTTGGCGTTCAACCGTCGCTCGCGTACCTTTAGTACGCGTCGCTCCTCTTTCACGCCAACCTGGGGCACCTGGACAACCCTAAGGCGAACGTCTTCATTTGATATTTCCTCCCTATGCGGAGATTAAGAACTAGGAGAGCTACATGCGCGTTTCTTACGACTGGCTCAAGACCATGATCGATATTCCGGAGGATCCCAAGACCCTTTCGGACGAATATATCCGTACCGGCACCGAGGTCGAGGCGATCGACACCGTGGGCGAGTCCTTCGACCACGTGGTGACCGCCAAGGTGCTCACCAAGATCCCGCACCCCGATAGCGACCACATGTATGTGTGCTCGGTCGATGTGGGCGACAAGAATCTCGACGCCGACGGCAACCCCGCCCCGCTGCAGATCGTCTGCGGCGCGCAGAACTTCGAGGCCGGCGACCACATCGTCACGGCCATGATCGGTGCTGTGCTTCCCGGCGACGTTAAGATCAAGAAGAGCAAGCTTCGCGGCGTCGTGTCCATGGGCATGAACTGCTCCGCGCGCGAGCTCGGCCTGGGCGGCGACCACTCCGGCATCATGATCCTGCCCGAGGATACGCCCTGCGGCATGCCGTTTGCCGAGTACGTGGGCTCGAGCGACACCGTGCTCGACTGCGAGATCACGCCCAACCGCCCCGACTGCCTGTCCATGATCGGCATGGCCCGCGAAACCGGTGCCATCTTCGACCGCGATTTCCACGTTGAGCTGCCCGCCATCAAGGTCGAGACCGGCCGCGCGACCGACGACGAGCTTTCGGTCGAGATTGCCGACGAGGGCCTGTGCGACCGCTACGTCGCCCGCATCGTGCGCAACGTCAAGGTCGGTCCCTCGCCCGACTGGATGGTCAAGCGCCTCAACGCCCTGGGCGTGCGCCCGCACAACAACATCGTCGATATCACCAACTACGTGATGATGCTCACCGGCCAGCCGCTGCACGCCTTTGACCTCGACACCTTTGCCGAGCGCGATGGCCACCGTCGCGTGGTGGTTCGCGCCGCCCAGCAGGACGAGAAGTTTACGACTCTCGACGGCGAGGAGCGCGTGCTCGACGCCGGCATGGGCCTCATCACCGACGGCGAGCGTCCCGTGGCGCTGGCCGGTGTCATGGGCGGTATGGATTCCGAGATCGAGGACGATACCGTCGATGTGATGGTCGAGAGCGCCTGCTTCAACGCCGGCCGCACCTCGCACACCAGCCGTGACCTGTCGCTGATCTCCGACGCCTCCATCCGCTTTGAGCGCCAGGTCGACGAGACCGGCTGCGTGGACGTCGCCAATGTGACGTGCGCGCTTATCGAGGAGATCGCCGGCGGCGAGGTCGCCCCCGGCTATGTGGACGTGTTCCCCGCGCCCAAGACCATCGACAGCATCAAGCTGCGCCTGGCCCGCGTGCACGCCATCTGCGGTGCCGACATCGAGCCCGACTTTATCGAGCGCTCGCTCACCCGCCTGGGCTGCACCGTCGAGCGCGACGGCGAGGACTTTATGGTCACGCCGCCGAGCTTCCGTCCCGACCTGCCGCGTGAGATCGACCTGATCGAGGAGGTCCTGCGCCTATGGGGCATGGGTCGCGTCACGGCAACCATTCCGGCTGCCAAGAACCACATCGGCGGTCTGACGCGCGAGCAGAAGCTTACCCGCAAGGTCGGCGAGATCCTGCGCGCCTGTGGCCTCAACGAGACCACGACCTTTGGCTTTGCTGCCCCGGGCGACCTGGAGAAGATTGGCATGTCCACCGAGGGCCGCGGCTGCCCCGTGGTTCTCATGAACCCGCTGGTGGCCGAGCAGACCGAGATGCGCCGTTCGCTGCTGCCGGGCCTGCTGCAATCCGTGGCCTATAACGAGGCCCACGGCACGCCCAACGTGCACCTGTACGAGATCGGCAGCTTGTTCCACGGTCGCGAGAACGCCAGCCTGCCCAAGGAGACCAAGTCCGTAGCGGGCGTGCTCTCGGGCCAGTGGAGCGAGCAGTCCTGGAACATGAAGTACCGCAAGCTGCGCTTCTTCTTTGGCAAGGGCATCGTCGAGGAGTTGCTCGCCCAGCTGCGCATCGAGAAGGTTCGCTTCCGTCCCGTCGAGGGCGAGGGCTATGCCTTCTTGCAGCCGGGTCGCGCCGCCGAGGTTCTGTCCGGCGGTACCGTGCTGGGCTGGGTTGGCGAGATTCACCCCGAGGCGCGCGAGGCTATGGGCATTGACGAGGTTGTCGTTGCCTTTGAGCTCGACCTGGACAAGCTGATCAAGGGCGCCCGCAACCAGGAGAACTACCGTGAGTTCTCGCAGTACCCGGCCGTTGAGCACGACCTTGCTATCGTGGTCGACAACACTGTGACCTGCGAGGATCTTGAGCGCCGTATTACCAGCGCCGGAGGCAAGCTGCTCGAGGATGTGCGTCTGTTCGACGTCTACCGCGATCCCATCCGCATCGGAGCGGGCAAGAAGTCCATGGCCTTTGCGCTTACGTATCGCTCCGACGACCACACGCTTACCAGCGAAGAGGTCGAAAAGGCGCACCAGAAGATCGTTACCAAGGTGTGCAAGGGCGTAAACGGCGAGGTCCGCGGCTAGGTCCTGCGCCGGATATAGGCCAGCGTCGGCTGCCGCCGAGTCTTACGTGACTGCTGTTTTCGGTATAAGGCACCGTTGAGCCTGCATATATGACACGCGCATTACATAACGGCGTGCTGCTTTGTCGGCAGTGCGCCGTTTTGCTATGATAGCCCGCGGCGTGTTACGAATCTGACATTACGTAACACTGGAAAGGTGATTCAAGCGGCGTTGCAATTCCGTGCGCCGATAACCGGGAGGCGTACATGCACATTCCAGATAATTATCTGTCCCCGCAGACCGATGCCGTCATGGCGGTGGCAATGGTGCCCGTCTGGGTTCACTGTATCAAGAAGGTGCGCGCCACGCTCGATCGCGAGCACATGGCTTTCCTGGGCATCTGCGCCGCATTTTCCTTCTTGCTTATGATGTTCAACGTGCCGCTGCCCGGCGGCACCACTGGCCACGCCGTTGGTGGCGCACTCATCGCGCTGCTGCTGGGCCCCGAGGCCGCGGCTATCGCGGTTTCGGTCGCGCTGGCGCTGCAAGCGCTGCTGTTTGGCGACGGCGGCATCCTGTCCTTTGGCGCTAACTGCTTTAACATGGCCTTCGTGTTGCCGTTTGCCGCAGCCATCGTGTTCCGCGCGCTTAACAGCCGTTTGCACGACAAGAGCTGGGGCACCTCGGTTTCGGCCATCGTAAGCGGCTGGGTCGGCCTGTGCCTGGCGGCCCTGTGCGCAGCAATCGAGTTTGGTATTCAGCCGATGCTTTTCACGAATGCTTCGGGCGCTCCGCTGTACTGCCCCTTCCCGCTGTCCATTGCCATTCCGGCCATGATGATCCCGCATATGTTGGTAGCCGGCGTGGTCGAGGGCGTGGCGACTGCCGCGATCTACGGCTTTATCAAGAAGACGGCGCCGAGCGTTATCGTCGGCCCCGAAGCCGCCGATGGACAGCTTGCTGCCGAGGGCGCTGCTGCAAAGAAGACCTCGCTGGTCCCCACGCTCATCTTGGTTGCCGTGCTTGTCGTGGCCACGCCGCTGGGCCTGCTGGCCACGGGTGACGCCTGGGGTGAGTGGGACGCCGAGGGCGCCGCGACCGCCGTTCAGGAGGCTGGCGACGACAGCCTGCAGGCTTCGGTCGGTCTCGACACCCCGACCTTTGCCGACGCTCTGCCTACGGGTGATTACCTGCAGGCCTATTCCGAGGAGCAGGGTCTCGGCTTTGCCGGTCAGGCTGCCATGTATATCCTGTCCGGCGTGATTGGCGTGGCGGTGCTCACCATCGCATTCCGTCTGATCTCGCTGACGGTCAAGGAAAGCGGAGCCCATGGCGATGGTCGAGCTGCCTAGCTGGCTTGCGGCCGAGGAGCGATACGAGCCCACGGGCGCTCGTCATCGCGTGATGCAAAAGAACGTCCTGCACCTGGCGAGCCTGCTTGAGCGGGTTCGCCTGGGTGGAGGCGCGCACGAGGGCGGGTCGATGGTCGACCGCGCCCTTTCTTGCGTTTCGGCTCCGGTGCGCCTGGTGGGGATATTCGTTTGCGTCCTGTGCGTGTGCCTGACACAAAGCCCGCTGTACCTCATGTTGATGGCGGCCATTGCGCTGGTGCTCGTTGCCGTGCGTCCCGTACGCGGGCTGCGCGCGACCTTTGTGCCGGCGCTTGGCGCCGCGGGGCTCGCAGTGGTTTTGGCGCTGCCTGCCCTGCTGCTAGGTGCTTCCGCTACGGGCGCCATGCTCAAGATTGCGCTCAAGACCTTCATTAATGTGTCGCTGGTGCTGGGTGTTTCGTGGACGCTCACCTGGAGCCGCATGTCGGCGGCGCTCAAGACGCTACATTTGCCCGACGAGGTCATCTTTACGTTTGATATGGCGCTCAAGCACATCGAGGTGCTGGGTCGTACGGCGCACGATCTGTGCGAATCGGTCATGCTGCGCAGCGTTGGCCGTGCGCCCGAGGGATTTTCGCGTACCGATTCGATCGCGGGTATCATGGGCATGACCTTTATCAAGGCGATGAAATGCAGCCGCGCGATGGACGAGGCTATGCTTTGCCGCGGCTTTGCCGGTGCGTATCCGGCTCCCGCGCGCGCCAGGTTTGGCTGGCGCGATGCGGCCTATGCGGCCGGCGTGGCGCTGCTGACAGTGTTGTGCGCCGTGCTGTAGGCGCTGCTGGTTCCGACTGGGGATGCAAATGGGGAAGGGCGACGTTTTGACGATCGATATGAATAGTGCGGCGGGCACGAACGGTGTGGGCGGCGCCGAGGTCGTTCCGCTCATCGAGCTGCGCGACGTGGTGTTCTCCTATGCGGGGCATACGGTTGTCGATGGCGTGTCGCTGCAGGTCGATCGTGGTGAACTCGTTGCCCTGCTCGGTCCCAACGGCTGCGGCAAGACGACGATTATGCGTCTTATTAACGGCCTTGAACTCGCGGACGCAGGGGCATACCTGTTTGACGGGCACGTGGTCGATGCGGCGTATCTGAAGGATTCTGCTGCTGCTCAGAAGTTCCACCAGCGCGTGGGCTTCGTATTCCAAAACGCCGATGCCCAGCTGTTCTGCGCCACGGTGGGCGAGGAAGTTGCTTTTGGTCCCGCGCAGATGGGTCTGCCGGCAGACGAGCTCGAGCGCCGCGTGCGCGATGCCATGGGGCTGTTCCAGGTTGCCGACCTTGCCGACGCCTCTCCCTATCAGCTCTCGGGCGGGCAAAAGAAGCGTGTTGCGCTGGCTGCGGTGGTGTCGATGAACCCGGATATCTTGGTCCTCGACGAGCCTACCAATGGGCTCGACGAGGATTCATGCGACATCGTGGTCAATTTCTTGCTGGCTTATGTCGCGGCGGGTAAGACGGTCTTGATGAGCACGCATCACCAGGATTTGGTGCGACGCCTGGGTGCCCGTGCAATCTATATCGATCGATATCACCATGTGGTCGAGGCGTCTTCGTCGTCGTATGGAACCGAAAGCGGTGCTACGGACTAGTTGCTGCGTAGAGCGTGCGTAGCCGTCCGCGCGGCTTTGCCGTGATGGTATAGTTATCCAGGTTTTTTATGGGGGTGGCTATGCCAAGCTGGAACATTCATATCGCTCAGACGGAGCGTTTGCTGGAGCGCACCGGTGCGCTTGCCAATAGCGTGCGCGACCGCAATGCCTTTTTGTTTGGCTGCGTGGTTCCGGATATCTTCGTGGGCTATATGGTCCCTGGCATCGCCGATCCCATCCCGTACCGCATTACGCACTTTGCAAAGCCCGAGCCTATCCCTAAGCCTCGTGAGCATGAGTTCTGGGATACCTATGTGGCGCCGCTGCTCAAAGGGGCGCCTGTTGGTACGCCGGCTGACGCGACCTCGATTGTCGAGGAGCGCGAGCGACTCAATCGGGTGCATTATCCCCAACGCTACAAGGATGCCGAGCCGGTTGCCGGTCCCGGTGCTAGCGAGCTTTCACTCGCGCCCGATGACGTGGCGCAGTCGCTGCTCGATCTGACGCTGGGCGTTTGGTCTCACCTCGTGGCCGATACCGTGTGGAATACGCGCGTGAATCGGTACCTGGAGGCGCACGGCGGCAAACCGTGCGAGGAATTCCGCATTAAAAAGCAAGGCGACTTTGACTGGTTTGGCAAGACACTCGGCATCGTTTCGATTCCGCGCGCGACCGATCGCCTGTATACTGCGGCGACCCGTTTTGGTCAGTATCCCATCCATAAGGAGTATGTGCTCAAGACCATTGGCGTTATGCACGAGATTGTACGCGAAAACCCCGGCGAGCCCGATCATCCGCCGTATCGCTTGCTAACCGAGGAGTTTTTCGATGCAACGTTTACCGAGGTCATCGAGCTGACCGAGGCGGGATTTGCGGCTCGCGTTGCTGCTTCTGACGTCCCCGCAGCCCCCCTGATCGCTAGCTGCTAGCCGGCCGGCTTGACGGTGAACAGTTCATCCCAATTGACCAACGGCTCCCGTCGCAGGCGTCTTCGGTGGTGCGCTCGGCATCGGAGAGGCTTGCGACTGAACGCAAATCGATGAGGCGGCATATGAAGAAGGTCTTAAAAAAGCCCGGAAGGCAATGCCTTCCGGGCCCTTTGCAATGCAAATCTGCTTGCAAGTACGATTTAGCGCACCTGAGCGACGTAAGCGACGTTGGTCGAGGAGACCTTATCCTCGAGCTGGACGCTCATGCGGGGATCGCCAGCGGTAGCGACGGTCAGATCGCCGGCCTTGACGTAGCCGAGCTCCTTAGCGGTCTCGATCGCCTTGACGATCGTGCCGTTGACGGTGCCCTGGGTAATCTCGGCCTGGTGCGGGATAACGCCCCAGTACATAATCATCTGCTGGACGGCCCACTCGTGGCGGGAGAACGCGCAGATCGGCATGTTGGGACGGAAGTGCGAGATCAGGCGAGCGGTACGACCGGTGGTCGTCGGCACGGTGATGCACTTGGCGCCAACGGTGGTAGCCATGTTCACAGCGGACATACCCACAACGTTGTTGACGACGCGGGTGCCGTGAGCGTCAGCCGGAACCTCGAGCGGAGCGTGAGCCGGGAGGTACTTCTCAGTCTCGAGAGCAATGCTGGCCTGCATCTTGACGGCCTCGACCGGGTACTTACCGGCAGCGGACTCGCCAGAGAGCATAACGGCGTCGGTGCCGTCGTAGATGGCGTTAGCAACGTCGGCAACCTCGGCGCGCGTTGGGCGCGGGTTCTGCTGCATGGAGTCGAGCATCTGCGTAGCGGTGATAACGGGCTTGTAGGCCGCGTTGCACTTGGCGATGATCTCCTTCTGGATGTGCGGAACGAGCTCGGGCTTGATCTCGATGCCCAGGTCGCCACGGGCGACCATGATGCCGTCGGAAGCCTCGAGAATCTCGTCGAAGTTCTCGACGCCCAGGGCGCACTCGATCTTCGGGAAGATCGTCACGTGCTCGCCACCGTTCTCGCGGCAAAGCTCGCGGATGCCGCGGACGGACTCGCCGTCACGGATGAAGGAAGCGGCGATGTAGTCGATGTTCTCGGTCAGGCCAAAGAGGATGTCCTGACGATCGCGCTCGGTGATGGCGGGCAGCGAGATGTTGACGTTGGGCATGTTGACGCCCTTGCGCTCGCCGATCAGGCCGTCGTTCTTAACGACGCAGGTCATGTCCTGGCCGTCGACGGACTCGACCTCGAGGGCAACCAGACCGTCATCGATCAGGATGAGGGAGCCCTTCTCGACCTCGGAGGGCAGGGCCAGGTAGTCGAGGGAGATGTGCTCAGCGGTGCCGTGGAAATCCTCGGACGTGGGCTGAGCGGTGACGACAATCTTGTCGCCGGTCTTGACGGCAACCTTCTTGCCGTCGACCAGAAGGCCGGTGCGGACCTCGGGGCCCTTGGTGTCGAGCAGGATGCCGACGGGCAGACCGAGCTCCTTGGAAATACGACGGACGCGCTCGATGCGACCGTGGTGCTCGTCGTAGGATCCGTGCGAGAAGTTAAAACGGGCGACGTTCATGCCCGCCTTGATCATCTCGCGGATGGTCTCGTCGCTATCGCAGGCGGGACCCATGGTGCATACAATCTTGGTGCGCTTGTACATTCAGACCTCCATCTGACATCGTCTTGCGCTGATAGATAAACCATAAGAAATAAAACTGAGATGATTATAACGAAATGCCGACCGAATACCTCAAAAAATCGACCGTATGCCGAATTAGAAGTTCATTTTTTGCGGTAAAAACGGTATATGAAAAATCTTTACCAACCGTTCTGACCGCTGCTATCTGGGCGATATTTCAGTTTGATGATGCACCGAAGAAAAAACGTTTTATCAATGTTGAGCATCACACGGTCTGCATCGTTGCACTCGAGCCGTGTTTCCAATTGGAATGTTTTGGCTAGACGCGCCGCTTTGGGGTACCATAGCCCCACTATCAACTGCCGCTCAGCACGGCAGCCTTGATGAGCCCTTGCCCTTCTCCTGGGAATTATGATCGGGCATCAATCTGCTGAGTGGCCCGAATCCCAGGAGGGGACTCTATATGCAAAAGGAATACCTGTCCGCCGCGGCGGAGGTACTCAGCGACCAAGGTGTCGATGAGAACCTCGGCCTGAGCAACGACGAGGCGTCGTCGCGCCTCGCCAAGACAGGCCCTAACAAGCTCGAGGAAGCCGAGAAGACGCCGTTGTGGAAGCGCTTCTTTGAGCAGATGGCCGACCCCATGGTTATCATGCTGATCGTTGCCGCCGTCATCAGTGCACTCACGGGCATGGTCAAGGGTGAGGCGGACTTTGCCGACGTCGCCATCATCATGTTCGTCGTTATCGTCAACTCGGTGCTGGGCGTGGTTCAGGAGGCCAAGAGCGAGGAGGCTCTCGAGGCCCTGCAGGAGATGAGCGCGGCGCAGTCCAAGGTGCTGCGCGACGGCAAGCTCGTGCACCTGCCGAGCGCCGAGCTCGTGCCCGGTGACGTGATCATGCTCGAGGCGGGCGACTCCGTCCCGGCCGACTGCCGCGTGCTCGAGAGCGCCACGATGAAGATCGAGGAGGCCGCCCTTACCGGCGAGTCCGTGCCCGTCGAGAAGCATGCCAACGTGATCGAGCTCGCCGCCGGCACCGACGACGTGCCGCTCGGCGACCGCAAGAACATGTGCTACATGGGCTCCACCGTGGTGTACGGCCGTGGCCGCGCCGTCGTAGTCGGTACCGGCATGAACACCGAGATGGGTAAGATCGCCGGCGCCCTGGCCGAGGCCAAGGAAGAGCTCACGCCGCTGCAGGTGAAGCTTGCCGAGCTCAGCCGCATCCTCACTATCATGGTTATCGTCATCTGCGTCGTCATCTTTGGCGTCGACATCATCCGCCACGGCGTGGGCAACGTTCTCACCGACCCGACCGCGCTGCTCGATACCTTTATGGTCGCTGTCTCGCTTGCCGTCGCCGCCATCCCTGAGGGCCTGGTTGCCGTCGTGACTATCGTGCTTTCGCTCGGCGTGACCAAAATGGCCAAGCGCCAGGCGATTATCCGCAAGCTCTCTGCCGTCGAGACCCTTGGCTGCACGCAGACCATCTGCTCGGACAAGACCGGTACCCTTACCCAAAACAAGATGACTGTCGTCAAGCACGAGCTCGCTGCGCCTAAGGAGAAGTTCCTGGCCGGCATGGCGCTGTGCTCCGACGCCCAGTGGGACGAGGAGCTGGGCGAGGCCGTGGGTGAGCCGACTGAGTGCGCCCTCGTCAACGACGCCGGCAAGGCGGGGCTCACCGGCCTGACCGCCGAGCACCCGCGTGTGGGTGAGGCCCCGTTCGACTCTGGCCGCAAGATGATGTCCGTGGTCGTCGAGACCCTGGACGGCGAGTACGAGCAGTACACCAAGGGCGCGCCCGACGTGGTGATCGGCCTGTGCACTCATATCTACGCGGGCGACAAGGTCGTTCCGCTGACCGAGGAGCGTCGCGCCGAGCTCGTGGCCGCCAACAAGGCCATGGCCGACGAGGCCCTGCGCGTGCTGGCGCTGGCAAGCCGCACCTACACCGAGGTCCCGAGTGACTGCAGCCCCGCTGCGCTCGAGCACGACCTGGTCTTCTGCGGCCTGTCCGGCATGATTGACCCGGTCCGCCCCGAGGTCGCCGACGCCATCCGCGAGGCCCACGATGCCGGTATCCGCACCGTCATGATTACGGGCGACCACATCGACACCGCCGTGGCCATCGCCAAGCAGCTGGGTATCGTCACCGATCGCAGCCAGGCCATCACAGGCGCCGACCTCGACCGCATGAGCGACGAGGAACTCGACGCGCACATCGAGGACTACGGCGTGTACGCCCGCGTTCAGCCCGAGCACAAGACCCGCATTGTCGAGGCTTGGAAGTCGCGCGACCAGATCGTGGCCATGACGGGCGACGGCGTCAACGACGCCCCGTCCATCAAGCGTGCCGACATCGGCGTGGGCATGGGCATCACCGGTACCGACGTCACCAAGAACGTCGCCGACATGGTGCTTGCCGATGACAACTTCGCCACCATCATCGGTGCCTGCGAAGAGGGCCGTCGCATCTACGACAACATCCGCAAGGTCATCCAGTTCCTGCTTTCGGCCAACCTTGCCGAGGTCTTCTCGGTGTTTATCGCCACGCTCATCGGCTTTACCATCTTTCAGCCGGTGCAGCTGCTGTGGGTGAACCTGGTCACCGACTGCTTCCCCGCGCTCGCGCTGGGCATGGAGGATGCCGAGGGCGACATCATGAAGCGCAAGCCGCGCAACGCCAAGGACGGCGTCTTTGCCGGTCACATGGGCCTGGACTGCGTGGTCCAGGGCCTGATCATCACCGTGCTGGTGCTGGCGAGCTTCTTTGTGGGCGTGTACTTTGACATGGGCTACATCCACATCGCCGATATGATCGCCGGCAATGCCGACGAGGAAGGCGTGATGATGGCGTTCATCACGCTCAACATGGTCGAGATTTTCCACTGCTTCAATATGCGCAGCCGTCGTGCGTCGCTGTTTAGCATGAAGAAGCAGAACAAGTGGCTGTGGGCTTCGGCCGCGCTGGCGCTGGTACTGACGGTTATCGTGACCGTTCAGCCGACGCTTGCCGAGATGTTCTTTGGCCCCGTGACGCTTGAGCTCAAGGGCGTTCTTGCCGCGCTGGGCCTGGCCTTCCTAATCATCCCGCTGATGGAGATCTACAAGGCGATCATGCGCGCGGTCGAAAAAGAGTAACGTTCCTGTTCGGGCCCGACCGCCTGCGGGGTTTCCACGGGCACGTCCTCGCCGCTTTGCGGCTGCGGGATGTGCCCTTAGGAAACCCCTCCCGGCGGGCGGGCCCTGCGGTATCCTTGCTGGCTTTTCTCCCGTGCGGATGAAAAGGGCTGAGGGAAAGTTTGTGAGCTGGTCGGGCTTTGCCCGGCCAGCTCTTTTTGATTTAAAATACCTGCTCAGTTGTGATTTGTGGTGCTGGGAGGCGCTTGTGGGCAAGGCTAAGGCGAAGGCGAAGAAAAAGACGACGGGGGCGCGGGCTAAGCGCGATCGTCGTCGGAAGCTTGCGACCGAAGCCCCCGCGTCTGCCGAGGAACTGCTGGCAAGCGTGCCGGGACTCGACGCGCTGCAGGATGTTCCGGCGTTCGACGACCTACCGATCGATGAGGCTCAGCAGGCTGCCTTCGATGATTTTTGTGCCCAGGCCGAGGAGCCCGAGCAGACGCAACTTGGTACCGTGGTGCGCCTGGATCGCGGGTTTCCGCTGGTAGCGACTGCCGACGATACCTTTCGTGCCGAGCATGCCGTGGGGTTTGCCAAGTCGCGTGGCGAGGACGAGGTTTTGCTGCCAGCCGTGGGCGACCGCGTGGCGGTGCGCCGTGCGCCCGGGCACGACATGGGCGTGATCGAGTGCGTGCTGCCTCGCCGCACGAGTTTTGAGCGTTGGCGTGGACGCGCTCGCGGCGAACGTCAGGTGCTTTGCTCCAACGTGGATAGCGTTCTGATCGTGCAGGCGCTTGGCGCCGGCGAGGTGTTGCTCGACCGCGTGGCACGCTCGCTGGTGCTGGCACTCGACTGCGATGCCGAGCCGGTGGTGGTACTCACCAAGGCCGACCGATGCGACGCCGATGAGCTTGCACGCGACCTGGATCGCGTGCGCCGCTTGGTGGGTCCAGACGTGCACGTAATCGTGACGTCCTCTGCCGAGGGCCGTGGTTTGGATGAGGTGCGCGCCTGCGTGCCCGCCGGGAGCTGCGCCATGATCTTGGGTGAATCGGGTGCTGGCAAGTCGACGCTGCTCAACGCGCTGCTGGGTCACGATACATTGGCGACCGGCGGCGTGCGCGAGCGCGATGACCAGGGCCGCCATACCACCGTCGCGCGCGTGATGGTGGCGCTTCCGGGTGATGCCGGCGTTATTGCCGACGCCCCGGGCCTGCGCAGTCTGCCGCTCGTAGGGCATGAGCGGGGTTTGGCACGCGCGTTTCCCGAGATCGTCGAGGCGTCGCGTGCGTGCCGATTTGGCGACTGCACGCATACTCACGAACCGGGCTGCGCCGTTCGCGAGGCCGAGGACGCCGGGCAGATTGACAGCCTGCGCCTGGAAACGTTCCAAAACTTGGCGTCATCCATGCGCGTGAGCGCTCAAATGCTCGATCCCGATGTTCATCTGTAATTGATTTTTCCTATGACAGCCGTCTCCCAACTGTTCAGGAGACGGCTTTTTTGCTGCGGAAAAGCCTCGAAACATGCAGTTTGCTGACGTGCTGACCAAAACCTTGCCACGAGCTTGACGGGCTGGTCAGCTTTTGGTCAGCGATTGGTTTGACATCGAAAACCAAGATCACGATTGCGCCGCTTTGCACTCTGACCGCCCAGACAATGGTGGTACGGGCATTCGCCCGGCACTGCCATGAGAGGAGCGGCCGTGAACAAGAGCAAGCGCATCGCCATCAGTCTGGTCGCGGGCGTGCTCGCTGCTCTGCTCTGCATGGTTTACGGCTCGTCGATCCGCTCGCAAGCCGAACAGGTCCAGGCTGAGACCTTGGCCAAGTACGGTGGCGATCGCGTCGAGGTATGCGTCGCGGCGCGCGATATCGATGTGGGCGAGACCCTCGATGAGACCAATGTCATAACCCAGGAATGGCTGACGAGTCTGCTGCCGCGTGACGCGGCGACCGAGCTGCGCCAGGTGCGCGGCGACGTGACGACTTCGCGTATTCCCAAAAACGCCGTGATCTGCAATGTCTACACCAAGGCCGAGAGCCACAAGCTCGAGGTGCCTAAGGGCAAGGTCGCCGTTTCGGTGGCGGTCGATGCCGAGCACTCGGTCGGCGGTGCTACAGGCGTGGGCAGCTACGTGGATGTGTATGTGCAAAAAGACGGCGTAACCGATCGACTGTGCGGCGCGCACGTGATCGATACCAGTGAGGATTCCGGTGCCACGCGCGAGGGCAAGATCGAATGGGTGACGCTGGCGGCTGACCCCGAAGACGTCAAGGAACTGCTGGGAGCCTCGGGCAAGGGAACGGTCAGCTTGACGATTCCCGCCACGGCGCGCGGCAAAAAGAGCGGAGGCGACGAGCGATGAAGGCGATCTGGTTTGCGTGCTGCGCGTGCGGCGATTACGGGCTGTTGCAGCGGGAAGTCGAGGGCCGTGATGCGGGTGCACAGGTGCTTCGCGTGGGTGACCTGGACGGGCTGATTTCCATGGCTCGGGCGTTTCCGTCGCGCCGCGGGGCTGCCATCATCGCGGCGTCTCTGTTTGATACCGAAGATGTGCGCAAGACTGTTGCGCGCCTGACGGCCGAAGGCCGCGTGAGTCGCGTGGTCGTGTTGATAGAAGCACTCGATCCGTCGGATATCGAGGGGTTGTTTCGCGCGGGGGCGACCGAGGTCATCGCTGCGCACAGTATATGCGGCAACGGGCGCGCGGGCGAGGGAGCGGTTGATTCCGATCGGCGCATGACGATTGAGCCCGATGCTTTTGTTGATAGGGAACCCGGGGCGCCTCGCGCTACAAGAGGCCCGCGTGTTGATGATTATGGAAAAGCGGAAGCCGAGCATGGTCGGCGCCCCCGGAACCCCCTTGTATACGATGACGCTGGAGGGCCAGTGCAGCACGCTGGCGACTCCCCGGCTGTAGATATGGGATACGTGCACGGCGTGAATCTGGCGGATGAACTCGACGAAGTTGAGGGCTTTGCCGGGTGCGGCGAGTTGTCGCTGATGCAGCATGAGCAGATTACACAGAACGAGCCTGCCTCGCAGACCGAACAGGCTGCCATGCCGGCTTGGACGCAGCGCGTGGTTGCGGCGGGGGAGACGGGGACGCTGTCACCGACGCCCGCCCCGCCGCCTCCGATGCCGCCGGCAGACGCTGCCGCTTCGCCGCATCGAGCTCCGGTCATCTGCGCCATTTCGGGTTCGGGCGGTTGCGGCAAGTCGACGATCGTTGCCACCATGGCACACGCATCGTCGCTGTTGGGCTTGCGTGCCGCCGTGCTCGACCTGGACCTGATGTTTGGAAACCTTTACGACTTGTTAGGCGTCGATGCTCCGCGAGATATGGCGGCACTTATCGAGCCGTCGGCGGCGGGCGCGCTTGCCGAGCCGGATATCGTGGCCGCATCGATGCGCGTGGCGCCGGGCGTTACGCTCTGGGGTCCCGTCGCGGCGCCCGAGCAAGCCGAGCTCATGGCACGTCCGGTGGAGCTACTGCTTGATGTTCTGCGTCGCGAATCCGACGTGGTCTTTATCGATACCTCGGTCTTTTGGGGCGATGCCGTGGCGGCTGCGGTGGCGGCGAGCGACCGTTGCCTGGTCGTTGGCGATGCGGCGGTGTCGTCCGCGACATCGGCATCGCGCGTCATTGAACTGGCAAGTCGAGTAGGTGTGCCGCGCACGCGCATGAGCGCTGTGTTCAACCGGTTCGGTGCGCGCGGGGCAGACGAGGACGTCGCCATGCGCTTTGAGATTGCCTGCGCGTTGAGCTCCAAGATTCGTATCGCCGATGGCGGGCAGGATCTCGCCGCGCTCATGGCGTTTGGGCGCGCTGACGAGGCGGTGGGGCAGACCAGCGCTTTCGCGACCAGCGTGCGCGAGGCCACGCGCGAGATGCTCGTGGAACTGGGGTGTGCCGTCGGCCCTTGGAGCGATATGGTCGCCGACCGTGCAACGCGTGCCGAGCGTCCGCGTATCCGCCTTCCCTGGTCGCGCGAGGGTGATCAGCGATGAGCCTGCAAACAAGGATTAAGGCTGCCGGCGCTGCAGCGGCGGCAGCGCCTGTAGATGCGGGGCGTCGCCGCGCGGTGAAACGACGTACCAAGCGCGCCGTGATGGACCGCATGGGTTACGACGAAGTGGCGCGTATCAGCGCCTATATCGACCCGGCACTTGCCCGCTCGGAATTGCGTCCCGCGGTGGAGGCGGCGCTCAACGTGGAGGAAGCGACCGACCTGGCGACGCCCGAGCGCGAGACCATCATCGACGAGATTTTGGATGACGTGGTGGGCTTGGGACCGTTGCAGCCGCTCATCGAGGATGACACCGTTACCGAGATCATGATCAACGGCTGCCGCTCGGCTTTCTTTGAACGTGGCGGCGTCTTGTACCCCATCGAGCATGCGTTTGAGGATGATGAGCAGATCCGTGTGCTTATCGACCGCATCATCTCGCCACTTGGCCGTCGTATCGACGAGCGCAGCCCCATCGTCAACGCCCGCCTCAAAACGGGCTATCGCGTCAACGCGGTGATCCCGCCTGTGGCGATTGACGGACCGATTCTCACCATCCGAAAGTTCTCGGACCGCATCTGCTCGCTGGACGAGCTTGTGGGGCTGGGGTCGCTGCCGCTTTGGTATGCGCAGCTGCTGTCGTGCGCGGTGTCGCTGCGACAGGACCTGGCGGTTGCGGGAGGCACGGGATCTGGTAAGACCACCCTGCTCAACGCGTTGTCATGCGAGATTTCCACCGGCGAGCGCATCGTGACGATCGAGGACTCTGCCGAGCTCAAGTTTGCGCATCATCCGCACGTGGTGCGCCTAGAGGCGCGCGAGGCTTCAATTGAGGGTGAGGGTGCGGTGACGATTCGCGACCTAGTAACTAATGCCCTGCGCATGCGCCCCGACCGCATCGTGGTGGGCGAGGTGCGTGGTGCCGAGTGCTGCGACATGTTGCAGGCCATGAACACGGGCCACGACGGGTCGCTCACCACACTTCATGCGGGCTCAGAACAGGAGGCCGTGGTGCGTCTGACGTTGCTTGCACGTTATGGCATCGATCTGCCGAGCGAGCTCATCGAGGAGCAGATTGCCATGGCGCTCGACGGCATCGTGATGTCCGAGCGCCACGCCGATGGCAGGCGTTTCGTCTCCTCGTATTCGGGGGTGCGCCGCGCCGCGTCGGGCGGCGTAGAGCTCGAGCGCTATGTGACTTTCGATGCCGCCGAGCGCACCTGGACGCTTGACCGCGAGCCGCCGTTTATTGCAGAAGGCCTGCGGTCGGGGACGCTCACACAAGAGGAGGTGGACGAATGGAGGTCGCTGTGCCCCTCGTCGTAGGGGGTTTGGCAGGGTTTTCTGTTGCGACGGCGTGCGGGGTGGAACCTCGTGTGCCGCGGGTGCCGCCGGCGGAGCTGGCGCGTCAGGCGCTCGAGACGGTGGCAGAGAAGCTGCCGCGTGAGCTGGTGGAAAACGATCTGCTGAAAAAGATCGCCCGTTCGTGGGCATCGCTGGCTCCGGCGCGTCGCCTTGGCCTCGTGATCGAAGATGCTTCGGGGCGTTTGGCGTTTCTGCTGCTATCGAGCGGTGTCTGCTGCGTTTTACTAACGATGGTGTCGTTATCGCCCCTCGGATTTGCCTTGGGACTTGTTGCTCCGATTGCCGTTGGCGCCGCTCGGGACGGCTTTGAGAGCCGGCGCGAGCAACACGATGCAGAAGAGGCCATGCCCGAGGCGTTTACCGCACTTTCCATGTCGCTTGCCTCGGGACATTCGCTGGCCCAGGGCATGCGCTTTGTGGGCGCTCATGCGCAAGAGCCGGTACATACCGAGTTTTTGCGGGTGGCGGCGGCGATCGATTGCGGCATCTCGGCGACCGATGCGCTCGATGACTTGCTCGTGCGCATCGACGCCCCCGGCCTTTCGCTTGTGACCTTGGCGCTTAAGGTGTCTCAGCGCACCGGCGCTCCGCTTGTCGACTTACTGTCCGAGGCGTCGAGCATGGTGGGGGAGCGCATTGAGCTCAAGCGCCGCCTGGATGTTAAGACGTCGCAGGCTCGCATGTCTGCGCATATGGTCGCGGCGATGCCGGCGGGCATGTGCGCGGTGTTGGCGCTGCTTTCGGCAGATTTTCGTCGCGGTCTTGCGACGCCTGCCGGCGCGGGCGCTGTGGTGCTGGGTCTTGCCCTCAACGCCGTTGCCCTGGTGGTTATCCGGCGCATTATGCGGGTGGAGCTATGAGCGCCCCGGTTGCAGTTGCGGCTTGCCTGTGCGCCCTGAGTGTATTTGTCGCGACGGGTTTGGATCGGGCGGATGCGCGCAAGATCGCAGGGGCCTGCAAGCGCGAGGCGGTGCTGGTCGCTACCGCGGGTCGCTCGGTGGTCGATGCCCTGACCGCGCGAGTGAAGGGCGCGGTTGGAGCGGGCGGCCCGGCGCGAGTTTCGCTCGGCGAAGTGTCCGAGATGATCGATGTTGTGCGCTTGGGTCTTTCGGCCGGTCTTTCGTTTGATGCGGCGCTTGAGATTTTCTGTGCCAACCGCCGGTCAGTGCTGGCTCTTCGACTTGAGCGGGCCTGCATGGCGTGGCAGGTGGGCGTGGGCACGCGTGAGGACGAGTTGTTGGCCGCCGCGCGCGACCTGGACGTGCGAGCGCTCGAGACCTTTGCCATCACGGTGGGGCAGGCGCTCGCCCTGGGTGCCCCACTTGCCGAGACGCTGGCCGCTCAAAGTCGCGAGATCCGTGCGGCTCATCGCGCCGCGGTCGAGCGTGAGATCGAGCGTGCGCCCGTCAAGCTGCTGATTCCCACCGGCACGCTCATCTTGCCGGCGTTGCTTCTGTCCATATTGGGCCCGCTGCTGGGAGCAGGCGGGATGATGTAGGGAGGAATACATGAACACGATGGTCGAAGTTGCTGACAAGGCTTGGAACTGGGCTTTTTGCCGGGCGATCCGCGCTCGCCAGCATGCCAAGGAGCTGTTGCGGGAGGAGAGCGCGCAGGGTACCACCGAGTACGCCATTTTGGTGGGCGTGCTCGTGGTGATCGCGATTATTGCCATCGTTGCATTTAAAGGCAAGGTCCAAGATCTATGGAACGCTATCAGCGAGGGCATCAACAGCCTGTAGAGGGCGAGCGCCCCATCGGGGTGCTGCTGGTGTTTGCTTGCCTGACCGTGGCGATAGCGGCGGTGCTTTGGGGGCTTAACGCCGCGCGGCAGCAGCGTCCTGGGGCCGCCTTCGATTCGGGCTCAGATTCGGCGGTGGCGTCTCAAAAAGATGAGATGCGAGATGCGGACGATTCGGATGTCGCTGTCACGGCGCAAACCTTTCTGCGGACGCTCGACAAGCGGTCTGGCACTGCGACGGATTCGCCTGAGGACAACGCGATTGCGGTCCGGCTTGCATGGTCCGAGGACCGACCGATGACCGAGGCAGCGGCGGATATGTTACGCGCCTACCGCGAGGTGCCAACGGCCCAGCTCGCCCTGAGCGGCTATCTTGATATTAAGGGCAACGTATGGGGCGCCATCGTGCGCGATGGGCGCGGCTGGGTCGATATGGTGACGGTTGCCGCGGATGCCGGTGATGCCTCGTGCCGCCTGCGCGTGATCCGCCTGAGCCCGCAAACAATAAGCTCAAAGGAGGGATCGTGAAATGCATGGCGTTCTGCGTGAAGAGGTTGCCCAAGCGACTGTGGAATACGCCATCGTCACGGTGGCGCTGCTATCGATCGTGCTGGCGATTGCGGGACTTTGGCGTGCTGGCACCGATGGACGCTTGGCGGCGCTGGTTGAGCGGGCGGCATCCCATGGCGTTGCCTCGACGTCGGTTATCGACGCCGCTGCGGGCGCTAAGGACATCGCGTTGTATTGATATCGCGCGCGAGGACCGGGCGCAGTCTACGGTCGAGGCCGCTTTTTTGCTGCCGACGTTTTTGACGCTCATCCTTCTCGCCCTGCAACCGGTGTGCCTGCTTTATACGCGCGCGGTCATGGAGTCTGCCGCCGCCGAGACCGCGCGGCTCATGACCACGACGACGGCGGAGGACGACGATCTTAAGGAGTTCACCCGCCGCCGGCTTGCCGCGGTGCCCAGCGTTTCGATCTTTCATGCCGGCGGGCCGTTGTCGTGGGATATCGAGCTTGGCCGGGCCGGTGCGGGTGGCGTCTCGTCCGTGTCCGTTTCCGGCGAGGTCAAGCCGTTGCCTGTGATCGGTGCGTTTGCGCAGGCTATGGGTGGTACCGCCGAGGGTGGCTACGTTGAGCTCAAGGTCGATGTCTCGTATCAATCACGTCCCGAATGGCTGGAGGGAGATTATGATTCGTGGATTGCTACATGGGATTAAGCGTTTCTGGTCTAGATGCGTTTTGACGCGCCGTCCGAGCTGCCATCGCAAGCGAGGCGGCTTTATGGGCCGCGCCGGTATCGACCTGTTTATCGAAGACGGTGCCTACACCACGCTTTCTTCTGCCGTGGTCATCCTAGTGGTGCTCACGTTGTTGTTTTCGTCGACCGCGGCGATATGGAGCATGTCGCGTGCCGGGGATACCCAGGTGGCGGCCGATAGTGGCGCGCTGGCGGGTGCCAACGTAGTGTCGTCCTATCACACGGCTGCCACGGTGGTTGATGCGAGCATCTTGAGTCTGGGGCTGGCGGGGTTTGCCACAATCGGGACGGGCCTGGTCGCCATCCTCATCCCAGGTGCCGAACCAGTTGCCGGCAATATGGTCGACACCGGGATTGAGATCATTAAAACGCGCAACAAGTTTGCCAAAAGCGCATCGGAAGGCTTGCAGAAAATCGAGACGGCTCTGCCGTATCTGATTGCCGCGCGTGCCACGCGGGCGGTGTCGGCGCAGGATACCGATAGTGTGGCCTATACCGGTACGGCGCTTGCCGTGCCCAGGACATCCGAATCGGACTTCGCCGCGCTCAAAGGGTCAGAGATCTCGACCGATGCCATCGAGAGCACCTCAAAAGACCTTGACTATGCTGCCAAGGAACTGAAGAAAGCGTCCGAGAAAACGTCAAAGGCCAAGGAACGCGCCTGGCTTGCCGATTGCGGTGGATCGGACAGAGGCGCAGTCGGAAGCTGTTCGTGCATGTGGGAACGCGCGAAGAACTTGGCGAAGCTTTCGGATATTGAGAATCCGCACTATGCCTCGAGTGTCACATGGGAGCCGCAAGTGGCGCTCGATCGCGCGAAGGCCTATTACCGCTTGCGCCTTGCAAACGAGGCACCTCAGGGCTCAAGCGTCGAGACGAAGGCGGAGTCGGCGGCGCGCAAGGCGTTTTACACCTATGCGAGTACAGAGGTCAATCGTGCATATGTAACCGAGGACGGAGATGCAGTCACTTTCCATATCCCGCTGTTGCCGCGCAACGCTGACGAGGTGCGAGCGACGGAACTCTATACCGATGCGGCGTGGCCAACCAGCACCATCGATGGCAAGACGTATCTGCATTACGGAACGAGTTGCCCCAACTATAAGAAGGGGTCGCCAGGCGGGCTAGCCTCGGTTGCTGATTATGACGGGCAGGACAGATGCAACAGATGCCATTTTGGCGTTTCGTCGCTCGGTGCCGTTGCAGCGCCTTCGACTTCTATCGAAAACGGCTTCGAATACCACTTTGACAAGTTCAAAGACGCCCTGGAAGACTACGTTAAATGCCGCAACATAGAACTCGAACTTGAGCGTCAGACCGAGGATGAGGCCGACCGTGCGGGCAATGCGTTTGACCAGGCCATTAAAGCGCTTTCCGGCGAGCGCCCGCGTATCGCCCCACCTGGACGCAACGGCGTGGTCGCATTTGCAGTTTCGGGTGACATTACCAGCCCCGATCAACTTAACTCCTCGTTTAACACGGCAGTCAGGCTTGGCGATCGCGGTGCTATCTCTGCCGCGGTGCTGGCGCCCGATGAGGCGACGGCGCAAAACAACGTGCTTTCGCGATTTTTCTCGACATTGAAGGAACGCTCGGGCGGCGTTGCCGGCGTGCTCGACGGCGTCATGGATGTTTGGGGACGGCTGCTCGTGGGATACGGTGATATCCAAGGTTCGGCCGACGAACTTATGGACGAGATGATTAAAGACCTAGGAGGGGGCAGCGGTGCGTTGGGCTCCATCGCATCGTGGCTCGGCGATACCGTTTCGGCGTCCGTGGCGGCGCTGGGTTTGGAACCGTGCGACTTGCGCCTGCGAAAGCCGGTGCTGACCGATTCCGCCAATGTCATTAAGAGTCCGGGGTCTGACATTGCGGGTCTCTCTCAAGCGCAAGACAAACTGCGAAGTATTCCGTTGGGCGTGACCGATCCCAAGGCGCTTTGCGAGGCGTTGGAATATCAAGTCGAACGCACCATTAGCGGTACGGTGTTCACGCTTGCGGAGATTCCTCTGCCCGGCGGCGGCTCCATCCCACTCACCGTCGATGTCGCCACGCTGGTTGGCGCTCTGGGCGGTGGGTCGTAATGAGTATCCGCATGCGTCTGCGCGAGGAGCGCGCCCAAGCGACGGTGGAGATGGCGGTGGTTACGCCCGTTTTGCTGGTGCTGGCACTCATCGTGTACAACGTCATGATCTTTGCCAGCGCTGTCGCGCGCTTCGACCGCGTGGTACCCGACATCGTGTTGGCGCACGCCGTGGCGTCGGAGGGGGAGGGCGACGAAAGCTCTGCCGATGCCTCGGCGACGGTTCAGACTCAAATTCTGAATGCCATGGAAGGCTATGACTTGCGGATCGAAGTGTCGAGCGAGCAAGGCGCGGAGGCATTGGATGGTGGCCTGCTCTCCCTATCCGGTACGTTTAGGACCTACACCTGCACCATGCACTATGAGCCGTGGCCGACTTCTCTCAGCATCGCTGGCGTTTCGCTGGGGGCGCCGACAACGTTGTCGCACGAGCGCGCGGTGACGGTCGATCCATGGCGTCCGGGGGTGGTCATGTGACCGCGGTCTCGTCTTACATCGCCTACGCGCGGGCACTCAACAGGCTGGGTTGGACGCCGGCCGAGTTTGTGGTGGCGGAGTCGTTTGCCGTGCGCCTGCGCGGCATGCTGGGACGGCGTCCGGTTGCCGCCAACGGCCTGCCGCTTGTCATGGCGTTTCCGCACTGTTCCTCGGTCCACACGTGTTTTATGGCTTATCCCATCGATATCGCCTTTATCGATGCGCGCGGCTATGTCCTCGTATGCTACGAAAACGTACGTCCCTGGCGTATGTGCTCCTGTCCCGGCGCCTGGGCCGTACTAGAGCGCCCTTCAATCATTGTTTCGACCCCTGCTCTCCAACGCGTGCCGGCTTAAGGGACTGAGCGAAAAACTTCTTGCTGCCGGCTGATGCCTCTGACGTGCCGATTTATAGAACCGAGGCTGTGCTCAAAAACTTTTTTAAAATTCTCGGTTGACCGGAACGCGTCCTTGGTTATACTAATCAAGCCTTGAAACAAGGCACACCTCAAATGGCTGGGTAGCTCAGTTGGTAGAGCAGAGGACTGAAAATCCTCGTGTCAGGGGTTCGATTCCCTTCCCCGCCACCTTGAATTGACTAGGACCTCTGCAAAGGGGTCCTTTTCTTTTATGCAGCCCCTACATGGAATCGAACCCCGTGAGGGCGCGGAGCTGAGGAAACGCGATAGCGTTTGCCAGCGCAGCTCGCAAGGCGCGCAAGCGCCGCAGCGGTCCGCACGCGCGGAGCGCGGGCGCGATTCCCTTCCCCGCCACCTTGAATTGACTAGGACCTCTGCAAAGGGGTCCTTTTCTTTTATCGAGAGCTCTGCGGAAACTGCGTCCCGGAATTTGGCTTCAGAGTGGGATGCGCTTTCCGGCGCTTACTTCCGATGTGCGTGCACATCTCGTCGCACCATCCCGAGCCCGCCTGTTCCCAGACATTCCTCCCACTTTCGCGTCACTTTACAGACCGTTCGGTCGCCTGTCTGCATGCGCGGGTATACTCAAATCGATAGATATGTCATGCAAGAGCGATGCGGGCTTAGCCCGTATGATTCAAAAGGGGGCAGTGATGGAGAGGATACTCGGCGTTAATCTCTCTGGCTGGTTTATTCCCGAGCCTTGGGTGACCCCGTCGCTATACGCGGCGACCGGTGCATCCAATGCGGCCGAGCTGCAGGAGGCCATGGGCACCGCCGCCTATAACGAACGCATGCGCCGTCATTACGAGACATTTGTGAGCGAGGATGATTTCCGTCGCATGGCGCAGATCGGCCTCAACGCCGTGCGCCTGCCGGTGCCTTGGTATGCCTTTGGCTCACAGGAGTCTGATGCCTCCTACATCTCGGTTGTCGACTACATCGACCGCGCGATTGAGTGGGCTGCCAAGTACAACATTCGCGTGCTGCTTGACCTGGCGACTGTGCCCGGTGGCCAGGGCGATTCCAACGATTCGCCCGCCACGCCGGAGGCTGTTGCCGAGTGGCATTCGTCCACTAACGGCCGCCATGTCGCACTCGACGTGCTCGAGCGCTTGGCCGAGCGTTACGGCGAGGCCGAGAGTCTGCTGGGCATTGAGCTGCTGGATACGCCGCAGATGAGTGTCCGCAAGAGTCTCTTTGCCATGACGGATGGCATTCCGGCCCACTACCTGCGCAATTTCTATCGCGATGCCTACGAGCTCGTCCGTTCGTATATGCCCGAGGATAAGATTGTCGTCTTCTCGTCGTCGGGGCATCCCAACGAGTGGAAGCATTTTATGCGCGGCGCCAAGTACAAGAACGTCTACATGAACCTTCACCTGTACCATTACCGTGACGAGTATGCGCTCGACATCACGAGCCCCCGCGGGCTGACGACGGCGATTTCGCGCAACAAGCGCGAGCTTAAAGAAGCGATTTCGACTGGGTTCCCCGTGCTGGTGGGCGAATGGTCGGGCGCGGCGATCTTTGCCAACTCGTCGGTTACGCCCGAGGGCCGCAATGCCTACGAGCGCGTGTTTATCGCCAACCAGCTGGCTTCGTTTGCGCCGGCTGCCGGCTGGTTCTTCCAAACGTGGAAGACCGAGAAGCGCATTGCAGCATGGGACGCCCGCGCGGCGCTCGGTACGCTCGAGCGCGGCATGATTGAATAGGTTGATATGACGCAAAACAGCGCCCATACGGGCAAACTCTATGTGGTCGGCACGCCCATCGGCAACCTGGGCGACCTGTCCCCGCGCGTTGGCGAGGCGTTTGCCGCCGCCGATGCCATCTGCTGCGAAGACACGCGTGTGACGTCAAAGCTGCTGATGCACCTGGGCATTTCCAAGCCACTTGTCCGTTGCGACGAGAATGTGATCGCCAGCCGCGCCGCCGGCCTGGTCGACCGTCTGCTGGCGGGGGAGACCCTCGCCTTTGCCTCGGATGCCGGCATGCCGAGCGTGTCCGATCCCGGTCAGGCGCTGGTCGAGGCGGCGCGTGAGGCCGATGTGCCCGTCGAAGTTATTCCCGGGCCCTCTGCTTGCGTCACGGCACTCGTTTCGTCCGGCATTCCCTGCGAGCATTTTTTCTTCGAGGGCTTTTTGGGCCGAAAGCACGGCGACCGCGTGCGCCGTTTGCAGCGCCTTGCCGTGGTTCCCGGCGCGCTCATCTTCTACGAGTCTCCACATCGCATCGTGGCGACGCTCGAGGCCGTGACAGAGGTCTTTCCTCAGCGTGAGGTTGCCGTCTGCCGCGAACTCACCAAGCTGCACGAGGAAGTCTTGCGCGGGCCCGCTGCCCAGCTCGCCGAGGAGCTGCGTGCTCGCGGCGAGGTAAAGGGCGAGATTGCGCTGGTCATCGCGCCGCCGAGCGAGGGTGAGGAGGCCGGTATCGTGCCGGTTGGCGCCGCGGCAGCGGATCCCGACGAGGCCCTGCGCGAGGATATCCGCGCCGCGCTCGAGGAGGGGGAGCCCGCCTCTGCGGTGGCCAAGCGCCTGTCTCAGAAGTATTCGCGCCGCAAGCGCGATGTCTATGCCATGGTGCTCGATATGCAATAGATGGAGGATATCCAGCCCTTGCGCTAGAATCATCCCCTGTATGCAACGTTTTTCTGGAGGACAAACCCCATGGATCAAAGCAAGCCTTCGTTCTTTATCACGACGCCCATCTACTACGTCAACGCCGATCCGCACCTGGGCACGGCTTATTCCACCATCATCGCCGACGTTCAGGCCCGTTATCGTCGCTCCGCCGGCTATAACGTCAAGTTCCTGACCGGCATGGACGAGCACGGCGAGAAGGTCGCCGAGGCCGCAGCCAAGCACAACATGACGCCGCAGGAGTGGACCGACAGCCAGGCTCCGCACTTCAAGGAGCTTTGGAGCAAGCTCGAGATCTCCAACGACGACTTCATCCGCACCACCGAGCCGCGCCAGCATCATGCCGTGCAGTACCTGTGGGAGCGCATGAAGGAGTCCGGCTACCTGTATAAGGGCAGCTACGACGGTTGGTATTGCGTGCCTGACGAGACCTACTTCACCGATACGCAGGTCCAGAAGGGCGACGAGGAGTACGGCAGCGTCGGCCAGCACCTGTGCCCCGACTGCCACCGTCCGCTTGAGCGCGTGCAGGAGGAGTCCTACTTCTTTAAGCTTTCCGCTTTCCAGGACAAGCTGCTCAAGCTTTACGACGAGCACCCCGACTTTGTCGAGCCTGCGTTCCGCATGAACGAGGTACGTAGCTTTGTCGAGGGCGGCCTTAATGACCTTTCCGTGAGCCGTACGAGCTTTGACTGGGGCATTCAGGTCCCGTTTGACGAGGGTCACGTGACCTACGTGTGGTTCGATGCGCTGCTCAACTATATGACGGCCGTCGGCTACGGTGTCGACACCGACGAGGCGCGTGCCGAGCTGGCCTATCGCTGGCCCGCGCAGTTCCACATCGTGGGCAAGGACATCATCCGCTTCCACTGCGTCATTTGGCCCGCCATGCTCATGGCCATCGGCGAGGCCCTGCCCGAGCACGTCTTTGCCCACGGCTTCCTGACCGTGCGCAATGCCGAGACCGGCAAGGCCGAGAAGATGTCCAAGAGCCGCGGCAACGCCATCGCTCCGCAGGACGTTATCGACATGCTGGGCGTCGAGGGCTATCGCTACTACTTTATGACCGACGTCGTCCCTGGCACCGACGGTGCCATCAGCTTCGACCGCATGGAGCAGGTCTACAACGCCGACCTGGCCAACAGCTGGGGCAACCTCATCTCGCGTTCGCTCAACATGAGCGGCAAGTATTTTGACGGTTGCGCGCCCGCCAAGCCCGCATCGTTCGATGCGTTCGATAACCCGCTGGCAAAGATTGCCGACGGTTTGGTCGAGCGCTACATGGCCAAGATGGACGTGCTCGATTACGGTGGAGCCAAGGACGAGGTCATGGAGCTCATCCACGCCGCCAACCACTACATCGAGGACTCCGAGCCTTGGGCACTTGCCAAGGACGAGGCCAAGGCTGACGAGCTGGCGTTTGTGATCTACAACCTGCTCGAGGCCATCCGCATTGCCGCTCACCTGCTGATGCCGCTCATGCCCCAGACTTCTGCCGAGGCTCTGCGCCGCCTGTCCTGCGAGGACGAGGCCGCGAGCGACGACCTCAAGGGCATTTGCGCTTGGGGCCTGCTTGCTGGTGGTCAGCCCGTCGAGAAGGGCGATCCGCTGTTCCCGCGTCTGGCGTAGAGACCGCGCGAGCGCCATATCGGCAATTTGCTGTTTAGCTGTAAGGGCATGGCCGCCACGGTCCATGCCCTTTTGTTTCAAGACGCCGCCATCATGCTAAGGAGGCAACCATGACAACTTCGCCTTTGGCAAACCCCACGGCAACTAGGGAGCTGCTAGAGGAGTTTGGCCTTGCGACCAAGCATCGCCTGGGCCAGAACTTCCTGATCGACAACCATGTGATCGAACGTATCTGTGAGCTCGCTGAGCTTGCGGGCGATGAGCGCGTGCTCGAGGTCGGCCCGGGTTGCGGCACGCTGACGTTGGCCCTGCTGCAGGAGGCGGCGTGCGTTACGTCGATTGAGGCCGATCCCGAGCTTGAGCCGGTGCTTGACGCCCACGCCGCCGACTATGCCAACTTCCGCTTTATCATGGGCGATGCGCTCAAGGTGTGCCCGGAGCAGGTTGAGCAGGTCGCCGGTGGTGAACCTACGGTGTTTGTCGCGAATCTGCCCTATAACGTGGCGGCGACGATCATCCTTCAGTTCTTCCAGACGATGCCCGCGCTTAAGCGCGCTGTCGTCATGGTGCAAAAGGAAGTTGCAGATCGTATTGGCGCAACGCCGGGCAACAAGACCTATGGCGGCTACACGGCAAAGCTCGGCCTGTATGCACAGGTGACGGGGCGCTTTGAGGTGCCGCCGCGCTGCTTTATGCCAGCGCCGCATGTGGATTCTGCTGTCGTGCGTATCGATCGCGTTGACGGCGTGGTGCCCGAGGGCATCGACCGCGAGTTTGTGGCCCGTGTGATCGATGCCGCGTTTGCTCAGCGTCGCAAGACCATCCGCAATTCCATGAGCGCCAACGGCTTTGTCAAGGACGTGCTCGATGCCGCCTTTGAGGCTTGCGGTATTGCACCCACCACGCGCGCCGAGACGCTTGATGTTGCTGACTTTGTCCGTCTGGCCCAGGAGCTAATCCATGATGCCTAATGCCGAACGTGTGACGTTTACCAAGAAAAAGAAGACGGTTGCTTGTCCCGTGCCCTTGGCGCCGCTTGCCGACACGCATGCACATCTGCTTTCGTTCTGGGGCAAGGATGTGCCTGAGACGCTCGTGCGTGCCAAGGCGGCGGGCGTCGACCTGTTGGTGACGATGTTCGACCCCATCGCTGATAAACGCAGCGTGACGGACTATAGCGACTGGCTGACGCGCGAAATTCTGCCGATGCAGGATATCCCGCAGATCAAGTATCTTGCCGGCGTGCATCCGTATGGCGCACCGGACTATACCGACGACGTTCACGCACAGGTCGTTGCCGCGCTCGATGATCCCTTATGCGCCGGTATTGGCGAAATCGGCCTGGACTACCACATGGACTATGACGACGATATCGCGCCGGCACCCCATAACGTGCAGATTGACTGCATGGCGCGTCAGCTCGAGCTTGCCGTGTGTCGTAACGTGCCGGTGGAGCTGCATCTGCGCCACGAGGACACGGACCATGAGCGCACCTCGCACGTTGATGCGTACAACGTGCTTCGTGAGGTGGGCGTGCCCCAGGCCGGTTGTGTGCTGCACTGCTTTGGCGAGGACCGCGCCACGATGGAGCGCTTTGTGGAGCTGGGCTGCTATATCGCCTATGGTGGTGCGGCCACCTTTAAGCGCAACGACGACGTGCGCGAGGCATTTGCGGCAACCCCACTCGATCGAATTTTGTTCGAGACGGATTGCCCGTATATGGCTCCGGAGCCCATTCGCGGTCTTGAATGCGAGCCCGCAATGATCTCCATTACGGCAAACGCGCTGGTTAACGACCGTGTCGATCGCACTGGTGAGGACGCCGAAACAATCGCGCAAGTCGCTTGGGAGAATGCCTGCAAACTTTTTCAAAAATAGTTCTTGCGTTCGTGGTGGCGCTCCGTTATTCTAATTCCTGCACGCGGGCGTGGCGGAATTGGCAGACGCGTACGGTTCAGGTCCGTATGGGGGCAACCCCATGAAGGTTCAAGTCCTTTCGCCCGCACCATTGATTGAAAGAGCTCCCAGCAATGGGAGCTTTTTTGTTATGGGCCCATCACAGGGACTTGAGCCTGTGAAGGAGCGAGCGTAAAGAAAACGCGGAGCGTTTTTAGCGAGCTGGCGAGGGCGCCGGCAGGCGGCCGAAGCCGGTGTGGATCCGCGAAGCGGATACGCGGACGTCCTTTCGCCCGCACCATTGATTGAAAGAGCTCCCAGCAATGGGAGCTTTTTTGTTATGGGTCTCTTGTTGATGTCACGTGGCTGCTTCGTACGGGTATCCTAATGCCAACGTGTGCCTATCAGAGGAGAGACCATGCTGTTGTCCGGTATCATCGCCGCCCTTACCAGCCTTTTGATCCCCATCATCATTCTGTTGCTGCTGCTTCCCAGCGCCTGCTATGTCGTTGAACAGCAGCATGCTGTGATCATCGAACGCTTAGGCAAGTTCAACCGCATCGTCAACGCGGGCTTCCACATGAAGGTACCCGTGATTGACCGCAAGGCCGCCACGGTGAGTCTGCGCACCATGAAAAACGGTTTTGGCATCGACGTTAAGACCCAGGACAACGTGACCATCGGCCTTGAGGTCTCTGCTCAGTACCACGTGAGCTATGACATGGGCGCCGGCCCGGCAGATTCGGGCATCTACAAGAGCTACTATATGCTGCAGGAGCCCGTCGACCAGATGCGTGACTTCATCACCGACGCCCTGCGCTCTTCGATTCCCGTCTACACACTCGATGAGGTCTTTGCCAAGAAGGATGACATCGCCAAGGATGTCAACGCTACCGTTTCCGAGCAGATGGCCGCCTACGGCTTCACCCTCGTGTCGACGCTCATCACCAAAATCGCACTGCCGACCGAGGTTGAGAACTCCATGAACGACATCAACGCTGCCCAGCGCAAGCGCGCTGCGGCACAGGAGCTCGCTGAGGCCGACCGCATCAAGCGCGTCACCGAGGCGACCGCCGAGGCCGAGGCAATGGAAAAGGCGGGCGAGGGCATCGCCAACCAGCGCAAGGCCATCGCGCTGGGCATCAAGGATTCGCTCGAGATCATCCAGGAGACGGGAGTCGGTAACGACGAGGCCAACCAGCTGTTCATGTTTACGCAGTGGTCCGAGATGATGACGGAGTTCGCTCGCACGGGTAAAACTTCGACGGTCGTGCTGCCGAGCGACTTTTCGCAGTCGGCCTCTATGTTCGAGCAGATGCTGGCTGCCGGTAAGGTTCAGAACGATTCGAAGGAGTAGACGCGCGTGAAATACACCGTCGTTTGCGTCGGTAAGCTCAAGGAGCGCTTTTGGAAGGACGCGTGCGCTGAGTACACCAAGCGCCTGGGTGCCTATGCCAAGGTTGATATCCGCGAGGTGGCCGATATCGACCCGGCTAAGGCGGGCGGCGTGGATACCGCGCGCGACAAGGAGGGGGCGGCGATTCTTGCTGCCTTGCCGTCTCGAGCGCATGTGATCCTGCTGGCCATTGAGGGCAAAGAGCGCTCGAGCGAGGAGCTCTCGGCGAGGCTCGACGATCTTATGCTGCGAGGCAGCAGCGACATTGCCTTTGTGATTGGCGGTTCGGACGGCGTGAGCGATGACGTGCGCGCACGAGCCGACGAGATGCTCAGCTTTGGACGCATTACCTTGCCGCATAACTTGGCGCGCGTGGTGCTGCTAGAGCAGATTTACCGTGCCTGCAAGATTAGTCGTGGCGAGCCGTATCACAAATAGGTCTGCAATACGAAACAATGGCGTGGGACAATACCTTTCGTTTTGAGGAATGTGTCTGAAAGGACTATGCGATATGAAGATTGGATTTGTCGGTTTTGGCAATATGGCGAGCGCTATGGCCGATGGCTGGATCGCTGCCGGTGTAGCTGCGAGCGACATGTGCGCCTGCGCGGGTCGCTACGACGCACTGGTTGAGCGCTGCGAGGCGCGCGGCATGGTCGCTTGCCACGATGCCGCCGAGGTCGTCGCCGCATCCGATATCGTGGTCGCTGCGGTCAAACCGTACATGATCGAGAAGATTTTCGCCCCGCTCAAGGATGCTCTTGCCAAAAAGGTCGTTCTGTCGGTTGCCTGGACCTGGGACAGTGCCAAGTGGGAGCAGGTCCTGCCGGGCGTCGCGCATATCTCGACGGTGCCCAACACGCCGGTTTCGGTGGGCGAGGGCGTCATCGCTTGCGAGAAGGCTTCCACGCTTAGTGATGAGCAGAGCGCAGTGGTGCTTGATCTGCTTGGCAAGCTCGGTGCGGTGGTCGAGCTCGATACGAGCCTGCTGTTCGTGGGCGGCACGGTGGGTGGTTGCGCTCCGGCATTTGTCGCCATGGCAATCGAGGCCCTGGGCGATGCGGCGGTCAAGCACGGTATCCCGCGTGCCGATGCCTATCGCATTGTGAGCCAGATGGTGCTAGGTACGGCAAAGCTGCAGCTTGCAACTGGCCAGCATCCTGCGGCGATGAAGGATGCCGTATGCTCGCCCGGTGGTGCCACCATCAAGGGCGTCGTTGCGCTCGAGGACGCTGGCATGCGCAGCGCCCTGGTCAAGGCAATCGACGCAACTCTCCAGTAAAACCGACCAAAAAAAGGACGGGTTTATTTTTGGCAGGTATTTTCTGCGGTTTTGTCCTTTTAGCGAAAAGCGCCCCGCAACTGGCTCAATTCCAGTTGCGGGGCGCTTGCGTTTGCCCAGATAAAACAGACCAAAATAAACCTGTCCCTTTTTGGCAGGTTAGTCCCAGAAGCTGTCTTCCTCATCCTCGGACTTGGGTCCGCGGTCGACGTACATCTTATGGGTACGCTTCTCCATTACAAAGGCAAGAATCGCAAATAACAGGATGCCGCCGGCGAAAAGGATGGCAAAACCGGTGCGGGTGCCAAACAAAAAGGAAAAAACTGCGTCCATTGGGTGCCTTCTTGCGTAGTTGAGTTGGGTCGTAAACGCTCATAAGTATATACTTGCCCATACATGTACAAGGTTGCAACCTAAATGGAATGTATATCGCCGGAGGATCTAATGCTTGATATCAAGTTTGTTCGCGAGAACCCCGATGCCATCGATGTCGCCATGGCTAACCGCCAGACGTCTTGGGATCGCGAGAAGTTCTTTGAGCTCGACGACGAGCGCCGTGCCGTCATCACCGAGGTCGAGGAGCTCCAGGCTACGCGCAACGCCGAGTCCAAGAAGATCGGCGCCCTGATGAAGGAGGGCAAGAAGGACGAGGCCGAGGCCGCCAAGGAGGCCGTGCGCGCCGTCAACGAGAAGATTGACGGTCTGGCCGAGCGCCGTACTGCTCTCGAGCAGGAGCAGTACGACTTCATGGCTCACCTGCCCAACATTCCTTGCGAGGCCACGCCGTACGGCAAGGACGAGGACGAGAATATTGAGCGCCGTCGTTGGGGCACCCCGCGCGAGTTCGACTTCGACTTTAAGCCGCATTGGGATCTGGGCACCGATCTGGACATCCTCGACTTCGAGCGCGGCAACAAGCTCTCCGGCAGCCGTTTTACCGTTCTCGGTGGCGCCGGCGCCCGCCTGGAGCGCGCCCTCATCAACTTCTTCCTCGATACGCACACCAGCCGTGGTTTTAAGGAGTGGTGGCCGCCCATCGTCGTCAAGCGTCAGACCATGTTTGGCACGGGTCAGCTGCCCAAGTTCGAGGACGACGCCTACCACGTCTCGGGCGACAACTTCCTGATCCCCACCGCCGAGGTCGTGCTCACCAACCTGCACGCCGGCGAGGTCCTCGACGCCGACACCCTGCCGCGCCGCTACACCGCCTTCACCCCCTGCTTCCGCGAGGAGGCCGGTTCCGCCGGTCGCGACACCCGCGGCATCATCCGTCAGCACGAGTTCGACAAGGTCGAGATGGTCAAGTTCGCTAAGCCGGAGGAGTCCGACGAGGAGCTCGAGAGCATGACCGCCGAGGCCGAGTACCTGCTGCAGCAGCTGGGCCTTCCGTATCGCGTGATTAGCCTGTGCACCGGCGACTTGGGCTTCTCTGCCCGTCAGACCTACGACGTCGAGGTCTGGCTGCCGAGCTACAACGCCTACAAGGAGATCAGCTCCTGCTCCAACTGCGGCGACTTCCAGGCCCGCCGCGCCAACATCAAGTACCGCGACCCCGAGAACTTCAAGGGTTCGCGCTACCTGCACACGCTCAACGGTTCCGGCCTGCCGGCCGGCCGCACCATGGCCGCCATTCTGGAGAACTACCAGAACGCCGACGGCACCATCACGATTCCCGAGGTCCTGCGTCCTTACATGGGTGGTCTCGAGAAGATCGAGCCGGTCGCGTAAGTTGGCTGCATAGGGGATATGCAAGGGCGCTCCTTCGGGGGCGCCCTATTTCGTGCGCAGGTCCATACCATGCCGTGCGGACAGCTCAATAGAAAACACACGAACAACTGTTCTGTATACAGCCATCTACCTGCTATGCTTTTGCTAAATAAGAGCGAGAGAAAGGGGACGCGATGGAGCTGTTTGATGATCGGGTGGTTTTGTTTGAGAGCGACGAGGGCGGGGAGTACCTGCTTGTAACGTGTGAGCCGTCTGGCATGGGCGGCCTGGTGGTTCGGCAGACGAGTGAGGGTCCGTTGACACAATGGTGCTTTGAGGAGTCGCCGCATGTGGTCGAGACCTTTGTGACGCACGAGGGGCTTGTGGCGCTGGAGCACTTCTATGGAGTTGGGACTTCCAACCAGGTCGCGCGCATGCTGAGCATCTCGTTTGCCGATTATGATTGTGCCCAGCGGGTGAGATCGCTCCTGAGGGAACTTGATGCCAAGTTTGACGTGATCGAAAAGCCAATCGATCGTACGGGGAACAGCGGTATATGCGGAGCAGCATGACAAAACTGCGTTCCACAAAAAAGTTTGAGATTGTGCTTGACTCCAATAAGCTAAAGTGGTTTTATATGTCTTGCGCTGCGGCGTTACCTCAGCTGGATAGAGGGTCTGACTACGAATCAGAACGTCATAGGTTCGAATCCTATACGCCGCACCACTTGAGTTTGAAGCCTCCGGCAACGGGGGCTTTTCTTTTACGTCGGCATCCCATGGATTCGAACCTCGGTCGAGGCGCGAGCGTCAAGAAAACGCGGAGCGTTTTCAGCGAGCGGGCGAGCACGCCGGCGGGCGGGCGAAGCCGGCGCGGATCCGCGAAGCGGATGCGCGGAATCCTATACGCCGCACCAATTGAAATTGAAAGCCTCCGGCAACGGGGGCTTTTATTTTATGGCGGTATCCCATGGATCCGAATCTCGGTCGAGGCGCGGGCGTCTCAATCATCACTTCGTAAAATTTTTCCAAATTGTCGCTTGACCCATCGAGGGGTCACGTGCATAATAATCCGTGCGTTGCGGCGTTACCTCAGCTGGATAGAGGGTCTGACTACGAATCAGAACGTCATAGGTTCGAATCCTATACGCCGCACCAATTGAGTTTTAAGCCTCCGGAAACGGGGGCTTTTCCTTTACGGGGGCATTGCGGAGATTCGAACCTCGTTCGAGGCGCGAGCGTCAAGAAAACGCGGAGCGTTTTCAGCCCGCGGGCGAGTCCGCCGGCAGGCGGGCGAAGCCGGTGCGGATCCGCGCAGCGGATGCGCGGAATCCTATACGCCGCACCAATTGAATTTTAAAGCCTCCGGTAACGGAGGCTTTTCTTATATCGCGATGCGTCGAAGATCGCATCAAGTGGTCAAAATGAGTAAAAATCAAATTCAATAACTTTTTTCGAAAAATGCTTGACCTTTATTCAGTCGATGTGCATAATAATCAACAAGTCGCGGCGTTACCTCAGCTGGATAGAGGGTCTGACTACGAATCAGAACGTCATAGGTTCGAATCCTATACGCCGCACCAATTGAACTTGAAGCCTCCGGCAACGGGGGCTTTTCTTTTATGTCGCCGCTGCATGGATTCGAACCTCGGTCGAGGCGCGAGCGTGAAGCGGACGATTTCCTGTCGACTCGTGTAAGATTCCGAGTAGATGTCGCGACTTATTCGCGACCACTCCTTCTTCAAGCGACCGATCAGGGTGATACTTCGTGGCAGAGCGTCCGACATACAAGCTCAGGTTTCTCGATCCCAAGAAGCGCTTTCCGGCGATGCCCGAGCAGCCTGCGGGACGCTCATATGGCGTGGTCTGGAAACTCTTTGGCGAGGATCAGCTTGAATCTTGTTATGTCGTCGAATTCGTTGGCAAAAGTCATGTGTCGCTTTTGGGCTACGTAAGCGTTTCGGGTGAGGTGTACAAGGTGGACCGCCCCGTCAGCGAGGCTCCGCTGCCCAACGATCCCGACATGGAACTGGTCCTTGACGAGTCGGATTCCAGTATTGGTGAGATTATGGTAAGGGAAGCCAACGGTGCAATGCGCGCGTGTGCGCAAACTGCCGGCTCTCCCGAAGGCCCCATGCGCGAGCAGTCCGACCACGAGACATGGAATTCGACCCGCGCCCTTCCTTACGGCGAGTTCATGGCCTCGATGTTCTTGCGCTACGTGATATTTGCCAACTCCGAAAGCGCTATTGTGAACACGGCGGACGCCGGCGGACTCGACGAGGGTATGCAAAACGTTGTCGACAAGATCAAGCTCGTAAAGTTGCCCGAGCCGGTCGAGGTGTTTTTGGGCTTTAACACGGCACCGCTCCCCGATGCTATCGAGACGCTGCTCTACCGCGTTGACCATGCCGAGAATCCGAGCGGTATCGAGCGCTATGCCGCCGCCCTTATGAGCGAAATTGACTTGCCCCGCCTGCGCACCATCGCTGCCAAGTCCGAGATGAGCCTGGCTCGCATTGATCGCTCAAAGATTTTCTATCTCAATTTTGATCGTAGCCTGTTGGACCAGGACGAGATTGACATGCTGCTTGCCATCGAGTGCCGTCTCAACCGCCTCTCCGGCATCCTTGAGCGCATCGGGGCCGGATTGGTCCCTGCGGCATCCTCGCCGAGCCTTGAGGGCTGCGCGCTCTTTGATGCGTGGCATATCGCCAAGACGACCAACGATGTTCCCCGACTGCTCGATACGGCTTCGAGCGATAACCCGTGGGGCAAGCCGGGTACGGTGGCTTGCCAGCCGGGCGGCGAGTGGGACGTGCGCACCCGTTTTGCGCGAATCGTTGAGGCGCTCAACGTGGTCACGCGGCTCGACTATACCTATCGGGCAAACGTTGCCGAGGGGATTATGCTCGTTCGGTTTGGGCAGTCTGTCGTTGATGCCATGCCGCAACGTGAATACGACGCTCAGGATGACGCCTGGCGCGAGCTGGACGAGGACACGCGCGCGATCTGGGCCGCGGAGCACGATGCGCGCGTGGCACTCACGCTTGCGGCAGCGTGTTTTGCCGCGGGCACCTGCATCACGCGCTGCTATGTGCAGATTGCTGCTCCCGACAGTGAGCAGGGCGAGCGCGTTGCCGCAACGTATTTCTTTGGGCGCGCGGCCTATCTGGCCGATTGCGTGCCTGTCGCCAAGGATCTTGAGAGCATGGACATGGACGATATGCCGTGCAAGCGTGTACTTGAGGCGTATGAGTCAACTGCTCCGGAGACGATTGAACCTGCGGAGGTTCATGCTCGTCCGCGTGATGACCATCGCACGCTTCCGCCGGCGCTGCGCGATTTGCTGCTTGCCGATACGGCTGACGAGTTGGAGGTCATGGAAGAGGACGACGACCCATACGTGGCCCGTGTTGTTGAATTGCGCGAGCAGGCAAAAGTCGACCGTACAGGTGCTTTTGAAGGCTTTTCCCGTCTTGTTGAGGAGTTGGAGGCTAAGTGCGCCGTTGCCGAGCTTTTGGCGACAGGTCCGGTTCAAACGCAGTTTTGCGATAACCAGCTGGTGCGCATGGTGCTACCGGTGTTGGAAGAAGACCGCTCTGTGCGAATCCTTCGTGCGCCCGATGCGCTGTACTTTGCCCAGCACGAGATCTGCAGCTTTTACGTCGAGCAAGAGGACTTTGAACGAGCGCTGCCCGAGGTGCGCCATCTTTACGATCTGGCGCGCTCGTCCATGCAATCGCACTTTGCGCTCATCAACGTTCTTGCGCGTCTGGAGCGCTTTGACGAGATTATCGAGGTGGCGCGCCACGGCCTACGTATTGCCAGCGATCGCTCTGCAATCGGCTACCTGTTCTATCGCCTGGCGTTTGCCTATTGGAATTGCGATCAGCTCGACCTTGCGCTGGCTTGTTACCGTCTGGTGCCACGTGGCGAGGAGTCGGGCAGCAGCGCGCTGGAAGAAATGCAGGGCCTTATGAACGAGATGGGCGTCAGCGAGCCTCCGACGTTCGAGGAAGCGGTCGAGACCATTCGCAAGGCTGGACTCGAGCTGCCGCCAGTGTCCGCCGTGACGAATCAGCTGGCAGATGCCGCTGTTCAACTGGTCGACAACGGCTTCTTTTTCCTGGCACGCGGTTGCATCTTCCAAATGTGGCGCACCATGGGCAACGACGAGCTCGGCTCCCTCAACCGCTCGCTGGGGTAGGCGAAGCTTCCAATGAGGAAAGGATGCTAGGCAATTAGAAAATTTCCTCTTGCCCATCTTAGGCTGTTTGGTTACTATAGAACGGCTGTTACGGAGAGCTGACCGAGAGGCCGAAGGTGCTCGCCTGCTAAGCGAGTATGCCCCAAAAGGGCATCTGGGGTTCGAATCCCCAGCTCTCCGCCAGTACGAATTTGAAGAAGGGCTCCGTAAGGGGCCCTTTTTGGTATGGAGAACGTTAGCTGGGGATTCGAACCCGAGAGGGCACGGGCGTTAAGCAAACGCGAAAGCGTTTGTAGCCCGTGGGCGAAAAGCCGCCAGGCTTTGAAGCCGGAGGGCATGCGCAGCATGCCCGGATATCCCCAGCTCTCCGCCAGTACGAATTTGAAGAAGGGTCCCATTTGGGGCCCTTTTTTGTGCGGAGAAAGGAGGCTGGGGATTCGAACCCTCAAAATTGAGGCGCCCCGTTGGACGCCTCATTTGGTTCGATGTGATATCGCTCCGGCCCTACGCCTTGGGCGCCTTGGCTACGGTCTCGCTCTCGGCTGTGAGCGGGCGGTTGTCGATGCGGCGGCCCAAGCGATCGAGCTTCACGAGCAGCCATTCAATGGGATTCGGCCCTGCGCCTTCCTCGTCGGCAACCAGGTCCATGACGGCGATCTTGGTGCCGTCCTGCTTGAGTGTAACGCTGCCCACCTTGTCGCCCACATGCACCGTGCCCGAAAGATCGTCGTAGCTAACCTTTTCGGTCACCTCGCCGGCAAGAGAAAACACGGTCGCTTGCGCCGTGGGATCGGCGAGCGTGGCGTCGATTGTCTTATCCGTCCAGTCGGTTTGACTAATGCGCGCCATAAGCGGGTTGCCGTTGGCGGTCTTTTCTTGCGTGTTGGCGATTGCGACCGTCACCTTGTGACCGTAGTACCAGTTGGCAAGGGTGGCGGTATCGGTAAAGCGCTGATCGGTGGTGGTGGAGTTCAAAATAACGGTGTAGATCTCGTCGCCGTCGCGGTTGTAGGCGCTCGTAAAGCAATAGCCCGCGTCGTCGGTGGTGCCGGTCTTGCCGCCGATGTTGCCATCTTGGCCCAGCAAATAGTTATGCGTGTCCATGGAATGCGAATGGTCGGCGCCGTCGGCGCCCGTGACCTCGATCCAGGAATCCTCGCTCGCTACGACCTCGCGGATCGTGTCGTTTTTCATGGCCTCCTGCATCATCAGCGCTACGTCGTGTGCGGTTGAGTGCATATCGCCAGCCCACTCATCAAAGTCCAGACCGTGTGGGTTCTCAAAGACCGTGCCGGTGCAGCCGAGCTTCTTAGCGCGCTCGTTCATGGCCTTCACAAATGTGGCCTCGGCGTCTTTGGTCTTAGGGTCGATCTTCTTGCCCACATATTCGGCGAGAACGATGGCGGCGTCGTTGCCCGAGGGAATCATCAGGCCGCGCAGTGCCTGCTCCACGGTAAGCTCGTCGCCTTCGAGCAAGCCAGCGGTCGAATTACCCACGGTGGCTGCGGCGTTGCTCACCGTGACCTTCTCGTCCATCTTGCAATTCTCGACGGTTAGGATTGCGGTCATGACCTTGGTGATCGAGGCAATCTTGACCTGCTCATCGGCGCCGCGGGCATAGTAGACGGTACCGTCTTTGCCCATGACGAGGGCATTGGTCGCATCGATATCGGGCAGGTTTTCGGCCGTGATGCCGCGCGCATCGGCGGTTTTGCCGCAAACATTGTCGGTCGTGAGCACTTGGGCGCCGGCGACGGTGGGCGCGCCAGCGGCAAGGGCGATAGCGCAGACAAAGCCGGCGGCAAGCTGGGCTGAGCGCTTTGCAAAAGAGGTGAGGGACTTCACGGATTTCGCTTTCGACGGGATGGTCTCTTCTGGAACTAGAGTATATCGTTTGCCGGCGTCGGCGATCATCGCGTGCGTGCGTGGCCCACATCCGCGCCCGAACGGGCACAAGGGTGCTTAAGGCCGACTTAATCACCCACGCTTGTTGTGTGTGGCATGCGTCGCCTCGGGCATAATGGAGCGCGAGAGGAGCACGCATGAACGAGCGCATTTTGGTAGTTGATGACGAAAAGGCCATCGCCGACTTGGTTGGTATCTACCTTACAAAAGAGGGCTTTGATGTCCAGATTGCCTATAGCGGGGCCGATGCGGCCAAGGCAATCTTGGAGCAGGAGTTCGATCTGGCGCTGCTGGATGTCATGCTGCCCGATATCGATGGGTTTGAGCTGCTGCGTACGATCCGTTCCAGCCATACCTATCCCGTGATCATGCTGACGGCGCGCGATGCCCAGCAAGACAAGATCGAGGGTCTTTCGCTTGGCGCGGACGATTACGTGGTTAAGCCGTTCCGTCCGCTGGAGCTCATCGCGCGCGTGCACGCTCAGCTTCGCCGCTACACCAGCTACGGTAGCCGCGCACAGGCGGCCGAGTCGCCGACCCTCCAGCTCGACGGCCTGGAGATCAACCGCGATGCTCGTTCCGTAACGGTGGACGGTTCACCGGTTCGCCTCACGCCCATCGAGTATTCCATCTTGCTGTATCTGGTCGAGCATCGCGGCAGCGTGGCGGCCGTGGAGGACCTGTTCCGCGCGGTGTGGAACGAGGACTTTATGCCCGGCTCCAACAATACGGTGATGGTGCACATTCGCCACCTGCGCGAAAAGATTGGCGACGACGCACAAAAGCCGCGCTTTATCAAAAACGTCTGGGGCGTCGGCTACATCATCGAATAACGCTTTTCGCTTGTGAGGATCTTGATATGACAAAAGACGATAGGCAAGCGTTCGAGGTGCCCGATCGACTCTTTGAATACGTGAGGTCAGTCGTCGACAACCGCGCGCTTGCAACGGTGCTGCTCTTTTTGCTGAGCCTGCTGCTGATTGGCATCGATAACATCGCCGGAATCTTGGCGGTGCTGCTTATCGGCTTTTTGCTGATCGATCGATTCGAAATCGTTCGCCGCTGCGTGGTGATTGGCGGCGCCGCGTGGGCCATGACGTTGGCGATTGGCGCCATGGCGCTCGGCGGCATTGAAGGGCCGGTGCTGTTCGATGCCGGCTTTGTATTTAACATGCTTGGCTTTGTGCTGGCGCTTGCCGTGTGCGTGCTGTTCTTGTGCGGCCGCGCCCTGTACTACCAGGGCTACGAGCAGGGCGAGCAGCATGCCGATTGTGTGCTGGCCGCTCGTATTCAAGATCGCCTGATCGATCACCCCGACACCTGGGACAACATCGACGGCGACTTCTTGGAGGCCGAGGGCGCCCTTAACCGCGTGCGTGACCGTGAGCGCAAGGTGCAGCAAGCTCTGCGTGACGAGTCGCATCGCAAGGACGATCTGGTCACGTACTTGGCACATGACCTGCGCACCCCGCTTGCCAGCGTGGTGGGCTATCTTTCGCTGCTGCAAGAGGCTCCCGAGCTGCCGGTTGAGCAACGTACGCACTTTACGGGCGTGGCGCTCGACAAGGCGCACCGGCTTGATGCGCTCATCGAAGAGTTCTTCGATATCACGCGCTTTGACTTCCACGATATCGTGCTCACGCGCGGCTATGTTGATCTGGGGTTGCTGCTGGCTCAGGTGACTGACGAGTTCTATCCCATCCTCAACGAGCAGCATAAGGAAGTCCAAGTTGATATTCGCGAGGACCTGACGGTGCTCGTGGATGGCGACAAGATGGCCCGCGTGTTTAACAACATCATGAAAAACGCCGTCGCCTATAGCTATGAGGGCTCGACTATCACGATTGAGGCCGGGCGCCAAGACGATGGCGGCGTGCGCGTGCGCTTTATCAATCAGGGCGATCCTATCCCTGCGGCTAAGCTCAAGGTGATCTTTGAGAAGTTCTATCGCCTGGATGCGGCGCGTGCGACCAATCGCGGTGGTGCCGGTCTGGGTCTTGCTATTGCCAAGGAGATCATCGCGGCACACGGCGGTACCGTTGCATGTGAATCGACGCCCGAACACACGATATTCACCATCGAGCTGCCCGCCGTATAGCCAGCGTGCCCTTACAAACACTTGACAATGCGCTCACGTGCATATGAGCCGCGATTTCTACTATCGATACTGCTGAATTGATATCGATGTGGAGGTATGCGGTATGACGGCTGCTGCGGCTGTGGAGCCCACGGAGCTTGAAGAACTCATGGAAGCGCAGGCCGAGGCCGCGCACGAGCGCGAGGTTGGGGATGCGACTCGCCCCACGGCAGAGGATCTTGCCGCCTCGCCGACGCGCATCGACGTCGAGGGCCTCGACCTGTTCTATGGCGACCATCATGCGCTCAAGGACGTGAATATCAAGATCCGCGACAAGCAGATCACCTCGTTTATCGGGCCTTCGGGCTGCGGAAAGTCCACGTTGCTGCGCTGCTTTAACCGCATGAACGACGGCATCAAGGATTGCCGAATCGAGGGCAAGATTGCGCTCGATGGTCAAGATATCCTGGGCGATTACGACATCTGCCGTTTGCGCCAGCGCGTGGGCATGGTGTTTCAGCGCCCCAACCCGTTTCCCATGAGCATCTACGACAACGTCGCCTACGGTCCTCGCGGCATGGGAGTGCGCGACCGCGTCGTGCTCGACGAGCTGGTCGAAGACTCCCTGCGACGCGCCGCCCTGTGGGACGAGGTCAAGGACAAACTCAAAGAATCGGGTCTGGGTCTTTCGGGCGGCCAGCAGCAGCGTCTGTGCATCGCCCGTGCGCTGGCCGTGCAGCCCGACATTCTGCTGATGGACGAACCGACCTCGGCGCTCGACCCCGTATCGACGCTGGTGGTGGAGCAGCTGGCCTGCGAGCTCAAGGAGACCTGCACGCTGGTGGTCGTGACGCACAACATGCAGCAGGCTGCGCGCATCTCCGACTCGGTCGCGTTCTTTTTGCTGGGCGAGCTGGTGGAGCATGCGCCCACTGCCCAGCTCTTCAAAAACCCGATCGATCCGCGCACGGCGGATTATTTGACGGGACGTTTTGGCTGATACCATCTAGTAAAGGTACCTTTAGGGTTAAGATGCGGTCATGCCGGCCGCAAAGGGGTTCAACATGATCTATTACGTCGAGGACGATGACAACATCAGGGATCTGACGGTCTACGCGCTGCGCAAGCAGGGAATCGAGGCCGAGGGCTTTTCGTGCGACGGCGAGTTTAAGGCCGCCGTGGCGCGACGGGTACCCGATGCTGTCCTGCTCGACATCATGCTGCCCGATACCGATGGTTTGGCGATTATGCGCCGCCTGCGCGCCGACCGCCTGACGGCGACGGTGCCCATTATGATGCTTACCGCCAAGGACACCGAGCTCGACAAGGTGATGGCGCTCGATGGCGGTGCCGACGATTACCTGACTAAACCCTTCTCGCTCATGGAGCTCGCCAGCCGCTGCCGCGCACTGCTGCGTCGCGGCGGCATGGTCAAGCAGGCGAGCGATGTGCTCAGCGTGGGCGACATCGTGCTCTCGCCCAGCCATCGCGAGGTGACCGTTGCCGGCGAGCCGCTTAAGCTCACCCTGCGCGAGTTCGACCTGCTCGAGTACCTCATGCGCAAGCCCGGCGTGGTCTTTACCCGCGAGTCGTTGCTGCAGAGCGTGTGGGGCTGGGACTTCGACGGCGGTTCGCGCACCGTTGACGTGCACGTGCAGACGCTTCGCCAAAAACTGGGCGAGCATGCCAGCGCCATCGAGACCGTGCGCGGCGTGGGCTACCGCTTGGCCGAGCCTTCTGCCGGCGATGGTGCCAAAGGCGACGACACCGCGGCCACCGCATCGGAGGAGTAACCCGTGGTCTTCGCCCCCCAGGGAAAACATACGCTGTCGCACCGCGTTTTTGTGACGATCTTTGTCTGCGCCATGGCGGTTATCGTGGCGTTTACGGTGCTGGGTGCGTTCTTTGTGCAAAACACCTTGGCGGATGCCACGAGTGCCAATCTGGCGCAGGAAACCGAGCTCATTGCTGCCGCTCTCGACGAACAGCAGGAGCCCATCCCGTTCTTGCGTAGTCTCGATCGCGAGGACTTGCGCATCACGCTGATTAACAAGGATGGATCGGTTGCCTACGACAACGAGGCGTCGCCTTCCACACTGCCCAACCATGGCGATCGCCCCGAGGTCATCGAGGCCTTTGAGAGTGGTTTGGGTTCCGCGGAGCGCGCAAGCTCTACGCTCGACGAGATTATGCTGTATCGCGCCGTCGCCCTTGATAACGGCCAGGTTGTCCGCTTGGCGCAGGCCCAGCCTGGCGTTGCGGCGATTTTGCTGTCGATGGTGGCGCCGATGCTGCTTATCGCAGCAGCGGGTGCGGTACTCTCGTTTTTTATGGCGCGCCGCGAGTCCCGTGCCATCATCGCGCCGTTGCAAGAGGTGGATTTGGACCACCCACGCCGTAGCTATGAGCACGCCTATGCCGAGATGGTCCCCATGCTTGAGCGTATCGAGTCGCAGCGCCAGGAACTCAAGCGCCAAATGGCGGTGCTAGCGGACAACGACCGTATGCGCCGCGAGTTCACGGCGAATATCACCCATGAGCTCAAGACGCCGCTTACGGCGATTTCGGGCTATGCCGAGCTCATCGCAAACGGCATGGTCGAGGGCGAGGGCGACCTGCGCAACTTTGGCGGTCGCATCTATCGTGAGGCGGGCCGCTTGGCAGCGCTTGTCAACGATATCCTTACGCTGTCTAACTTGGACGAGGCCGAGCGTGCAGCTGAGGGCGAGGCGGTGCCCATTGGGTCCACGGAGCCTATTGAGCTCTCGCGTGCCATCTACGCGGTCGAGCAGCGCCTTGAACAGGTCGCCCGTCAGGCGAATGTGACGATAAGTCATGAGACCAAGCCTGTGGTCATCGAGGGCGTGTCGCGCTTGATTGACGAGCTCATCTATAATCTGGCAAGCAACGCCATCCGCTACAATCGACCCGGCGGTACGGTTACGCTGCAGTGCGGCACCAACGACGAAGGCCATCCGTTCCTTGCGGTCGCCGACACGGGAATCGGTATCGCGCCTGAAGAACAGGGCAAGGTATTTGAGCGGTTCTATCGCGTGGACAAGAGTAGGTCCAAGGCACGCGGCGGAACCGGTCTGGGGCTTGCCATTGTCAAGCATGCGGCCCTGTATCATCACGCCACGCTCGATCTGTCGAGCGAGTTGGGCGTGGGAACCACCATTACGGTGACGTTTCCCATACAGCAGGACGAGCCATTCGCATAGCGATATAACATAGATATTGATGCAGACGCCGCATTTGACTTTCGGGTGCGGCGTTGTTGTGCAATTTTACGATTGCTTCCGACATTTTTACAGGAGAGCCTGTTTCTTATGTATAGAGTTTGGTCTCGGTAAAAAGATGCGATAACATACAGACAGTTTTGTCAATCCGAACTGGGGAAATGAAAGGCAAGCTGCATGACCCTTCTCGAACTGTACCAGCTGCTGAAGAAGCACCTTCAGCTGGTCATCACCCTTCCGGTGGTCTGCGCGATCGCCATGGGCATCGTGTCCTTCGTTGCGATGGACAACACCTATACCGCGACGACGAGCATGTACATTCTCGCCAAGACCGACGATAGCGGTCAGATGAGCTACAACGATCTCTCGGCGAGTCAGATGCTTTCCAACGATATCGCCACGCTGCTGGATAGCGATAGCGTTAAGAGCGGCGCAGCCAATGAACTGGGCCTCACCGATCTGGATGACTACAAGGTGTCTGTTTCCTCCGAGACCACCACGCGTGTCATTACGCTTTCGGTTACCGGCACCGATGCCAAGGAGACGGCTAAGGTCGCAAAGGCCATGGCCAGCTCGGTGAGTACGGTCGCTCAGAACGTCGGCGCTGCCCAGAGCATCAACGTTATCGACGAGGCTAAGACCCCCGAAGCCCCCAGCGGTCCCAAGCGTATGCTGTACGTTGCTGTCGCGTTCCTCGCCGGTATCTTTATCGCAGTTGCCTATGTCGTTTTGGCAGACATGCTCAATACCCGCATCCGCGGTGCCGAAGAGGCAGAAGAGCTCCTGGGCATTCCCGTTGTTGGCCGAATTCCGGCTATGAAAGGTGGTAAATAGGCATGGCTAAGGCAAAGAACACCGATAAGCTCGTTGTACAGAATGCCGCCAAGACCCTTCTGGCCAACATCCGCTTTGCGAGCGTGGACGACCCCATTCGCACCATTACCGTCACGTCCTCGATTCCCAACGAGGGCAAGTCTACGGTTTCCATCAACCTTGCTCAGGCAATCGCCACGAGCGGCAAGTCCGTGCTTCTGGTCGAGGCCGATATGCGCCGCAGGTCCCTTTCCGATATGCTCGGCGTTCGTTCGCGCGGCGGACTCTATGCGGTCCTTTCCGAGCAGATCTCCATTGACCAGGCAATTGTCGAGACGGGTCAGAAGAACTTCTACTTCCTCGATGCCGAGCCGCACATTCCCAATCCTGCCGACATCATCGTTTCTCACCGCTTTGCCAAGCTGGTCAAGGCGCTGTCTGCCAAGTTCCAGTACGTCATCTTCGACGCTCCTCCGGTCGGCACCTTCATCGATGCTGCCGAGATTGCCAGCCTGACCGACGGCACGCTGTTCGTGGTGCGCGAGGACTTCACCAAGCGCGAGGAGGCACTCAACGCCATCGGCCAGCTTAAGAAGTCCGAAAAGGTCAAGCTCATCGGTACCGTCATGAATTACTGTGAGACCGAGACCAGCGAGTACTACTATTCTTACTACACCAAGGACGGTAAGAAGGTTAAGAAGGGCTCCGACGATCAGGGGACTTCCAAAAAGGGCATCTTCACCAACCGAGCAAACGTTTAGTTGATAAGGCTGACCTATGCGTGACATTCATTGCCATATCTTGCCGGGTGTAGACGACGGCGCCGCCGATCTCGATGAGAGCTTGGCGATGCTCGAGGCTGCCAAGCGGGCCGGTGTAACCAGAATCGTTTGCACTCCTCACTGCCGTGATCCCTATTTTGATTACGACAAGATGTGGGATGCCTTTGAACTGCTGCGTGATAACGCTGACGGTTTTCCGCTCCAGATGGGCTTCGAGGTCAACCATCGAAAGCTCGTTGAACTTGGTATCGATGCCGCGGAGCACTTGCATTTCGATGGAACCAACGAGTTTCTGCTCGAGCTTTCGACGCATGCCGATGCGTATGCGTTTAGAGAGTACGAGAACACGATTTACGATTTGCAGTGCCGTGGCTACCAGGTGATCATCGCTCATCCTGAGCGCTATCGTGCGGTTCAAAAGGATGTAAGCGTGGCGGAGCGCCTGGTCGATATGGGCTGCAAGCTGCAGGCTTCGGCGGACTTTATTGCCGGCGGTCGCTTTGGTCGCGAAAAAAAGCCGGCACAGCGCCTGTTCGATCAGAACCTGTACAGCTTCATCGCGAGCGATGCCCATAACGTGGGTCATTACGACTGCCTGGCGAAGGCTCGCGCGAAGTTTAGCGTGCGCGGAGCTCATTTTCGCTAATATCTGTCCCTAACGTTCGCATTGAATGAAAGGGCAGCCATGGATATCCAACTTAAGACGGGATGCTTTGATGACGCGGCGTTGGTGCGCCGCGTCGTTTTTATGGACGAGCAGGGCTACGAGAATGAGTTCGACGCTATCGACGAGGATCAGAACTGCATTCATGTGACGCTCTATGTAGACGGCGAGCTTGCCGGTTGCTCGCGCGTGTTTCCCGAGGAGCTTGAGCGCGTGGCTGACGCAGAGGCCCCGGTGTTGCCGGCATGCGACATGGACGAAGGCGTTGCGGCGGGGGAGGCCTACATTATGGGGCGCGTCGCCGTGCTGCCGGCTATGCGTCGTCGCGGACTGGCGAGTGCGATCGTCGAGGCCAGTGCTTCGTGTGCACGCGATGCCGGCGCTAAGCTTATTAAGCTGCATGCGCAGGAATACGTGTTGCCGCTCTATGCAAAGGCGGGCTACACGCAAATTGCCCCGGTAGATTACGAAGACGAGGGCCAGCCCCATGTCTGGATGGCCAAGCGCGTAGATGGCAGATAGGGACGTTCCTTTTAATATGAGCAGGACATTGCCAAGAGGCAAAATCGGGCCTGGCCCCAACGATATGGGGTCAGGCCCTCTCCCTATATCAGCCCGTCCGCGGCGACCTCGGCGTGTCTTACCGACGCTCGTCTTTGCAGTTTAATATCCGCCCGCGGCGATCTCTCGCTGGGCAATCCGTTGCTACGGCTGAGGCTTCTACGTCGAACCGACAGTCTGTGCACGCGTGTGGCGCCCTGGGCGCTCGCAGAAAAGGGACCTGAGGTTCGCCTCAACGGCTTCGGATCGAACCGCTTCCGGGGTGACTGGCTTATGTGCGGGGGACCGCCCCCCTACGCCTCCTCGGCCATGAGGCCGACCGCCCACACCCAGCAGGCGAGCTCGCGCGCCGTGGCGACGTTCGCCTTGTTGCCGTGGACCCCGCGCGCGAGCAGGGTCCCGCGCCTCTCGACCAGCCTCCGCACGCCCTTGGCGGCATGCCTGCGGGCGCCCGGGTCCGGGGCCTGGCCCCTGGCGGGCTCCTTCGGCCGCGCGGAGCACGTCAGGTAGTGCCACGCGGCCTCGACCAGCGCCTTTCTCAGGTGCTTGTTGCCCGCCTTGGTGATCGCGCCCCTGCGGTCGCTCTCCCCGCTGGAGTGCTCGGAGGGCGTCAGGCCGACCCATGCGGCGAACGACCGGGCGTTCCTGAACCTCGAGAACTCGCCGGCCTCGAACACGAGGTCGGCGGCCGTCGCGGTGTCGACGCCCTTGAGGCAGCGCAGGGAGTCGACCCTCTTCCTCCACCTGGGCTTGCGGGTCTCGGCCTCGACGAGCCCCTCGAGCCTCGCCTTGTCCTCCGCCGCCCGCCTGACCGCGTCGACGTAGTAGGCGAGCACGTCGTTGTCGGCCCCCTCCGCGAACCTTATCGACTCGATCCAGGACCAGTGCGCCCGGGTCCAGTTGCCCTTCCTGCGGCCGGTGGGCGTCCTCTCGTCGAAGACGAGCCCGTGCCTGAGCAGGAACTTGGAGAGCCGCTGCTTCGAGCGCGAGAGGTCGTCCCTCGCGTCCTCGAGCGCCCTGGTCAGGTCGCGGGCGGCCTCGCACTCGTCGTCGGGGACCCACACCTCGACCACGTTGCCGACCGACAGCATGCGGGCGAGGAACTCGGCGTCGTTGCGGTCGTTCTTCCTGCGCCTGTCCGCGCTGGGCTTGATCATCTTCGAGACGGCGCCGACCACGCAGTCGACCCCCAGGCCGGAAAGCCTCTTCTGCAGGTCGAAGCCCGTGACCCCGGACTCGTACACGCACCTGGCCCTGGGGTCCACGGAACGGACCCACTCCGCGACGGCGCCGGCGTCGTAGCCGAAGGTCGCGGCACGTACCTCCCCGGTCATGACGTCGAGGGAGACGGCCTTTATCGAGCGGGCGTGGACGTCGAGGCCGACGAAGGTGGTAGTATCGAGCATGGGAGCCCCTTCCATGAATGCGGCGTGGCCGCCACGGCTGAATTAGACACTCACCATTGTCGGCCTAATCCGCGGTCTTTCATGCAGCAGGGGCTCTCAATGTTTTTATGTCCTGCTCATATCGTCTCTGCCGGCAGTTGGGGACAGTCCTTGGCAATTGACGCATTGGAGCGCTCGGACATACAGTTTTTCGATTCCGTATGTATATATGCGCGCTATTGGGTTATAAAATCTAAGTCTGAACATAGCAGGTCTGCGATGCGGCTCGGGCAACCGGGCCGTTTTTGCGGACGGGGGTAGCGCGAAAGGACTGCACATGCGTCAATTTAAGACCGAGAGCAAAAAACTGCTCGACCTCATGATCAACTCCATCTACACCAATAAGGAAATCTTCCTGCGCGAGCTTATCTCTAACGCGAGCGACGCCGTCGACAAGCTCAACTTTAAGAGCCTGCAGGATCCGAGCGTCAAGATCAACCAGGGCGACCTGGCCATTCGCGTCTCCTTTGATAAAGACGCCCGCACCATTACCATCTCGGATAACGGCATTGGCATGACCGCCGAGGAGCTCGAGCGCAATCTGGGCACCATCGCCCATTCCGGCTCCGAGGAGTTTAAGACCGAGAACGCCGAGCAGCAGGGCTCCGATGTCGACATCATCGGCCAGTTTGGCGTGGGCTTCTACTCTGCCTTTATGGTTGCCAGCCATGTGAAGGTCGTCAGCCGCGCCTATGGCGAGGATGTCGCCCATGTGTGGGAATCCGACGGTCTTGAGGGCTACACCATCGAGGACGGTGAGCGCGCCGAGCACGGTACCGATGTCATCCTGACGCTGCGCGAGAACGAGAAGCTCGATGCCGACGGCGAGGCCGAGACCTACGATCGCTTCCTGACCGAGTGGGGTCTCAAGAGCCTGATTCAGCAGTACAGCAACTATGTGCGCTACCCGATTCAGATGATGGTGTCCAAGAGCCGCCAGAAACCCAAGCCCGAGGACGCCGGCGACGATTACAAGCCCGAGTACGAGGACTATCAGGAGCTCGAGACCGTCAATTCCATGACACCGATCTGGAAGAAGCGCAGCTCCGATGTCGAGCAGAAGGACTACGACGAGTTCTACAAGTCCACGTTCCACGACTTTGACGATCCTGCGCGCACCATCAGCTTCCATGCCGAGGGCACGCTCGAGTACGATGCCCTGCTGTTTGTGCCGGGCCGCGCGCCGTTCGATCTGTACAGCAAGGATTACGAGAAGGGTCTGGCACTCTACAGCTCCAACGTCCTGATCATGGAGAAGTGCGACGACCTGCTGCCCGACTACTACAACTTTGTCCGCGGCGTCGTGGATTCCGCCGATGTGTCGCTCAACATCTCGCGTGAGACGCTGCAGCAGAACCGTCAGCTCAAGGCCATCGCCAAGCGTGTGGAAAAGAAGATCACCGCCGACCTTGAGGATATGCGTGACAACGACCGCGAGGCCTACGAGAAGTTCTTTGAGAACTTTGGCCGCGGTCTTAAGTACGGCATCTACTCGAGCTATGGCATGAAGGCCGATGAGCTCGCCGATCTGTTGCTGTTCTGGTCTGCCAAGGAACAGAAGATGATTACCCTGGCCGAGTATGCCAAGGGCATGCCCGAGGATCAGAAGGCCATCTACTACGCCGCCGGCGACTCGCGTGAGCGCTTGGCCAAGATGCCCGTGGTAAAGGGCGTGCTCGACCGCGGCTATGACGTGCTGCTGCTGACGCAGGACGTGGATGAGTTCACCGTCCAGGCTATGCGTGAGTACGTTGCCGCCGATATGCCCAAGATCTACGAGGACGATGCCGCCCGCGAGGCTGCCGAGAAGGCCGTGGCCGATGGTGCCGAGCCCGAGGTTGAGGATCGTCACCTGGAGCTCAAGAACGTCGCAACCGGTGATCTTGACCTGGCGACCGAGGACGAGAAAAAGGAGGCCGAGGACGCCACCAAGGAGAACGAGGACCTCTTTAACGCCATGAAGGAGGCACTCGGCGACAAGGTCGAGAAGGTTGCCGTCTCTGCGCGCCTGACCGATGCTCCCGCGTGCATCACCACCGAGGGCCCGCTTTCGCTCGAGATGGAGAAGGTGCTCCAGAAGGGTCCCGAGGGCGCGCCCGACGGTGTGCCCAAGAGCCAGCGCGTGCTCGAGCTCAACGCCAAGCACCCGGTCTTTTCCAAGCTCGTCGCCGCTCAGAAGGCGGGCGACGCCGACAAGATCAAGCAGTACTCCGGTTTGCTCTATGACCAGGCCCTGCTGGTCGAGGGCATTCTGCCCGAGGACCCCGTTGCCTTCGCAGCAGCTGTTTGCAACTTGATGTAGTTCGGGGATACGGCACCGTAACTAGATTAGAACGAGAGTGGATAATCTCCCACTTTTGGCTCGAATGCGGGCTTGAAGTGGGAGATTTTCCACTCTCGTTTCCTTTTGATTGCTCCCTTGGGGACGGAGGAAAACGGATCACCGAGGGGGTCGGTCTGATCCGGTGATCCGTTTTCCTCCGTCCCTAAGGGATCAATTATTTGTCGGGGTTGTGGTTTTGTGACCTGCTGAAATTAAAGATACTGTACACCTGTACGTTAATTCGTCTTCGTAGTATATTGCTACCCGCAAAACTCAATACCATTGTGCACTGAGACGCTAAAGCGCCTACGTACAATGGTTGTCGATAGTACGATTCGATTTAACGACAGGATGGATGGTCCAAGCGTGAGTCTCGGCAGCAAACTATCCAATGCAAAGGTGTCCTTTGCGATATTTAAGCGCGACATTAAGCGACTGCTTGTGAACCCCGTCGCCCTGGTGGTTACCCTAGGCGTGTGCGTTATTCCCTCGCTGTATGCCTGGTATAACATCGTGGCAAACTGGGATCCGTATGGAAACACCCAAGGCATCAAGATTGCTATCGCCAACAACGATCGAGGCACCCAAAACGACTTGGTGGGTGAGCTCAACGCTGGCGACAAAGTGGTCGACCAGCTCAAGGAGAATCATCAGTTGGGCTGGACGTTCGTCGACTCGACGGCCGATGCCAAGGAGGGCGTCGAGAGCGGCGAGTACTATGCCGCTATCGTGATTCCCAAGAACTTCTCGGATAACCTGGTTTCGATGCTCGACGGCAACTACCATCAGCCCAAGCTCACGTACTACGTCAATGAGAAGAAGAGCGCCATTGCGCCCAAGGTTACCGATACCGGTGCAAACACCATCGAGGAGCAGATCAACTCGGAATTTGTCTCTACGGTAGGCAAGACTGTTGCCGGTATCGCCAAGGATGCCGGTGTCGATTTAAAGGACAAGGCAACCCAGACTCAGGACTCGCTGGCAAGTTCGGTGTCCGAGGCGTCCGACACCTTGGGCGAGGTGCGCGATTCGATTGGCGATATGAATGCCGCCATCGATAAGACGAGTGGCGCTATCGCCTCGGCTGATGCGGCACTTGCCGGCTTGCAAGGCCAGGCACCGTCGCTGACGCAGGCGATCTCCCAGGGCAACGACCTGCTGAGCGAAGCTCGCACCACGGCGGGCAACTCCATCACCTCGCTCTCCAAGGCGCTCTCGGAAGGCAGCCTTGCGCTCACCAAGACGTCGGCCTCTGCGAACGCTGCCATCGGCAAGCTGACGGGCGCGGTCACATCTACGACCACCCGTATCGACAACTCGCTCGAGTCTCTTCAAGCGACGATCGACCACAATAAGGCCGTTATCGGGCACTTGGAGATTCTCGCCAATGACACGTCGACAGGTTCCGAGGAAATTGACGCGCGCATTGTATCGACCATCGATTTGCTTCGAGAGCAGAATGAAAAGCTTCAGAGCATCAAGGACGGTCTGTCCGCGCAGTCGAGCGCCATGGCGAATGACGCAGCGGCTGTTTCGGGTGCCAGTGACGCTATCAATAACGCAATTCATACCGGTGCGACCAACCTTGGCCAAGCCCAGACGGACTTGGGCCAAAACGCGCTGCCGAAGGCCTCGAGCGCGCTCGACTCTTTTGCTGCCGTTTCGGGCGACCTGACCGGTATCGTCTCGGGTATGACACCTACACTTGCAAATGCGCGCGGCACGTTGGCGCAGCTTAGCGCTACGCTCGGCCAGGCCAAGACCACGCTGTCCCAGACCGATTCCTCGCTTGCCAAGGTCCAGGACAAGCTTGCAACCGCCGCCAATGACATCGCGGCGCTGCAGACCTCCGAGTCCATGGGCGAGCTGGCCGATCTGATGGGCGTCGATGTCAATGACGTGGCAGATTTCATGGCGTCTCCGGTTGAGTTGACGTCCAAGTCAATCTATCCGGTCAAGAGCTTTGGCTCGGGCATCGCTCCCTTCTACACCAATCTGGCGCTTTGGGTGGGCGGCTATGTGCTCATCGCCATTTACAAGCTCGAGGTCGACCGTGAAGGTGTTGGCAGCTTTACGGCGCGCCAAGGCTACTTTGGCCGCTGGTTGCTCATGGTGATCCTGGGCGCGTTGCAGGCCATCATCGTTACGGTAGGCGATCTGGTGATTGGCGTGCAGTGCGTCAGCCCGCTGCTGTTCGTGCTGGGCGGCATCGCCATTTCGTTCACCTACGTCAATATCATCTATGCGCTGTCCACCACGTTTAAGCATATCGGCAAGGCTATCGGCGTCATTCTCGTCATCGTGCAGATCCCGGGTTCGTCGGGCATGTACCCCATCGAGATGATGCCCGGCTTCTTCCAGTGGCTGCACCCGCTGCTGCCCTTTACCTACGGCATCAATCTGCTGCGCGAGACGGTCGGCGGCATGTATTCGTTCAACTACCTGTTTAACCTGTGCATTCTGGGCGTGTTCTTGATCGTGGCGCTCTTTATCGGCCTGCAGCTGCGTCCGCTGCTGCTCAACCTTAACCTGCTCTTTGATAAACAGCTCTCCACGACCGGTATGATGATTTGCGAGTCCAACGACCTGCCGCGCCAGCGCTACTCGCTGCGCACGGCCATGCGCGTCATGCTCGATTCCGATTCGTACCGTCGCGAACTGCTCGATCATGCGGTCGCCTTTGAACATCGCTACCCGTACTACATCAAGGGCGGTTTTGCCGCCGTGGTGGGCGTTCAGGTTCTGCTCTTTGTCCTGTCGACGGTTCTCGATATCGACAATAACGGCAAGATCATCCTGCTTGTCATTTGGATCATCTCGGTTATTGCCATCTGCGGCTGGCTTATCAATATCGAATATATCCGAGCGAGCCTCAATACCCAGATGCGCATCTCGGCGCTTTCGGATGAGGACCTGCGTCGCGAGATGCGCGAACACACGGCCGCCATTCCTGCCGCCCGCCACATGTTTGGCCTCAACGCCAGCGAGCGTGGTGCCAAGGGTGGCGATCAGTCCACGGGCCGCTTGCCGCATATCGGCTCGCACCATAAATCTCAGGGCAGCGACAGCACAGCCACAAATGATGGAGATACCACCGCGCTTGGTAAGCACTCCAAAGGAGGTGAGGCATAAATGAAGAACATCCTGCATCTGTTTAAGCGCGATGTCCAAAACGTGTCTCGCTCCGTGATCGGCTTGGTTGTCGTGATGGGCCTCATTATCGTACCGTGTCTGTACGCGTGGTTTAACATCGCCGGCAGCTGGGATCCGTACGGCAACACCGGCAATCTTAAGATCGCCGTGGTCAACACCGATGAGGGTTACGAGAGCGATTTGATCCCCGTCGAGGTTAACGTGGGCGAAAACGTGACCGCCACCCTACGCGGCAACGAGAGCTTCGATTGGGTTGTGCTCAACAATCGCGAAAAGGCTATCGAGGGCGTTAAGTCGGGCGCGTACTATGCTGCCGTCGTTATCCCCAAAACGTTTAGCGCTGACATGATGACGCTTTTCTCGACCGACGTGAAGCATGCCGATATCGAGTTCTACGAGAATCAGAAGGCCAACGCCATTGCGCAGATCGTGACCGAGAAGGGTTCGAGCGCCGTCCAGAGCCAGGTTAACAAAACTTTTACCGAGACCATTACGACGATCGGTCTTAAGACGGTGTCCAGCCTGCTCGATTACATGAGCACCGACCAGGTGGGTAACTTTATCGCCAACCTGTCCTCGACGCTCGGCGATTCGATTGAGGACCTGCGAGACGTTCGGGCAAATGCTTCGTCGCTGGCGGGCATTTTGAGCTCCACGTCCGATTCGCTGACGTCGGCGAGCGGCATGCTCAAGCAGACGGGCACGGTCGATGAGTCAACGAAGCAGCTGATGGAGCATGTCAAGAGCGGTATTAGCGATTCCAAGGAAGCGCTGAAGGACGCCAACGACGCCATCAATGCCGCGATTGACGGAAGCGCGGGCTCGTTTGACAACGTGTCCGCCGAGCTTGCGAAGGCATTTGATGCCGCGAATCAACATGTCGACCTTACAGTGTCCCAGCTCAACGATGCCGCGGCGGCGCTCAACACGCGTGCCGACGATATCGACGCCACGGCCGACCAGCTCCGCAGCTTTGCCGATCAGGTGACTGACGAAAAACTCCAGGACAGCCTCAAGTCTGTGGCAACATCGCTGAGCAGGATTGCTGTGGAGTATCGCAACAACGCCAAGGACTTGACGGCCACCGCGAAGTCTCTCTCTGACAGCATGGCAGAGGTTAATAAGTCGCGTGCCGAGGTCGATCAGGCAATCGCGGATGCCAAGGCTGGTATCTCGGGCGCCAAGACTGACTACGACTCTACGTTTTCGGCCAAGGCAAAGGAGCTCAAGAAGACCATCTCGGGCGTTTTGGATTCGCTGAACGGTATTTCGAACGATCTGGATAGTGCTGTTGCTGGCCTGACCGACGCATCCGGTTCGCTGGCAAAGGGCCTCTCCAAGGCTGCAAAGCTGGTCAACAAGGCTTCTGATCAGCTGGGCGAGGCGTCGGACAAGATCAGTGCGTTTAAGGACGAGCTCGACGGCGCCTTGATGTCGGATGACCTCGCTACGATCAAGACGATGATCGGCAATGATCCCGAGGGTCTGGCCGTGTCGCTTTCCGGCCCCGTCGCGCTCGATCGCAAGCCGGTCTATCCGATCCGCAACTACGGTTCGGCCATGGCACCGTTCTACACGATTCTGTCGCTCTGGGTGGGCTCGATTGTGCTGGCGGCCATGATGAAGGTCTCGGTTGACGATGAGCTTATCAACGAGCTCATCCCCGTGCGCCTGCACGAGATCTACCTGGGCCGCTACCTGTTCTTTGGCGGTCTGGCCCTGCTGCAGGCAACGCTCGTGTGTGCGGGCGACATCCTGTTCTTTGGCATCCAGTGCGACGACCCGCTGCAGTTTGTGCTGGCGGGCTGGGTCGCGAGTCTCGTGTTCTCCAATATCGTCTACACGCTTACGGTTTCGTTTGGCGATATCGGCAAGGCGCTCGCCGTCGTGCTGCTGGTCATGCAGGTCGGCGGTTCGGGCGGCACGTTCCCCATCGAGATGACCGGCCCCGTGTTCCAGGCGATTTATCCGTTCCTGCCGTTCACCCACGGCATCAACGCCATGCATGCCGCCATGGCCGGTGCGTACCACATGGAGTACTGGATTGAGCTAGGCATTCTGGCGAGCTATCTGATTCCGTCGCTGGCACTGGGCGTCGTCTTCCGCCGCCCGGTCATCAAAGCCAACGACTGGATCATCGAAAAACTGGAGTCAACCAAATTGATTTAGTTCAGCAACGTAAACGCCGTCGGAACATCGAGATCTTCCAACCCGATGCTTTAGCGTAGTGAATTGCACGGGCTGCTTGGTTGTTGCTACAGTAGCGGGGCGTGCCGGGGGTCCGGTGCGCCCTGCTTTTATTTGACCATGAGGCGGCACGCAGCCATGCGCGTGCGGACACCACGCCCAGATTGAGCGCGAGGATGCCCTATGGCCCAGCATGCCACTGACAATATCGAAATGATGCCCGATAGCCCTGTTGCTCGCGAGGACCTGGGCGCGGGCGGCACCTCCCGCGGCGCCGGCGCTCGCTCGCCGCTGTTCTGGAAAGTCCTGCTGCTTTCGGTGGCAGTCGTCTGGGGCTACTCCTTTACGACCATGAAGGACGCGCTCGACACCATTCCGGTGTTCGAACTGCTCTACGTGCGCTTTCTGCCTGCGGCGTTGGTCATGTTTTTCATCTTCCACAAGCGCATCATCGCGCACCTCAACGCCCGCAACCTTATCGTCGGACTTGGCATGGGCGCACTTATGTGGGCCGCCTACGCCCTGCAGACAGTCGGTCTGGCGCACACCACGGCGGGCAAGAATGCTTTTTTGACGGGCACGTATTGCATCGTTGTGCCGTTCGCGAGCTATTTTCTGAGCGGCGAAAAACTCACCCGCTATAACCTGGGCGCGGCGCTGCTGTGCTTGGCGGGCATTGGCTTGGTGGCGCTCGATAGCGTTGAATTCAACATCGGTGATGTCATTACGCTGGCGGGTGCGGTCTTTTTCGCCATCCAGATGGCGGTGACTGCCAAGTACGGTCGCAAAATGGACATCAACGTCATCACGTTTTGGATGTTTGTGGGCAACGGCGTGCTGAGCCTGGCAACGTCGCTGCTATTCGAGACCCAAGCGCCTCTGTCCGTGTGGACGCCGAGCTTTATCAGCGCGATGGCGTTTCTCTCGGTTGGTTGCACATGCGCGGCTCTGCTCATCCAAAACGTCGGCTTGGCGCATGTCTCGGCCTCGACGGGCTCACTGCTCCTTTCGATGGAGTCGCCTTCGGGCGTGCTGTTCTCGGTGCTGCTGATGGGGGAGGCGCTCACCTCGCGCCTGCTCGCCGGCTTCGCGCTCATCTTTCTTTCGATTATCTTGAGCGAGACGCATTTCGATTTCTTGCGCCGAAAATCACACCCGCAATTGTAAACAACTTGTTGCGCCGCCCTCCCAGGGCGGCATTTTTATGTCATGCCCTTACAGTTGTACCTTGCACTTTACGCTATCAAAGTGCGTGCTGCAAAAACGTTACTGGAGGGCTTCTATGGCATCAGCTCTGTCCGATTTTCAACCGCAACCAGCGCCCCAGGCCACCGCGGCGGCGCAGGCCGCTATCGGTGACGGTCTTGTCGCAGAAGCTCAGGCTTTTGCAGACGAGCTCGCTGCATGGCGACACGATCTACACCAGATGCCCGAGCTGGGTAACAATCTTCCGCAGACGTCTGCCTATATCCAGGCACGTCTGGACGAGATGGACATCCCCCATACCACGCTAGTCGACGGTTCCTGCGTCGTTGGCCTGATCGGTGCCGGTGCGGCCGCTCAGGGCAATGGCACGTGCAAGGACGAGCAGGCCGGAACGGTCGTCATGCTCCGAGGCGATATGGATGCCCTTCCCGTTGTCGAGGAATCCGGCGAGCCCTTTGCATCCACCAATGGCTGCATGCATGCTTGCGGTCACGATATGCACGCGACGGCTCTGCTTGGTGCGGCGCGCCTGCTCAAGGCCCGCGAGGCCGAGCTTGTGGAGGCCAACGCTACCGTCAAGTTGCTGTTCCAGCCGGGCGAGGAGACCTTTGAGGGAGCACGCGCTGCCATCGCCGACGGCTTGCTCGAGAACCCGCGCCCTCAGGCGGCCTTTGCCATGCATGTCAACAGCCAGTCGCCGCTTGGCCTGGTGCTCTACGGCAGCCCGGCGCTCTCGGGTGTGTACGGTTTCCGCATCACGCTCCAGGGCAAGGGCGGCCACGGTTCCAGCCCCGAGATCTGCATCGACCCCATCACGGCCGGCGTCCACGTGCACCTGGCGCTCCAGGAGCTTATCTCCCGCGAGGTGCCGGCGGCCAAGGAAGTCGCACTTACCGTTGGTAAGTTCGCCGGCGGCTTGGCGGCCAACGTCATCCCCGACACCTGCGTGCTCGAGGGAACGCTGCGCGGCTTTGATGTTGAGCTCATGGCTCACCTAAAGACCCGCATCGCGGAGGTCGTTAACGGCGTTGCTACGACCTATCGTACGCCGGCGACCATCGAGACGCTTTCGGATGTTCCGCCGCTTGTACTCGACAGCGATATGACTCAGGCGTCGCTTGGCTACGTGGGCGCAGTGCTGCCCAAGACGGCTTTCTTGCCGCTTTTCCATGCCATGGCGAGTGAGGACTTCGCGCTTATCTCGAGCAAGATCCCAAGTGCGTACTTTACCGTGGGCGCGGCCGTAACCGACACGGACGAACACTTTGCCCAGCACCATCCCAAGGCACGTTTTAACGATGCCGAGCTGCCGCTCGGTGCCGCGGCCTATACCGCCGTCGCTTTGGGCTATATCGCCGACCACCGGTAGCACCCAACCTTGCCTTTCAAGCCTGCGGGCATGGCCGTAAGGCCTATGCCCTTGTCTTTCAAGGCAATCTTGGGCACTACCGGCGCCCGGCGCAGGCTATTCGTTTGTCTAAAAGGAGCAGTATGCCCCAGCAGCGTAAGTTCTTCCCCGGCTGGCTCGTGGTGGCCTCCGGCTTCGTGATCATGGCCACGTGTTACACGATTTTCGTCAACTGCATGAGCCTGTTCCAGCCGCTGATCGTCAGCAACCTGGGTATTTCCCTTGCGCAGTACAACGTCTCCAATGCCATCTCCACCGTGGTGAGTGTCGTGGGTTCGCTCGTTATCGGTCATGTTGCCGATAAGGTGAGTGGCCGCGTATTGGGCTCGCTTACCGTTATCGCTACCTCGGCGGTGCTTGCCGGCATGAGCTTTGTCGGTGAGCTGTGGCAGGTCTACGTGCTCTTTGCCGTTTCGGGCTGCTTCGCTGTGGCCTCGACCCGTCTGCTCATTAGCCTTGTGACCGCCAACTGGTTTACCGCTAAACGCGGCCTTGCCATTTCCATCGCACTTTCGGGCTCGGGCTTTGGCGGAGCCATTCTCTCGCCGATCGTGAGCTCTCTTATCGTGAGTGTGGGCTGGCGCTCTGCGTTCCTGGTACTCGCTGCCGTCTGCATGGTGGCGGCACTGCCCATCACGGCTTACTCCTTCCGCACCAAGCCTTCCGAGATCGGCCTTAAGCCGCTCGGCGAGAACCCGGGCGATCCGTCCGTCTCGACGGCTGGCGATAAGGACGAGCACACGGCGCCCGAGGTTAGCGTCGGCTGGTCTCGTATCAAGAAGAGCCCGGCGTTTTGGCTGCTCGTCGTCGCCTTCCTCTTTATGGGTCTCGTTAACGGCGCCATCTTGCCCAACCAGGTCACCAACATGACGAGTGTTACCGTCAACGGCGCCAAGATCGTCACGGGCGGCCACGATCCCATGTGGGCAGGTACCGTGCTTTTGGCCTACATGGTCACCGTCGTTATCGCCAAGATTTCGCTCGGTGCGATCTATGACCGCTTTGGTCTGCGCTTTGGCAATATCCTTGGCTCCATTGCGTGCATTATCGCCTGCGTCGCCCTGTGCTTCCCCGCGACCGATCTTGGTTCCATCGTGGCTGCCGTGAGCTTTGGTATCGGAACGTGCATGGGCACCATCACGCCTACCATCGCCGCGTCCGAGCAGTTTGGCATGGCCGACCTCGGTAAGGTCACGGGCACCATTACCTCGCTCGAGATGGTCGGCGGCACCGTGGGCGCCATTGTCTCGGGCGTGCTGTTCGATGCCACGGGCTCCTTTGCGAGCACCTGGATCGTGTGCCTGGCGTGCTCCGTGGTCATGCTCGTGTTCCTGCTGGCATCCGAGCCCATCGCCGCCAAGCTGCGCGCGAGCGTGGCGGGGGAGTAGGTAGGCCAAAGCGCATCGCCGCTTGTCCGCTTCGTCCGCGGCGGCGCGTCTGGCCGAACGAGTCCCCATACCCTCGTTCGGTCAGGCGCGCCGCCGCGTTGCTGCTTTGTGCCGTATAATGTCCACTACCTATGACGCGATACAAAAGAAAGGTGTTTGCCCATGCAGGCACAGAAGGCGGAGGGAACCCGCGACCTTATCGGCGCCGAGATGCGCGCCTGGCAAAAGATGCAGCAGATTGCGGCCGGCGTGTTCGAGCCGTTTGGTTTTAAACCCATCGAGACGCCCGCGATCGAGCAGGTTGACGTGTTTGTCCACGGTATCGGCCAGTCGACCGACGTCGTGCGCAAGGAAATGTTCCGCGTGTTCAGCGGTGCCAACCTGGAGCGCGTCTTTACCGAGGGCACCGACACCAAACTCAAGCCCAAGCAGCGCCTGGCACTTCGCCCCGAGGGCACGGCCGGCGTGGTGCGCGCCGTCGTCGAGAACAATCTGGTGCCCCAGGGCTCCACGCCGTTTAAGGCTTACTACGCCGAGGCCATGTTCCGCGGCGAGCGTCCCCAGAAGGGCCGCCTGCGCCAGTTCCACCAGGTGGGCATCGAGTGGCTCGGCGCTCCCGATCCGGCGGCAGACGCCGAGTGCATCATCATGCTCATGGAGTTCTACAAGCGCCTGGGCTTCGATCTTTCCAAGCTTCGTCTGCTCATCAACTCGATGGGTGACGCCCAGTGCCGTCCGGCTTATCGCGAGCAGGTTAAGCAGTTCATCCTCGATCACGCCGACGAGATGTGCGATGAGTGCCGCGAGCGCGCCGAGCTCAACCCGCTGCGTGCCTTCGACTGCAAGAACGACCACTGCCGCGAGATCATGGCCGAGGCTCCGCTGATGGGTGACAACCTGTGCGATGAGTGCCGCGAGCACTACGAGCAGGTCAAGCGCTATCTGGATGCCGCCGGTATCGAGTATGTCGAGGATCCCACCTTGGTGCGCGGCCTGGACTACTACACCCGTACTGTCTTTGAGGTCGAGGCCCCTGGCGCCGGCGTCGGCTCCATCGGCGGCGGCGGCCGCTACGATGGCCTGGTCGAGCTCGAGGGTGGCAAGCCCACGGCGGGCGTCGGCTTCGCTGTCGGTTTTGAGCGCGCCCTGCTGGCCCTGCAGGCCTTTGGCAGCGATTTGGGTGCCGATGAGGCCCCGTGCGTCTATGTCGCCAACGCCGGCAAGGAGCTGCGTCAGAACGTCTTTGCCATTACGCAGGAGCTTCGCGCCGCAGGTATCGTGACCGAGGCCGACTATCAGGGTCGTTCGCTCAAGGCCCAGTTTAAGCAAGCCGATAAGGTAGGCGCCAAGCTCATCTTGGTCCTGGGTGGCGACGAGCTTGCCGCCGGCAAGGTCAAAGTGCGCGACATGCAGAGCCATGACGAGGTGCTCGCCGATCTGGACAACGTCGTCGAGGCGGTTCGCGAGCGCCTGTAGCGCATCTTTTTGAGCTTCGGGCCTGCTAACGTGCCCTGCTCATGGAGAGCGATTGTTACGGGGGTGTTTCGCTTTTATGCGGAATGCCCCCGTTTACGTATGCCGCCCACCGAGAAATACGACCATTTAGGGCAAAAACCTTTGCAATGCAGAAAATACTTTTGTGTGGTAAAGCGCAATCAGTGTCGAAAGTATTTCTCAAGCGCCTATAATGAATACCGCATGTTACGTGCATAGAAGGAGGAATGGGAGGAAACGTGGCTGAGAACCTAAGCAACCAGTCTGTACCCGAAGCCGCGGCGCGCGTCGCTGCCGTGGTCAACCGCCTCGTTAACCGAATCGGCTCGAATGCCGAGTCCAGGGAGCGTCTCGCCGAGATCGAGATCCCCGAGGAGCTGCGCGACAATCTGGCGCTGTTCTTGCGCCTGGAGCGCCGTGTGCTTAGCGAGTATGATCCCGAGATCGCGGACCTGTTCGACAAGATTTTGACAGCCGAGATTGTGGTCAATGCCGGCAACCCCGGTACCTGCGCTGCCGACGAAGCCGTCGACGAGCAGGGCGTGCCCACCGCCGACGAGCCCACTGCCGTGGCATTTCGTGAGGTCGTCGATTTGATCGACAGCCTGCCGCTCGATAAGCAGCAGGTCATCGTTCGCGCCTTTACGAGCTTTTTCCATCTGGCAAACCTGTCGGAGGAGAACTACCGTGTGGCGCAGCTGCGCGAGCGCGAGGCCGGTGCGTCGACCGATACCGAGGTCGATCCTGCCAACGAGCTTACCGTTGCCTATCACCAGCTGGTGAATGAGCTGGGTGTCGAGGGTGCCAACGAGCTGCTCGACAAGCTCGAGTTCCACCCTGTCTTTACCGCACATCCCACCGAGGCCCGTCGTAAGGCCGTCGAGGGCAAGATCCGCCGTATCTCCAACCTGCTGGAGGAGCGTCCGCGTCTGGGCGGCTCCGACCTGGTGGAGAACGAGCGCCATATGCTGCAGGAGATCGACGCCCTGGTGCGTACGAGTCCCATCGCGCTCAAGAAGCCCACGCCGGTCGAGGAAGCCGATACCATCATCGACATCTTCGATAACACGCTGTTCGACGTTATCCCCGTTATCTATCGTCGTTTTGACGATTGGGTGCTGGGCGACAAGGCCGGTACTGTGCCGCCGCTGTGCCCGGCGTTCTTCCATCCCGGCAGCTGGATCGGTTCCGACCGCGACGGTAACCCCAACGTCACCGCCAAGGTGAGCCGTGAGGTCGCCGCCAAGTACTTTACGCACATGGTGCTCAAGCTCGAGGACAAGTGCCGCCACATCGGCCGCAACCTCACGCTCGAGGCTACCTACAGCAAGCCGTCGGCCGAGCTCATTAACCTGTGGAACCATCAGGTCGAGATGAGCCCTCGTTACACGGCCCGCGCCGAGCTGATCTCCGAGCACGAGCCGCATCGCGCCGTCATGCTCGTCATGGCCGACCGCCTGAACGCCACCGTCCGTCGTATCACCGACACCATGTACCACAGCGCCGACGAGTTCCTGGATGACCTGCGCGTCGTCCAGCGTTCGCTGGCCGCCTGCGGTGCCGTCCGTGCTGCCTACGGCCCGGTCCAAACCATCATCTGGCAGGTCGAGTCCTTCGGCTTCCATATGGTCGAGATGGAGTTCCGTCAGCACTCCGTGGTGCATGCCCGCGCCCTTAAGGATATCCACGAGAACGGTATCCATGGCGACCTGCAGCCCATGACGCGCGAGGTCATCGATACCTTCCGCGCTATCGGCTCCATCCAAAAGCGCTACGGCAAGAAGATGGCGCACCGCTACATCATCTCGTTTACCAAGAGCGCTCAGCATGTGGCCGACGTCTTTGAGCTGGCGCACCTGTCCTTTGCACACGAGGAGGATGTCCCCGAGCTCGACGTGATCCCGTTGTTCGAGCAGCTCGAGGACCTCGAGGGCTGCGTCGACGTGCTCGATCAGATGCTTACGCTGCCCGTGGTGCAAAAGCGCCTTGCCCAGACCAACCGCCGCATGGAGGTCATGCTGGGCTATTCCGACTCTTCCAAGGATGCCGGTCCTACCACGGCCATGCTCGCGCTGCACTCCGCGCAGGAGCGCATCGCCAAGTGGGCAGAGAAGAACGATATCGACCTGGTGCTCATGCACGGTCGCGGCGGTGCCGTGGGCCGTGGCGGCGGCCCGGCCAACAAGGCCGTGCTGGCGCAGCCCAAGGGTTCGGTCAACTGCTTCTTTAAGCTTACCGAGCAGGGCGAAGTCATCTTTGCCCGTTATGGCAACCGCACGCTGGCTCAGCGCCATGTTGAGTCCGTTGCCGCCGCAACGCTTTTGCAGTCGGCCCCGAGTGTCGAGAAGACCAACACCGAGACCACGCAGAAGTTCTGGGATATGGCCGAGAAGCTCAACACTGCAAGCCACGAACGCTATCTGGACCTGCTGAACACCGAGGACTTTACACCGTGGTTCTCGACCGTGACGCCGCTGACCGAGGTCGGTCTGCTGCCGATCGGCTCGCGTCCCGCCAAGCGCGGTCTGGGCGCCAAGTCGCTCGATGACCTGCGTACCATCCCGTGGATCTTCAGCTGGAGCCAGGCGCGCATTAACCTGGCCGCTTGGTACGGTCTGGGCACCGCCTGCGAGCAGCTTGGCGATCTTGATCAGCTCAAGGCTGCCTACCAGGAGTGGCCGTTCTTCCGCACCTTTATCGACAACATCGAGATGTCGATTGCTAAGACCGATCAGCGCATCGCCAAGATGTATCTGCATCTGGGCGACCGCGATGATCTGTCCAAGAAGGTCTTTACCGAGATGCAGCTCACCCGTAAGTGGGTCCTTGCCATCGTCGGTGATGAGTGGCCGCTGCAGCGTCGTCGCGTGCTCGGCTGCGCCGTTCGCGTGCGTAACCCCTACGTCGACGCTCTGTCCATCGCCCAGGTCCGCGCCCTTCGCGAGGTGCGCATGGATCAGGACGAGATGGCCGAGGAGAAGAAGGCCGAGTACATGAGCCTGATTCTTTCGACTGTGACCGGCGTCTCGGCAGGATTGCAGAACACGGGGTAATCGATAGCCCTGTGGCTCTCACCGGGACCCGACGGGTTTCCCTCTGAATGCGTCCTCGCACTTGAAGCCCCCTTATCCTGCTCCTTCGGAGCTGTGGATAAGGGGGCTTCGTGCTGCGGAATGCATTTAGAGGGAAACCCATCGGGTCCCTTCGTCCTCGGTCTTCGGGGATTGGGCTGAAGAGATTAAAGTGCGCTTCGCGCCCAATGCGGAGTGTGCCTAAAAGTAAGCTGATGGTGGTCCCTGCGATGTCCGGTCTTCGGCGGATTACGGGCTGGGAAAAGCTGGCGCGCTTCGCGCTTCGCGTCTTATCGATCGGGATTGAGATGCATGTGGCGCTTCTCGACTTACGACTGTTGCGGCTGCGGTCCCGTTTGGGGTCGCGGCCGTTTTGTTGTGGGTCAAATATGAACGTTGTGTTAATGAGTCGGTGGACGGTGGTGTTTTTCGGTGAGCGGCGTATCCTTCCAACGGTTTATCTAGTGTGTCAGTTGAAAAGGAAGAGGGCGCTCGTCATTGTTTGAATGTGAACTGCCGTTTGACCACAAGACGTTGCATCTGGAGCTCGAGGATAAGAACTTCGCGGGTGTGATGGAAGGTCATCAAAACGAGTTTAAGACTACAAAATCGCAGGAAGAGCTGGTAGAGGAGTCGCTTGCCAACCCTTATGGCTCGTCGTCGCTCGAGGAGCTTTGTGCTGGCAAGAAGGATATTGTCATTATTAGCTCCGATCATACGCGTCCCGTTCCCTCGCGTGTGACGATGCCTATTCTGCTGCATCACATCCATTCTGCTGCGCCCGAGGCTCGCGTGCGTATTCTGGTTGCTACGGGTATGCATCGTCCGTCGACGCACGAGGAGCTCGTCAACAAGTACGGCGAGGAGATCGTTGCCAACGAGGAAATCGTTATGCACGTCGCGACCGATGACAGCATGATGAAAAAGATCGGCACCCTGCCTTCTGGCGGCGAGTGCATCATCAACAAGATTGCTGCCGATTGCGATCTGCTGCTTGCCGAGGGCTTTATTGAGCCGCACTTCTTTGCCGGTTTCTCTGGTAGCCGCAAGTCCGTCCTGCCTGGTATCGCCAGCTACAAGACCATCATGTACAACCACAACGGTCAGTTTGTGAACGATTCCCATTCGCGTGCCGGCAACCTGTGCCACAACCACGTGAGCGAGGACATGTTTGCCGCTGCCGAGATGGCTCACCTTGCCTTTGTGCTCAACGTGGTGCTCAACGGCAAGCACGAGGTCATCGGCTCCTTTGCCGGCGACATCCACAAGGCGCACGAGGCTGGCTGCGAGTTCGTGAAGAGCCTTGCCGGCGTTGAGCCCGTCGAGTGCGAGATTGCCATTACCACCAACGGCGGCTACCCGCTCGACCAGAACATCTATCAGGCCGTGAAGGGCATGTGCTCTGCCGAGGCTACGCTTCCCGAGGGCGGCGTGATCATCGATGTCGCCGGTTGTGCCGACGGTCACGGTGGCGAGGGCTTCTATTACAACATCGCCGACAATGATCCGGCAGAGTTTGAGCGCGCCTGCATCGACCGTCCTAAGGACGAGACCCTGCCCGACCAGTGGACGAGCCAGATTTTTGCCCGCATCCTGGCGCATCATCCTGTGATCATGGTTACCGACCTGTGCGATCACCAGATGATCAAGGATATGCACATGACGCCGGTCAACACTCTCGATGAGGCGCTCAAGCTCGCCTTTGAGATGAAGGGTGCCGATGCCAAGGTGGCCGTCATTCCCGATGGCCTGGGCGTTGTCGTCGCACAGCACTAGTACGCGGCCTAAACGAATCGTTTATAACCGACAAGAAAGATAAGGTTTTATGCTTACCAAACTCCTCTGCGAATTCGGCGCAACGGCCCTCATGATCATCTTTGGCGTGGGCGTGCACTGCGATACCGTGCTTAAGGGCACCAAGTATCAGGGCTCCGGCCACATGTTTGCAATCACCACCTGGTCTTTTGGCATCTCGGTCGCCCTGTTTATCTTTGGCGGCGCCGTGTGCATGAACCCCGCCATGGTGCTTGCCCAGTGCATCGTGGGCCTGGTGCCGTGGAGCAGCTGCATCCCCTTCATGATTGCCGATATGCTCGGCGGCTTTGCGGGTGCCGTGATCGCGTGGCTTATGTATGCCGATGAGTTCAAGGCTTCCGATGGTGTCGTCGATCCCATTGCCCAGCGCAATATCTTCTCGACCAACCCCACCACCGAGGGCACGAACTATGCTCGCAACTTCTTCTGCGAGGCTATCTGCACCTTCGTGTTCATCAGTGCCATCCTTGCTGCTGCTAGCCGTGCCGGCGAGAACGTTTTGATGCTCGCTATCTGCGTCGGTCTGATCGTTTGGGCTGTTGGCATGGGCATGGGCGGCATTACTGGCTTCGCCATGAACCAGGCTCGTGACCTTGGTCCTCGCATGGCCTATCAGGTGCTGCCGATCAAGAACAAGGCCGACAACAACTGGAAGTATGGCCTGCTTGTTCCTGGCATCGCCCCGTTTGTCGGTGCCGCTCTGGCCGCGCTGTTTGTGCATGGTTTCTTGGGCATGTTCTAGTCTGAGGCTACATAGTTGTCCGCTGGCCGCATGGGGTAACTTCCCAGCGCGTCCTCGGACATGTAAAAAGGCTCGCTGCGCACTTCGTGCGGCGAGCCTTTTTGCGTCCTGCGGAATGCGCTGGGAAGTTACCCCATGCGGCCAGCTGCGGGGTCTTTGTTGCGTTCGTATAAGCAACCCAACATATATCTGAATTTGGATGGGAGGGGCTTGTTGCTGTTGGGGGGGCATTGAAGCGCGAGTGATACTTTGGGATGCGTGGCGCCCTGGGTTGGGGCGATGCTTTGGGGTGAGCTTCTTACTTAGCCGAAGAGGGGTTTTATGGCTGAGAGGTAGTCTTTGGCTACGTCGGCTTTGTCTGCTTGGAAGTTGTGCCAGGCCCACCATTGGACGGTGGCTACGAAGCTTGAGGCTATGTGGTGTAGTAAGAAGCTGCGGTCCATGGTGCCGGCGGGGCCTGTGGGGTCGGCGGGGACGGTTTCGGCTGCTCGTGACATGATGGTCTTGCGGAGACAGTCGGCGAAGACGCGCGAGCCGGCTCCGGCTACGAGGGCTCGAACGCCCTGACGGCGTTCCCAGAGGTTGTTGAGGATATGCTCGACTTGCACGAGTGGGTCGTCGAGCGGCGTACCATCGTCGTCGAGGGCGTGGGTGCAGATGTCGTTCACGAGCTCGGACAGTAGGTCGTCTTTGCTCTTGAAGAGGCCGTAGAACGTGGCCCGACCAACATGGGCACGAGCGATGATGTCGCCGACGGTGATCTTGCCATAGTCCTCTTCGCGCAGAAGCGCGGAGAACGCCGAGACGATCGCGGCGCGGCTTTTGGCCTTGCGGGCATCCATGGCTATGCGTCCGCGTGAACGAGCAGGCAGCGGAGCGTGCCGGAGCAGCCCTCGTAGGGGCGCTTACCGGCGCCGTAGCCGACGGCCTCGATGCGGTAGCGGACCGGCAGGTGCTCGGACGTACGCAGTACGGCGACGATAGCGGCGCCCGTGGGCGTCACGAGCTCGCCGGCGACCGGTGCGGGCGTGAGGGCGATATTGCCTGCTTGGCATAGGTTGACGACGGCGGGCACCGGGATGGGCATAAGGCCGTGGGCACAGTGGATGGTGCCGTGACCCTCGGAGAGCGACTCGACAACAATATCCTCGATACCCAGGTCATCGAGGCAGATGGCGACCGAGCAGACGTCGACGATGGAATCGATGGCGCCTACCTCGTGGAACATGACGGTCTCGGGCGTTTTGCCGTGAGTCTTGGCCTCGGCAGCGGCGAGTGCGGAAAAAATGGCGAGGGCACGACGCTTGGCGCCATCGCTTAGCTGCGATCCGTCGATGATGGCGGTGACGTCCGCCAAAGAACGATGGTGATGGTGGTGGGCGTGATGATGGCCCTCGTGGCCATGGCCGTGGCCCTCATGGTCATGCTCGTGGCAATGTTCGTGCTCGCCATGATCATGATGGTGATGCTCATGCGTGTGCTCGGCAGCTGCTTCGTTGCCGTAGAGCCAGGCCATATCGTGATCGTGATTCTCGAGCTCCTCTGCCAGCTGAACGTCAAAGTCGCAGGCGTCGATGCCGTGCTTGTTTACATGCGTGACAGCGATCGTAAATCCGTCGACCGGCAGCGTGGCGAGTTGTTCGCGCAGGTGCTCCTCGCTAGCGCCTAGGTCGAGCAGGGCCGCGACGGTCATATCGCCGCTGATGCCCGAGGTGCCGTCGATGATAAGCGTGTGCTGATGGTTGGACATGGAATGCTCCTTAACGGGCGCAGGGCGTGCCGGCGCTCAGATGATTGATAAGACTTGCCTGGTAAGCGGCGCCAAAGCCGTTGTCGATATTGACGACCGATACGCCGCTGGCACAGGAGTTGAGCATGGCGAGCAGTGCGGCTACGCCACCAAAACTTGCGCCGTAGCCCACGCTGGTGGGAACGGCGATGACCGGACAGCTCACCAGACCGCCGATAACGCTCGCCAGCGCGCCCTCCATGCCGGCGATGGCGATGACCACCTGTGCCTGGGCAAGTTCCTCGGCATGCGCGAGTAGGCGGTGCAGGCCGGCGACGCCTACGTCGTAGAGGCGGTCGACCTCGTTGCCATAGAACTCGGCCGTCAACGCGGCTTCCTCGGCGACGGGCAGGTCGCTCGTGCCGGCGCAGGCGACGACGATGCGTCCGTTGCCGGTAGGGGAGGGCTTGCCGCCCACGAGGGCGAGCTGCGCGTCCGGGACATATCCCAGGTCGATGCCGTTGCCGAGGAGCTCCGAGGTGCGGGCTGTCTTTTCGGCATCCAGGCGCGTGACCAGGATGCGCTCCTGGCCGGCATCGCGCAGCGCTTCGATAATGGCGGCAATTTGCTCGGCGGTTTTACCGGCACCGTAGACAACCTCGCCGGCTCCCTGGCGCACTCCGCGCGAAAGATCGAGCTGTGCAAAACCCAGATCGGCGGTTGGCGCCGTTTGGATGCGCGTGAGGGCGACTGCCGGGGTGACTGCTCCGCCGGCAACATCGCTCAGCAATTGCTCAAGATCTTGCTTATCCATATATGTTCCCTTCGACGGCGCAAAGTCTAGCACTCAAATGGTATGTTTCCGAACACTAAGACAAAATTGTTCGGAAACTATAGGACAGACTGATTCAATTGTTAGACGGATCGGCTAGTCACGCAGGATGATGTCCATGGCGAGCATCAGGTTGCGCTCGTCGATGGCAAATGGGGCGGCTTCGCGCGTCTTGGGCTTGGCGCAAAATGCGATGCCCGTGCCCGCGGCCTGAATCATGGGGATGTCGTTGGCGCCGTCGCCGATTGCCACGGTATGGGCCATGTCGACACCGCACTCAACTGCCCAGTCCAGCAGCTGGATGAGCTTGGACTCCTTGGTTACAATGTCTGCCGCCAGCTTGCCGGTGAGCTTGCCGTCCACGACCTCCAGGCGGTTAGCGAGGCAAAAGTCGATGCCCGCGGCGGCCACGATCTTATCGGCGACCTCGTGAAAGCCGCCGCTTACCACGCCGACCTTCCAGCCCTTGCTGTGCGCCGAGCGCACAAGCTCCAGCGCGCCGGGGGTAAACGTCACGCGCTTAAAGGTGCGCTCGAACACGCTCTCGTCCAAGCCGGCAAGCAGCCCCACGCGTTCCTCGAGCGCCTGCTTAAAGTCGAGCTCGCCGCGCATGGCGCGCTCGGTGATCTTCGCCACTTGCTCGCCTACGCCGGCCTCCTCGCCCAACAGGTCGATGACCTCCTGGTTGATGAGCGTGGAGTCGATATCCATAACGATGAGGCGTGCAGTCATGGCGGGCCTTTCCGAGTGCAGTTGTATTGGGGCACATTGTCGCACGCGGCGCGCCTGGGCGACGGCCAGGCCGCGTCAATTGTTTCGTCTCCGTCAAGTCTTTGGGCAAGAGTTACTTTTTCGCGGTACATCGACGTGGGTGCGATAAGATAGAACGCCATGTCTGGCTGCGCGGTTTACGCAGGCTGGGCAAATCTGTACGACGCCGCCCGGAACGACACGGGGCGGCACAGATCCATAAAGGAGGATCACTGGTATGAGCCAGACCCGTCCCATCGACGAGCATTCCATGCACACCCGTACCTGCGGCGAGCTTCGCCGCGAGAACGTGGGCGAAGAGGTCACCCTCACCGGTTGGGTGAGCCGTCGCCGTGACCACGGCGGCCTTATTTTCTGCGACCTTCGCGACCGCGAGGGCATCACGCAGCTCACCTTCGACCCCGAGCACTCCGACGGCGACGCCTTTAAGATCGCCGAGACCATGCGTCCCGAGTGGCCCATCAAGATCCACGGCGTCGTGCGCTCCCGTGGCGAGGAGACCACCAACACCAAGCTCGCGACCGGCGAGATTGAGGTCCTGACCGACCACGCCGAGGTGCTCAACACGTCCGTCACCCCGCCGTTCCAGATCGAGGACGGCATCGAGACCAGTGAGGACACCCGTCTGCGCTATCGCTATCTGGACCTCCGTCGTCCCGAGATGATGGCCAACCTCAAGCTGCGCTCCGACTTTACCTTTGCCATTCGCGAGGCGCTGCACAACCGTGAGTTCATGGAGGTTGAGACGCCCTCCCTGTTTAAGTCCACGCCCGAGGGTGCCCGCGATTTCATCGTTCCCAGCCGTATTCAGCCGGGCAACTTCTACGCCCTGCCGCAGTCCCCGCAGCTCCTGAAGCAGCTGCTCATGGTCGGTGGCGTCGAGCGCTACTACCAGGTTGCCAAGTGCTTCCGCGACGAGGACCTGCGTGCCGACCGTCAGCCCGAGTTCACTCAGGTCGATATCGAGATGTCCTTCGTGGACCAGAACGATGTCATGAGCGCGCTCGAAGAGGTTCTTGCCGATGCCTTCGGCCGCATGGGTGTCGAGATGCCCACGCCGCTGCGTCGTATGAACTACTGGGAGGCCATGGACACCTATGGCTCCGACAAGCCCGATACCCGCTATGGCATGCACCTGGTCGACCTGACCGACATCTTTGCCAACTCCAAGTTCAAGGTCTTTGCGACTGCCGCAAACGAGGAGGGCTCTGCCGTCAAGGCCATTAACGCCAAGGGCGCCGGTGCCTGGGCACGTGCCAAGATCGATAAGCTCGCCGGCGTGGCCTCCACGTTTGGCGCCAAGGGCCTGGCATGGATCGCCTTCCGCGAGGACGGCTCCATCAACAGCCCCATCGTCAAGTTCTTCTCGGACGAGGAGATGGCCGCTCTGCGCGAGCGCATGGATGTCGAGCCCGGCGACCTTGTGATGTTCGCCGCCGGCCCGCGCTTGCTCTCCGACGAGATCCTGGGCGGCATGCGTTCGCACATGGCCAATGCGCTCGAGATCAAGCGCGAGGGCCACGACTTCCTGTGGGTCGTCAACTTCCCGCTGTTCCACTGGGACGAGGATCGCAAGGCCTATGCTGCCGAGCACCAGCCCTTTACCCTGCCGACCGAGACCGACATCGCCAAGATCGAGGCCGACCCGTTGGCAGCCGGTTCTTGCACCTACGACTTTGTCATGGACGGCTTTGAGGCCGGCGGCGGCGGTATGCGTATCCACAACGCCGAGATGCAGATGTCCATGCTCAAGCTCCTGGGCTTTACCGAGGAGCGTGCCGAGTCTCAGTTCGGCTTCCTCATGGAGGCCCTCAAGTTTGGTGCGCCCCCGATGGGCGGTTTCGCTCTGGGCCTGGACCGCGTGTGCATGCTGCTCACCGGTTCCGACTCCATCCGCGACGTCATGGCGTTTCCCAAGACGGCCAGCGGCTCCGACCTTATGTCGGGCGCCCCGAGTGCCGTTAGCGGCGCCCAGCTCAAGGACGTCAGCCTGCGCCTGATGTAGGCGAGCGGCTACATCTTGCTTGCAACGAGGGAAGGACGTGTGTCTTCCCTCGTTTTTTATACGCCGAGGTTGCGAGGGTATAGGTTGACTGGGCGTCGCGGAAACTACGACCTGGAATTTGCGTCCAGAACGGGTCGCGCTTTCCCAAGGGGGGTCCTCTGGGAAAGCGCGACCCAGAATTCGGCAAAATAATGGGGCACAGTTTCCGGTTGAGCTGTCTAACGGAAACTGTGCCCCAGAATGAGCGCTCAAAACGGGGCAGGCTTTCCGCAACAACTGTCTGGCAGAAAGCCTGCCCCAGTTTCTTATAGCGAGTCTCTCTGGATCAGCTGCATGTGCATCACGGAGGTGGTAGGCTCGGCACCCTTGATCATGTCGAGCGCAATGTTGGCGGCCATGTGGCCTTCTTCGCGCAGGGGCTGGCGGACGGTCGTGAGCGCGGGGACGCAGCGCGTCGCAATCTCGTGATCGTCGAAGCCGACGACAGAAACGTCCGCAGGAACGGATAGGCCTGCCTCGTTGAGTGCGGTGATGACGCCAGCCGCGATACGGTCCGATCCGCAGAGCACGCCATCGAAAGCAATCTTGCGCGCGAGAATCAGGTGCATGGCCTGATAGCCGTCTCCGCTGTTCCAGCCGGTATAGATAACGTTTGCGTCTGGGAGGTCTTCGCCCAAGACGGCGCGGTAGCCGCGCAGGCGGTCGACAACAGCGGGGTTGTCTTGCGGTCCCAACACGGCGACGATATCTTTGCGGCCGCGCCCCTTCATGGCGAGTGCCGCAAAGCGTCCGCCCTCTTCGTCGTCAGAGTAGACCGTCGAGAACACATCGCGATAGGGGTGGCCCTCGAGCTGGCCGCACAACACGGTGGGTACGCCCAGCTCGCGCAGCACCTCGAGCAGCTCGCTGCCTTTGTAGGGAGAGACGTCGATCACGGCGTCGAACGAGCGGCGCTCAAAGTGCTCGCGTGCGCGGTTGCGCTCATGCGTAGAAGACGCCTGCAAGATAACGGGCAGATAGGACGACTCCGACAGTTCCTCGGTAATGCCGCTCAAAAACTCGCTATAGGTGGGGTCGCTGAAGAGTTCACTCAGAGGCTCGGTCACGAGCACGGCGATGATTTCCGTGCGCCCGACAGCGAGCGCTCGGCCACGAGCGTTGGGGACAAAATTGACTTCCTTGGCCGCCGCGCGGACGCGCTTTTTGGTTTCCTCGCTAATGCGGGGCGAATCGTTGAGGGCGCGCGATGCCGTGGAGCGCGACACGCCGGCAGCTGCGGCAACCTCGGCAAGCGTAGGTGCGGTGCGAACTGGTTGTGTCATGGCGTCTCCTGGAAAATGCGGTCGATGTTGTCACTGATACGGGCTAGTGCGGATACAGCTTACTATAGTGCGCCTGAACAGCGTTCATGATATCCGGTGACCGGTGTCGTTTTGCAACCAAGCCGAAATCGAATACGTCTCGTGTGGGTGAGATATCAGCGGGCGTGGAGGTTGCCTACGAGCTTAAGAACGATGTCTTGTGCTGAGTTTCGATACTCAGGGTGACATAAGTGTTGCGATTGTACAACCGGTTGCACCGTTAACCCGGCCAAATCGACCGTTCAGCGGACAACCGGTTGCACAGTATTTTGCATCGCCCGTAAGATAAGGACAACCGGTTGCACAAGAATCACTACGATGATGAAGGAGCATCACCATGGACGCCATTAACGATTGGGAAAACCAAGCGCTCACCCACAGGAACCGCCTGGCACCCCATGCGTACTTTATGGGTTACGAGACCGCCGATCTCGCTGCAACGTACAGCCGCGAGCTGTCGCGCGGGTTTGTCCAGCTGTCCGGCTCGTGGCAGTTCCGCCTCTTTGAGGGCCCCGCTGCCGTCTCCAACGAGGAACTCTCCACGTACAAGCCCGAGTGGGATCACGTGGAGGTTCCGCACCTGTGGCAGGTGGACGGCTATGGCAGCCTTGCCTACACCGACGAGGGTTTCCCGTTCCCGGTTGATCAGCCGTTCGTTCCCTCCGACGACCCCACGGGCGTCTACCAGCGCATCGTCAACCTTCCCGCCGTTCCTGCCGGCGCTCGCGAGATCATTCGCTTCGACGGCATCGAGAGCTATGGCGAGCTGTACGTCAACGGTCAGTATATCGGCATGACCAAGGGTTCGCGCCTGTCTGCCGAGTTCGACGTGACCGACGCGCTCGTCGAGGGCGACAACCTGTTTGCGGTCAAGGTCCTGCAGTACAGCGATGGCAGCTACATCGAGGATCAGGACATGTGGTGGGCCTCGGGCATCTTCCGCGATGTGTACCTTATGCAGCGTCCCGCCGCGCACCTGGTCGACTTTAGGTTCCGCACGCACCGCGAGGGCGATGCCGCTCTGATCACGCTCGATACGGTTGCCGAGGGCGCTTCCCGCGTTGTGTTTACGCTCAGCGATGGCGAGAACGTGGTGGCTACGGGTGAGTGCGTCGACAGCCATGCCGAGTGCAGCGTGACCGATGCCCACTTCTGGAATCCCGAGGACCCCTTCCTCTACGATCTTACGTTTGAGGTCTACGACGACGACAAGGTGAGCGAGTACGTCCCGCATCGCCAGGGTCTTGCCGAGGTGACGGTCGAGGGCAATCATATCTACCTCAACGGCACTTACTTTAAAATGCATGGCGTCAACCGCCACGATCACGACGATCACAAGGGCCGCGCCGTGGGCCTCGATCGCATGCGCCGCGACCTGGAGCTCATGAAGCAGCACAACATCAACGCAGTGCGCACCTCTCACTATGCCAATGACCCGCGCTTCTACGAGCTGTGTGATGAGTATGGCATCATGCTGGTCGCCGAGACCGATATGGAGAGCCACGGCTTCGAGAATATCGGCAACATCGCCCTGGTTACCGACGACCCGGCATGGGAGCCGGCCTACGTCGACCGTATTGAGCGCCTGGTGATGCAGGAGCGCAACCACGCGTGCATCATCATGTGGTCGCTGGGCAACGAGAGCGGCTATGGCTGCAACATCCGCGCGATGTACGCCAAGGCTCACGAGCTCGATGGTCGTCCGGTCCACTACGAGGAGGACCGCAACGCCGATACCGTCGACGTCATTTCCACGATGTACTCCCGTGTGTCGCAGATGAACGACTTTGGTGAGCATCCGTTCCCCAAGCCGCGCATCAACTGCGAGTACGGTCACTCCATGGGCAACGGCCCCGGAGGCCTGTCCGAGTATCAGGAGGTCTTCGATCGCTGGGATTGCATCCAAGGCCAGTTTATCTGGGAATGGTGCGACCACGGTCTGGCTGCTGTGACCGAGGACGGCATTGCCTACGATATGTATGGCGGCGACAACGGCGATTACCCCAACAACAGCAACTTCTGCATCGATGGCATGGTGTTCCCCTGGCAGCAGCCGAGCCCGGGCCTTACCGAGTACGGCCAGGTCATCTGCCCGGTTCGCATGGCTTATGACGCCGAGGCGGGCGAGCTGACTGTCACCAACAAGCGCTGGTTTACCACCCTCGAGGATGTTTGCCTGTCGGCGGAGACCCTGGTGGACGGCGACGTGGTCTGCCGCAAGACGCTCATGCCCGGTGCGGTTGCCCCCGGTGAGTCCGTCCAGCTTCCGCTGGTGATTCACGAGGCCGCGGTAGGCGAGACCCTGCTGACTGTGCGCGCCTACACCATGGCCGCTCACGTCTGGTGCGAGCCGATGTTCCAACTGGGCGCAAACCAGTTTGCCATCGCAAACCATCCGGCGCCGGCCATTGCGGCTCCCACTCGTCCTGAGCTTACGGTCGAGGAGACCGAGCAGGAGATTCGCATTCACTCCCTCAACGGCGAGCTGACCTTCAGCAAGGTAAACGGCACCGTGAGCGAGTGGAAGGCATCCGGCCGTGACGTCATGGCCTCTGGTCCCCAGGTTGGTTTTTGGCATCCGCTCGTCGACAACCACGCCCAGGAGTACGACTCCCTGTGGAAGGACAACTTCATTGATGTAATGCAGACGTCCACCCGCAAGGTTTTTTGGAAGCAGGACGGCAATGCGGTCGTCGTTACCGTGAGCCAACGTATTGCTCCTCCCGTCCGCGCGTTCGGCATGCGCGTCGAGCTTGTCTACACCGTGCTTCCGAGCGGTCGCGTCGACCTCAAGGTTTCCGGCGAGCCCTACGGCGACTATTCGGACATTATCCCGCGCATCGGCATCTCCTTTGAGGTTCCCGGTTGCGATCGTGCCGTCGAGTGGTATGGCCACGGCCCGGGCGAGAACTATCCGGACTCGCTGCGTGCCAACCCGGTCGGTCATTACCGCACTACGGTCGACGACATGTTCACGCCCTACGTTATGCCTCAGGACTGTGCCAACCGCGAGGGTACCCGCTGGGTTGCCCTGCGCTCTAGCCACGGTGATGGCGTGCTGGTGACTCGTCCGGCCGACGCCGCTTCCAACCCGTTCTCGTTCTCGGCATGGCCCTATAGCTGCGAGGCTATTGATAATGCCAAGCACGTCTACGACCTTGTTCCGGGCGACACGGTCACGGTTAACATCAACGACCAGCTGCTCGGCCTTGGCTCGAACTCTTGGGGTTCCGAGGTGCTCGATTCCTATCGCACCCGTTTTGAGAGCTTCAGCTTTGAGGTGTCCCTGCGACCGCTGACGTCTGCCGATTTGGCTCAGGCGCTGGCACCCATTAAGGAGGCATAAGCCATGCATGTCTTTAACTCGCGCGCCGATTTCGACGCTCAGATGAAGTCCGTCAAGAAGTGGATGCGTACCGGCCAGGCGCTCGACGGCGTTTCTGAACTGCAGCACGATGTGGCGTACTCCATCGGCGACTCGCTGGTGTACTGGTGGGTCTATGCCCGCGAGGCCGCAACCGCCGACCTGGTCGGTCACCGTCGCTACCATGCCGTGCTCGCTCCGCTCGACGGCGACCTGACCGTCGAGGTTGCCCCCAAGGCAGGCCTCACCTGCACCCGCGCTTACAGCGATATCGATGATCGCGAGCGCTTTGAGGGGGCGGGGGAGACCGTGACGATTCCCGCCGGCGGCGTTGCCGTCGTCGAAATTGACGAGGCCTACCGTGTCGTGGCCGATGCCGCGGATCCCCGCGTCGTGGTACTGCACGTGACGGTCGAAGGTTATTCCTTCCCCAACAAGTAGTATTCGTCCGCCTGGACGTTTGCTTCGCGCCGTTAAGGGGGATGGCTTTGTTGACTCCCTTTTCCCCATTCCCCTTAGCAGGTGCGCCGTCCGTGTTTGCACTTGCAGCTCGGACGGGTTTAGATGACATTTAATAGATGATTGGGAGGGCTTATGAGCTCTGAAAAACGAGGAACGATTGGTTCGTTCGCTCTGCTGGGCATGACGGTCGCCGCCGTGTTCGGTATCAAGAACATCATCAACAACAACGCGGCCATCGGCTTAGCAGCCGCGCCGTCGTTCTTCTTCGCCACGCTTTTGTACTTTGTCCCCTATACCCTGGTTACCGCCGAGTTCGTCGGCCTTAACAAGGACTCCGAGTCGGGCGTGTACGCATGGGTTAAGACCTCGATGGGTGGTCGCTGGGCGTTCCTGACGGCATTTAGCTACTGGTTCGTTAACCTGTTCTTCTTTGCGTCCGTCCTGCCCAACGTCATCATCTACGCGAGCTACGTGTTCTTTGGTGCCAACGCCGAGCTTTCGCAGCTGTGGATCACCATTATCGAGATCGTTGTCTTTGCTATCGCCACGTGGGTTTCGACCAAGGGCGCTAAGTGGATCGGCTCCATTTCCTCCTTCGGTTCGACCGCGGCTCTCGGCCTGACCGCCGTGTTCATCCTGCTGTCCCTGGCTGCTGCCTTTGGCGGCGTTGAGTTCGCTACGGCTCCTACTCCCGCTAACATGGCTCCCGACATGAGCAACTTCGCAACTGCGTGGGGCTTCTTCGGTACGCTTGCCTGGATCATCCAGGGCGTTGGCGGCGCTGAGTCTGTCGGCGTGTTCCTTAACGACCTTAAGGGTGGCGTCAAGGCCTTCGTGCGCACCGTCGTTATCGCCGGTCTGACCATCGGCCTTCTGTATGCAGGCGCTTCGCTGCTGGTTAACCTGTTCATCCCCGAGGGCGGCGTTGCCATCTCCACCGGTATCTTCGACGTATTCGGCGCTGTCCTTGCCCACTTTGGCATTCCCATGGAAGTGTCTACGCGCGCCATCGGCTTGATCCTTCTCGCCGCCACGCTGGGCTCCCTCATGATGTGGACCTCTGCTCCCATCAAGGTTTTCTTCACCGAGATCCCCAAGGGTGTCTTTGGTAGCAAGATCGTCGAGCTCAACGAGCACGGCATTCCCGCCCGCGCTGCCTGGCTGCAGTTCGCCATCGTCGTCCCCATCCTGATCATCCCGGCCCTGGGCTCCGGTAACCTCGACGACCTGCTCATGATCGTCACCAACATGACGGCTGCCACCGCTCTGCTCCCGCCGCTGCTGATCCTGCTTGCCTACTTTATGTTGCGCAAGAACTTCGACGCTGCTCCCCGTGGCTTCCGCATGGGTTCGCGCACCTTTGGCCTGGTCATTGCTGCATTCCTGCTTGTGGTCTTCTGCTTCGTGCTTATCTGCGGCACCATTCCGCTCGATCAGCCGCTGTGGCTGACGCTGGTCTACAACGTCGGCGGCGTGGTTGTCTTCCTGGGCCTTGCCGTGATGTGGTACAACCGCTACATCAACCGCCTGCGCGAAACCGATCCCGAGGCTGCTGAGAACGAGCTTCGCCCCTCCGTCCTCGACATGATGGAGTAGCGGCTAGGATTAATCTACGGCTGTGGAATAAATCGATTCCCTTTCCTAAGGAGGGGCCTTACGAGGCCCCTCCTTTTGTGTTTTGGAGCATGGTTTTGGACCCTGTGGGCAAAAAATGCCAAATATGAGTACTGTTGCAAAAGAGGTGTCATATTTTTCGGCCTGTTCTGAGCGAAAATGGGCTCAAAATCAATTTATCTAACCCCCTATAGACGCGATTCGATGGCTTCCAAAACATTAAAATCGGCCAAATCGGCCAATTTGCTCTCAATTCTGCTGCTACTAAATTTGTGACAGTACTCATATTTGCCACTTTTTGTCCACGGGGTGTCCGAAAGGGTCCTCGACAAGCATCTAACGCTACAATAACTACCACATGGCTGGGTTTGCCAGCCGAATGTACGATGTCGTGGGAGGGGACATGGTCGAGTTTACAAAGACGATTAAAGATCCGTTGGGATTACATGCCCGCCCGGTTGCGCTGCTCTATGACATCATTGCCAAGCATCGTTGCGACGTGTCAGTCAGTATCGGCGATCGCCACACGAATGGCCGCGATGTCATGGGACTCATGGCTCTCTACGGCGAGTGCGGCGAGGACATCATCTTCCGCGTTTCGGGCGTAGACGAGGCTTCCTGCGTTACGTCGATCAGAAATCTCTCACTCTAACCTCAACAATGTGACAAAGGGGCAGTCCCCTCTGTTGCATCAATTGGTATGGCAAGGCGCCGCAAAGAGACAGTCTTTGCGGCGCCTTTGTTTCGTATAGGAAACTTTTTCGAAATCTGAATGTGGACCCTTTCCAAAAAGTTAACCACGTGTTAGTTTACTATAGCGAACATAGGCGTGGTTAACTTTTACCGTGTCGATGTTAAGGACGAACTGACGTTAGGAGCCACTCATGTCTTGCGGACCGCAGATGCCGGCAATGCCGCTTTCGATGGTAAAAGCGGGCGAAACCGTGCGCGTGTCTCGTGTAAAGGGCAATGAGGATATGAAGCACCACCTCAAGGACCTCGGCTTTGTCGAGGGCAGCGAAATCCACGTGGTGAGCTCGAGTGGCGCCAATATCATCGTCACTGTGCTGGGCGCACGCTTTGGCATCGATTCCAAGGTCGCCATGCACATCATGACCGTCGGTTAGTTCGCAGCATTTGATAAAAACCGAAAGGGGGACAAGAGGATGAAGACGTTGGGTGACGTTAAGGTGGGCGAGAGCTCCACCATCGTCAAGCTTCACGGTGAGGGTGCGCTTCGCCGCCACCTTATGGACCTGGGGCTCATCAAGGGCACTTCGTTCAAGGTCGTGAAGGTTGCACCGCTCGGTGATCCGGTCGAGATCAACGTGCGCGGCTACGAGCTTTCCATCCGCAAGGAGGAGGCGGCCGTCGTCGAGGTCCAGTAAGGGCTCGCGGCGTGTATTTCTGCAGGTAAAGTTAGGTTTTTCTAACTTAATGCAGCATCTTTGAAGCACATTATCCAGCCTGCGCGGAGAAAGCAGCGCGGGCACACAAGGAAGAAGGATTGAATGGCGGATTCTCAGATCCATGTCGCGCTGGCGGGTAACCCCAACTGCGGCAAGACCACGCTTTTCAACCTGATCACCGGCGCCAACGGCTACGTTGGCAACTGGCCCGGCGTCACGGTTGAGAAAAAGGAAGCCAAGCTCCTAAGCGACAAGAACGTTACCATCACGGACCTCCCTGGCATCTACTCGCTTTCCCCCTACAGCCCCGAGGAGCAATGCTCGCGCGATTACCTCATGAGCGGCGAGCCCGATGTTGTCGTCCAGGTGGTCGACGCCACCAACCTGGAGCGTAACCTGTACCTGGCGCTTCAGGTTATCGAGACCGGCCTGCCCGTGGTCGTTGCCCTCAACATGGCCGACTTGGTCGAGAAGAACGGCGACAAGATCGACACGGACAAGCTCTCCAAGAAGCTCGGCTGCCCGGTCATGATGATCTCGGCTCTTAAGAACAAGGGCATCAAGGAGCTCTTCGAGCAGGTTAAGAAGTCCGCTGCTTCCAAGGACCAGGTGCCGGAGCACAAGTTCGACTCCTCCATCGAGGACGTTCTGGACCACATCGAGAATAACCTGCCTGCGAGCGTTCCCGCCAACAAGCGCCGCTACTACGCGGTCAAACTGTTCGAGCGCGACGCGGACGCCTGCAAGCTCATCAACCTCACCAAGGAGAAGGCCGCTCGCGTGGAGCAGCTGGTCGCCCAGTGCGAGCAGGACTGCGACGACGACGCCGAGTCCATCATCACCGGCGAGCGTTACGGCGTGATTGCCCACATCATTGACGAGTGCCTCACCAAGGCTCCGGCAAAGATGAGCACCTCCGAGAAGATCGACCGCGTGGTTACCAACCGTATCCTGGGCCTGCCGATCTTTGTGGTCATCATGTTCTGCGTGTACTACATCGCCGTTTCTACCTTGGGCGGCACGGTGACCGACTTCACCAACGACCAGCTCTTCGGTACCGACGGTTGGTATGTGCTCGGCCAGGGTCGCGACGCCTACGACGCGGCCGTCGAGGCTGCGGGTGACAATGCCGACTCGGTCGACCCGGCACAGTACGGCCCCTATGTCCCGGGTATCACCACCGTGGTGCACGACGCCCTTGTGGCGGGCGGCACCGAGGACGGTGGCCTGGTCGATTCGCTGGTCTGCGACGGCATCGTCGGCGGCCTGGGCGCCATCTTCGGCTTCGTCCCGCAGATGTTCCTGCTGTTCGTCATGCTGTCCTTCTTGGAGGACTGCGGCTATATGGCCCGCGTCGCCTTCATCATGGACCGCGTGTTCCGCCGCTTTGGCCTGTCCGGTAAGTCCTTCATCCCCATGCTCGTGTCCTCGGGCTGCGGCGTCCCCGGCGTCATGGCTACCAAGACCATCGAGAACGAGAAGGACCGCCGCATGACGGTCATGACCACCACGTTCATTCCCTGTGGCGCTAAGCTGCCGATCATCGCCCTGCTCATGGGTTCCATCATCGGCGATTCTTCCACCACCGCCGCGTGGATCAGCCCGCTCTTCTACTTCCTGGGCGTCTTTGCCGTCATTGCTTCGGGCCTCATGCTCAAGAAGACCAAGCTCTTCGCCGGCCGCCCGACGCCGTTCGTTATGGAGCTTCCTGCCTACCACTTCCCGGCGATCCGCTCTTGGGCGCTGCACGTGTGGGAGCGCTGCTGGGCCTTTATCAAGAAGGCCGGCACGATCATCTTCGCCTCTACCGTCGTGGTGTGGTTCCTCTCCAACTTTGGTAGCTACAACGGCTCCTTTGGCTTCCTGCCTGCGATGGACGGCATCCCCGAGGAGTTCATGGACTACTCCGTGCTCGCCATGCTGGGCAACCTGGTCGCTTGGATTTTCGCCCCGCTCGGCTTTAGCACCTGGCAGGCAACCGCGCTGACTGTCTCTGGCCTCGTCGCCAAGGAGAACGTTGTCGCCACCGCCGGCTCGCTGCTGTCCGTCGCCGACGCGGGCGAGATCGACCCGAGCCTGTGGACCGCGTTTGCCGGCATGTTCCCCACCATGGGCGCCTGCGTTGCCTTCGGCGCGTTCAACCTGCTGTGCGCTCCGTGCTTTGCCGCTATGGGTACCATCCGCAACCAGATGAATTCCGGCAAGTGGACCGCGATTGCCCTCGGCTACGAGTGCGCCTTCGCTTGGGTGATCGGCCTGTTCATCAACCAGTTCTATAACCTGCTTGTCCTTGGGCAGTTTGGCTTCTGGACGGTTGTGGCTATCGTGCTGCTGGTCGCGATGCTCTTCCAGATTTTCCGTCCTATGCCCAAGCACGCTTGGACCGACGAGGACGAGACCAACACTGCTTCCGCTGCAGTTTCCGCCTAAGTCCGAATAAGGATCAACCCCTTTCCACGAGCCCGGGTGTCTTAGTGACACTCGGGCTTTTTGACGCAATGGGGGGACAGATTGCTTTGCTCCAGAAGTAAGATGTGGCGTTTCCGCAGATAAAACCGACCAAAATAAACCTGTCCCTATTTGGTAGGTGGAGAATGGGGTAAAGTAAGTGATGGTTAACTAGAGGAGGCTTGCTATGGCACCTATCGATGTTGTTGTACTGGCTGTTATCGGTATTGCGTTTGTCGCCGTGTGCGTGCGCATCTACCGCAAGGGCACCTGCGCCGACTGCGCTCAGGGTGGCGTTTGCACCGGGCATTGCTCCAACAAAAAGACGTGCGCCGCACTTAAGGGCGTGGACAAAATCGCCGAAGACTTGGGCCGCGGTATCAAATAAGGTCCGGACATCCAAGCGCTCCGCGGGCATCCGTTCGCGGGGCGCTTTGTGCATTTGAGGGAGAGCACGGCGAGTCGAAGAGTATTTTTGGGGTATCGTTAACTGGACTATTAATTGGCAACTTATCTATAACGGAGTAACCGCATGAGCGCTCGCGTAACCATGAAGGACATAGCCGCCGAGCTTGGCGTTTCCATCAATACCGTGCACAAGGCTCTGACGGGAAAGGCCGGCGTGAGCGAATCCGTGCGCGCCAAGGTGAACGCTAAGGCCGAGGCCATGGGCTATCACCGCAACACAAGTGCCTCAAGCCTGCGCCGCAAGGATATCAATCTGGTGTTTTGCCTGCCCCGCGCATCGCGCGAGGGAGCGTACTTTTTCCGTTACCTGTGGGAAGGCTGCAATCGCTTTGAACAGGAGGTCATCGACCGGGGCATTACGGTTGAGCGCGTTGAATTTGGCGTGGGCGGCTACGCTGATGCACTCGAGCAAATCGACGAGCGTCTGCAGGTGGGCGAGAAGATTGATGGCTTGCTCGCCTATGCGCCGGGCGACGATCGTGCGACTGAGCTTTTGGGGCAGATCGCCGAGGCGGGCGTGACGATTGAGCTTGTCGACGGCGACCGTCCGCATTTGAATCGTTTGGGTGCGAGCTTGGCCGATTATTCGACGGCAGGCAGCCTTATGGCCGAGCAGGCGGCAAACCTGGTCCATGCTTCTGGGGCCGACGCCCGCGTGCTCCTTTTGACAGGCGACCCATATACCGATTCGCACTATCTAACCGCCCGCGCCTTCCACAATTACCTGCGCGAACGTGATATTCCATGGCAGGTTGAGGATCTTGCAGGTGCCCATGCGCAAGTCAAACAACTCGAGCATGAGCTCGAAAAGCGCTTGAGTGCGCCGGACGCCCCCGAACTTATCTGTAGCGTTTTTGCCGTTGGTTCCGAAGTGGTTGCCGACGCGCTCGTCTCGACCGGCAAGGCCGGTCAGGTCATGGTGATCGGCAACGACCTGTTTCCCGAAAGTGCTCTGGCCTTGCGCCGCGGTATCTTTACCAATATTGTCTATAAGGACCCGACGAGCCTGGCATATCGCGGCGCTAAGACGCTGGGCGATTATCTGCTGTGGGGAAGGACCCCGACGGTGCCCGTCCAGAAGGGTGCCGTCGAGATGGTATTTGCCAGCAATGTCGACCGCTACTGCGAACTTGCGGGTATTTAGCCGATTGAGCAGGTACCCCCTCTTGCGACGTGCATTTTTGGGAGTATTCAGCATTGGCATGCCCTGAATGAGGTGCAGAACGACTGTTTTAAGTGCCCCCGATGGCGTAATTTGCCATCGGGGGCACTTTTTATGCCGATCGGGCGCTATCTGCGTTCCAAATAGGACGCTGAGGATGGCGCACGGCGCGCTCCAATGCTGAATACTCCCAAAAATGTACGTCGGGACATGACCCACCTGAGCAAAAGCGCTCAAGTTCGGTGTTCGGGGACGCCAACCGGTCCGCAATGCATGCAAGTCACAGCTCCGGCAACCGTTGAACGGGCAAAACCTACCGTTCACCCCATGGTTGTTAGGTGAACGTTCACCTTTTGAGTCGTAATGGATTAGTATGGTGAACGTTCACCTAGAGGATGACGAGCGTATTGTGCGCCCGCTCCGCAAACAAAGGGGTTGTTTGATGAAAAACTTCATGGACGATCAGGATTTCCTGCTGAGCACCAAGACCGGCGAGGAGCTGTTCCACAACTTTGCCGAGGGCATGCCCATCGTCGACTATCACTGCCACATTTCTCCTAAGGAGATTTGGGAGGACAAGCGTTTCGAGAACATCACCGAGGTTTGGCTGGGCGGCGACCACTACAAGTGGCGCCTGATGCGTGCCAACGGCGTCGACGAGCGTTTTATCACTGGCGACGCCCCTGCTCGCGAGAAGTTCCAAAAGTGGGCCGAGACCCTGGGTCGCTGCGTTGGCAACCCCGTCTTTGAGTGGAGCCACCTGGAGCTTAAGCGCTACTTTGGCTACGAGGGCGTCCTCAACGGCAAGACTGCCCAGGAGGTCTGGGACCTTGCCAACGCCAAGCTCGCCGAGGCCAGTTTCACCTGCCGCAACCTGATCAAGCAGTCCAACGTCCGCATGATCTGCACTACCGACGACCCCGCCGACAGCTTTGAGTGGCACAAGAAGATTGCCGCCGACGACAGCTTTGACGTTCAGGTCGTTCCCGCCATGCGCCCCGATGCCGCTTTGCGCATCGAGCGCGGCCAGGAGTTTGCCGACTACTGCAAGCACCTTTCCGAGGTTGCCGGCGTCGAGGTCAGCGACTTTGAGGGCATGAAGGCTGCCATTTCCAAGCGCTACGACGTTGCTCACGAGCTGGGCTGCCGCGCCTCCGACCACGCACTCGACTACGTTATGTACGTCCCGGCTACCGCCGACGAGATCGAGGCTATCTTTGCCAAGGGTCTGGCTGCCGAGCCGCTTACCGAGGAAGAGGTCCTCAAGTACAAGACTGCCTTTATGCAGTTCGTTGCCGGCGAGTATGTCCGTCTGGGCTGGGCCATGCAGCTGCACTTTGGCTGCAAGCGCGACAACAACCGCGCCATGTTTGCCAAGCTCGGTCCCGATACCGGCTACGATTGCATCTCCAACTACACGCCGTCCGACCAGCTTGCCGATTTCCTCAACTCCATTCAGGAGACCTGCGGCCTGCCCAAGACCATTCTGTACAGCCTGAACCCCATCGATAACACCATGATCGATACCGTCATGGGCTGCTTCCAGGAGGCTCCGACCGCCGGTAAGATCCAGAACGGCTCCGCCTGGTGGTTCAACGACAACGAGGTCGGCATGCGCGAGCAACTCACGGCTCTGGCTAACGAGGGCGTCCTGGGCAACTTTGTGGGCATGCTTACCGACTCCCGCTCTTTCCTGTCCTATCCGCGCCACGAGTACTTCCGTCGCGTGCTGTGCAGCGTGATCGGCGAGTGGGTCGAGCAGGGCAAGTACCCGGCCGACATGGAGCTGCTGGGCAGTATCGTGCGCGACATCAGCTACAACAATGCGGTCCGCTACTTTGGCTTTGACCTGGACACCGTCGAGGCCTAAGCCCGCATCGAATCACATCGAACTCGGGAGCGCCGTTGCCACACACGGCGCCCCGTTTTGCTTGCACGCTAACAGTTATCTAAGGAGACACATAGATGGAGAACATCAGCTACGATACGCTCGAGAAGATCGGCTACGAGGGCTATCTTCTTCCCAAGGACGCGCCGGAGAAGGTTCTGCAATTTGGCGAGGGCAATTTCCTGCGCGCCTTCGTCGACCGCTTCTTTGACATGGGCAACGAGGCAACCGGCTGGAACGGCAAGGTTGTCATGGTCCAGCCCATCAGCGGCGCCTTTGGCTTTGCCGATGGTATCAACGCCCAGGACGACCTGTACACCGTGTTGGTGCGCGGCAAGGAGAACGGCAACACGGTTGACGAGTCCCGTGTGATCAGCGCCTGCAGCCGCTGCATCAACCCGTACCGCGAGGACGACTACCGCGCCATGATGGAGGTCGCCGTCTCCGACGATTTGGAGATTATCGTCTCCAACACCACCGAGGCCGGTATCGCCTACGACCCGTCCTGCAAGGCCGACGACATGCCGCCCGCGAGCTTCCCCGCCAAGCTTGCCCAGGTGCTCCACACCCGCTGGGCCGCCGGCAAGCCGGGCGTCATCGTGCTCGCCTGCGAGCTCATCGATCACAACGGCGAGGAGCTGCTGCGCATCATGAACCAGTACGTGAGCGACTGGGGCTGGGAGGACGAGTTCTCGCAGTGGATGGCCAACGACTGCACCGTCTGCACCACGCTTGTCGACACTATCGTCCCCGGCCGCATCCGCGACCCCAAGGAGGCCGCTGCCGTGGCCGAGCGCCTGGGCTACGAGGATCCCTTCCTGGCCGTGCGCGAGCCCTTCCAGATGTGGGGCATCCAGGGCGACGAGTCGCTTGCCGAGAAGCTCCCCTTCGTGAAGGCCGGCCTGCCGGGTGTCTTTGTTACCCCCGATGTCACCCCGTACAAGAAGCGCAAGGTTCGCATCCTCAATGGCGCCCACACCGCCTTCGTCCCGGGCTCCTGGGTTGCCGGCTTTGACATCGTGCGCGATTGCATGCACGACGAGACCGTCCGCGGCTTCATGAACACCATGCTCTACGACGAGGTCATCCCGACGCTTGCCGCCGACCTGGACGTCGAGGACTGCAAGGCCTTTGCTGCCGCCGTCGAGAACCGCTTCGACAACCCGTTTATCGACCACGCGCTGCTCTCCATTTGCCTCAACTCCACGGCCAAATGGCGTGCTCGCGACCTGCCCACGCTCAAGGACTATGTTGCCGAGACCGGCAACCTGCCCAAGTGCCTGGCGACGAGCCTCGCTACGCTCATCGCCTTCTATACTCAGGAGCTCGTTGCTCGCGAGGGCGATGGCCTGCACCTGCGCCGCGCCGACGGCACCGAGTACACCGCTCAGGACGATGCCTTCGTGCTCGATTTCTACGCCGCCCACGCCGGTGCAGACGATACCGAGCTGGTGCACGACGTGCTCACCAATGAGCAGATGTGGGGCGAGGACCTTACGCAGATCACCGGTCTCGAGGAGTTTGTCGTCAACGCGCTCACCGTCGTGCGTGTCGAGGGCGCCAAGCAGGCCTTCGCCAACGCTCAAGCGTAAATTCCCGGTGCGGGCGCCAGACGGCTTGCCCGCGCCTCGACTTCTGCTCAACCTGTAGGGTTAGGACCATTTGTAATGAACACTATCCAGATCAATCCGGCCGATAACGTGATCGTCGCGCTGTCGCCGCTTGCCAAGGGCACCGCCGTCGCGGTTCCCGGGGTGGGCGAGGTCGCTGCCGCGGAGGATATTCCGCAGGGCCACAAGATGGCCGTGCGTGCCATTGCGGCGGGGGAGAACGTTGTCAAGTACGGTCTTCCTATCGGCCATGTGACGGGCGACATCCAGCCCGGTCAGTGGCTTCATACGCATAACGTCAAGACCAACCTTTCGGGCGAGGTCGAGTACGTTTACAATCCGACGCATCCGGTCGTTGAGCCGGTTGAGCCCGAGACCTTTATGGGCTTCCGTCGCGCCGACGGCCGCGCCGCCACGCGCAACGAGCTGTGGATCATCCCCACGGTCGGCTGCGTCAACGAGGTCGCACGTGCCATGTGCGAGCAGGCTCAGGATCTGGTCGAGGGTTCGCTGGAGGGCGTCTATTACTTTCCGCATCCGTTTGGCTGCTCGCAGACCGGCGCCGACCATGCCCAGACCCGTCGCCTGCTGGTAGCGCTCTCGCGTCACGCAAACGCTGCGGGCGTGCTGTTCCTGTCGCTCGGCTGCGAGAACTGCACGCATCAGCAGGTGCTCGACGAGCTGGGCGAGTACGATCACGAGCGCGTTCGCTTCCTTACCTGCCAAGATGTTGCCGACGAGCAGGTCGAAGGCCACAAGATTCTGTCTGAGCTGGCCGACCTGGCCAAGCAGGCCAAGCGTGAGCCCATTCCGGCCTCCGAGCTGGTCATTGGCCTTAAGTGCGGTGGCTCTGACGGTCTTTCGGGCATTACCGCCAACCCCACGATCGGTCGCGTGAGCGATATGCTCGTCGCCCGCGGTGGCACGTCGGTGCTCACCGAGGTCCCCGAGATGTTTGGCGCCGAGAGCATTCTGCTCGATCGCTGCGAGGACGAGCAGGTGTTTAACGCCGCCTCCGACATGCTCAACGGCTTTAAGGATTACTTTATTAGCCATGGCGAGGTCGTCTACGAGAACCCGAGCCCCGGCAACAAGGATGGCGGCATCACCACACTCGAGGACAAGAGCTGCGGCTGCGTGCAAAAGGGCGGATCTGCCCCCATCGTCGACGTGCTGCCGTACGCCGGTCAGGCTACCAAGCATGGTCTGAACATGTTGTGCGGTCCGGGCAACGACATGGTATCCACCACGGCCCTGACGGCTGCCGGCTGCCACGTGATCCTGTTCTCGACCGGCCGCGGCACGCCGTTTGGTGCGCCGGCGCCTACGCTCAAGGTGTTCACCAACCAGCGCCTGTGCGACCACAAGGCCAACTGGATGGACTTTAACGCCGGTGTGGTGGCTACGGGCGAGCGTACGCTCGATGAGGCTGCCGGCGATCTGTATCAGCTGGTGCTGGACACGGCGAGCGGCAAGCTTACCAGCGCCGAGCGTCGCGGCTGTCACGAGATCAGCATCTGGAAGGACGGAGTCTGCCTGTAGCGATGACACGTTGAGCGCGTGATTGAATAAGCTGCTGCAAAGACTGGGCGACCCCGCCGAGGACAATCTCGGCGGGGTCGTTTTTCGTTTCTCGTTGCGTTGTCGTGCACGGCTTTTTTGGGAAGGGTGCCCGGCACCTCCCTCATCTCCAGAGAACAATGAACGTTCACCTAGTTGTTGCGTGGTGCTGAATCGACTTGATAATCAAAAATGCAGGGATTTTTTCATTTTCAGGCCCGTTCAACGGCAAAAAACGACCGTTCAAGGATAATATACAAGTGAACGTTCACCTATCATAAGCAATCGCGCATAATCTAGCTAAACGTTCACCCTGAACGGCATGCAGACAGACGTCGGTATGGACTCCAATGTCTTGTTCCAAGACAATCGAGAAAAGAGAGGGAGCTCGATGACTAACAAGATCGGTAAAAAGCGCAAGATCACATTCTGGACGCGCTTGGGCTTTGGTATGGGCGGCATGCTCAACTCCGGTGCCCTGACCTTTACGCACAGCTACATGGTGCTGTTCCTGTCCACGGAGTGCGGCCTGTCCGCAGGCGAGGCTGCGCTGATTAGCTCGTTCGCCATCTATCTCAACGCCATTCTGTGCCCGCTTATGGGCTTTGTGGCCGATAACTTCTACGCTACCAAGATCGGCCGTATCTTTGGCCGCCGCCGTTTCTGGATCTTGCTGGCAATCCCGATGATGGTCGCCGAGCCGCTCATCTTTGTGGCTACGCCGTTCGGTTTCCCGTACTACTTTGTGCTGTACCTGATCTACAACGTCGCGTATACGTTCTGCACCGCCAACCTGTCGCCGCTTACCATCGAGATGACCGACGACTTCAAGGAGCGTACGTACCTCACCGGCTACAAGCACCTCTTTGGTAACGCCGCCGGCTTCCTGATGGCAGCACTCGTCGGCTTTGGCTTTGGCACCTTCGGCGAGACCAACCCGTTCAGCTACTTCATCATCGCTACGGTCAACGCTTCGGTCATGGCAATCTCGCTGCTGTGCGTGTACCTGTCCACGTGGGAGCACACCCCCGAGGAGGTGGCTCAGGAGAAGATCGAGAGCGTCGGCGAGGGTATCAAGAAGTTCTTCATCGACGTTGTCTCTACCTTCCGCAACAAGTCCTTCCGCAAGGTCCTGTATGCACAGGTCTCCACGAAGCTCGCTGCTGCCTGCTGGTCTGCCTGCCTGTCCTTCTTCATCGTCTACTGCCTGCAGATTCCTAAGTCCTATGAGTCCGTGATGGAGATGCCCGGCAAGGTCGTCGCTATCGTCTGCACCGCCATCTGGGTTGCCCTCATGGCCAAGAAGGGCTTCCACAAGTCTTGGTACCTGGCCAACGTCGGTTGCGCTGCGTGCATCATCGCCTACAACTACTTCGCCTTTGGTCAGATTAACGGCACCTCCACGGTCGCCATCGCTATGATCGCCTACCCCATCATCTTCGCTATCTGGAAGTTCTTCTACGTTGGCTTTCAGTATCTGCCCGATGTTCTGCTCAACTACATCCCCGATGTCGATGAGCTCATCACCCTGCGTCGTCGCGAGGGCATCTACAGCTCCGCTCAGCAGCTCTGCCAGCAGATTGCTCAGGCTATCGCTGTAAACGCCTGGGCTATCGTCCTCGCTGCCTCCGGCTTCATTCAGACCGCCGGTAACAGCGACGCCGTGACCCAGCCCGCCACCGTGCCTCTGTACATCTGCGGCTACATGCTCATTGGCTGCGCCGGCTTCTTCCTGCTCGCGGCTGTCCTTGCCCGCGGCATCAAGATCGACAAGGAGCAGTGCGACATCCTCTGCGACGAGATCAAGCGCGTCAAGGAGGGCGGCAAGATGGCCGACGTCCAGCCCGAGGTCAAGGCTCTTTGCGAGGAGCTCTCCGGCTTCAAGTACGAGGACTGCTTCGCTCACAACAATGTTGGCTTCCAGGACGGCAGCGTAATTCCCGCCGAGTAGGGCAGGCGCATCGTCCAAACCACAGGGCCGTGCCACCGGAGATCCACCGGCGGGCGCGGCCCTTTTTTAAAAACGAGTAGTATGAACTTCTGATTACATTTGAGGGAGAGACCCATGGAGACGAACGTTATCTGGCGCAACGCCCGCGCGGCCGTTATTGAGCTCGACGACGGTGGCTACTTTACCTGTGCCGATACGTGGGAGATCTTTGTCAACGATGAGCCCGTCGGTACCACGAATACGGTCGAGACCTATGTTGACGGCCTGGTTCCCGGCAAGCGCAACCTGATCCGCTTTGTCTGCGGCGAGCGCGAGCTGAGCGTGGGCGTCACCACGCCCGCGGAGCCCTTTACCATCAACGTTCGCGACTGCGGCGCCAAAGGCGATGCCGAGCACGATGACACCACCAATATCCAGGCTGCCATCATGGCTTGTCCCAAGGGCGGGCGCGTGCTGATTCCCGCTGGCAACTACCGCATCAAGTCCCTCTTCCTTAAGAGCAATATCAACATCGAGCTCGCCGAGGGCGCGGTGCTGCTGGCCCGTCACGACCGCGCGGCGCTTGCCTACATTCCGGGCACGGTCACGGGTGACAAGGGCACCGGGTATGCCGGCACCGATATGCTGCCCCTGGGCCGCTGGGAGGGCGAGAGCTTTTCGACCTATTGCTCGACCTTTACGGGTCTGAGCGTGCACGACGTGTGCATCTATGGCCGCGGCGCCATCGACGGCCAGACCGATTTTGCCGAGGATAACTGGTGGAACAAGGACTTTAAGAATATCTTCCGCCCCGAGGAGGGCCGCGAGATCGCCCGCCCGCGCATGATCTTCCTGTCCGAGTGCCAAAACGTGAGCCTTGCCGGCTTTACCGTCCGCAACAGCCCAGCATGGAACATCCATCCCGTTCTGTGCGAACACGTCGATGCCCTGTGCCTGTCCATCGAGGGTCCCAAGAACTCCCACAACACCGACGGCTTCGATCCCGAGAGCTGTGGCTTTGTTCGCATCCTGGGTTGCCAGTTCTCGGTGGGCGACGACTGCATCGCCATCAAGAGCGGCAAACTGGGCATTGAGCCCGAGCTTCGTCCCGCCACGCATGACGTGTTGATCGCTCACTGCTACATGCACGACGGTCATGGCGCCGTGGTGTTGGGGTCCGAGGCTGCCGGCGGCATCAAGGACCTCACCGTGAGCAAGTGCCTCTTTGAGCGCACCGACCGCGGCCTGCGCGTTAAGACTCGTCGCGGTCGCGGCAAGGACGCCGTCAACGAGGGCATCACCTTTGAGCACATTCGCATGGACGAGGTGCTCACGCCTTTCGTGGTCAATTCGTTCTACTTCTGCGATAAGGACGGCAAGACCGACTATGTCCAGAGCCGCGACGCGGTGCCCGTCGACGACCGTACGCCCGGCTTTGGCGCCACGACGTTCCGCGACATCGAGGCCACCAACTGCCACGCGGCCGCGGCCTATATCACGGGACTGCCCGAGAGCAAGGTGACGCGCCTGACGTTCCAGGATGTCCATGTGACCTTTGCCGCCGATGCCGAGCCCTTTGTGCCAGCCATGGCCTGTGGCGTGGAGCCGATGGTGCGCCAGGGCATCATCGCGCAGAACGTGAAAGTCCTCGACCTGCAAAATGTGGTGATCGAGGGTCAGGATGGCGATGAGCTGCAGCTCGAGAACGTCGATAAGATTGTCCGTTCCTAGCTGGAATTGATGACCGGGGCCGCATTGCCGAAAAAATCGGCTATGCGGCCCTTGTGCCATGCGGCCGCGCTACGCATCATAACGAGAAGGTATACATGCTCAATAAAACGATTTGTGTCGGGGTCGATGGCTCGGATGCCGCGATCTCGTCCTATATTTTTGCTCCCACCGAGGATGCTTATGCCCTGGAACCCCGACCTGCAGTTTTGATTGTGCCGGGTGGGGGCTACGATCATATTTCGCCTCGCGAGGGCGAGCCGGTGGCGCTACGCTTACTTGCGATGGGGTATCAGGCTTTTGTTCTGGACTACTCGGTTGCGCCCGCCACCTATCCGCTTGCATTGCAAGAACTTGCGCGGGCGGTCGATACCGTGCGAAGTCATGCGACGGAGTTGTGCGTCGATCCCAATCGAATTACGGTCATGGGTTTTTCGGCGGGTGGACACCTGGTTGGCTTGCTCGGGGCGCTTTGGGACAAACCTTGGCTTGCAGAGTCGATCGCGACATCGCCTGAGTCGATTCGGCCTGACGCACTTTGCTTGTGCTATCCGGTCGTAAGCTCGGGGACCTATGCTCATCGTGGTTCGTTTGAACACCTAACGGGTGCCGATGACGCTTTGGCTCAAAAGTTGTCAATCGAGAATATGGTGGGCGAGGGCTTCCCTCGTACGTTCTTGTGGCATACCGCCGATGATGCATCGGTGTCAGTTCAAAATAGCCTCCTTCTTGCGCAGGCTCTTGCCGACCACGGGATTGGCTTTAGCCTACATGTCTTTCCGCATGGAAAGCATGGGGCATCGCTCGCTTCGGCCTTAACGGCATTTAAGGGCTGCGCCGAGCATATTCAGCCACAGGTTCAGGGCTGGCCTGAGCAGTTCGCTGCCTGGGAGCGTGATGGACGATGAGCGAAAGCATCTATACACTGCGCGTTTCGAGGGCTGCGGCAGGAGCATATCCAACGATTTCCGATGCCTTGGCGGCAGCCGATCAACTCTATCCGGATGCCGAGCAACCGGTGACAATCCATATCGAGCCGGGTGAGTACCGCGAACGGGTCGAGATTCATCGACCGTATGTGACGCTGGTGGGCGAGACGGCTGACAGCGTGCGTATCGTGGGCAGTCTGGGCGCCAAGATGCCCTCGGGGGACGGATCGGGCATTGACGGAAAGCTCGGCACCTTTAGGACCTATACCGTTTTGGTCGATGCCGACGACGTGCGGCTCGAGAACCTCACAATCGTCAACGATGCCGGCGACGGTCGCGAGGTGGGGCAGGCGATTGCCCTGTACGCCGACGGCGACCGTTTGGTGGTCGACGCCTGTTGCATTACGGGGCGCCAGGACACGCTGTTTTTGGGCCCGTTGCCCCCGCGCGAAGTCAAACCGGGCGGATTCATTGGGCCCAAGCAGTTTGCGCCGCGTCGGGTGGGCCGTCAGTATTTTCGACGCTGCCGGATTGAGGGCGACGTCGACTTTATCTTTGGCGGCGCGTGTGCCTATTTTGAGGGGTGCGAGATCCGCTCGCTCAACCGCAATATGGACGTGAACGGTTACGTGACGGCGGCATCGACGCCCGAGGGAGAGCCATATGGCTTCGTGTTCCACGGCTGCTCGTTTACAGCCGCGCAAGACGTGGCACCGGATTCGGTCTATTTGGGTCGTCCTTGGCGTGAGTGGGCCCAGACCGTGCTGATCGATTGCTGGCTGGGACAGCATATCAAGCGCGAAGGTTGGTGGGATTGGGCTAAGCCGGCGGCGCACGAGAGGGCGCACTACGCTGGTGCAAGCCTACATGGCCCGGCGAGTGATGCCGAAAACTGGGTGCCATGGGCGCACGAGCTCGATGCGACAGCCACTACCCGATACGCCCGCGAACAGGTGCTTTCCGGTGCGGACGGCTGGGACCCCGAAGGTGGCCCGGGCGACGCTGCGGAGACCGACAGTCTTTCCGATAACGGTCGCACGGTGCATATCGACACCTATTACGAAGACGAACTGGCGTTTCGTGAGCGCCTTAAGCGTGAGGGCCGCTCCGCCGCAATTAAGGGCACGACGCCCGAAGACTTTGAGGCATGGCAGATTGCGACGAGGGTTCGGCTGTTTGACCTGTTGGGCCTATCGATTATGGATCGCGTGTCGATTGAGGCGCGCGAGCTCGATCGGGTGCAGATTGCCGGCGGTATCGTGCGCACCCATGCGATGCTGCAGGTGGAGCGCGACGTTTGGATGCCGTTCTACCTGCTCGAGCCGCAGTCGCCTAAGCTCGATGCGCGCGGCCGCAAGTGTTGCTATGTCTGCCCGCATGGCCATCAGGGAGCAGGCGCCGCAAGTGTTGCGGGCGTGACGGGCGTGCCGGCGGTCGATGATGCTGTGCGTAAGTTCAATTACGACTACGGTCTACGTTTGGCGCGTATGGGTTACGTGACCGTCTGCCCCGACGCACGCGGTTGGGGATACCGTCGTGACTGGAAGGGTCAGGGCGATGACGAGAACAGCTTTCTGCGCGGCACGTGCCTAAACCAGGCGCGCATGGCCGAGCCGCTGGGACTTACCGTTGCGGGCCTCAACGCCTGGGATAACATGCGTCTGATCGATTACCTAGAGGCGCGCGGCGACATTGCCATGGACGACCTGGGCTGTTTTGGCTTTTCGGGCGGCGGATACATGACGCTGTATCTGGCGGCGCTCGACCCACGTGTATGCAAGGCGTTTGTCTCGGGCTACCTGTACGGTGTCGATGATTCGCTGCTGCATCTCAACGGCAATTGCAGCTGCAACTACACACCCGGACTTTGGCGCTTGCTCGACATGGGCGATATTGCCTCGCTTATTGCGCCGCGCCCGTTGTTAGTGCAGAGCTGCGAAGAAGATCATCTGAACGGTTCGCGCGGGCTGAAAAATGTCGATGAACAGCTCAAGATCGTGCGCGATGCCTACAAGTTGCTGGGCCGCAGAGATGCTCTGAGGCACGAGGTGTGTCCGGGTGGACACCATCTGGGAGTGACACATCTTGTCGAGGATATCGAATGGCTCGATTCGCACGTTGCGAAATGCGACCGTGCTTAGCCCCTCGGCATGTTGCAAATAAACGGTACGTACCTGTATGGCCGCCAATGGGCGGATGAGGAGAAGATTATGGAAACGAAGAACTTGAGTGAATCGACCATTTGCTGCTTTGGCGACTCAACGACCTGGGGCGACAACGGCTGCGGTGGGGGAGGCAACGACATCTCGTGGACCTCGCATTTGGGCGCGTTGCTGGGAGGCGCGGTCGTCGAGAACTTTGGCATCAAGGGTTCGCGTATCGCCATCAAGGCCGACCGTACCGATTCATTTGTCGAGCGCTTGGACGGCATCGACGATGCGGCCGATGTCTATGTTGTCTTTGGCGGCGTTAACGACTTTAGCCGCAACGTGCCGCTTGGCGAGTTGGGCAGCACCGATGTGCATGAGTTCTATGGTGCGGTCGACTATCTGATCCGAACCATCACGGCGCGCTCACCTCAGGCAAAGCTCGTGTTTATGACGCCATGCAAGACGAGTGGTAAGCACGAGAAGGATATCCCGGCAAGCGATGAGGCGAACCATTTGGGTCTGACGCAAGACGCCTACGTGCGAGCGATGCTGGAGGTCTGTGACCGTTACTCCGTTCCGGTGATTGACCTGTATGCGCAAAGCGGCATCAGCCCGTTTTTGCCGGAGCACCGCGAACTCTATATGCCGGACGGTCTGCATTACAGCCCGGCTGGCTATGAGCGCCTGGCGCATCGCATCGCCGCGGGCTTAGCCACCGTTTGCCGTTAAAAGTCTGCCGTTCGCGGGGAATATAGGGTTAACGTTCACCCTATATTCCCCGTTCGCGTTACACTAGGGTTAACGTTCACCTATCATTAACGTCAGAGGGGACAGCAATGGGTTGCAATCAAATCCTGGACCGTTATATCGAGCAGTTGATCGAAACCTCTACGCCGCAGGCGCCGGCTTGGAATATCGAAAAGCTCCGTGCCGGTAAGGAGAACACCTGGAACTATATCGACGGCTGCATGATCAAGGCGCTCATCGAGCTGTACGAGATCACGGGTGAGCAGCGCTACCTGACGTTCGCCGACGACTACATCGATTTCTTTGTCCAGGACGACGGTACCATCAAACATTACAACCCCGAGGAGTACAACCTCGATAACGTTAATGCGGGCAAGACCCTCTACAAGCTCTATGACCTGGTGGGCAAGCCCAAGTATCGTGCGGCCATGGATACCATCTATCGTCAGCTCGAAACCCAGCCGCGTACCAAAGAGGGCGTGTTTTGGCACAAGGCCGTCTACCCCAACCAGATCTGGCTCGACGGCATGTATATGGCGCAGCCGTTCTACATGCAGTACGAGCTGAGTTTCCACAACCGTCGTGCCTGCTCAGATAGCTTCCATATGTTCCAGGTCGTGCACGACCTGATGCGCAACCCCCTCAATGGTCTGTACTATCACGCTTACGACGCGAGCCGCAAGCAGTTCTGGTGCGACCCGGTCACCGGCCTTTCGGCTAACTTCTGGCTGCGCGCCGAGGGCTGGTTTGCCATGGCGCTCATCGACACGTGGGAGCTTATGCCGCCTTCGATGTCGGCCGAGAAGGACGAGATCCGCAAGATGTTCCACGACCTGATTGACGCCATGCTGCCGTATCAAGACGAGAAGACCGGCATGTGGCATCAGGTCATCAACCTGCCCAATATCGCCCCCAACTACCTGGAGGAGTCGGGCAGCGCGATCTTTGCCAACGCCATCATGAAGGGCGTGCGTCTGGGCGTGTTGGGTGAGCGCTACTACCAGTACGGCCGTCGCGCCTTCGACGGCATCTGCGAGACCTGCCTTTCCGAGCACGATGGCCAGCTGGCGCTCGACAACATCTGCCTGGTTGCGGGCTTGGGAAACACCGCGCACCGCGAGGGCACGTTTGATTACTACATGAGCGAGCCTATCGTCAAAAACGATGCGAAGGGCGTGGCGCCGCTGGTGCTTGCCTATATCGAGACCATGCATCACGACAAGCTGGCCGGTAAGCGCGATCCGCTCGCCCCCTCGGGCGTGTGCTCCATCGAGGACCCGTTTGGCGGATACACCCCGGGCATCAACGCTCATAAGGGATGTGAATAACGTGGGGGCTATTACTCCGGGCGTACGTTTGCACGACCTTCCGCAGGGGACCGTCGAGGAACGCATTCGCATGGCGGGAGAGCTGGGCTTTTCGTGCATTCAGCTGCCGAGTAAGGTGCTCTACGCATCGATGGGGATCGATCGAGGCGGCCTGACCCGCGAGCTTGCCGACCATTTGCGTGCGGTGCTCGACGAGGCGGGCGTTTCGGTCGCCGTGCTCGGCTGCTATAAGAATTTGGCGATGCCCGATCGCCAACAGCTCATGGATAACTTTGCCGAGTACGAGGCATGCTTGAACTTTGCCCAGATGCTCGGCGGATGCCCGGTTGGCACCGAGACCGGTCGCCCCAATGCGCAGAACCGCGTCGCGGTCGACCGCATGACCGATGAGGCACTCGATGCGTTTGCAGACGGGCTTGCACACGTCTGCGATCGGGCCGAGGCCGTGGGTGGGCAAATTTTGATCGAGCCCGGTTGGAACGAGACGGTTAATACGCCAGATCGCTGCCGTGAGGTGCTGGAGCGCGTCTCGAGCCCGTCGCTCGGCGTGATCTATGACCCAGTGTCGCTGCTGCACCCCAGTGTCGTTGACGAAGCGCAGGAAATCACAGCGCGCATGCTCTACTTATGCGGCAGTAAGATCCGCGCGCTGCACGCCAAGGATTTTGAGGTCGTTGATAACGAGGATGAAGCCGGTTGGTGCGACGGTACGGGTTCGCGCCTGGTGTGTCATGGCGTGGGCGAGACGGGACGATATGACTTTGAGCCCGTGGTGGCCTGGGCGGCTGCCGCCTGCCCTGGGATTCCCTGCGTGGTCGAGAACAGTGTGCCGGCGACGGCGGCTGACTGTCTGGCGACACTCGAGCACATGTCCGCTCGCTGCGGGGCTTCGCATCGCGAGTTATAGCATTGGCTTTTGCCGTGGCGGTCGATTAAGTTTGCCTGACTGGGGCAGCGGTGAAGGATCTTTATCGTCGCCCCATTGGATTGAATCAAAAAGGGGAGTTGCGTGGCTATCCACATTGTCGAAGAGGCGAATCGTTGCCTAGGTTGCAAAAGGGCATTCTGTCAGCTTAAGGGCTGCCCGGTTCAGACGCCTATTCCGCAGGTCATTGACCTGTTCAAACGGCGTCGTCTAGAAGAGGCGGGCGAGCTACTGTTCCAGAACAATCCCATGAGCGCGGTCTGCTCCATGGTTTGCAACCATTCGGGCCAGTGCGAGGGCGCTTGCATTCAGGGCCGTAAGGGCGCACCCGTGCATTTTTCGAGCATCGAGAACTATATCTCGACAGCGTATTTGGACCGTAAGGAGTGGAAGCCCGCACCGTCGTGCGGTAAACAGATTGCCGTGGTCGGTTCCGGTCCCGCTGGTATTACCGTGGCTATCAAGATGGCCCAGCTGGGCTGTGCCGTCACGGTATTTGAGCAGCGCCCCGAGATTGGCGGTGTGCTGGAGTACGGTATCCCCGAGTTCCGTCTGCCGCGCTCGCTCGTGCAAAAGTACCGCCACGTGATGTGCTCGCTCGGCGTGCGCGTGCGTCCGTCGACCACCATCGGCGGTGCGCTCCACATCGACGACCTACTGCGTGACGGCTACGATGCGGTCTTTGTTGGTACCGGTACTTGGCGAGCTCGAAAGCTGGGTATTCCCGGCGAGTCGCGCGGCAACGTGCTGTTTGGTATCGATTATCTGGTCGATCCTACGAGCGTGGCAATTGGGCAGAACGTGGCGGTTATCGGCGCCGGCAACGTGGCCATGGATGTTGCCCGCACAGCCCTGCGCTCGGGCGCTCGCAAGGTCACCGTGTATGCCCGATCGCGCCATATCTCTGCCATCGATGATGAGGTGGAGCTGACCGAGCTCGATGGTGCCGATATTGTGTGCGGCAAGGCGATCTGCGCCATCGACGATAACGGTCCGGTGTTCGAGACGGCTATCTTTGACGAGGACAATAACGTGGTGGGCTACGAGGAAGAGCTCGACCATGCGTCTGCCGACACGGTTGTGATTGCGGCGTCTCAGGTGCCCAAGGACAAACTCGTGCTTACAACGGGCGGTCTGGAGACCGACCATCGCGGCCTGCTTTCGGTCGACGAGCACGGCATGACCACCGTGCCTGGCGTCTTTGCCGCCGGCGACGTGGTCAACGGCCCGCTCACCGTGGTTCATGCCGTGGCAGGCGCCAAGCTCGCCGTCGGAGGCATGACTACCTATCTGGGCCTCTAACTCCATCCCACCCATCAGTTGCGGTGAAATACGGATTGTTTTGGCTGTCAAAAGTCTCATCTACTCCGTATTCCACCGCAACTTTTTTGTGAGGGTCGGGATTGAAGGTGGGGAGTACGAGCGAGTGCGAATGCGGCGGTTGCTGATACGATAGGTATGTCTGCAAGTGCCGCCGAGCGGCTCAAACGAAAGGAAGCCTGTATGGAGTCATCCGCCTACCCGATGCTCTTTAGCCCGATCAAGGTCGGTACGACCGAGGTCAAGAACCGCGTCTTTATGCCGCCGGTGTCCACCAACCTGGCCGATCATGGCTATGTGACCGACGACTTGGTCGATCATTACCGTGCCCGTGCCAAGGGCGGCGTTGGCCTGATCATCACCGAGGTCGTGACGGTCGAGCCTACCTATACCTATCTGCCGGGTGACATGTGCTGCTACGACGACACGTTTATCCCTGGCTGGGAAAAGCTCGCCGCCGCCGTGCATGAGTATGGCTGCAAGATCATGCCGCAGCTCTTTCACCCCGCCTACATGGCCTTTAACATTCCGGGCACGCCGCGCCTGATCGCTCCGTCCTTCGTGGGACCGTCCTATGCCCGTGAGGCACCGCGTCCTATCACGGTCGACGAGATTCACGAGCTCACGCATCAGTTTGGCGACGCCGCTGTGCGTATGCAAAAGGCTGGCGTCGATGGCGTCGAGGTCCATGCGGCGCATGCCCACGGCATGCTTGGCGGCTTTTTGACCCCGCTCTACAACAAGCGTACCGATGAGTACGGCGGCTCGCTCGACGCCCGTATGCGCTTCTTGCTCGAGGTCATCGCCGAGATTCGCGAGCGCTGCGGCAAGGACTTTATCATCGACGTCCGTATCTCGGGCGACGAGTACACCGATGGCGGCCTGACCCTCAACGACATGATCTACGTCTCGCGTCGCCTGGAGAAGGCCGGCGTCGACATGATTCATGTGTCGGGCGGCACCACCATCAAGCGCGGCTCCGCGATTCCCGCCGCCGGTACGCAGCAGGCCTCGCATGCCGCCTGCTCGCGCGAGATCAAAAAGCACGTCAACATTCCCGTCGCCACCGTCGGCCGCATCAACGAGGCCTGGATCGCCGAGGAGCTGATCGAGGACGGCGCTGCCGACATCTGTATGATGGGCCGCGCCAATCTGTGCGATGCTGAGTTCTGCAACAAGGCCGCTGCCGGCAACGCCGATGACATCCGCCCCTGCATTGGCTGCCTGCGCTGTCTGAACGGCATTATGTTTGGCAAGCGCATCTCCTGCACCGTTAATCCGGACGTGGAGCGCGACGAGGCCGGCTACGAGCCTGCCGCCGAGGCCAAGAACGTGCTCGTTGTGGGCGCTGGTCCTGCGGGCATGGAGGCAGCCTACATTGCCGCCAAGCGCGGCCACAACGTGGTGCTCGTGGACAAGCAGGATGAGCCGGGCGGCGAGATGCGCATCGCAGCCGTTCCGCCGGCAAAGCAGGAGCTCACCCGCGTGATCAAGTATCAGTACCGTCGTCTGGCCGAGGCCGGCGTCACATGCGTCTTTGGCACCGAGCTTTCGGCCGAGGACATTCAGCGCGACTACGCAGGTTACGAGGTTGTCCTGGCTTATGGCGCCGAGCCCATCGCTCCGGCCTTCATGCAGGGCTTTAAGCAGGTTATGACAGCTGACGACCTGCTGGGTGGCAAGACTTTCCCGGGTAAGAAGATTGTCATCGTCGGCGGCGGCACCGTCGGTTGCGAGACGGCTGACTATCTGGCCCCGCTGGTCAACGACCTGTCGCCGGCCAACCGCGATGTCACCGTCATCGAGATGACCAAGACGCTTGCCGCCAACGAGGGCGGTGCCGGTCGCGCGGTGCTCATCACGCGCATGCTCTCCAAGGGCGTCCACGTGCTGACCGAGGCCAAGGTGACCGAGATTACCGAGGACACCATCAGTTACGAAAAGGATGGCGAGGTCCACACTATCGCCGGTGCCGATACACTGGTGCTTGCCATGGGCTATCGTCCCAATACCAAGCTGGCCGATGACCTTGCCGCTGCCGGTGTTGCCACCCACGTGCTGGGCGATGCCAACAAGTGCGGCAACATCCGCGACGCCATCGGCGATGGCTACAAGGTTGCCTGCGAGCTCTAGCCAACCCCTTGGCGCATGTGGGGCCTATCCCCACGGCGTCAGTCGGTAGATAGCAAAAAGCGGCGGTCGTCCCGTACATGGGACGACCGCCGCTTGCGTTAGCAGCAATGAACCGTGCGGTTAGAGCCCCAGGATCTCCTTGACCTTGGCGATGATGGCCTCGTCGGTGGCGTTGGCAAAGAAGTACTCCTGGAAGTGCTCGCCGGCAAGTGCGCCCTTCACCAGGTCCTGATCGATCTCGCCCAGGACGTCGACGAGCGGACGCATGGTCACAGCGCGCACGCCGTCGAGGATCTTCTTATTACGCTGCTCGGGCTCAACACGCTCGGCGGGGTAGCCGTTGCCCGAACCAAAGCCAAAGAGCTTCTCGAAGGTGTACTCGAGGTTGAGCTCCTGGCCCCAGCCGTTCTTGAGGGCGAAGGGCATGGCGACGGCGTTGCCATCGTTGACCTGGGCAAAGGTGTAGGCGTCGAGCGGGTCGGCAACGTGGCCGCACAGCACGCCGGGGAAGGAGTTGCAGGCGAGCATGGCGCCCTCGCCGGTGCCGCAGCCGGTCACGACGTAGTCGGCAGCACCGGAGTTCAGCAGCACGGCGGCAAGGATACCGTTCTGCACGTAGGTGAGGGGCTTGGAGTCGGCGTCGGCATACATACCATAGTTAAAGACGGTGTGCCCCATGGGCTCGACGACCTTCTTAAGGGCAGCTTCGATCATGGGGTTCTTGGAGTTCTGAGAGTTCTCATTGATCAGAGCGATCTTCATTGCGAATTACCTTTCTATTTCTAACATGCGGTGAAATACGGACTGTTTTGCCTGATAGAAGCCAAAGCCAATCCTTATCTCACCGCAACTCAAATGAAAAACGAGTGGATGAAACCTGATATGGGCAGTTGCGGCGACGCTTATTGAGGCTGCTTTCCAATGTATGCGAGGATGCCGCCGTCGACGTAGAGGATGTGGCCGTTGACGAAGTTCGATGCATCGGAAGCCAAGAACACGGCGGGGCCCTTCAGATCCTCGGGCGTGCCCCAACGGGCGGCCGGCGTCTTGGCAATGATGAACTGGTCAAACGGGTGGCGGCTGCCGTCGGGCTGCGTCTCGCGCAGGGGTGCGGTTTGCGGCGTGGCGATGTAGCCGGGTCCAATGCCGTTGCACTGGATATTGGCCTCGCCAAACTCCGAGCAGATGTTCTTGGTGAGCATCTTGAGTCCGCCCTTGGCGGCGGCATAGCCGGCGATGGTCTCGCGACCTAGCTCGCTCATCATCGAGCAGATGTTGATGATCTTGCCGTGGCCCTTGGCGATCATGCCGGGCAGGCAGGCCTTGGACACGATAAACGGTGCGTTGAGGTCAATATCGACGACGCGGCGGAAGTCCTCGGCGCTCATGTCGAGCATCGGGGTGCGCTGGATAACGCCGGCGTTGTTGACCAGGATGTCGGGCGTGGTGCCAAAGTCGGCCTCGATCTTGGCGATGAGCTCGGCAACGACGGCCTCGTCGGTGACGTCTGCCACGTAACCATGAGCCTCAAAGCCCAGCTCGCGGTAGTGCTTCTCGGCCTCGGCTACCTTGTCGGCGTGACGTGCGTTAAAGGCGATCTTGGCGCCAGCCTCTCCGAGCGCCTCGGCGATAGCCATGCCAATGCCATAGGTGGCGCCGGTTACCAGTGCGACCTTGCCGTCCAGACGGAAGCTGTCCATAAGATCAGACATAGCGATCCTTTCAAAAGAAACGTTCATCTATATAAGTCTTGCTTTTCATACAAGGTCAGTATAGGAGAAGAGGATGATTTAAAAATCAGATTCTCCTAAAATCAGGTGAACGTTCACTTTTAAAAGGTAAACGGTGATTTCGCCCTTGCCGCGCGGACGTTTATTCGCTCTGTTCCTGCGTGCCCTCTGCGATCATGTTACGGTTATACACCAGGTGCAGATACATCGCGTCGTGCGCGGCGGTGGGATTGCGCGAGGCGATGGCGTCGGCCACATCGCGGTGCGTGCGGATAGTTTCCTCGACGAGCTTTTTTCCGGTCACGTCGATAAAGAGGGGGACGGATGCCTTGAGCACGCCCATCAGGCGGGGAACGACGAGGTTTCCGGAGCTCTCGGCAATGGCATTGTGGAACGCGGTGTCGGCGGCGGAGTAATCCTCACCGGCCTCGGCCAGGCGCTCGGATTCGTCGCAGAGCTCTTTGATACAGACGACCTGGTCGTTGGTTGCGTGCTCGGCCGCCATGCGTGCCATCTGCGGCGGCGCCACGGCCCTCTCGCACGTCAACGATGCCGGTTTTTGGATGTGCTCCTCGTTCCTGGAGATTGACGAGAAGACCACCCTCAAGTCCTGGACCGTTATGGAGACGCTCATCGGCCTTTCGGGTCTTGCCTGCGCCCTGGTGATTTCGTTCTTCGCCTAGTTCGCGTAGCTAAGCATCTTTTGCCGAGCGCATCGCTCGGTGCCCATTTACACCTGATTCATTAACCAACGATTGGTACAACCGTTCAAATCAAAAGAGGAGAGCATCATGGACGAGAAGACCAAGGCACAGATTCAGCAGGAGGCAGCCGACCTGGTTGCCAAGCTGCAGCCGCGTTCCGGCAAGTTTCGCACCATCAGCCCCGAGATGGACCCGCTGCGCCTGGGCTCTGGCTGGTCTATCGAGGATCTGGACAAGCCGCAGGTCATTATCGAGTCGACGTTCGGCGACTCGCACCCGGGTTCTGCCGGCCTGTTTGAGCTGGTCGAGGAGGTCCGTGCTGGCGTTGCCGAGGCTGGCGGTCACGGTGCTCGTTACTTCTGCACCGATATCTGCGACGGTGAGGCCCAGGGACACGACGGCATCAACTACTCGCTGCCCAGCCGCGACATGATCGCCAACATGATCGAGATCCACGCCAAGGCCACCCCGTTCGACGCCGGCGTCTTTGTCGCCAGCTGCGATAAGGGCCTGCCTGCGAACCTCATGGCCATGGGCCGCATCAACATCCCCTCCATCGTCGTTACCGGCGGCGTCATGGATGCCGGTCCCGATCTGCTGACCCTGGAGCAGCTCGGCGCGATTTCTGCCCGCTACGAGCGCGGCGAGATCTCCCGCGAGGAGCTTGAGTTTGCCAAGCACAACGCATGCCCCAGCTGCGGCGCCTGCTCCTTTATGGGCACCGCCTCGACCATGCAGGTTACCGCCGAGGCCCTGGGCCTTATGCTTCCCGGTACCGCCCTGCTGCCCGCAACCAGCTCCGATCTGCGTGAGTTTGCGCGCGAGGCTGGCCGTCAGTCCGTGTGGCTCTCCGAGCACAACCTGTGCCCCCGCGACATCGTGACCAAGGAGTCCTTCGAGAACCTCATCATGGTCCACGGCGCCATCTCCGGTTCCACCAACTCGCTGCTGCACATTCCCGCGATCGCCCGCGAGTTTGGCATCGAGATGTCCGCCGACGATTTCGATCGCCTGCACCGTGGCGCCCACTACCTGCTCAACGTTCGCCCCGCAGGCGAGTGGCCGGCGCAGTTCTTCTACTATGCGGGCGGCGTGCCGCGCATTATGGAGGAGATCAAGTCGATGCTCCACCTCGACGTTATGACCGTCACCGGCAAGACTCTTGGCGAGAACCTCGAGGACCTCAAGAACAACGGTTACTACGAAAAGTGCGGTCGTTACCTTGAGAAGTGGAATCTCAAGCGCGAGGACATCATCCGTCCGTTTGACCAGGCCTTCGGCACCGACGGTTCCATCGCCATCCTTCACGGCAACCTTGCCCCCGAGGGTGCCGTCGTCAAGCACACCGTCGTTCCGCGTGAGATGTTCCAGGCTACGCTCAAGGCCCGTCCGTTCGACTGCGAGGAGGACGCCATTCACGCCGTCCTGACGCATGAGGTTAAGCCCGGCGATGCCGTTATCATTCGCTATGAGGGTCCCAAGGGTTCCGGAATGCCCGAGATGTTCTACACCACTGAGGCTATCGCCAGCGATCCCGAGCTGGGTGCGAGCATTGCCCTGATCACCGATGGCCGCTTCTCCGGCGCCTCCAAGGGCCCGGCTATCGGTCACGTTTCGCCCGAGGCCGCTGTGGGCGGTCCGATTGCCCTGATTGAGGAGGGCGACCTTATCCGAATCAACATCCCCGAGCGCTCGCTGTCCATCGTGGGCATCGCCGGCAAGGAGATGGAGCCGGCCGAGGTCGACGCCGTCCTGGCCGAGCGCCGAGCCGCTTGGAAGCCCAAGGCTAATCGTTACACCTCCGGCACGCTCAAGTTCTTTACCGAGCATGCAGTTTCCGCCATTCAGGGTGGCTACATGGAGTAGCGCCCATGCGCATCAAATATCTCCTCTCATAGATGCGCGGTACAAAGAGCCCCGAGCCACGTCACCGGGGCGCGTTGTTCAGCGCCGCCGGGGCGCTCCACTCAAACGACAAGAGACGTCTTACGCAAGCGCCCGCGTCCGTGGATAAAACCACGGGCGTGGGCGCTTCACTTTATTCCCAGCCGCTTTATTCCCAGCCCTTCCACACGTCAGGCTCGTAGCCAACGGTTGCCTGGCGGCCGTTGCGAACGATGGGCTCACGAAGAATCTGCTGGTTATCGAGCACCTTTTCGAACTTCTGGTCGGCAGCAAGATACTGTACGAGCGCAACCGTGTCGGCATCTTTCGCCTTTGGATCGATCACAGCGTCGATCCCGCCGACGGCGCGCGCCACGCTTTCGAGCTCGCCTTTGCTCATCCCCTTTTCCTTCAAGTCGATGAACTGGAACTTCACACGACGTTCCTTGAAATAGCGCTGCGCCTTCTTAGTATCGAAGCTTTTCTTCGTGCCGAATATCTGGATGTTCATACGTACCGCCTTCGCTCAATTCTCGTCCGTCCATGATACGACAAGGGAGCCGAGCAAAAACAGAGCAGGCGGAGATGGAGGAGGACGGCGACCGACCGTCGGCAAGAGTCGGCCGGATCGGACTGGCGCCCAGCGCGCGCCGGCGACACGCTCGCAGCTGCACACATAGCCGATGTACAAGCTCGCCGCGGCGTTCCCTCGCCCCGCGGTGTGGCGATAGAGAAGCACGCCACCCGTCAACGATGGCGCCTCGGTGAAGAAAATCAACGTCTGGGTTACATCCCTTGAAAGGGGCGAAGACGGCTGCTAGAATGCCTCCCCGCTATGAAGGATTTGACCAAAGCATACATCGCAATTCGGCGGCCCCTGGTATACGGGGCCTCTCCTGTTGTTCCCCAAGTGCGCTCTGAGCAGCCGCTTTCTTCCTGTCGTATCTGATGCACGCATAGCACGTGCATGTTATTTCGCCCGTGGGCCGGCGCGCCTTCGGCGAAGAATCGAATAGATACGAAGGAAGCTTATGTCTGATAATTGTACGGTCGCGCCCGCCAATGGGCGCATTACCGGTACCCAGATCAGCATCGTCGCGGTCGTCGTCCTGGGTGCCTTCTTGGCGCTACTGAACCAAACGGTGATGTCGCCTGCGCTGCCGGTCATCATGTCCGATTTCGCCATCGATGCCTCGACTGCCCAGTGGATCATGTCCATATACCCGCTGGTGAGCGGCATCATGGTCCCCGTTTCGGCGTTCCTTATCGACAAGTTCAGCACCCGCGCGCTATTCTTCGGGGCGACGCTGGTGTTCGCGCTGGGCACGCTGCTGTGCGCCGCAGCCCCTGATTTCCTGTTCCTCATCATCGGTCGCGTGTTGCAAGCGGCGGGCTCAGGCGTGCTCATGCCGCTTGTCTCGGTGGTTCCCATGCTGGTGTTCCCCGTCGAGAAACGAGGAACGGCTATGGGCATGGCGGGCATCGTCATGTCGGCGGGTCCCGCGGTCGGCCCCGTCGTAGGCGGCGCGGTGATCGACACGTACGGCTGGCGCACCATGATCGGCGCCATCGTCCCCCTCGCAATTCTCGTGCTGGTGCTGGGCGTGTTCATGCTGAAAAACGTGGGCGAGCTGAAGAACCCCAAGCTCGACCTGCCCTCGGTCGTCCTCTCCACCATCGCCTTCGGCGGACTTCTCTACGGGTTCTCGAGCGCCTCGTCGATGGGTTGGGGCAACCCCGTGGTGCTCGGCTCGATCGTCGCGGGTGTCGTGTGCTTGGTGCTGTTCGTCGTACGCCAGGGCAAAATCGAGGACCCGCTGCTTCAACTGGGCACGCTCAAGACGCGCGAGTTCCGCGTGGCCGCCATCATCGTCACGCTCATCAACGCCGCATGCCTGGTCACCAACACGCTGTTGCCGTTGCTGCTGCAAACCTCGCTTGGCGCTTCGGCCTTCGAAACCGGCATGGCCATGCTTCCCGCCGCGGCGGTGGGCATCATCATCAGCCCTATCTCCGGCGTGGTGTTCGACAAGTTCGGTCCGCGTGCCATCTCGATCGTCGGCCTGGCCCTCATGACCGGCGCCCTGTTCCTGCTCTCGCTTTCGACGGTAAACACGCCCATCTTGGTGGTTGCGCTGTTCTGCATGCTGCAGTCCGCCGGCCAGTCGCTCGCGAACATGCCGGTAAACACATGGGGTGTCAATGCCTTGAAAAATGACATGATCGCCCACGGCAACGCCATCGCGAACACCGGCCGCCAGGTCGCCGGCGGTTTGTGCACGGCGCTCATCATCACGGTCATGACAAGCGTCACCGCGTCGGCCGGCGTCGATGCGAGCACCCAAGTAGCCACCGCCGTGGGCGCGGGCGTCGCTTACAAGGTGTGCGCGGCAATCGGCCTCGTTTCCCTTATCTGCGCCATATTCAGCGTGCGCACCAAGAAAACCGCACCGAAAACGAAGGAGGCATAAGCGATGTCCGAGATTCTGTCCGAGCGCATCCCGCTCGAGCTCGAGGGGACGCCCGTTTCGAGCATCATGATTGAAGAGCCGTTCACCTGCACGCAGGATTGCACGATTTCCGACGTGGTGCGCATGCTCGCCGAAAACGAGGTGAGCAGCATGCCCGTAATCGATGAGCGCAACCAGGTGGTCGGGTTCATCTCCGACGGCGATGTCATGGGAGCCATCGCGCAGCATCGCGCTCACACCATCTTCACGGGCGGCGACGCGTCCATGCTGTACTTCGACGATCAGAGCCTTGAGCAGCGCATCGAAGACCTGAAGGATCGCTGCGTCATGGATTTCGCGACGCGCCAGGTAGTGTGTGCCCGTCCCGAGCAGAGCATCGCCCGCGTCGCCGCGCTGCTGGCGAAGAAGAAGTTCAAGAAGCTTCCTGTGGTTGATGACGAGGGCAAACTCGTGGGGGTCATCCGCCGCTCCGCCATCACCAAATACATCTTCGGCATCCTTTTCCAATAGGGGCAGGTCGCACTTGAGGCGAACATCTCGAGGCATCGAGCCAGCAACTGGACCAGACAACCTTGACACGCACGCGCTTTCCCTCGATGCTTCGGTAAGAGGAGCTGCGAAAATCGCAGCACGGGTGATCGGCGCCGCGCCCCCGAAGGCAAAAGCGAACACGGGAGCGATACGATGGGAAAAGTCCTGGACGAAGATTTGGTTTATGAGATTCTCTCCGTCGTGGCAGAGATTCCGGCGGGATGCGTCGCCTCGTACGGTCAGATAGCGCGCCTCATCGGCAGGGAGAAAAACTCTCGCCTGGTCGGAGCGGTGCTGAGCGAGGCGGATCGCTACGGCGATTATCCCTGCCACCGCGTCGTCAACCACGCGGGACGCCTCGCGCCAAACTTCCCCGACCAGCGAGCACTACTGACGGAGGAAGGAGTCGCCTTCCGAGACAACGGCTGCGTCGACATGAAAAAGCACCAGTGGAACGAGTAGCCAGGCAGCGTAGCGTCGAAAGGAGCGACGCCACGGGGAACGACCTGCGCCCCGCCGCCGGACAACCTATGGCAAAGTGACACGTCCCACAAAGAGCGGCGCACCAGTACGAGACACGACCGCGACGTAAAAAGACCCTATGATACTCGTAAGCATCTATCTGATTGCCCGCCTCGAGGTACCCAAAGAACGAGAGATGCCGAAACCCCTAGACAAAGAAAAAGGTCGGGAGCTTTTATGCTTCCGACCTGAAGTTTCATGGTCGCGGGGGGCGGATTTGAACCACCGACCTTCGGGTTATGAGGTCGCTACGACGTTGTTTCATTCAGACATTTCGACCCAAATTGAAGTCAATATAACTCCAGGTCATTTGATGTTTTCATAGATTTACGAAAGAAAAGTACGCGGAATTATTCGACCCAAATTCGACCCACAACGAGCTTGAAAGCGGTCAGGCGGAGCATTACCCTTGGGGTGTGACCCCATGCAGGGCCCTCCACCAAGGGTAATGCCCACCCGCCCCAGCCCTTTGCGCCATTCCGCGCAACCGAGCGCGATTCTCAGGCACTTCAGGCAAGGAACACGATGAACGACCGACCTCTCGTCATAGGCAAAGGAACGAAGCAACGCCGCGACAAATACACGTGGCGCTACCGTCACAGCCTCGGCAAGGATCCGGTCACGGGCAAATACCGCTATTCGCCGTGGCAGACCATACATACCACCAAAAGCCGAGAGGTCGACGCCGCACTCGAAGCTTACAAGGCAGAACTCAACAGCGGCACCTACGTCCAAAAATCGAGGGACACCGTCGGCTCGTACGCAAAAAAGTTCCACGACAACCGCGAAGGAACCATCACGCCGCTCGCCTACTCGACATCCTACTCAATCGAGAACCGGACGCGCACATCACATGCGTGATGCTCATGCTCGACACCGACATGAGAAGGGCAGAAGCCCTCGGGATGACGTGGTCCGATGTCTCCGTCGAGAACAGAAGCATCCTCATTGAGCAGCAGTTCGCGGCCGATCGAAGCGTTCGCTCGCCCAAAAGCAAGAAAAGCGTGCGGAGGATCTCGATAAGCGAGACGCTGACGTCGTATCTCGAATTCTGGAAAAAGGAGCAGGCCCGCGAAATGGAAGCCTTCGGCCTGGAACAAGTCAAAGGCACTCCGCTCGTCCACTCATTCGAACGAACGAAAGACAGGCATCCCCAAGTCAACTTCATGGACCTGAATGGGTTTTCGCGCTGGTTCAGAAACTTCAGCGTCGAGAACGGGTTCGGCAAGTTCGAAGGCGTTCGAACATACCATTATGTGAAGGAAACTGTCGACGGGGAAACGATTTCGAAGCGTTATGAGCATAAAGAGTGGCTCGAATTGAGGGATTACCTCAGGAAGCATCCCAAGGTTCGCGAGGCGAGGCATATCAGCACATATGAGAGTGAGCACCTTCCTTACGGATATTCGGGCCTATCGAGCCACACCGCTACTGCCGCTACTGCCCGCTACTGCCCGCCAGCTTCCGAACCAGCGGGCGGTAGCAGCACCCCGAACATCTCGCCGACAGCGCAGAGAGTCGTCGACCTGGCGGCCAAGGCCGACATCGAGGACGTGATGCTGTGCGACCTGCCCGGCGTCCTGTCCTTCCTAGGGCTGCCACCTGAGACGGAGATGCCGCCGGGCAACAAGGGGAAGACGAAGCTCAAGAAGCTCTACAGGAAGGTGGCGCCGAACAAGGCATACCACTCCGGCGAGCGCGCCAAGGATTTGATCTCGCACCTCGACATGGCAGAGATCAGGGCATCGGCGCCCGTCCAAGAATTGGGATGCAGTTCAATACGAGCTCGGGGCTCTTTTCGTCTAGATTGGGGACGCATGGCCGGACGAAAACAATTTGCGTCTGGTAATAAGCGTACGAAAGCGCAATTTACGTCTTAATTCCGTACGCAAATCAAGACGAAAATCGTTTACGTCTGCTTTAATCCGTACGAAAACGGTTTTCGTCTTGCAGGGCAGTTGCCGTTTCTACAGTTCAACTTCCAGTTCGGCTTTGTGCTCGTAGAGGTAGTCGCGCATGTAGGGGATGGCAAATGAGACCTTGCCGTACGAGGGAGCCTCGATAATCGATTCTCTTAACAGGCGGCTGCGGACGGAACTCACCTGTTGAGGCGTTTTGTTTAGGGCATCGGCAACCATGCTGGTCGAGCTCGTCTGCCCCAAAGACGCCATGCTCAGCAGATAAGCGATGCACGTGGGCGGAATGCGCTGCAGCGCGGGCTCAATCACCATGGCGCAGAAGCGTTCGCGTGCCGTTGCAATGCCACGCTCGGCTTCTTCTTCTCCAATAATCGTTGTATGTGCGCGTCTTGCCAACTGCCATGCGTAGTATCCAACGAGTTGGATCATGAAAGGATAGCCCTGCGTTGCCTCGGCAAGTTGGCCGGCAATACCTGGCTGCAACTCCATGCCAGACGCTTCAATGGTTTCCTCGAGGGAGTACGACACTTCGGTTACTGCCACAGCCTTCAGATCAAAGGGGAGGGCGCGGCGCAAAAACGCAAGTGTCTTTCCGTTGATGATGCTTTCAATCATCGAAGGCAGCCCAGCAAAAACAAAGGCGATATCAAGGTCTTCGCCGATAACCTGCTGAATCGCAATGGAGAGCGTTCGGACCTCATCGAGCTCTGCGTCTTGAACCTCGTCGAGAGTGATGAGCAGGCCATTTCCATTCTTGGATATTGTCTGTCTCATGGCGTCGCGTAGCGATGGGCCGATTCGCTCAATATCTATGCTGCCGATGGATATGCCAGCTACGGTGGGCTCAAATCTGGCGTGTTTGGCCTGGAATTTGGGCTGCAGCTGTTCGAGAATGCGCTGGCAAAGTCCCTCGGTTGCGACCTCTTTTATGACCGTCCAGCCACGGCTTTGCGCCAAACGTGAGCACTCGTCAAGGAGGACCGTCTTGCCCGTTCCACGGACGCCGGCTATGCGCATTAGGCGCCCAGGGGCACCAGGCCCGTTGGTGAGGCCTTCACTGAATTCTTCAAGTACATCTTCGCGGCCGATAATCGTGGGAGGTGTTTTACCTGCTGTGGGCTTAAAAGGGTTTGTTTGCATGTGAGCCACCTTTGCTCAAGATATAGCAAGATATAGCAAAGTATAGCAAGATATAGCAAAGTATAGCAAGATATTGCAAAGTATAGTGAGATATAGCAACGTATAGCGCTGTTCTCGGGTTCTTACGGTGGTGCTATTTTCCGAATGCCGCGCGGATAAAGCGCTGGGCGAACAGCTTGTTGGCGACGTTGATGACATGGCCCAGGAACAGTGCCGAGATGGCGGTCGTGACGCCAAAGCCGCCCAGGTTGTACATAAGGATCAGCGACAACGCGAGCGAGGCGGCGACATGTGAGCAGTCAAACACGACTTTTACGTCACCAAAGCGGCGTTTAAGCTTTTCGGCAATGACTTGCACCAAGCCGTCGGGCGCGTTGGGGACAACGCCCATGTTGACGACGAGACTTACGCCAAATGCGGTGACAGCGAGGGAGAGCAGCATGGTCGCAATCTGTGTGGGGAGTGCCGTGGGATGCAGTGGGTTGACCGCCATGAAGAGGTCGGTCAAGCCGCCAATCAGCGTTGAGAAGAACAACTCGAGCAGGATGCGCGGCTGGAACTCGCTTCGCAAGATGGCTAATTGCGCCACGATGTAGGCGACGTAGGTTGCGGTGATCCAAAAGCCGAGCGTCTTGCCAGTGAGCATGGATAGGGTTGTGGCAAAGCACGTGAGCGCGGCGACGCCCAGGCCGGATGCCGTCTGGAGACTCATACCGAGTGCCAGTACTGCAACGCCCACAAGATACATCAGCATTCTAATGACGGTATGGCACCAGTCGATGTTCTCGCCATGCATGATAATGAGCGGTCGCATGTTGCTACCCGTCCTTTCGGTTGTGTGAAAAAGCTGACCCGGGCCGGCAAAAGAGGGTTATCGGAGGCACTGCTGCAAAAGCAGAAAAGCCGGCCCCACGGTCAGTCGTCTAGGAAGTGTCTCGCTGTGCCGGAATGGGACTAAAGGTCCAACGAGACGGGAAGAAAGCAAATGGCATTGCGTGGGCGATAAGATGCCAAGATGGTAGGGTGTGTCTTAACACCCTATTGCCCACGCTCAACGAAATCGGTTTCGTTTGAGCCTAAGTATACGCACGGGTTTTTATTTGCGAAGAGAAAAACAATAAAAAGGGGAACGTTCACCTAATCGCAACAACTCGTTGGCTGTAGTTGCGGTGGAATAGTTCCTGTTTTTGCTGCTGAAGGCCTTGAACAGGAACTATTCCACCGCAACTTATGATGGGGCGGGGGATGCGATAGTATTGCATGGTGAAATTCGACAAACCGTGAGCTTCATCCGAGGGCTTTATGGAACAGCACCAGCATTATCAGAGCCTGCAAGACCAGGCGTACAACGCATTGCGCTCCAAGATCATCTATGTCGAGCTCAGGCCCGGCACGCGTCTTTCGGCGATTGGTCTGGAAAAGGAGACGGGAATCGGGCGCACGCCCATTCGCGAATCCTTTGTGCGCTTGCGTGAGCAGGAGCTGGTGGAAACGCGTCCCAAAAGCGGCACCTACGTCTCTAAGATCAGCATGGAACGCGCCGAAAACGCCTGCTTTTTGCGCGAGAAGCTCGAGAGAAGCGTGCTAATTAAATGCTGTTCGACCGCCTCGCCCGAGCAAAAGCAGCGGCTTGAGCAGATTCTTACCGAGTCCGAGTCGCTCGACCATGGCGAAACGCGCCGTTTCTTTGACCTGGATAACCTGTTCCATGAGACATGTTTTGAGATTGCCGGTCGTCACATGTTGTGGGGTTGGATGAAGAGCATCAACACGCATTTTGAGCGATATAACTGGTTGCGTATGGTGTCGCAGGATTTGGATTGGGAGCCGATTCGTCGGCAGCATCGCCGGATTCTCGAGGCCATTAAGAGGGGCGATACCGACGCGGCGAGCTATCTGGCAGAGACGCACCTGCACCTGATGCCCGAAGAGCAAGGTCCGGTTATCGCCTTGCATCCCGACTATTTTGAGCTGTCCAAAGACTCGTTCATCTAATCAATCCCCATATAAGTTGCGGTGAAATAGGGACTGTTTTGTGACCTAGGTGGCGCAAACAGTCCCTATTTCACCGCAACTGCGTTGGGGTGTGACCGGGGCACAAAGATGCGGTGCCGCTTGGAGGAAAAGACCGGAAGCAAAGGTCCATTCCTCCAGACGGCGCCGCAGCTGTTTTGATGGCTCGGCTTTTACCGAAGTGGCTCAGTTGAGCGCGACTGCCAGCCGATTATACAAAGCGGCTCGGGGGCGTGTCGCTTCCGTCACGTTCTATCAGCATACAAGACGGTTTTGGTTCTTGTTCGTGACGGAAACGGCGCGCTTCCGAGCCGCTTTAAAAGAAAGGGGGCGAGGTCTAGGGCACGCCCCCTTTCACGATAGAGAGCTAAACCTAGCCGCGGACCTTCTTGACGACGTCCATGGCCTCGCGGGCGATCTGCTCGACCTTGGAGAAGTCGCCGTCGGCAAACAGGGCCGGCTTGACCATCCAGGTGCCACCGCAGGCGATGATGGCGGAGGAGCTCAGGTACTCCTCGACGTTGGCGGTGCTCACGCCGCCGGTAGGCATAAAGCGGTGACCGACAAACGGAGCGGCGAGGGCCTTGATGGTGTTCAGGCCGCCATACTGGGACGCGGGGAAGAACTTGGTGACCTTGAGGCCCAGGTTCTCGGCTGCGGTGACCTCGGAGGGGGTCACGGTGCCGGGAAGGACGGGCAGCTCGATGTCGATGCAATGCTTCACGACGTCCTCGTTGTAACCCGGGGAGACGATGAACTTGGCACCGGCGGCGCGGGCCTGCTCAACCTGCTCGACGGTCAGGACAGTGCCGGCGCCAACGCACATCTCGGGCTCGGCCTCGGCCATAGCGGCGATGCACTCGGCGGCGCAGGCGGTGCGGAAGGTGACCTCGGCGGACTTCATGCCAGCTGCCATAAGAGCGTGGGCGAGCGGGGCGGCGTCCTCGACCTTGTCGAGCACAACGACCGGCACGATGCCCAGGGACTCAAGCGTGGTGTAGAACTGATCGAACATGATGTTCCTTTCGATGTGTGGCGCGCATGGGCGCGTGATTACCAAATGTGCTGGTCAGGAGCCGATTTTGGATTGGTTATCGGAGGCACCGCTTGGGGTTCAAGCAATTCCAAAACCGGCTGCTCGACCAGTCATGTAGGGAATGCCAGGCAAAACCGGAATGGGACTGGTGGTTTTGCCCGGCCGGAGGAATCGGGGAGCGGGCCGCAGGGGTATGGGATTGGAAAGCTGCGGCCTGCGGAATGGAGACGGACTAGCGCGCGACGCGGGTGCCACCGTCGGCGGCTGATGCTACGGCTGCAATCTCGTCTGCGGTCACCAAGTTGGAGTCGCCCTTGATGGTGAGCTTGAGGATCGAAGCCGCAATCGCGTAGTTGACGGCAGCCTGCGGATCGAAGTCGTTGATGAGGGCGTGGACCAGGCCGGCGTTGAAAGCGTCGCCGGCGGCAACACCCTCAAGCACGTGCACATCGTGAGCAGGGGAGAACCAGTGCTCGCCGCTCTCGGCGTCAAAGAGCATGCCCATCCAGATGGAGCGCTCGACGCAGGAGATGTTGCGGACGACCGAGGCGACCTTCTTGCAGCCGTACTCGGCGCAGATCTGGCGGGCCATCTCGACGTAGGTGTCGCGCTCCTCGATGCCGTGGGCAAGGGAGCCAGAGACGCAGGTCATGCCAAGGCCGGCAGGCGCGTCCTCGTCATTGGCGATGCAGATGTCGACGAGCGGCAGGAGTTCCTTCATGGTGGCCTGCGATTTCTCGGGCGACCACATCTTGCCGCGATAGTTCACGTCGCACACGGTGGTGATGCCCTTGGCGCGGCAGACGGTGAGGGCATCCTTGCAGGCGGCAGCCATCTCATCGGAGACGGCGGGGGTCACGCCGGAGAAATAGAAGACATCGATGCCCTTGAGGATCTCGTCCCAGTTAAAGACGTCGCGCTTGGCCATGTTGATGGCAGAGTACTTGCGGTCGTAGACGCAACCGTTACCGCGCTGCGAGGCGCCGACCTCAAACACATAGGAGCCAAGACGGTCGCCCTGACGCACGACGCGCGTGGTGTCGACGCCGTAGGCCTTCAGCGAACGCAGGGCGCACTCGCCCAGACGGTTGGCCGGGACAACGGAGACGTAAGCGGCCTTGTCGCCCTGGTAGGCCAGGGAAAGCGCAGTGTTGGCCTCGGCGCCGCCGTAGCGGACGTCAAACTCGGTTGCCTGCTCAATACGCAGGTGGTCTTTGGGTGAGAGTCTCATCATGATCTCGCCGAAGGTAAGAACCGTTTTACCCATGGTCGCGCAGCTCCTTTTACTCGTGCGTACACCTTTGATATGGCGTTGGCACGCAGGTGCCAAGACGGTAGGGTGCGTCTTTGCACCTGCGTGCCAACGCTCGCCGAAATCGGTTTACGAAATCGGTTTCGTTTCGAGTTGTAGTATACTCACCTACAGCGTTTTGCAACCGAGATTTTTAAAAAAATGCCTAAAATGGCTCAGATCGCCGACAATTGGGAAACGGGGTGCGTTATGGCGCAGATGAGAATCAAGGACATTGCCGCCGAGGCGGGCGTGAGTCCGGCCACGGTCTCGCGCTACCTCAACAACCGCCCCGGGCAAATGACCGAGGAGACCCGTGCTCGCATCGCGGCAGTTATCGAGCGCACCGGCTATCGCCCACGTGCCGCCGCGCGCAATCTGCGCAGCTCGCGTACGAACCTCATCGGTGTGATTCTGGCTGACATCGCCAACCCGTTCTCGAGCGCCATGCTCGAGGGCCTTTCCGCCAGCACCGCGGCGCGCGGCTGCTCGCTCATGACGGCCATTAGCGGCAACGACCCCGCTAAGGAAGCGGAGTCGCTCACCAGACTTATCGATGCCGGCGTGGACGGCCTGGTCGTCAACACCTGCGGAGGCAATGACGAGGCGATCGCCGCGGCAGCGGGACGTCTGCCCGTTGTGCTGCTCGACCGCGACGTTGCCGACGGCGGTGTTGACCTGGTGACATCTAACAACCGTGAGCTGGTCGCCGGCTTGGTAGATGCCTTGGCAGCTGCGGGCAGCGAGCGTCTGTGCCTGCTCACCGAGGCAAGTGACGATAGCCCCGTGCGTCGAGAGCGCGCCGAGGCCTTTGCCGACGAGCTTTCGCGCCGCGGCCTTGCGGGCGAGGTCGTCACCCTGGCCGACGGTGGCGCCACGGGCGTCGGTCGCTTGGACGAGACCATCCGCGGCTATGCAGGCAAAAAGCTCGGCCTCATTGCCGTCAACGGCCTGGTTTTCCTGCGTCTGACCGAGGCACTGGCGCAGCTTGGTCCCTCGCTGCCGGCGGGTCTCAAGATCGCAACGTTTGACGATTACCCCTGGAATCACGTGCTCTTTGGCGGCGTGACCACGGCCGCGCAAGACACCCTTACCATCGCCGAGCGCGTGGTCGAGCGCCTGTCCGAGCGCATCGACGTTGTTACCACTACTGTGGGCGAGGCCGCAAAGCTGGCGCCCAAACGCATCGAGATCCCCGGCCACATCGAACACCGCGCATCGACCTCGCGCTAACCGCTCGTTCGCAACGGCCTGTTCGCGCACGTTTTTTGAGCGCTTGATACGCTTTAACCCTGCGGAAACATTTTTCTGCGATAGTATCTGCGATATAGACCAGTCGAAACCCGCCCGAAAGAAAGGGGAGCGACATGAACCAGCAGAACATCGATTACGTACTCCGCTCCGTAGAGCAGCGTGACATCCGCTTTGTGCGTCTGTGGTTTGTCGACATTCTCGGCCGCCTCAAGAACTTTGCCATTAGCCCCGAGGACCTCGAGGTCGCTTTTGAGGAGGGTATTGGCTTTGACGGCTCCGCCATCGAGGGCTTTGCCACGCCCGAGGAAGCCGACATGCTGGCGTTTCCCGATGCTTCGACCTTCCAGATCCTGCCGTGGCGCCCGAGCCACAACGGCGTCGCCCGCGTGTTCTGCGACGTGTGCACTCCCGATTGCAAGCCCTTTGCCGGCGATCCACGCGATGCCCTGCGCCGCATGTTCCGCAAGGCCGAGAAGGCTGGCTATCTGCTCAACGTGGGCGCCGAGCTGGAGTATTACTACTTCCCCGACGAGCACACCCCCGAGCCGCTCGACAACGTGGGCTACTTTGATCTTTCGGTGAGCGATGCCGCCCGCGACCTGCGTCGCAATACGGTCCTCACGCTCGAGAAGATGTCCGTGCCCGTGGAGTATACCTTCCACGCCGCCGGCCGCTCGCAGCACGGCATGAGCCTGCGCCACGCCGAGGCCTTAAGCATGTCCGACGCCATCACCACGGCCAAACTCATCATTAAGCAGCAGGCTTACGAGAGCGGTTGCCACGCCTCTTTTATGCCCAAGCCGTTGGCGGGCGAGGACGGCAGCGCCATGTTTTTGCATCAGTCGCTGTTCAACCACGACGGCAACAACGTCTTTTGGGGCGAGGACGACGAGAAGTACCACCTCTCCGATATCGCCAAGCACTACATGGCCGGCATTCTGGCGCACGCGCGCGAGATCAGCGCCATCACCAACCCCACGGTCAACTCGTACAAGCGCATCACCACGGGCGGCGACTCCGTGCCGCAGTACGCCACGTGGGGCCTGCGCAACCGCGCGAGCATGGTCCGCATCCCGGTCTACAAGCCCGGCAAGCAGCTGTCCACGCGCATCGAGCTTCGTAGCCCCGACCCCATGGCCAATCCGTACCTGGTCAACGCCGTCACGCTGGCGGCTGGTCTGGACGGCATCGAGCGCAAGCTGGAGCTCCCGCCCGAGGCAACGGCCGAGACGCTCAAGCTTACCGACCGTCAGATGGTCGAGGCCGGCTACACGCCGCTGCCGCGCTCGCTCAAAGAGGCTCTCGACGTGTTTGAGGACTCGCAGTTTATGAAGGATGCCCTTGGCGAGCACATCCACAGCTTCTTCCTCAAAAAGAAGCGCGACGAGTGGCATAAGTTTGAGTCTACGATCACCGAGTGGGAGATCAAGCACTACCTGGCGAACTCCTAATCGCGCTGGCTTGTTCCAGTACGATTGAGCTCATTTCTTTGGAGGCCGATATGTCCGAAAAGAGTGCCCTGTTCATGGCGCGCACGACGCGCTTCCACGAGTTTGCCCGCAGCTTGACGACCACCCTGGGTGTCGAGGTGAGCCTGGCAACCCCCGATTCGCCGACTGCGGCGCACGACTTTGACCTGCTGATTCTCGATTCCGATGGCATCCGCAGCGACCGCATCGATCAGATTGCCAAGTGGCTTGACGATCGCGGCGGCGTCCCCATGCTGGTGATTGTCGATGACGAGGCGCTCGGCACCCTGCGCCTGCCCAATCACGCGCATGCCGACTTTGTATGCCCCACGGCGACGCCCAACGAGCTTAAGGCTCGTGCGCAGCGCCTGATGGGCGAGGAGGAGACCGTCGCCGCCGACGATGTGCTCAACATCGATAACCTCGAGATCAACTTGGCCACCTACCAGGTGACGCTCGATAACGAGCCCATCGACCTGACGCTGATGGAGTACTCGCTGCTGAGCTTTTTGGCGACGCACCCCAACCGCGCCTACAGCCGCGAGGTGCTGCTGCACCGCGTATGGGGCTTTGAGTACTGCGGCGGCACGCGCACCGTCGACGTGCACATTCGACGCATCCGCTCCAAGGTGGGTCCGCAGATCGCGGCGCACATCACCACCGTCCGCGGCGTGGGCTATCTGTTTAAGGACTAGATTTCCACCACAAAGGGGACAGGCACTTTTGTGGTGGTTTTGACGCAGGTACGGATTCCTTTCGGGTCTGCGGCAGAACTTAAGCCTTCCTAAAAGATTGCGTTCTCATACACTTGCGCCCGCATATTGGGGTACAACTCAACGTGAACAATGATGGCCCGCCACATGTTTGGCGGGCCTTTGGTTATTAGACGAAAGGATCGCAGCCATGAGCGAGAACGATTCCCAGCGTCCCCAGGATGCGGGCAGCGCTGGCGAGACCCAGCAGCAGCCGCGTGTGCAGGTGGAGTCGACGCCTGCCGACGGCAACATTCCCTACGTGCAGGCCTACGACACGCAGACCGGCAAGCCGCTGGGCGGTGCGCAGGTCGTGAACAAGCACACGGTGGTCAAGACCAAGACCAAAAAGCTGCCGATCTTTATTACGGCGCTTGCCGGCTGTGCCTGCGGCGCTCTGCTGGTCATCGCGCTCATTATGAGTGGCACGCTCGATATCGGTGGCGGCAAGAATGCCGTGACGGCGGGTGCTTCGGGTTCATCGACGCAAAAGATCACCATCGACTCCGAGGACACTACGCTGGCCGAGGCCGTCTCCGCCAAGGCACTGCCCTCCGTCGTTTCCATCACCGCCACTTCGAGCGGTAGCCAGAATGGCTCGCTTTCGCAGTCTGCTGATGAGTCGGATAGCTCGGGCAGCGTCGGTTCGGGCGTGGTGCTCGATACCGAGGGGCACATCCTCACCAATAACCATGTGGTCGATGGCTACGACCAGTACGTGGTGACCATGGATGACGGCACCACCTACGAGGCCGAGTTCGTGGGCAACGATGCTTCGAGCGACCTAGCCGTCATCAAACTCAAGGACGCCGACGCCTCCAAGCTCACGCCGATCGAGATCGGTGACTCCTCCAAGCTCAACGTGGGTGAGTGGGTCATGGCGATCGGCTCGCCGTTCGGCAACGAGCAATCTGTCTCCACGGGCATTGTGTCGGCGCTGTATCGCTCCACGGCCATGAGCTCTACCAGCGGCAACACCATCTACGCCAATATGATCCAGACCGATGCCGCTATCAACCCGGGCAACTCCGGTGGCGCACTCGTTAACGACAATGGTGAGCTGGTGGGCATCAACTCGCTCATCGAGAGCTACTCGGGCTCCAGCTCGGGCGTGGGTTTTGCCATTCCGGTTAACTACGCCAAGAACATTGCCGACCAGATTATCGACGGCAAGACACCGGTGCATCCGTACATGGGCGCTACGCTTTCGAGCGTCAATGCGCTCAACGCCCGCACCAACAAGCTGAGCACCGATAGCGGCGCGTATGTGGCGAGCGTCGTTGAGGATGGTCCTGCCGCCAAGGCCGGCATTCAGGAGGGCGACGTCATCACCAAGCTGGGCGACGACGAGATCACGAGCGCCGATGGCCTGATCATCGCGCTGCGCAGCCACGAGGTGGGCGAGAAGGTCGAGATCACGCTCATGCGTGGCAAGGACGAGAAGAAGGTCACCGTCGAGCTGGGCTCCGACGAGGAGCTGCAGAACCAGCAGCAGGACGACAGTTCGACCGACACCGGCAACGGCGGTATTACCGACGAGCAGCTGCGCCAGTACCTGGAGGAGCTGTTAGGCCAGCAGGGCCAGGGTCAAGGCTACGGTCAGGGTTTCTAACGAGCCGTATCGCACATATCGAAGCCAGAGGGGCTGTCCCATCAACACGGGACAGCCCCTCTTTTCTTATTGATCCGTTGGGGACGGAGGAAAACGGATCAGTTTGGTTGGTCGTCGTCGCGGGGCAGGCTTCCAAATGCCTCGATGTATTCTTCATCCGACATCCAGTCGATGATGTCGCCAGGTTTGCAGTGAAGTGCCTCGCACATCGCGGTCAACGTCGAAAAGCGAATGCCCTTGAGCCGCCCCGTTTTAATGCGCGAAACGTTAACGGGCGAGATGCCGATAATGTCGGCAAGTTCTTGAGAGGACATTTTGCGATCCGCCATGACGCGATCGAGTCTCATGACGATTGGCATGCTGCCCTCCTTCTAAATAATGGCGTCAACGTCCGACTGCAAGAGTCGCCCGTACTCAAAGATAGCCGAAAGGGACAGGGCAAACAAAGCGAGAACGAGTGTCCAGGCGTTAAAACCAAAGATTCCAATCGCGCTCGTGTTGACGTCGTTGGGGAGTTGAACGGCACACAGGCTGTCGAAGACAATCGAGACAATTGAAGAAATGAGCAGCAGAAGCCCTACAACCAGAAAACGCCGGCATTGTTTTCGCGTGAATATCGACTGAGTGCTGACGACGTCAAGGCAGAAGTTCAAGTAGACAACCAGGCATGCGATTGAAAGCGCCAGGGCCAAAACGTCGCGGATGGCGAGCGCGGTAAGGACGGCGCTCGGAATGGACTCACCGTTAATATAGAAGGGAGTGGGTGCAAAGAGAACCTCCCGCGCCTCGTTGGCAACGCTGAATGCTGAGAAGGCCGCCATGATTGCTGCGACAGACAAAGTGGCGAGCAACACCACACTGCTAAAACGGCATCGTTTATCTGAGCTTTCCATAATTAACCCCAAAAAGGCTGCGGCAATGCCGCAGCCAAAAAATCCTAAGCATAGATGGTCCTTGCTTCAGAATGCCAACTGCCGTTGTAATAGTAAGTAACAGTTACGACGACGCTTCCGTTGCTGAGTCCGTATCTATGAGTCCAGCTGATGTTGCTAACTCGAGAATTGGAGGTCCAGTTCTTTATGGATTTGATGCCTGTTATCGTTCCATAGGTATCGTTAACGGTGTAAGTAACATGGAGCCTGACGCCGTTCGAATAGGCGAGGGTGGTTTCGGCGGTGTAGATTGAACGACTTTCGGCAACTGGCGAAATGATAGAGGAATGGGTTTCTGCTGCGAAGGCGGGCTGCGCGGTCATGCACGATAACCCAACAAGGCAGACGGCGAGTAAATAAGCAACCTTTTTCATCATTGGCTCCTAACTATCTGGTGATTATTATTTAAACTCCTTTCTGACATCGAGCTATTCTTTTTGCGTAATCATGATGGCTGTTGGCGTTATGAGGGCGGGCAGCTTTGTTGGATCGGAATCGCTGCTGGTGTTGACGGTGCAGGTTACGTCAACGTAGACGCCTTCTTTGATGGCTCCGACTTCTGCCTTCTTACCATCCTGATCCTTGATGGGGATGGTCGAATCGACTTTGAAGTTGAGGTGCAGTGGTGCGGACTGGAATTGCTCGCTTGCGATCACGAAGCGACCTTCACTCGCCCCGCTGGCGGAAGGGTGATAAACAGCAACGACTTCACCCCGCAAGGAAAGTTCCTTCGAAAAGGGGATGTCCTTCCAGAAAAAGCCGAGCAAAGCGGCTGCTATAAGGACAAGGGGGACGAGGATGGTTAGGAAGCGTTTGGACTGATTCTTCATTTCAATCACCTCACGTTGATAATACCAAAATATATTGTAAACACAATATAAAATATTAACTACTATGAGTCGAGTCGCATAATATGACATATTGAGCCCGCCGTTCTTGGAATAGTCTGGACAGTTAGTTCAGATTTGTATAAGCCGAAGGAGGCTTGGGGCGTGTTTTGAGTGCTTGTGGAATGGAAATAGGGCTCGGATGAGTGCTCGGAAGGATAAATGAACCGATCGTGCCGCCCTGGGACGACCGAATTGAGCGAAATGGCGTCATTTGGGCTTGATCCGGCTGGCAAATTTATACATATCTGAACTAACTGTCCACCCCGGCCCGCCGGCTGCCGATTCGGTGCGGTTTGAGACCGCTATTCGGCCCCATTGCGACCGGTGGTACTCTTGTATCCGTTTGAAATCGAGCGAAGGAGTGCCGCTATGGAGCAATCGAGCCTGTTTGGTGACGGCGTGGACATCGATACCGAAACGCCCGCGACCGCGGAAGCCACCGCACCGACCGATGCCCGTGCCCAGGCGGCAGCGCGCGCGGCCGAACTGCGCCACGAGCTCGACTACCACGCCTATCGCTACTACATGCTCGATGCGCCCGAGATCACGGACGCCGCCTTCGACAAAATGCTCGTTGAACTGCAGGAAATCGAGGCCACCTACCCCGATTTGGTTACGCCCGACAGCTATACCCAGCGCGTGGGCGGCTACGTGAGCGAGCAGTTTACGCCGGTCACGCACATGGCACGCATGTATTCCATGGACGATGCCATGGATCTGGATGAACTCGACGCGTGGCTCCAGCGCACCGAGGATGCGCTCGGTGCCGGCAGCGTCACCTATACCTGCGAGCTTAAGATCGACGGTCTGGGCGTGGCGCTTACCTATCAAAACGGCACCTTTGTGCGCGCCGCCACGCGCGGTGACGGCACAACGGGCGAGGATGTGTCGCTCAATGTCCGCACCATCAAGGATGTGCCCATGCACCTGTCCGAGCCGGCGCTCGCCCACATGGGTGCCGACCGCGAGCGTACCATCGAAGTACGCGGCGAGGTCTATATGCCCAAGGGCAGCTTTGTTCGTCTGAACGACGAGGCCGATGCCGAGGGGCGCGACCCCTTCGCCAACCCGCGCAACGCCGCCGCCGGCAGCCTGCGCCAAAAGGACCCCAAGATCACGGCTCGCCGCGACCTAGCCACCTTTATCTATGCCATCGCCGATACCGACCCGCTGCACGTCCACAGCCAGCGCGAGTTCCTCGATTGGCTGCGTAGCGCCGGCTTTAGCGTCAACCCCAACGTGGCTCGTTGCGCCACGCCGGCCGAAGTCCACGAGTTCTGTGCCCAGGCGCTCGAGCATCGCGGCGACCTGGATTACGACATCGACGGCGTGGTCGTAAAGGTCGACAGCTTTCAACAGCAGCTCGACCTGGGCTTTACCGCCCGCGCGCCGCGCTGGGCCATTGCCTTTAAGTTCCCGCCCGAGGAAAAGCAGACCATCCTGCGCGAAATCCGCATCCAGGTGGGCCGCACCGGTGTGCTCACGCCGGTCGCCGAGTTCGACCCGGTGACGGTCGCCGGCTCCACCATCGCGCGCGCCACGCTGCACAACATCGACGAGATCCGTCGCAAAAACGTTCGCGAGGGCGATACCATCATCGTGCACAAGGCGGGCGACGTGATTCCCGAGGTCGTGGGCCCGGTGCTCGACAAGCGCCCAGCCGATTCGGTCGACTGGCACATGCCCGAGGTCTGCCCCGTGTGCGGCAGCCCCGTGGTCCATGAGGATGGCGAGGTGGCCTACCGCTGCGTCTCCATCGATTGCCCCGCGCAGCTCAAGGAGCGCCTGCTCCACTGGGTGAGTCGCGGCTGCATGGACGTCGACGGCCTGGGCGACGAGATCGTCGACAAGATGATCGCCGCCGGCCTGATCCACGATGTCGCGGACTTCTACCAGCTCACGGTCGACGACATCGCAGGCCTGGACACGGGGCGCACCTATGCCAGCTCCAACGGCAAAAAGGGCGTCAAGAAGGGCGACCCCATTCCGGTAGGCCTCAAGACGGCCGAGAAAATCATCGCCGAGCTCAACAAGTCCAAGAGCCAGCCGCTCGGTCGCGTGCTGTTTGCCCTGGGCATCCGCCACGTGGGCAAGAGCGTGGGCGAGGTTATCGCCGAGCGATTCCTGTCGATTGATAAGCTCATCTTGGCGAGCGAAGAGGACATCGCCGAGTGCGAGGGCATCGGTCCCAAGATTGCGGCAAGCGTCAAGCAGTTCCTGGCCGTGCCCGAGAATCTCGCCGTGCTGGAACGCCTGCGCCAGGCGGGTCTGTCGCTCGAGGTCGACCTGGGTGCCGCACACGCGCAAGCCGCAGCCGATGCCGGCGTGGCAGGCGAGCTCGCCGACGCACAACCACTCGCGGGCCTGACCTTCGTGCTCACCGGCACGCTCGTCAACCGCACACGCGATGAGGCGGGCGCGGCGCTCAAGGTGCTCGGCGCCAAGGTTTCGGGCAGTGTGTCAAAGAAGACGAGCTACCTGGTTGCCGGCCCCAAAGCGGGCTCCAAGCTTACCAAGGCCGAGCAGCTGGGCGTACCCGTGCTGGACGAGAACGCACTTGAGCAGATCTTGGCTACCGGTGAGGTGCCCCAGGCTTAGTGCATCGATAATCAAATTAGAAAACCTCCCGGAAAGGTTGATACTTTCCGGGAGGTTTTTATTTGGGCGTGGTGGCGGGCAGCATGATCTGCGTCATGTAGGTTGCTGAGGGCGATCCTGCGAACCGGTGCCGTCCCAGAGCGATAAGAGATTCATGCAGGGCAGAGGGACCTCACAATGACGGTTCTCCATTGCGGCGGTCTTTATATATAAACATTAATATTAACGTGTATACTGAGCAGTAAAGATATATGTTGAGAGGAGCCGTTATGGTTACCGTCGCGTTTTCGGAACTGCGCCAAAACCTTACGCAGGTGGCCGAAAGGGTTGCCAATGAGGGCGAGGAAGTTGTGGTCTTCAAGCGGAGCAAGCCGTTGTTCAAGATCGTGCCGCTCGACTATCAAGGCCCGGTTGCAGTGGAATATGACGCTGCCCAGGAGCGCGGGGGTGCAAAGCCGACGCGCGGCTCGGACAAGCCCAAGCGTGACGTGGGTACGATGTGGCATCCCAAGATTACCTGGAAGGAGATTCGCGAGATGCTCGCGGAGAATGAGAACTACCAGGAGTATCTCGATATCGTAGCCAAAATGCCAAAAAGAACGCCGCTCGATACGATGACGGTTGAAGATGAAAAGCGCGTCGCGAGGGAGCGCTACCTATGAGGGCATTTCTCGACACCAATTTTCTGCTCGATTGCGTGCTTCCGGGCCGGCCGGAGCACGCAGCGGCGCAAACGATCAAGGGGCTCGTCGACGTGGGGCTTATCGAAGGCGTTGTTTCGGCCTGCTCTCTCAAGGACGCGTACTACATTCTCACCAAACAGGCCGGCGAGGCGCGCGGGCGCGAGGTAGTGCGCGACTGCCTTAAGAGCTACTCGGTAGAGTCTCTCGACCAAGAGGCTTGTTTTGCCTCCGCCTATTCCGATGAGCCGGACTTTGAGGACGGCTGTATCCGTGCGATGGCCGAGCGTGCCGGCGTGGACTTTATCATCACGCGTGACCGCGCCGCTTTTGTGCGCTCGACCATCAAGACCTTTTCACCTGCAGAGTTCATCCGTGCGTTTCCGATTCCGGAGGAGTAAAACCGCCATATCGGGGACTGTCCCCGGCGTTTAGCGAGCTTGTTGGGAGGCTCCTGGTCCAGTGACTGTTACAAAAAACGGCTATAGCAAATTTGTTGTACTTCGATCCGAGGACTACGACCTCATGGTTCAGGAACAGGCTAAGGCTCGTCTGATGGCTCGTATAGCTGTGGCCGAGCGGGAGCGTGCTGCTGGCACGGCGCGTGATGCCTTTGAGGCTCTCGATGACCTTGAGGCAAAATATGGCCTATAACGTCAAGATTCTGCCTTCAGCCGAACGTTTTCTAGGCAGTTCTTATCTGGACGGGGCAACCGGCACCGTGATCTGCGTCACATGGGTCGCCGGGTCGTCGCTGATGATATCGTCGATGAGGGCGATTTCGCGTTGCCCCGCTACGCTGCCAACTTGTCAAAAGCCCCGCGTCGGTTGAGCACGGTAAACGCGACGACACAGATGACCGCCGACAAAATCGATCCGCACGGCGAGGCGATACCCATGGGAAACAGCGTGTCGGAATAGGCGTTCGACAGCAGCCACGCGCCCGGCACGCGAATGAGCGCCACGGCCAGCACGTTGTGCGCAAAGCCGATGTAGCTCTTGCCGTATGCAGCGAAAAAGCCGCTAAAGCAAATGTGGATGCCGGCAAAAATCGCGTCAAAAATGTAGCTGCGCATATAGCCGGTGCCGGCAGCGACCACCGCGGTGTCCTTGGCAAAAAAGCCGATAAACGCCGGTGCCACCAGCCACATCAGCACCGTGATTAGGCAGCCGTACACTACCGAGATGGTCATGGCGTCCTTGAGCACCTGACGCGCGCGGTCGCCCTTGCCCGCGCCGGCGTTTTGCGCCGTGAGTGCGCTGACGGTGGCGCCCATGGAGCTCGGGACAATGAACAAAAAGCTGATCATCTTCTCGACCAGGCCCACGGCGGCGGCGTCGACGAGCCCTCGGTGGTTGGCGATGACGGTGATAAACATAAACGCTACCTGGATGCAACCGTCCTGCACGGCCACAGGCACGCCGATCTTAAGAATGCTGCCGAGCACCTCGGGCTGGGGGCGCAGGTCGCTGCGCTTAACGTGGATGTTCGTGCGGCGGCTCTTGAGCCACACGAGCGCGAGGGCAACGCTGGCCGTCTGGGCGGTCACCGTGCCGAGCGCCGCGCCCACGGGGCCGAGCCCCATGTGGCCGATAAACAGAAAGTCGAGCGCGATGTTGATGATGCATGCCACGCCGATCACGTACATGGGCGAGCGCGAATCGCCCAGCCCGCGAAAGATGGCCGAAAGAATGTTGTACGCGGCGATAAAGGGAATGCCGACAAAGCAGATGCGCAGGTAGGCGGCGGTGCCTTCGACCGCCTCGGCCGGCGTGCCAATGAGCGCCACGATCTGCGGGCACAGTGCGAGCAGGACAGCGGCCAGCACCACCGAGACACCCATAAAGAGCGTGATGGTGTTGCCGATGGCGGTCTCGGCGCGGTCGAAGCGGCGTGAGCCCACGGCGTGGCCGACGACCACCGTGGTTCCCATGGCCAGGCCCACGAGCGCCACGGTAATCATATAGAGCGTCTGCGCGCCATTTGCCACGGCGGTGATGCCGGCGGCGCCGCTAAACTGCCCCATCATGTACAGGTCGGCCATGCCGTAGAGCATCTGCAAAAAGTACGAGAGCATATAAGGCAGGGCAAAGACCGCGATGGTCTTGAGGACATTGCCGCGTGTGAGGTCGTGTTCCATGGGCGGGGCTTTCTTACTTGGTTCGGTTAGGTACCAGTGTAGTGAAAACCCTACAACGATTGTAGAGTCAAGGTTTGTGTTGACGCCGGAGCGAAAAAGTCTCGCGCATCATTATTCCGAGTGAATATGGACACACATCACGAGAACTCGCCGCCGGCGCTAACCTTGCAGAAAACGATTTCGGAATACTTGACACCATTATTCGGCGCGCAATAATACGTGCGTTTGCGAACAACGTTTGATGGGGGTTGAACCTGCGTGCGCAATCTCAAAATACTGTTTTCCTATCTAGGGGCATACCATCGCGATGCCATCCTCGGCGTGTTCTTTGTGTCGGTCGAGACGGTGCTCGAGCTGTTTATCCCGGTCATCATGGCCAACATCATCGATGTGGGCGTGCCTGCGGGTGATATCAACTACATGCTGCTGCAGGGCGCGTACATGTTGGTGTGCGCTGCGCTTTCGCTGGTACTGGGCTTGGGTTATGCCCGCACGTCCGCCCGCGTTGCCTCGGGCCTAGGCGCTAACCTGCGTGAGGCCGAGTACAAAAAGATTCAGACGCTCGCTTTTGGTAACCTGGACAACTACGACGCCAGCTCGCTCGTCACCCGCATGACCACGGACATCACCGTTATCCAAAATGCTGTGGGCAACGGCTTTCGCCCTATGGTTCGCGGCCCGGTGACGCTTATCGTCGGCCTTATCTACGCGCTGATGCTGTCGCGCCCGCTCGCCACCGTCTTTGCGATCATCTTGCCCGTGCTGGCAATCGTGCTGGGCGTCATCACCTATCGCGTCAGTCCGCTCTACCGCCAACTCCAGACCTCGATGGACCACCTCAACGGCGTGGTACAGGAAGACCTCACCGCCGTGCGTGCCGTCAAGGCCTACGTTCGTACCGAGCACGAGGAGGCCAAGTTCGACACCGTCAATACCGAGCTCGCCGGCACTGCGACGAAGACCTTTGGCAACGCGGTGCTCAACCTGCCGGTGTTTCAGCTGTCGATGTACGTGGCTGCGCTCTCCATCCTGTGGATTGGCGGCCACATGATTCTCGCCGGCAAGCTGGGCGTGGGCTCGCTCACGGGCTTTATGAGCTACGTGCTGCTGATCATGAACTCGCTCATGATGATTTCCAACGTGTTTTTGCTGCTCACGCGCGCTCTCACGAGTGTGGGCCGTATCGCAGAGGTGCTCGATGAGGAGCCCTTTATCGCCAACCCTGCGGGAGACCTCGCGACTGCGGCGCCAGCGGACGGCAGTATCGAGTTTCGCGACGTTTCCTTTAAATACCGCGCGGATGCAGCCGAGGATGTGCTCGAGCATATCGACCTTCGTATCGAGAGCGGCTCGACGGTGAGCATCCTCGGCGGCACGGGCTCGGGCAAGAGCTCGCTTGTGCAGCTGATTGCGCGCCTGTACGACGCTACCGAGGGCGCCGTGCTTGTGGGTGGACACGACGTGCGCGACTACGACCTCGCGACTCTACGCGACGCCGTGGGCATTGTGCTGCAAAAGAATGTGCTGTTTACGGGTACCGTGCGCGAGAACCTGCAGTGGGGCAATCCGCAGGCGTCGGACGATGAGCTCCTCGCGGCTTGCCGCGCGGCGTGCGTGGACGAGTTCCTCGATCGCATCGGCGGGCTGGACGGCGAGTTGGGCCAAGGCGGCGCCGGAGTTTCGGGTGGCCAGAAGCAACGCCTGTGCATCGCGCGCACGCTGCTCAAGCATCCGCGCGTGCTCATTTTTGATGACTCCACCAGCGCGGTCGATATGGCGACCGACGCTAAGATTCGCGAGCACATCGCTCAGATCCCCGATACGACCGTGCTCATCATCGCCCAGCGCATCGCGAGCGTCATGGATGCCGATCGCATTGTGGTGTTGGACGACGGTCGTGTCCACGGCGTTGGCACGCACGAGGAACTGCTGGCGGGCGACAACATCTACCAGGAGATTTACGCCTCGCAGATGGAGTTTGCGGGGAACGCGGACGCCGGCGACGGCTGTGACGATGGCTGCGCGAATGATTCGTTTTCCTCCGTCGCATGCGGATCACCCTTGGAAGGGGGTGAGCGCCATGCCTAAGACCGCAGCCCAAGCACGCCCGGCCGACCTCAAGCGCACTGTACGCCGCTTGCTCTCCTACATGGGGCATGCCAAGTTCTCGTTGCTCGCGGTGGGCGTGCTCGCCTCCGTTGCCGCCATCGCGAGCCTCGCCGGCACCTACATGGTGCGCCCCATCGTTAACGGTTTGGCCACGGGCGGGGAGGAACTGCTTGCCAAGCAGGTCATCCTGACGGCGATCATCTACGCTGCGGGCGTGCTCTCGGCCCTGGGCTACTCACAGATCATGGTGCGCGCGGCCCAACACGTGGTGTCCGATATTCGCCGCGACCTGTTCGCGCACATCCAGACGCTGCCGCTCAGTTATTTTGACAGCACGCGCTCGGGCGACATCATGAGTTTTTTCACCAACGACGTCGACACCGTCTCCGAGGCGCTCAACAACAGCTTTGCCAACGTGATTCAGGCCGCCATTCAGGTTGTGGGCACCACGGCTATGCTCATCATCCTTAACTGGCAGCTCACGATTATCACACTCGTGTGCGATGCGGCCATTGTGCTGTATGCGCGCTACTCGGGCGCGCGCTCTAAGCGTTTCTTTGCTGCCCAGCAGGCATCGCTTGGCGACCTGGACGGATATATCGAAGAGATGGTCTCGGGCCAAAAGGTCATCAAGGTCTTTAACCGTGAGGCAGCGAATGTCGCCGGCTTCACCTGCCGCAACGACGAGCTTTGCCGCACCGGCACCGCCGCCGTGAGCTATGCCAACTCCATGGTGCCCATGACTGTCGTGATTGGCTACGTCAACTATGCCATCGTCGCCGTGGCGGGCGGCATGCTCTGCATCAAGGGGCTCGCCGACGTAGGTGCGCTCGCGAGCTACCTGGTCTTTGTGCGCCAGGCCGCCATGCCCATCAACCAGTTTACGCAGCTCGGCAACTTCTTGCTCAACGCGTTGGCCGGTGCCGAGCGCCTGTTTGCCGCCATGGACCTTGAGCCCGAGGTGGACGAGGGCTGCGTGGAGCTGGTGCAGACGGGCGATGCCGCGTGGGCGTGGAAAATTCCCGAGGGCCAGGGCGTGGGCGTCTACGGGCATTTGCATGACGTGGCAGCCGTTGATGAGTCGGGCCGCGCGGTGGCCGCCGACGGCATCGAGCTCACGTGCGGCTTGGTCCCGCTTGCCGGCGACGTGCGCTTCCATGCCGTGGACTTTTCCTACGTGCCGGGCGCCCGCGTGCTCACGGACCTCAACCTGTTTGCCAAGCCGGGGCAAAAGATTGCGTTTGTGGGCTCCACGGGCGCCGGCAAGACGACCATTACCAACCTCATCAACCGCTTCTACGAGGTCGATGACGGCGAGATCACGTACGACGGCATCGACGTCAAGCACATTGCCAAGGCCAGCCTGCGCGGGTCGCTCGGCATTGTGCTGCAGGACACGCACCTGTTTAGCGGCACCATTGCGCAGAACATCCGCTTTGGCAAGCTCGACGCGACCGACGAGGAGGTGCGCGCCGCTGCCGAGGCCGCCTGCGCCGACTCGTTTATCCGCCGCCTGCCGCGGGGCTACGACACACCGGTCACGGCCGACGGCGCCAACCTGTCGCAGGGTCAGCGTCAGCTGCTCGCCATCGCGCGCGTGGCCGTCGCCGATCCGCCGGTGCTCATCCTGGACGAGGCCACGAGCTCCATTGACACGCGTACCGAAAAGCTCATCGAGCGCGGTATGGACCGCATCATGCGCGGTCGCACCACGTTTATGATCGCGCACCGCCTGTCCACTGTCCGCGACGCCGACGCCATCATGGTCCTCGAACACGGCCGCATCATCGAGCGCGGCACGCACGAAGAGTTGCTCGCCCAGCACGGCGAGTACTGGCAGCTGGCGCATGGCTTAAAAGAGCTGGATTAACCCGTTGGAGTGCGGCTTGCTCTGGCCCTCCGACCTCTCACCTCGCCCCAAACCGTCCCAATAATCGACGTTTTTCTCGATATTGAAGAAAAGCATCGATTTTTGGGACGGTTTTTCTGTCGCTCGTACGGGTGGAATGCTTTCTTGTACGTGGAAGTGTGCGAATCCGTGAGCAGGGGAATAAGGTTGGTTATCCGACCCATTGGAGAGCTCATGGACTTGCCGATCGTCCTGTCCCATAAGACTGCCTGGCTGTACCACAACGTGGCGCGCCCGTCCGAGCCGCTCTCGCGAGCAAGCAGCCTATACGATGAGGACTCGCTTGCTAACGAGGTGGAGCCGACTGCGAGCCTCCCCAAATTGGGGCTCGATGCCAAGGGATTGAGGATATCTGCAGCGGTCGAGATTGTCGCCGACTATCTGGTCTCACTTGGTATTCCTCAAGAGGAACTCGACCGTATTGATACGCTGGTTAGCTTCGATTTTGAACGCTCTCGGCCGGCGGGTCTCCGACGCCATGTGTTTGGGGCGCCCATACCTTCGGATCATCTTATCGAGGTGGCAGAGGGTCTTCTGGTGGTTGATGAGGCCATGTGCCTTGTCCAGGCGGGCTCGTGGATGAGCGAGCTCGAGCAGCTTGAGTACGGATTTGAAGTGTGTGCTCGGTATCACCTTAACCATCTGTCGAGCGATGATTATGTCGAGGCCTCGCAGCGATATGCCGTCGCCGACCTGCGTGCTTTTTGCGAGCAGAATCCTTCGCGTCGAGGCGTGAAACGCGCGGCCTCGTTGCTCAAGCGTGTAAAGGACGCTGCCCGTTCGCCTATGGAGACGGCCACTGCAATCATGGTCGTCGCGAAGCGTTCCCAGGGCGGGCTGGGATACGCCAAGATCGAGCTCAACCATCGGGTCGATGTTCCCAATGAGTTCAAGTATCTTGCAAAGGCCGGGTATTTCGAGATCGACATATATGCGCCTGCAAGCGGTACGGGGATTGAATACAACGGCTCGGACCATCTTGATAAACAACGCAGTGCGTCGGACGCGGAGCGTATGGCCGTGCTGAGTGCGCTGGGCTTTAGGATGATCGTCCTCACCGGGACTCAGTTTGCCCACCAGCTGCAATTGCACCGGGCGATGAACGCCATCGCACTCGCTATGGGCCTTAAGTGCGACCGAAGCGAGGTGTTCCAGAAACGGCAGAATGACCTGCGGGAATTCGTGATTCGCAACTGGAATGGTGGCCTCTAGGGGCGTTCTGACCCTTCTGCGGGGCATTGTGAGCATACAAACCGTCCCAATAATCGATGCTTTTCTCGATATTGAAGAAAATCATCGATTTTTGGGACGGTTTGTATGCTGAGGATGGGCTTGGAAAGCCGGTCTTGCTCGAAGCGATCTGTCCTGTCGTACGGGTGTCGGCATGATTTTCTCGTGGGGTATTATGTTTTCCGAAGAATAAAACGCCGCGTGAGGGAGGGCTGCGTGGACGGGCACGTGCAACATGACGGCTTTGGCCGCGATATCAACTACCTGCGCATTGCCGTTACCGACAAGTGCAATTTCCGCTGCATTTACTGCATGCCGGCCGACGGCGTGGCGCCCCGCGCACACGACGAGTTACTCAGTGCCGAGGAAATCGCCCGCTTTGTGCGCTTGGTGGCGGGGGAGGGCATTCGCCGCGTGCGCCTGACGGGTGGCGAGCCGCTGGTCAGCCGCCGTATCATTCCGCTCATTCGCGACATCCGCGCGATTCCGCAGATCGAGGACATCTCGCTCACCACCAATGGCGCCCTGCTGCCCAAGCTGGCACCGCAGCTCAAAGATGCCGGGCTTAACCGCGTTAACATCTCGCTCGACACGCTCGACCCTACGCTCTTTGGAAAGATTTCGCGCCTAGGTCGACTCGAGCAGACCATGGCCGGCATCGACGCGGCGCTGGCTTGGGGCTTTGAGCCCGTTAAGGTCAACTGCGTTGTTGTGCGCCGGCTCAACCAGGATGTGGCGGCCCTTGCGCGGCTCACGCTCGATCGCCCCATCCACCTGCGCTTTATCGAATACATGCCCATCGGCGACGAGCACACGAGCTCGCATTGCGCTGTGGACCCGCATGCGCCCGCGCTCAATCCCGAGCTGTGGGACGCGAGCGATACCGTGCCGAGCGACGAGCTGCGGGCGCGTATCAATGCCGGGGCCGCCGCGGCGGGGCTGGGCGAGCTCGAGCCGCTCGACATCAACGACGCTCCTGCCGGCGCGGGCCCTGCGCGCTATTGGCACTTTCCGGGCGCGGCGGGAACGGTCGGCTTCATTAGCGCCATGTCCAATCATTTTTGTGCGAATTGCAACCGTCTGCGCCTGACGGCCGATGGCAACGTGCGTCCGTGCCTGTTCAGCGATGCCGAGTATTCGGTGCGTGAGGCGCTGCGCCGTGGTGATGATATGCAGGTACTTTCGATTTGGCGCGATGCCGTGGCCCACAAACCGCAGGAACACGCGATAATTGAGGGCACGCAACGATTTATGTCCCAAATCGGAGGATGATCATATGGCCAAGAGCAGGTACGCCGATGCCACCAAGGCCGCTCGCAGGGCCGCGATGTCTGCCCACAAAGTCACGGCTGCGGCCAGCAATGCCGTTGCAGGCGCGAAGCCGACTGCCGGTGCTGCCACCGAGCCCGCCCGCGATGCCCGTCGCGACGAGCTGACGCACGTGGACGCCAAGGGCGAGGTGCGCATGGTCGACGTGTCCGACAAGGCCGAGACCCATCGCATTGCTATCGCCGAGGGCACCATCCTCATGCATCCCGAGACGCAGGCCATGGTGCTGCAGGACCGCGCAAAAAAGGGCGACGTGCTTGCCTGCGCGCGCGTGGCGGGCATCATGGCCATCAAGCGCACGAGCGACATCATTCCCATGTGCCATCCGTTGCTCATTACCAAGAGCAAGTGCGACATTGCGCCCATCGCTGCGGCGGGGACGCCGGCCGAGGACGTGCCCGAGGGCTGGGCGCCGGCGCGCGCGGACGGGCAGGTTGGCTTTCACGTGCTGGTTACGGCGGGCGTGACGGGCAAGACGGGTATTGAGATGGAGGCCCTGACCGGCGCGAGTGCCGCGTGTCTGTCCATCTACGACATGTGCAAGGCGGTCGATCGTGGTATGGAGATCGTCGACGTGCGCCTGCTGCACAAGGAGGGCGGCCGCTCGGGCGTGTGGAATCGTGCAGAGCGTCAGGCCGCTGTTGTTGAGGCCGTGGCCGCTGACGGTGCCGCGCCCGCGAGCGCACCCGTCGCCGTCGCGCCCGCAGCTCCGACACCGGCCGTCCCCGCGATCGCGTTTATCGGCTACCAAAACTCGGGCAAGACCACGCTCGTCGAGAAGGTTATCGCCGAGCTCACCCGCCGCGGCCTGCGCGTGGGTTCGCTCAAGCATCATGGGCATCACGGCTTTGATATCGATGTGCCCGCTAAGGACACCTGGCGCCATCACCAGGCCGGATCCAAGCACGTGGGCCTCATCTGCGCCACGCGCTGGGCGGAGTACGCCGATACGCGCGAGGAGGACGAGATGCCCGCGCGCGAGCTGCTGTCGCGTTACAACGATGTCGATGTGGTGATCATCGAGGGCTACAAGACCGAGGGCTTCGACAACATCGTGGTCGCGCGCTCCGGTGTCGACCGTCTGCGCGGCAAGAGCTCGCTCGACCTGGTCGACGGTCACACCCTGGCCCTTGCCTGCAACGAGGCCCTGGCACGTCAGGCCTTCGACGCCGGCTTTGCGACCCGGGCCATCAACATCAACGACGCCCGAGCCATCTGCGACCTTATCCAAGATCATCTTTAAGGCTCGACGCTGCGCCGGTCCCAAGCACCCCATCTCGCCCCTCAAGCCGTCGCTCGCGTACCAAAGTACGCGTCGCTCCTCTTTCGGGGCGACCTGGGGCACTTGGAACCGGCTCGCTGCGCTGCCATAACATGCCAAAAAGGGACAGGTTTATTTTGGCCGTTTTATATGGGCAAACGTCACTTCCACCACAAAGGGGCCAGGCACCTTTGTGGTGGTTTTTGCTTTAGTAGATGTGTGGGACATGCCTTACAATCTACCAAGTAGTTCATGACGGGCGAAAAACGGAGAGAAGGGGCTTGATGCGTCCTTAGTGTTTCTTGCGAATAGATTGATTTGACAGACGGTGGCGAATGCCCACCGCCCGTATTCGTATGAAACAAGGAGTCTCCATGCTCGCCTCTCTTTTCTCAAAGCCTCAATCATCGCTGTCCGCGCAGGCTAAGCGCCTGGTGGCAATGCGCCTTCTCATCTACACCGGTTTTCAGACCAGCTATTTTATCGGCGTCATCGGGACGCTCACCTATGCGGACGGCGCTTCGGTCGTCGCGACATCGCTGGCCGTCCTGTTTATGAATGTATTCGTGATCATGGGATCCTTTGCGGGTGGCGCGGCGCTCGACGCCTGGGGTCCGCGCCGCCATTTCTTGCTGAGCATCATCGGCGCTCTCGCAACTGGCGCGGCGATCATCGCCTTTGGCAGCACGACCGGCGTCGTCCTGCTCGGCGCGGTGTTTCTGGGCTTTACGATGGGGTTCGCCCAACCCATCGCCACATCCTATCCGGCGTATCTCACCGACGACCCCGTCGAGCTCAAAGACATCAACTCCGCCATCGCCATGTTCTCAAACGTGAGTATTATCGTCGGCCCCACGCTGGGCGGCTTTGTCGCGGCGGCTGCGTCGTCGCGCGCGGTGTTCGTGCTCTTGATGCTCTTTACCGCGTTGGCGCTCATTGCCGGCTGGGGCTTTAGGCCGCAAGCAGGTCGCGTCGCCGCGCGCGGAGGCAAACCCGCAATCGGCGACATCACGTCGGATAAGGCCAGCCAAAGCCCCGACCCCAACACATCTTCCCGCGTCACCTTCGCGACAAGCATCAAGACGGTCTTTACCGACAGCGTCCTCGCCCTGCTGTTCTGCATTATTTATCTGTCGAACTTTGGCTACGGTGCCTTCGACCCGCTGGAGTCGTTCTTCTACCGCGATATTCTGCACGTCGGCGTTGAGTGGATGGGCTGGCTCTCGTCGGCCTCGGGCGTGGGCGCGGTGCTGGGTGCCGTGCTCGCGCTCCGCTTGCCGCCGCACTTGGTAAACCTAAAAACGCTGCTCGTGGCACTTATGTCCGTGGGCCTGGGAAGCCTGCTCTATGTGGGGACGCCGTACGTGGGTGTGGCCCTTGTCGGCCAGGTCGCCCTGGGCATAGCCTGGGGCGTTGTCAACCCGCTTCATAACACCATCGTGCAAACGACGGCTCCGCTCGAGCAGCTCGGTCGCGTCAACTCGGTCATGGGCTTTGGCAATATGTTCGCCGGCGTGGCGCCGCTGGCGATTGCCCCGTGGCTGGCGGCGACATTTGGCGTACAGCAGACACTCGTAGGGGCGGGCATGGTCGTGACGGCAGTTCCCGCGGCGTTGCTGCTGTTTGGACGCCGGCATTTTGATCGTGCCGCAAGGCAGTAAAACCATCACAACATTCGATGAAAATCGCGATTTTGCCGAAAAACGTCGAATGTTGTGATGGTTTGCGCCCCGGCCAGGCCATCTTGCGGGTCCGGCCACCACAGAGGGGCCAGGCTCCTTTGTGGTGGTTTTTGCTTTGACGGGCCGCGCCTGCGCCTTGGTATACCATGTACGCCGTTCACGACCACACCCCACACCGCCACACTACCCAGAAAGGGCCCCATGGACGCCACCTTCAGCCACATCAAAGCCGTGTTCTGCGATATCGACGGCACGCTGCTCACAAGCGAGCACACGGTGTCCCCGCGCACCGTGGCCGCGATCCGCGCTCTGCGCGAGCGCGGCGTGCTCTTTGGTCTGTGCACCGGGCGCGACGCCCACGCGACCGAGGCCATGTACGAGCTCTGGGGCATCGACGGCCTGGTGGACGTGATGGTGGGCTGCGGCGGCGCCGAGGTCATCGACCGTGCGCACGGCGTTGACGAGCTCAGCTACCCGCTGCCGGGCGAGACCATCGCGCGCATTTGCGAGCACATGGCAGGCCTGCCGGCAACGCCCGTCATCCCCCGGGGCGGCGTGTTCTACGTGCCCCAGAGCAATGCGTGCGTCGAGCACCTGTCACGTGTCGACGGCGCTCCCTACAAGGTGATCGACTTTGCCGAGTTCCTGCGCGAGCCGCAGCCCAAGGTGATGTTTACCATGGCGCCCGAGGCGATGCCGCAGGTGATTGAGCGGGCATCGACGTTCGCCGACGACGCGGTTAAGGCGGCTGCCCTGCAGACCACGCAGCGGCTCTACGAGTTCATGGATCCGCGCGTGTCCAAGACGCGCGGCCTGCGGCGCGTCGCGGAACTCAATGACATGGGGCTCCAGAACATTTGCGTGTTCGGCGATGCGGACAACGACGCCGGCATGGTGGCCGACGCCGGCGTGGGCGTGGTCATGGCAAACGGCAGCGACGCCACCCGCGCCGCCGCCGATTTTGTAACCGCCAGCAACGACAAAGATGGCATCGCGATCTTTATCGAGGAGCATCTGCTGTAGCGCCGGGGGAGAACCACCGCAAAGGGGGACAGGCTCCTTTGCGGTGGCCTCTGGCGATTTGGGCGAATTGATGCCTAAAATCTGCGCGAAAATTCAGATATGGTTGTCTGAACATTACGCTTCTAACTACCGACGAGATAAAGATATTCCCATCAATTTAGTGATCTATTCCTCCCGGTTAATGACCTACCGTTCACGGTCGATTTTCGACCGTTCGCAGGATGCATACTCTTGAGCAAAATGTTGTGCAAATAAATAAAATGCTATTAAAAAATGATAAGTAGCTTAATTACCAGTAGAAATAGGTATTTCATAGCGAATAAACGAAGGTAAATCCGAGCAAATGTCAAGAGAATTGAGAATTCGCTACAAAACTATCGGTATTTTTGCTTAGATGTTCAAACAATCGTTACAATATGTACTATAAGCGTGCGCAATTACAGATTGCGCAGATACGTTTGATAGTGAAAGAGCAAGATCGCGGTCTCTTGGGGAGGAGACATCGATGAAAGCGAATTCGGACAAATCTAAGCAGAGTAATAAAGTGACGCGCCGTGTACTGGCAGGCGTTTTGTGCGGAGCCTCCGTGTTGAGCCTGGTACTGTCGCTCGTCATGCCTCCAATCTCGCAGGCCATTGCCAACGATGGTCAGACCGAAGAAACTGTGACGGCGGGTGGTTCCTCAACTGAGTCTACTGATGTAGAAAACACCAACAACGGGGACGCCAAAAACCAGACTAGTGACGAGACCGAGGGCGGCGAGACCTCTGGTGACGCTGGCGCGGCAGGCCTGTCGTCCGATGACACGGGAGCCGAGAGCGCTGCGCAGTCTGCGGATGACGACACTAATGATGAAGACGCAATCGCGCCTGCTACAGAGAATGAATCAGATTATGAAATTCGCAACGCGGCAGAGCTGAGCTCAAAGCTCCTTAACAGGGAACTGCGCGATGGAGACGGCGTTGCTACTTTTAAGCTTATGGCCGATATCGTCTATGACGATGAGATTAGGCTCGAACAGTCCAGCGACAATCCCATCAATATCACCTTGGACTTAAATGGACACAAGATTAAGCACAATAGTGGTACCAGCCCGTTGTTCGATGTTGCAGATTATGCGACGCTTACGGTCGTGGATTCCGGGAAAGAACCGGAGAATGTTGCCGACGGCCAGCAGCTGCAAGATAAGGACGAGCATCTGACACCTGACAATTATGGTAAGACGGCAATAATGTCTTATGACGTTAATGAAGTTCCGAAAGATCTTACCTATTACGTAACCGAATCGACTGCAAGTGGTGTAGATACCACTGAGAAGATCAAAGAGTACAAGGCGACTATTAAGGGTGCAATTGTTGGAGTCACCGAGAACTCCACGATGAGGCTCATTAACGTTTACCGACATGGCACGTTTAACCTCGTAAGTGGCGCTATTACGCAGAAAAAGGGCTGCAATGTCGGCAGCCTCATCTATGCCGAGAACGGTTCTACCGTCAATATGAGCGGTGGCTATGTTTGCGGTGCTTCTACGAATACTTGGGCCAACGGTGCAGGTGTCATGGTGTCTAATGAAGGGGGCAGCGCTTCGGCCCTTAACCTGACCGGTGGCGTAATTGCTGGCAACTGCGCTTCGAGTGGCGGCGGTGTATATGCCAAGGGGTCTGCAGTCAAGGTGACCAGTGGCGTAATCTCCGGTAAGGTGACCAGTGGCGTAATCTCCGGTAATAGCACATTCGGCGCGGGACTCGGTGGCGGCATTATGGCCGAGGGCGGCATCGTAGACGTTTCTGGTGGCTATATCACGAATAATAGAATGGCTAATTTTTGCGGCAAAGATGGCTACGGTGACCATGGCGGCGCTGGGCTTGCTGCCAATAACGGCGCTCATGTCACCATTTCTGGTGGCCAGATTACTGGCAATTATTCCGAGGAAGCCGGTGGCGGCGTTTACGTTACCGATGTGGATCGAAATAACCAGTCTCGTACGGGAATGGCGTGGCTGAATATCACGGGTGGAATTATTGCCTCCAACGTGAGCTTTCGATCTGAGGGTGCCGGCATTCGTGTGGGCCAGATGGTTGACGCGATGATTAACGGCACTACGAGCAGCAAGGTCTACATTACGAATAACCATTGCATGTCTCGCTTTGACTGGGGCGGCGGCGGCATCTTTGTCCAGGGAAACTCGAATGCGGATAAGGAATATACTGCTGGTAGATTATTTGTATACAACTCGTACATTAGCAGCAATATCGCCGGTGGCTATGGTGGTGGCGTTGCAGTCTGCCCGACGGGCAAGACGCTGGTGACGAACACTGACGGCACTGCAATCTTTGGCAATACATCTGCTGGCGATGAGCAAAATGCAGATGGCGATAAGCAAAATGCCAACGGTTACGATCCGGTAAATAACAAAGGTAATAATGGCAAGCCCCATCTTTCAAGTGGCGGTAGCGAAAAGAATCAAGATCAAGATGCATACAACTCGAAGGTGTTTCGCGAACACGGCCACGCGGACTTCTTCCTTGCGGCAAAGGCTGGCCATCAGGAACCGCTTGCGGCGATAATCGGCAAGATGCTCGGCGGCGGAGATGCCAAGTATTCGGGAAGCAAAGAACGCAGTGATAACAAAGAACCCAGTGATAACGAAGAACTCTATGAGGCTATCAAAATCCCTGCCAATGGCGGCGTGAAGATTTATCGGAGCGTCGGTCTGTCTTCGGCTGTCATAGCTGGAAGTGATGAAGCGAATAAAGCGCAGGAAGCTGCCGGAACTTTCATCACGGGCAACTATTCTTGGGACCATGGTGGCGGCATCATGTCGAATGGCGACCTGTACTTAGGCCAGCCTGCTGATACGTATGTCTATCCGAGTCTTAAGCTGAAAGCGACCAAAGCCCTGTCCGGCCGTGCTCTCAAAGAGGGGGAGTTCTCCTTTGCGGTTTACCGTAAAGATTCAGACAGCGCGACAGCGCCTTATTGGAATAACAAGACATTCAACAATGGTGACTGCACCTTTGTTGGGTCTGCCAAGAATAGCGCTGACGGTAACATCACCTTTGACCTTGGCGAACAGTTCTTAGCGAGTGGCACTGGCGAAATTACGTACTACTTGGTCGAAGATGCGGGCAAGGATCCTGATGTCGACTACGATCATGCTGTATATGAGATTAAGGTGACAGTCGAGGACCACACGACCGTGCTCATGTCTGTTCCGACGCAGAACGATCCGAATGCGACTAAAGACCTTAAGGTCCATAACTACACGATTAAAAGTGTGAATGTTAAGAATCTTGGGGCTTCAACTGCCTTGTCGAGCACTGTGCCAGCAGATGCTGACGGCTATTATTCGATTGCCAACTCCGATGGTTCAAAGACTTTCAACAACACGTACACTCTGTACACTTCCGACGGCTCCTGGACTCCTAAGGCGACTAAGGTCGTTAAGGGTGGCGAGATGAAGGAGTTTACGCTCGAGTTTGCGGATAACGAGAAGTTTGAAGACGCCAAGACGGTGAAGACAACGGCCGACGGTACCAATAACCCCCAGACTCTGAGTTTTGTCGATAAAATCACGTACAAACTTAATGACCTCAACAAGGGCGAGGACCCTACTGGTCGTGGCGCTTCTAAGACCTTCACCTATTACGTTCGCGAACAGCAGCTGACCACACCGTTCACGAACTACAAATACGACAAGTCGGTCTACAAGATCACGGTCACGGCAACTGATCAGTCTGATAAGACGATCAAGTGCGATGTGACCTACACCAAGATCGTCAATGCCGATGGCAAGAATATCCCCGAGAAAGAGCAAAAGCCGGTCACCTACGTTCCAGCTAAGGACGAGGCCACTGGCAAGGAACAGAGCGTTCCGGTCTTCACCAACACCTACTCCACCTCTTTGCCCCTTTCTGGTATGTCGGGCGTCACTCTGACGTACCTTGCCGGCGCGGCGGTGCTTTGCGCTGCTGCGGCCTGGATGCACATTCGTCGCAAGGCGAATGCGAAGGGAGGTGAGCGTCGTGAATAAGAAAGTTTGCTCCTTCCCGATCTTGTTTGCGCTGCTTGCCCTCCTGATCGGCACCTGCGCGGTTGTGTTCCCCGCTTCCGCGCAGGCCGCGCCGACCTCGACCGGTTCCATCACGGTGAGCGGCACCGTGGCGAGCAGCTACGACGCCTACCAGATCTTTAGCGCCAACGTCGTCGACGGCGACAGCGACGCCAAGATCGCCACCGACCTCGCCTGGGCAAGCGACGCCGTGCGCGACGCCGCACTGCCTGTGCTGCACAGCGCCGGCATGCCCAAATCCCAGACTACCGCGCAGGAAGCTGCCGAGTGGCTCAACGCCGATTCCCACCTTACGAGCGCGCTGAGCGCACAGCTCGCTCGTTCCCTCCAGAGCTCTGGCGCCGTGTTCGTGGCCCTTAACGCGGGCACGACGGCCGAGCTGTCCTGTGGCTACTGGCTCATCGTCGCCGACGACGGCGCCATCGCCCAGGGCGAGGCCGGCACCGCGCCGATCATGGCCCTTGTGGGCGGCAGCGCCGTCACCGTCAAACCCAAGGCGGCGACCCCCAAGGTGTCCAAGCATGTGCTGGAGGACAGCACCGCCGCCTGGCAGAAGGCCGCCGACGCCACGGTCGCCGACGACCTGTACTGGCGCCTCTCGGCCACGGTCCCGGCGGGTCTTACCGCCTACGACACCTATACGGTGCAGTTCGTCGACACCATGAGCGCGGGGCTCGACCCCTCCAAAGTCGCCGCGAGCATGCGCGTGTACGTGGCGGCGGGCGCGGACGGCGGCTTTGACGCAGTCCAGACCGGCAAGGACGGCCGCGCCGGCACCGAGCCCGCGAAGGGCTGGACCGACATCACGGCCCAGTGCGCCACCAAGGTAGCGGCCGACGGCAAGACCTTCACCGTGCGCACCGGCGACCTCATCGCCGCGCTCGGCGGGGCCGACGCCTTCACCGCGGGCGCCCGCGTGGTCGCCGTGTACAATGCGCCGCTCAACAGCGCGTGCAACCACGGCATCGCGAAGGGCAACCCCAACGAGGTCTACCTGCGCTACCCGCGCTCTCCCTTTGCCGATCAGACCGGCGTCGCCGGCTTTACCCGCACGCCGAGCGACGATGCGTGCGCCTACACCTGGGATCTCGCGCTTACCAAGCGTGGCAGCGACGGCGACAAGCCGTTGTCCGGGGCGGTCCTGAGCATCGCCGACGACCGCGGCCGCACGCTGGCGGCCGACGGCACGTGGGATGCGGAGGGCAAGGCCACCGTCACCACGGGCGAGGACGGCCGCGTGACCGTCTCGGGCGTGGACTCGGGCAAGCTGGAGGTCCGCGAGCTCAAGGCACCCAAGGGCTACGTCGCCTTTGAGGGCACGCGCTCCGTGACGGTCAAGGCCGAGGGCCTGGACGTCGACCAAGTGGCCGCCGCCAAGCCCAAGCTCACCATCACGGCCGAGTCGCCCCTGCGCGCCGACAGCGCGGACGGGTCGACGGGCAGCCTGGAGGCGTCGCTCATCAACACGCCCACCGGCACGCCCCCTAGCATTACCACCGGAGGCTTTATGCCCTCGACTGGCGATATGGCAATGTACGCCGCGGCCGCCGCAGCGGTCGCCGGAGCCGCGCTCATCGTGGTCGCGCTCCTGGTCAAGCGGGGAGGTGGCAGCCATAAAGAGTAGCTGGCAGCCCCACAGAGAGCGGGGCGAGACGTAGCGAAGCAGATGCTAAGACACAGACAGACAGATTTAGATCAAATGGAATTCGAGCAGAAAGCAGAGGAAAAGAAGATGAGCATGAGCAAGAACATCGCACGCCTGGCAGTAACCGCCGGCCTCACAGCAGCGTTGAGCTTCGGCGGAGTCATGGCCCCGGTGACCATGGCGTTTGCTGAGGGTGCGACGACTGCGAACGGCTCGGTGACTATCGAGAACGTTGAGGGTAACACTACCGAGTTCGAGGGCTATCAGATTTTCAATGCTGATGTTGACAACGATGGAAACGTCAGCAACATTACATGGGTAAACTCTGAGGTGAAGAGTGCTGTCGAGGGCGTCATCAGGAAAGAGGAGAAGTCCTATACGGGGACGACTGCCCAGGACGCCGCGGACTGGATCACGAATAACGTGAAGAATACCGATAAGACAACCCGCGTTGACTTCGATTCCGTTGCGTACAAGATTGCCGCTGCTGTAGATGACCTTATCCCCACTGTTAAAACCAATAATCAAAAGGTTGAAAATCTTAAGCACGGCTATTGGCTCTTTGTGACCGATGCCAGCACCATCAATGCCGGCGGGGCAGGCACGTCTCCCATCTTCACTGTCGTGGGAAGCAAGCCCGTTGACATCACTGAGAAAACGGGTGTCCCCACCGTCGAGAAGAAGATCGTAAGCGATAAAGACAGTAGGGAGTACGATGCTGCCGACTCCCAAATCGGCCAGAACGTGACGTACAACCTTTACGGCACCATTGCCGAGAACTACGACAAGTACGACACGTATTTCTACAAGTTCTCCGATCAGATTTCCAAGGGCCTGACGCTTTGGAATGGTGCTCAGGTGTATTTGTATGCAAGCAAGGATGCTGCGCAGAAAGATCTTAAGCACGAGAATCCGATATCGAACATCACGGACTCGTTTGCGCCGGATAGCGGTGATCCGGATGCGAACGGCAACAAGACGATGACGTGGACTTGCAACAATCTGAAGGACATCAGTGGGGCGGCAATCACTAAGGATTCTTGCATCGTTGTCTCTTATACGGCTCAGATTAATAAGGATGCGGTTGTTGGCTTGAATAGCAACAAAGAAGGCAATCCCAATACCGTAACGCTTTACTACTCCAACAACCCCATGACCACGGACTATGGCCAGACCGTGCCCGACACTGTCAGGGACTACACCTACGGCCTCAAGGTCAACAAGGTTGACTTGGGTACCGAGCGTCCGCTCAATGGTGCCACGTTCACAATCATGGTTAAATCTGCGGACAATCAGGATGTAGAGGGGGGAAAGTACGTTCAGTCTGATGGAAAACTCGGCAAAGATCCGCATCAGTTTGTGACCACCGGTGACGGCACCTTTACGGTCAAGGGTCTCGATACCGGAACCTATACCGTTGAGGAGGTCGGAGCTCCCCAGGGTGGCTACACGAGCGTGAACTCTTTCGACTTTACGATTACTCCTGAGTTGAGTACCGATCCCGACGCCAAACTGAAAGATGTCGAGTACACGCTTCAAGCAAAAGGACAACAGGATCAAATTATCATCGGCACTCCAAATGACGTGAAGGATGACAACAAGCTTGAGGCCGCAGACGACACAACCACAAACGACGACGGCACCTTCAACATCACCGTCGGCGATACCAAGAAGGTTGGCCTTCCCCTCACCGGCCTTAACGGTGTGACCTTCACTTGGATCGCTGGTGGCGCGGTGCTGTGCATTGGCGTGGCGCACCTCATCCGCAGCCGTAAGCAGGCTGAGGAGTCCGAGCAGGAGTAACGCTCGCTCACCCATCCCTTTGGCAGGTGGGATGTGATGGCCATGAGACTTGCGGACACTTTTCTCGTCCATCCACGTTCTTGCTTTGCCATTCTCTTTTCGGGGCAGACTCCGCACTGGAGTCTGCCCCGTTCTTTTTGGACAACACAGGCAGCCTCCACCGTCCGATGCGGACTCATCCGTCATCGCGTTTCTTGACTCGTATGAGGTTCGGTTTAAGGTCCGTAGGCGCTCGCGCGGTGCGGACGGTAGAAGGCATTTGCGCCGCAACAAGCGCAAATAAGAATGCCCGGGGTTCGGAGCCCGGGCATTTAACTAAAGCTGAAAACTAGGCCGCCCGCGCTCTCGTACACTTACGCAGGGTGCGTCGTTTTCTATTGACATTGTATCCCGAATCGCTCCGCCGATCCGGGACATTTTGAAAACGCAAATGCAGGCCCATGCTTGCGCCGCGCAATGCTGTTTAGCTGCGTTGTCCGGCGCAGAGGTTCGCTAATCGGCTATTATTTGTTTAGACAACTTGAGTTGTAGAGGAGTGACCGGCGATGGTGCAGGGCGCCAAACATATGAAGAGTAAGAACGCCGCGGCCAACGGTGGCTCAAGCCCTCAGCCCAAACCTCAGTCCAAGCCCAAGCGCCGCCGCAAGCGACTGCCGCGCTGGGCCGACCGGCTCATCACCATCGTCATCATCCTTATTGGCGTGGGCCTTATGACCTGGCCGTGGATCTTGGACCGGCTTGAGGCCTCGGGCGTGTTCAACCAGATCAGCACGGTGTCCAGCACCGTGGACGCGCTCTCCGAAGAGGAGCGCGAGCGCATCCTGCTCCAGGCGCGATCCTTTAACGAGCAGCTGGCGGGCGAGACCACCGAGCTCCCCGCCGACCAGATCGAGCCCTACGCTCAGCAGCTCATCTTTGACCGCGACCCCATGATGAGCTGGGTCGAGATCCCCTCCATCGACGTGAGCATGCCCATCTACCACGGCACGAGCGAGGAAGTCCTCATGGCGGGCGTCGGCCACCTGGAGGGCACGAGCCTGCCGGTGGGCGGCACCTCGACGCATTGCGTGCTCACCGCGCACTCGGGCATGCGCAACCTGAGCATGTTCGACGACATCCACTCGCTGGAGCCCGGCGACCTGGTGCTGCTGCACACCATGAACAAGACGCTCGCCTACAAGATGGTGGACTCCGAGGTGGTGCTGCCCGAGGAGATGGAGTCGCTGACCATCGAGCCCGGCGCCGACAAGGTGACGCTCGTCACCTGCACGCCCTACGGCGTGAACGACCATCGCCTGCTGGTGCATTGCGTGCGCACCAAGTACAACAAGAAGGACGTCGACAAGCAAAAGTCGCTGGCCGGCCGCCACTGGGGCAAGCGCGAGTTTGCCGTGCTCATCGTGGTCGTGGCCATTGTGCTGTTGCTACTGGACATCGTGATCCACGCGGTCCGCAAGCGCCGCAAGGCCAAAGCCTCGGCATAAGACATTCTCCAGAACCGCCACGGTGGGGACAGGCACCTTTGCGGTGGTCGGGACTTCCAAACCATCACAACATTCGATGAAAATCGCGATTTTGGCGAAAAACGTCGAATGTTGTGATGCTTTTCGTTGTGGGCGGGACGGTTTTCGCTATGGGCGGTGCGGTTTCGCTGCAGAACCGCCAGCCCGACGCCTGCCAGCCCGCCGCCCTCGTTACGTTTTCGCTGCATTTGGGTAAAGCACCTGCTCCAAGCGGCGTTGCCTTGTATACTAGAGCGGTTTAACTGTTATGCGGAAGGGAGCGCCTATGGCACTCAGCGAGAAAGACGTGCGCGGCATTGCCGAGTACGCAAAGATCGCACTGACCGATGACGAGCTCACCCAGATGACGTCCTACCTGAACGACGCCGTCCAGATGCTCGAGCCCGTCTTGCAATATGACTTGCCCGACGTGGAGCCCACGTTCCATCCCATCGGAAGCCTGTCCAACGTGATGGGCGATGACCTGCGCGAGCCCGAGCGCGACCTGCCGCTCGACGTCGCGCTCGAAAACGCCGGCAGCGCGCGCGACCGCTACTTCCGCGTGCCGTCCATTTTGGGAGAGGGGGAGAGCGAGTAATGGCGCTAAGCTTCGATTCCCTTACCGCCGCCCAGATCGCTGCGGGCGTTGCCGCCGGCGACTTTACCGCTACCGAGGTGGCCCAGGCCTCCCTTGTCGCCATCGAGGCGCGCGAGGGCGGGGTCCAGGCATTCCTGCAGGTGTCGCCCGAGCTTGCGCTCGAGGCCGCCGCGCGCGTGGATGCCGACCGTGCCGCAGGCAAGCCGCTGCCCCCGCTCGCGGGCGTGCCACTGGCCATTAAGGACAACATGAACCTCGTGGGCACGCGCACCACCTGCGCTTCCCGCATGCTCGGGGACTACCAGAGCGTCTACACCGCCACCTGCGTCCAGCGCATGCTCGATGCCGGCTGCCTGCCCATGGGCAAGGCCAACATGGACGAGTTTGCCTTTGGCAGCTCCACCGAGAGCTCGGCGTTCCACCGCACCAACAACCCCTGGGATACCGAGCGCGTGCCCGGCGGCTCCTCGGGCGGCTCCGCTGCTGCCGTCGCCGCGGGCGAGGTCGCGCTCTCGCTGGGCTCGGACACCGGCGGCTCCATTCGCCAGCCGGCGTCGCTGTGCGGCGTGGTGGGCTTTAAGCCTACGTATGGTGCCGTGAGCCGTTACGGCGTGGTTGCCTTTGGCTCGTCGCTCGACCAGGTGGGCCCCTTTGGCCGCACGGTCGAGGATGTCGCGCTGGCCATGAACGCGCTTACCGGCGCAGGTCACGATCCGTACGACTGCACCAGCCAGGATTGCGCCGTCGACTTTACCGAGCACCTCAACGACAGCATCGAGGGCAAGCGCGTGGGCATTATCCCTGCGTTTATGGAGGCCGAGGGCCTGACGCCCGAGGTCAAGGCTGCTGTTCAGCGCGCCGCCCAGGAGCTGCAGAACCAGGGCGCCGAGCTGGTCGAGGTCGACCTGCCGCACCTGGATGCCGCCATCGCCGCCTACTACGTCATCGGCCCGGCCGAGGCGTTCTCCAACCTGGCCCGTTTCGACGGCATTCGCTACGGCTACCAGGAGGAGGGCTGCGCCAACCTGTCCGACCAGAGCTCGCTCTCGCGCGCCCACGGCTTTGGCGCCGAGGCCAAGCGCCGTCAGATGCTTGGCGCCTACCTGCTGAGCTCGGGCGTGTACGACAAGTACTACTACGCTGCGCAAAAGGCCCGCACGCTCATCACGCAGGACTACGATGCCGCGTATGCCAAGGTGGACACCATCCTCATGCCCGCCTCGCCGCGCACGGCCTTTAAGTTTGGCGAGATCAGCGACCCCACGCAGATGTACCTCTCCGACCTGTACACCATTTCGCTCAACATTTGCGGCAACGGCGGTATCTCGGTGCCGCTGGGCCTGGGCGAGGACAGCAAGCTGCCCGTTTCTGCCCAGCTGGTGGGTCCGGCCTTTAAGGACCGTCAGCTGCTCACGTTTGCCCGCGCCCTGGAGCGCGGCTTTGCCGATGCCGCCACGGGTGCGCCCGCGCTTTCCGCCGCGCCCGATTTTGCCGGGAAGGGAGGTGAGCTGTAATGAAGGAGCTTTCCGAGGTCCTGCAGGATTGGGAGGCCGTGATCGGCCTGGAGATCCATACCGAGCTCACCGCACTCGACACCAAGATGTTCTGCAACTGCAAGCTCAGCCACGATGACGAGCCCAACGCCAACGTGTGCCCGGTGTGCCTGGGCCTGCCCGGCGCCCTGCCGGTGCCCAACAAGCGCGCCATCGAGAGCATCGTCAAGGCCGGTCTCGCCACCAACTGCGAGATCCAGCGCCACTCGATGTTCTACCGCAAGCACTACTTCTATCCCGATATGGCCAAGAACTTCCAGACCACGCAGGGTCCGGTGGCCTTTGCCATGTACGGTCACCTGGATCTGGACGTGACCGGTCGCGGTGCCGCCGAGCGCCCCGACTGCGCGTTTGGCGAGGCCGAGGCCCAGAGCCTGGCGAGCGCTTCGGCCAACGCCGAGGGCCTGTCCACGTCCATGACGTCGACCATGCGCGAGGGTAACCAGCGCGCCGGCCACCTGGCTAGCTATGACGCGTCCAACCTGCAGATGCCCGAGCGTCACGAGGACGGTTCCTACACGGTGCCCATCCGCATCCTGCGCATCCACATGGAGGAGGACGCCGCCAAGATGGTCCACGTGGGCGGCGCCGAGGGCCGCATTACCGCCGCGGCCGAGTCGCTCGTCGACTACAACCGCTGCGGCACGCCTTTGATTGAGCTCGTGACTGAGCCCGATCTGCGCACGCCCGAGGAGGCGCGCCTGTTTATGGAAAAGCTCCGCCGCATCTTTGTGACGCTGGGCATTTCGGACTGCTCCATGGAGAAGGGTTCCATGCGCTGCGACGGCAACGTGTCGCTGCGCCGCCGCGGCGAGACCAAGCTGGGCACCAAGACCGAGCTCAAGAACCTCAACTCGTTTAAGAGCCTGCATGACGGCCTTGCCTACGAGATCTGCCGTCAGGCCGAGGTGCTCGAGGAGGGCGGCATTATCTACCAGGAGACCCGCCACTGGGAGCCCAGCCGCAAGCGCACCGTGGTCATGCGTGTGAAGGAAACGGCCGACGACTATCGTCTGTTCCCCGATCCCGACCTGGCGCCGTTCGACCTTGACGACGAGTTCATCGACCGCTGCCGTGGCGAGATCCCCGAGCTGCCCGATGCCAAGCGCGCCCGTTTTGAGGCCGACTTTGGCATTAAGGCGGCCGATGCCGAGCAGATCGCCGGCGACCCGGAGTTTGCCGAGTTCTTTGAGGCTGCCGCTGCCGGTATGGCCGGCAAGGAGGCTCAGACGGTCGCAAATTTGCTGGTCAACGAGATGATCGCCTACCTTAAGGGCGCGGGCGTGTCGCTGACAGAGTCCGGTATTGCACCGGCTCAGGTGGCAGCGCTGGCTAAGCTGCTGGCGACCGATGCCATCAGCTCCAACCAGGCGCACGAGGTCTTTGAGGCCATGGCCCAGACCGGCGACGACCCCAATAAGATCGTCGACGAGCGCGGTATGCGTCAGGTGAGCGACGCCGGCACGCTGCAGCCGATCGTGGACGAGGTGCTGGCTAACTGTGCCGATCAGGCGCAGCAGTATCGTGACGGCAACCAGAAGGTCATCGGCTTTTTGGTGGGCCAGTGCATGAAGGCGAGCCGCGGCAAGGGCAACCCGAAGCTCTTCAACGAGTTGCTGAGAACGTCGCTCTCGTAAACGGGAACCCGGGAGCCCCGGCAGGGCGGGTGCTTCCTCAAAATTTCGAACAGTCCTGCGCAAGACGAAGGCCACATTAAGTGGCCTTCTTTGCGTGCGGAACTCATTTTGAGCAAGCACCCGCCCTGCCGGGACTCCCGGGTTTTGTGACGACTCGGCCGTTCGGGTCAGGTGGGCTGAATGGAATAGAGTGAATGGGTGCGCCGTTGGCGCGTCCATTTTTGTGCGGGTGACAAAGGGACTGTCCCTTTGTCACATTGCAATAAATGTGATGAAAGTGTGGCGAAATGAGCTTAAAACTTCCGTAAATGTGATAAATGTCACGTTTTACCTAGGGTAAAATGTGGGAAATATCACGTTTACGGAAGTTTCTTTGCGGGAGGTTCGGTCATGCAGCGAGATATCATTGCCAAGCTTAACGCTTGGAAAGCGTCAGAATATCGTAAGCCGCTTATCCTTAAGGGGGCGCGCCAGGTTGGAAAGACGTGGGCGCTTAAGGAGTTCGGCCGAACCTCGTACATCAATTTTGTGTATCTGACGCTCGAGGAGCCGTCACCTGGGGTACAGAGCGAGTACGCTCAGTTTTTCGAAGGTACGCGCGATCCTCGACGGATCATCTCAAATCTTTCCCTGGCACTTGGACAGCCTATCGAGCCCGGCGAAACGCTGCTTATTATTGATGAGATTCAGGATTGTCCTTCTGCAGTCGGCGCCCTTAAATACTTCTGTGACGAGGCCCCCGAGTATCACGTCGCATGCGCAGGGTCTTTGTTGGGCGTTCGCTTGTCCCGTGAGACCAGCGCTTTTCCGGTGGGAAAGGTCGAGTTCATGGAGATGCGCCCCATGAGCTTTTCCGAGTTTCTGAAAGCCGAGGGCGCTGCAAACTACGACGAATACCTTGGCGGCCTGGATCAGATCGAGACAGTGCCCGATTTTTTCCATGTCCGTCTCGTCGAGCATCTTCGTCGTTATTTTGCATGCGGCGGCATGCCAGAGGCTCTTGGCCGGTGGGTGGAGACGGGCGATATCGTTCAGGTCGATAAGGTGTTGTCTGATCTCTTGGATTCCTACGAGCGCGATTTTGCCAAGCATGGTGGCCGTGCGCAGTTCGCCAAGCTTTCGCAAATATGGAACTCGATTCCAGCTCAGTTGGCGCGCGAGAACAAAAAGTTCGTTTGGGGTGCGGTGCGCGAGGGGGCTCGTGCTCGAGAATACGAGGATGCTCTGGAATGGCTTGCCGATGCTGGGCTCATCACGGCGGTTCGCCTTAATGCTGCCGGTGGTGTGCCGCTCTCTGCGTACGATGACCTCAAGGCATTTAAAGTCTACTGTCTTGATGTCGGCTTGCTGCGCCGCATGGCAAGGCTGGATGCGTCCGCTTTTGCCATCTCGGATGCGCTGTTTTCGGAGTTCAAAGGTTCGTTCGCCGAGAACTATGTGCTTCAGGCATTACTTTCACAGTTAGATGCTGCTCCGCGTTATTGGACAAACGAGAAGCCGAAGCACGAAGTCGATTTTTTGATTCAAGTCGGAAACGAAATCGTTCCCGTCGAGGTCAAATCGGGAGAGGTCGTTCATTCCAAGAGCCTTAAGTACTATGCCGACAAGCATGCGGAGACGACTCCATTGAGGGTCCGCTACTCACTTAAGAATCTAAAGCTCGACGACGGGGTGCTCAACATTCCGTTGTATTTGGCTGATCGATCTGTCCCTCTTATCAAAAAGGCGCTTGATTGTGCGCATCTTGACGTTTAGATCCTGGGTGAGCTGACGGGCGGCGGCTAATTAATCGCTCCGTTACGGCCAGGGAGCTTGGGCCTTAGCGATGCTTGCTTCGCCAAGCCGTGGGTGTCATGCCGGTGTATTGTTTGAAGGCTTGGGCGAAGGCGGCTTGCTGAGGGTAGTCGAGCCGCTCTGCCACCTGCGCTATCGTGAGCGCGCTATCGGCCAAAAGGTCCTGTGCTCGCTCCATACGGCGTCTGCGAATGTAGGCGCCCAGGGACTCGCCTGTTTGGGCCTTAAAGGTGGCGCATAGTTTGGAGCGGCTCGTGAAGAGTCCCTCGGCCACCTCGTTGATGCTCACATGCCTGCCCTTGTCGAGCGCGCGCTCAATCATTGCCGTTGCTTCTTCGGCAATGGTTATGCTGACGCGTGTGTCTGCCGCCTGCCGCGCCTGCTTGTGGGCCGCGCGCGAACAGGCGAGCTCCGCGACCATGGTCTCCACGATGCCCTGCATATAGACGTGTCCGCCTACGGTGCGGGCGCGTTCCTCGTTAACCCGGCGCAGCGTGTGGCAGATGGCAGACGTCGCTTCCTCGTGCCATGGCTCGGCAAACGCCTCAAAGATTCCCGCGAACTCGGTGGGATAGCGGTGCTCCAGTTCGTCAAAATATCCAGGCAAAAAGAGTACCGAGCGCGAGTGATAAAGCTCCCCCGCAAACAGCGGGCTTAATTCCTCGCCACAGCTATCTTGGATAAAGCTGCAAACGGCATTGTTTGGCCACGGTCCATGCAATGGTTTGAGGTTCGCGGGCGTTATGCCAGCCTCGGGCATGCATGTAAGTGTAGGCGCGCTGACCTCGCTCACGCAGGCGTATGGCTCGGGTGTGTATTCGGCCAGGTACATATCGTGCGTCGGGGTGATGAAATGCTCCATGACGATGCAGGCGGGGGAGAGAGGCATGATCCATGCGCGGCCGTGCGCCCGGTCGTTTGCCACCTCGCCGGTAAAGACAGCGCCCTTGCCAGTAAGCTCCAGGCCAAACTGCTCAAATTGCGGTGCGTAGAGCTCGGTTATGTCGGTCGCTGCCCGCCGTATTTGCAAAAGCGTCCCTTTCCTTTGCAGAAACGTCCACGCCTGGCTTGATTGTGAGCCATGGCTAACATATCAATGATAAGTTGAATACGGTTAACTCTCAAGCCGTTAGAAAGGAATCTCATGGCAAAGAGATCAAAAAGGGAAGGCGGCGGTATTGGCGAGTTGCTCGCGTATGCCGGTGACCGCAAATTCCTAACGTATTTGGGCATGGCGCTCTCGGCGCTCTCGCAGCTGCTGAGCTTTGGCCCGTACGTGTGCATTTGGCTTGTCGCGCGCGATCTGATCGCCGTGGCGCCCAACTGGAGCGAAGCCACTAACATCGCGATGTACGGTTGGTGGGCCGTGGGTTTTGCCCTGGCAAGCATCGTAGCTTATTTCGTGGGGCTCATGTGCACGCATCTGTCCGCGTTTCGCTGCGCGTCCAATATCCGTAAGGCTACGAGCGAGCACCTGCTTAAGTTGCCGCTCGGCTACTTCGACACGCATGCTACCGGCGAGCTGCGCCGCATTGTAGACGGGTGCGCCGCCTCCACCGAGACTTTGCTCGCACACATGCTGCCCGATATCGCAGGCGCCACCGCCATGGTCGCAGGCCTGCTCGTGCTGCTTTTCGCGCTCGATTGGCGTTTGGGGGCGGCATGCCTTATATCGGTGGCCATTTCGTTTGGCGCCATGGCCACCATGATGAGCGGCAAAGGCGCCGAGTTCATGAAGGCCTATATGGGAGCGCTGGTCAAGATGAACAAGACCGGCACCGAATACGTACGTGGCATCCCCGTTGTCAAGGTGTTTCAGCAGACGGTCTACTCCTTTAAGGCCTTCCACGATGCGATCGCCGAATACGCCGACATGGCACAAAACTATGCGGGCACGTTCTGCCGGGGTCCGCAGGTACTCAACCTTACCGCACTCAATGGTCTTGTGGCATTCCTGTTGCCCGTGGCGTTGCTGTTGGCGCCGGGCGAGACGGACTTCGCGCATTTTATGGTCAACTTCACGTTTTACGCGATATTTTCGGCCGTGGTGCCGACGGCCATGACCAAGCTCATGTTTGTGGGCGAGGCGTCTCAGATGAGTGCCGATTCGCTGGCTCGTATTCGAAGCGTCATGGATTCCAAGCAGCTCTCCGTGCCCGCCCAACCAAAGCACCCTGCCGGCGGCGACGTGCGATTTGAGGACGTGAGCTTTACGTACGAGGGTGCCGAAGCACCTGCCGTTAGCCATGTGAGTTTCAGCGTTCCCGCTGGTAGCACCCTCGCCCTGGTGGGTCCCTCGGGTGGCGGTAAGTCAACCTGCGCAAGCCTGATCCCGCGTTTTTGGGACGTCTCCTCGGGTCGAGTGCTCGTAGGCGGTGTGGACGTTCGCGATATGGATTCGCACGAGCTTATGGACCAGGTCGCCTTCGTGTTCCAGACCAACCAGCTGTTCCGGCAAACACTTGCCGATAACGTGCGCGCCTCCAAGCCTACGGCCACTGACGACGAAGTGCGTGCGGCACTCTCCGCAGCTCAGTGCGACGACATTGTGGCCAAGCTCCCGCAGGGCATCAATACCATGCTCGGCGCCGGCGGAGCATATCTTTCGGGCGGCGAGGTCCAGCGCGTGGCACTCGCCCGCGCGATCCTTAAAGACGCGCCTATCGTGGTGCTCGATGAGGCCACGGCGTTTGCCGATCCCGAGAACGAGGCGCTCATCCAGCGCGCCTTTAGCAAGCTGGCGGCGGGTCACACGGTCATTATGATTGCGCACCGACTCTCGACTGTAGTGGGCGCAGACCAAATCGTGGTGCTCAACCAGGGCAGCGTGCAGGAGTCGGGTACCCATGCCGAGTTGCTGTCCCAAGAGGGTCTGTATGCCAAGATGTGGGCCGAATACGAACAGGCTGCGAGCTGGAAAATCACTGCAGCGACCGCGGATGCCGCCGTCACGAAGGGGGGCGAGGCCTAAATGTTCGCCTCATTCCAAAAGAAGTATTTCCTATCCGATAAAGGCGTCGCAGGCGTAAAACGCGGCATTTTCTGGACCACGCTCACCAATCTCATTACCATGGCCGGCATGGGCCTTTTATTCCTGGTTATGGCCGGCTTTGTCGAGCATCTCGCCAGCGGGGCTGACCTGCCGGATGCCCTGCCGATCGTGGGCGGCCTCCTGGTCTTTTTCGTGTTGCTCTTTGCCTCTAACTGGCAGCAGTATTACTACACCTACTGCATCTTTTACGAGGAGTGCGGCAAGCAGCGTATGGAGATCGCCGAGCGCTTGCGCAAACTGCCGTTGTCGTTTTTTGGTCGTCGTGATCTGGCCGATTTAACCGAGACCATCATGGGTGACGTCCAGGCCATGGAGCACGCCTACAGCCACGTGCTGGGAGAGCTTTGGGGTGCCATCATCGCAAGCGCCATTGTGTTCGTGGCGTCGCTGTTCTTTTGCTGGCAGCTGGCGATCGCGGCGTTTTGGAGCGTTCCCGTGGCCTTTGCCGTGCTGTATCTAACACGCGGCCCCATGACTCCGGTGTTCGATCGTGTGCGTGCCGAGAAGGTCAAGGTTACCGAGGCGATTCAAGAGACGCTCGATTGCGTTCGCGAGATCCGCGCCACCAACCAGGAGGCCCATTATCTTGAGGGACTCAACGCCGTGATCGATGCCGAGGAGCGCGAGACCACCAAGGGTGAGCTCGCTAACGGGCTTTTGGTTAACTCCGCCTTTGCCATCCTGCGCCTGGGCATTGCCACCACGCTGGTCACGGGTGCCGCGATGGTCGTCTCCGGACAAGTCGACTTTTTGGTGATGTTTGCCTTCCTGCTTATGGTGAGCCGTATCTATGCGCCCTTTGACCAGGCGTTAATGTTAATGTCCGAGCTGTTTGCCGCCGAGTCGTCTGCCAAGCGCATGCGTTCCATCATGGAAGAGCCTGTGGCGCGGGGCAGCGAGAAATTTGAGCCCGTGGGCCACGATGTGGTGTTCGATCACGTGGCATTTGGCTATGGTGCGGGCGAGGACGGACGCGCCGGCGAGAAAGTTCTTACCGATGTGAGCTTTACCGCCAAGGAAGGCGAGGTCACGGCACTGGTCGGTCCTTCGGGTTCCGGTAAGTCTACGGTGAGCCGCCTGGCCGCGCGCTTTTGGGATGCCACTGCGGGCAAGGTTACCGTGGGCGGTGTGGATGTTGCGACCGCCGATCCCGAGGTGCTCCTGCGCGACTACGCCATTGTGTTCCAAGACGTGCTGCTCTTTGACGACACGGTGATGGGAAACATCCGCCTCGGGCGTCGTGATGCCACCGATGAGGAAGTGCTTGCGGCCGCGCGTGCCGCCAACTGCGACGAGTTTGTGAGCCGCATGCCGCAGGGCTACGACACCATGATCGGCGAGAACGGCTCCAAACTCTCCGGTGGCGAGCGCCAGCGCATCTCCATCGCCCGCGCGCTGCTCAAAGATGCGCCCATCGTGCTGTTGGACGAGGCGACGGCAAGCTTGGACGTGGAGAACGAGACCGTGGTGCAACAGGCGCTCTCCCGTCTGCTTGCAGGTAAGACGGTTATCGTTATTGCCCACCGTATGCGTACGGTGGAAAATGCCGACAAAATCGTTGTGCTCAAGGATGGTGTGGTTGCCGAGCAGGGCACTCCGGCGCAGCTCAAGGCGGCAGGTGGAGAATTTGCCCGTATGGTTGCGCTGCAAAAGGAGGCGGCGGACTGGCAGCTGTAGGAATATGACAAAGGGACTGTCCCTTTGTCATATTGAGTTCACCCCCATAGTTTCCAAAAAGTTAGCCATTGTTGACCAAATAGTTATACTAAACTATTTTCAAAAGCGTGCTCGAGCAAACTAATGAACTCGGGTGCTAAGGCACCATGCCGCGCTTGTGCGGCAAAAGGGAGAAGCAACATGAAGAAGTCGACGTTTAACACCCTGCTTGTCGGTGGCGGTTTTCTGCTTGGTACGGCCGGCATCAAGCTGCTCACCAGCGCTCCGGTAAAGAACGCCTGCGTGCAGGGCATCGCGTGCGGTATGCGCGTCAAGAACTGCTACCAGGACATGGTCGAGCAGGCCAAGGCCAATGTCGATGACATGGTTGCCGAGGCTGCCTACATCACCCAGAGCGAGGCCGCTGCTGACGAGGCAGCCGAGTAACGCTCCCAGGCACAAACTATGAGATTCTCGATTATTAGCGAGATCCCCGGCAGGACCCGTCTTCAATTGGCGGGTCCTGTGCCAGAGAGCGATTTCGATGCACTTCTTAAGCTTGGCGGCGACATCGATGGCGTGCACAAGGTGCGCGTGTATGGCCGCATTGGCCAGATGGCGCTGGAGTACGACGAGCCGCGCCGCGCAAGCGTGCTCGACGCCCTGGGCGCACTCGATGCTCAAGCTATCGCCGATGCCAAGTCGGGCTACGTGATGCAACTCGAGCCGCGCAAGCACAAACTCGTTATGGACCTGGCGACACTCGTCGGTGCCCATTACGCGCGCCGCTGGTTCCTGCCTACGCCGCTGCGTGCCATCTTTGTCGTGGCCGGTTACATGGCATTTTTGCGCGCTGCCCTTCATGAGCTGGCGCAGCCGCGCCTGACCGTTCCTGTGCTCGACGCTTCGGCCATCGGCATTTCGTTCGTCAAACGTGATGTCGACACCGCGGGCCAGACGATGTTCCTGCTCAACGTGGGCGAGCTGCTCGAGGACTACACCCGCGCCATGAGCGAAAACGAGCTCATCAACTCGCTGCTCGGTGTGCCCGACAAGGCGCAAAAGGTCGTCGGCGACACCGAGGTAAGCGTTGCCGCGACCGAGCTTGAGCCCGGTGACTTGGTGGCCGTGCGCACTGGCATGTCCATCTGCATTGACGGCGTGGTCGAACAGGGGAGCGCCATGGTCAACCAGGCGACCCTGACCGGCGAGCCGCTTGCCGTCGAGCGCAGCGTGGGCGACGACGTGTTCGCCGGAACCGTCGTGGAGGACGGCAGCATTTTGGTGCGCGTACGCGCCAATACGGCTCAGACCAAGCTCCGCTCGATCGTCTCGCTCGTGCAGACGGCCGATTCGCTCAAGTCCGAGGGCCAGTCGCACATGGAAGACCTCGCCAACAAGATCGTCCCGTGGAACTTCCTGCTTGCGGGTTTGGTTGCGCTCACCACGCGTAGCCTCATTAAGACCTCGGCGGCGCTGATGGTCGACTACTCGTGCGCGCTCAAGCTCACGGGTTCCGTTGCCGTCATGACTGCCATGAGCGACGCCGCCAAGATGGGCGTGATGGTCAAGGGCGCCAAGTACTTTGAGTCGTTTGCCAAGGCCGACACCATTGTGTTTGATAAGACCGGCACGCTCACCGAGGCACAGCCGCGTCTTGCCTGCGTGCTCACCACCGATGGCTGGAGCGAGGACGAGATCCTGCGCCTTTCTGCCTGCTTGGAGGAGCATTTTCCGCATCCGGTGGCACGCGCCGTGGTCAATGCGGCGCGCGAGCGCGGGCTCGAGCACCGCGAGCGTCACGCTGCGGTCGAGTACATCGTGGCGCACGGCATCGCTTCGTCCATCGAAGGACGACGCGCGATTATCGGTTCCGCGCACTTCGTATTTGAGGACGAGAGTGCGCAGCTCGAGTCCGACATTAAGGAGCAAATCGAGTCCCAGATGCAGGGCCTGTCGCCGCTGTATCTGGCGGTTGATGGCACCGTTGTGGGCGTGCTCGGTATCGAGGACCCGCTTAAGCCCGGGGTCCGCGAGGCCATCGCCGACTTGCACGCGTTGGGCGTTAAGCACGTGGTCATGCTCACGGGCGACTCGGAGCGCACGGCCGAGCGCATTGCGCGCGAGGCGGGTGTCGACGAGTTTAAGGCCGAACTGCTGCCCGAGGACAAGTACGCCTATGTTGAGCGCATTAAGAGCGAGGGGCGCCACGTTGCCATGGTGGGCGACGGCGTCAACGATTCGCCGGCGCTGGGCCTGGCCGATGTGGGTCTGGCCATGGGCGGCGGAAGCGACATCGCCAAGGAGGTCGCCGATATCATCCTGACCGATACGGATCTGGCTGCAATCGTGCGCCTGCGCCGCATGAGCCAGGGGCTTATCGACCGTCTGACGAGTTCGTATTCCAAGGTGATGCTCACCAACTCGGCGCTGTTGGCATTGGGCATTACCGGCATGATCACTCCGCAGACGTCGTCACTGCTGCACAACGGCTCGACGATTGCCTACAGCCTGAGCAACGCGAAGGCTTACCTGCGTTAGCAGACGTGTTCGTCCACGTTATCTGGCCTGCGCCCAGACGGCATCGGTGTCGTCCGGGCGCAGGCTTTTTGCATTTGACCATTTGCTAGCTTCTTTATATATTGGTGCTAGCAAGGCTAGCAATTGAAGGGAGTGGGATCGACGTGGGTGCTGTTAGCGGCATGGCGCAGGTGAACGTTCGCGTGGATCGCCAGGTCAAGGATCATGCGGAGGAAGCGCTTCGGCTTTCGGGCGCCTCGCTGCCCGAGCTCATCAAAAAGGTGGTGGCCAAGGTCGCGCAGGGTGGCGGGCAGTGCGAGGAAGTGCTTGCGGCCGTCGACGACCGGCGGCAGACCGTCGCGCACGATACTCCGTTCGCCGCATCATGGGCGGCGGCGGATCAGCTTTATGCGGACCTGGGCATTGCTACGTCGCCCGTATCCGACGATCGCGACTGGGACGCAATCTATTCCGAAGCCATGGACGAGCATTATCGCCAAAAGGGGATGATCCAGTGAGTGGGGCGCCTCTCAAGATCATGGTGGATGCCAACGTATGGGTTGATTCGTTTTGCGTCGACCATGCCGAGTCGCTTGCTGCGCGTGCGTTTATTGGGCGGGCGACGGAGACGGGGGCGTTACTGTTCTTCCCGGTGCATATCGCTAAGGACGTGCTGTACGTTGTCCAACACGAGCTGAAGCGAAGCGTTCTTGCCAGCGGGGGAGCGCTCGACGAGGCTTCTGCCCGCGCGATTGGTGATGCGGCGTTGGCGTTTGTGCGGAACATGACCGAAAACGCCACGGCCGTGGGTGCAGATGCGTCGGACCTTTGGCTGGCCGACAAATACTTAGCGCTCCATCGCGATTACGAGGACAACTTGGTGCTCGCCGCGTGTAAGCGCGCACAGGTCGATTACTTGGTGACCAACGATCGCAAGCTGCTCGAACATGCCGATCTTGCAGCAAAGAAACCTCGTCAAATGATGCCGATTCTTGCTTTGGCCGAACGTGGCGGCGCGGCTATCGGTTGACGCGAACTGTTTGCGGGCCTCTTGGACGACGATGCGCCAAGGGACCCGCGTCTGCTATTTACAAAAGCTTGGCCTTAATGGCGGGACTTTCTGCGAGCTGCTCGGCTGCCTTTTCGTCGGAATCGTTTAGTGCTGCCAGGCTGCGGTAGACCCACTCGTTGACCTGGGTGTTCTTGACGCCTGCGGTCTGCATAAGGGCGCCTACCTCGCGGATTGCTGCGAGCAGATCGGCTTTGGGACCCGCGAGCTCGACCTCGATGTCGTGGTAGGCGGCCACGCCGCGGTTCTCACTCACGTGGTCGATAAAGCCCTCGACGGTCTCAAGCTGCTGGGCGAGAGCTGCATCATCGTCAGCGTCCAGCGCGACGAGTGCGTTCGATACCGTGAGGGCGGGATGTCCGCAGGGGACAAAGCCCTCGATGACATCCATAGCTTCGGTAATGGTTGAGCCCAGGCCTGCGAGGGCATTGATGAGTTGCTGTTTGGTATCCATAACGGTCCTTTCGACGGGTCAATTTTGCTTGGCGAAAATATACGTGACGCGATCGGTAGCAAAAGTGCGAAGTATGGTGCACATTAGGGTCTTCACAGCTCGTGCATAGAGCAGCTGTCTGCCTTTAGAACGTGGTAAGATAGCTATCCACGAGCGGGGTTCACCCCGCGTGTTCCTTGAAAAGTCGACGGGTGTTGGGTGCTCGTGCCCAATACCATCCAGACTTTCCCGACATTCGGGGGCGACTGGTTTCGACACGATAGCTCTGAGAGAGGAAGCAAGCCGAGGTCTCCTCGCCTCGTTAAACAGGGGTACCGTCAAATTGAATTGACAACAACTCTTCTTTTGAGCCTATGGCTCTCGCTGCTTAGTTTATAGCGGCGCGTCAACCCGGTGATTTCCCCGACACCGGCGCGACGTCATTTTAGGGGAATGCTCCCGCGCACGTAATCGGTATGGCGCGGGCTAAGACCGAACCGGTTGGGATGCCGCGAGCGTGTCGCTGCGCGCAAAGCGTCCGAGACTAAACCAGCGACTGAGCTTGGAGATGCCAATCAGGGGGCTTTCGTGGACCGGAGTTCGATTCTCCGCGCCTCCACCAACTGTTCAGTAGGCGAACATATGCAGGTGTTCGTCGTTAGGCGGGCGTTCGTATTGCTCGTCAGATAGAAAGAAGCCGCTCCATACGGGGCGGCTTCTTTGCGTTCTAGGCCTGCGGCATGATCTCCTGCTCGCCGTCCTCGTCCATGTACGGCATGAGGAACACGCCGCCCTGCTCGGTGGTAAGCAGCAGGTACTCGCGGTTGTGCTCGTCGCACACGATTTCCTGGCCGATGCCCTCGGGCAGGTCGTATATGGGGCCGTCCGTGCGGGCTTGCCTCACGGTCACGTCTTGCGCTCCCATGGCCTGCGACGCGCAGCTGGCGGCGGCCAGGACGATGAACAGCAGGACGACCGCTGCGAGGATGGGGCCGCACCCGCCGTTGCGCTCCTCGTCTGCGGGGCTCGGGTACGGCATGGCCTATCCCACCTTCACCAGATAGTCGTCGGCCTCTGGCTTGCCCGTGGCCTTGCCCACGGCGATGTAGCGCGTTGCGCCGCTGTAGCCCGTGTATCGGCCCCACACGTAGCCGTCGGCGATCTTGTACCAGTTATCCAGCGTCACGGTCTCGCCGCTGGAATAGTGCGCCACCTCGGTGCCGCCCAGGCCGGGGGCGTCGCGCACGCGCAGGTAGTCCACAGTGCAGCGGTAGGTGCCGCCGAAGTTCTCGGTCGTTTCCTGCTGCGCAGGCTGCGGCTGCGGGACGGCTGCGGGGGCGCTTCCAGCAGTGATGCCGAAGCATTCCAGGTAGATGCGCGCCAGCTCGTCCAGGTTGCCGTTGAACTTCTCGCGGTCGCCGTCGTTGTCGATGAAGCCGTTCTCGCACAGGCGGTAGTTGATGCCGCGCGCGGCGGCTCGGTTCGGGTTCGCGAGGTCGGAACGGCGCACCAGCTTCTCGGAGCGCCCGGGCATGAACGCCGCCAGCTTGTCGGCCAGCGCATTGTCGTACTCGTCAGGCTCAAAGCCCTCCTTGATGATGACGTGCGCGCCGTGGGCCGTGGCGATGCCGCTGGCGTCCATGTGCAGCTCCACCACTGGCGCGTCGGTGCTCAGGCGGTTAAGCCCGCCGTCGGCGTACCAGTTGCGGGACGTATCGCCCAGCTCGACCTCGGAACCGCCCAGTTCCTTGATGCGCTTGCCGAGGGCGCGAACGCGCTCGGCCTCGGTGCAGCCGCCTGCGCAGCAGCCGGGGTCGCCAGCGCCGTGGCCGCAGATGATGAACAGTTTAGCCATTGCCTACTCCTTCCCGTCTACGGTCACGCCCAACAGGGCGTCGAGCCACTTGGATGTGATGCCCACCGACTTGAACAGCGTGTAGGCCGCCTGCACGCCGCCTACCACGGCGAAGGCGCACGTGACCCATGCGCCCGGGTCTGCGGGCACGCCGCCCACGAAGCCGGTCACGACGCCCGCCAGGAGCGAGCAGCCCAGCGCCAGGATGCGCGCGGCCTTGCCGGTCATGGCCTCGGTCTTGATCAGCTGCACCGCGAACGGCACGGCGAAAGACAGCACGATGGCTGCGATTGCTTGCATTTCTGTCATTTCGGATTCCTTTCTATCGAGCCGATTCCTTGTAGAGCAGGTCAACGCGGTCGGCGATGTGGTCGACCTTCGCCGCCATGCCCTGGCTGCGCGCCTGGCTGTTCGCCAGGTCGGCGTGCAGCACCTCGTTGGAGGTCACGACGGACTCCATGAGCGCCTTCATAGCCTCCATCAGCGCGTTGCTGCGCTCCATCTGCGCGGCGATGCGGCCCTCCATCTGGCTGCGCTCGCGGTCGCGCTGCGCCCGCTCGTCCACCTCGTCCTGCTTTCGCTCTTCGCGCTTGAGGTCGATGTTCGCCTTGCGCTCGTTCTGGGCCTTGAACTCTTCGAGGAACTGCTTGCCGAAGTACAGGACCACTAGGACGAGCAGCGCGCCGAAAAGCGACCCGGGGCCGTACGGCGCGAAGATTTCCAGCACGTCGGTCATTCGTTTTCTCACCTCCTCGAATCGCTGCCGCAATTGTCCGCGAGGTGTCGCCGGGCAAAAGAAAAGCGCCCCCGAAGGGGCGCTCGCTACTCCTGCGGCGCTTCCGGCTGGTCGGGCTCCATGGCTTCCAGCTCGTTGATGCGGTCGCGCCACGTCTGGCGCTGCGAGATGATCTCGGCCACCTCCTTGGCAGCTGCGGCGATGGCCGAGAGCAGGTCGGTGATGGACGATGCGGAGAAGATGCGCTCCACCGCCTTCATGACCTTGTAGTCGCTCTGCTCAAGCTGCTGTTTGTAGCCGTTGATCTCCCCGGCGATTTCCTGTTCTGTCATGGGTCGCTCCTTCCGTTGCTAGGGTAGGGGCATGTTCCCATCCGTGTCGCCTCCAGGTTTGGATTGCATTGAGCAACCCCCCCCGCGGGATTTCCGAACAGGCTGCGGTACAGCGCGTCCATGGCCCGCACGCTGCGGTGCGCGTCCAGCCGCTTCATGCCTCCGCGCCAGCTCTGGTAGCTCTGCTCCACCTGCTCGGGGGTCATGATGCCATCGGCGACCATGCGGGCCATCTTCTTGAGCTTGCGGCGCTCCCGCGTTATGGAGTCTCGGCACGGCTTCACGACTATGCGGCCCGTCTCCGTGTAGAAGATGCGCTTCTTCAGCCACGTGAACCCGCGCGTGAGCTTCACCACGCGGGTCTTGCGCGGGTTCAGATCGATGCCCAGCTCGGCGCATTTGCGCTCTATGAGCAGCAGGCACACCTGCAGGTAGTCCTTGGACTCGTGTATCAGGTAGAAGTCGTCCATATATCGACCGTAGGCCTCGGGGCGCAGCATCTCGATTACGTAGTGGTCGATGCGGTTGGGGTGCGCGACGGCGCATATCTGGTTCGGCTCGCTGCCCAGCCCCAGGCCCACATCGCCCTGCGCGTCTATCAGGCGGTGCTCCAAGGCGACCACGCGCGGATCTAGCAGCGCGGAGGCCACCTGGTCTTTGACGGGTTGGTGCGCTATGCGCGCGAAGTAGTCGGAGAAGTCGCCCAGAAGGATGTAGCCCTCGCGGCCGTGCCGCCTCCAGTGGTCGGCCAGGTGGCGCTTGAGCAGCTTCAGGGCGTAGTCGGTGCCGCGCCCCTTGATGTTCGCGGAGTTGGCGGCTATGAGAGTGGGGACTATGGCGGGAACGAGCGCGTTTTGTGCCAGGGACTTCTGTACCACGCGCTCGGGGAAGTGTACGGCGCTGATATGGCGCAGCTTTCCGCGCTCCCACAGGTCGAACCGTATGAAGCCCCGGCATATGTCGCGCCCCTCCAAAAGGTCGCGGCGGGACAGGACGGCGTTGCGCAGGTAGCTTTTCATGTATCGCTGCGTGGATGCCTTCCACATCACGCCGCGCGCGGCCTGCTTCGATGCCTTGCACAGGCTGTTGAGGTCGGCCACGGTATCAAGCGCGCACGCCTTGACGCGCTCGGCCTTGGCCTGCGCGCGCTTCTCCTCGCGGCGCTTGCGGCGCGCCGCCCGCCTTTGCTCGGAGTTCACAGGAGGCACCCCGCGCGGCTTGCAATGTGGCTCTGGCAGCCGCTTGAGGTATGGCCATGAAACGCGGCGAAGCCACGGAGCGCCGCGCCATGCAAGCAGCGTCCGGCCACCCTCGCGGGGTGCGTATTTACGGGCGCATGCCCGACGGTCGCGCCTTCCTTCCTCTTCGCGCTCTGCTTTCGGCCCTGGGGCCTACTCGGTCTGGCAATAAGGGAATCCGGGGCGGGGGCGAACCCAGACGTTCGTCGCCGAGGTGTAGTTGGCATTGCCGTTGTTGTTGACATAGCACACGTTGGACGCGGAGCCCGACGCAACGGAACGCAGCCACCAATTGCACCGATAAACAAGGCGCGACCGCCGTCCATTATAGCGAACGCAGGCGCTCTAGCTCGGCCTCGGCCTCGGCTATGCGCTCCTCGGTGGACTTCTTGCCCGTCACGCGCACGTTCTTGCGTGCGCCCTTCAGCAGCCTGATCTCCTCCTCGACCATGGCCGCCAGCTCCTCGAAGCGGTTGGCGTTCACGGGCAGGCCGATATCCATGAGGCACTGCATGTCCAGCATCAGCTGCTCGCAGTCAGCTATGGCCAGCGTCAGGTAGCGTTTCCTCTCCAGCGCGTTGAACGAGGTGTTGGGGTAGAAGCAGTCGGCGCGGTTGACGTTGTACACGATGCTGCGCGCCGTCTCCACGGTCGGCACCGCGTTCAGCAGCCTGTAGGCCTTGGGCACTACTGAGGAGGATGCCATCAGCTTATTAACCTCCACGCGGATGGCGATGGCCTGCGTGAAGAACTTGTACTCGGACACCTCGCGGTTGCGCTGGTAGACGCCGCTCACGTGCACCTCCTGGGAAACTGGCGAAAAAACGGCCCGCTTCGCGGGCAGGAGGCGACCGCGCAAGGCGGTCGCCTAGAAGCAGAGTATAGAGCACTCGGCTGGCTAGCCGACGAGGAAGCCGGGGCGGGGGCGAACCCAGACGTGCGTCGCCGAGGCGCAGTGGGCATAGCCGCTGTCGTGGACATAGCACACGTAGGACGCGGAGCCCGACGCAACGGAACGCAGCCACCAACCGCACCGATTTCCGTTGACTCGGTGCGCCGTGTCTCGGAACAGGTCAAACTGGCAGTCGAAGCCCACGCTGTAGCCTTTCGTCCCCCACACGGGGCAGCCGTACACCTCCATCTCCGACAGCGAGAACACCTTGCCGATATCCTGCCAGCTCCACGAGTTGGAGTCGTTGAGCGCGCCGCTGGCGCTGTACCGCTCCTCAAGCAGCACGCGCTGGGTAAGCAGGTACTTGGTCAGCCCCTCGGGCAGGCACGCCTCGAAGGCCGTCTCCCACGCCTTGAGGTTGCTGTTGAGGTAGGGGCATTTCTGGTCGGCGGTGCCCTGGTTCGTGTTGGTGGTGTTCCACATCAGGAAGCTGTCGTTTGCCGCGCCGGTTACGGTCTTGGCTACGGGCACGGGAGCGGACGCCACGAACGCGATATGGTGCCCCTTGCTGTTGTCGCCGCAGTAAAGGTACGGGTCGATGTGGGCAAGCAGGAACCGCACAGATTGCTGTGTGGTGACGGCGGATGCGCTCACAAGCGGCACGTCCAGGTAGTCGCCCACGCGCAGGCCTGCGAAGTTCGCGGCGGCGATGCGCTTATGCAGCGCGTCGTACACGCTGCCGCTGCCGATCTCTCCCGCCAGGATGGTGGCGATGTTCTGCCCGCCGTACTTGCCGATTTGGCCCTGGCGGTTGTACTCGGCGTTGTTGAGCGCCGTCTGCGCGTTGCTGCGCGCGGTATCGTCGATGACCTCGTAGCCGATGCCGCCCACCGACAGGGTTTTCGCTTGTGCCATTTCGTTGCCTTTCTACTTGAGGTTGAGGGTTGTGCCGGACGCCGTGCAGGTGCTCCCGAACGTGATGGTGCTGCCAGATGCACTGGCCTTGGAGGCGGGGCAGTACACGGTGCCGTCGTCGTAGATGAACGTGTCCGTGGCGTCGGCCAGCTTGCCGTACAGGTCGGCTATCTGCTGCTTCTGCTTGGCCATGTCCGAGCTGCCCGCGCTGCCCTGCGCCACGCTGTTGGCTATCTGCAGGGCGATGTTTGCCGCCGCGTCGGCGTTCGAGGCTGCGCCGTTTGCCGCAGCCGTGGCGGCTTGCGAGGCCGTCTTCAGCTGCGACGCCTCGGTCACGCGGTCGCTTTCCGCCGTGGCTCGCTTCTTCTCGGCCTCTGCGCGCTTGGTTTCGGCGGCCTGGCGTGCCTTCTCGTTCGTGGCGCGCTGGTTTTCCGCGCTCGCGCGGGAGGCCTCGGCCTTCTGCATCTGCGCGTTCAGCGCGCTCACGTCGGCTAGCTGCCCTTCGAGGTTCGCGATGATCGCCTCCACCGCATCGACGTACGGGCCGGATATCTCGCCCGACGCGCTCGCCGAGGGCAGCACGTTCACCAGGACGTTCTCGGTGGTGGCGTCCAGCCCTGCCGCGTTCCGCACGCGCACGTAGCACACCTTGAGCAGCCCGGCCACGCCGAAGACGGCGGGGTCGACCGTCACGGTGGCCACGTTGTCGCTGATGCCAGTGAACTGCTGCTCCACGTAGGTGTGGTCGGGCTTCGCAGCCATGAGGTGCACCTTGCAGCCCGTCAGGGCCGCCTTCTTGTCGCCGTCGTAGATGGTGGCCTTCAGGACCTCGGCGCTGTCGCCCTGGTGCACGGTGATGACGGGCGGCGCTATGTTGGTCTTCTTGAGGTTGAGCGTAAGCTCGTGCGTTGCCATGCCTTATTCCTTTCCTTCGGCCGCAAGTGTCCGCGATATGTCGCCGGGCTGCGCTCTGTGGACCCCGCATATCTCCTCGTCGGTGAGCGCCGAGAAGTCCACGGCGTTGGCCTCGCCGCCTTCCGCGTCCATGACGGCCACGGGGCTGGACACGAGCGTGAAGCCGCCCTTGCCGTCGAACTCGAACACGTCTTCCGATTCCACGATGGCCCGCGCCGTGGCCGGGTCGCTGATGCACTCGAACACCGGAAGCGCCTCGGGCGGCTTCGGCGCGCCGTCGAGCGCCTGCGGCGCTTCGGGCTGCTGCACAAGGTGGTAGAACATTCCGTTTCCTCTCTCGCTGGTCTAGTTTCCCGTGATGCTGCTCATGCCGGTGATGATTCCGTTCACCACGTTGATGGTGCCCCACGTCCAGTTGTTGCCGTTGTTGGTGATGCACCCGATGAACTGCGTGGAGCCCGTGTACCCGTAGGTGCCGCCGCTGCTCGGACTGGTTCCTATGGCGAACTTCGGGGCGAGTATCCTGGCGGTGCCCGACGACCCAATGTCTGCGCGGCTGCTATCCAGGTACACGTAGTTGTTGGAGTTCTCCTGCAGCTTCACGTACGCCGAGCCGCCCGCGTTGCTGTTGCCGCTCTTCATGTACAGCTGCTCGTCGGGATGGCTCATGTAGCCCGCGTAGTAGGGGGTCGTCAGCCACGTCTGGCGGTAGTAGCGGTTGACTGCCAGGAAGCCGTAGCCGCAGGTCGATATGCCCACGCCGTCGGTCGAGCTCGCCGTGGGGCTGTCCTTCGCGTGGACGGCCTCGATGGTGCAGTACTCGGTCGAGCCGTTCACGAACGACGCTCCCGGGCGGTTGTTCGTCGTCGTGCCGGTGGTGATGTAGTTGGTTGACGACGTGCCGACCATGTTGCAGCGGAACATGGAGGTGCTGCCCACCAGCACGGTGCCCGCGATGATGGAGCCGTTCTTGTCGTATATCTGGAAGCCGTTGGTGGCGTTGATATAGACCCTGTTGCCGTTGCTGTCGGTCATGAAGATAGAGCCGTCGCGCAGGTAGAAGGCCCCGCTGTCGAGGTCCCAGTACGAGTTCCCGCCTTTGATGCGGCCCGTGGTCAGCTCGTCGGCGGTCACGCCGTCGCCGGTTATGGCCGTGCGCCACTTCCACGCGCCGCTGGAGTACTTGGAGTTGGCCACGCCGATGATTCCGCCGCCTATCTTGACGCACTTGGTGGCGCTCTCGGGCTTTTTGTCGTACACCAGGATGCCTTGGCCGGGCTCCTCGTACACCCAGCCGCCCGTGGTGTTCACCTCGCTGTTGAGCATGTCAACGATCTTCTTGCGGATATCCGTCGGCAGCTGGTCGAGCTGTTTCTGCAGCCCATCCACCTCGCCCTCGGCGCTCGTCAGCCGTTCGTCCAGCTTGCCCGTGACGCCTTCCAGGTACTCCTTGTTGGCCTCGTCTATCTGCTTGAGCACGCTCTCGCTTTGCTCTATCGACGTGTCGGTGTACAGGCGCAGCACCTCGTCCAGGTCCAGGTTGCCGTCGTCGGAGTACTTCTTCAGCGCCTCCTCCAGCGTGGTGTCCCCGTTGTCGGCGTACTCCTTGAGGGCCTTGTCAAGCGCGTCCTTCACCTCGTCGGTGTAGTCCTTGGCCGCGCCGCCCTGCTCCCTGGCGAACGCCTCCTGGCGCTTCTCGGAGGCCGCCAGGCTCTCGCCCCATTTGCCGGTCGATGCCTTGTTGGACGCGTTTACCGCGTCGGCCACGGTGGCGCGGATGCTCGAAGCCGTTCTCTTTGCGCTGGACTTCTGGGCGGCCATCAGCTCGGCGACCGTCTGGTAGTTGCCGAACGTGTAGGTGACCTCGCCGGGGCGCAGCTGGTCCTCCACCACCTTGGTGATGCGGGTGCGCACGCGCAGCGGCGGGTCGTACACCTTGTCCACCACGGTCACCAGGTCGCCCTCGTCCGCGCCCTCGAAGCCCTCGCCGGCGCGCGCAAGCGCCACGGCGTCCACGGTGTAGGACACGGTGGGCACGCACGACTGCGCCAGCTGCGCCTCGGTGAGCTTCTTCAGCTCGGCGGCGTCCTCGCAGTCGGAGAACTCCACGTCGCCGAACACGTGCGCCTTGCCGCCCTTGCCGTCGGGCCGTCCCCAGCGCGCCAGCGCGTCGACCGACCCCACCCAGTTCTGCCCGCCGTTCACGTCGCCGAAGGTCAGCTTGCGGTCGTAGCCGCCCGTCAGGTTGCCGTCCTCGTCGGCGGTCTGCAGGGACTTGCCGTAGCCGTACAGGGCGGTGCACACGTTGCCCTCGTCCACGCTGCGCTTGACGCTCACGAGGTCCTTGGCGTAGGTGAAACGCTTGCCGTTGTCCTCGCCGACCTGCTTGGCCATGCACACGCGGCGTGCGGTCACCTTGGTGCCGCTCACCTGGATTTCGAACGACAGCTCGCCGCCCCAAGTGTCTGCCACGTCGTGGATGGCCGCCCATGCGTTGGTGTGGTAGAAGTTCGTGCCGGCCTGCCCGAGGTCGGCCACGGTTCCGACCTGCCAGCGCGAGGAGGACAGCGCCGAGGCCAGCGCGGCGTAGGCGCTCACGTCGTAGGGGCGCTTGTCCTCCAGGTAGTCGCCCAGGAGCTCGATTTGCGCCGAGGTCGGGCAGTAGTACGTGTAGAGGATGCCCGCGCTTGCGCGCTCCTCCTCCACGCCGTCCACGATGTTCTCGTGCCAGCGGCCCTTGAGGTCGCGCCACACCAGGCGGTCGCCCTTGTCCAGGCGCGCCAGCGTTGTGATGCTCAGGGCGTTCTCGCCGTTGACCTCGCGCGTGTCCTCGCACTCGAACAGCGTCTTGATGGGTCCCTTGTACGCCTCCCAGCGGTCGCATGCCCACAGAATCATCAACCCACGTACCTTTCCGTCCACTGTACCGTCGCGGTGCCGCTGGACAGCTTGAGGCTGTTGGCCCCCGGCTCCAGCGGGAAGAAGTCACTCTCGAAGGTCACGGGCGCGGGGCTGCCGTCCACCGTGGCCTGCGGGGCGGCCATGTCGATGACCACCGCGCTCGATGCCGTCACCGCCTTGTCGATCTGCACGAACTCGCCCGTGCCCATGTTCGTCAGCCGCAGCGCCGACGTGCTGCCGCCGGGCCTGACGGTCACGGTGGGGTAGGTGCGGAACGTCCCGCCCACCTGCACGCCCGAGGTGCCCGACACGGTTGCGCGCCCCTCGGCCCCGTAGGCCACGGGGTCGTATGCCGTGAACGTCAGCGTGGCCTCGCCGGTGTGCCACAACGTGTCGAGCGCGCCCGGCGAGGTCAGCACGGCCATGTAGCGCAGGCCCAGGTGCCTCTCGTCGTCCAGCCACAGCTCGGCCTCCTTGAGGCACAGCAGGCGCGAGGCCATGAGGCGGCGAAGGGCCGCCATATCGTCGGCGGGGCGCGCCCTCCAGGCCGCCGCCACGTCTATCGTCAGGGGTTTCAGCTCTGCGCGCATGAAGCGCGAGCCGGGCTGCCCGGGCACGTCGCGCGTGGCGATTTCGTACTCGGGCAGCAGCGAGCGGGTCACGAGCCGGGTGTCGAACCACGGCGCGAAGTCGAAGCCGTTGTATATCATGCGAAGCACTCCTGCCGTTTGATTTCCTTGGCTATCTGGCGGGAGATTTTCTCGATGTCGGCCTCCTCCCGCACGGTCGCGTACAGGTTGATTGTCACGTTCGTGTCGCCATGGGCCGCGCCGCCCTTGCCGTCGAGCAGCTTGGCGATGCCCTCGGCCAGCGGGCGCGCGCCGCGCTCGTTGAACGGCACCACGCCCTCGGGGCCCGCCTCGCCGACGCCGATGACGCTGGGGCCGTTGAACACGCCGCCCTTGGCGTACCAGTCGATGCCGAAGTGCGGCACGCTCGGCGGGGCGATGCTGAAGCTGCCGGAGATGGACAGGTGCGGCAGCTTCAGGTGGGGCAGCGACCACGAGAAGTTGAAGAACCCCTTGATGGAGTCGATGACGTTGCGCACGGTGTCGCGGGCGTTCTGTATCGGCGTCTCGATGGCGCTCTTGATGGAGTTCCACACGCTGCTCACGGTGTCCTTGGCGGCGTTGAACACACTGGAGATCGTGTCGCGGATGCCGTTCACGATGCTGGATATGGTGGAGCTGATGCCGCCCCACACGCTCGACGCCGTGCTGCTCACGGCACCCCATATGGAGTCCCACACCGCCTGAATTGCCGACAGCACCGCCGATATGGTGGAGCTGATGGCATTGATGGCCGCGCCTATCGCCGAGCTGATGGCATCCCATATGCTGGAGGCGGTGGAGCTCACCGCGCCCCACACCGTGTCCCACACGCCCTGGATGACCCAAAGGGCTGCGCCTATCACGTCGCTAACGTACTGGATGTATGCGCTCACCGCGCCGTAGATGGCCTCCCATATGGCGCTGGCGGTGCCGCTGATGCCTTCCCACGTCGCGCCCCACCATTCGGAGAGCGCCGTCACCACGTCGGTGATGACCTGGCTCACCGCGTCGATGTAGCTTCCCACCGCGCTGCAGATTGCGTCCCATGCCGCCGTCAGCTGCTCGCCGAAGTTCTCCCAGATGAAGTTCCAGGGTATGAGCAGCGTCTCGATGGCCAGGTTCAGAATCTCGCCCAGCAGCATCACGGCGACCTGCACCACGTTGCAGATGCCGTCCCAGATGGACGAGGCGGTGCCGGCCAGGCCTTGGAGGAACCCGGCTATGGCGTCGATGGCCCCCTGCACCGTGGAGCAGATGCCGCCCCACACGCCGCCCAGCGTCTCGCCGAGCTGCGAGAAGAACTCGCCGACGCTTTGGGCCACGTCGCCCGCCACCTGGGTGGCCACCTCGAACGCGGCGCACACGGCATCCCACACGGCAGTCACCGCGTCGCGGAACTCCTCGCAGTTGTTCCACAGCAGCACCACGGCGGCGATGATGGCCGCTATGGCCGCTACCACGGGGTGCGCGGCTATGAGCCCCAGCGCGCCGGTGCCCAGCTTGCCGACCACCTGGAAGGCCGCTCCGATTTTCGGCACGGTGTCCACGACGGTGCCGACCGTCGACAGCACGGGGCCTATGGCGGCCGCTATCGTGGCGATCGCCAGCACGGCGGTCTGGCCGCCCTCGCCGATGCCGGCGAACCACTCGGAGAACGACTTGACGACACCCGCCACGTTGGTGGCGATGTTGAGCAGCGGCTCGCCAAGCGGCTCGATGGAGCCCTGCAGCTCGCGCATGGCCTCCTGCGATTTCACGGCGAAGCTGTCGGAGGCGGCCTCCTGGGCCTGCTGCGCAGCGCCCGCCACGTCGCCGAAGCTGTCCTGCACGCCCGCCAGGGACTCGATCATGCCCATGGCATTGTCCTCGCCCAGCGAGGACCACAGGGTGGAGGCCAGCGCGGCCTTGTCGTACTCGTTTGGCATCTGCGTGAGGTCGCCCAGCACCGCCTGCAGCATGTCCTCGGCGGTGGCGCTGCCGTTCTTGAAGTTCTCGAAGACCTCCTGCGTGCCCTCGCTGAACGAGCCGATGGATTCCTCCATGCGGCCGTCGGACAGCGCCGTCAGGAACTCGTTGAGGTAGTCGCCCACCTTGTCCAGGTTGTACGCGCCGTTGGACGTGCCCGCTTCGAGCAGCGAGAAGTACTCGCTGGCGCTCATTCCCGCCTCGCCCCATCGCACGGAGTATTCGCTCAGGTTGTCGCCCAGCTCGTCGGTATAGTTCAGGCCGCGCTGCATGCCCGCCGTCAGCAGGTCGCTGGCCTCGGTGGCGGACAGCCCGAAGCCCTCCATGAGGGCGTTGGTGCCGCGTATGGACTCGTTCACGTCTGCGCCGAAGGTGTCCGACAGCATGAGTGCGTTGGTGGTGACGGTCTGCAGGTCCTCGTCGGACACGTCGCGAAGGGTGGACTTGCACTGGATCAGCGCATCGTTGACCTCGTCCAGGGACTGGCCCCAGCCACCCTCGTATATGCGCTTGCCTATGCCGCTGAAACGCTCGGCCTCCTCGCCGGACACGCCGAACGCGGCGGCTATGCGGGCGTTGGCCTGCTCGTAGTCGCTGGCCACGCCGAACACGGCCTTGCCGGCGGCCACCACGGGCGCGGTCAGCGTCACCGTGGCGGCCGTGCCGGCCTTCTTGAACGAGGACGACAGCTTCGCGGCCTTCTCGTCGCCCTCGGTTATGTTCTTCCAGGAGATGCCCTGGAGGTCGCGCTCCAGGGCCTTGATGTTCTTGGATACGTCAACGGTGTCGAGCACCGCTTTGATGATGACGTTGCCGTCCATGCTCACCTCGTCGCTCTCTTGAGCGCAGCGAACACATCGCGCATCGCCGCGTCGCTTCCTTCCTCAGAGCCGTGTGAGCTGCGGCCTTTACCGAGTTCGAACGCCTTGTGGGCGGCGTTCCAGGCCTCGACCTCCTGCCTGTTGTATTTGGTTGGCTTCGGCTTGGTCGCCGGGTTGCGGTAGTGGATGGCCGCGCCGAGCGGCGTGTCCTGCGGGCAGCCGCCCACGAGTGCCACGAACTCGGCAAAGCTGATGCGACCGCGCACCTCGTCCCACTCGATGCCGTAGGCCTGGCGGAAGCTGGTGCGTATGCGCGCCGCGTCCTCCTCCAAGTCCCACAGCGGGGTCTCGTGCGGGCGGTCGCCGGTCAGGTCGAGTCCGCACATGTCCCATACCGCCGCGTCGCGCATCCGCACGAACTCGGCGGCGTCGTAGTCGCATGCGCACCACGCGTCCGCCCAGTCCACGAAGAACAGCGCCAGGAACTCGTCCCGGCGCTGGTCGTCGGACTTGCCCTCGTCGGTCAGCACCTCGATGACGCGGATGATCGTGAGCGCGTCGTCGCGCACCAGCACCTCCTCGCCGTTCCACGGGTAGCGCGTGGCGCTCGTGCCGTCGGGCAGCCGCACCCGCTCGGCCGTGAGCGCGGCTGGCAGCATTACTTGCCGCCCTTCTTCTTGCGCTTGGCCTTGGCGCGGCGCTGGGCGCGGTTGAGCGCCTGGACCTGATCGGCGCGCTCGCTGTATGCAAGGCCGCACGCCATCAGCTGCTCGCTGGTCGCGTGGCGCGCCAACATGTTGAGGAACGTGGCGAAGACCTCGCCCAGGATGCGGATGTTCTCCTCGGGCGCGATGGGGCCCTCGTCGCCGCCCATCCACGCGAGCAGCTGCTCCCAGCCCTCGGTGCCGATGAACGCCGAGATGGTGCGCTTCATGAGGCGGGCCTGCGCGGCGTTGGCCTCGGCCGCCTTCTCGGGGGTGTCGGCCTCGCGGGCCATCTGCTCGTTGGCCTGCGCGCGGTCGATGGCGTTGCCGACCTTGGCCATGTACTCCTCGATGTGCTTGTCGTCGAACCACACGCGGAAGCGCGGCGTGTCGGGGTTCTCCTCGGGGTCCTCGAAGAACACGTCCTCGTACGCGCGGATGTTTTTCAGAAGTTCCATTTGTTGCCCCTTTCGTGAGCGGTGAGCGTCGGGCATAGAAAAGGGGCGCGGGCCGCTCACTAGCCCGCGCCCCCATGTCCAGGAGGTTATGTCTGGTGTCGCCTGCGGCTACTTCGCCGCCACGGTGACCTTCACCTGCGTGCAGATGCTCGGCTTGGACGCGCAGCGCACGGTGATGACCGCCTCGCCTGCGGCCACGCCCGTCACGTTGCCGTCGCTGTCGACGGTGGCCACGTCGGTGTTGCCCGATGCGAAGAAGCACTTGGCGTTCGCCTCGGCGGGCGTGACGGTCGGCGCGAGCTTCATGGACTTGCCCACGGCCGGGCCGGTCTGCGCGGTGCAGGTGACGCCCGTGGGCTGCTTGAGCTTGTTGGCGGGGATGTAGCGCATAGCGCCAGCGCCCGAGATTGTGCAGGAGAACGCGCCGGGGTCGGACGCCGCGCCCTGCTGCGAGCCGACGGTCAGGCCCAGGTAGGTGCAGTCGCCCTCCACCACGTCGCCGTTGGGGTCGGTGTGGCGGAAGTGGCCCGTGCGGCCCTCGCCGGTCTCAAGCGCCAGGCTGGCAACGAAGTCCTGCGCGGGGTCGCCGTAGCAGCGGTCGCCTGTGACCTCGTACTGCGGCTGCACGCTCTTCACCTTGTCGGTGGGAGTGCCGTAGCCGTCGTAGTAGTCCTTGGTCTCGGTGGTCTCGTTGGTGGTCGGCTTCACCTCGGTGATGCCGCGTGAGAAGATGGCCCACGTGGGGCTGGCCGCGTCTGGCGTGGTGTCGATCTCCAGCGCGCTCATGTAGTTGGGCGCGAAGCCCAGGTCTTGGTTCTTTGCCATCGTTATCCCTTCTCTATGGTTATGGTCGCTTTGATTCGGAACTCCCACAGGTACGGCCCGCCCTCGGGCGGCGTTATCTCCTGCGGCTCGGTGTACAGCGACGCGCTCGTGAAGCCGTAGGAGCCTGTGGGCGAGGACAGGTCGGCCCCGTCCAGCGCGTCGGCCAGGTCGTAGGCGTCGCCCATGGCCTTGGCCTCGGAGGTGTCCTTCACGATGACCTGCAGCACGTATCCCACGCGGCGGGTGCCGTCCATGTGGCGCACCACGTCGGTGGTGGGCATGGGCCGCAGCACCACCGCGTCGTCGTGGCCGCGCGAGGCGGCCAGGCGGGTGAGGAGCACCGGGCCGTAGCCCAGGGCCTCTATGGCGGCCTTCGCCGCCTCCATCACGTCCGGGGCCATGTCACGCCCCCTCGGTCAGGAGGTCGACGGCCAGGCGCTCCCAGTCCTCGCCATGCGCTTCCTTCGCGGCCTTCGGCCAGTCGGCCTTGGCCCTCGGGTTCTTGCCGTGCTTGATGGAGCTGTCGGGCAGGTCGCGCACGTAGGCGGCGTAGTCGGCGTCCCATATGACGAGGCCCTGCCTGAAGTCGGAGGCGGCCTGCATGGAGTTGTGCATGCGCTTGGTGTCCTCTGGCGTGAACGCGTTCATGTCCTCGGCCACGCTCATGGCGAACTTCACCTGCTTGGCCTCCAGCTCCTTCGCGCTGAAACGCTTCATGAGCTTGGTCAGGTCGACCGTAACTGCTGCGGGCATGGCTACCTCACCTCCAGTTCCCAGTGGTGGGGACGGGTGCCGAACGCGCGGCGGGGCGTGCACCTCGCCACGTTCATCCACTCGCCCCCGTCGATGCTCACGCGGCTGCCCACTGGCACGTCGAACATGCCTGGGCTGTCCGCGCCGTCCGCTATCACGAGGCCCTGCGCGCCGTCGCCCAGGCCGTACTCGCGCACGAGCCACGCCGAGACGGGCTCGAAGCGCACGCGGCGCACCTCGACGGGCTGCTCGAACTCGCCGCCGTAGCCGCCCTCCCTGGGCACCTTGACGGACATGGTGGAGGGCCGCGCCGAGCGCGGCACCCGCATCATCTGGTACCCCCGATGCCCGCGTAGAGCAGCGGCGTTCCAAGCAGCTCGCGGCGGACGGCTGCCTCCATGTCGCTGCGGTAGGTGCTGGCCCCTTCGGTATCGGGGTTCCACGAGAACGAGCCGACGGTGAAGCCGCCGCCCTCCATGATGCCGCCCGAGCATCCGTACGCGGCGTCGACCTCGCAGGCCGCCATGACCGCGCGCGCCCACTCATCGGAGCCGTCCGGCTCGTTGGGGAAGATCAGGTCGCGCACGGCTGCCGTGGCGTGGGGGAGCGCCGCCTTGAACTCCTCGGCGGACAGCTCCCCGCGCCCGGCTGCCAGGTAGTCCTCGTGGGTCGGGGCTCTAGTTTCCATCGTCCTCGGCCGCCTCGGGCTTTTCCGCCTTGCCCTTGGCGGGCTGCTCGTCTGCGGCCTTCGCCTCGGGCTTTTCCGCCTTGCCCTTGGCGGGCTTGGCCTTCTTCGGGGCCTCCTTCTCGAAGGCCAGTCCAACGGTGCGCATGTCGCGCCTCCTTCCTACGCGGCCTTCATGCCTGCGGTGATGTAGTGCGCCAGGTTCTCGCGGACGCCGCACACGCCGTACTTGCGGTACTTGAACAGGTGGCCGAAGCCCTGCTGGTTGTCCTCGGCGTCGATGACCTTGCCGTGCGCGAAGTTCCAGCGCAGCACCACGGCGTCCTTGTGGACGATGAGGAAGTTCATGTCCACCGCGCCGGTGCCCTTCTTGTAGTGGCCGATCTCCTCGTCCTTGGTGGTGCCGTCCAAAAGGTCGATGGCGCTGTAGAAGCGGGACTGCGGCACCTTCACGATGGAGGAGAAGCCGTCCAGCGCCTCTCGGGACTTGGTGGTGTCCAGGTCCTTCACCATACCCAGCAGGGTGGGGGTGATGAACAGCACGCGGCCCTCTTCCGGCACCTCCTTCTCGTCCATGTCGCACATGGCGGCGTTCAGGCCCTTGAGCATGTCCGCGCCGTCGGCGTAGGTCTTCTGCTCCTTGGTGATGCCGGTGCCCGCGCACAGCGTGGAAAACACGAACGCGTCTCCCTCGGGCACCACCTTGGTGCGGTTGAAGTGCGCGGCGGCGTTGCCGAACGCCAGGTTGAAGGACTGGGCGTCCACCTTCTGGTCGATTTCCAGGATGGTGCCGCGGTCGTAGTTGGCGCTGATGGGCTTCCAGGTCAGGGACGCGCCGCTGTTCTGGGGCAGTCGCCCGTTTGCCTGCACGTCGCCCAGGCCGCCCATGGAGTAGACGGGGTAGTAGAACTCGCCCAGCTGCTCCATCTGCGCGATGTTGCCCTGCGGCGCGGCGCTCTCCAGCACGGCGGTCAGGGATTCCTTGCGGTACGCCTCCATGAGCACGTTCTCGTAGCCCTTGGGCAGTTCGATGCTGTTTGGCATGATTTACTCCTTAGATTCGTCGGTGAGTCCGAAAGCTGCGCGGAAGTCGGCCAGACCGTCGGAGCCTGCGCCGCCCTTGGGGTCGCCGCCCGCGCTCTCGCGGGGCTGGTCGGTGAACATGTAGGCGTTGTCCTTCTTCAGGGCCTCGAAGTCGATGCCCGTGAGGTTGCCCTGCTCGTCCAGCTTCGCGTCGGCGATGTTCGGGATGATCGCGCGCGCCGCCTTGGCGTTGCGCACCCCCATCTGCGCCAGCTTGGTGTCGATGGCGAAGTCGCGGCGCATGTCGGCCTCGCGCTTCTCGGCGTCGGCCTTGTACGCCTCGTTGTCGGCCTTGGCCTTGTCGAGCGCGGCCTGCAGCTCCTCGGCGTTGCCCGCCTTGGAGGTGAACTCCTCGATCTGCTTGTCGCGCTGCTCCAGCTCGGCCTTGAGGGCCTTCACCTGCTCCTGGTACTCGTCGGTCTCGCGCTTGTACTTCGCGTAGGACACGACCTCCTTCTGGGGCTCGGTGCCCTGGCCTTCGCCGCCCTCGTTGCCCTTGGGCTTGTTGTCTTCAGCCATCGCTTGCTCCTTCCGTGTTTGGTTGTCGCGCTTCCCTGCGCGCTTGGATGGCCCACCGTTGTCGCCGTGGTCGCGTGCGGGGCCGTTGTCGCCGCCCCATCGCGTGCCTGCATCTTCCCCGAGGTGTCGCCAGGCAAAAGAAAAGGCCGCCCGTGTTGGGCGGCCTGGTAGCCGTGTCACTATCCAGTTGCCGTTGCTTCGCTACAGGGCGGCGATGCTCGCCACCTCGTCGATGGGTATCTCGGTGATGATGCCCGCGCCCTCTATGCCGATGGCGTTGGGCTCGTCTAGCGATTCGGCGTCGCTTTGGTACCAGTCGTACCTGCCCCGGTACTCCTCGCCGTCGGTGCACGTCACGCGCACCTGCTTGCCGTAGTATTTCAGCGTTTCGCTCAGGTTCATTGCTGTGCCTCCTCTGGTTTGGTCGGGACTATGTGCACGTCGCCGTCGGCGTAGTGGATGGTGAAGCGCGTCGTTGGTATGTGCTCCCCATTATCGCCTATCACGTAGCCGATCACACGCCCGGCGTCGCATGTTTCGCGCCCGCTCCATTTGCCGCTTCTGGTGGTCTGCGCCGTGCCCGTGCCCGCGTGCTTCGCTATGAGGTCGCGCACCTCCTCAAGCGTCACCGTGACGCCGCTCGGCTCCTTGTACGCGCCGCCCTTGCGCTTCAGGTTCGCAACGTACTGCTCGTGCTGGCGGCTGCCCGCGATGTGCTTGGCCTGCTTGTCTGCGTGCACCTCCATGGCTGCGGCGTTCGCCACGCGCCGGTCGCGTTCCTTCTCGGCCTTGGCGCGCTTGATGGCGTTGTCCAGCGCCGCGCGGCGCTCTGCTGCGGTTTTCAGCTCGAAGTCATCGCCGCTGGCCTTGACCAGTTCGCCCACGCGCTTCTGGCTCACGCCTGCCTCGGCTATGAGCGCCTTGGTGTTCGGGTGCGCCATGTAGGCCGTGCGGCTCACCTTCTGGCGGGTGAGGGCGTACACCTTGCTGCCCGTCTCGTAGGGGTTCTCGCGCCCGTGCTCTGCGTCCAGGTGCGGGTACTTCGCCACGAGGTCGCGGCGCTTCTGCTGGAGCCTGCTCAGCTTCATGCGCTCCTTGGTGTTGTCGATGCCAGCCGCTTCGAGCGCGGCGGCCTCGTGCCTCGTGGTGCGCACCTCGCGCTCGATGGCGCGCTGCTGCTGGCTGGCCTGGTATCGCTCCTCGCGCTTCTCGTCACCGCCGTCGGGGTCGCGCTCGTAGCGCAGCGGCTGGCCCTCCACGTAGATGCCGAAGTCGTGCTTGCAGTTCGCGCCGCACAGGCCATCGACAGAGCCGTAGCCCGTCTCGCGGTAGAACGGCGGGTACTTCTTTGACTTGCCCGACAGGCTGAACACGCGGCCCTGCCACTTGGCGTGGCTCTCGCGCGCCCCGCCGTGCGAGGAGGTCTGCACGAGGTCGTGCCCGGTCTCCTCAAGCAGCTCCAGCGTGTTGCGGCTGCCCGCCTGCACCGCTTGGGTGCGGATGTGGCGGCGCATGGCCACGTCGGCCTGCGCCCACGCCCCGCTCTTGTAGTCCACGACGGACACGCCGCGCCGCGCCAGCTTCAGCACGGCCTCGCGGGTGGCCTGCTCGTAGCCCGCCATGCCCGAGTTCACCCGAGCCACGGCCTGCGCCACGACTTCGAGGTAGGCGCGCTGCACGTTGGCGGGCATCTTCAGGTTGTCGCGGCTCACGACGTCCTGCACGCCCGCCGCCGTGGCCCGCGCGGAGTTGTGCAGCCTCCACTGCATCGTCTTGGACAGCGCGCCCATGGCCGTGCCCAGCGTGGCCAGGTCGGCCTCGGCGCTCTTGGCCACGGCCTCGGCCGCAGCCTTGGCAGCCTCGCGCGCGGCTCTGCGGCCCTCCTCGTTCATGGCCTTCTGCACGTCCTTGGCGGCAAGCGCCGCCTTGCGGGCGGCCTGCGAGTAGGCGCTGTCGCCCTCGAAGTCGATGGAGCCTATGAGCGCGGCGTAGATGCACACCAGGCGCAGGGCGTATTCGTCCATGGCCCCCTGCGCTGCGTCGGTGAAGTGCTCTATGTAGTCCGGCCCCAGCATCAGGCGAGCCCGTCGCCCAGCATGTCGAACGCGCCGCCCTGCTGCTCGGGCACGTTGGCCTTGGCCTCGTTGCTGGTCTCGCCGTAGAAGCGGCGGCGGTACTCCCATGGGGCCATGATGCCCGCGCCGACCTCGCTCATGGCCATCTCGCGCGCGCTCTGCGTGTCGCTGATGATGGAGTCGTCGAAGTCCACGGTGACGTCGCCGTAGGGCACGGCCTCGCCCTTGATGCTGCGGCACGCGTCGGCCATGCCGTTCACGAGGCGCACGATGGACTTGCGCAGGGCGTTCTCGTGCCGGTGGATGGATCGCATCAGCTGCGAGTTGTCGGCCGCCACCTCCTTGGCGGTCTTCAGGCCCGTGTGCGACTCCCAGGAGAAGTAGCCGTTGCCGAAGCCGCACGCCACCGACAGCAGGCGCAGGCCCGTGTTGATTGCGCTGGCGTTCTCGTCGGCCTTGAGGTCGCTCTGAACGGTCTGAATCTTGGCCGACCCCTCGTCGCCGGGGTTCATGCTGAAGATGGTGTCGTCGGCCTCGCCGAAGGCGTAGTAGGTCTTCGTGAGGCTGCCGTCCGGCCCCTTGTCGGTCTTGGACTCTATGAGGGTCTTGTCCACGAACGTGCGCGGGCGGCCCACGCGAATGTGGTCGAGCAGGGAGGTGGCGGCCTCGTCGACCACCTTCATGGCCCCCACGGCGTTGCAGTACACGCTCGCGCCCATCGCGCAGTAGTCGTAGAAGCGGTTCGACACGGCGGGGCGCACCAGCGCGAAAAGCGGGCGGGTGCAGCGCGTGTCCATGTCGGCGCTGATGCCCTCGACCGCCACCTGCTTGTGCGTCTTGGTGTCGAATAGCTGCGTGAGGATGTGGTAGGTGCCGCCCTTGAGTACGTGGGCCTGGCACTGGTCGTAGTCGCGCCCGGCGACCTCCACGCGGCCCACGAACGCGCACTGCGTGCAGTCGTCGGCGCTCCACGTGAGCGGGACTATCTGCGTGGCGTCGTAGCGCACGATGCGCAGCTCGGCGTCGGGCGTGTAGGCGCTGTCGGTCACGCCTCGCGGCTCGATGACCCACGCGCCCGTGCCCATGGCGAACGCGCGGGCTATGAAGTCGGCGTTGTCCATGGCGAACGATGTGGGCGCGTCGCCGTCCTCTGTCGGCTGCGGCGCGGCCTGGCCGTCCTCGTGCCCCTCGTCGCCGACGCCGCCCGTCGTCGTGGGGTTGGCGAAGTAGCGCGCCATCCAGGCGCGGCGCTCGTCGCTCGTGCTGGAGATGATCGTGCTCTCGTTCATGAGCAGACTGGCCCACTCGTCGGCCACGAGCGCCGCCGGGTGCAGGCTGGCGCGCTCGCGCTTGTACACGCGGAAGCCGCGCCGCTCGCTGTAGTGGTACCAGCCGTTGTCCGCCGCGAACCAGCCGAACCAGACGCCCACCATGCCCTGCATGCGGGTGTCCGGCTGGTATCCCATGCGGCGCAGCCACGCCTCGGCGTAGCCCGTGTTGCCTCGCTTCTCCATCAGAGGTTGCTCCTTATCCACAGTCCTGCGGCGTAGCCCGCCGCGTCTATCGCGTCGTCGTTCACCTTCGGCAGTGTCTCGGTTATGTCGCCCTGCCCGTTCGACACGTACTCGTACTCGGGGAACTCCTTGGCGGCGAGCGGGCAGCGGTCGGGGTCGATGACTATGCGCGTAAGGTTCTGCATCCACCTGATGCGGCTCTTGGGCGCGTTCAGGCCCTGCTTGAGCGACTTCTGCGCGCCGATGCCCTGCTCCTGGTAGTAGAGGATCATGCCGCGCGCCGCGCTGTCGCACCACACGTCGGCGGCGGGGTCCTCGGCCGCCTGCAGCTTGGCCGCCACCAGCTCGGCGGTCTTGACGTCGATGGCCTCGGTTCCCTGGCGGCTCTCCTCGTCCAGCAGGTACAGCACGCGCTCGTTCTCGTCGTAGCCCGCCTCCATGAACACCCAGGGGTGCACGCTGCCCGCGTCCACGCCGAACGAGCGCAGGGCGATGGACGCGCGCTCCTCCGCGGTGATGGGGCGTATGTCCAGCAGCTCGTCGGGGAACACCTCGGAGCCCGTGCCTATGACCTCGCCGAGCCATTGCCAGCGGTAGGAGTCGGGGGTCTTGCGGCGGCTGCGCTCCGCCTCCGCCAGCGCGGTGGCGCTTATCCATTCGGGGTGCTCGTCTATGACGTCCAGGTACGTGGTGTGGCATATGAAGCGCCCGTCCTCGCCCGGGTGGGCCTCCAGGTCGCGCGCCTCCTTGTTCACCCAGTTGCGCGCCGAGCGCGGAGGGTTGTAGCTGTAGAAGACCCAGAAACGCTCGCCGCCGCGCAGGAACGTGGCCAGCACGCTGCGCACCTCGTCCATGCCGTCGAACTCGTCAACCTCCTCGAACCACACCACGGCGCAGTAGCCCGTGCGGAACTTCGCGGACTTCAGCTTCTTCGGCTTGTCGCATCCCACAAAGCGTATGACCTGCCCGGTGGGGCGGTACGTCACCTCCATGGGGGACAGGCCGAAGTCGAATAGGTGCGCCACGCCCAGCACGTCGCACGCCCAGCCTATCTGCTCGTACACGGACGTGCGCAGCGTGTTGCCGACCTTGCGCAGCACGACGGCGTTGGCCTCCGGGTTGAGCATGATCAGCAGCACGATGGCGATGGATATGAACGACGACTTGGTGGAGTTGCGCCCGCCCTTGAACCAGTAGTGCGTGAACTCGTGCGACTTGATGGAGCGCCACACGCCGGCGAACACGGTTGCCACGACATCCGAGAGCCTAACCGAGGTCGTCAACGATGGTCACCCCCGCCTCCGCCATGGCGGCCTTCGCGCCGTCCACGCCGAACATATCGTTGAGCAGCTTCACGCTCTCGGTTATGGCCAGGCGCGCGTCGCCGTTGATGCTGCCCTCGGCCGCCTGGCGGCGGAAGATGGGCAGCGCGCCGTCGAGCACCTCGAACAGCGGCGCGGCGGCGTCCTGCAGCTCCCAGCGGCACTCCTGGGCGGCCGCGTCGCGGATTTCCTGGATTCTGTGCGCGATTCGGGGGTCGCGCATCAGCTTGGACGCGGCGCAGCTTATCGAGTTGTAGTTCATGCGCTTGCAGTCGTAGGCCGCGCGGTACGCGTCCTGCTGCTTGGCGCGGGGCTTGGCCATCTCGCGGGCGAACGCCTCCTGCTTCGCCGTGAGCGGCTTGTCCTTCTTGGGCACCTGCGGCCTCCTTCCTGATTAGTTTCGCGCTAGCCAAGCGACGCGATCACATCGCGCTCGCGCGGCGAAAGCGCGAAACGCTCTGCGGCTGCACGCTCTGCGGCTGCACGCTCTGCGGCTGCACGCTCTGCGGCTGCACGCTCTGCGGCTGCACGCTCTGCGGCTGCACGCTCTGCGGCTGCACGCTCTGCGGCTGCACGCTCTGCGGCTGCACGCTCTGCGGCTGCACGCTCTGCGGCTGCACGCTCTGCGGCTGCACGCTCTGCGGCTGCACGCTCTGCGGCTGCACGCTCTGCGGCTGCACGCTCTGCGGCTGCACGCTCTGCGGCTGCACGCTCTGATATGAGGTAGCCGCTGCCGTATATCGCCTTGTTCTGCACGCGCTGCGCGTCGAGCGCCCTCGTGAAGCTGCACTCCTGCGGCCCCACGCGGAAGTCGATGCCGTACTTGGAGTAGCGCGCCAGCATGGGCGCGGTCAGCACCTCGTCCGGGTACTCGTACTTCGGCAGCGCCCTGGCCTTCTCGCGGCGCAGGCGCTCTATCGCGGCATCCAGCTCGGAGCGCAGGTCGGGCGCGCTGCGAGCCTGGGCGGGGTCGAGGTTGGTCACGAACGACGTGTTGACGCTCGCGCCGTTGGCGTACGTCACGCCGACGCCCGTCACGACCTTGCAGCAGTTGCGGATGCCCATGCACGTCAGGGTGGGGGCGAACAGGAAGAAGCCCACGCCGCGCTCCTGGTAGTGCTTGACGATCTTGCTCAGGATGGAGAACGGCGGGTTGTCCACCACCGTGCAGCCCTGCGGGTACTCCTCGCGCTCGTAGTCGCCGCCCGGATAGAACGGGCGCGCCACCTTCGCCAGGTCGAACCCGTACTCCCGGTGCGCCCACCGCAGCACGCAGTCGTACACCTCGGGCGGGGTGTAGCAGTCGTCCGTCGTCCTCTTCGGCTCGAACTTTGCCGTGAACTCCTCGTATGTCTCGCCTCTCGCCATGCGTCTCCTATCTCTCGGCCCATATGGTCGCAAGCGTGTCGCCGGGCACGGAAAAGGCCGCCCCGAAGGACGGCCCTCTGCCTGTTTCCGTATTCGGTTGCCCCTATCCGCACGCCGCCACGGCCATGGCCATGAGCCCGAGCGCCAGCGCCCTTATGGCGTAGATGGCCGCCGCGTCTATTGCGATTGCCGCCGCTATGAACAGCAGGCACCCCCAGTTGCATCCCGGGCGGTTCATCGCTCCTCCCACTCGACGGTGCCGTCGTCGTACTCGGCCTTGAGCCATTCCAGGTAGTCGGCCTCCTCGCAGAAGCTGGCCAGCAGCCGCTTGCTGGTAGTGCAGTTGCTCATGCGGCTCGTCTCATACACGGCGATGAAGAAGGGCCACGAGTGGAACTCCGTCTCCGTGTGGATGGCCCGCTCGGGCGTGCCGAAAAGGTGCTCCCAGTTCGTCATCGCGCCCCCTCCTTCGCGCTCGGCCCGACCTTGCGGTAGGTGAAGTCCTCGAACAGGTGACCGCACCAGCGGCAGCGGTCGCCGCCCTTGGGCAGGTGGTGCCAGATCTCGCGCATGCCGCACTTCGGGCAGCGCACCTCGATACTGGGTCGGCGCTTCGGCTTCTCGGTCTGCTGCTCCATGGCTACTCCACCGCCATCCGCATGGCCGGCTTCATGGCCTCGTGCAGGCTCTTGGCCAGCTTCTCGGTCGTTACCTCGGCCTTCACCTCCACGTTCACGTCGGGCATCGCGAAGCCGCGCACCTCGTCGTCCTTCAGGCACGGCATGGCGGCCTCCTGGGCCGCGCCCTTGAGCGTCGGCGCCGCCGTCTCCTTCGGCTCGCAGCGCCCCAGCCACAGCTCGCACTCGTCCAGCTTCGTGAGCGCCAGGGCGCGCTCGCGGCTCACCTCGTAGGCCGTCTCGATGCCCTTGCGCAGATTCTGCACGGCCGTCTCTTCGGTCATCGCGGCGTCCAGCTTCTCGCGCAACCGGGCTCTCTCGAACCTCAGGTTGCGAACCTCGCGACGAATGTCGTTCGCGTAGCTCTGCTGCTCGTTCCAGCAGTCCTCGCATAGCGGCTCGCTAGTGCAGCTCATGTTGTCCTGCCCCAGGGCGTCGATGTCGCGCCCGCAGCTCTCGCAGATGATTCCCATTGCTACTCCCTTCCTTCCTGCTCCGTCGCGCCTGCGAGGAACCATGCCCGCAGGCTCTCGGCGCACTCCGGGCACAAGGCCCTTGCCTTGCCGTCGATTCGCGCGCTGTTCCTCAGCACCATCTTGGCGTAACCCGCCAGGGTCGCCGGCACCTCCTTGCCGCAGCGTTCGCATGCGCACATGTACAGCCTCATGCCTGCTCGCCTCCCTTCGGCAGAGCGTCGGCGATTCGGTCCCAGTCGGTGGCCGACTTCTCGCTGGGGTACTCGTAGGCCCCCACGCACGGCACCGGCAGCACCGCCATGCCGTCGTGCTCGCCTGCGTACTCGTCTGCGTCCGATCTGCTCTCGAACGCCAGCACCACGTCGCTCTCCGTGGCCACCGCGTAGATCTTCTTCATCGTTTCGCCTCCTATTCGAACTCGAAGCACTCGCATGCCTCGCTTGTCTCGTCTACCGCCTCCACGTCGGGGCCGCCGCCCGTCATGGCGTCGCGGGCGCACACGGCCTCGCCGCCAGCGCCCTGCACGCGGCCGCAGAAGCGGCACTCCCGGCACGTGCGGCCCTCCCACGGGTCGGGCCGGTTCCACGGTGCCCTGGGGTCGGACTCGAAGCACCCGGGCGGGAGGTTCCACCCGCTTGAAGGCTCGTACCCGCTCACATGCACCGCCTGCCTCTCGGCAGCCGCCCCCAGCCGTCCATGGCCAGGGCATCCGCGTACTTGGTCGGTTCCGGCAGCAGCAGGTACTCCCAGTGCCCCGAGCCCGGCGGGGCGGGGCGGTTGAACCTCTGCTCGGCCCTGACCCAGCGGAAGTGCAGCCGGTTGGCGTGCGCCAGCCCGTGGCAGCCGCTGCCGTTGCCGCTGCCGCACAGCATCACCGTGGGCTTGGGAACCTCGCGCCCGTCGCGGAACAGCTTGCCCGCCCCGCGCCTCACGATGTGGTGGCGGTTGAGCGGCCACGGCGCGCCGCACACGGCGCACCTGGGCGTCTCGATGCTCGGCCCCTCCATGAGTGGGCGCAGGATCTCGGGCAGCGTGTCAACGTTTGCCATTCGATAGCCTCCTGTCCTTGCCTTGCAGCTCGTACTTGTCGCACATCTCCGACAGGCGGCTCACGATGGCCACCGCCGTCTCCTCGTCGCCGTTCTTGGCCAGGCGGCGTATGAGGTCGCCCTTGCCGTACTGCGTGGTCACGACCACGGGCCTCATGTTCTCGTACCTGTCGTTCACGACGCGGAACACCTGCCCCAGCGTCCAGTCGGTGGGGGACTCCTTGCCCAGGTCGTCCAGCACCAGGCACCCCACGCGGGAGAGCCTGGACAGCACGCCGTCCTCGGTGCCGTCGCCGCCGTAGGTGCCCTTGATGGCGGCCAGCACGCCCAGCATGTCGGTCACCCTCACGCTGGTGCCGCCGTCCACCAGGAGCCGCGCCACGGCGCTCGCCAGGTGGGTCTTGCCGGTTCCCACGGGGCCGCAGATGTACGCCCCGCGCCCTTGCTCAACCTTCGCGGCAATGCCCTCGGCCATGGGGGAGGCGGCTGTCATGAAGCGGGGCTTGATTCCGGCCCGCTCGTAGGCCCGGCGGCGTTTGGCTGCGGCCTCCTCGGCCTTGGCCCTGGCCTCAAGGCGCGAACGCTCGTCGCGCTCCGCCACGGCACCCGGGCAGCCGCACGGCTTCCAGCCGCAGAAGGTGCGGCGGCCAGCCAGCACCACGTAGCGGACCTCCAGCTGCGCCCCGCAGTGGGGGCACTCAGTCGTACTCGGCATAGCCGTCGGCCTCCTTCCGGGTTCTCGGGCCGCGGTTCACGTAGTCCTCGAACTTCGGCGAGAACAGCGTGGAGGGCCGCAGGTACTTGGCCATCTTCGGGTCGCCCGCCCACTCGGCTGCCATCGTGTCGATGACGGCCAGGAAGTCGGGGAGGCGGTAGCCCTCGGCCCAGCGGGCGTGTATCAGCCTGCGGGTCTTGGCGCTGCTTGAGCGGTAGCGGGTGCCGGCTGCCTCGTTGAGCGCATGCACGATTTCGTCAAAGGGGATTAAGGGGTTATCTATATACTCAACCTCAACCTCAACCTCTGCATTGCCGCAACTCGATGCGCCTGCATGTGCATCCGCATCTGCTTGCGCATGTGCGACTGCATCTGCATCCGCATATGCTCCCGCATGTGCTTGCGCATCGGCTTGCGGCAATGCCGCCGCATCGTCCACCGCGTCTTCCTTCCCCGGCCTGTTGCCCCAGCGGGCGTTGGCCGCCTTCCTTGCGCGCTCGCTCTTCTCGTCGCCCATGTCGAGCCTGCCCTTGAGCACCAGGAAGGTAGGCAGCCACGCGGGGCTGCCCTGCGGCTCCTTGCCCGTGAACCGGTACTCGACGATGGCGTAGATGAACGGCGCGCGCTGCTTCTCGGGCATGGCCTGCGCGGCCGCCCAGAAGTCGTCGTGTATAACCATGCCCATAGTGTCGCCGTCGCCTTCCCTAAAACGGGATATCCTCGTCGTACAGATCGGGCATGGCCTGCTGCTGCGGCGCGGGCTGCTGCGGCGCAGGTGCCGGGGCGGGGCGTCCCTGGCCGTACGTGCGGGCCTGCGGCGCTTGCGGGGCCGCCTGGGGCGCGTACTGCTGAGGCGCGTAGCCCTGCTGATGTTGCTGGCCGCTCATGAACTCCAGCTCGTCCACCACGACCTCCAGCGCGCTGCGCTTCTGGCCGGTCTGCTGGTCGTTCCAGCTGCGGTAGCGCAGCTTGCCCTCGATGGCCACCTTGCTGCCTTTGGCGAGGTACTGCGCCAGCTTCTCGCCGCGGGTGCCGAACAGCGTGCAGTCCACGAAGTTCGGGTAGTCCTCCCACTGCCCGGTCTGCTGGTTCTTGCGGCGGTCGTTGACGGCCACGCCCATGGACAGCACGGACATGCCGCCAGACGTGGAGCGCAGCACGGGGTCGCGGGTCAGGTTGCCGGATATGCACACGCGGTTGATGCTCATAGATACCCTCCTTGGGTTACGTCCCCGCTGTTCCAGATGCGGGTGATCTGCGCGTCTACCATGCGGATACGCAGCTTGATTACGTTGATGGCCTCCTGCGAGGCCTTGTAGATGGCCTCGGAGCAGTCGCGGCGGCGCTTGGCCTCCGCTATCTGCTCCTGGCCCCGGCACACGTCGCCGATGATGGTGACGGGCGTGCCCTTCTGGCGCTCGTTCAGGATGGCGATGCGCAGGGCCTTGCGGTACTCGGCCTCGTTCTCGGCGTACTGGCAGCCCGACTCCTTGCAGGTCTTCAGCTCGGCCTCCAGCCTGTCGGTCAGCTCGTCCAGCTCCTCGGTGAGCGCCTGCATCTACTCCACCTGCCAGTCGGGGCGCGGGCAGCACGGGCTGTTGGCCACGAACTCCATGTACTGGGGCATGCTGGCGAACTGGTAGCGCGCCCCGCAGCTGCGGCAGTGGGCCGTGAAGGGGCCGTCTGCGGGCGGCTGCTTCTCCTCGGGCGCGGGCTGCTCCTCCATGGCGTCGGGATCGCTCTGCCCGTCGATGGCGAACGCGCCGCACAGCGCGTACTTGCGGGCGTAGCTCGACGCCATGCCGGTCACCTGGGCGTCGTCCGAGCCCTTCTTGTGCTCGTCCTCGCGGGCGTAGGCGCTCACCTGCAGCAGGCCCTCGCCGCCCTCGGCGGGGAACACGCACGCCGTGGACTTCACGTAGTAGCGGTCGCCTATCTGCACCAGCTCGTCGGTCATGAAGAACGCCAGGCCCTCCTTGGCGCACGGCTCCTTCAGCGCGGCCACTATGTCCTCGTAGCTGCGGTAGCTGAACTTGCCGAAAGCGTTGTACTTGGTCTTGGGCACCACCACGGCGCGCTGCACGCGGGCAACGGCCGCCATGAGGTCGATGGACTGCTGTTCCTGGGTCATGCTAGTAGCCTCCGTTCATTCGCTCGTAAACCTGGCCCACCGTGCCGTGCATGATGGTGCCCACGACGCCCTGCGCCTTGAGGGCCGCCGCGACGCCCTGCATCTGCTCGCGCGTGGCGCACGGCACCACGACCGTCCACGGGTCGCCCGCCATGGCCACGGGTGCCGGTGCGGGCGGCGCTGGCGGCACCGGGGCGGGCATGGGCGCGGGCTGCGGCTCGGGCATCTGCTCAAGCGGCTGCGGGAACTCTGCGGGCTGGCATTCCGCGGGCTCGGGCACCGCTTCGGGTTCGGGTTCGGGCTCTTCCACGGGTTCCGGCTCCATGGCCGCCTTCAGCTCGGCGATGCGCCGGCGCTCCTCCTCGGCCTTGTGCGCCGCCGTTATGGCTGCGCCCAGGTCCAGGGTGGCGAACAGCTCGCGCTCGGCCTCGTCGTAGAACGGCTCGCCCTGGAACTGCGCCTTGAGGGTTTCCCAGTCCTGGGCCAGGCGCTCTACCTTGGCCTCCAGGGCCTTGAATGCCTTCACCTCGCCGAAGGTCTTGTTGGTCCACTGCTTCTCGTGGAAACGCTCATAGGGCACGACGGGGGCCAGCAGCCCGGCGAACTCCTCGTAGTGCTCCCGCAGCTTGGCGTACGCGCGCAGCTGGCGCTCCTCCTCGGCCTCGTCCAGCTGCGCCTTGATGCCGTCGGCTGCCTGCTTCGCGATGCCCGCCACGGCCTTGCATCTGTCCTCGAACGCGGCCAGGGGCTTCGTGTACTCGCGGCTCACGGCCTTGCGGCGCTCGTCTATCTCCTTGGCGATGCCGTTGAGGTAGGCGCGGTCGCGCTTGGCGGCCTTCACGTTCTCGTCCTTGCCCATGTCGTAGGTCGCGCCCTCGTAGTCGGCCACCAGCCTGCGCACGTGCGCCTCCAGGGCGTCGAAGTTGGCCTCGATCACGGCGGGGGAGTACGCCACGGTCAGCTCTGACGCCTCCTCGGGCTCGATGATCTCGGCCTCAACTGCTTCGCTCATTTACTCCTCGCTTCCCAGGCGCGCCATGCACGCCTCGTAGGTTTCCGTCTCGGCCGCGTTCGGCTCGTAGCCGTCGGCCTTCATGGCCTCGTAGATGATGGTCACGTTCTCGACCGTCGCTCGGTTGAGGTACACGGAGCTGCCGCCTTCCATGAGGCTCCAGGCCGTCCAGCCGCTCATGTTCCACGCTGCCCGCCAGCCCATGGCCACGGCCAGCTCGGTGGGCGTGCGGTCGATGGGTCGGCCCAGCAGCTCCTCGAACGATTCCACGGCCTCGGCCTCCATGGCGAACGCGGTCAGCGCCAGAGCCGTGCGGCGCATCGACTTGAGGTCGCCCGCGTGGGCGGCAAGCCACTCGCGGCGGGCCTTCGCGCCGTCCTCGTAGGCGGCCTGGAAGTCGGCCTTGCGCTGGGCTGCGACCTGTGCGGCCTCGTCGGCCCCCTCGGCCACCGGCGCCAGCAGGGTCACGCCGAACGGCGTCTCCTCGGCCAGAAGCCCAGCGCCCGCGTTGTCGGCCACGTAGGCGTCCAGCGCCGCCAGGTCGGGGCGGTAGTCGGAAAACGTGCGGCATGCGGCGAAGCCCTCGGGGCATTCGTCGACGAACTCGACGCCCGCGTCGGCAAGCACCGCCACCACCTCGGCGCGGTTGCGCCTCTGCTCGGCCTCGGCCTTCAGTCTCGCGTACACGCGCTGCCATTCGGACTGCTTGCAGTCGCGCAGCTCGGCCACGGCCTCGTCGTCGCCCTCGAACTCGGTGATGGCGGCCAGGCGGTCGAGCGTCATGTCGTAGGCGGCGTCCTGCACCCTGCGGGCGGCGCGGCGCGCCTTGGCCACGGTGCCCGCGTCGGTGCGGGCGGCCACGGCCACCTCCTCGTCGGGAATGTCGAGCGCCAGCATGGTCTGCACGCCGCGCGACTTCTCCTCGGCGGTCAGCCCCAGCTTGGCGTCGGTCTCCACCATGGCCTTGGCGGCCTCCACGCGCGCCAGCTCGGCGTCGTCCAGGTCGTCGTAAACCTCGGCGAGGAAACGCTCGGTGCCGATGGCCCTCATGGCGCGCACGCGGCACTCGCCGTCGATGATCCAGTAGATGCCGCCCTCCTTGTACAGGATGGGCTTCATGACGGGCTGACCGGGGTTGAGGCGGTTGGCCTTGAACTGCGCGGCCAGGCCCGCGATGTGCTCGGCGCTCTCCCTGGTGGTGAAGTCGCGCGGGTTCATCGGCTCGCCGTCGGCGCGCTCGTAGGGGTACACGTCGCAGATCGCGACCTCCTCTAGCGATTGCATGCGCGGGCCTCCTCGTCTACGACCACGCGGCACTCCATGCCCACCAGGCGGGCGCGGCACGCCACGCGGGCCACCTCGCCCATGAGCGCGATGCGCTTGGTGGGCACGGGGCCGTTCTTGATTTGCGCGGCCATGCAGGCGGCCCCCATGTTGAACGCCTGGCGCATGGCGGCGTCGAAGCCGCCGTCGCCCGGCTCGGGCACGGGGACGGCGCGCTCGATGCGCTTCAGGATGCTGTCCACCGTCTTGTCCGCGACGGTCTTGCTGATGATTTCCGTGAGCATTTGGGTCTCCTAACTGGGAAAACTAAAAGTGATAAAAACTTTTCAGGATTTCGGAACTTTTTTCTCTATGCGCTCCTTGCGCTTCTGCGCCGCCTTGACCCTGCGGTACAGGTAGCGGCACAGCCACCGCTCCATGGCCTCGTCGTGCGCCTCTGCTGCCTTGTCGGCGGCGTAGCGGCTCATGCCCGAGGTGTCCGGGGCCTGCGGCATGGGGTCGGCGTGGCTCTCTCGGCCGCACTCGGTGCGCTCGTAGGTGCGGCGCTCCTCTGCGGTCAGCCTCGGCAGCAGCTCGGCTATGCGGGCCTCTATGGCCTCAAGCTGCTGCTGGCGTCTGCACGGTTCGCAGATGCCGTCCTTGCCGAGGGTCGCCCTGCGGCACCCGCACGACGGGCACAGCTCCAGGCGGTGGCGGTAGCAGCGCAGGGACACGTGGCCGCCGCTGGCGTTGATCACGCGCCGCGCGTTATCCAACTGGTTCTTGGACAGCCGCAGCTCGCGGCGAATCTCGCGGGCGGGCACCTTTCCCGCCAGCTCGGCTATGCGGTCGAGGTCGGCCTTGCGCCACGCCCTGTGTGGCCTGCCCTTGTCTCGGCGGGTCACTCGTCGCTCACCTCCACGACCACGCGGGGGCGCGCCCTGTCGGTGAGCACCCTGTCGGGGCACTGCTCCACGTACTTGCGGGAGTCGTCCTTGATTACGCCCGCCGCCACCAGGCCGTCGAGCACGAACTTGCGCGCGAAGCCCACGTTGTCGGCGTCGCGGCGCATGTCGGGCTCGTAGAACGTGGTGCGCACGGTCACCCGGCGCTCGAAGCGCGGCGCGCGCTGCTGCATGGCCGCCGCCCTCACGCGCGCCGTCTCGCGCTTCTTCATGGCCGCCGCCTTGTAGCGGTTGGCGCGCTCGGCGCTGATGTAGTCGTTCAGGCTCGGCATTCGGCCCTCGACCGTGACGGTGCACCTCATTGCGCGCCCCTGTCGTAGATGCCCTGCGCCTCGGTTAGCGTGGAGGCGGCGAAAACGGCTGGGCCCACGATGGCCTCCCACGTGCCCACCAGGTCCACGGAGTCCACCGGCGTGCGGCGGAAGCTCACGGCGGCCAGCATGGAGGGGCGCTGCAGCACCATGTAGCGGGACAGCACGCTCCACAGGTTGTGGTCGCGCTTGAACTCGCTGGCCTCGCTCACGGTCATGCCGTTCTGGCACGCCAGGGTGTACACGTTGTCGCGCTGGATGACGTGGCCCTCCAGCATCAGACGGTAGCAGATGCGGCGCAGCTTCGCCCATGTATCGGGGTTCGAGGCAACCCAGCCGCACGCCTTGGCCACGAGGGCCTGGGCCTTGGCGTCTACCTCGGCCATACTGTTGCCTCCAGCGCCCATGTGGCGGCGATGCACGCGCAGACGAACAGGGCGGCGAAAACGGCCTGCAGCCTCTCGCGGCGCTGCTCGGGTGTTACACTGGTCTCGGTTCGGAAGCGAACCGTTGCGGTGCGCGTCTTTCGCTTGCCGGCTGCGACGCGCACCCTCTTTCCCTTGATCTTTTCCATTCCTGGAACTTCCTCTCGTTCTCTGGGTCCTTGTAGAACTCGCGCATCATGGCGGCGCACTCGTCGCACATGGCGCGCTGTATCGGGGTCATTCGCCCGCGACGCCCGGCAGAAGCAGCGGGGCGTCCTCGTAGGCGACCTCACCGGTGTCCCTATCCACGAACATCACCTCCTGGTCGTCGTACACGTGGATGTTGAGCATCTGCCCCGTGAACTCCACCAGCTTGGGGATGAAGTCACGGAACTTCGGGTCCAGCTCAAACTGCAGCACGCACTTGCCGCTCTTCACGTTGAGGGCGGTGAACCCCCCCCGTACGGTCACCTCGTTCAGCATGGCCTACTCCTTCTCGTCGTACGCGGTGTCGCGCGCGATGGTCTTGAAGTCGGTGCTCCAGCCCTTGCCGTTCACGCTGAACTGCACGGAGTCGTAGACGTTGAACTGCATGCCGCCGAGTTCGAACCACGTCGTGCTCGCCTCCAGAAGCTCGATGCCGCTCGTCTGGAAGCCCCACATGGCCGTGATGCGGCGCTTGAGGCTGTCGTGCGTCTCCTCCATGCAGCCGTTCTCGGCCAGCTCGAAGTTGACGGCCACGCGCTTGCGGTCGTCGATGAGGTGGTCGAGCGTTTTGCCGATGATCTCGGCGACGAACTCGGGCTGGTGGCTCTTGGTGGTCATGGTGTGTCTCCTTTTCTGATAGGTAAATCTAATTACAGTTTGAAGCGAAAAAAATTTCTTCGGGTTTGTAGCCCAAGAAGTCGGCGGCCTTTTTAGCCGTCTCGATGCGCATACGGTCGGGGTGGTCTTCATAAACATCGTATGTAGGTCCTGAAATGCCCAGATGTTCAGCCATTGCCTTCTTGGTTACGCCCTTGCTCATGCGCGCCTGCTTGAGTGACTTCATACTCCCTCCTTTCTGTCCATAACTGTAATTAATCTTCAGAACACGGTCAAGATTAATTTTGGTAAAATTGAAAATAAATTTAAGTCCTGGAAGGAGTTAAGATGCCGATATCCGACAACATAAAGAAGTTACGGCAGATTTTCGACGTTACCCAGGATGAACTGGGTGAGATTGCAGGTGTGACAGGTAACGCCGTTTCGCAGTGGGAAAATGGCCGCTCCGAACCCCGTATGGGAGCTATTGAGCGCATGGCGGCCTGCTATCAGATTAGTAAGTCACACCTTATAGAAGACGGCGGAATGGATCAGATTGACCCCGTGACCAAAAAGCCCAAGGGCAGCTCCTATATGCCCGCCGGTGCCATGCCCGTGGTGGCCAGCAGCGCCACCGTGCCGCTGCTCACGCTCGGGCGCGTGCACGCCGGCTCGCTCGCCGACGAGGAGGAGGTCGCGCACCGCGTGGAGGTTCCCGCCTCCGTGTGCGCCGGGCACCCGCGCGCGTTCGCCCTGGAGGTCGAGGGCGACTGCATGAACCGCGTCATACCCGAGGGCAGCCACGTGCTGGTCGACCCCGACCGCCAGCCCGCCAACGGGTCCATCGCCGTGGTGGAGACCGAGGACTACCGCGCGGTCATGCGCCGCTGGTACAAGGGCAGCACCAAGCTGATGCTGTCGGCGGATAGCTTCGAGGACTACGAGGACGTGATCTTCGGCATGGACGACGGACCCGTGCGCGTGATCGGCACGGTGGTGTGGTTCCAGGCCGCCGACGAGATGGAGTAGCCGTGGGCGGGCGCGCGGCGATATACGCCCGCTTCTCGAGCCACAACCAGCGCGGCGAGTCCATAGAGATACAGGTGGAGAAGTCCCGCGCCTACTGCGCCGAGAACGACCTGCGCGTGGTGGCCACGTACTGCGACTTCGCGCAGACGGGCACCAACACCGACCGCGCCGAGTTCCAGCGCATGATGGCCGACGCCAAGCGAGGGCTGTTCGATTTCGTGGTCATATATAAAGTTACCCGAATCATGCGCAACCGCGACGAGATGGCCATGGCGCGCATCATGCTGCGCCGCTGCCGCGTCGAGATACTGTACGCGGGCGAGGACATTTCGGACGGCTCGGCGGGCGTGCTGCAGCTGGGCATGCTGGAGGTGCTGGCGGAGTACGAGAGCGCGCTCGACGGCGAGCGCATACGCGACGGCATACAGAAGAACGCCGAGCGGTGCATGGCCAACGGCTGCGTGCGCTACGGCTGGGACATAGTGGACGGGCGCTACGTGGTCAACGAGGAGGAGGCCGCCGCCATCCGCCTGGGCGTGCGCATGGTCTTGTCGGGCAAGTCGGTGGCCGACGTGGTGCGCGCCTGGGAGCCGTACCGCACCAAGCGCGGCGGCAAGTGGCGCTTCCAGACGGTGCGCCGCATACTGATGCGGCGGGAGAACGGCGGGGAGTACCGCTACGCGGGCGTGGTCGTGCCCGGCGGCATGCCCGCCATCGTTCCCATGGATGACGAGGAGAGGGTGATACGGATGCTTGAGGACTCGCACAGGCCCCGCGCCAAGACCGAAGCGTGGGACTTCCCGCTCACGGGCAAGCTCTACGACGGGCGCGACGGCGGGCTGATGACCGGCACCAGCGGCACGGGCAAGTCGGGCAGGCCCTATCACTACTACCGCTGCCGCAGCTGCGGGCGCACCGTGCGCCGCGATGTCGTGGAGAAGCGCGTGGCCGACGCCGTGCGCGAGGCCCTGGGCAGCGCCGACAGCCGCGAGCGCATCGCTCGCATGCTGGCCGACGCCGAGGAGGAGCGCGCCGACGAGAAGCCCTTGAGCGAGACCATAAAGGGCGAGCTGGCCAAGATCGAGACGGCGTTCTCCAACATATGGGCGGCCATCGAGTCGGGCATCGCGCCGCCGGGCGGCAAGGAGCGCATAGACGCGCTGAAGCAGCGGCAGGCGCTCCTCAAGGACGAGCTGCGCACGGCCGAGGCCCTTGAGGCCGCCCGCCTTGACTACGACCGCGCGCTGTTCTGGCTTGAGGGCATGGCCGCCGCCGAGGTGGACGACGCGCAGCTTCTGCGCACGTTCGTGGCGCGCGTGGTGCTGGGCGGCCCCGACGATGACGACGGCCTGCGCGTGGCGTTCACGTTTGACGATTCTGCCGGCTTGGGCGATAATCCGTCGCTGCCTGGCGCTATAGGTCCAGGTGGCGAGGTGTTCGACCGAATGAACGCCAGCTCCACCAATAGTTACAAGCAGGTAGAGAAGTGTCTCTACCTGCTTTTTTATTACTTACAGATACCGCGGAGAATCGAACTCTATGCAGGGCGCGAGCGTTAAACAAACGCGGAGCGTTTGTAGCGAGCGGGCGAGGACGCCGGCAGGCGGCCGAAGCCGGTGCGGATTTGCGAAGCAAATACGCAGATTCTCCGCGCAATGCCCCAGCTAGATATAGATGCGATGCCGATCGGGCGTCTTGCTCCGGCCTCAACCCATCAACGGATTCCCCAAACCGCGGAGAATCGAACTCTATGCAGGGCGCGGCCGTAAAGAAAACGCCTTGGCAACGCAGACCGGGACACGCTTTCCCGATGGCAGCCCAGGCGGAAAGCACGTCCCGGAATCCACGCTCAGACTGGGACGTAGTTTCCGGATGACGCCTCAAACGGAAACCGCATCCCGGAATCTAAGCTCGAAATGGGATTCATTTTCCGGATGGCGGGCTCAGCGGAAAATGCGACCCGGAATTTGCTCTGAGAACGGGACACACTTTCCGCTTCGCCTGCCGCCTTGAAAAACCTGCGCGCCCTCCATCCCAAAACTGGGTAGAAGAAGGCCAAAACGCAATCGCAGGAGGTCAACATGACTGCAGAAGATAAGGCAAAGAACGCCGGCAAGGTCGCGCTCGTCCTGGAGGGCGGTAGCTTTCGCGGGCAATTTACCGCAGGCGTGCTCGACGTCCTCATGGAGGCTGGTGTCGAAATCCCGGCGGTGTACGGCGTCTCGGCCGGCGCCCTCAACGGCGTGAACTATAAGTCGCACCAGATCGGCCGTGCCAACCGCATCAACCTGGCTTTCTGCAACGACAGCCGCTTCATGGGCGCCGCATCGTTTGCGTCCACGGGCTCTATTGTGGGTTACGACTTTATTTTCAACGATGTCCAGGACCGCCTGGATCCCTTTGACAACGAGACGTTCGACGCGAGCCCCATCGAGATGTACGCCGTCGCGACGGACATGCTCTTTGGAACCGCCACGTACCTCCCGGTCAAAAGCGCCGTGCTCGATCTCGACGCCGTGCGCGCATCGACCTCGTTGCCACTGGTGACGCCGCCGGTCGAGATTGACGGGCACAAATATGTCGACGGCGGCGTGGCCGATTCGGTCCCCATCGAGCATGTGCTCGAGGAGGCGGGCTTCGACCGTGCGGTCGTCATCGTCACGCAGGACCGCTCGTACGAGAAAAAACCCTACGAGTTTTTGCCGGCCGCGCGTGCGCGTTATGCCGACTACCCCTACCTGCTCGAGGCTATCGAGACGCGCCACGACCGTTACAACATCCAGCGCATGCACCTGTGGAAGTATGAGCGCGAGGGCCGTGCGTTGGTCGTCGCTCCGCAAAAGCCGGTCGAGGTCGGCCATGTCGAGCACGATCCGGCAAAGCTTTTGGACCTGTATATCCAGGGCCGTCAGGAGGCAAAGCGCCTGCTCGCGGAAATCCAAGAGTTCGTTGAGCGCTAACGACGGCGAACCCTCAAAAAATGACAACAGCTAAAGAGCTGGAAAAATTATGGCTCGTGGATGACATGTGCAGAAACTCTGGTCGGAGCCAAAATACCTGTTGACTCGTACGGCGAGCGGGGTAATATGGACGGGTTACTTGCAGAGCCCCGTGAATCTCTGTAACAACACGTACTGTACATGGAGGAGTCTAAGTGATTTCGAAATCGACTCACTACGCCAAGCAGGGCGAGGTCCAGCGCAACTGGGTTCTCGTCGACGCCGATGGTGCTGTCCTGGGCCGTCTTGCCACCCAGATCGCAATGATCCTGCGCGGTAAGAACAAGCCCCAGTTCACGCCCAACAGCGACTGCGGCGACTTCGTTGTCGTCATCAACGCCGATAAGGTCCAGCTTACCGGTAACAAGGCCGACACGAAGACCTATTATCGCCACAGCGGCTACAACGGCGGCCTCAAGGCTGAGAGCTTCCGCCAGGCTATGGAGAAGCACCCGGAGAAGGTCATCGAGCGCGCCGTTCGCGGTATGCTGCCCAAGACCACCCTCGGCCGTGCCCAGATGACTAAGCTTAAGGTTTACGCTGGTGCCGAGCATCCGCACGCTGCCCAGAACCCCACGAAGATTGAGCTGGAGGCTTAAAGATGGCTGAGAACACCGTTGTCTACCAGGGTACCGGCCGTCGTAAGAACGCCGTCGCCCGCGTCCGTCTCGTCCCCGGCACCGGCAAGGTGACCATCAACAAGCGTGACGCCGAGCAGTATTTCGGCCGTCATCAGCTCGTTGAGAACGCCCTTGCTCCCTTCAAGGTGACCGACACCGCCGGTCAGTTCGACGTTATCGCTCTGTGCGATGGCGGCGGCATCTCCGGTCAGTCCGGCGCTCTGCGCCTGGGCATCGCTCGCGCTCTTCTGAACGCTGGCGACTACCGTGCTGACCTCAAGAAGGCCGGTTTCCTTACGCGCGATGCTCGCGTGGTCGAGCGCAAGAAGTACGGCCTCAAGAAGGCCCGCCGCGCTCCCCAGTTCTCCAAGCGCTAAGGTTTTATCTCCTTTCGAGATACAATGTACAAGCGGGGCCTGCCGATTCCTCGGCGGGTCCCGCTTTTCTTTTTCGACTAGGGCGGGCGGTTGCATATCGCCTGCTAGGGAAGGAGCGATCCTATGCCCCAGAACATCTTCGGTACCGACGGCGTTCGTGGCGTCGCCAATGCCGGCCTCTCGTGCGACCTCGCGTTTCGCCTGGGCCGCGCGGCGACCAAGTTTCTTGGTCCGGATATCTGCATCGGCCGCGACACGCGTCTTTCGGGCACCATGCTCGAGAGCGCTCTGACCGCCGGCATTATGGCCGAGGGCGGCCGCCCGCATTGCTGCGGCGTCATCCCCACGCCTGCCGTGGCACTGCTCACTGTTCAAAACGAGCTCGACGGCGGCATCGTCATTTCTGCTTCGCATAATCCGCCGGAGTTCAACGGCATCAAGTTCTTTAGCCGCAAGGGTATGAAGCTCCCCGATGCTGTCGAGGAAGAGATCAGCGCCTGGGTCATGTCCGAGGAAGCCATGGCTGCCGACACGCTGCCGACCGGTGCCGGCGTGGGCCACATCATCAAGATGAAGGACGCCCGCAAGGCATACGTTGACCACGCCATCGATACGCTTGATGGCCTGAGGCTTGACGGCCTGGTCGTTGCTGTCGACTGCGGCCACGGTGCTTCTTGCCAGACCACGCCCGCCGCGCTGCAGCGCCTGGGTGCTACGGTCCATGCCATCAACACCGATTATTGCGGCACCGACATTAACGTTGAGTGTGGCTCTACGCACCTCGAGCCCCTGCGTGAGCTCGTGCTGCGCACCCACGCCGATATCGGCCTGGCCCACGACGGCGACGCCGACCGCGTACTGTTCGTGGACAGCGAGGGCAATGAGATCGATGGTGACTACATCCTGGCTATCTGCGGTTCCGACCTCGCCGCTCGCGGTAAGCTCGCCAACTCCGAGATCGTCTCGACCGTCATGTGCAACCTGGGCTTCTCCATCGCTATGAAGGAGCAGGGCTTCGAGATGGTCCAGACCGCCGTGGGCGACCGCTACGTTCTGGAGCGCATGCTCGCGGACGGTGCCGTCATCGGCGGCGAGCAGTCCGGCCACATCATCTTCCTGGAGCACAACACCACCGGCGACGGCCTGGTGACGGCCCTGCAGCTTCTGGCCGTGCTCAAGCGCACCGGTCGTACCCTCACCGATCTTGCCGGCATCATGAAGAAGTACCCGCAGGTACTCGTCAACGTGCATTCCGACAACAAGGCAGGTCTGGACGATTGCCAGCCCATCTGGGATGCCGTCGCTGCTGCCGAGAAGGAGCTTGACGGCCGCGGCCGCATTCTGGTGCGCCCGAGCGGTACCGAGCCGCTGGTCCGCGTGATGGCCGAGGCCGAGACGCACGAGCTGACCCAACGCGTTGTCGACGACATCGTCGAGGTTGTCAAGCGCGAACTTCCCTAATGGTCAAAAACCGTAGCCAAGTGGTAAACTGTTAAGGTTATTTTGATTGATTGGTATGTCCGAGGGGGAGCATGTTCACTAAAGTCCTAAGGTCTTTTGGTATGCGTGGTCGAGTCCTTACGCTGGATGCTCCCATCTCGGGCGATGTCATTCCGCTTTCCGAGGTAAACGATCAGACGTTTGCCACCGGCCTTTTGGGCCAGGGCGTGGCGATTCAGCCTACCGGCACGCGCGTGATTGCGCCGGCAGACGCCAAGGTCGAGGCCATTTTTCCCACGGGACACGCCGTTGCGCTCAACACGGTCGATGGCTTAGACGTGCTCATCCATGTTGGTTTGGACACTGTTCAGCTCGAGGGCAAGCACTTTACCGTGCATGCGCAAGTGGGTGACATCGTCCATAAGGGCGATGTGCTCATCGAGTTCGATCGCGAGGCAATTGCTGCCGAGGGCTACGATGTGACGGTTCCCATCTTGGTGTGCAACTCTGTTGAGTTCTCGAGCATCAAGGGTTCCGTTGGCGAGCATGTCGAGGAGATGGACCAGCTCATCGTTGCTCGCGAGCGCTAGCAAGTGCACGTGGCCATTAGCCTACAATTCAAACACGTTTACGGAGGGCGCCCTTGAAAGAGGACGCCCTCCGTGGCAAGATGAGATTTGTCCGAAGCTAAACAGCTTTGGGTCACCGTGGACGGGCAGGGGCCTCGACGCGGCTAGACACGAGACACATACATTACGCGACCTCGCCCTGGTGGCCGCACACGTTGGTTGCGGCCGACGCGGGCCGCGGGCAAGTGCTTGTAAGGGAGCCTTGCCTCTCTTGTACGAGAAAGGACGCGTAATGAAGATCATTAAAGCTAAAGACTACGAGGATATGAGCCGCAAGGCCGCCAATATCATCTCGGCCCAGGTTATCCTCAAGCCCGACTGTGTACTGGGCCTTGCCACCGGCTCCACCCCGATCGGTGCCTACAAGCAGCTCGCTGCTTGGTACGAGAAGGGCGACGTCGACTTTGCCGAGGTCAGCACCTACAACCTGGACGAGTATCGCGGCCTTTCGCACGACGATCCCCAGAGCTATCACTACTTCATGCGTGAGAACTTCTTCGATCACATCAACATCGACCTGAACAACACGCATGTGCCCGACGGTTCCAACCCCGACGCCGCCGCTGCCTGCTCTGAGTACGACAAGATTGTCGCCGACGCCGGTTATCCGGATCTGCAGCTGCTCGGCATTGGCAACAACGGCCACATTGGCTTCAACGAGCCCGATGACCACTTCTCCAAGGGCACGCACTGCGTCGACCTCACCGAGAGCACCATTCAGGCCAACAGCCGCCTGTTCGACAGCATCGACGATGTTCCCCGTCAGGCCTACACCATGGGTACCCAGACCATCATGTATGCCCGCATGATCCTGGTCGTCGCCAACGGCGAGGCCAAGGCTCAGGCCGTGCATGACATGTGCTATGGTCCGGTTACGCCCGAGTGCCCGGCTTCGATCCTGCAGCTGCACACCAACTGCGTTGTCGTTGCCGACGAGGCCGCCCTTTCGCTCTGCGAGTAGCGAAAGCCTATCACCTCGACATAGCTTTGCCGAAGGCCTCCGCTTTGCGGGGGCCTTTTTGCTGAGCGTGCGCCGTGTGCTTGACGAAAATCTTGCCGCGAACTTGACGGGTGCGGCTGGTGCAGCATGATTCATTCCATAACAGATACTATGCATAAATGCTATGAAAAGGTCGCAGACGGTAGCTGGCGTTAGGTGAGTTGCGCAACACAATTGAACAGCGCTCATTTGAGGTACACTGCCAAAGGATGGGACAAGCTGGCAAGCGCATTGACCTGCGCAAAGACTGATTGGTTGGGGGATAAGTTTCAATCGGACCACGCTGAACAAAAACTTGCCATTTGCGTACCAACAAACATCCTAAACCGTAGCATCGCTCTATTCATCTAGCGATACATATGGTCTAGCGTTACGGTGTCCATGTGGTCGAGTTGAGGAGCGGGCATGGTTAACGATTTGGGCAATACGGACGACCTCGAGCTTATGCCGCTGGGCAGTAGTTATACGGTGCGGCGCGATCGCTTGATGAACGAACTTATCGCCAAGGGCCGAAAGGCCGGCATCGTAGTCCTCTACGCGCCTGATGGCTTTGGGAAAACCTCGGTGCTGCTGCAGTATGCCCAAGAGGTTAAAAACGATCCGACGCGAGGTCCCGTGCGGATCATTGAGGCGGACCGCGCCATTGGGCGCGAGGTGTTTATGCAGCTCGAGGTCGTTACCGAAGAGCTTAAGGACAAGCCGCACTCCCTGATCGCAATCGATAACGTGCCTAACCTCAGCCAGAGCGAGACCGAGGAGCTGATCGACCGAATCCGAAGCCTGCGTGCTATGGGGGTTGGGGTCTTTATGAGCTGCCGTCCTTCGAATCGCCAGCTGATTCATGGACTGGGCGATTCGATTAAAGTCAACGCGCAGATGCTCAAGGTGCATGCCTATGAGTATTCGGCGTGGGCATCGGCGTTTTCGATCAGCACATCGCTCGACTTCTACCAGCTTACGCAGGGTGTGCCCGAGCTCGTCTCGGCTATGCAGTCGGGATTATACGGGCAGGGAGACGTTGCCCAGATGCTCGAAAACGAGATCGTCAATATCTACGGTGCGGCACTTGTTGATCTGGCGTCGCTCGAGAACAACGCCCTGTTTAGTGTGGCATGCTTGATGGTCTTAATGGGTGAGGGCAATATTTCGGAGCTCGAGGCTTGCGGTGTTAGGCTTTCGGCAATTGACCAGTCCTATCTTGTTCGCGATTATCCCATTTTTGGCGTCGATCCGGCAGACCGGAGCTTTACCTGCTTGGGTACCGAGGACAACGCGCGCCTTCGATTGCGCAAGCTGGTCGCTGAAATTCGCCCCGAACTCGTTGTGCGGGCGGCGCGTATATTGATTAAAGCGGGGCGCTGCGATACCGCGATGGACCTCGCCGACGCGTTTTTGGACCGCAGTGCGGTGCTGGAGCTTGCCGGCCAGTATGGGGTCGATCTGGCCCTGACGGGGCATGGAGGGGATGTCTGCCGCGCGGCGCTGGGAAAGAACGAGGCAGATGGCCGGGCATCGGAGCCGACGCCTGACGAGGCACTCGGCATCTATCTGGCGGCGGTGAGCGTCTCCAATACAAAACTCGCGCGGTATATGGCCTCAATTATCGAGCATGCGGGCGAGCAAGCGATTTGCGAGCTCGATCCCGTGTCGTGGAAGGTAGCGCACGCGTTTACGGCCGCCTGTTATGGAGATAGTGGTCTGGGGCTTCCGGCAAGCCATACAGCGCTGGAAAGTGAGGCGTCTTGTGCCGCACTCGACATGCTGTCCGCACATATCGAGATAAAACATGGGCTGACCGAGCGGGCGAAGGGTGGTGAGATCCTCGCGGGGCTCAAAACGGATAAGGTCTACGATTGTGAGCTCGATATCGCGGGGACGTTTGTGCGGGCGGACCGCATGTTGACGGAGCTATTTGATGGGTCGTATGCAGGGACTGACGAGCGCGATGACGAGATGGCCCTGACGCTCGAGGCACTCGAAGCGCGTGGAATCCGAGCGCTCGCCATCTGGGTGCGCATGGTATTATCGGCACGGCGCCTGTTTGCCGGCATGCCGGTGACCGACGAGCAGGCATTCAATGAGCTCGACCGTTTTGCCGTGCGCGTGCGCGACAATCAAGTCCAGTTGTTTGGCTTGATACTGGAAGGCTGGCAGTCGCTGGCCGAGGGGCGTCCGGTCAATGCCAAATTCCGTGCGGTGCAGGTGCTCAGGCTTGCCGAGGAATCGATTGGATACATACGCGACAACGCACTGCTGCTAGAGCGCGCGGCATACTTACGCAATACATCGATGGTATCGGTGCGCGAAGAGGCAGAGCTGCTCGATTTGAGTCGGACGCAGGTCGGTGGTGCCGAGGCTTGGATGGTGACGCTGCATTTGGCCTCCGCGGGCCGCGATAGCGACCTTGCAGCCTGGATGTCCATGAACCGCCCGGGGATTTTAGATCCGTCGTATCGGCTGTTTGCGCGTCTTGCGATGCATTGTCTGGGTGAGCCGGCTGCTAGAATTCGAAAGAAGCTCCCGGTGCGCGAGCTGTCGCGATATTCGCTGCGTGACGACTTTGAGGGCGAAGGCGAGCGTCTGTTCCAGGCCGGCGATGCCGAGGGTGTCGATGTGATTGGCCATATCGAGATCCGCATGTTCGGGGCGTTTCGCGCCGAGCGCGACGGGTTTCCCATCACGGATAAGATGTGGCGCCGCAAGAAAGCGGCGACGCTTGCCGAGCGGCTTGCGCTGGGGATGGATGCACTGGTCGACCGCGAGACGCTGGCCATGGAGCTGTGGCCCCATGCCGAGTTCAATAGCGCCCGCAACAACCTGTACTCGACGATATCGCGCTTGCGTTCGGCCTTGGGGCCGACACCGGACGGCAAGTCGTGTGTGCTGATCCAAAACGAGTGCATTGGGCTTAATGGCGATTACGTCAAGACCGACGTGCGGTTGTTTGATCAGATAAGCCGCGAAGTTTTGGGAAATCGCACGGGTGCGCGCGGACCCCATCTGATCGAGCTGTGCCTTAAGATCGAGCAGCTCTACGCCGGCCCGCTGTATGTTCCCAATGGCTGTAATCCCACCTACTTTTTGCGTATGCGGCGCATTATGGAATCGAAGTATATCGACTGCATGATTCGGGGCGCGAATGCCGCCCTAGAAGAAAACGACCTGCAGTCGGCGGTATGGCTGGTGGAGTCGGGGCTGCGGCAAGAGACAGCGCGCGAGGACATGGTGCGTTGCGCTATGCGCGTCTACGGTGCGGCGGGGCGACGACGCGATATCGTCGAGCTGTACAGTGGGCATATGCATCACCTGAGGGAGCAGGTCAATGGCGTGCCCGAGCCCGAGACGCGGCGTCTGTACGAGCGCTTGGTGGAGGGCAGGCTTAACCGCGTGCTCGTCGAGCGATAAAAAATGAGCGTCCGAATTGATCGGACGCTCGCAAGCTTGATGTATATTGGCTCGCCGGATCGTTGGCTCTTAGACGAGCTTAATCTTCTCGATGTCCTTGCGCGAGGACTCGCGATACAGCGAGAACTTGCGGCCGATAACCTGGACGACCTCGGCATGGCAGCGATCGGCGAGCTCTTCGGCGGCCTCGCGGGCGGAAAGGCTGGAACCATCGAGTACGGAGCACTTAACGAGTTCGTGCTTCTCCAGGTAGGCGACCGTCTGCTCGACGGTGCCCTCGTTGATGTCGGACTTGCCGATGATGATGGCGGGGTTGAGGTGATGGGCCATGCTGCGAAGCTGCTTGACCTGGGCTCCTGTCAGTGCCATGGGTTCTCGCTTTCTATGTTATGGGGCGCCCCTCGATGGGGCCTTAATCTACGTGAGCTGTCCCACGATAGCGCAGGAACGGCGTGGTGTGGGGCGTATTTGCCCAGTTCAAAAAGAATGCGGATGCCGAGCGGGAGAACAGTGCGGGTTACAGGCGGACGTGTACGGCAGCCGAAAGCGGTCTATGGACGGCCCGAAGAGACCGGCTCCCATGCAATAAACGCCCAACGAACCTTGCGGACATGATCGAGCATATAGCGCCCCTGCGGCACGCCCTTGGACCCTGGCTCGCCGGCATGGGGATTCTCAATCATATGCTGAGCGACGTAGTCGCGTAGACGATCGATCTTATCCTCGTTACCGTGCTCGAGCATGCGGGAGAAGTCCTCCACGCCCGCCTCAAGGCTATCGAAGGTATCGCGACGAGGCGATTCAAAGTACGTAACCTGTGGCAGGGCACCCATCTGAATGAGGATATTAAAGGCATACACAAAGCCATTACTGCAGGTAACCGAGGCACCGATGGCGTTCATCAGGTGCAGGTCATAGCGCGGGCTGGAGTTGGCGACCATCGTGACGGCACAACGCCGACGAGCCGTTCGATCAAGCTTGGCAAGCGCACCTTTTAGGTTGGTCGTGGTGATAGAGCGACTGGCAAAGGCAACATCTACCGCTTTCGTGACCGGTCCAACCAAATCCCAGTCATCATCCCAAGCAAGCTCAAGCGGTGTAATGCGATCCTCGAGCCCATAGTACTCAATGCCAGCATCAAGCGTGCCCAACATGGCAGGGGAAAAGTCAGCAGCAATCACGGGATGCCCAGCCTGAGCAAGCGGAATAGCAATCGACCCAGCCCCACACCCCATATCCAGCACGGATTCACCAGGCTTTAACGCTAACAGCTTCATAAAGTCCCGGGCATACGGAGCAGTCTCAAGCGGCCGAAAATGCCGAGCCCTTTTGTCCCACTCAAAAGAGTCATCAGCCCGCCGCCGACTAGTTTGCAGACGCATCCACTCCTGGTTCCAATCTGTGGAAAGCAGCTCAGAACGATTCTTCCCATCAACCACGGGCCAACCTCCTAGCAACAAAAAAGCGACTCCTCCCAAAAGAAGAGCCGCAACCAGCATATATCAGAAAGAACCGATCCAACGCCAAACCGCCGCACCAGCCAAGTGGTGCAGGAGCGAAGCAACTGCAATCGGGATAGAACTCAACCGAGGTCCCGTTATGCGGGAGCCCCGGGGAGGGCAAATATATAAGGTCGATCGCGAGTTCCGCACGAGCCGGAGAGCACTTAATGTGCTCTCCGTGCGAGTCAGGACTGTCCGAGCAGGCGACCTTATATATTTGCCCTCCCCGGGGCTCCTCGCCCGAACCCCTCAGCTAGTTCTTCAGCGAGTTCAGCGGTGCCGGGAAGCGTCCACCGCGGTGGGCAAGCACGGTGCCGGCGTTGGGGTTCACCGGCATGATGGGCGCACGGCCAAACAGGCCGCCGTACTCGACGCAATCGCCCACGCCCTTGCCGATGGCGGGAATCACGCGGACGGCCGTGGTCTTGTTGTTGATGACGCCGATAGCCATCTCGTCGGCGATGATGCCGGCGATGGTTTCGACCGGGGTGTCACCGGGGATGGCGATCATGTCCAGGCCGACGGAGCACACGCAGGTCATAGCCTCGAGCTTCTCGAGCGAAAGCGCACCGGCCTCGACGGCGGCGATCATGCCGGCATCCTCGGACACGGGGATAAAGGCGCCGGAGAGACCGCCCACGCTGGAGCTTGCCATGACGCCGCCCTTCTTGACGGCATCGTTGAGCATGGCGAGTGCGCAGGTCGTGCCCGGGCCACCGCAGGTGCCAACACCGATGATCTCGAGGATGCGGGCAACGGAGTCGCCGATGGCAGGCGTGGGAGCCAGCGACAGGTCGACGATGCCCTTCTCGACACCCAGGCGATGGGCGGCCTCGCGGCTCATGAGCTCGCCGGCGCGGGTAATCTTAAAGGCGGTCTGCTTGATCTTCTCGGCGACTTCCATCATCGATGCAGAATCGGGCAGCGTCTCCAGGGCCGCGGCCATAACGCCGGGGCCCGAAACGCCTACGTTGATGACGGCGTCGGCCTCGCCACCGCCGTGGACGGCGCCCGCCATAAACGGGGAGTCCTCGACCATGTTGGCAAAGCAGACAAACTTGGAGGCGCCGACGGAGTCCTGGTCGGCCGTGAGTTTAGCGGCATCGATGATGGTCTGGGCGGCCATAAGCACGGCGTCCATGTTGATGCCGGCGCGCAGGCTGGCGACGTTGACGCTGGAGCAGACGCGGCTCGTGGTAGCGAGCGCCTGGGGGATGGACTGGATGACGCGGCGGTCGGCGTCGCCAATGCCCTTCTGGACGAGTGCGGAGAAGCCGCCCAGGTAATCGATGCCGAGCGTCTCAGCCGCGCGGTCGAGGGCATGCGCGATGGGGGTGAGGTCCTCATCCTTGCAGCACGCGGCGATCTGCGCCACCGGGGTGACGGAAACGCGCTTGTTGACGATGGGGATACCGTACTCGCGCTCGAGGTTCTCGGCTGTCTCGACCAGGTGCTCAGCCGTGTGCGTCACGTGGTCGTAGATCTTCGTGCACGTGCGGTCGAGGTTCTCGTCGCCGCAACCCATGAGCGAAACACCCATGGTGATGGTCCTGATGTCGAGGTTCTGCTCCTCAACCATGCCGCGGGTTTCCGCGATTTCTGCGGGCGTGATCGCCATCCTTGCGCTCCTATCTGCCAAAACGAGCATAGTCTTGTCTATTCTAACGTGCCGCACGTGCCAAGTGGCGCGTGCGGCACGTTTTGGTGCTCGGTTGTTTCCGTTGTGTTACTGCCCAAAGACCTCTTCGGCGATGCGTGCGCTCTCGGCGGCGTCCTTGGCGTAGTAATCCGCGCCGATCTGCTTTGCGTATTCGGGGGTGAGCACGGCGCCGCCCACGATGATCTTGACGCCCGGCACCTCGGCATGAAGCAGCTTGATGGTTTCCTCCATGGCGACGACCGTGGTGGTCATAAGCGCCGAGAGGCCGACGAGCTTGATGTCGCGCTCCTGTACGGTCCTGAGCACCTCCTGCGGGTCGACGTCACGGCCTAGGTCAAAGACGGTATAGCCGTAGTTATCGAGCAGCATTTTGACGATGTTCTTGCCGATGTCGTGGATATCGCCCTTGACGGTGGCCACGCAGATCTTACCCTTGTCGGCAATCTCGCCGGCGGGCATCAGGCGTTTGATGGTATCGAAGCCCACGCGCGCGGCCTCGGCCGAGGCCATGAGCTGCGGCAAGAAGAACTTGCCCTGGTCAAAGAGGACGCCAACCTCGTCGAGGGCGGGGATAAAGTGGTTGTTGATGAGGTCCATGGCGTCGTGATCTGCCAGCAGACGCTCGGTCTCGTCCGCGATCTCGCCCTTGCGGCCCGAGACGACCATGTGACGGATGGGGTCGTCATCGGCGCTTGCGGTAGTGCTTGCGGCAGCCGCGGCATCGCTCGATGCTGACTGAGCGGCCGCCGGGTTCGCGGCGATCTTGTACGGATCGGTCCAGCCGGCGTAGCGCTCGATGTATCCGGTCGAGCCCTCGTCCTCAACGCTCAGCACGCGATAGCTGTAGACGGTATCCATAAAGCGCTTGGAGCCCGGGTTCATGATGGGGGCGTCCAGGCCCGCGCCAAAAGCGGCAGCCAAAAAGACCGAGCCCAGCAGCGGGCGGGCGGGCAGACCAAAGCTGATGTTCGACACGCCGAGCGCGCATTTGACGCCCAGACGCTCCTTGCACAGGGACATAGCGCGCAGGATCTGTTCGGCCTGGCGTTGATTGGTCGAGGCGGTCATGACCAGACAGTCGATGAGGATGCGGTCCGGGCCGATACCGTAGCGGGCGGCCTCGGCCACGATGCGCTCGGCGATGGCGAAGCGAGCTTCGGCGGTATCGGGGATGCCGCCTTCATCGAGCGTGAGGCCGACGACGTTGGTGCCGTAATGGGCGACCAGCGGAAAGATCTCATCCATGATTTGCTGTTTGCCATTGACCGAGTTGATGATGGGCTTGCCGGCGTAGCGGCGCACGGCTGCCTCGACGGCTGCGGGGTCGGTGGAGTCGATCTGCAGCGGCAGCAGCGTGGAGCCCTGGAGCTGCTCGGTCGCCTGCTGGATGATCTTGACCTCGTCGATCTCGGGCAGGCCCACGTTGACGTCCAGGATGTCGGCGCCCTGTTCCTGCTGGCTGATGCCCTGGCTCACGACGTAGTCCAGGTCGCCGTCGCGCAGGGCCTGTTGCAGGCGCTTTTTGCCGGTGGGATTGATGCGCTCGCCGATGACGGCGATTTTGTGGCCGTCACAGGGAAGGTCCACGACCGTCTGGGCGCTCGTGACCGACATGCTGGGCTTGCGGCGGCGCGGGCTGGGCGTGTGGTTGTCGATAAGCGTGCGCAAGGCCGCCATATGCGCCGGCGTGGTTCCGCAGCAGCCGCCCACGACGCTCACGCCGTCCTCGATCATGCCGGCGACGGCCTCGGCGTATTCGGGGGCCTGGATATCAAAGACGGTATTGCCGTCGTCGTCCACGCGGGGCAGTCCCGCGTTAGCCTGCACCATAACGGGCTTGTCGGTAACGGTGAGCATACGTGCGGCGAGCCCTCGGAGCTCGGCCGGGCCCTGGCTGCAGTTGATACCCAAAACGTCGGCGCCGATGGCGTCGAGCGTGATGGCGGCGACTTCGGGGCTCGTTCCCAAGAAGGTGCGACCGTCTTCCTCAAAGGTCATGGTGGCAAAGACGGGCAGGTCGGAGTTCTCGCGGCAGGCGAGGACGGCCGCCTTGATCTCGGCAAGGTCGGTCATGGTCTCGATAATAAAGAGGTCCACGCCCGCGTCGACGCCGGCGCGCACCTCCTCGGCAAAGAGGTCATAGGCCTCGTCGAAGCTCAGGGTGCCCAAGGGGCGAAGCAGCGCGCCGATGGGGCCGATATCGCCGGCGACGTAGCGGGCGCCGGCCTCGCGGGCGCAGGCGACAGCGGCGGCAAAGACATCTGCCACGGTGGCGGCGCCGTCGAGCTTGTGGGCGTTGGCGCCAAAGGTGTTGGCGGTGATCACGTCGCAGCCGGCCTCGACATACTGACGCTGGATATCGGTGATAACCTCGGGCTCCTCAAAGTTGAGCAGCTCGGGCAGGGCGCCGGCCTTCATGCCGGCAGCCTGCAGCATGGTGCCCATGCCGCCGTCAAACAGCAGGTGCCCCGTGCCCTCGATGGCGGCGCGCAGGCGATCGTCCTTAATGCGCAGGTCGTCGATCGTGCGTGGCTTGTACACAGCGCCGTTGCAGCGTGCGGCATTGACGGGCGCCGCCAGCGCGGCACCATCCGAATTATGAGTAATAAGCGGGGTGAACATCGGGGGCTCCTAGTGGCTGGAATAGCAGGTGGTGTGGGCGGCGCGGAAGCGGCAGTGCTCGCGCATGCGGCAGATATTGCAGGTAGGATGGCTCTGGGCGTCGTGGACTTCGCCGTCGAACAGGCCGATCACCGCGGTCACGCTCTTGGTGGGCATGAGCAGGCTGGTGGGGGTGACGGTAAGCCCGATGAACCGCGTGGCGTTGAGCGCAGCCACGATCGAGCGCTGGGCCGTAAGCGGGCAGTCGCCGTAGCCGGGGCTAAAGCGCCAGTTGCCGGCGAGCCCGTGTGCAGCGGCCGTAGCCTTGACCTGCTGGTCCATCTGCTCGACGGCGGCTTCTACATAGGCAGAGCATGCGGCGTCGAGCACGGCGCCTTCCAGAGGTTGCTGGGTTCCGGTGGTTCGCAGACGGCGTTCGGCAGACATCCCGAGGGTACATGCCATGAGCGCCGCCAGGCGGGCGTCCTTAAGGTGGCGATAGATATCACGACCCCGCAGCTCAACATTGGTGCCAACCAAGCGGATGCAGGGCTCGCCCTGCTCGTCAACGCCCGTGGCATCGACGGCAAACACGCGTCGCACGCCGCGGGGCTCGATATCCAGCTCTAGGCGCTCGACCACAAGCTCAATTCGTCGTGACAGCTCGGGCTCAATCTGCTGGCCGCCGTAGCCCAGATACCGCAGCATCTCGGCACGGTCGACACGAGGGCGGTGGGCGGCGTCGATACGGTAAAGCGCCGGCGACGCAAGGTCGGCCGGCACTTCAACAACGGTTGTATCGACGTGCGGTTTTTCCATTACCCCAGGCGCTCCATAATGGTCGCGGCGATTGCAGGACGGTTCATAGTGTACAGGTGCAGACCGTCGGCACCGTGCTCCTTAAGGTCGCAAAGCTGACGAGCAGCATAATCTACACCGGCTGCCTTCAGGCTTTCGGGGTCGTTCTCGTACTTGGCGAGGATCTTGATGACGGGGGAGGGCAGCGACGCGCCGCACATAAAGACCATGCGGCTGATCTGCGATTTTCCCATAAACGGCATGATGCCCGCGGTAATGGGCACGGTGATGCCGGCCTTGTCGGCAAGCTCGCGGAAGCGATAGAAGCACTCGTTATCAAAGAAGAGCTGTGTCACAAAGAAGCTTGCGCCGGCATCTTGCTTTTGCTTGAGGTGTTCGACCGAGACGTTGAGGTCCTCGCAGGCAATGTGGCCCTCGGGGTAGGCTGCGGCGCCCACGCAAAAGCCGGCGTCGACGAGCTCGGGGATGAGGTCGCGGGCGTAGGCGTAGTCGGAGGCGGGCTTGTCGTCCTCGGTCGCGCCAGCGGGAAGATCACCACGCAGGGCCAGGATGTTTTCAACGCCGGCGGTGCGATACTCGTCAATCTTGGCGGCGATGTCGGCGTGGGTGCGGCCTACGCAGGTGAGATGCGCTACCGAGGGCGTATCGAATTCGCTCGAAATCATATGCGCGATGGGGGCGGTGGTGGCACCGTTACCCGAGCCGCCGGCCGAGCAGGTGACCGAGACAAAGCTCGGCGAAAGCTTGCACAGATTGCCTGCCACTTCGCGAGCCGTGTCGAGGGTTAGCTCGCCCTTAGGCGGGAACATCTCAAACGAAACGGGTGCGGTGCCCTGGGATGCTGCCTGCTTAAAAACCTCGTCGACGCGCATATCGTGCTCCTTTAGATGCCTGGGTGCGATGTTTTGTTGCAAGGATTCTACAGCACCACTGCGCTAAGGCGGAGTTTCTCTCGCTATTTGGGGATACCAATCGAAAATGCTTCGCTATTGGCATTTCCTATAACAGGGTAGTCAATCTAAGATGGGGCTATATTGAATGGTATTTGATGCGAAATACCAGTTAAAAAAGCCCTGTCCCAAATTGACTACCCTTAAATCATGGGGAGAGGTCTGCAATTTATACAGTTGATTGGCTATTAAGGGCGGCAGCGCCGCTGTGATGCGGTAACCTCATTGATTGGTTTCGCGACAGCAACATAACGGTAATGTCGCGGAAACACGACGAGCCTAATCTATGACTCGTTCGTTAGTAATCAACACCGCTTCTCACGCGGTGCCGATACGAAGGGAGTTCCGTATGGCCGATCTTACTGACCGCTTCGGGACCATGGTGTTCTCTGAGGAAGTCATGAAGGACTACCTCCCCAAGGACATTTGGAAGCGCCTTGCTGCAACCCTCGAGGACGGTGAGCCGCTCGACCTGGATGTGGCCAACGCCGTTGCCCACGCCATGAAGGTCTGGGCCATCTCCAAGGGCGCGACGCACTACGCGCACTGGTTCCAGCCGCTTTCGGGCATTACTTCCGAGAAGCACGACAGCTTCCTCGAGCCCAACCACGACGGCACCGCCATTACCAAGTTTACGGGCAAGAACCTCATCCAGGGCGAGCCCGATGCCTCCAGCTTCCCCAACGGCGGCCTGCGTGCCACCTTCGAGGCCCGTGGCTACACCGCCTGGGATCCCACCAGCCCCGCTTTTATCAAGGACGATGTCCTGTGCATCCCCACGGCTTTCTGCTCCTACACGGGCGAGGCCCTGGACAAGAAGACCCCGCTGCTGCGCTCCATGACCGCGCTCTCGCGTGAGTCCAAGCGCGTTTTGGCGCTGTTTGGCAAGACCCCCAAGAAGGTCGTTCCTTCCGTGGGCGATGAGCAGGAGTACTTCCTGATCAAGAAGGACGCTTACCGCAAGCGCAGGGACCTGGTCATCACCGGCCGCACCCTCTTTGGCGCTGCCCCCTGCAAGGGCCAGGAGCTCGAGGAGCACTACTTTGGCGCTATCCGCCCCACCGTCTCGGCCTATATGAAGGACCTGGACGATGAACTGTGGGCGCTTGGCATTCCCGCCAAGACCAAGCACAACGAGGTCGCTCCTTGCCAGCATGAGCTCGCCCCTGTCTATGGCGAGGTCAACGAGGCCATCGACCAGAATCTGGTCATGATGGAGAAGATGAAGCTCATCGCCTCCCGTCACGACTTGGTCTGCCTGCTGCACGAGAAGCCCTTCGAGGGCATCAACGGTTCGGGCAAGCACAACAACTGGTCGCTTGGCACCGAGTCCGAGAACCTGCTCGACCCGGGCGACACTCCGCTCGACAACCTGCAGTTCATCGTCTTCCTCACCGCGGTGATCGAGGCCGTCGATAACTATCAGGAGCTCCTGCGTGCCTCCGTTGCCTCGGCCGGCAACGACCATCGTCTGGGCGCCAACGAGGCTCCTCCGGCGATTATGTCCATCTTCCTGGGCGACCAGCTTACCGAGGTCGTCGAGAAGATCATCGATGGCAAGGCTTCCGTCCATGCCACGCGCGGCGTGCTCGACCTGGGCGCCGATACCCTGCCCAAGTTGATGCAGGACAACACCGACCGCAACCGCACCTCCCCGTTCGCCTTCACCGGCAACAAGTTCGAGTTCCGTGCCTGCGGCTCCGAGCAGAACGTCTCCGACTCCAACCTGGTGCTCGATGCCGCCGTGGCCAAGTCGCTCAAGTCCTTCGCCGACGCACTCGAGGGTACGCCCGAGGATAAGTTCCAGGACGCCGCGCTCGAGTACTGCAAGAAGGTGCTGACCGATCACCAGCGCATCCTGTTCTCCGGCGACGGTTACTCCGACGAGTGGCCCGTCGAGGCCGAGAAGCGCGGCCTTGCCAACAACAAGACCACGGCCGACGCCCTGCCCGCCTTTGTTTCCGATAAGGCCATCGCGCTCTTTGAGGAGACGGGTGTCCTGACCAAGGCCGAGGCCCAGTGTCGTTACGACTGCAAGCTCGAGAAGTACAACAAGCTCATGAACATCGAGGCTACCACGATGGTTCGCGAGGCGCGTCGTACCTATCGCCCGGTCATTACCGCCTACGCCACCAAGGTCGCTAAGGGCCTTGAGACTATTCGTGCCGCCGGTGCTGAGGCCGCCATGCAGTGCGAGCAGAACACGCTCAACAAGCTCTGCAACGGCATCACCGCCATCAACGACTCCATCAAGGCGCTCGACGCCGTGCATCAGAAGGCCGAGGCCCTCGATGGCCAGGAGCAGGCCAACGTGTATGCACACGAGGTCGTTCCCGCTATGGATACGCTGCGTGCCGCCGTGGATGCCATGGAGGAGATCGTGGCCGCCGACTACTGGCCGGTCCCGACCTACGACGACATTCTGTTCTACGTGTAGAGCGTAACTGACATATCGTCACGGTATTGAGCCGGGGTCCGCATCATGCGGGCCCCGGTTTTTGTTTGCGAAGGACGCTTTGAAGCCCGTTTTGCCGCCGATATGCCTAGGTATAAAGGGTTGTGGGCAAAAAACGTCAAATATGAGTACTGTCACAAGTCCTGTAGCATTATTTATTTGCAAAATATGCAGTGTTACGCAACATATGTCCAAGTACTTAGCCGATAAACGTCTGCAATTCTTCCGCCGTAGGACGCCTGACGTCTTAATCGTCTTCTGAAGGCATGAAATTGCTGTTACTAAAATAGTAACAGTACTCATATTTGCTATTTTTTGCCCACAGGCCTTGCGATGATGCCGGGATTCGCACCCTGTCGGGTTCGAATCCCGGCGTTGGGGTAGAAAAAAGCCCGTCACCGCGGGGGTAACGGGCTTCTCGTTTCAAATGGTGCCCCCAGCGGGATATCCGCGTGCGGCTGGCGCCGCCCGCTTCCGCTTCGTCGCTTCGCTCCTTGCGTGCTGCGCTGGAAAACGCTTGCGCGTTTCCTCAGCTCCGCACCCTGTCGGGTTCGAATCCCGGCATATCGGTAGCAAAAAGCCCGTCACCGCGGGGGTAACGGGCTTCTTAATTTAAATGGTGCCCCCAGCGGGATTCGAACCCGCGATATCCACCTTGAAAGGGTGGCGTCCTTGGCCGCTAGACGATGGGGACAGCGGGAAAGAGTATAGCAGACTTTTTTAGCCGTTCACATATCGTTGGCAAACTGAAAAACCACCACAAAGGTGGCTGTCCCCTTTGTGGTGGCGGGGCGTTAGGGGAGGAGCTTCATGGCGGCGTCGTGGGCGGCGTGCTCGTAGGTGTCGTCGAGGGACTTGAGCGGCAGCAGGGCTGTGGCCTGTGCATCGCCGCGGCGCTCGAGGGCGTGCGCGATGAGCCAGTCGGCAAGCTCGGGGTTCTTGGGCAGCGCCGGTCCGTGTAGGTACGTGCCGATGACGCCCTTGTAGATGATGCCCTCAAAGCCATCGTCGCCGTTGTTGCCGGTGCCCGCAACGACGGACGTTCCGAGCGGCGTGGCCTCTGTATCGAGCAGGGTGCGGCCGCCGTGGTTCTCGAATCCCACAAAGGGCTCAGGCGCCAGGTCGGTCTTGACGGCGACGTTGCCGATCAGACGGTCGGAGCCGCGCACAGTCTCGGCGGCAATGACGCCCAAGCCCTCGATGCGATCTTCACCCATGTAGTATGAACGGCCGAGCAGCTGGTAGCTACCACAGATGGCAAGCAATGAGCCACCATCTTCAACATAGGCCGCGACCTTGTCTTTTTGAGCGAGCAGCTCGTGCGCCACGGCCAGCTGGTCGCGATCGGAGCCGCCGCCCATCATGACGATATCGGCGTCGGTGAGATCGAGCGCCTCGCCCATGCGGACCTCATCCACGCGAACGGGGATGCCGCGCCAGGCGCAGCGGCGCTCGAGGGCGATGACGTTGCCGCCGTCGCCATAGAGGTTGAGGGCATCGGGATACAGGTAGACGATGCGCAGCGGGCGCGAGAGCTCGACCGGCGCGACGCCGACGGGGACGGCGCTGCCATCGGCGCGTGTTACGGCGCAGGAGGCAACCGAGCTCGCATCGGTACCTTTAAGCTCGTCGAGCTCCTTGACCAGCGGCGGGAAAGCCGTGTAGTTTGCGACGGCGTAGAAAGTGTCGCCGGCGGCTTCATCCCCAACGGCACCAATCGCCTGCTCGACATTCGAGATAATCGTGGCATCGATGCCGGCGTACTTCAGACGTACCTGCATATCGTGCGCGCGCGTGCCGCCAGCAAAAGCGACAAGCCCCGTTGTGTCGGCGATGCGTTCGAAGTCGACGTCGTAGATCCACGATACATCGTGGCCATCGGCATCGTTGTCGTTCAGGAAAAAGGCGCAGAGCCTGCCACCTGCTGTTTTAATGGACTGGATTTGTCGATCGAAGCCTACGGGATTTTTGGCCAGATTGGCCTCGACGGTACGGCCGGCGATTTCCCAGCGGCCCATGCGTCCGCCGGCGGGGACGTAGGCATCGAGCGTGGGCTGTAGGTGAGCTGCGTCCACGCCCAGCTCGCGCGCCGCAAAGAAGGCGGCGGCAACGTTGTAGACCATATACAGGCCGTTGTAGCGTGTGGCGATGTGCACGGCAGCCGCGTCGGGCGTAGATCCAAACACCAGGTCAAAGCCGTAGCCGTCGCAGCCGAGCTCCACGCCCGTCACGCGACGGACAAGCCCAGGGCGGGCCCAGCCGCACGAGGGGCAATGGTATGCGCCAAGCTGTCCGTACTGCACATAGTCGTACTCCAACGGTGCGTTGCACTGTGAGCAAAAACGCGAGTCGCTAATGCGGTCGGACTCGGTGTTGGTGGCGCCGTCGATGCCAAAGGCGATGCTTGCATTGGGAACGCGCGCGGCGATTGCGGCACACAGCGGGTCGTCTGCGTTGTAGATGAGCGTTGTTGCCGGAGAGAGCTCCAACGCATGGGCGATGACGTCTTGGGTATGGTCGATCTCGCCGTAGCGGTCTAGCTGGTCGCGGAACAGGTTGAGCAGCACAAAGTACGTCGGCTTGAGCTTGGGCAGAACGCGTACGGTGTAGAGCTCGTCGCACTCAAAAACGCCCACGCGCTTGCCGCTGCTGGTGTGCTTAAGGCCGCCGCGGGCCTCGAGCAGAGCACCCACCACACCAGGCTCCATATTGTTGCCGGCGCGGTTGCATACCACGGTGGCGCCGCTGGCGGCAACGGCGTCGGCGATAAGGTTGGAGGTGGTGGTCTTGCCATTGGTGCCGGTGATCACCACGCTGCGGTCGACCAGGCTCGCGAGGTCGCTTAGCAGCTCGGGGTCGATCTTCATGGCGATGCGGCCGGGAAGCACGCCACCCTGGCGCTTGAGGACAGAGCGCAGTCCCCAGCGGGCGATATCGCTCGAGGTACAGGCGAGAGATGAGCGGAGGTTCATGAAATCGTTCCTAACGTAAACGACATGGTCGGGGCGATCGCGTCGCTAAAAGCCGTAGCGGCGCGCAAATTCCTGGGCAAGCTGCGACACGTCTTCGCAGGCATTGGCCCAGGGGGCAAAGTCGGGGGTGTCCGAGATAATGCCGTCGGCTTCCCAAACCGCCTGGTGCGAGAGGTCCCAGGGGTCGCGCGGCTCGGGTCGGCAGGGAAGATACGGCGTCTGGTACATGGGGTTCAGCAAGAAGAACGCGCCGCCCTCGCAACGGTTAGCGAACTCACGCAGCGCGCGCGTCGCCGGGCGCATCTTGTTTGTTTTGAACAGCAGAATCGTGCGGGCGAGCAGGTACCAAGGAGAGTTTTCGAGTGCGTCCGCCCCTATCTGTTCCTCGAGCTGATGTGCCAGGGCAAAAAAGCCGTCCTGGTCTTCCAAGCGGGCGAGGGCAAGCAACACGGTGCCGGCGGCCCGGGTGGGATAGCCCTCCGCCTTAAGAACACGGCGAGAGTAGTTGGCGGCGGCGCGGTAACGAGCGCTCGCCATGCACAGCTGCGAGATGGCCTCGAGCGTGTGGAGCCACCCGATAAGAGCCGGCTCGCTCACGGTAAGGTCTGCTGCGGTGACACCGTCGGCCAAAACATTATTGGCCCAGTAGTGCGGAGCCTCCATATCAAACCCGGGCACGCTCTGTTGCAGGTAGTCGGCCGTACTCGCCTCGAGCTTCATCAGGTCGCCCAGGCAGGCATCGACGGGCGTGTCGGCCAGGATGATGGCGAGCAGCTGGGCATCGAGGACATGCGCATCGACGCGAACAATCTTGAGCAGCTCATCGCGCATGTCGTCGAACAGGCGGTTGCGCGTCTGCTCAAACTCCTCGTCGCTGCCCATGTCCTCGATGCGGCGAAGCTCGTCAAGCAAATGACGATGAACGCCGGCATAGGACAGCAGCGCTTGGGCATGCTCGGTCTGCGCATACTTTTGAGGGTTTGCGCTGATGTCGTTATGGACAAGCTCGCGTGCTGCATCGGTGAGTTCGGGGTGCGATGCCAGATAGGTGCGCTCCAGATAGGCGGGGATGTAGACGCTCGGATCCATTAGAGGTCTCCTCCCTTAAACGGCAATCCCTGTTCGGCCGCGCGCAGGATTCGTTCGTCGATCTGGGAGCGCACGATGTCGTTGGTGGCGACCCAGGCGGCAAAGCTGGCGTTGTCGGGCGCGCCTAGGCCCTCCTGCAGCACCGGCGTCGCCTCGGACAGGGCAAGGACAAGCTCATCGGTGGAGCCCGGACCTACGTTGACGCGGGCATAGACGCCATCGGGAAACTCGGTTTGGAAGTAGAGCGCCTCGGCCGCGTGCGGGCATGAGCGCACCAGGATGCGCAGGTAGTGCTCGGCGCCCTCGTAATCCAGCTCGCGCCAAGCAGTGCTCATCAGCGCGATGAGCGTCCACGGGTCCAGGTCGCGCTCTGCGTCCTTGGGACGGCGGCGCAGCGGCGTGTTGGCAAGATAGGACACGGAGTGGGCGGAACGAAAACGCTTGAGCTCCTCGGCAGGGTATTCGAGCTTTGCCATGGCAAGCATCGCGGTATGGCGGACGCCGGCGGGGTCGTTGGGCGCAAAGTCCAGGCTGCGATTCGCGGCATCCAGCGACATGCGGTAGCGGCCGCTAATGAGCGCGCGCGATGCCAAGGCGGCAAGCCAGCGCAGGTAGGGACGGCGGGTCAGGTCGCCTGCGGCCTCACGCTCGTAGGGGTCCTGCGCCGAGGCAATCTTGAGCGCCAGATCGTGCTCCACCTCGTCGCACTTGGACACCAGATACTGTACGTATTCCTCGTTGGATTCGGCGGTGAGCGCCGTCAGCATGCGCTGGGCATCCCAGTTGGCCGGATCGAGCGCGGCTGCCTCGCGGAGCATGTTCTCGGCTGCAACTTCTTCTTGCTCTGCCTGGGCGTCGTCGGGGATAAAGGGGATGCGGTAGTCGACAGCCTCGACCACCTTGGCAATGAGGTGCCCGGCGCGGTCGCGATCGTGCACGATGAGCGGCGCGGGGTTGCGGGTGAATTGCTCCATTAGACGCTCGACGGCGGGGCCGTCAGTGAGCGGGATATTGTCGCGGCGCAAGGCCTCAAGAACGAGGCGATGGCAATCCTCTTGAATGGGATCGAATGCCATGGGGCCTCCTTTGCTGCGGTTAGGGTTCAAATATCTTTATATAAGGTTCTAGTTTACCCGCATGTGGCACACCGGGGGTGCCGCACTTGGACTTGCACCTTTGCACCACGAAGACGGATGTCACACAAATGTCGGCACCTCGGTTGCGCGGGTGGTATCACAGTGCCGTAAACGGTCGATTTTTGGCGGCGAACGGGGCACATTTTGGAGGGGCACAGCCCTGTCCGGGATATGTAGTCAACCCTGATAAAACGTTTTCCCAGCTTGGGAGTATGAATGCCCCACAAGGGTCTTCAGGGATAGAAAAAACGTTTCATCATTATCGGCTTTAGGTGAATAACTGACCAACCAGAACGGTAAAATAGTGTTTGTCTGAGCGTTGAGGCGTTAAGACATCGCGCATTGTCATCGCCGGCAACGCGCAAAACGGTCCTAACGGAGCCAATCGGGTGCTCCGTTATATACGCAAGTCTAAGAGGGGCTTGTTTAGGAGGCACAGTATGGGACGTTTTACCAATCCTCGCGATCTGTACTTTGGTGAGGGCGCTCGCCACGAGGTGAAGAACCTCAAGGGCAAGAAGGCTATCATCGTTTCTGGCGGCAGCTCTATGCGCCGCGGCGGATTCCTGCAGGACGTCGAGAACGACCTTAAGGAAGGCGGTTTCGAGGTCAAGCTGTTCGAGGGCGTCGAGTCCGACCCGTCCATCGAGACGGTCATGAAGGGCGCCGAGGCCATGCGCGAGTTCGAGCCCGACTGGATTATCGCCATCGGCGGCGGCTCGCCCATCGATGCCGCTAAGGCCATGTGGGTCTTCTACGAGTATCCCGAGGAGTCCTTCGATAACATTATCCAGCCGTTCAGCTTCCCCGAGCTGCGTCAGAAGGCTCATTTCTGCGCCATCTCCTCTACCTCCGGCACCGCTACCGAGGTCACCGCGTTCTCCGTCATTACCGACTACGCCAAGGGCATCAAGTACCCGCTGGCCGACTTCAACATCACCCCTGATGTCGCCATCGTCGACCCCGAGCTCACCTACACCATGCCCGCCAAGCTGTGCGCTCACACCGGCATGGATGCTCTGACCCACTGCATGGAGGCTTACGTTTCCACTTGTGCTTCTATGTTCACCGACGCCAACGCTCTGCACGGCATCCGCGAGATCGTCGAGTGGCTGCCCAAGTCCTATGCTGGCGACCATGAAGCCCGTCAGCACATGCACGAGGCTCAGTGCATCGCCGGTATCGCCTTCTCCTCGGGCCTGCTCGGCATCGTTCACTCCATGGCTCACAAGACCGGTGCTGCCTTCGAGAACGGCCACATCATCCACGGTGCTGCTAACGCTATGTACCTGGGCAAGGTCATCCAGTGGAACTCCAAGGACCCGCGTGCTGCCGAGCGTTACGCTTACGTGGCCAAGGAGATCCTGCACCTTCCTGGCGAGACCAACGAGGAGCTCATCGCTGCGCTCGTCCAGAAGATTCGCGACCTCAACGACCAGCTCAACATTCCGCAGTCCATCAAGGATTACGCGAATGGTGGCGTGAAGGTCGACGCCGAGAACCCGCAGATGGTTTCCGAGGAGGAGTTCCTCGCCAAGCTGCCCGAGATCGCCGCGAACGCCGAGCAGGACGCCTGCACGCCCGAGAACCCGCGTGAGACCAAGGCTGCCGACTTCGAGAAGATTCTCAAGGCCTGCTACTACGACACCGACATCGATTTCTAATCGACTCTTGTTATCGTAACGAGGGGCTCCGCACGTATCTGTACGGAGCCCCTTTCTTTTTTCTTTTAGAGAATGGGATAGTTATGGCTGCAATTTTCAATAGCCCCAGCAAGTACATCCAGGGTCCGGACGAGCTCGCCAAGCTCGGCTCCTATGTCGAGCCGCTTGGCGCTAAGGCCCTCGTCATCGTGACGCCTTCGGGCAAGAAGCGCGTCGGTGCCAAGATCGAGGGCGGCTTTGCCGAGGCTAAGGCCGAGCTGCTGTTTGAGGACTTTAACGGCGAGTGCTCCAAGGGCGAGGTCGATCGCCTGGTTGCGCTCGCTCGCGACAACGGTTGCGACATCATCGTCGGCGTCGGTGGCGGCAAGATCCTCGACACCGCGAAGGCCGTCGCCTATTACCTGGAGTCCCCGGTTATCATTTGTCCCACCATTGCTTCGACCGACGCCCCGTGTTCGGCGCTTTCGGTGCTCTATACCGATGACGGCCAGTTCGATAAGTACCTGTTCCTTAAGGCAAACCCCAATATCGTCCTTATGGATACGACGGTTATCGCGGCGAGCCCGGTGCGCCTGACGGTTTCCGGTATGGGCGATGCGCTCGCAACCTATTTCGAGGCCCAGGCAACGCACGATGCCGACGGCGGCACCTGCGCCGGTGGCAAGGGCGGCATGGCCGGCCTGGCGCTCGCCAAGCTCTGCTACGAGACGCTTATGGCCGATGGCGTGAAGGCCAAGGTCGCGCTGGAGAAGGGTGCGCTCACGCCTGCCGTCGAGCACATCATTGAGGCCAACACGCTGCTTTCGGGCATTGGCTTTGAGAGCTCGGGCCTCGCTGCTGCTCATGCCATCCACAATGGCCTGACGATGCTGCCCGAGTGCCACAGCATGTATCACGGCGAGAAGGTCGCCTTTGGCACTATCGTCCAGCTGGTACTCGAGGATGCTCCGACTGAGAAGCTTGAGGAAGTCTTGGGCTTCTGCATTGAGCTGGGCCTGCCGGTCACGATGAAGGAGCTGGGCGTTGCCGAGCTTACGCGCGAGCAGGCCATGATTGTTGCCGAGGCCGCGTGCGCGCCCGATGACACCATGTGCAACATGCCGTTTGAGGTGACGCCCGAGATGGTCGCAAACGCCATCCTGGGTGCCGACGCGCTGGGCCACTACTATCTCATGGATGAGTAAATCAAGCTAAGGAAGGGGCAAAGCCGGCAGACGGCTTTGCCCCTTTTTGCTATGGTGCAAAGGGGTCAGGTTGCTTTGCACCAATTGTTGTTGATGAAAGGGCGGATTCTCGTATGGCGCTTCCCATGGTTTATGGCGGTCCCGGACGATATGTTCAGGGGCCGGGTGAGCTCTCGCGTCAGGGCAGGTATTTGTCATGGTTGGGCTGCGCTGCCTATGTCTTGTTTGACCAGGGCACCGAGGATCGGCTGTGCAGGCAGATCGTCGATGGATTTCTGGATGAAGATCTAAGCGAGCCGTTCTTTAAGATTTACAACGGTCCGTGTACGGAAGATGCCGTTGTCGAAATGGCCAAGGAAGCCCGGGCCGAGTATTGCGACATGGTGGTGGGCATTGGCGGCGGCAAGATGCTCGATATCGCCAAGGCCGTTGCGTTTTATGCCGAGTTGCCGTTGTGCGTATGTCCCACGGCGGCGTCGATGGACGGTCCGTGCAGTGCGATTTCGGTGCTGTATCACGAGGATGGGTCGTTCGACCGCTACCTGATGCTCGAGAAGAATCCGGACCTGGTCGTGGTCGATACCAACGTGGTCGCGGCGGCCCCACTGCGTATGACGGTCGCTGGCATGGGCGATGCGCTGGCAACGTACTTCGAGGCGCGTTCGTGCGCCGCGGCGCACGGCGTCAACGAACACGGTGGCGCGCCGGGACACTTGGCCTTGGTTGCGGCTCGTGCCTGCTATGACACACTCATGGAGTGCGGCGTCGCTGCCAAGCGTGATCTCAAAAAGGGTCGTATATCGCCGGCGGTTGAGCGCCTGATCGAGTGCAATATTCTGCTCTCGGGTGTTGGCTTTGAGAGCGGTGGCCTAGCGCTTGCCCATGCCATCGCCAACGGCCTGACGATTCTGCCCGAGTGCAAGGCCATGCATGGTGAGGCCGTAGCGTTTGGCCTGGTGGTGCAGCTGCGCCTGGAGCGTGCACCCGAGCTTGATCAGGTGCTCGAGTTTTGCCAGCGCGTCGGCCTGCCGACGACGCTCGAGGAGCTGGGCCTTGACGAGATTTCCGATGCCGACCTGATGAGCGTTGCAGATGCGGCCTTTAGAAACGAACGCAATATGGCTAACGAACAGGCCAAGGTGACCAGACAAAAGCTCGTGCAGCTCATGCGCGAGGCATAGCTAGGCGCTTGATCGATCTTGTGCAATCGAGGCGGCGATAGGCCATAGACTATTTGCCTCAAAGGTGCGCCGCGTGTAATTTGCCCGAGGCGTGGGCCGATAGCGTATCATTATCTCTTGCTTGTTTGCACTGCTCAGGGAGGGGCCGCGCATGGCGCAGGAACACGATCTGTTTGATGACATTATCGAGATCAGCAAGGGTTTCGACTTTCTTAAAAACCCGCTTGGCGGCGTGACCGATGCACTCGATCCGTCGGCGCCGCAGTGGAACCCTGCCGACTACAAGGAGCGCCCGCGCGGCAACACCATTCCGTGCCTGACCTGCAAAAACGAAAAGAGCGGCTGCACCGCGTGCATGGACGTGTGTCCGGTCAACGCTATCGAGGTCGAGGAAGATGCCATTGAGATCCTCGACTCCTGTCGCAAGTGCGGCCTGTGCGCCGCTGCCTGTCCGACCGAGGCGATCATCTCGCCGCGCTTGGCGCCCAAAAACCTGTATGACGATATCGTCTCTGCTGCTACGAGCCACGAGACCGCCTACGTCACCTGCACGCGCGCCCTCAAGCGCATGCCGCGCGAAAACGAGGTCGTCGTCGCCTGCGTGGGCGATATTACGGCCGAGACCTGGTTCTCGGTACTGGCGGACTATCCCAACGTGAGTGTGTACCTGCCGTTGGGCGTGTGCGATAAATGCCGCAACACCGGCGGTGAGGACATTCTGGGCGAGGCCATTGCTACCGCCGAGGAGTGGGCGGGTACGGGCATGGGCCTGGAGGTCGACCCCAAGAGCCTCAAGTGCCATAAGCGCCGCGAGTACGAGCGCAAGGAGTACATGGATAAGATTGCCCGCACCACGGGCCTAACCGTGACTAAGCTCAACCCGGCGACGGCGGCACTGGCCTCGGTGACGCAGAAGTTGAAGGCCCACCGTCACCAGATCACGCAGCTCGAGCGCACACTCAACACCATGTGCGGCACCACGACGACTAAGCGTCGCCGTTCGCTCACGCACGGGCGCCAACTGGTGCTCTCAACGTTGCAAAACCACCCCGAGCTTGCCCAGAACATGCAGGTGAGCACGCCGGAATGCGATTTTGACAAGTGCACGTCGTGCGGCGAGTGCGTCAACGTGTGCCCCACGTTTGCCTGCGATTTGGTGGGAAGCGGTCGCTTTGCACTGGAGTCCACGTATTGCCTAGGTTGCGGAGCCTGCGTCAAGGTGTGCCCCGAGCATGCGCTCAAGCTGGTCGAGCACGATGCGTCCAATCTGGTCGTTGTCGACCCCGAGGCCGAGGAAAAGGCCGCTCAGAAGGCCAAGGCCCACGAGGAGGCCGAGAAGGTCAAGGCCGAGGCAAAGGAAAAGCTCAACAAGATGCTCGACCAAGTGGAAAAGCTCGCGGACTAGCTAAACGAGCGTAAATGATGGCCGGTGGGACAGGTACTGCCCCGCCGGCCAAAAAAGTTGCGGTGGAATAGTTCCTGTTTTGCCCTTAAGCTGGCCATTCTAGGAGCTATTCCACCGCAACTAATAGATGGTTAGTTCATGCTGCTTTGATGGCCGGTTCGACCGGTACCGTTGCGCGTCACGGTTTCATGGAGCAAAAAGAACCCGGGGACCTGTTTGGTCTCGGTGTATTCCATAAGGATGCCGTCGGCGTTGTAGGTCTGCCCGCGTATAACGGCGAGTGCGTTAAAGTCGTCGAGATCGAGCACGCGCGTATCCTCGGGCGTAGGATGCTCAATCGTTACATCGCGTTTGCCCGTGGCAATCTTAATGCCAAGGTCTTCTTCGAGGTAACGATAGATCGAGTCGTTGACAATCTCGGGTGTCAGCCCCGGTACTTGTGAGCTTAGGTAATAGGAGTCGTCGGAGCACACGGCTTGTCCGTCTGCATAACGGATGCGTTTGGCGCGTGTGAGCTCACAGCCTTCGGGAAACCCAGTAATCTTGGAGAGCGCCTTGCTGCAGATGAGGAGCTCAAAGACGGTGGTGACAGTCTTGAGCTCAAAGCCTCGGTTGACCGCGATTTCCTTAAAGGTCTCGAGTCCGCCGCCACCACGACTCTTCTCGTCACTGATGTTGCGAATGACGCGCATGCCTTTGCCTTGCTGGGGGAGCACGTAACCATCTGACGCAAGCATCGAGATGGCGCGACGGACCGTCATGCGCGAACAGTCAAACAGCTGCGTGAGCTCAGTCTCCGAAGGCAGATAACTCTGATAGGCGTATGTGCCGTCGTCAATCGACTGCTTCACGTTGTCATAAATAGTTTGGAAGATGGCTCGCGCCATGACGGTCTCCTAGAGCTGGGTGCGCGAACGACGGGTGAGGGCCGCCCGCGCAGGTGTCAATCGATTTACTTGCTGGGGTCGATTATATATTTACCCATGGCACGCAGGGCCGGGTCTGACAGGATGGCGCCGAGTTCGTCGAGGGAAGCCACCTTGGCGACCATCGAGGATACGTCGAGCCTGCCAGAGTCGATGAGCTCGAGCGCGCGACGCTGCGTATAAGGGTTGATGTAGGACGAGGTGAGCACAAGCTCCTTCTGGAAGACCTCGAAGGGCTTGACGGTGATTGTCTCATCGGGCTTGGTGAGGCCGAACATCATGACCGTAGCCTTGTGGCCGGCGATCTGGATGGCCTGCTCGATGGTGACGGGTTTGCCAACACACTCGATAACGACATCGACGTTGCCGACGCCCTCCTGCTTCAGGCGGGCCGGGACGTCCTCGTGGATGGAATCAATTGCCAGATCGGCGCCGAGTTTGAGCGCAACCTCGCGCTTGCCCTCGACGGGCTCGAGCAAGACGACCTTGGTGGCGCCGGCGTTTTTGGCAAGCTGCATCATGAGCAGACCGATCATGCCACCGCCGATGACGACAACCGTGCTGCCGGGCTTGATGTTGCACATATCGATGCCGTGCAGGCAGCAGGCGACGGGCTCGGTCATAGCACCCTGCTCAAAGCTGGTGTGATCGCCCAACTTGTAGACTTGCTGCATATCGACGGAGCAGTACTCGGCAAAGCCGCCGTTAACGGTGGTGCCGTAACCGGTCATATGCTCGCAGTAGTGGTTGATTCCGTCGCGGCAGGGTTCGCAGCAGCCGCAGGGATGGTTTGGGTCGATGCACACGCGATCGCCCGGTTTAAAGCCAGCGACGTCGCTGCCCACGGCCTCGACAACGCCCGCAAACTCATGACCAAGGATCGTGGGCGGGGTAACGTCGGCTGCACCCTTGTCGCCTTCATAGATATGAACGTCGGTACCGCAGACGCCGCAAGCTTTGACGTTGATCAGAACGTCGCGCCTGCCCACGGCCGGCTTTGCCGATTCCTCGACTCTGAGGTCGTGCTTTCCATAGAAGACCGCGCTTTTCATGGTGACTCCTTAACGTGGCGGTGAATGTTGTAATGAAGTATAGGCATGTCTATAGATATAGACAAGCACATCTAGACAAGTAGAAAAGAAAAATGAAATGCAGCCATCAGCTATGTCAGATTTAACAGGCGAAATACTGGACATATACCGTTTACGGCCAATAATCAACCGTTTACCGACCGTAGTATTTATGCTAACTTGTCTAGATAAGTGATATGATAAAAATAGAAGCGCAAGAAGTCAGGGAAGCGGGCCCACCCGTCCTATTGCACGAGGTACACGCAAACGGCGCGTCTGCGGTCTCGAGTGAAGCCAAAACCGCAGTCGCTCCGAATGAAGAGAGGGGGATTCCCCGTCATGATGCAAAAGATACAACGTTTCGGCGGTGCAATGTACACGCCTGCAATTCTTTTCGCATTTTCCGGAATCGTCGTCGGCCTGGGTACGTTGTTTACCACCGAGGCGATCTTTGGCGAGATGGCCACTGCGGGCCATCTTTGGTTTGATTGCTGGAATGTGCTGCTCCAGGGTGGTTGGACGCTCTTTAACCAGATGCCGTTGCTGTTTTGCGTAGCGTTGCCAATCTCGCTCGCGAACAAGCAGAACGCTCGCTGCTGCATGGAGGCTTTGGCCATCTACCTTACCTTCAACTACTTTGTAAGCACAATCTTGGGGCAGTGGGGCCCTGTCTTTGGTGTTGACTACTCTGTCGAGGCGGGCAGTGGTACTGGTCTTGCCACTATCGCAAGCATCAAAACGCTTGATATGGGCATCATGGGCGCGCTCATTATCTCTGGTATCGCCACGATGCTGCATAACAAGTTCTTCGACACCGAACTTCCTGAGTGGCTGGGCGTGTTCTCGGGCTCCGTGTTCATCTATATGATCGGTTTCTTCGTTATGGTTCCGGTCGCTCTTATCGCCTGCCTGGTGTGGCCGCATGTTCAGGCTGCTATCTCCGCCTTCCAGGGATTCATCCTTTCCGCCGGTACGTTCGGCGTTGGCGTCTTTGCTTTCTTCGAGCGCGTGCTGATTCCTACAGGCCTTCACCACTTTATCTATACGCCGTTCTATTACGACAACGCGGCGGTCAATGGCGGCATCTTTGCCGCTTGGGCTAACATCCTGCCCCAACTGGCTGCCGATCCGAGCGTTGCTCTTAAGGATGCCGCACCCTGGGCTGCCTATACCTGCCCTGGTTGGACTAAGGTCTTCGGCTCGCTTGGCGTCGCCATTGCGTTTTATATGACCGCCAAACCCGAGCGCAAGCAGCGCGTCAAGGCTCTGCTGATCCCGGTCACCCTTACCGCTATGCTTTGCGGTATTACCGAGCCGCTTGACTTCACCTTCCTGTTCATCGCGCCCGGCCTGTTCGTCGTCCACTGCGTGCTCGGAGCGCTTGGCTGCATGGCTCAAAACCTCCTTGGCGTCGTGGGTATCTTCGACGGCGGCATCATCTCGATGCTCTCGTGGGACTGGCTGCCCCTTTGGGCCGCACACGGTCTGCAGTACGCCATCTCCATCCTTGTCGGTCTGTGCTTTACCGCTCTTTGGGTTGTGGTCTTCCGTTTCCTGATCGTCAAGTTCGACTTTAAGACCCCCGGTCGCGAGGATGACGATGTTGAGGTCGAGCTCAAGTCCAAGGCCGACTACAAGCAAAAGCAGGGCGGTGCTGCTGGCAAATCGGCCGCTCAGAGTAAAGATGATGAGCGCTTGGTGCTTGCCGAGAACATCCTCGATCTGCTCGGTGGCACGGATAACATCATCGATGTAACGAACTGCGCTACCCGTCTGCGCGTTAACGTCAAGGACAAGAGCGTCGTTGCACCCGAGGCTTCCTTCAAGGCGATCGGTACGCATGGCTTGGTGGTCCAAGGTCAGTCAATCCAGGTCATCATCGGCCTTAGCGTCCCGCAGGTTCGCGAGAAGTTCGAGAGTCTTCTGAAGTTCGAGAGTCTTCTGTAAACCATCGTCCATCGAAACAATCGGCCTTGCAGAGCCGGTATGCACCGCAAGGCCGATTCTAGAGATAAAAAACTCCACTTCTAGGTAACAATTCCAAACCGTGCAGGCCGCGTACGGGGATGGATTGAGCAAGCGGCCAGAATGAGGAGGACATCATGTCCAAGAAAAACTATGCCGTGACCATTGCCGGCGGTGGCTCTACCTTCACCCCGGGCATCGCTCTGATGCTGCTTGAGGAGCGCGACCGCTTTCCGGTCAACAAGGTGACCTTCTACGATAACAACGCCGAGCGCCAGGAGATCGTGGCCAAGGCCTGCGAGATCTACTTCCACGAGAACGCCCCCGAGGTTGAGTTCAACTACACCACCGACCCCGAGACCGCATTCACCGGGACCGACTTCGTCCTTGCTCACATCCGCGTCGGCCTGTACGCTATGCGTGAGCTCGACGAGAAGATTCCTCTCAAGTACGGCTGCGTTGGCCAAGAGACCTGCGGCGCCGGCGGTATCGCCTACGGCATGCGCTCCATTGGTGGCGTCATCGAGATCCTCGACTACATGGAGAAGTACAGCCCCAACGCCTGGATGCTCAACTACTCCAACCCCGCGGCCATCGTCGCCGAGGCCTGCCGCGTGCTGCGCCCCAACAGCCGCATCATCAACATCTGCGACATGCCGATCGACCTCATGGATAAGATGAGCCGTATGTGCGGCATCAAGGATCGTCGCGAGCTGCAGTATAGCTACTACGGCCTCAACCACTTTGGTTGGTGGAGCAAGATCTACGACAAGGACGGCAACGACCTCATGCCGCAGATTAAGGAGCACATGGCTAAGAACGGCTACCTGGACGGCATCGAGCACGAGGCCGGTAAGGAGCAGCATGTCGAGGAGAGCTGGATTCACACCTTCGGCAAGGCCAAGGATGTCTATGCTGTCGATCCCGAGACGATTCCCAATACCTACCTCAAGTATTACCTGTACCCGGACTATGTCGTCGAGACGTCTGACCCCAACTACACTCGCGCCAATGAGGTTATGGACGGCCGCGAGAAGAAGGTCTTTGGCGCTTGCCGCGACATCATCGCCAAGGGTACGGCTAAAGACGGCGGCTTTGAGCCCGACGTACACGCCAACTACATCGTCGACCTTGCCTGCGCACTGGCCGAGAACACGCTCGAGCGCTTCCTGCTGATTGTCCCCAACGATGGTGCTGTGCCCAACTTCGACCCGACGGCCATGGTCGAGGTGCCTTGCATCGTCGGCTCCAACGGCTTTGAGAAGATCTGCCAGGGCCCGATCCCGCAGTTCCAGAAGGGCCTGATGGAGCAGCAGGTTTCCGTCGAGAAGCTCGTTGTCCAGGCTTGGGTCGAGGGCAGCTACCAGAAGCTCTGGCAGGCGCTCACGCTCTCCAAGACCATTCCTTCGGCAAGCGTTGCTAAGCAGATCCTGGACGAGCTCATCGAGGCCAACAAGGATTTCTGGCCCGAGCTTAAGTAAGGGCTACTGTCTAGAACCCTCACGCATCTCTGCTTCATTTGCGCCGCCGTGGTGTCCGGATTCGCCCGGATGCTGCGGCGGCGCTATACTTATGAAGTTTGAAGTACCTGTACCAAAAGGAGCTGTCGTGTCCCTTTCCATCGGTATCGTGGGCCTGCCCAACGTGGGCAAGTCGACGCTGTTCACCGCGCTTACCAAAAAGACCGGCCTTGCCGCCAACTACCCGTTTGCCACGATCGACCCCAACGTGGGTATCGTCGATGTGCCCGATAGCCGCCTGCAAAAGCTCGCCGACATCGTCAACCCCGGCCGCATTGTGCCGGCGACGGTCGAGTTTGTCGACATCGCAGGTCTGGTGAAGGGCGCTAACGAGGGCGAGGGCCTGGGCAACCAGTTCTTGGCAAACATCCGCGAGACCGACGCTATCTGCGAGGTCGTGCGCTACTTTAAGGACCCCAACGTCATGCGTGAGGTGGGCCGCACGGGCGAGTTCGTCGATCCCGCCGGCGATGCCGACACCATCATGACCGAGCTCATCCTGGCCGACATGGGCACGCTCGAGAAGCAGCTGCCCAAGCTCGAGAAGGAGGCCAAGCGCGACAAGGAGCTCATGCCCAAGTTCGAGGTGGCCAAGCGCCTGCTCGCCTGGCTCAACGAGGGCAAGCGCGCCGCATCCATGGAGATGACCGACGAGGAGCGCGCTGCTGCCAAGGGCTTGTTCCTGCTTACTATGAAGCCCATCCTGTATGTGGCCAACGTAGACGAGGACATGCTCAACGAGGACCTGGCGCCCATCGACGGTGTCAAGCCGCTACCCATCTGCGCCAAGATCGAGGCCGAGCTTTCCGAGCTCGATCCCGAGGACGCCGCCGACTACCTGGAGAGCCTGGGCTTGGAGCAGCCCGGCCTGGACGTGCTCGCGCAAGCAGCCTACAAGCTGCTCGGCCTGCAGTCGTTCTTTACGGCTGGCGAGATGGAGGTCAAGGCCTGGACGGTTCGTCAGGGCGCGACCGCCCCGCAGGCCGCCGGCGTCATCCACACCGACTTTGAGCGCGGCTTTATTAAGGCCGAGGTTATTGGCTATGACGACTACATCGAGCTCGGCGGCGAGCAGGGCGCCAAGGCCGCCGGCAAGCTGCGTATTGAGGGCAAGGACTATGTCATGGCCGATGGCGACGTCGTGCACTTCCGCTTTAACGTGTAAGGACGACGCATATGTTTAAATATGGCAAAAAAGCTGGCTACATGGGTATTGCGCTGCTCGTACTTGCGGTGATTCCGCTGGTGGTTGCAGCGTTTGTGATCCCCAACATTGGCCCCGAGGTGGCAACGAAGTTTAACGCAGCCGGCGAGGTGACGCGCTGGGGTAAGAGCTACGAGCTGCTGGCACTGCCGGTGCTCAACCTGCTGCTGAGCGTGGCGACGTACTTTACGGCGGGACGCCAGGCAAAGAACAACGAGGACTCCGCTGTGATGGCACGTCTTGCGTGCGAGCGCTACCTGCGCAACGGCTGCATCACGGGCGTGTTCCTCAATGTAATCAACGTCTACTTTATGTATTCGGCGATTACTGGAACGGGCTTTGGCTTTGGTTTCTAGCTTGTCCTTTTAGGCAACGAGCCTGCACACATATTCAATGGCTGCTGCGAGGCCGCCGCTCGATCGTGGTTTAAAGACCATGTCGGCGGCGGCCTCGTTTTCGTATCCGGCGCCGCGAAGGGCAAGTGCGATACCGGCTTCCAGGAGAAGGGGCAGACCTCGTTGGCTGGTTGCAATTACTGCGGCCTGGTCAAGGGTGCAGCCGTGCATTCGGCATTGAGCAGCGAGCTCGCCTTGCGCTGGGTCGGGGAGCAGTGCGGTTGCAGCGCGACTTGATAGCAATGCAAATGCTGTGCGTTCGTCCGGGGAAAGGCATTCGGCCTCAACGACGACAAGCTTGGGCTGCGCGCCGTCTGCGCAATGTGATTTCTGACGCATGCAAATCGAGCAAGCCGACATAGAAAACTCCTGTATATTCGGCAAAACGTAAACTATAGTTTACGTTTTTGTTTTGCTCCATTTCAAACTCGTCTGCATGAATGAGCATGCGAAACAGATTCTTGGCGAGCGAGTTGAGCGGACGCGCAAGGCCCTTGGTATCTCCAAGGTCGATTTTTGTGTGGCGACAGGAATCAGCCGACCCTACCTCGACCGAATCGAAGATGGGACGGCAAATTTCACGCTCAAGGTTCTATTTAAGATCGCGCCCGCACTCGGCATGACGGTGTCAGAACTTCTCGAGGGCATCGAATAGGGGATACCCGTCGACAACTGAATTACGCCATCGGGATGCGGTCGTGGTTGACTTGGCTGTAGAACAGGCGCTGAATCTCTGCCGCATCACGTGACTGGCCGAGCGCCCACATGGTTTTGGCCACGAGCGTCTCGGTGGTCATATCGTCGCCGTGCAAAATACCCCGATGATCGGCATAAGCTCGGCCGACCTCATAGACACCTAGGTCGAGGCCCTCCTCGGGGACCTGCGTGGTCATAACGACAGTACGGCCCGAATCGACCCAGCGGAAAATCGTCTCCTGGAATGACTCGCCGGACTCGCCAAACTCGGGAATACCGCCAATGCCAAAGGTCTCAAGAATTACAGCATCGTAGCTATCGGCTAGGGCGTCCAGGATACCCGGGTTCACGCCGGGCGTCAGCTTAAGGACAAATACGCGTGGGTCGATGCTGTCGTAGAAACGCACCGGGTTTTCGCCCTGATGCGTGCCGTGAAGCCCGTTGCGCACGATGCGGTCGTTGCGGATATAGGCGATGGGCGGATAGTTGACGCTAATGAACGCGTTAAAGCTCATGGTGCGCTGCTTGCGGGCGCGCGTACCGGCAATGGCTACGCCGCCAAACACGATCGAAACGTCGTGTGAGTGCTCGTCGAGCGCATAGAGCAGGCTCTGGTACAGGTTGAGCTTGGCGTCGGTAAAGGGATTGCCCATGGGCTTTTGCGAGCCGGTGAGCACGATGGGCTTGGGGCTGTCCTGGATCAGATACGAAAGTGCTGCCGCGGTGTAGCTCATGGTGTCGGTGCCGTGCAGGACTACGAAGCCGTCGTGGTCGGCATAGCCTTCGACGATGACATCGCGAATGCGCATCCAGTCGCTCGGGCGCATATTGGTGCTGTCGATGTTCATGGGCTGCACGACGTCGAGCTCGCAGAGGCCCGAGATCTCGGGGACGCTCTGCGCGAGTTCCTCACCGGTCAGGGCGGGGGAGAGGCCGTTGCCGTCCTCGGTCGATGCGATGGTGCCGCCCGTGGCGATGAGAAGGATGCGCTTCATGCTGGTATTCCTATCGTATTTGCCGCCGCAGAGGCGGAGTCGTTCGGCAGTATTGTGGCACAGGGCGTCCAATGTTCAAACGTATTACATCATCTGCAACGTTTGGTAACACTTCAATTGCCGTCAAATAGGGGCCCAGGTCGTGCGTTTGCCGTGCGCTGATGGCTGTGAGGAACGAGAAACCCCCATATAACGTGTACACTATGAAAGTTATTTTTGTTCATTCACGCGGGTGGGCACCGGCTCCCCGCCAACAAGAGGGGGAAACCATGGATCAAAAGGCTTCCGCAAAGGTCCTCGTACTCGACTTTGGTGCGCAGTACGGTCAGCTCATTGCCCGTCGTGTCCGCGACCTCAACGTGTATTCCGAGATTGTGCCCTGCGACATCTCGGCCGATGAGATTCGCGAGATGAACGCCTCTGCGCTCATCCTTTCTGGCGGCCCGGCCTCCGTGTATGCCGAGGACGCTCCGTCCATCGATCCTGCCATCTTTGACCTGGGCCTTCCCGTCTTGGGCTTCTGCTACGGCCATCAGATCACGGCCGTAACGCTCGGCGGCAAGGTCGGCCACTCCGAGGTGGGCGAGTATGGCCGCGCCACCATCACGCGCACGGCTGGTGCCAAGCTCTTTAACTCCACGCCCATGGAGCAGACCGTGTGGATGAGCCATCGCGACGCCGTGTCCGAGGTGCCCGAGGGCTTTACCGTTACTGCCAGCACCGACGTGTGCCCGGTCGCTGCCATGGAGTGCGTCGAGCGCAAGATTTTCACCACGCAGTTCCACCCCGAGGTCAAGCACTCCGAGTACGGTCAGCAGCTGCTGAGCAACTTCCTGTTTGAGATCTGCGGCCTGGAGCCCAACTGGAGCATGGACAACCTGGTCGAGACCATGACGGCCGAGTTCCGCGAGAAGGTCGGCGACGACCGCGTGATTCTGGCTCTGTCCGGTGGTGTCGACTCCTCCGTCGTGGCTGCGCTGGGCGCCCGCGCCGTGGGCAAGCAGATGACCTGCGTGTTCATCAACCACGGTCTGCTGCGCAAGGGCGAGCCCGAGCAGGTGGAGGAGGTCTTCACCAAGCAGTTTGACGTCGACTTTATCCATGTTCACGCCGAGGACCGTTATGCCGAGCTTCTGGCCGGCGTGACCGAGCCCGAGGAGAAGCGCCGTATCATCGGTACGCAGTTCTGGAAAGAGTTCTTCGCGGTTGCTCAGCAGCTCGAGACCGATGGCAAGCCGGTCAAGTACCTGGCTCAGGGTACCATCTACCCCGACATCATCGAGTCCGGCGCTCGCAAGACGGGCGGCAAGACGGCCACCATCAAGAGTCATCACAACCTGATCCCGTTCCCCGAGGGCGTGCACTTCGACCTCATTGAGCCGCTCGACCATTTCTTTAAGGACGAGGTCCGCGCGCTTGGTCTGACGCTTGGCCTGCCGGGTCACATCGTGTTCCGTCAGCCTTTCCCGGGCCCGGGTCTGGCCATCCGCATCATCGGTGCGGTCGACAAGGAGAAGCTCGAGATCCTCAAGAACGCCGACGCTATCGTGCGCGAGGAGCTCGACGCCTACAACCAGCGTCTGTTTGAGCAGACCGGCGAACGCAACTCTGAGCACAGCTGCTGGCAGTATTTCGCGGTTCTGCCCGACATTAAGTCTGTGGGCGTTATGGGCGACGAGCGCACCTATCAGCGCCCGATCATCCTGCGTGCCGTCGAGTCCAGCGATGCCATGACCGCCGACTGGGCTAAGCTGCCCTATGACGTCCTGGCCCGCATCTCCGGCCGCATCGTTGCTGAGGTTCCCGGCGCCAACCGCGTATGCTACGACATCACGTCCAAGCCGCCCGCGACCATCGAGTGGGAATAACGGGAACTGGCTTCTGAGCTCGCATTTTGGTGCTGCCGAGTACCGCCTGATACTGTTTCAGCATCGCCGCAGAGCAAAGCCACCTGCGAAATAACGGGAATAAAGGCCTCCGAACCCTCTGGTTCGGAGGCTTTCTTTTTACCTATCTACCTGGGAAAACGGCTCGATTATTCCCGCATGCCCCTACTGGGCGGTACGGCGGAGTACTCGGCGGTACGGGAATAATAGGGCCCTGCGGGAATAATTCACAGTTAGGGTCCCCCGAGGGACGATTTCGAGCGGATGAAACTGAGTTGAAACTGCGAGGCGGATTCAAGCCCTCGTCGATTTCATTTGCCCAGGTCAACAAACGGGAATAATAAAACGCGATAATCGGTTTCCGCAGTTTCGAGAACCCCGAATACCGCCGAATAACGCCGCGTACTCTGCCGTACTCGGGCATGCAATTATTCCCCGAACAGGGCTTCTGGGGAGCGGATTTCATACGGGAATAATGGAACAGCCCCCGGAAAACCGGAGGCTGTTCGCAAGGAAACGTCAATTTACCTGGGAAGATATCAGAAAGATGCCTTCCAGTCGGCGTAAGCGGCCTCGTCGACTTCTCCGCGCTCAAGCTCAGCGCGCTTTTCCGCCCAGGTCTTGATCGACTGCGCAAGCTTTGCGGCATGCGGCGCCCCGGGGTCGACCGCCAGGCCCATGCCGCCGTCGCCGGGCACGAGGCCATAGTCCTCCTCCAACTGCAGCAGCAGGGCCATGAGGTCGCGCGATGTCTCGATTCCGTAGTCTTTGAGCGCACCCACGGAGACCTCGAGCGCCTTCGCGATCTTCTCGAGCAGCTCGGGCTTAACCGCGCGGATGCCGCTCTCGTAGTGTCTGATCGCGCCCTCGGTGAGCCCTACGGCATCGGCGAGCTGGGCCTGCGTAAAGCCGCTTCGCCTTGCGATGCCGCCGAATGTTGTCGCCTGTCGGCCATGTGCCCTCCTCATAGATGTCGTCGGCGACCATCTCTATCAGCGTACGAGTTTGTACGCAATTCTATTGACAGTACAGATACGTACGATTATTCTCGGGAATACGAGCGTACGCATACGTACGGATAGATAGGAGGTCCAAGATGGAACAGCCGGTGGCAAAGACACCGAGGCCGAGCATGCTCACCGCCGACGAGGTGGCGGAGCGCCTGAAGATCAAGAAAGGCAGCGCCTACGAGGTCATCCGCCAGATGAACAAGGAGCAGGAGGCCCTCGGGCGCGTGGTGATCCGCGGACGCGTCCGCAGCGACCTGTTCGATGCCCGCTACTTCCCGGAGGTGGACGATGCCAGCCTATAAGGACAAGAAGACGGGGCTCTTCTACGTGCAGTTCTACTACCGCGACGCGCGCGGGGCCAAGCGGCACAAGACGAAGAAAGGTTTCCAGACCGAGCTCGAGGCGCTTCTGTGGGAGAAGAACTTCAAGGCCCTCAAGGACGACGCCATGGACATGACCTTCGCCGACTTCTGCAAGGTCTACGAGGCGGAGGTGAGGCCGAGGGTCCGCGAGCACACCTGGCTCACCAAGGAGAACATCATCCAGAGCAAGCTCATCCCGTTCTTCGGCGACATGCGCATGTGCGACATACGGCCCGTCGACATCGTCAGGTGGCAGAACTCCCTCGCTGGATCAACAAGGGCGGACGGCGACGGCTTCAAGCCCACTTACCTGAGGATCATCAACAACCAGCTAAACGCCATCTTCAACCACGCCGAGCGCTACTACAACCTGGAGAGAGAACCCCGTTCACAAGGTGGACAAGATGGGCAGTAAGGAGGCTGGCGAGATGCAGTTCTGGACCAAGGACGAGTACCTCCGCTTCTCGGAGGCCATCTCCGACAAACCACTCGCCTTCTACGCTTTCGAGGTGCTCTACTGGATGGGCATACGCTGCGGCGAGCTCATGGCGCTCACGCCCTCGGACTTCCTGATGGAGACGTCGGAGCTGCGCATAAACAAGTCCTACCAGCGCCTGCGCGGCGAGGACGTGGTCACGAAGCCGAAGACGCGCAAATCGGTGCGTACGATCAAGATGCCCGCGTTCCTCCGCGACGAGATGGCGGAGTTCATCGAGATGCGCGATGACGTGGCGCCCGACGAGCGGCTCTTCGGCTTCACGAAGCACTTCCTCGTGCATGAGATGGACCGCGGCTGCAAGGCGTCGGGCGTCAAACGGATACGCATCCACGACCTTCGCCACAGCCACGTGAGCCTGCTCATCAACATGGGCTTCTCCGCCCTCGACATCGCCGAGCGCGTGGGACACGAGGCCATCGACATCACATACCGCTACGCGCACCTTTTCCCCGCCAAGCGCGCGCAGATCGCCGACGCGCTCTCCGAGCTGAGGGGCGAATAGGATGCCGTGCGAGAACAGCGCCCGCAAGCGCAGCAAGACGATGGCGTTCCGCTGCACCCCGGAGGAGTACGAGCTGATCGCCAACATGGCCGCCTGGAGCGGCATGAGCAGGCAGGACTACATCATGGCGAGGCTGACCGGGACCGAGATAACGGTGAGGCCGTCGTCGCGGACGCAACGGGCGCTGCGCGACTCCATGAAGAGCCTGGCGGAGCGGCTCCTCGCCGTGTGCGACGCCGATGAGCTTGATGCGGACCTCCAAAGGCAGCTCGCCCTGGTCATGGAGATCTTCAACGGGTTCGGCGAGGAGCCGCCGCCCGGAAGGCGCGCAAAGCGCGAGAAGGGGCCCAGCGACGATCTCTTCGGGATGTCTCGATGCTAATCCCGGGCCGCGATTGGGAGGCGCAACCGCTTCCGGGCGCACGCGCGCGTGCCGGCGCGGCGAGGGGCCGCAGGCGCGATGCGTGGGCGACCAAGGCAATCAGAGGCAATTTGATGAAAAAGGTATATACTATTTTCATCAAAAAGGAGGAACGCTATGACAGAAGCAGAGGCCATCGCTGAGCGCATAGAGAGCTTCGGCGCCGGCAGGGCCTTCACAGCCGCCGACTTCTCCGACGTCGCAGGCCGGCGCAATGCCGCCAACGCGCTCGGGCGCTTGCATGCAAAGGGAGGGATCGCTCGCGCCATCCGCGGCGTCTACTACGCGCCGGAGCGCAGCGCGCTCATGGGCACCGAGGTGCCGGCCAGCGCCGACGAGGTCGTGCGCGCCGTCGCCCGTGCCAACAAGTGGATCGTCGCACCGTCCGGCGACGCGGCGCTCAATGCGCTGGGCCTCGACACGCAGGTGCCCGCAAAGCTCGTCTACGTCAGCAGCGGTCCGTACAAGCGCTACGAGTACGGGCCGTACGATATCGAGCTCCGGCACCGCGCCAACCGCGACCTGCTCGACTGCTCGCAGATCACCTGCACCATCGTGCAGGCCCTCAAGGCGCTCGGGCGCGAGAACGTGGGCGACGAGGAAATCGGAACGCTCGCGCGCAACCTCACGGAAGAGCAGGTCGGCGCGTTCCTGGAAGAGTCGGCGGGGCTCACCTCCTGGGTTGCCGACGCCGCGAAGAAGATATGGGAGGCGAAGCATGGACAGGATCGCTAGGGCCTCGACCGGCGAGCGCAGGCTGGTCTTCGAGGCCGCCGCGCAGAGGATGGCGCTTGCGCCGGCCGTCGTCGAGAAGGACTTCTGGGTGTGCTACACCTTGGACCACCTTTTCCACAGAAGCGGCTTCGCCGAGTCCATGGTGTTCAAGGGCGGCACGAGCCTGTCGAAGGCTTTCGGGCTCATCGAGCGCTTCTCGGAGGACATCGACCTCATACTCGATTGGCGACTCCTGGGCTACGGCGAGGACGAACCGTGGGAGCCGCGCAGCAACTCGGCGCAGGAGCGGTTCAAGGCCGACAGCATCGAGCGCACGAACGCCTTCCTGGCCGACGCCTTTGCTCCGAAGCTCAGGGCTACGCTCTCCGAGTCCCTCGGCACCGAAGCATCCGTTAGGTGCGGGGCCGAGGAGGAGACCGTGTACTTCGACTACCCGCGCTCCTACGAGTCGGCGGGCACGCTCGACACCATCAAGCTGGAGATAGGACCCATGGCGGCATGGTCGCCCTCCGAGGGGGCGGCGATAACCCCGTACGCGGCGGACGTGGTTCCGTTCGGGCCCGAGCTGTCGACCACGGTGCGCACCGCGAGTCCCGAGCGCACGTTTTGGGAGAAGGCCACCATCCTGCACCAGGAGGCCAACAGGCCCGAGGGCAAGGCTATGCCCAGGCGCTACTCCCGCCATTACTACGACATGTACCGCCTCGGCCACTCGTTCGTGCTCGGCCGCGCCGTAGCGCAGCCTGGCCTCCTTGAACAGGTCGTCAGGTTCAAAGAGAAGTTCTACCGCACGCCGTGGGCCAAGCTGGCCGATGCGAGGCCCGGCACGCTCAGGCTCGCCCCTCCAAAGGGCAGGCTCGACGAGTTGGCGGCCGATTACGCCTCGATGAGGCCGATGCTGTTCGGCAGCTACCCGAGCATCGATGAGATAGTCGCCTACATGGTGGAGCTCGAGGAGACCATCAACGGGCTAAGCTGACCAAGGGCGCCCCAATTCCGGGCGCCTGCCAGAATCGAAGAGGCGGAGCGGGCAACGCGACGGCTTCCCCGCCGAGAGCGGAGCGTTCCTTTTCGACGGGCGGCGTTGAGAACAGGCTCTTGCCCCTCGGCATAAAAGACCTCGTTCTGCGCCTCCAGGATTCGCGCGGCGTCGCCGATTCACTCGGCGCATCTCTCGCTTATCGACTTCAGGGCCAGGATGCCCTCGACGTCGAGCGGGTCCAGCTGGTCGGCGTGCGCCAGGGACTCGAGCAGCTGGTCCAGGCCCCTCGCCAGCCTCCCGGCATCCGCCACCGTGTCGAGCAGTTCGAGGCGCTCCATCTTCTCTTCGTAGCCCAACATCTGCTTGCCTCCTTCTCTCAACGGACGTGTCGCGCAGCACCGTAGCCGTTCCGCGCAACGAAAAGCCTTAGCGCCAGCGATCTCGTGCGCACATCGGCCGCAAGCGGCACGGGAAAGCCATCCGTTCCGGCTCATGCCGCGGCGCCGCGACTCGGGAACCCGCCTCCGTCCCCGCCACGACGTCGTCGTCAATCCCCGCGGGAGCCCAGCAACCGCCGATGGGCCGCATCCCATGCCCGGAGGGTCTCGGCGCCCACGCCGGATTCCATGCCGCACGCCTGCGCCCCTTTGATCCGAATACCCGCCCCGGCGCTCCTTGGACGCGCAGGGTCGCACGCCGGCAGGCGGCCAGCAAGGGCCGCGACACTTTTTCGGGTTCTTCGCCCCATGCGCTCCGCGCGCGAACAACGCGAAAAACTGCCGTCGGGAGACTTCTATTTCCATGCCCGACTTCGCTTCCTCCCTTGCAGGCACGCCCGCGCTGCATGCGACTCACGCGGCGCAAGGCACGCCACAGGGGCGGGCCTCAGAGTCTAAGGAGCAAGACATGAACGACATGAAGGAAAAGGCGATGGGCGCGGTCAAGGCCTTCCTCGAGCGCAAGGGCTACGAGATCGTCGACGAGGCCTGGCAGGGCCCCGAGGGCATCGGCGGGATCGACCTCGTGGCGGTGGACGAGGACGGGACCCTGGTGTTCGTCGACGCCACGGTCCGCATCGGGACGGACGGCTTCCCCGAGGCCCACAGGGCGCGTGGGCTGCGCGAGGCGCTGGCGGCGACGTGGCTCGCCGGCAACAGCGACGACTACGCCGACACCCCGGTCCGATTCGACGAGGTGGCGATGATGGTCGTCAAGGAGAACCGAGCGCTCCTGCGCCACCACGTCAACTGCTTCGGCGAGATGGAGCCGCTCTCCTAGGCGGCGCGCCCGGCCCCGGGCTCCCGGGGCCAGGTTTCCCCGAAATCCGACCCTGTACCACGAAAGCGTACATATCCGTACGTTTTCGTGGTACACTCCGCTTGTCGGACAAATCCGTACGGTTTTGTCCCGACGCTCCGAGACTCGGGGCGCGCCGGGCCGGATGCGGCGAGGCGCGCCCCACGCTAGAGAGGACGCGACCCATGCGCACGATAGCCATTTCCAACTACAAGGGCGGCGTCGGCAAGACGACGACCGCCGTGAACCTGGCGGCCATCTTCGCCGCCCGGGGCCTTCGGACCCTGCTCGTCGACCTCGACCCGCAGGCGTCGGCCACCGACTTCTTCGGCCTCTACGACCGGGCCGCCTCCGAGCGGCGCACCTCGGTCGAGCTGCTCTACGGCGGCGCGCCCGTGGAGGAGGTCGCCTACGCCGCCGGGGAGGGCCTCGACGTGGTGGCCTCGACCATCGACCTCGTCGACCAGAACGAGATGCTCCTGCGCGAGCAGCGCCTCAAGTTCGCCCTCGACGACGCCTCGGGCTCCTACGACGTCTGCCTCATCGACTGCAGCCCCGTGATGCGCAGGCTCGCCTTCAACGCCTACCTCGCCGCCGCGGAGGGCGGCATGGTCGTCATCCCCGTGAAGCTCGACTCCACCGTGATGCGCGGCACGGCGCTCACCGTCGAGGCGACGCGCTCAATCGCGGACGCGCTCCGCATGCCCACGCCCCGCTGGAAGATACTGCGCACCTGCGTGCCCGGCCGCATGACCAATGCCGAGGCCACGGGCGCGGCCGTGCTCGACGGGTTCTTCCCAGACGAGCAGTTCGAGACGGTCATACACGCGAGCAGCAAGGTCTGCGAGGGCAGCTGGCAGTGGAAGCCGGTGGCGGCCTTCGAGCCGGGGAGCCGCCCCGCGCGCGACTACGAGGCTCTCGCCGACGAGGTGTCCCGTGAGCTCGCCTAGCCAGGTGGCCGCGGGCTTCACCATCACGGGGCTCCTCGACGGCGCGTCGCGCACCCGCGGGCGCTACCCGGTGTCCGAGATAGCGGTGGCCGACATCGCCGACCACCCGGCGAACGCCGCCTACTCCATGGACCCAACGGGGATAGCCGAGCTCGCCGAGTCCATACGCGAGGACGGCCTCACCGACCTGCCGCTCGTGCGCAAGGTCGGCGACGGCTCGTGGCAGATGGTCTCCGGGCACCGCCGCAAGGCAGCCTACGCTCTGCTCGCCAAGGACGACCCCGCCTACGAGAGGATGCCCTGCCGCGTGATAGAGGGCATCGACGACGAGCGGGCGGTGACGCTGCTCCACGCCGCGAACTACTTCACCCGCGCGCTCACCGTGACCGAGCGCGCCGCCGCGACCGAGGCGCTCAGGGGCGACGCCGTGCGCCTGCGCTCCGAGGACCCGTCGCTTTCCGGCATGCGCGTCGACGACGTGAAGGCCGCCATCATCGAGCGGCAGACGGGCCGCAAGGTCTCCGGCAAGACCATCGCGCGCGAGGAGAGGCTGGCCCGCAGGATCGCCGAGGACCTCTCGCCCGAGTGGGCCGCCGAGGCCGACCGCGGCAACCTCAGCGCCGAGGCGGTGCGCTCGCTCGCGGGCATGCCGAAGGAGCGCCAGGCGGAGATGCACGCCGCGATGGAGCCCTGGCGGCGCACCAAGCGCGAGCTCTCCGACTACGTGAGGAGCGAGGGGAAGACGCAGGCAGGCCCCGACGGCCGCATCGCGAAGGCCGCGAGGCTCGTCTCCGACTTCCTGGATAGCCCGCCCGAGAGCCCGAGCGCGGCCGACCTCTCGCTGCTGCGCGAGATGGCTCTCATGACGGCGCCCTACGCGGATGCGGGCACCAATGCCCGAAAGCGCCGCAGAAGGGCCTCAGGCCCGAAATCCAGCCAGCAAGTAGCCTATGGCGTCCGACATCGCGTCGGGCGTCCATAGCACTTGGGGACCGGGCGGCCTCGGACCCGTCATGCCGCGGGCCGTTCGGGAGCCCGCTTTCGCGAGGCCCGGTCCCAGAGGCGGCGCCCGAGCCGGGCCGCCGCCTGCGGGGGATCCCCCGCACCCCTAGAGAGACGCGCCCGCCGCGCGGCGGGCCCGAGGAAAGGAAGCCGCCATGGAAGAGGAAGCCGGCGCCGCCAAAGGCAAGGAGCGCCGCGTCACGTTCCGCATGGAGGGAGGCGACTACGACGCGCTCTGCGAGCGGTGCGAGCGCGCCGGCCTCAGCAAGTCGGAGTACCTGCGCTACCTCGTTCGCATACCGCTGTCGACGGAGGCCAACGCGGGAGACGAGCACCGCATACTCGTGGACCGCAGGGCCCTGTGGGCGATGTCGCGAGAGCTCACGAAGTGGGGCTACCACTACAACCAGGCCGTGCACGCGATGAACCTCATCAACTTCCACGCCCGCCACGGGCACGTCGACCGCGACCTCGTCGCGGATAGCATCCCGACGATCGAGCGCGAGCTCGCCGACGTGAACGCCGCGGCCCGAGAGATGGCGGCGGAGCTCGGTCGCATCGGCGCCGACTCGCTCGTGGAGGGCTCGCCATGCCGATCCTGAAGCCGATAAGCGGCCACGGCTCGACGGGCGGCATCCGCCGCTACCTCGAGAAGGGAGGCCGCGCCCTGGCGCGCGACCTGTTCAACCTGAGCTACGACGAGCGCGACGCCGGCGCGCTGGGGGAAGACGCCAAGGAGGCCTGCGCCTGGGACGCCGAGATGGACGCCACGCGCGCCGCGTTCGGCACGGACGCACCCTGGAGGGGCAAGCCCGCGCGCACGTTCAAGCACTTCGTGCTCTCGCCGGACCCCGGCGACGACATCGACCTGGCGACGCTGCGCGAGCTCGCGTGCTCGTGGGCGCTCAGGCACTTCGACGACCACGAGATCGCCATCGTCTACCACGACGACAACGCCCGCGGCATACCGCACGCGCACATCGTCGTGAACAACGCCAACCTCCGCACCGGCTACCGCATGCAGACCCGGCACCCCGAGGACCTCAACCGAGACCTGCAGGACATGGCGCGCGAGCGCGGGCTGTCGGGGCTCTCCAACGACCGGGCGCCCGAATCTCCGTCGAAGGCGCGCGGGCGGGCAGGTGCGGGCGGGCCCAGGAGCCGCAGGAGCGTCTACCTGGGCCGGGCCGAGAAGGAGATCATGCGCTCGGGCGGCTACTCGTGGGTCGGCGACATCCGCGCCCGCGTCGCGCTCGCCAAGACCACGGCGCGCGACGAGGCGGAGTTCCTCGGCATCCTCGACGCCCTGGGCGTGCACGTCGCCGACAACTCGGCCAAGGCGCGGCGGGACGACTGGGTGTTCAGCCTGGCGGAGGAACCGTCCAAGAAGGTAACCGGCGAGCGCCTGGGGTTCGTCTACGGCAAGGAGATGCTGCGCCGGCGCTTCGAGCGCGAAGGCGCCTACCGCCCCACGGACGCGAGCGCCGCGCGGATCCGCGAGGCCGCCGAGCGAGCCCTCGAGCTCAACGACCTCTCGGAGCTGAGCAGGCTCTCCTCGGCGCTCGAGACGTGCGCGAAGTTCGACGTCGAGTCCATCGAGGAGTTCGGGCTCAGGATGGCGACGCTCGAGCGGCGCGGCCAGGCGGGCGGCGAGGGATACCGCCGCCTCGAGGCCGCCCGCGCCTACATGGCCGAGAACGGGCTCATGCCGCTCAAGACCCGCTACGGGGACGGTGAAGGGCGCGACGATGCCAGCGGCAATTCGCGCCAGTGCCACCGAGCGGACGAGCAACAGCGCATCCTCGCCGCCGAGCGGCAGCGGGCCCAGCAGGACCAGCGCAGGGAGAGGGGCCGGAGATGATGGTGAGGATAGAGTACGAGGGCGGCAGGACGACGCTGTTCGACACGCTCTCGTTCACGGAGGGGTCGCCGTTCTCCGGCGCGAACATGCTCACGGAGTTCGAGCTCGAGATGCGGGAGGAGCCCGAGAAGGGGCTCTGGCTCACGGCGAACTGGCACCAGGTGCGCGACGACTGGCGCGCCGACGCGCCCGCGGACGGGATACCGGCCGCGCGCAGGTCCCGTGGCTGGCGCTTCATGCTGGCCTCGGAGGCCGAGCTGGGGCGAGCCCGCCGCGTCCTGCTCGACGGCGACGAGGCGTTCGCCCGGGTGCGGGGATACCTGTGCGACTCGACCGCGATCGGCGCCTGCTACCGCGAGCACGTGGGCCCTCCCTCAAAACCGCTGAAATCGCAGATAAGGGACCTGCAGCGCGCTCTGGGGAGGGCAGAGGTCCCGGGCGTGCCCGACGAGCTGGCGAGGCTGCTCGCGCAAGAGAAGGAGGAGGGCGCCGACGAGGGCGCCCGCAAGGTCAAGGAAGATTGGGGTGACGTCGATGAAGAGGCTTGGTAGGTTCCTCATGGCGGCGCTTAAGGTCACGCTGGGCTTTTTCGTCTGGCTGTTCCGCGCCGTGTTCAAGTGGGTGATGTGAGAAGAGGCGGGCAATTGCCCGCCTCTTCTTCTTGGCATCTAATCTTTCTGATCGTCGATGAGCCAGCAGTCGGTTCCGTCCGTGAGCAGCGTCCTGGCTGTCCGGGATGCCGCTGCGATACGTTCGATCTCGCCTTTTCGATCTTCGGCTTCGGACCTCAGTTTCGGCTCTCCCGAGCGTAGGCTCGTGCGCATCTCAACCTTAGCCTCGAGGAGCTGCTTTTTTGCGGCGGCTCTAGGCGTCTGGGAGACCAGCCTCTTGAGGGCGTTCCCCTGGGTGCCGCGAGGAAGCGCGATAGGCGCCCCCTTCATGCCCCCGATCTTCATCTCCATGAGCGCGGCGAGGACCTGCCTCTTTTTCAGGAAGTCCTGAGATTTGTCGAGGATCCGCTGCTCTTCGATGAGGGCGCTGCGGTCGTCCATACTGCCGTCGTAGTACATGCGCGTCATGGCGAGCGCCGACAAGGCCTGGAGGCACATGCCGAACTGAGCCTCGTAGGATTGGATCTCTTTAAGCAACGGTTCGAGGTCCTTCTCGCGCTCGGCGGCGCCCCTGACCCCGTCTTCGACGCCGGCGAGCTGCTCGGTAATCCAATCGATTACCTGGCCGACGTCGTTGTACCTGCCCTCGATCTCGTTTCTTGCCGCCTGGCGCGCCTCGGCGGGCTTTTGGAGGTAATCGTCATGAAGGGCTGCGTAGGTTCTGGCGATATCCAGGGCATTTTTGACCTTCGCCTTCTGATCTCCGGCGATCATGGAGGCGATCGATTCCAGCTTGGCGTCGATGCACTGGAGGCTGTCGCTGATTTCGGTCATATACGCCTGACCGACAACCATCGCCGCTGCGGCAAGGCCGACGCTGGCAATCTGTGCGGGGCTGACCTCAGCGGCTTTGAGGGAGACGTCGCCGCTCAGGCGACCTTTCGGGTCTCGGACGAGGGCCCTTACCGCTTCCGGATCCTTCTTCGAGGCGACGAGGTCCTTAAGGCTGTAGCCTTCGGGAACCTCGACTTTGTAGAGCTGTTTTCCCTCGACGAGGTCTATGACGTCCGAGGCGAGGCCGAGAATGGCGTCCGCCCGCTCTCCGATGCCGACGTTGTTCTCTTTGCCCGCATCGGCGTTCGCGACGAGCCTGATGTTCTCCAAGTCCTCGACGGGAACGACCTCGACGCTGATTGGCGCAAGTTCTTTGTCGCTCATGCTCTTAGCGCCTATCTCGCCTCATCGGAACGCGCCAGGACGTCCCATTTGTTGTACGAGCCCTCGGCCTGAAGATTCCTGACGAGGGCCTCATAGCGGGTCTCGAGGTCTTTCTCCTCACACGGGAAGAGCAGAATCATCATTGGTCTTTTGAACTTGAAGTCAGCGTAGACGTCGATGTTGCCGAAACCGCAAAGCTGGGTGTAGATACTGAAGCCCATGGATTTGCCGCAACCGACATAGACGTTCTCGTAGGCGGAAGGATCTTTCTCTCGTGCCGATTTCATCGTGGCGATTGCGTAGCAGCCAGCGATTGCCATGTACCCATCGCTGAGGTCGGCTTCGCTGGAGACGTTGTTCTCGAAGTTCTCGAAGAACTCTTTTGCGGAGATTGGCGGAAGCGAGCTTGCCACAGCCTTCTTGCGGGCTGCTTCGAGTGACTTTCGCCGCTCCTTCTTGTCTTTGATTGCCTGGCTCTTTGAAAGGAATGAGTCCCTGGCTCCTCCCAGGCTATCTGCCGCCTGCTTCCCCCTCTGCTGCGTCCAGTCGATCAGAGCAGGCCCGTATTTGTTCACAGCGGGTTCAACGAAAGGTCGAACGTCCTTTCCTATGTCGATAGCCCTTTTGACGTCTTGCAGCTTTATCTTTTCCAATTGCGCACCTCTGTTCACGGACACCGGGAGCTCATCGAGCAGCTTTCGGCGGTGTCTTGTTTTCATCAAGTGTGTAAATATCTCACCATATGCAAGACCTCTTGCCGAGATATAGCGGCAAGGGGTCGAAGGGCCATATTCGGTTTTAGATTCGATTTGCAATTCCTAGTCCCGGTCGTCGTCGCCGGCTGCGCAGCAGGCGTAGGCCGTAAGAGTGAGGAGCCCCATGAGGAGCCCTATTCCGAAGGGCGCGAATCCCATGCTTCCACCTCCTTCGCGTAGACGACGGTGCGGGAGTTGCTCGTCTGGTAGCTGCAGGTGACGAAGGCCCAGGTTTGGGCGACGTCTTTCGGCTCTTCCAGGACGACCTCGCATCGGGACAATTTGTCACCGAGATAGGAGTCGAGCGCCGCCGCGTCTGCGAAGTCGGTCCGCTTGCCCTCCGAGCTCGCGTCCACCACGTCAGCCGCGAAGACCTCGAGCTCGATCGCCTTCTCGTGGGTGAAGACCCGGATGGTGCGGTGCCCCTCGGCGAAACCGCGCGACGAGTACTGCGCGAGCGGCGCGAACATGGTGCCGTCGGACATGTGGTGCCCGTACACGATGACGAGCGGGCTTTCGGCTCCCTGCGCGCAGCCTGCGTCGATGTAGGGAGCACCCCAGACTGAGCGCTCGCCGCCGGCGTCGTGCGTGAGGTAGAAGTCGGGCGATTCCGGCCGGCCCTGGACGATCGGGTAGTCGACGGTCGTGCCCGGCACGCGCACCCATGCGACGACGGAGGCGGGAAGGGCGTCCCAGTCGATGCCGCCTCCCGCCTCTTTCACCTCCATCGTCGCGTCCTCTTCCGTTGCGGGCACCTCGTGCACCCCGTACGGGTTCCTCTCGGGCTGCGGCAGGACGGCGAGCGCTCCCATCGCCAGCAACGCCACGGCGACGGCGAGCGCCGCCGCGGCTTTCCCTTTGTTCATGTCCTCCCCCGTTCGCAGGGGAGGCCCCGGGCGAGCGCCCAGGGCCTCCGGTTCGGTATCGATGCGCTGCCGCTACTCTTCCGGCTTTTCGGCCTCCTCGTCCTTGCTCGCGGCCGCCTTGCGCTTGCGGTACGCGAGCGCTCCGCCCGCGCCCGCCGCAGCTGCTAGAGCGATGCCTGCGGCCACGGCGTAGCCGGTGCCGTCGGGGGCGTCGGCCCCGGTCTTGGCGTAGGGCTCCTCGGGCACCTCGGGCGTGTCGGGGTTGTCCACGACGACGCTCTGCTCGGCGGAGTCGATGTCCTCGTGGGCCGCAACGACGTTGCCGGCGGAGTCCAGGACCTTCTCGAAGACGACGAGCTCGTCTCCCTCGGCCAGGCCCTCGGTGTCGAACTCGAAGGTCACCTCGACGGTGCCGGAGGGTGCCTCGGGCTCGAAGGGCGTGCGCGCGATCACCTCGTTGCCATCCTTGTCGAGGAACGGCTCTCCGGTGCCCTTGTCCATGAGCGTGCCCACGGCGATGTAGGTCTCGCCGGGGACGAGGCCCTTGTAGGCCACCGTGTCGACGACCTTGGCCTTGTCGGCCTCGATGACCTGGTCGCCGTCGGCGGCGTCGGCCGCCTGGGTGCCCACCTCGACGGCGACGTGGACTGTCTGCCCCTCGTCGGAGAGGTCCGCGTGCGACGCCACCTCGGCGCCGTCCTTGCGAAGGCTCTCGAACACGACCAGGTCGCGGCCGCCGAGCAGGCTCGCGTCGAAGGAGATCTCTACGTCCTGGCTGCCCGTCGAGAGCGCGGGCGCGAACTCGGCCTTGGCCCCCACGGACTTGCCCGAGGCGTCGGCCACGGGCTCGCCGGTCGCCTTGTCGACGAGGGTTGCCGAGAGCTCGTATTCCTCGCCGGCCTTCAGCCCCTCGTAGGCCACCGCGTCGACGACCTTGGCCTCGGCGTCGGCCGAGACGTCCTTGTCGCCGTCCGCCCCGTCCTTTGCCGTGGTGGAGATGCGCGGGCCCTCCTGGTCGTCGAGGCCCATCCACGCGGCCTTGGCTACCGTCGAGTCGCGCTCGATCCAGAAGCTCCTGGTGATGAGCTCGAGGCCCTCGTTGGCCTCGCAGCGCAGCTCGGTCATGGTGTAGGCGCCGTACGGCAGGGCCGCCAGCGAGTCGTCCACCGGCGCCGAGGAGCCGTCCTCGCCGAGCGAGAACCAGATGCCGGCCTTCGGGTCCATGTCGGCGGCAGCGATCGGGCCCTCGTGGCCGAGCAGGGCGTCGTTGGCGTTGGTGTCCCTCGAGTGCCTGTTCCAGCTGCTCGCGGTCGACGCGTCGCCGTTGCGGTCCGTCACCAGCACGTGCGTCTCGCCGGTGGCCGCGTTCTCGATGGCGAACGGGACCATGAGGCCGGCGTTGTCGGACTCGCTCTTCTTGGAGAGCTCGAGGTCGTTGCGCACCACCTGGTCGCGGAACTCGAGCGCGGCGCCGTCCGCGGAGGCGCTCACGACCTCGCCGGCGGCGCGGACCTCGAAGGTGCGGGGCTCGCCGTCGGTCAGCAGGTAGCTCCCGTTCGTCGCCGTCTCCCGCACGTCGTAGGTCCCGTACGGCAGTGCGTCGGCCGCGGTCTGCGCGGTGTAGGCGCCGGCCTCGTCGTTCCATGCGGTGGTCAGCGTGGCCACGGCCTCGCCCGGCTCGCGCCACTCGCCGTCAACGAGGACCTTGTGCGCCGATCTATTCGTGACGGTGAACTCGATCCCGTCGAGGCCGGGGTGCTCGCCAGGCGCCTCCTTGTGGCCGCTGCCCGCCAGCGCCTCGGACGCCTGCAGCTCCTTGTCGGACTTGGTCACCTGCACGCCGCCGCGGAAGACCTCGTCGGTCACGGGGTCGCCCGTGAGGTCGGCCACCTCGCCGGCCCTCACGGTGAACGCGACGGAGGCGTCGCTGGCGTCGTAGCCCTCGGGTGCGCCGGACTCGACGATGCGGTAGCTGCCTGCGGGAAGTGCGTCGGCGCCGGTCGCGGCGACGTGCGATCCATCCTCGGGCGCGGTCTTGATCGTGGCGCAGGCCTCGCCGTCGGCGTAGTACTTGCCGCCGACCAGCACGTAGCGGCCGGTCTCGTTAACGACGGAGAAGCTCGCGCCGTCGAGCGAGGCGTCGCCCTGGGGTTCGGCGCCCGCCTCGGAGTCCTCTTTGGCGACCTTGACGCCGCCTGCGGACCAGCTGAAGCTCACGAGCGTCTGGGAGCCGCCGCCGGTCCTGACGCAGAACGCCTCGAACCCGGCGGATACCTTGCCGGCGCCCGCCTCCATCTTGGCGAAGGTCCCGCCGATCAGCTCGGATTTCGCCCAGGAGGCGAACTCGGCGCTCGTGCCGTGCGTGGCAGCCGACTCGGACCCTGAGTAGGCGTAGGCGATCAGCACGTGGCTCGCCGCGGCGTACTTGGCGTCGTCCCAGCCGCCGCCGTCGTACCAGCTGCCGGGGAACATCGACGCGTCGAAGCCGGGAGAGCCGAACGAGTACCAGATCGCCGCGGTCACGTCGGCGTTCGGCACGGGGCTCGTCGAGTAGGAGCCCGGCACGGGCGTCGGGGACGAGGGCTCGGCGCAGTAGGCGATGTTGCCGTCGGCGCTCATCCACGTGGTGGCGAAGCCGCCGTAGGGGATCTTGCCGCCGATGGACACGTCTACCGTGCTCGGCGCGGCGTAGGCGGGCGAGGCCGCCACGGAGGCGAGCAGCGCCCCCGCCGCCAGGATGAGCGCCATGGCGCATCGGAGGAGCTTTTCCTGCAGGGTGCAGTCTTTCGCTGCGTTCATCTTTCCGCCTCCCTATCTCTCGACGCTTCGCTGTGCGCGGGGCGCCTCGTGCTCGGCGGCGCGGCTCGCCTGGCGGGCGTGCTCGGCGCGCTCCGCGAGGTAGCGCGAGCGCCCTGCGTCAACGGCCTCCTTGAGCTGCGCCGGCATGACCTTCACGGTGTCCTTGACCGCGCGGCCGCCCTCGTCGAGCTCGGGCTGGCCGTCCGGGCCCATCACCGTCTTCCTCAGCCACACCTCGCGGTTCGCGAGCAGCGGTATGTCTCGGAAGTCGGCCCCCTTGAAGCGGCTCTCGTTGACGAACATGGGGCTGAACTCGTAGCCTCCCACGTCCACGCCGTCGACGACGGTGCCCTTGGGAAGGGTCGCCGAGTTGAAGGTCCTGGCCTCGCCGGTCGCGCGGTCGGTGTACTCGATGCCCTCGCGCACGAAGCTCTTGTGCAGCGAGAGGTACACGTTCTTCCTCTCTTCCATGTCTTTCCTCCTTTTCGTTTTCGATCGGTCCTTGTCTTCATCCGCCGGGACGCGTGCCCCGGCGCGGTGCCCCTATCTCATGGCGACCGCCCCCTTCCTCGCTTTTCCGCTAGAAGCCGCTCACGATGTCGCACGCCCAGGAGCCGCTTTTCACGAGGGCCAGGATGAGCAGCACGCACATGGCCAGGTACTGCAGCGCGTAGGTGAGCCCGTTCGCTACCGCGTCGGCCGGGGTGCCCGTCCCGGGGTTCGCCCCGGTGAGCCCGCCGAGCACGAGCGGGAACGATATGAGCAGCACGAGGATGATGACGCCGGCGATGCAGACCGCCCCGAAGCTCTTCAGGTAGCCAAGGCCTATCTGGCGCGTGGCGTCCATGCCGAGGAACGCCAGCGGGATCGGGGCGAACGCGGCCATGATGTAGAGCTGGAGCGCGCGGGCCCAGCAGACCACGAGGGCGACGACGTAGGCCGCCAGCACCACGACCCAGCTGATGAGGCTCACGACGAGCATGGCGATGAGCGACGGGATGTCGTCGTCGGTGGTGACGACGGACACCTCGGGCAGGTCGAGCGCGCCTCCGGCGCCGAAGAGCGCCTCGACTCGGTCGATGGCGAGCCCGCAGACCTCGTAGATCGACGCCATCAGGTCGAAGCTGTTCTGTATGAGGAACAGGAACACGGCGAAGAACACGAGGAGGAAAACGACCTCCTTGACGCCGGGAAGGCTCTGGCTGCCGTCCATGCGCTGGGAGATCTCGATGAGCTTCAGGGTGAAGACCAGGCCGAGCACCCCGCACCCGATCGGCAGGATGGCAACCTGCCATACGCCCCGGGCGACGTCGTGCATGGTCAGGTCGCTCGAGCTCGTGAGCATGTGCGCGAAGTCGGCCGAGAGGATCCCGTTCGCGCCGATCGACCCGAGCACGCCCGTCTGCGCCTTGAACATCCAGTTGCAGCAGTCGCGCAGAAGGCCGCACAGCCAATCGTTGACGTCCCCGGCTATGTCGGCGTATGCCGGCTGCGCGGGGACGAGCAGGAGCGCGCAGAGGGCGAATGCCGTCGCGGCGGAGACGGCGAACGCCCTTCGGCGTCGCGATTCAAGCGCCCGCACGGCTACATCGCCTCCAGCGAGCCGCCGCGCGAGACCACGGTGACCACCGTCGAGGCGGGGTCGTCGAGCGTGAAGGTCGTCGACGCGACGTTCCCGGCGTAGTCGAGCCACACCTCCTTGTCCCAGGTGGCTCCCGTCGCCTGAGGGGACACCTCCGCCGCCTTCCCGGCGACGGCCTCCTCGATGGCGGCGACGTCTGCGCCAAGCGCCTCGGAGAGGCGGTCGTCGGTGCCGGTCACGGAGAACGCTCCGTCTTGCGCCTTCTGGGGCACGTAGGCCTGCGTCAGGAGGTCGCATGCCAGGGTGCGGGCGTCCCCGTCGCCCGAGACCTGGATGAGCGACAGGCCTCCCGCCTTGTCGCCGGTTCCCTTGACCTCGATGGGCACGCTGAGCACGCCGCCGGCCTCGGAGGGCTCCTCGGCCGAGAAGAACCAGGCGCGCTCGGTGCCGCCTGAGCTCTCCACCATGGCGCCCTCGACGATCCGCAGCGTGGCTGTCGGGTCGTCGGCGCCCGTCCATGCGGTGTTCCAGAGCGCCTCGGCGCCCGAGGCGGCCTTCCCGGTTGCCGCGTCGGCGCCTGCAGCCGCGGGCTGCTCTTGCTCCTGGGGACTATCCTGCGCGCCTTCCTGCGGGGCGATGGCGCAGCGCGCCGCGCCCGCGCCGAGCGCCACGACGAGCGCGCCTGCCGCGACGGCGGCCATGACCCTTGACTTTCCCTGCATTGGTTTCTCCTATCTCGCGGTGAGCGCGCAGCTGAAGCTGCCGATGCCGCTCGCTATGCGGCACACGTCGCCCGTTCGCGGCTCGTGTATGTACCTGTCGTCGCCGATGTAGATGGCCACGTGGCCCGAGCGGTAGAGGATGTCGCCGGGCTTCGCCTCCGAGAGCGGTATGCGCCTGAGCTCCTCGTACTGGGAACCCGTGTAGTGGCTTATGCGGATGCCCGCCTGCGCGTAGCAGTACTGCGTGAGCCCGCTGCAGTCGAGCGCCTTGCCGGGGGTCGAGCCTCCCCACACGTAGGGCACGCCGAGCTGGCTGTACGCCGCCTCGACGATCGCGTTCCCGTTCGCGGTCGAGTCCTTCAGGTCCTCGACCGTCATGGAGTCGAACCTGTAGAGGCCCCATTGCGCCATGATCGACTTCAGGGACTCGACGTAGGACGAGTCGGTCGCCCAGCCGGCGTCCTTGAGCCCCTCGGCCATCCTGTCCGAGTCGTGCCTCTCGATCGCCTCGCGGATGAGGGCGTTGCCCGAGTAGCGCTCCGCCTGCAGGAAGACCCTGCTGCGGAAGCGGATGCACTCGGCGTCGCCGGTGAAGCGGATGAAGCTCGCCGTGATCTGGGTGTGCTCGCCGGGCACGTACTCCTCGCTGGTGGCCCAGTTCGCCTTGCCGGCCACCTCGGGGCAGCCCGCGTAGCCCGACCACCACTTCATGCCGAAGAGGTTGTGGTCGCGCTCTGCGAGCTGGCTCATGCGGTCGCCCTGGCCGGACTCCTGGATGATCTGCGCGATGGTGCAGCCCGCCGGGTGCCCGTACTCCTCCTGGCACTCGAGCGCCGCCTCGACCATCTCGTAGGTGATGTAGGGCGGCAGCCCCTCGAGGCCCTGCTTGGAGGCCGCGTCGTCCCAGAAGCCGAACAGCGCGCTCAGCAGCTGCGCGACGGCGAGCGCGCAGGCGACGAAGGCCACGATGCCGGCCACCGCCCCGAGCAGGGCGGGCGCTGCGCCCGAGACCGCGCCCGCGATCGCGGAGGCGGCGCCCTTCGACCCCGCGGCTCGGGCCGCCTCGCCCGACGCCTGCGCGGCCGCCTGGGCCGCCTGGTGCTTGGCCGGGGCGGTCGCGCCGGCTGCCTCGGGGCCGCGCGCGCCTCCCTTTGGGGCGCCGAGCGCGGTCGCCGCCTTGCGGCTGCCTTGGGCTGCTTTCTTCGCCTTCCTCTGCCGCAGCCTTCCCGCGGCCTTCTTGGCCGCACGCCCCGCGTCGTACATGCCCGAGGCGCCCTCGAGCTCCTCCGAGTCGTCGAGCTGGGAGACGGCCTCCCGGGCGATCGCCAGCTTCGCCGCATCGACGCGCGAGCGCATCGCGGCCGCCGCGCGCCGGTCGCCGGCTGGTTGGGACAATTTGTCCCCGAGCCCGCCTTCCGGCGCGTCGGGCCTGGAAGGGCGCCCCTTCGCCGTTGCGGCGGGGCCTCCCGCCTCGTCGAGCGGGCCGGCACCCTCCGAGACGTTTCCCAGGGCGTCGCGCTCGGTCTCCGCGACGTCGCCCGCGGTGAGCACGTCGCGGCGCTGCGCCCCGACCACCTCGAGCATCCCGCCGCCCTCGCTCGGGCCGGCCATTCCTATTCCTCCGCCTCTCGCGCCGCCCGGCGCATCTCGCGCTCGGCGACCTCTGCGGGCTTGGTGTTCCACAGGTCGTAGAGCGGGCCTTTCGGGAAGTCGTCGGTGATGGGCACGCGGATCCCGGCGCTGATGAGCAGGCCCTCGCCGGGCTTGACGGCGTCGCCGATGTAGCCGCGCTCCGTGGCGGAGAGCTGGAGCATCTCCGCCCATGCGTCGAGGTCGGCGGTGGACTGCTTGTGCAGCAGGAAGAACTCGGAGTTGAGCACCATGTCGCGGGCCTCGGCGTTGGCCAGCATGTGGCTCGTGTTCTGGCTGATGCCGGTGCAGATGAGGCCGAACTTGCGCCCCTCGCGCCACAGGCGGGCGAAGTACTCGACCACCGTCGGGTGCGCGAAGAGGCTCTGCACCTCGTCGATGTAGAGCCAGGTGTAGTTGGGGCGCGGCGGCGTTACCATCACGCGGTTGCGCACCATCTCGAGCGCCGTGATCATGCCGAACACGCGCATGTTCTGGCCGAGGCCGTGCATGTCGATGTTGGTGATGCGGTTGTCGAGCGCCACGTTGCTCTGGCCGTTGAAGAAGGAGAACGCGCCCTTCACGTAGCGCTCGTAGCGCAGCGCGATGTCGGCGGCCTCGGGCTCGGGCTGAGCGAGCAGCGCCGCGTGGAAGTCGCCGAGCGTGGGCAGGCGGCCGTCCCTCGCGCACTCCCGGTACGCCTCGCCGACGCAGCGGGCGATGATCGAGCGGTCGCGCTCCGGCAGGCCCTCGCGGCCCTCGGCCATGAGCGCGCTCGAGAGCGCGAGCACCGCGTCGGTCTTGTACGCGAGCTTGGCGGCGTCGGCGCGGTCCGCGACGTCGGCGGTGTCGAGGGGGTTGAGCACCGCCGAGCATCCCGGGGCGAGCTCGACGTTCGCGCCGCCGAGCGCGCCGACGAGGTTGCCGTACTCGCCGGCCGGGTCGAAGATCACGACCTCGTCCTCGGGGTGCGCGAGCACGGTGTTGGTTATCTCGCGCTTCACCGAGAAGCTCTTGCCCGATCCGGGCTTGCCGCACACGAAGCCCATGGGGCTCGCCAGGCGCTTGCGGTCGCACAGCACCAGGTTCCCGCTCTCCCTGGACTGCCCGTAGTAGCCTCCGCCCGCCTCGTCGAGGCTCTGGCTGGCGAAGGGCATCTGCATGGCCACCTGCCCCGTGGTGAGGTAGCGGCTCACGGTGACGTGGTTGTCCCCGAGCGGGAGCACCGAGTTGAGAGCCTGGCGCTGCCGGAAGTGGAGCGGCTCGAGGCCGATCGTGCAGCCCTGCGCGACGCTCGTCACCTGCTGGACGCGGCGGTCGAGCTCCTCGAGGCTGTCGGCCCAGGTGTAGACGAGGCCCGTGTAGACGAACAGGCGCTCGGACTTGTTGCGCAGGAAGTCGAGCAGCTCCTCGGCCTCCTCCTTCGAGAAGCGCAGCTCGGGCGGCAGGATCTGGTAGTCGTAGCCCTTCTTCACGGCGCTCATCTGCTCGTCGATGATCTCCTTGTCCATCCAGTCGATCTGGCGCTTCACGAGCGCGAGCGCCTCGCTCTGCGCGATGGGCTGCACGTGCAGCGTCACGTTGAGCGGCAGCGGCAGGTCGATGATGGAGGCGAGGTAGGTCTCCTCGATGACCGACCCGAAGCTGCGCACCGCGAGCACCGCGCCGTAGCGCCCGTCGCTGCGGAAGCAGTCGGACCTGCCCTCGGGCTTGAAGTCGAGCGTGGAGGGCATGACGAAGTCCTTCGTGCGCGCTCCCGACGTCGGGGACAATTTGTCCCAGGAGAACTCGAAGCGCGACCCCGGGCGCAGCTGCCCCTGCAAAAGCTCGAGCCTCTCGACGCCGTCGAGGGCGCGCGACGAGCAGCGTATGCGCGCGAGCGTCTGCTCCACGTCGCCCCGGATGCGCGCGAGCTTGGGCACCGCGGCGTCGACGTCGTCGGCGCCCACGGCGTAGGTCAGGTAGCGGTGGCGCACGAGGTTCGAGACGCCCTCGCGCATCTTGTCGTTGAGGATCCGGTTGTACTCTTCGGCGAGCCCGGCGGTGGCGCGCTCCCCGGGCTCGAAGAAGACCTTGCGGCCGACCTCGTCGGCGGGGATGGGCGCGTTCACTACCTGGAGCTGCACGTGGGAGTCCGCCGGGAAGTAGTTGAACAGCGAGCTCATCACGGTGAAGGCCGTCTCGCGCGCCTCCTTGCGCGCGGACTGGTAGCTGATGTCGGAGAACTCGACCGTCTGGCTGAACACCCCGGGCATCACCTGGGCGATGCCGTCCCTGTACATGGCGTCGTAGCCGACGTAGGCGGCCATCTCGCGCGAGCGGTCGCGCTCCCGGCGGCGCCTCTGCCGCTCGGCCTCCGCGCCCTTCGAGGCGTCCTTGCGCCCGCCCGTGCCGCCGAGGAGCAGCCCGAGGGTGCTCGGGCGCTTCGGCCTATTCTCCTTGTTGGTTCTTGCTCGGCTCATAGAGCTCGGCTCCTTTCTTCCTTGCCCTGCGCCTCGCGCGACGTCCCGGGCGGCCCGGGCGCGGCGAGCCCTCGGGGAGGCTCCCGGCGAGGCAGGGCTCGTACGCGAGCAGCTGCGGGGAGAGCTCGTGGGCCGCCAAAAGCGGCAGCAGCTCCTCGGCGCGCATGCCGAAGGGCCGCCAGAACCCGGCGAGCCAGAACGGCATGCTGCAGAGCATGATCGGGAAGGCCGCGTCCGCGACGTCTGCGTGCAGGCCCAGGTGAACGAAGGCCGCCGCCCCGACCGCGCTGCCGAAGCCGAGCGACACGCATGCGAGCGTGCGCAGGCTCATCTTCCCGACGATCTTCTCCTCGTACTCGCCGATGTCCTTCTGCACCGGTATTCGGAGCGCCATCCTCGACGCCCCCCTATGCCGGCAGCCAGGACGTGTCCAGCTGCCCGAAGTAGACCGACGCGGCGATGATGATCGCGCCGCCGGCGATGGTGGAAATGGCGGTCGCGATCTGCGGGCCGCCCTGCTGCTCCCTGATGGCCAGGCCGAGCGAGACCGCGCCCCACACGACCAGGAAGCCGCCGAGGAAGGTCACGCAGCCCGACACGAGCTTGATGACGTTTGCGAGCATGCTGCTCTCCTTTGCATTCGGTTGACGATGTTCCTTGCCGTTTCTCCCCCGCGGCGGGGGAGGCCCGCGCCCTCCGCGGCCCCGTCACGAGGCGCCGTCCTTCCGCCTGCGGTACTCCGCGAAGTCGAACGGGCCGCGGCGCGTGGCCTCCTCGAGCAGGCGCGAGCGCGGGTGGCGCTCGAGCCGGTACTTCCGGTCCATGAGCGGCATGCACCCGTTCACGAGCACGAGCGCGTCCTCGCGCGGCATGCGCGCCACCTCGGCGGGCTGTATGAGGTCGCGCTCGGAGATGCCGCGGTTCACGGTCCGGGTCCAGCCGGCGCCGCGCGAGTCGCTCTGCGTCTCGCTCGCCACCGTCTGCTTGCCGGCCATCTTGCTGATCTCCTCGTTGGTCTCGTTCGCCTTGCCGCCCAGGTAGAGCAGCGTGTCGCAGGCGTTCACGATGGTCTCGGCGTTGTTGTCGCCGTAGGTCTCCTTCAGCTGCGAGAGAGACTGGGCGATCATCGAGACGGCGATGTTCCGGCTGCGGGTGACGGCGATGGTCCGCTCGAAGTCGGGTATTCGCCCGATGTTGGCGAACTCGTCGAAGACGAAGTGCACCGTCGTGGGCAGCGAGCCGCCGTGCGCCTCGAGCGCCTCGGCGCAGAGCGCGCTCACGGCGGTGTCCATGAGCAGGGCGAACAGGAAGTCGAAGGTCGAGTCGGTGTCGCTCATGGACGCGAAGAGCGCGACCTTGGCGCCCTCGTCGCCCATGTGGGCGAGGTCGAGCTCGTCTTTGGAGGTCAGGTCGCGCACGGCGCGGATGGAAAGCGGCTTCAGGCGGACGTTGCAGCTCGAGAGCATCGACTTCATGGTGTCGCCGGCGGCCACGCGGAACTCGCGGTAGCTCGCGAGCGCGAAGTCGTCGGGGGGCGCGGGCTCGCGGACCTTGACCCACTCCCACGCGCCGTCCTCCTCGGAAAAGCCGCGCAGCGAACCGCCCTCCGCCGAGGCGCCGCCGCGCCTCACGTAGCGCTCGCCGGTCTCCAGTTCGCGGAACACCATGTCCAGCGGGCTCATGTAGCCCGGGTCGTCGCGGGCGTCGGCGAGGGAGAGCAGCGTGAGCAGCCCGTCGAGGTTCCTGTCGGCGGGCTCGCAGTGTATGACGAGGTAGGCCGTGAGCGCGGTGTAGACCAGGCGCTCGGCCTTCTCCCAGTAGGGGTCGCCCTTGTGGTCGGCCTCGCCCTCGGTGTTGGCGACGATGCCGCGGGCGAAGCGGATGACGCCCGCCTCGTCGCGTATGTAGGCTATGGGGTTGAAACGCATGGAGCGCGAGAAGTCGATGGTGTCGAACGCGCGGATCTCGTAGCCGAGCTCCGCCAGCGCGCCGCCCATCTCGCGGATGAGCGTGCCCTTCGGGTCGGTCACGAAGAAGCTGGCGTTGGCCTGCAGGAGGTTCGGCTTGACGTAGTAGCGCGTCTTGCCGGTACCCGGGCCGCCCACCACGAGCACGTTGTCGTTGGTGTCGGTGGAGAGGTCGAACCTGCGGCTCACGAGGCGGATGCGCGCGTTGTCGGTGAGGATGATGTTGTTGTCGGGGTCCTTGGGGTCTCCGAAGGGCGCGATGTCCTTGCGCGTGGCCCACCTGGAGCTCCCGTGCTCCTCGCCGTCGCGCCTGGCCCCCTTGGTCCCCAGGGAGCGCGCCCAGGCGAGGAGCGCCGCGCATGCGCAGGCCGTCCCCGCGCACAGGGGAAGCGCCTCGGTTGAGAATACGCGTCCCGCGCGGAGCGCCGCGGGGATCGCCGCCATGGCGGCCTCCGGGTCGAGGATCGGGTTCGCGCCCGACGCCGCGATTGCCGTGGTGGATTGGCTACACTGATGTGGACAGTTCCGGGAGGGGCGCAGGAGACGGGAGGGCCGTATATGAGGGACCCCAGGCACCCGAGGCATTTCACCGACGAGTTCAAGAGGCAGATAGTCGACCTCTACAACGCCGGCAAGCCCAAGCGCGAGATCATGGACGAGTACGACCTCGGCAAGAGCACCGTGGAGAGGTGGATCAAGTCGATAAACGCGACCGGCTCGCCGCGCGCCGCGGACAACCGCACGCCCGAGCAGAACCGGATCCTGGAGCTCGAGCGCGAGAACCGCAGGCTCCGGATGGAGGTCGACGTCTTAAAACAAGCGGCGCTGATATACGCTCGAAAGTGAGGGCCATAGCGGCCAACGAGGGCCGCTACCCCATATCAGCGCAGTGCAGGCTCCTCGGCGTCGCGAGGTCGACGTACTACTCCATGCGCTCGCGGGCCGACCGGCCCGCCGCGCCGGACCCCGCCGCGCCGGCCGTGGTCGCGGCCCACGCCGCCAGCAAGGGCCGGTACGGCTCGCGCAAGATAAAGGCGTCGCTCGAGAGGTCGGGCGTCACCGTCAGCCGGCGCCGGGTCTGCCGCATCATGAGGGAGAACGGCCTGGTCAGCGCATACGGCAGGAAGAGGTTCAAGGTGCACCCCGGGGCGGTCAACGAGGCCGACGTGCCCAACGTCGTCGCGCGCGGCTTCGGCGGCAGGGCGCCGCGCACCCATATATGCAGCGACCTGACCTACGTGCGCGTCGGGGCCTCGTGGAACTACGTCTGCCTGCTCGTCGACCTCTACAACAGGGAGATCGTCGGCCACTCCGCCGGGCCCAGGAAGGACGCCCGGCTGGTCAAGTCGGCGTTCGCGACGCTCTCCTTCCCCATCTCGGACATCGAGGTCTTCCACACGGACCGCGGCAGCGAGTTCGACAACGCCGAGATCGACCTGATGCTCGAGGCCTTCGGCATTGAGAGGTCGCTGTCGGCCAAGGGCTGCCCCTACGACAACGCCGTCGACGAGTCGACCAACAGGATACTGAAGGCCGAGCTCGTCCACCGCGAGACGTTCGGCACGACGCGCGAGCTCCGGGCCAAGCTCTCGGACTACGTGCACTGGTACAACAACTTCAGGATCCACTCGACGCTGGGCTACATGTCTCCGGTCGAGTTCAGGGAGGCGGGGCTGTCCCTCCCGGAATCGTCCAAATAGGTGTTGCCAATCCACTGTGCCGTGGTGTCCGGCGACGGCGAGGTCCTCGACCGTATGGAGACCCCGACGCTTACGCCCGCCGAGACCGTCCCGCAAATGGTCGAGTGGTTCACCGCCCGCGATGTGGACGCGTTGGGCATCGGCGCCTTCGGCCCGACCTGCGTCGACCCCAACGATGAGCGCTACGGTTCCATCCTCCAGACGCCCAAGCTCGCGTGGCGAGGCTATGGTCTTCGCGCCGCGTTCGCCGACGCCCTCGGGATTCCGGTGACCTACGACACGGACGTGAACGTTGCCTGCCTCGGCGAAGTGGTCTTCGGCTGCTGCAAGGGGCTCGAGGACGCCGTCTACGTGACCATCGGCACCGGCGTGGGCACGGGCGTCATGTGCGCGGGCAGGCTCCTTCACGGCATGCTGCACCCCGAGGCCGGCCACATGCTGGTAAGGACCCGTCCCACCGAGGAGGGACGCTGCGTCTGCCCGAGCCACGCGAGCTGTCTCGAGGGCCTCGCCTCCGGCCCCGCCATCGCCGCGCGCTGGGGAAAGCCCGCGGCCGAGCTCGCGGACAACGCTGAGGTGTGGGCGCTCGAGGGGGATTATCTGGGGCAGATGTGCGCGAACCTCGTGCTCATGTACTCGCCTCGCCGCATCGTCCTCGGCGGCGGCGTGATGCACCAGGAGCAGCTCTACGGCATCGTCCGCAAGAAGACCATCGAATATCTGGGTGGCTACATCCAGACCGCCGAGCTTAAGGACATGGAGAGCTACATCTGCGCCCCGGGCTGCGGCGGCGACCAAGGAATCCTCGGCGCGGCCGAGCTGGCAAGAAGGGCGCTCGCATAACTTGCGCTCTCTCCGCCATACAACGCGTTAAGAAAAGACGAGCGCTTCTTGCCAATTGGGCGGCAAGAAGCGCTCGTCTTTTGCATTTGTTTTTGGGGCAGAACGCCCCGCCTCCGCTAGAGTCCCTGGACCGCCACACCCACGAGGTTTGGACCGGTGTGGACAAGAAGCGCGGGGCTGATGTCGGAGCGGACGATCTCCACCGCATTGGCCACGCGCTCGCGCAGGGCCTGCTCCATGCGGTCGTAGAGGTCGGCGTAGGCCGAGGTGCAGCTCACGGCAAAGTGCTTCTCGGCGATGGCGGCGACGAGCTTGACCTCGGTGCGATGGCGGTACTTGCACAGCCATTTCGTGTGCGCGAGGCTGTTGGCTTTCTGGGCCACAGCAATCACCTTCCCCCTAGCATGATGACCTGAACAATCCTCATGCTAGGGGGAAGGTTTTTGTCGCGTAGCGGAAATTGGCCTCCACCCGCTGATCGGGTGGCTTTCTATGCCGCGCGGCACGGACTAAAGTCCATGAATAAAAACGAGGAAGGCCACGTCCGGCCTCCCTCGCGTGTCCTTGCACGCCCAATATGTGCCGTAAAAGCCGTCTTCTTCAACGTCAAAGTGAGCGCGCTTCATTTTTGCCACTCAAAATCTTATTTTCACGATTTGCATTTTCATCCCGTTGTCACCGACCCTTGCGAGAAACCGGAAAAAGCCGCTGACAGAAGGGTCCCTCAAATCGTTGTAGCCCAGCATATAGCCGCGACTTGTGACCTGCAGACGGCTGTCCCACGTGCCGATTTCCTTGGCGGCATCCGAAACCGCAAAATATGCCCCAACATCCTTGATTTTTGCAGTCTTAAGCCATGTTTTTACGATCATCTTTACTGCCGTCCGATTGGCAGCATCAAAGACCAGCACACCGCCGGGGAAAGCGTCCGCCATCTCCCGCACCAGTTCCCGGACCTGCTGGGTCAGAAAGTAATAGAACACCCCGGAGGCAAAGAACACCGCCCCGCCGGAGGCATCGATTTTGCCAAACCATGCGGTGTCTTTCAGATCGCAGGGGATATTTTGTTCTCGATCCTCGGCGGGCAGCAGCTGCTGCCGCAAGGCAATCACATCCGGGAAGTCCAGATTGTAGATCTTGCATCTACCGTTGTCGCAGGTTCTGCCGGTGTTGTCCAGCCCACAGCCCAGATTGACCACCGCCGCATTGGGGTGGCCTTTCAGGTAATCCCGCACCTCGAAAGCAAGATCACCCTGCCGCATGGCCACCTCCAGCGCACCAAAGCGCTGCATCAGGCTGCGGGAGTTTTTCTCTGCCTCTGAAAAGTCGTAGTCGATCTGGTCGAGCAGGCGAACCGCTGTTTCATCCCTATAAAGGTTCGGGTACAGCTCCGTACACAGCTTCCGGGAATACAGCGGGAGGATCAGCGTCTCCTGCACGGCGTTTTTCTCAATTCTACATTTCATAGGTTCCTTCCTCAGTGAATAAAGACTGTCATAATTGCCGCCAGCACAGCCGCTATGACCGTCATGCCTATCGCCATGTGCAGGATGGATGCAAAAATGCCCGTGCTTGACGCCCTTACTTACGCGCCGTGACGCAGAGCCACCTTTTCTTTTTGCATATCTGCACCTCGTGAAAACCCGCCTGCTCCAGACATGCCTTTAATTCAATGTCCTTGTAGATGGTCATGCCGCCGATGATCTGCGTCCACCTCTCGTCCTTGTCCGTATCGCCATTGCTCTCGTTGCAGATAAGAATTGTCCCGCCCGGCTTCAGCACCCGCCAGACCTCACGGAAGCATCGGGGCAAATCAGGCCAAAAATAGACGGTCTCAAAGGCCGTGGCAGCATCGAAGTAGCTATCCTCAAACACCATATCCGCCACACTGCCTTGCAGAACGGCGCAACGCCCCTTCTGAATTGCAACTCGGTTGAGCTTTCTAGCCTTCTCCACACTGACGGTCGAATAGTCGATGCCCTTGACGACGCCATGCGGGCATTTTTCCAGCAGCCGTTTTATGTTCGCCCCGCCGCCGCAGCCGCAATCCAGCACCTTGGCGTTTGGCGCAAGTCGTAGAAATCGAAGTCCCCACCGCGCCACAGGGCCGTGGCCCAGATTCATCATTGCAACCATAAGTTTTCCGCCGAGGCCCACGGGCTTGCGGGTGTTTTCAAAGAACGACATCTGGCCCCTCCGATTTCGTGCATTCCGCATAGGTCAACGGGAACGAGGCTTTCAGCACCGCGCTTTTCTGCACCGACCAGCCGTTTTGACGCAGGAAACACAGGTATTCCTCGCTTGTCCATCTGCTATGGAGGGGGAATCCCGCTATACTCATGAAAAAGGGTTTTGCCTTGCCGGGAACCGAGTTCCCCGCGTGGGTGAAGGTTGGCGCGATGAGCACGCCGTCGTCCTTCAGCACCCGCCTGATTTCTTGCAGGGCCTTTTCCGGATGCGGCACTATGTGAAGCGCGTTGGACGCGATCACCACTTCGAAGGACTTCTGTGCATAGGGCAGGCGGAACATATCTTGTACGGAAAAGTGCAGCTTTGCGGATTGATTGTCCCGCTTTGCTTCAAGGATTATCTCTGCAGAAGCGTCTGTAGCCTCGATGTGCGCCGCCGCATTCACGATGTTCTTTGCGATAAGCCCCGTGCCGGTGGCAACCTCCAGTACGGTTTTTGCTTTCACTACCGGCCGGATAAGCCCATACATCTTCTCATACGCCGCCCGGTCCTTTCGCATGAAACGGTCGTACCGACCGGCATTCTTGTCCCAGAAGCCCTTGCGTTCGTGCATGGCTATCGCCCCCAAACAGTTAGAGCCATCTAACTATAACACACGAATCATGCAGTAAGATAAGGCTAACCTCATTTTCCTGGCTAAGACGCATCTCTTCGGTTTTCGCTTATAGCGGCGCGAGTCAGATACAAGGCTGGAGCTGAAGAAGGAGCTTGACGGACAGGTAGGTCGATACCGGTTCCCGGAACGGTGATCCAGCCAATTACACCAGGGCTCTAGTCATTGAGTGGGAATAGAAAATTCCTTAGTTATGGGGGTGTAAATTTGATTCCCTTTAGGATACACCCCCATAACTGTATGAATTGACCTGCTGACTCCAATGAAGATTGGAGGGTAACTGCCAGGGGTGACGGCCCAGCGAGTGTTATTTTGCGAGCTATGCGCATTGAAAGCGACCTTTCGTGGTATAAACTACTTGCCGGAAGCCGCGGCTTTCAGAGTACGGCTTACGTGTACGTTTAACCTCCGTGGGCGACGGGGTGCCGCAAGGCGTAGAATATCGCCCACCTGTAGGGGCCTGCAGCGATGCGGGCCCCGCTTCGTATGAAGGGGGCGTAACCGATGAAGATCGTATCCATCTCCCAGGACTTCTTCGACCTCGTCGAGGGCGACCGCGAGCTCATGCTTAAGCACAATCGCCCCTGCATCGTGGTGGTGAGGCTGCGTTTCCGCGGGAAGCGCAGGGACTTCGCTGTGCCGCTGCGTTCCAACATCGCCCCTAACGCGCCCAAAGACCAGTACTTTGCGTTGCCACCCCGCCCCACGACGCGCCCCGGCTGCCGCCACGGCATCCACTACATCAAGATGTTCCCCATAACCAAGGTCTACCAGCGCCGCTTCAGGACCGAGGGCTCGGCCTACTACGAGACGCTCCAGCGCATCATCGACGGCAACACCAAGCGCATCGTCTCCGAGTGCCAGGCATACCTCGACCGCTACGAGCGCGAGGGAAGGCCTCGCTTTGCCGTCGACATCGACCGCATCGTGGGGCTGCTGGAGAGCGAGAAGTAGGGCACCTCGGCTCAGTCTCGAGCCATGCGGAGTCGCTCCGCATTTTTGAACGCCGCGTGTGCGTCCCAAATACTTGAGAAACAAGCTGTGAAGTGCGGTGGCGCGCCCGTGCCCGCGCGCAGCCATCTCCATCGGCGTTTACGGTGCACTACAACATCACGGGCAAACCGCCTGACAAGCCGAGCATCCTGATCGTTCCGTCTATGAGCTACGTTGCTGTGCGGGGCAAGGGCGATTCCAATGCCGAAGGCGGCGCATAGCAGAACGCGTTGCCGATGCTCTACGGCGTCGCATATACCATCAAGATTTCGAAGAGGGCCCGCGGGAAATCGAGGGCTATTTCGACTTCGTCGTGCCGCCGGTCGAGGGCTTCTGCCGACATGACATGGCTGGGGCTTACCCTCCGACGCGCCCTTGCGCATATTTCCTTATCGGTTTTGAAACCGAGAAAGAGCTGATGATTGATTGGGTCGACCGCAATACGTACATGGAGCGGCTTTGGGCGATCGAGGACACCCGGGACATCAAGGTGATCACGGGGATGCGCCGCTCTGGTAGGTCCGAGCTTATGAAGGCGTTCTCCGCCTCCGTTGCTCGGAGGGACCCATCCTCCAACAACGTCTACATCGATCTGCTGGACCTCGACTACGAGCCGCTGCTTGAGTATCACACGCTGTATCACGAAATCATCGAGCGGCACAAAGAGGGCACCCGCAACCGTCTCTTCATCGACAAGGTGCAGCTGTGCGAGGGTTTCGAGAAAGCAATTAACAGCATTCACGCACGTGGCGGATGGGATATCTACCTCACGGGATCGTACGCGTTCCTCCTGAGTTCGGACCTGGTGACCCTGTTCACAGGGTGCCACAGGGAGGTACACATCCTTCCCTCCAGCTTTGGCGAATACCGCTCCTACTTCGGCGAGCAGGGGGCCGCCGACGACGACTTCGACGGGTTCATCAGGCGCGGCGGGCTCGCCGGGTCCTACGATTACGATGACATCTCGGAGTCGTACGGTTTCCTTCGGCGCGGGCGGATCGGGACCCCGTCGATCTAGAGACACTTGGTCAGAATCTGGAACACTTCGCTGCGCTCCAGTTTCTTGGCGCAGCCGCCGGTGAGCACACAGGTGTCCGCAACCTTGCGCAGCGTCTCGTCGGACGTGTCGGATCCCATCTCGGCGAAGCTCGTGGGAAGCCCCATCTCGCCGATGAACGTCTGCAGGCGGTCGATGCCCTCGAGCGCCACCGTAAGGTCGTCTTTGCCCTTGGCGTCGACGCCCCACACCTCGCGCGCCCAGCGGGCGAACTGCGCGGGCGCCTCGGGGGCCAGGTGGCGGTAGAGCGCAGGGTGGATGACCGCGAGGCCCATTCCGTGGTTGGTGTGGGTGTACGCGCCGTACTGGTGCTGGATCATGTGCGCCTGGAAGTCCGTTGACTTGCCGATCTTGAACACGCCGTTCTCGGCCATGGCGGAGTCGTATACGAGTTCGCTGAGCGCCTCGAGGTTCTGATTGTCGCCGGCGATGATCCGCATGTTGCGGATGACGTTACGCTGGATGGCGAGGTTGATGTCGTCGGTGACATTGCGCCCGCGCGGGCTTCCGAAATAGCTCTCCATGCAGTGCGAGAGCGTGTCGAACGCGCCGCTCATGAACTGCGCGTGCGGTACGGTGAGCGTGAGTGCCGGGTCGAGCGCCGCCCACATGGGCATCGCCCCCAGATAGGCGCCCTTCACGTGCGTCTCCTCGTTGGTGATGACGGCGCCGTTGTTCTGCTCGGCACCCGTGCCGGAGAGCGTAACGATGCAGCCCATGGGGATGAACGAACTCGGCATCTTGCCGTCGGCGTGCTCGAACGTCTCGATGTCCTCGTCAAGCATCGCCTGCGCGGAGACTACCTTGCAGCAGTCGAAGACCGATCCGCCGCCGACGGCGAGAATGAAGTCGACCTGCTCCTCGCGTGCGAGCGTGGCGCCTTCCTGGCACTTCTCGTAGGTCGGATTGGGCATGATGCCGCCGAAGTCCACCACGCGCTTGCCCGCGCTCGTGAGCTTATCGACCACGTGGCCGTAGACGCCGGTTCGTTTGACCGAGCCTCCGCCGTAGGCGAGCATCACTGTCTTGCCCATGGCACCCATCTCGGCGTCGAGTGCCTGGTCCATGGTCCCCTCGCCGAAGTAGTTCCTGACCGGGTAGTCGTACGTGAATGAGTTCATGGCAATTCCTCCTAGTAAGTTATCAGTGCGGTCTGACGCTCGTCTACACGTTGCGCACGAGCCCGGACATCCATTCGATGGTGGCGGGGTCGTGGTGGTCGAAGAACGCGCTGCGCCCGGTGTCGAGCGCGGCGATGGCGACCATCTCGTCGTCGCCCAGCGCGAAGTCGAAGACGTCGAAGTTCTGCTCCATGCGATCGCGGTGCGTGCTCTTAGGGATGCAGACCACACCGCGCTGCAGCAGCCAGCGCAACACGACCTGGGCGACCGTCTTGCCGTGTGCCTCGCCGATGCGAGCGAGGACCTCGTTGCGGAAGAGGTCGTTTCTGCCCTCCGCAAAGGGCGCCCAGCCCTCCATGGCTACCTCCTTGCCGACCATGTACTCCTGCGCCTCGCGCTGCTGGAAGAACACGTTGCACTCGACTTGGTTCACGGCGGGGGCGATGCGGTTGAACGGGATGAGGTTTGCGAGATGATCGGGGTAGAAGTTAGCTGTGCCTATGGCGCGGATAACGCCCTGCTCGTAGAGCTCCTCCATGGCGCGCCACGCGCCGAAGACGTCGCCGAACGGCTGATGGATGAGGTAGAGGTCGACGTAGTCGAGCCCCAGCCTCTTGAGCGACGCGTCGAAGCCGCGCTTGGCCCCCTCGTAGCTCACATCCGACATCCACAGCTTGGTCGTCACGAACACCTCGTCGCGCGGCAGGCCGCTCGCACGAATGGCGGCCCCGACCGCCTCTTCGTTGCCGTAGCTCGCGGCCGTGTCGAGCAGCCGGTAGCCGACCGAGAGCGCGTCCTCCACGGCGCGCTGACATTCCGCGGCGTCCGGGATCTGATACACGCCGAAGCCGAGCTGCGGCATCCTGACGCCGTTGTTCAAGGTGATGTAGTCCATGGTGCCTTCCTTTCTCGCAACTTGACGTATCCACCATACGAGGGGCGCCGCGCCGGCGGAAGTTTCCGTTGGTGAGGGTTCTATAACGCTGGGGTGCGCACGGGGCTATAACCCGCGGGTTCAGGGCACCGCACCAAAGGGGGATTCCGCCGAGCGCTCCGCGGTCGTACGCTTGGCGATGAGGGAGCACAAGCCACCGACAGGGGATGTGCCTAACGGAGCTCGATGAACGGGCGGACGTGGGCTTTGCAGACAAATGACGGATATCATAGACAGGGAGAACAGGAATGGACAAGCGCGTTTTGGGAAAGAGCGGCATCGAAGTCAGCCCGCTCGGCATGGGTTGCATGGGAATCACGCACGCGAGCGGAGACCCGATGCCCGACGACGAGGCCGTGAGCGTCGTCCGTCAGGCCTACGAGATGGGCTACACCTTCTTTGACACGGCAGAGTGCTACGTGGGCACGTGCGCCGACGGGACCGAGGCGCACAACGAGGACGTGGTGGGCAAGGCGCTCGCGCCCGTGCGCGACGAGGTTGTCATTGCCACCAAGTTCGGCGTCACGCACGCCCCGGACAAGACCATCCTCGTGGACTCGCGCCCCGAGGTTATCCGTATCTCGGTGGAGAAGAGCCTGCGCCGGCTGCGCACCGACCACATCGACCTCTACTACCAGCACCGAATCGACCCAAAGGTCGAGCCCGAGGTCGTTGCGGGCACCATGGCAGACCTCATCAAGGAAGGTAAGATCCGCGCCTGGGGAATCTCCGAGGCGACGGAGGAGTACCTGCGTCGCGCCGATGCGGTGTGCCCCGTCTCCGCCGTCCAGAACCGCTACTCCATGATGGCACGCTGGAACGAATCCCTGTTCCCCGTGCTCGAGGAGCTGAACGTTGCCTTCGTGGCCTTTTCTCCCATGGCGAACGGCTTTCTGACGGGCGCGTACAGCCACAACACCAGATTCGAGGGCGCCCAAGACTACCGCGATGGCATGCCGCAGTACACAGAGGAAGGCGAAAGGCGCGCCGAGCCCCTCATGCGGTTCGTTCGCGAGCTGGCTGAGCTGCACGCGGCGACGCCCGCCCAGGTCTCCCTTTCCTGGATGCTTGAGAAGAAGCCCTATATCATCCCCATCCCGGGCAGTCGCAAGCCCGAACGACTGCTCGAGAACCTCGGCGCCGCCGAGGTCGGGCTCACCGACGATGAGGTTGCCAAGATCGACGGGCTGCTCAACGGACTCGACCTCATGGTCTTCGGCGGGCACACGGTAAGGTAGGGAGCCATGAACATGAGACCCTATGTCGTCTGTCACGTCTTTGCCGGGCTCAACGGGCATATCGACGGCGCGTACATGCTCGATCCCGCCGCCTCGCCCGCACGTGCCGCGTACTCTCGCATGCAGGTCGAGTTCGGGGCGGACGCCGTGGCGTACGGGGCCGTGACCACGAAGGGCTTCGTCGGGTCGCGCCCCCTTGCGCTCGATACCCACGGGAGCGCGCCCAAAGGGGACTTCGTGGCGCCTCATGACGAACGATCGTTCTACGTCTCCGTCGACCCCGTCGGGGAGATTGCATGGGAGTCTGCGACCTATCGTCGCGCCGGCCATGCGGACGCGCATGTCATCGAGGTCCTCACCGAGGCGGCATCGCCGGCGTATCGCGACTATCTGCGAGAGCGCGGCGTCTCATACGTGCTTGCCGGCTCGCGCGGGTTAGACCTCCCGCTCGCCCTGCGCAAGCTGCGCGAGCTTTTTGGCATCGAGCGCCTGCTCGTATGCGGCGGCGGAAAGACGGACATGTCGTTTCTTGCCGCGGGCGTGCTTGACGAGCTGAGCCTCGTTCTCTCTCCGACGGTCTCGGGGGAGCCCGAAACGGCTTCCGTCTTCGACGAGATGCCTCGCTCAGCCGGCGGTTCGCACGCATTCTCGCTCGAGCGCGTCGAGCGCCTTGCCGGCGACGGCCTCCACCTCGTCTATCGAGTGCAGCGATGATGTCGCGCCGTTCGTCTCTGGAGGCTGCCGCGTGGTTGGCCGCTGCGGGCAGCCTTGCCGGCTGCTCGTCGGACGGGGCCGCCGGGGTCGCGCGCGGCTCCGCTCCGGGCACGGTCACGGCGGACACTCCCATCTACGACGTCATCAACAACCCTTTGTTCGATGGCTACGGGCGGCTGCTCTTTCCCACAACGCTCCGTCCGCCGAAGGAGGATATGGCGCTCGACGACCTTTCCGCTTGCCTGCCGTGGTATTCGGAGATCCATACGAGCACCACGGTCGATGTCGTCAGCTATCTGCTGTCAGAGCGCGCAGCGGAACGGACGGTCTTCTACGACATCTACACGGATGCCGAGAAGACCGCCGACCCCTCGCTCGCCAACACGGGGCTCTTCCGCTTCGCTGCCGAGGGAGTGGGCGGCGCGTCTGCACCGTTTGCCGTGGTAAGCGCGGGCGGCGGATTCGCCTACGTCGCTGCCATGCACGACTCCTTCCCGCACTGCCTGCACCTGTCCCGTTCCGGCGTCAACGGGTTCGCGGTCATCTACCGGCCGGACGCGCAACTCGCCTGCGAGGACTTGGCCCGCGCCGTCTCCTTCATCTTCGAGCACGCTGACGAGTTCAGTGTGGACACGTCGGGCTATTCGCTGTGGGGCGGCTCGGCCGGTGCACGCATGGCGGCATGGGTCGGCGGCTACGGCCCGGCCGCCTTTGGCGCGCCGGCAGGAACGCCCCAGCCCGCGGCGGCCATCATGCAGTACACCGGCATGAGCGAACTGACGGGTGCCGACCCCGCGACCTACGCCTGCGTGGGTGATCGCGACGGTATCGCGAGCTGGCGCACAATGCAGGGACGCATCGACGCGCTCGCCAAGACGGGCGTGCCCACGGAGTCTCATGTTTACGAAGGCCTGAGCCACGGCTTTGGCCTGGGTGTCGACACCGTGGCAGAGGGCTGGATCGACGATGCCCTCGCGTTTTGGAAGGCGCAGCGATGAGGATGGCAAGACGTACACACCCCACGGTTATAAGCTGCCTACGAGCAGGAACTTCTCGCCGGATCTTCTCACGCCTATGGTAAAGGCGGTATCAGACAATACGTAAGGAGTGAGACGTATGATTCTCTTCATCAACGGAAGCCCCAACAAGGATGGCAACACGGCGCGCCTGGCGCGCGAGCTCATTGGCGATCGCCCGTACGAGCAGCTGAATCTTGCCGAGCACAAGGTCTACGGCTACGGCCAGAACTACGGCGACGATGACTTCGAGGACGTGCTCGCGTGCATCGAGGCGGCGGACACCCTGGTCGTGGGGTCGCCCGTCTACTGGCACAACCTCTCCGGCATGCTGCGCAACCTGCTCGACCGCTTCTACGGTCCGGTGCGCGAGGGCAGTATGAGCGGCAAGACGCTCTATTTCGTGTTCCAAGGTGGCGCGCCCACGCGCGAGATGCTCGATTGGGGCGAGTACACCATGAAGCGCTTCGCCGCGCTCTACGGCATGACCTACGGCGGCATGGTCGACAACACGCACGAGGCAAGGGCGCTCTCGAAGAAGCTCGCGTAGTCCCGACTTGCGTAACCCAGTTCGGCGGCGGTGGGCCCGTGAAGACGGAGGCCCACCGCCCCTTTTCGTTCGCCAAGTGTATGATCGGACGGGCGCTGCGGACGACTACCCGCATGAGCAGGGCACCCAGAAGTGCATGGAAATCCTCTGGTAGCAGCTGGCAGCACATCTGAACCAGAAGCAGGATCGCAAGTGCCACGTCGACCGCGCGGCGCAGCGTCCTTTGCGCTGCGCCCTTTGCTTGTCGCGTCATGAGAACAACCATCCCATGATGTCCTCGTCACGGGCAAAGAGGTAGCCGCCCGCCTCGTGCTGGCCCGCGTCCGCAGTAAAGCTCCGCTCGGTGAAGTAACTCGTGGGCTTGACATCGAGCACGACCAGCTCGCTGACGCGCTCCTCGGAAAGCCTGTGAGCTCGGTAGGCGGCGCGAATCTCCTCGTACGCCTCGCGCGCGGACCCGGAGCCGTAATAGTCGTCGTCCTCGCCGATAGCCATATACACGGGAACCTCGGCTGCGGCGAGCGTCTCGATATCGCCGTCCCAGCGCGAGATGGTGTGAAGTGCGCGGCGGTAGAGCTCGGGGCGCGTTCCCAAGACGATGGAGATGGCCTCGCCGCCGCCTGCAGCGAGCGCGGCAGCCTCGATAAAGGACCTGCGTGAAAGATGGCTCACGTGCATAGTTCCTCTGTCTGAATGAACCAAGCCGAAGCCGCAGGCTTCGGCTTGGCGAGAAGCGCATCAGCGGCCGCTGTTGGCCTCTTGCAGCTCGGCAAGGGCCACGTGTTCGTTGCGGAAGCGCGCCGCGGGGTTCTTGTCGCCCGCCGCGCAGGTGATGGCGTGCGCGGGGCAGGCGTGCATGCAAGCGAGGCAGGCGTTGCAGCCAAAGCCCGCCTGCGCGTTACGGACAGCCTTGCCGCCCTCGAGAGCGATGCAGCCAGCCGGGCACACCTTTGCGCACGCCCCGCATCCCATGCACTTCTTGGAATCAACGGTCAGGAATCCGCCCAGCGCCGCCGGCTCGAAGCGCAAGCCCCGGCTCATGAACTGCTCGTGGGCAGCGCGATCCTCGTCGGTCACCGGCTCGAGCCACTGGCGGCGCGCCGCGACGTCCGCGCGGATGCGCGCAAGGTTCTCGCCGATCTTCTTCTCGGGGATGCGGGCGCGCTGCTCGTCCATGTCGAAGTTGGGCAGCCAGTTGTCCACCATGAGGAGCGTGGTCACGTAGGCGGGGTTGAGCCCCGCCGCCCGCGCATCCTCCAGGCACAGCTCGACTGCGTTGGCGTGCCGGTTGCCGTAGGTGCAAACGAAGTAGAGGTAGGGCGTGTCGAGCGTCGCACGCTCGAGGAACGTCTTCACCATGTCGGGCATCATGTGCCCATAGATGGGGTACACGATGCCAATCGCATCGTCCGCGTAGGCGAGCTCGCCCTCGCGGCGCAGCTCCTGCGGGATGCTCAGGACCCTCTCGCCCTCCGCGGCCAGCTCGCGCGCCACGTAGAGGCAGTTGCCCGTCCCAGTGAAGTATAAGATCATTCGAAACTCCCAGATTGTCAGCGGTCTGTCATCTCTAATTGCTTATGCCAGGCCGAGACCGGCGACCCAATCACGAACCCCGGACTCGTTCACACTGGACGAGAAGCGCTGGCCCTCCTGCCACTCCCCGCTGCCCGCGGCCTCGGCGAGTAGCTCGCCGCTCCGGCCAAGACTCGAGGAGGAAGAGGTGCAGAACGGGAGCACCGTCTTGCCGTCCCAGTCGTTGCCTGAGATGAAGTTGTCGATGGGCCAGGCCGCGATGCCCCACCAGATGGGATACCCCACGAGCACGGTGTCGTAGTTCTCCCAGCCGTCCGGCGTGACCTGCGTAAGCTCGACGTCGCGCAGGCTCTCGTCCTCGTGCTCGCGGGTCACGCGGCTACTGTCGTCGGTCCAGTCGAGGTCATCGTCGGAGTAGGGCTCCGTAGGCGTCACCTTAAAGAGATCGGCGCCGAGCTCGTCGGCGATGGTCTGAGCTACGGCAGCGGTGTGGCCCTGTGCCGAGTAGTAGGCCACGAGGACGTTGCCACCTGCAGCGGGCGCGGCGGCGGGCTGGTCCTCGGCGGCGGCTTGGCCGCCGTCACCCTGGTTGCAACCGGAGAGCATCGTTGCGCACAGCGCGGCTCCGAGTAGGAAGTTTCTTCTAGTCACGGTCGGGTTTGCGGTCATGGGGCATCTCCTCCGTTGGCTTGGTTGGTCCGTTATCGTCTGAGCGCTACTCCTGCGCGTCGAAATCGGGGCGTATGGCCAGGTAGTCCGCGAGTGCTTCCTCAGTGGCGGTGTAGTAGGTCATGGTCCCGTCGAGCTTGGTAATCTCGGCCATCTCGTCTTCGGTGAGGGAGAAGTCGAAGATGTTCGCGTTGTCGGCGATGTGGGCGGGGTTCTTGGAGCCGGGGATGATGGAGGTGCCCATCTGCACGTGCCAGCGCAGGATCACTTGGGCCGGGGTCTTGCCGTACTTCTCGGCGAGAGCGACGAAGACGGGCTCCTCCAGAAGACCTTTGTCGCCGTGGCCGAGCGGGTACCACGCCTCGATCACCGTGCCGTACAGCGCGAGGTAGGCGCGCAGGTCGCGCTGGGCGTGGTGGGGGTGGCACTCAACGGTCACGAGCTGCGGCTTGATGTCGGCGACCTCGATGACCTCGGCAATCTTGTCTTGCGGGAAGTTGGAGAGGCCGAGGGCGCGCACCTTGCCCGCGTGGTAGGCCTCCTCCATCGTGCGCCACGCGGCCAGGTAGTCGCCTACCGGCTGGTGCAGGATGAGCATGTCGACGTAGTCGAGCCCTAGGCGCTGGAGCGTGGCGTCCACCGCCGGCATGCCCGCGTCGTAGACGCTCGGCCAGAGCTTGGTGGAGACGAAGATCTTGTCGCGCGCGATGCCGCTTTTGGCGATGGCACGGCCCACGGCGCGCTCGTTCATGTAGGCGTTGGCGGTGTCGATGTGCTCGTAGCCAGCCGCGAGCGCGGCGGTTGCGGCTGGCTCGGCCTCGTCTGGGGTCATGAGGAAGGTGCCCAAACCCTCGATGGGCATCTCTACGTCGTTGTTGAGCTTCAGATACTCCATGGTCTCCTCCTTAATGGCGACTTTTCGAATACAAGGCTACGGCGTTTACTGACGTGCGAGAAGTTCACGTTGGAATGATGGATATAACCATGGGGTATATACGGCACATAATGCGTGACAGGAGGATCGATGTACAACCCACAGCTTGACACTTTCATCCGCGTGGCGGAGGCGGGCAGCTTCTCCAAAGCGGCACAAGAGTCCTTCATCACGCCCACGGCCGTCATCAAGCAGATGAACCTGCTGGAGTCGCGGCTAGGCCTTACGCTGTTCCACCGATCGCATCAGGGGCTTTCGCTTACGCGAGCAGGCAGGTCGCTGCTCGCCGACGCCCGCCATATCGTGCAGTACTCTCAAGAATCAATCGCACGCGCCCGCGTCGCCGAGCGTGGAGAAAAGCGCATCATCCGCGTGGGAGTGTCGCTCATGACGCCCAGCACGCCGCTCACGAAGCTGTGGCCGAAGGTGAAGGAACGTTGCCCTGGCATGAGCCTTCAGGTGGTCACGTTTGAAAACACACCCTCGGCGGCGCGCGGTTTGGCGAACCTCGGGCAAGACATGGATATCGTGGCGGGGATTTTCGACGATGCCTTTCTTAAAGAGCGCGGGTGCCTGGGCCTCGAGCTTTCGCGCGAGCCGCTCTGGTGCGCCGTTCCCGTCGACAATGAACTCGCCAAACGCGACATCGTCACATTCGACGACCTCCACAATCACAGTCTTATGCTTATACGCCGGGGCTGGAACGCCGAAATCGACCGCGTGCGCGACGAGATACTCTTGCATCATCCTCAAATCGCGCTCGTAGACTTCCCGCAATATCGGGCGGAGGTGTTCAATCGCGGCGCGAACGAGGACCTCGCGCTTGCGACGCTGCCGTTGTGGGCCAACGTCCACCCCATGCTCAAAACCGTCCCTACCGATTGGGACTGTCTCGTGTCTTACGGGCTGCTTCATTCGCCGCACCCCGCAGACCATGTGCGGGAGTTCCTCGATGCGGTGTCTGCCGTGCTCGAGGCAAAGCATCGATAGGCAATCGCGAACAGATGCGCTTATGCCTATGGGAATAACGGGAACTGGCTTCTGAGCTTGCTTTTTGATACCGTCGAGTACCGCCCGATGTTGTTTCGGCGTCGCCATAGAGCAAAGCCATCAGCGAAATGACGGGAATAACAGCCTCCGAACCTTCTGTTCGGAGGCTTTCTTTTTGCATGTCTGCCTAAACGACTCCTTGCCAAAGCCCCTTGAGCATCGGGCGGCATTATTGAGCGTGGGCGCTATCGTAGGTATCTTTGATCTCTTCCGGCAAATCGTCGGGAATCAGCGCCTTCACTCTATCCTCGTTGCCATCTTGGATCGCCTGCTCGTAGTACCAGCATTTGAACTTCAACATATCCAGCGCACGGTTCATGTTCGCGATTTCCGATTCCATGTGGGCCTTCCGCTCCTCGAACATGGCCTTGCGCTTGGGATATGTCGATGGGCCCTCCGCGCACCATTCCATGAACAGCCGGATGTCCTTGATCTCCATCCCAGCCTTCTTTAAGCATTCGATGACCCGAAGCGCCTCGAGTTCCGTATCGCCGAATCGGCGAATGCCGGATGTCCGCTCCAATTCCGGGAACAATCCCTGCTTGTCGTAATAGCGCAGCGTGGAAACGGGCAGACCGAACATATCCGCCACCTGTCCGATTGTGTACATGGTTCCTCCGGACAAATCTCGAATTTACTCCTTGACCTAAAGTTAGGTTTAGGTATTACCTTTATTTTCGTCAATATATATAAGGAGTGCAAGGGATTTTCGCCAAAGGCGCGCGCTTGCCGGAACGGTTTTCGCCGGCGGCGTGAACGGCGTGGGCGAAATCGCCGGGCATCCCGCTCTGGAGCAGGCGCATCGAATGGGCATGGAAATCTAGGCGCGGCTTAGCTGCGCGAAAGCAGTTTGTACTCAAAACCATCGACAGGAGGAATCAAACATGACGATTAAGCAGACAGCGGGCAGGGATGCCCTGGGGGACTTTGCCCCCAAATTTGCACAGCTCAATGACGATGTGCTGTTCGGCGAGGTATGGAGTCGAGAAGACGGGCTTTCCCTTCGAGATCGCAGCATAGTGACGGTGGTTGCCCTAATGGCGCAGGGCCTGACGGACTCTTCGTTTCAATATCATCTGATGTCCGCAAAGAACAATGGCGTGACCAGGGCTGAGATAGCGGAAATCCTTACGCATGCGGCGTTTTATGCGGGATGGCCCAAGGCGTGGGCGGCCTTTCGCATGGCGAAGGAGGTCTGGGCGGATGACAATGCCGCTGATGCAAGAGCTAAGCATCAAAACGAGATGGCCTTTCCCATCGGTGCCCCCAACGACGCATTTGCGAAGTACTTTATCGGGCAAAGCTACCTCGCGCCCCTTTCCACCGAGCAGGTCGGCATTTACAACGTTACGTTCGAGCCAGGCTGCCGCAACAACTGGCACACCCATCACGCCAAAAGCGGCGGCGGGCAGATTCTCGTCTGCGTGGCTGGTCGAGGGCTTTATCAGGAATGGGGCAAACCGGCACAGGAGCTGTGCCCTGGCGATGTAGTAAATATTCCCGCGGGCGTAAAGCACTGGCACGGTGCGGCGCCCGACAGCTGGTTCTCCCATCTCGCGATGGAGGTTCCGGGCGAGGAGGCCTCCAACGAGTGGTTGGAGCCCGTGAATGACGAGCAGTACCTTAAAGCGACTGACAAGGAGGCTTAGGCATGGAGCAGTTGAAACTGACGCAGGAATGGGACAAGGTGTTCCCCAAAAACGACAAGGTTGAGCACAGCAAGGCGACCTTCCACAACCGATACGGCATCACGCTGGCTGCCGACGTGTACGTGCCTAAGAACGCGGATGGCAAGCTGCCCGCCATCGCTGTTAGCGGCCCGTTTGGCGCTGTGAAGGAGCAGTCCTCCGGTCTGTATGCGCAGAAAATGGCGGAGCTGGGCTTTTTCGCAATTGCCTTTGACCCGTCCTATACCGGCGAGAGCGGCGGTACACCCCGCCATGTGGCATCGCCGGACATCAACACCGAGGACTTCTGCGCAGCGGTGGATTTCCTCTCTGTGCAGGAAAGCGTTGACCCGGAGCGTATCGGCATCATCGGTATCTGCGGTTGGGGCGGCATGGCAGTCAATGCGGCGGCCATAGACACCCGTATCAAAGCTACCGCGGCTATGACCATGTACGATATGACCCGCGTGACCGCAAACGGCTATTTTGACGCCGAGGATTCCAAGCAGGCGCGCTTTGAAAAACGGAAAGCGTTGAACGCGCAGCGCACCGAGGACTATAAAAACGGCAGCTATGCGCTGGCGGGCGGCGTGGTCGATCCGCTACCGGAGGATGCGCCGCAGTTTGTGGCGGACTATTACGCCTACTACAAGACTCCGCGAGGCTATCATCCCCGCAGCCTGAACTCCAACGGCGGCTGGAATGTGACGTCCTCGCTGCCGTTCCTGAATATGCCGATTTTGCAATACAGCAGCGAAATTCGCTCTGCGGTACTGCTGGTGCATGGCGAAAAGGCGCACTCCCGCTATTTCAGCGAAACCGCGTACGGCAAGCTGACGGGGGACAACAAGGAATTGCTCATTATCCCCGGCGCCAGCCATACCGACCTTTACGATCAGATGGACGTCATTCCGTTTAAAAAGCTGAAAGCGTTCTTTGAGGAATATCTGCAATAAGGCGTGCCTTGATTCAATGCCAAGTCTCCAGCAGCGATTCTTCTAAAGAGTGGGGGTAGCTGAAACGAGGCGATTGAATAACCCCATACGTTTTGGTTAAAACAAAAAAATATGCCGCGCGCCTGCGGCATGAGGGAGGGAGATTTCTATGAATATCGTTGTATTGAGTGGTAGCCCGCGCAGGGGCGCCAATACCGACACCATGGTCGAGGCGTTTGCCGAGACCGCGCGTGAGGGCGGCAATACGGTCGAGGTCGTCCGTGTTGCCAGCAAGAAAATCGGTGGTTGCCTGGGGTGTCAGTATTGCTTCGCCCACGAGGGCACTTGCGTGCAGAAGGATGACATGGTCGACGTGATCGAGTCGCTGAAAGGCGCCGATATGGTTGCCTTCGCTTCGCCTATCTACTGGTTTGATATCACTGCGCAGGAGAAGGCCGCCATCGACCGCCTGTACGCCTTCGGTGCTACAGGCTTCCCGTTCACCAAGACGGCCCTTTTGCTCGATAGCCACAGCGAGGGCGTCTATGATGCGGCGATTGCTATGTACAGGGCCACATGCGCGTACTGCAAGTGGGAGGACCAGGGCATTGTCACCATCAGCGGCATGACCGAGCGCGACAGCATGGCATCGTCGCCCAAGTTGGAAGGGGTGCGAGAGCTCGCCCGCAAGCTCGCCTAAGGACAAGAGGAGCGCATGGCAATCAGCACTAGCGGAAATGCTTGCTGCCCTTACCAGGAGGAATGCTGATTGCCATGCAACGATGCTCCCGCGGACAATTCCGGTGTGCTAAAACGCCTTCTCGTTCAAGAATTCTCTGAACGCGGGGATGTCGAAGCCGACGAGGCCACGCCCACGTTCCCCGATAACGCCGTCCTCGAGGAGGCGGCGTTTGTATTGGCTTGCGTAGTTGCTGGCGACGCCCATGCGTTTGGCTATCTCCGAGATCCTGCTGGGGCCAGAATCGGGCAGCATCGCGAGCAAAAACTCAATGTCTTTATCGGAAAGCTCTCGATAGGTCGTTTCGAGAGAAGCCCGATGCCATGCTTCTCGAGTTGCCTGAAGATGCCATTCATGCACGTGCGCCAGTTGCCCTGGGCTTCTTGAACATATGTCCAATCGATGCCCACTGGACCAATTTGAACGCCGTTCATGCGCGCGTGAGACTGTGAAAGGTAGCTATCTGCCGCTTCTTTGGTTCGCTCGATAATATCTTCGAGCATGCCTGGCATGGCGGAGCCATTTGCTGTACTCCATGGTGGCTCCTTTGCAAGTTTTGCTAATTTTTGCAACTTTTGCTAACTTTTGCGAGTTTTGCTAACGGCTTAGGACGGTGCGGGAAGCCCCCGTATCGTCGACATTTCCGAGGATGACCTCCGCAACGAGCGGGGCCCGGGGCGCGATATTGCTGCGCTCCGGGCCCCGCTGCTTTGTAAAACTATGGCGGTTCTGCCGTCGTCCTAATCAAACAAACTCGGCATGTCGTTTTCTTTCATGAGGGCACCGGCTGAGGGGAGGCTCTGCGCGGTGAACTTCTCGGCCGAGACGCCGGCGCCAAGGATCTCTTCGGTTGTGCCGACGGTGGTGACCGAGCGGCCCTTCTTGGCGGTAAAGGCCTGGACGCCCTGCGTGTTGGTAGTCGTCTTGGTCTTGAGCAACGACGTGTTGAAGTTCATCAAACGATAGTCGCTCGAGACCAGTGCGATGTCGCGGTCTTCCTTGAGCACCTGGGCATACAGCAGCTTGCTGCCGCCGTAGATGGCGTTCTTGAGGCGCTTGCGGTTGGTCTTGGTGACGTATCCGGAAAGTGCGACACGCACCACGCGGCCGTTCTCAAAGACAAACAGCACGTCGGCCTTATAGTCCTCGGGGTCGATGACCCAGATGACGCTCTCGTCGGGTTCCATCTCAAGATCGGTCGGCAGGTACGAGCCCAGCTGGGCCGACTTGGTGTCCTCAAACGCCGCAACCTTGCATTTGTACACCTGGCTCTTGTTGGTAAAGACCAGCAGCTCGTGGGTGTTGGAGGACGGGAACTCGATAAAGGGTTTGTCGCCGTCCTTGTACTTGAGCGTGGTCGCCTTCTTGAGCACGCGGTCCGTCATCTTCTTAAGGTAGCCGTCGCGCGAGAGCATGATGGTGACCGGATACTCCTCGACCTCGGGCTCCAGGCTTACCTCGATAACCTCGTGGGGCTCGATCCTGCCCGTGCGGCGCGGCATCACGTACTTCTTGTTGACCGTGGCCAGCTCGTCGCTGATGACCTTCTTGATGTTCTCCTCGCTGGAGAGGATCTCCTCAAGCTCGGCAATCTCGCCCTCAAGCTTGGCAATGTCCTTGGTGCGGTTGAGGATGTACTCCTCGTTGATGTTGCGGAGCTTGAGCTCGGCAACAAACTCAGCCTGGGTTTCGTCGATGTCGAAACCCTTCATAAGATTGGGCACGACCTCGGCTTCGAGCTTGGTGCCGCGGATGATAGCGATGGCCTTGTCGATGTCGAGCAAAATCGCCTCGAGGCCGTGCAGCAAGTGCAGGCGCTCGGACTTTTTGCCCAGGTCAAAGTTAATGCGGCGACGCGTGGACTCAATACGCCACTTGACCCACTCGTGCAGAATCTGGCGCACACCCATAACGCGGGGGTAACCATCGACCAGCACGTTGAAGTTGCACGAGAACGAATCCTGCAGCGTGGTCGAGCGATAGAGCTTGGCCATGAGCTTGTCGGGGTCGACGCCGCGCTTAAGGTCGATGGCGATGCGCAAGCCCGAGAGGTCGGTTTCGTCGCGGATGTCAGCGATCTCCTTGACCTTGCCCTCTTTGGAGAGCTTGACGATGCGCTCGATGATGACATCGGTCTTGGTGGTGTAGGGGATCTCGTACACCTCGATGATGCGCTCTTCGGGAATCCAGCGCCAGCGGGAGCGGATCTGGAAGCTGCCAAGGCCGGTCTCGATAATCTTTTCCATCTCCTCGCGGCGGTAGATGATCTCGCCGCCGGTCGAGAAGTCGGGCATGGGCATATATTCGAGCAGGTCGCAGTCGGGATCCTTGAGGTAGTGCATCGTGGCAGTGCAGACCTCGTTGAGGTTGAAACCGCAGATGTCGGACGCCATGGCGACGCCGATGCCCTTGTTGGCCGAGACAAGGATGTTGGGGAACGTGGTGGGCAGCAGGCGCGGCTCCTTCATGGCACCGTCGTAGCTGTCGACGAAGTCGACCGGGTCCTTGTCGATGTCCTTGAAGATCTCGGCACTGATGGGGGAGAGCTTGGCCTCGGTATAACGCGATGCGGCGTAGCTCAGGTCGCCCGAATAGTACTTGCCAAAGTTGCCCTTCGACTCCACGAAGGGCGCAAGCAGCGCTTCGTTGCCGGTGGCCAGGCGCACCATCGTCTCGTAGATTGCGGCATCGCCGTGCGGGTTGAGCTTCATGGTTTGGCCCACGATGTTGGCGCTCTTCTGGCGCTCGCCCTTGAGCAGGCCCATCTTGTACATGGTGTAGAGCAGCTTGCGGTGCGAGGGCTTAAAGCCGTCGATCTCGGGGAACGCACGCGAGACGTTGACGCTCATGGCGTAGGGCATATAGTTGACCTCGAGCGTCTGCGTGATCGGCTGGTCGGTGACCTCGGAGTGCAGGCCGATGACGTTCTCGGCGTTAACCTGCTTTTTCTTTGGCTGGTTCTTCGTCTTCTTCTTTGCCACGATATCCTCTTGAACTTCTTATAGGCCGTCGTTATCGATTTGCTGCTACTGCAGGTCCAGCTGGTCCAGGTATTCTTTGCCGTGCTCGGAGATATGGCGCTTGCGGCCTGCCTCGTCGTTGCCCAGCAACAGGTTGAACATGGTCTCCATCTTAGTGACGTCCTCGGGCTCCACCTTGATCAGGCGACGCGTCTCGGGGTTCATGGTGGTGAGCCACATCATGTCCGGATCGTTCTCACCAAGACCCTTGGAGCGGTTGATGGAACACTTCTGGTCGCCGATCTCCTTAAGGATGCCGTTCTTCTCGAGCTCGGTGTAGGCAAAGTAGGTCTTTTCTTTGCAGTTGATCTCGTAGAGCGGCGACTCGGCGATATACACGTAGCCCTCGTCGATAAGCGTGGGTACCAGGCGATAGAGCATGGTGAGTACGAGCGTGCGGATGTGATAACCGTCGACGTCGGCGTCCGTACAGATGATGACCTTGTTCCAGTTGAGGTTGTCCAGGTCAAAGGCGCCGAGGTTCTTGATGCGCTTGTCCTTGATCTCCACGCCGCAGCCTAGCACGCGCATAAGGTCCATGATGATGTCGGACTTAAAGATGCGCGGATAGTCCTCCTTTAGGCAGTTGAGGATCTTGCCGCGGACGGGCATAACGCCTTGGAACTCGGCATCGCGCGAGGTGCGAATGGCGCCTGCTGCCGAGTCGCCCTCTACGATGTAGATCTCGCGACGGTTCTTGTCCTTGGAGCGGCAGTCGATGAACTTCTGCACGCGGTTGGCCATATCGGTCTTCTGCTGCAGGTTGGTTTTGATGTTCTGGCGCGTCTTCTCGGCATTCTCGCGTGAACGCTTGTTGATGAGCACCTGCTCCATAATCTTATTGGCGGCGTCCTTGTTCTCGATCAAGTAGGTCGAGAGGCGCTCCTTAAAGAAGGCAGTCATGGCCTGCTGGATAAAGCGGTTGTTGATGGCCTTCTTAGTCTGGTTTTCGTAAGACGTCTGGGTGGAGAAGCAGTTGGTCACTAGTACCAGACAGTCCTGGACGTCCTGCCACTTAATGCCGCTCTCGTTTTTGTTGTACTTGCCCTGTTGCTTAATGTAGGCATCGATGGCGCTGGTCAGAGCACTACGAGCCGCTTTCTCCGGCGAGCCGCCGTTCTCGAGCCACGATGAGTTGTGGTAGTACTCCTGCATCATGAAGGTGCGCGAGAAGCACATGCACGCGGTGATTTTTACGTTATAATCGGGCAGGTCCTCGCGATCGCGACCGCGACGGTCGGCCTCGATAAAGAAGGGCTCGGTAAGGTAGTCGGTACCGACCTTCTCGAGCACGTAGTCCTCGATGCCTTTGGGATAGCAAAAATCCTCTTCGGAAAACTCGCCATCGTCGCCCTCGATACGCAGGCGGAAGGTCACGTTAGCGTTGACCACGGCCTGACGGCGCATGGTTTCGCGATACCAATCGTGGGGAATGCTAATCGAGGTAAAGACCTCAAGATCGGGGCGCCACTTGATGGTGGTGCCGGTGCGGTTCTCGTCGCTGGGCTCAATCTCGAGTGCCTTCTTTTTGGCACCGACGACCTTGCCTTTTTTAAAGTGCAGGGAGTACTTGTTACCGTCACGCCAGACGGTGACGTCCATGTACTCGGAAGCGTACTGGGTCGCGCAGGAGCCCAGGCCGTTGGTGCCGAGCGAGAAGTCGTAGTCGCCGCCCTGGTTGTTGTTATACTTGCCACCGGCGTAGAGCTCGCAGAAGACGAGCTCCCAGTTAAAGCGCTTCTCGGAAGGGTTCCAGTCGAGCGGGCAGCCACGGCCATTGTCCTCTACCTGGATAGAGCCATCGCGAAAGGCGGTAAGGGTGATGAGCTTGCCGTAGCCCTGGCGCGCCTCGTCAACGGCGTTGGACAGAATCTCGAAGGCAGCGTGTGCACAGCCATCGAGTCCGTCCGAGCCAAAGATAACGGCAGGGCGCAGGCGTACGCGCTCCTCGTCCTTGAGCTGGCGGATACTGTCGTTACCATAGTTTGCGGTGTTTTTTGCCATACTCGCTCTCTCGGTGCTCCCTTGCTGCGTTTAAGTCATATAGATAGTCAAGGTAGCATAGCCCAGCCCATAGGCGATTCCAACCAACACGAAATCCATCGAACAACCGTTCGGATTAACGGGGATAGTGTTTAGTGGTAGCGCGGCATTGTTAAACAAATTTGGATACAGATGAATTTTATTTAATAGGGACCTAGTTTTACTAAACAAAATCGAATGATGCTGATTGTACGAGCGGGCACATCGATCGACTATCAATCACGTTTACTCGGAAAAACCGAGTCGGTTTTTCCGAGTAAGATTGAAGGCGATCGAATGCGTCCTGCTGCGTTTGCGGTTGGATGCGTTTATCAAAAACGTGCCATGCGGATTGTTGGCGAAAAAGCGCCGTACCAAGCTCGAGGCAGAACTCGACTCCTCTGACGATATCTAATGTGTAATGGGCCGGCTCTGGGTATCCAGAACCAGCCCATTTTGATGTTCGATGAGCCGAGTCGGCGTTTCTCACAAAGGTAACTGAGAGCTAGTGAGGCTTATCAGAATTGACCTCATCGGCGGTGTCGTTTTCGAGCGCCGTGCGGCGGGCACTGTAGGCGACGAGGCCGGCACCAGCTGCGGCGAGTGCTGCTGCGGCTGCCGTAAGGGGAGCGTTGACATCGCCCGTGCCCGCAAGCGCGCCCGATTTTCTGGAGCGCTTGTTAGTGCCGTGGTCCTTGCCACTGCTGGAGCTGCTTCCGCCGGAGCCGCCGCCCTTGTCAGTACCGCCGCCACTCGAGTCGCCACCGCCGTCCGCCGTCATCGGTGCATCGTGAAGCCCCGTCGTATCCGCGCTGTCGCATACGCCGACCTGAACTTCTGAGCGTTCGCATGCCGCGTCGGGCACATGAAGCTCGTGCAGTACGGCGCCCAGCGCCGAGTTTGCGCCCGGTCGAATTTCCTCGAGCGTTACGGGATCGAGCGCCACCAGATTACGCGCTTTCGCATATAGCGTTACGCGTTTGCCCACCTCGTCGCTCCAGCTCTCCGGGATAGCAAAGCTCATGCGGAACTGTGCCGTGCAACCCGGTGCCAGCACGGCGTTGCCGTTGTCGGCTACCAGCGGGTGCGTTGCAAAACGTGTGCCCAGCGTCTCGAGCGCGTACTTCACGTGTGCCATGTCGTTGGCCGAAGCGTCCTCGGCAAGCTCCGGATCGTAGATCGAAGCCATGCGTGCGTTCACTCCGAATCCGATGGATGCACTGGAGAACGGCTGGCTGGAGCCCTCTCGGTACAGATCGATCGTGCCGGCGGTCAGCAAGGTGTTGCCGTCGTTTCGCACCGTGACCATGAAGGATTCGCCTGCTGCTCCAGGCACCACCGCGCCCGAGGTAGCGACTGCGCCCGTCGGAGTGGCACACGCCACCAAGGGCACTTCGATGCCGTGCAGCTCTGCCTCGCTCTTCTCCGCGCTCACAATGTGCGTAGCGAGCGCGGAGAGCATGCTCCCCGACGTCAAAAATGTCGTTATCTGATCGACGGGATGGTCCAGCTCGCACATCACGAACGGCTCCGTAAACAGATCGCCTGCCAAGGTGCTGGCGAAGATGCGGAAGTGCTTGCCCATCACTGCTACCGGGTTGCCTTCTTCGTCGTAGGTTTGTCCCACCTTACCATCGGTGTTCTCTACATAGAGCACGCACCTGCCGTTGTTGCTTACGCTGAACGATGCCGGGCCGCAGCCTGCGGCACCCACGGGCTGCGTTGCAAATACCGATGCGCCTCGCGTCCAAGTAATATGCTGCAGTTGCTCGTTGACGGTAGCCAAAAAGCCCGTGTGCTGCGGCCACGGCACCGCGTGGGGTACTGTGGCATCTGGCGACATAACGCCCCAGCCCGCAATGGACTGGCCGATCACGGCGTACGATGCACAGCCACAACCGCCTGCGGTCTCGTATGCAACGGGCACCACCATTTTGCCGTTGATATTCTCGGGCGCGCCGAGCTCGATGCTCGACGGTGCCTGCGGAAAGCGGAGAACTTGGCGGAACGTCAGGCTGTCGCCCGAAACGTCCGACCACAGGGTAAAGCACTCCAGCGCAACCTCAGCCTCGCTGCCGAGCGCCTTTTCTGCGGTGGTTCCGCGGCGGTGGAGGTAGGCGCCCGACAGGCGCCCGTTGACAAGTGTCTTGCCCACCGTGATGCGTGGGCACTGCAGGCAATGGTAGCCATCCTCCTGAAGGCGGCCGCGCGAGATGCTGCGCCACGACGTGTGCGATACCACGCGAACTCCGTCGCTGCTTATGCGCAGGCGCACAACGGACAGTATGCCGGCTGTGCTTGCCATATCGAAAAGGGTGTCGTCGCCGGCGGGGCGCTCGCCCGAGACCAGCAGCACGTAGGCGTCCTGGTTTCCTCTTCCGTCCGTATATTCCACTACGTCGAAGTCGTAATCGTATATGCTGTCGCGCTCCACGTCGCCCTCGCCAAACCCAAGGGGAAAGTCCACAGGCGTGGGAGCGGACCACGTTCCGTTTGCCTTTGTGTGCACCACCAGGCGCGAGCGACCATTGTCGCCGTAGCGCACCGAGGCGATACGGAACAGGCATTCTACGCCGGCAATCATTGCCAGCTTCATGTGAGCTTCGCTGAGCACGCCAGCAAACAGCACGTTGTCGCTCGAGGGTTTGATGCCGCCACGCTCGTCCTCCGATACACCAGCAGAATTGGCGTTGGGGTATGCAACGGCGTTCGCCGCCTGCCTGATATGGGTGTACTCATACATCGGCGCGGCGTTTTCGTCGTTCTCTATCAGTGCGTGGACGAAATGCTCGATCTGTCCCGTGTCGTCGCTTTCTGCATCCGCCTCGAGCTCAATGCGCGTGACCGACCGGTCCCAATCGCGTACGGTAGGCGCGACATTCCTTGCAGTGGCTTTAACCTCGGCGCGCGCGAGCAGCTCGGCGTTGGTGACAATGGTGGCCGATGCGATAAATTGCGGAACGCCGCCCGCCTCGGCGTTGCCGGCTGAGCCGAAGCAGGCATCTAGTGTATAGGGCGTATCTCCACCCAATGCGAGCTCAGAGCGCTGGAGTACATACTGGTCGCCGTTGTTCACCGACATATTCCACGAATCGAGGAGTGTGGGCCACGACCCCGACCAAGCCTTGGTGGTCCACTTGAACATCACGAACTGGAGTATCACATCGACATCGACGTCTGCACCTACGCGCAGTCGCGGAAGCTGGTGTCCATCAGCCTTCTCGTACCCAATGAACAGCGTGAGGGATGCGGCGCCGCGCACGGCGGACGAAGCGACGCCTGCAACGCCGGCGCCAAAGGTGACGGCAAGCCCGATCTGGATGGTGAACGAGCCCGAGGTGTTTGAATAGTCGAGCGATATGTTTTTGAAAAACGCCGCGCCGCTACCGTGCGTGTGGGCGCCCACGGCGAGCGCCAGTTTTGCCAGCACCCAGGGGTTGACGTTTAGGAAAAACGGCACCGGTCCTAGGGTAAACTGCTCGGTCCAATTGAGGTCGGTTCTTACCTGGAAGAGGGCCTTAATATTGCCGTATGCGGGGTCGTTGTTGTTACCCCAGGTTTTGCCCACCCAATCGTAGGCGAGCGAGCCGTACAGCTGTGTGGCGATATCCATCGTGAACAGCGGCGTGCAATGGTGACGAAGGAGCTTGGTGTTTCTTGGATCGGTGCCCGAACCGGCACTCATACTTTTGTACTGATTCCACTTCCCCTCCATCTCGTCGAGGTAGCGGTTTGCCTGCTTGGCGCCCGACTCACGCGGCGATTTCTTCCAGTACTCCGGATCCGGATTGCCTGAATCGTTCATATAGCTGGCTGGTTTGTATCCTCCGCCAAACAGCACGTATCCGGCAAACGAGAAATCGAACAAAATGGGGAACGAGGGCATCCAACACGTGAACTTATTACCACCGATGCCGGGAAACGCCGCCGGAAAATCAAACGGAGTGATCTCTTGGTCCATGGTGGTGGGGACGATAGTGGTCGATCCGGATTCCGCCTTTGCCGCCGGCGCGGTAACAACGGCCATAGGGGATGAGAGCGTGTAGGTTTTGCCCTGGTAGTCGAGGACAAAGCGCAGCTTGCATCCTTCCTCCAGAAGGCCCGAAGCTGCATCGAGGAACTTGTCTTCGAGTGTGAACGTCGCCAGATTATCCACGCTCGATGCGCTGGCCTTGACTTGGCCAATCTGCGTGACGGTTTCGGGTGAGCTGCCCGCGGCGGGCGTCACTTTGTTGATGCGCAGCGTTGCCTGTCCACCCTGTGGCAGATGTGCCTGCACGGTAAAGGCGTGCGTATCGGGCTGCTCGTTTGCCGTGTCGCCCTTCGGCAATGCCATGAACGTAGCATCGGCGTACTGGATGTCCCATTCGTCGAACGTGAGCTGTCGAAAGTACGGCTCGCCGTCGGAAAGCGGACGCGTGGGCGCGGTTATGGCGGTGCCGCCCTGAATACGCGCAAGGGGAATCTCGACATCACGGTAGCCCGCCACGCTAATGGAGATGCCGCCGTTAAAGTCGTACGCGTCGAGAAGCGTTGCCTCGTCCACGTAGCCTTCCGAAAGAGGGGCGACCTCAAAGATAGCCGTACCCTCGTCGTCGGTAGTGGCGGAAAGCTGTTTGCCCGCGGCATAACGCGACGCGAGCGTGACCTGGGCTCCCTTGATGGGCGTATTCTTGTTGGCGACGTCGACCACGACCACACCGAACATGGTGCGCGAGAGAACGAGCACCCTGAAGGGGTCTTTTTCGTCGGCATGGGCTTCGGTGGGCGCGAACGGCAATATGAAGGCGTTTGCGCTTCCCGGCACGCGAGGCAACATAATGCTCGCTAGCGAGGACGCTCCGGCAACAAGTAACGAACGGCGATCAAGCATCTTTGGCTCCCATCCCGCAGGTATCGGTGGAAATAATCCAATTTTGCGAGAAGGCGCCACGTGGCGGTAGTGCCGTTCAAGGGACAAAATGTCCAAATTAATCGAGCGAAGCGCCGGGTTCCGGAACGCGTTCGATGCGCTTGGCAGCCCGGTCGCTAACGCAACATATGCGCGACCAGCTCGGCGCGGGTTCCGATACCAAGCTTGGCATACACTCCTGATAGGCGGTTTTTAACAGTGCCCGGCGATACGTCCATGTGGCGTGCGATTTCGGCGTTGGTCCATCCGCGGCAGGCGAGCATGGCCATGGTGAACTCTGTGGTCGTTAAATCGTCGGCCACGTCCTCGCCCGAATCGGGGTTGTGGATGCGCCGCCAGCCGTAGCTGAATCGATACGTAATCTCGATGATGCGTGCGAAATCGTCAGGGTATTGCGATTTTAGGCATGCCTCGATGAGTCCCTGTAAAAGGCCGTGATGCTCGCCAATGAGCTCGATAAGGTCGTCGGGGCGCGCAATGTTCCAAGCGGCTCCGAAGTGCGTTTTTGCGGCGTCGATGTCCTTGAGGCTCATGCATGCCATGGAAGCTGCCAGGTGCAGGAACAGTTCCGAGATCGGATAGCTTCCCTGTTTCATGGTCAGGGCGTTTTCCGCCATGCCCAGACTGCGGCCATATTCGCCGCGCAGGTACAGGGCATGCGCCATCACGTAGCTGGCGAACAGGCGCAGGCCTTCGGGCAGATGCGCCGCAAGCGGATAAAACTCTTCGGCGGAATACGGGGAAGGCAAGTGCAGCAGGACGCTCGCGGCGGAGGCGAACAGGATATGCGTAGCGTGGATGGCGGGCGATTCCTCGTCGGCCGGCGTATCGAGGATGCCCGCAAGGCAACGGCGGGCATCGGCGATACGGTTGAGCGACAGACTGGCATATCCGCAGATAAGGCATGCGGAATAACGCAGTGCGGGGTCGGTGGCGTCAAGATAGGGGCGTGCTGTCTCGGCGGCGGGTGTGGCCTGTCCGCGAAAGTACAGCGCTTCTGCCGTGGCGATGGTGCGTGAATCGGGGTCGGAAATGCCTGCAACCGCAGCGTCAATCTGCCCCAGCACAAAGGCGGTGCACATCAACGGCATGGGAACGCGTGGGTAGCCATCGCAGTCCATCTTCCATCTCCCAACAGCTGGCAACAATAGCAGCAATTGTACTCCTGTTGCTTGGGACCCCTTTCGTTTTACTGCTCGGTTAACGCTACGGATCGTTTTGGAAGGCTTACGAGCATGGTGGTTCCGTTCTCGGAACTTGTTTCGACCTCTACGGCGCCACCGTGAAGCGCTGCAATCTCCCAAACGAGCGCTAACCCGAGCCCTGCGCCGCCGTATGCCCTGCTGCGGGATTTATCCAGGCGAAAGAACGGTTGGAAGATGCTCTCACGGTACTGCTTGGGTATTCCCGGGCCCTCATCTTTGACTCGCAGGAACACGTGGCTGTCGTTGTCGCTGATGGAGACGCTGACAGTCGAGCCGGGGCGGCTGTAACGGATGGCATTTTCGACCAGGTTAAACACCAGCCGATAGAGGAGCGTGTCGCTCCCGATTACTAAAGCGTCTCCAGCGCAATCGAGGGTTACGTCCTTATCATCGGCAAGTGGCGCAAGGTCGGTGAGGACTTCTTCGGACAAGGGGCCAAGTTCAACATCGTCCTCGCAAGGAACGCTGTGGAGCTCACTCATCTCGAGCAATACCTTGGTCATTCGAGACATGCGCTCGGTTTGTTCTTGTAGCAGGCCGAGCAGCTCGGCTGTTTCGGGCTGCAAACCGGAGTGCTCGGAGATGAATAGTTCAATCTGTGCTTGCATAAGGGCGAGCGGGGTGCGCAGCTCGTGTGCGGCGTTGCCGGTAAACTGACGCTGTGCAGAGAACCCTTCGCCAAGACGGGCGATCATGTCGTTGAAAGAGGCGCTGCATCGTTGTAGCTCGGTGGGCACATCTTCACTGAGTCTGATTTCGCTTAGGTTGTCAGGCTGCACACGCTCAACCTGGGCTGCAAAAGCCCGTAGCGGTTTGAGCGCACGGCCGCTCACAAAGTATGCCAGCACGCCGCCAAGGAGTGTGACTCCAGCCGTGATGCACCAGGTTGTCGTGCCAAAAGCCTCTTGTGCGTCGTTTACGACGATCGTGACCTTGTCATCGGGGGTCGCTTTCGTTGGGTCGAACGCCTGGGGCGAATCTTCGCCGGTTGCGTTAAAGGCCGAGATGTCACTGCCGATGGCATCCATGTAGCGCATGCCCGTATAGCCGACCAGGCAGTTCGTCAGCACGCACGCCGCACACGTCAGCAGTGCCGTCATAATCGTTATGCGCCATTGCAGCGAAAGCCCTTTCATTCTCCATCCTCCATAACGTAGCCCTCTCCAATCCGATTGCGAATCGGGTCGTATTCCAAAGCGCCGCGCAACTTTTTGCGGAGCGACGAGATGTGAACGCGGGTTGCGTTGCTAAAGCTGTTCACGCTGCTATCCCAAACGTGTTCGATAAGCTCCTCTTGACTAACCGGACGCCCCTGATTAAGCATCAGATATTCTAAGATTCCCGTTTCCTTGCGCGTAAGAGATAAAGCCTCGCTGTCCACGGAAGCAATGCGCGCCTTGGTGTCAAAACGGAGCTTTCCGCAAGTTAAAACTATGTCGCTTTGTGTAAAGCGTCTGAGGGTAAGGCTGCGGATCCTTGCCGCAAGCTCGTCCAGATGAAACGGCTTGGTGAGGTAATCGTTGGCGCCGGCATCGAGTCCGGCGACTTTATCGGATACTTCGCCACGTGCGGACAGAATCAGTACCTTAGTCTCGCAGTCGGTTTTCCTAAGTTCCCTGAGTACGGTCATGCCGTCGATACGGGGAAGGTTGAGGTCGAGTACCACGAGGTCGAAGGCCTCAACGTCCAGTAGGCCGAGCGCCTCCTGTCCGTCGTGACAGCAGTCGACGCTGTACGCCAAGTTTCGCAAGCTGCGCGCGATTGCGTCACACAGCGCCCGCTCGTCCTCGACGATCAAAATACGCATAACAGTCTCCTTGCACATTTCAAATCGCGCTTAACACGGATTTTATAGCCGATATGGTCCAATGGTCGCGTAACGAAAGGAGTGGTCAGGTTGTTCAAAGCGGTAAAACCCGTGGTACAGGTCGCTTTGTTGATCGTCGGAATTGCCATGGTGTGCTTTGGCGTTATGCGTGGCGAGGCGGATGCCGTGCTGGCCAAAGCGATTAGGCTGTGCTTGGAGTGTATCGGAATTGGATAAAAGAGAAAACACTGCGTCGCATGTTTTGGCTCGATTTCGCGGATTCATTCAGGCGGCGGCGACGCTGGTCACCAACATTCACCTGCCAAACTTTGCCAAAGGCGGCATCTATCAGGGCGCGGGAAAAACAGTCTGCGTACCTGGACTTAATTGCTATTCGTGCCCCGCGGCATCGGGTGCGTGCCCCATCGGGTCGTTCCAGTCGGTGGTAGGTTCATCCAAGTTCAACTTTTCTTACTATGTTACCGGTACGCTCATTTTGCTCGGCGTGCTGCTGGGACGCTTTGTATGCGGCTTTCTGTGCCCGTTTGGCTGGCTGCAGGAGCTGCTTCACAAGATTCCCGGCAAAAAGTTCTCCACGAAAAGGCTCAAGGCGCTTACGTATATCAAATACTTCGTGCTGCTGTTTGCTGTGGTATTGCTGCCTGTGCTGGTGGTCAACGACCTGGGGATGGGAGATCCGTTCTTTTGCAAATACGTCTGTCCGCAGGGCGTGCTCGAGGGCGCCATTCCGCTGGCCATTGCCAACGCCGGCATTCGATCTGCGCTGGGGCAGCTCTTTACCTGGAAACTTGCCGTTCTCATTGCCGTAGTAGTGCTGAGCGTTTTGTTCTATCGCCCCTTCTGCAAATGGATTTGCCCGCTCGGCGCATTCTATGCGCTCATGAATAGGGTGTCTCTACTGGGGATTCGGGTTGACGCATGCAAATGTGTCTCGTGCGGCAAGTGCTCAAAGGTTTGTCAGATGGACGTTGATGTGGTCCGCGCGCCCAATCATGCCGAATGTATCCGGTGCGGAAAGTGCATCGGGGCCTGTCCTGTCGATGCCATCAGCTATCGCTATGGCCTGGATGTGTCGGCGGAAAAGCTTCCCTTGACCGCCGATAAAAAGTAAACAAGCTTCGACAAAACGGAGGAATGACCATGAAGCTTTCTAAGATTGCGGCCCTGTTTATGGTGCCGGTATTGGCCTTGTGCCTTGTGGCATGTTCGGCGCCCGGTGGCAATGCGAGCGAATCTGCGAGCTCCGATCCTAAGATCGCAGAACTCACTGCGCAGAAGCCGGCCAATGCCGACGAGGCCGCCGAGCTGTATGCGAAGCTCATGCAGAAGGAGAACGAGATCTTTTCGAGTGATAACGCGCTGTGGGAAAAGGTATTCAATGCGGCAAATAAAGACTCGGCAATGATTGAGGACGGCAGCAATTACGGCGATTTCCTGCTCAAGACCATTGACGGCGCCAAGGATGAGTTCACGGCGGATGAGCTTAAGACGCTCAAGGCCGGTGCACAGCAGATCAAGGAGATCGAGGACAAGCTCGAGAGCCTGGAGAAGGAGTTTCCCGGCTGTGGAAGCACGCCGAGTGCAGGCGAGAGCGTCGACGCTTCGACCGCTGGCATGACGGCTGGTACCAATGCTTCGAGCGAGGCGACGAAGTTCCCCAGCTTTACGGGCAAGGACCTGGATGGCAACGACGTGAGCAGCGACGAGCTGTTCTCCAAGAACAAGGTCACCGTCATGAACTTCTGGTTCACCACTTGCAAGCCGTGCGTGGGCGAGCTGGGCGATCTTGAGAATTTGAATAAGGAGCTTGCCGAGAAGGGCGGCCAGGTCGTGGGCGTCAATTCCTTTACGCTCGATGGCAACAAGGGCGAGATTGCAGATGCTAAGGACGTGCTGAGCAAGAAGGGCGTGACATATAAGAACATCTGGTTCAAGTCGGATAGCGAGGCCGGTAAGTTTACGTCAAATCTATTCTCGTTCCCGACAACGTATGTCATCGATCAGAATGGCAATATCGTAGGGGATCCAATCGTGGGAGCCATCAGCTCCGCCGAGCAGCGCGCAGCACTCGACAAGCTTATCGACCAGGCGATTGCGAATAGCGAGCAGTAGAAAACGCGTAAAGCATAGAGAGGATTGTGCGCCGCTGTGCGAAGTAGTCCGCTGCCTTTCAAGATAAGCTCCACCATATAGAGGTCCCGCTCGGGACCTCTTTTTTGGGCGCTGTCCCATTCGTTTTTTGATGCGGTTCCCTACATTCCTCACTGGCGCCGGCAAAAAATGGGGATAGAGTAGGACAAACGCGTCGAATACGAACGGCGGAGAAGAGCGGGCAGGGTGCCTGCGCAGGAGAGGTTGCCGTCCATGCTGGAGCTCAAAGGAATTTGCAAAAGGTACGTTACGCAGTCGTTTACGCAGGTGGCGCTCGACAACGTAAGCCTGTCTTTTCGCGATAACGAGTTCGTGGCCATTCTGGGACCTTCGGGGTCGGGTAAAACCACGATGCTCAACGTTATCGGTGGGCTCGATCACTTTGATTCTGGTGACCTGCTGATTGACGGCATCTCGACCAAGGACTTCCGTGACCGCGATTGGGATGCTTATCGCAACAACCGCATCGGCTTTGTGTTCCAGAGCTATAACCTTATCCCACATCAGACCATCTTGGAAAACGTTGAGCTGGCGCTTACGCTCACGGGTGTGGGCCATGCCGAGCGCCGCCAGCGTGCGCGCGAGGCGTTGGAGAAAGTCGGCCTGGGCGAGCACGTTAACAAGCGCCCGAGCCAGCTTTCGGGTGGACAGATGCAGCGCGTGGCGATTGCCCGCGCCCTGATCAACGATCCCGAGATTGTGCTGGCGGACGAGCCGACCGGCGCTTTGGATTCAACGACATCCGTACAGGTCATGGATCTGCTCAAGGACGTGGCGCGCGACCGCCTGGTCATCATGGTCACGCACAATCCCGAGCTGGCGTACCAATATGCCACACGCATCGTCAACCTGGCGGACGGCAAGATCACCGACGATTCCGACCCCTTTGATGTAGCAAAGGCCGCGCGTCGCGAGGCCAAGCCTACGCGCAAAACCTCGATGAGCTTTGTGACGGCGCTGGGGCTTTCTGCTCGAAACCTCATGACCAAGAAGGGCCGCACGGCCATGACTGCCTTTGCGGGCTCGATTGGCATTATCGGTATTGCGGCGATCCTGGCGCTCTCCAATGGCGTGAACAATTACATCAAAAAGGTCGAGGAGGATACGCTCTCGAGCTACCCGCTCACCATTTCCAAGCAGGATTACGACCTGTCGTCCATGATGGGCGGACAGGGGGCTGCGGATGATGACTCGCCTGAATATGTGGATTCGTCCGACGACAGTGCCGGCAGCAAGGCTAAGGGAACCGATAAAATTCCCGTGGTTACGGCCGTAAAGGATATGTTTGCGAGCGTTAAGTCTAACGACATGACGAGCTTTAAGGCATGGCTCGATGCCGGTGGCGACGGCATCGACAAAGATGTCAACGCCATTCAGTACGGCTACGGTGTATCGCCGGTTGTCTATCGTGCGTGTAAGGGTGACGAGAAACCCGTTCGGCTTGTTCCCAACGCCATGACCGAGGCCATGAGCGGCGGCGCGAGCTCGGCAGCAACGGTGAGCATGGAGTCCATGGGAACCTCGGTCTTTAACGAGATGATTGACGACCAGAGCTTGCTCGACAGCCAGTACGATGTCGTGGCGGGGCATTGGCCTACGTCTGCCAGCGAAGCCGTGATGGTGCTTTCGAGCCGCGGCACGGTGGGCGATTACACGCTCTACAGCATCGGTGCGCTGGATATCGATGAGCTCAACGACCTGGTTAACAGCGCCATGGCGGCCGACGGCAAGATCGAGACGCTCGAGATCGGCGCCGACTTTACCTACGACGATGCGCTGTCCACGACGTTTAAGGTGTTGTCGCCGGCCGATGCCTATCGCAAAAACGAAGAGACCGGCATGTGGACTGACATGTCCGACGATGCCGACTTTATGACGGCCAAGGTTGCCGACGGTATTGACGTGCGCATTGTGGGCGTGGTGCGACCTAACGAGACGGCCAACGCGAGCGCATTGACCCCGGGCATTGCCTATACGCATGCACTGACTCGCCAGCTTATGGAGCGCGCCGCCGATTCGCAGATTGTGCAGGAGCAACTCGCCCACCCCGAGACGGATGTCTTTACGGGCAAAACCTTCGACGAACTGCAAGGCGAGGCCAAGCAAGGCGTGGATCTGGGCAGCATGTTCAGTGTGGACGAGGCGGCGCTCAAGAGCGCGTTCTCGTTCGATACGTCTGCACTTTCGGGTGCGGCCGGCGGTATGGACCTGTCGGGTCTTGACTTGTCCGGGCTGGACATTGACCTTTCGGGCGTTGGCAAGGACATCGACTTCAGCGACATCATGGCAAAAGCGCCAACCCCAGATTTCTCGGGTATCTTTGACGGTCTGGAACTCACGCCCGAGCAAATGCAGCAGGTGGGAACACTAGCCAACCAGCTGTTTGAGGGCTTTTTGCAGTCTGATCAGTTTAAGGCGCTGTCGCCCGAAGATCTTAAGGACGCGTCAAAGCTCTCTGCCGCATTCTCGACGTATCTTGAGAATGATGACACAGCTCAGCAAATCCTGGCCCAGCTCAAAGCGCTCGGCGGCGATGCCCTGGCCGAGCGTCTGCAGCAGGCGATGAGCGACTATGTGCAAAAGCAGCTGGCTCCGTATCTGCAGCAGGCTATGGATCAGGTGATGAAGGCAATCAGCGAGCAGATAGCGTCGACGGTATCATCCCAGCTCAAGGCGGGCGCGGCAGGGCTTATGGACCAGGTGGCGACGCAGATGTCTTCGAGTTTTGCTAACCTGGCGAGCGCCATGCGCGTGGATGCGAGCGCCTTTGCTCATGCCATCCACTTCAACATGGACGCCGAGGACCTGAGCTCGCTCATGATGAGCTATGCGAAGGCGTCGAAGCTCACCTACGACAACAATCTGACCACGTTGGGCTATGCGGACGAGGCAGACCCCATCTCAGTCAAGATTTTCCCGCGTGACTTTGAGGCCAAGGAGCGCGTGCTCGATCACATCGATGCGTACAACAAGCAGGTCAAAGCCGCTGGCCACGATGATCGGGCAATTTCGTACACAGACTACATGGGCATCATCATGGGTTCGGTGACCGACATCGTGAACACCATCAGCTTGGTGCTCATCGCATTCGTGAGTATCAGCCTGGTGGTGAGCTCCATCATGATCGGCATCATCACCTACATCAGCGTGCTGGAGCGCAAAAAGGAGATTGGCATTCTGCGCGCGATCGGCGCGTCGAAGCGTAACGTGGCAAACGTGTTCAACGCCGAGACCTTTATCGAGGGCCTCATTGCCGGCGTCTTTGCCATTGTCGTCGTGGTGCTCGTGAGTTTCCCGGTCAATGCCTGGGCACTTGCGGTCAAACAGGTTCCCAACCTGATGAGCCTGCCCGTGCAGGATGCGCTGGTACTCATTGCAATTTCGGTGCTGCTAACGGTCGTCGCTGGCCTGCTGCCGGCCCGTAGCGCGTCCAGGAAGGATCCCGTGGAGGCCCTGCGCTCCGAATAATGTGACAAAGGGGCAGTCCCTTTGTCACATTGAGACCCTTGCGAAAACGGGGTCTAATTACCGTTCGGCAGGTTAAGAACTCCCTCTCCCCGCTTAATGCTTGACGAAGAGTCCTCTGGTTTATATACCTATCGGTAGGCATATAGGATGTATTGCCGATAGAAATGGAGCAACCATGACTCTCACCACACCAGCCAAAAAAGATTGTCTCCGTGAAAGCGGCGCATTTGCTTGGGTCGTCGTTATTGCGCTCGGCTTAATGTCCGCCGGAACAACTGGCACATATAGCATTATTGCCGGCTCATTCGTTGCTCCAGTATGTGAAGATCTGGGCTTTGACTACACTTCTTTTTCTTTCTATTTCACCGCGATTCTTCTTGGCCTTGCGCTTGGGCTTCCGCTTTTGAGTCGCTTCATTCCAAAAGTAATCGGCAAACCATGGCATATTTGCATTGAACTCGTCCTTATTGCCGCCGGCGCCGCAATGGCGTTCTACACCGAGGTCTGGATGTTCACCGTCTCCGCCGCAGTGATCGGCATCTGCTTTTCGTTTACAACGGGCGTCTGCATGTCCGATGTCATTGACCAATGGTTCAGCAAATCGTCCGGTCTCGCCATCGGCCTCGCTTGGGGCGTTAATTCTCTCTGCACGCTGTTATTGAGTCCTGTCATTACACTGGTCATCGAGCAGCAAGGCTGGCGTACGGGATACATCGTGCTTGCGGCCGTTTCTGCAGCTATGATTTTGCCTGCAAGCGCATTTATCATTCGCCTTAACCCCTCTGATCGCAATATGCTTCCGTACGGAGAGACCGCCTCCGAAACCCATGAGAGCTGCAGCGCCGATGAGCAGGAAGATGTCCTTTCGGGCATGGCACTCCGCGATGCCGCGAAAACGCCGTCTTTTATTCTCTGTGTCCTCTTGCTTTGCGTGGCGCAGCTCACCTGCTGCATGAACCAGCTGTTTCCAACCTATGCAAGCGAGGTCGGTTTCAATCCTATCGTAGGAAGCTTAATGGTCTCGGCAGCTTCACTCTCCGATATCTTCCTAAATCCCTTCGTGGGCAAAACATGCGACAAGCTTGGCGCTATTAAAGCAACGGTCGCATGGACAGGTGTCAGCATTCTTTCATTCCTGCTTCTTATCATTGGCGGAAGCAATGAGACCGTTTCCATCATTGCAGCTGGTGTAAACGATGTCATGTTCGCCATCGTTGGAACCGCAATGCCGATGCTTCTCCTCTCGCTCTTTGGATCACGCGATTTTGGAAGGATCTATTCGATCGTTTGCTCAGCGGGCTATGTCGTCGGTGCTTTTGGAATGCCGGTCATGATGAAGGTTTACGGCATGGCAGGGTCATTCCAGGGAGTATTTATCTTCTGCATTGCCTGCAACCTTATGATTGCTGCGTTTGCTATCGTTTCCGGCTTTCTCAATAAGGCTGCTGAAAAGTAATAAGCGCCGATTTGCATCGGCATAGATTGCCATGCAACAGGGGTCGACTCCAAGCCAGACTGGAGTCGACCCCTGTTTTCGTATTAAAGGTTGCCCGCAGGCACCATGGGTGCCAACATGCGCTTCAGCTTGGCTGGTTTATTTGAACATAAGCTCGACTATTCCCGCCCAAACCGCTTTCTCATCAATATCCTCACCTTGAGCGACCGTATTGCTTGCTCCCTCCAGAACGGTATAAAGAATTTGTACGTAGAGCATTACGTCGGCGCTATCGGAAAACGCGCCAATCTCTACACCATGAAGAAGGATGTCTTTAAGCGCATCCATGGTTCGTTTGGTCGCCGTCGCTTGACGTTCCTGAACTGCAGGAATTCGATTTGCTTGAACGCTAACCTCGGCCAGCACGCGCCGGCGCTTTTCATCGCTTCGATAGCCACCTATAACTGAATTGCCGAGCTCGATAAGCGCGGCCTTGAACCCGTCCCTATCGACTATTAGCGAGTAGTCGCGCTGATAGTCAATGGTCGGAAACATGCTGTCCAAGAGCGTAGTGAAAATCTCCTCTTTTGAGGGAAAGTAGTAGTACACCGACGGCTTGGATATACCGACAAAGTCGCAAATCTTTCCGATAGACGCTTTGTCATAACCGACTTCTGCCACAAGATCGTACATTGCGTCCAATATTTTTTTTCTTGTGCTCACGCTGCATTTCTCCATTGCAAATCACTTCCGCACTACCAACATTATTAAGGATGGCAACGGAACATCAATTCGTGTCCAAACATGACCACTATATACGGCGAACGGTATGTATCAGTAGGCGAGCGGCAATTATTCAAAATTATCTACCGAACGGTAGGTATAGTAGTACTATAGCAGGTGAAACCCCGCTATTGTCGCGGCCGGACAGCATCGCGGGAAACCCGACGGAAGGACCAACCATGTACGAGAACTATCGTATGCCGGGCGAGTTCGAGAAGCGCTCCAACGTCTATGTGACATGGCTTCCCGATTACATCCGTGCAGAGGGCTACGATAACCGCCAGCCCTGCGTTGACGTGATCAAGGCTCTGCTCGAGTATGGCGACGTTACGGTCAACCTCAATTGCGGCACCCCCGGCTCCTATGAGGAGGCTTGCTCGCGCCTGAAGGAGGAGGGGGTTGATCTCGATCGCATCGAGATCACGCAGTTCGAAGACTCCAACTTCTATGTCCGCGACAACGGTCCCAGCATCATGGTCGACGACAAGGGCCATTCTTATATGGTCAACCCCGCTTGGACCTATTACGGCGTGTGGGACAAGAACTCCCCGGAGTGCCAGTCCGCACGTAAGGCAGCCGTTCACATGGCGGTTGCGCTCGGTTGCTTCGATATCGTCAATTCCGAAATGGTTTCGGAGGGCGGCGACCGCGAGTTTGACGGTCACGGCACTCTGATCGCCATCGAGGACACGGAATGCCGCAAGCGTAATCCCGAGTTCACGAAAGAGGAAGTAGAGGCCGAGTATAAGCGCATCTACAACCTCAACAAGGTTATCTGGCTTCCGCAGCCTATGCTCGAGGACGACGACTATCGACTGGGCATCCTCGACGAGAAGGAAGACGGAACTCCCGTCTTTGGCATGAGCTTTGCAGCTCACATTGATGAGATGTGTCGCTTTATCACTCCGAACAAGATTCTTCTTGCCGAGGTGTCCGATGAAGAGGCAGCCTCGAGCAAGGCTGGAGCAGAGTCTCGTCGCCGCATTGAGGCAGCCTACGAGATCCTGAGCAACGAAACGGACTGGGAGGGCAAGCCCTTCGAGATCGTTCGTATGCCCACCGCCGAGCCTATTGAAGTCGTTATCGCCCCTGGCGATGAAGATTACGAGCTCTATAAGGGCTTCATCGACGAAATGGGCGGCAAGTTTATGGATGGCACCCCCTGGCCCGAGGGCCCCGTCCACTTCTACGCCGCAGCGAGCTACTGCAACTTCCTGATTTGCAACGGCGTCGTTCTTGGCCAGCGTTATTACCACGAGGGCATGAGCGAGGTCGTGAAAGAGAAGGATGAGCAGGCCAAGGCAGTTCTTGAGAGCTGCTTCCCCGATCGCAAAGTCATCATGATTGATTCCCTCGCGCTTAACCTGTCCGGCGGCGGCGTGCACTGCTGGACTAAGGACGTGGCGGCCAGTCGTTAGTGAGCCTTAGAGCCTGCGCTCTTTGGCTTAGGCGCCACATGTACCGCTCCCCGAGGGATATCCGTGTTTTCCTCGGGGACACATTCAACAATACTTTTGATAATAATTCGAAAGGAAATAGGCATGAACAACAGCCTCCGCGGTCGCGACTACATCAACATCCATGATCTCTCCTCCGAGGATTTCCGCTATCTCATCGATCTTGCCTGGAACCTTAAGGCTCAGAAGAAGTCTGGTGTCGACCAGCGCTACTTCCCCGGCAAAAACGTCCTCGCCAACTTTGAGTGGGGCTCGACCCGTACTCGTTGCGCATTCGAGACCTCCTGCAATGATTTGGGCATGGGCTTCACTTATCTGACCAACTCCCACATGGGTGACTGCGAGACCGTCAAGGATGCCATGCGCGTCTTTAACGGCATGTACGATCTCATCGTCTACCGCGCACAGAAGGACGAGCAGTTCCTCTATGACGTCGCCGACCTGGTTGACATCCCGGTCATCAATGCCCTTACTCTCGGCGATCACCCGACTCAGATGCTCGCTGACGCTCTTACGATGGAAGAGCAATGGGGCGGTCTGCGTACGAGCCGCGGCAAGAAGATGGCTTTCGTTGGCAACTGCGCCGGCGCCCCAGTGTGGTATGGCCGTCTGTGCGCTATGCTCGACATGGACTTCCTCGCCATCGGCCCCGACGACCTCCGTCATCAGATGTGCAAGGAAATGATCGAAGAGGTGGAGGCCTGCTACGCCAAGTACGCTCCCAATAGGACCTTTACCATCACCTCTGACCTCGATGCCCTGGATGGCGTTGACGTTATCGTTACCGAGGAGTGGCGCTACATCAACCCCGAGTGCGGAGAAGAGGTTCTGGATCCCGACGACTACAACTCCTGGTTGGGCGATGCCGAGTCTCTGTACCCCTATCGCGTCACCAGCGAGCTGTGCAAGCGCACCAACAATCCCGACATCTTCTGCATGCATGAGCTTCCCTCTGTCCACAACGCGGATCACCGTGTTGGCAAGATGCTCCTCGACCAGTGCAAGAACGACCTTCATCGCGAGATCATCACCGAGGGTTTCGAGATTGCCGACGAGTGCTTTGAGGCCAACGCTTCGGTCATCTTCCGTGAGGCAGAGAACCGTCAGCACACCATCAAGGCCGTTATGTGTGCCCTTCTGGGTCTCTAGGAGCTGCGTCAATGGAAAATGCAAAGTTAAAGAGCAGCAAGGTTTACGCATGGGTTCTCGTAATCGCGCTCGGCCTTATGTCTGCCGGCACGACCGGATCCTATAGCGTCATCGCGGGCTCCTTCGTCGCACCCGTGTGCGAGGAGTTCGGGTTTGACTATTCCATCTTCTCGTATTACTTCACCGCAACGCTCATTGGTCTTGCGGCAGCTCTTCCGTTTGTCGGAAAACTCATTCCCAAGGTCGTTGGCAAGGTTTGGCTCCCCGTTGTCGAGCTTATTTTGCTCGCTGCCGGCGCAGGCATGGCCTTCTACACCGAAGTCTGGATGTTCATCGCCGCTGGCGCCCTGATTGGCGTTTGCTTCGCCTTTACCACCGGCGTCGCTATGTCCGACGTTATTGACCAGTGGTTCCAAAAATCTGGTGGCCTGGCAATTGGCCTTGCTTGGGCGGTAAACTCGATTTATATGCTCATCATGAGCCCCGTCATCACCTCTGTCATCGAGGCCGCTGGCTGGAGAACTGGTTATCTGGTGCTCGCCGGTGTTTCCGCAGTGCTCATTCTCCCAGCTTCCATTCTGATCATCCGCTACAAGCCTCAGGACAAGGGCATGTTGCCCTATGGCTACGTTGAAGGCGAGATGGTCGCCGAGACCGAGGAGACGACCGAGGAAAGTGCGCGTGGCGTCAGCTATGCACGCGCCATCAAATCGCCTGCTTTCTTCTTCTGCATCGGTTTCCTTTGTCTCGTGCAGCTCACTTGCTGCATGAACCAGCTCTTCCCGACATATGCTTCCGAGGTTGGTTTCAACCCCATGGTGGGCGGCTTTATGGTTTCCGCCGCATCGCTCTTCGACATGTTCCTTAATCCGATCGTCGGCACCACCTGCGATAAGCTCGGCAGCACGAAGGCCATTCTGGGCTGGCTTGCCGTCTCCATTTTCTCCTTCATCATGCTCATGATGAGCAGCGGCAACTCGACGCTTAGCATCCTCGCGGCAGGCGTAAACGACGTCATGTATGTCATCGCCGGCACCGCTCTGACCGTTTTGGTCATGGATGTCTTTGGCTCCCGCGATTTCGGTCGCATCTTCGCGCTGATTTGCTCCGTAGGCTACATTGTCGGCGCCTTTGGCATGCCTGTCATGATGAAGGTCTATGAGTTTGCCGGCTCTTTCCAGGGCGTCTTCATCTTCTGCATCGCATGCAACGTCATCATCGGCCTGTTCTTGCTGCTGGCCAAGAAGACTGGAAAGAACCTTTCCTGGGACGAATAGTTCGATTCGTCTTAGACATACGCTGTAGGGCTTAGCCTGCAGCCGCTTTGGGGCATCGACTAACGTCGGTGCCCTTTTTCATTGAATGTGACAAAGGGACGGCCACTTTGTCATATTGAGTGGCTTGTAAATTGAGGTCTAATACTTTTCCGAGAAGTGAACGGCCATACTTGGACCTCCGAAGCATCGACATTTTTAGACGTCAAACCCGCAGGATTTGGCTGACAAAACCGCAGGAAATTGCATCTCGAAAGTGCCGATGCTTCGGGGGCCCGTTTTCACTCGTTCACTTCTCGGGAAAAGTATTAGACCTCGTTGTATGGGGTGCGGCTGGAGGGTGGTCATCGTTCAGTAACTACCTCTTCCTTGTGAATCGCCTGAAGCGCAAGGCATAATGCATGTGACAAAGGGACGGCCCCTTTGTTGTGTTGAATATGAGAGAAGAGTAGATGATTCTATCGTTGGCCCCTATGGAGGGGATTACCGGGCATGTGTTCCGTCGCGTGCATGCGGAGTGCTTCGGTGCGCTCGATTGCTATTACACGCCGTTTTTGCCGCCGCCGCGGGTGGGAAACCGCTTTGGCGGCAAGGCGTTTAAGGAAGTCGATCCGGCTAACAACCAAGGGCTCAACGTGGTGCCCCAGCTCATGTCCAAGAATGCGGACGAGTTTGTGTGGGCGGCACAGGTACTCGCCGACATGGGCTATCGCGAGGTCAATCTCAACTTGGGTTGTCCTTCGGGAACGGTTGTCGCCAAGGGCAAGGGCTCGGGTTTCTTGCGCAATCTCGACGAGCTCGAGGTGTTCTTGAGCGATGTGTGCGAGCGATCGCCGTTGCCGGTGTCGGTAAAGACCAGGCTGGGGCTGGAGAGTGACGACGAATACGAGCGCGTGCTCGATCTGTATTGCCGTATGCCGCTGGCAGAGCTGATCGTGCATCCGCGCGTACAGAAGGACCGTTATACAGGCTCACCGCGCAAAGAGTTCTATGGCGAGACGCTGGAACGTGCGCCGTTTCCGGTGGCATACAACGGCGATATTTTTGATCTTGAGGATATGGATGCGCTGGTGGAGGCCTATCCCGGGACACGCCATGTGATGCTGGGGCGTGGCTTGCTTGCGAATCCCGCTCTCGCTCGCATGGTCAAGGGCGGCCCTGCTGCCACGGCAGCCGAACTGCAGCGTTTCCACGACACGCTGTTTGCGGCCTATGCAGAAGAGATTGGCGGTAACGCGGTCTTTCGTATGAAGGAGTGGTGGTTCTACGCCAAGTGCGCTTTCGTCGACCCCGCTACCGTTCACAAGCTCGTACGTAAGACCAAAAAGGTCGACGAATACCGCGCCGCCGTCGAGCGGGTCTTTCGCGAGCAGCCACTCGCACCCATAGCTCGCTTCCGCGGCTAGTTAGACATCGGGGACGTTCTTTAGCGACTAGTCATTTAAGAACGTCCCCGATGACTACCCGCAAAAACTGTACACCAGCATCCAAAGATGTCGAAAGATGTCGACTTTGGATGCTGGCGTATATGTTTGGGTCGGCGGGGGAGTTGAGTTTAGGCAATCATTGCATCGAGCGTGATGAGCTCCCTGAGTCGCTCCGTGCGTGTTTGCCCATGGCGCTTTGCTTTTGCGTCAAAGGCTTCAAGGACCGATTCGCCCACACGTGCCGATAAGACAACGCTTGGCTCATCGGAGATCGACGGCCTTCCCAGCTTGATGGTGCGACCCTTCGGCCATTCATCTTTTTCGTATGCCTCTGCGGCTTTCTCCAACTCTCCGGGGGCAAACCCCATCATTTTTTCGAGCTGCTTAGCGTCCATAGCGTCTCCTATCGATCGGCATAATGTCGAGCACAGGTCAACGGATAATCTTTTTGTATACAGTCTTGTAGACAAAAAACAAACAGTTTATCAGGCTAATTAGCTTGTTTTGACCCGCGTGTTCGATAGAAAATGAGCATTGACGGCTTCGATACTCCTTTGCTTTTCAGCCTGGAATTTGGATGCTCATTGAACTTCCGGAGGGGAGCGCTTTATTAAGCTATCGAGATTCTGGGCAGGAGCTCTCACTGGTCTTCGATAATGGGACCAGCTTAATTCGCGACACAGTGTGTCGCGAATGGGAGTAGTCGTTAGGTGTCCTTCAATGGCTAATCATATAAGAACGTCCAAGTGCCGGATTTTGTCATTTAGTGTCGTCCTCAGCGGCTATTCTGGAGGGTCGTGGTCAAAAAAGGGCAAATATGAGTACTGTTGCCATTATAGTTGCATTTATTTTGCTATAAATAGTAACTCCTGATGAGATTTGTTCCCATTAGGAGCTACTTTTATTGAACATATGAGGAGAAATAGCGTCGTCTACGGACGTATGGAACGTTGAATAGCTCCTGAAGTGATCAAAATCGCTGCTACTAAACAGGTAGCAGTACTCATATTTGCCCTTTTTTGACCACAGCCCTCTCGGAAACCCTTTCCAGAGGCGTCAAACAGCCATAATCCAAAGGTCGCCTCAAACAATTAGCCGGTTAAGAGCGTCCATGACTACCCGCAAAAGCTGTACACCAGCATCCAAAGATGTCGAAAAATGTCGACTTTGGATGCTGGTGTACATGTTTAGGCCGTATGGGGTGGGGCCTTGGACGGACGGGATGCGCGTACTAGAGCAGGTTCTCTTGCGCCCACGCGATGATGTCGCTCGATTCGTAGAGTGGCTTGCCGTCGATGAACAGGCAGGGAACCTGGCGCTTTCCGCCGACGGCGATGAGTGTCTGTTCGGCATCGGAGTCGGTTGAGATGTTGCGCTCGGGAATGGTCACGCCGTTATCGGCCAGAAAGCGCTTGACCTTTATGCAATACGGGCAGCCGGTCATAACGTAGAGCGCGAGCTCGTGATCAGTAGCCATGGGTCTCCAATCGGTTGAGGTTTCGATTGAAATACCCAAAGCCGCCGCGGTCTATGCGCGGACCAGTGACGACTCGATGGCTTGGACCAGAAACGCCGTGGCTCCGGTGCCGCAGGGCTTGTCGTAGTAGTCAACAAAGCGCTGGTCAGCAAGATAACCATTGGCGAGGCCCAGGTACGCTTCGTTCTGGGGTTCGCGTCCCCAGTTGAGACCAATCCAACGACGATGCATCGCGACAAGCTTGCGAGCCTCGCTTCCATTCGCATCGCCATCGCCCATGGCAATCGAAAGCTGGCCCAGAATAGCGCGTTCAAGTTCCTTCATGTCGTTCCATGTCTCGGGGTCCATGTCCAGCAGTGCTTCGTTTGCTGCATCGATCGCCTCATCGCCGTAGCGCTTCCGAGCCTCGGCGCCGTAGCGCTCCTCGTTTTCCTGCACGGTGCGCCAGCGCTCCAGTTGCGGCAGGACGGCGCCCATGAGCGAGACGGCTTCGTCGAGCGACATGCCGGTGTTTTGCGCCAGCCGCGGAGCGCAATCCTCGATCATCGCCTCCATGGTGGTGTCGTAGGTGTACTTGCCGTGGTCGTAGCACCACTTGCAGTAATGGTCGGTCGTGGCGCCCGTGGCATCGGTGCCGCAGTCGTCGGGCGTGAGTATCATGCCGCAGCTCTGACAATAGTGCTCGGGCATTTCGAGCAGGTGAGACAGGGGCTCGCCGGTTACGGCGGCAATGAGCTTCATCATGTCGATGCCCGGTGTGACCTCGCCGCGCTCCCAACGGCTGATGGCCTGGCGTGTGACGAAGAGCTTGGCGGCGAGCTGCTCTTGGGTAAGGTGATGGGCGCGGCGGACAGCGATGAGCTTTTCTGCAAAGGCCATAGCGGCTCCTTTCTGCTGGTTGATGGCTTAAGCATACGCGGTGACAGGCGCCCTTCCAAGCAACCGTTGGTTGCACGACGGGGGACCGCGGCGAAGAATTGCGCGTAACGCCCCATGCCCCCATGCCGTACAATGACCGGCATGGAACCTATCGCACACATACATACCGACCTGCCGCAGAAGTTCGGCATTCCGCGCAACAGCTTTTTGGCGCCTCATCTGCAGGGACGCATCGTTTTCGAGCCGGAATTTGCCTCCAATGCAGCGGTTGAGGGTCTGGACTCCTTCTCTCACCTGTGGCTGCTGTGGCGCTTCGAAAACGGAACGCCCGGCGGCACGGCTAAGGACATAGCTGCCGATGCCAAGTCGCAGGACAGGTCCGGCACCAACGTCAAGTGGTCGAAGACCGTGCGCCCGCCGCGTCTGGGCGGAGCCGAGCGCGTGGGTGTCTTTGCCACGCGCAGTCCGTTTCGCCCTAATTCCATTGGGCTTACCTGCGTCAAGCTCGATCGCGTCGAGCTCACCGGCAATGGTCCCATCATCCATGTGCTGGGGGCCGATCTGCGCGACGGCACGCCCATCTACGACATTAAGCCCTACATTCCGTTTGCGGACTGCCACCCGGATGCGACCGGCGGCTGGATTGAGGATGCTCCGTGGCAAGAGCTCGACGTCGAGTTTCCGCGAGCGCTGCAAGATATGGTCCCGCCCGCAAAGCTCCCCGGCTTGGTCGAGGTCCTTCGCCAAGATCCGCGCCGCGCGGGCAGCAAGCACGAGCCAAACCGCGTTTACCACTTGGCTTACGCCGGGCTCGACATATCGTTTACGGTCGACGGAGCCAGGTTGACGGTAACCGCCATCAACGACGCGCGGGACTAACCCGCCATCCGTCCGTATCCGTCAAAATCAACAGCAAACCCCATGCCAAAACCGCCCACGCTGGTGGACAATAACGCCTACCAAAACAATCACTTCGCACGGGAGCTCAGCATGAAATACGACTTTAGCTCGCTTATCGACCGCCACGGCATGGACTCCATCGCCGTTGATTCTTGGGGTGAGATCCCCGGCATGGCTCCAAACGCACCCGACGAGGGCTTCGATCGCATTCCCATGTGGGTGGCGGACATGAACTTCGCCACGGTGCCCACGGTCCAGGAGTACATCATTCAGCGTGCCCAGCACCCCATGTTTGGCTATTTCAATCCGCGCCCCGAGTACTTCGACCGCATCATCGAATGGCAGAGCCGTCGCAACGGCGTTGAGGGCTTGGCGCCGGAGCATATCGGCTACGAAAACGGCGTGCTGGGCGGTGTCGTGTCGACGCTGCGTGCGTATGTTCAGCCGGGCGATGCGGTGCTGGTCCACAGCCCTACCTACATCGGCTTTACCAAGTCCATTGAGGCCGCGGGCTATCACATTGTCCACAGCCCGCTTAAGCTCGACGATCAGGGCGTGTGGCGTATGGACTTTGAGGACATGGAGCACAAGCTCGCCCAAAACCACATCCATGCTGCGGTGTTCTGCTCGCCGCACAATCCCTGCGGCCGTGTATGGGAGCGCGACGAGATCGAGCGCGCCATGGACATCTATCGCCAGCACGATTGCGTGGTGATATCGGACGAGATTTGGTCCGATATCATCCTGCCGGGGCACAAGCATATCCCGACGCAGTCGGTGAGCGAGGATGCCCGCATGCGCACGGTCGCCCTCTATGCGCCGAGCAAGACGTTTAACCTGGCGGGCCTGGTCGGCAGCTACCACATTGTCTACAACGGGACGCTGCGCGACCGCGTGTGCGCCGTGTCCAACAAGACCCACTACAACGAGATGAATGTCCTCTCCATGCATGCGCTTATCGGTGCCTACCAGCCGCAGGGCTATGAGTGGGTGGACGAGCTCAATCAGGTGCTTGCCGGCAATATCGAGTACTTCTGCAATTACGTGGACGAGCATTTTGAGGGCGTGTCCTATTCGCGTCCGCAGGGCACGTACATGGTGTTTCTGGACTGCACCGAGTGGTGCCGCGAGCATGGCCGCGATATTCAGTGGTTGCTCGACGAGGGGGCGCGCGTGGGCGTTGGCTACCAGGATGGCCGTCCGTTCCACGGGCCCTGCCACATTCGCGTGAATCTGGCGCTGCCGCTTTCGCGCGTGAGGGAAGCGTGCGACCGCCTGGACCGCTACGTTTTTAATGCACGGTAGGCGTGCGCTGCATGCGGGACCTTCTGCCAAGTCGGCTGGAAGGCCCCGCATGGTAGAACGTCTGTAACCATTGGGCACTCGCGTGGTTTCGTTTGCTATTATCTTTAACCATTTCAGTCTGTAAACAGGATCGTCTGGAGCTCGATGAAAAGACCCCGTCGCTCGGTTGCCATATCGTTGTTTGTTGCGCTTGCGGGAGCGTGTGCCTTTGTCGTAGCGATAGCCGGCTGTTCCGGGTCGAATGGCAGGGTCTCGACGTTTGCATTAGAAGGCCTGGACGCCTCGCAGGCCAAAGACGACAACCTTAAGACGCTCAACGTCGGCAGCGACCTCTATCCACCGTTTGTGTATACCGACGAGTACGGCGATATCGTTGGCCTGGATGTCGAGATATTGACCGAGGCTTTGGCCCGCATTGGTTACAAGCCAAAGTACCAGCTGATCGATTGGGAAAAGAAGAAGGAGCTGCTGGCGAGCGGCGAGCTCGATTGCGTCATGGGCAGCTTTAGCATGACGGGTCGCGAAAACGAGTATCGTTGGGCCGGCCCGTACCTTGCGAGCCGCCAGGTGGTCGCGGTCGATCCCCAGAGCGATATCTACACGCTTGCCGATCTTGAGGATAAGGTCGTGGCGGTCCAGTCCACCACCAAGCCCGAGGACATTTTGCTCAATCATACAAATGAAAACGTTCCGCAGATCAAAGAGCTCTACTGCTTTTCGGACCGTTCGTATCTGAACCCGGCGCTCGTCGAGGGTCTGGTCGACGCCATCGCCGCGCATGAGTCCTCGCTGCTCACCTACGAAAAAGACTATGGCGTAACGTATCGCATTTTGGATGAGCCGCTGCTAGAGGTTGGTTTGGGCACCGCTTTCGATATCAACGATACGCGTGGCATCGACGTTAAGCTCACTCATGCCTACCAAGAAATGCTTGTCGATGGCACCATGGAACGTCTGGTGTCAAAGTACTTTGATGACCCTTCGCCATTTTTGAATATGGAGGGCCTGTCATGATCGATGCGCCCGACCACGCCGCTCAGGGGCGGGGCAATCGTTCGACAGGGGTATGGCTCCTTGTCGCCCTGCTGGGGATAGCGCTCTCGGTTGTTGCCGGCATGATGAGCTACGGCTACACGACGGCCCAAGCCGAGCAGCGCTTTGCCGACGTTGTCGATTACGTGGCGACGCAGAGCCTTTCCTACGATGCATTCAATAGCGCCTATACGACCAAAAACCTGATTCGCGTTATGGAGATCGCCGGAGAGACAGCGCGCGATATTGAGCGCGACGGTTCGGTGGATAACGCCATGCTGGAGCAATATGCCGACCAGTTCAACGTGAGCGCACTGATCGTGACGGACGCATCGGGCAATTTGGTGTCCGAATCCTCGACGGATGGCGTGGGCTACGAGTCGCTCGCTACGTATCTCAAGGAAGCACCCGTGCTGGAGGTGGCAGCCCATCCGCTTAAGTCCTATACCGCCCGCATTACGCTTTCGGATGATTCGGTTGCAGACATTGGTTGCGTGACCCGGCAAGATGGCGAGGGCATCGTTATCGCGGTCAGGCATCAGAGCGCGAAGGCAGTTGCAAGCAATACGCTCAAACTGCAGAGCCTGCTCGGTGGTTATGAGACCATCGACAGTGGCAATATCGTGATCGAAAGCGATGGCAAAGTCGTTGCGACCAATGCCGTTGAACCCACCATATTGGGCGTATTCAATCTGCCTGCAACGGATGTCTTTATTGTCGACGGTATTAAGGATCGATGCCTGCCCGGCAAAGTCCGACTGGTCAACGCCAGCGGCGAGTGGTATTTGGGCACATTTGGAAAAGCGCGCGGGTTCTACGTGTACACCTATGCCTCGGCGCGGCGCTACTTTGAGGTCGTCGCGGCTGTTGCTGCCGGCGTGCTGGTGCTCTACAGCGGTGTTATAGCCGTTGTTGTGATGGTGCGTCGCCGCGCTGATCGTCGACGTTTGACGGACTTGCTGCAGCAGGAGCGCGACTATGGCGACAAGCTGGCAAAGGCAGCGCGTGAGGCCTCGTCTGCCAACTCGGCAAAGACGGAGTTTTTGCGTCGCATGAGCCACGATTTGCGCACGCCCATCAACGGCATTCGCGGTATGGTTGAGGTCGGCGATGCCAATGCGGACGATCTTCAAAAGCAGACCGAGTGCCGCTCAAAGATCTGGACGGCATCGGGACTGCTGCTCGACCTTGCCAACGAGGCCCTGGATATGAGTCGCCTGGAGAGCGGGCAGGTCGATCTGGAGCTTGTTCCCACAAACTTGGTGACCCTCAACCACGAGGTGCGCGATATTCTGGAGCGCCAGACCGAGGAGCGTCTGGTGACAATTATCTGCGACCAGCAGACGCTTGATCATCCCTATGTGCGGGTGAGCGTGACGCACCTCAAGCGCTTGTTGCTCAATATTGCCGGCAATGCCGTCAAGTACAACCGCCAGGGCGGCTATGTTCGCCTGGTGTGCCGCGAGGTGGAGCCAGCGGATGGCGTCCCCGTCTATGAATACACGATCGCCGACAACGGTATTGGCATGAGCGAGGAGTTCCAACAGCGCCTCTACGAGCCGTTTTGCCGTGAGGAGCAACAGGTGGAAGGCGCTTCATCGGGAACTGGCCTGGGCGCGCCTATCGCAAAACAGTTGGTCGAGCTTATGGGCGGAACCATGAGCTTTACGAGCGTCTTGGGGCAGGGGACGACGTTTACCATCCGCCTGCCGTTCGAGAAGTGCGACCGCTCCGAGATTCCTCAGGCAGTTCGCGTAGATGCGGGCGACGGCGATGCGTTCCAGGGCCTGCGCGTTTTGCTCGTAGAGGATAACGATCTGAATGCCGAGATCGCGCAGTTTACGCTCAGCCGTGCCGGTGCCGTCGTGACGCATGCTAAGGATGGCGAGTCTGCCGTCGAGATGTTTGCCGCGAGCGTGCCGTACGAGTACGACGTGGTGTTGATGGACATCATGATGCCCGGTATCGACGGCCTTGAGGCCACGCGTCGAATTCGAACACTCGATCGCGAGGATGCCGCGACTACGCCGATTATCGCCGTGAGTGCCAACGCCTTTGCCGACGACCGCAGGCTTTCGCGTGAGGCGGGCATGGACGCGCACCTGAGTAAACCCGTGAGTTCGCAGGAGCTCGTTGAGGTGTTAGCGCACATCGCCGCCGACGCTTCATAAGCATAGGGCCCGGTTCCAAGGTGGGTTGGAACCGGGCCCTATTGCTATTTGTGAGGTCTGCTCTTGAGGCTTATTTTTCCTGAATCTGCTTACCGCAAAGATGCTCAATCGTAATCTCGTAGAGCTGGACGCCCTTAATGTCCTTGGCGATTTCCTCTTCGACTTCTTCGGCAGAAGGGTAGTACTTAAGGGCGAGCTGGCGGACTTTGTCCTCGATAAACGCGGGGGTGTCATTCGCCAGGCGACAACGGCCAAAGACGACGGTGCTCATAACGTAGGGAGCCCAGTCGCCGTCCTGGTACCACTCGTTGCCGTAAACGGTAAAGCAGACCTTGTCATCGCGCTTGAGTGCGTCGACCTTGTGGCCGGCTTTGGCGCCATGGAAATAAATCTTGTCGTGCTCGGCGTCAAAGAAGTAGTTGACGGGAATGGCGTACGGGTAGCCATCGTCACCGTTGACGGCAAAGACGCCGCGCTTGCAGGTGGCGAGCAGTTTACGCGCTTCCTCGTCGGTGATGGCGCGTTTCTTTCGACGTAAGGGCCTAAACATCGTTGGCTTCCTTTCTGGTCGTGCGTGGTTGCTGCAAAAACTATAGCGAAACGGATCCGTTTTTCTTGATGCGGGCGAGTATGTTTTTGAGCTTGTTAAAGTCGAGCGGTTTGGACAGATGGGCGTTCATGCCGGCGTCGTGTGCCGCCTTGGCGTCCTCGGCAAAGGCATTGGCGGTGAGCGCGATGATGGGGATATCGGCTGCATCGACCTTCTCGCTCAGGCGAATCGCGCGGGTTGCCTCGTAGCCGTCCATGTCCGGCATCATAATGTCCATCAGGATCGCATCGAAGCTGCCGGCGGGATGAGACAGGTACAGATCGACGACTTCGTTGCCGTTGACGGCGCGGGTGACCACGACGCCCTCGGATTCTAGCAGCGCCTGGGCAATCTCGGCATTCAATTCGTTGTCTTCGGCGAGCAGTACGTTCATGTCGGCGAGCGAGCAGTCGAGCGCCCTCTCGACCGTATCTGCCCGCGGCTGGGGGTTCTTGTCGATATCGAGCGGAATCTCCACGTAGAACGAAGTGCCCACATGGAGCTCGCTGGTGACTTCGATGGTGCCGCCCATCAGTTCAATAAGCGACTTGACGATTGGCATGCCCATGCCGGTTCCTTGGAACTTGCTGCGCGCATCGTCACCTTCTTGGGCGAACGGCTCATAGATATGCTTTAAAAACTCGGGAGCCATGCCAATGCCGGTATCCGAAACACTAAAGCAAAAGAGCGCGCGCCCGTTATCGAGTGGCTTGGTCTTTGAGCTAAAGGTGACGGAGCCGCCGTGCTTGTTGTACTTAATGCTGTTGTCTAACAGGTTGATCATGACCTGTCGGATATGGGTGGGACTGCCGATCATGTATGGCCCCGTGGCGTACGTCAGGCTATTGTCCTGCATTGTGATGCCGTTATCGGATGCGCGGAGCTTGCACAGCACCAGCGTATCGTCACAGAGCTTTTTGAGGTTAAAAGGCGCATGTTCCAGTGTCAGCTTGCGGTCTTCGATTTTGCCCATCTCGAGGATGTCGTTGATCAGCGAGAGCAGGTGATTGGCGGCAACGCGCGCCTTGGCACGGCTCTCGCGGGCGACTTGCATATCGCCTTCTTTCAATTCCTCGATCTCGATAAGGCCCAGGATACCGTTGAGCGGCGTACGGATGTCGTGGCTCATGCGCGTGAGGAATGCCGTCTTAGCGGCGTTGGCAGCATCGGCTTTTTTGCGCTCGGTTCGAGCGCGCGCGAGCGCCCAGATGAGCAGGACGATGCCGACCGACAACATACCGATGAGGGTGGCTGCAATGGCGGTGCGGTTGCGATAAAGGAATTGAAGCGTGTTGGATTCCTGGGCCGTGTACGACGTGGAGGAGAAATTGCTTGCGGAGAGCGATTCTCCGGCATTGATGATGCCCTTGTTGACGATTCCCAGCAGCTCGGGCTTTCCGCGCGAAATCCAGCACGAGAGCTCACAGGTGTCAGGGAGCTCGGCCGTCTCGTAACCTTCGAGATCATAACGGTCGCCGATGGTTTTTATGCGTGAGCTGGGAGCGACGATGCAGTGCGCCGTTCCCTTCCTGAGGGCGTCGAACGCTTCATCGTCGGATTGGTATTCGGTCACGGTCGCTGTGGGAAACAGGCTTTCAAGTGCATTTTTGTTGACAAACGATGATTTGGTACAGGCGATGTTCTGAAGGTCTTTGTTCAGGTCGCTGCCGGTGTGGATGGCGGTGAGGGACACGGTCCCCAACGATGCCGACTGCACAACGCCTGATTGCTCGGCAACCCAGTAATCTCGGTATACCGGCAGCGCAACGTCTATGCTTCCCTTTGACAGAGCCTTTGACATCATCTTGTAGCTATCAAAGGCGACGGTTTTGACCGTAATGCCAAATTTATCGTGCAACGTCGTCGCAAGCGATGCGAGCGAGCCTTCCATTTCGCCGTTTTCGTCTTCGTTGCAGTAGGGGAGTTTGCCCGTAATGTAGCCGAGCGTGATGGTGTTGTCATTTGCTTTGAGCCAGGAACGTTCGGGGCCGTTGAGCGATGATGAACCGCTGTTTTTGACCGAGTAGTTAGATTTGACTTCGTCGATATAGCGTGGGTTGACGCGGGCGATTGCCGACATGGCGGCATTGATGTCGTCCATTAGGTCGGGGCGGCTTTTGGGGACGGCAAAGTAGTAGTCGCTCGAACCAACGTAGAACATGGGCGACGCATCGGGCGACGAAATGGTGTCGTTCATGATGACGGCATCGACTTCGTCGTTTGCGAGCGCGTCAAAGAGGGCGCCGCCAGTGTCGATTTCTTTATAGGTGCAGGTAATGCCTTCGTTGGCGAGCCACTGCCGGCCAACAAAGGTTTGCATAACGTCGGGGTTGTAGCCGATGGTAAGGCCTTGGAGCGCTTGGGGGTCGCCCTTGGCCAGATCGTCGCGATCGGGCTTGGCGTAGATGTAGTAGCGCTCGGTGCCCTCGGGGTTCGAGGAAAAGAGCAGCTTTTGGGCGCGTTCCTCGGAGTAGGAGATGTTAGGCATAAGGTCGATTTCGCCTGCCTCGAGCATGTCCATAAGCTCGGTGAAGGTGCCGGAGACGTATTCGTACCGCCAGCCGGGCGTGTAGTACGACAGGGTCTGGAGGTACTCGTAACCCCATCCCGAGAGACGCTCGCCGGGGGTGCCGTCCTGGAAGCCCTCGTTGTTGACGAGCCAGCCGACGCGGACCGTTTTGACCTGCTGATCGGAGTCGGCGGCAAAGACAGGGGCGGGCGCGACGGCGCTCAGTACGGCGAGCGCGGTAAGCGCGGCGGCCAGAGTGCGACATATAACTGAACGAAGGACAGTGGCAGCTCTCACATGCAATCCTAACGAATCGAGACATTACCGCATAAGGATACCAGCTCAGCCTGCCCAGCCGGCAGCGGCACCGCTAAACGGTTCCGCCCGGCAGTTGAGGACAGTCCCTTTCTGCCGGCACAAAAGGAACGTCCCTAACTGACGGTTGTGGGACAATACCGAGCGAACGTGATTGGTTGTCTGTGGAAAGGGTCGCGATGAAAAAGCTCAGGACGCTTGCTGACGTGTTGCGCCAGGCGGGCTTCGTGCGCATTACGGAGCTGTTCCTCGTTTTCTACCTGCTGTGCTCGACGGCCGTCTGGCTGTCCGAGCCCACGACCCTCACGTTTGGCGATGGCCTGTGGTTTAGCTTTGAGACGGTCTCGACCATCGGCTTTGGCGACATTCCGGCCGAAACACCGGTTGCCCGCGCCATTACCGTCGTCTTGAGCGTTATCAGCATCTTCTACATCGCCATGCTCACGGGCGTGGCGGTGAACTACTGCAATACGCTTATCAAGATGCGCCAAAAGGACACCATGGCGCGCTTTATGGATGATCTGGAGCATTTGGAAGAGCTCGATCGCGACGAGCTTGCCGATCTTTCGCGTCGCGTGCGCGAGTATCGTCGACGTCAGCGCTAAGACGAACGTCGTGCGCCACAACAGGGAGACAAATATGAACATCACCGTGTACCTGGGTGCCAACACTGGCAATGACCCGGCGTTTCTGCCCGCGGTGCAGGAGCTGGGCAACTGGATTGGCGCCAATGGACACGCGCTGGTATACGGCGGGTCCAAATCGGGCCTGATGGGCGCGCTCGCCGATAGCGTGCTCGATGCTGGCGGACACGTGACGGGTGTGGAGCCGAGCTTTTTTATCGAGGCCGAGTTTCAACATGACGGTATCGACGACCTCATCGTGACGAGCGATATGGCGGAGCGCAAGGCCAAGATGATTGAGCTCGGCGATGCGTTCATCGCCTTTCCCGGTGGGACGGGCACGCTCGAGGAGATTGCCGAGGTCATGTCCGCGGTGTCGTTGGGGCACCTGAGTGCTCCGTGCATTCTGTATAACCTGGACGGTTACTACAACGACCTCAAGGCGCTGCTCGGGCACATGATCGATAAGGGTTTATCGAGCCCGCAGCGTCAGCACGGCATTTACTTTGCCGACGATTTGCGCGAGATTGCCTCGATTATCAACGGATAAGTCTTGAGCCTGTCCCACCATGGCTCCCAATGGTGCCGTTTGCGGCGCAGACGGTTAGCTCGTTCGGGCAACGCTCGCTCTACAATAAAACATAACTATGTCGACTTTGACCGCGGGAGGACCCGATGGATAACCTTGCCAAACCCACAAACCGCGCGCTGTTTTTAGTTAGCGTTGCCGTGACCGGTGCGTTCGCAGGTGCCGCGGTCTGGCTGTTCTTTTTTGCGATGGAGCACGGTATCGACTATCTGTGGACCGAGATTCCGCACGCGCTGGGCGTCGCTTCGCCCGAGCTTGCCAGCGGCCCGTTTGGCTTTTTGCCGTACCCGTTTTTTGTCTGCTTGCTGGGCGGTCTGTTAATTGGTCTGTACGAAAAGATGACAGGCACCAAGACCGATGACCTCAACCAGGTGATGGCTAAGGTTAAGCAAGACGGGCACTACCCGTACGACAACCTGGGCAAGCTTTCGCTCGCGGCATTGCTGCCGCTGCTGTTTGGCGGAAGTATTGGACCGGAGGCCGGCCTGACCGGCGTTATCGCGGGTCTGTGCAGCTGGGTTGGCGACCGCATGCGCCGCTTTGGCGCCGAATTTAGGGAGCTTACGCTGCTGGGTACCCAGGCCGCGTTGACGGCGCTCTTTACCGCGCCCGTCTTTGGCTTTGTGGCACCGCTTGCCGGTAGCGCCGACGACCAGGGCGAAGACGCCGACGATGAGTCCGCGTCCGGCGAGATCACCATCAAGCTGCCCAAGGCGCAAAAGACGGTGGTCTACGGTATTGCGATTGCCGGCGGTCTGGGTACCTACCTGCTGCTTGGCCAGCTTGTGGGCGGCGGCATGGGCATGCCCAGGTTCGAGTCCGCCGAGGTGGGCAACCTAGAGCTTACCTGGCTCGTCCCTCTGTCGTTGATCGGAACAATCTGCGGCTGGCTGTACTTTGTCTCTGAGCACGCGAGCGAAGCGCTTGCCCATGCAATAGGGGAGCGTCCTGTCGTCAAGGCCATGCTAGCCGGTCTGGCGCTCGCCATCTGCGGCACGGTCCTGCCCTACACCATGTTTGCCGGCGAGACCCAGGCCGACGTGCTCATGGAAACCTACTTGACCATTCCCGCCGGCGTGCTTATCGCGACCGGTCTGGTCAAGGCCATGCTGACCCCCGCCCTCATCAACCTTGGTTGGCGCGGCGGTCACTTCTTCCCGGTTATCTTCTCGGGCGTAAGCCTGGGCTACGGCCTTGCCATCCTCACCGGCGCCGATCCGGTCTTTTGCGTCGCCGTCTGCACGGCATCGACGATGGGTGCGGTCATGCGTCAGCCGGTCATGGTCGTGGGCCTGCTGCTCATGTGCTTCCCACTCAAGGGTATCGTCTGCATGATCATCGCCGCCGTTATCGCCGCCGGCATTCCGCTGCCCAAGCCGCTGCGCAAGTAGCACGGTTAATCGCGAGTCAACTCCAGAGGGGCACTAGATGATCCTGTACTTTAGCGCGACGGGGAACAGCGAACATGTGGCGCGTCGCATTGCAGCGGCGACAGACGACAAGGTTGTGTCGATTGAGCGCTTTGATGCCGAGATCCCTCACCTTGTTGTGATGGAAGGCCCCTGTCGGCTGGGGTTTGTCGCCCCGGTATACGCCTGGGGCTTGCCGACGCCAATGATCGAGTTTTTGAAGACTGCCGACCTGTCGATTGCTGCCGGTGCAAAGGGCGGCGAGCGCCCCTATACGTTCTATGTCTCGACGTACGGTTCGACGACCGGGCAATCGGCCAAGTTCGCCCGCGATCTGCTGCACGAGCGTGGGCTCGAGTTAGATGCGGCGATGAGCGTCAAGATGCCCGATACCTGGACGCCTGTTTTCGACCTGTCTGACCCTCAAAAGGTTGAGGGTATCAATAGGGCTGCTGAGGCGCAGATTGATGCTGTGATCGAGGCGGTGCGGGAGCGGCGCACGGGCAATATGATGCGCCATCGCGTGCCCCTGTTTGCATCGTGCGCGTATCATGCGTTTGGGCTGCCGCGTATGCAGCAGACGAGCAAGTTTGCCGTCGATGCTAGCCGCTGCGTCGGGTGTAGCCTCTGCGCTAAGCGCTGTCCCATGGCGGCGATTGAGATGCGCGACGGCCTTCCCGTCTGGACAAAGCCGGAGTGCGCAGCCTGCCTTCGTTGCCTGCACTGTTGTCCCAAATTTGCCATCTCGCACGGTAAGCGCGCGGCATCCCATGGTCAGTACAGGCATCCTAAGCCAGGTGTGAGGATGTAGCGGCTGCTGGCCGCGCTACTTCCAAACTGCGAGCGCGGCGGTGCCCAGTACGATGAGGGCGAGACCGATGGCGCTGCGCCGTGAGAGTTTTTCATTGAATGACAAGCGCGCAAATAGTACCGATACGACAATCGATAGTTTGTCGATCTGCACCACGACGCTCACCTGGCCTGTGGCGATGGCGTAGTAGCATAGCAGCCACGATGCGCCAGTCGCAATGCCCGATGCCGCGAGAAATACGAGTTCGTAGCGGTTTACGTGCACGGCTTGGCCCATCTTGCCTTTAGCTGCCACGATTGCCCATGCCATAACCAGTACCACACAGGTACGGATTGCCGTGGCCAGGTTGGATTCGACGCCTTCGATGCCAGCCTTAGCAAGGATGGACGTGAGCGCTGCGAACACGGCGGCGCCGAGGGCGTAAGCGAGCCAGGTCCGGTCTTGCTGCTGCTCGGGTCCGGCAGGCTGCTTCTTCTCGATCATTAAAAACGTGCCGAGGGTGATGACAGCGGTTCCTACGAGCTTAACCGCAAGGTTGCTCGTCTCGCCAAAAAGCACGATGGCGATCAGTGCAGCGAGTACGGTGCTCATCTTGTCGACCGGTACGACCTTATTGACGTCTCCGATGCCCAACGCCTTAAAGTAACAGATCCACGAAGCACCGGTAGCGAGTCCCGAGAGGACGAGAAAGAGCCAAGATCTGGGTTCGATGCTGCCGATGGTTCCAATGGATCCAGAAATGCCCGCCATTGCCCAGGCGAAAACGAGCACCACGCAGGTGCGAATGGCCGTCGCGACATCGGAGTCGGTCTGTTTGATGCCGCATTTGGCCAGGACAGATGTGACGCCGGCAAAGAAAGCTGACACAAATGCTGCTGCGACCCACGACACGGGTGAAATGCCTCCCCAAAGAACGACCGCGCCAGATTTACGGCGCTCGTCCGATGATACCGTCCCGCCATGAAGCTTTGATATCGCTGTGGTGAGACAGGGGCCATAGTTCGAGAGGGCATTTGGTTAAGGCTCGAATCGAAGGTGAATGGTTTTCCGCGAAGTGAACGAGTAAATCTGGACCCCTGGAACATGCACACTTTTTTCGAACAAAACTGCAGGATTCTTAGACAAAACCGCAGGAATTGAGTCCTTAAAAATGTCGATGCTACAGGGCGCTGTTTTTACTCGTTCACTTCTCGGAAAAGTATTCACCTTCGATATGCTGACGGTGTCTTTTTGGTTGCCAAGAACTAGACGGCCTGCTGTGAGGGGCGGTGGTGACGCTATGCCGCCTTGTTTCATTGAAAAAATAAGCGGGGTACCACCTAAGCTTTTTTAGCTGTCGATTACAGATCGCGTACTCGATAAACCTTGGTGCTGACAGCGCAGCTGATTGCACATAGTGCGAGCGCCAGTACTGCAATTCCTGCACACAGACAGCCAAGGACGGCGGGATCGGGATTCGCTCCGGCAATCGACATGAGCCAGTTGCTGATGGGGTTGGAGGAGTTCAACGTGGCAATGGCAAGGCACCAGAGCAGGGCAAACAGGCCGACGGATAGGCGCAGCGCCTCCATGTGTCCAAATCGGAAGAACAGCGGCTGTGCCAAAAACACCATCATGAGGGAGATGAGCATCGATGCTGCCGAGGCTATAGCGATCTCAAAGACCGTCTGTCCCGTCGAGGGGATGCCCACGCTGTTGAATAGCGGGATGGAGACGATGCTCAGAAGCGCGGCGGCGCACGCCATGACAGCCGAGAAGACAATGATGCTCAGGTAGCGTGCGCAGATGATGTCTTTACGCGAGAGAGGCAGCGTTGCCCGATAACGCTCCCAACCGTTTTGATTGTCGAAACCGGCCAGTGAGTTCATGACCATGATGGGCGACATGGCGCTGACCGCGCAGGCGCCGGCGCTCATGCCGGAATCGCCATCCGACGCGTTGGCAAGGGTTAGCACGACGAAGATGAACAGGCCGACGCCCGCGATGCTCGGGGTGAGCGTGCGAACGATGGCGAGCTCGGACATAAAGGCGCGTTTCATTTCGAAGCCCCTTTCAGCATGAGGCGCAGATAGTCATCAATGGTTGCCCGATCGCAGGGAATCTCGGGAAAGGCCTCGAGCGTTTCGCGACGGTTGGGCACGAACACGTCCACGCTATAGGCGTGGTGGACGGCACGGGCGCCTTCGACGCAAGCCATAAGCTCGGCGGCCTGTGCTTGGGTACAGTGGGCGATGCCGGCGCGGTCGGTAATATCCTCGCGCGGCAGGTCAAAAATAATCGAGCCATTATCGATGCAGGTGACGCGATCAGCGGTGCGATCGAGGTCGGACGTAATGTGGCTCGAGAGCAGCACGCTGTGCTGGCCGTCGGCGACAAAGGCGAGCAGCTCATCAAGCAGCTCCTCGCGTGCCATGGGATCGAGGCCCGCGGTAGCTTCGTCTAAAACGAGCAGCCTGGCCTCGTGGCTGAGCGCGCAGGCAAGCTGCAGCTTCATGCCCATGCCGCGGGAGAGGTCCTTGACTTTTGTCTTAGGATCGAGGCCAAATCGGTTGATGAATCCGGCGAACGTTTCGCGGTCCCACGTGGGGTACGCCGGGCCTACGAGCGACTCGATCTGGCCCACCTTGAGCGTGGAGGGGAAGGGGCACGTGTCCAGGACAAGACCGACGCGGGAGCGCAGGCAGCGCTGTGTCTCATCGGGCGCGTCGGCGCCACAGTGCTGCCCAAACAGGTGCACCTCGCCGGCATCGAGTTTGATAAGCCCAAGCGCGGCTCGAATCGTCGTTGTTTTGCCGGCACCGTTGGCACCCACAAAGCCGACAATCTGGCCGGGCTCCACAGCGAGTGTGACATCACGCAGCGAAAAACGGTCGCTCACACGGCGTGAGATGCCTTTGAGTTCTAAAAGGTTTTGCATGGTATAGCCTTTCTTGCAGATGGCTACTGCATGATTTCGGGGGCTACCAGGTCGAGCATCTCGTGCAGCTTGTCGCGCGTGACGCCCAAGGCTTCGGCTTGGCTTGCCGCTTTCGCAAGCAGCTCTTCGATATGGCAGAGCTGGTTTTCGCGCAAGAGCTCCTGGTTGCCCTCGGTGACAAAACAGCCCTTGCCCTGCACGGTGCAGATAAACCCGAGCTGCTCCAGCTCGGCGTAGGCGCGCTTGGTGGTGATGACACTCACGCCAAGATCGCTCGCGAGTGCGCGGATGCTGGGGAGTTTGGCTCCCGCAGTGAGTGTGCCCGAAAGGATTTGAGCTTTGACCTGCGAGGATATCTGTTCGTATATGGGCTTATCGCTCGAATTGGATAGGATGATGTCCACAGCGGCTCCTTAGCTGTTGAACTACACGTGTATATAACCGGTAAGCACAATATATACACACTATGCACAGTTATGCAAGAGGTAAATGCCGATTGAGCCGGCTACGCAGGCCCCAACTGATGAATTTGTCCTGATAGGCGCCCTAGGGCGGAATTTCGCGGCTACAATAGTGCGGTTACAACGACGTAATGCACTCAATGCAAGAAAGGATCCGCATGGCAAGCCTGTCGGATGAAATCTCGTCGCGCCGCACATTCGCGATCATCAGCCACCCGGACGCCGGTAAGACCACGCTTACCGAGAAGCTGCTGCTCTATACCGGCAGCATCCAGACTGCCGGCTCGGTCAAGGGCAAGAGCTCGGCCAAGCATGCCGTCTCGGACTGGATGGACATCGAGAAGGAACGCGGTATTTCCGTTACCTCCTCGGTGCTGCAGTTCACCTACAACGGCGCCTGCGTCAACATCCTCGATACCCCCGGCCACCAGGACTTCTCGGAGGATACCTACCGTACCCTTATGGCCGCCGACGCTGCTGTTATGGTCATCGACGGCGCCAAGGGCGTCGAGGCCCAGACCAAAAAGCTCTTTAAGGTCTGTACGCTGCGCCACATTCCCATCTTCACCTTTGTGAACAAGCTCGACCACGAGGCTCGCGATCCGTTTGAGCTCATGGAAGAGATCGAGAACGTTCTGGGCATTAATACGTATCCCATGAACTGGCCGATCGGCAGCGGCCGCAATTTCCGTGGCGTGTTCGACCGTCAGACCCGTCGCGTTATCGCCTTTGAGGGCGACGGCCACGCCAACGCCACCAAGAAGGTCGCCGAGGTCGAGGCTGAGCTGGGTGATCCTTCCATGGACGAGCTCATCGGCGAGGAAAACCATAAGAACCTGATGGACGACATCGAGCTGCTCGATGGCGCCGGCGACGAGCTCGACTTGGATGCCGTGGCCTGTGGCAAGCTGAGCCCGGCGTTCTTTGGCTCGGCGCTCACCAACTTTGGCGTGGAGCCCTTCCTCAAGGAGTTCCTGCGTCTGGCCCCGACGCCGCGCGCCTATACCGATACGCTCACCAGCGAACCGGTCGATCCCTGCCGCGATGACTTTAGCGGCTTTGTGTTTAAGATCCAGGCCAACATGGACAAGAACCACCGCGATCGCATCGCCTTTGTGCGCATTTGCTCGGGCAAGTTCGAGCGCGGCATGGATGCCTTTTACGTGCAGGGCAACCGCAAGCTTAAGCTCGCCACGGGCACGTCGATGATGGCCGACGATCGCGCCATCGTGGACGAGGCGTACGCAGGCGATATCGTGGGCCTGTTCGATCCGGGTATCTTTAGCATCGGCGACACCGTGTGCTCCGGCAAGCGCCACGTGCAGTATCCGCAGATTCCGACGTTCGCCCCCGAGATGTTTGCCCGCATTACGCAGGTCGATACGCTCAAGCGCAAGCAGTTCGTCAAGGGTATGGAGGAGCTTGCCCAGGAGGGTGCCATCCAGATCTTCCGCGAGCTGGGTGCCGGCATGGAGAGCGTCATTGTGGGCGTGGTCGGCGTGCTGCAGTTTGAGGTGCTCGAGCGCCGCCTCAAGGCCGAGTACCGTGTTGAGGTTCGTCGCCAGCCACTGCCCTATACGGACATCCGCTGGATCCAGAACGACCCCGACACCATCGATATCCCGGCCCTTTCGCTCACGCGCGACACGCTGCGCGTCGAGGACATGCGCGGCGGTAAGCTGCTGCTGTTCACGAGCCCGTGGAACGTGGACTGGGCAACCGACCACAACCCCGACCTTATCCTGTCGGAGTTTGGCAACGTGGCCTTTTAACGCATCGGCGCGGTGGCCCTGCGGGGCTGCCGCGCCGTTTGCTTGCCTTATGCCGTGTGAGCGGCTATTATACCCACCGTCGTCTCAAGACCGAGGCGTCCGAGCAGTTCGGGTCCGATATCCTGCTCGTTAAACCTAAAACCAAAGGAGTACATAATGATCAAGAAGGTCATGGAGGACTACAAGGTCCTGTTGCGGAGCATTCCCGCGGCAACGGTTTCGCTGTTTTTCGTGAGCGTCATCATGATGAACCTGCTGGCCAACAAAGAGCTTATCAGCCTGCCGTATCTGGCACTCGATTGCGGCTTTGTGGTGAGCTGGGTTTCGTTTTTGTGCCAGGACATGATCTGCAAGCGCTTTGGCGCCAAGGCATCCATCAAAATCTCTATTCTCGCGCTGCTGGTCAACCTCGCCGTGAGCCTGTGCTTTTGGGCATGCTCGCTCACGCCCGGCATGTGGGGCGCCTACTACGACACGGGCATGATCGAGGTCAACAGCGCCCTTAACGCCACCATCGGCGGCACCTGGTACGTGGTGCTGGGCTCTTCGCTGGCAATGCTCGTTTCTGCCGTGGTTAACTCCACGCTCAACCAGTCGCTCGGCCGTATGCTCAAAAAGAATAACTTTGCGAGCTTCGCCTTCCGTTCCTATGTGTCCACGGGCGTTGGCCAGTTTATCGACAACCTGGTCTTTGCCATTGTGGTAAGCCACACGTTCTTTGGTTGGACCTGGGTACAGGTCCTTATGTGCTCGCTGACCGGCGCTGTCGCCGAGCTGCTGTGTGAGGTCTTCCTGAGCCCCGTGGGCTACAAGGTCGTGCGCGGCTGGGAGCGTGAGAACGTGGGCTCCGAGTACCTCGAGCGCCACGCAACCGCCTAAGGAGCAAGTATGCGGGTTTTGATCACGGGCGCTTCGGGCGGTATCGGAGCCGCATGCGTGCAGCGTTTTTTGGACGAGGGCCACGAGGTCGTGGGCTTTGATCTTTTGCCGGCGGCGATTGAACACGAGCGCTACCGCCATCTGATTGTTGATGTCCGCGAGCCGGACGCGTTTCCAGACGATCTTGAACCTCAGGTAATCGTGAACGTTGCCGGTACGCAGGATTCGGCTGACGACATCGCCGCCAACCTGTATGGCACCATCAACGTGACCGAGCGCTACGCCTTTGCGGGGAAGGGGCTCGCCGCCAAGCCGGTGCCGGCTATCAAATCCGTGGTCAATGTGGGGTCGGCGAGCGGGCATACGGGATCGGAGTTTCCCGACTATGCCGCCAGCAAGGGCGGCGTTATCGCCTACACCAAGAACCTTGCAAACCGTCTGGCGCCGCAGGCTATCGCCAACAGTGTGGACCCGGGTGGCGTTATCACGCCGCTCAACCGTTGCGTGATGGAAGACGAACACCTGTGGAACCAGATTATGGAGCTCACGCCGCTTAAGCGCTGGGCCACCGCCCAAGAGATTGCCGAGTGGATCTACTTTGTGGGCGTGACCAACCGGTTTATGACCGGGCAGAGCCTGCTAATCGATGGCGGCGAGGCCGGCCGCACACAATTTATTTGGCCCGAATAGGAAACGCGCCCGATGGAAAGCCGTCGGGCGCGTTTTTGATGTATCGATTTTTAGCCGAGGCAAGTCCAGTTGACGGGGGTCGAGCCGTGCTGTTCGAGTAGCCGATTGGCTGCCGAGAAGGGACGCGATCCCATAAAGGCGGGGAGTTCTGCCGTGGCACGGTTGGCCGAAAGCGGCGAGGGGTGCGTAGAGGCCAGGCAGAACTTGCCGGTTGTCTTGCCCGCACCAGTTGCGACGAGCTTGCCTTCGACCATCTGCTGAGCAAAGCGGCCCCATGCCAAAAAGACTACCGGCTGGGGCAGCTGACAGCAGCGTTCGATAACGTAGTCGGTGAGCGTGCTCCAGCCCAGTTTGGCGTGCGAGTTCGCGGCATGCTCGCGCACGGTGAGCGTGGTGTTGAGAAGCAGGACGCCCTGCTGTGCCCATGGGGTTAGGTCTCCTGTGGCGGGAATGGGGCAACCCAGATCGGCTTTGAGTTCTTTATAGATGTTGCGCAGGCTCGGCGGCAACTTGGTTTGCGTCGCGGGGACCGAGAACGACAGTCCCATGGCCTGGTTGGGTCCGTGATAGGGGTCTTGACCCAAGATGACAACTTTGACCTGGTCGGCCGGGGTGTAGGCGAGGGCATTGAGGATGTCGTCTTGTGCCGGGTAGATAGTCTGCTCGGCACGCAAAAGGGCGATGCGCTCGAGCAGCTGGTTCGTAGTGTCACGTACCGGCTGCGGCGCATTGCCCAACCAAGTTGCTATGTTGCGGTCGCGGGTTGCGGTGTCCATGGGGCTCCTTTATGGCAGATGCTCTGTTGGCATCTATTGTAAAGGCGCACCGGTTGCCTTTATGCCGCGGCTGCATGAAGAGCGGGGTCTACGAGGCGCGCTCGGGCGCTCCTGCCATACGAGCGCGTCCATGTGCGCGGAGGCGCGGAAGCTCGACGGTTGCCGCCATGACGCCGGTGAGGATGAGAGCTGCACCCAGGAAGGCGATGGGGCTCAGGACCTCGCCGACTAGGAAGAACGAGAAGACAGCGGAGCAGACCGGCTCGAGCGAGAAGGCAAAGCCGGTGGTCTCGGCGGGCACGTGGGGCTGCACGAGCGTCTGGGTGATAAAGCCGTAGGCAGAGCAGATGAGTGCGAGCGCGACGACAACGACGATCTCGCTGGGCGTGCTGGGAAGCGTGAAGCCGCCAAAGGTGAATGCCGCGACGCCCGAGAACAAACCGCCAAAGCCTAGCTGCCAAACGCCCAGAGCCAGCGGATCGACTTCTTCGACAAAGCGCTTGGCCACGATAATGTGGCTGGCATAGATAAAGGCCGAGAGCAGCATGATGATTGCGCCGGGATTCAGGCTGGTAAAGTCGGCGCCCGAGAGCAGCAGCATGCCGCAGGTGACGATAGCCGTGCCGATGAGCACCTTGCGCTCGGGGGCGCGACGCAGCAGAGCTGCGTTGGCAAACGGCACGATCACGACCGTCAGGCTCTGCAAAAAGCCGGCAGTGGAGGCAGAGGTGAGGCTGGAGCCCAGGCACATGCAGGTGAGCTCGGTTGCCATAATGGCGCCGATGATGGCGGCACGGACCATAAGGTCGCGGTTAATGCGCAACGCGTGCTTGTGGAAGAGCAGCAGGCAGACCACAAAGGCGATGATGCAGCGTAGCGCGACGATGCTCGTGGCGTTCATGCTGTCCATGCCGATCTTCATGAGGGGATACGAAAAGCCCCATGCGACGGGAACGGAAAATGAGAGCGCGATTGCTTTTTTGCGATCCATGGGACTCCTTTTGTTACAGAACGGTTTCGCACAAAGGATTCTGCTCTCAGATGTGGATGTAGTAAAGCGAATGTATCTTCAGTATGATTAAGAAATGCTAAAGTAGGTGCGAAAAGCGCTGGCAAAACGTTTTACGGCTGCATTGATATGGAGACACGATGGCATCGCGGTATCAGATTGTTTGTATGGTGGTCGATTGCGGCAGCCTGAAACGTGCGGCCGACGAGCTGGGCTATACGCAAAGCGCGGTGAGCCAGGCCGTCAAGGCACTCGAGCGCGAGCTGGGCACCACGCTTATCGAGCGCGGAAAGCAGGGCGTCTCGCTTACGCGCGACGGTAAACAGTATCTGCCGTACCTGCGCCAGATTGTGACTGCCGAGGCCGAGCTCGAGGGCAAGCGCCAGGAGCTGCTGGGACTTTCGTCGACTGATATTCGCATCGCGACGTTTACCAACGTGAGTCGAACCGTATTGCCGCGCGTGATCCGCGATTTTGGAGCCCTGCACCCGGGCGTACGCTTTACCCTCAAGCAGGGCGATTACACGCGCAACGCCCAGTGGGTGCACGATGGCGTGGTTGATTTTTGCTTTACGGCACGCGGATTTACCGCTGGGCTCGAGAAGCGCGTGGTCTATCACGACGAGTTGGTGGCATTGTTGCCGGCCGCGCATCCGCTGGCGGCAAAGGAAAAGGTGACGCTCGCCGACCTGGCTTCCGAGCCGTTTGTGCTTCTGGATGAGGGCGAACAGAGCCTGGTGCTCGATGCATTCGCGGCGCATGGCCTGTCGCCGCACGTGACGAGCGAGGTCACCGACGACTACACCATCATGGCGATGGTGGAGGAGGGCCTAGGCGTGAGTATGCTCTACCGTCGTACTGTGGAGGGCATGCGTGCCGATATTCGCGTACGTCCCATCGTGCACGCCCCCTCGCGCGACGTAGTGGCGGCCTGGCGCAGCTGGGACACCATGCCCATCGCCACGAGGCGCTTTATCGACTATATGAGCTCGCATATTGTCAATTAATGACTGGCGCGGCGTTGAGTGCGGTGTTTAGCGGGCTGTCGCTTTGGCTTGGGTGACACGATAGGTGCGTGCCGGGTGGCAGAGTAGCACCGCCACGACCATAAAGAACGCCGTGGTGCCCAGGCTGATGGGGTAGACCATCATGATGTTCGCAAAGGTGCGGAAGTGCGGGAACACGCAGAACACCCAATAGAAGCGGATGCCGCAGACGCAGATCATGGTGATGAGGGCGGGCGTGAGCGAGATACCAAAGCCGCGCAGGTAGCCGGACATGTTTTCGTAGAACATGCTAAAGGCGTACGCCGGGAAGATCGAACACACGCGGATATAGCCGATCGAGACGATGTTGGGATCGCTGTTGAACAGCGACAAGATCTCGCGCCCCAGGCCGACAATAACGATAATTGTGGTGAGCGCGACGATACCGCCTTCGACCAGGCAGACCTTGAGCGTCTTGGTGCAGCGGTCGATCTGGCGGGCACCGTGGTTTTGTCCCACAAAGGTGGTACACGCCTGGCTAAAGCTGTTGAGCAGGTTGTAGCACACGTACTCCAGGCTCATGGCGGCGCTCGAGGCGGCCATGACCTCGGTGCCCAGGCTGTTGATGGCAGACTGGATGATGATGTTGGCGACGGCAAAGACGGCGCTTTGGATGCCGGCGGGCAGGCCGATCTTGACGATGCGCTTGAGGGCGACGGGGTCGATAGCCAGGTCGCGCGGGGTGACACGGACGACGGAGTCGGTCTTGAGCAGGCGGATAAAGAGTGTAGCGGCGCTGACGGTGTAGGCGATGGCGGTGGCGATGGCGACGCCCGCGACGCCCCAGTGGAGCACGGGGACAAAGATGAGGTCCAGGCCAATGTTGAGGACGGTGGACACGGCAAGCGCCTGCAGTGGCATGCGGGTGATGCCGACGGAGCGGAAGATCGCGGCCTCAAAGTTGTAGAGCAAGATCGAGGGCAGGCTGAGCAAAAAGACGCGCAGGTAGAGCGAAGCGAGCGGCATGGTTTCGGCGGGAACGTTGAGCGCGGCGAGCATGGGCTCGGCAAAGATCTCGCCCAGAGCGATGACGACAAAGCCTACGAGTGCCATTAAAATCGAGGTATGGACGGCGCGTTTGACCATGTTCTGATCGTTGCGGCCGATAGCGTTGGCGATGACCACGTTGGAGCCAAGCGACATGCCAATAAACAGGTTGAGCATAAGACTGGTAAGCGGAACATTGGAGCCAACTGCCGCCATGGCGAGGGTTCCCTGGTCGCCCGAGAAGTTACCGATGATGACCGTGGCGATGAGGTTCGACAGTTGCTCCAAGATGCTCGTGGCGGCCACGGGGAAGGCGAACAAAGGAATATTGCGCCACAGCGAGCCGGTGGTCATGTCAATGTGCTTAGATACGGTGTCAGCCATGCGCTCTCAATCTCTAACATGCTATTTTGTGCTTATTTGCGCAGACGATGATACTCCTAATCGACTAGTCGTTGGGGGCGTTCTTAAACGACTAGTCATTCAAGAACGTCCCCAATGACTAGGCGGGGAAGGCGTGCGACAATGGTGGGCGTTGTGTTGTTCGCGCTAAGGAGTTGCCATGTTGTTGTGTCCCGTTTGCCATGAGCCGTTGGTGGACGACGAGCGCGGTGCTGCATGCGCGGGCGGACACTGGTTTGACCGTGCGCGCGAGGGCTATCTATATCTGCTGCGCTCGTCCAAGAGCGGCGACTCCATGGGCGATCCCAAGTCGCAGGCGCGCAGCCGTCGTGACTTTCTGAACTGTGGCTACTATGCACCGTTGCGCGATGCAATGGTCGAGCTGGTGCGCAAGCAGGTGTCTGGCCGTGCAGCATCTACGGGCGACCCCATGACTTTGCTCGACATTTGCTGTGGCGAGGGCTACTACACCAGTGCCATGGGCGCGGTTCCGGGTGTGGGTGCTTACGGTTTCGACCTGGGCAAAGAGATGGTGCGCCTTGCCGCCAAGCGCGGCGATGCGACCTATTTCGTGGCCAACATGAAGGATATCCCCGTGGCCGATGGCGCCTTCGATATGGTGACCGAGCTCTTTGCTCCCTTTAACGAGCGCGAATTTGCCCGCGTGCTGGCGCCAGAGGGCTCGCTCTACACCGTGGTGCCGGGCGCCCGTCATCTCTTTGGGCTTAAGGAGGTGCTCTACGACACGCCGTACCTTAACGATGAGAAGCTGCCGAAGACCACCGAGCTCGAGTTAGTCGGAATGCAGCGGGTGTCTGCGAATATTACGCTTCAGACCCAGGCCGACATCGAGGCAGTGTTCCAGATGACGCCGTACTACTACCGTACGCGCCCTTCCGACAAAGAACGCCTGGCAAATTTGGACACCCTTCAAACCGACATCGACTTCATCATCGCCGAGTACCGCCACTAACCTACCAAAAAGGGACAGATTTATTTTGGCAGGTTTTATCTGGGAAAACGTAAAGGGTCGACCGCGGAGATGCGCGATCGGCCCTTTTTAGTTGCTTGGCTGAAACAGAGGTTATGAGAAGCGGGCGCTTACAGGCGGTCCTTGTTCTCGGCCTTAACGGCGTGTGCCTGCTGAACAAAGAACAGGTCGTACACCACGATGACAAAGGCGCCAAAGTTGATGGCGTCGCCGCCAAACGCGGGAAGCGTGAGCACCGCTTGGGCAAGCGTGGCGACCGCGGCAACAATACCGAGCTTAAACGCGCCGTCCACCTGCGAAGGCTTGTTGGCGCCCTTGATACCGGCGACGCCTGCGGCAAGGTCGACGAGACCCTTGGCGATAAGCACGACCGCTGCGAGCGTGGCGTACGAACCGTACGTGGAATCGAGACCGCCCGTGGCGATACCGACGCCGGCGGTGACGAGGCTGGCGATGCCCAAAACAAAGTAGATGAGAGCAAGGATTTTGAGAGTCTTGCGAGTGAAGCTCATGGCTGGTCCTTTCGATACGAGTACGCCAACTTGGCGCACCCAATGTACTGCACATATGGTGAAGCACATTGTAGTTCAACGCGGCGATGCATGCGTTTGAAAGCGTCTCTTGCCCGCACGGTCCAACCTTTCAAAAAAGAAAGCTGGGCGTAAGTCAAATCGATGGCAGCGTATGCGCGGCGCTGCGATGATGGGGCCATGGTAAGAGCTGGACCGAAGGAGAAGCCATGATGTACGGAGCAGGGCAAGTGCGTGAGCCGCGGTCGTTGGGAAGGCGCATGAGTGATTCCGTGATCGCTGCCGTGTGCACGGGATTGATGGCGGTGCTTTGCATTGGGATGCTGTGGACCATGTCGCATGTGGGACAATAGCGGACGGTTGGGTGCTGGCATAAACGGCGCTCACGTATTCGTTTTGCTTGTTAAGGAGTGTCCATGGGCGTCTTCGATCCCTTTTCTGCTGCTCGGGCCGCGGGGCTTGAGCTGACCGGGAAGCCCGAGGGCCTCACGCTTACCGACGGCACGATGGAGCTGCGCGCCGATTTCGGCCGCATGCTTCCGCGGCTCAAGCAGGGCCGTCTGCAGCAAGAGCTGTTGGTAAAGGCTGCGCGCGCAAAAGGCATCGAGAGCCCATGGGCGATTGACGCCACGGCAGGCTTTGGCGAGGATTCGCTGCTGCTGGCGGCCGCGGGCTTTACCGTCGATCTGTATGAGCAGGATTGCGTGATCGCGGCGCTCCTCAAGGATGCCTTGGATCGCGCGGCAGATGATCCGGCGCTTGCGACAGCCGTGGCGCGCATGCGCTTACATGCGGGCGAGGACAGCATTGCCGGCCTTCGCCATACAGCTGAGCTGATCGGGCAGGGCGAGCTCACCGTTCCTGACGTGGTGTATCTGGACCCCATGTTTCCCGGACGCACCAAGAGCGCGGCGGTTAAAAAGAAGTTCCAACTCTTGCATCATCTGGAACAGCCGTGCGCCGATGAGGAGACGTTGGTCGAAGCTGCGCTTGCGGTGCACCCGCGCAAGGTCGTTATCAAGCGACCGGTGAAGGGGCCACTGCTTGCCGGCGTTAAGCCGAGCTATCAACTTGCGGGCAAGGCCGTTCGTTACGATGTTTTGGTGCCGCCGCGCCCGTAGCTTGCGTGCGATGGCTGGCGCTCCGTCAATGCCGTGCCGATGCGGCGCCTATTTCCAAGGGTGCGACGTCAGGTGCCATCCACCGCAGTATTCGCATTTGTAGCAGGCCAAACCGCGCCGCCCGCGGTTTTCGCAGTCGGCCATAACGGCCTCGGCCTCGGCGCGCGTGTCGTAACGGTTTTTGCGCTCGCACGACTTGTAGCGCCAGGCCTCATCGCGCTCGGCGTCCAGGGCGTCGCGGCGCTCGTCCTCGCGTGCAAACAGGTCGCTCATATCGCCGCCGGTGGCAGTGCTCAAAAACTCGCTTTTTGCTTTTGACCAGGCGGCTCGCTTTTTGCTCCCCATCTGCATCGCGCCCCTCTCCAAACGTTGGTATCATTGCTCAATCAAAGTGATACCAATAAACGTGAGGTCGCCGCGTGATGATCAGAAAAACCCTCGATACCGACATTCCCGCTGTCATGGCTATCTATGACGCGGCCCGCGCCTTTATGCGCGCGCATGGCAACGCCACACAGTGGCCCGAGGGCACGCCTTCTGCCGAGCAACTGGCTGCCGATATCGCCGCCGGTGGCAGCTATGTGTGCGAAGTCGATGGCCGCGTGGTGGCGACGTTTGCCTTTTTGCCGGGCCCGGACGAGTGCTATGACGTAATTGAGGATGGTCAATGGCGCAGCGATACTCCGTACGCCGTGCTGCACCGTGTGGCATCCGATGGCACCGTGCACGGTATCGCGGCTGCGATGTTTGCCTTTGCCAAGGAGCGTGCCGATCACCTGCGCATCGACACGCATCAGGACAACCTGCCCATGCAGGGCGCGAGTATTAAGGCGGGGTTCGAGCGTGCCGGCGTCGTGCATGTGTCGGACGGCACGCCGCGTGTTGCGTTCGACTGGCTGCGCGAGGCGTAAGAGCAGGGGCACGTGTCAACAATTCGCACGAACGAAAATGGTCCCGGGTGGGGCCATTTTCGTTCGCTGCGCTGATTTGCAAGCCGGCTTTCGCAAGGCGCGAACCTACGAAAATCGCCGCGCGGCAACGCAGGGCGATGAGCTTGGTCGGGGGATAGGGCCCGCTTCGCCCGCCGGCCCGTAAATTGTATCATCCAGTGTGGAGCGTGAACGCCCGTTGCCGCGTGCGATGGGCTTGCAATAAGAGGAGAGCCATGTCGAAGCAAGCGGTCGTTGGAATCTTGGCGCACGTCGATGCCGGCAAGACCACGTTGGCCGAGGTCATGCTGTTCAACGCGGGTCGCATTCGCAAGCGCGGCCGCGTGGACGATGGCGATTCGCATCTGGACACGAACGCGATCGAGCGCGAGCGTGGCATCACGATTTTTTCGTCGCAGGCCGTGCTCGACCACGGTGATACCCACGTCATGCTCGTGGATGCGCCCGGCCACGTCGATTTTTCGGCCGAGGCGGAGCGCACGCTGCGCGCGCTTGACTATGCGATTTTGGTTGTGGGTGCCAACGACGGCGTGCAGGGACACACCGAAACCCTGTGGCGCCTGCTTGCACGTTATGACATCCCGACATTCATCTTCATCAACAAAATCGATTTGGAGAATCCCGGCCGCGATGTTTTGCTGGCACAGCTTGGGCAGCGTCTTTCCGAAGGCTGCCTGGATGCCAACGAACTGCTGGCGGGCGGCTCCGTTCAGGAGGACGCTGCTGCGTTGGACGAGGCGGCGCTCGAGGAGTTTCTTGAGGCGGGTGAGCTTTCCGCCGCGACGCTGTCGCGCATGGTTGCCGAGCGCAAGCTCTTTCCTTGCTTTGCCGGATCGGCGCTCAGGGACCAAGGCGTGGACGAACTGCTGGATGGCATATGCGCGCTGATGCGCGAACAGGCATGGCACCCGGAGTTTGCCGCGCGCGTCTATCGTGTCAGCCGCGGGGATCGCGGTGAGCGCTTGGCATGGGTTAAAGTGACCGGCGGCACGCTGCATGCCAAGCAGATGATTGGCGGACGTTCCGGTGCCGAGGCATGGGAGCAAAAGATCGACCAGGTGCGCATCTATAACGGCGAGAAGTATGAGCTTGCTCAAGAAGTTGCTGCTGGCGGTATTTGTGCCGTGACGGGTCTTGCGCACGTTCGCCCGGGGGACGCCCTGGGCGCGGAGCCCGCGGGCGATGCGCCTGTCATTGCGCCGGTCCTCACCTATACGGTGCTTCCGGGCGAACACGATGTCCACGCGGTGTTCAAAGCGCTGACTGAGTTAGCGGACGAAGATCCCATGCTCGGCGTAAGCTGGAATACGCATCTGGAGCAGATTCACCTGCAGTTGATGGGCGCCGTGCAGCTCGAGGTCGTGCAGCGGGTGTTGGCCGATCGTTTTGGCCTTGCGGTCGAGTTTGAGCCCGGCGGCATTCTCTATAAGGAGACTATTTCGCAGCCGGTCGAGGGCGTGGGCCACTTTGAGCCACTGCGCCACTATGCCGAGGTGCATCTGCGTCTGGAGCCGTTGCCGGCGGGCTCGGGCGTGCAGTTTGGCACCGTGACCTCGACCGACGAGCTCGATCTTAACTGGCAGCGTTTGGCACTCACCAACGCCATGGAGCGCGACCACTTGGGCGTGCTGACCGGCTCGCCCATCACCGATGTGTGCATTACGCTCACGGGCGGCCGCGCGCATGCCAAACACACCGAGGGCGGCGATTTTCGCCAGGCCACGTACCGCGCGATTCGCCAGGGGCTCATGCAGGCGCGTGAGGCCGGCGCGGCGGTGCTGCTGGAGCCGTGGTACCACTTTGAGCTTGAGGTGCCGGGGGAGTGCGTGGGCCGGGCGCTCTCGGATGCCACGCGCATGGGTGCCGAGTACGAGCCGCCGACGATGGCGGGCGACCGGGCGAAGCTTGTGGGTCGCGTACCGGCATCCGAGGTGCAGGATTATGCGCTGGAGGTGGCTGCCTACACGAGCGGTCGCGGGCATCTGTACCTAGAGTTCGCCGGCTATGCGGCTTGCCATGATGCCGAGCGCGTAATCGAGGCTGCCGCCTATGAGCCAGAGGCCGATCTGCCCAACACGCCCGATTCGGTCTTTTGCTCTCACGGCGCCGGTTACACGGTCAAATGGTACGACGTACCCGCCGCGGCGCACGTAAAGATCGATCCCGCCACCTTCCGCCCCTGGCGAGCAGCAGACGCCGAGTTTTTCGGCCACATGTGACAAAGGGACAGTTCCTTTGTCACAGGCTATTGGTATAACTCGGTATAGGTTGGTATAACTATTACCAGGGTTTGCCAATCCGAGGAGGCCGACATGAATCCAAATCCCTTTAAGCCCACGGCTGGCAAGCGGCCTCCGATACTCATCGGTCGCGAGTCGGTCATCGAAGATTTCGAGGAAGGGCTCGATAACGGCGCCGGAGCGCCGGGCAGGCTCATGCTCATTACGGGAAACCGCGGCTGCGGCAAGACGGTTCTCCTGCGGGAGCTGCAACGTCTGGCCAGTGAGCGCGGATGGGCGGTTGTCTCCGATTCCGCTTCGCTTGGCTTATGCGACCGCTTGGCCGACGCGCTTCGCTCGAATAAACCCGTTGTGACGTCAATGGAGTTCGGTCCGTCGTTTGGCCGGATGTCGGTCGAGGCGGCGCGGGCAAAGGGCGAGACGTTGCGAGGGCTGGTCAACAAGCGCCTTAAGAAACTCGGTCCAGGCAAGGGCATCCTGTTTGCGATTGACGAGGCACAATCGGCGTCTATCGAGGAACTGGCGGCTCTTGCCGTTCTCTATCAGCAGGTGCTCGGAGACCAGGATGCCACGGGCTTGCCCGATAGCGACCAGCGCGGTCTTGCGCTGGTGTTCGCCGGCTTACCCAGTATGGTTGACGACCTGCTCGAAGAGCCGAGCGTGACGTTTTTGCGGCGTGCCCAGCAGCGTACGCTGGGGGCGATATCTTTGCCCAAGGTGCGCGATTCATATGTCCAGACGGTCAAAGACGCTGGTCTTTACGTTGACGCGGAGACGGCGGACCTTGCGGCGCGCAAGAGCATGGGGCATCCCTACATGGTTCAGCTGGTGGGCTATTACATGTGGCGGTCTGCTGTCCGGCGTGGCTCGCAGGTCATTGAAGAGCGCGATGTCGAGGATGGTCATCCGGATGCCGTCTCCGAGTTCTACGAAGCGGTTGACGCGCCCCTGTATTACGGGCTGCGCAGTCCGCAACGCCTCTTTATCGAGGCTATGGCTGCTGATGAGGGTAAACCGACGCGCATGGCGGATATCATTGAGCGCTGTGATCGCACCCAGAGCTGGGCGAGTAAATATCGCGCAAGCCTGATTCGCGAGCGCGTCATCGAGGCTGCCGGATACGGTCTCGTCCGGTTTACCGTGCCCATGCTGGGCGCGTACATTCGCGATCGCATTTTATGACACGAGTAGGGTGATAAAGGTGACGGAACAGAAGATGAGCCCGCAGGCTATCGAGGTGCGTGGCGCGCGCGTACACAACCTCAAGGACATCGATATCGATATCCCGCTGGGAAAGCTCGTAGGCATTGCCGGCGTGTCGGGTTCGGGCAAGAGTTCGCTGGCGCTGGGAGTTCTTTATGCCGAGGGCTCGCGCCGTTACCTGGAGGCGCTCAGCACCTATACCCGCCGTCGTCTGACGCAGGCCGAACACGCCCAGGTGGACGAGGTGCTGCACGTGCCGGCAGCGCTCGCGCTACACCAGCGTCCGAGCGTGCCGGGCGTGCGCTCTACCTTTGGCACCATGACCGAGCTCAACAACAGCCTGCGCCTACTCTTTAGCCGCTGTGCCCATCACGTGTGCCCGCATTGCGGGGCGCGTGTGGAGCCGAGCCTTAACGTAGCGGCTGGCCTGTCGCTCACGTGTCCGACATGCGGCCGCGAGTTCTACGCGCCGAGTGCCGAGGATTTGGCTTTCAATAGCGGCGGTGCATGCCCCACATGTGGCGGCACCGGTGTCATGCGCGAGGTGGACGAAGCGAGCCTGGTGCCCGACGAGTCAAAGACTATCAACGAGGGCGCGGTGCTTCCCTGGGGTACGCTCATGTGGGATCTGATGAAGCAGGTGGCAGGTGAGATGGGCGTACGCACCGACGTGCCGTTTAACCAGCTCACGCCTCAAGAGCGCGACATCGTGTTTCATGGTCCGGCGGTTAAGAAGCACATTCTCTACGTTCCCAAAAACGGTGAGGGCGCCACGCCGCTCGACTTCACCTATTACAACGCCGTCTATACCGTCGAGAATGCGCTCGCCAAGGTCAAGGACGATAAGGGTTTAAAACGCGTTGCGCGCTTTTTGCGCGAGGGAGCATGCCGCGATTGCGGCGGCACGCGTCTCTCCGAGGCTGCGCGCCAGCCCCAGGTGCGCGGTATCAATCTGGCGCAAGCGGCGGCCATGACGCTGGGCGGGGCGATTGAGTGGGTGCGCGGGGTGCCCGCATCCTTGCCGCCCGAGATGCGGCCCATGGCGACGGATATCTGCGATTCGTTTTTGAGCGCGGCCCGTCGTCTGGTCGACCTGGGTCTCGATTACCTTTCACTCGATCGCGCCGGTGCCACGCTCTCCACGGGTGAGCGCCAGCGCGTACAGCTTGCTCGCGTGGTGCGCAACCGATCGACGGGCGTGCTTTATGTGCTGGACGAGCCTTCGATCGGCCTGCATCCTGCCAATGTCGACGGCCTGGTGGGCGTGATGCGCGATCTGGTGGATGACGGCAACACCGTGGTTGTTGTCGACCACGATACGCGCGTACTGGCGGAAGCCGACTATCTGGTTGAGATGGGCCCCGTTGCCGGAGCAGGCGGCGGCAATGTAATCGCCGCTGGTACGGTAGACGAGGTCGAGCAATCGCAGGACAGCCGTATCGCGCCGTTTTTGCGCGCCGAGCCCAAGCGCTTGCGTCCGCAGGTGATTGACGACGAAATGTTCGACCAGGGCCATATCCGCATGGCGACCGATGCCATCCATACCGTCAAGCCGCTCGAAGTCGATATCCCGCGTGGCCGTCTCGTCGCGGTGACGGGTGTTTCGGGTTCGGGTAAGACGACGTTGGTGCTTGAGACGCTCATCCCGGCACTCAAGGCGCAGGCAGCTGGCGAGCGCCTGCCGGGGCACGTGCGTTGGGTCGATGCCGAGGGCATTGCGCGTGCCAACCTGATTGACGCCACGCCCATCGGCGCCAATGTTCGCTCGACGGTGGCAACCTATGCCGACATCCATGATGAGCTGCGCCGCGCCTTCGCCCGTACGCCCGAGGCCAAGGCAGCCGGCTACAAGGCGGGTGCCTTTAGCTACAACACTGGCGCCTTGCGGTGCCCTACGTGCGACGGCACGGGATCGATATCGCTCGACGTGCAGTTTTTGCCCGATGTCGAGATCGTCTGCCCGGCATGCCGCGGCTCACGTTATGCAGACGCGGCTTCGCATATCCATCGTGAGGGCAAGGACGGGAGCCTGCTTACGTTGCCGCAGCTCATGGATATGAGTGTGGACGAGGCTATCGACGCCACGGTGGGGCTCAAGAAAGTTCAGACGCGTTTGCAGACCTTGCACGATCTGGGCCTGGGTTATCTCACGCTTGGCGAGCCCACACCGGCGCTTTCGGGCGGTGAGGCACAGCGTCTAAAGCTTGCGAGCGAGATGGGCCGCGTGCAGGATGATGCTGTATTCGTGTTCGACGAACCCACGATCGGCCTGCATCCGCTCGATGTTCAGGTGTTGCTGAGTGTGTTCGACGGCCTCGTTGCCAAGGGCGCCACGGTTATCGTGATCGAACACGATCTCGACCTTATCCGTAACGCCGATTACGTAATCGACATGGGCCCAGGCGGTGGCGACGCCGGCGGGCAAATCGTCTGCGCCGGCACGCCGGGCGACATCGCGGCCTGCTCCAAGAGCATTACCGGTCGCTACCTATAGGCAATGTGACAAAGGGACTGCCTCTTTGTCACATTGATTTCTATTTCACGCATTGAGCCGCGAGATAGTCGCGGAAGAATGGCAATTCAAATGCGACGAGCCCTCGTCCTCGTTCTCCGATGATGCCGGCATCTATCATGCGGCGTCGGTAGCGGGAGACCTGCTGCGGCGAACGCTTAAGGCGCTCGATAAGGTCGGCGGTGGTGGACTCTTCTTCGTCATCGAGCATGGCGATGAGGAATCGCTTGTCCTCTGCAGTGAGTTCCCGATAGGTTGCCGCGAGGATTCGGTCGTCCATCTCGTCGCGCGCGATTTTGATTCCCAGGTCAAAGTCGCGTGACGAGATTTCCTTCGAATCGCTTGTGAGATCCCAGGCACGGTAGCCTACGAGTTGCAATAGGAAGGGAAAACCAGAGATCGAGCGAACGGCTCTATCGATTCCCTCGGCATCTGCCAGGCGATCGTTTTCCTGGATTGTGCGAATCAAGGCCTCGCGCACGTCATAGTCGGCAATGCGACCCAGATGATATTGTTGGGCGCGGCGAAGGAACGAGACCGTCTTGTGGTTCAGCAACGTCGAAACATTGTTGGGAAGTCCCGCCATGAGCAGGGCGACGCGTTTCCCATCGGTCACAAAGTGCTGATACGTCGCTGCGAGCTGAATCATCTCGTCGAGTGTCGGGTCCACCTCGTCAACCGTGACGAGCAGACCGGTACCGGCCCCGTTGAGCTGGTCGATGATATCGCTCATGCGATAACGCCAGGTTGAGGCATCGTGAACGCGATTGACCTCGATGCTGCCGAGCGGTGCAATTCCGAGGCCGGTGACTTCGAAGTGGTAGGACGAGTCGATGAGATGGGCTGCGGCGCGTTTCGTCCCGAACTCGATTTCCTCAAGCATTCCCGGGAGCGCGGTCGTCTTTACGGCTATCCAGCCGTGGGATTCCGCCCTTGTCGCGAGCGATGACATGAGAGCGGTTTTACCGGTTCCACGCGCGCCTGAGAAGATCGAGGTCAATTCTGGGCGCCTGCGCTGGCTCAAGAAGGCGCGGTCCAAATCCCGAATAATCTGTTGTCTGCCAGCGAGATGGGCAGGAACCTCACCAAAACTGGGGGTAAACGGGTTCTCGAGATATTTCACACGGCTCTCCTTTCACACCGCCGTTTAACTTCATTTTACTTTAGTTAATTCTGATTAAAAGTGAGGGCCTTTATCTAGAGCATCAATTAGGCGTGTGTGCCATCGACGTGGCGCTCGAATGTGGCAAAAGGATAGTCCCTTTGTCACATTCCCGGAAAGCCTGCCTGGCGTAGGGCCTCGTAGAGGACGATGGCGGCGCTGTTGGAGAGGTTGAGCGCGCTGATGCGGTAGTCGTCGGGGTTAACGAAGTTGCCGCAGATATCCTGCTGCAGGATGGCCTCGTGGCTGTCCTCGGTATGCCCGAGCGATTCCTCGTGAGCTTCCCAAGTCTCGGCGTTATCGAGTGAGTCGCAATCGCGCAGCATGGGGATGCGCTCGCAGCGCTCGGGCGCCGCGGCGAGCAGCTCCTCGGGAATGCCCGAGCTCTCGCTGCCAAAGACCAAGTAGTCACCGTCACGGTAGGTGCTTTGCGCATAGGTCCTGCGCGCCTTTTTGGTCAGCAGATGCAGACGCTCGTCGGTAGGGGAGAGGCCGTTACGCGCAAGGAAATCCTCCCAGCTGGCATAGGTCGTCACGTCCAAGTTTTGCCAGTAGCCCAGTCCGGCGCGACGCACCGTCTTGTCGTCGAGCGAAAACCCCAGCGGCTCCACCAGATGCAGGCGGGCGCCGGTAACCACGCAGCTGCGGCCGATATTGCCCGTATTGGCCGGAATCTCGGGCGCATACAGCACAATGTTGAACATGAATCTCCTTGGCTCAGAACGAAAAACCACCACGAAGGGCACCTTCGTGGTGGTTTGGCGGTTACGTAAGCGGAAAAATACCCGCTTGGATAAACCTAGGCGCGGTGCCAGTCGGTCAGGCAGGCATCGAGGGAGGCGATGAGCGCATCCTTGTCCATGTGACGGCCGATGATGCACAGGCTCGTCATACGGTCGCCCGTCTCGTCGTCCCAAATCTGCATGATCTCGGGGTTCTCGTCGATGATCTTCTGTTTCTCGCCCTCGGGCGCCGAGTCGACAAACAGGCCGTTCTCCATCAGGCGCATCTGGTGGCCGGCCTGCTCAAACATGTAGCACATGTCCGGATCGCCGGTCTGCCACAGCGGGCCTTTGACGCGAATGACCTCGTCGGGCCACTCCTGCTCAACAAAATCGGTGAACTTCTGCAGGTCAAACGGCTTACGGCGCGAGTACACAAAGGTCTCGATGTCGTACTCGAGCACCTCGGGGTCGTCGTGCTCCTCGGGATGCTCCATGGCCTCGATCCAAGCGGCGGAGTTGTAGGCGCGCATAAAGTCGAAGCGGTCGGTATCGAGCAGCTCCTCCATGGGGACCTCGCCGTTTTGGGCCTCGACGATCACGGCGTCTTTCTGCAGGCTGCGCACGATGGCCTTGAGCTCGGCGATCTGCTCAGGGCTCACGGTATCGGTCTTGTTGAGGATCAGCGTGGAGCAGAACTCGATCTGCTGGATGAGCAGGCTCTCGATGTCGTCCTCGTCGATATCCTCAGCCAGCAGGTCGCGACCGCCGTTGAACTCGTCGTACATGCGGGCACAGTCGACCACGGCCACGATGTTGTCGAGCGCGAGCTTAGGCTCGCCGCCCACCTTGGCCTCGTCGCAGAAGCTCGAGATGGTGTAGGCGATGGGGATGGGCTCGCAAATGCCCGAGGCCTCGATGATGATGTAATCGAAGTTGCCCGAATCGGCGATGCCCTGCAGCTGGTTAGCAAGGTCGTCCGAAAGCGTGCAGCAAATGCAGCCGTTGGTGAGCGGGATGAGGTCGTCGGTCTCGGAAAGGCCGCCGTCGGCGATGAGGCTGGCGTCCACATTGATCTCGCCAATATCGTTGACGATCACGGCAGCGCGGATACCGCCGTCGTTAGCGAGGATGTGGTTGAGCAGCGTGGTCTTGCCGGCACCGAGGTATCCGGTAAGCATGATGATTTTCACGGGTTTGTTGGGCATGTGCCCTCCTTTGTTAGACATGGCTTACAGTTGAATCATATGCCAAACGCCTGCTCTTATACCCACGCGCCGGCAAATAACACAGGCTACTCCCAGGCTCCCCATACATCGGGGCAATAACCGACGGTGGCCTTTTTGCCGTTGCGCACGATGGGCTCGGCCAAGACCTGCTGGTTCTCGAGCAGCTTGTCGAAGCGCTGGCTAGGGGTGAGGTGCTGGATGAGCGCGAGCGTCTCCTCGTCCTTAGCCTTGGGGTTGAGCAGCTTGTCGATGCCGCCGACCGCCTGCACCACGCTCGTGAGCTCGCCCTTGCTCATCTCCTTTTCCTTAAGGTCGATAAACTGCACCTTAATGCGGCGCTCCTTAAAATAACGCTGAGCCTTCTTGGTATCGAAAGACTTTTTGGTGCCAAAAATTTGCACGTTCATGTATTTGTTCCGCCGTTCTACCTGATGAAGTTGGTGCGCTCGCGATCGGCTTCGGGGGCTTCGATGCCGGCGGCCTGTCCTGCCTCGATACAATGCAGGAGCCAGGCCATGTTCTTGCCGATGTTGCGCATGGTGGCCAGGCCCTCGGCGTCTTGGGCGGCCTCGCCCGGCATGGCGCCAAACACGTTGTTCCAGTACGTGGAAGCAACCACGGGCATCTGGTTGATGGTGAAGTACTTATTGAGCACGTCGAAGGTGGTCGACGTGCCGCCGCGACGGGCAACGGCGACGGCAGCGCCCGGCTTGTGTGCAAAGGCGTTGCTGCCGGCATAGAAGGCGCGATCGAGGGCCGAAAGGATGCGTCCGCTGGGGTGCGCATAGTAGACGGGCGAGCCAAAGACAAAACCATCTGCCTGCTCGGCGGCAGCGATCAGCTCGTTCACCACGTCATCGTCAAAGGTGCAGCGGCAATCGAGCTTGCCGCACTGACCGCAACCGATGCAGTCGCGAATGGGCTTGGCGCCCAGCTGAAACACCTCGGTATCAATGCCTTCGGCATCAAGTTGCTCTGCGATCTCGGCGAGTGCGCGGGCAGTGTTGCCGTTTGCCTTGGGGCTGCCATTGACCAAAAGAACCTTCATCACAAACTCCCTCTGCTGTCGGTGACTTCTGCGGAGGATTATCGCACGAGAGGGTAGATGACGTGGGGCGCGATGTGAAACGGCTTGTGTTTCACATCGCGCCCCACAACGCTAGTCCAGCTTGGTGCCCGGTACTTGCGGTGCCTCTTTAAGCAACGCTTTGAGCTCGTTCAAAATGGAAACGGGCTGACGGTCGACGCCGTCCAGATGGAGCGTGGCCACGCGAATGGGCGGCTGATATTCAAGCGAGCCGATGAGCACGGGAGAACCCAGGAACCGTTCGATGTCGCTTGCGATCTCGTCGATCGCCTCGGGGCCGAGCTCATCGAAGAGTGCCACGAACATCGGCCCCGTCGAGCGGAACAGGCGGCCCTTGCCGCGCGAACAATCCATGAGGCAGGCGGCGCTTTCGGCGAGCACGCGGTCGCCTGCATCGAATCCAAAGCGGGCATTGACCTCGGCGATATCGTCGACCTTAATGGCAATAAAGCCTGCCTCGTGCGGCACGTGGCGCATCTCTCCAATAGCGTTGACCAGTGCGTGGACATCGCCCAGGCCCGTTACCGAGTCGGTCGTATCCGCTAGGCTTCGGTTGACGATAATGCCCACATACATGCTGGGCTCGGTATCGGTGCCGTCCAAGCGGTAGCCCGTGCAGTCGCAAAGCACGTACGTTCCGGTGGCATCCATTACGCGATACTGCATGTAGTGGAAGTGCCACGTGCTGTTTATCACCATGTCGAGCTCGGCGCGTACGTTGTCGCGGTCCTCGGGATGAACGCGGGCGAGCCACATGTCGAGTGAGTTAAAAGGGTGCTGGGAGGGCAGGTCAAAATCGCGCACGGCGTTAACCGACCATTGCGATTCGCCCGTATCGAGATTGAGGATAAAGGGATAGCGCGTCTCGGAGCTCATGGAGATCGCTTGGAACACCCGGTCGTTGCAGGGAAGCTGATCGACGATTGGGCGTTGCGGCGCGTCACTGTCTTTCGGTTGCTGCACACGATGCATAAGCTTATAGCGATACATCTTGCGATCGGCATCCATCGTCATCTGGCGACGCGTGTCGCCGGCAAGTGGATCGACGCGCGAGCAGCCAAAACTAAAGCTGCCGATCATGGGCGCCTTGCCACCTGAGCTCGCCTCGATCAGTCCGGTACGTACCTGCTCCAAGCGCTGCTCGAGTTCAGTCTCGTTTGCGGAGAGCGAGATGAGCACAAACTCGTCTCCACCGATACGGAACAGCATTTCATCGTGCTCCATGGTTTCGGAGAGCGTGCGGCAGATGCCCAGAATATAGCGATTGCCTTCGGCGTGGCCAAACCTATCATTGCAATGTTTGAGATGGTCGATGTCAATATAGGCGCAGGTGAAGGGGTCGCCTTTGTGCCAGAGTTGCTCGACATGACGGTCGAATCCGTTGCGGTTGCCCAAGTTGGTGAGCGGGTCGATATAGGCGTTGCTCTCAAGCAGCCGGCGCTCTTGCTGCAGGATGGCGTGCGTCTTTTGCAGTTGCTCGCCAACGGCGCGTAGCTCAGCAGGCAGCGCGGCAACATCGAGTTCGGCGGTCGAGATGCCATTCGCAAGTCGCTGAAGATAGGCAATAATCGATTGCTCGCCCAGGCGATATGATTCGTTCATGATGGATAACCTCCTTGGGCGGAACAGCGGTTTGTATCATATCCCCAATTCGGTTTGAATTGGGGATATAAGTTAACTAATGGAGGCAAATTCCCCCTTCGGCGGTGGTGTTTTGCGCGCGAGCGTATCAGTTGTTATTGCCACCATCGAGCAATGCCTCAAAATCCTTCGCTGGCATGGGGCGGTAGTAGAGGAAGCCTTGAGCGTCGCGGGCGCCCATTTGCCGTAGCACGTTCGCCTGCTCATTTGTCTCGACGCCTTCGACCACGACGGGCAGATGGAGCGACTGCGCCATCTCGAGCATCGATGAAATGATCTGCGTGCTGCGGCCTTGATCGCCGTCGACGGGCGCAATCTGCCAAATGTGCTTGTCGAGCGTCACCATAAAGCCGCTTTCCTCGAGTGCGGGGATATGGGTGCACATGCTGTGGGCGGCTATTGTTCGACAGGCGGTGGCGCGACGATGCGATGTTCGATGAAAATGCGACTGAGACGATATATGTTGACGGGTATACTTGTTCCGTTTGAATTTGCGGGGACGGAGATGGTCGCATGACACAGTCAAATACGACGCGCACGGTGGGGCTGGCACTCGAGGGAGGCGGCTACCGCGGCATGTATACGGCGGGCGTGCTCGACGTATGGATGGAGCATGGCTTAACTTGCGACCATATGGTGGGTGTCTCGGCGGGCGCGGCGTTTGGCTACAACTTTAAATCGCGCCAGATCGGCCGCGCCATTCGCTACAACAAAGCCTATTGTGCCGATAAGCGCTATGCGAGCGTGACGAGCTGGTTGCGAACCGGCGACATGTTCAATGCCGATTTTGCCTATCACGAGGTGCCCATCGAGCGCGATCCCATCGATTTGGAGACATATCGCGCCTGCCCCATGCGGTTTACGTGCGTGTGTACCGATATCGAGACGGGCAAGGCCGTCTATCACGATCTGCCGTATGGCGACGAGCGCGATATCGAGTGGATCCGGGCGTCGTCGGCAATTCCCGTGGCGACGCGTCCCGTTGCTATTGACGGGCATAAGTATCTGGATGGTGGCGTGGCTGATTCTATTCCCAGCGCATGGCTGTTTGCGCAGGGGTATGACCGCAATATCGTGGTACTCACGCAGCCAGCGGGCTTTGTGAAGCAGCCCAACAGCGTGATGCCCATGCTGCGACGCGTGTTCCGTCACTATCCGGAGTTTGTCGCAGCGCTTGAGCATCGGCATGAGGTCTACAATACCACGCTCGATGACCTGGCACGTCGCGAGGCTGCCGGCGAGATCTTTGTGGTGCGGCCGAGCGAATCGGTGAAGGTGCCGTCGCTGTGTCGCGAGCCCGATGAACTTGAACGCATCTACCAGATTGGTCGCCGCGATGCGGAGGCGACCTTGCCGGCACAGGAGGCATATCTGGCAGAGTAGGGCAAACTGCCGCGTGCTCAGCGGAAAGCGCATCCCAGAATGGACGTCCAAACTGGGATGCGTTTTCCATTGCTGAAGTTATGGGGCCGCGGAGCAACTGCTCGGCTTATGCCTATGCCTGCTGCCAGGTGTCTACGAGCTCCTTGGCCGCGGCGTAGGGGTCATCGGCGCTGCAGACGGCACTCACCACAAAGAAGCCGTCGACGCCGGTAGCCTTGAGCTGCGGAAGGTCGGCCGTCTTGACGCCGCCGCCCACCACGATGGGCACGGGGCTTGCCGCATGGAGCGCGGCCAGGTCCTCAAAGCTCTTGGTGATGATAGAGCCGTCGGCCGCGCGTCCGCAGTCGCGCTTGGTCTCGGTCTCGTGGAGTGGGCCGATGCCAAGGTAGTCGACCAAACTCATATCGGCGGTCTTGACGTACTCGAGCATCTCCTCGCAACGGGCCGAAAGGCCCACGATGGCGTCGGGGCCCAGCAACTTGCGACAGACCTCGACGGGAATATCGCTTTGGCCCACGTGCACACCGTCGACAGCAATACCCTGCTCGCGCGCGGCAAGCACACAGTCCAGACGGTCGTCGATCAGCAAGGCGACCTGACCGGTCTTGCCGGCCTGAGCGATTGCCTGCGCGGCGTCGCCGGTCAGCGCAATGATCTCGCGGGCGCTTGCCACCTTGGAGCGCACCTGGATGCAGGTAAAGCCGGCGTCGAGCGCCTGGGCCACCACATCGCCCACGGGGCGCCCGAGCGTGTTTTCGGGGCCGAGTACCAGATAGGCCGAGATATCAAGGTTGTCGCGGATGCTCATCGTGCTTCCTCCTGCTTTTTGATCTGTGCTTCCATGCGCTCGAGTTTGCCGGTCATGGTGTCGGTAAATCCGGGTCGAATATCGGCTTTGAGCACGACTTCGGTGCGGATGCCCTTGCTCGCCAACACAAAGGTTGCGTTGCGCACGACCTGCATGACCTCGTCCCAGTCGCCCTCGATTTCGGTGAACATGGAGGTGGTGCGGTTGGGCAGGCCGCTCTCGCGAATGACACGCACGACCTCGGCGACCTCGGCGGATAGCTCATCGCCGGTGCCGCACGGGGCGATGGCCACGGCGACGAGCGTGTTCATGCCGGCATTGGTTGCGGGCTCGGACATGGCCTATGCCTCCTCGAGCTCGAGTCGGTTATCGGCGATGTCTTGGGCGGTTGCGCGGTAGAGCTCGTCGATAAAGGCGACCTTAAAGCTTGCCGGGGCGTCGGCGACAGCGGCGGCACGCGTGCCGGCCACGTTGTAGACGGCGGTGCCGCAGACGGCTGCCGTAAACGGGTCGGCGGCGCAGGCATACACGGCCAGCACGCCGCCCTGCGAGCAGCCGCAGCCGGTGATCTTGGACATGAGCGGGCTGCCGCCGTGAGACTTGGCCACCGTCGTGCCGTCGGTGATTAGGTCGACTTCGCCCGAGACCACAACGGCGCCACCGGTGTGGCGAGCGAGCGCCACGGCGGCATCGCGGGCGGTGTCGACCGTGTCGGTGGTATCGACACCACGCACGCGGCTCAGATCAGCCGCCTCGCCCTCAAGACCCCACAGGCCGGCGAGTGCGATAATCTCGGAGGCGTTGCCGCGCACGATGGCGGGCTTGTACTGCTTGAGCTCGTTTACCAGCTGGGTGCGCAGGCTGCCGATACCCAGGCCCACCGGATCGAGCACCCAGGGCTTGCCGGCGTCGTGTGCCGCCTTCGCCGCGCGGGGAATCGTCTGCTCGTAGATAGGGAAGAGCGTGCCCATGTTGAGATAGATGGCGCCGCCGCCGGCAACGAGCGCTTCGCCCTCGTCGGGCAGATAGACCATGGCGGCCGATCCGCCCACGGCGAGCTGTGCGTTGGCGACAAAGTCGATCGTCACCGTGTTGGTGATGGAGCCGGCCATCGGATTGGTGGCGCGAATTTCCTCTACGGCCTTGACCATATGTTGCTTAAGCTGTTCCGAATCAATCACTGCACATGCCTCCTTGGCATAGAAAAGGGGCGCTGTGCATAGACAGCGCCCCTGTAAAGGCGGCATGCTCCCTACGCCAGCATTAACTGACAGGTTCAAAGGATTGGGCCCCATGCCCTCTCAGCCTTGTGGTTTGCACCGCCGGCACTCCCGCATCGAATCTGTTGTTCCCTATACTAGCGCACCTGCCAAAAAGGGACAGGTTTATTTTGGCAGGTCGTTACAATAGGTAGGACCGATACGAATGGGGGCCTTATGATTAAACTTGTGCTGACCGATATGGACGATACACTGATTCCAGCCGGGCATGACGGCGCCAGCGACTACGCCATTGAGGGTGTTCATGCCATGCAGGCGGCGGGTCTGCACTTTGGGCCGGTTTCGGGTCGTCAGCCGTCCGCGATGGGCTGGATGTTCAAAAACCGTTCCGAGTGTTTTTCGACCGGTGCGTTCTGTAACGGCCAGGTGATGTTTGTCGACGGCGAAGTAGTCGCTTCGCGCGCAATCGACAACGATGCTCTGATGCGTTTGGCTGACTATCTGGAGCAAGAGACCGACGATATGTTTCTAAAAGTCTACAGCCTGGGCGATGACTTTTGGGGCAACGATGCCTATTGCGTGACGAGCAATCCCGAGCGTGTGCGTCGCGCTATGGAGTCGGGCGGCAATGCGTGGCTCAAAGGCGAAGAGGCCCCGTGTCGTCCCGTCGTCGATGGCGCGCCGGTGTTTAAGGCGAATATCTGGAGTGCCCGTTCGCGTGAGGAGCTCGCGGAGCTACGCGAGCGCGTTGCCGTTGAGGTGCCGGAACTCTCGCTTGTGTTTCCCAACAACCGAGTGCGCCTGTTCGACATCCTTCCGGATGGTTGGGACAAGGGCTGCGCTGCGCTGGAGCTGGCGCGCGCCTTGGGCCTGACGCCCGACGAGGTGGCCGTATTTGGCGATTCCGATAACGATCTGCCCATGATCGATGCCGTTCCCAACTCCGTTGCAGTCGCCAATGCCAATGAGGCCGTCACGGCTGCCGCGCGCTGGCATATCGGCGCCGCGGCAGATGATGCGGTCGCCGGGGCTCTGCATCAGATTGCCGCCTGCGCCGCGACGGGGGAGATGCCGCCGTTTATGCGTCAGGAGGGTGCAGCCGACGCGAATTTCGCGAACAGCTAAGGAGACAGCCATGAAGCTCCAGCAGCTCAGATATGTCGTCAAAGTTGCCGAATGCGGCAGCATTACCGAGGCCTCGCGCCGTCTCTTTGTGTCGCAGCCTTCGATTACCGCGTCGATTCGCGATCTCGAAAACGAGATGGGTGTGCACATCTTTGAGCGCACCAACAAGGGCGTCATTGTGTCCGAGGAAGGCGAGACCTTCTTGGGCTATGCGCGCCAGGTACTCGACCAGGCCGACCTGCTCGAGGGCAAGTACAAGGGCGCATCCGAGCAGGTGCCGCACTTTAGTGTGAGCTGCCAGCATTATTCCTTTGCCGTCAACGCGTTTGTCGACGTGATCCGCGAGTTCGATGCCGCGCGTTACGACTTCACCCTGCGCGAGGAGCAGACTCACGAGATTATCGAGGATGTCGCGCATATGAAAAGCGAACTGGGCATCCTGTACTTATCCGAGCATAACCGCGAGGTCATCGAGCGCATGCTGGTGGCCAACGAGCTCGTGTTCGAAGGACTCTTCTGCGCCACGCCGCATGTCTTCGTCTGCGCCGACCATCCGCTGGCGGACCGCTCCAGCGTGACGCTCGAGGATCTGGAAGACTACCCGTTCCTGTCCTACGAGCAGGGCAGCTACAACTCGTTTTACTATTCCGAGGAGCTGACCTCGACGTTCGAGCGTCGCAAAAATATCCGCGTGCGCGACCGTGCGACGTTGTTCAATTTGGCCATGGGCCTCAACGGCTACACGGTATGCTCGGGCGTGATCAGCCACGAGCTCAACGGCCCCGGCATTATCTCGATTCCGCTCGACGTGGACGAGTACATGGAGATTGGCATCATCACGCGCAAGAACACGACGCTTACGCGCTACGGTCGGGCCTATATCGACGCGATTCGTCAGCATATCTAGGCTGCTGTGCTCCGCACGGTTCAAGTCTCTTTATGACAGTCCAGACTGATATAGGAAACATCTATATCAAACTGTTATAAACGTATATTTTACGATGGTCATATGAGCGCTCATACTCTGTCCCAGTAAAGCAACCAATGCAAAGGGAGATATCTATGAGCACTTCGATTCAACCGAACGCGCCGTTTCGCGCCGATATCGTCGGCAGCTTTCTTCGTCCGCAGGCTGTAAAGGACGCCCGTGCCGCCTATGTCGCGGGTAAACTCGACGCTTCCGGCCTTAAGGCCGTCGAGGACGATGCCATTCGCGATTTGGTGGCCAAGCAGAAGGCCGCCGGCCTGCAGGTGATCACCGATGGCGAGTTCCGCCGCAGCTACTGGCACCTCGATTTTATGTGGGGCCTTAACGGCATTGAGCGCCGCACCTCACGCACGGGTTATATGTTCCATGACGAGGAGACGACGGCCGACACCGCCGTGGTTACCGGTCCCATTAGCGGCGAGAACCACCCGTTCGTCGAGCATTTTAAGTTCGTCAAGGCGCTTGAGGAGGAGGGCCAGGTCGCACGCCAGACCATTCCGGCGCCGATCCAGACGTTCTCTGAGGTCACGCTCGATCGCTGCGATGGCCAGCAGGAGAGCCTGCGCGCTGTCTATAAGACCGATGAGGAACTTGCCGACGCCATTGCAGCCGCTTATCGCACGGTGATCGCCGACCTGTACGCAGCAGGCTGCCGCAACATCCAGTTTGATGACTGCACCTGGGGCATCTACTGCGATACCGATTTTGTCGCCAAAACCGGCATGAGCCCGGTCGACCTGCAAAAGGTAAGCGAGCTGGGCGTGGCGCTCAACAACGCCGCCATCGAGGGCAAGCCCGACGATTTGGTCATCAACACGCACGTGTGCCGCGGCAACTACCACTCCACCTACGCTTTTGAAGGCGGCTACGACCCTATCGCTCCGTATCTGTTCGCACATGAGAATGTCGATGCGTTCTATCTGGAGTTCGACACGCCGCGCGCCGGCGGCTTTGAGCCGCTCAAGTACGTCGCTCCCGGCAAGAAGGTCGTGCTGGGCTTGGTAACCACCAAGGCGGCAGAGCTCGAGAACGAGGATGTTATCGTCGAGCGCATCCGCGAAGCCGCTAAGTACGTGCCGCTCGAGAATCTGTACCTGTCGCCCCAGTGCGGCTTTGCCAGCTGCGAGATTGGCAACAAGCTGACCGAGGACGAGCAATGGGCGAAGATCGCGCTGGTCAAGCGCATTGCCGAGCGCGTTTGGAAGTAACGCTAGCGTTTGCAGGTGGCGGCGCGTGCGAGGCATTGCGTATCGCGTACAATGGTTCGGATCGTATCGTTCGGGCAGGTTATCCGATATGCCTGATCGCCCTTCCATCATGAAAGGACATCCATGCCCCAGTTCTCGACGCCCACCGTATCTGAACTCGAGGAGACTGCTGAATAGTAGCTGCGTTCAGCCAAATTAAAAATGGCGTCCATGCGTATGTACGCGTGGACGCCATTTTTAATGCGTCAGTATCCAGTGGATGCCGCGCGCCATGCGCAGGTCAGTTTGGGCAAAATGATTGCCGGGGTTGAGCTCCAGCGTTGTTGGGATGTCGCGCTCGATAAACAGCTTTTCCATCGCGCGCGTATCGTCGAGTACGTGCCGCATCATGCGGTTGGGCGTCTTGGTTTCCTTTTTACCGAGCGACAGATAGGCGGCGTCGGGCGTAGCCGTCATCGTGCGCTCGCGCGCGTAGTCGATAAAGCCGGGGAACCATAGCGACCCCGATGCACTCGCCACGCGCTCAAAGACATCTGTTTGCCAAAGTGCCCACAGTGCAAAAAGACCCGCCAACGAGTAGCCGGCAACGCCGCGCCAGGCGGGCGGTTGCGGGAGCGATGATTCGGCCTGGGGGATTATCTGCTTCAACAACTCGTCAAGAAAACCAGCAGCCTGTCCGCCAAAGGGCTCGGCATCTCGTATAGTTCCGTCGCTTTCCCAGGGGCTCAGCTCGCGATTCCAATCGAGCCCTCCAATGGCGACAAGGGTGAACAGCGGGCAGTCGAGCTCTCGGCAGCGCTCGTAGACTTCACTACCGTTGCCCATAATCACGGGGAGATAGATGACGGGCGCGCCTTCCGCACACTCTGAATAAACGGTTATCTGCTTATGATGCGCTTCCAAGGCAGGCTTCTCTCGGTGTTGTGATATTGACAGCCTCAATTGTCGCACGCTGACACGGGGGCAGACGCTAAAAGAAAGGCGCGGAGCCGCTCGATGCGATTCCGCGCCTTGTTGTTTTGCTTTAGCAGACTATGCCGTTACGCCACGAAGAAGTAGACGAGGAAGGCGAGGGCTGCGATCCACATGAGCGGCTTGATCTTGGAGGCCTCGCCCTTAAAGAGCGCGACGACCACGTAGGCGATAAAGCCCAGGCCAATGCCGGCAGAGATGGAGTAGGTGAAGGGCACGCCGGCGACAATCATGAACGCCGGGAAACCCTGCGACACGTCGGACCAGTCGATCTCGGAGGCCTCGCTCATCATGAGGTAGCCGACGTAGACCAGAGCACCGCAGGTGGCGGCGCTGGAAACGATGGTGACGATGGGGGAGAAGAACGCGGCGAGAATGAACAGCACGCCGGTGGTGACGGAGGTGAGACCCGTGCGGCCACCGTCGGCAGCGCCAGAGGTGGACTCGACGAAGGTGGTGATGGAGGAGACGCCCATGAAACCGCCCACAGCAGCGGCGGCGGAGTCGACGATCAAGATCTCCTTGATATTCTCGACGTTGCCGTCGTCGGTGAGGAACTCGCCCTGCTTGGCCACGGCCATCGCGGTGCCCATGGTGTCGAAGAAGTCACTCATGAGCAGCGAGAACGAGATGACGAGGAGCGCGGGGTCGGTAAGGACCTTGACGATGGCGGGCACGCCGCCGGCGTCGGCGATAGGGCCACCGATGCTCGAGAAGTCGAGCGGGGCGATGATGCCGGTCGGGGCCTGGGTCACACCTAGGGGGATACCGGCGATGACGGCGACGACGATGCCGATGAGCAGCGAGCCGGGGACGTTGCGGCAGGCGAGGGCGACCGTCACCAGGATGGAGATGATGCCGACGATGAAGGTGGGGGAGGTGATGTCGCCCAGACCGACGAGTGTACCGGCGCCAGCGGTGATAATGCCGGCATCGCACAGGCCAATCATGGCGATGAACAGGCCCAGACCCACCGAGATGGCGTGACGCAGGACAACCGGGATGGCGTCCATGATGGCCTCGCGCAGGCCACAAAGCACGAGCAGCAAGATGACGACGCCCTCAAGGAAGATGACGCTCATGGCCACGTGCCAGTCACCGCCGCAGACGGTGGTGGTGATTCCGGCGATCATCGCGTTGACGCCTAAGCCCGACGCGCAGGCGAGCGGGCGGTTGGCGAAGATGCCCATGCAGATGGTCATGATGCCGGCGCCCAGGCAGGTGGCGCAGGCGAGCGCTCCCGCATCGATGCCAGCGCCCGAGAGCACCGCGGGGTTGACGGCGATGATGTAGGCCATCGCCAGGAATGTTGTCAGTCCAGCGCGAAGTTCGGTCCCGATTGTGGACTTGCGCTCACTGACGTGAAATAGTTCGTCCATGCATACCCTTTCCTTGTTCGGCCCCGAGTTTAGGCCGATTGACACGAACGCTCCCACTATAGCCCCTTTACGACGCTGTTGTTCCTCGCATGTTGATGTTCGGCGCTTTGTAGCAGACGGACGGTATTTTTCGCATGAAAATGTGTGGGTACCGTATACTTAAGCGGTTACAACGACCCCTATGGAGGAACGTATGATTAAAGAGCTTTGCCACGACGAGGCTATCCTGTCCCAGCGTTGCGAGGTTGCGACCGTCGAGGACGAGTCGGTTGCTCAGGATCTGATCGATACCATCAAGTCGCTCGACGATGCCGGCTGCCTTGCCGCTAACCAGATTGGCGTTACCAAGAAGGTTTGCGTCTACCTGGACGATGCCGGCGAGCCCCACGTGCTCTACAACCCCCGTCTGGTGTTTGGCCTGGGCGCCAGCAAGATGGAGGAGAGCTGCCTGACGCACGAGGGGGTCACCAAGTCCACGCGCTATATCAAGTGCAAGGTTGCCTTTGATCAGATTGTCGACGGCAAGATGAAGGAGTGCCGCCGCGACTACGCGGGCTTTGAGGCGCAGATGATCCAGCATATGATCGATCACTGTCTTGGAAAGTTGGTCTAAGGGGACCAAAGCACCGCACCTTGCCGCTCAATCGTCGCTCGCGTACCTTAAGCACGCTTCGCTCCTCTTTCGTGGCAATCTGCGGCACTTTGACCCCTTAGACGACCTGCGGGGTTAACTTGGTTGAGTTTATCCTGCTTGAATAGCCCGGGCATGACATTGTTGTCATGTCCGGGCTTTTGTGTTTAGCGCCTTTTTGTTTGGAGACAATGAAATTAGCAAGAACGTAAAGCTAGGAGGCGCTATGTGTACGAGTATTCGATTTACCGATAATTCTGGCCACATGTATCTGGGCCGCAATCTCGACTGGAGCTTTGACTACGGCCAACAGGTTCGCGTGATGCCGCGCGGGTTTCACATTCCGTATTCGTTTATCGACGACGCGACAGCGGCGCACGCGGTGATCGGTATGTGCATCGATTACAAGAACTACCCTATGTTCTTCGATTGCGGCAACGATGCGGGCCTCGCCGTGGCGGGTCTCAATTTCCCGGGTTATGCCGAGTATGCCGAGGACCCTGTCGACGGCAAGACCAATATCGCGGCCTATGAGTTCCCCCTGTGGGTGGCAGCGACGTTCTCGACGGTTGATGAGGTCGAGGCCGCGCTGCGCGACACGGTGATTGTCGCCAAATCTGCCGGAGAGGGGCTGGGCGTGTCGCTGCTCCATTGGATTATCGGCGACAGCCAGCGCAGCATCGTGGTCGAGATGATGGCTGACGGCCTGCATGTATACGACGATCCGGTCGACACCCTTGCCAATCAGCCGACCTTCCCGTGGCACATGGAAAACCTGCGCACCTATATCACCGCCACAAGCGATTTTCCGCAGACAGCGACATGGCGTGGCGCCGAGCTTAAGCCCTATGGAGCCGGTGCCGGCATGCGCGGCATTCCGGGCGATTGCTATTCGCCGAGCCGTTTTGTAAAGGCGGCGTACCTCAATGCCAATTACCCGCAAAAGGAGAGCGAGACCGAAAACGTCGTTCGCATGTTCCGCTCGCTCGAGGGCGTGGTGATGATCGAGGGAGCGTCCAGGATGGGCGATGGCAAGTTCGAGAAGACTATCTACACCGGATGCTTTAGCGCGCGCACGGGCAATTATTACTACGCGATGTATGGGGATCCGTCGATTCGCTACGTGAGCCTGATGGATGCCGAGGGCGCGAGCCCCGATAGGCTCGTGGTTCCCGAGCCGCGTCGTTCGTAGCCGATAGCTTTACCGCAATGCAAAACGGCCCTGCATCTCCCGTGAGGTGCAGGGCCGCTTTCGTTGATTTGTGACGTCGCTAGAAGTTGGCGTCGTTGAGTTGTTAACTTTCGAGGCCGTCGAGCAGTTGCTGTTCGGGCGTATCGGCGACGCTCTCGAGCAGCTCGGTGGGATCGACGTTCATGTCCCTACCGGCCTCGTTGCCGTTGACCAAGTCGTCCGAGAAGATGTCGACTTCCATTTCCTCGGCCTCTTCAATCTGAACCTCGAGCGGCACCTGGGTGCGCACGAGCTTAACGGCCGGGCGCATGCGGGCAAACAGCGGCACGTACTCGATGATGATGGCAGAGTTCTCGAGACCGTACCAGCGCGCCGGGCTTCCGCAAGCGCGGCGGACGGCGTACTTGATGGCCATCACGCGGTGGTCATTGCGGTTGATGTCCGTTTCGGGGGCAAGCATCTTGCGCAGCATGCAAAAACGGAAGTCGCCCACGTTGCCGCGCGTCTCGTAGATGGAGTAGGTGTGGTGCTGCGGCGGCAACTCACCCGAGGCCATCAGGTCGCCAACGATCTGGCGCAGGTAGGCGTTGATGCGCTGATTGACCTTAAAGCCCAGGTCCAAGCGCACGCGGAACAGGAAGTCTGTGCCAAAGGTCTCAACGGAATACTCGTGCGTATAGGGCTCGTCGGTAACGTGTACGTTGATGAACCAATATGCCTTGGCGCGCTTGGGATGCTTGTCCAAGATGGAATAGAGCACGTCGCGGTCGAGCGTGAGCGGGTCGGGGCTGTTGGTGAGGAACACCAGATTGTCGGCGAGCACGGGGTAGGTCTCGTCATTGCGCAGGCGGTTGAGCTGGTCGATGTACTTGGAGACGGGCAGCAGAATCGTCTGCGTGCGCTCGATGGCGGTGCCGCGACGCCACACATACATAAGGCCGAACAGCAGTGCGGCCAGGAAGATCATGACGTAGCCGCCGTCAAAGAACATGGTGAGGCACGAAGCGAAGAAGCACAACTCAATGGCACCAAAGAGCAGGGCAAAGATGCAGGCGCCCAGCTTGTGCTTGAGGATGCCGGCGATATAGCTCGTCAGCAGCGTGGTGGTCATGAGCATGGTCACGGTGATGGCGAGGCCATAGGCGCTTTCCATGCGCTCGGAGTTCTGGAACAGCAGCACGATGAAGATGCAGCCGACCCACATGATGTTGTTGACGAGCGGAATATAGAGCTGACCCTTGGTGTCGCTGGGGTAGTGGATGCGCAGGTGCGGCATAAGGTTGAGGCGCGTTGCCTCGGATACCAGCGAGAACGAGCCGGTGATGAGCGCCTGCGAGGCGATGATGGCCGCCACGGCCGAAAGCACAATGGCAAAGGGGCGCAGGGGCTCGGGAAGCATCATATAGAACGGGTTAACGATATCCATCGCGAGCATCTGGGGGTTGGAGTTATTGGCGAGTAGCCAAGCTCCCTGACCCAGATAGTTGAGGATAAGGGCCGCCTTAACAAATGGCCAGGATGCATAGATGTTTGCCTTGCCCACGTGGCCCATGTCCGAGTAGAGTGCCTCGGCACCGGTTGTCGACAGGAAGACAAAGCCGAGCACCATAATGCCCGAATGGTTGATGGGCGAGAACAGGAACATAATGCCGCGGATGGGGTTGAGCGCGCGCAAGATGGACAGGTTGCCGAGCATGTTGAACAGGCCGGCGCCCGCCAGGAACAGGAACCACAGCGTCATGAGCGGGCCGAAGAGCTTACCGATCGACGAGGTACCGGCGCGCTGCATGGCAAATAGGCCGCAGATAATGATGATGGTAATAATGATGACGTTGGTCTGGCCGTCACCCAAAAGCGCATGGCCCCATTCGATGGTGCGCAGACCCTCGATGGCTGTGGTGACCGTGACGGCGGGGGTGAGGATGCCGTCGGCAAGCAGTGCCGCACCGCCGATCATGGCGGGCAGAATCAGCCATGGTGCCACCTTGCGTACGAGGCTGAACAGGGCGAAGATGCCGCCTTCGTTGTGGTTGTCGGCCTTCATGGCGATTACCACGTACTTGACCGTGGTCACGAGCGTCATGGTCCAGATGACGAGCGAAAGCGCGCCCAGGATCATGTCCTCGCTGACGGTACCGATGCCGCCGTTGTTGGCGACGATTGATTTCATGGTGTACATGGGGCTCGTGCCGATGTCACCATAGACGACGCCGAGCGTTACGAGCAACATGCCAGCGGAGAGGGGGATGGCGCCATGCCCGCCCTGACTATGCTGGTCTTGGAGGCTTGCCTCCAGCTTGTTGTGTGCCACGTGGACTCCCTTAGACATCCGGTCTCTGCCAAGAGCAGTAGACCTTTATGCCATCTTTATACATATAAGAGCAGTTTGGCACATCGGGGTGTTTTAGACAATAATCCCCATCTGGGGATTATTCATATACGCAGGTAGCATTTCAGAGCAGGGCTATTAAGCACGCGCTGTCTGGGCGATGCCAGCCTTGGCGCTTGCACGTTTGCCGGCGAGTTCGCAAAAAATCGCGCCGCCGATGATAAGCGCGGCACCCATCAGGCGGACCGGTGTTATGGCTTCGCCCAAAAGGACGGCCGAGAACACGACGGCCGAAAGCGGCTCGAGGTAGCCGACGACCGCGACGGTCTGGACGGGCAGCTTGGCGACGGCACTAAAGTAGAGCAGGCAACCGATGCCGGTGTTGACGACGCCGAGCATGATGACGGCGCGCCAATCAATACTGGCGGCGACGCCGGCGGACAGGAATGAGGGAACGCCCTGCGTGATGAGCGTGAGGACCAGCGCGGTCAAAAAGGCGGCGCTCACCTGGAGCGTGGAGTTCTCGAGGCCTTCGATGTGTGGCGCACCCTTGCTAGCGATGACCATCAGCGCATAGCAAAATGCCGAGGCGATACCGCAGGCGATACCCGCAATGGGCATATTGCCGCCTAGACCTTGTGCTGCAATGAGAAAAGCACCGCAAGCAACGGCGATAAAGCCGGCGATTTTGCCGCCGGTCAGCTTTTCGCCAAAGATGAGCGGGGAGAGCGCCATGACAATGATGGGGCCGCAGTAGTACAGCAGCGAGGATACGCCGACGCCGATCGTCTGATAGGCGCGGAACAGGAAAATCCAGCTGGCGCCCAGCGCGGCTCCCGAGAGAAGGAGTGCTGCGGCTTCGCGGGGACGAGATGGCGCCTGCAGTTTATGGCGTTGGGTGATGGCAAGGATAGTGACAAGCGAGAGGGCGCCCAAAAACGTGCGTAGTAGCACGATATCGGAGCTCGGCAGCGCGATGGCAGCGGCGATGATGCCGTTGGAGCCAAACAATAGCAATGCTGCTAAGTACGTAAACAGTCCGTTGTTCATGCGCTTCCGTCCCCTCTATATTCGAGCATGTTCACTATGGGTGAACTGGCAATAGAAGAAAAGCGAATATAATGCATGGCTAACATGACAAAAAATCATGTAAAGGTGGAGGCGTGTCGTGGAAACGAATATTCAAAAGATGCAGGTGCTGCTGGAGACGGTGCGCGCCGGAAGCTTTACGCGTGCTGCCGAGCGCCTGAGCTATTCGCAGTCGGGCGTGAGCCGTATGGTGGCCGATCTTGAGGCCGATTGGGGCTTTAAGGTGCTCGACCGCAGTCGCGAGGGCGTAGTGCTTTCTGCCGACGGGCGGCAGGTCATGCCGGCTGTCGAGGCGCTCTGCGAGGAATTCACTCGCTTGCAGCGACGGGTGGATGAGATGCGCGGGCTCATGCGCGGCAAAATCTGCATCGGTACGTTTTCGAGTGTGGCGACCCACGTGCTGCCGCCAGTGATTGCGCGCTTTCGCGCCGATCACCCGGACGTCGATTACGAGTTGCTGATGGGCGATTACTCAGAGATTGAACAATGGGTGTCAGAGGGCCGCTGCGATCTGGGCTTTATCCCGCATGAGCCCCGAGAAAATGGCATGGCATCGCGGCCTTTGGTGCGCGACGAGTTGATGGCGGTAGTGCCGGCAGGCTCTTTGCTTGCCACGGCGGAGGCCGTCTCTCTTTCCGATTTGGCTAACGAGCAGTTTATTCTGCTAGAACGCGGCACCGATGACGAGATTACGCCGCTGTTCCGTCGGGCGGGGCTGACGGTGTGCTCCAAGCTGTCGACCTGGGATGATTATGCGATTATGGCTATGGTCGAGGACGGCCTGGGCGTGAGCATTCTTCCCGCGCTCATCTTGCGCCGTTGTCAGTTCGATGTTGCCGTGCGTTCGCTCGAGGGACATCCCCATCGGCAGATCAATGCCATATATCGAACGGCCGATGTTTCGCTTGCCGCCGCCCGTTTTCTCGAATACCTCTAAACGTGTACACGCCATTGTTTGCTTTGGGCAGATCTCGGAGTCCGATACATTTTCTTATGAAATTGAACTTTCGAATGAAGCGCCGCGTTATACTGCTTGCTAAATTGAACCATGGTTCAATTCGTGTTCTATAAATTGAACTTTGCCAGCAAGGAGGTTCTAGTGGCCCAAGAGACGTTTAGCGATCGCCTGCGACAGGCTATGTCCGATCGCGACGTTCGCCAGTCGGACGTGATCCGCGCATCGGAGATGCTCGGCAAAAAACTCGGCAAGAGTCAGATGAGCCAATATGTGAGCGGCAAGACGATCCCGCGGCGCGATGTGGCTGAGCTGCTCGCCCGTATTTTGGAGGTCGATGTTACCTGGCTGCTTGCCGGCGACGCCGATCAAGGCGAGGCATCATCACCCCGCAACGATTCCAAGCCCGAACCCCATCCCTCAGCTCAAATTGCAAGGAGCACCACCATGCGTACTTTTTCTAAATCCACCAAGCTCGATAACGTCCTGTATGACGTGCGCGGTCCCGTCGTCGACGAGGCCGCCCGTATGGAGGACGAGGGCGAGCGCATCCTCAAGCTCAATATCGGCAACCCGGCGCCCTTCGGTTTCCGCACGCCCGATGAGGTCATCAAGGACATGCGCCAGCAGCTGCCCGACTGCGAAGGCTATTCCAACTCGCGTGGCCTGTTCTCCGCGCGCAAGGCGATCATGCAGTATTCGCAGATCAAGGGCCTGCCCAACGTTCAGATGGAGCATATCTACACGGGCAACGGCGTGTCCGAGCTCATTCAGCTTTCGATGAACGCGCTGCTCGACAATGGCGACGAGATTCTGATCCCCAGCCCCGACTATCCGCTCTGGACGGCGTGCGCAACCCTTGCTGGTGGTCATCCCGTACATTATCTGTGCGATGAGCAGGCGGATTGGTATCCCGACCTGGAGGATATGGAGTCCAAGATCACGAGCGCGACCAAAGCCCTCGTCATCATCAACCCCAACAACCCCACGGGCTCCGTTTACCCGCGTGAGGTGCTCGAGGGCATCGTTGAGGTTGCGCGCAGGCACCAGCTCATGATTTTTGCAGACGAGATTTACGACCGCCTGTGCATGGACGGCTACGAGCACGTCTCGATTGCCTCGCTCGCCCCCGACCTGCCCTGCGTTACCTTTAGTGGCCTTTCCAAGTCGCACATGATTGCGGGCTATCGTATTGGCTGGATGGTGCTTTCGGGCAACCAGCGCTGCATGAGCGACTTCATCATGGGTATCAACATGCTCTCCAACATGCGCCTGTGCTCCAACGTGCCGGCTCAGTCGATCGTTCAGACGGCACTCGGTGGTCATCAGTCCGTTAACGACTACATCCGTCCCGGCGGCCGTGTCTACGAGCAGCGCAACTTTGTGTATGAGGCGCTCAACAAGATTGACGGCATCTCGGTGGTTAAGCCGCGCGCGGCGTTCTACATCTTCCCCAAGATGGATGTGAAGAAGTTCAACATCACCGATGACGAGCAGTTCGCCCTTGACCTGCTGCACGAGAAGAAGATCCTGATCACGCGCGGCGGCGGCTTCAACTGGGCTGAGCCCGACCACTTCCGTATCGTGTACCTGCCGCGCATGGAAGTACTCAAGGAGTCCCTCGAAGACCTCGCCGACTTCTTCGATCACTACCGCCAGGCGTAACGGCAAAGGTAGCCTGTAATGAAACGGTCGGCCCGCAACGGATGCGGGCCGACCGTTTTCTGTCTAAGCCCGTGCTGTTAGCGCTTGTCTCGTTGAGCGGGCGAGGTTCGCGCGTGAGCGGTAAGTTCTATTCCAAAATGGAATACAGTGGGCTTAAGCTGGAATTGATGTCCGGGTACCTGCTTTTCTAGAATGTTTTCAACAAGATGAAAGGCGGTTCCAACCAATGATTATCGATGCAAATTCCTACTGGTTCGACGAGCGCATCTTTCATGACGAGACGCTCTGCGAACAGTTTTTGGCCGAGGTACCCCGCGCCTATGACACCGAAGGCTATCTGACCATGAATTCCGCCGGCAAACGACAGATCGTGATCGAGATGCCCGCCGGTTCTCCGGGTCTTAACTACATTGAGGGCGACTACACCCTCGAGAAGCGCTTGGCCGATATGGATGAGGCGGGGGTCGACAAGGCGATCCTTAAGTTCCCCGGCTGCCACGAGTGGATGTCGCTCGAGATGTGCCGGCGTTTCAACGACGGTATGGCTGCTGACGCGAAGGCGTCAAATGGCCGTCTGATTCCGCTTGTTGCCGTGCCGCCCTTTGGCACCAAAGCGAATTTGGAGGAGCTCGACCGCAGGCTCGACGATGGTTTTGCGGGCGTGCAGCTCTGCGCTCACTACGGCAAGCGCTATCTCGACGACCAGGTCTTCTCGAGCTTTTTCGAGCACCTGAACGAACGTCATGCCACCGTTTACGTGCACCATGTTCCCGTGCCGGTCGAGAACGAGTCGCTTCTCGCGTACGACAACCTTCGCCGCTCTTATGGCCGCTGCGTCGACCAAACTACGGCGATCGGCCGAGAGATCTTTGGTGATTTCTTTGAGCGCTATCCCAATATCAAGATGGTCCACTCCATGCTCGGCGGCGCATACTTTGCGTTCAAGGAGATGCTGCTGCCTCATGGTCCCAAGCGCCCTGATGCTTCTGGCCGTTTTCAGGTCGATACCGAGACCGTTTCCAGGCACCTCGAGAACAACATCTATTTCGACATGTCCCATGCCCAGCCTTGGGGCAAGACACTCCTCGCCTGCGCGGTTGACGTGCTGGGTGCAGACCATATTGTTTTTGGCACGAGCTATCCCGTTAAACGCGAGTGGCTCACCGAGGGTGTCGCCTGCGTTCGCGCTGCAAATCTGAGCGATACAGACAGCGACCTTGTGCTTGGCGGTACGGCGCAGCAACTGTACGGTGTCGAGTGAGCGGCAATCAGAGGGGAGTATCTGCCATGGGCGAAGGAGAGATGAGGGCTGGGGCCGCTCGTGTGGCCATCGATCTTGGGGACGTGTTGCCGTTCGACGGTTTCGACGAACTCCGTCATGAGGTCTTCGCCCGTGCCCTTATCATCGAGGGGATGGGGCGACGCGCCTGCGTCCTTTCGCTTGAGGTCACCTCGATCGCTCCGGCTCTACTCGCCGATCTGCGTGAGGTTGTTGAGGATGCCGCCAATTGCAGCGGTGCTTATTCTTGGGTGGTTCCTACCCACACGTTTTCCATGCCTCACGTCCGCACTCCCGGGCATCTTGCCGACGATGCTACCCGCAATCGCAACGAGCGCTATCGCGCAGCGCTCGTCGCTGCCGCCCGCACGGCTGTCGAGCGCGCTGTTGCGGGCATTCGCTCTGCCACGCTCGCCACTGTGGAGGGCGAATGCCCCGTGAACGTTAATCGCGACATTGAGACGCCTGCCGGCTGGTGGTTGGGCTCGAATCCCAGGGGGTTTGCCGACCACACGATGCCCGTACTCGCCATAAGGGATGCCGGGGGCGAGTATGTTGCCGTGCTCGCGATGGCGGATGTTCAGTCCTCCGTGCTCGACGGGTCGCGCGACTCCGAGGGGAGGCGCATGGCGAGCGGAGACCTCTTTGGTTTTGCCGCCATGTCACTCGAGCGCGAGCTGGGCGGCGTTGCCCTGTTGCTGCCAGGCGCCGCGGGCGACCAAGGTCCGGCGGAGCGCGCCATGAACGTCATGTTCGATGCGGTCGGCGTTAAGCAGACGGTCGATGCCCATGAGGACGGATACCGCATGCTGCACCAGCAGGGGCAGGCCTTGGGCGATGCTTTGATCGAGGCCGCTCGCATGGCGCGTGAGGATGACGCTACCGGCATCGATGCCCGCACGGTCGACGTTCTCCTGCCCGCTCAGACACGCGCCGATTTTCACTCTTTGGCTCCGCACCGAACGTATGAGTTTCATGCCGCTGGCGAGCAGCGCACGAGGGTCTATCTGCTCCGGCTGGGAAACGTCGAGCTTGTCGGCGTACAACCCGAGGTCTCGAGTGCATTCGGCGCCACTGTGCGCGCCGCTCGGTCCGGCTCTGTGTTCTTTGCCACGCTCGTCAACGGCGGACAGAAGTACCTACCGGCTCCCGACGCGTACGAAAAAATCACCTATGAGGCTATGAACTCCGGTTTTGCCGCCGGATCCCATGAGCGCCTCGTCGAAATCATCATTGCCGCCTTGAATGCGGCGTGACACAGAAGGAGAACGTGCATGAACATTGGACACGCGCGCCGCAAAATCACCCCACAGGGCGACATCTACCTGATTGGCTACCGCAATCTTCCCAACCGTCTTGAACCTGCGACAGGCGTCCATGACGACGTCTTCGCCAACGCCATCCTCTTCCAGCAAGGCGAACGTGAAGTGTTTCTCTTTAATGCCGATGTCCTCGAGTTCGAGGAAAGCATGGCCGAGGAAGTCAAGACAATGCTCGCTGAGCGCTACGGCATTGACCGTGATTGCGTTCTGCTCTCGGCGACGCACGACCATACTTCAATCGTCGCTTACCACCGCAGCTGGTGGACGGGAAAATTCGACGAGAACTACTACCGCTGGTTCCTCGATACCATTTGCCAATGCTTTGAGGAGTGCCGCGCCAACGCACAGCCCGCGATTTGTCGCTTGGGCAAGCAGGTCATCACCGGTTTCTACGACAACCGCATCATCCCAGGTGAACTCGCCGACAATGAGGTCATTGTCGTATCGTTCTTCGATACCGAAGGCAAGCCATTTGCGGGCTTTGTGAACTGGGCGGTGCATTCCGCTTGCGTCGGACCCGACTGCACGGAGCTCACGAGCGAACTCGCCGGTCTTACCGGCAAAAAGCTCGCTCAGAGCCTTGGTTACTATCCGGCCATGGTCGTCGGTGCTGCTGGCGACTGTAGCGACCGCAATTTTCGTCAGGGACGCGGCATTCCCGAGGTCGAGCGCGTTTCGACCGGTCTTGCCGAGGCGATTTCCCAGATCAAGCTCGATCGCGAGGTCGTTCTCGACCGCATCGAGCCTCAGACGTTCTATCACACCGTTGCCCATGACGACTTTTCGCTCACGCTTAAGTGTGTCGTCATCAGTTTGGGCGGCCTGCATCTCTTTGTGTTCCCGAGTGAGCTCGGCAGCGACTTGGGTATTCGCATGAAGCGCGAATGCCCGGTCGAGGGAATAGTTTGCGGTTACACCAACGGCTATTTCGAGTATTTCCTTCCGGCACGCGAGTACGGCCTCTCTTTTGAGACCGAGCGTACTCAGATTCCCCAGGGCGAACCGGAACGTCTGTGTGACAAGTTCTGCCAGACGACGAGACTTCTCGGCGCAGCAGATTCGCGTCTGTAGGCCTGATTGCGTGATATGGGCCAATGAGGCTCATTGCCATGTGATCGGCATCTTCCATCTTCTCTGCCGTTCCCCATCCCGGGCGTACGTGCGTCCGCGGATTTCAAGGGGGAAAGCGGGTTCCTTGCCCTCCCACGTCGACTACGGAGGCATGAAATCGATGCTATACCCCGCTCAGAAAAAGGAGAATTCCATGAAATACCAGAAGCTTTGCGATGAAATCATCACAAAGGTCGGTGGTCGAGACAATGTGTTAGACGTGAGCCACTGCATTACGCGTCTCCGCTTCCGCCTCAAGGATGAATCGCTCGCCCAGACCAATGAGCTTAAGGCGACGAAGGGCGTCGTTGACGTCATCCAGGCCGGCGGACAGTATCAGGTCGTGATTGGTGCCACTGTCGAGGCCGTCTACAACGACCTTGTTCAGATTGGCGGGTTCGACTCCAAACCCGCACTCGATATCGATGAGGGCGACGACGTCAAAAAGGGCGATCCATTCTCGCGTCTGCTTGCCATCATCTCCGAGATTCTGCAGCCGGTTCTTGGCGTGCTTATGGCCGGTGGCTTTATCAAGTCGATGCTCGCGCTCTGCACGGTTGCCGGTTGGCTTGCCAAGGACAGCAATACGTATGTGACGCTCTCGGCAATCGGAGATTCGGTCTTCTATTACTTTCCGCTAATCATTGGCTGGACGTCGGCCAAGAAGTTCGGACTTAAGCCCGTTATGGGAATGGCACTCGGTGGCATCCTCGTCTACCCGACGCTCGTTGCCCTTATGGGTGGAGATCCGCTCTACACGCTCGGCGCCGGCACGGTCTTCGAGTCCAATGTCTACGGTGATATTTTTGGCATCCCGCTGATCATGCAGAATTACTCATCGACGATTCTGCCTGCGATCTTTATCGTCTGGATTGCCTCCAAGGTGCACAAGGCCCTTTCTAACGCGCTGCCCGCGCTTGTGAGCTCGTTCTTCTCCAACATCCTGACGCTCCTCATTTGCGGCATCCTTGGCCTGCTTGTGGTCGGTCCGGTCATGACGGTCCTCTCCAACATCGTTGCCCAGATCATCTTGATGCTCATCAACTTCCAGCCCGCCATCGCCGGCTTCGTCATCGGCACGTTCTGGAGCCTGCTCGTCATGTTCGGCCTGCACTGGGGTATCATCCCGCTGTGGTTTCTCGATGTCGCAACCTACGGCTATGACCTCATTAACCCGCTCGTGTATGCAGGCGGTTGTGCCATCGCCGGTGCTGTGCTTGGCATGGTCATCCGAACCAAGGACTCCGAGGAAAATGCTGCCGTCAACATTCCCGCTCTTGTCTCTTCGATTTTCGGTGTCAACGAGCCTGCGCTTTACGCCATCTTGCTGCCGCGTAAGCGTCTTATGTGGGCAACCTTTATTTCCGCTGGTGTAGGCGGCGCCATTGCCGGCCTCATGGGTACCAAACTCTATGCCTTCGGTGCCTCCGGCCCGCTCGGTTTCCCGAGCTTTATTAACCCTGCCGGCATCGACACGGGCTTTATCGGCCTTGTCATCTCCGGTGTGGTCGCTTTCGTTCTGGCTCTTGTCGCCGCTATGGTGATCGGTACCAGGAAGGACGAGGGCGGTAAGGCGCTCAACATCTCGGTGGACTAGTCTGTCTGCGCACTTTAACTAAATATGCCTCGGACGGCGACGTGCCGCCCGAGGCATATTTGTGTTTTGTGCCGTTGTCAGCGTGTTTGCGGACACAGGTCTGCGGTTGTGGAGCAGCGGGGATTATGACGGTCGTGCCGCGGTGGAAGACGCACGGTCGCCCTGCAGGAGCTGACGGTAGGGGAGGAAGCCGATGAACGAGACGACCGCCTGCGAGTGCGCGGCATTCCGCTTGAGGTAGAGCCTGACCTCGGAGGTCGTCGCGGGCTCAAGCGGCACCAGGGCTACCTTTCCGCTGGCAAGCGATTCCGCCGGCTTGCGCATGAGGAATGAGACACCGGCGCCGCGTGCGACAAGAGAGATGATGTTCTCGGCTCGTTTGCCGGTGAACGTAACACGTGGGCCAAATCCAGCTTCTCGACAAAGGGAAAGGACGAGCTCGCTTACGAACGAGCCTTGGGGAAGCATGAGGAAATTCTCGTCGATAAGGTCGTCTATCTCGACGGTGTCACGTTCGGCGAGCGGATGGTCGAGCGGAAGGACGGCCACGAGCCGGTCGGTCGTAAAGGGAATCTTTTTGAACTCCGGCTCGATGGCGCCGCTGTCACGGATGAAGGCCAGGTCAATGTCCTCGTGCAGGAGCATGCGCTTGAGTGTGTCGCCCTCGCCCTCGATGAGCTCAACAGAATATGAGGGGTTCGCCTGCTGAAAATCGATGACGGCGTCCGTGATCCCATAAGGGGCCATAATGGGGATAGAACCTACGGTGAGGTGCTCGAGCGGCTCACCTGCGCCTATTTGAATGGCGGCAAGATAGCGGTGCTGAAGCGTCGCAATTTTTTGCGCATAGGGGAGGAGCGCTTCACCTTGCGCGGTGAGTGTTACGTGGCGCTGGCTTCGATCGATGAGCTTGCAGCCGAGTTCGTGCTCCATTGCCATGATGTGCTTGGAGAGGGTTGATTGCGACATGAAAAGCAGTTCCGCCGCATCAAGAAACGTGCGTGACTGCGCTAAGATGGCGAATTCGCCAAAGCGGCTGATATCCATAGGGAGGCCTCCGGTACCCTCATTTTGGCAGGTGACCTAAACCACGACGCCATTGCAGTGGTCGATTTCGTGCTGGATGATCTCGGCGGTGTAGCCCGAGAAGTTTTTGATGCGGTGAACGAAGTTCTCGTCCAAATACTCAACCTTAATGCGGCGATAGCGGGTACAGGGACGCTCGCCGGTCAGCGAGAGGCATCCTTCGCTCGTCTGATAGGCATTGACCTGCTCAAGAATTTGAGGGTTGTACATCAGGAGTGTCCTGTTGCCGTCCTTTACGCAGATGATGCGTTTGCGCACGCCGATCATGTTGGCGGCGAGGCCCACGCACTCGCGCTCATGCTCGTGGAGTGTATCCAGGAGATCCTGCCCGGTTGCGGCATCGTCGGGTCCCGCGTCTTCGGAAGGCAGACGCAAAAAGAACTCGGATTTCATGATGGGCTTAATCATGGCGGGCTCCTCATGTCTTATGCTTTCGTGGACTTTTAATAATAGCGCGGAAGGAAAGCTGTGCGTCCGCGTTACAATCTTTCGATGTTGGACCATGTTGCCAGATTCGTCGTGTACGGCGTCTGGCGTAAGTCTAGGGCTCATTTTTCGCCCTGGACCGTTCCTCTGGGGCGATGCGACTGTCGTTCCAAGAGGAAGGAAATGCATGGGGAGCAAATCTCAGCAACAAGTTCAAGTAACGCCATCGGCCTCTGCGGCGATTCTCGTCGTAATGTATATTGCAGCCTTTGTTGCCGCGTTTAACGAGAACATCATTAACGTGGCGTTGCACGACATTATGGCAGCCTTTTCGGTGGGTGCCACCACGGCACAGTGGCTCGTCTCGGGCTACATGATCGTGACGTCGCTTTTTACGGCCATCATGGCCTTCCTGTCCGGCCGTTTCTCGACGCGCAAGCTGCTGTTTTTCGCATGCGGATGCATGGTCGCCGGCGAAGTCCTGTGCCTGGTCGCTCCGTCGTTTAGCGTTTTGCTGCCAAGTCGTATTTTGCAGGCTGCGGGATCGGGCATCTTGTTCCCGCTCATGATGAACGTGGTGCTGTCTTGCGCCCCGCGCGAGAAGCTCGGTTTGTATCTGAGCCTGGGCGGCGCCTGCATTACGCTAGGACCGGCGTTTGGACCCGTGATTAGCGGTCTTATGTGCACGTTATTTGGCTGGAGGGCGGTGTTTGTAGTGCCGCTGGTGGGCGGCATTGTGGTCGCTGCGGCGGGCGTTAAGCTTGTTCAGAATGTCGGAGAGCGCTCGAACACCACGCTTGATATTCTGTCGGTTGTTTTGCTCGCCGCCGGCATTACGGCATTTGTGTATTCCGTAGGCGAGTTCTCGACCAATCTGATTGCCGGCATCGTGGCGCTTTTCGCCGCCATTGTGCTGCTCGGCCTGTTTGCGGCCCGTCAGCTCAAGCTCGAGCATCCGGTGCTTAACGTGCGTCCCATGGCGAGCTTTCGCTTTTGGCCTGCGTGTTTGCTTGTGGTGGTGTCGATGATGACGACGTTCTCGATGAGCGTTTTGTTGCCGCTCTATTTTGAGGGCGCATACGGCATGACCGCACTTATTGCGGGCTTGCTCATTTTGCCGGCGATTGCCTGCAACGCCGTGACCTCGATTGTGGGCGGACGCGTGATGGACGCCCGTGGCGCATGGCCGCTGCTGCCGGTCGGTTTTGCCCTGATTGCCGTGGGGCAGACTGCCATCTCGATGACGGCGGCAAGCATGAACATCGGCGTCGTCGTGGCGCTGACCGTTGTGGTGTATGCCGGAGTCGGTTTGGTGCTGAGCCCCTCGCAAACGGCCGGCTTGGAGACGCTACCCGCCGCTGAACATCCTCACGGAACGGCATTGCTTAACACGTGGAATATGATTGCCGCATCGTTTGGCCCGTCGCTGTTTATCGGTCTGCTCTCGAGTTCTGCTGCGACCGCCGGCGCCGCTGGCGCTGCGACAGACGTTGCCCAGGCGATTGGATTTGCAGCTGCCGTGCGTGTAGCGGCTGTAATTGCCGTGGTCGGGTTCGTGGCGTCGCTGGTGTACGCTCGTCGCGAGTCACACATGTCGCATTAATGTGTGCACATAGATTCTGCAGCTAGATTGGATGGCGACACCATAAACTAATGGACGTTTTGCCGAGAGGCATGAATGTTTAAAGCGCAAAGAGTGCGCGACGGGCCCCGCGAATGGGGCGATGATGCCCGAGAGGGCCAAGAAGGAGTCTCATGTCCGAGAACGAAGAGATCATGAACGAGACCGAGAACGAGACCATGGCTGCCGAGGTCGAGGCAGTCGAGACCGTGGAGACCGAAGCTGCCGAGGTTGAGGCTGCTGACGAGGTTTCCGCCGAGGAGGAGGCCGAGGTTGTCGAGGCCGCCGTTGATTACGATGACGAAGAGCTGATGGACAAGATGCAGAAGGCCGCCCGCCTGCTGCGTAGCCGTCGCTTTGCTATTTCCAAGGAGGAGGAGGCCAAGGCCGAGCGCATGGCGAACATCGAGCGCGCCATCAAGCTTCTTGACCTCAAGCCCAAGATGGAGCAGAAGGAAATGTCCGACTTGCTGGGCATGCGCCTTCGTGAGCTCGATGGCCTGATGGCTGAGGCCGAGGCTGCCGATCTGGTCGGCCGCATCGACGACGCCGAGGGCGATATGCGCAAGATTGTTGTCTTCGCCGCCGAGGATGCCGCTGAGGGCCTGGTCGAGCTTGCCAACAAGAAGGAGAAGCTCCTGCCCGAGCTTTCTTACGAGGAGGCCACCGAGCTGATGGCCGCTCTCGATAAGGTTATCGCTCCGCTCGTCGCCATGGGCCTGGACGAGGACCGCGGTCCTCGCGGCGGCCGTGACGACCGTGGTGGCCGTGGCGGCGACCGTGGCGGTCGCGGCGGCTTTGGCGATCGTGGTGGCCGTGGCGGCGACCGCGGCGGTCGCGGTGGCGATCGTGGCGGCCGTGGCGGTTTTGGTGACCGTGGCGGCGACCGTGGCGGTCGCGGTGGCAACCGTGGTGGCTATGGCGATCGCGGTGGCAACCGTGGCGGCTTCGGCGGCAACCGTGGTAACGACCGTGGCGGTCGCGGTGGCGATCGTGGCGGCCGCAACGGCGGCGGCTTCCGCGGCAACCGCTTTTAGGGGTTACGCGGTTCTACGAACCGCGTAACTAGTTGACGCTGCGCGCCCACCAGAGCGACAACTTGTCATTCAAAGAGGACGGCATGACCAGAAGGTCTATGCCGTCCTCTTTTCATGCCAATTTGTTCGCTCTGGTGGGCGCTCGCTGTCGGTGCCAAAACATCGACATCCCCAAGGGATCATTTGCACCAAAGAATGAGAGTGGGTAATCTCCCGGTTTGAGCCTGCATTCAAGCTCAGAGTGGGAGATTATCCACTCTCATTTGCTATGTGTCCGAAAATCCACGCTCGTTTCTGCTCTTCCTACATCTGAAGGAAGAGTTCGTGGAGGCGGGTATCGTCGTCGAGCTCGGGGTGGAAGGTTACGCCGAGCTGGTTGCTTTGGCGGGCGGCGACGATACGGCCGTCGACTTTTGCTAAGACCTTGGCGTCGCCGTGGACCTCGACGATGCGGGGCGCGCGGATAAACGTCAGCGGCACTTCACCGTCGATGCCGGCTACCTGCCCCTTGGTTCGAAAGCTGCCGAGCTGCCTGCCGTAGGCATTGCGCTCGACGAGCACATCCATGGTTGCCAGGCGCGGCGTCCCCTTATCGTCGTGGGCGGCAAGGTCGCGCGCCAGCAGAATCAAGCCGGCGCAGGTGCCCAGGACGGGCATGCCTTCAGCGATACGGGCACGAAGCTCCTCGAGCATGCCGAGCTCGGCAAGCAGCTTCCCTTGAACGGTGGACTCGCCGCCGGGAAGTACCAGACGGTCAAAGTCCTGCTTCAAATCAGCCGCCTGCCTCAGCTCAATACAGTGTGCGCCAAGCCCGGATAGTCTTGCCTCGTGCTCGGCAAAAGCGCCTTGGACCGCCAGCACGGCGACCGTTTGGTCTGCATAATCGCTCATGTGCGATCCTTTCTGCCGGACTAGCGTCCGCGCTCCTCCATGATGATTTCGATCTCGTCGGCGTTGATGCCCACCATGGCCTCGCCCAGGTCCTCCGAAAGCTCGGCGATGAGCTTGGCATCGGTGAAGTTTGCCACGGCCTTGACGATGGCGGCGGCGCGCCTGGCGGGGTCGCCGCTCTTAAAGATGCCCGAGCCGACAAAGACGCCCTCGGCGCCCAGTTGCATCATCAGCGCGGCGTCGGCAGGGGTCGCTACGCCGCCGGCGGCAAAGTTCACAACGGGAAGCTTGCCCGTGGCATGGACCTCGCGCACCAGCTCGACCGGAACCTGCAGTTGCTTGGCTGCCTCAAAGAGCTCATCATCGCGCAGGGCAACAACGTCACGGATCTGCTTTTGGATCTTGCGCATGTGACGCACGGCCTGAACGACGTCGCCCGTACCCGGCTCACCCTTGGTGCGAATCATCGTGGCGCCTTCGGCAACACGGCGCAGCGCCTCGCCCAGATCACGGGCGCCGCAGACAAACGGCACGTCAAACTGGGTCTTGTCGATGTGATAGACGTCATCGGCAGGGGAGAGAACCTCGGACTCATCGATGTAGTCGATCTCGATGGCCTGCAGGACCTGCGCCTCGACAATGTGGCCGATGCGGCACTTGGCCATAACAGGGATGGAGACGGCCTCCTGGATGCCCTTGATCATCTTGGGGTCACTCATGCGCGATACGCCGCCGGCGGCGCGGATGTCGGCCGGGATGCGCTCGAGAGCCATGACGGCGCAGGCGCCCGCCTCCTCGGCGATGCGTGCCTGCTCGGGCGTGGTGACGTCCATGATGACGCCACCCTTGAGCATCTGCGCGAGCTCGCGATTGAGTTTGACGCGATCGGCCTTGCTGGTCTGTTCTGCCATGGTTGCTCCCTTGGTTGGCATGTGCATTGCTTGACGGAACATCCTATCGGGGAGCTGGGTATGGCAAAATACTCAGTTTTCGAGATAATAATAAGGTCAGCTTAATACCAGATTGAACAGCTCGATAAGGTCAGGTGGTAAACTCATGCTTGACTACAATTTGGAAAAACGTGGCGAGGCATCGCTTTATGAGTATGTTTACCAGCAAATTCGAGATGATATTGTTGCTGGACGTATTGCGGCGGGGGAGCATCTTCCGTCTAAGCGCGCCTTTGCCAGTCATCTGGGAATCAGTGTCATTACCATCGAGAATGCATATAGCCAGTTACTTGCCGAGGGCTATATTTGCTCAATGCCGCGTCGTGGCTACTACGCTTGCGAGCTTCCGGATGCACCGGTTTTGGCTTCGGCTGCGGAGGGCATCGACCGAGATGCCGCCTCTGCTGGTCCCAGCGCGCATGATGTCAACGGACAGGTTGAGCTGTTCGATGCACTTTCTCCTTCCGCTTTGGAGGCGGCGCGGCTTTGGCAAAGCGCACTGCGGGCGACGCTGACATCCGAAGACGAGCGCGAGATCTTTTCGCCCGCACCGGCACAGGGCACCGTTCGGCTACGATGCGCAATTGCTCATCATCTGCGCGGGACGAGGGGTATGAATGTCGACCCCAATAACATTGTTATCGGCGCGGGCGCTCAGCTGCTCGATACCATGTTGGTTCAGTTGCTTGGCGCTGACAAGGTGTATGCCGTTGAGGATCCGGGCTATTTACGCCTGACGCGCATCTATCAGGCTATGGGCTGCGAAGTTCGACATATCCCGTTGGATGACGACGGCGTGGACCTGAGCGCTCTGCAGAAAACCGGGACCGATGTTCTTCACTTGATGCCGTCTCATCAGTATCCGACCGGCCTTGTGACGAGTATTGCGCGTCGCTATGCGCTTCTGAGCTGGGCCGCCGAGCGACCAGGTCGGTATCTCATCGAAGATGACTTTGATTGTGAGTTTCGCCTTGCCGGGAAGCCGATTCCCGCGCTCGCGTCGATCGATGCCGCCCAGTCGGTTATCTACACCAACACGTTTTCGAAGAGCCTGTCTTCGGCGTTGCGCCTAGCGTACATGGTGTTGCCCGACGAGCTGATGGAGCGGTTTAGGCGCGACCTTGGTTTTTACGCCTCGTCGGTTAGCTCCATAGATCAAGTTGCATTGGCTCGCTTGCTGGAATCGGGTGATTACGAGCGTCATGTGAACCGCGTGCGCGTTCGTGCCCGCGAGGCGCGTGATGGCCTGATGGCGCTTGTGCGGAAGGTATTTCCGGCAGGAGAGGTCTCGATCGAGCATGCAGACGCGGGCCTTTACTGTATCGTGGTTGCGGAGCGTGGAGCGGGCGGAAGCTCTTTTGTGCGGGCCCTCACGCGCTCGAGTATCCCTTTTGTCGATATCAGTGACTGTTATTGGTGTGCCGATGGCGCATCTGTCCCTGAAAACTCAAGTCAAATTCTTGTTCAGTATGACGATTTGAGTCCAAAAGCGCTAAATACCTTGGAATCGCAGCTAATGGGAGCACTCTGCAACCTAAGTGAGTAGGCTTTTGGAACTTTGGCGACCAGGCAGTTTTGTAACAAGCTATCTACCTGCGGTTTTGAAAAGCAGGATGACCGGGCTGCTCGGGATGTTCAAAAAAGTCTACTCACTTGTCGCGCAAAGCTTCTGCATGAGAAAAAAAATGGGGTTTTCAACAGAACTTCGTCCAGCTCTCGGCAAGCTTTTGGCCAGTTGGGGAGGGCTGTTGAAAACTTGGCAGTCCGTTCGGCACCATTTTTGGCGCGTTCGCGCCAATGCGTGACTGACTGGGTTGAAATTCGTGTTTTCCTGTGCCTATGAAGGATTTACTTTGTGACATATCGGCTTTTAGGTACTGGCGTTTGCCTCCTCAAGTCCGCGCTTTGTGTCCGCCGCTTCCACGACCGGAAGAAGACCGGCAGCGATATGATCTCGCCCGCAACCCGACGGCTGCGGTCGCGCTCGGTTTTCCGTTGTATACATTGGTTCGGACGAGAAACAAACGGACTTGTCCAGCCAGCATTAGGCAGCGGCTGTTTCTTGGTGAGCTTCCCAGGGAATCCGTGCTGGAAACGGAGCATGGGTTTTTGATTACGTCTCCTCTACTGACGGCATTCATCATGTCGCGGCACCTGACGGATCTCCAGCTTCTTTTGGTATTGGCGGAGATGTATGGCTTGTTTGCGGTGTGCGCTCTGCCGGCGGCACTTGAGGCGGAGCTTTCGCGTGCAATTGATTCGGGCGCGATTTCGACAACGTTCGGTTGGGTGCGCTGCCCGTCCGAGGACGGCACCGCCTCAAATTTATGGCGTCGAGACGCTTTGGTTTTGGGCGGAGACCTTGACCGTTTTTGTTCAGATGTTTGCGGGGTGCGTTACGGCAATAGATTTATGGCGGTATCGCAACTCGTTCCATTGGGTGCCGCGTCGCCTTTTGAGGTCGAGGCGTATTTGCTACTTGCACTGCCGCGATCCCTGGGAGGCGAAGGTTTTTGCGACATAGAGCTTAATGTTGAAGTGATGCTAGGCACAAGTGCTCGAGCGATTGTGGGAAAGTCCCGTGTATATATCGACCTACTTCTTTCTTCACCGGACGGTAGGCGACAGGTGGCCATTGAATGTCAGGGAAAGGCCTCGCACGGACGCGCAGGGGATGGCTTGCGTGACGCTGACCGCATGACGGCCCTTCAGGCCATGGGCTACGATGTGCTTCTCCTGACACACAGACAGATATCGGATGAGGATAGATTCCGCGCGATCGTTAAGGCCATATGCAGGATGCTCGATGCTGAATATCGTGATAAAAGCTCGGATGAGCAAAGGGCTGAGATATTACTCCGGTCTGAACTATTCATTGACTGGACAAAATTGGGAGTAATCGACGGAAAGATGCCCGTTAGACACAAAATGGCTCGATCGTGGACGGCTGCGAATCTAAGTGAGTAGACTTTTGTCACTTTGGCGACTAGGTCGTTTTGCAACAAGGCATTTACCTGCGGCTTTATAAAGTGATATGGATGGTCTGCTCGGCAAGTTCCAAAAAGTCTACTCACTTAGTTTTTGACGAGAAGCCGATGCCGAAGACGGTCCTATTTCAGGGCGTTAACAAGTTCGTGAGGCACGAAAAAGGCCCGGACCAATACGGTCCGGGCCTCATCGAGCTAGAGGTTATGTCTCAAGCGGTTGGCTTAGCCAAAGTAGCGCTTAAGCAGGCCGGCAAAAGCTTTGCCGTGGCGGGCCTCGTCACGAGCCATCTCGTGCACGGTGTCGTGGATGGCATCGAGGCCAGCGGCCTTGGCGCGCTTAGCAAGATCGGTCTTGCCGGCGGTGGCGCCGTTCTCGGCCTCAACGCGCATCTCGAGGTTCTTCTTGGTAGAGTCGGTCACGACCTCGCCCAGGAGCTCAGCGAACTTGGCGGCGTGCTCGGCCTCCTCGTGGGCAGCCTTCTCCCAGTACAGGCCGATCTCGGGATAGCCCTCGCGATGAGCGACGCGAGCCATGGCCAGGTACATACCGACCTCGGAGCACTCGCCCTCAAAGTTGGCGCGCAGGTCGGCAACGATGTCCTCAGAGACGCCCTCCATCTTGGCGACGCCCACGACGTGCTCGGCAGCCCACTCGAGCTGGCCCTCCTCCTGCTTCAGGAAACGAGAACCGGGAACGCCGCACTGGGGGCACTTGAAGTCCTCGGGCAGCTGATCGCCGTCGAACTCTTCCACATAACCGCAAACGGGGCAAACAAACTTCATGATTCGATCCTTTCGATCGATGGCGATTGTGCGCTCGTCCGGTCCCGTAAGGGCCCTCTCCGGACGTGCGTCTTGACGAGTTCTATTATCCATAAATGCAACCAAATGTGAAGCCTATTAGGAATGATTTTTAATAAAACAATTTTGAGATATGAAGATGTTGATTGATTAACGGTTTGCAAGTCATATTCGGACGCCGCTGAGTACAATCGGTCGAGCAAATGTTGATCTATCAACAAATGAAGGAGTTTCCTTTATGCATCTAGCCCGTCGTGCCTGGTGCCGAACATATCAGACGGTTTTTCGCATTGCATTGCCGATCCTGCCCTATACCGAGCCGCGCATTTTAGAGCATGCCGAGGATGTGCCCGCGGTGCTTCAAAAGCGCTCGATCCAGAAGGTCCTTATCGTGACGGATCCCGGCATTGCCCGTCTGGGGCTCACGGCACCGCTTGAGACGGCGCTCGCATCCAGGGGGATTGGCGTTACGGTCTATGCCGAAACGCGTGCAAACCCCACGGTTTCAAACGTGGAAGAAGCGGCGTCCCTGTATCGAGAGAGCGCCTGCCAGGCCATTATCGGCTTTGGCGGTGGCTCGGCCATGGACTGTGCCAAGGGCGTGGGCGCACGCATTGCGCAGCCAAACAAGCCCATCAACAAGATGCGCGGCCTGCTGCGGATTCATCGTCGCCTGCCGCTGCTCATCGCCGTTCCCACTACCGCCGGTACGGGAAGCGAAGTCACGCTCGCGGCGGTTATCACCGATGACGAGACGCACTATAAATACCCCATTAACGACTTTGTGCTTATCCCGCGTTTTGCGGTCCACGACCCCGAGTTTACGCGCGGGTTGCCGGCGTCCATTACGGGGCAGACGGGTATGGATGCCCTGACGCATGCTGTCGAGGCCTTTATCGGGCGAAGCACCACGCCCTATACGCGCAAGATGGCGCGACAGGCGGTTCAGCTCATCCGCGATAATTTGCTTGAGGCCCATGAGCATGGAGACAACATGCGTGCGCGTCGCAATATGCTTTCGGCGGCGTATAAGGCGGGCGTTGCCTTTACGCGCTCCTATGTTGGATACGTTCATGCCATCGCACACAGCTTGGGCGGGCGTTACGGGATTCCGCACGGCTTGGCCAACGCGATCATCCTGCCGCACATGCTTCGCGCTTATGGTGACGCCGCCGCTCCCAAGCTTGCCGATCTTGCTCGCATGGCGGGCATTGCGCCGGCTAACGCGCAGGATAGCCTGGCTGCCGAGGCATTTATCGATTGGGTCGACCGCATGAACGCCGCCTTGGAAATTCCCAAATACGTGACGGGCATTCGCCGCTCCGACATTCCCGAAATGGCGGCACATGCCGATGCCGAGGCCAATCCGCTGTACCCCGTTCCGCTTTTGATGGACCGCCTGGAGCTCGAGCATATGTACGAAGTTGTTGCGGGTGGTATGTTTGAGGACGAGAACTAGGAGGGTCCATGAACACCGAGGAAATTGCGCGCATCGTCGGCGATCAGCGCGCCTACTTTAAGACGCACGCCACGTTTGATGCCGATGCTCGACGTCGTGCGCTCGTGAGTTTACGCGATGCGGTACGGGCCCACGAGGCCGATATTGCCCATGCGCTCAAGACCGATTTGGGAAAGTCGCATGACGAGGCCTATATGTGCGAGATTGGCACATCACTTTCCGAGATTCGTCATCAGATCGCTCATGTGGCGCGATGGAGTCGTCCGCGCCTGCATCCGTGTGACCTTGCCAACGCCGTGAGTGTGTGCAAAACGCAAACCGTGCCCTATGGCGTCACACTCATCATGGCGCCGTGGAACTACCCGTTTTTGCTGACGCTCGAGCCGCTTGCCGGGGCCCTTGCCGCGGGCAATACCGTGGTCATCAAGCCGAGCGCCTATGCTCCGGCATCGAGCGCGGTGCTCAAGCAAATCTGTGAAGAGGCATTTGATCCGCGCCTGGTGACGGTTGTCGAGGGCGGGCGCGCCGAAAACGAAGCGCTGCTCGACGAGTGCTGGGACAAGATCTTCTTTACCGGTAGCGTTCCGGTCGGCAAACTCGTCATGGAGCGCGCAAGTAAAAACCTTACGCCCGTGACGCTTGAGCTGGGCGGAAAGAGCCCCTGCATCGTGGATGCGACGGCAAACTTGAAGGTTGCGGCGCGGCGTATCGCCTTTGGTAAATGGCTCAACGTGGGGCAGACCTGCGTGGCGCCCGACTACCTGCTGGTCGATGCGCGCGTGCACGACGAGCTGCTGGACCTCATCAGGGAAGAGGCCCGCCGTATGTTTGGCGAGCATCCGCTCGATAACGAGGATTATGGGCATATCGTCAACGCCAAGCATTTTGCGCGCGTGCGTGGGCTGATCGATCCCGATAAGGTTGTGCTTGGAGGCACGGCGCGCGAGTCATCGCTCAAGATTGAGCCGACGATTTTGGACGGCGTGACCCCCGATGACGCCGTGATGCAGGAGGAGATTTTCGGCCCCATCTTGCCGGTGCTGACGTTTGAGAGCCTAGACGAGGCCGAGACGTTTATTACGGATCGTCCGACGCCGCTGGCTCTGTATATCTTTAGCCAGGATCGCGCAGTTCAGCAGCGCTTTGTGCGTTACGTGCCCTTTGGCGGCGGCTGCGTCAACGACACGATTATGCACTTGGCTACGAGCCATATGGGCTTTGGTGGCATGGGTGCGAGCGGTATGGGGCAGTACCATGGACGCGAGAGCTTCGATACGTTTAGCCACAAGAAGAGCATCGTGAACAAGGCAACGTGGCTGGACGTGCCATTCCGCTATGCTCCTTACGCAAGCTGGAAGCACAAGTTCGTGCGCATGTTTGTGCATTAGAAAAGGGCGCAGGTAATACGAACAAGTGTTCCTATTACCTGCATTTTGCGTTAGACTACTGTTATGGAGCACGGATGGGCCAACTCCCTTTAGAAGGGATTTGGTATGAACGTAAGCGATGTTATTTCGTTATTGGCGTTGTTGATTGCGGCTATCGAACTCGGTCTGTTTATCGGCCGAATGAAATAGCCGCCCCCGCGTAAGCGAAGACGGCCACTTCTCACGATGAAAACGTGTATCGGAGTTGGCAAGACCCGCGGCAACGGGTGCCATCCGTGTTCCTATCTTATCTGCAAGCGTTCTGTCGCGCAAGCGTTGAGGCAAACGATTGAAGGACGCAGACAGGATGTATTTGTGTCCGCACGGGACCGTAGACTTCTCAATAAGGTTACACACCGGTTTATCCGGCCGTTAGAGGAGCTGCTATGTACGAGCCTTCGCGTGTTCTTCTGTCATTTCACATTGCAGGATTTCAGTATACCGATGGCGCCTTGGTCTTGGGCGATCTTAAAGCGGGCGATAAACTGACGCTGTGTGCCGAGCGCGATAATCCCCATGACCCCGAGGCAGTTGCGATCTACTATGGCAAGACCAAACTTGGCTACGTTCCGGGAAACGAGGTTGGCCCACTGTCCTTGATGATGTATTACGGCCACGAGGACGTATTTGAGGCCCGCGTGCAACAGGTTGCCCCCGAGCGCAGCCCGTGGCATCAGGTGCGCGTTGGGCTCTATGTGGTGGATGCTCGCTAATCGGTATGGGAGACTGCCATGTTTGATGACGATGACCTGTTCGATCTGACAGACGATCCGTTTGAGTGGGATACGCTACTCGATGACGATGAGTTGGAGCGGGATCGTAAGAAGCGGCAGGGCAAGAACGCCCAGGGTGACGCTTCGAAAAAGCAAGACAAGCGCCGCCGCGGACTGTTCGGCGGGCTCTTTGGCTAACCGCCGCATCGCTGTGTCTGTATACTTAGCACGAGTTGGATGCATTGCGAAATGAGGGCATAGACGATGATGTGGTTTACCGCCGACCTGCACCTGGGCGATACGAATATCTTGCACGACATGGATCGACCGTTTGATTCGGTCGAGGAGATGAACCGCAAGGTCATCGATGCCATCAATGAGTGCGTGGCTGCGGACGACCGCCTCTATATCTTGGGAGACTTTACGTATCGCTTGCCCATGGCGGAGGCGGTGCGCCTGTGCGAGCGTATCGAATGCAAGAATGTGACGCTCATCTGCGGTAACCATGACGGCGACTGGGAAGATCCCGACGCCCCGCAAATTTGGGAAGACGTGCGCGATTACCTGGAGGTTGCTCCCGGCTATGCCAAGGGCCATCGTCTGGTGATGAGCCATTACCCCATGCTCAGCTGGAATGGTAAGGCGCGTGGCGCCATCATGCTACACGGGCATATCCACAGCAGAGGAGACCGCACCAACGCACGCAACCGCGATCGCGAGCGCCCCATTTACCGCTACGATGTGGGCCTCGACGCCAACGAGTACAAGCCCGTAAGCCGCGACCAGATTCTTAGCTTCTTTGGGCTATAGGGCGCCAGAACCACCACAAAGGGGACACAGTGCGCCTTTGTGGTGGTTCTGGCGCCGTTGACATTATGGCGGCGGCGCCTTTTTTGTCCGTGCGGCGCGGTAGAGTGTAGGCGGTTGAAATTTGCGTCCATCGAGGAGCTGCTATGAATGAGATCAAGTGCCCGCATTGTGGCGAAGTCTTTAAGGTCGATGCATCCGGCTATGCGGATATCGTCAAGCAGGTGCGCGATGCCGAGTTTTCGCGCGACTTGGATGAGCGTGTGAAGGCAGTCCAGCGCGAGGGCGAGCAGGCGCTGGAGCTTGAGCGCTCGCGTTCGACGGCTGCTTTGCAGGAGGCAGAGTCTCAGCGCAACGCTCAGCTCGTTGAGCAGAAGAACGCTGCGGCTCAGCAACTGGCACAAGAGGTCGCTAAGCGCGATGCCGAGCTTGCCGAGTTGCGCGCCAAGCTCGAGGGCGCTGCCGCAGAGCGCGAGAGCGCAAGTCAGCGTGCGGCGGTTGAGGCCCGTGCCGATGCTCAGAAGGAGAATGCTGAGCTTCAGCGCGAGATCGATAGCCTGCGTGCGCAGCTTGGGCGCAAAGATGACGAAGCAAAGCTTGCCGAAGCCGCGGTACGCAATGCGACTCAAAATGACCTCGCCGCGCGCGATGCTCAGATTGCGGAGTTGCAGGCAAAGCTTGCCGCCGCAGATAAGGCTCAAGAAATGGCACTCGCAACTGCTGCGGCCGAGGCGCAGCGTAAGCTCGAGGCTGCGCAAAACGAAGCGAATCGTAAGCTTTCCGATTACCAGACAGAAGTGCGTGAGAAGTTCTCGAATGCTAAGACTCAGTCCGAGCGCGAGGCCGAGGGCCTTCGTGCACAGCTTCGTGAGCAAGAACTTTCTGCAAAAATGGAGCTGTCGAAGGCGGTCGCCGCGGCGGAACGAGAGCGCGATGAGGCACGTGCCAAGCTGACGAGCGAGCTGGCGGTGCGCGATTCTCGCGAGGAACAGGTCAAGGCGGCACATGAGCTCGAGCTCGCGCAGGCCAAGCGCGCGAGCGATGACCTGATTCGCTACAAGGACGAAGAGATTGAGCGCCTTAAGGACATGAAGGTCCGCCTGTCCACCAAGATGGTGGGCGAGTCGCTCGAGCAGCACTGCGAGACCGAGTTCAACCGTCTGCGCATGACGGCGTTTCCCAACGCGTACTTCGAGAAGGATAACGATGCGTCCGAGGGCACCAAGGGCGATTTTATCTTCCGTGAGTGCGACGCGAGCGGCAACGAGGTCATCTCAATTATGTTCGAGATGAAAAACGAGAACGACGAGACCGCGACCAAACACAAGAACGAGGATTTCTTTAAGAAACTCGATCACGATCGTCGTCAGAAAGGCTGCGAGTATGCGGTGCTCTGCACCCTGCTGGAGCCCGAGAGTGACCTCTATAACGCGGGTATCGTCGACGTGAGTTACCGCTATGAGAAGATGTACGTGATCCGCCCGCAGTTCTTCATTCCCATGATTACGTTGCTGCGCAACGCCGCCATGGGTTCACTGCGCTATAAGCAGGAGCTGGCGGAGTACAAGCAGCAGAATATCGACGTCACGAACTTCGAAGCCAAGATGGAAAAGTTCAAGAACGATTTCGGCCGCAACTACGAGATCGCGAGCCGCAAGTTCCAAACGGCGATCGATGAGATCGACAAGACGATTAGCCATCTGCAGAAAACCAAGGAGGCATTGCTATCCTCCGAGAACAATCTGCGCCTAGCCAATAAGAAGGCCGACGATCTTACCATTCGCAAGCTCACGTGGGGCAACAAGACCATGAAGGCCGCGTTTGACGAGGCGCGCGGGGCTGCGACAGAGACAAACGATGAGCCAGCCGAGGCGGATTCGTATGAGGTCGAGGATACCGAGTAGGGGATAGCGTATCGCGCAAAAAGCGGGGCCGCTGGCGATGTTGCCAGCGACCCCGCTTCGTTTCGTTCCAGTATGGTCGGCTAGTTCTCGAGCAGGTCCTCGATAAAGCCGACGCGGTAGTTTTTGAAGATGACCTCGCCGCCGTCTTGCGTGGCGTCCAGATCGACATCGCCCATGATGCCAAAGTCGTGGTCGCCATCCTCGTCGGCAAAGATCTGGTGCACGTGCCATACGTGCGCGGTCTTCTCGTCGGACTCGTCGATGGAAAACATCGCGGCGCTGCGGGCATCTCCGCCGGTGAGGATTTCCTCGTGCTGCTCGTGGTAGGCATCGAGCGCCTTTTGCCAGCGGATCTCGCTCATGCCCCAGTCGTCGTCGAGTTCGCCCAGGTCGCGAACGTGCTCGCGGGCGGCAAGGGTCACGCGGCGGAAGAGCGCGTTGCGCACCAACAGCGTGCAGCCGCGGCGGTCCACCACGACCTCGTCGATGCCCTGCGGCGGCGCAGCATCGAGGGCTGCCGGGTTGCCGGCGTTCTCCCACTCGTCCACCAGGCTCGAGTCCACCGAGCGCACCACAAAGCCCAGCCACGAGATAATGTCGCGCAGGCGCTCGTCGCGCTTCTCGATGGGCACGGTGCGGTCGAGCGAACGGTAGGCCTCTGCCAGGTAGCGCAGTAAAATGCCCTCGGAGCGGGCGATGCCGAGCTTTTGAATGTAGCCCTTAAAATCGCTCGCGCTTTCCAGCATATCGCGCAGAACGCTCTTGGGAGAGAGCTGATAGTCGTTTGCCCAAGGTACTTCCTGGCAGTACTTATCAAAAGCGGCGTCGAGCAAATCCTCGAGTGGCTTTTCGTACGTGACGTCTTGAATGCGCTCCAAGCGCTCCTCATATTCGATGCCGTCGGCCTTCATCTCGGCCATGGCGCGATCGCGTGCGGCACGCTCCTGTGCGCGCAGCACCTGTTTGGGATCCTCGAGCGTTGCCTCGACCATTGAGATTAGATCCATGGTATAGGTCTCGCTCTCGGGATCGAGCAGCTCCAGCGCGGCAAGCAGGAACGGCGAGAGCGGCTGATCGAGCGCGAAGTCCTCGGGCAGATCGACCGTCAGCGCATAGTCGATGTCTGGTGCGGCGTCAGTCGGGGCGTCGGGTGCGGGCGGTACCTCGGTGCGAACGACGACGCCGGAATCGATGAGCGTGGCGAAGATCTCGTCGGCGCGAACCTCGAGCTTGGCCTTTTCCTCGGGAGTCTGCAAGCTCGTCTCGATGAGGTCGTGTACGCGGGCGCGGGCATCGCCGCCCTGTTCGACCACGCTAATCACCATGGAGTGTGTGATGCGCAGGCGCGGCTTGAGCGTTTCGGGCTGCGTCTCGATCAGGCGCTCAAAGGTCTGCTTGTTCCAGGTGACAAAGCCCTCGGGGGCCTTCTTCTTTTTAATCTTGCGGAGCTTTTTGGGATCGTCGCCCGCCTTGGCCATAAGCTTGGCATTCTCGATCTCGTGCTCGGGTGCCTCGGCAATCACCATGCCCTCGGTATCGAAACCCGAGCGGCCGGCGCGACCGGCAATCTGATGGAACTCGCGGCCGCGCAGGCGACGCATCTTGTAGCCGTCGAACTTGGTGAGCGCGGTGAGCACCACGGTGTGGATGGGTACGTTGATGCCGACGCCGAGTGTATCGGTACCGCAGATGACGGGCAGCAGACCCTGCTGCGCCAAGCGCTCGACCAGCAGGCGATAGCGCGGCAACATGCCAGCATGGTGCACGCCGACGCCGCATCCAAGCAGGCGCTTGAGAATCTTGCCAAAGGCCGTCGAGAAGCTCGTCCCCTTTGCCGCGTCTTTGATGGCTTCGCGCTGCTCCTTGCTGGCGATGCCAAAATTGGCGAGCGACTGTGCCGTCGCAAGTGCGGCATCCTGGCTAAAGTGCACGATATAGAGCGGGGCCTCGCCGCGACGCATCGCGAGCTCGACGGTGCCCTCGAGCGAGGTCGTCACGTAGTCGTAGCTCAGCGGCACGGGGCGTGGGGCATCGACGACCAAGTCACAGGTAGCGCCGGTGTGCTCCTCGAGTGAGGCGGCGATGGCAGTGACATTGCCGAGCGTGGCGCTCATGAGCATAAACTGCGTGTGGGGCAGGGTGAGCAGCGGCACCTGCCAGGCCCAGCCGCGGTCGGGGTCGGCAAAGTAGTGGAACTCGTCCATGGCCACGCAGCCCACGTCGGCGTCCTCGCCCTCGCGGAGCGCATCGTTGGCAAGGATTTCGGCCGTGCAGCAGATGACGGGTGCCTTGGTGTTGATATGCGTGTCGCCGGTGATCATACCGACGTTATCGCGACCGAGCACCTGCACCAGGTCGAAGAACTTTTCACTGACCAAGGCCTTGATGGGGGCCGTGTAATAACAGCGTTTGCCCTGTGCCATGCCCATAAAGAGCATGCCCAGCGCGACGAGCGATTTACCCGATCCGGTCGGTGTGCCTAAAATGACGTGATCGCCGGCTGCCAGGTCCATGAGGGCCTCTTCTTGGTGATCCCACAGCTCAATGCCGCGATCGCTCGTCCATTCAAAGAAACGTTCGAAGGCTTGATCGGGCGTGAGCCATGGTTCGGGCTCGCTGCCGTCCTCGGGCTCCCACCAGGTGGGGGAGAGCGCGCCGAGCGAGCCAAACTCGGCTTCGGTTCCCGTGCCGCCCGAGAATGAGCTGGCGGCGCCGGCGCCGGAGACGGTACTGGCGGCGGTGTCTGTCGTGGTCTGTGCCATGTGTTTGCTTTCTCTCGCGATTGTCCGCCAACTATTATGGCGTAGCGGCGGCGCGGGGTGCCAGCGCGCGAGAAAATGCAGGAAATGGGCGTTCTGCCCAGCCGTTTGGTGCAGTTGCCAGCTAAGTGAGTAGACTTTTTGCAATATCGCGAGCACATGGCTTTTGCGTAAGGGATTTACCTGCGGTTTTAGTTTTCGTTATGTGGGTTGTGCTTGGCTATTGCTAAAAAGTCTACTCACTTAGGTTTGAGGGTCGTTCGCTGGCGCCTATTTGCGCTTGTTTGCTGACGCCGCGACCATCAGAAGCCCGTGGGACTCTTGTGGCAGGCGCTTCTTGCCCTTGCGGGCGCGGTTTCTAAAGTTCTCGACGGCCTCTTCCATGCCGAGGGGCACGTAGGTGAGCTCGTCGAGGTTATCTGGCAGGTAGCAGGCAAGGCTTTGCTCCTGCGCTCGGCCTGCTGCGAGTTGCTCTTCGGTAGGTTTCTCGCCGGGTGTGGCGTAAATGCCATAGACGACGGCACCCATCTCGCGCGTGCGGCATTCATATTCGGTCTCGGGATGCTCGGGATGGTCGCGGCGGACGTCGTCACTTACCCAAAGTGTGTCGTAGCCTGCCGCGACAAACTGCTCCAGGGCGTAGTCGCGCAATGGCTTGCTGTCGGTTCGCAGCGTGACGGTGGCGCCGGCTGCAAGGAGCGGGCGGTAGAGCATCAAATGGTCGACATGGACGAGTCGTTTTTTTGCGTACTTGGCCTTGGGCTGCGGCGTGGGAAAGTTGATGGTGATGGCATCGAGCTCGCCTACGGCAAACAGCTGTGGCAGCGATGCGGCGCCTCGGGGCAGGACGAGTGCGTTGGTCAGTTCCTGCTCGCAGACTTTCTGCGCGGCATAGGCGATGCAGATGGGCTCCTGGTCCATACCGATAAAGAGGGTGTTTGGCTCGTGGGCCGCGCGCTCTACAAGGTACGTTCCCTTGCCACAACCAAGATCCAGGTGAAGGTGTTCGAAAGGCTTGCTGACAACTGGCGCGCAAGCCTCGCGCCAATCTCCGGCATAGGCCTCGGGGTTCGTCTCAATCGCATCGGCGTAGCGCTCCAGGCGCTCCTCGAGCACAAAGTTCTTAGGCGTGCGAACGTGGACGGCTCCCATGAGGCTCCTTGGTCATAAGTGTGGAACGCAGGGTTGCACGTTCCGTCAATGGATTGAAAAAAGGGTGGGCATAGTTTGCCCGAAAGATGCGATGCGGCTCGACGGCGAGTCGTCGATGCCTACAGACGCTTGAGAATCACATAGCGGTTGAGCTCGCCGCTGCGACCGTCGGCATGGAAGCGCTCGAGCTCGCGTACGGGAACCTCGCCACTCTTGTAGAACGTACGGACGCCACGCACCAGGTCGGTGATCTGCTGATCGTCAAAGTGATGGCAATAGCGGTAGGCGTGGCGGTCGTTTTGCCAGCCGATGAGGTGGTCGCCGGCTTCAAACTGCGCTGAATCGTAACCCTCAAACGGCGGGGTGAGCTCGGCGCGGGCCTCGGCTCGAACGGCCTTGCGCGCCATGCGCTCGTCGTTCATGAACTCCCAAAAGCTGATGGCGATGATGCCGCCTGGGCGCGTCTGCCGCACCAGGGCGTCGAGCACGCGTACGCGGTACTCGCATGACGGTACGTGGTGCATAAAGCCAAAGCAGACCGAGATGTCGGCGAGTGGGGCGTCGAAAAGCACGTCGGGCGTCTCGGCGGGGTTGAGCTTCATGAGAGCGTCGAGCACATCGAGTTCCTGGAAGTGCAGGTTGGGAATGCGCAGGGCGTGACCACGTGCATCGATGGCCAGGTCTTGGCACGAGTCGACACCATAGAACTCAAACGGGCAGCTGGCATCCGCCGAGGGGTTTGCGCCGTCGACGCCCTTGGCGGCAAGTGCGCCGCCGGCGGCAAAGTTCTCGAATCGCATATTGCCGCAGGCAAGATCGAAGACGCGGACGGGATGCTCGATCGTGGCGACGTCGAGCTGTTCGAGCGCGATGTCCATGGTACGCACCCAGCCGGGCCACGGGGCTTGGCGCGTATCGGAAAAGGAGGCGGAGTGCTCGCGATAGAACGTGTTATTGAGCTGGATGAGCGATGAGGCGAAATCGCGGTTCACGGCGCGGAACTCCCTCCGTTGGCGGTGCGAAACAAACAGTACGACCATACTACCGTTAACGCCGCAACGGGGACAACCAAGCTACGGGTCATTGCTTTGTTTGGACACATTTCCGCAGCTCATATGCATCCGCAACCGCCGGTTGTCAAAAATCTCACTAGAATAGGTGGCATGCTTTTGGCGGTGGCGGATACATTTTTAACTGTGCAAGGCGCCTTAAGAACAAAAACGGTCCGGCGGCACGGCTGGCATCACATAGGAGGAACCATGAATGTAGAAACTGCGCAGCGGCTCGCCGACCTTCGTCGCAGCAAGGGCTTTAGCCAAGAAGGGCTGGCGCGAAAGCTGGGACTGTCGCGCCAGGCGGTCAGTAAATGGGAGCGCGCGGAGAGCTCGCCCGATACCGAAAACCTGATCTCGCTCGCCAAACTCTATGGCGTGAGTTTGGACGAGCTCCTCAATCCGAGCGATGAGATCGAGGACGATATCGAGTTTGAGAACGAGGACCGCGCTCGTCAGCGCGAGGCCGAGGCGGCAGAGCGCGCCCGCACCCATGAGGCAGCGGCGCGTGCGACTGAGGCGGCAACGCAGGCAAGTGACGCGGCAGCCAAGGCGGCGCAGGCGGCAAGCTGGAGTGCGCAGGCCGCCAATGCGGCGACGGCTCAGGTGACGGGTGCCGTTGCGGCCGGCCCGACTCCGGTGAAGGGTCCGTTCCAGTCGTTCCCGTATTGGGCCGTGTGCTGGCTGCTGTTCTTTTTACTGATGTTCCTGGTTGGTGTCAGCCCCTTTCCCGCACTGATCTTCTTTACGATCCCCATCTATCACTGGGTGGCACGTGCGCTCGATGGCGATTGGGCGCGCGGGGATATCCAGGTTGGTTCGGCGCCGGCGGTCGCTAGGGCTAAAGGGGAGGACGTTTCCACAGCGGTTGACGCTGACCTGGCTGCCGCGACCACCGCTGAGTCGAGTGCCAAAGAAGGTGATGAATGATGAAGCTCTCGCATGAGTCTAAGAGGCGCTTGGGCATTGGCATCGGAGCGTTTGTGCTTATCATCGGACTTGTCTTTGGCATTTCGCGGACATTGATTCATTTTGATGGTCCGTGGGATCTCGACGATGTTGTATCCGGCTTGTCCAGTATGGACGATGTGGTTGACGACGACGATTTTATGAACGATGGCGGTAAATATTCCGCTCGGCCTCAGCAGCTTTCGAGCGAAACGTTTGATGCCGACGCGTTCACATCGCTTGACTTGGATGTGACGTCGGGCACGGTCGAGGTCAAACACGTCTCCGGCGGGCCAGTGCGCGTAATTGAAAGCGGTCGCGTGGCAACGGGGACCGTTGCCTTCGATGTGGCAACCCAGAACCTGGCCGAAATCAAGGGCTCTACGCTCAAGATTCGCCAGTTCGATCGCGATGACGAGCGCGCCATTGACCGCACGGTTACCGTCGAACTGCCGCGCGAAGTTGCCGATAACATGGTGGGCATTACAGCGAATGTAGGATCGGGTGACCTGACGGTCGCGGGCATTGCGTGTCATGACCTCAACCTGACTTTGGACTCGGGAGACGTTGAGTTTGCGGGCACCGTGACCGACACCCTGAATGCCAAGGTCGGTTCGGGCGATGCGACGTTCGAGCTCTACCAGGCCCCCGCGAAGTCGATGGACGTGAGCGTGGGCTCGGGCGATGTGGAGATGACGGTTCCGAACTCGACGGGCTTTAAGGCGAGCCTTACCCTGGGTAGCGGCGACTTCGAGAGCGATTTCCTTCCGCTTGGCTACGACGGCGAGACCATTTTGAATCTTGAATTCGATAACGGCGATAAGTCTGCTACGTATCGTTTTGAGGTCGGTTCGGGCGACATGTCGTTTGATTCGGAGTAGTGAGGCAGACGAAAGCCTAAGCGAAGATATAGACGCGCTGTTTGATGAAGGCGCCGAAGCCGAAATCGGCTTCGGCGCCTTTGCCTTTACAATGGGGGCATGGAACAGATTATCTTGAACATACTCGAGGCTCTGCGTCGCGGCGAGACCGTAGACGACAAAGCGCTCGTCAAACTGATACATGCCGAGGCGCGCCGTGAGGGCGCCGACAAACGCGATTTGGCCAAGCGCCGTCTGCTGCCGTTCTACCAGCGGGTAAAACGTGAGGAGCCGGCTCGTTGGGCTGGGTGGAATGTCGATGCCGAATTGGAGCGTCAACTGCTGCAGGTCCTGCGCATGAAGCCTCGTCGCACGGCTTCGGGCGTGGCGACCATTACCGTCATCACCAAGCCCTGGCCGTGCTCGGGCGATTGCCTGTTTTGCCCCAACGATCTGCGCATGCCCAAAAGCTATCTGCACGCCGAGCCGGCGTGCGCCCGTGCAGAGCAAAATTGCTTTGACCCGTATCTGCAGGTGAGCGCTCGTCTGACCGCGCTTTCGCAGATGGGGCATACGACCGACAAGATAGAGCTCATCGTGCTCGGTGGCACCTGGAGCGACTATCCGCAAGGGTACCAGACATGGTTTATGTCGGAGCTCTTTCGTGCACTCAATGATGATGCGGTGGCGGGCGTGGCGGCCAACCCCATGTTGGCGCGTCCGGGCATCAGCCGTGCCGAGGCAGGGCGCCTGCTCGATGACGCTCCCGCCGATGCCCTGCCGCCGGTGGTAACAGAGCGCCGCGAGCGCTATCGGGCTGCCGGCATTGCGACAGACGAGGCTGAGCTTGCTGCCGGCGTTGCCGACGAGCAGGGGCGTGTGGATGCTGTCGTTGGTGGCTATAACCGCGCAGTGCGTCGTCTGTACGGTCCCGGTACGCCGTGGGGCGAGGTCGCCGAGTGGCAGACGACCACGATGGAGGAGCTCGAGCGTCAACAGCGCATCAACGAGACGGCGAAGCATCGCGTGGTGGGACTCGTTATCGAGACGCGCCCCGATGCTGTAACGCCGCAGGCGCTTACGCTCATCCGCCGCCTGGGCTGCACCAAGATCCAGATGGGTATCCAGAGCCTCGACCAGCACCTGCTCGATATCAACGAGCGTCGCATTTCGGTGGCGCAGATCGAGCGGGCGTTTTCGCTTGCGCGCTTGTTTGGCTTTAAGATCCACGCGCATTTTATGCTTAACTTGCTGGGCGCCACGCTCGAGGGGGACAAGCGCGACTACGAACGCTTTATGACCGAAGGGGCCTTTATGCCCGACGAGGTCAAGGTCTACCCGTGTGCGCTCATCGAGGGCTCGCGTCTGGTGGGCTGCTATGAGCGCGGCGAGTGGCGTCCCTATACCGAGGAGGAGCTGCTCGATGTGCTTGCCGACGACATCGTGGTGACGCCGGTGTTCTGCCGCATCAGTCGCATGATCCGCGACTTTAGTTCCGACGACATTATGGTGGGCAACAAGAAGCCCAACCTGCGTCAGCTCGTCGAGAATCGCTTGGCGGCTCGTGGAGAAGGCGCAGTGGTGCGCGAGATTCGCTATCGCGAGATCAGTACCGCGGGTGCCGACTTGGATGAGCTTTCTCTTGATGAGGAAGTGGCGTACGAGACGCCGGTGACGCACGAGCGCTTTTTGCAGTGGGTGACGCCGCAGGGCAAGATCGCGGGCTTTTTGCGGTTGTCGCTGCCCGACCATTCGTTTGTTGCCGCGCATGCGGACGAGTTGCCGACGATGCCGGACGAGGCGATGATTCGCGAGGTACACGTGTATGGCATGGCGGCGCGCGTGGGGTATCAAGGCCAGGCGGCCCAGCACCATGGGTTGGGGCGCCTGCTCGTAGAGCGTGCGTGCGAGATTGCCCGGGATGCGGGTTATACGCGCATCAACGTGATCAGCGCGATTGGTACGCGCGAGTACTATCGCCATCTTGGATTTTATGATCATGGCCTTTATCTGCAAAAGGAGCTCTAGATGAACAAGCCGAGTGTTTCTGCCGGCGTCGTCGCCGGCGTTGCTCTGGGAGCCGCGGCGCTTGGTGCGGCCGCCGTCGCTGTTCGCGCTGCCTGTCTGCAGGTTGCGCGAACCCGCAATGGGTTGGCGCGTGTGAAACGCGTGCACGATGGGGGCGGCGATGAGATTCGCGTGTTGGTGCAAGGCGGCGTCTACCAAAGCGCGAGCTATGTCGGTGAGCGTTGGGCCGAGCCCGTCTTTGCGTACTATCGTTCGTTTGACGACGTGTTTGAGTCCGAGGATGCGATGCGCGACGCTTATGGTCACGGCATCGACCGCATGCTTATGCTGGGCGGCGGCGGGTTTGCTTATCCTAAGTTCGCCCTGATGTCGCACGAGGGCTTGCGCATGGACGTCATCGAGTATGACGCAGAGATTACGCGTCTGGCACGTCGCTGGTTCTACCTGGACGAGCTGGAGCGCGCGGTGGGCGATCGCCTGCGGGTGATTACCGCTGAGGCGCGTTCGTACCTGGGCGTGACGAGCGTGGGCCATCGTCGCTACGACGTGATCGTGAGCGATTGCTTTGGCGGTGCCGAGCCCGTGCGTGAGCTGGCGACCGTTGAGGCGCTGCGTTTAGTGCGTGGCAGCCTAAATGTTGGTGGCGTCTACGTCGCCAATATCGTGAGCGCAAACGAGGGGAGCGACGTGACGTTCCTGCGCGACTGCGCTGCCACGGCACTCGAGGTATTCGTCCACGCCTGGGTGGTCCCATGTGGCGATGCGAAGTTCGGCGGCGAGGAAAACTACCTGCTCATCGCCAGCGACGGCAACTACGCCTTTGCCGAAGCCGTGCCCTTCGACACCGACTTCCTCGGCACCGTCCTTCACGACAAATAGGTCTTCCCGTCCCAAAAAGACTGGTCTTAGGCGTGGTCGCGCCAGCCGAGAACGCGCTGCTTCATGCCCTCTATATCGAGCACGCCTTCGGCAAAGCCCTTGCGCACGAGCGCTTCTGGAACGAATTCGTCGTAGCGGTCAAAGTAAGGCACCTCGCCAGGATAGACGAGCTCGATGGGGTCGAAGTCCTTCTCGGCCTCGGCGGCGAGCACCTCAAAGAACGTCTCCTCGTCGGCCTTCATCTTAAACTGCATAAAGTACGGGCGTGATGGGTCGAGTCCGCGAAGGCCCAGCTCAGCGGCACATTTAATCTTGAGCATGCGCTCGAGCGCCAAAAAGGCGTAGCTGCCCAGCCAGGGGAAGAGCACCCAGGTATCGCCGCCCAGGTTGATGAGCGGTTTAGTTCCCGCACCCGAAAGCTTGGCCGTATGACGAGCCTGCGCTAAGCGGGCCCGTGCGTTACCCATGAGGTACGGATATGTTGCGTGCTCGTTGAGCGCCTTGCGCATGCGCTCGAGTACGTGCGTGTTGATGTCACCGGGACAGTCGCCAAAGTAGGCCGGCACACGGCCTTTGACCTGCGTGGCAAAGACGGTATGACGCTTCCTGTCAACTTCCTCGACAATCCAGCAGTGTCCGGCGATGGCGATGCGCTCGCCGGGCGGTGGGGGATTGACGATCGTGCCCAACTCGGCCGACTCGCTGCGAACGGTGAACTCCTCGTTTTCCTGGAACACGGCGTAGAACTTAAAGTTGTTAATGATGCGCTCCCCCGCGAGGCCCACGATGAGCCCGCCACCTTCGGTGACCTGGATATGGTCGATCTTAATGAGGTGACGTAGCAGCACACGGTAATCGTCTGCCGAGACACGGTGGAAATAGCTGAGCGTGAGCACGCGCTGGGCAAGTTCGGCCGGCGTGAGCTCGCCGGTGCTGGCGAGGGTCGACATAGTCTGGTGATAGAGCAGACTGTAGGGGAGTCGATCGAGCTCGGGCGGCTCGACCCACTTTTCCTCGCGATAGAGTTGTACGAGCGCGATACCCTGCAGGAGCTTCCAGGGAATGGTTTCGGGCATCATCGTGCGCGGCTCGGGCTCTTCCTCGCGCATGACGAACCACATCTCGGGCGGAAGATCGCGGCGCCCCGTGCGGCCCATTCGCTGCAAAAAAGAGCTGACGGTAAACGGCGCGTCGATCTGAAACGCACGCTCCAGACGGCCGATATCGATACCGAGTTCCAGCGTAGAGGTGGTGACGGTTGTCTGTGCCTGCTCTTCATCGCGCATGAGTTCTTCGGCCGTCTCGCGTAGTGATGCCGAAAGATTGCCGTGGTGGATGAGAAAGCGGTCGGGCTCGTGCCGGCTCTCGCAGTAGCTACGCAGCATGGAGCATACGGCCTCTGCCTCCTCGCGCGAGTTGGCAAAGACCAGGCACTTGCGGCCGCGCGTATGTTCGAAGATATAGCCCATACCGGGGTCGGCGTTGTCGGGCGCCGTGTCGGTGGGGTTGAGAAGTGCCTGCTCGGTTGCTCGGGGGATGTCGACTTCGCCCTCGGGGGCCGAGGAAGTGCGACGGTCTTTGGGAGCGGCCTTGCCCCGCGCCTGCTCGCGACGTTGACGGCGCTCCTCTTGTGCGAGTTGTCCGCTGTGGCGCATGTCTTGGGCGCCGGCGGGCAGTGCCGCGGATGCTGCCGCCTCGATGCGCTCGCACGCAAGCACTTCGGCCTCTTGAGGACCCGTGCTCTCGAATCCTCGTTGCTGAGCCTGGGGGCCAGAGTTGTAGAAGTGCTCCATGGAGATACGCCACACGCGACGCGGTTCCTCAAAACGGGGGATAACGCAGTCGCGTCCCGTTCCCTGTGAGAGAAAGGCACCCGTGCGCTCGGGGTCGCCGATGGTGGCCGAAAGGCCAATGCGGCGGGGCTGCACGCCTGCCATGCGCGAGAGTCGCTCGATAAGGCAGAGCGTCTGCCCGCCACGGTCGCCGCGCATGAGCGAATGGACCTCGTCGATGACCACATAGCGCAGGTCGCAAAACATGCGCGGGATCGCCATGTGCTTATGGATTAAGAGCGCTTCGAGTGACTCGGGCGTAATCTGCAAGATGCCGCTCGGTTTTTTGATGAGCTTAGCCTTGTGCGACTGCGAGACATCGCCATGCCAGTGCCAGACAGGGATATTGGCTTCTTCGCACAGGTCGTTGAGGCGGACGAATTGGTCATTGATGAGCGCTTTGAGGGGGCCGATGTAGAGGGCGCCCACGCTCGCGGGCGGGTTCTCCCAAAACTCGGTCAGGATGGGAAAGAAGGCTGCCTCGGTTTTGCCGGAAGCCGTGGATGCCGTCAGGAGCACATTATCTTGCGTGTTAAAGATGGCATCAGCTGCCGCAACCTGGATGGAGCGCAAGCTCTCCCAATCGTGGGAGTAGATGAAGTCTTGGATAAACGGGGCGTAGCGGTCAAAGGCGTTCACGGGGCCTCCTCTCAAATACGAACCTCTTAACGCGGTGAGCAGTGGCTTGCCGCATCACTGCCTCGACGTTTGCCCAGATAAAGCCTGCCAAAATAAACCTGTCCCTTTTTGGCAGGTTAGATGGTGAATTCGGCGAAATTGCGGTCGCCGCTTGCGGTGCCGGTGTCGCCTGTTGCTGTTGCCGGCGCCAGCGCGTCGCCGCCGACGCTTTGCAGTAGCTCGGCCACGTTGGCGTCGGGGTTTTGGCATAGGATGTCGAGCAGCTCGATAAAGTCACGAATGACTTCACGCGGCGTCAGATGCGTGTCGGCCCCCACGCGGCCAAACTCAATCTTGAGGAAGTCCACCAAGTCGTTCTGGGTAAGCGTGGGCGTCCAGCCAAAGTAGCCGGCATGGATCTGCATGAGCTTTTCGATGAGCACCAGCAGCTCCTCGTAGGTGAGCGGCTGCAGGCGGATGATGGGCGCGAGCATGTCTTTGAGATCATCTCGCGCAAAGCGACCCTGAGCGAGTCGGCTGCGCAGAGCCTCGTAGGAGAACACGCCGCGGCGGCGGTCTTCGATGGAGGTTGGCGTGCCACCCATGATCATGCCCAGGTACTGCGCCTTGCCCTGGAGCGTGTCGTTGTACATGGTCAGGATCTTCTCGTAGTTATATTGGCGTGTGATGGCGTTGGGAATCTTATACAGATTCACGAGCTCGTCGATGAGCACCAGCATGCCCTTGTAGCCGCTGCAGACCAAAAAGCGCGCAATGAGCTTAACGTAGTCGTACCAGTCGTCATCGCTGATGATGGTTGAGGAGCCCAACTCGGCACGGGCCTCGCTCTTGGTGCGGTATTCGCCGCGGATCCATTTGGTCACGCGGCTCATGGCCTCTTCGTCGCCCTCGGATACGGCCATGCGATAGCGGCGGAGCATGCGGGCGAAGTCGAAGCCGTGGACCATCTCCTCGAGCGGGGCCAGTTGGGTATTGACGGCAGACTCGTCGACATCGGCACACGAGGCGACCCAGCGATCCAAAATAAGGTTGAGCGCACCGCCCTCGGGGCGCGTCTTGGTCGATATATTGCGGATGAGCTCGCGGTAGGTGGCAAGGCCCTGTCCCTGACCGCCCTGCAGACGGCGCTCGGGCGACAGGTCGGCATCAGCGACGACGAATCCCTCGCCCATGGCGTGCGTGCGGATGGTCTGGAGCAAAAAGCTCTTGCCGGCGCCGTAGCGACCGACTAAAAAACGGAAGCTTGCGCCGCCATCGGCGATGAGACTCAGGTCGGTAAGCAGGGCGCGGATCTCGACCTCGCGTCCTACGGTGATGTAAGGAAGGCCGATGCGCGGGACCACGCCGCCCTTGAGCGAGTTAAGGATAACGGCGGCGACGCGTTTGGGTACACGGGGCGCTGCGGATGCGGTATCACTCATAGTCTAGGTATCCTCTCACGTCTGCTTCGTAGTCCTCGATAATCTGCGGCCCTGCCGCGCTAAATTCAATTACGGTGTCGCCCACCAGGTCAAAGAGCGCCTCGTTGATGGTATCGACGAGCATGTCCTCGCTCTGCTCCGATTGCATTACCGCCGATTCCGCCTGTGCTGCGTCGTGCTCGAGCAGCGCGCGGAGATAGGCGTCTGCGGCGGGCGCGAGTTCGATCGTGGCGTCAGCGGGCGCAGCAGCTGCGAACGCGGGCGTCGGCGCGAGAAGCGGTGCCACGACACCAAACTGTTCGGTGGATATGGTCGGCTCGTCGGCCTCGTCCTGCCGAATGGGTGCCGCGACCGGTTTGACAATCGCGTCGGCTACGGGCTCGGCTTCCGGTTGCCCTGAGTCCGCTGCTTCGGCTTCTGCGGACGCGTCGTCCTCGCGCTCTTCGTCGATCAAAAGCGCTTCGCGCGTTTGCGCAGCGGCGCTCCGAATGTGCCCCAGCTGACTCAGATCGATATCGATCTTGACGGGCTGGTGTGCAGCGTCCCACGAGAGCCATGCCACAATCTCGTCATCGATAATCTTGGCCAGATATTTGGGGACCTTTTCTTCCTTAAGGGGATGGGCGGGGTCCAGCGCCAGGCGCAGGCGTTGGTCGCAGGCGTGCATCATTTCACCGAGCTTGCTGCTCTTTTGCCTACTACCGTGGATACGCATGCATTCCCAAAAGCCGTTTTGGCAACGGTAGATATGGATGGGATCCAGGCGGTATTCGCAGTCCTCGTGGCGCTCGGGCGCAAAGAATACGGCCGAGGCAAACATGGTGTAGGGCATGGCCGTCTCCTCCCCAAATAAGCTCGCCACGATGCCGGTCTTTCGGTGCGTGTCATAGTAGCGTGCCATACGGACATACACGGCGCACGCCACGTGGCGCAGATCGCGGTGGTGGCTGCGGTCGAGCCGCGAGTTACTTAGGTTGTACGTGGAGAGGGCGTTGATGGCGGCCATGAGTCGCTCCTCGCGCACCTCATCGGGCGGAAGGGGGAGCGTGGGCTCGGAGGTTTTGCGACGCTTGGGGGTCTGGCCGGACGGTGCCGGTGCTGGTACAAGGTCTCGTGCCGCGCGCCGCAGCTCGATGAGGGCGTTATCGAACATGACGGTTTTAGAGTCGCGAAGCAGCTTGGGGTCGAGTTCGTGGAAAACGGCGTAATCCTGCAACCACACGCGTGCAAACCGGTCGATGCTGGGCTCGAAGGCGCGATAGGCATCCCAAAAGGCCTTGATTTTGTTAAAACCATCGAGCGGGTCATCTACGCCAATGCCGCAAATCAGCTCATAGAGATACAGAAAGGCAAAGGACGTAGACGTTTCCTCGACGGTTCCGCGGCGCACTTGGGCACGCCAGGTAAAGTAGCCGCGCAACTGCCGGTCGCTCATGGCGTTATAGGTGGGAAAGTACGACTTAAAGGTGCCGTTGTAGGGACAGTCGTCCTCAAAGTCGGCCATCAGCAGACCCTGGCGGTAGAAAAGCTCGGCTTCCGAAAGCCAGCGGCCCGCGCCGCCCTTGGGGTCATCCTGCCAGCGCGATATCTCGCGCATTTTACGGTACTGGTCGGGGAGGAAATTCTGCATCTGTCGGCCGGTTTTGAGAATCGGCTCGTCTGCGTAGACTTCATGTGAGAAGCGGGCAGACTGATGGGTCCGGGCCTCGGCCATAATGCGCTCGATGAGCATCTTGATGTCCTGGTCGGCCACCGCTCCTCCTCTCGAACGCAGCTACGGTGACCTCATATCATAGCACAGCATCAAACAGGTGTTCGAGATACTGCTGCGTAGATAGAATTAGAACAGGAGGGCGTAGATGACGGCGATGACGACGGAGGGAAGCATATTGGCCGTGCGGAAGGTCTGAGGACGGATGAGATTGACGCCGACGCAGAAGATGAGCATGGAGCCTACGAGCGAAAGGCTGTTGAGGGCTGCTGTGGTCATGATGGGGGAGAGCGCGCCGGCAAACAACGTGATCGTCCCCTGGAACACGGCTACGGGTAGGGCGGAGAAGATGCAGCCGCGGCCAAGCGAGGCCGTCATGGTGCAGACGATGATGCAGTCCAGTGCGCCCTTGAGGGCAAGCGTTGACCAGTCGCCAAGCAGGCCGTCTTGGATTGATCCCACGATAGCCATGGCACCGATGCAGACGGTCAGCGATGTCGAGACAAAAGCGTTGGTGAACTCGTTATCGCCCTCACTGCCAGTCTTGCGCTTGAGCCATTCGCCAAGGTTCTCGATGGCGGCTTCCAAGTTGACGGCCTCGCCGATGAGTGAACCGAGCGCAAATGAGACGATGAGCATGGTGGTACCGGTGGTCGCCAGCGCCTTTCCATCGATGATGAGCATCTTTTGCATGGTGCCGCCAAGGCCGATAAACAGGACGCACAGCCCCGATGCTTTCATGAGCGTGTCTTGGATGCGCGGTGTAATGAAGCGGCCGCCCGCTAATCCCAAAAGACCGCCCGCAACTAAAAGCACAACGTTGATGATTGTTCCCAAGCCCGGCATGAGCCCTCCTGTATTGATGCCAACGTGGCAATCGTAGCAGAACGAAATGCGAGGCACATCGCGACTCATCTAATACGTTATATAAGTGGTGTTAGGAATGATGCACAGCATTTAAGCCTCAGGTGGTTGTCGGGACATAGGGATAGTAATCAAAGCGCAGTGTCATAAGCCGCTGTGGGGATTCAATAGCCGCGGCGATGATATTGGCATCGCGGGCACGATCAAACCCTTCGAGTTCGATCTGATACGAGACGTCTTGCATAATGTCCAGACGTCGCCAGACTAGGAGTGTGTCACCATCGAATTCCAAGGTCTTGCCTCCGTCTGGAGCAACGGCGTATAAACGCAGCTTGGCGGTGGTTGCAGGGTCTACAACCGTGACCTTTTTAATTTCGTTTCGTGTATTCTTGGCGCCCAACAAGGTGAGCAGTGTTGGGGCCACGACCTCGCCCGATGGCAAAAAGACGACTTCGATGGATTCAGGAAATGCGATGATGGCTGACTTGCGGACGGGCTGATTGGCGGCGGCAACTTCGATGTTCGCAGCGTCGATGACCTCTGTGTGGTCGAGCGCGGCAAGCACGCAGCAGTTACCTTCATCTATCTCTTGAGGATCAGCAAGCCCCAGACTGTCCGAGAGCTCGGTATCGTTTGGATCGGTAGCGGGCTCATTCGGTGCTTCGAAAGAAGCTGGGACGCTGTTTGTCGGCGGCGGCGTGTCGCCCGCATCTGCTTCTTTGTCCGCGCCCTCTTCTTGTATGGTTGCGTTAATGGGTTCGTCGTTTGAGGGGAGCGTCTTGGCGTCAAACGCGGAGGGGAGAATTCCGATGGCTCCGGATCCGTTCCACTCCATTTCGAGAAGCGCCGGGTCGGCAAGAATGCGTTGCCTGCTTTGCGCGTGGGCATCGATTTCAATAGGGCCTGCCTCTATCCCTCGTGTAAGGCTGAGTGATCCGGCTGGCTTCTCGAAATGAGCGTCTGTGTCTTTGGCGCTGACGGTGTAGAACAGCAGGGACGCTTCTCCCGCCGCGATGGCATCGGTACCGGCTTTGGTCAGCCGCAACGATGCCGTGAATGAGAGGGTGGGCTGCGTGTCGTCTGCATTCGCGGCGGCGCAGCCCAGACATATACCGCCTCCTTTCTCAAAAAACGTACCGTCGAAGGCGACCTTCGCTCCGTTCGCCGAGTCATCGACCGAAGCGATGTCGATGCGCAGCTCTAAATTGCATGGATCGCCATCCGCATCGAGCACAACCGAGCGCCACGTGCAGACGGCACACCCCGCCTGGGAGCCGTTTGCCTTGTTCGAATGCTTGATATCCACGACTATCGAGCCGTCCGTATTACGACGAAGGCATCCCGAGGTTGAGATCGCGGCCTGTGCGATCGAAAAACGCTTGCACGCAATGGCGCTCGACGGATTTGGTGCGGAACTTAGGGCTGCTGGTAAGGAGTCTGCCATGGCGGGAGTCGCCCAAGCGGCGACAGGCGTTCCGGTTGCGAGCGCGCCGCAGAGTGCGACGACGGGCAAAAGGTTCTTCGATGCCATGGGGTCTCCTTAGCTAATTTAGTGCGGTCTGTCCGTGTTTTGTTTCTGGCTGCGTTTGATGTGCAGACCGAGGCCGGCGGTTCCCGCGCCTGCTGCTGTGGCGCCTGCTGCCAAGAGCCATCGTCTGTCGCCTGTCTGCGCCAACGGTTCCTCGCGGTCGCCGCGGTCGAGCTCCGAGAGGTCGACCGTCACTTGCGTGGCGGCCTGAGCCTGTTCTTGCTGGGCAAAGGCCATGGCTGGCCCAAACGCTAGGATGCTGACGGCGGCGGCCAGGGCGACGGCCTTATGCCGTGTGCGCACCGGGCTCGACCGTCCAGGTGATCGTTGCAACCTGATCGCCTTCGCCGGTTACGCGGAAGATGTCGCGTGTGACGCGGGCGACGTTTCCGCTTGTCTTGAGCTTAATTTTGTCCGTGCCGCCGGCAATGCCCTGGTAGCCCATGTCGAAGGCTGCATTCTTGGAAAGATCGAGGCCCATCCCTTGCATTGCGGCGCTGGCGTTCTGGAGTGCGCCGTCGGGGCCGACCTTAAAGTCGATGGAGTTCTGTGCGGTTCCGGCCTTGGCGTCGGCGGCAATGGTCCAGGTGTTCATGGCGTCGATCTTCATGTTGGTGACATGGATGCCGTAGGCCGAATGATTGTCGATGGTGGTCGCGTCTTCAGAGGGGCCCTGAAGCGTGCCGTCGGCCTTGGCGACGAAGGGAATAACCGTCGGAACTTTGAACTCAACGTTGTCGATCTCGGTCCTGACCATTACTTTCGTGGTTCCAACGCGCCCGGCTGCCATAGCTGGCGTCGGGGCGGCGCCCATTGCGAGCGCGAGCGCGAGCCCTGCGCCCACGACGAACGCTCTGGCTCCGTTCATGTTCCTGGTGATGTCCATGGTCGTTCCTTTCTATTCGCCGCGGGCCGTCCCCGCGATGATTGGACGAATGCTGGTGAATTGCGTGCGGTGCCGCGTCGGCCGGAAGGCTAGTTCTCGGCTTGCTCAACCCGCACCTTGACACGTGTCGGATTGCCGTGGCTGTCGAGGGTCTTTGTATCGAGTGCTTGGATCTCGATGTACGCCTCGCCTTCTTTGATGTCGCCGGCGGGGCACGTCTCGATTGTCTTGCCGGTCTCGACCACACCGGATTCGTACATGGTCTCGTCGTTTTGGATGACGCGGAATCGCTGGGGAAATTTATTGTCTTGGACGTTTTGCACGTTGACGCGCAGCTTGCCGTCCTCCTGCAGCTGAGCGACCGGTGCGACCGAAATCGTCATCATGTTGTCGCGGACTATGGCGTCGAGCTCATCTTGGATTTCCTGACGCGTTTTGCCCTCGGCCGTCGTAACCGAAGCGCCCGCCTCGGGTACGGGCTGCGACTGCCAAGCGTATAGTCCTACGGCGACAAGGGCACAGACGATGGCCAAGCAGGCAACGATGAGCTTCTTGCGACGACCCAGGCCTGCAAAGTGGGGTGGCTTCTTCGCGCTCATGCGGCATCCTTGGCGGTATAGATGCGCGCAAAGGTGGACGGGTTCGCTCCAAAGAGCATGTGAAGCATCAGGCGGCGTGAGTAGACAAGCTCGTCGAAGTCGGGAGGGAGCTCGATGTCGTGGATATGCGCGATGCGGTGGGCGAGCGCCGAGAACGACTCGGGGTCGCAGATCACATCGGTGGTAACGTGGTAGACCGTCGTATCGGGGAATGCCTCTTCGTCGAAAGGCAGGAGATGGGGATCGTCGTCGACTTCGATGGCGATGCCGTACTGGGGCCAGTAATATGCCATGGGAACCTCCCTGCTTCTGGGGCCAAAACTTCTGTCGGTTTTGGCTGTCGATGCCGACCGTATCAGCCGTTACTTGACCAATTGCTGACCAAATGCTTGACGGATTGGCGTCTCCGCAGGTAAAAGGCGGCAAAAAATACTCCAACTTTTTTCGAGCGGCAATCGCGCGGTCAGTGACGGCGGGGCCATATGTGTTAAAAGCATCGTCTGCCGAGGAAATCCAGCCGCTCGCCGAATTGCACGAACGTAAAAATCGCCAATTATGGAGACGGTCTCGAACACGTCGACGAAACGATGCGGTAACATCTCCCTGCAAACACTGTAGTTAGCTAAAGGGGGAGTTCGCGTGTCTGTAACCATCAAACCCTTCACCGACGAGTTCGAAGAGTATGGCCGCGATGAATCTCGCGCATCGGGCGAAGCATCGAGCATCTCGTTTCCGACAACGGAAGACGAGGTCCGTGCCATTTTGGAAAAGCTCCATGCCGAGCGTGTCCCGGTAACGGTTCAGGGCGCCCGAACCGGCCTTGCCGCCGGTGCCGTGCCCCACGGCGGGCATATCCTCAATACTTCCCGTATGAATCGCTACTTGGGCCTTCGCCGCGATGAACAAGGCCAATTTTTGCTGCGCGTGGAGCCGGGCGTTGTGCTCTCGGAGCTGCGCAAGCAGCTGAGCAAGAAGGTGCTGCCGACCGCTGGTTGGGACCAGGCATCGCTTAAGGCCTACGATGAGTTTCAAGAGGCCCCCGAGCAGTTCTTTCCCACCGATCCCACCGAGGCGTCTGCCTGTCTGGGCGGCATGGCGGCATGTAACGCCTCCGGTGCCCGCAGCTACGTCTACGGCCCCATGCGCCCGCATATCACGGGACTCCACGTCGCGCTGGCTGATGGTGATTTGCTTGAGCTTCAGCGCGGCGAGGCTTTTGCCCAGGGCCGCCACCTGTCGCTCGTGACGGCAGTGGGCCGCGCACTCGAGCTTGACCTTCCCGACTACACCATGCCCAAGACCAAAAATGCTTCGGGCTATTTCGTTGCTGACGATATGGATGCCATCGAATTGTTTATCGGTGCGTGTGGCACAATCGGCGTCATCACCGAGCTCGAGATTGCCCTGCAGGCGGCGCCTGCGGTCGTTTGGGGCGTGAGCTGTTTCTTTGACAGCGAAGACAAGGCCGTGTCCTTCACCGATTCCGTGCGTCCCGTCCTGTCCCATGCGGCTGCCATCGAGTACTTCGACGCTGGCGCCCTGGATATTCTACGTCGCCAGCGCGAGCAGTCGACGGCGTTTGCCTCGCTGCCGGCGCTCGACAAAGAGGCCAAGGTCTGTGTCTACGTGGAGCTCGACTGCGACGACGAAGTTCAGGCGACTGAGGAGCTGTATCACTTGGGGTGGGTACTGGAGCTTGCGGGTGGCCGCGACGACGCGACCTGGGTTGCGCGCACCGAGGTCGATCGCGAATGCCAGCGGTTCTTCCGCCATGCGGTGCCCGAGAGCGTCAACATGCTCATCGACGAGCGCCGCCGCACGGATCCCGCCATCACCAAACTGGGCTCGGACATGTCGGTGCCCAATGCACGCTTGGCCGATGTCATCGCCCTTTATCGCCGCACGTTGGCCGAAAGTGGGCTTGAATCTGCCGCCTGGGGGCACATCGGTAACAACCATCTGCATGTGAACATTCTGCCGCGCGATGCGCAGGAATACCGCCGCGGCGGAGAACTCTTTGCCCGGTGGGCTTCCGAGGTCACGGTCATGGGCGGCGCCGTCTCCGCCGAACACGGTGTCGGCAAGATCAAGGCGGGCTTCTTGGAGACGATGTACGGTCACGAGGCCATGGTCGAGTCGGCACGGCTTAAGCTCCAGCTCGATCCTGCCGGGCAGCTGGGCCGCGGTAACCTGTTTTCGGAGAAGCTCTTGGATGAGCTCGTCCAGAAAGGGGGCGCGTGAAGATGAGCGATTTCCATATGGTGGTGTGCGTCAAGGCCGTGCCGGGAAGCACCGAGGTCAAGATGGACCCCAAGACCAATACCATCGTGCGCGATGGCAAACAGGCGGTCATTAATCCCTTTGACGCGAGCGCTTTGGAATGCGCGCTGGCGCTGAAGGACGACTTTATCGGCTTTGGCATGGATGTGCGCGTGACGGTGGTGTCGATGGGCATCCCCGCGACCGAGTCGCTGCTGCGCGACTGCATCGCTCGAGGCGCCGACGACGCGCTGCTGCTGACCGATCGCGCCTTTGCAGGTGCCGATACCCTGGCAACCACCTATGCCCTCAAGTGCGGCATCGAGGCGCTCGACGAGGACTTCGACCTGCTCATCTGCGGCAAGATGGCGGTGGATGGCGATACGGCCCAGATTGGTCCCGAGCTTGCCGGTGCCTTTGATATTCCCTGCGTGACCGATGTGAGCTGCGTGCAGAGCGCGGGCTTTACGACCTGTGGCTCGCTGGCGCTCGTTCACGGATGCGATGCCGGCGAGGAGACGGTGTACCTTGAGATGCCGTGCGCGATGACGACTGCCAAGGAGATTGGCCAGTTGCGTATGCCGAGTATTGCCGGTATCCGCGCGGCGGAGGAGGCGGACGTGCGCGTGGTCAGTGCCGCCGACGTGAACGCCGACCCCGCGCGTTGCGGTCTTGCCGGGTCGCCGACACAGGTCGTGCGCTCGTTTGTGCCCGACCGTGACCAAACGTGCGAGGCCGTTGACGGAACGGCGTCCGAGCAGGCGGCAAAACTTGCCAAGATCATCGAGGGGATGGCATAGATGAGCGGACTGATTATCGATAGCGAAGCCTGTATCGGCTGCGGTCGCTGCGTTCGCGCCTGCGCCTCGGGCGGCATTGTGGTGGAGGGCGAGCGTCCCAACCGATGCGCCCGCGTAACCGACGGCTGTATCCTATGCGGTGGGTGCGTCGACGCCTGCCCTGTCAACGCTATCTCGATCGAGTGTGACGAGGCCGCTGGTGCGGTGGACCTTGATGCATATCGAGACATTTGGGTCTTCGTGCAGACCGACGAGCACGATACGGTGACTCCCGTTGCCTATGAGCTTATGGGCAAGGGGCGCGAGCTTGCCGATGCTCGCGGCTGCCGTCTGGTGGCACTGGTCGGCATGAGCCCCGAGGGCTCGCTCGGGGACCTGGAGCATCTGGTTTGCGCGGGCGCCGACGAAGTCCTGGCCTGTCGCGACGAGCGCCTGCGCCAAAACGATGCGGAGGTCTACGCCCGCTTGATCTGCGATTTGGTAGCCGAACGCAAACCCGAGGCCATCCTATACGGTGCGACCGCTTTTGGTCGCGAACTGGCACCCGGCGTTGCCGTGCGTTTGCAGACGGGCCTTACGGCTGACTGCACCGTACTTTCGATGGATACAGAGACGGGACTGCTGCAACAGACGCGTCCGGCGTTTGGCGGCAACCTGATGGCCACCATCATTTGCCCCAACCACCGTCCGCAGATGGCAACGGTGCGCCCCGGTATCTTTAAGGCTCCCGACTTCGACTACGGCCGCTCTGGCACGATCACCCAGATATCGCTTGCGGATGATGCTAAGGCTCGTGTCGAGATCTCGATTCCCGCCGAGGAGTGGGGACAGCAGCCCTCGATCGCCAATGCCGAGCGCCTGGTCGTGGTGGGTCGCGGCATTGGTTCCAAGAAAAACCTGCCGTTGATGCGAAGGCTCGCCGAGGCTCTGGGTGCCGAGCTTGGTTGCACGCGTCCCGTCGTGGAGGCGGGTTGGCTGGAGTATCGCCACCAGATTGGCCAGACGGGCGTATCGGTTTCGCCCAGGTTTCTCGTGAGTATCGGTGTTTCGGGCGCCATCCAACATCTTGCCGGCATCGGTGGGGCGGAGTGCATCATCGCCATCAACGAGGACCCGGATGCCCCCATCTTTGGTGCTGCCCAGTACAAGGTTGTTGGGGACGCCGTCGAGGTCGTCGAGGAGCTGCTGGCCCAGCTTGAGCGCTAGGCGCGCGCCAGCCAGTCGTCGCATCTCGTCCTTTAGGCGGCTCCAGGTCGCCTGCGTGGCGGGGTCGGTAAAGGGCCGCGTAATGCCAAAGGGCGCGTCGAGCAGGCGGTGGATATCGCCCTGTTCGCGCGCCAGCGCGCGGCTTGCCGGATAGACGAGCTCAAACATAAAGCAGATAAGCCCCACCAAGAAGTCGGCGGGCTCATCGCGCTCATCGCGTGCGACGCAGCGGTGCTCGTCAAAGGCGGCAAGTGTCGGCGACGAGAAACGGCTGCCGAGAAACGTCTTCTCGTCCACCTTGAGGATAGTGTCGACGGTGCTGTCGGCGATGGTGCGCATAATGTCGATCTTGTCGCCATCGCGCACGATATCGCAGAAGCTCCGCGTGCGGCTCGTCGAGCTGCGCGGGTAGACGGAAATCGCTGTGATAGGCAATGCTCGCTCGGATGAGCTCATCTTCTGCCGGGTCATCGATAAAGTCGCGGATGCTCGTTACGGCGGGTGCATCGGCGGGATTCTCGCCAAAGAGGACCTCGATGCCCAGCGCCGCATGGCTCATGCTCTCGGCGTCCTTAAAGGTGTCCCAGCGCCGCAGCTGCTCAAAGCGGCCCATATCGTGTAGCAGGCCGCAAAGCCATGCCAGGTCAATATCTTCTGACGACCAGCCCTGCTCGCGCGCTACGGCATCGCATGCCTCGGCCACGTGGTACGTATGCTCGATTTTGAGCGCGATGCGTGGGTTGGTGGCGTCGTAGGCATCGGTGTAGCTTTTGAAGGCCGCGCGCGCCCGGTCTCGATCGATAGCTGTCATAATGACTTCCTAAAAAGTTGTGTCTTTCGATCCGGTGGCAATTGTAGGTGAACTCGGTTGCCGCCGGATGATGATTTCTGCTGCGTGTCGCTACAGGCGCGCTCGCAGACGACTTGCCAGAATGGGAGAGCGCATGGTCCTCAGGATCGTTAGAACCGTCTGGCCAGTGATGCTTACCTATGTTGCAATAGGCGCGCCGTGCGGAATGATCATGGGGCAGACGGGAATGGAGCCCTGGATGGTCTTTGCTCTGAGCAGCACGTTTGTGACGGGCAGCGGCCAGTTTATGATCTGCAACCTGTGGCTGGCGGGCGTGCCTGCAGCATCGATCGTCGCGAGCGTCGCCGCCATCTCCTCGCGCTTTGCGCTTTACTCGGCATCGATCGCACCGCATCTGAGCGGGTGCCTCGAAGCGTCAGACGCTGGCTGTTGCCGCGACACTTACCGAGGAGGCATATGGCATCTCGCTTGCCAAGTTGGTTGAAGGGGAGGATTGGGGCCCGCGCGAGTCCTTTGTGCTCAACGTGATCCTTATCGCAACATGGGGCGTTTCGTGTACGATGGGCGCCATCGTCGGCGCCGTTGTCGATGTTCCCACCGCCATTGCAGCCTTTGTCTGCACCTCGCTCTTTATCTGTCTGCTCTTTTCGCAGCGGCTGTCGCGCGGCAACGTTGTCGCGGCGGTTTCGGGCGCGGTGTCCGTCGCCGTATGCAAGTTCTTGGGCCTCACGAATATTGCCGTGCCGGCAAGCGTCGTGGTCGGCATTGCCATTGCGCTGGCGTGCGATGCTGTATTTGACGGAAGAGGTGCCCGCGATGCCCGTTAACGAGTTCTTGGTTCTGTGGCTGTCGTCGTGGGCTGCTATCGCGTTCTTTCGCATCGCGCCGGCGTTCGCCTTGCGCGGGCGGACCCTGTCGCCCCGTATTACCGAGGCCCTGGGCTATATCCCGCCCGCTGCCTTTGCCGCGCTGGTCGCCAACGACTTGGTGAGTCCCGGCGCGTTCGACGCGGGGCTCTGGCCTGCCTTGGTTCCCTGGATTGCGGCCGCCGGCGTCGTGGTCGGTGGCGGTCAAGACAAAATCGATGCTGTGGTGCTGCGTCTCGGGCATCGTACTCTATATCGTCTTGAGCCTTATATAGGGGTGGCGTCGCGGGCGCCGAATCTCGTTCCATCCCAACTTGTCGAGTTTTTCACCGAGGCTGGTCTATTTCTTCTGGTACCATGGTCAAACTTTACTGTAGCAAAGCGTGACGTGGGCTTTTGTATCCGCGTCAGCGGAAATGGGGGTTTCATGGCACAGGAAGCAACCACCAACGAGCAAAAGAAATTCAAGGTCCCGCGCATCCCGGGCGACATCATGATTTATCCGATGATCGTCGGTCTTTTGCTCAACACCTTCTGCCCGCAGGTTTTTGAGATCGGCGGATTCTTTACGGCTGCCTGCCGCGGTGGCTCCAATACCATTGTCGCCGCGATCCTGCTGTTTGTGGGCGCCGGCATCAGCTTTAAGTCCACGCCGGGTGCCATCAAGACCGGTATCGTCGTGCTGATCCCCAAGCTGGTCGTCGCAGCGGCTCTCGGCCTGGGCGTGGCATATTTCTTTAACGACAACTTCCTGGGTCTGAGCTCCGTGTCTATCATCGGCGGCATCACGTTTTGCAACATGGCGCTCTATACGGGCATCATGGGCGAGTTCGGCGATGAGTCCGAGCAGGGCGCCGTCGGTATCCTGTTCTTTACGGCTGGCCCCGCCGTCACGATGATCATCCTCGGTGTTTCCGGCCTCGCCAACATTCCCATTGGCACCATTATCGGCTCCATCTTGCCACTCGTTATTGGCATGGTTCTGGGCAACCTGTTCCCGTTTATCAAGAACCTGCTGGTTCCCGGTGCCAATCCCGCGATTGCCGTCATCGGATTTCAGCTCGGTGCGTCCATGAGCCTGTCGAGCTTCATCACCGGCGGCATTTCCGGCATCCTGCTGGGCCTCATCACCCTCTTTATCGTCGGCCCCATCACCTTTGCCTTCGAGCGCCTGTGCGGCGGCAACGGCAAGGCCGCCGTTGCTTGCTCCACCATCGCCGGCACGGCCATGACCACGCCGGTCGCCCTCGCCGAGGTCGCGCCGCGCTATGCCGAGCTTGCGCCCACCGCGTATGCGCAGATCGCCACCGCCGTCATCATCACGGCCATCATGGCCCCGATTCTGACCGGCTGGGTCGATAAGAAGTTCTGCCACGGCGAAGAGGATCTGTCGGTCGAAGGCGTCGAGGCTATTGAGGAGGCCGTCGCGACCGACATCGACGGCGAGTAATCGTCGACGCGAGTCAATCAAGCCGGCGTGTGCAATTCGCGCCGTATGGGCGCCCGAACGAGAGCTGTCTTGCAGTGACGTTCGGGCGCTCTGCTATTATTCCCTATACCCCTGCGGAGTAGGGGTGTTTGTTGCCCAGGCATCGAATCGGGCGATTCTGGCCACTTGGATATTGAAGGGATGGCGTCTAGTGGTTAAGGCACTCAAGATCGAGATATTCCTGCTGTGCATGATTATTCTTATCGGACTTGCCGCACGAAGCCGTCGCTCCCTGTTCTCGAGCACCCAGCAGCTTTTGTTTAGTATGCTCGGCTACACCTCTGCCGCCTACATGTTCTTCGATATGATCTGGACGCTCTCGGACGGCGTGAGCAGCTCCTGGGCATCGCTGCCAACTGGATTTCCAACGCGGTTTCGTTTTCGCTGTTTGCCATCGCGTGCCTCATTTGGTTTATCTATTCCGAGACGATGCAGGGCTCTCGGCTTCTGACCACGCGCTCTAGGGTGGTGCTTGTAACGCTGCCAACGGCGCTGGTGGTCGTTCTGGCGTTTACCAGCTACTGGACGCACGCCCTGTTCTATATCGATGCGCAGGGCGTATATCGTCGCGGTGCGCTTTATATGATTCAGCCTATCGTTAGCTACTGCTACGTCATATATACGTCCCTGCATGCCTTTATTCAGGCTCGAAAAGTCGAAAGCCTGCAAAAGAAGGCCATTTATCGCACCCTCGCCTTTTTTGCGGTTCCCGCTCTGGTGGGCGGTACCTTTCAGGTCGTATACTCGGTGCCTGGCCTTTGTGTCGGCATAATGATTAGCATGTTGCTGCTCTACATCATCTGCCAGGAGCAACTGATCTCGACCGACCCGTTGACTGGACTCAACAACCGCAACCGTTTTGAGACCTATATGCTGTCGCTCTTCTCGAATGTGGATCAGGCCGAAGATGTATATCTGCTTATGATGGACGCCGACGGCTTTAAGCAGATTAACAATCGCTATGGACATGTGGAGGGCGACCATGCTCTTCAGGTAATATCCGCTGCGCTCAAAGAGGTCTGCTCGGCGTCTGGTGGCTTTATCGCGCGTTATGGTGGCGATGAGTTCGTGGTGCTCCAAAAGGCAGCGGCGGAACAGGATATCATGCATCTGTGCGCGACAATCAACGACGAGCTCGCGCATGCCGAGGTGCCGTATGCATTGCGGATGTCCATCGGTTGCGCGCGGGTCGGCGATAGTGTTGATACCTGGCAAGACTTACTTCGCGCTGCCGATGCGGAGCTCTACCGCGTCAAGGCCGAGAAAAAGAAAGCCGGCATCCAGATACGCTAGGAAAAGGGTCGCACGCTTGCGTGCGTGGCGGCCCTCAGCTCATCGATGTATTCCATTAAGCTAAAGTGTGCGAACGCCCTCTCTAAAAAGGTGAGCTCGCTAGGCTTTTTTGGGTTTGTTGACGATGATGATGCCGCCGCAGACCAACAGCAGGGCAACGATGACGGTAACGGGGCTCGTGCCAGCGCCCTCGCCGAGCAGCAGCGCGCTCAGCAGCACACCAAAGACGGGGTTCATAAACCCAAAGACCGAGACGCGGCTGACGGGGTTGACGGCAAGCAGGCGCGACCACAGCGAGTAGGCGACCGCGGAGATAAGCGCCATGTAGATGATGAGCGCGATGGCGGGGGCAATCGCCGTGGGGGAGAGCGCGCCACCCATCAAAAAGCCGATGGCGGTGAGGACCAGGCCGCCGACCAAGAACTGCCACCCGGCAAGCAAGACGCCGTCGTGCTCGCGCGAGAAGATGCCGATCAGGCAGGTCGAAAGGGCACCCGCGACGGTGGAGGCTAGGATAAAGCCCTCGCCGTCGAGCGTAAAGCCAAAGGTGCCGTCCGCGCCCGAAAGGTTGACGAGCGCGACGCCGGCAAAGCCCAGTACGCAGCCGAGCACCTTGGCCGCATTGAGCTTCTCGGTGTGAAATGCCAGGGCGGCAAAGAGGATTGCGAGGAAGTTGGCGCTGGCCTCGATGATGGAGCTCGACATGGCGCTGGCGCGCGAGAGGCCCAGGTAGAAAAAGAAGTACTGCCCGATAGTCTGGAAGAGCGACAAGATGCAGATGGGCTTGATATCGCGCGCTTGCGGAACGAGCGGGCGGCGCTGGGCCACGCTCATGCCAACAATGACCAGCATGCCGGCAAGGGTGAAGCGCAGACCCGCGAAGAGCAGCTGCGAGGCGCTGTCGTGCGCGGGAATGCCAAAGAGGCCGTAGCCGATCTTGATGCAGGGAAAAGCCGACCCCCAGAGCGCGCAGCAGACGAGGCAGCCCAGGATGAGCCCGGGCAGGGTGGCGAGATACGGCTTGCGGCTTTCCATGATGTCCTTCCTGTATGCGCGAAGCAAAAAAGAACCCGCCACCGGGCGTGCCGGTGGCGGGTGTTGTTACCCGAGGGGATTGTACCCGATGGGATAGCTTTAAGCGAAGTAGGCCACGCCGCTCTCAAAGATCGGCATGAACTTATCGCCGGGGACATGCTCGGGCACGTTGCGGTACAGGTTGTCGCCGCGGCGCTCGGCATGGCCCATCTTGCCCAAGACGCGGCCGTCGGGGCTCGTGATGCCCTCGATGGCGAGTGCGGAGCCGTTGGGGTTGACGGAAAGGTCCATGCTGGGCTTGCCGTCCTCGCCCACGTACTGCGTGGCGACCTGGCCGTTGGCGATCAGCTGGGCGAGCACCTCGTCGTTGGCGACAAAGCGGCCCTCGCCGTGGCTGATGGCGACGGTGTAGGGGTCGTCCAGGCTGCACTGCGACAGCCACGGGGACAGGTTGGACGAGACGCGGGTGCGCACCAGGCGGCTCTGGTGGCGGCCGATGGTGTTGAACGTCAGCGTGGGCGCATCCGGCGTGGCGTCGACGATGTCGCCGTAGGGCACCAGGCCCAGCTTGATCAGGGCCTGGAAGCCGTTGCAGATGCCCAGCATCAGGCCGTCGCGGGCCTTGCAGCAGGTCGCGGACTGCCTCGGTGACCTCGGGAGCGCGGAAGAACGCCGTGATGAACTTGGCGGAGCCGTCGGGCTCGTCGCCGCCCGAGAAGCCGCCGGGGATCATGACGATCTGGCTTGCGCGGATGCGGCGGGCAAGCTCGTGGGTGCTCTCGGCGACGGCCTCGGGCGTGAGGTTGTTGATCACGAAGGTGTCGGCCTCGGCGCCGGCGCGCGGAAGGCGCGGGCGCTGTCGTACTCGCAGTTGTTGCCGGGGAACACGGGGATGACCACGCGCGGGCGGGCGATCTTGGCGCCGCCGTACACGTGGATGTCCTTGGCGCGGAAGTCGATGGTCTCGACCTCGGGGGTCTCGCCGGCGCTGCGGTAGGCGAAGACGCCCTCGATGCCGCTCTCCCAGGCCTCCTGGAGCTCGGCGAGCTCGATGACCTCGGAGCCGGTGTCGATGACATAGCCCTCGACGGTGGTGCCCAGGGGCTCGACGACAACGCCGTCGGCGACCTCGGGCAGCTCGGCGTCCTCGGCGAGCTCGACGATAAAGCTGCCGTAGAGCGGGGTGAAGAGGCTCTCCACGTCCACGTCCTCGGCAAGCTCGATGCCGATCTGGTTGCCGACGCACATCTTGAAGAGGCTCTCGGCGCCGCAGCCGTAGCCGGGCGTAGAGACGGCCAGGGCGTCACCGGTGGCAGTGAGCGCCTCGACGGCGTCAAACGCGGCGAGCAGCTGCTGGGCGTCGGGACGGTAGTCCTCGCCATAGGTGGCGGGGGCGATGCGGACGACGCGGTGCGTGAGGCCCTTGAACTCGGGCGAGACGGCGCGGGCGGCCTTGCCCACGGCGACGGCGAAGCTGATCAGGGTCGGCGGAACGTTGAGCTCGCCGGCTCGTCCTCAAAGGAGCCGCTCATGGAGTCCTTGCCGCCGATGGCGCCGGCACCCAGGTCGACCTGGGCCATAAGGGCGCCCAGGACGGCGGCCATGGGCTTGCCCCAGCGCTCGGCCTCGGTGCGCAGGCGCTCGAAGTACTCCTGGAAGGAGAGGTAGGCGCGCTTGTGCTCAAAGCCGGCGGCCACGAGCTTGGCGATGGACTCGACCACGGACAGGTAGGCGCCGGCAAACTGGTCGGCCTCCATCAGGTAGGGGTTGAAGCCCCATGCCATGGCGCTGGCCGTGGTGGTCTCGCCGTCCACGGGGAACTTGGCGACCATGGCCGAGCTCGGGGTGAGCTGCGTCTTGCCGCCAAAGGGCATGAGCACGGTCGCGGCGCCGATGGTGGAGTCGAAGCGCTCGGAAAGGCCCTTGTTGGAGGCGACGTTGAGGTCAGTGACAAGCGAGGTCATGCGCTCGGCAAGCGTGGCGCCGGCCCAGCTGGGCTGCCACACGCTGCGGGCACAGACGTGGGCGACCTGGTGCTTGGGCGCGCCGTTGGAGTTGAGGAACTCACGGGACAGGTCGACGATGGCGACGCCGTTCCAGGCCATGCGCATGCGCGGCTCGGCGGTAACCTCGGCGATAACGGTCGCCTCGAGGTTCTCCTCGGCGGCGTAGCCCATGAACTCCTCGACGTCACCGTCGGCGACGGCGCACGGCCATGCGCTCCTGGGACTCGGAGATGGCGAGCTCGGTGCCGTCCAGGCCGTCGTACTTCTTGGTCACGGTGTCCAGGTCGACATACAGGCCGTCGGCAAGCTCGCCCACGGCGACCGAGACGCCGCCGGCGCCAAAGTCGTTGCAGCGCTTGATCAGGCGGCAGGCGTCGCCGCGGCGGAACAGGCGCTGCAGCTTGCGCTCGACCGGGGCGTTGCCCTTCTGGACCTCGGCACCCGCAGGTCTCGATGGACTCGGTGTTCTGGGTCTTGGAGGAGCCGGTGGCGCCGCCGATGCCGTCACGGCCGGTGCGGCCGCCCAGAAGGATGATCTTGTCGCCGGGGGCGGGGCACTCGCGACGCACGTGGTTTGCCGGGGTAGCGCCCACGACGGCGCCGACCTCCATGCGCTTGGCCACGTAGCCGGGGTGATAGAGCTCGTTGACCTGACCGGTGGCAAGGCCGATCTGGTTGCCGTAGCTGGAGTAGCCGGCGGCGGCGGTGGTCACGAGCTTGCGCTGCGGCAGCTTGCCCTCGAGCGTCTCGGAGACGGGGACCGTGGGGTCGCCGGCGCCGGTGACGCGCATGGCCTGGTAGACATAGCTGCGGCCGGAGAGCGGGTCGCGGATGGCGCCGCCCACGCAGGTGGCGGCACCGCCGAAGGGCTCGATCTCGGTCGGGTGGTTGTGGGTCTCGTTCTTGAACAGGAACAGCCAGTCCTGGTCCTCGCCGTCGACATCGACCTTCACCTTGACGGTGCAGGCGTTGATCTCCTCGGACTCGTCGAGATCGGTCATGACGCCCGTCTTCTTAAGGTACTTGGCGCCGATGGTGCCCATGTCCATGAGGCAGACGGGCTTGGCGTCGCGACCGAGCTCGTGGCGCATCTCCAGGTAGCGGTCGAAGGCCTGCTGCACCACGGCGTCGTCGATCGTCACGTCGTCCAGGACGGTGCCGAAGGTGGTGTGGCGGCAGTGGTCGGACCAGTAGGTGTCGATCACGCGGATCTCGGTGATGGTGGGGTCGCGGTTCTCATCGCGGAAGTACTGCTGGCAGAAGGCGATGTCCGCCTCGTCCATGGCAAGGCCGCGCTCGGAAATAAAGGCGGCAAGGCCGGCCTCATCGAGCTCGCGGAAGCCGTCGAGCACCTCGACGGGCTGGGGCTCGGGGGTCTCCATGTACAGCGTCTCGGGCAGGTCGAGCGAGGCGATGCGCGCCTCGACGGGGTTCACCACGTAGTGCTTGATGGCCTCGATGGCGGCTTCGTCCAGGGCGCCCGAGATCATATAGACCTTGGCGGAGCGCACGGCGGGGCGCTCGCCCTGGCTGATGAGCTGCACGCACTCGCTGGCGGAGTCGGCGCGCTGGTCAAACTGGCCAGGCAGGAATTCGACGGCAAAGACGGCGCCGTCGCTTGCGGGGAGCTCGTCGTAGGTCACATCGACCTGGGGCTCGCTAAAGACGGTCGGCACGCAGGAGCGGAAAAGCTCCTCGTCGATGCCCTCGACGTCGTAGCGGTTGATGATCCTCAGGGCCTCGATGCCCTTGATGCCGAGAATCTCGGTCAGCTCGCCCTTGAGCTGCTGAGCCTCGACGTCGAACCCGGGTTTCTTCTCCACGTAGATACGAGAGACCATTGGTTCCTGCCTTCCTGATCGGTTGGGCGTACGGTACGGTATGCGGCAGCGGTCGGTTTGCGGGGCCTGCCCTGCGGTCGCCTTGAGCCACATGTTTGTAAACCTCACTATGATACGACAGCTCGCGGCGCGTAGAGGACGGCGAGGGTGCTACAGTGAAGCGCAAACAAGAGAAAGGCATCACATGGCATTCGTTTCGCTCGCCATCATCGCACTCGTGGCCTTTGCAAGCCCCTTCATCGCTTCGGCGATTCCTGGAAAACCCGTTCCCGAAACGGTCTTTTTGCTCGTGTTCGGCGCGGTGTTGGGACCTCATATGCTTGGCGTCATCCATGTGGATGCCGAGGTCTCGCTTGTGTCAGAGCTCGGTCTGGCATTTTTGTTCCTGCTTGCCGGCTTTGAGATCGACCCAAAGAACATCACGGGCGTCGAGGGGCGCTACGGTATGGCCACGTGGGTTGTCACATTTTGTATCGCCTGGCTTGCCGTGCGCTTTACCCCGTGGTTCTCGGTCAGCCATTTCGACGGTATCGCCGTGACGCTCGCCTTGACCTCGACGGCGCTTGGAGCGCTCATGCCCATCTTGCGCGAGCGGTTGCTTGCCGGAACGCGCGTCGGTGATTCGATTCTCGCCTATGGTACGTGGGGCGAGCTCGGCCCCGTGCTCGCCATGTCGGTACTGCTGTCTGCCCGCACGGGTATCGAGACGCTGCTGATCTTGGGCCTGTTCGCCGTGGTGTGCGTGCTGCTTGCCGTGGTCCCCAGCCGCTCCAAACGCGTCGGCAGCCGCTTCTTTGCGTTTGTCGAGGAGCGCGCCGATACCACGTCGCAGACCTTCGTGCGCCTGACGGTGCTTATTTTGGTCACGCTCGTGGCGTTCTCGGCCATCTTTAGCCTCGATATCGTGTTGGGCGCTTTTGCCGCCGGCTTCGTCCTGCGCTATATCATCCCCGAGGGCAACCATACGCTTGAGACCAAGCTCGACGGCCTGGCCTACGGCTTTTTGATCCCGGTGTTCTTTACCGTGTCGGGCGCAAAGATCGATCTGACGGCCGTGGTGTCGCGCCCCGGGCTGCTCGTGGGCTTTATCGTGGCGTTGTTGATTATTCGTGCCGTACCCATTCTTATTTCTATGAGCATTTGTCCTGCGACGCGCGATGTGTCGGCGTATGGTCGCATTACCGTGGCCCTGTACTGCACCACGGCGCTGCCGATCATCGTTGCCGTGACGAGCGTGGCCGTCAACGCGGGCGCGCTGTCGCAAGATATTGCGTCGGTCATGGTTGCCGCCGGTGCCATCACGGTGTTCTTGATGCCGCTGCTCGCGCAGCTCTTCTACCGCGTGGTCGATGCCGCGCCGGTCGCCGCCGTGGCAGAGGTTGCCGAGCATCCTGCCGAGGCACTCGATATCCTGCGTGCCCATCACGATTTGGCGAGTCTGCTCGCACGAGAGCACGAGCTGCTGACCTCGCATGGCCATGGTCGCGTATTCGAGGGCCTGCCTACGCTCGATACGATTGCCGAGCGTCTTTCCGCCGAGGCGGCGAGCGGCCACATCGATGCCCGCATCGTGGACGCGGCGCATCTTCTTGCCGATAAGACCTATGGCGACGAGATAGATCCGTCCGAGCTCACCCCGCGTGAGCGTCGCCGCCTAGAGCGCGCCAAGCTCGCTGTGCGCGAATACCGCCGCCGCATGCTGGAGCTCTATGCGCGCGAAGAAGCCGAAGACGACGACGGTAAGTAGTCGATACTTTCTCGGGGAAGCCGCGTCCCGCTTTGAAGGCTCGGAACGGGATGTGGTTTCCGAAACGGGGGCCGTTGGGAAGCTGTGTCCCGGAATGGGCGCTCAGAGTGGGATGCAGTTTCCGCGAGAGGCTCGTTAGGGAAAGCGCATCCCATTCTGAGCCGGAATTATGGGACGCAGTTTCCTTTTCGAATAGAAGGAGGTGCGCTGCCTGCGGTTGATGCAGACAGCGTGCCTTCTTGCATAAAGCTCTGCTGAGGTTTGAAATTAGCTCGCTATGTAAAAAAGAACCCTTAATTCCCAATACTTCAAATTCTGAAATTAGACAATGCATTTCTTGAGTCTTAATTGCAAATATCGGATATATTCGAAATAATGAAAGACGATTAAACTATTTGATTTCAAAGGAGCGATGAAGCGATGGCGTACAAGACGCTCGAAAAACTCTTTTATGCAGATCCAAGCTCCGATCGTTATGCTTGCCATGACGAGCTGCTGCGCGAGCGCCTTACTGCCGACGGCACGGTGCGGACTGGAATTCACCTTGAGCATGGTGAACTGTTCGCTTGTGTTCCTTTGAACCTGTCCGTTGCTAGCGAGCGGATCCTCAGAAAAGAGCGAAAGATTTCCAACCTGTGGAACAGCTTGCCTTATGTGGCTTTGGGGGCCTCGATTCGTTCGCTGGTGCTTGAGGAGGTTGTTTTCAGCAACGAGATGGAGGGTGTGCACAGCACGCGGCGCCAGATTGAAGCGGCGCTGGAGTCTGCGGAGGATGCTGCGGCCGAACTTTGCGGTGCCGCCGAAAAGGAGCACACTCCTTTTATTGAATTCGCTCGCCTCTACCTTCAGCTGGTGGATGGTTCAAGTCGTCCCGGCAAACCCGAGGATATTCGCGAGATTTTCGATGCCGTCACTAAGGGCGTGCTTGACCCGAAGGACCGTCCGGATGGCAAGATGTTCCGTTTGGGTCCCGTTGTGATTGAGAACAGTCGGGGCAAGATTCTCCATCAGGGTGTTTTCCTCGGAGCCCGAAATCATTGACCTCCTTGGCAAGATGATAGAGTTGGGCAATCGCGAAGATGTCCCAAGCCTCTATGCAGCCTCAATCTGCCATTTTCTCTTTGAGTATATTCACCCCTTCTATGACGGTAACGGGAGAACGGGGAGGTATCTTCTCGCGTTGAGCCTGAACGAGACGTTGTCGCAGCCTACGGTGTTGTCGCTCTCTAGGACGATTGCTGAGAATAAAACCGCATATTACAAGGCGTTTGACGTGGTGGAGAGGCCCCTTAACGGTAGCGAGGCTACTCCGTTTGTTGCAATGATGCTTGATTTGGTCGAGCAAGCGCAAGATGCCGTTCTGAGCGATTTGGCCGAAAAGCGCGTACAACTCGATGATCTCAAGCGGGCGATCGATGAACTCGACGATACGTTTACCGAAAGGGCAAAAGATATTCTGTTTTATGCGGCACAGATGCATATCTTCGGTGCCTTTGGTGAATCTACGCTTGATGGTGTGTCGGGCTATCTCGATGTGACAAAGCCGACAGCGAGTAGGTCATTGTCGAGCCTAATCGCTGCCGGATATTTAGAAAAGGTGTCCGCAAGGCCGCTCGTGTGCAAGATGACGGTGGCGGGACTTAATCTGCTCGGGCTAGAGTGAACATCGGTTATCAGACAAATGAACACTCCGAGCGTTTGCCCGCCATTCCTCCATGGTGTGAAATCGCTCTTATCCCATTGAGGCGCCTTTGAGGTCGCCAATGGACTGTTGCGGCAAGCGGTGAAAGCTATGATTCAATTTCGTTCGACACGTACGCCATGAGTTCATCGTCTAAGGCCTTCAAAGAGTCTTTGATTTCCCGCCTGCGCGCGCGGGCCTGTTCTATTTTTGTGTCACATTCTCGTTTCGCTTTGAATTCGAATGGACTGAAGAAAGAACGTCTGCTCTTAAGCTCTCGAAGTTCGTTCCCCAAACGGTCAAATTCATCTTCGAGCGCTTGTTTTTGCGACTTTTTAACAGGATTATCTAACCAATATTTGGCTTGGAGCTCTGCTTCTTTTTCAGCGCGCTCACGTTCCTTCTTCTTCTCGGGGTCGTATTCGTCACGCTTTGCCATGTCCTTTTCTAACTGTTTCTCTCCGAAGCTGCTTTGCCTCATCGCTAAGGAAAAAGCCGTCGTTTGTTATTTGTTCGCTGGAGTGTCCGTAGTATCCGTAGTATCGGCGATTTGTTCGAACTTTGATACATAGCTCCTCGAGACTGCACAATATGCCCCAGCATCTTAAGAGCATCTCGTCTGTGGCAGTACCTTGTTTAGTGACTTTATTGTCAAAGAGGTCGATAGCTAAGCGAGCCGCTTTTATGCAACTATCGTACGCATCTATGCATAGATCAAAAGCTTCTTTTTCGTTGTCATAGTCGAAATCATCTGTCGCGTAGTAATCAAATACACGGACCTTGTTCCACCGTTCTCCGACCATGTGGAGCAGCCGTTGACCGCAGACTTTAGGATCGTGATTGCAGCATTGTAATACATTGATGAAATGTTGCGCGCTGCAAGACCGGAAAGGTCTTCGGTAAGGGCGCCGAGGAGATCTTCGATATTCTCGGGTATCTTGGCACTCTCCCCCTGCTCTTTGCTGAGCCTCTTTACGGCAGCCGTTTGTAATTCGCACACGGCCTCTATATTTTTCCATTGGAGTTCACGCGACTGTAGGTGACGAATGAGCCCCGATTGAATTAACTCTAGATTCTTCGCATTCGGTAGATTTGCAAGTTCCTGGCAGAAATAGTCTATCTCAGAGTTTGCGATAGCTCGCAAATGCTCAATGAAACCTATCGCTATGTTTAGCGCGGTGTTTATCTCATCAAAATCTGATGGGGCTCGATTTAGCAGCTTTAGCATATTAATGCATGCTGCATTTGATTCCGACAAGCGATCGTTGTCAAACGTGAGCTGCCAGTCTATCGCTTTTGCCTTTATTGACCATGCCTCGGCGTTCTTAAGATCAATCTCGAGGGCCATGGAGGCATATTTCTCAGCATCAGCGTTGTTACCCGGCTTTTTGAGCGGTTCTGGCCAAGGCGAGATATCGATCGACATCTTCAGTGCGGTCTGTTTTCACTGTGCCTTCGACTTGGACAACACCTTCGACCATCATTTTCTTTGCGGTTTCAAGCGTATATTTCATTCCACAGCTTTGACAGACGAAAAAGTCTCCATCCTTGATATCTCTGTGCTACCGCAGAGCTCGCATTGTAGCGCTTTCATTTCGATTGCTCCATTTCATACCCCTTGCTGTTCATTTCCCGTATTAGTTTCTGCTTTATCTCAAAAACGTCTTCCTTGTAAGGGAGATATAAGATGCCGTTTATATCGGACGGTTTTTCTATTGGTGGGTCGGCTTCTTTGAGAAGGATCGCGGTCCTAGACCTGCCGAATTTCATCAGTAGCATCCCAAGCTCCAAAACTACGTTCTGGCGAGCTCTTGGCTGCGGTCGATCCTGTTTATTCTTTGGATAGCCTATGTCGTCCGGGGTCATAAGTACTATCCCGAAATTAGCGCAAGGGATGTATTCCATTAGTTGTTCGATTACTGTTCGGCCCCCTATAGGCTGATTATCGAGAAAAATAGGCTCGAGATTTAACTCTTCGAGAAGACGTTGGAGTTGGTTTCGTGCGGTTTTATCGTGGCCGTAAAACAACGAAAACTTTGTTGTTTGGTTCATCAATGATTTCATCTTCGATGGCTTTTTCGGACCTGATCAGCGTTATTTCCTTGACAAAAGAAGCCGCCGCTGTCGTAGACATATACGGCTGTTCCACTCTCGAGCTTTATTCGATAGCCAATAGTTTTGTATCTCCGGGTCGTTTTTACTGGAATTTCTTTTGAAATAAGAAGCGAGATTAATTTATCCTTATCGATCATTAGCTGTCCTTGCTTGCTTTAACCAGTGCTGCTCTTTGCCTTATCAATGAAGTCATGCGCAATATTTTCGAGTTCGCGCCTTCGATATCGTTTGAATTCGATTGATTGCGATAGATCACGAAGTGCGCTCGATATTTCGTCTTCAACTTGAGCGCTTGCTTCACAACTGGCGGGGTCGGCAAGGCTTGAAGTTTTCCAAGAAGCTGGTCATTGATGCGCGCAACTCTGAAGGTGATTCATCTAGAAGCAGTCTTAGCTGAAGTTCAAGGTTCTGCATGGATTGCGATTTGCTTGAAATTTGGTTTTCAAATGGTAGATGCGTGAGATTCGGAAGCGCCTGTTGCGAAGAGCGTGGCTGTCGCAGCGCTTGCTAGCAGAAAACTGAGAATTGGAATTGCTGGAAGCGCCTCTGTTTTTAACGCGGACCCTAGTATGCCTAGCAACAATTGGACTGCAAACGATACGCCAATAACAAGTATCTTTGAGATACCAAATATCTTAAGATTCTTTTGGGGTCCAAATAACAAGGTTTGAAACCACCAGGGCGAGCATGACCAAAGAGAATGCGCTCTCAATCCAAAAAGTGGTTGAGGGGTCCAAATAAAAGTATTGTCACGCTTTCGATAGCTATGAAGAGGGCTACGGGGATTGCTGCAATATATGCCTGTGTGTTCTTCATTATGACCTCCGTGCTCCGCACTCGGGACAGAACTTCTCGGGTTCCAGAGAAGCGATATCCACATTCGGAACAGAACTTTGCAGCACTTTGCTGCGAATTGGTATCCGCAGGGATGGGCTGCGTCGCGGACGTGCCGGTGGCTTGTGAGAGTGCATCGGTCATAACTGACCCCATGGTCCCGCCGACACCGGCCATTACGCCCAGACCAATTCCCATGTTTGCGTATTCGCCAGTCGCTTCGTTTTGGGCCATCTTTTCGGCAACATCGAAGCTGCGTTCCTGTTGATAGGTATAGCCTTCGATTTGCCGTTTTTCTGCGCGCGCTTTTGCGGAGATTACGGTGCGCTGCGCCGCAGTTTCTTGTTCGATAATGCTGACCTGTTGTTTTATCTGTGCTTCGCGTACGTCGGCATATTGCTTGAAATGGAGGTCCTTAAACTTCTCGTATACCGGATCACCTTCGGGTTTGACGATGGCGGTGACCAGCATTTGCGTTAATGAGAGGCCGTATGCGGCAAAGTCGGGAAGCAGCTTGTTCTTAAGCGAGTCGGATAACTCTTCAAGGTGTGCATCAAGTTCGAAAATGGAGAGTTTTTGTTCGGTAATTACTTGTGCCAGATGAGTTTTTACTCGAGTTTGCAGGAAAGCTTTGAAATAGCTGATCAGCTTGTCCTGGGAGAGCAAAGCTTCGGTTCCAACAAGCTTGAGAAGGAGCCTGCGGGGGCTCTTTTACAGCAAGAGCCATCTCTCCGGACGCCCCGAGCGAGAGCGGAAATCCATAAGTCGGTTCCATGAACTGAATCTTGGAATTGGTTCCCCAGCGTATGCCCATCTGCTCGATGAGGTTAACAAAGTAGACTTCTGAGTGAAACGGGCTGACACCACCGGTCGTTATCTTCGAAATGCCGTTCAGTAACGGTAGATTTTGAGTCTCAAGTTCATGCCTGCCTGGTCCAAACGAATCCAGGGCCTGTCCATTAAGGAAGAAAATTGCTTCTTGGGTCTCGTGAACAATGAGTTGCGAGCCCGTATTGAAGTCTTCTGAGGGGTGTTTCCAGATAAAAGTTTGGTTATTGCCCTCATATTTGATGACATCCGTGATGCTCATAGTCCTCCTGCTTCCATGGTTAGTGATGTGGATTTGCTAAGATAGCCGCCGTTGCTACGACGGCAAAAGAAGTGCTGAGACCCAGGCGCAGGATGTCGCCGGGGTACAGCTGGGCGGGTGCGCCGGAGCTGATGTCGAGTTCGCTGTTATCGGCTGTTCGAATCAGATGCGTGCCGTTGGTCGAACCGAGGTCTTGTGCGTACCAAGCATTGTTCTCGGCGAAGATGCGGAGATGCTTGGCGGAGACATCCAGCCCAACATCGGTGACAGCGCCGTCTTCGAGTGCGAGCGCTCCGATGATGGAGCCCATGGTAGAAGGCTCAATGACATAAGGGCCCCCGACGACGAGTTCGTTGTCGATCCTGATAAGGCCGATCGCACGTTCGGTGCCCGTTTGTTTTAAATCGCATGGACAGAAAGAAATACTTGAGGGGGTAAACGACCTGACGTTCTCTGCGAATTCAAAGCGGTCCCTGATGTACGCGATAGCACGGGCCGGATCGCACCAACAGGCGGTCGAAACAACGAGCGTGATTGAGATAAGAGCCCTGTCATCTTTGTCTGGCTGGCTGCTGACGAGGCGCGAGGCGGCGTTCCGGTAAAGGAGCCCATTACGCCCACAGGCACCGAGCGCTTGAGCCATCGTGTCAGTCGCTGCCGCAATCATGGTATAGATGTCGGCGTTCGAATACCCTTTTTCCCGTAGCTTGTGCAGGATTTGATTCGATGCGCAGGACCAGTCGGCAAAGTAGCGATCTTCTAGGGAGCCCGGCTGCGAGTGCACAATCGTGCGCGAAAGCCAGCTGGTGTCCTGTGCCATTTGGGCGGTAGGGCTGTCCATTTGTTAACGGCAGATCGGATAGTAACAGTTCGGCAAATGCGCGATGGGCTCAGGGTAAATGAAGTCTTGAACAGGGAGAACATGACCTCGAGCGGTGTTTGCCGTCTTGGCATGACATTCTCCCTTCCTTGAACTTATTCGCTAAATAAAGGATAAGGGTGCCACTAGCCGATTTTACTGTGCAACAAATTGCATGTCGGTGAGCGGTCACGCCACCTGATGCGTTTGCTCCAGCATGAGAACTGGTTATCTTAGGGGCGCTATGCGGTCGCGTTTTGATTAGGATGGCACGACTCAGCCGCCCTTCGGGAAGCTGTGTCCCGGAATGGGCGCTCAGAGTGGGATGCAGTTTCCGCAAGGAGGTCCTGGGGGAAACCGTGCCCCGTTCTGATCCGAAATACTGGGACATAGTTTCCCTTTCATAACAGGAGAAGGCGCGCTGTCTGCAGTTGATTCAGACGGCGCGCCTTTTTGGTTGAGCTATGTTGAAGCTTGAAGCCAAAGCTTGTGGCTCCTTAGGAGCGGGCGGCTCCGTCGACGGGGAGCACGGCGCCCGTGACGTAGGAGGACATGTCGCTCGCCAGGAAAAACAAAGGCGTTGGCGACATCCTCGGGCTCGCCCATGCGACCCAGCGGAATGGTGGCGATGATGGGCTTGATGACCTCTTCGGGCAGGTTGGCGACCATGTCGGTCTTAGTCACGCCGGGGGCGACGGCGTTGACGCGGATGCCCATGGGAGCGAGCTCGCGCGAGAGCGACTGGACCATACCGTTGACGGCAAACTTGGACGTGGGGTAACCGACGCCGGAGGGCTGGCCGTTACTTGGCGACCATCGAGCTTGTGGTAGTGATGGTGCCGCCGTGGCCGGCCTCGGTCATGATCTTGGCGGCAGCCTGGTGGCCATTAAAGACGGCGACGACGTTAAGGTCCATGACCTTTGCGAACTCCTCGGCCGTGTAGTCCAAGAGGGGTGAACGCTGGGAGATACCGGCATTGTTGACGACCGTGTCCAAGCCGCCCATGTCGGCTGCAGTCTGCGTAAAGGCCTCAGTCACGGCCTCGAGCGAGGTGAGATCGCAGGAGCGACCCCAGACCTTGGCGTCGGGATAGGCGGCTGTCAGCTTCTCAACGGCCGTGTCGGCAGTCTCTTGGCGCGAGCCAAAGACGGTGACGGCAGCGCCTTCCTCGATAAAACGGCAGGCGATGGCATAGCCGATACCGCGTGTGCCTCCGGTGATGATTGCTTTCTTGCCCCTCGAGCAACATGGTGCTTCCTCTCATCGCGGGCGGACATTCGCAACACAGCGTAGCCGTAACCGGAATCGGCCGTGTTTGCATATCGGTGAACGGTAGCCCGCGTTACCGATGAGCGGCCTCGCGCAAATGTGCTCTGCCGTTGTGCTTAGGGCAGGTGACAAAAGGGCTCCCGTCCCACATCGGACGGGAGCCCTCAAGGCGCGTATTGCTAGGCGAGCGTTGGGCTAGTTCGCCATGACGCCTTCGGTCCAAGCCTCAACGTCCTCGATGCGCAGGACGTTGGCGACCTCGGCCACACAGCCGACGTTGGCAAGCTCGGCCGCGGCAGCCTGGACGTCCTTCTCGAGCGCGCGATGCGTCAGGAAGATGACCGAGCAGGCATCGTTGACGCCCGACTTGCCGTCCTCGACCTGGTTGATGAGCGAGATCGAGATGTTGTGCTTGGCAAAGATGTCGACCGTCTCGGACAGGGCGCCCACGCGGTCGGCGACCTTCAGGCGCACATAGTACTTGGTCTGGAGCTCGTCCATGGGCTTAAAGGCGAGGTTGTGACCATAGGGCTCAATCTCGGGCAGCGGAGCCACGCCGCGGCTGATCTGCTCGGAGAGCGACAGGATGTCGCCCACGACGGCGCTCGCGGTGGGGAAGGAGCCTGCGCCGGCACCGTAGAACATGGTCTCGCCCACGGCGTCGCCTACCACGTAGACAGCGTTCATGGCGCCGTTGACCTTGGCAAGCATGTGGTCGGCGGGGATCAGCGTGGGATGCACGCGGACGTCGACGCCGGCGTCGGTATTGCGGGCGATGCCGAGCAGCTTAATGGTGTAGCCGAGCTCGCGGGCCTGGGCGATGTCCTCGGCGCCGATGGTACGGATACCCTGCTGGTAAACATCGTCGGTGGTAACGCGGGTGCCAAAACCGATGGAGGCGAGGATTGCCGTCTTGCTGGCGGCATCGAAGCCGTCGACGTCGGCGGACGGGTCGGCCTCGGCATAGCCCTTTGCCTGGGCGTCGGCGAGCACGTCAGCGTAATCGGCGCCCTCGGCGTCCATGCGCGACAAGATGTAGTTGGTGGTGCCGTTGAGAATGCCAGCGATGGTCAGGATCTTGTTGCCCACCAGGTCGTGCTCGAGCGTGCTGACAATGGGGATGCCACCGCCGCAGCTGGCCTCGCACTTAATCTGCACGCCGCACGCGCGTGCCTTCTCGGCGAGCGTCTCGACATGACGGCCCAGCAGGGCCTTGTTGGCAGAGACGACGTGCTTGCCGTTCTCGAAGGCGGTGGTGAAGATTTCGGTCGCGGGGTGCTCGCCGCCGATGAGCTCGACGACGATATCGACGGCGGGGTCGGTGACGACGTCGTGCCAGTCGCTCGTAAAGGCCTCGCGCTCAATACCGACAGCTTCGGCCTGCTCCCAGGCAAGCGCGCAGGCGCGGGTCAGCTTAAGGTCGATGCCGTAGGCGGCCAGGTACTCATCGTGGTGGCTCTTGATCAGACGGGCCACGCCGCCGCCGACGGTTCCAAGACCGATCAGACCGACGTTCACGGTGCGCAGGGGTTCGCTCATAGATAGCTCCTTCGTGCATCTTATGGATGGATTAACCGCTTAAAGGTTGAGTGCATTCTAGCGTGAACCGAGGGCGCATGCTCGCCAGGCAACAGGAGTCGCACAAAACGGCACCCCCGAAACGCTGCGGAAACATTGGAAACATGCTCGCTACAAACGGAACTCCGTAACAAACTGTCAACGTTTGCACCATAAGGTTTGCCCTGTACCGCAAGACGGCCGCACCGCGGCCAGCGAAAAGGGGGACACCATGTTTAGCATCAACAACGTACTTAACCGCAGGAGTTTCTTGGCTGGCACCGCGGCGCTCGGTGGCACCGCGGCGCTCGCTGGTTGCTCGTCGGGTGGCTCGGACGGCGGCTCCGCCGATGACGGCAAGACCTTCAAGATCGGTGTCATCGGCCCTCTGACCGGCGCCGCGGCAACCTATGGCGTTTCGGCCGAGAAGGGTGCCAAGCTCGCCGCCAAGGATTTCTCGACCAAGGACCTCAAACTCTCGCTTAAGTCCGAGGATGACGTCGCTGACGGCGAGAAGGCTATCAACGCCTTCAATACCCTGTGTGACTGGGGCATGCAGGCGCTCGTCGGTCCGGTCACCACCGGTGCTGCCGTCGCTGTCTCGGGCGAGATTGCCGACGACATGCTCATGGTCACGCCCTCGGCCTCGTCTCTCGACGTCACCAAGGATAAGACCACGGTCTTTCAGGTTTGCTTCACCGATCCCACCATGGGCGCCAGCGCCGCGAAGTTCTTGGCCGAGAAGTACGCGGACGCCAAGATCGCCCTGTTCTACAACTCCGGCGATACGTACAGCTCGGGTGTTGCCGATGCCTTTGCCGAGCAGGCCAAGGAGTCCAAACTTGATATCGTCGATACCGAGACCTTTAAGGACGATTCCTCCACGAGCTTTACCAACCAGCTCACCAAGGCCAAGGAGGCCGGCGCCACGCTCATCTTTGCGCCGATCTACTACACGCCGGCGTCCGTTTTGCTCAAGAACGCCAAGGACATGGGCTACGACATGACGCTCATGGGTACCGACGGCATGGACGGCCTACTCTCTGTGGAAGGCTTCGATACCTCTCTTGCCGAGGGCGTACTGCTCATGACCCCGTTTTCGGCTGACGATGAGAAGAATGCCGACTTCGTCAAAGCCTATAAGGATGCCTACGACGAGACACCCAACCAGTTTGCCGCCGACGCCTACGATTGCGTCCACGCCATTGTCGAGGCCATCGACAAGGCGGGGATTGACATTACGGCCGACGGTGCCGACATTGCCGGCGACCTTGCCAAGGCCATGCGCAAGATCAAGATCGAGGGCCCGACAGGCGAGCTGACGTGGAATGACGAGGGCCAGGTCGAAAAGCCCGCTACGGCCTATGTGATCCAGGACGGCAAGTACATCGCCGCCTAAGTGCGCATAAAGCGCGACCGGTGAGGCCGTTTTATTCAGGGAAGGGACGCCTGTAACAGAACGGAAACATTACTTTCACACAATAAAGTGGCCTTACTGCATAAAGTAATAGAAATACGCAGAATTATGGATAAATGAACAAATCCAAAGAAAAGTTGAAATAATCGCCACTTTCCTTAACTAAAGCGTCTAGTATTTTGCGAACGCCGAACACGGCGAAGGATGGCCTGTCGGGTAACCGAAACCCGACGAGATTTGAGAGGAGAGCCGCATGTCGAGCCTCACCGGTAAGTCATTGAACCCTGTTATGAATCGCAGGAGCGTTATCGCGAGCGCAGCAGGTCTGGGGGCGATGTCCATTCTAGCCGGCTGCTCCTCCAACGGCGGCGATAGCGGTTCCGCTTCGGGCGACGCTTCGTTTAAGATCGGCACCATCGGCCCGCTGACCGGTGCCAACGCGTCCTACGGCAAGTCCGTTACCCAGGGTGTCGAGCTTGGCTGCAAGGATTTCTCGACCAAGGAGCTGCCGCTTGCCAGCAAGGCCGAGGATGACCAGGCCGACGGCGAGAAGGCCGTCAACGCCTTCAACACCCTGCTCGACTGGGGCATGCAGGCCCTCGTCGGCCCGACCACCACGGGTGCGTCGGTTGCCGTTGCCGCCGAGTGCGGTAACGACCCCAAGACGTTCATGATCACCCCGTCCGCGTCCTCCGAGGACGTCACCGACGGCAAGGATTGCGTCTTCCAGGTTTGCTTCACCGACCCCAACCAGGGTGTCAACGCTGCCAAGTTCCTGGCGCAGAAGTATGCGGACGAGAAGTTCGTGCTGTTCTATAACTCCGGCGACGCATATTCTTCGGGCATCGCAGATTCCTTTAAGGCCCAGGCCGCTGAGTCCAAGCTCGAGATTGTTGACGAGGAGACCTTTAAGGACGACTCCGCCACGAGCTTTACCAACCAGCTGACCAAGGCCAAGCAGGCCGGCGCCACCATGATCTTTGCGCCGATCTACTACACGCCGGCGTCCGTCCTGCTCAAGAACGCCAAGGACATGGGCTACGACGTCAAGATGATGGGCTGCGACGGCATGGACGGCATCCTGGGCGTTGAGGGCTTCGATACCTCTCTTGCCGAGGGTCTGCTGCTCATGACCCCGTTCTCTGCCGACGACGAGAAGAACGCCGACTTCGTCAACGCTTACAAGGACAAGTACGGCGATACCCCCGACCAGTTTGCCGCCGACGCCTACGACGGCGTGCACGCGGTGGCCGAGGCCCTCAAGGAGGCCGGTCTTGGTGTCGACGCCGATCCGACCGAGGCCGCCGAGAAGCTGTCCAAGGCTATGCTCAAGATTACCGTTGACGGTCTGACCGGCAAGCTCACCTGGAACGATAAGGGCCAGGTCCAGAAGGAGCCCACGGCGTACGTCATCACCGACGGCAAGTACGTACAGGCCTAATTGGCCGCCTTACATAGAGCGGTTTTGATCCCAAGCAGGGGAGGTTTTGGCCTTCCCTGCTTGCTTGGTATCTAGGGACGATGTAACGTCCCTGTTTCATACATCAACTGGAAACCTATTCGAAAGGGGGATGTGGAACATGACGGTCTTTATCCAATACCTGGTCAACGGCCTGTCCATGGGCAGCGTCTACGCCATCATCGCGTTGGGCTACACCATGGTCTACGGTATCGCCAAGATGCTGAACTTCGCTCACGGCGACGTTATCATGGTCGGTGCCTATGTCTCGTTCTGCGCCACGTCGTATCTCGGCCTCCCGGGCTGGGCATCTGTAGTTCTCTCTTGTGTGGTCTGTACCGTTCTCGGTGTTCTCATCGAGGGTCTGGCATACAAGCCGCTGCGTCAGGCGGGCCCGCTGGCCGTTCTGATCACGGCTATCGGCGTGTCTTACTTCCTGCAGAACGCCGCGCAGCTTCTGTGGGGCGCCACGCCCAAGAACTTCACTTCGCTCGTCACCTTCCAGGTGCCGGAGTTCTTGGCCAAGTTCAACGTAAGCGCCGTCTCGCTCGTCACCATCGTCGCCTGCCTGGTTATCATGGCCGGCCTGATGTTCTTTACAGGTAAGACCAAGATGGGTAAGGCCATGCGTGCCGTGTCCGAGGACAAGGCCGCCGCTCAGCTCATGGGCATCAACGTCAACCGCACCATCTCGATGACGTTTGCCATCGGCTCTGCCCTTGCCGCCATCGCCGGCGTGCTCCTGTGCTCCTACTCGCCGGTGCTGCAGCCCACGACGGGTGCCATGCCTGGCATCAAGGCCTTCGACGCCGCCGTCTTCGGTGGCATCGGCTCCATCCCCGGCGCCTTTGTCGGCGGCATTCTCATCGGCATCATCGAGGCGATGGCGCAGGCTTACATTTCCACGAGCCTTGCCAACTCCATCGTCTTTGGTGTTTTGATCATCGTCCTGCTCGTCAAGCCTGCCGGCCTCTTGGGCAAGTACGTCCCCGAGAAGGTGTAGGTGAGCGTTATGAAGTTTCTTAAAGACAAGCAGACGCGTCACGACTTTGTCACGTACGCCATGTGCATCGTGGCCTTCGCCATCGTGTTCTTTATGCAGTCTAACCACATGATTCCGCGCATGATCGCCGGTCAGCTGGTTCCCATCACGGCCTATATCGTCATGGCCATTTCCCTCAACCTCGTCGTCGGCATCGCGGGCGACTTGTCGCTGGGCCACGCGGGCTTTATGAGCGTCGGTGCCTACACGGGCATCGTCACCGCCGTCGCGCTGGAGAGCGCCGTTCCGTCCGATCCGATGCGTCTGATCATCAGCATTGTGGTCGGCGCTATCGCCGCTGCCATCCTGGGCTTCTTGATTGGTATCCCGGTCCTGCGCCTGAGCGGCGACTATCTGGCCATCGTGACCCTGGCTTTTGGCGAGATCATCAAAGAGATCGTCACCTGCCTCATTGTGGGCGTCGACTCCCGCGGCCTGCACGTGATTTTTAACATCACGGGCAACTCTACGATCGACGACCTGCACCTGCTCGAGGACGGCACCGCCATCATCAAGGGCGCCCAGGGCGCCTCGGGCGTGTCGACGTACTCGACCTTCCTCGCCGGTGCTATCCTGGTCATGGTCGCACTCGTGATCGTGCTCAACCTGGTCCGCAGCCGTACCGGCCGTGCCATTATGGCCGTGCGTGATAACAAGATTGCAGCCGAGTCCGTAGGCATCTCCGTCACCGAGTACCGCATGATCGCCTTCGTGGTTTCCGCTGCCCTCGCCGGTGCTGCCGGAGCTCTCTTCGGCGGTAACTTCTCGCAGCTCTCCGCCACCAAGTTCGACTTCAACACGTCGATCCTCATTCTGGTGTTCGTGGTCCTGGGCGGCCTGGGCAATATGCGCGGCTCCGTCATCGCGGCGGCGTTGCTCACGGTGCTTCCCGAGCTGCTCCGTCAGTTCTCGGACTACCGCATGCTCATCTACGCCATCGTGCTGATCCTGGTCATGATTTTTACCAACAACCCGCAGCTCAAGGCGTTCTTCGGTCGCGTCAAGGACCGCTTTGCTTCCAAGAAGGAGGTGGCAGCCGATGCCCAGTAAATTTGAGTTCAAGAAGGGCAAGATGGTCCCGTATCCTTCTGGCGCCATCGTTCCCGATCGCGACCTGGGCGAGCGCCCTGCACTCGAGTGCATCCACCTGGGCATTGAGTTCGGCGGCCTTAAGGCAGTCGACGACTTTAGCCTGACCATCGGCAAGACCGAGATCGCCGGTCTGATCGGTCCCAACGGCGCCGGCAAGACCACGGTCTTCAACCTGCTCACCAAGGTGTACCAGCCCACGCACGGCACCATCCTGCTCGACGGCGAGGACACCTCGGGCAAGTCGGTCTACCAGGTCAACCGCATGGGTATTGCCCGTACCTTCCAGAACATTCGCCTGTTCAACACCATGACGGTGGAGGATAACGTCAAGGTCGGCCTGCATAACCAGGAGCGTTACTCCGGCTTTGAGGGCGTGCTGCGCCTGCCGACGTATTGGAAGCACGAGAAGGCTGCCCACGAGCGCGCCATGGAGCTGCTGTCCATCTTTGATATGGAGCACCTGGCAAACGAGCAGGCCGGATCGCTGCCATACGGCGCTCAGCGTCGTCTGGAGATCGTCCGCGCGCTTGCCACCAACCCCAAGCTACTGCTGCTCGACGAGCCTGCCGCCGGCATGAACCCGTCCGAGACCGCGGAGCTCATGGAGAACATCGTCAAGATCCGCGACACCTTTGGCATTGCCATCATGCTTATCGAGCATGACATGTCGCTCGTCATGAACATCTGCGAGGGCATCTGCGTGCTCAACTTTGGCAAGGTCATCGCCAAGGGCACGGCCGAGGAGATCCAGAACAACGACGCTGTTATCGAGGCGTATCTGGGCAAGCAGGATAAGGGGGAGAACTAAATGGCAGAGCCGATGCTTTCCGTCTACAACATCAACGTCTGGTACGGCGCCATCCACGCCATCAAGGACATCTCCTTTAACGTCAACGAGGGCGAGATCGTGGCCCTGATCGGCGCGAACGGCGCCGGCAAGTCCACGACGCTTAAGACCGTCTCGGGCCTGCTGCGTTCCAAGACCGGCTCCATCAAGTTTATGGGCGAGGACATTACCCATACGCCTGCCGATAAGCTGGTGGGCAAGGGCCTGGCCCAGGTGCCCGAGGGCCGTCGCGCCTTTTTGCAGATGACGGTCGAGGAGAACCTGGAGATGGGCGCCTACACGCAGCCCAAGTCCACGGTGGCTCCGGGCCTGGAGCGCGTCTACGAGCAGTTCCCGCGCCTGAAGGAGCGCCGTCGCCAGGTCGCCGGCACCCTTTCGGGCGGCGAGCAGCAGATGCTCGTTATGGGGCGCGCCCTTATGAGCAACCCCAAGCTGCTCATGCTCGACGAGCCTTCCATGGGTCTGGCGCCGATTCTGATCGAGCAGATCTTCCAGATTGTCGAGGACCTGCACAAGGCCGGCACCACGGTGCTTCTGGTCGAGCAGAACGCCCAGATGGCGCTTTCAATCGCCACGCGCGGCTACGTGCTCGAGACCGGCAAGATCACCATGACCGGCAGCGGCCAAGAGCTGCTCCACGACGACAACGTCCGCAAAGCCTACCTGGGCGGCTAGATAGTTACGCGGTTTTACCAAACCGCGTAACGGCTCGACGCTGCGCGAGCGCCAGAGCGACAACTTGTCATTCAAAGAGGGCGGCATGACCAGAAGGTCAATGCCGCCTCGTTTCAAGGCACCTTGCTCGCTCTGGCGGGCTTTCGCTGTCGTTGCCAAAACATCGACGTTGGGGGTAGTCGTTGGGGACGTTCTTGAATGACTAGTCGTTTAAGAACGTCCCCAACGACTAGGTCAAAAGGCTCCGAGTGCGGCGTGCTCACGCCCGTCGTGGTGTGCCCGAAGGGGGATGGCTGCTACGAGCTCGATCATTTGCGAGTAGAAGACGAACCAGCCGTTGCAGATCCAATATGGATCTCGCCAACCTCGGCAAGCTGCTCGATGAGTGGAAGCCCTGTCGGGTCGTCCATTTCAACACCACCCAGAATGATGGTGTCATCGCGCAGGTCGATCTGCGTGTTGAACACAGCGAGGTTAAAGCCGGAGGCCACAAATCCGATAGCAGCCAGGACGAGCCCCGTGGCAACAAGCCCACCCGCTACGGCAAGGTAAATCTTTTTTACGCTGGACATGTTTGCACTCCTTCCTATGCCGTGAGCGGCGCCGCTTCAGCGCCCATGCGGCTCTTATTGCCTCGATCTTTCCAGAAGGGCGAAACGGCTTTCTTCGCCCAAAGGGCAGAGAGGCGCGCGATCTGCTTGGACGCCGTCCAGGCGCCTGCTCCCGTGAGGAGCGCCACACCGATGGAAGCGAATCCCATTCCCATCGAGGCCAAAACGTACGGAACATGCCCGATAATGATGCCGTCCACGGCGAACAGGAGCCCTACCAGGCCCGCGCCCCCGAATGCCGCGGCCACGATCCACACGCAGAGCGCAAGAACCCAAATACAGATGTAGACTGCAGCGGCAACGGCGACGAACGCGAGCAGCAGCGGAATCCATACCGGAGAGCCCACGATGGCGAGCGCCCATAGAAGTGCCGTGCTCTTGCGCTTGGTCCTCGCGATCGCGCGCGGCACGGCGGGCAGTTCGTCGAGCGTTGCCTCGGCGACCTCACCGGGCGTGCCCATGGCGGCCACAGCCTCGGCCTCCGTCATGCCGTCCTCCATACGGTCGGCGATGGCCTCCGCGTAGAACTCCTGCGTTTCCTTTACCTGATCTGCCGGCAGGCAGGCCAGAAGCTCGCCCAGCCGGTTCAAGAACTCATCGCGCGTCATGGTGCGCCCCCTCCACGTAACGGTAGATCTCCTGCACGGATGGCCATTCGGCGAGGAACTCGGCGATACGCTCGCGCCCGGCGTCCGTGATGCGGTAGTACCTCCGCAGCCGCCCGTTGTGTTCGGCGGAGCGCGCGGTGATGCAGCCCGCCTTCTCCAGGCGCTTGAGCAACGGATAGAGCGTGGATTCCGTGAGTCCCATACTCGCGGGCACGTCCTTCACGATCTGATAGCCGTAGGATTCCTCGCCCGAGACGGCCGCGAGCACGCAGGCCTCGAGGAAGCCGCGCTTCATCTGTGCCTCCATCCGCACACCTCCTTTCGTAGTATACTGTGTAACACCTACTATATGACACATAGTATATGATGTCAACAGTTGTCGTATAGGGAGTCTGGTCTGTCTGTCCCCTGCGGGTACTCATTGGGGACGTACTTAAATGAGTGCCCATCGCTCAAGGTGGCACCTGGGGACGTTCCTTATGTGCCGGCACTTTGGGACACTCCTTGTCAAGGTTTTGTTCCATCGTGCGGGTTGCTATTTAACGTGCGACAATGCCGTGTGGAAATAGAAATGTCTTCTGGGGGCTATCTATGCTGTACGAATTTTGCGCCGAGAACTTTGAGCGAGTGCCGGCGGCCATCGAGGCTGGTGCGGGGCGCATTGAGCTGTGTGACAACCTTGCCGTCGGTGGCACCACGCCTTCCGCCGGCGTTATTAGCGCTACAGTCAGTTACGCTCACGAGCATGACGCGCGAGTGATGTGCATGATTCGTCCGCGTGGTGGCGACTTTCATTACAACCAGGACGAGCTGCGCATGATGGAGATGGACCTGGGCCTTGCTGTGAGTGCCGGCGTTGACGGCCTGGTCTTTGGCTGCTGCAAGCCCTGTGCCAGCGGCTGGGCGCTCGACGAGCTCACCCTCGGCGCCCTCGTTATGGCTACGGGCTGCGCGACGGAGGAGTGCAAGCGCGAGCCCCTTGACATCACCTTCCACATGGCATTTGACCAGCTCTCGCCCGAGGTTCAGCTCGATGCGATTGATACACTTGCCGACTGCGGCGTTACGCGCATCCTCACACATGGCGGTGCGGCCGGTACGTCGATCGAGGATAATTTCGATCACCTGGCTCGTTTAATCGAGTATGCGGGCGATCGCTTGACCATCCTTCCCGGCGGCGGCATCACTACGGCAAATCGCGACGCGGTCGTGGCGGCGCTAGGCGTCTCCGAGCTCCATGGCACCAAGATCGTGCCGCTGGGGGTATAACCCGTGGCGCTGGTATTTGACGTCCAGCAGGCGAGCGGCAAGCCCGACGATAATCGTCACCCTGGCACCGCGTGCCCCTTTTGCGACACGGAGGGGCTCGCCAACATCATCCAGCGCGATGGTGACTGCATCTGGCTCGAGAATAAGTTCAAGACCTTGCGGGCCACCCGTCAGACCGTATTGATCGAGTCGGCCAATCACGACGCCGACCTGGCGACCTATGAACCAGATGAGCTGCATCATGTGATGCGGTTTGCCCTGGGCTGTTGGCAGCAGATGATCGATTCCCAACAGTACCGCAGTGTGCTCATGTACAAGAACAAAGGCCCGCTTTCGGGCGGCAGTCTCGTCCATCCACACATGCAGATTGTGGGCTTGGAACAGGAGGACGGCTATGCGGCGCTGACTTCCGCCAATTTCGAAGGCGTCAATGTCTGGCAACAGGGGAGAGTCTCGGTCAACATCTCAACCGAACCGATCATGGGGTTCTTTGAGGTCAATGTTTCAGTCCCACAGGGAATCGCCGCCAGCGACGACGCCCGCGACCAAGCCGAAGCGGACCTGTTTGCCGATGCGATTCAGGTGGCCCTGCGCTATATCCTGCACGAACACCACGGCGGTCGCGCGGAGTCGTACAACTTGTTCTTCTACCACATGGACGGCCGGACCATTGCCAAGGCGTTGCCGCGTTGGGTGGTATCGCCCTACTTCGTGGGCTATCGTCTGGCCCAGGTCAATGCCGAGACCACGCTCGATGTCGATGCTGAGCGCCTACGCGCGCATCTGGAAACGCTCGCATCGCAAGGCGAGCGCCTTCGCACACTGCGGACGGCCTAGCGCGCCATCGCGTCGCGCCCGGCCTCGACCCGCTTGCGCTGGGCGGCGCGCTCCTCGCCGGTCAGGCGCTCAAAGAGGTGCCCGATAAGCGAGGCCAGCACCTGCTGAAACAGCGTTCCGCACATGACGGGAAACACGACTTCGCCTGGAAAGTACTGCGTGGCGATGACGGCGCCCGAAGAGATGTTACGCATGCCGCAGGTAAAGCACATGGTAGTCGTCTCGCTATATGGCAGATGCAGCGCGCGGGCGACCAGAATGCCGACGACAAAGCCGCTGATGGCGAAGGTCAAAATAAAGAGGGCGACTTCCAGGCGCACCGCATTCATGTGCAGCACGTACTCGCTCATGGCGGTGGAGTTGGAGGCGATGACACCCATCATCATGAACTTACAGGCGGGCGAAAGCGCGGGGGAGAGTTTCTCGTGTCCCCATCCGCGCGTGAACTCGTTGATCACGATGCCGAGCACGGCGGGGATGGCGATCATAAAGGCCATGTTCTGCATCATGCCCGGAACATCGATTGCAACGGTGGCACCCAGCAGGAGCTTAAGCGTGAGCGGAATCGTGACGGGCGAGATGACCGAGGACGTCAGGATGATGGTGAGCGCGAGCGGGCCGTTGCCGCCGAACATGCTGATCCACATAAAGGCGGTGACTGCCACGGGTACGCTGTACTCGAGCACGATGCCGCAGACAAGGTTTGGGTTGGAACCAAAGAACAACGATCCTGCGGCATAGGCTGCAAGGGGGATGAGCGCCGCCGAGACGAGCAATGCCGCAATCAGATGCAGCGGACGGCGGAACACCTCAGTAACCTGATGGAAAGTGTTGCTGAGCGCACCTTGGAACGTCATAAAGGCAAACAGGGCGGGAACGATTGGCTTGAGCACGCCGATCTGCTGGGGAAAGAGCACGCCGAGCGTAACGCAAATCGGAACGATGACCTGCATGTACCCCGCGAGAAACTTACCCAGTCCAACCCATTGCTTCATATGCTCTTGTGACTCCCTTTGCTCGTGAATCCGTTTTGAATGGATATGCTAGACGCTCGCATGCGTCCGTGTGTCAGAAACGCTCGAATATTTCGAGGCTATTACCGGCATCGTTTACCGAAACCGCGGCGTGCCGCGAGCGATTCTGCGTCCGCGCCGCACGGTATAATAAATCCGTTCAACAGATCTGCCTGCCGAAGCGGGCATACACAGAGGACTCATCGCTATGAACCGTGAGAGGTATCGCGGCGACCTGCCCCTATCGGGGGTGGGCGCCTATGTCATCGCTTAAGACGACGCATCGCTGGGCGGTCGCTCGGCAAAACCCCGAGCTCGAAAAGGAGCTTTCGGCTGGCCTGGGCATACCCGGGCTGGTGGCGCGCATTATGGTCGCGCACGGCATTGCATCCATCGAGGAAGGCCAGCTGTTTTTGACGCCTTCGCTCGATCGCGACTGGGCCGACCCGCTCGTTATTCCGGGCATGGCGGTCGTCGCCGACCGCGTCGAGCGTGCTATTCGCAGCCACGAGCGCATCGCCGTCTTTGGCGATTTTGACGTCGACGGCATTACGTCGACCTGCCTGTTGACCGAGGCGCTGCGCACGTTTGGCGCCGACGTCACGCCGTTTATTCCGCATCGCTTTGATGAGGGCTACGGTCTTTCGCGCGCGGCGCTCGACCGCGTTAACGAGCTCGCTCGCCCCCAGCTGATCGTGACCGTCGATAACGGCATTGCCGCCAAGGAAGAGGTTTCCTATCTGGAGAGCCTGGGGATCGATTTGGTGGTCACGGACCATCACGAGCCCTCCGACCAGGTGCCGCAGGGCGTGCCCCTGACCGACCCCAAGCTCGAGGACGAGGGCCCCTCGCGCGAGCTTGCCGGTGCCGGCGTGGCGCTCAAGCTGGTGCAAGTCCTGGGCGAGCGTCTGGGCAAGCCGTCGTATTGGCGTTCGCTGATCGAGGTCGCGGCGCTGGGCACCGTGTCCGACATGATGCCGCTCACGCCCGAGAATCGCGCACTGGTCGCCGAGGGCATCCAGCAGATGCGCGTGACCGCCCGTCCCGGGCTATATCGCGCTTGCCGCGCTCGCCAAGGCGGACCTTTCGAGCATTACGGCGGATGGCCTGTCATTCTCGCTCATTCCCCGCTTAAACGCTGCCGGTCGCATGGCTGATCCCAAGCTGGCGCTCGACCTGCTGCTTGCCCGCGATCCCATCGAAGCAAGCGCACTGGCGGCTGAGCTCGAGGAAATCAACCGCCAGCGCCGTGAGATCGAGGCGGAGCTCACGCGCGATGCCATGGCAAAGGTCGAGGAGACCTATGACGGCGGACGCGCGATCGTCGTGGGCGGCGAAGGTTGGCACGAGGGCGTCAAGGGCATCGTGGCAAGCCGTCTGACCAACCGCTACCACGTGCCGGCGCTGCTGTTCTCGATCGAGGACGGTATCGCGCGCGGCTCTGGTCGCTCGGTGGGCAAAGTTAACCTGTTTGACGCCATCGAACGCTGTTCCGACCTGATGATTCGTCGCGGCGGACATGCCGGTGCGGTGGGTGTGACCATCGAGGCATCCAAGCTCGATGAGTTCCGCCGTCGCCTTTCCGTCGTGCTGTCCGAGCTTCCCGCCGAGGACTTTGAGGACACCGACGAGGTTGCCGCCACGGTCGACCTTTCCGAATTGAATATCGAGACCATCGAGCAGATTTCCCGCCTTGAGCCGTTTGGCCAGGGTAATAAGGTGCCGCTGCTGGCTGCCGAGGGCGTGACGATGTGTGATCGCGCCGTGGTGGGTAAGACCGGCGAGCACATGCGCTTTGTGGCGACCGATGGCGCCGCGAGTGTGCCGGCCATCATGTTCCGCGTGCCGCAAATCGATAAGCTCATCAACTGCGATAGCGCTGTCGACTTGGTGTTCGAGGCCGTTGCCGAGCATTGGCAGGGTCGTGTGAAGCCCAAGCTCATGGTCAAGGATGTTCTGGTCCGCGATACCACGCTGCCCAGCGTCGACGATCCGGCATGCGAGCTTCGTCGTGGCGTGCAGCCGGCGGATTCCGGCCTGCGCCTGGAGTCGCGCAAGCGCGAGACGCTCGCCCAGCTTTCCTATACCGAGCTCACGCGCTCGCTTATCCATAGCTTTATCGGCTCGAACCAGCCACATCGCGCGCAGGTCGAGGCGCTCGACGCCCTGGCCGATCACCAGAGTGTTCTGGCCGTTATGGGAACGGGGCGCGGCAAGTCGCTCATCTTCCATGTGCATGCCGCGCGTGAGGCGGTGCTTCGCGGACGTGCGAGCATCTTTGTCTATCCGCTGCGTGCGCTCGTTGCCGACCAGGCCTATCACCTCTCGTCGACGATGGCAGCGCTCGGTATTGGCGTTGGCGTGCTGACCGGCGAGACCGTGGAGGCCGCACGCGATGACGTGTTCGCCGGCCTAGCTTCGGGCCGCACCGGTATCGTGCTCACGACGCCCGAGTTCCTGTCTATCCACCGTGACCGCTTCGCGCGTTCGGGCCGCATCGGCTTTGTCGTTATCGACGAGGCGCACCACGCCGGCCTTGCCAAGGGCGGCGACCGCAGCGCCTATCTCGACATGCCCGATATCCTCAAAGCCCTGGGCGACCCGGTCGTTATGGCTGCGACGGCCACCGCGACGGCTCCGGTCGTGGCCGAGCTTGCCCGCATGCTGCCGATCACTCGCACGGTGGTCGACGAGACGGTGCGCGAGAACCTGCGGCTCGAGGACGACCGTGATCTTGCAAGTCGCGAGAACCGTTTGGTGTCGATTGTGGCGACGGGGGAAAAGACCGTCATCTACGTCAATTCGCGCGACCAGTCCGTGGCGCTCGCCAAGACGTTGCGCAAGCGTGTGCCCGATTGCGCAACCCATATCGCGTTCTATAACGCGGGGCTTGCGCGTTCCGATCGCCGTCGCGTGGAGGAAGCATTCCGAGACGGAAGCCTCAGCTGCATCGTCTCGACCTCTGCCTTTGGCGAGGGCGTCAACCTTCCCGATATTCGCCATGTCGTGCTCTATCACATGCCGTTTGGCGCGCATTGAGTTTAACCAGATGAGCGGCCGTGCCGGTCGCGATGGCCAGCCCGCCGTGATCCATCTGCTCTATTCGTCGCGCGACGCCCGCATTAACGAGCGCCTACTCGACTGCTATGCGCCCGAGCGCGACGAGCTCGTCACGCTCTATCGCGCGCTGCAGACCATGTGGCGCTCCAACCGCGGCAAGACCGGGGACGATTCCTTTAGCGCGAGCGATATCGACATCGCGCAGATGTGCCTTGCCATCGATGCTCGCACGCCGGTCGACGAGCGTTCGGTGGAAAGCGGCCTGGGAATCTTCGAAGAGCTTGGTTTCTGTCGAGTTTCGGGGTTTGACGACGCCCGTCGCATCGCGATGGCCGAAAACCCCGGCCGCGTGCAATTGAGCAGGTCAATTCGCTATTTGGAGGGCTTGCGCTCGCGCATGGAGTTCTCGGCTTTCCGGAGCTGGGCGCTCGATTCGTGCGCTTCTGATATGCTAGCCAAAGTTAACCGCCCGATCGTACCGCGGGCCTAGGGGAAGGGGACCTCGATGGATGCCGCAGCCCGTACCGCCCATGATTCCACCCTCCAGCCGTTTTCGGAGATGGAGCACTATAAGCATGCCGATGAGCTGCCGCCCGAGATTGTGGCGGACAGCTACGACAAGCTGGAGCGCCTGTGCCTCAAATATATGAATGAGGACGACTTCTCCAAGGTGGAGCAGGCCTACTGCTTTGCCGCCGAGAAGCACTGCAACCAAAAGCGCCGCTCGGGCGAGATGTACATTAACCATCCCGTCGAGGTTGCCATCATTTTGGCCGATCTCAAGATGGACTGCGATGTGGTGTGCGCCGCGCTGCTGCACGATACCGTTGAGGATACAGAGACCTCGCTTGCCGATGTTTCCGGCCTGTTTGGCGATACGGTGGCCGAGCTCGTCGATGGCGTGACCAAGCTCACCAACATCGAAGTCGACAGCATGGACGAGAAGCAGGCCCTCACGCTGCGCAAGATGTTCCTCGCCATGTCCAAGGACATCCGCGTCATCATCGTTAAACTTGCCGACCGTCTGCACAACATGCGAACGCTGGCAGCCCTGCGCGAGGATCGTCGCCTGTTTAAGGCTCGCGAGACCATGGACGTGTATGCGCCCCTGGCCGACCGTCTGGGCATGAGCTCCATTAAATGGGAGCTCGAGGACCTGTCCTTCTTCTACCTTGAACCCGACGCCTACCAGCGCATCGCGCGCATGGTGGCGGAGTCGCGCGAGGTCCGTGAGCGCTATCTGGCCGAGACCATCAAGACACTCACCGACGAACTCAACCGCATTGGCCTGGAGGACTTCCAGATTAACGGCCGTTCCAAGCACTATTGGTCCATCTACCAAAAGATGAAGCGCAAGGGCAAGGAATTCTCCGAGATCTACGACCTGGTGGCACTGCGTGTCATCACGCATTCGGTGCGCGATTGCTACTCCACGCTCGGCGCGGTGCATACGCTGTGGCACCCCATGCCCGGTCGCTTTAAAGACTATATCGCCATGCCCAAGGTCAATAACTACCAGTCGCTCCACACGACGGTCATCGGCCCCACGGCCCGTCCGCTCGAGATTCAGATTCGAACCTACGAGATGCATGAGCAGGCCGAGTACGGCATTGCCGCCCACTGGCTATACAAGAAGTCGGGCGGATCGTCTGCTTCCAAGACCAATGACGCTCAACGTTTGGACGACCAGATCAACTGGCTCAAGCATTCGCTCGATTGGGCTGCGTCTGATGAGATCACCGACGCCAAGGAATACCTGCATTCGCTGAAGGTCGACCTCTTCGATCAGGAGATCTTCGTCTTTACGCCCAAGGGCGAGGTCATGGCGCTTCGTGCCGGCTCCACGCCGCTCGACTTTGCCTATGCCGTTCACACCGAGGTGGGAAACCATTGCGTCGGCGCCAAAATCAACGGTGCGGTGGCTCCGCTCACGCACGAGATTAAGACGGGTGACCGTGTCGAGATCCTGACTAACAAGAGTTCCAAGCCGTCGCGTGATTGGCTCAAGATCGTTAAGACGCCTTCCGCCAAGTCAAAGATCCGCCGCTATTTTGCCGCTGCGACCAAGGATGACGACGCTGCTGCCGGCCGCGATATGCTGGCCAAGGACCTGCGGAAGCGTGGCTATGGCATTTCTACGCCGCGTTCGACGCGTGCACTCAACGCCGTAGCGGAGCAGTTTAACTTCAAGCAGCTCGAGGACCTGTTTGCCGCCGTCGGCGCCGGCAAGGTTGCCCCGCGCGCTGTGGGCAATAAGGTCGAGCAAATCTTGGACCCCAAGCCCGAGGAACAGCTCACCAAGGCCGAGGCTATCGCCGAGGTCGTGAAACAGCCTGCTCGCGGCTCCAACCGCAAGCCGCAAAAGCGCGGCAAGAGCGCAAGTAACGGCATTATCGTCAAGGGCGAGAGCAACAGCGGCCTGCTGGTCCGTCTGGCTCATTGCTGCAACCCCGTGACGGGCGACGACATCGTCGGCTTCATCACGCGCGGTCGTGGCGTTTCGGTACATCGCGCCAACTGCCCCAACGTCAAGGGTCTTATGGAACATCCCGAGCGCATGATCCATGTGGAGTGGGACGGCGCTGCCGACACCCTCTTCCAGGTCGAGATCGTGGTCGAGTGCTTGGACCGTATGGGCCTGCTCAAGGATGTCACCATTGCCATTGGCGATGCGGGCGGCAATATCCTTTCTGCCGCCACGTCGACCAACCGCGAGGGTATTGCAACCCTGCGCTTTATGGTCGAGATCTCGGACGCGAGTGGTCTGGATCCGCTGCTGGCTTCCATCAGCAGTGTCGATTCGGTCTACGACGCTCGCCGTCTTATGCCCGGCGAAGGCGGAGCTCAGCTCAAGCGCCGTGTGTAGGTGCGAGAGCCTCTCAGCATCATAGATATTGGTTACGTTCGAGGCATCGTTTGGTGCCTCGAACGTATTTTAGAAGGAGGGTATGCGCATGGGCGATATGACTTTGGACCTGACACCCCGAGGTGCGGCTTCGATTGAGGCGCTCGTCAACGGCCCGATTCAGACCAACAGTTACGCCGTGATTTCGAATGACGAGTGCTTAATCGTCGATCCGGCGTGGGAGGGCGAGCGTCTTGTGGAGCATATCCGCACCGCGCATCCCGAGGTGCGCGTACTCGGCTCTGTCTGCACGCACGGTCATGCCGACCATGTTGGCGGGGTTGCCGGGGTTCGAGCTGTCGTTGGCGACAGCGCACTATATGAGTTGTGCGCTAAGGACGTGACGGTACCTCGCGCAAATATCGAGGAGCAGCGCGCCATGTGGGGCATCGAGACGCCCGATCCGGGTGAGCCGACGCGCTTGCTTGCCGAGGGCGATACAATCGAGGTGGGCGACGTCTGCCTGCAGGTGATCGAGACGCCGGGGCATACGCCGGGCGGCATCGTCCTGTTCGCCGCGACCGAGCAGGGGAACATCGCCTTTGTGGGCGACACGCTTTTCCCGGGCAGCCACGGTCGTACCGATCTTTCCGGCGGTGACGAGGCGGCGATTATGCGCTCGCTTTCCAAACTTGCCAAGACGCTTCCGCCCGATACCGTTTGCTTGACGGGCCATGGCGATTCGACCACGATGGCGCGCGAACTTATGCAGAACCCGTTTATGCAGATGTAGGCTCGAAGCCGTCTTTCGAACCACGAAGACCGCTCAATCGTCAAGCTATTTTCCCCAGTGGGTCGATTCTGTGGGGCAAACGGTCAAAATTTGTCCAATCGGATGGTATTCGTGAACAAACGAACGTTTATGCTCGGGTATGTCGTGGTAAAATCTCAGGCGTTATCGGAGCAACCTTACAGGAGGTTTCTTTTATGCTCGTCAACGCAGCAGACATGCTCAAGAAGGCCGAGGCCGGCAAGTACGCTCTCGGTGCCTTCAACACCAACAACCTCGAGTGGACCCTGGCTATTCTCCAGGCCGCCGAGGAGGCCAAGTCTCCGCTGATCCTTCAGTGCACCGCTGGTGCCGCTAAGTGGATGGGCGGTTTCAAGGTCTGCGCCGACATGGTCAAGGCTGCCGTCGAGGCCACGGGCGTTACCGTTCCCGTCGCCCTTCACCTCGATCACGGTTCTTACGAGGACTGCTTCAAGTGCATCGAGGCCGGCTTCACGTCCATCATGTATGACGGCTCTCACGAGGAGACCTTCCAGCTTAACCTCGACCGCACCAAGGAGCTCGTTGAGCTTGCCCACTCCAAGGGCATGTCCATCGAGGCCGAGGTCGGCGGCATCGGCGGCACCGAGGACGGCGTGACCTCCAACGGCGAGCTCGCTGACCCCGCTGAGTGCAAGCAGATTGCTGACCTGGGCGTCGACTTCCTCGCCTGCGGTATCGGCAACATCCACGGCGTGTATCCCGCCGACTGGGCTGGCCTTTCCTTCGAGCGTCTGGGCGAGATCAAGGCTCAGACCGGCGACCTGCCCCTCGTTCTGCACGGTGGTACCGGCATCCCCGAGGATCAGATCAAGAAGGCCATCTCCCTGGGTATCTCCAAGATCAACGTCAACACCGACCTGCAGCTCGTCTTCGCCAAGGGCGTTCGCGAGTACATCGAGGCCGGCAAGGATCAGCAGGGCAAGGGCTTTGACCCCCGCAAGCTCCTCAAGCCTGGTCGCGACAACATCGTTGCCCGCACCAAGGAGCTCATGGAGGAGTTTGGCTCCGTCAACAAGGCGTAAGCGTAGCTAAACTTCCCACCGGAAGCCCCGTCTCCCTACACTGTTTCCTTTGCGCTCACCTGGCTTCGCCAGAAGTCGCGCCAAGGAAACAGTTCCGGGAGACGGGGCTTCCTTCGTTTAACGCCGCAGGGTTACGAGTCTGAATTAAGGTGGCTACTGGCTTCGCTAGAAGTCGCGCGACGGAATCAGCTCCGGGTGAACGGGGCCTCCTTTGTTAACTCGCTACAGGGTTACTGGGCTGAATTCATTTTTAGAGGTACCGTTTATCGGTGTTGAGGGTTCCTTTATTGGGGCTTTCTTTTTTATCTCGCTACAATGGGCTTCAAGAGTTCTAATGACTTGGAGTTTGGTATGGCTGTTATTAATGTGCTGCCTTCGGATGGGAAGGTTATTGACGAGGGGCCTGTTGGTTGCTCTGTTGATGTTTGCTGCGATGACTTTCGCCATCTCGATATTGGACTACCGCCTGAGATTCTTCGTCTTAAGGATGCCGGGTATTTGACGCAGGCTGTTGCCGCCTGCGATCGCCTTTTGGAGCAGAATCCTGAGCCTTCCCTGGCAGCCTGCGTTCGTGCCGAGCGGTATCGCATGCTTGAGACGCCGCTTCATTTTTCGGTGTCGCGCGATCGAGCTATTGCGATGATTCGCGAGGAGTGGCCTGAGTTTACCGAGGAGCAGTTTGACGATCTGATTGACCGTAAGCGTATTGACTGGCGCTTTATCGACGGCGAGCTGTTTGTTCTCGACAACTTCCTCGATTCGCTTCGCGTATATCCCAAAGAGGTCCCCGGCATGCGTCCCGATTCTACGGACGGAATAGCACTGCGCAACGAGATGCTCAAGGAGATGGAGTCGCAAAACGGATTGACTCGCGTTATTACGCTTCAGGCGTCCTTGTCTGTCCCCGGCGCTCTAGAGGGGGAGACCGTTCACGCTTGGCTTCCCGTTGCCGCCACCTGCCGCCAACAGTCTCAGGTCGAGATTCTCGACATGACGCCGGAGGGTACTGTTGCTCCCGCGAACGCTTCGGCGCGTACCGCCTCGTGGTCTTCTTCGAGTGAGCGCTCATTCTCGGTGACCTATCGTTATCACATCGATGCTGCTTATTGTGATGTCTACGGTGGCACACTTCCGGTTCATCCGCGTATGGACGCGCCTCTGCCCGAGGATATTTCCGAGGACCGTCCGCACATTGCATTTACGCCGTATCTGCAGCAGCTGACGGCCGGTGTTGTTGACGGACTCGAGGATCCGCTCGATCGCGCTCGTGCTATCTATGATTACCTGACGCAGTATATCGACTATCGCTATCAGCCGCCGTACTTGCTTTTGGGATCTATTGCCGATGACTGCGCGCATTCGCTCCGCGGCGATTGCGGCGTTATGGCGCTCACGTTTATCACCATGTGCCGTATCGCGGGCGTGCCTGCCCGTTGGCAGAGCGGCCTGTACGTTGCGCCCGATTCGGTGGGGTCGCACGACTGGGCAGAGTTCTATACGCCGCAGACCGGTTGGCTCAACGCCGACGTGTCATTTGGATCTTCTGCTCGCAGGATGGGGGAGGAGTGGCGCCGCCGTCACTACTTTGGCAATCTCGACCCATGGCGTATGGTGGCCAACAATCGATTCCAGGCAGAGTTTGAGCCCTCTTTCGACGGCATGCGCGAGGACCCTTACGATAACCAGATGGGTGAGGCTTCGGTCGACGGTCGCGGATGCCGTCAGCGCGAGATGCTACGCACGGTCGAACTCATCGAAATGCTTGAAGTTCCATTTTCGGACTAATCAACAGAAAGCTGTGATAAACTAACTCACGCATTACGTGCCCGAGTGGCGGAATTGGCAGACGCAGTGGACTCAAAATCCACCGTTGGCAACAACGTGCGAGTTCGAGTCTCGCCTCGGGCACCATACATGCAAGTGAGCGTTCAAGGGGGTTGCGGCCCCCTTTTTCGTGCCGAACTCGCGTGAGCGCGCGAAGCGTTAAGCAAACAGGCCTGCGGCCTGTTTGTAGCGGAGCGTGGCGAGGGCGCCACGCGTCCGAACCCCGGGGCTTCGCGAAGCGAAGGCCCTTCGAGTCTCGCCTCGGGCACCATACATGCAAGCGAGCGTTCAAGGGGGTCAAGGCCCCTTTTTCGTGTACGTAATGTGATAACGCGCTGTACGTGTTATTATTCGCAAGGCGTTGTTCCCGCAATGCCCTAAAGAGGAACCCGAGGGTTCCCACCTTTTGGCGCCAATGAGCAGCTGACTGGTCATACAACTTAGATTCCCTTCCTCAAATCGAGGAAGTCTATGTGTACGACCTGGTTGCTGAGAAGCGCCGGGTTATTTTTTTATGAATGGAGGTAGGGAAAATAGCTAAGTCTGATGACACTCGCATCAACGACGAGATCACTGCATCGTCGTGCCGTTTGATTGGCGTCGATGGCTCTCAGCTCGGCCTGTTCGCCATTCGCGATGCCCAGCGCGTCGCCGACGATCAGGGTCTCGACCTGGTCGAGATCGCTCCCAACGCGGAGCCGCCGGTCTGCAAGGTCATGGACTACGGTAAGTTCAAGTACCAGCAGGCCATGAAGGCCAAGGCTGCTCGTAAGAACCAGTCCAAGGTCGAGGTCAAGGAAATGAAGTTCCGACCCAAGATCGACGTTGGCGACTACGAGACCAAGAAGGGCCACGTTCTGCGTTTCCTCAAGAAGGGCGCACGCGTTAAGATCACCATCATGTTCCGCGGCCGTGAGATGGCTCACCCGGAGCAGGGCCTTAACGTTCTCGAGCGTCTCGCCGAGGATCTCAAGCCTTACGCTACGGTCGAGTCCAAGCCTAAGATGGAAGGCCGTAACATGCTTATGCTGCTCGCCCCGATTAAGGGCGCCTTCGATGAGGATAAAGCGGCAAGCGATACTAAGTAACTAGTGTTCTGTAACCGATTAAGGAGTATTTCATGCCTAAGATGAAGTCCCACAGCGGCACCAAGAAGCGTTTCCGCAAGACTGGTACCGGCAAGCTTATGCGCGCCAAGGCTTTCAAGAGCCACATCCTGAGCAAGAAGTCCACCAAGCGTAAGCGTGGCTTCCGTCAGGAGACCGAGATTGCCGCTGCCGACCGCAAGGTCATCAAGTCGCGTCTCGCCTAAGTTCGCGTTCCCGTTTTTCGTTTTACCGTCTAGGAGTTGATAGAACATGGCACGTATTAAGCGCGCTGTTGCCGCCAAGAAGAAGCGCCGTACCGTTATGCACCGTGCGAAGGGTTACTACGGTGCCGCTTCGCGTACTTACAAGCATGCTAAAGAGCAGGTCCAGCACTCCCTGCAGTATCAGTATCGTGATCGCCGCAACAAGAAGCGCGAGATCCGTTCTCTTTGGATCACTCGTATCAACGCTGCTGCTCGCCTGAACGACATCTCTTACTCTCAGTTCATGCACGGCCTGAAGGTTGCCGGCATCGAGCTCGACCGCAAGGTCCTGGCTCAGATGGCTTACGAGGACATCGAGTCCTTCAACGAGCTGGCTACCATCGCCAAGAAGGCTCTCGAGGCCTAATAGATTCTCTTGAATCGCTAGGGGAGTGTCGCGTTGTGCGCGGCGCTCCCTCTTTTTATCTGAAGCGCGGTTTACATTGCTAAAAGCGCGGGTAGATAAACACTTACAGGTGACCGATCTCTATATATTCCTGAACCAAAGGGTCATCATCTGATACGTGCGGAAGATCCGCACCAGTCTTTCTATTACCTATAGAAAGCAATATGTTGTGTAGGACTTGTGAAGAGCGGAATTGACGTCCCACAGAGCTTCGCGGTCTGGCAATATATCTCCTTGCCGCGCGGCCCGGTGGAACCGGATGAGCCGCGGGGCGTGCACCTTGAGAACCGGATACTGCGAGGATGGACACACCAGATGTGTCGCATCCGGGCAGACATCGAACCATTTGAAATGGTCTAACTTGGATTTGTTTTTCGCAAGGCCGCCGAGAGGCGGCCCCGAGAAATTCCTTTTCCTATACTAGAACCATATGAATCGAACGGAACCGATCAGCTAATAGTTGTGAGGACCGGACGGGCTCGAAGCCCATTTATTTTGGACGGAGAGTTCGATCCTGGCTCAGGATGAACGCTGGCGGCGCGCCTAACACATGCAAGTCGAACGGCACCCCTCTCCGGAGGGAAGCGAGTGGCGAACGGCTGAGTAACACGTGGAGAACCTGCCCCCTCCCCCGGGATAGCCGCCCGAAAGGACGGGTAATACCGGATACCCCCGGGCGCCGCATGGCGCCCGGGCTAAAGCCCCGACGGGAGGGGATGGCTCCGCGGCCCATCAGGTAGACGGCGGGGTGACGGCCCACCGTGCCGACAACGGGTAGCCGGGTTGAGAGACCGACCGGCCAGATTGGGACTGAGACACGGCCCAGACTCCTACGGGAGGCAGCAGTGGGGAATCTTGCGCAATGGGGGGAACCCTGACGCAGCGACGCCGCGTGCGGGACGGAGGCCTTCGGGTCGTAAACCGCTTTCAGCAGGGAAGAGTCAAGACTGTACCTGCAGAAGAAGCCCCGGCTAACTACGTGCCAGCAGCCGCGGTAATACGTAGGGGGCGAGCGTTATCCGGATTCATTGGGCGTAAAGCGCGCGTAGGCGGCCCGGCAGGCCGGGGGTCGAAGCGGGGGGCTCAACCCCCCGAAGCCCCCGGAACCTCCGCGGCTTGGGTCCGGTAGGGGAGGGTGGAACACCCGGTGTAGCGGTGGAATGCGCAGATATCGGGTGGAACACCGGTGGCGAAGGCGGCCCTCTGGGCCGAGACCGACGCTGAGGCGCGAAAGCTGGGGGAGCGAACAGGATTAGATACCCTGGTAGTCCCAGCCGTAAACGATGGACGCTAGGTGTGGGGGGACGATCCCCCCGTGCCGCAGCCAACGCATTAAGCGTCCCGCCTGGGGAGTACGGCCGCAAGGCTAAAACTCAAAGGAATTGACGGGGGCCCGCACAAGCAGCGGAGCATGTGGCTTAATTCGAAGCAACGCGAAGAACCTTACCAGGGCTTGACATATGGGTGAAGCGGGGGAGACCCCGTGGCCGAGAGGAGCCCATACAGGTGGTGCATGGCTGTCGTCAGCTCGTGTCGTGAGATGTTGGGTTAAGTCCCGCAACGAGCGCAACCCCCGCCGCGTGTTGCCATCGGGTGATGCCGGGAACCCACGCGGGACCGCCGCCGTCAAGGCGGAGGAGGGCGGGGACGACGTCAAGTCATCATGCCCCTTATGCCCTGGGCTGCACACGTGCTACAATGGCCGGTACAGAGGGATGCCACCCCGCGAGGGGGAGCGGATCCCGGAAAGCCGGCCCCAGTTCGGATTGGGGGCTGCAACCCGCCCCCATGAAGTCGGAGTTGCTAGTAATCGCGGATCAGCATGCCGCGGTGAATGCGTTCCCGGGCCTTGTACACACCGCCCGTCACACCACCCGAGTCGTCTGCACCCGAAGTCGCCGGCCCAACCGAGAGGGGGGAGGCGCCGAAGGTGTGGAGGGTGAGGGGGGTGAAGTCGTAACAAGGTAGCCGTACCGGAAGGTGCGGCTGGATCACCTCCTTTCTAGGGAGACACATTCTTAGAGAGACAAACTTTAACTCGAATAGAGGGCAGGAGCCCGTCCGGTAGATGTCCGCCAGGATAAGTCCCCGCAGCACCCGGTCCCCGGGGTCGCACCCGCGTACCTTGAGAGCCGCATAGCGATAGGAGAGAGATGGAAGAGTATCCTCTTCCAGACTCGATTCTTTTCTGCGATTAAACGTAAGAATGATAGCAATCATTCATCCGATCCAAACAAGAAGAATTCACTTATAAATGAGTGAGGAGCATCTGATCGCGAGCACAGTGAAACAGACTGTGCCGCGGTATGAGATACCCGAATTGCGACATACGAGCGCTATTCATGATATCGATTAATTAACTTAATTAGCGACACGTGGATATCCCGCGGGCCCGATGCGGTCCCGCAAGATACCACGGGCGCACGGCGGATGCCTTGGCACAGGGAGCCGATGAAGGACGCGGCAAGCTGCGATAATCCCCGGCGAGGAGCACACATCCTTCGACCCGGGGGTCTCCGAATGGGCGAACCCATGCACAGCAGTGTGCATATCCCCCCGCTGAACACATAGGCGGGGGGAGGACAACCCGGGGAACTGAAACATCTAAGTACCCGGAGGAGAGGAAATCAATCTCGAGACTCCCCGAGTAGCGGCGAGCGAAAGGGGACCGATGGCCAAACCGTCGAGCGGGCATACCCGGCAGGGGTTCCGCCGACGGGGTTGCAGGGCCGCGCATCCGGGGGCTGCCGCCCCCGGGCGCAGGTCCGGCTGGGGAGCGGAACGGCATGGGAGGGCCGGCCGCAGCGGGTGACAGCCCCGTACGCGAACCCAGACCGGACGGCGCGACGCGGTCCCTGAGTAGGGCCGGGCACGTGAAACCCGGTCCGAACCTGGGTGGACCACCATCCAAGCCTGAGTACTACCCTGTGACCGATAGCGCACCAGTACCGTGAGGGAAAGGTGAAAAGCACCCCGGGAGGGGAGTGAAACAGTACCTGAAACCGTGCGCCCACGAGCAGTCGGAGCACCTTTATGGTGTGACGGCGTGCCTTTTGTAGAATGAGCCAGCGAGTCGCTGGCGCGGGGCGAGGTTAACCGAAAGGGAGCCGGAGCGAAAGCGAGCCTTAACAGGGCGACTTGAGTCCCGCGCCGCGGACGCGAAGCCGGGTGAGCTATCCGTGGGCAGGCTGAAGCGGGGGTAAGACCCCGTGGAGGGCCGAACGCACGTCGGTTGAAAACGGCGGCGATGACCTGCGGATAGGGGTGAAAGGCCAATCAAACCCGGAGATATCTCGTTCTCCCCGAAATAGCTTTAGGGCTAGCGTCGCGCGTTCACCGCCGGAGGTAGAGCACCGGATGGACGAGGGGGCTTCGCCGCCTACCGAATCCAACCGAACTCCGAATGCCGGCGGCCCAGAGCGCGGCAGTCAGAGCATGTGGGCTAAGCTGTGTGCTCGAGAGGGAAACAGCCCGGACCGCCCGCTAAGGTCCCCAAGTTCCAGCCGAGTGGCAAAGGATGTGCGTCCGCCCAGACAACCAGGATGTTGGCTTAGAAGCAGCCATCCATTCAAAGAGTGCGTAACAGCTCACTGGTCGAGTGGACATGCGCCGACAATACACGGGGCTAAGCTGGACACCGAAGCGGCGGGATTTTAATTCATTAGAATCGGTAGGGGAGCTTCCCATGGGCGGAGAAGCCGGAGGGCGACCGACGGTGGAGCGCATGGGAGTGAGAATGCTGGCATGAGTAGCGAGAGACGAGAGAGTAACTCGTCCGCCGTGAACCCGAGGTTTCCTGGGCAAGGCTAATCCTCCCAGGGTCAGTCGGGGGCTAAGGCGAGGCCGGGAGGCGTAGCCGACGCGCAGCAGGCAGACATTCCTGCACCGCGCACGCGGCGCTACGACCGACGGGGCGACGGATGGGGGTGGCTCGGCGGGGTTCTGGACGTCCCCGTGATGGAGCGCGGCCCGCGGACCAGGGAAATCCGGTCCGCATCAAGGGCGAGGCTCCGGACGAAGCACTTAAGCGAAGCGAGTGAGCCCGAGGTCCCTAGAAAAACCCCTAGGCAGGCGCGTGCGCGCCCGTACCGCAAACCGACACAGGTGGGTGGGTAGAACATACCGAGGCGATCGGGTCAACCATGGTCAAGGAACTCGGCACAATGGCCCCGTAACTTCGGGAGAAGGGGTGCCCGCGCGTACGTGAACCGGCTTGCCCGGGGAGCGGAGGCGGGCCGCAGTGGAGAGGCCCAAGCGACTGTTTACCAAAAACACAGGACTCTGCAGAAGCCGCAAGGCGACGTATAGGGTCTGACGCCTGCCCGGTGCCGGAAGGTCACGCGGAGGAGTTAGCCGATTCGGCGAAGCCCCGAAGCCAAGCCCCGGTAAACGGCGGCCGTAACTATAACGGTCCTAAGGTAGCGAAATTCCTTGTCGGGTAAGTTCCGACCTGCACGAAAGGCGCAACGACTTGGGCGCTGTCTCGACCATGGACCCGGTGAAATTGCACTGGTCGTGAAGATGCGACTTACCCGCGGAAGGACGGAAAGACCCCGTGAACCTTCACTGCAGCTTGGCATTGGCCGCTGGTCCCGCGTGTAGAGGATAGGCAGGAGGCATCGATCCGGAGGCGCCAGCCCCCGGGGAGCCGCCCTTGGAATACTGCCCTCGCGCGACCGGCGTCCTAACCCGAGGCCGTCAACCGGCTCGGGGACCGTGCCAGGCGGGCAGTTTGACTGGGGCGGTCGCCTCCTAAAGGGTAACGGAGGCGCGCGAAGGTCCGCTCGGGACGGTCGGCAACCGTCCTTTTGAATGCAAGAGTACAAGCGGGCTTGACTGCGAGGCCCACAAGCCGAGCAGGTGCGAAAGCAGGCTCTAGTGATCCGGCGGCCCCGAGTGGGTGGGCCGTCGCTCAACGGATAAAAGGTACTCCGGGGATAACAGGCTGATCTTGCCCAAGAGTCCACATCGACGGCAAGGTTTGGCACCTCGATGTCGGCTCATCGCATCCTGGGGCTGGAGCAGGTCCCAAGGGTACGGCTGTTCGCCGTTTAAAGCGGTACGCGAGCTGGGTTCAGAACGTCGTGAGACAGTTCGGTCCCTATCCTCCGTGGGCGCAGGAGAATCGATGGAGGCTGCCCCCAGTACGAGAGGACCGGGGTGGACGCACCTCCGGTGAACCGGTTGTCGACCAACGGCACGGCCGGGTAGCCGCGTGCGGCGCGGATAACCGCTGAAGGCATCTAAGCGGGAAGCCGTTCCAGGGATTAGTTCTCCTTCCGGTAAGGGCCCAGGTAGACTACCTGGTCGATAGACGGCAGGTGCAAGGGCGGCGACGTCCTCAGCCGAGCCGCACTAATCGCCCGAGCTCTTCCGGAACCGCACCTCGCGGCCCGCGGGACATGCGCTCACGCGCGGTCCGGGCACGAGGATGCCCCCGAGTCATCTCCCCTATACGCCATGCGGCCCCCAGGGCACGTGTATGCGATACCGGACACCGTAACGGTGGGCGCCGCCCACCGGTCAGCGGCCAGAGCATGGGGGGCACGCCCGGTCCCGTTCCGAACCCGGAAGCTAAGCCCCATCGCGCCGAGAGTACTGCGGGGTCAGCCCGTGGGAGGCCAGGGCGCCGCTGACCGGTGGACGGCACCGAGCCGTACGCTTGAACTGAGAAGGGGGAGGCCTCGCGGCCTCCCCCTTTTTACGTTATATACACGTTGTACTTTGAGACCTAGTTCCCCCGTATGCGCTCTTACTGTTTGGCTGTATTTTGAGTCCTTCTAGTGTATTTGAGCGATAATTACTCGCATTGGCGTTAGGGAGGGCTTGATGTTTACCGTATTTGTCTTGGGCAATATTGCTTCGGGTAAGTCGACTGCCTGCCGCTATTTCGAATCTCGTGGCGCTATGCTAATCGATCTGGATGAGCTTGCAAAATCGCTGTATGTTCCGGGCTCTGATATCGTCAATGCTCTCGCGGATGAATTCGGTTGGGACATTTTGGATGAGGATGGCGGCATTCGCCGCAACATCCTCGCTTCTCGAGCTTTTGCTTCTCCTGATTCGGTCGCACGGCTCAATGGCATTGTGCATCCCGTTCTGATTGAACAGCTTTCGCTTAGGATTCTCGATCCGGTTTGTTGTACGGTTTCATCTCCTCGTTATCGCTTTGCAGTGGTCGAGGTTTCTGCTCCGACTGGTTTTGAGGATGCATTTGGCTTGGCTGATGAAATTTTGGTCATCAGCGCCCCTTTGTCAGTTCGTCGCGAGCGCGCTATTCAACGTGGCATGGAGCCATCTGATTTCGATGCCCGTTCTGCTTGCCAGCCCGAAGAGTCTGCGCTGTGCAATCTCGCTACAACTGTGATTGACAATGCGGCAGACGATAACTCGCTCTTTGAACAACTGGACGCATGGCTTTCGCGCCATGGGTTCGGGGATGTAGTGGATAAGGAGGAGGCCGATGCCTAAGACACGTTTCCTTACGTGGTATCGCCTTATACCGCTGGCTGCCGTTTTTGCCTTCGGCCTCATCTCATTCGTTTACTCGTATGCTCCTGCCGCTTTCTTTAAGCCGCTGTATCCGATTGACTACGAGGCGTATGTAAAGCAATCCAGTATTTCGCATAATCTGGATCCGTATCTGGTGTGCGCTGTCATTAAGTCTGAATCGAATTGGGATCCCGAGGCCGAGTCGAATCAGGGTGCTCAGGGATTGATGCAGCTGATGCCCGAGACTGCCCAGGATATGATCGCCAAGGGCCTTGTCGACGGTGGCGAGTATTCGGCCGACAACCTTAACGATCCGGCTACGAATATCGAGTTTGGCTGTGCGTATCTCTCGTATCTTCTAGCGTATTTTAACGGGTCGACTGACAGTGCCATTGCCGCCTATAACGCCGGCATGGGCAATGTCGACGGATGGGCGCAGCAGAGTACGTCGCTTCATAATGCAATCACCTTTCCCGAGACGCAGGCGTATCTGATTCGTGTCAATAATGCCTGGGTTCGCTACAAGACCCTCTATCCCGATCGGTTCGTATAGGACTATGCCTGCCGCCTGCGTATACTGCAGATATATGAGTTAGGAGTATCCATGGCGGAATTTGAAGTAGAACGCGTTGGTGGTGAACTTAAGCGCTTTGGCGTTGAAGGCTCTGACGTGCCGTTTAAGGTCGTGTCTCCCTATGAGCCTGCCGGTTCCCAGCCTAAGGCCATTGAGTCGCTTGTTCAGGGCGTGAGGGACGGAGACCGCTATCAGGTTTTGTTGGGCGTGACTGGTTCGGGCAAGACCTTCACGATGGCAAAGACTATTGAGGCCCTGGGAAAGCCGACGCTGGTCATGGCTCCGAATAAAACGCTCGCCGCTCAGCTTGCGAGCGAGCTCAAAGAGTTCTTTCCCAACAACGCTGTGGTCTACTTCGTCTCGTACTACGACTACTATCAGCCCGAGGCGTATGTGCCGCAAAGCGATACATATATCGAGAAAGACTCCTCGATTAACGAAGAGGTTGAGATGCTGCGACATCAGGCGACCGCATCGCTGCTCTCTCGACGCGATGTGATCGTTGTCGCATCGGTCTCGTGTATCTATGGCATTGGCTCTCCTGAGGACTATGCGGGTCTGGCTCCAAACGTCGACAAGAAGGTGCCGCTCGAGCGCGATGACTTTATCCATGCACTTATCGACATTCAATATGATCGCAATGACTATGACCTTGCACGCGGCACGTTCCGCGTGCGCGGCGATGTTGTCGACGTGTATCCGCCTTATGCCGAGCATCCGTTGCGGTTTGAGTTCTTTGGCGACGAGGTCGAGCTGATTGCCGAGATCGATGAGGTCACCGGTGAAATGCTGCGTGAGTACGAGGCCATCCCCGTATGGCCGGCATCGCACTACGTGACCGAGAAGCCGAAGGTCAAGGCGGCTCTGAAATCGATCAGCGAAGAGTGCGAGAAGCGCGTGGCGGAGCTCAAGGCGACCGACAGGTTGCTCGAGGCGCAGCGTCTGCAGCAGCGCACCGATTATGATCTTGAGATGCTCGAGACGATGGGCTTTTGCAACGGCATCGAGAACTACTCGCGTCATCTGGACGGTCGCAAGCCGGGTGAGCCGCCGTTTACCCTAATCGATTACTTTCCCAAGGATATGCTCTGCATCATCGATGAGAGCCATGTGACGGTGCCGCAGATTCGCGGCATGCACGAAGGTGACCGCTCGCGTAAGGTGACGCTGGTGGAACACGGTTTTCGCCTGCCCTCGGCGCTCGATAACCGCCCGCTTCGTTTCGATGAGTTTGAGGCAAGGATACCCCAGTTTATCTATGTTTCGGCCACGCCGGGCGATTACGAGCTGCGGGTGAGCCAAAACGACGTGGAGCAGATTATTCGTCCGACCGGTCTGCTCGATCCCAAGATCGATGTGCGTCCGGTTCGCGGTCAGATTGACGATCTTGAGGACGAGATTCGCGAGCGCGTTGCCCGCAAGGAGCGCGTGCTGGTGACCACGTTGACCAAGCGCATGGCCGAGGACCTGACCGACCATCTGCTTGATGCGGGCATTAAGGTCAATTACATGCATTCTGATACGGCGACAATGGACCGTGTCGAGATCCTGCGAACGCTGCGCGAGGGCAAGATCGATGTTCTCGTTGGCATCAACCTGCTTCGCGAGGGCTTGGATCTTCCCGAGGTCTCACTGGTGGCAATTCTCGATGCCGATAAGGAAGGCTTCTTGCGCAACCGCCGTTCGCTGATTCAGACGATTGGCCGTGCGGCCCGTAACGCCGATGGCGAAGTCATCATGTATGCAGACGTTGTGACCGATTCGATGAAAGAGGCCATCGAGGAGACGCAGCGCCGTCGCGAGATTCAGATGGCATATAACGAAGAGCATGGCATTGTGCCCAAGACAGTGCGCAAGGCCATCAACGACATCTCAAGTTTTATTGCCGAGGCCGAAAAAACCGTGGGTTCCAAGGGGCGCTCGAAGGGCGACTCCCTTGGCCATGGCGCATTCTATACGCCCGATGAGTCGGGCGAGGGCGGCGTGCCGGAAACGGTGGCACCCGAGCAGACACTTGCGGAGCAGTTGGAAGAACTGCCGCATGACGAGCTTGTGCGGATCGTCGAAACCATGGAAGAGGATATGCGCAACGCTTCTGCCGCCATGGACTTTGAGGAGGCGGCGCGCCTGCGCGATGCCGTCGTTCAGATTCGGGCGATGCTCGAGGGCGCGTCTGAGGACGAGACGATCGAGCGCTTACGTTCGCAGGCCCGCAAGGGTTCCACGTTCGCATCGGGCAGAAAACGCCAGGGTGCACGGTTTAAGAAATAGCGAACAGGCCCCGAGTTCCCTGTGGAGCTCGGGGCCTGTGTCTTTTGCGCGCTGGAATTCGTGCGCTAGAGGTCTGCGATCAGGGCTTCGGCACAACGGATGCCGTCGGTGGCCGCGCTCATGATGCCGCCAGCATATCCAGCTCCCTCACCACAAGGGTAGAGGCCCGGGGTCGACACGGCATGGCACGTTCGGTCTCGGGTGACAGTGACAGGTGAGCTCGAACGAGTCTCCACGCCGGTAAGAACGGCATCGGGACGGTCGTAGCCTCGTAGCTTTTTTCCGAGTAGGGGAAGTCCCAGGCGGAGCGACTCGACGATATGCTGCGGCAGGGCTTCGTCAATTGCCGTCCAGGTCACACCGAGCGGATAGGTGGGCTTTACCTTTCCGGGCGCCTTGCTGGCGCGTCCTGCGAGGAAATCTCCGACGAGTTGTGCCGGTGCGTTCCAGTTGGAACCGCCCAGGCGATAGGCGGCCGCCTCGCAGGCACGCTGGAGCTCGATGCCGGCGAGCGGGTCATCGTTGGGAAGGTCCTCAGGCGTGACGTTAACGAGCAAGGCGGCATTTGCGTTGCGTCCGTCGCGGGCATTGAGGCTAGCGCCGTTGACGCACAGGTGGCCCTGCTCGGAAGAGGCGGCGACAACCTGTCCGCCGGGGCACATGCAAAACGAGAACACGCTGCGGCCGTTGGGAAGATGGGCGACGAGCTTGTAGGGGGCTGCTCCGAGGGCAGGATGTCCCGCCAAGGCTCCATATTGGGCTCGGTCGATGTCGCGCTGCGGATGCTCGATGCGAACGCCCATGGCAAAGGTCTTTTGTGCGAGGGCCACGTTGTGGTCCTTAAGGAGCTCAAAAATATCGCGAGCAGAATGCCCGCAGGCGAGGATGAGGTGCTTTGTCTCGATTGGCTCGCAAGCGGCGTCTTGGGACGATTGGACATCAATACCGGTAATGGCGCCAGACGCGTAGATGTGAATGTCGACGAGCTTTGTTCGATAACGGACGACACCTCCGAGCTGCTCGATGCGCTGGGATATAGCGGTGACAACCGTGGGAAGGATGTCGGAGCCAATGTGCGGCTTGGCATCCCACAGAATATCGCGGGGCGCGCCCGCCTCGACGAAGGTTTCGAGGATAAGGCGATGGGCGGGATTTTTGGTTCCCGTATTGAGCTTGCCGTCCGAGAAGGTCCCCGCGCCGCCTAGGCCAAACTGGATATTGCTCTCGGGGTCGAGAATGCGCTCCTTTAGAAAGAGATCGATCGCATGCGAGCGGCGAAATGCTGGGTCGCCGCGCTCGATAAGCAAGGGCTTAAGACCTGCTTTGGCGAGCGTGAGCGCAGCGAAAAGGCCGGCGCATCCGGCGCCGACAACGACAGGGCGTTCTTGAGGTGCGTCGGAGACGGGGGAGGGGAATGAAGGCTCATCGTCTTCTATCGCGCGTACGCGCGAGCGGTCACGCTCGGCAACGCTGTCGACCGCTTCTCGCTCGAGGTGGGGACTAGTCAGCTCAACACGAAAGCTCAGGATAAAATGGACGTCTCGTTTTTTGCGAGCGTCGATTGACTTGCGGTGGAGTTCGATGGACTTGATCTCGGAGTCCTTGCAACGTAGGATGCGCTTGGCGACTCGCTTGCCAACAATGAGGCAGGCATTTTCATCGCCGGCTTCATCGAGCGACGCGTTGACTTGGGTGATTTCGATCATCGAGGTCTCCTTAGAGGCAAGAAAGAGGCCGTCCGGTATTCCAGACGGCCCGAATGCGTTTTTGATTATAGACTGCGCGGCTACAAGCTGCTTGCAGCGCGAATGCCCGAGAGCCAGGCCCACGCAAGGTTAAAGCCTCCGCAATCGGCGTCGATGTCGAGTGCTTCGCCGCAGACGTAAAGCGGGGCGTCGACAACGCAGCGCGCGCGTAGACTGGGTGTTGAGATGCTCTCGACAGATACGCCACCACGCGTGACTTGCGCCGAGCGCTCCTCGGCTGTTCCCTCGACGAGCAACTTAAAGTGCTTGAGAATCGAGACCAGGTGGATGACATCGTTGGAGCCTGGATGGCACTGCTCGAACGCCGTACAGACGACGCGGGAGAGTTGCGGGGCGAGCATGCCGTCGAGCCAACGGGGATCGCGGGGCGAAAAGCCGCCGAGCAGCTTAACGCGCCGGTTGAGCATATCGAGCAACTCGTCTTTAGAGAGGTCGGGGAAAACGTCGAGCAGGATCGTATCGCCGCGCTGGATACGACGGGAGAGGTTGAAGACAGCGACGCCCGAGATGCCGAAGGTTCGAAACAGTACTTCACCGTCTTCGTGCCAGAGCTCACTATGGTTACGGGTGAGCGTCAAGCGGGCGCGGACGCGCAGACCATCCAACGTCTTGAGTGCTGCCCGATCGCCGACGACCGTTGCCGATACGGGGCAGAGGATGGGGCGCAGCGAAGTGAGGGGGAGGCGAAACGTATCGGCGATACCGGTGGGGTTGCCGCCCGTGGCGATAATTACGGCATGCGCCTGCAGGGCCTCGTTCTTGCGAGGGACATCGGCGAGTGCCTTCCGAAGCGAGCGGAGCTCCGATTTTCGGTCGTCGTGCTTTTTTGCCTTGAGCGCCCGCGCAGGACGGTCTATTTGGAGTGCCCAGCCTTCGGAAACTTTGTGCGCCGAGGCAACGTTGGCTCCGCAGATTAAGGTGATACCTAGGCGGTCGCAAACGTTGAGAAGCGCGTCGCGCACCGATTCTGCGCGAAGGGAGCGCGGGTACAGCCGGCCTTCCTCGGAGGTTGTCATGATGCCCAGCGAGGAGAAGAAACCCATAAGCTCTTGTTCGGGTTGGGGGCCCATGACGGATTCGACGAATGCGGGGTGGTTATACCGCTGAGGATCAATCGATTCGTTGGAGAGGTTGCAGCGGCCGTTACCGGTCGCAAGGAGCTTAAGGCCACAGGCGACATCGCGCTCAACGATGCAGACGCTTTTGCCAGCGCGTGCGGCCGTAATGGCAGCGGCGAGGCCTGAAGCCCCGCCGCCGATTACCAGGACGTCATAGAAGGCGCTCGCGTTCACTTAGGCCTCGTCGGTCTCGTGCGGGGTAATGGCCTCGACGGCAGAGACTGCCTTGGGCAACATGTCATCGGGCAGCGCGGTCTCGACCTCGCCCTTATCGCAGGCCTCGGCGAGTGCCGGATTAATGGGAAGCTGGCCCAAGATGTCAAGGTTATAGCGATCTGCGACCTCGGGGAGCTTGCTCTTGCCAAAGACCTCAATCTTCTTGCCGCAGTCGGGGCACTCAATATAGCTCATGTTCTCGACAATGCCCAGAATGGGGACGTTCATCTTCTCGGCCATGTTGACCGCCTTGGCGACGATCATCGAGACCAGATCCTGCGGGCTCGTGACGATGACGATGCCGTCGACGGGCAGTGACTGGAAGACGGTGAGAGCGACGTCGCCTGTTCCCGGAGGCATGTCGACCAACAGGTAGTCGATGGGGCCCCACGAGGTCTCGCTCCAGAACTGCCTAATGGCGCCTGCGATGACCGGACCGCGCCAAAGGACGGGGTCGGTCTCGTTTTGGAGCAGCAGGTTGGAGCTCATGACCTTGACGCCGTGCTCGGAGATTTCGGGCAGCATAAGGTTGCCAAGGGCATGGACGTGGCGTCCACTCATACCGAACATCTTGGGGATAGAGGGACCGGTAATGTCGGCATCGAGGACGCCGACCTTGTGGCCGTGACGGGCAAGCTCGGTGGCGATGGCACCGGTGACAAACGACTTGCCGACACCGCCCTTGCCGGAAAGCACGGCGATGACGCGTTTGACCTCGGACAGCGTGTTCTCCTCAAATTGCGACGGCGACGTTTGTCCGCCGGCGGCCTGTGCGTGCTCGCAACCCATGTATGACTCCTTTGTATATGTTGGGGCCGGGGCCCCGTGGTGTGACACGAGCGTCATTGTACCCTCGTTTGCGAGCGGGAGTCATTTGCGATGCATTTGGGCCGAGCGTGCTTGCAATACGATGGGTCCAAGCGAATGGGCGGGCTTACTGAACTTTGCTGGCGAACTCGAGGTATTGCATGCGCTGCAGCTTGTCGATCGTCGAGGCGTATGGGCTGTCTTCAGATTCCAAGTCGTAGCGCAGCCCGTCGGCACCAAGGTAGCCGGCGACATTGATGGTGGGCACATCTGACCTTGTTGCAAGCAGAGCCTTTTGATAGTCGGTGAGCGGGGCGCCGATCTTATTAAGGGTAATGGCTGCAATCTCGTTTGCCCCGACGGTGTCGTAGACGTTGAGCTCGGTATTGCCGGCGATTTCATAGTTAGCCCAGACGAAATATGTCGACTGATAGATACGGAAAGCGTGGCTTGCCGTATCTTCCTGAGGGTACAGCTCGTCGTTGAGAGTCGTTGCGGCGCTCGGCTGATGGTCGCCAAAAAAGACAAGGACAACCGGTCTGCCGATATTGCGGAGCTCGTTGATAAAGTACTCGAGGTCCCGGTCGGATGCGTTGATGCAGGTAAGATAGGTGTTGAGCGCGCTATTGGCACCCTCGCTGGCTCCCTCGACCCAATAGTTTGTCAGCTCCTCGGCGGGAACGGTGCCATAGTCGTAGCCGCCGTGATTTTGCATCGTGACGTCAAAGATGAACTGTGGGGCTTCGTCGGTTCTAAGCAGGTCGAGTATCTTGTCGTAGGTGGCGTAGTCGCATACGCCGGCATGGTAACAGGGCGCACCTTCGAAATTGCCGATTGAAAGAAAGTCTCCAAAGCCCAGCTGCTGATAGATTTTATCTCGATGGTAGTTGACGGGGTTTTGCGGGTGCATAGCCGTAACGGTATACCCAAGCTCTTTAAGGTCCTTTGCCAGGCTGTTGACGCCATTCATCTGATACAGCTGATAGGGGATTTTGCCCAATCCGACAAAGGCCGTTGTCGCTCCGGTTAAAAATTCGAATTCGGAGTTCGCCGTTCCGCCACCGGCGACCGAAGCGAGCATGGTGCCGCGAACAAGTGTGTCGGGAAGCGAGTTGTAGAATGCGGGGCCGGTGTACCCGGCCGCCTGGAGCTGCTCAAAGCACGAAAGGTCGCTAAAACTCTCGTTCATGACGGCAACAATCGTCGGCTTGATTTCATTGAACTGGGCAACGGCCGCCGCGCGCTGCTCGCTCGAGCCATACGTGCTGTCGTAGGTGGCGGCGAGCTCCTGCTCGATGCTCTGCGCCTCATCGGGCGTATAGTCTTCGGGTTTCTCAATGGGCAACTCGTTGACCATTTCGGTGAACGAAGTGATAAAACCCTGAGACGCATACGTGGTGATGGGCTGCCAACGGTCAAATCCAAAATTCAGCGCCTGCTCCAAGTCGATGCTGGAAAAGCCCGAGAGCCCCACAACGGTCACTAGCAGAAAAGCGCAGAGGTTGGCGGCGATTGCGGGGAAGACATGGGTGGGCGTACGGAGCTTTCTCGGTCGGATAAGCGAAAGAAGCCCCAGGGAAATCTCCAGCAGGGCGAGAGAGGTTACGATTCCGGCGGTAAAGGTAAACTCGTATCCCTCGCTCACCTCCATTGCGGTGCCAAGGGCCAAGATATCGCTTGGCAGGATGGCCTCGCCTTTAAACGTTATGACGAAGTGCTCGGCAATGCCAAGGATGCAACAGGCGACGGGCACGAGGGCCATGACGCCTCCATGACGCTGTCCCAGCAAATAAAGGGAGAGCAGAACCGTCGCGAGCAGCCCGACGGAAAACCCGAATGAGTTGGCGGGAATGCGATAGAACGTTTCGTTACAGGCAATTTCGAGTGAAACGAACGAGAGCGCTGAAACAGCGGCGATGACAAGGATGTCACGGCAAATACAGGCAACCGTTCCCGTCGCAAGATCGGTTTGGTCGATAAGTCCCGAAACCAAGGGTTCGACAAGAAGTATGACGGCGGCAGCACCGAGCGCCGAATAAGAAAGGACCCATAGGGAACTGTCCTCATTTACGAGCAATTGATTCGTAATCCATGCAGCTACCACGCCGAGCGGGATGAGGAGCGTCGCGCACCAAAAGACGCGGGCAATGGGCGGCTTTTCATTGTGTTTGATTGAAAAATACACGCGCACGACGACGGTGGCCACGATAAGGACGGCGATGAATATGGGCAGATTGGCCATGTCGCTCGAAGTGATTTCAAGGGGGATATCTTCGGTCATGGACGTTCCTCTGTTACAGCAAATTAAGTTCAGTATTAGGTTACTGTAACCTTTCCACGGCATTTCGAGAAACGAAGCACCCGATACGCAAAGCTAAAGGTCTGCGAATCTTGTATTACGAACATCTGTGCGCGTCGAGTGCGCTAAACTCATCGGCAGTATGATTCGATGCAATAGGAGGCAAGGAGCTTCCATGTCTGATTCTTCTATCGTTATTCGCGGCGCTCGTGAGCACAACCTCCGTGATATCGATGTTTCCATTCCGCGTGACCAACTCGTGGTCATTACCGGTCTTTCTGGCTCGGGCAAGAGCTCGCTGGCATTTGACACTATCTATGCCGAGGGCCAGCGTCGATACGTCGAGAGCCTTTCGAGCTATGCGCGCCAGTTCTTGGGCCAGATGGACAAACCCGACTTGGATTCAATCGACGGCCTTTCGCCGGCGGTGTCGATCGACCAAAAGACGACGTCTAAAAACCCTCGCTCGACGGTTGGCACCGTAACCGAGATTTATGACTATCTGCGCCTGCTGTTCGCCCGTGTGGGCACCCCGCACTGTCCCGAATGCGGCCGCGTCATTGAGCGCCAGACGACCGACCAGGTTGCCGACAAGGTCTTGGCGGCGGGGGAGGGCCGCCGCGCGTTTGTGCTGGCACCGGTGGTGCGCGGGCGAAAAGGCGAGTTCACCAAACTGTTTGAGGACCTTCGTGCCGAGGGCTTTAGCCGCGTGCGTGTCGACGGTGAAGTGCGCTCGCTCGACGATCCGATCGATCTGGACAAGAAGTTCAAGCACGATATCGAGGTCGTGGTCGATCGCATCGTGATCCGTGAGAACTCTCTGGGCCGTATCGCCGAGTCTGTTGAGCAGGCGACCGCGCTGGCTCACGGCAATGTAAACGTGTACATGCTGCCCAATCGTGATGCTCCCGAGGGGACCGAGGGCGAGCTGCTGGAGTATTCGTTGGCCTTGGCGTGCCCGGAGCATGGTCACTCCATTGACGATCTTCAGCCGCGTGATTTTTCGTTCAACGCTCCCTATGGCGCATGTCCTGAGTGCGACGGCCTGGGCTTTAAGAAAACCGTTGATGCCGAGGCGCTGATCGAGGACCCCTCGAAGTCCATTGCCGACGGAGTCTTTGGTAGCCTGTTTGGCAATTCGAACTACTATCCGCAGATTTTTGCTGCGGTCTGCAAACACTTTAAGGTGAGCACCGATACGCCGTGGGAGGACTTGCCCCCTCGCGTGCGTCGTGCATTCTTGGATGGCCTGGGCGATACGAAGATCTCGGTCGACTACCAAAAGCTCGACGGACGTCGCAGCCAGTGGGATACCAAGTTTTCGGGCGTTCGCAACATCCTGTACGAACGCTATACCGAGACGACGAACGAGAACACCAAGGCGCGCTTGGAGAAGTACATTCGCGAGGAACCGTGCTCGAGCTGCCACGGCGCTCGTTTGCGCCCTGAGATGCTCGCCGTCACCGTGGGCGGCAAGTCCATTTACGAGGTTTGTTGCCTGTCGTGCCGTGAGTCGCTCGAGTTTTTTGAGGGCCTGGAGCTCACCGAGCGCCAACAGTTTATCGGCGGGCGCATCGTCAAGGAAATCCTGGAGCGCTTGCGTTTTCTGGTCGATGTTGGACTCGACTATCTGACGCTCGATCGTGCCTCGGCGACGCTTTCCGGTGGCGAGGCGCAGCGTATTCGCCTGGCAACGCAGATCGGCGCGGGTCTCATGGGCGTGCTCTATATTCTGGACGAGCCCTCGATCGGTCTTCATCAGCGTGACAACGAGCGCTTGATTAAGACGCTCGAGCGCCTGCGCGATATCGGCAATACCGTTATCGTCGTCGAACACGACGAGGATACAATCCGTGCCGCCGATTACGTGATCGACATGGGGCCCGGCGCCGGCGTCAACGGCGGACACGTAGTCGCGGCGGGAACGCCTGCCGATATCATGGCGTGTCCTGAGTCGATGACGGGCGCTTATCTGACCGGCAAACGAATGATCCGGGTGCCTGATGAACGGCGCAAGCCCGGTCGCGGCTGCCTTAAAATTACGGGCGCTCGAGCCAACAACCTCAAAAACGTTACTGCCAAGATCGAGTTTGGTACGCTTACGGTTGTTACCGGCGTGTCGGGATCGGGCAAGAGCTCCCTGGTTACCGATACCATTGCGCCTGCCCTTACGAATGCCATTCACCGTTCGACGCGCCCTGTGGGTCCATATAAGAAAATCGAGGGCATCGAGTGTATCGATAAGGTTATCGATATTGACCAGTCGCCGATTGGCCGCACGCCGCGTTCCAACCCTGCTACCTATATCGGCCTGTGGGATGATCTTCGCGCGCTGTTTGCGAGTACGCCGGAGTCGAAGGCGCGCGGCTACTCGCCGGGTCGTTTCTCCTTTAATGTGAGTGGCGGGCGCTGTGAAGCGTGCAAGGGCGACGGACAGATCAAGATCGAGATGCACTTCCTTCCCGATATCTACGTTCCCTGCGAAGTTTGCGGCGGTAAACGCTACAACCGCGAGACACTCGAGGTCACCTACCGTGGCAAGACCATCTCGGACGTACTTGACATGAGCGTGGCCGAGGCACTGGCTTTCTTTGGGAATATCCCGCAGATTAAGCGCAAGCTTCAGACGCTGTACGATGTAGGCTTGGGCTACGTGAGCCTGGGCCAGCCCGCCACGACGCTTTCGGGTGGCGAGGCGCAGCGTGTGAAACTCGCCAAGGAGCTTCATCGACGCCAGACGGGCAAGACGTTCTATATTTTGGACGAGCCGACGACCGGCCTTCATTTTGAGGACGTCCGCCAGCTGCTCGATGTGCTGCAGCGCTTGGTCGATGCGGGCAACACGGTGCTGGTGATTGAACACAACCTTGATGTCATCAAGGTTGCCGATCGTCTGATCGATATGGGTCCCGAGGGCGGTAACGGCGGCGGAACCGTTGTGGTTTCGGGCACACCGGAGCAGGTTGCGGACTGTCCGCAGAGTTATACGGGCAAGTTTTTGGCGCCGTTGCTCAGGCGTGACCGGGAGCGTCAGGCTCAACTTGATGCTCAATAAATAGGCGATTCAGTTTATGGGCGCCATCGACTCCTTGTGATTCGATGGCGCTTGCTGTGTTGAAGTGACGTATGCAGCCGAATTGGACATATACTTAATCTTTACGTCCGAATGCGAGGGAAAGGATATGTCATGGCAAAGGCTGTAAAGACGCCAAAAACCAATGCGATGCGCGAGCTGGAAAGCGCCGGCATTTCCTATGTTCTACATACGTACGAAGACGATGGTGATGAGTCGGTGGGCCTGGGGGTCGCGATTTCGGAGCAGCTTGGCGAGGAGCCCGGTCAAGGATTTAAGACTTTGGTCTGCGTGACACCGTCCAACGACTATGTCGTGTGCTGCATCCCTGTTGCCGACGAGCTCGATCTAAAGTCCGCCGCGCGTGCCGCGGGGGAGAAGTCCTTGGCCATGATGCATGTGAAGGATTTGCTTGCGGCGACTGGCTACGTTCGCGGCGGCTGCAGCCCGGTCGGTATGAAAAAACGCTACCGGACGCTCATTGATGAGACGTGCGTCATTTGGGATACCATTTTTATTTCGGGAGGCAAGCGTGGTTATCAGCTCGAGCTTGCACCCGATGATTTAATTGCATTTTGCGGGGCGACGGTTGCCGCGATTACGAGAGAGGACTGAGCGATGCCGCAGGAAGAATTGAAGCGCGGAGCTCATTTTGCAAAAGAATCTGCGCCTCAGACACCCTCATCCGAAGCTTCTTCGTCGCGAGATGACACTGACGACATGGGCTCGTCGGACTACTCCACGGTTGGTCGTTCTGCCGGGCTTATGACCATCCTGACTATCGTGTCTCGCGTCACCGGTTTTATCCGCACGTGGGCAATGGCGGCCGCTATCGGCATGTCGCTGCTCTCGTCCTCCTATCAGGTCGCCAACAACCTGCCCAATATGCTCTACGAACTCGTGATGGGCGGCATGCTCGTGACGGCGTTTTTGCCCGTGTACATGGGCGTGAGGCGTGAGCAGGGTCGCGAGGCCTCGAACGAGTACGTGGGCAACCTGCTCGGCATTCTGCTTTTAGTGCTGGGTGGCATTTCGTTGCTGGGGACCGTGTTCGCCCCGGGCTTTATCTGGACGCAATCGTTCCTTTCGGGTGACGGTGGCAGCATGGATACCGCTGCGTTCATGTTCCGTTTCTTTGCCATCCAGATTCTGTTTTATGGTTTGGGCTCGGTGTTCTCGGGCGTTCTCAACGCACACCGCGACTACTTCTGGTCGACGTTTGCCCCGGTCCTCAACAATGTGATCGTCATTGCGAGCTTTATGGGTTTTGCGCCCGTGTCCGCACAGTTTGGCGAACGTGCCGGCATCATCTTGATTGCGGCCGGTACGACCCTCGGTGTCTTTGTTCAGATGGCATGTCAGATTCCCGCGCTTGGCAAGCACGGCGTGCATCCCCATATCCATATCGACTTTAAGGACCCCGCGCTGCGCCAGACGATTGCGCTCGGTATCCCGACGCTGCTCGCCACGGTGTGCATGTTTGTCTCGACTTCTATCACCAACGCTGCCGCGCTGGTGGTCCAGCCCGAGACGGGTCCTTCCGTCATCGCCTATGCGCGCCTGTGGTACACGCTGCCCTACGCGCTGATTGCCGCCTCGCTTTCGACGGCGCTCTATACCGAGCTCTCTCATGACGCACAGGAGAAGGATTACGACAGCGTTCGCACGGGCATTTCGCGTGGCGTCGCCCAGATGCTGTTCTTCCTGATTCCGTTCGCACTGTACCTGATTGTCTTCGCACGTCCGCTCAATATGATCTACTGTGCTGGCAAGTTCGATGAATCCGGCGTGGCTCTGGTGTCCGAGTACCTTGTCTACCTGGCGCTCTCGCTGCCGCTCTACGGCGTGGTCGTGTTGATGCAGAAGAGCTTCTCTGCCTTGCTCGACATGAAGCCCTATAGCCGCTATTGCCTGTATTCCGCCATCGGCCAGGCCGGCTCGGTTCTGCTGTTTGGCGTTGTGCTGGGCTTCGGTATGCCGGCAATCGCGCTTTCGTATGTCGTCGACTACGTGATCTTGGTCGGCTGTTCGCTGTGGTGGCTGCGTCGTCGCCTGCGTGGCCTTCAGGTCAAATCTATCCTACATGGCGGTTTCTTTGGCCTTTTGCTCGGTGGCCTAGGTGCTGCCGCAGGCGCCGGCGTCATGTGGGCGCTTGAACACTTTGTCGGGGCACTTGGCGGCTCGATTCTGATTACTCTTGGCTACGTTTGCGTTGCGGGTGTCGCCTCGCTTGTTGTTACCTTTGGCCTTGCCGTCGTCCTTAAGATGCCCGAGGTCTCGGCGCTGCTTCGTCGCAAGTAGGTGCGCGTGGCCGGTCACGACAACATACCAACGCTTGCCGAGCAGGTTTCGCGCGTTCCCACACAGCCCGGATGCTACCTTTGGAAGGATGCCAAGGGCGATGTCATCTACGTGGGCAAGGCGAAAAACCTGCGCGCCCGCATGCGTCAATACGTGACACTGCAGGATGAGCGTCAAAAGATCCCGCTGATGATGCAGCTGGTGGCGAGCTTTGACTACATCGTTGTCGAAACCGAGCATGAGGCGCTTGTACTCGAGCGCAACCTGATCGGCCAGTACCATCCGTACTTTAACGTCGACCTCAAGGATGACAAGAGCTACCCCTTTATCGCCATTACAAAGGGCGACCTGTATCCCGCGATCAAATACACGCGTGAGCGTCATAAGCCGGGAACGCGCTATTTTGGACCCTATACCGATAGCCGTGCGGCACGTGAGACGATAGATACGCTGCGCAAGGTTATCCCCATCTGCTCTGCATCCTGTGCGGAGTGGCGTCGTTGTCGCCGTACCATCGAGTCCCACAAGGGCGAGGAAGACATCGTCAATATGATTTGCGCACAAAACGGGCGTCCCTGCTTTGACTACCATGTCGGGCGCGGCCCGGGTGCGTGTGTCGGCGCGATTTCCCCGGCAGACTATGCCAAGAACGTCAAGCGTGTCGAGCGCTTTTTGTCGGGCCATCGCAAGGATGTCGTCGATGAGCTGACCTCCGAGATGACGGATGCCGCCGAGGCGCTCGACTTTGAGCGCGCGGCACGCGTCAAACGTCGTTTGGAGGTCATCAGGGGTCTGGACGATCGTCAGCAAGTCGTTTTTCCCTCCAGTGTCGATATCGATGTCATCGGGTTCTATCGCGAGGAGACCATCTCCGCCGCTTGCGTCTTCGTCGTTCGCGAGGGCCGAACAGTTCGCACCTGCGAGTTCATTCTCGACAAGGGTCTTGATGTTGACGAGGAAGAGCTCCAGTCGGGCTTTCTTAAGCGCTATTACGACGAGACGGCTGATATTCCAGCTGAGGTCAACCTTTCCGTCGAGCTTGAGGATGCGGAGGCGCTGGGGGAGTGGCTTGCGGGCAAGCGTGAGCGTTCCTGCCATCTCCATAGGCCGCAGCGTGGCGAAAAGCACCGTCTGCTCGATATGGCATCCAAAAATGCGCGCCATGCCCTCATGCGCTACATGATGCGAACGGGGTACGCTGACGACCGCACCAATCAAGCGCTCCTGGAGCTCGAAAGTGCGTTGGCGCTGCCATCGCCGCCGTTGCGTATCGAGTGCTTCGATATCTCTACACTGCATGGCACCTTTACGGTCGCCTCGATGGTGGTGTTTACCAACGGGCGCGCCGACAAGAGCCAGTACCGTCGTTTTAAAATTCAGGCCGAATTGGACGAGGCAAACGACTTCGTGTCGATGTCCGAGGTTTTGGGACGACGCTATGCTCCCGAGCGCATGGCCGACGAGCGCTTTGGCTCGCGCCCCGATTTGCTCGTTGTCGATGGCGGTAAGCCGCAATTGACCGCTGCGATCAAGCAACTTGAGGCTCTTGGGCTCGATATACCAGTTTGTGGCTTGGCGAAGGCCGACGAGGAAGTTTTTGTGCCTTGGGACGAGACTCCTGTCGTGCTGCCGACCGGGTCTGCTTCGCTCTATCTAATTAAACAGGTACGCGATGAGTCCCACCGATTTGCCATCACGTTCCACCGTGAGTTGCGCGATAAAGCCATGACGGTTTCGGTACTCGATGACGTTCCAGGCGTGGGACCCACCAGAAAACGTGCCCTTATGCGCCATTTTGGCTCGATGAAGCGTTTGCGCGCGGCGAGCGAGCAAGAGATCGCGGAAGTTCGCGGCATACCTGCCGATGTTGCCAAGGCGGTCCACGAGGCGCTCGTTGCATGGAATGCCGAGCGCGCCGAGGCGGCGGCTGGCCATTCCGATAGCTAAACACGAGCCTAAACAACTGATATACATGATTGCACGATTTTCAACCATTTATTTCGCCATGATTGCCTGCTGGTTTCGGGTTTTATTAACGCTAAAACGTTTGACTAACCCAAGCGAAAACCCTGCTATCCTGCGGGTTGACGAAGACTGATATCTCACCTCGCCGATACATACTGTCTGGCGAATCATTTGTCAATGAATTCGGTGAACGGTAGTAAATACCGTTCAAGCGTATGTATGTATCGGTCGCCGAGCGCGGCACCTCAGTTGGGTTCGTCGGTAGGTAAGGTATATATCGTCCGCAAGTTGCGCGGGGGCACGTCTAGGTGCTCCCGAGTAAGATTCTCTATTGATAGGAGAAGACATGGCCATCATCAACAAGGGTATGTCCAGGCGTTCGTTCCTCGGCCTCACCGGCAGCGTCGCTGCTGTCGCCGGCCTTGGTCTCACTGGCTGCGGTGGCAGCTCTAGCGACGAGGGTTCCGCTTCCGGCTCCACCGATTCCGCCAACCGTGGCGGCGGCGTGATCACCGCTGGTTCCGCTTACGCTCCGTCCAGCTTCGATCCCGCCAGCACCGGCTCCGCTGTGGGCCTGGGTGCTAACTGGCACGTCGTCGAGGGCCTCTACGGCATCGATTACCACGACTACAGCACCTTCAACGAGCTCGCCACCGACGATCCCAAGTCTGTGGACGACACCACTTTCGAGGTCACCATCCGCAAGGGCGCCAAGTTCTCCGATGGCACCGAGGTCACCGCTGACGATGTCGTTGCCTCCTACACCGCTTGCGCCGCTTCCGCTACCTATGCTCCGTTCTTCCAGCCCTTCGAGTCCATCGAGGCCAAGGACGCCAGCACCGTGACGGTCAAGACTAAGGTCCCCAACTTCTCCCTGCTCAAGGATCGTCTGGCCATCGTCCGCGTTACCCCGGCCACCCAGACCGAGGAGGATCGCGCCAAGCAGCCGATCGGTTCCGGCCCCTGGATGTACGACTCTATCTCCGATACCGAGATCACCTTGGTTCCCAACCCCGAGTACAACGGTGAGTATGCTGCCGAGGATAAGAAGATCCAGTACAGCATCCTGACCGACCCCACCGCTCGCGTTACCGCTCAGCAGGAGGGCTCCACGCTCGTTATGGAGCTCGTTACCGCTGACGCCGTCGACCAGCTCGAGAGCGCCGGCTGCAAGATCGATAACGTTCAGGGTTTCGGCACCCGCTTCATCATGTTCAACGTCGCCAAGGAGCCTTGGAACAACGTCAAGGTCCGTCAGGCTGTCATGTATGCGCTCGACACCGAGAAGATGGTCAGCAACACCTTCGCCGGCCTTGCCACCGCTGCCAGCTGCTACCTGCCCAAGAGCTTCACCAACTATCATGAGGCTTCCACGGTGTACAAGACCGACGCCAAGAAGGCTAAGAAGCTCATCGAGGAGTCTGGTATCACCCCGGGTGCCATCACCCTGCGCACCACCGACAACGAGCAGATTAAGGGCATGGCCGCCCAGGTCAAGAACGACCTCGATGCTCTCGGCTTCGATGTGACCATCCAGACCGATACCTCGCCGGCTACCTACGCTGCCATCGACGGCGGCGAGGCCTACGATATCCTTCTTGCCCCTGGCGATCCTTCCTGCTTCGGCGCCGACCCCGACCTGCTGCTCAACTGGTGGTACGGCGACAACGTCTGGATGCAGACCCGTTGCCCGTGGAAGGAGTCCGCTGAGTGGCAGAAGCTCCACGGTCTCATGGACGAGGCTCTTGCCGCTGAGGGCGACGAGCAGCAGAAGAAGTGGAACGAGTGCTTCGACATCATTGCCGACAACGCCGTTCTGTACCCTGTTGTTCACGTCAAGACCGTCTCCGCTTTCTGGGACGATCCGTCTACTGCGCCCAACGGCGAGGCCCTCGATGGCTTCAAGGGCATCGGCACGACGAGCATGTCCTTCAGGGGCGTTGCGACCGTCAAGGCGTAAGACTCGCTTGAGTCTGTATGCAGGATGTCGGCCGTTGGGACCGTATCCTCATAGTTGAAACAAAGACCCGGGCGGCAACGATGTCGCTCGGGTCTTGTAATGAGTATCCGTACTCATATACCAGTTGGTCCTACCGACAAAAGAAAGGGGAGAGAACGTGAACAACTTGCTACGTTTGATTGGAAGGCGTCTTGTGGCGCTGCCGATCATGGCATTGGGCGTCACCGTCCTGGTGTTCTTCCTTATGTCGTTCTCCAAGACCGACCCCGCCTACACGGCGTTGGGTGACGGTGCCTCGCCCGAGGCGGTTGCCGAGTACCATGAGAAGTATGGTCTGGACGACCCCTGGCCCGTGCGCTACGTGCGCTATATGGGCGATCTGATCCATGGCGACATGGGCACCTATGGTGCTGCTCGCAACTCCGTTGCCAAGCGCATCTCCACGGCCCTGCCCGTCACGATGCAGCTGACCTTTATCGGTCTTGCTATCGGTGCGGTCGTTTCGTTTTTGCTCGGCGTCATCGCGGCACTGTATCGCGACAAATGGCCGGACCAAGTGATCCGCGTCTTTTCCATCGCCGGCTTGGCAACCCCGTCGTTCTGGCTTGCCGTTCTGTTGATCCTGCTGTTCTCTTCCTATCTTAAGGTGCTCCCGGCATCGGGTGCTCTGCCTCACTTCACCACGAATCCGGTTGGCTATCTGGGACGTATGATCATGCCCGCTATCGCCTTGGCATTTCCGCTGACGGGCCAGATGACTCGTATCGTGCGTACCGCCATGGTCGAGGAGCTCGACAAGGATTATGTCCGTATGGCTCGCGGCGCCGGCGTTCCCGAGAAGGTCGTCGTCGGCATCAACGTTCTTCGCAATGCGCTGATCACCCCGGTCACCACCCTCGGTCTTAAGATCGGTTACCTCATGGGCGGCGCCGTCGTCATCGAGGTTATCTTCAACCTCCCCGGCATGGGCACCGCGATTCTGCAGGGCGTTCAGGGCAACGAGGCGAACCTGGTTCAGGGCGTCGTCATCGTCGTTGCTCTTGCCTTCATCATCATCAACATCGTGGTTGACATGCTCTACCTGCTCATCAACCCGCGCATCAGGACGGTGTAGATTATGGTAAAGATTCGAGAGAAGCAAACCGAGCAGCTCGAGAAGGCTGCCTCCAAGGGGCTCAAGCTCGGTGGCTGGAAGAAGATGACGCTGTCTTCTAAGATTGCCGCCGTCGTGCTGGTGCTGGTCGCCCTGACTGCGATTCTGGCGCCCCTTCTTGCCCCCTATAGCCCGGTCGAGATCTTTACGGCTCGCCAGGCTCCCGGCAACGGATTTATCTTCGGTACCGACGATAAGGGTCGCGACATTCTGTCGCGTATGCTCTACGGTGGTCGTTACTCGCTGATTATCGGCTTTGGCGCCACTGCCATGGCTCTGGTCTGCGGCTCGGTCGTGGGCGCCCTTGCAGCGGTTTCGCGCAAGGCCGTCTCCGAGACGATCATGCGTATCTTGGACATCATCATGTCCATCCCGGGCATCGCCCTCGCGGCCGTCTTCGTCTCCATCCTGGGCAACTCCGTGCCGTCGATCATCTTCGCCATCGGCTTTATGTACACTCCGCAGATTGCCCGTATCGTGCGCGCCAATATCGTGTCCGAGTACGGCGAGGACTATGTCCGCGCGGTCATCGTTTCCGGCGCCAAGGCTCCGTGGATTTTGATCAAGCATGTTCTGCGTAACTGCATCGCTCCGATCATGGTCTTCACCGTTACCCTGGTCGCCGACGCCATCATCTTCGAGGCCTCGCTGACCTTCATCGGCGCTGGTATCCAGGAGCCCACCGCTACCTGGGGCAACATCCTCGCCGACGCCCGCGGCGGCGTGCTCGCCGGTCGTTGGTGGCAGGCGCTGTTCCCGGGCCTGGCCATCATGATCACCTGCCTGGCGCTCAACATCCTCTCCGAGGGCATTACCGACGCCATGGCCGCTGCTCCCTCCGCCGCCCTGGATCCTACCGATTCCTCCAAGCGTCGCGAGGCCGATCTGCTGGTCTCCGACCCCGTTCGCGCCTACAAGGAGCAGGCCCAGTCCCTCTCCGCTCGCCTTGGCGCCCTGCGCGATGTCGAGCTCAAGCGTGACGATCGCCACGTGCCCGACGAGTCCGTTGAGCCGATTCTCTCGGTCCGTGACTTCTGCATTCAGTTTGAGCATCACGGTGATATCAACGTTGTCGACCATGTCAACTTTGACGTCCGTCCTGGTCAGACCATGGGCCTGGTGGGCGAGTCCGGTTGCGGTAAGTCCATCACCACGCTGGCCATCATGGGCCTGACCGATGAGGACGAGCACCTTTCCGGCGAGGTCCTCTGGGAGGGCCGTGACCTGCTCAAGATGAGCAAGAAGGAGTGGTTCGGCCTGCGTGGTACCGATATCGCTATGGTCTATCAGGATGCCCTGTCCTCGCTCAACCCCTCCATGCTCATCTCTGCCCAGATGAAGCAGCTCACCAAGCGCGGCGGAACCCGCAGCGCCGAGGAGCTCCTGGAGCTCGTCGGCCTCGATCCCAAGCGCACGCTCGAGAGCTATCCACACGAGCTTTCCGGCGGCCAGCGTCAGCGTGTCCTGATCGCTATGGCCCTTACCCGCGACCCCAAGCTGGTCATCTGCGACGAGCCCACGACCGCTCTGGACGTTACCGTCCAGAAGCAGGTCATCAAGCTGCTCAACGATCTTCAGGCCAAGCTCGGCTTTGCCATGATCTTCGTTTCGCATGACCTGGCTCTGGTCGCCGAGGTCGCCCATAACATCACGGTTATGTACGCTGGCCAGGTTATCGAGCAGGCGCCCACCAAGGAGCTGCTCACTAACCCGATCCACGAGTACACCCGCGGTCTTCTGGGTTCCGTTCTGTCCATCGAGAGCGGTTCGGGCCGCCTGCACCAGGTGCCCGGCGCCGTTCCGAGCCCGCGCGATTTCCCCAAGGGCGATCGCTTCGCGCCCCGCTCGAGCCACCCGCGTATTGGCCTGGACACCCGTCCGGTCTTCAAGCGCGTGCCCGGCACCGAGCACTTCTATTCCGAGCTCCCCGACGAGGTGCTCAAGGCAAATGGTTTGACCCCTCACGCGGAGGTGATGTAGATGAGCGAGACCGCAGTAAACGGCGTCGAGCCGATCATCTTCCTTGATGACGTCCACGTCACCTTTAGGACCCGTACCGGCTCGATTCTGCACCCCAACCTGGTTCACGCCGTCCAGGGTGTAACGATTAAGCTCATGCCCGGTCAGACGATTGGCATCGTCGGCGAGTCCGGTTGCGGTAAGTCCACCACCGCTAACGTCATGTGCGGCCTGCAGGCCCCCACGAGCGGCAAGGTCTACTTTAAGGGCAAGGACGTTACCAAACGTACCGCCGAGGACCGTCGCCACATGGGTCGCGTCATCTCGGTCGTGTTCCAGAACCCGGCCACGGCGCTCAACCCCCGCATGGTCGTTCGCGAGCAGCTGCTCGACCCCATGCGCGTCCACAACCTGGGTACCGAGGCCGAGCAGGAGAAGCGCGTCAAGGAACTCTTGGAGCTCACCGGTCTGCCCAGCTCCGCTGCCGAGGTTCTTCCCGGCCAGCTTTCGGGCGGCCAGCGTCAGCGCGTCGCAATTGCCCGTGCTCTGTCGCTGAACCCCGATGCCATCATCGCCGACGAGCCCACCTCGGCTCTGGACGTTTCGGTCCGCGCGCAGATTCTGAACCTGCTGACCGACCTTAAGAAGGAGCTCGGCCTGGCCATGGTGTTCATCAGCCATGACATCCAGACGGTCCGCTATATCTCTGACGACATCATCGTTATGAATGGCGGCAAGATCGTCGAGCAGGGCGAGGCCAAGCAGGTCTTCCAGCACCCCCAGGACCCCTACACCAAGATGCTGCTCGGCGCTGCGCCGTCGCTGCTGCATCCCAAGCTCGGCGAGTAGCCTCGCTTTCCCTCCCGTGCGCCCGGCCCCCTTGCCGGGCGCACCTCCGTTGCGATTTCGAAAGGTTGGGTTCACGAGCCATGCCAAGTGCTCAGGAGCTACAACATCAATTTGGTGAATATCGAGGCGCCATGCCCCGTCCATCAGATTTCGATCTCTTTTGGAAGGATCGCATGGCCGAGGCCGACGCTGTCGGGCTTGACTACGCGATCGAGACGGCATCGGTCACCGATGCCGCGACCTGCCAGCTTTTCGACCTCTGGTATACCGGTATGTGTGGCGCTCGCCTGCATGCCAAGTACCTTAAACCCGTCTCGGACGAGCCCGTGCCATTGGTACTTCAGTTCCATGGGTATCCGGGTGCAAGCCGCAGCTGGTTTGAGCAGGCGTCGTTTGCGGGCATGGGCATGGCACTCATCGCCCTCGACTGCCCCGGCCAAGGAGGTCCCTCCGAGGACATTGGTGGATTTGAGGGCACAACGGTTGCCGGGCATATCGTCGCCGGTATCGACGGCGACCCGGCCAACCTCTACTATGTCCGCTTGCACCAAGATATTCGCATCCTGTGCCGTATCGTTCGCGAGCTCGAGGGCATCGATCTTGCCCGTGTGTTTGTGAACGGCGCGTCGCAGGGCGGCGGTTTGGGCATTGCGACCTGTGCACTTAACAGCGAGCTTATCAATCGCGCCGCCATCCTCTATCCCTTCCTGTCAGATTTCCGCCTGGTCTGGGATTTGGATGCCGACGACATTGCCTACGAGGGCCTGCGCTATTGGTCTCGCTGGTTTGACGAGGACTCGACTCGTATTGACGAAGCCTATGCCAAGCTGGCGTACTTCGATTCCAAGAACTTTGCCCCTATGGTCAAATGCCCCGTGCTGTTTGGCACCGGCACAGCCGATATCGTCTGTCCGCCAGCGACGCAGTTTGCGGTCTATAACAATCTGACCTGCGAAAAGCGTCATGAGTTCTTTGAAGGCTTTGGCCACGAGGAGATTCAGGATTTTGACGATCTGATCATTCCGTTTTTCTGCAAGGGAGGGGAGACTCATGTCTAAGTGCGAGAGCAATGTTGACGAGCTGATTGTCCCCGGACTCGTGGGAATTCCTGGAACGGTTTCGTCAAGGCTCGCAGAATATCGGGACTGGCGCGGTGATGTCCAAGCAGATGTTTCTGATTTAGAGACATGCGCTTCGAATCTTAAGATTCAAGGCCTGGCCATTACGGCGATTGACTTTGTTAACCCCTGCGCCCGTTACTCGGAGGTGTCCTTTGAGCGCGGTGACGATGCGATTCACGCTCGTTTGATCGAGCCTGTCGGTCGTGCCCGAGTATCTGAGCGCGTGCCGTTGTGCCTGATGTTCCACGACATCGATCGGCCTGTGCGCGGCTGGCATCACATGACGAGATTTGCCGCCATGGGGTATGCCGTCCTCGCGCTGGATGACGATGTTGCTGGTGCGGACGACCTGCAGCGGGAGATTTCTTCGCCCGCTTTTGTCGAGCGCGTCCGTTGGGGTTGCGCGCTGGCGAAGGTGGCGCGCAATCTTGATGGCATGGACCCCGACCGCATCTTTGCATGGGGCGAGGGTCTTGGCGGCGGAGTCGCGCTGGCGGTTTCTGCTCTGGACGAGCGGGGCCTCGCCTGCACGGCGGTTGCCAATCCGCTTCCTGGCGGCCTCGAGGCGCTGTCGTCTCGGGTGCGCGGATCGGTGCTCATGGGCACATCGCTTATGGATACCGTGAGCGATCCCAAGGATCAGTTTGCCGTATTCAACGGTCTTGAGTGTGACCGGAGGCATATCATCTATGCAAAATACGCTCACGAGCGCATTAATGCGTTCGAAAACGAAGTCGTCGACTTTTTTAACCAAACGTTCTACTCGTGTTCTTTGGCCTAGACGGCCTGGACACTGCCAACAAGAGTGGGTGGCATAGGGTCGCCCGCCAGACAGCTAAGGAGATTCTTGTGGCAACTCAGAAATTCACCGGCGTTATCCCTCCCGTCGTTGTTCCCGATACCGAAGATCACCAGCTCGACGTTGCCTCCTTTGAGCGCAGCATCAACCGCATGATCGACGCCGGCGTCGATGGCCTGTTCTTCTTGGGATCCTCGGGCGAGGTCGTCTTCTCCACCGACGAGCGCCGTCGCCAGATTATCGCCGAGGCCGTTCGTATCGTCGACCACCGTGTGCCTGTTCTGGTCGGCATCATCGATACCGAGACCGAGCGCATGATCGAGCACGGCAAGGTCGCCCAGGAGCTGGGCGCCGATGCTCTCGTCGCCACCTGCCCGTTCTATGCCCTGCAGGGCATGACCGAGGTCGAGGAGCACTTCCGCATCCTGCACGAGGAGCTCGACCTGCCCATCTTTGCCTATGACATTCCCGTCTGCGTTCACACCAAGCTCCCCTGGAAGCTCCTTGCCAAGCTCGGCGCCGAGGGCGTTCTGGCCGGCGTCAAGGATTCCTCGGGTGATGACATCTCGTTCCGCTACCTCGTTCAGGAGAACGAAAAGAACGGCCATCCGATGAGCATTCTCACCGGCCACGAGGTTGTTGTCGACGGCGCCTACCTCGGTGGCGCCGACGGTTCCGTCCCGGGTCTCGCCAACGTTGAGCCCGAGGGCTACGTGCGTCAGTGGAAGGCCGCTCAGGCTGGTGACTGGGCTACCGTCAAGGCCGAGCAGGATCGCCTCAATGAGATTTCGCACATCTGGGATGTCACCTCGGGCGTCCAGGGCTATGCCGGTGGCGTCGGCGCCTTCAAGACCGCTATGAACCTCATGGGCATCTTCGACAGCCCGACCATGCCGCGCCCGGTGAAGGCCATGACCGGCGAGAACGTCGAGGCGATTAAGAAGGTCCTCCAGGACAACGGTCTCCTGTAAAGCTTCCCCGGGCACCCGACCTCGCCGTTCAACCGTGCGGCCATGACCCATTAGATCAATGGTCACACGGTTTCTTGGCGATCTCGGGCACCTGGAAAACCTTTTCCGCGCTGTGACGGCTAGCCTGACGGCGCATTTCCTGTAGTTGTTTTTTATCTCCTAAGGAGAGCGACATGGAGAACAAGTACGTCTGCTCTGTCGATATCGGCGGAACTAAGATCGCGACTGCCATCATGGAGTACCCGGCTGACGGTAGTGTGCCCCATCCTGTTTTTGAGGCCGAGGTTCCCACCGAGGCCCAAGAGGGCGGCGAGGCCGTCTTCCAACGTATCGAGGCGTCCATCAAGGCTGCTCTCGAGGCGAATCCCGATGTCGAGGTCCTTGGCGTCGGTATCGGTGCCGCCGGCGTCGTCGATCCCAAGACGGGCGCCATCGCGTATGCCAACGAGATCATGCCCGGCTGGTCCGGTGTTCAGTTGGGGCCGCGCCTGCGCGAGGACCTCGGTCTTCCCGTTGCCGTTGTAGGCGACGTGCAGGCTCATGCTCTGGGCGAGGCCCACTGGGGCGTCGGCAAGGGCAAGTTCTCCGTCTTGTGTCTTGGCATCGGTACGGGCATCGGTGGCGCATATGTCGAGAACGGCCGCGTGATGCAGGGTTTCCATGGTGCTGCCGGCCATATGGGCCACATCGAGTGCTCGGCTGCCGCCGGTATTCCCTGCGCCTGCGGGCGTTCCGGCCATCTGGAGTCGGTTGCTTCGGGCACTTCCATTGGTCGTATGTACGATGAGCGCTTTGGTCGCGTCGACCCCAGCCGTCCTTCGGTCGGTCGCGATGTGAACGACCTGTGCCGTGCGGGCGACGCAAAGGCGACCGAGGTCATCCATGACGCCGGCTTTGCGCTGGGCGCCAGCTTGGGCTCGCTCGCTAACATCCTGGACCCTGAGGTCATCGTGCTTTCGGGCGGCGTGATTCACCAAGGTCCCGATTGGCGTTCACAGACGTGGAAGGATTCGGTGCACGAGGGCTATGCCAGCCAGGCGCTCGATCCGCTTCAGGACACGCCGATCCTCATCGGTTCTCTGGAGGGCGATGCTCCGCTCATCGGTGCCGCCGAGCATCTTCTTGCCTCGTTGAAGTAAACGTATCTTCTGTAGGAGCCTCCCGAGACAACACGCCTCGGGAGGCTGTTCTGAGAAAGGTTGCAGCCTTATGACCGTCGATCCTTTGATTCAATCCCTGAAGGGCAAGCTCGTCGTGAGCGTTCAGGCGTATATGGGCGAGCCGCTTCGTACGCCCGAGACCATGGCTCAAATGTCTCGCGCTTGCGAGCTCGGCGGCGCCGCCGCCATTCGCTGCCAGGGCCTTGCCGACATTGCCGCCATTAAGGGTCGCTGTGAGGTTCCTGTTATCGGCCTGTGGAAGGATGGGCACGAGGGCGTTTACATCACGCCGACGCTGCGCCACGCTCGCGCCTGCGTTGCTGCGGGTGCCGATATCGTGGCGATCGACGCCACCGATCGTCCGCGCCCCGATGGCAAGACCGTCGAGGATACCTTCCGTCCGCTGCACGAGGAGGGCGTGCTCCTGATGGCCGACTGTGCCACCATCGAGGACATTCGCCGTGCTGTCGACATGGGCTTCGACCTGGTGTCCACCACGCTGTCTCACGGTGTCGCCGCCATCGACTGCACCATGGCCGATGGCCCCGATCTACCGCTCCTGCGTCAGGCGACCGAGGAATTCCCCGGCCTTCCCATCATTTGCGAGGGTCGCGTGCATACGCCCGAGGAGGCTCGCGCCGCGATCGATGCTGGCGCCTGGGCCGTTGTCGTCGGCACCGCCATCACGCACCCCACGAGTATTACGAGTTGGTTCAAGGCTGCGCTTGAGGCGTAAGACAGGCCTCGTATCCGCTCGGGGCGGTATACTCAATATAGGCAATTGACCGCGCGGGATCCGGGTTGCTGGGTCCCGCGCTTGTTTTCGGGAGGCAACACATGCAAAAGGGAGATGCCATGGATGCGGCGGAGCGCTCGGAGCGCATCCCCGATATCGTCATCATCACCGGAATGTCCGGATCAGGCCGCACACAGGCCATGCACGTGTTCGAGGACATGGGCTATTTTTACATCGATAACCTGCCTCCGCGTCTCATCGCCCAGCTTGCCGAGCTCGTCGGCATCAATACGGGCGTGGGCAGGCATCTCGCCGTCACCTGCGATTTGCGTAGCCAGGGACTGTTTGACGAGTTGCTCGATGCGGTCGCCGCTCTCGAAGAGCGCGAGATGAGCTGCGACATCGTGTTCCTGGAGGCTTCTGACGAGGTGCTGATTCGTCGCTACAGCGAAAATCGCCGCCGTCATCCCATTGCCAAGCCGGGGGAGACTACGGCCGATGCCATTCAGCGCGAGCGCCTTCAGCTGCAGGGCGTGCGCGACCGAGCCGATATGATTATCGACACGAGCCGTCTGCGCACCTCTGCGCTGCGCAACAAGCTGCGTATGGCATTTTCCGAGCTGTCCGACCAGCAGCTTATGGATGTCCACGTGTTCTCGTTTGGCTTTAAGTACGGCATGCCCGTCGAAGCGGATATTATGATCGACGTCCGCTTCCTGCCCAATCCGTTCTACGATCCCGAGATGCGCACGATGACCGGTCTCGATAAAAAGGTCTCCGATTTTGTTCTGGACCATCCCAAGACGCAGGAGTTTTGGAAGGCTTGGACACAGCTGCTCGATACGGTCATGCCCGGTTATATCGCGGAGGGTAAGCCGCAGCTTTCTATCGCCATCGGCTGCACGGGCGGCCAGCACCGCAGCGTTGCCATTGCCGAGGCCACGGCCCGTTACCTGGAAGGCGCTCAGTATCATGTGAGCATCTCCCACCGCGACCTGTCGCGCGCCAACACGAAGGCATAGGCCTGCATGTCGTTTACCGCTGAGGTGCGCGACGAGCTTGCGCGCTGCGAACCCGAATGTGAATACTGCGACTTGTCGACGCTTGCCGCCCTCACGCGCGTGAGCGGTACGCTCTCGCTTACCGGCTCTGGGCGGTATCGTTTGACGGTTGCGACTGAGACGGGAGCCGTCGCGCGCACGATGATCACGCTGACGCATCGTATCCTTAAGCTCAAAACGGAGTTCACCGTCCGTAAATCTGTATTGCATAAGGTTCGAAACTACCTCATCACCTTGCCTGATCAGCCAGACCTGGATAAGGCCTTAGTTCTGCTGGGTATCCTCGAACGTAGGGGAGGACTTGTCGCCGGCGTACCCCGACATATCGTTGCCCGTCCTTGCTGTAGACTTGCCTATATCCGCGGCGCGCTCATCGCGGGCGGCTTCGTGGCCGATCCACGCGGCGATTTTCATTTGGAGATTGCTGTGCAGGGCGAGCAATATGCCAAGGGGCTTTGCGATCTGTTGGAGCAGATTGGGGTCCATGCTCGTGTTAATGCACGGCGGGGGTCATATGCCGTGTACATTAAGAGCGCCGAGGAAATCGAGCATCTATTAAAGCTGATTGGCGCCAAGCGCAGCGTTGCCGAGATTGAGGAGGCGCGCGCGGTCAAGTTGGTTAAGAACGATGTGAACCGTCGCGTGAACGCCGAGCTCGCCAACCAGACCAGAAGCGCCGGTGCCGCCCAACATCAGCTTGCGCTTATCGATGAGCTCGAGCAGCGTGGCCTTCGTGATGCGCTTCCGGATGCCTTGGCGGTCTTTTGCGACCTGCGCGAGCGCTATCCCGATCTGTCGCTGCGTGATTTGGGGGAGATGGCTGACCCTCCCTTGTCGAAGTCAGCCCTCTACCATCGTGTTTTACGGCTTGAAAAGCTCATTGAAGCAAACAGGTAGTTTGAAGTAACGACTTATATATGGATTTAGCTGCTATTTTAGTATTTAAAACGTTTTAACTTAAATTTGATTTTCAATTTCGAGCATTCTCGTGAAATTCAAGTCAAAAAAAAGGTATATTAGGCGAGTGGTTAGTTTGTGGGCCTCAACGGCGGGCGCTGTAGCTCGCGGGGGCCTTACGAAAGGAGACACAATGGCAGTAAAGGTTGCTATTAACGGCTTCGGTCGCATCGGTCGTCTGGCTTTCCGTCAGATGTTCGGTCATGAGGGCTCCGAGATCGTCGCTATCAACGACCTCACCTCTCCCGATATGCTCGCTTACCTGCTGAAGTACGACTCCACGCAGGGCAACTACGCTCGCGATCACGAGGTCGTTGCTGGCGAGGATTCCATCACCGTTGACGGCAAGGAGATCAAGATCTACAAGGAGGCCGACGCTAACAACCTGCCTTGGGGCGACCTTGACGTCGACGTCGTTCTCGAGTGCACCGGCTTCTACACCAGCAAGGCTAAGGCTCAGGCCCACATCAACGCTGGCGCCAAGAAGGTCGTCATCTCCGCTCCGGCCGGCAGCGATCTGCCCACCATCGTGTACAACGTCAACCATGAGACGCTGACCGCTGAGGACAACATCATCTCCGCTGCTTCCTGCACCACCAACTGCCTCGCCCCGATGGCCAAGGGTCTGAACGACTTCGCTCCCATCGTGTCCGGCATCATGACCACCATCCACGCCTTCACCGGCGACCAGATGCCGCTCGACGGCCCGCAGCGCAAGGGCAACTTCCGTCGCTCCCGCGCCTGCTCCGAGAACATCGTCCCGAACACCACGGGCGCTGCCAAGGCCATCGGCCTGGTTCTCCCCGAGCTCAACGGCAAGCTCATCGGTGCCGCCCAGCGCGTCCCGACGCCGACCGGCTCGCTGACCAACCTCTACGCCGTCGTTGACAAGAAGGTCACCGTCGACGAGGTCAACGCTGCCATGAAGGCCTACGCCGAGACCATCCCCGAGACCTTCGCCTACAACGAGGACCAGATCGTCTCCCGCGACATCGTCGGCGAGACCCACGGCTCCATCTTCGACGCCACTCAGACCATGTGCTCTGACCTCGGCAACGGCCAGACCCTCGTTCAGGTCACCTCTTGGTACGACAACGAGAACTCCTACACCTCTCAGATGGTCCGCACCATCAAGTACTTCGAGAAGTTCGTTGCTTAATTTAGCTTTTAGCGAATAGCTCGTTGAGCGTCTAAAGAAGGGCGCGGCCTTATAGGGCTTACACCCTAGGGTCGCGCCCTTTTTATAAGAAATCGTCTGCCGTAATGGGAGGCAGACACGTACGAAAGGTAGAAGCAAACATGGCCTTTACCAAGAAGACCGTCCGCGACATCGATGTCGACGGAAAGCGCGTTCTCGTCCGCGTTGACTTTAACGTGCCTATCAAGGATGGCGTCGTTGGCGACACCACCCGTATCAAGGCTGCCCTGCCCACCATCAACTACCTCGTTGAGCACAACGCTCGCGTCATCCTCATGAGCCACCTCGGCCGTCCCGAGGGCACCGGCTTCCAGCCCGAGCTGTCCCTCGAGCCCGTCGCCAAGAAGCTCGCTGAGCTCTCTGGTCTCGACGTTGCCTTTGTCGCTGACACCTACGGCGAGAAGGCTGCTGAGGCTGTCGCCGCCGTCGAGCCGGGTAAGGTCCTCGTTCTCGAGAACGTCCGTTTTGACAAGCGTGAGAAGAAGAACGATCCCGAGATCGCCAAGAAGCTCGCTTCCTATGGTGACGTCTTCGTTCTCGATGCCTTCGGCACCGCTCACCGCGCCCAGGGTTCCGTCGTGGGCCCCGCCGCTTACCTGCCTGCCGTCGCCGGCTTCTTGCTCGAGAAGGAGGTCGACACGCTGACCGGCATCTTCGCCGAGCCCGAGCGCCCCTTCGTCGCCATCGTCGGCGGTTCCAAGGTTTCCTCCAAGATCGGCGTTCTCGATCACCTCATCGACTCCGCTGACACCCTGATCATCGGTGGCGGCATGGCCTACACCTTCTTCCTGGCTCAGGGCCTGTCCGTTGGTCAGTCCCTCAAGGAAGAGGACTGGGTCGAGCGCGCCGGCGAGATGCTCAAGAAGGCCGAGGAGAAGGGTGTCAAGATCCTACTCCCCATCGACAACCGTGTTGCCGATCACTTTGGCGAGGACGCTGTCCCCGAGGTTGTTGCTTCCGACGCTATCCCCGACGATCGTGAGGGTATGGACATCGGTCCCAAGACCGAGGAGCTCTATGCCGAGGCTGTCAAGGGCGCCAAGACCGTGTTCTGGAACGGCCCCATGGGCGTCTTCGAGTTTGACAACTTTGCTCACGGCACCCAGGCTATCGCCGAGGCTCTCGCCGAGGCTGACTGCACCTCGATCATCGGCGGTGGTGACTCTGTCGCAGCTGTCAACAAGTTCAACCTGGCCGACAAGATGAGCTGGATCTCCACCGGTGGTGGCGCTTCCATGGAGCTCGTCGAGGGTAAGGCCCTGCCCGGAGTGGAGGCGCTTCTCGATGCCTAATCGCACCCTTCTTATCGCTGGTAACTGGAAGATGAACAACGACGTCGCCGAGGCCGCCAAGCTCGCCGACGAGCTGGCTCAGGCTCTGCCCGAGGTTCCGGCTGGCGTCGAGGTGCTCGTCTGCCCTCCGACCATCGACATCACCACGGTTCATGACCGCATTCAGGCTGCCCCCATCGCCCTCGGTGCACAGAACGTGTACTGGGAGGCCAAGGGTGCCTTCACGGGTGAGTCCTCTTGCGACATGCTCAAGTCCGCTGGCTGCACCTACTGCATCATCGGTCACTCCGAGCGTCGCGACTACTTCCACGAGACCGACGAGGACCAGAACAAGAAGGCCAAGGCTCTCGTTGCCGCCGGCCTTGTTCCCGTCTTCTGCTGCGGCGAGTCCCTTGAGGTCCGCGAGGCCGGCACCTATGTCGAGCACGTCGTGAACCAGGTCAAGGCTGGCCTTGCTGGTCTTGAGATCACCTGCCCCAAGCAGGTCGTCGTCGCCTATGAGCCCATCTGGGCCATCGGCACCGGCAAGACCGCTACCGCCGAGGATGCTCAGGAGGTCTGCAGCGCTATCCGTGAGACCCTCAAGGAGATGTTCGGCGAGGAGCTCGCCAACGGCATCCGCGTTCTCTACGGTGGTTCCGCCAAGCCCGGTAACATCGCCGAGCTCGTCGCCAAGCCCGACGTTGACGGCGCCCTCGTGGGCGGCGCTTCGCTCAAGGCTGCCGACTTCGCCTCTATGGTCGTCAAGGCAGGCGAGTAGGACATATGGCACAACGTCATCTTCCTGCACTCCTGATTATCATGGACGGCTGCGGCCTGGCTCCGGCTGATGGCGAGAACGCCGTCGCCGCTGCCAAGACGCCCTTCCTTGATGGCCTGTACGAGAAGTATCCTCACACCACGCTCGGTGCTTCGGGCGAGGACGTGGGCCTTCCCGACGGCCAGATGGGCAACTCCGAGGTGGGTCACCTCAACATCGGTGCCGGTCGCATCGTGTTCCAGGAGCTTTCGCGCATCAACAATGCCATCAAGGACGGCTCCATCGCCAAGAACGAGGTTTTCGTCAAGGCCATGGACGATGTCAAGGCTGACGGCAAGACTCTCCACCTCATGGGCCTTATGAGCCCTGGCGGCGTTCACTCCCACATGAACCACGTCGAGGCTCTGGTCAAGATGGCTGCCGAGCACGGTGTCAAGACCGTTCGCGTCCACGCCTTCATGGATGGCCGCGACGTTGACCCGCAGTCCGGTGCCGGCTACATGAGTGAGTTCTGCGCCTTCCTGGCTAAGATCTCCGAGGAGACCGGTTGCGACGCTCGCGTTGCCACCGTCTCGGGCCGTTATTGGGCCATGGACCGCGATAATCGTTGGGAGCGCATCCAGCGCGCCTACGACGTCATGGTCAACGCGTCCGATGCTGATACCGACCCCGTTGCCGGTATCAAGGCCTACTACGAGAAGGACCCGCGCGGCGACGAGTTCGTCGAGCCCTTCGCTGCCCACAACGAGGGCATTCACGAGGGCGACGCGGCCATCTTCTTCAACTTCCGTCCCGACCGCGCTCGTCAGATGACCCGCGTGTTCACGGACAAGGAGTTCGACGGCTTTGAGCGCGAGCAGATCAAGCTTTCGCACTTTGTGACGATGACCGAGTATGATCCGACGTTTGACGTCGAGGTCGCCTTCCCCAAGACGTTCCCCGAGAACGTCCTGGCCGACGTTATCGCCGCCAATGGCCTGAAGCAGCTGCACACTGCCGAGACCGAGAAGTACGCCCACGTGACGTTCTTCCTCAACGGTGGCATCGAGGAGCCCAAGGAGGGCGAGGAGCGCGTGCTCGTCGCTTCCCCCAAGGTTGCTACCTACGATCTGCAGCCCGAGATGAGCGCTCCCGAGGTTACCGAGAAGGTCGTCGCCGCCATCAACGAGGATCGCGCTGATTTCTACATCGTGAACTTCGCGAACTGCGACATGGTTGGTCACACCGGTGTCTTCGACGCTGCCGTTAAGGCCGTTGAGGCTGTTGACGATGCCCTGTCCAAGGTTGTCCCGGCGATTCTCGCCAAGGGCGGCTTTGCACTGATTACCGCCGACCACGGCAACGCCGATCACATGTTTGACGTTGCTTCCGACGGTTCCAAGCATCCGTTTACGGCTCACACCACCAACCGCGTGCCGTTCATCATCGTTGATGAGAAGGCCAAGCTCACCGGTATCGAGGACGGCCGTCTTTCCGATATCGCTCCGACCATGCTCACCATGGCTGGTATTGAGCCTTCCGCCGAGATGACGGGCCGCGTGCTCGCTACCGAGGCCTAATAGAAAACAAATACCGTTTTCTAGCAAGGGGGTTGTCCACAACCGGACAACCCCCTTTTTGGTATTTCTGCCATTTCCACCCCGTCCTTGAGTGGCAGGTAGGGGAGAGCGGGGGATTGTGGTACAGTACTGGAGTTTGAACTGTTCTATTAAGGAGCTTATCTATGGGTCCGTTCCAGATTCTTCTGTTTGTCGTTTGGGCTGTCTCTGCCGTGGCGCTGACGATTCTCGTCCTGATGCATTCCGGTAAGGGTACCGGCGTTTCGGATATGATTGCCAGCTCGCTGTATAACTCCAGCTCTGCCACGGGCGTTATGGAGCAGAACCTTGACCGCCTGACCGTCATCATGGCTGTCGTGTTTGCCGTGTGCGTCGTGCTGTGCATGTTCTTCTTCCCGCAGGGCATCGTGGGCTACTAATCACGAGCCGCATAAATACTTGAAAAGGGTCCCGCAAGTGCGGGACCCTTTTTGTTTACATATTTGTAACAGAGTCAAAATATCCTCATATACTTCGCCCAACTAAAGAAAATCTCGACCGTTAACCGGAATTAGCCCCAAATCGTGCATAAAATGCGCTACTGTATTGCAATACGTTGGTCCGCTTTGTATAACCAGCCAAAACGGCGGACCGCGTTTGAATGGTTCGATTGGGCTGTCTTGACGTTGCCCGACCGAACTTACTTTGTCCTATCTCATAAGGAGGATGGCATGGCTGATTCTATGTTCCACCAGCCCGTTATGGGTCGTCGCGCCTTTGTCGGCGGTACCCTTGCTGCGAGCTCCATGGCTTTTCTTGCCGCATGCGGCAAGAAGGGCGGCGACGCTTCCGGTTCTGAGTCCGGTTCGACGCTGAACTTCTACATCAACAACCCGGTCTGCATCGACCCCTACAATGTCCAGGAGGACCAGGGCACTCAGGTCGAGTACCAGCTCTTTGACGCTCTGACCTCTTATGACGCCGAGAAGGGCGAGATCGTTCCGCTGGCTTGCGAGTCCTTCGAGGCCAACGACGACGCCACCGAGTTCACCTTCAAGATCAAGAAGGCCAAGTTCCACAACGGTGACGACGTTACCTCCAAGTCCTTCAAGCTCGGTTGGGAGCGTCTGGTCAACACCAAGTCGGCCATCGCTACCGAGTATGGCCCTTCCGAGGTCTCCTATCACCTTTCCATGGTCGAGGGCTATGACGATCTGCTTGCCGGTAACGCTACTGAACTCAGCGGTGTTACCTGCCCCGACGATGAGACCCTCGTCGTCAAGCTGTCTTCCGCTTACGCCGACTTCCCCTTCGTCGCCTCTCACCCGGCTCTGGCCCCGGTTCCCGAGTGCGCCGAGTCCGATGCCAAGAGCTTCTACCTTGCGCCGGTCGGTAACGGCCCGTTCATGATGGACGGCAAGTGGGAGGATGGTCAGGAGATCAACCTCAAGAAGTTCGACGATTACTATGGCGACAAGGCCAAGATCGATGGCATCCACTTCCAGGTCATCAAGGACATGGAGACCGCTTACAAGGAGTTCCAGGCCGGTAACCTCGATGTCTGCGACGTTCCCGTTGCTCAGATCGATGCCGCCAAGAAGGATCGCGGCGTGTCCAAGGACGGCTACACCATGGGTGACGGCGAGCGCATGCTGCTCGGCTCCGAGCCTTCCACCTACTACCTGACCTGCAACAACACGGCCGAGCCGTTCAACAACGCCGACCTGCGCAGGGGTATCTCCCTGGCCATCAACCGTGAGGCCATCTGCAAGACTATCTTCAAGGGTACCCGTACCCCCGCCGACGGCATTGTTCCTCCGGGCATCGATGGCTACAAGGAGGGCGCATGGGAGTTCTGCGCCTACGACGTCGACAAGGCTAACGAGTACCTGGACAAGGTTGCTCCCGCTGGCGCTAACGGCGATCGTGGCATTAACGTGACCCTTTCCTACAACCAGGATGGTGGCCACAAGGAGATCATGGAGTCCATCATCGGTGACCTCGCCAAGGTTGGCGTTACCGCTGTCTCCGATACCCCTGAGTGGTCTGCCTTGCTCGAGCAGTACCAGAACTTTAACTATCAGTTCGGTCGTCTGGGTTGGATTGCCGACTACCCGATTATGGACAACTTCCTGTATCCGCTGTTCCACTCCGACTCCCTCGGTGGCGACAACCGCTCCGGTTACAACAACCCCGAGTTCGACGCCAAGGTCAACGAGGCTCGCACCACGGTTGACGACGAAGAGCGCGTTGCTAAGATGCAGGAGGCCGACGCTATGGTCGCTGCCGACTGCCCGGTCATCCCGGTGATGTTCTACACGCACACCATCGTCGGCTCCGATCGCATCAAGCACCTCTATGTCGATCCGCAGAAGCACGCTGAGCTGGGTACCGCTGAGCTCGCCTAAGAGTTTGCAGCTTCCGTGAGGGTCAAGTATTTACGTAGACCTCATGGGAAACATACAGTTCTCCCTAACCTGGGGTAAACTGGCTGATGGTAATTTTGGGATGCCGGTCTGGCGATCGGCATCCCATTTAGGTTAATCCCTAGATAGGGGAGTGGTATGGGTAAGTACATCGTTAAACGTGTGCTTCAGTTCATCCCGGTATTTTTGGGCGTTACGCTGATTCTGTTCGCCCTTCAGAATATCGTGCCGGGAGATCCGATCAAGCTGATCGGTGGAGACAAGGCTCTGTCCCCCGAGGTGGAGCTTCAGCTTCGCGTCCGCTATCACCTGGTCCAGTCGGACGAGGACGGCAACGCGATCCTTGACGAGAACGGCGACCCCGTTCAAACGTCGCTCGTGGACCGTTACTTGTATTACATGAACGGCCTGCTTCATGGCGATCTGGGCAATTCGTATCAGCGCAAGCTGCCGGTTACGGAAATTTTTGCCCAGAAGTATCCGTATACGGTCAAACTTGCCGCGTGCGCCATCGTGCTCGAGGCAATCATGGGTATCGGTGCGGGTATCATTTCGGCGGTAAAGCGTTATTCCTTCTGGGATATTTTGGTAACGCTCACCACGTCGATCCTCGTTGCGGTCCCGGCCTTCTGGCTCGGTATGTTGCTGCAGCTGTTCTTTGGCGTCATCCTCAAGGACGCTACGGGCGGTGCAATCTCCATGCCGATCTCGGGTGCCGGCGGTTCCAGCTCTCAGTATCAGGATTGGATGCACTATGTGCTTCCGACCATTACGCTGGCTTCGGTTTCGACCGCTTATGCCGCCCGCATTATGCGCTCGCAGCTGCTTGACGTCATGAACCAGGATTACATCCGTACGGCAAAGGCCAAGGGTCTCTCCAATCGCGCGATCATCGTCAAGCATGCGCTTAAGAATGCACTCATCCCCGTCGTTACCTATATTGGTGTCGACTTTGGTGGCATGCTTTCGGGCGCCATCCTGACCGAGACGGTTTTTAACTGGCCCGGTATCGGCTATGAGGTCTATCGCGCCATTAGCATGCGTGACTGGCCCATCGTTATGGGCGGCGTTACGCTCATCGTCGTCGTCGTCATGGTGATCAACCTGCTCGTCGACATTAGCTATGCATTCCTCGACCCGCGCATCCGCCTTGGCGGTCCGTCGGATAAGGCCTAAGGGAGGTACGTCTCATGCAGGAAACTGATTCTCAGTCTCAGGAGCAGGCTACCGCCACCAAGGCCGCATCTGCTCCCGCCAAGTCCCGCACGCTGTGGGGTGACGCTTTTAAGCGTCTTCGCAAGAACAAGCTCGCCGTTATCGGTGTCTGCTGGATCATCATCGTCGTTTTGGTTGCCCTGACCGCAGATCTGTGGGCTAAGCCCTGGCTCGGTTCGCCGACGGCTTCCGACTCGACCACCATGGCCGAGACGTCGCTGTTGGCTCCGTGTGCAGAGCACCCGTTTGGCACCGACGCCCTTGGTCGCGACATTCTCGTCCGCGTTATCTACGGTGCACGCGTTTCGCTGTCCGTCGGCATTATGGCCACCGCGATCTCCACGGTGATCGGTCTGGTCATGGGTGCTCTGGCCGGTTTCTACGGCGGGATCTGGGATACGATCATCATGCGCTGTGCGGACATCTTCCTGGCGTTCCCGTACGTGCTGTTCGTTGTCGCCATGATCGCCGTTATCGGCCGTGGTCTTCAGAACGTCTTTATCGCCATCGGCATTCTCGGATGGCCTTCGATTGCGCGCGTCTTCCGCTCTGCAATCTTGACAGTCAAGGAAAACGACTATGTTGACGCTGCGCGCGCGATGGGTGCATCTGATGCTCGTATCGTCGTGCGTCACATCTTCCCGAACTCCGTCGCCTCCATCGTGGTCTATGCGACCATGAACATTGGTGGCGCCATTCTGACCGAGTCCGCTCTGTCCTTCCTCGGCATGGGCGTTATTCCGCCTACGCCTTCGTGGGGCTCCATGATTCAGGACGGTCAGCAGTATCTTCTGACTGCTCCCTGGATGATGATCATGCCCGGTCTGGCAATTCTCTCGACGGTGCTCGCCTTCACCCTGCTGGGTGACGGTCTGCGCGACGCCCTCGACGTCAAGATGAAGGACGCATAAGGATGAAGAAGAACAAGAACTATGTGGACCTGAAGGACCAGCCGGTTCCCGAGGGCCAGCATCTGCTCGAGGTCGATGACCTTAAGATGTATTTCCATACCGAGGATGGCGTCGTTCGCGCTGTCGACGGTGTCTCCTACACGCTCGATCGCGGCGAGACCCTGGGCGTCGTCGGTGAGTCCGGCTCCGGTAAGTCCGTGACCGCCATGACCATTATGGGCCTCATCTCGATGCCTCCGGGAAAGATTGAGGGCGGCGACGTTCGCTATCGCGGTCGTTCTATCCTCGAGATGACCGAAGAAGAGATGCAGCACATTCGCGGTAACGATATCGCGATGATCTTCCAGGATCCTATGACCTCCTTGAACCCGGTCTATAAGATCGGCAAGCAGGTGGGCGAGGGCCTTCGTCTGCACCGTGGCTACTCCAAGCAGGAGGCACTCAAGCGCGCCACCGAGCTTTTGGACCTCGTTGGCATTCCTGAGCCCGAGAAGCGCGTCAATGAGTATCCGCACCAGTTCTCCGGCGGTATGCGTCAGCGTGTCATGATCGCTATGGCACTTGCCTGCGATCCCGATATCCTGATTGCCGACGAGCCCACGACGGCTCTGGACGTTACCATTCAGGCTCAGATTATCGAGCTCATGCAGGAGATGCAGGAGAAGAACGGCAACGCCATCATCATGATTACCCATGACCTGGGCGTCGTCGCCGATATGGCCGATAAGATCATGGTTATGTACGCCGGCCGTCCCGTCGAGTTCGGTACTGCTGAGGAAATCTTCTACGAGAGCCGCCACCCCTACACCTGGGGCCTTATCCGCTCCATCCCGGAGCAGGCCATCGAAGAGAAGAAGCCGCTCACGCCGATTCACGGCAACCCGCCATCGCTCATGAACCTGCCTGAGGGCTGCGTCTTCTCTCCTCGTTGTCCCTTTGCGACCGATAAGTGCCGCAAGCAGCGCCCCGAGCGCGTTGTCACCGAGTCTGGTCATTACTCTGCGTGCCACTACTCCGGTGACCCCGAGTTCCTCAAGAACGCTCCTGAGACGTCCCGTACGCGCAAGGATTCCAAGAAGGGAGGCGAGGCGTAATGGCAGATACCAACGAGCGTACTCCGCTGCTGAAGGTCGAGCACCTCTCTAAGGAGTTTCCCGCTGAGTCCGGCATGTTCGCCAAGCGCTTCTCCAAGCGTGTTGTCTCTGCAGTAAATGACATTTCGTTCGAGATTTATCCGGGCGAGACCTTTGGCCTGGTTGGTGAGTCTGGTTGCGGTAAGTCCACGACGGGTCGCACCATCATGCGCCTGACCAAGCCGACCGCCGGTAAGGTGTTCTTCCAGGGTAAAGATGTTGCCGAGATGAGCAAGCATGAGATCAAGGACATGCGTCGCGAGATGCAGTTCATCTTCCAGGATCCCTATGCTTCGCTCAATCCCCGTATGACCATCGGCGAGATCGTCTCCGAGCCCATGACCATTCATGGCGTGGGTACCAAGGAGGAGCGTATCGAGCGCGTCCGCGAGCTGCTGGACGTCGTCGGTCTGAATCCCGAGCACATCAACCGTTATCCGCACGAGTTCTCGGGCGGCCAGCGCCAGCGTGTCGGCATCGCCCGCGCGTTCGCTCTGAAGCCCAAGCTGATTATCTGCGACGAGCCTGTCTCTGCACTTGACGTATCCATTCAGGCCCAGGTTCTGAACCTTCTTAAGGAGCTCCAGGACAAGTTCGGTACCGCGTATCTGTTTATCGCTCACGACCTGTCCGTCGTGCAGCATATCTCCGATCGCGTTGCCGTTATGTATCTGGGCAAGATGGTCGAGGTTTCGGACTGGAAGACGCTCTACAGTGAGCCTCACCATCCGTACACGCAGTCGCTGCTGTCTGCTGTGCCGGTGCCCGATCCTGATATCCAGAAGACGCGCAAGCGCATCATCCTCGCTGGCGATCCGCCGTCACCGCTGGATCCGCCGACCGGTTGCCGTTTCCACACGCGCTGCCCGATCGCGCAGGGCATCTGCTCTGAGAAGCTTCCCGAGTTTAAGGAAGTCGCACCGGGCCACTGCTGCGCCTGCCACTTCGCGGAGCCGTTCCCGATCAAGGAATCGCACATCGACCTGTAGTCGGTTGTTCTCGTCCGGGCCCGCCCTGAAGTTACTTTTCAGAACGTCCTCGGACATGCAAGAAACCCCCGCTGCGCACTTCGTGCGGCGGGGGTTTCTTGCGTCCTGCGGAGTGTTCTGAAAAGTAACTTCAGGGCAGGCCCTGCGGTAACTCGGCAGAGGAGGGGAGTGCGATTCCTCGATCGCTCACTTAATCTAATAGGAAAGTTAGTGAGGCCGGAGCTTTAGCTCCGGCCTCCCCATATAAGGGCTCGGCTTTGCCGAGCCACCAAATTTACATCAGCCCCCAGAACATGTTTGAGAACTGTGCCTGAAGTATGTATTTGCAGGCCCCGAATCGGTGTTGCCTCCCGGCGCATTCCGCAGGGGGAGCGATATTTTGCAGCACGAAGTGCGCAGCAAAATATCGCTCATGCCCGAGGACGCGCCGGGAGGCAACACCGATTCGGGGCCGGACACACGGATCTACCTGCGCATTTACAAATTCGTAAACTTTTTTGAAAAAAGTGCTTGCGCAGTTCTCGAATCATAGGTTATTATCTTCCTCGTTGAACGCGCGGGTCCAACAAAACGAACTGCGAATCAACAACATAGCATGTCGGAGTGGCGGAATTGGCAGACGCGCTAGCTTGAGGTGCTAGTGACCGCTTTTTGGTCATGCGGGTTCAAGTCCCGCCTCCGACACCATCGCATTTGAGAAGCCTCTTCGGAGGCTTTTTTGTTACCGATAGACGGTGGGGTCCACGATGGAAACGCTTGAACGCAACGAGTGGGCAGACGTTGCCCAACTAGTCGAGATCACGAGCGATGCTGTCATCATCTGCGAGCTCGACGGAACCATTCTGCATGTGAATAATCGCTTACTTGGTTTGATGTGCGAGGAACGCGCCGACGTCATCGGTGGAGATGTTAAAGACGTCCTGTACTCGTCAGCTTTTGAACGTGCGACGGAACATCGTCTGCCATTTGAAACTGATGGCTCCGAGAACGAACTGATGCTCAAGCTGAGTGACGGCTCCTTTATCCCCGTCTTGGTTCGTGCGGGCTCCGTAACGCCTCCACGCATCTTTGGGCGCCGCGCGCCACGTGTCCTGGTGGCGCTCCATAGCATCGAAGAACAGTATTCGCACGACCGTCAGCTCAAGCGTGCGCTTTCGGAGCTTAGAGTGGCGAACAAGCGCCTCTCTGGCACGCTCTCGGTCATTATGAGTACCGTGGGCTCCGATGAGCTGCCCAGCCTACTTGATACCGTTTTGAACCAGCTTGTAGGAACGCTCGATGCTTCGGGTGCCGCTATCTATTTTTCTGAGAGCGGCGGTTTTAAACTTCGCGGTGTTTCCAAGGAACTGTACGACAGCTACCTGCCTGAGTTTTTGCCGTATGGCGCTGGCATTCCGACGTATGTTCTTCGTGAGTCGCGTGCCTGTCGCTTGTCGATTCAACAGGACCTTGAGGGTGATAAGGCCGCCTCCGGTATGTTCATGGACCTGGACAATCGTTCTAAGCACCTGTTGCGCATGCAGGATATGCCTCCGTACCGCAGCGAGATCTGTCTTCCCGTTTTTTACGGTACGCAGATCCTTGGCGTGCTGGAAGTTGGTTGGAAACGCCCTCAGGCACCGCTCGCCTATGACGTTAATGTGCTCGAGGTCATTTGCGATTACCTGTCTATCCAGCTGGTCGGCATGGCATCGAGCCTTCGCTCCCGTCGCACGGCCGAGCTTGGCCGCTCGCTCAATGTCTTGCGTGATGAGTTGTTTACCTTTCTAGACGATTCCGCCGCGGCTACCCAGGCGGTATCGTCCGAGATCTGCAATATGCTTAACTGCCATTTTTGCCCTGTTGAGTATGACGCTAGTCTGGATTCCTACGTCATAGATTTTGAAGGCGGCAGTCGCGTTGCTTTGCCGGACGATCCCGAGAAGCTTTTCTTTTCCACGACGGCGCCGGCGGCACGTCTGGGGGCTGGCCCTGATGGCTTTGAGGCATCTGTTTTGGGCGGCACGAGTGCCGAGGACCTTAAACACGTCCGTATAACTCGCGTTGACGAATCGATGCCTATGGGAGGCTGGCTTAGGGCGCATGGTCTGCCTTGTCAAGGTCTCTACGTCGACTCCGGCATCGAGGCGGGGCGCCCGCGCTCTGAGGGTGATGGCAAGCACAGTAACGACGCGATTGTTCCTGCTTCTGTTGCGAAGAGCCCGACGACGCGCGCGCTGCTGCTTCGTGATGGTAGCCAAGAGCCGATTGATGACCTTGAATATGACTACTTGGTGCACTTAGCGCATGACTTTGAACTGATCTACGAGGGTGAATCTCAAAAGCGCGAGGAGCGCCATATTGCTCAGACCCTTCAGATCGGCATGAGAAATTCCCTGGGGGATGTTCCGGGTATCGCAACCGATTCGGTGTACCTGTCGGCCACGAACTCGGCGTTGGTCGGCGGCGATTTCTATACGCTCATCCGTCTTCCCGACGACTGCGCCGTCATGATTCTGGGTGATGTGTCTGGCAAAGGCATTGAGGCCGCATCGATGTCTGCGCTCGTCAAGACGGCCCTGACGGCATATGCCTGGGAGGGCGCTGGACCGGCCCGCATGGCACGCTCCCTTAACAGCATGCTCATGGGCTTCTCGAGGGTCGAGACGTTCGTGACGGCCTTTATCGCCAAGATTGACCTTAAAGCCGGACGCGCAACGTATTGTTCGGCGGGCCATCCTCCGACCATGGTCATTAGGCCAGAGTCGATGCCGCTGGGTGGTGGCGAGGCCCGTGGGGGAGAGGTCGAGCTGCTTGGATGCCAATCGGGCGTAATCGGTGCCTTTGAGAGCATGGTGTACGAGACAGGCGTGTTTACGTTCGCTCCTGGCGACATGCTCTTCATGTATACGGACGGAACGATTGAGGCCCGCGACCGCACCGGAGCGTTCTTTGGCGAGCAGCGCCTTCGTGACCTTCTGCTCTCTGTCTCGGGTGAGGGCGTATCGGGAATCTGCGGCAAGGTCTTGGGCGAGCTTGACCGATTTACCGAATCGGCGCTGGACGATGACATTGCATTGGTGTCCCTTGAGTTTTTACGGGGTCGTTCATAGACGACGCTGGGCGGGCTGAATCCGTACGGTTGGGGAAACGAATGCATCGAGTGGACTTTTTTGGGGAACCATGGTCGTATGAATGAGTGGAATGACATAGCGGTTTTGACGCCACCAGGCGATATCGACATCGCCACGGTGCCTGCGCTGCGTCGGCGGTTGGATGCTTTGATTGGCCGCGGCGTGCGTCGTGTTGTCATCAACTGTCAGGCTGTTAGCTTTATCGATTCGACGGGCTTGGCATTCCTGCTTACGCGCGCTCGTGAGCTCATGAGGCGAGAAGGCCTGCTTTCGCTCGTCAATGCATCGGGTGAAGTTGTTCGCTTTTTGGAGATTGCTCGTCTTGTCGATATCCTTCATGTCGCGGGGCCGGCACGGGAGTCTATTCCCGCCATTCCGGTGGGGGAGCTGCCTCGCTGGAGTAAGAGCGTCGAGGTCCGTCAGGGTATCGAGAATCTTCCATACTACCGACATCGCATCGCCGAACTCCTTGAATCGCTTCCGTTGCGCCGTGACGAGCGCTACGATGTCGCATTGGCGTCGGGGGAGGCTCTGGGTAATGCCTATGACCATGCGGGCGGTATCGGGTGCGTCCTGACGGTTCAGGCCTATGGCGATCGCGTTGTGGTTGAGGTGCTTGATCGAGGTGCCGGCTATTCTATCGATGAAACGAGCGAGCCGGTCGCATCCGAGGAGCGCGGCCGTGGCATCAAGCTTATGCGTATGCTCGTCGATAACGTGGAGGTTGCTCGTCGTACGGACGGCGCCGGCACGCGCGTGCAGATGGTGAAGCTGTTTAGCGAAGCGCTGGAATCGTGTGCCTAGCCAATCGCTTTAGCGCGTTTGGCTACTAAGAACATGCGGCAGACAAGTTTTTTGAAAAAAGTACTTGCGTCTTTTGGACAACTCGCGTAAATTAATAACCCGCAAGCGGACATGGCTCAGTTGGTAGAGCACAACCTTGCCAAGGTTGGGGTCGCGGGTTCGAGCCCCGTTGTCCGCTCCATTGCATTTCCGGACCGTTTAGGCGGTCCTTTTTCGGCGAAGTGGCCAAGTGGTAAGGCAGAGGCCTGCAAAGCCTTTACCCCCGGTTCGAATCCGGGCTTCGCCTCCAGGCAACATCCGGGCGCTCCGGCGCCCGTTTTGTTTTACATATGCGGACATGGCTCAGTTGGTAGAGCACAACCTTGCCAAGGTTGGGGTCGCGGGTTCGAGCCCCGTTGTCCGCTCCAAACGCAACAGCCCGACTACTACGGTAGCCGGGCTTTTTTTGTACCTATCTCCTAGGCTCGAACCCGAGAGGGGGCGAGCGTTTTGGGTCGTGGCTGTGGCGTTGTTTGTCGCGAATGTCCGCTTTGGGCGTATCATCGTGGGCATCTCGCATAACCTCGTTGCAAGGGAGATATGTCCCATGGCTACAGAAAAGTCTTCTTCGCGCTCATGGATGTCCGATGCCGCGATCTATCAGATCTACCCGCGCTCGTTTAAGGATTCGACTGGTTCGGGTCTGGGCGATATCGCGGGCATTACCCAGCAGATGGACTATCTTGAGCGACTGGGTATCGAGGCCATCTGGCTGAGCCCGTTTTATCCATCGCCTCTTGTCGATGGCGGCTATGATGTGGCGGACTACTGCGATGTCGACCCGCGTCTCGGCTCGCTTGACGACTTCGATGACATGATCGCTGCGGCTCACGCGCGCGGCATCAAGGTCATCGTCGACATCGTGCCCAACCATTCATCCAACCAGCACCCCTGGTTCAAAGCCGCTCTTGCCGCCGGCCCCGGATCGCCCGAGCGCGCCCGTTATATCTTCCGCGATGGTCGCGGCGAGCATGGCGAGCTGCCTCCCACCAATTGGAATGCCAACTTTGGCGGCCCCGCATGGACGCGTGTTGCGGACGGTCAGTGGTATCTGCACATGTTTACGCCCGAGCAACCGGACTTTGACTGGTCATGCCCCGAGGTTCATGCGCTCTTTTGCGACGTCCTGGCGTTTTGGAGCGATCGAGGCGTCGACGGCTTTCGCATTGATGTGGCGCAGGGTCTCGCCAAGGATCTCGACCGCGATGACCTCGACCGGTGGCATCTCGCCGAGGGCGATGACATGGTTGACGACGGCACCCATCCGCTGTGGGACCGCAATGAGGTCCACGAGATCTATCGCGAGTGGCGCCGCGTGTTCGACCGCTATAATCCGCCGCGCAGTGCCGTTGCCGAGGCGTGGGTGCTGCCCGAGCGCCAGTATCTCTATGCGCGTCCCAGCGAGCTTGGCCAGACATTCAACTTTGAGTTTGCCAAGGCCACTTGGACCTATGATGACATGCACACTGCAATCGAGAAGGGCTTGAAGGCAGCCGTCGAATCCGATTCCGCCTCGACCTGGGTACTCTCCAACCACGACGTGCCGCGCGTGGCGACACGCTATGCCCTGCCGCAAATCAAGGCGACGCGCTACCACCAGATTGCGCTCGACTGGCTCTTACGCGACGGGTTGTCTTATGACGAGGACCGTGAACTCGGCGAGCGCCGCGCGCGGGCGGCCCTTTTGCTTGAACTGGCGCTTCCGGGCTCGGCATACGTGTATCAGGGTGAGGAGCTCGGCCTTTTTGAGGTGGCTGACATCCCGTGGGCTGCACTCGAAGATCCTACTGCGACCAATACGCGCGGACCGAAGCGTGAGAAGGGGCGCGACGGCTGCCGTGTGCCCCTGCCGTGGGTGGCGGCGGACGATCCCGCGCAGGGCGGATCGTTTGGGTTTTCGCCGGCGGAAGCCGATGCGGCGCCCCATCTGCCGCAACCTGCATGGTTTTCCGATTACGCTGCCGATAGGGAAGAAGCGGACCCGACATCGATGCTTGCGCTCTATCGTGACGCCCTCTGGCTTCGGCGCAAGCTGCGCGGTTGCGCCAACGATCTTGCGTGGCTCGATCTTGACGGGCGCACCGGTCTTGCGGATGGTGCCGAGGGCGCCGAGGGCGGCGTCATCGCCTATCGCCGCGACAACGGCTGGGCGTGTGTGACGAACTTCGGCGCAGCAGCCGTGGAGCTGCCGGCGGGCAGGGTCCTGCTCACCTCATCACCGCTTGCAGACGGCAGGCTCGCGCAGGACAGCTCTGCCTGGATCATGCTCGGTGAGATGTAGGGGTCTCTTGCGGCGAGATTGCGTTTGCCCGCGCCTTCCGTGGTGGCTGATGTCTTCGCGAGGTTCGCGAGGGCGTTGCAAAACTTTTTAAAAAAAAGTTCTTGCATAGGATGCGGGCATCACGTAAGATTAATCCTCGTAAGCGGACATGGCTCAGTTGGTAGAGCACAACCTTGCCAAGGTTGGGGTCGCGGGTTCGAGCCCCGTTGTCCGCTCCATTTGGGCGTTTAGCTCAGGGGGAGAGCGCTTCCCTGACACGGAAGAGGTCAGAAGTTCAAATCTTCTAACGCCCACCAAATGTTCGCAGCTCAGAGGCTATGTCCTCTGGGCTGTTTTGTTTTGCTACCAAGCACGCCGTCAAATATGCCACCAAATATTGATCCAAGGTCCCCGTAGAGGTGCCGGCAGATTGCATACGTCCTGGCCGACCGTGACCGCAACATGTTGGTCAAGCATAATCTTTTGGATTCTTTTGGCGTGAGCGGCTTGGTTTTGGTAGGATTTGTCAGCGGCTTGACTAAGGGGGTTTTATAACTGCCATGCAGGTAGCCGTGTTGGTAACGTTTTACCGACTTCCCAAGAACCCCTCATTTTTAATGCGTCTGCAAAATGACTAATTGCTTTGACCTGCTGAAACACTATATGTTGTGTTTGACCTAAAAAAAGAATACAGGATATAGATGCCTCTTTGTCGTATGATAGATGGCGGACAGAGAACGAGAACCTTATTCGCCCCATTTGGACACGTCTTTGAGCCGCTTGATCGGCCGCGAGGATTGTCCGCATGAGGACTTATGGTTTATCGAGAACACAGATTGCGCGACGGCGCCGCAAGACAGGGGCAAGCCCTGCCGGGTATCGTTTGGCTCTGAAGCGCGATGAGGCTACGATGCGAAAGAGGCAAGAGGATGAAGATCATCAAGCGCAGCGGCACCGAGGTTGTCTTTGACATCGATAAGATCGTCAATGCCATCCGTGCCGCAAACTTGGAGGTCGAGGAGAGCTCTCGTCTTACCGACCGCCAGGTGGTTTACGCGGCGCAAAACGTCGCCGAGGCATGCGAGAACGCGGGTCACACCGTGTCGGTCGAGGAGATCCAGGATCTGGTCGAGGACGAGATCATGCGTCTCGACTGCTACGAGGTTGCCCGCCACTACATCATCTATCGCTATGTTCAGAGCCTGAAGCGCCAGAAGAACACGACCGATGACAAGATCCTGTCGTTGATTGAGTGCAATAACGAAGAGGTCAAGCAGGAGAACTCCAACAAGAACCCGACCGTCAACTCCGTTCAGCGCGACTATATGGCCGGCGAGATTTCCAAGGACCTGACCCAGCGCGTGCTGCTGCCCCAGGAGATCGTGGACGCCCATAATGAGGGCCTGATCCACTTCCATGATTCGGATTACTTTGCTCAGCACATGCACAACTGCGACCTGGTGAACCTGGAGGACATGCTCCAGAACGGCACCGTTATCTCGGGCACGCTGATCGAGAAGCCGCACAGCTTCTCGACCGCCTGCAACATCGCGACGCAGATTATCGCTCAGGTTGCTTCCTCCCAGTACGGCGGCCAGTCGATTTCGCTGACCCATCTTGCTCCGTTTGTTGAGGTGAGCCGTCAGAAGATTCGCGGCGAGGTCGCCCGCGAGCTCGAGGAGCTCGGCGTTTCCGCATCTCCCGAAAAGGTCCGCGAGGTCGTTGAGGATCGCCTGCGCGATGAGATTCGTCGCGGCGTTCAGACGATTCAGTATCAGGTCGTGACCCTTATGACCACCAATGGCCAGGCGCCGTTCGTGACGGTCTTTATGTATCTTAACGAGGCCCGTACGCCTCAGGAGAAGCACGACCTTGCCATGATCGTGGAGGAGACGCTTCGCCAGCGCTACGAGGGCGTTAAGAACGAGGCCGGCGTTTGGATTACCCCGGCATTCCCCAAGCTCATCTATGTACTCGAGGACGATAACGTTCACGAGGATTCCCCGTACTTCTATCTGACCCAGCTGGCTGCCAAGTGCACCGCCAAGCGCATGGTTCCCGACTACATCTCCGAGAAGAAGATGCGCGAGCTCAAGCTGTCGAAGGGCGAGACCGCCGGCAACGGCGACTGCTATACCTGCATGGGCTGCCGCAGCTTCTTGACGCCCGACCGCTCGGGCAACGGCTTTAACAACGTTGCCAACGCGCTGAACTACGACCCGAACAAGCCCAAGTACTATGGTCGCTTTAACCAGGGCGTCGTGACCATCAACCTGCCTGATGTCGCGCTGAGCTCGCATCAGGACATGGACAAGTTCTGGAAGATCTTCGACGAGCGCCTTGAGCTGTGCCACCGCGCCCTGCTGTGCCGTCATGAACGTCTGATGGGTACGCTTTCTGACGCCGCACCGATTCTTTGGCAGTACGGTGCTCTCGCCCGTCTGAAGAAGGGCGAGACGATCGATAAGCTGCTCGTGGGCGGTTACTCCACCATTAGTCTGGGTTATGCCGGCTTGTATGAGTGCGTCAAGTACATGACGGGCCACAGCCACACCGAGAAGGAGGGCACGCCCTTTGCCATGGCCGTCATGCAGCGCATGAACGACAAGTGCGCCGAGTGGAAGGCCGAAAGCGATATTGACTTCTCGCTGTACGGTACCCCGCTTGAGTCGACGACCTACAAGTTCGCTAAGTGCCTGCAGCGTCGTTTTGGCATCATCCCGGGCGTGACGGACAAGGGCTACATCACCAACAGCTACCACGTCCACGTGTCCGAGGAGATCGACGCATTCGACAAGCTCAAGTTCGAGGGTATGTTCCAGCAGCTTTCGCCGGGCGGTGCCATCTCCTACGTTGAGGTTCCCAACATGCAGGACAACCTCAAGGCTGTCATTCGCGTGATGCAGTACATCTACGACAACATCATGTACGCCGAGCTCAACACCAAGAGCGACTACTGCCAGGTGTGCGGCTACGACGGTGAGATCAAGATTGTCGAGGATGACGGCAAGCTGGTGTGGGAGTGCCCCAATTGCGGCAATCGTGACCAGGAGAAGATGAATGTCGCTCGTCGTACGTGCGGCTACATCGGTACCCAGTTCTGGAACCAGGGCCGAACCGAGGAGATCCGCGACCGCGTGCTGCATCTCTAATAACCATCCCAGGCCGCCCCGTAGCGAGGCCCCGGGCCTTTACTCGCTATTTCGGACAGTCCTGGCTCACGACGGAGGCGCCACTGGCGCCTCCTGTTCGTGCGGAACTCATATCGAGCAAAGGCCCGGGGCCTCGCTACGGGGCAGCCAAGTTGATGTAGCTGAGATGCAGCATGCGGCCTGCTCACTCCTCGAAGTTCTTAGCGGAAATGAGTTGACTTGCAACAACGCTTTGCTTGCGATGGCGGTTGAGCTGCAACAAAGTTTTTATTGGACCTCGAACCCTATACTCGATGTTCGCTTCGTTCATTGAGTTACCCTTTGCATGAGGCCGGGACATATCGTCCCGCCCGCAGTTTCGCAGGCCGAAGGCCGAGAATGTTTGAGGACGGGATGATATGTCCCGGCCTCCCGGGAGAGTTACCTATGAACTACGCGAACATTAAGTATTTCGACATTGCTGATGGGGAAGGCGTTCGTACTTCTCTGTTTGTGAGTGGGTGCCGTCGTGGGTGCAAGAACTGCTTTAACTCTGTCGCGTGGGACTTTGCTGCGGGCGAGCCGTTCGATCGTGCCGTCGAGGACAAGATTATCGAGAGCCTCGACCATCCCTTTATCGATGGCCTGACGATTCTGGGCGGCGAGCCTATGGAGCCCGAGAATCAGGCGGGACTTGTTGACTTTATCGAACGCGTGCGTGCGGCCTATCCCGAGGGGTTGGGCAAGACCATTTGGTGCTTTACCGGCGACGTGCTCGAGGAGCTTATGCCGGGTGGCCGTCATCATACCGAGGTGACGGACCGTATCCTGGCCTGCCTCGACATGTTGGTGGACGGCCCGTTCGTTCAGGATCTGTACGATATCTCGTTGCGCTTTAGGGGCTCGAGCAATCAACGCGTGATTGACATGAACGCCACGCGTGCCCGTGCCGAGCGTGAGAACGTTGCGCTTTGCGACGCCGTGGAGCTTTGGCGGGACGATCCGGTCTATTCGACCCATACTATGTAGCTTGTGGCCGATGCCGGAGGGCGTGGTACCATAGCGCGAACGCAAAATCGGAAAAGTGAGGCCCAGATGGTCGATCAGGAAAAAGTCGAGGCCGCCATTAAGCTGTTGCTTGAGGGCATAGGCGAGGACCCAACTCGTGAGGGCCTGCTGGAGACCCCGGCGCGCGTTGCCCGTATGTATGGTGAGATCGCCGGCGGTATGGACCAGAGTGTCGAGGAGCACCTGTCCAAAACCTTTGCCGTCGCTTCGAACGATTTGGTTATCGAGCGCGACATCACGTTTTACTCGCTGTGCGAGCATCATCTGCTGCCGTTTTACGGCAAGGCTGCCATTGGCTATATCCCCAACGGCCGTGTCGCAGGGCTTTCTAAGCTTGCCCGCACGGTAGAGGTCTACGCCCGTCGTCTGCAGCTGCAGGAGCAGTTGTGCGCACAAGTTGCCGATGCCCTCATGGAGTATCTCGCTCCCCAGGGAGCGATTGTGCTCATGGAAGCTGAGCATATGTGCATGACCATGCGCGGCGTGCAAAAGCCTGGCACCAAGACCGTGACGCTCGCTCGTCGCGGCGTCTTTGAGGCCGATCCGGCGCTCGAGGAGCGATTCTTTAGGATGCTGGGACGCTAACTATGAGAGTCGTCAACGACTTTACATCGAATACTGACGAGGGAACGCCGCGTCGCGGTTTTATGGCTTCGGGCCTGGCGCCTTTTGGTGCCATGCCTCGCATTGATTACATCTGTGCCAACGGTCTGTTCCGGCGGCACCTGGGCAGCATTGCACAGTTGGAATCGGGGCGCATCTTCTGCCGCCACGGTATTGACCACCTGCTGGATGTCGCTCGCATTATGTGGATCAAGAATCTCGAGGAACAGCTCGAATTTGACCGCGAGGTCATCTACGCCACGGCACTTCTTCACGATATCGGCAAAGATGAACAGTATGAATCGGGTATATCCCATGATGTTGCAAGCGAACGCGTCGCTGATGCGATTCTCGGCGGTATGCCCGATGACGTAGCGTTTGAGCCGGCCGATGCCGCAGCCATTAAGACGGCCATTCTGGGCCATCGAAAGCTGCGCGTGAACAGCCAACCGCTCGAGCGCCTGCTCTATGCAGCCGACAAAGCGTCGCGCGCCTGCTTTGCATGCCCCGCGCGCAATGCTTGCAACTGGAGCGATGATAAAAAGAACCTGTCGATTCGCGTGTAGTTAGTTTACGCGGTCGGGGTTCTAAACGAAGGAGACGATCGCGATGAGCAACAAGAAACTGCCCGAGAATGCAACCAAGACTGAAGGCGCCGAGCTCGCCCGCCGTGGAAGGGGCGAAATATCCACCGCAACGGCGGTGCCCCACGTGAACTATGACGATCTGCGCCATGCCGACCGCATCACCGTTGAAGGTCTTGAGGTTTTTGCTAACCACGGCGTGTATCCCGAAGAGAACGCGCTGGGCCAGAAATTCATCGTGTCCTTGGTACTCTATGCTGACCTGCGTGCAGCGGGAGAGCACGATAACTTGGACGCCTCGATTGACTACGGCTCGGTGTGCCACGATGTCGATGGCTATCTGCGCGAGCATACGTTTAAGCTCATCGAGGCGGCAGCTGAAGGTACGGCCCAGATGCTGCTGCGCCGTTATCCCTCGCTGCTTGGTGTGCGCATCAAGCTCGATAAGCCGTGGGCGCCTGTTGGCCTGCCCTTGGCAAGCTGTGGCGTCGAGATCGAGCGTGTGCGCTAACCGGTTCTAATACGTCTCTATGGGTGGCTGCTTGAGCCGCTGCGACAGAGCCCTGTTGTTGGGGCAGTACGTGTCGAGCAGCGCGTGAAACCGATGATTGTGGCTCGGCTCGAGCAGGTGGACGAGCTCGTGGGCGACAACCATGTCAAGGCACTCGACGGGGTAGGCGGCAAGTTCTCGTGCGATGCGAATGGCGCCGGTTTTGGGCGTGCATGATCCCCAGCGCGTTTTCATGCTGCGCACGGAAACGCGGGAAACGGCGACACCCATTGCGATTTCGTATGCGTGCACCATATCACGCAGCGCCGATGTGACTTCGGACGTATAGAGCTGGTCAATATGGGCTTGGATCTCACTGGGCGTTAAGCCGTCGAGGGTCGCATTCCACTTGGCCTGCGGACGTTCGTCTGGCTCGTCGGCACCCATAAAACTTGCGAAGGTGGCCTGCTTGGGCCGCGGTGCGGGTGATGCAAAGTTGTGATCGAGTGCGTCCTGTACCGTGATGGGCTTGCCCCAAAGCGCAATGATGGACGAGGGGCTGAGCGGCTCTCGTGCCGTCGCCTGACATTGCTCGCGCTGGGCAAGCCGGCTGATAATCCAGGCGCTGTTGCGCTTCACAAACGCTTCGATGCGCTCGCGACTGGCGCCGAGCGGTGCGCTGGCGTGGACCTCACCGCTCGATGTGACGCGTAGGTTGAAGTTCTTGACGCGCTTTTTGGTAACGACGACGGGGATGGGCGTCCCATGCGGTCGGGATACGGAAATCGTAAACTGCTGCGTCAAAAGCGGTCCTTCAGATTGGGGACGGGCCGGCATGTCAACCGTTCGGCATGCCGACCTGCTCAAGGGATGTGAAATTAATAACGCTCAAAGAAGGCAAGCGCGTTGTCGCTGCAGAGCTTTTGCATCACGGTCTTGCCAAAATGCTTGGAAAGCATGTTCTGGAACTCGGGCATCTTGCTGGCATCGGAGAGGAAAGCGGGCACCGTGGCACCGTCCCAGTCGCCGCCGAGTGCGATGACGTCCTCGCCGCCCAGGTCGAGCCAGTGCTCGATATGTGCCGCTAGCTGGTCGAAGGTGACGTCTGCGGCGGTCTTGTCGGTTGCGTCGTTGGAAAGGAACTCGCTGCAGTAGTTGAGGCCGACGATACCGCCCATGTCGCGAATGGTGCGGAACTGGTCGTCGGTAAGGTTGCGTTTGACGCCGCAAACCGCACGGGAGTTGGAGTGGCTGGCGACGAAGGGACGCGTGGCGTGGGCGACAACCTCGTCAAAGCACTCATCGTTGAGGTGGGAGACGTCGAGTACCATGCCGGCGTGCTCCATCTGCGTAAGTGCCTCGATGCCGGCGGCGGTGAGGCCGGCGTGGGTGTCGTGGCCGCTCGCGAGCGGTCCCTGCGCGTTCCAGCTGAGTGATGACATGAGTACGCCCAGGCTCTTGAGCACCTCGATCAGCGCGGGGTCTTCGGCAAAGAACGTCGCGTTTTCGATAGTGTGGATGCAAGCGACCTTGCCGTCCTTGAGCGCAGGGCGAATGTCTGCCGCGCTGCGTACGTTGACCATGCGGTCGTGGTTGAGCATTGCCTGGCCGCTCATGTGCGCCATGATCTGCGCCTGGAAGCGCGCAGCGTGGGCGGTGGGAATCTCATCGGGGACAAACGTGGCGAAGCACTGTGCCCACGGCGTGTTGCCGATCTTTGCGAGCGAGATGGCGCAGGCGTTGCCCTCGATGAGGTCGAAATCTTGCGGATGCGTTTCGTCGCCGGGGAAATAACCGTCGGTGCCGGCGGTAAAGCGCAGGTCGAGATCGAGCGTGGCCCAGCCGATGCGGTCGGCGGTGTCGCAGTGTAGGTCAAATACGGGATATGCCATGGTTCCTCCGGTTGCAGCGTTTCTTTGCAAACTGTCTTTGAATTGTATGACTAGGGTATAGTTAGCGCCATATGTTCACGGCGGCCCGCGTTGTGCGCCGCCCTTATCACGGAGGTTACCATGTCCAACCAGGGCAAGAAGGTCAAGACTCATTATCGCGGCACGCTCGACGACGGCACGCAGTTCGATAGCTCCTACGATCGCGGCGAGCCGCTGGAGTTCACCTGCGGCGCCGGTCAGATGATCAAGGGCTTCGACGCCGCTGTTGTCGACATGCAGGTGGGCGAGAAGAAGACCGTGCACATTCCTGCTGCCGATGCCTACGGCGAGCACAACCCCGAGATGGTTATTACCTTCCCGGCCGAACAGGTTCCCAACATCGAGCAGATCGAGAAGGGCATGAAGCTTTTCCTGTCCACGCCGAGCGGCATGCCCGTCCCCGCCGTGGTCATAGACGTAACGCCCGAGGCCGTGACGCTCGACGCCAACCACGAGCTGGCCGGCAAGGACCTCAACTTTGATATCGAGCTCGTTGAGGTCGAGGGTTAGAGTATGCCTGAACGCTTGGTTTCGACGACATGCTTGGGAAATCTCAACGATCCGTCCTATGAACTCCTGCTTCGCCGGAAGTTGGGCGGCGTCTTTGAAGTTGACGAGCTGCTGCTCGATTGGGACCAGGCTGATGTATGCGCGCTTGTGGGCGTGACGGAGCTGGGGCGCACGGTCGATGTTCGGCTGGATGCTGCCGACGGCGGTCGTTTTACCGACGGCGACGTGCTCGCCATCGACCGTTCGGGCATGGTGCCCGTGGCGGTTGTCGTGCGCCTGCGCGGTGCCGAGGTTTATTTGGTCGAAGTTGACCGCATGGACCCGATTGCGCTCGCGCATGCGTGCTGGGAGATCGGCAATATGCACGCGCCGCTTTTCCGAGGCGATTCGGACGAGTATACCGTGCGCATGTATACGCCGGTGCAGCCTGTTTTGGGCCGCATGCTCCGGGGCGTCGAGGGCGTTCGGCTCTCGGTGGTTACCCGTGAACTCGATGCGGACCGGCGCTTTGCGTCGAGTGCGGCGGAGGTCGTCGTGAGCATGGCTCCCGACTTTACCATCGTAAAAAAGGCGCGCGGCTAAGCGCGCGTATGCGCAAGACGGGTTTTGAGGGGCGACCGATCAAGGTCCGTCTTGCTGTTGATATGAGGCTTTGGGGGAAGCATATGGGTCTTGAGGGAATCAAACTGATTGCATGCGATTTGGACGGCACGTTGCTGCATCCGGGGGAGCGCGAGCTGCGTTCCGAGGCCTTTGAGCTTATCGATGAGCTGCATCGTCGTGGTATCGTGTTTATGCCGGCGAGTGGCCGTCAATATGCGAGCTTGCGCTACCTGTTTGCCCCGGTGGCCGATGAGCTCGCCTATGTATGCGAAAACGGAACCCTGGTGATGAGCGAGGGGCGTGCCGTTGTCAAGCGTTCCATGGAGCGTAGCCTTGCCATGGTTATCGCGAATACCGTGGTTGCGTATCCCCATACCGACATGACCCTTTCGTGTGAGGGGCACATCTACACCATGAGCGGCAACGATGCGTTCGTCGACCATTTGCGCTATGTGGTCCACTGCGATGTGGCGGTGGTCGACCGTCCCGAGGACATCGACGAGGATGTCATTAAGATTGGCTTCCAGACGCCCGAGGTGGATTATCCGGCGGCCCGGGAGTATTTCGAGCGCCTCTTTGGCGACCGTGTCGATGTGATGACGTCAGGAACCGCATGGACGGACCTTATCGGTTTCGGTTCGGGCAAGGGCTCCGCGCTTGCCGATTACGGTCGTATCCTGGGGATTTCGCCCGATGAGATGATGGCATTTGGCGACAATGAGAACGATCGCGACATGCTCAACGTCGTGGGCCATCCCTATCTGATGGAGAGCTGCAACCCCACCATGCGCGGTATCAACGATCGCGTCCGTTACGTGCACACGGTCGAAGAAGAACTGCGCCGCCTGCTCGCCGAGTAGGCATGTCCCAAAATCTACCTACAGTTGGGACAGAGACCCTCGAAGATGGTGTAGTGAGAGGTGACGTTCCAGCCGATTTGCTCGGACGCTTTTGCGTCGAGCTGGGCGTCAAAGGGGAGCGGCACATCGATGACGCGGCTACACGAGGTGCAGATGATATGCGCATGCGGCTCGATGGTGCGATCGAAGCGGCTGCCGCCCGGTGTCTTGATCGAGAGAATCTCCCCGGCGTCGGCCAAGAGATTGAGATTGCGGTAGACCGTACCGCGACTGATTCTGTCGTCCTGTTCACGCACAGCGTTGTAGATCTCATCGGCGGTGGGATGGTTGCAGCTTTGGCGCACGGCATCAAGAACCAGCTTCCGCTGCTTGGTGTTTCTTCTTTGCACGGCCATGCGCCTCGCCTCTTTTCTGTCAATGTAGGTAGGTAAATGATACCGTATTTAGCACACAATACTAATAGCGTGGGTTGAAACCATCTTCGCTGGTAAGCGCGGCGCGGATTTGTGCGTCCTCGAGGCGAAAACGTATGCCCATTCGCTCATAGGAGGCATGGAGCGCTTCGAGGTGAGACAGGATATTCGCGGGCGCGCCTTGTACCTCCATTTCGACCGAGCCGTCTTCCATGTTACGCACCCAGCCGGTGAGTGCGCGTGCCTGCGCGAGGTTGGTGTTGGTAAAGCGAAAACCAACGCCTTGGACTTGCCCCGTCCAGTGCAGGAAATAGCGCAGGGGAGTGTCTTGAGTGGCCTCGTCGCTTGCGAGTACGGTAAGCCTGCGGCGCAGCTCGAGCTCGACGTTTGATGGTTTTTGAGGCTCTCGACTGCCGCCGGTGACGCTGGAGAAGAACGTATCGAAGAAGCCCATCGCTATGCCTGCTTGCCTGCGTCGGCCGGGAAGGTTATGCCGGCCTGCTGACGCACAGCATCCATGATGCGCAGCGAGACGAGCGTGACATCGCGGTAGTGGCCAAGCTCGTGGCGTCCCGCCGGGGTCTCCCAAATCTCTTCCTTAACGTTATCGATGCCGCAGATGGCGGTGATAAAGTCTGTGAGTTCGTATTCCATAGTGTTGCTCGATTTGGGCAGGTCGAGCACGCGACCGTTGTCTCCCTGTTCGCGCGGTGCCTCGGTCGCCGAGCCGCGTACGACGTCGCCGCGATAGTCGATGCGGACGTTGCGGGGCGTGGATAGATGGTCGATCTGGATAGTGCCACGCTCGCCTTCGATCTGCGAGGGCAGCAGGTCATTCGTAATTTTGGAGTGCGCGAGCTCGACGGAGATACGGCCACTGCCGAAGCTGGCGAGAATGGAACCGCAGCCGTCGATGGGGCCATGGGTGAGCTCTTGCGTTGAGGGGTCGAGCAGCGTGGCCATGCTGGTGAGACCGGAGGGCATGCCGAAGATCTCGACCATGGGCTCGACGGTATAGACGCCGATGTCCATGAGGGAACCCGATGCCATATTGCAATCGAAGATATTGGTGGTGCGTCCAGCGAGGATTTCGTTGTAGCGCGAGGAATACTTGCCAAAGCGCAGCGAGGCGCGACGAATGGGCGCAATCTCGCCCAGGGCGTCCTCGACGGCGTGGAAAGCGGGGTCATGGAGCGGGCGCATGGCCTCGAGGGCTACGACGCCCGCCGCCTCGGCTGCACGAAAGACCTCGAGCGCCTGCGCCTCGGTGGCACAAAAGGGCTTCTCGACGATGACGTGCTTGCCACCGGCGATGCAGGCAAGGGCCTGCTCGTAGTGAAGTGCGTTTGGGCTGCCGATATAGACGGCGTCGACGTCGGCGGCGGATGCAAGCTCGTCAAGCGCAGTGAAGTTACGCTCGCCGCCATGTTTAGCGGTGAAGGCGGCGCCGCGATCTGCATCGCGCGAGAGCGTGCCTACGAATGTAGCCTGGTCGTTGGCATTGACGACTTGGATAAAGTCGTCGGTGATCATGGACGTGCCAATGGTTGCGATGCGCAGCATGTGTCCCCCTTGCGTCGTTTGGCCTACAGGACGAGTGTAGCGCGGGAGGACACAAAAGCGTGTGAAAACGCCGTTACAGGTCGCTCTCGTTAAAGCCGGCGTCGATATCGAGGTTGGCCCCGTCGGCCGCTGTGGTGGCAAGCTCGTCGCAGCGCTCGTTGAGCTCATGGCCGGCGTGGCCCTTAACCCAGATGAACTCCACTTTGTGCTTGCTCTTTGCGGCAAGCAGGCGCTCCCACAGATCGCGGTTCTTGACAGGCTGCTTGTTGGCGGTCTTCCAGCCGCGCTTTTTCCAGCCGTCGATCCAGTGTTTGTTGAAGGCGTTGACGACGTACTGCGAATCGGAATGGACCTCGACCTCGCAGGGGCGGTTGAGCGCCTCGAGCGCCACGATGACCGCCATGAGTTCCATACGGTTGTTGGTGGTCTTGGCGTAGCCGCGCGAAAGCTCGGAGGTGAAGGTCTTGCCGGCGGGGTTGGTGTATTTGAGCACGGCGCCGTAGCCGCCGCGTCCCGGATTTGATCGGGCCGAGCCGTCGGTATAGATGATGACCTTCACGGGCTTCCTTTCGTTGGGTACGTTTCGTGTGAGTGACCATTGTAGCGCCATGCCCGCCGGGGACTAGCAATCTACGATTTCTACCCCGTCTTCCGACGGTTAGTTGGCATGGATGATGCGGTTGAGCTCGTCGAGGTATTGCTGCAAGAGGGAAGAGGGCTTGCGCTCGTTGTGCATGATATAGCCTACGTGCATCGTTGGGGCGTCTGCTAACGGGATCGATGCCATACCCCATTGCATTTCATTGGAGAGGACACCGGTCGACAGGGTGTAACCGTTCGACGTGATAAGTAAGTTAGTAAGTGTTCCGCGGTCCGAGATTCGTATGTTGCGGTCGCAAGGGATATAGCTAAAAGGTTCCTCGGCGTAATAGAAGGAGTTCGAGGTGCCTTGCTCAAAGCTGTAGCGCGTATAGGGTGTAAGGTCGGCAAGGGACAGCTGGGGGCGGCGTGCGAGCGGGTGGCGCTCGCTAACGAAGACGTGGACCGTCGCGTCGAAGAGGGGATGGAAGCTTGCGCGGGCATCGGCGAAGGCCTTCTGCAGAACGCGGGCGTTAAAGTCGTCCAGATACAGGATGCCGATGTCGCTGCGAAACGCGCGGACGTCATCGATGATCTGCGATGTGGTGGTCTCGCGCATGATGAACTCGAACTTGCTGTCGCGGCAGCGCTCGACCACGTTGACAAAGGCCTCGACCGAAAAGGCGTAGTGCTGGGCGGAAATGGCGAGGCGGGCTTGCGGGGTGCCGCCGTCCTCGTAGCGCGCCTCGAGCATGTCGGCCTGCTCTACGACCTGGCGTGCATAACCCAAAAGCTCGGTGCCGTCGTTGGTGAGCGTGACGCCGCGGCTGGAGCGCGTAAAGATCTCCAGATGGAGCTCCTGTTCCAGGCTTTTGACGGCGTTTGAGATGTTGGACTGAGCGGTATAGAGGCGCTGAGCTGCGGCATTGATTGAGCCGGACTCTGCTACGGCGATCAGGAAACGAAGCTGCTGGAGGGTCATCGGCGGCATCCTTTCGAGTGTTATCTATATAACCGATAACAGGTTAGCGCTTTTAAGTGATTGACCGAGGGAAACAATGCTCGTACTATTCAAAACACACAAAGGCGGTAGGTAATTAAGCCAACCACGGAACCGGGATGCGAAAGGAGGCCCGCATATGAATTGCTTACCAAGACGAATGCCGGGCTCCTGCTTGCGCCCGTCGGCGTGATCAGGAGACAGCGACTTACTTCTCTTACGCTTATTACTTTTGTTCGATCAAGGAGATCATCATGAGCCAGTTCATCAACAACCCCGAGCACACCTTTGGTTTCGATACCCTGCAGCTTCACGTTGGCCAGGAGAGCGCCGATCCCGCATCCGACTCCCGCGCCGTGCCTATCTACCAGACCACGAGCTATGTGTTCCGCAACTCCCAGCACGCCGCCGACCGCTTTGGTCTTGCCGATGCTGGTAACATCTACGGCCGTCTGACCAACTCCACCCAGGGCGTCTTCGAGGACCGTATCGCCGCGCTCGAGGGTGGCGTGGCAGGTCTCGCCGTCGCCTCCGGTGCTGCTGCCATCACCTATACTCTGCAGGCTCTTGCCCAGGCCGGTGACCACGTGGTGGCTCAGAAGACCATCTACGGTGGCTCCTACAACCTGCTGGAGCATACACTCTCCCAGTTTGGCGTCGAGACCACCTTCGTCGATGCCCACAACCTGGACGAGGTCGAGGGCGCCATCAAGGACAACACCACGGTCGTCTATCTCGAGACGCTCGGCAACCCCAACTCCGACATCCCCAACATCGACGCCATCTCCGAGATCGCCAAGAAGCACGGTCTGCCGGTTGTCGTCGACAACACCTTCGGCACCCCGTATCTGTTCCGTCCGCTGGAGCATGGTGCCAACATCGTCGTCCACTCCGCAACCAAGTTCATCGGCGGCCACGGCACCTCGCTGGGCGGTGTGATCGTCGACGGCGGTAACTTCGATTGGAAGGCGAGCGGAAAGTACGCCCAGATCGCCGAGCCCAACCCCTCCTACCACGGCGTTTCGTTTGCCGAGGCTGCCGGTCCCGCCGCCTTCGCAACCTATGTCCGCGCTATCCTGCTGCGTGACGAGGGCGCCTGCATCAGCCCGTTCAACGCCTGGGTCCTGCTCCAGGGCACCGAGACTCTGTCGCTGCGCGTTGACCGTCATGTTGAGAACACCAAGAAGGTCGTTGAGTTCCTGGCTGGTGACAGCCACGTCGCCAAGGTGAACCACCCGAGCCTGCCCGAGCACCCCGATCACGAGCTCTATCAGAAGTACTTCCCCAACGGCGGTGCCTCGATCTTTACCTTTGAGATTAAGGGTGGCCAGGAGGCAGCTTGGAAGTTCATCGATCATCTGCAGGTGTTCTCGCTGCTCGCCAACGTGGCCGACGTCAAGTCGCTCGTCGTGCACCCGGCTACCACCACGCACTCCCAGCTGTCTGCCGAGGAGCTCGCCGAGCAGAACATCACGCCCTCCACGATCCGTCTTTCCATCGGTACCGAGAACGCCGAGGATATCATTTGGGACCTGAAGCAGGCCTTCGCCGCGCTGGACGAGTAAAGCGACTTGTGCAAGGACCCCTTGCGACTCGATAGGTATAACTGCATAAAATGCCTGCTCAAGGCGCCTGTGCGAACAATGGTTGCACAGGCGCCTTTTTTGCATAGAGAGGGTGCAAAAACAGGGTTTTTGACACGCTTTATGCATTCGAGTTGTGGAAAACTCCTGTTGAGAGGATGTGAGTTTTACGCAATTGACGTGCGCCTTTTGAGTAAAACCGCAGGTCGCGATTTGCTCGGGGTACTATGCAGCGCAATCGAATCACACGCAGCTCAAACGCAGCAAAAACGCACTACGGAGGTTTCCAGCTACATGAGGATCGATTCACGAAAACCGAAAGCCGCCGCCCTTTCCGCCGCTCTGGCCGTGGCACTTTTGGCGGGCGCTGGTGCAACTGATGCCCACGCCGCAACACTGTCCGATACGGTTGGATCTACGCCGTCCGAGACGACGCTGGTACAGCCCGTTGACTATCGCGGCGATGGTTATGGTTCCATGCAGGAGTGGAACGCCTCGATGGAGGCCAAGCGCGATTCCCTTGAGATGCGTGCTCAGATCATTATGAATATGTATGGCGACTATGCTACCGATGACGAGCGCGCTGTGTTGCAGGGTTGCATCGACGGTGCGGGCAGCCTGTTGACGATGGGGGAGGTCGACGCCAAGTCGACCGAGCTCGATGAGCTGCGCACCGCGCTTGAGGATGCCAAGCGCGAAGCGCTCGAGGCGGCCGCCGCCGAGGCGGAGGCTGCCGAGGCCACCCAGGCTTCGTACTACAACGCCGGTTTCACTCCGTCCTACGCGTCTGCCGCGTCCTACGCGAACGAATCGGGCCTGACGCGCTCTGCGGGTGTCAATAACTACAACGGGCGCCGCGAGACCTATTACAGCAGCAATGTGCTTTATCACTATCGCACGGGCGAATGGACTCAGGATTCTGAGGGCTTCTGGCGCGATTCCGACGGCTATTACGTTGTTGCCGCGGGCGATATGGCCCAGGGCTCGACCTTTACGGGCTCCAAGGGCGAGTGCAAGGTCTATGACTCCGGCTGCGCCGCCGGAACTACCGACTACTATACCGGTTGGTAATCTGCCATAAGGAAAATTGGCACATGATGGGCGGGCGTCTTTGCTGAGCTTTTAGGCAACGTAAAGCCGCCCGTTCTTTATGTGCGTTCGAGTTAACAGAGCCCTTACCGTGGCGGTACGCTGGGCGTATGGATGCGGGGCACACTGGTTCTTGAGAAATAAGGTCTTTCTCTTGGAGGAAGTGGTCTTGTGAATGCTCGAGATATCGCCGTTGCCGCCGTCGCGTTGATGCTTGGCTGCCTTGGTCCCACGGCCGCGCTCGTCGCGGGCATGCAGGGGTCTTGTGAGGCTGCCTCTATCGTGGTTGGCGTGTTGATCGCGGCCGCGCTGCTGGGAAGTGCGGGCGTAGTCCTTTGTCGCGACGATGAGGACGAGGTGCCGGGGTCGCAACGCTAACTGTTGTGAGATCGGCCGCCGATCGTAGACGAAGATGAAGGCCGCCGCAGGGGAAAGGTTCCCTTGCGGCGGTTTTGCTGTTAAGGCTGTTGAATGCGGCGAGTTGGCGCTACCAGTTTTTCTCGATATCGCGGATGCGCCGATAGAGCCACTCGTTTTGCGGTGCCTGGATATCGTGTTTGGCTGCGAGCCGGCAGATGGTGCCCGCGAACTCATCAACCTCGGTTTTGCGCCTTGCGATGCGGTCTTGAGCCATTGAGGGCATACCGGCGGGGTCGATTCCCTCGATGAGGTGCACCATTTGCGTCAGGTCTGCCTCGGTCAGCTCAACGCCCTCGGCGTTGGCGACCGCAAGCGTTTCGCGCATGGCGGAAACAAAGCAGCGACGCTGCTCGGAGCCCGGCTCCGTGGCGCTTCCGTAGGTCCCGCCGTAGGCCATGCAGGTCTGGTTGATGCCGTCGTTGAGCATGAGTTTGGCCCACATGCGGTGAGCGATGTCGTCCTCGACGGTATGGGCGATGCCGCAGCGCGTGTAGAGCCCGTCGATAGCGGCGACGGTCGCGGGGTCCGTGCCGGCCGCCGCGCCAAAGCGGATCTCGCCCGCATTGGTAAAGGTGAGCGCGCCGTTGAGGAACACGGCGTCCATGCCCTGGCAGATACCAAGAACGGTATGCTCCCAGCCAAAGCGTTCGGCAATCTTTTGCTCGCTCGTAATGCCGTTGCATAGCGAGGCGATGAGCGTGTTGGGTCCCACGACGCGCTCCATAGTCTTGAGTGCTTGGTCGAGACCGGTGGTCTTGACTGTCAGGATGACCAGATCGGCGGGCGTCGCCTCGCTGGCGCGGACGGACGTGAGATCGCAGGGCTTGCCGTTGACAGTGAGCGCATCGCCCGCGTGACGCTCAAAACGGGTGTCATCCATAACGTATTCGACGGCGTCATTGCCGAGGGCCTTGGCAATCATGCTGCCGTAGAGCAGGCCGACGCCGCCCTTGCCGATAAAGGCGACCTTGTTGATCTGCATGCGAATCATCTCCCCATATAAAAGGCGCCCGCATAAGGGGCGCCTGATGGATTGTATGCCGTCAGGGTGATTGGTGGGTGCGCGGGGCGGCTGTTATGAAAAAGAAACGTTTACCTGGACGTTACGCTGCGGGGCAGACCGCAAAGACATGCGCGTGGTCATGCCCGGCTCCTTTCGTCGGGCTTTTTCTGATGTTAAAGCGGTGCCGTGACGGCTCGATTTCTGCTGCGTTACGATACGTTCTCAATTGCGATTCCGATGTGTTTCGATGACGTGACGGGTTTGTTTCGCCTTGTCAGGGCTTCGATGGGAGGGGAGGGGCCGTGCAATACCGCGTTGACCCTAAAAGTGGTAACCGAATATCCGCTCTGGGTCTGGGCTGCATGAGGTTTCCCGGTGCGCCGGGACGTCCGGATGCGAAGACAGCCGATGCCATCATTTCCCGTGCGGTGGAGCAGGGGATTAACTACCTGGACACGGCCTATCTCTATCCCGGCAACGAGGCGTGCGTGGGTGCGTCGCTTGAGCGCCTGGGCTTGCGCGACCAGGTTTTGCTCGCAACCAAGCTGCCGCATGCTTCGTGCAAATGCGCGGAGGATTTCGACCGGTTCTTCGACGAGCAACTGCGCCGCCTACGGACTGACCATATCGACTATTACCTCATGCACAACATTACCTCGCCCGCCCAGTGGGAACGTGTGGTGGCATTGGGCATTGAGGACTGGATCGCGTGTCAAAAGGCGGCGGGGCGCATTCGCCAGATTGGTTTTTCGTACCACGGCAGCGCGGTGGATTTCCTGACGATGCTTGACGCATATGACTGGGATTTTTGCCAGATACAGTACAACTATGCCGGCGAGCGTTACCAAGCGGGAACAGCGGGGCTCATGGCCGCCGCCGAGCGAGGCCTCGCGGTGTTTGTGATGGAGCCGCTGCTGGGCGGGCGTTTAGCGGGCAAGCTGCCGCCACGGGCCCGCGCTGTGCTCGATAGTGCCCGTGACCCGCATTTGCGCACTCCTGCCGCCTGGGGTCTTTCGTGGGTGTGGAATCATCCCCAGGTGACCATGTTGCTTTCTGGTATGACCGATACCGCGCAGGTGGATGAGAACTCGTCACTGGCAGACCTCGCGTTGCCGAATTCGATGACTGCCAACCAGCTCGACACGATCGCGCACGTGCTGGATGAGTTTGAAAAATCGAATCGCGTGCCCTGCACGGGATGCGGCTACTGCATGCCATGTCCCAAGGGTATCAACATTCCCGGCTGCTTTGCCGCCTACAACGCGAGCTATGCGCACAGCTGGTTTACGGGGCTGTCGCAATACTTTACGGCGAGTGCGGTGCGCACAAGCGAGGCCAAGCTGGCGAGCAATTGCGTCAAGTGCGGCAAATGCGCGCGCCACTGCCCGCAGCATATCGATATCCCCGAGCGTCTCGATGACGTGCGCCGGCGCTTCCAGCCGGGCCCCGTAACGGCCATGCTTAAAGTCTTCGGCAAAACACGCTCCTCATGACCCTTTTATAACTTGCGGTGGAATAGTTCCTGTTTGCGGCAGAATAGGGGCCAAACAGGAACTATTTCACCGCAACTGAAGGGGGCTGTCGTGGGTCATCGGGATTCATGTGATGATTTGCGTGAGGTTTGTTGGGGCGTTTTGGGCGCTGGGCACATTTCTCATCGATTTGCATCGTCGCTCAAGAAGGTCGACGGGGCACGGCTGGTGGCTGCGGCCGGCCGCACTCCTGCGCATGTCGAGGAATTTTCCCGAGCGTTTTCGATCGATGCTGCGCATAGCCATGCCTCGGCCGATGATAACGGCGATGCGGCTTATGACGCGCTGATTGCCGACCCCGATGTCGACGCAATCTACTTGGCTCTTCCGCATGGCATGCATACGCGTTGGGCCTGTCGCGCGCTGCGCGCCGGAAAGGCCGTGCTGTGCGAAAAGCCGGCCGTTTTGAGTGAGGAAGAGGCTCTCTCGATTGCTTCCACCTCTCGCGAGCGCGGCGTGCTGTTTATGGAGGCGATGAAGAATCGGTTTTGCCCGATGCACACTCGCGTGAAGGACTTGCTTGCGTCGGGTGAGCTTGGCCGTATTGTCTCGATTGAAAGCGTGCAAAAGCTCGATTACGGCGAGCCTCCTTCGGGCTATCTGCTTGATCCGTTGCAGGGCGGCTGTCTATATGATATGGGCTGCTATGCAGTCGGTTGGTTTGAGGATTTGCTCGCGGGCGCGTGCGAGGTTTCTTCCCGTGAAGTTCGCTGGCGTGACGTATCGGGCGGCCGCGTCGATTGGGCCGACGAGATCCATATGAGCGTCGGCGGTATACCCATTCATATGGTGTGCGACGGCAAAGCAACATATGAAAGCCGCTTAACGATTGCCTGTGAGCGGGGCTCGTTGGAAATCGAGCGGCTCCATCGCCCCGAGCTCGCTCATGTGAAGTATTCCGACGGTCGAACGCTAGAAATAAATGCCCCGTTTGAGATCGATGATTTCTACGGCGAAATCCAGCATGCGACGCAGCTTATTCAGGCGGGGAAACTCGAGAGTCCCGTCATGCCCCTTGCCGCCACGCAGCGCTGCGCGCGCATTATCGATGCAATCCGTCTAGCCCTCTAGGACTTGGCGCTGACGCGTAGGGGATCATGACGCCGGCGCCCGTGGTGCCTGGCGGCCCACATCTCTGATGCCCCTTTTATAACTTGCGGTGGAATACGGTCTGTTTGCGCCAAAATAAGGCACCAATAGACCGTATTTCACCGCAACTGATGAGGGGGAGTTGGAGATGCTGACGATCGGGTGTCATCTTTCGACGACGAAGGGCTATCGGGCAATGGGGGAGACGGCGTTGTCCATTGGCGCCAATACCTTTGCATTCTTTACGCGCAACCCGCGCGGTGGCAAGGCAAAAGACCTTGACATGGATGACGTGGCGGCTCTGCGCGAGCTTATGGCGCAAAACGACTTTGGACCGCTGGTGGCGCATGCCCCGTATACCTATAACCCCTGCTCCGCTAAGGAGCGGGCGCGCGAGTTTGCCTTGGAGGCTATGGCGGAAGATTTGCAGCGTCTGGAAGCGCTGCCCGGCAACTACTACAACTTCCATCCTGGCGCGCATGTGGGACAGGGGGCAGACGCCGGCATTCAGATGATTGTCGACACGCTGTGCCAGGTGATGTTTGAGGGGCAGCAGACGACGGTATTGCTCGAGACCATGGCAGGCAAGGGCACCGAGGTGGGTCGTAGCTTTGAGGAACTGGCGCTCATCATTGAGGGTGTTGCCGGCAAGCGCCCCGAGCTGTCGGCCAAGCTGGGCGTTTGTTTGGATACCTGCCATGTGAGCGATGCCGGCTACGACATCATCCATGATCTGGACGACGTACTCGACGAGTTCGACCGCGTGGTGGGTATCGATCGCTTGCATGCCGTACACATCAACGATTCGAAGAACCCTTGTGGCGCCCATAAAGATCGTCACGAGTGCATCGGCAAGGGATACCTTGGCAGCGAGGAATTTGGTGGCGGTATGCAGGTTATGCAGAATATTGTATCGAATGGCCGTTTGCGTTCGCTGCCGTTTATTTTGGAGACTCCGAACGAACTTGCAGGTTACGCAGCTGAAATTAGACTATTAAGGTCATTGCAGCAGTAATGACTGTTACAAAGTGGAGTGTTCCATTCACGTTATGGGTTTGTTTCAATCAGTTTTCTCATTGCAGATTCGTAATTCCGGGTGCATAATAGCCAACAGTTTTTGCAGACCTCTGAATCAAACGAGGTCACCGGAAGGAGACTGATTATGAAGCTTAAGAAGCTTGGCGCATTTGCCGCCACAGGCGCCATGGCGCTCGCCCTTGCTCTGACGGGCTGCGGCTCGTCCAACGCCACCTCTGGTTCTGATGCCGGTTCCAGCAGCTCTGACGACGCTAAGGTCGAGAAGGTCGACGGCTCCAAGGAGTACGCGCTCGTCAAGGACGGTACGCTGACCGTCGGCACCTCTGCCGAGTACGCTCCGTTTGAGTACAAGGATGACAACGGCGATTATCAGGGCTTTGACCTTGAGCTCATCAAGGCTATCGGCGACAAGCTGGGCCTGGATGTCGAGTATGTCAACAATGACTTCGACACGCTGGTTCCGGGCGTCGCTTCGGGCGCCAAGTACGACGTTTCCATCGCGGCTATCACCGACACGCCCGAGCGTGAGAAGGAAGTCACTTTCTCCGATTCCTACTACATGGACGATCAGGCTATCGTGACCAAGGTCGATAACACCGACATCACGGCCGATAACTTCAGCGAGAAGCTCAACAACGCCGACGCCACCATCATCGTCCAGTCTGGCTCGACCGCCGAGGCCTTTGCCCAGGAGAACTTCCCGAAGGCCAAGATCGTCCCCTACAAGGACGCCACCGAGTGCTTCAGCGCCCTGCAGTCCGATAAGGGCGACGCCGTAGTCACCAACCGCTCCGTCGCCAGCCAGCTGACCGCCGAGCAGTTCAACACCTGCCAGACCATCAAGCAGATCAGCACCGGCGAGGAGTACGCCATCGCCATCAACCAGGGCAACACCAAGCTCAAGGACGACATCAACCAGGCCATCAAGGACCTGACCGATGACGGTACCGTCGACGCCCTCATGGCTAAGTACAACATCAAGTAAAATAGCTACTTGATCGCGCACGGGCCCTTTCCGTTTTGGCGGGAAGGGCCTTTGCGCTTCTCTTGACGGAGAGCGTTTCCGTCTCGTTTTGCCGGCAACTTCTACGATAGGAGCCACCTTGTCTCGACTGAACAAAGGGGCCGCGGAGCAGCGTTTTCCACTGTCCGCCTTACTCCAAAAGCTAGCCTGCGTCATGGCCGTGGCGCTCGCGCTGGTGTGCGCGGGGGCATATGCGCCCACGACCGCCCAGGCGCTTGAGACCGCAAAGATCACCGCCCGACCCAACACCGGTTCGGGCAGCGATGTGGTCGGCGGCACCGAGACGCGCATTACCTGGGAAGTTCAGGCCGATGCCGACGAGGAGCTGAGCGGTCTTTCTTTGACGTTTGTCGACGGCACGACGTTTGGTACCGATGACACGCGATTGACGATGCTCTCGGGCGAGGACCTCATGGATCGTACGCCCATGAAACCTACGTGCAAGGCTGACGGCCAGACGCTCAAGATCGACTTTGGCGAGACGGCGCCTGCCGGCGGCTATTTCCGCGTCGAGGTTTACGGCGTGACCTTCCCCGTCGAGGGCGGCGATGAGGCCTTTAGCGGCACCTGCACTTTGGCCGATGGCTCGACCAAGAAGATCTCCAAGATTCCGTCGGTGGAGATCAAGGGCGTGACGGCATTCGATAACTTCCTGGCCGATCTTAAGGAGCAGCCGTGGGTCGAGGCCTGGAACTCCAATATGTTCCTGCGCCTGTTCTTAAACCCAGTCATTTTGGTCCAAAGCCTGCCGATCGTCTTTAAGGGCTTCCTTATGTCGCTCTCGATCGTGCTTGTGGCGTTTCCGCTGGCAATTCCCTTTGGCTTTGCCTTGTCGCTCATGCGCATCTCCAAGTCGCGCATCCTGCGCTGCCTCGCCGGCATCTATGTGAATATCATCCGCGGTACGCCGGCGTTCCTGCAGATCTATATCGCGTTCTTCGGTCTGCCGTTGGCCGGCGTCAAGGTTGATGACTACGTGCTTGGCGTTATCGTCATGGCCATGAACTCGTCTGCGTACCTATGTGAGATCTTCCGTGCCGGTATTCAATCGATCCCCAAGGGCCAAAACGAGGCTGCGCGTTCGCTGGGCATGAACGCGTTCCAGACGCTGCTCTATGTCATGATTCCGCAGACGTTCCGTAATGTTTTGCCTACGCTGACCAGCGAGTTTATCTTGCTTTACAAGGATACGTCGCTGCTTGCCGCCGTGGGTGTGGTCGAGATCGTCATGAACGCCCGTACCATCGTGGCCACGACGGGCTCCATTACACCGTACGTGGTTGCCGCCCTGTTCTATCTGGTCATCACCCTGCCGCTCGCTCGCTTGGTGAGCGGTCTTGAGGCGAGGCTTTTGGGCACGGCCGAGACCAAGAAGAAGCGTCCCGCCAAGAGCGCCGGACAGGTTGTCGCGACGCCCGCCGATCACATCGCCGGTCTGTAAGGAGGTCCTATCATGAGCGAAACCAATAACTCGAACGAGGTCGTCGTCAGCATCAAGAACCTCCAGAAGGCCTTTGGGGACAACGTGGTCCTGCGCGATATCGATCTGGATGTGCACAAGGGTGAGGTCGTTGTGGTCTTGGGCCCCTCAGGCTCGGGCAAGTCGACGATGCTTCGCTGCATCAATCGCCTGGAGCATCCCACGAGCGGCTCGATTGTCGTCGAGGGCGTGGATGTGTGTGCCAAGGGCGTCGACCTCAACAAAGTGCGCACGCACCTGGGCATGGTGTTTCAGCAGTTCAACCTGTTCCCGCACCTGTCGGTCAAAAAGAACGTCATGCTTGCGCAGCAAAAGGTGCTCAAGCGCAGCAAGGAAGAGGCCGAGAAGATCGCCGTCGAGGAGCTGACCAAGGTCGGCCTGGCCGAGCGCATCGACTTTATGCCGAGCCAGCTCTCGGGCGGCCAGCAGCAGCGCGTGGCCATCGCCCGCGCCCTGTCGATGAATCCGCACGTGATGCTCTTTGACGAGGCCACCTCGGCGCTCGACCCTGAGCTCGTGCGCGACGTTCTGGGCGTCATGCGCGACCTGGCGCACGACGGTATGACCATGATCGTCGTGACGCACGAGATGGGCTTTGCCCGCGATGTCGCCGACCGCGTCGTCTTTATGGACGGCGGCGTCATTGTGGAAGAGGGTACGCCGAGCGAGGTCTTCGACCACCCCAAGAGCGAGCGCACCAAGGCGTTCTTGGGCAATATCTCGTAGCCGCTTTATATGACTGACATAGCAGAAAACGGGAGCCGGATGTGATCCGGCTCCCGTTTTTGTTGGGACGCGAATGTGTTTTGTTGCAATGCGCGTTGCGGGCGGAGCTCATTGCCGCTAGGCGAGCTCGGCTCCAAGGGCGCGGCAGGCCGCTTCGCTCTCATCATCGGGGGCGTCGTAGCAGATGACGGAATCGACGACGTTGACGCCCTCCTCGTCGGCGTCCGCCTTCCAGTTGTCCATCCATTCGCCCTCGGCCCACGAATAAGAGCCAAAGAGGACGACCTTCTTGTCGCCGAGTGTCTCCTTGACCTCATCCCACATGGGCTGGAACTCATCATATTCAAGCTCCTCGGAACCCATGGCGGGGCAGCCGAAGGCGATAGCGTCATAGCCAGCGGCCTTGTCTGCGGAGAAGTCGGCGCAGGAGATGACCTCTGCCTCGGCGCCGGCATCGGTTGCACCTTCGGCAACGAGGTTTGCCATGGCCTCGGTGTTGCCCGTGCCGCTCCAGTAGACGACGGCGATCTTGCTCATGTTGAGTCCTTTCAGTTGTGCGGCAGGTTGCCACGGCTTCTATGTTCTATCGGGTTGCCTGGGCAAGTTGCGCCAAGCTGTAGCCCTGCTGATAGACAAAGGTGAAGTATTGGGTGCAGGCGCGGTAGGCATCAAACGTCGCAAGTGCCTGCTCGACATTTGCGTAGACCTTCCAGGCCCCAAAGACCTTATAGTTCTCGCCGCGCTGGACGATAAACTCGTGCACGTCGTCGTAGGGATATCCTAGGAAGTAGCCTATTTCGTGCGGAAACTCGCAGGTGCAGTCGTTGCTGCAGCTAGCTTGCTGGGGTAGTGCGCATCGAGTCTGGCTACAGGCGCATTCCGCGACGTTATTACTCGCGAGCGTGATGCGTGATGCCAAATGCACAAGGCATGTCGAAAGGTCTCTCGTGTCGTAGCCTTCCGAGGCGAGCGCCGTTTTGGCGCGAGGGTCCGCGAAATAGGTGGTGAGGCTTTTGGCTCGGTACACGTACACGAGCGCTCCGCAGGGCCGCCAGACCAAAACACTCAGGTGGATGCCAAGCGGGTCAAGCTCGCGGTTGCACTGGGCGATAACGTTGAGCAGGCGTGCTCGGCGTTCTGCGATGGTTTCTGTTGCGGTCGAGCCGTCCCCGTGGGCGTAGGTGCCTGGATAGGTAAAGAGCGATGCCGGCTTGATGCCCGCGAGCGTGGGGGAGCAGTTGCGCACGACTGCTGCCTGAAACGTTGGGATGTCTATGGTTCGAGTCACGTCGCTCCTTACGGATCTAAACTGTTAGCCTAGGAAAACTTATACACGAAAGTAAGCCATGGTCAACAAAAAAGTTTGAAGAGGAAAACTAATTGACCGAACGGACATGATTTTGGGTTAAGATGGGGACACCCCATGGGGGTATCTAGATAGTGCTACTGAAAGGGGAACGCATGAGTGACTTGCTCAACCCTGCGAATCTCATCGTGCTGACCGTCATTGCCGTCGGCATGTTTTTTGGACTGCGTCGCATTGCCGCTTCGACACACGGGAAGAGTTGCTGCAGCGATGGTGCGAGCGGCAAGAAGGCCAAAAAGGTTGTGGTGGCAGACACCGACGAGTCCCACTACCCCTATCGTGAGGAACTCCTTATCGGCGGCATGAGTTGCGACGGCTGCGCCCGGAATGTGACGAATGCCCTCAATGCGCTTGATGGCGTGTGGGCTACGGTAACGTACGCGGACCACACGGCACGCGTGCGCTCGAAGCGCCCGGTTGATCGCGACACACTCGAGACGGCAGTGAGGGGTGCGGGCTATTACGTTATGAAAATGTAGGCGTTGCCCTCTCCGGTGGGTACCAGCCTCCTGCCCATTGTGACTATCGGCATCCAAAAATTTGCGCAAAAATAACCTTTAGATGCGGCAAAAGTGGAGTTTGGTGACGGTTTGCGCGGAATTCGCTACCAATCGAGCATCTATGAACCCGTCCAAAAAATTACAGGTGTATATTTATACACTGATTATTGCTGTGCTCAGATTGCAATTAACCGTGGACAGAAATGAAGAATGCTAAAACTGGGCTTTAGGACAGGGGAGGCTATAACCTTAAGAGACGAGTGGGAACACTTGGCTTGGTGGCAGCGCTTGCCGCTATCTTGGTATCGCCGCTGCCGGCGCACGCCGAAGACGCATCGGGTGCCGTTACCTACAATGCGGGAAATGGGTATTCCTTTGAGAAGCTCTCGCATCCTACGGTAGGAACGTCGCAGCCGGATGGCATCGTCGACTACCAGGGTAACGGTGCCGTTGCCGTTCCGGGCGCCGATGGTAATACGGCCAACAACGAAGGCGATCGCGGCCAGAGCTACACTTGGGCGGCTGCGAGCTATGGTGACTGGCTTTATGTGGGCACCTGCTATGCGGCGATGGGCAACACGCTGACGCTCATGAACAGCACGCTGGGCGATTCCTTTGATGTCGAAACCATGCGCCTGACGCTGGAGGCCATGTTTAACGGTACCTTCTTCTATGGACAGCAGAAGGAGGACGGCACGGCCGACAAGGACAGCGGCGGCATCTTGGTCAAGATCAATACCAAGACCGGTGAGACCAAGCTGCTACTCTCTGAATCGCTCAACGGCGTCGCTCCTTTGTTCCGCAATGCCGTGAGCTATAAGGGTAAGCTCTATTTCTGCGGCAGCGTCAGGACCAATGACGGCAAAGGCGGCCTGCCTGCTGTATACGAGATCGATCCTAAGACGGATGAGTACAAAGTTGTCTATCAGGGCCTTTCGAGCATGCAGGATTACGGTGCTGCCTACAAGCAGGGCATTTCTACCGGTATCCGCGGCATGTGCGTCCATGATGGCCAGCTCGTCATCAGTAATGTGGGTAAAGACGCGAACGGTAATTTTGTGTCGACAATCCTGACGTCGTCTGACCCCTCGAAGGGCCAGGACAGCTTCACCGAGATTGCCAACTCGGAGACGCTGTTTGGCTATCCGGCGATTCGCTATCAGGACAGCATCTACGGCGGCGCCATTTGGGATATGGTCTCGTACAATGGCCATCTCTATGCGACCATCTGCACCGGTACGCCCGAGAACGCTCCCGATGATAATTCCATGCAGTCGTTTGCCATGGTCCGTGGCGACAAGAATGCCGACGGCAGTTATTCGTGGACTCCCATTGTCGGCGATCAGAAGACGGACGGTGCAAAGTACTGCTTTGGCATCGATCCTGCCCGTACCCGTTCTGGCGCTGCCAACCTCATCGTCTACAACGACTACCTCTATATCGGTGAATACAACGACGAGGAGATTGCCCTCGAGCGCATCCTGTTCAACAAATCCAACACCGAAGAGGGCGGCAAGAGCAGCATGGGTGGCGTTGACTGCTCGTTTGTGAATGCCAATCTTGAGCAGTCGGTTAACATCTATCGCATGGACAAGGACGAGAACATGGAGCTCGTCGTTGGCGATCGCACCGACATGTTCCCCGAGGGCGGTATTTCCGGCCTGACTTCGGGCTTTGGCCGAAACGAGAACCAGTACATTTGGCGCATGCAGAAGTTCGACGGCAAGCTGTATATCGGTACCTTTGATACCGCGAGCCTGCTTGAGCCGATCGGCCAGTTCTCCAATGGCGACATTATCGATATGACGCCCGAGGAGTGGGACTCTCAGGTTCAGCGCCTTAGGGACCTGCTCAATCACCTGCTCGACAAGAAATCGCCTGACGACCCCATCGTTCCCGTGAACACGCTTGCGGACGATGATTCAAACGAGGCCGTCGAGGTCGATGATTCGAACGAAGCTGCTGAGGTTGATGATTCAAACAAGGCCGTCGATGTCGATGACGAGAAGACCGAGGTTGCTAAGGGCTTTGGCGATCTGAGCGATGCGCTGGAGGATGCCGCGGGCGGTCTTTGCGATCAGGCCGCGACGATGTCCCAGGACTTTGAGGACGACGCCGCTTATGTCCAGAAGATCGATGGCGAGATCGCGTACTTCAAGTCCTTTGCCGACCAGTATCAGGACATGCTCGATAGCTATGAGAGCCTTAAGCAGCAGTACGAGGATGCCTATGGCACCGAGCTGCCGAGCGATATTCAGGATGCGCTCGATAAGCTGCTGAGCGAGGAGAACCTCAAGAAGTTGCAGAGTGTCCTTACGTGCATGTGTTACCTGCGCGATGCCGAGCGCGGCTTTGATATGTATGTGACCGAGGACGGCGTGAACTTTACGACGCTGACGACCAATGGCTTTAACGATCCGTATAACCATGGTCTGCGCACCTTTGCGGTGACCAACCAGGGTCTGTGCCTTGGTACCGCCAACCCGTTCTATGGTTGCCAGGTCTGGATCCAGCGCAAGGAGAATTCGGAGAATCCGGTTGATCCCGGTACTCCGGATCCGACGGAACCCACCGATCCTTCGCAGCCGGGTGGCGGCGATCAGCCTGGCGGCAGCCAGACGGGTGGCAACGACCAGTCGAGCAGCACCACGACCACCGTCACGACGACCGCTAAGAAGACTCCGAAGGACGGCTCGCTGCCTCGCGCTGGCGACTCGACCCTCACGCTGGTCTTGGGATTGCTGGTTGCAGCTGCCGCAGTGCTTGGCATTGCTCTCGTCTTGCGCAAGCGTTCTCGTCGCTAGGCTCGTCCGCGTAGCTCAATGTCCTGGATATCGTCGAAGTTGATGGCGATATCCCTGAGTTTGAGCAGCTTGAATGCGGGTAACGCTTCGTCGAGAATGCCCGTGCGGCTACGATAGCCGTACGTATCGTAATAGGTGACGCGCACCAAGTCGCCGCGTTTGAGGCCCTCGAGCTTTTGCGAAAGCTCGAGGGCTTTTTCTTCCGTGAGCTCACGTTTTTGCTCGACGGTGATTTCCTGCTTGCGCACGAGTTCGTAGTATCCCGTGAGGGCGGCAAAGGGCATAAACTGTGCGGCGCGGTTGGCGCGCACGGCACCGTTGGCAGTGAGGTTGGGGTCGGCTGCGCGGCGTCTGCCCTCGGGGTCCGCCAGGCGCTCGAAGGCGGTCGGCGGGCGCATGGGCTGTTGTTTGGGTTTAGGCACGGTGTCCTCCAACTTGATCGTTGCGCTCGCGCGCGGTGGCGCCGGCGGTAAAGCTTAATCCCTTGACGAGCGCGTTCTTGCCGTACTTGCCTTTCACGGCCAGGACGGCGCGCGCCAGGTCGCGCTCGCGCTCATCGGTCTCGATATCGCTGAACAGATCGATGGTGGCAAATTCCTCGGGCACAAGATTGCTAAAGCCCAGGTTGATGCGCTTGACCGGTCGTTTGGGATCGACAGTCTGCGCCCAGAGCTCATCGAAATAGCCCATGATCTTCTTAAACGAATTGGTACGCTCGGGCAGCTTGCGCGAGGCGTTGGAGTGCGCAAAGAGCGCGGCATAGCCACCACGCGGTTTGCCACCATGCTCTCCCACAAAGATGCCATCGATTGCCTGCGCTTCGCGCACCAGGCGGCGCCGTTCGTCATCGCGCTGGACGGGCTTGGGAGCACGGGGCGCGAGCTCGGGGCCGGCGGTTGCGGTGGGTTCGATGCTCGACGTACTCGAGCGCAGGTGTCCGCATCCGTCCACATATTGTGCAGTACCGCTGGCATCAAGCCTGCGTATGTCGGCGCGCTCGCTCGCGTAGCCCACAAAGAGCGAGATGCTGTCGCAGACCACGTGCTTATCGATCAAGTCCAACACGGCGTTGTCGACCATCTCGCGCAAGACGGTGTAGGCCTGCTCGTAGGCATAGCCCTTCGAGAGCACCTGTCCTGTGGTGGTCGAAGTTGCTTGCGGGCGATAGGCTTGGATATCGGCGATGGTTGTCGGCTCGCGTCCGAAGGCGTGGTCGATGAGATACTCGGCATTGACGCCGAGCTCGTCGTAAAGCAGGTTTTCGTCGAGCGCCGCGACGCCCATCAGATCGTAGACGCCGTATTTTTCGAGTCGTGCTGCCACGCCGGGGCCGATGCCCCAGATATCGGTGATGGGACGATGGGGCCAGATTTCCTTGCGAAAGGTCTCATCGTCGAGTATGCCGATGCGGCTGGGTACGTGCTTGGCGGTGATATCGAGTGCAACTTTGGCCTGGAATAGGTTGGGGCCGATGCCGACCGTCGCCGTGATGCCGGTGCGCGCCAGGACCTCGTCGCGCAACATGCAGGCGAAGCCTTCCGCATCGGTGTGATAGAGGTCCAGATAGGGTGTCACGTCGATAAAGCACTCGTCAATTGAGTAGACGTGAACGTCTTGCGGACTGACGTATTCCAGGTAGATACCGTAGATCTGCGCCGACACCTCCATGTAGTGCTGCATGCGCGGTACAGCCTTGATGTAGTCGATGCCGTCGGGAATCTCGAACAGGCGACAGCGGTTATGGATTCCGAGGTCTTTCATGGCCTGGGTAATGGCGAGGCAGATGGTCGTGCGCCCGCGCGATTCGTCGGCAACGACCAGGTTGGTGGTGAGCGGATCGAGCCCGCGGTCGACGCACTCGACGCTAGCGTAAAACGTCTTGAGGTCGATGCAGATATAGGTGTGACGCTCGTGCCCCACGCGTCCTCCCATCAAACACATGTTCTTATCGAATACTTGTTCGATAATACCCGCTCGTCCGGACATCGTCAAAACCTGTCCCTTTTTGGTGGGTATGGTCGTGCGGTTGGATCGGGTTTTAACGCAGCTCTAAAGAGCGTGAAACAGCTCGGAAAACCTCGCTTCTTAGCATGAGCCTAACGATTGATACCGCCTATACGCACGGAAGGGTTGTGGGAAAGATGGTCAATTATGGGTTTGGTATGCCGACACGCCTTGTTGCGGATGGGGACGTGGCTCGCTGGTGCGGACGATTGGTCGCTCACTACGGTGGCACCAAGGCGCTGGTCGTGTTGGGCGGTGACAAGCATACGCGTGATGAGCTCGTCTCGGCGGCACTCGGCTCGCTCGATCGCGCCCTGCTCGAACGCGTGCTTTTTCGCTGCGACTCGGTTGAGAGCGACGGGGGAGACGAGCTGATCGACGAAGCCGTGGCCCTGGCGACCGACGAAGGCGTGGACTTTGTCCTGGCGATCGGCGATGCCGATACGGCGAGCTTTGCGCGCGAACTCGCTCGTCGCATGGCTGTGCTCGATACCGGCGAGGACGGCTTTGTTCCCTACGGGTGCATCGTCTCCGAGGGAAAAGTGCCTGCCGTCGTGGGAGCCGGCGAGGTTCCCGTTTTTGCCATTATCGCACCCGAGCTGCTGGAGGGCATCGGCACTCCCTTGCGTGAGTTGCTCGGCAGCGTGTGCGCCGCGGCCTAGTACCTGCCAGGAAGGGACAGGTTAATTTTGGTAGGTAAAGCGTTTGACCTGCCAAAATAAACCTGTCCCTTTTTGGTCGGTCGCCGTTTGGGGGCGGATTGGCAACGCTCGCTGATTACGGTCTTGACCTGCGCTAGAATAGGGGCATCTGATTATCCGGGCGCATGGAGGTATGCGCCCGTATGCTGAGGAGGACTTTATGGCAACTGTTGCCGCACCTATCGACGTTACGTCGACCGCCGCTTGGAAGGCGCTCGAGGCCCATCAGGAGAAGCTCGAGGCCGAGGGCATCGACCTCAAGGCCTGGTTCGCTGCCGATCCCGAGCGTGTGAACAAGCTGAGCTTTGACGCTGGTGACCTGCACTTTGACCTGTCCAAGAACCTGGTGACCGATGAGACCGTCAAGCTGCTGTGCGATCTTGCCCGCGAGGTGAAGCTCGAGGAGCGCCGCGACGCCATGTTCTCCGGCGAGCACATCAACACCACCGAGGACCGCGCTGTTCTGCACACCGCGCTTCGCCGTCCGGCAAGCGAGAAGGGCCAGCTCATCGTTGACGGCCAGGATGTCGTCGCCGACGTGCACGAGGTCCTCGACCGCATGTATGCCTTCGCCGAGCGCGTTCGCTCCGGTGAGTGGAAGGGCGTAACCGGCAAGAGGATCGAGCACCTGGTGTCCATCGGCATCGGTGGCTCCGATCTGGGCCCGGTCATGGCCTACGAGGCTCTGCGTCCCTACGCCGACGCCGGTATCGACTGCCGCTATATCTCCAACATCGACCCCAACGATCAGGCAGAGAAGCTCAAGGGCCTCGATCCCGAGACCACGCTCGTGATTATCGTCTCCAAGACCTTCACCACGCTCGAGACCCTCACCAACGCTCGCGAGGTCAAGACCTGGATGCTCGAGCAGCTCAAGGCTCAGGGTGCCATCGACGGCTCCGAGGAGCAGAACGCCGAGGCTGTGGCAAAGCACTTCGTCGCCGTTTCCACCGCACTCGAGAAGGTTGAGGCCTTCGGTATCGACCCCGCCAACGCCTTCGGCTTCTGGAACTGGGTTGGCGGCCGCTATTCTGTCGACTCCGCCGTGGGCCTGTCGCTGATCGTCGTGCTCGGCCCCGAGCGCTTCCAGCAGTTCCTCGAGGGCTTCCATGCCATCGACGAGTACTTCTGCAACACGCCGCTCGAGAGCAACGCCGTCGCGCTGATGGGCCTGCTCAACGTCTGGTACGTCAACTTCTTCGGCTCCAAGAGCCACGCCGTGCTTCCGTACTGCCAGTATCTGCACCGCTTCCCGGCCTACCTGCAGCAGCTCACCATGGAGTCCAACGGCAAGCACGTCCGCTGGGACGGCAGCGCTGTGACCTCCGATACCGGCGAGATCTTCTGGGGCGAGCCCGGCACCAACGGCCAGCATGCCTTCTACCAGCTGCTGCACCAGGGCACTGTGGTGGTTCCGGCCGACTTCATCGCCTTCGCCAATACCGCCAACCCTGCGACCGATAGCGGTCAGGACGTGCACGAGCTGTTCCTGGGCAACTTCCTTGCCCAGACCAAGGCACTCGCCTTTGGCAAGACAGCCGACGAGGTTCGTGCCGAGGGTACGCCCGAGCAGATCGTCCCGGCCCGCTGCTTTGAGGGCAACCGTCCGACGACCTCGATCTTCGGCGACACACTGACCCCATTTGCACTCGGCGAGCTCATCGCCCTGTACGAGCACATCACGTTTGTCGAGGGCACGGTCTGGGGCATCGACTCCTATGACCAGTGGGGCGTTGAGCTGGGCAAGCAGCTTGCCAAGCAGATTACTCCGGCCTTCCACGACGACGCTGCCAAGGCCGAGCAGGACGCTTCGACCCAGGCGCTCATCGAGTTCTACCGCGCTCACCGCAAGTAGTCGCTGCTGTTAACGCATCGCGCCTTATAGTCAGGGGCCCGTATCCTATCGGATGCGGGCCCCTTTGCTTTGCCGTGGTCCCGGGGCGCACGGCCTTTGTGAAACATCGCCGGGGCGCCGCGCGCTGCGAGAACCCTGCGCCTAGATCTCGGTCTCCGCATGGCCTCGCTGCGCCTCGGGCAGCTCCCCGTAGAGCGGATGGTCTTCGAGCCTAAAGCGCTCGACCTGTTCGGGAGTGTGGCCGCGCACAAAGAGCCACGAGCGATCGATCGGCGTCGCCATGAGCGTGCTGGGCAGTGCGTCGGCGCGGTCGGAAAACACCCGGGCGCTCTCGGGATCCTGGAACGCCAGCACCAGATGCGTGTCGCAGTTGCCCATGATGGAGCGTGCGCGTGCCTCGCCATAGAGCGCATCGAGCTGATTGGTCGACTGCAATAGCAGCGTTGCCCAGATGTTGCGGCTTCGGATAATCGAGAGCACGTTGTCGATCTGGGGGATCTGCAGATTTGCGAAGTCATCGAGCATAAAGCGCACGGGCACGGGCAGGCTGCCGTCGGGCTGCCTATCGGCCTCACGAATGAGGCCCATAAACGCCTGCGAAATAAAGAGGCCGGTCAGCGGATCGAGATTGCGGTCAATATCGCTCACGGTTACAAACAGGGCGCAGGGGGTGTGTCCCATGGAAGCGAAGTCCACCTGATGGCACTCACGATAGAGCTGTGCCGCACCGTCGAATCCCAGACACATGACCTTTTCGGCAAGGATGCCGACGATGCTCGCGTGCATGCGCTCGGCATTTTGCGTAATGGCGTAGCGCCGCCATAGCGAGAGGGCATAGCTTTGGGGGTCGGTCGTGATCAGGTCGTCAAACAATCGACCCGTGGCACCGTCCTGCAGGTGCTCGATCAGCTTGATGACCGAGCTGATCGTCTGCTCGTCGGCGGGTAGCTGTTCGGTGACGTAGGCGATAAGACACGACAGCAGGTTTGCCGCCGCATGATCCCAAAAAGGCTGGTTGTTGTCCTCGATGGGGCAGATGGCCTTTGCCACCGAGAGGATGTCCTGCTGGTTGGGCCTGCCGTCCGCCTTGCGGCGAATGTGCCTCAGGGGGTTGTAGCCGCAGCGCTCGATGCCGGGCGCAAGGGCCGGGACGGTGTTGAGGTCGGCGAAGTTGAGACATTGCACGCGGTAACCGTGGGCTGCCAGCACGGGTCCCACTTCGCGACAGAGCGTGCCTTTGGTGTCGAGCACGATGTAGCTTGCGTTCATTTGCAGTAGGTTGGGCTTGAGGACGTTTCGGGTCTTGCCGGCTCCCGAGGGGCCGATCACAAGTGCATTGTTGTTGAGTCCCGTTTGGCGGGTGTCGCAGGAAAGCGTTCGATCCTTGGCGAGGATGGTGGACAATGCGGACTCAGATGCGGCGAGGCGGCTGGCGAGGTTAGACATGGGCGACCTCCTTGGTGGTCGAGAGGATTTCGTGGGCAAAGCCGAGCTCGACGGCGCGCTCGGCCGAAAGGTAGGTGTCTTTTGCAGTGAGGGACTGGATGCGCTTGGGCGTGAGGCCGCTGCGGTCCGAGAGGATTTGCGTGAGGGTCTTGCGGGTCTGCATGAGACGCCGGCTGGTTTCCTGCAACGCAAGTGCCGAGCCGCCTGCCCCCTGGGGGATCAGCGGGTCGTGAATCATGAGCTCTGCATGGGGCGCCATACGGCGATCGTCGCCGCCCATAAAGATCACGGCGCCCATGGACGCGGCGAATTCCAGGCAGACGGTGCGGATGGGGCACGATGCGAGGCGCATGGCGTCATAGATCGCAAGACCCGATCGCACGCTTCCGCCGGCGCTGGCGACAAATATGGTGATGGGGCGGCTGGGGTCGGTGGCATCGAGCAGACGAATCTGCTGGCATAGGTCGTGGGCCATCGGGGTTTCGATGTTTCCCATGACGGAGAGCTCGCGACGGGCGAGCATCTCATCGTAAATGCTGGTGAGCGTGATACCTCGGGCGGATTCACGCATGGTGAGGGGGCTGATGATGGGGGAATGATTGGTGTCCATGAGGACTCCTTTCTGTTGGTTGTGTTGTGGAATAGGATTGTTGCCCGCGGAGGGGCTGGCGGGCTACAGGGTTCGTCCGAGCCTGAGATCGAGCTCGGTTGTGGGGCAGGCTGCCTGTTCGTGCGGCTCGCAAGCGCCAAGGGCTCCAAAGCGATGGAGCGTTGCGACGGGCGTGGTGTAGGCGAGCCGCAGCTGATGCTCGACAGGGGCACATCCGTCATTTTTGTAATGAGCCGCGTAGTACTGCGCGATGCTGGCGCTCATCTCGCTGCCATTGCGATGGCGCTCAAACTGGCGTCTGCAGGTCTCGATGATCTTTGCTACCGACTTGGGTGCCGTCGCGGGAACAAGGGCGAGATAGCCCTCAAATAGTTCGTTGATGCTCAGGAGGCACAGCAGGTCGATCAGCGTCCTTATGGCTGCTCCCTCGGCAGAAAAGTGCGCGGTCATGCGGTTATATCGGTTGCGGTCGACGATGGCCACATGGGGTCTAGGAGTTTTCTGCCCCGTGGTCCCGGGCTTTTGCCGCGCCTGTGAATTGAGCTCGGCGTTGCAGCGCTTGAGGCCGTCCAACGGAAGGAACAGTGCGGTGCGCAGGGTGTTCCGCTTGCTTTCGAGTTCATGACGCTCGTCGGGTTCCCATTCGAGCTTGAGTTTCGTGTCGAGCGCCGTAAGCATATGGGCTAGGCAGCCTACGGTAAGAATGTGCGAATCGTTGTCGCGTTTTGGGGCATAGGGGTCTGTCAGCTTGCGAATGTCGGGGTCGCCCATGATCTTTGTGCAGCGCTTCAGCAGTTGAGGGTGATCGGCCAAGATCGTCGCGAGCGGTAGCGACGCGTAGTTCTTGATGGTCGCGGCGGCAAAGGCGGCGTCATATTCGTTTGCATATGCTCGCTCAATGCGGGCATCCAGAATGCTTTTCTTATCGCCGTCTTCAGCGTGGTGGTTTGTCATAGCTTCTCCAATCGGTTGATGTTCGTGCTGTTTGTTGATGTGTTGGTTGTCGTGAGTGATGTGCTTGCCGTGGGTGATGTGCTGACGTTGGGGTGCTATGCGGTTTTCAATGAGCCCGTGAGGCAGTTGCTGCAGGGGCGGGATGGAACGGCCCATGCAAGGCGGAAGGCATCGTGCTCAAAATCGAGACAGCAATGCCCTGGGTGCCTCACATGTGGCAGTTACCTCATTAAGTTGTCATTGCGTTTGGGGTTGTACTTTGCCGATCTTCCTTCTCTTACACGCTAAAACTCAAACTTCATATGCTCGATCTACTTAAAACCGCAACGGCGGTCTTTTATCAACTTATATGTCGGAACGCGTCTTTGCAAGTACTTTTTTGTCTTTGTTTCAAATGGGGTGGTTTTGCAACCGTCATACGCGCGCCGTGCGAACGTGTCCCGGCTCGGATAAGATAGTGCGCGATAAAAACGATGCAAGGAGGCACATATGGCAATTAAAGCCATCGCAATGGATATCGATGGTACGCTCACCAACGATCAGAAGGTGATCAGCCCGCGTACGCGCGAAAAGCTGCTCGCGGCGCAGGAGTCGGGCATTAAGCTCATCTTGGCTTCGGGTCGTCCCGCATGGGGGCTACATGCTCTGGCACAGGAGCTCGACCTCCAAAACCATGACGGTCTGCTAGTCGCTTTCAATGGCGCGCATGTTGTCGACGCTCAGACCGATGAGGTCCTTTTTGACCAGGCCATGCCAGCTGACGAACTGCACCGTCTGATTGATCACCTGCAAAACTATGATGTGATCCCCATGATCTCGCTCGGGCGCGACCTGCATGTAGAGGACTCGTATCGCTGCATGATTACACTGCCGGACGGCTCGCAGAAGAATATCGTCAAATACGAGCGCGATGCCTGCGACCTTAAGATCCGCGAGGTCGAGAGCTTGCATGAGGTCGTGGACACTTATCCCGTAGACAAGCTGCTGACGGCGGGCGACCCGGCCTATCTGCAAGCGCATCACGAGGAGATGTACGCGCCCTTTACCCAGACGCTTTCGGGTATGTTTACGGCCGACTGGTACTTTGAGTACACGGCGCCCGGTATTGACAAGGCCCGCGCGCTCGAGGGTGCCCTGCCCAAGCTCGGCATCGATGCCAGCGAGGTCGTCTCGTTTGGCGACGGCCAGAATGACAAGTCTATGATTGAGTGGGCCGGAACCGGTGTTGCCATGGGCAACGCCGTCGATGAGGTCAAGGCTGTGGCCCAGATGGTGACCGCCAATAATAACGAAGACGGCATTGCGGTGGCGCTGGATAAGCTGCTGGGTTAGAATCGCCGATAGTGCATGGCTCGGGCGTCCGCTTGCGGGCGCCCTTTTGTTAGGGAGGGTGCCGTGTCCGCATTTCCGTTCGACGCCGTTATCTTTGACATGGACGGCGTCATTGTCGATACCGAGTATTACTACCTGGGCGAGACTGCCGCGTTTGCCAAGGAGCTTGGGCTTAACCTGACTCAAGAGGAGTTGAACGGGCAGGTTGGTACCTCGCATCAGTTCTTCCTGCGTATGCTGGTCGATTGGTTTGAGCGCGCCGGGAAGGGGCATTTAACTGGCGAGGAAGCGTTGATCCGTTGGGACGAGTGGGCGCATAAGCGTCCGCGCGACTATCAGGCTTTGATTAACCCAGGCGCCGTGGATACGATTCGAGAGCTGCCGCGCCGTGGCGTTCGCGTGGCGCTTGCCAGCTCGTCTCCCATGGATAGCATCGAGGAAGTGCTCAATGCGTGTGGGCTGTCGGATGCCTTTGAGTATGTGGTGAGCGGCGAGCAGTTTAAGGAGAGCAAGCCCGAGCCCGACATCTACCTGCATGCGCTGGACCTGCTGGGGCTGCCCGCGAATCGCTGCTGCTGCGTTGAGGATTCGGTGCCTGGCATCACTGCCGGCAAGCGAGCCGGCCTGACAGTTATTGCCAAGCGCGAGGAGCGCTTTGGCTTTAGCCAGGATGCCGCGGACAAGATTATCGACCAGCTGCCGGAGCTGCTCACGCTTTCTTAGGAGCGCGGTAGTTGCGCGTTTTTCGGGTCAGATGAGTAAATACCCGACATTTTGGTGCGGCAGCAAGCATACTTTATGCTAATGCGGGCTTAAGGGCTTGTTGAATGCCCTTAAGCCCGCTTTTGACTTAATTGGGCTGGGAGAGGGTATATGCCACCGACTGAAGGACTAACTGACGGTAAAGCAGCGATACCGCTGTACCAACAGGTTATCGATATCATTAAAAACGAAATCAATTCCGGTGCCTACAAGGCGGGCGCGCGGATACCCAACGAATTCGAATTGGCTGAGAACTATAAAGTTGGCCGCGTTACCGTGCGACGCGCTATTGAGGAGCTCGTCCAGCAGGGCTATCTAACGAAGCGGCAGGGGAAAGGCACGTTTGTCAATGCCCCCAAGCTTAAGCGCAAGATTCGCCAGAAGGATGACGTCCAGAGTTTTTCGGACGCATGCCGCGTTAACGGAATGGAGCCGGGGGCGTGCGTCATTTCGAGAAAGATACTGCCGGCAGATTCTACCGAAGCGCAGTTCTTTGGTGTTCCCGTTGGAACTGATTTGATTTGCGTTGAGCGTGTACGTACTGCCGATGGAGTCCCCGTCATGCTCGAGAACAACATATACGTTTACGAGGACAACGCCTATCTATCAACGGCACCTCTATCTAACCAATCCATTTTTGAGTTCGTGCGCAACCGAACGGGCCGCACGCCCGCGTTTACCGACCCGTGCACGCTCGAGATCGCGTGCGCGTCGCCCGAGGTCGCTCGGCTGTTGGCAGTTCCCGTTGGCGAACCCTTGTTTTATATGGAAGCCTTCTTTTTCGATGAGCAGCGGCGGCCGTTTATCATCGGTCGTCAGCGGATCGTTGGGTCTCGCTACGTTTTTGACATCTAGGACATTGCGAATGGAAACGCCCGGTGGATCATCTCACCGGGCGTTTCCATACCGTTCACGGCGCGAACACAACCGTTCAACCGCGTTGCGGCAACCAGTTTGAAATTATCTTGATGAAGGAAAAAGCTGCTGGTAATCTATGGGACGTCATAGAACGTTTGCCTTATGCAAACGTTGAAGCGAGATGCGATGCAGTCTCGAGTTCTTTGGAGGTATCTATGTCAGATACGAAGGCGAAGAAGACAAACAGACGTTTTAAGTTCAAATTACCGCATGTCTATACGATCATGTTCTTGCTGATCGTTGTCTTTGCGGTCCTGACTTGGATCGTTCCCTCTGGTCAGTATCAGCGCAAGACGATTTCAACAGCGGCGGGCGAGCGTGAAGTCGCCGTTGCTGGAACCTATGAACAGGTCGATAAGAACTACACCGATTCCGAGACCGGCGAGACCATCAATCTGGGCCAGGATATCTTCGCGGTTCTGCAAGCGCCCACCAAGGGTATCCAAGAGGCTGCCGACGTCGTTGCGTTCGTCTTATTGATTGGCGGATCGTTCGCGATCATCACCAAGACCAACGCTTTGAATGCCGGCATGAGCCGTGTGATTAAAAAGCTCAAGAACAAGGACATCCTCATCATTCCCATCACGATGACATTGCTGTCCATTTGCGGCACTACGTTTGGCATGTCTGAGGAAGCCCTGCCGTTCTATGCCATCTTCATTCCCATCATGATGGGTATCGGTTATGACTCGATGACGGCATTCATCATCTGCTTTCTTGGTCCTAACCTGGGATATTGTGCTTCGACCATCGACCCGTTTAATGTTTTGATCGCCCAAGGCATCATTGGCATCGAGGGCAATCCGCAACTGTGGCTGCGCGCCGTTTCTTGGGTTATCTTCACTGCCGTCGGTATCGCATGGGCCATGCGCTACGCCATGCGCGTCAAGAAAAACCCCGAGTCGTCCATTGTGTACGAGGACGATAAGCTCAAGCGTATTGAGTTTTCCGTGACCGATGCCTCCATCGAGGAAGAGTTCACTATCCGTCAGAAGCTCGTGCTTATCGATTTTGCTTGCGGTATGGGCATTATCGTCTGGGGTCTTGTTACCCAGGGCTGGTACATGAATGAGATTTCCGCCGTGTTCCTTGGCATGGGCTTGCTTGCCGGTATCCTGGGCGGCCTTGACCAGCAGACGATCGCAGAGGAGTTCGTTAAGGGTCTCGCCGACTTTGCGTACGCTGCCATCGTTATCGGTATCGCTCGCGGTATTCTGGTCATCGCCGAGGGCGGCATGATCATCGACACCATCCTCCAGGCGCTCGCTACCGCGCTTGCCGGTGCACCCGCCGCCGTCTACACCACGTTTATGTATATCGTCCTTGGCCTGCTCTCTTTGCTGGTTCCCTCGAGTTCTGGCCTGGCGGCGCTCACCATGCCCGTTATGGGCCCCCTGACCGAGCTCATGGGCCTCAATCCCGAGGCGGCCGTCACCGCGCTCCAGTTTGCCAACCAGACCATCAACACCATCAGCCCCGTGGCGGGCATGACGGTCGCCGGTCTTGCCGTGGCTAGGATTTCGTTTGGCCAATGGTGGAAGACCATTTGGAAGTTCTTCATTTTCATGGTCGTCTTTGGCCTGATCGTAACGGGAATCTCTGGCATGCTTCCGGTGTAGGTGGTTGTGATGTCTGATCGTTTGACGGTCCTGACGTCTAAGAGCGTCTTTACCGGTACGGGGGACCTGCCGTTTGAAGGTTTCGTAGCGGTCCGTGGCAATCGAATTGAGGCTGTTGGCACCAAGTGTGAGGTAGCTTCGTATTTGACCCAGGCGGACGAGGTAGTTGACCTGGGCGACCGCACCGTCATGCCTGGCCTGATCGATGTACATACCTTCTATACAGGCTGGGCGCTGCGGACGTTGGGGTCTGATCTGTCCGGCATCGCTGATGCCAAAGAGGCCGTGTCGCTCTTGCGTGCATGGAAAGAAGATCATCCGGATTGCGCGGCGGCTTTTGGCCACAACCTACCCGAAACGTTGGCATCGGATGCCGAGAACGCAAATACAGCAGCTGTGTTTGACGATTGTTTTGGCGATATCCCCGTCGTCTGCTTTACATCGGGTGCGGAGACCTGCGTTCTCAATGCTGCCGCCAGTGCGCGATACGGCTTTACACCCCAGGCGTGCTATGCCGAGAAGATCTGGCGCATGATGAGCGATTTCCTCGCGCTGCCCGAGGTGCGTGCCGGGTATTCGGACTACATGAGCATGCTTAACGAGCGCGGCGTGACCGCCATCAAGGAAATGGCGTTTGATGACTACTATGGCTTTGCCGACGAAATGGCTCGCCGTGAGGAATCTGGTGAGCTGACGGTTCGCGTCTCTATGATGTCGCAGCCGGTGGGCGCCGGTGCAAATCTGGCATATGCCCGCGAGGCGCGAGAGCGCTTCCGGGGACCGTTCGTTCGTTTTTCTGGCTTCAACCGTATGACCGATCGCGGCGTATGGGCGGGGCTTGCCGAGATGATAGACCCCTATGAGGACTCGGCCGATGCGGGCGCTGCCGGCAAGACGGTCGTCGAGGAGCCAGAGTGGGATCTGATTGAGAACGAGCTGCGTGCAATTGATGCTGACGGTTTCCGATACTCCTTGCATTGCCAGGGCGATGGCGCCGTTCGTCGCACCGTGGCGCTCTATGCCTCGCTGCCTCGAGACGAGCATGGACGGATGCTTCGCCGCCATGCGATTACCGATCTCGAGAACTCTGACCCGACCGATCTTGTCGAGTTTGGCAAGTTAGGTGGAATTTGCGAGGTCTATCCGCAGATTCTGACGCTGGACCGGCGCGAGGATTGCCTGTCGATGATGCGTCGACAAATTGGTGAGGCGCGACTTTTGCACAGCTGGAATCGCCGCGGCATGGAAGATTCCGGATGCACAGTGTGCTGTGGCACGGATTTGCCGCTGTTGATTCCGAGCTTGGGCGAGTCAATCTACAGTGCGTGCGGCGGATACTTCGACGACGGACTGCCCGTGAATGAGGTCAACACGCTGACGCTTGTCGAGCTCTTGTGCGCTTGGACTGCCGGGGGCGCGTACGACCTGATGCGCGAAGACGAGCTGGGTACGCTTGAGGTTGGCAAGCTTGCCGATATCTGCGTGCTCGATCGGGATGTGTTCGACCTCGATTATCGCGACGCACGTGATCTTGCGGTTGACATGACGATGTCGGACGGACAAATCGTGTTCGATCGAAATAAGGAGGCATAAGATGCCTGAATCAAAACCGACGCTGCGCCGCGAGCAGATTGCGGGCATGAATATCCACTACATCATGTGGTCGCTCGATTACTTCCTTGATGTGCAGCAGCGCTTGGGCTTTGAGTCCATTGAGCTGTGGTGTGCGGAGCCGCATGTGACGCTCGACCACACGGGCTACTTTGAGGCTGAGGTCCTGGCGAAAAAGGCTGCAGACCGTGGGCTTAGGTATCGTACTCTGTGCCCCGAGAATGTTGTCTATCCTTGGCAGTACTGCGCACGCAAACCGCTGCATGAACAGCGCAGCCTGGCGTACTTTAAGCACGGCATTGAGCTTGCCGAGGTACTTGGGTGCGACCGTATGTCCGTCAACTCGGGCTGGGGCGACTGGGACGAGGACCGCGAGGAAGCCTGGAAGCGCAGCCGCGAGCACTTGTCCATTCTGGCGGAGTATGCCGGCGAGCACGGTCTGGTGCTTACGATGGAAAGTCTGCGTCCCGAGGAGAGCAACCTTGTGACGACGGTTTCCGATGCGAAGCGCATGATTGACGAGGTCGCGAGCCCGTACTTACAGCCCATGGTTGATACAACCGCGATGGGCGTTGCGGGCGAGACGCTCGAGGACTGGTTTGCTGCCTTTGGTGATGGGGCAATTCACGAGATGCACTTTATCGACGGTGACCCGTATGGCCATCTGGTGTGGGGCGATGGCAAGCACGACATGGACGCCTTCGTCGCCACGCTCAACGCCCATGGTTTCGACGGCATGCTGGGCCAGGAAATCACGGACGGTCGTTACTACGATGATCCGGCGGCGGCGGATGCCAAGAACATGGCCGCATTCGAGAAATATCTGATTGACTAAAACAACTATCGGCCACGCAGCCAACGTCATTGATTGCGGCCAAACAAGAAAGGAACTGGATATGAACGCACACGATCTGATCAAAGAGGCAATTGCCGAGAAGGGCAAGTTCGACAGCGTCTACTGGATTGCTTGCGGTGGCTCCATGATCGATTTGATCCCGGCCCATGAGCTTCTGCAGCGCGAGGCAACCACCTTCACTTCGTATATCTATACGGCTCGCGAGTTCGATATCATGCGTCCGCGTCGTCTGGGCGAGAAGTCCCTGGTCATCGCTTGTAGCCACAGTGGCAACACCCCTGAGGTCGTCGAGGGCTGCGAGATTGCCCTTGCTGCCGGCGCTACGGTGATCGCCCAGACCGACAACGCTGGATCTAAGATCGACACCGGTAAATGGACCACGTGGGTCTACCCGTGGGGCGAGGGCGTGCCGCAGGCCGAGGTCCCCGCTGGCATTTCGCTGTCGCTTGCGGCAGAGCTGCTCGATCAGCAGGAGGGTTACGCCGATCTTGCCGATATGTATGCCGGTATCGCCGAGATGGATAAGATTCTTCCCCCGGCACGCGAGAAGGTAAATGCCGAGCTGGGCGATCGCTTTGCCAAGCTTTGCCAGGAGCACGAGTTCTTCTACATTCTGGGCAGCGGTCCCAACTTTAGCCAGACCTACGGTTTCGCTATCTGCTCTCTTATGGAGATGCAGTGGCAGCACTGTAGCTACATCCACTCTGCCGAGTACTTCCACGGTCCCTTCGAGGCTACTCAGGATGGCGTTTTTTACTTCCTGCAGATGGGCTCCAGCGAGTGCCGTGCTATGGACGAGCGCGCCCTGGCGTTCCTTAAGACGCATACCGATACGCTGATGGTGCTCGATGCCAAGGAGTACGGTATGGAAGCCGTGCCGGCGAGCGTCCGTGCCTATCTGGACCCGGTGCTGTTCTACGCCATGAACTGCGAGCTGCGTGCTGCACGCGGCAAGGTGTTTGATCACGATCCCGATTTCCGTCGCTATATGGGTGTTGTCGAGTACTAGAAGGGGCAAAGGCCATGGCATTTAACGTTAACGCGCTCGGATTTGGCGACAACGTCGTCGATCGCTACGAGCATATCCACACCATGTATCCCGGCGGCAATGCGGTGAACTTCGCCGTTTATGCCAAGAAATGCGGTGCCGCACGCTCCGCATACATGGGCATTTTTGGCAATGACGCCGCTGCCGAGCATGTCATTGCAAGCCTCGAGGATGAAGGTATCGAGCTTGACAAGTGCGAGCAGATGATTGGCGAGAACGGAGCGGCTCGCGTGACCGTCGTTGACGGTGACCGTGTCTTCCTCGGCTCCAACGAGGGCGGTATCCGTGGCGATGCGCGCTATGTCCTCGATCGCTTTGACCTTTCGTACATGAAGCAGTTCGATGTGGTTCATTCGGGCAACTATTGCTTTACCGAGCGCGAGCTGCCCAAGCTGAAGACTGCGGGCGTCACGGTCTCTTTTGACTTTTCGGACGACTCCACCGACGAGTACTACGAGCAGATTGCGCCCTACGTCGATTTCGCTTTCTTTAGTGCGGCGGATGCCGCGAGTGAGGACGAGATTCGCGAGCGTCTGGCATGGGTGAAGGGCCTGGGTCCGCGTTTTGTGTCGGCTACGGCGGGCGCCGAGGGCTGCATTGCTTACGACGGCGAGCGTTATTACCGCCAGCTGGCTAAACCGGTAACGGACATGAAGGACACCATGGGGGCGGGCGACTCGTTCCTCACCTCGTTTTTGATGTGCTATCTCGATTCCGCCAAGCGCGGTGAGGATGGCGCCGAGGCCATCGAGCGCGCGCTCGACTTTGCTGCCGGGTTTGCCTCGACCGTGTGCGGCATGGAAGGTTCTTGGGGCCACGGAGCACCAATCGTCGAATAGCTTAAGAAAGCGTACGGCGGTCTGGCTATGAGGCCTTGGACAGCCGATGCAAAACAATAAGCGAAACGCGAAAAGGGGGCTCGCCATGTGGCGGGTCCCCTTTTGAACATTGGAGAAGACCATGGGTATTAAAGCGTGTGCGGCTGGTTTTTGCTGCGCGGACGTCTATCAAAACATCGGCGTGTTCTATCCGACTGGTAATGGCATTGACTGGGGTATCCATCTTGCACGAATGGGCGTTTCGGTATCCGCCGTGTCGGTTGTCGGCAAGGACGAGTACGGAGACAAGATGAGAGAGGCGCTGGCCGCTGAGGGGTTCGATATCTCACATCTGCGGGTGGAAGATGGCGACACCTCGGTGATGCTCATGGCATTGAAAGACGGCGTCGATCGCGTGCATCTCGAGGCAATCGATGGCGTAATGGAGACATATCGACCGAATGAAGACGACCGGGCGTTTATCCTAGAGCATGACATCATTCATACCGACCTGTTTGGCAATTGTTTGGACCTCCTGCCCGAATGGCATGATGCGGGCAAGACGGTGGTTATGGACTTCTCGGTGTTCAGCCAGGATCCCGAATATGCATGCGAGGCTCATTTTCCTTACGTAGACTATGCGTTCATGTCGTTTGAAGAGGACACTCCGGAGCTGCGGGACTGGGTACGCCACGTGCAGGAATTGGGACCGCGCGTTGCGGTTGCCACGCTTGGCGAGAAGGGGAGCATTGCCTATGACGGTGAGCGCTTCTATGAGTGCGGGATCGTACCGGCGGAGAAGGTCGTTAATACCGTGGGTGCCGGCGACTCGTATATTGCCGGGTTTACCAAGGGCGTGATCGATGGCCTTGATATTCCGGCGTGTATGAAGGCGGGCGCTGAGCTGTCGTCCCGAGTGATTGGTTCGTTTGAGCCGTACTAGGGTCAAATGCCTGGAAAGGAGTACGAAATGGTTATCGACATGTTGGTTCAGCCCATGCTCTACGGCGAGATCTGTACGCCGGGTGATGAGCCTGATGGATTCGGTTTTTGGTCACGAGAATTTGGTATGGGGCATATGGGTCCCATGGATTGGGACGAGCTTCAAGTTGAGATGGACGTCTGCGATGTGCAGAAGAGCTTGCTCATGCCGCTCGATGTAACCACGGCATGCGGAGGGCATTTTGGCACCAATGACCAGATTGCCATGCTGGTTGCCGCGCATCCCGATCGTCTGTGGGGATTTGCGAGCGTAGATCCGCGGGTGAGCAGTGCCGCAGGCGAATTGGAGCGCGCCTTTACCGAGCTGGGGGCAAAGGGGCTTTGTCTGCATCCGGCAAAGCAGGGTTTTGACCCCGATGATGCTGTGGCTGAGCCGCTTTACGAGCTGTGCGAGCGCTATAACAAGCCGGTGGTTTTCCATGCCGGTATGTCTTGGGAGCCGGGCGCAGAGCTCTCGCGCAGTAACCCGCTTGCATTTGAGCACACAATCGCAACGCATCCAAATGTGCGTTTTAGTTTGACCCACTTTGGCTGGCCCTGGGTGCGCGAGACCGTGGCGATGCTGCTCAAGTATCCCAACTGCTACACGGACACCTCTATCACTTACATCGATTCGCCCGAGGAGATGATGCAGCGTCTTTTCACGGTCGATATGGGGCCGTTGTGGTATGAGCGCGCGCTATCGCACCAAGTGATGTTCGCCAGCAATACGCCGCGCTTCCGTGCATTCAAACTCAAGCGGGCGCTCGATACCGTGCCCATGCGCGATGATGCGCGAGAAAGGCTCTACTGGGGTAATGCCCTGCGTTTTCTTGAAGGGGATGAGTAAACATGGTGACGCTCGAGACATTGAGCTATCTATCGACTGCTCCGGACCAGTTCATCGATATTACTGAAGACGTGCACGCTGCCATCGAACGCAGCTCGGTGACCAATGGCTTGGCAGCGATTATTTTGTCGCATACGACCTGTGGAATCGTGGTAAACGAGGGGCTGCCCTGCGTGGAGACGGATCTTATGGAGACGCTTGATCGCATCGCCCCACTCGATGCCCCCTATGCGCATGCACACTTCCTGCCGAGCTATGGAGCCACCGGCAACAACTCCTGTGGGCATATCAAGAGCATGATTTGTGGAAACAGTTGCTTCTTTCCCGTCCAAGATGGCCACATCGTGTGCGGAAGTGCCCAGAACATCTATCTTGCGGAGTTTGACGGTCCGCAGAAGCGAAAAGTGTACGTCGAGGTGCTGGGGGAGTAACGTCCCCGCAATAACTCTATGAAGGAGCACGTTATGTCGTTTCTAACCTCGATGTTCAAGACCGAAAAGCCGGTTATCGGAATGCTGCACCTGCGTCCTCTGCCGGGCGATCCACTGTATTACCCGGGCGGAAGCGTGTCGCAGGTCGTGGAAGCCGCCAAACGCGATCTCGAGGCGTTGCAGCAGGGCGGTGTCGATGGCATTTTGATTACCAATGAGCTCTCGATGCCCTATGAGCAGCACGTTTCTCCCTCAACCCTTGCATCGATGGGCTATGTAATCGGGGCTCTATCCCATGATCTGTCGACCCCTTGGGGAGCTGAGGCTATTTACGACGGTGATGCCACAATCGAGCTGTGCGCTGCTGTCGATGCGCAGTTCACGCGCTGCAATTTTTGCGGTGCCTGGGCCGGTGATCTTGGGCTGATTAACCGAGATTTCGCTCACACCATGCGTCGCAAGGCGGCGCTGCGCTTGGACGACCTCAAGCTTTTTCACTTCATCACGAGCGAGGGGGAGGTTTATCTCAACGACCGCACGACTGCGGACATTGCCGATTCACTTCTCTTTAATTGCCTTCCGGATGCAATGGTCATCGGCGGTTCGGCTGCCGGTCGTGGCGCTTCGGGCGAGCTTGCCGATGAAGTCCGCGAGCGTGTTGGCGAAGTACCCGTGGTATGTGGCACCGGTTGTCGCGAAAATACCGTGGCTGACGTATTTGCTCACTACGATGGCGCGTTTGTCGGCACCTGCTTAAAGCGCGACGGAAAGCTGGATGCTCCGGTTGATGTTGAGCGGGTAGCTCGTTTTATGGCTGCCGCTCGTACGGCGCGAGGGGAGTAGGCACCTATGGCGCTCTATCTGGGTATTGATATTGGGACAAGCGCCTCTAAAGGCGTTTTAATCGATGATCGATGCAATATCGTTTGCCAAGCCTCTTGTGGACATGAGACGGACAACCCGTGTGACGGATGGTACCAGCATGATGCGGAGGCAGTCTGGTGGGGCGATTTTTGCCGCTTGTCGCGCGAGCTGGTGGCGCGATCGGGGGTTAACGCGGCACAGATCGGATGCGTGGGCCTTTCCGCATTGGGTTGCGACTGTGTGCCGGTCGATACCGAGTGCAACGCGCTGGCGCCCGCGATTTTGTATGGAGTCGATGCACGTTCGAAGCCGCAGATTGACGAGCTCCTTTCCGAATATGGGTCAGATCGCGCACGCGAGCTTTTCGGGCACGATCCCTGTTCGTCAGATATTGCTCCCAAGATCTTGTGGTTTAAGGAGAATATGCCCGAGGTGCACGAACGTGCCGCGAAGTTCCTGACGGCGTCATCGTTTCTATGCGCAAAGTTGACGGGGCGTTTTACGGTGGACCGTTATTTGGCGGAGGATTTTCTTCCCCTATACGACCGCTACACCTGGAAGGTTGATGCTCGTGAATGTGCTCGTTTCTGCCGGCCTGACCAGATGGCGGAGGTAATGTCGGCTACCGATATTGCCGGGGTGATTACGCGGCGTGCGGCTGAGGCGACGGGGCTCGCGGCAGGGACACCTGTCTTAGTGGGAACGGGCGACTCTGGTGCCGAGGCCATTTCGACGGGTGTATTCCGTCCCGGCGATATGATGGTTCAGTTGGGGAGTACGGCGTATTTCATCTACCTAGCTGATCATATGATCGATGATGCCCGCCTGTGGCCAGGGACGTTTATCATTCCCGGAACTTACGGGATCTGCGCGGGGACCAATACGGCGGGTGCGCTCACATCGTGGCTGCGCCAAGAGCTGTATCGCGATGCCGTGGAGGCCGAGGACCACGGTGGCCCCGATGCATATTCGGTTATGGCGCATGATGCCGCCGACGTGGCGCCGGGTGCCGATGGGCTCCTGTGTCTGCCGTACTTTGCGGGGGAGCGTACTCCGCTCAATGATCCCGCGGCGCGTGGCGTCTTCTTTGGCCTGACCGGAAGGCATACGCGAGCCCATATGGTTCGCGCCGCCTTGGAAGGCGTCGCGTATACCGTTGCATCCCATGTCGACATTATCGAGCGAGAGCATGGTCTGCCAATTGGACGCATTATGCTTGTCGGAGGTGGAACCAAGAATCCAGTTTGGATGCAGGCTATCGCCGACGTATGCGGGCGCGAGGTCTCGGTTGCCAAGGTTACGGTGGGCGCATGCTTCGGTGATGCCATCATGGCAGCTCTCGCAGGCGGCGCCTATGCATCATGGGATGAACTCGCCCGAGTCCTTGGCGTTGCGCAAACAATCGAGCCCGATATGGCTGCCCACGAGTTATATGCGTCGCGTCGTCATATCTTTGACGAATTGTATGCACGCAACCGTGATCTCATGCACGAATTGGTGTAATGCTGCCGAATTGTACTGCCTACCAATAGGGACTGCGTTGTGCGATTCGCATGTCCCTTGGCATTTTTGCCCACAGGGGTTAGTGAAGGTCAAAAACAGAGTGCGCATTTGCTAAAACTACCGACTCGATGCGCTTTGCGTCACAGTTTTTGAGTGAGGCAATGCGCATCGAGGTCCTTGTGAGCGATCTGATGAGCGACTGTGCGCTTGTTTCTGTGTTTGGTTCGGCTGGTGCATCGGTCTCGAGCAGTAAACGATCGAGTGGAATCTGTCGTGCGTATTCGCGTCCTCGTTTAGATGCGAGCATGCGTTCGTTGACGGAAAAATAACAGCCCGCATTACGCGCGCGGACGAGTTCGTCCGAAGTACCGCTAAACCAGTGGAAGATGATAACGGGGGAGTCGGGGTTTGGGATGAGTAGTCCATGCGATTCGAGGACGTCCAGTACGGCTCCTGCCGAACGAACGGCGTGAATTGATATCACGCGCCCGGTAAGAGGATGCTGCACGAGCGCATCGCAGAGCCGGTCAAGTGCCTGTATTTGTAGCGGCTCACTTCCAGCAAAGCGCGCGGAAAAGTCGAGTCCGACTTCGCCGATGTAGCGTTCTTGGGCAGCAACTTCGCAAAGCAGATTGACTTCGACAAAACCGCAGTGGCCATCGGCGAGCCACCAGGGGTGAAGCCCAACGCCGGCGATGATGCCTGGTTGGCGACAGGCGCGCTCGTTTGCGGCCGAAAAGTCGCGCGGATTGACGCCGCAGTCAAATAGACCCAAACCCAGCGCCGTCGCCTCATCGGCAACGGCGTCCGGGTGAGCCATTAAATCAAGATGGCAGTGTGCATCAAATAACCGGGGCTCCATCTCGGTGCGCTCCGCTAGTCCAGACGTTGGCCATCGGAGCGTACGCGCTCAGTGCCGCGGCCGCTGATCTGGCGGATAACCTCGCCGGCAATCATCTGGCCCATGATGGGCGGCATAAAGCTGGCGGTTCCCAGCTCGGTGCGCTCGTGGATGTTGGAAGGGTCGCGGGGCTGTGTCTTAACCGATTCCTCGCAGCTAAACAGTACATGCAGGCTCTTGATTCCGCGCTTCTTGCATTCTTTGCGCATGATGCGGCTCATGGGGTCACGTACCGTATCGAAAATGTCGGCAAAGCGGAGGCACTCGGGATGGAGCTTGTTGGCCCCGCCCATGGAGCTAACCAAACGAATGTCGTGGTCCTGAGCATATTTGGCAATGGTGAGCTTGGCCGAGATGGTGTCGATGGCGTCGACGACGTAGTCGAGCTTGCCGTCCGTCTGCTCCAAAACGCTCGCGAAGAAATCATCGATGTTGTCGCTCAGCAGGTATTCGGTGCGCTTGATGACGGTAGCGGTAGGGTTGATGTCGTGAATCATAGCCTCCATGACGTCGACTTTGCGCTTGCCGACGGTGCTGTGAAAGGCGATGGCCTGGCGATTGATATTGCTGGGCGCGATGATGTCCTTATCCAGAATGACGAAATGACCGATGCCGCCGCGGGCGAGTGCCTCGCAGCAGTTGGAGCCCACGCCTCCGCAGCCGAGCACTAGCACCGTAGCATCGGCGAGCTTATCGAGTGCCTCGCGGCCCATGATAATCTCGAGCTTGGTGTCGCGTGTCTCGATGGCGGCTGCGGCAGCGGTTTCGGTCATAAATATCCTCCGATGGGGAAGCAGGTCGTGTTTTAGCTATCGCCATTATAGGTAATCGCCCATAGGTTGCGATGGCGTTTGCTTTGATGTGGTTTGAAGCATTGCGATTAGATAGTTAGACAAACATCTAAATATTGAGTATAGTGTGCACGTCATGAGAGATGATGAGAGGAGGTCTTATGCCGGGAGAGGGTTTTAAGGCGCTTGCCGATCCAACGCGACGGCGCATTTTGGAGTTGCTGCGCGAGGGCAATTGCACGGCGGGGGAGCTTGCCGAGCATTTCGATATCAGTAAGCCGTCGCTGAGCCATCACTTGGCGACGCTCAAAAACGCCGGGTTGGTGACCGACGAGCGCCATGGCCAAAACATCGTATACAGCTTAAACACCACCGTCATGCAGGATTTAATTGGCTGGTTTATGGGCTTTACAAACACTGAAGGAGATAAGGATGAATAACGAAAACAAGGGCATTCACCCCACGGGGGTATCGTCGCGCGTGTGGATTGCGCTGGTCGCTCTGTGCGTCGCCAATGTCGTAGCGCACCTCATGGTGATGCCGAGCTTGCCTGCGCAGATTCCCACGCACTGGGGCGCGAACGGCGCCGTCGACGGTTGGGGTCCTAGCTGGATGGCCTCTGCGCTCGGTGTGCTGCCTCTGGCGCTTCTCGCAATGTTCCGCATGGTGCCGCGCATCGACCCCAAAGGTGAGGCATATCGAACCTCGGGCAAGTTCTACCAGGGCTTCGTAATCGCCTTCACCTTGTTCATGTGCGCCATAAGCTGGCTGGGAGAGCTTACGGTCTGGGGCGTGGTGCCGGCGGTCGGTTCGGTTAACGTGCTGATTTCCGGTGTTGTCGGTTTGCTATTCATCGGCGTAGGCAACTACTTGCCGCGTGTGAAGCAGAACTATACGCTCGGTATCAAGACACCTTGGGCGCTTGCCGATCCCGAGAACTGGCGCCGTACTCAGCGTTTTGGCGGCGCCTGCTTTATGGTGCTGGGTATTGGCCTGATTGTGATGGGCGTGGCAGGCAGCGTGCTTTCGAGTGAAGTCGTCGCCGCGGTGATTGCGGTTCTGGCGTTTGGTTCGGTTGGAGCCGTCTACGTCTACTCGTATCTGTTGTGGCGCAAATCGCAGCGAGCCGCTCGTTAAGGTTGCGGAAAACTAGCGTACGCAGTTCATAGTATGTTCCGGGGGACTTTTCCCAGGTAGTATTAGGGGGTGTGGGCAACCATGCCCCTTTTTCGTTACGTTTCAGAGCTGGCTCCCTCATTTCGTTTCCACTAAAGCGAATCAAGAATAGGGAAACAGCAGGTAGAAAGGATAGAACAGACATATGGCGGAGTTTATCTACCAGATGTATCAGGCTCGCAAGGCCCATGGCGACAAGGTAATCCTTGACGACGTGACCCTGAGCTTCTACCCCGGTGCCAAGATCGGCGTCGTGGGTCCCAACGGCATGGGTAAGTCGACCCTGCTCAAGATTATGGCCGGCATCGAGGAGGTCTCCAACGGCGATGCCAGGCTCACCCCCGGCTACACTGTGGGCATCCTGCAGCAGGAGCCGCCGCTCGACGACGACAAGACCGTCATCGAGAACGTGCGCATGGCGTTTGGCGATATGATCGCCAAAGTCGATCGCTTCAATAAGATCGGCGAGGAGATGTGCGACCCGGATTGCGACATGGACGCCCTCATGGCCGAGATGGGCAAGCTCCAGGACGAGATCGACGCCGCCGACGGCTGGGATATCGATTCCAAGCTCGGCCAGGCCATGGACGCCCTGCAGCTGCCCGATTCCGACATGCCGGTCAACGTACTTTCCGGCGGCGAGCGCCGTCGCGTGGCCCTGTGCAAGCTGCTGCTCGAGGCTCCCGACCTGCTGCTGCTCGACGAGCCCACGAACCACCTGGACGCCGAATCGATCCTGTGGCTCGAGCACTTCCTGCACAACTACCAGGGCGCGGTGCTTGCCGTCACGCACGATCGCTACTTCCTGGATAACGTTGCCGAGTGGATCTGCGAGGTCGACCGCGGTCACCTTTATCCCTACAAGGGCAACTACTCCACGTATCTGGAGACCAAGGCCGCCCGTATCGAGGCGCAGGGCAACCGCGACGCCAAGCTCGCCAAGCGCATGGAGGCCGAGCTCGAGTGGGTACGCAGCTCGCCCAAGGCTCGCCAGGCCAAGAACAAGGCCCGTCTGGCTCGCTACGAGGAGATGGAGGCCGAGGCCCGCGCAAGCCAGAAACTCGACTGGACCGACATCCGCATCCCTGTGGGCCCGCGTCTGGGCAATAAGGTGCTCGAGGCCCATCACCTGCATAAGGAGTTCGATGGCCGTGTGCTCATCGACGACCTATCATTCACCCTGCCGCGCAACGGCATCGTGGGCGTCATCGGCCCCAACGGTGTCGGTAAGACCACGCTGTTCAAGACGATTGTGGGTCTGGAGCCGCTTACTTCGGGCGAGCTCGAGGTGGGCGAGACCGTCAAGATTTCTTACGTCGACCAGAACCGTTCCGGCATCGACCCCGATAAGAACCTGTGGGAGGTCGTCTCGGACGGCCTGGACCACATGATGGTCGGCGAGACCGAGGTTCCGAGCCGTGCTTATGTGGCGAGCTTTGGCTTTAAGGGCCAGGACCAGCAGAAGCGCGCTGGCGTACTTTCCGGTGGCGAGCGCAACCGTCTGAACTTGGCGCTTACGCTCAAGCAGGGCGGCAACCTGCTGCTTCTCGACGAGCCCACGAACGACCTCGACGTCGAGACGCTGTCCTCGCTCGAAGCGGCGCTGCTCGAGTTCCCGGGCTGCTCGGTGGTCATTAGCCACGATCGTATGTTCCTGGACCGCGTCGCCACGCACATTCTGGCGTGGGAGGGCACCGACGAGAATCCGGGCAACTGGTATTGGTTCGAGGGCAACTTCGAGGCCTATCAGGCCAACCGTATCGAGCGCCTGGGCGAGGACGCAGCCCAACCGCATCGTATCCACCGCAAGCTGACGCGCGATTAGTCGAGCTCAGGTGACCTAATGAGAAAGGGACGATAACCTTGAGGGTTATCGTCCCTTTTTGTTACTTGGTGGAAGGCTCGACTTTGTCGATAGCCCAGGTGGCTCCGAGGCCGCCGGTGGTGTTGCGGCGGATGCGCACGGTGACTTCGTGGCGCTCGCCGGCCTGCGTGTAGTGCAGGGGGAAGCTTGCGCGGTTTCGCGCGGCCTCGATGGTACCGCGCTCGCGGGCGATCCAGTAGTACTCGCCGACGATACCGAGCGTGTCGGCGCCGTAGGGGAGATAGGTCGACAGCTCGTGCAGAAGCGGGCCGGGGCAGAAGACCTCGGTTGCGAAATCGATGGGGAAGTCCTTGGGGATGGTCGGTGCTGCGGGTGCGGGGGCCGGTGCTGCAGCGGGGGCCGGAGACGGTGCCGGTGCGGGAATTTGGTCGCAAACAGCGGCGGGCACGGATTCGATGACGGGTGCGGGCTCCGGCGTCGCTTCCGGCTTGATCGTGGAATCTGCGGGCTCCAGCGTCGTCTTCGGCTTGGTTGTGGAATCTGCGGGCTTCACGGTGACGGGCGCGTCTGCAACTGCGGTTTCAACCTCAACCTGCGTCGCGTTCTCGTTCTCGACGCTCGACTTTGCCTCGATGGGCGTGGATGCCATGGTGGTGATGCCGGCGTTTGCGTTCTCGGGGTCATAGACGACCGTGAGCGAGATGGCGGGCTGCGGCGTCTCGGGCTTCGGCGTCGACTCGGTAGCGTCTTGATCGGCGGGCTGATCGTCCTCGGCCTCGTCGCTAAAGACATCACTGTTTTGGAACGAAGGCGTCTCGGGTTGGTCGGCGGTTTTTTCGGTTGTCGACTTGGGAGCTTCGTTGAGCTCCGCAGTGGCTTCCTGCTCGGATATGACTTCGGGATCAGTCGTGGCGGTGGTTTCGGTTTCGGCTTCTGCCGTTACCTCAATAGCGACTTCAATCTCTGCCTCGGGCTCGGATTCTGGCACGGCTTCAACCATGGCTTCAGGCTCGGGACGCTTAACGTGCTTGGGGCGCACGGCCTTGAGGTCCTTCTCGCCGCGCTTTTTCTTTTTGTAGGACTGCTTGGCTCCCTTGGCTGCCTTGGGCTTGTCCTCGCCCTTGGCAAGGGCGGCATCCCAGGCATCGTTGGCGATGACGGTGGCATACAGGCGACCGCCCTTAAAGACGGTCAGCTTAATGCAGTCGTCGAGCTCCTCGAGCAGCTCGCGCGTTGACTCGAAGCCCAGGTCATAAGCGGCCATGTCGCCCGCGGCGAGCGCCTCTTCGACCTGCGTCATAAACGTTTGCTTGCCGCATCCAATCGCATCGCGCAGCAGGCGATACAGATAGATGTGGTTGCCCAGCGATAGCGTGGGCCTAACTATTGTCTTGCTCATGGCAAATCTCCTCTTTACACACGTAAAGTATCTTACCATCGCATAGCGTTTGCCATGGCGGCACCCAAGGCAAACGGGCGCGAACCGCTATCGATTCGCGCCCGTTGTACAGGTTGCCTATCTGGGGATGCAGCGCCTAGTTGCCCGATGCCGTGCCTTGGCTCGAGTTGTCAGATGCCGTGCCGGACGCGGTTCCGCTCGAGCTGTTCGAGCTGTTGGCGTTGCTGCTGTCTGCTGTGCCCGTTCCCGAAGCGGTGTCGCTCGTCTGGCCGCCCGTGCTTGGCTGCGAACCGTCAGTCGTTTGGCTTGAGTCGGTCGTGCCGGATGGCGTGCCACTGTTGGCCGTAGAGGAATCGGTGCCCTGCGATTGGTCTTGGGTGTTCGAGGACGAATTGGCAGAGGTGGAACTGTCTTGCGTGTCGTCCGTTTGCGTCTGCTGATCTTGAGACCGGGTGTTGTCATTTGCATCGCTCTCGGTCGTGCGCGACGAAAGGGTTGGCTCGGGGCGCTCGCCCAGACCCTCACCGGCGGTGGTGATAAGGATGGCGCCGGCGCAGGCGATGACCGCGACGATGGCGATGGCGATCGAGAAGATGATGACCTTCTTTTGCGTCTGGCTGCGCTCTGCCGCCGCCTTGGCGCGCAGGCTGTTGGGGGCGACACGCGCCGTGGTCGCGCGTCCCGCAACCTGGCGCATCTCCTGCGTGGTCGCGGCGCCACCTAGGTGCTCCTCGGCATCAAACTCAACGGGCTTATAGGCGCCGGCGGGGTAGTCGACGTCGGCGTGCGTACCTTTGAGGGCTTTGGCGCTGGCAGAGATAAAGTGGCGGTAGACCTGCGAGGACACAACGGTGATGACCGAGCTCACGGCGGCGCCAATTACTGAACCCGCGATACCGATCTTGGAGGCAAGTGCAACGCTCGTGGCGGCAGCTGCGGCGCCGGCGATGATCTGGGGAATGGAAATGTCGTCAAACAGGCCCTTTTTGGGCGCGATGGCCATGGTCTGTCCGATGGAATGGTTCTCGTGCACGCCGTTGTTGAGCGATGCCGGCGTCATGACGCGCGTGCGCGGCGCGTCGGTGTACTTGGTTGTCATACGGGGTCCTCCCGGTGTAAATCTGCTTCGTTTCGTGTAGCCATCAGGGTACCCACCAGATGTGAATCGTACGTGACATTTAACAGATACCATCAACTCATCAAGGGGGGGCTTGCTGTCTTTGGTGCAATAGCTTGATGCTAAACTGGATTTACGATTGCGAGGTGGTTTACGTGATGTACCCATATATGACATTCGAAGACGGTACCGAGGTCGTTCATTCTGACCTGATAACAGATGGGGATATCGAAAAGGTTATCGTGCATTTTGAACGACCGACGGCAGAGGGCTTCGACTCCGCTCGTTGTGAGTTGCCTTCCTGTTCGTGGACTGACTGGGAAGGGCATTTTACTCAGAGTGAAAAACGAGCTTTCGAAGAGTGTTTGAGCAAATCATTTAGATTAGTTCGAGTTTAGTTCGAATATAGAAGCCGAATGAGATGACCTAAAGCGTATGCATTTTTAGTATTAGATGCGTATGAAATGGAGGATGTGAATGGATGAGCTAATAGACTTTAAAAAACGATTTCTCAAGAATGGCGAGCTGGTTTCAATTCCAAAAAAGGAAAGCTATAAAAGAATCATGCTGCTATGGGCCGTCTCTTTCTTTGAATTAAATACAAGTTATACGGAGCTTCAGGTTAATCGTGTGCTGTCACAGCTCTATCCTGATTATGCCGTGTTGAGGCGGTACTTGGTTGATTATGGATTCCTATTAAGGGATGAACGAGGCCTGAAATACGAGGTTAATCGTGATGTTCACGGTATTGAGAGCTAGCCATCCGGTTCGGGTCCTATATATTGCTAGAGGGATAAGCGAAATAGGCAATTGGTGTGCGAATATTGCTTTGCCAATGCTGATTTACGAGGTAACTCACGATGTTTCTGCAACTGCTTTGATGGTCTGCTGCAGATTTGCCCCCTCTCTGTTTTCAGTTGCGCTCGCGCAGCTGCCTCAGAAGATGGGTATCGGGACACTGCAGGCCATGAGATTGGCAGACTTAATTCGCGCGGGATTATTCGTTTGCTATATTTTTGTTGATAGTAAATGGAGTATGTTTGCTATTACGTGCGCGGTATCGCTTTGCCGAACGGTTGAAATGCCCTGCTTTTACTCGTTGTTAAGAGCCAATACGAATAGTATCAATCGCGACGTAATTAATAATTCGTTTGGGTTTCTGCAGAATTTGATGATGGTTCTGGGGCCAGTTGCCGGCGGTTTTGTTGTCGCTCAATTTGGGGCGGAGGCTGTTCTTGCATTAGACGCGCTTTCTTTTGCCGCGTCGTTCTGGTTGCTGCGAGATGTTCCGTCGGTTATCGAGGTTAATGATAAAGAGGGGATAAGAAAAAATGAAAAAAACAGGACTGCATTTAGTGATCTTAGCGCGAAGCACTTGGCAATTGGTTTCCTATTAATCGATATTTCTAGTGGCGTGGCATTCGGCTCTCTGAATTCTCTTTTGCCAGCTATAGCGCAATTGCAATTTGACTCGTCATCGATACAATACGGATTCCTTCAGAGTAGTCTTACAATCGGACTGTTGTTCGGAAATACAATATATGGTCGTTTAATCAGTGGTTCCGATTGCGTTAAATCATATTGTTTTGTGACGTATCTTGCGCTCGGTGCGTATCTGGCGTTTGGCTATCGCTATGCGTCTGGGATATCGTTTATTTTCCTTTTTATCGTCGGTGCCGGAAACGCCATTCAAGATGTGCTTCTCATAACATCGCTGCAGGATTTGGCGAGAGACGGATCTGAATCGATAAGCCTGTTTTCAATTAGGGAGTCTTTGCAATCGGTTGCTGTTGTTATTTCAACACTCCTTGTTTCGCTGTTCACGAGCATCGCGATGTTCTCAATTCTCGTTACAGGACTTGGTGTATTTTCAATTATGATGGTAGTTGTGTTTCAATTGAATTATTTGCGAAAGATGTGACGTTGATATGCCTAAAACGCTTTTAGTATTTCCCCCAGGATGGAGTCCAGTGGGGCCGTATCTTGCCTTGCCTGTTTTGAAGTCATATCTTCAAGAGGTTGAACAATACAAAGTTGACATTGTTGACTTAAACGTGGAATTTTACGATGACCTCCTATCTTTTAGACATGTCGAAGAGTGCTGTAAAAGGTATCGGGAATCAAAGGATTCGTTTAGTTCGAATGTTCAATTAACAATCGAGTTGATACAAAAGTCAGCACTTAATGTTGACGAAGCAAAAGATATTTTCAGATCAAAGAGATACTTTAATCTAAAAGAAAGACAATATGCTGAAAACATTTTTAGAAATGCACTCTATATCATAAATCACGTCTCATATGGAGTTAAATACACGTTCAACTCCATAGATCTGCCCTATGATTATTATTCGACACCAGAAATAATGAAATCGCTTGCGGATACCTTGCATAATCCGTTTATTTCCTTCTATGAAACTGCCTTTCTTAAGCGTATTCAGAGGGAAAAAATCGAGTTTATTGGGATTTCGGTGAGCGGCTGTTTCCAATTGATTTCCGCAGTTACGTTAGCGAAACTGATTAAAGAAGAATGTCCATCTGTTAAACACGTCTCATTGGGCGGCAATTACATTACTCGTTTAGCAGATGACTGCATGAAAGAATGGCATCCCTTTTTTGAATACATTGATTCGATAATGATGTATGACGGCGAAGAGCCGCTTGCACGTCTTCTTGAGGCTCTTGACTCTGGTGATGACAATCTCGACTGTGTTCCAAACCTTTGCCATGCTAAAGGTGGAAAGATATATAAAAACCATCGGATTGAGCAAACATTTATCAACGATACAGTTCCCGATTTCGATGGCTTCGCCCTTTCTAAATACTTCATGCCTGAGTTAATATTGCCGGTTTATTCCTCTAGGCAGTGTTTTGATCATTGCGCCTTCTGCACCATTCCCGGTGCTACTGGTGGTTGTTACCGAAAGATGCCCATATCGAGAGTATTTGAAATAATGTGTCGGTTAAATGAAAAATACGGCACGAGAGTTTTCTCTTTTGTGGATGAAACATTCGAAGGCAAAAGAATGGAGCAACTCGCGGATGAAATAAACGCATCGGGAAAAACGTTTTTCTGGCATGGAGAAACGAGGTTCTCTCCAACCCTAAGTACAGACGTTTTCAACAAGATATACCAAAGTGGATGTAGGCAGATTCAGTTTGGCCTCGAGTCATACAACCAAAGAGTTCTTGATCTAATGAAGAAGAACACGAGAGTTGATTGGATTGATCGCAATATCCATGATTGTCTCAATGCGGGTATTCCTGTTCATCTATTCTTTATGATTGGCTTTCCGACCGAAACTAAAGAAGAGGCTCTGAACACCTTAGCTTATACAGAGAATGTTTTGAATTATTCAAAACAGGTATGTGGTGTTCCATATTCCACGAGAGGATTTACGAATTTTGGTCTCGTTATGGGGTCGGATGTTTGGAATCATCCCGATAAGTATGGTGTCTCTGTAATGCCGAAGTCCCAATATGAGGATTTGCGCCTCGAAGTGGATTATGTTTCAGGCACTGGTTTAACTTTAAATGAAGCAAAATCCTTATCTGATGAGCATCATATTGATTTTTATATGCAAGAGGTCATAAACGGTAGCGACACAATTGACTTGCCCCAGCGGCTTCATATTTCAGAGGTGACCTGGATCCTAGATTCTATTCACGCTGTCAGGTATAAGGGACATTTGACCAAAGTAAAGCGACGGCTAACTAGTCTAAATCCAGCTGATCGAATCTGGCTGGATTCCAAGACCTCTGTCGTGCTCGTTGAGCCATTTGCCTACTTCTATAATTCTGAATACCATCATGTCTATGCTGTTTCCCAGTTGGTATACCTTAAGTTGGCCCGTTTATTGGAGGCTGATTGTAGCATTTCTCTTATTCTTGATCAGGGCGATCTCGAGCTGACAAGGGCGATAGAAGAACTGTTGCATTATGGATTGCTGAATACAAATATCGATGCCGATTATGTAATGCACGATAATGGTTTTCAATTGGTTAAAAGTTCGTTTGTGAAAGAAGTCGGACGCTCAAAAGAGGGGTTAAGAGTACTGCTGAGTTGTGCCACCCATAGAATGTGTGCGGTTAATGATTTTTCGTTCGCTTTGCTTTCGTTGTTTGAAAAGCCGATTACTAAGAACGAGGTGCGCGACATTTTGAAAAAAGAGGGACTATCGGCAAAGGTTGATTTCCGATCTCAGCCGAACACATTGAGCGGATAGGCCGTTCCCGCAGTTAGCCGAACGCCCCCGAGGCCCTATTCAGGCCACGGGGGCGTCGTTTTCCCAGTTGAAGGAACGGTGGAGATGTGTTTCGATGGGTCCGGTGGCCATGCTCCGCCCGCCGCCCGGCACCTCTTCCCAGACTCAGCCGGACGGTCGGTCCGTCTATTCCGTTTTCGCCCTTAGGCTAGGCCAGCGGGGCATCGCCCCTCTCTGCGCGCGCCCTCTCGATGAGGCCCGGCGTCAGGTCGAGTTCGCCGATGGGAACCTCCTCCACGCCGTAGGCGTCCAGCAGCGCCGCCGCGTCCTCCCCGAGCATCGCCCTGAAGGCGCGTGCGGGCGTCGAGAAGCCGAGCGCGCCGCGGGGCTCGGAGTTCACGTGCGACATGGCCAGCGCCAGGTCCGCCGGGGCGAGCCGGTCGAACCTGAGCCCGGAGCCCTTGGGCAGCAGCTTCCTTATCTCGACGTGGTTTCGCTCGCAGGCGCCCTTCTGGTCGCTGCGCCTCGGGTCGCAGTAGAACAGCCTCGTCTCGCCCGGCCCCTCGCCGAGCAGCGCCGCGATCGCAGCCTCGTCGGAGAACTCGGCGCCGTTGTCGGTGAGGACGGCGCGGAACACGCGGCGCGTCCCGTCGGCGCCGAGGATGGCCCGGACGCCCTCCAGGGCGTCCGCGACGCACGCGGCGGTCTTCTCCTCCAGCGGCAGCGCGAGCTGGAGCCTGCTGGGGCGGTGCAGCAGCGTGAGCAGGCAGGCCGAGTCCTCCCGCGCGCCCTCGACCGTGTCCATCTCCCAGGCCGCGGCGCACGCGTCCTCCCCGAGGGCGAGGAACGTGGCATGCGACCTGCGGGCGGAGTGGCGCGTGGCCGCCCGGCCGGCGGCGCGCTTCCTCGGCCTGTAGCCGACCTTGCGCCTGAGCTCCATGTTGGTCATGCCGTCGTAGCCCGCCGAGACCCAGCGGTAGATGGTCGACGGCGACAGGTCCACCGGGCCGCCGTTGCGCGCCGCCATCTGCTCGGGCGACAGCCCCCGGCGCAGGCAATCCCTTATCGCCTCCAGCCTGGCCGCCGCGGCGGGCTCGTCGGCGTCTATCCCGCGCCTGGACGAGACGAGGACCGAGTCGGCGCACAGCTGCGCGGCCCGGGCCTCGTAGAAGACGTGGGGGCGGCGCTTGCAGCCGATCGCGCGGTACCGCCCGCAGCCGTTGCAGCATCGCGGCCACGCCGCCAGGCGCGGGCAGGCCGCCGACAGGTCGGCGGAGGCGTCCACGCGCTCGCCGCGCCTGGCCTTCGGCGCCGTCACGAACCTGTGCGACGCCACCTCGGCGCTCACCGTCGAGGGCGACCTGCCCAGCTCCCTCGCGATCTCCCTGCACGACGCCCTGCGCTCCAGCATCCTCTGGACCGTGTCCCGCTCGTGCCTCGTGAGCCTTCCGTAGGCCCTCGGGACCGCCCTTGCGGAGTCCCTTTTCTTCTTTCCGGACATGCCGTCCTCCGATCTCCCGGGGCCGGCCGGCCCGGCCCTCAGGGTATCGGGTTCCCACATTCATCCGCACATGTGCGGATGAATGTGGGAGGTGTTCGGATAAAGTTGATAATCAAGGGACTATCGGCAAACGAGGAGCAATTAAACAAGTTGGTTGATAATTGCATGAAAGCAGATATACTACAATTGATTAGATAGAGGAGGTTTCTGCATGGACGTTATTAACAAAGATCTCTTGGAGCAACTGAAAGAGTTTCAGGAAGAGGGCGTCGTGGTAGAAGTGTTCGACTTTGAGGACTACATGGATAAATTCTGCCATTAGTTTCGGAATTTACTCGCCTCGCTTAAAGGAGAAGTCGATTATCGATTTCTCCTTTTTTAATTAAAGATTTTTTTGAAATACATGCTCTTAGCACAGGTTGGCCTCTCAGTAAACTGGGAGGTTGCTTTGGCTAGTTAGAGGTATGTGAACGTTCGTTAGACTGAATCTCAGGGTAGAAGGGGCCTCCAGTGTCCAGATCAACAAGGCAATGCTGCGTTTCGGCTAATAAGAACGATGGCTTTTTGCGTGTGGCGGCGGCGTCGCCGCAGATTCGCGTTGCCGATGTCGAGGGCAATGCCGAGGTTGCGTTGGCGGCTGTTCGCGAGGCTGCCGAGCGCGGCGTTCGTGCTCTGGTGCTGCCCGAGCTTAACTTGTGCGGCTATACCGCGGCCGATCTGTTCCATAACCGCACATTACTGCATGCCTGCGAGGCTGCTTTGGTGCATATCCTCGATGTGACTCGTGAGCTGCCGATTGTCTTTACCATCGGTCTTCCCGTTGCAGTTGCCGAGAATATCTACAACTGCGCCGCCGTGTGCTGCGCGGGTGAGCTTTTGGGCCTCACGGCCAAGAAGTATCTGCCCAACTATGGCGAGTTCTACGAGCGCCGCTGGTTTGCTCCGGCGCCCACAGATCCCGTGTGGGTTGAATTTGCCGGTCAGGGTCCGGTTCCGCTGGGTTCGGGGCTTGTCTACCGCTGCTGTGATGAGGGCGCCGAGGACCTGGTGCTGGGCGTTGAGGTCTGCGAGGACCTGTGGGTGCCGGCGCCGCCTTCGACCGAGATGGCGCTTGCCGGTGCGACGGTGATCCTCAACCCGTCGGCCTCGGACGAGATTATCGGTAAGGCAGACTATCGCCGCAGCCTCATCTCCAATCAGAGTGCGCGCCTGTACTGCGCCTATGCCTACGCGGACGCGAGCGAGGGCGAGTCCACGACTGACATGGTCTTTGCGGGTGAGAACCTCGTCTACGAAAACGGCTCCAAGCTCGCCGCGACCAAACTGCTTACCTGCGATATGGCCATCGCCGACGTTGACCTTGACCGCCTGGTTGCCGAGCGCCGTCGCTCGACGACGTGGACGCGCACCGACGATGCGCCGGAATCCGCGACCGTTGAGTTTTCGTTTGAGGGCGTACTGGCCGAAGAACCTGTCCTGCGCGATGCGCTCGACATCGACCGAGTCTTCCCCCGCGCTCCCTTTGTGCCGGCCGACCACGGTGATCTGGCTGAGCGTTGCGAGACTATCCTCGACCTGCAGACCGCCGGCCTCAAGACCCGCCTTGCCCATACGGGCACCAAGGCGGCCGTCATCGGCCTTTCGGGCGGCCTCGATTCCACGCTGGCGCTCCTCGTGACCGTGCGTGCGTTCGACGCCTTGGGCCTGCCGCGCACCGGTATCACGGCCGTGTCCATGCCCGGCTTTGGCACGACGCACCGCACCAAGTCCAATGCCGAGTCGCTCGCTCGCGACCTAGGCGTGAGCTTTCGCGAGGTCTCGATCCATGCTGCCGTGGAGCAGCACTTTAAGGATATCGAGCATGATCCGACCGTGCAGGACGTGACCTACGAGAACAGCCAGGCGCGCGAGCGTACGCAGATTCTGATGGATTTGGCCAACCAGGCTGGCGGTTTTGTCATTGGCACGGGCGACCTGTCGGAGCTGGCGCTCGGCTGGGCTACCTATAACGGCGACCACATGAGCATGTACGCCGTCAACGCGAGCGTGCCCAAGACGCTTGTGCGCCATCTGGTACGCTATGCCGCCGATGTCTTTGGCGGGCGCATTGCCGAGGTCTTGCTCGATATCCTCGATACGCCGGTGTCCCCCGAGCTTCTGCCTCCCACGGGCGACGGCGAGATTGCGCAGAAGACCGAGGATTTGGTGGGCCCGTACGAGTTGCACGACTACTTCCTCTACTACCTGCTGCGTTTTGGCTTTGAGCCGGGCAAGATCTACCGCATGGCGCTCAAGAGCTTCGAGGGCGTCTACGACGCCAAGACCGTCCACACGTGGCTACGTACGTTCTACCGTCGCTTCTTTGCCCAGCAGTTTAAGCGCAGCTGCCTGCCCGATGGTCCCAAGGTGGGCTCGGTGACGCTCAGCCCGCGCGGCGATTGGCGTATGCCGAGTGACGCCAGCTCGCGTCTGTGGCTTGCGCAGATCGATGCGCTCAATCCGGTTGACTAAGGTTGGCTAAATTGAACCAATACGGGGGGTTGCAAGCGTTACACTTTTGCAATCTGATGGCCCGTATCGCGCGGCGCTCTTGTCGGAGCGCCGCGTTTTTCATATCGAAAGGTGGCACCATGCAGGCATCGCAGCGTCTCGACCGCTTTGGCGCGGAGGTCTTCGCCTCGCTCAACAACAAGCTTCTCGCGCTGAAGGCTCAGGGCAAGACCATTTACAACATGAGCGTGGGCACGCCCGATTTTAAGCCGTACGACCATGTGGTCGAGGCGCTCACGCAGGCAGCCCAAGATCCCGAGATGTGGAAGTATGCCCTGCGCGACCTGCCCGAACTCAAGCAGGCCGTGTGCGATTACTATGAGCGTCGCTTTGGCGTTTCGGGCATTACGCCGTCTATGGTGCAGTCGTGCAACGGCACGCAGGAGGGCGTGGGCCATTTGGGCCTGGCCCTGCTCGATCCGGGTGACACCATTCTGGTTCCCGATCCGTGCTACCCGGTCTTTGAGGCGGGTGCCAAGATCGCCGATGCCAAGCTCGAGTACTATCCGTTGGTTGCCGAGCACAATTACCTGCCCTATGTGGCGGGCATCGATCCCGAGGTGGCCGATCGCGCCAAGTATATGATCGTGTCGCTGCCCGCCAACCCGGTCGGCTCGGTGGGCACGCCCGAGGTCTACGAGGAGATTATCGCCTTTGCCCGCGAGCATGATCTGTTGATCGTGCATGACAATGCCTACTCCGATATCGTGTTCGACGGCGAGCCGGGTGGCAGCTTCCTGCAGTACCCTGGCGCGCTCGATGTGGGCGTGGAGTTCTTCTCGCTCTCTAAGTCGTTTAACGTCACCGGCGCACGCATCGGCTTTTTGGTCGGTCGCGAGGATGTGGTCTCGGCCTTTGCCAAGCTGCGCGGCCAGATCGACTTTGGTATGTTCTTCCCGATTCAGAAGGCTGCCATCGCCTGCCTGAACGGTCCGCGCGATGAGGTCGAGGCGCAGCGTCTGAAGTACCAGGAACGCCGCGATGCCCTGTGCGACGGTCTTGAGGGCCTGGGCTGGGAGCGTCCCAACGCGCATGGCTCTATGTTTGTGTGGGCCAAGCTTCCCGGTGGTCGCACCGATTCCATGGCGTTTTGCGAGGAGCTTATGGAGAAGGCCGGCGTTGTGGTGACGCCGGGCGCGAGCTTTGGCCCTTCGGGCGAGGGGCACGTGCGTATGGCACTGGTCCTGCCGCCCGATCAGATCGCTTTGGCTGTCGAGGCCATTCGCGAGGCTGGCCTGTATTAGAAACCTATTTCGACCCGTCAATAGCTCGAAACCGATTTCGTGCAGTTATTTTACGAATTCTGCAAACAATTTCGGTAAACGGTCGATTTTTGGCTGCGAATAGGAGCATAATCAAAGTCCCGATTGGATGTATTGGGATTACGGCAAGCCGCTCGGGTCGTTCCCGGGCGGCTTGTTTGTGGAGAGAGATGGGAGTTTCTAATGGTTAACGAGAAGAAGGTCGCTATTGTCGGCTGCGGTTTCGTCGGTTCGTCTTCGGCGTTCGCGCTGATGCAGAGTGGTCTGTTCTCCGAGATGGTCCTCATCGACGTGGACAAGAATCGTGCCGAGGGTGAGGCCCTGGATATCGCGCACGGCATGACATTTGCCGAGCCGATGAAGATCTACGCCGGCGATTATTCCGATGTCGCCGACGCCGCCATGATCGTCGTCACCGCTGGCGCTGCCCAAAAGCCCGGTGAGACTCGCCTGGACCTGGTCAACAAGAACGTTAACATCTTTAAGTCCATTATCCCCGAGATTAAGAAGTCCGGCTTCGAAGGCATTCTGCTCATCGTCTCCAACCCGGTTGATGTTCTGACCTATGCCGCCATCAAGATGTCCGGCCTGCCCGAGGGCCATGTCATCGGCTCCGGCACCGTGCTCGACACTGGCCGTCTGCAGCAGATGCTTGGTGCCCACGTCGAGGTTGACCCGCGCGATGTCCAGGCCTATGTCATGGGCGAGCACGGTGACTCCGAGTTTGTCGCTTGGTCCAGCGCTCAGGTTGCCGGCGTTCCGCTGAACACCTTCTGTGAGCTTCACGGCCACCTGGAGCATGAGGCTGCCGAGAAGCGCATCGCTGAGGACGTCAAGAACTCCGCCTACACCATCATCGAGAAGAAGCACGCCACCTACTATGGCGTCGCCATGGCCGTCAAGCGCATCTGCACCGCCGTTATGCGCGATGAGCAGACCGTTCTGCCTGTCTCCTCGCTCATGGTGGGCGAGTATGGCCTGTCCGATCTTGCCATCTCCATGCCGACTGTCGTTGGCCGCGACGGCGTTGTCTGCCGCGTCCCCGTGCCGCTGAACGATGACGAGCAGCATGAGCTCACCGTCTCCGCCAAGGCCCTCAAGGACATCATCGACAGCGTCGATTTCTCCTGCTAAATCAAGCTCGCTAGAGCGAAAAGCTACAATGAAGGCGTCCGGGTCCACACGGCCCGGGCGCCTTTTGGTGCAAAGTAACCTGACCCCAATGCACCATCCCAATACACCATAGTTGATGGGAGGGCCATGTCGGATTCGCCTAATTTTTTGACCTATGCCCAGACGGCGTTTGATCCGTTTGAGGAGCGGCCGTTCTGCGCGGTGGACAGCCTGGTCTTTGCGTGGTTGTCCTATTTGCGTTTGCCGGGTGATATGGCGGAGCTGACGAACTGGCAGGGCCTAGACGTACGCGAGCTGCTGCGTGCCGAGTGCTACCGGGACATGATTGACGACTTGTGGGACCCAGAGGGGAGCAGGGCCTTGCTGGAGGCCGTGGCAGCAAGTCCTCGCTACCGTGGCATGCACGTTTGCGGCTATCGTGTCGTGAGCGATGTGGTGGCGACAGAGCAGTTTGCAGCCATGGCGTTCCGGTTTCCGGCAGGGTTTAGTTATCTTTCCTTCCGGGGGACCGATAGTACGATTGTGGGCTGGAAAGAAGACTTTAACATGGCGTTCCGGTGTCCTGTGCCGGCCCAGGAATCCGCGGCACGTTATGTGGACGAGGCGGCGGATGCGATTGACGGGCCGCTTTTGTGCGGAGGTCATTCCAAGGGCGGAAACCTTTCGGTGTACGGTGCGGCGATGTGCTCCGATGTCGCCCGTGGGCGAATCGAACGGGCGTATTCCCATGATGGTCCGGGCTTCGTCGAGGAATTTCTGAACGGCAATGCCTTTGCCGATCTTTCCGGTCGAATCGACAAGACGCTACCTCGGTCGTCGATCTTTGGCATGATGTTCGAGATGCAGGAGGACTATGCCATCGTTGAGAGTACCGAGTTCAGCCTGCTGCAGCACAATCCCTTTAGCTGGGTGGTTGATGGTCGCGACTTCGTGTATTGTGAGCGCCTGTCCGCCGGTGCTCGATACGTTGATGGCTCCATTCGCGAGATGCTGCTCGCAGTGTCGCCTAGCGAGCGCGAGCGTTTTGTAGATGCGTTGTTCTCCGTGTTTGAGGCAACGGGTGCTGAGCGGTTTGCGGATATCGCTGGGAATCTGCGCGAGAGCCTGCCCGTGATGCTCCAGGCTGCGCAAGGCTTTGACAAGGATACGCGCCGTTTTGTTTCGCAGACCATCGCGGCAATCCTTAGATGTGCACTGCTGCCCAAACGCCCTCAGATTGACATGTCCGCTGCCGGTAAGAGTCTGGCAGAACAACTCGAGGCCTGGCAGTCCGAGCTCCTGCGCTAACCATTGGTGCAAAGTAACCTGTCTCCGATGCACCAATCTTCGATGCGCCTGGGGCGGGCTCGACCGCTATACTGGTTCGTGCTCAATTCGATCTAGAACGGAATGCCGTATATGAAAATCAATCACGCGATTCTGCATATCCTGGACTTTGACTCTGCCGTCAACGTCATGAGCCAGCGCGAGCTCGATATCGAAAGCCGTACCGTGCGCAATTTCGTAACCACGCATCTGCGCCGCGCACGCACCTCGGCCGACAATAAACGTGCCACGTTTGCCGAGAACTCTGCGTTTGGCGGCGAGCTCAAGGGCTATTTCTTTGGCGAGCGCGAGTTTGTGGACCTGTCGCAGCAGATTGCGGAGTTTATCTCCTCCGAGCTCACCAAGGCTGAGAAAGCCGAGTCCACCGACGTGCTCGTGGCTGATTTTGACGACGATGAGGATGCCCGCTGGTTTGCCGTGATGTTGCTGAGCTCCAAGCAGGCTTTTATGCACGAGGTGGGCCGCGAGGAGGGGGAGGTTCGCAACGACATCGCGCGCCACTACGCTATTCTGCCAAACCCCTCGCAAAAGGTGCCAAGCTATGCTATCGTGCGCGCGAGCACCATGGAGATCGGTTACGTGGACAAGAAGCGCAAGATTGCCGGCGAGGACCGTATGCTTATCCCCGACGGCCTGCTGCAGTGCGACACGGGTGTATCGGGCAAGGAGGTCATCGACACGGTGACGCGTGTGGTTGAGGAAGTCGCCGAGGAGCACGGTGCCAATACGGCCGTAGCGCTCGCCAAGGTTAAGGCTGCTGTGGCCGAGAAGGTTGAGGATGACGAGGAGCTGCCGCCTTGGGATATCGTCGATGAGGTCTTTGAGGACGAGCCGGTCATCAAGGAAAGCGTGCGCGCGGCACTGACCGAGGAAAAGGTTCCTGAGCGCGTTCCCGTGGAGCGCAAGCAGGTCGAGCGCGCGGCGGTGCGCAATCATAAGATTCGTACCGATACGGGCATCGAGATCAGCTTCCCGGCCGAGATGGGTTCGAACTCCGAGTACATCGAGTTCGTCAACGAGCCCAACGGCCTCATCTCCATCGAGCTTAAGAACATCGGAAGTATTGAGAATCGATAAACTGCTCTTGGACGTTGCAAAAAACAAAGGCCGAAGCCTTTTGGGACTTCGGCCTTTTTTGTTTTCGGCTTGGTTGCTGACATTGCGCCGCAGGTTGAGCTCACGTCAGACACTATGACCCAATCCAGGGGCACGGAAACGACAGGAGCCCCCGCTCGTGACCGCGGGTCGGGGCTGCGACAATGTTGTTGAAGTGCCAGAGGCGCAGCCGCGCCGCAACGAGGTTGGGAGGCTCCCGTGCCTAGATATTCTACCGCCTTCGGAATGGACGTACACCTCAGGTCCACCACCGTCTGCGCGCTCGACGCGGAGACGGGCGAGGCCGTGACGAGGAGGTTCCGCGGCAACCCCTGGGGCGAGGTCGCGGAGTGGATGTCGGGCTTCCCCGGCCCGTCGCTCGCCGCCTACGAGAGCGGCTACCTCGGCTTCGCCCCGCAGAGGGAGCTCTCCGGGCTCGGCGTCGACTGCGTCGTCGCGGCCGTCTCCAGGGTCCCGAGGTCGGCGGCAGACCTCTCGTCCAAGAACGACCGCAACGACGCGGCCAGGATGGCCAAGGCGATACTGTCGCACGATATCTCCCCGGTATGGGTGCCGTCCCCCGAGATCGAGGGGCTCAGGGACCTCGCCGGGGCCCACGACGCGGCGACCGCGAGGCTCGCGGCGGCGAAGCAGCGGCTCCTGGCGTTCCTAGCCCGCCGTGGCTACGCCTACGGCGGCACGACGCCGGCCGGAAACCCCCGGAGGTACTGGACGTACGACTTCCTCAGGTGGCTCGACAAGGTCCGGCCCGCCGACGACGGCGGCATCCGGGCGCTGGCGGCGCTGAGGAACGAGGTCGAGGCGGCCGCCGAGACGCGCGACGACCTCCTCGCCGAGTACAGGGCCGCCGTCGCGGCGGGCCCCCTCTCGGCGGAGGTCGAGGCGCTCCAGTCGATCAAGGGGTGCGGCTTCGCGCTCGCCGCCGCCTTCGCGTCCGAGGTCGGCGACTTCTCGAGGTTCCGCTCCGGCAGGCAGGTGACGGCCTACTTCGGCCTCGCCCCGAAGCAGAGGTCGAGCGCGGACTCCGTGCGCCTCGGCGGGATCAGCGGGGCCGGCAACGCCCTCGTCAGGAGGCTGGCCGTCGAGGGGTCCTGGAGCTACGTCCAGGCGAGCCACCAACCGAAGCTGATGCCCAAGGGCAGCGGCGTCCCGCTCGAGGTGAGGATGCACGGGAGGAAGGGTTCCGAGCGCCTGCTCCGGCGCCGCGAGGAGATGCTCGCCAGGGGCATGCCCCAGGCGAAGGCGAACGCCGCCACCGCCGCCGAGCTCGTGAGGTGGCTGTGGGCCCTCGGCGCGATGTGCCGGGAGGCAACCGAATAGACATAGCCCCCGTCCCGGCGAGCCGGGCAGCCTTCGGGGATACCCCCGCTTTCGCTGGGCGCGCGGCAGCGGCCGCATGCGCGTAGTCAGACTTGGGGAGCCCCGCCGAAGGAGAGGATTGCGGGCCGCCGGAGCGGTATCCGCGGATATGAGACTGAGCCGAAGGCGTCGACGACATGCCGGGGGCGGACCGGGACGGGTTCAACGGCAGGCCCCGCCGACCGATTGCAAGCGGTCGGCGGGGCCATTGTGGCTCTTGACAGCGGATTGGGTCATATGAGCGAAAACGCCCCTAAGCGAGCAAGGTGACGTGAAAGAGGAGGGAAGCGTACTTCGGTACGCGACCGACGATTGAACGTCAGATTGCCGCTTAGGGGCGTTTGCAGCGTCGAGCCGTTACGCGGTTTGGCAAAACCGCGTAACTTCTACAGCTGGCGCAGGCCCTCTTCCAGGCCGGTCTTGCTGTCGGTCTTCTCGTCGCGCATCTTGATGGCGCGGGCGGGGACACCGGCCACGACGGCGCCGGCGGGGACGTCCTCGACGCACACGGCGCCGGCGGCAACTACAGCACCCTTGCCCACGTGCACGCCTTCCAGGACCACGGCGTTTGCGCCGATCATGACATCGTCCTCGATGATGACGGGCGTGGCGCTGGCGGGCTCCACAACGCCTGCCAGCACGGTGCCGGCGCCGATGTGGCAGTTCTTGCCCACGGTGGCGCGACCGCCCAGCACGGCGCCCATATCGATCATGGAACCCTCGCCGATAACGGAGCCGATGTTGATGATGGCGCCCATCATGATGACGGCACGGTCGCCAATCTCGACTCGGTCGCGGATGATCGCGCCCGGCTCGATGCGGGCGTTGATGCCCTTAAGGTCGAGCATGGGCACGGCGGAGTTGCGGCAATCGTTTTCAACGTCGTAGTAATCGATGGAATCGGCATTGGCGTCCAGGATGGTCTTGAGCTCGTCCCAGTCGCCAAAGACGGTCTTGCCGCGACGGCCGCCGTAGACATGTGCGTCGCCCCAGGCAACCTTCATGCCCGGCTTCTCGCGCACGTACAGCTTGACGGGCGTCTTTTTGGGCGCGGTGGCGATGTAGTTGATAATCTCCTGTGCATCCATCTCGGCTGCGTTGCTCATTTGCTATCTCTCCTTTGGGTGGATTCGGTTGATACCTGGTTAGGCAAACATGACCTTGTCGAACGTATAGAAGCCGGGTTCGCGGGTGACGAGCTTCTGCGCGGCTGCCAAGGCGCCGTTGACAAAGATCTGACGGCTCGTGGCGCGGTGGGTGAGCGTGACCTCCTCGTCCTGGCCAAAGAAGCTCACCTCGTGCACGCCGGCGACGGTGCCGCCGCGCAGCGAGTGCATACCGATTTCCTTGGGATCGCGTGCTCCGCACATGCCCTCGCGGCCATAGACGGGGTGGTAGCCTGCCTCGGGCTCGGCTTCGACGACGGCGTCGAGCAGTAGCTTGGCAGTGCCGCTGGGGGCGTCGACCTTTTGGTTGTGGTGCGTCTCGACGATTTCGCAGTCAAAGCCGGGCAGCTCGCGTGTAGCCTGCGCTACCAGATGGCGCAGGGCTGCGATACCGATGGAGTAATTGCCCGAGTGCATAACGCGGGTGTTCTGGCCCAGCTCACGCAGGCGGTCCATCTGCTCGGGGGTGTAGCCTGTGGTGCCTGAGACCAACGCCGCGCCCGTGCGCTCGACATAGGCGACGACGGCGTCGAAGGTCGCGACGTTCGAGAAGTCGATGATGACGTCGGCAGCCGGTGCGTTCTCGAGCTCGCTCAAATCGAAGCCAATCTGGGCCACGATATCAAAAACGGGCTGCCCGGCGGCGTCGACAATGCCTTCGGCGGTAGTGCGGATGAGCGAGCCCATGCGGCCCGTTCCCATAATGACGGTCTTAATCAAGTAGACCAGCTCCCTTCAGAGCATCGGTAAGTGCGGCTCGCGTGTCGTCTGCCATGGGGCACAGCGGCATACGGTAGTTTGCCTCGATCATGCCCATCTGGGCGAGCGCTTCCTTGACGGGGATGGGGTTGACCTCGCTAAAGAGGGCATTGATGAGCGGCTGGCCGGCAATCTGGATATCGCGGGCGCGCTCCACGTCACCGTCCAGATAGGCGCGGCACATGTCGTGCACGAGCTGCGGCTGAACATCGGCCCACACGCTGATGGTGCCCGAGGCGCCCAGGCTCATGAGCGGTACGGTAAGCGCGTCCTCGCCCGAGTACATGCGGAAGTCGTCTGACAGCAGGTGGGCGATCTTGGCCGCGTAGGCGACGTTGCCCGAGGCCTCCTTAATACCCATGATGTTGGGGTGCGCGGCCAGGCGTTCTACGTTGCGCTCGCTGATGCCGCAGCCACAGCGGCCGGGGATGTTGTACAGGATGCAGGGGATGTCCACGGCATCGGCGACGGTCTTAAAGTGCTGATAGATACCCTCTTCATTGGACTTGTTGTAGTAGGGGGTGATGAGCAGCAGACCGTCGGCGCCCAGGCCCTGATAGGTGAGCGACTTGGTGAGCATGGTCTGCGTGGAGTTGGAGCCCGAGCCGGCAATAACGGGGACGCGTCCTGCAACATGCTTGACCACAGCGGCGACGACGGAGTTGTCCTCGTCATCGGTCATCGTGGCACTCTCACCGGTGGTGCCCAGGGTGAGGATGGCGTCAGTGCCATTTTGCAGGTGGAAATCGATAAGGTGCTCAAGCGCGTCAAAGTCGACACTGCCGTCCTTTTTAAACGGCGTGACAAGGGCGACGATTGAGCCCTCGAGATTGCGGATATCCATGTTCTTCTCCTTCGCTTCCGCGATCTGGACGCGTTTGTTCCATTGGGCGGCGACTACTAGGCGCTCGTCCTGAGCGCGACGGCGGGCGCTTTCGGCGCGCGATTTGGCCAGCAGCTCGCGGCCGCACGGCAGCACGTCGAGCGTGGCAAAGTAATCGCCCAGGCGCTCGGCGCGGCGAATAAGGTCGGCCGAGCCGTCGGGGCGCAGCAGGACCTCGGCGGAGCGCAGGCGGCCGTTGTAGTTGTAGCCCATAGAGTGGCCATGCGCGCCGGTGTCGTGAATCACGAGCAGGTCGCCCATGTCGATATGCGGAAGCTCGCGGTCGATGGCGAACTTGTCATTGTTCTCGCACAGATTGCCCGTGATGTCGTACGTGTTCGTGACGGGGGCTGCGGTTTTATCGGGACCGTCCGGCTGACCCATCACCGTAATGTGGTGGTAGGCGCCATACATGGCAGGGCGAATCAAATCGACGGCACTTGCATCGACACCGATATAGTCCTTGTAGATCTGCTTCTCGTGGATGGCCTTGGTGACCAGGCAGCCGTAGGGGCCCATCATAAAGCGGCCCATCTCGGTGCAGATGGCCACATCGCCCATGCCGGCGGGAACCAGAATCTCGTCGTATGCCGCGCGTACTCCCTCGCCGATGGCGTGAATGTCGTTGGCCTGCTGCTCGGGCAGGTAGGGGATACCGACGCCGCCGGATAGATTGATGAAGGCGACGTGTGCGCCGGTCTCGCGCTCCAAGCGCACGGCGAGCTCAAAGAGGATGCGCGCGAGCTTGGGGTAGTAGTCGTTGGTGACGGTGTTGCTGGCAAGGAATGCGTGGATGCCAAAGTCCTCGGCGCCCTTGGCCTTGAGCATGCGGAAGGCCTCAAAGAGCTGCTCGGTGGTCATGCCATATTTGGAGTCGCCCGGGTTGTCCATGATGCCGTTGGAGAGCTGGAACAGGCCGCCTGGATTAAAGCGGCAGCTGACCGTCTTGGGGATGGGCCCCGCAACGCGCTCAAAGAACCCGATGTGGCTGATGTCGTCAAAGTTGACGATGGCACCCAGCTTGTCGGCGAGCTCAAAGTCGGCAGCCGGTGTGTCGTTGGACGAGAACATGATGTCGTGTCCCGTGATACCCAGTGAGCGGGCGATCATGAGCTCGGTATAGCTCGAGCAATCGCAGCCGCAGTCGTATTCGTTGAGAATGGAGATGAGCGCCGGGTTGGGGTTGGCCTTGACGGCAAAGTATTCCTTAAAGCCTGGGTTCCACGCAAAGGCGTCGCGCACTTCTTGCATGTTGCGGCGGATGCCAGCCTCGTCGTATAGATGAAACGGCGTGGGGAACTGCTCGACGATATGCTCGAGTGTCTCCTTGTCCACAAACGGCTGCTTGGCCGCATATGCCTCGTTGGGGGTCAATGCCATGTCCCGTAAACCTCGCTATCCAGACGGCGCCATCTGCGCATCGAATCCGCATAGCGTGGACCCAATGTCCGGATAGCGCTCCCGCATTGCTGCAGACAGTCCTGTGGGTGTTTCCCACAGGCCCACCAGGTTGTTCGTGCCCGAAAAGCCCAGTTCGGCGGGTTTCGCCTCCCCACGGGGTCAAAGCCTGCCGGCTCGCCCGCGGTTCTTCGTGCCCGCGCCTCTATCAAGTGGTAACGACCCTACCACGTTGCACTTTACCAAACAAGAGTATTCGTATATAACGTTTAAAAAATGCAGGGATATGCTGGAAACATGTGCGCCACAATCCTGTATCACAATAAGTTGCAACAGATGTGCCTCACGAAGGGATCCTCTATGACCGAGCTCCAAGAACTCCGTCGCTATCGCCGCGATCTCCATCGCATTCCGGAGCTCGATTTCGATCTTCCGCAAACCATTGCCTATATCGAGGGCGTGCTGGCACCGCTCGCTTGCGAGGTGACCCATCCGTGCCCCAGCTGCGTCTGTGCTTTCTTCGACGCCGGTGTTGATGCCGCGCATGCCACGGCGATTCGCGCCGATATGGATGCGCTGCCCATCGCGGAGGCGACGGGAGCGGCCTTTGCCTCAACCCATCCTGGCAAGATGCACGCTTGCGGACATGACGGACACATGGCCATGGCGCTTGCCGCCGCGACGTATGTTGACCGTACGATTCGCGAACAGCCGGGCGCCATTAGGCGCAACGTTCTCTTTGTGTTCCAGCCGGCCGAGGAAACGACCGGTGGTGCCAAGACGGTATGCGAGAGTGGTGTGTTCGAGCGCTATGGGGCCGACCGCATTTTTGGCTTTCATGTGTGGCCCGATCTGCCCGCCGGCACGTTGGCGAGCTGCCCCGGTCCGCTGCTGGCGCGCTCAAGCGAGACGCACATTCATATCCATGGAACGAGTATCCATATCGCCAAGACCTACGGCGTTCCAGTCGAGGAATCGCACGATGCCGCGCTGGCAGCGGCCAAGTTCTTAGTTTCCGAGCGCGAGCTCATGGACGAGTTGGGTGCCGATGAGCCCTGCATTGGCAAGTTCGGCCTGCTGCAGGCAGGCACCGTCTGCAATGCGGTGGCGGGGGAGGCCCATGTTGCCGGTAGCTTGCGTGTGTTTACGGACGCCATGTTCGACCGTGCGCGCGAGGGCGTACGCCGTGCGCTCGACGAGGCGTGCACCGCAACGGGCTGTACGTACGATCTCGACTTTGCCGAGGGCTATCCGCCAGTCGATAACGACCCCGAGTTGTTTGCCCACATTGCGCCTGCCTTGCCCGAGCTGCAACTTGTGGACGAGCCGCTGCTGATCGCCGAGGATTTCGCGTTCTATCAGCGCCATCTGCCGGGCGTGTTTTTCCTGCTGGGCACGGGTATGCCAGAGGACCAAGACAACCCGAGTGATTCGGATGGCTGCCCCGCCTATGCCACAAGCGCTCTGCATACCGATAGCATGCTCTTCGACGAGGAAATCCTACTCAAAGGTCTCGATGTCTACAAACGATTGCTTTTGCTTGACTAAGGCGTGAAGGACTATTTGTTCTAGAAAACACGAACAAACGTACGATATAATAGAGATGTAAGTCTATAGAAACGTTTGACGTTACTAACGTAAGGCGATACTATGATTGCATCGTAATGAGCGCTATCGGGTCTGTTTTGAGTGGAGACAGGAGATGGCTTGGAATGTCGAAATCGTCGATTATCACAAGTGATGAGACTTCGGCCGATTTGCTGTCGCCGGTGACTCCTGGTGAGCTTCTCAAAGAGGAGTTTCTTGTTCCCATGGGCATTTCTCAATATCGCCTTGCGAAAGAGACTGGGATTCCGGCTCAGCGTATCGGGCAGATTGTCTTGGGAAAACGTCGCGTGACGGCCGACACCGACCTTCGCCTTTGCCGCTACTTTGGCCTGACGGATGGTTATTGGCTGCGCGCCCAGATAGCGTTTGATCTCGAGGCGGAGAAGAGGCGCATCGAACCGGAACTGGATAAGATCGTTCCTGTCCAGCAGGCCATCGCACTGTAGTGCTCAGAGATGATGGGGGTGGCGCGGCGATGAAGCGACGCCGACAGTCTGCCGTATATAGTCCGGGTGGATGCGGGTGCGGCCTGCTGCTGCTTCCGGTTATTGCTGTGAGCATTGGCGTGATGTTTGCGCTTGCCGGGTTGGCAGCAGCGGCACTCGTGTTGCTGATTGTGGCCATTGGCGTGACGATTTGGCTCTATCGTTGCCGCGAGCAACGTCGTGCCGACGGTAAAACCAATGTCGGCTGGGTTGTATTCCTGGTCATTGCGTACCCGCTGAGTGTCAGCTACCTGGTGTTCTTTGTCCTGTTGATGGTCAGTGCCTTTACCGGGGAATCCGTCACGGTGGGTTGATGCGCTGCCAGCAGACGGTTGCGCAAAGTGCGTTTGCTCAACGTTTGGATAACTGCATTGGCCGTTTACCGCAGCCTTAGCTCTCAGCTAATGAATTCAAGTTTAATCCTTCCTACGATGTGCTGTGTGCCGGCACGGTAGCCGGATCGTAGGAAGGATGAATAATGGCAAAAGAGGGAAAGAAGCCAATCGGTAAGATTGTCCTAGGCATCATCGTGGTGCTGGTTATTGTCGGTGCCGTGGGCTCTATGGGCGGCAACTCAACCGATTCGTCTGCGAGCGATTCGGCAAAACCTGCCGAGACGACACAGCAGGCTAAGGAGCAAAAAGAACCGCAAGAACCGTATACCATTGCTGACGAGGCTGAAGACACTTCCAATCAGTTTACCTATAAGATCACGGGCACCCTGACCAATAACACGGACAAGGAAAAGAGCTACATTCAGATTGAATATGTTCTGTATGATGCCGATGGCAACCAGGTTGGAACGGCTCTTGCAAACACCAATCATCTGAAGGCGGGCGGCTCCTGGAAGTTCGAGGCGCTGGGTACGGTGTCTCCCGACCAGGTTGCTAGCTGGGAGCGTTCGGACGTAAGCGGTTTCTAGCATGTTGCATGCACTGGGGGAGGTGAAGTCGTATGTCCGATAAAAAGCTGACCGAGGAGTTGCTCAATGAGCTTCTCGATGCGCCGAACATCGATGGCTATATCAAAGAACACGACTTTGCCGCTCCGTCGCTTTCGAACTACCTGAAGCAGCTACTGCAGGAAAAGGGCTTGGAGCGCTCGCGCGTGGTTCGTATGGCCGATCTCAATGAGACCTTTGGGTATCAGATCTTTACCGGTGCGCGGCATCCGAGCCGCAATAAGGTGCTGCAGATTGCCTTTGCGATGGCGCTGACGCTCAAAGAGACCAACCGTGCGCTGACGGCTGCCGGGGTAAGCGTCCTTAACTGCAAGGACCGCCGCGATGCGATTATCATCTTTTGTATCGATCGCGGGTGCAGCCTCCAAAAGGTCAACGAGGAGCTGTATCGCTTTGGCGAGGAGACGGTGAGTTAGCGGTTGATATCTGAGCTGGCGGAGCTGCCGAACAACGACGCAAACGAACGGGGCGCGGATGCCATGGGGTGTCTGCGCCCTGCGCTATGATGGAGGCTATGGATACTCAGACCCCAACATATTCCGATGACGAGCTGACCGCAGCGCTTGTCGAGCACCTGGCGTCGCTCGATCGCGACGACAGCTATCGCGTGGAGCGTGTACTTAAGCGCTCGTCCGTTGAAACAACCGAGCTCGTGTACTTTGAAGGAACCGGCGGTGGTTCGCTCGGCCCCTTTGTCCGTAAACGCATCGATGCTTCGGCTCAAATCGGCGGGGCATACGGGCGTTTGTTTGCCGCTCAGCGGGCAGGCAGGCGTTTTGAGCACCTGCCCAGAATCGTCGATTGTCGTCGTGTGGGCGACGAGCTCAACGTGGTTATGGAATACATCGAAGGGGAGACGCTCAGGGCGCTGGTGTACCGTCTGGGAGCCACCCCCGATTATGCGCGTGAATTGTATCCTGCCCTATGCGATGCCGTGGGCGGGCTCCACGCCGGTTTTGCAATGGCGGGGGAGACGTCGGCGCCGGTGATCCATCGCGACCTCAAGCCGTCGAATACCATCGTGACAGGTGCCAACTATACGCCTGATGACGGCCTGATGTTTTCATCGCTGGTGATTATCGACTTGGGGATCGCGCGCGTATGGCGCGATGGCGCCGATACCGATACCGTCAAGTTTGGGACACGGCCCTATGCGCCGCCCGAGCAGTATGGGTTTGGGCAGACGAGTGTGCGAAGCGACGTCTACGCACTCGGCGCCCTGTTGTTCTTCTGCTTGACGGGAGTCGACCCTAAACCAGGGCTTGACATGCGCGAGCAATGCGAGGCGCGTGGCATTCCCACTCCACTGGCCGATGTCATCTGCATGTCGATGGCGCTCGACCCGGCCAAGCGTTTTGCGAGTGCGGAAGCGTTGGGACGGGCGACGCGCGCGGCATACGACCTGATTCACCCCGTGCGGCCTCCTGCGCCTGCGCTTGTCCATACTCCGGCCTTGGAGACGGGGTTGACGCCCCAAGGGCTCCGAAACCCCGCAGAGCTTCCTAGGCCTGCCACCTCCGCTGCATGCGGTCTGCTCTCTCGTGTTCCGGAGTCTCTGGGGCGCATTTGGAATACGCTCGTCTGCTTCTCGCTGCTTGTGTTCTTTGCCGGAAGTCACTTTGCCGTCTTTCACCCCACCGGAGCAAACCAAAGCTACCCGACGTGGTTTCTCATAATCGAGTATTTTTTCTTTGTCGATGGCCTTATGGTGCTTATGCATTTTGCGCTGCTCGATAAGCGCCGTCTTCGTCGGCGATTCGCACTGCTCGACAGCTATCGCGGCAAGAAACTCGCGAAACTCTGGCTCAAGGCATTGGGTGTGCTGCTCCTATGCATGATCGTCATAGTCGCGGTTGCCAATGCGACCGGCGTCGTCGATACCTCCGCTACCTAAAAGAAAAGGGCCCCGTTGGGGCCCTTTGCAGTTGCACTTAGATGCGGTTCATCTGAGCGGCGACTTTGTTGTACCAGTCCTGCCACGTGGGCGGGCAGTACTTTTTGGCCGCAGCCGGGGTAAGGGTGGAGCCGTAGTTGGCGCCCAGATAGGCAACGTGAGCGGAGATGCCCTCGCTCCAGCTGCCAAAGCTGCGCCAACCGCCGCCACGCGCACTCCAGCCCCAGGCGTTATAAGAATTGGCGCAATAAGCACCCTTTGTGCTCTCGATGCAGGCGATGGCGGGGGACCAACGGGGGTCGACACCGGTATTCCAAGCGGCGACGGCAAAGTTGTAGCCCTGGCCTGCCATGGGGGAGCCGGCGAGATAATTGTCGATGCGGCTCGTCCACTCATTAATGAACGAATCGTAATCGGAGCTACCGGTATTGGCGTTGTTCACCGTGGTGTCGATGGTGGTGTTGGTGTTGGTGGCCTGGCTGCTGGAATTGCTGCCGCTTACGCCCTCGCCCGAGAGCTTCTCGGCGGCAGCGGCCTTATCGGCCTCAAGCTTGGCAAGCTCGGCGGCATTTTCCTGCTCTGCTTTTGCCTGTGCCTCGCTGCGGAGCTGCTGGGCCTGCGCCAGCGCATCCTCGGCGTTTTTCTGCTCTGCCTCAAGCTGAGACTTGGCTTGCTGGAGCTCGGCCTTGTTCTGCTCGAGTTCGGTTTGCATGTTATTGAGCTCTTCGATCTCGTCGACGCTCGAGCTCGTGATCTGGTTGGTGTATTTGCAGGTCGTGATGAACTCACCCAGGCTCTGCGCGTTGACCAGGAAGCTCACGATGGGATTGGTGCCCTTCTGATACTTGTACAGATCGCGCATGGCGGAGCTTGCCTTGGCCTGCTGCTCGGGAAGCTTAGCCTCGATTTCCTCGATGCTTGCCTCATTGGAGTCAATCTGCTTTTGCAGGTCATCGAGTTTGGTGCGGGCGTCGTTGTAGGCGCTCGTGGCGGCTTCGATCTTCTGCTGGGCTGCGGAAAGCTGGTCCTGCGTTGCCTGCGAGGCGGCATACGCCGCAACGGGGGAGAGCATCGGCGAGGCCGTCAGCGCAACGGCGAGCGCGGCGCTCGTGATGATACGAGCCGGCTTCGACGCAATGAGCGCTGCGGTGCGATGATTCGAATGCTGCATCCAGTCCCTCTGCAATCAATCGTAGGTTATGGTTCGAACGGTATTCTACTACTGCTTTCGACCTCAACTTGAACCTTAAAGGTTCCAAAGGGTCAAGTTGAACTTGAGGCTTTGGCTTTGACCTGCAGTTATGATGAATTGTTGAGAAACCATAGAGTTCAACTTTAACGTTACGGGGGCCTGTTTAAGAGGAGCTTTGGGCTGTAAAAGCTATCTCAACGTGGGGTTTTACAACTACAGCGTGCCCTCCTGGCGAGCCTGCTCAATCTCTTCGAGCGCCTCGGCGGGGGTGAACGAGCAAGTGCCGTCGCCGAGCTTGACCACCTGGATTTCGTCGCCGGTATGGACCTCTCCGCCCTTTAGCACCACGCCAAAAACGCCCTCGTGGGGAAAGATGCAGTCGCCGGCGAGATAGTAGATGGCACAGCGGGTGTGGCAGACCTTACCGATCTGACTGATTTCGACCAGGACATCGTTGCCAATCTTGAGCTGCGTTCCCAGGGGGAGCGAGAGTAGATTGATGCCTTGCGTGGTGAAGTTCTCTCCAAAGTCACCCTCGTGTACGTCGAGCCCGCGTGCCTGCGCCGTCTGGATGGACTCCGCGGCTAAAAAAGAGACCTGGCGGTGCCAATGTCCGGCGTGCGCATCGGTAGCGAGGCCAAATTGCTCGATGACGGTGTCGCGTCCATCGGCGACGGGCGACTTGCGAGTGCCTTTGTGCTCCGACGTGTTGATTGAGACGATACGGGCAGGCCCGTTGTAAGCATCGTTTGCGGTGCGTAGGGGAACTGCCGTCTGGGCACGATCCGCAAGTTCGCGCTTGGCGGCGTCAATGATGGGGTTGTTGATCGGATGAGCCTGGGGCACGGTGCACCTTTCGACGGGGCGGGCAACATGTTGAATCCTACAACAATGGTAGGTTCATTGCCCATTGTCATACAACGGTGAGCGCCGTCTTCGTGCTGGACGATTACGTCGATTGCCATAGATACGGTGGAGCTTTGGGCGCCGGCGGCTTGGCACGCTAGAATAAATCAGTTGCGCAAAGACCGCCCGTTGTGTGGGCAGTTCATGATAGGAAGTTTCCATGGCATTGCAATTTACAGAGCGCGAGTTCATTCCCGTGCTGCTTGGTGGCGACATCAACGCCTATTCGGTGGCGCGCGCCTTCTACGAGGAGTACCAGGTCAAGAGTCTGGTCTTTGGCAAGTATCAGACGGGTCCCGCGTACCGCAGCCAGATTATCGACTACACGCCCAACGTGGATATCGACACCATGCCCGTGATGCTCAAAACCGTCAACGGCATTGCCCAAGCGCATGCCGACAAGACTATTGTCCTTGTGGGCTGCGGCGACAACTATGTCGCTCTCGTGGCTCAAGCCAAGGATGCTCATGAGCTGGCGGATAACATCGTCGCTCCCTACGCGCCCTACAGCATGCTCGAGCAGTGCCAGAAGAAGGAGATCTTCTACGAGCTGTGCGAGAAGCATGGCGTGCCCTATCCGCACACGTTTACCTTTACCAAGGCGATGCTCAATGCCCAGGGTGAGGCGCCTGCCGAAGTGCTCGACCAGATTGATTTTCCTTACCCGATGATTCTGAAGCCTTCTGACGGCATCATGTGGTGGCAGCATGAGTTCGAGGGCCAGAAGAAGGCCTATGAGATTGCCGACCGCGCCGAGCTGGAACAGGTCATTCGCGACTCGTATGCCAGCGGCTACACCGACGACCTGATCTTGCAGGATCGCGTGCCCGGCAACGACGAGTACATGCGCGTGCTCACCAGCTATTCCGACCGCAACGGTAAGGTCCGCATGATGTGCCTGGGCCATGTGCTGCTCGAGGAGCATCAGCCCCACGGTGTCGGCAACCATGCCTGTATCATTACCGAGCCCAACGACGAGCTCATGGGCGGCGTGCGTAAGTTGCTCGAGGACCTTCACTTTGTGGGCTATTCCAACTTTGACGTAAAGTACGACGAGCGCGACGGCTCGTTTAAGTTCTTCGATTTCAACACGCGCCAGGGCCGCAGCAACTACTACGTTACCAACAGCGGCTTTAACGTTGCCAAGTATGTGGTGGACGAGTATGTGTTCAACCGTCCGTTTGAGCCGGAGTTTGTGACGGCTCAGGACGAGGCCCTGTGGATGGTCGTCCCCATGGGCGTCGTCGACAAGTACGTCAAGGATCCCGAGCTGCGCGCTAAGGTGCATCGCCTGGACAAGGAAGGCAAGGGCGCCGACCCTTCGTTTATGAAGGGTGACTTTGTCTTTAACCGCTGGCTGCGCATGTGGCACACCAAGCTGCGCCACTTTAAGCTGTTCAAGACGTATTACAAGTAGATGAGCGCGGCGCCCGTCCGGTTTGCATCGGGCGGGCGCGGGTATGATACGCGCAATTGCGCAAGCGTCACCAAGGAGGCGGCGATGGAAAAGCTGGGAGTTATCGGCGGCATGGGCGCCGAGGCCACGTCGTATTACTACGACCAGGTGGTGCGTCATACGGCTGCTGCCTGCGATCAGGAACATATCGACATGGTGGTACTCTCCAAGTCGACCATGCCCGACCGCACGCTGGCCATTAAGACCGGCGAGCATGCCAAACTGCTGGCGACCATGAAAGAGTGCGCCCAGGCACTCGAGTCGCTGGGCTGTGCACACATTGCCATTCCCTGCAACACGTCACACTACTTCTATGACCAGATCCAGTCGTTTACGAAGGTGCCGATTATCCACATGCCGCGTGAGTCGGTGCGCTATGCTCTGGCCGGTGCGGTGATGGGGGAGTGTGAGTTCGACCCCAACCTGAGTATGCCGGCCGAGCCGGTGCATAAGATCGGCATCATGGGCACCGATGGCACCGTGGGCGCGGGCGTCTACGGCCGCGAATGTAAGGCTGCGGGTGTTGAGGTCGTCTATCCCAGCGAGAAACGTCAGAACGATGTGATGTCGCTTATCTACGATGATGTGAAGGCCGGACGTGAGCCCGATATGGATAAGTTCGACCGCGTGATGTGGGAGTTCGCCCGTAGCGGCTGCGACCGCGTCATTCTGGCCTGCACCGAGCTCTCGGTGCTGCAGAAGTACCGAGAGATGCCCGAGATCACCCTCGACGCCATGGATGTCCTGGTGCGCGAATCCATCATCCGTAGCGGCGCTCCCTACCGCCTCTAGCTTCCGACCTGTCAAAAAGGGACAGGTTAATTTTGGTAGGTTTTATCTGGTGAAACAGTAAGGCCTCGGCTCGTTTGGTGCGAGCCGAGGCCTTTTGCGTTGGGCGGTTGCTGTCAGTGGTGAACTAGAACAGGAAGCCGATGGCGATGAGGGCGATGCTGACGATGAGCACGGCGATGTCTAGGCCCTTGATGGGGTAGCGCTTGTACGAGCTGGCGCGCGTACGCAGATAGAAGCCGCGCTGTTCTGCCGCCAAGGCTGTGGCATCGGTCTTGCCCACGCTCGAGATGAGCAGCGGCACGCACAGTGGCAGCATGAGCTTAAGCTTCTTGATGGGGTTCTTGGTGTCGTACTCGACGCCGCGTGCGGTCTGCGCCTCCATGATGGCGTTCATCTCTTGACCAAACACCGGCACGAAGCGCAGCGCCGTGGTAAAAGTGAAAGCATAGCGATACGGCACGTGCAGCACCTCGACGCAGGCGTTGGCAAGGTCGTTGAGCTTGGTCACCGTGAGCATGAGGATGAGTGGTAACGCCACACCCAGCAGGCGCAGACAGGCCTTCGATCCCGTGATGAGGCCCGTGTCGGTGATAAAGCTCCACACCACGTTGCCATCGCGCATAAAGGCCAGCTGGAGCACCAGCATGATAAGCGCGAGCGGAATCAGCAACTTGAGCAGCGAGAACAGGCGGTTGACGACGCCCGCATAGGCACCCAGGGCAAGGGTGAGCGCCAAAAAGCCCAGCAGCGCCACGTAGGTGTCGGACAAGAAGATGCCGACGATGATGGCGGCGGCGAGGCCCAGTTTGACGACGGGGTTCAGGCGATGCAGCAGCGTGTCACCCGGCATGTAGTCGATGACGTTAACCACGGTGGACCATCTCCTTGGTAATTCGAACGACATCGGAGACCTCGCTCACCTGCGCAAAAGCGGTCGAGACGGAAGATGCCAGACGGCGCGAGAGCTCAATAACCTGGGGAGGCTCCACGTAGGCACGCCGCATGAGATCGATGTTCGAGAATAGCTCGTGCGTGCGGCCGCGGTCGAGGATGCGACCGTCGGCCATTACCACAATGCGCTCGGCAAAATCCGAGACGACTTCCATATCGTGGCAGACCATGATAACGGCGCAACCGCGCTCGGCCATGGTGCGCACCGTTTCCATGACGGTCATGCACTCGCGGTAATCAAGGCCGCTCGTGGGCTCGTCGAGCACGACGATCTTGGGCTCAACCACTACGACGGAGGCAAGCGCCACCATTTGTCGCTGACCGCGCGAGAGCGAGAAGGGCGCCTCGTCGGCCGGCAAGCCAAAGCGGTCGATGACGAGCTGGGCGCGACGCAGCGCCTCGGCACGGTCGATGCCGGCAAGCTCCAGGCCAAAGGCGACCTCGTCGAGCACGGTGTCCTTGCAGATCTGGCGGTCGGGGTTTTGGAAGAGGGTTGCGACCTCGCGGGCAATGCGGCTCGTGGGGACGGTTGCAGTATCCAGTCCCGTGACGCGCACGCTGCCCGAGGCGGGCTTGAGCAGACCCGTGAGCAGCTTGGTGAGCGTGGTCTTGCCGGCACCGTTCTGGCCGACGATGCCCACGAGCTCGCCGGGATAGAGCGTCAGGCTAAGGTCGTGTACGGCGGCGCCGCCATTGGGATAGGCAAACTCAACATGGTCGAAGGTGAGTACGGGTTCTGCGTCCTTGGCATGAGGGCGCAACGACGGCGCATGCGGGGAACCGGCAGGCGCTTGGGCTTCGATGGCCGCGTGTGCGGGGTCGACGATGCCCGAAATCAGGCGCTCGGCCTCATCGACATCCAAGCAGGGGGTACCGCTTACCAGGCCATCGGCCTCGAGGCTATTGAAGATACGCGTGACGCGAGGGCAGTCGACGCCGATGGCACGGAGCTCGTCGGTATGCGCGAAGACCTCGTGTGGCTCGCCCTGCAGCGCGATTTCGCCATGGTTGAGCACGAGCACGCGGTTGCAGTACTCCGAGAGTAGGGCGACCTTTTGCTCAACGACGACGATGGTGATTCCAAGTGTGCGGTTTGCCTCACGCAGCGTCTCGAAGACCAGCGTGGAGCTGGCGGGGTCGAGTGCCGCGGTGGGCTCGTCGAGAACCAAGACGCGCGGACGCATGGCGAGGATGGCGGCGATGGCCACTTTTTGCTTCTGTCCGCCCGAGAGGGTGGCGATCTCGCGGTCGCGCAGGTCGCTGATGCCGACGGTCTCGAGCGTTTCGCTCACGCGCTGCTCGATCTGGTCGTGGGGAACGCCAAAGTTCTCGAGGCCAAAGAGCATCTCGTCCTCGACGACCGAAGCGACCATCTGCGTGTCGATATCCTGCAGCACACTGCCGACGATTTGCGACACGTCGGTGAGCGAGACCTCGCAGGTGTCGTGGCCGTCAACCATGACGGACCCAAAGAACGTGCCGGTGTAGTGGTGGGGCACGGCACCCGACAGGCAGGCGGTAAGCGTGGACTTGCCGGCACCCGAGGGCCCGATGATGCCAATGAAATCTCCCTTGTTCACGCTGAGCGAGATGTGGCTGAGCGCCTGCTCGGTCTGCGTGCCATAGGAGAACGAGACATCGTCGACGTTGATGATCGTTTCCATGGATACCTTTCATAGTCATTGGGGACAGTCTTAAATGACCAGTTGTTTAAGACCGTCCCAAAAAAGCTCGTTGTTTGGGACGGTCTTTGGTGGTGAAGCACGGAGACGGCTTTACGAGGGGCCCCAGGTTGGCGCGAAAGAGGAACGAAGCGTACTTGGGTACGCGAGCGACGAATGAACGCCAAGATGGGGTGGCTCGTAAAGCCGAACGGGTTAGTTGAGCCTAAGGGCCTTCTGGATGGGCAAGTAGAGGGCGCCGACCAGAATGGCGTTAAAGACGGCGGTCATGGCGACGACGGGCAGCATAGCGGCGGCGAGCTCGCCGACCACGCCGAGCATGGCCATCTTGATGACCATGAAGATGACGCCGGAGACAAAGGTGGTCAGGAAGGTTGCGACAATGGCGATCGCGGGCTTGACCTGACCGTTCTTGCCGGCGGCATTGACGATGCCGGCCATGAGCATGGCGGCGATGCCCTCGGCGGCAAAATCAACGAACGGCGAAGTGGTGGTGATCTGGATCACGGCAGCCGAGATGAGGCCAATGACGAGCGCCTGGCCGATGTTGGGGCGAACGACCAGGATGGTGAGGCAGAAGGCCGAGATGATGAACTCGGGGCTGATCATGCCGCCCGAGATGCCTGAGATGGCCTTGCCGACGGTGAAGTTGAGGATGAAGCCGGCGGCGAGCAGGATGGCAAGCAGGACGAGGGCGCGGACATCGAGTTTGCCACGGTCGGCGGTCTGGACGGTGCGGGGCTGGGTGGCGGTGGTGTTCTGAGACATGGTGAAAATCCTTTCGGAATGGGAGTGCAAGAGAAAAGCGGAGGCGCGTGATGCGAATGCGATCGGGCTCGAGATAGAAAAAGGCCCCCGGTCGAAACCGGAGGCCTTCCAATCACCTAGAGCGCAAAAACAGGCGTGAGGGACTCACCGTCGACCGATCGTATTCGCATCACGCCACCACCAGTTGTTGAGAGACTTCATCGCGTTCTTCATGTCGGTGGCTCCTTTCGTGATGCCATGGTACGGTCGCACCTAGTTGCTGTTGCGCTGCACTATAGCACAGCAAAGTGTGTGCGGGGAAATCTTTTTTGAAAAGATTTCAGGCGGGTTTCCCGTCGGTCAAAAGGCGGGTTAAGCGGGCGAGCCTGCCATTGCTGCCTTGCCCGCTCAGCTAGGACGTTACTCCTTATTGCGACGGTAGAGGAAGTAACCGCCCGCGGAGATGACGGCAACGCCAGCGATGGCGAATGCAGCCACCACGCGGCCATCAAAACGATCACCGGTGGTGGGCAGGCCGCCCTTGGTGTTCGCCTTGTTGGTGGTTACCGTGGTCGTGGTGTCCGACTTGCCAGGCTTCTCGGGCTTGGTGGTGGGCTGCTCGGGCTTAGCGGGCTGCTCGGGCTTAGCGGGCTGCTCGGGGGTACCGGGCTGCTCAGGAGTACCAGGCTGCTCGGGAGTGCCAGGCTGATCCGGGGTTACCGGGTCGGTGGCAAGAGCGTCCTTGGCGTAGGTGATGGACACCTTGAGGCCGTTGGTCTCGGTGTTCAGGTCGCTCGGGGTGAAGGGCTGGTCGAAGTTCTCAGCCTTCAGATAGGCGCGCATCTCCTGGAGCAAGGCCTTGCACTTGACGTAGGTGTTCTCGGTGGCAGCATTGCCGGCCTTGTTTGCCAGGGCGGTACGGGCCTCGGTGCCCTCGGTGGCCTGCATGACCTCGTCGACTTCCAAGTTCTGCTCGACGAGCTCGTTCTGGAGGGCGTCGAGGTAGGTGCGGACGTTGACGCCGAGCAGCTCGGGATGCTCGAAGCAGAGGGAGCTGATGTCCATGAGGACGTAATTGATGGAGTTCTCGGGTTCTTCGTTGTTTACGATGTCCGTCTCTTTGCAGTGATCGTAGGAGACGGTCTGGTCGCTGAAATACGGGCTAACCTCGGTGAGCAGTGCGGAGTAGAAGGGGATGGCGACGGAGTACGCGGCGCGGGAGAGCATTTCCCATTGGATGGTTGCGATCTCGGGATCGAGGCCATCGCGAATCTGGAAGAGGTTGATCTCGCTGTTGCTTTCGGTACCGATGGCGTAGGCGCCGTCGGTGTTGGCGTTGAGGCCCGGGGCCTTCTCGCCGCGGTTGCCAAACGCGCGGATCATCTCAAAGGTGTTCCAGTTGGATTTGCCAGGCTGGAAGAACAGGGGCTGTGCCTCGAAGGGCAGAGCGCCGGTCGTGGCGCGGGCGTTTTCGCGCGTGTCCTTTACGATCTTATAGTCGGTGCCCTCGGTGAGCGGCGCATCGAAGTAAGCGCGACCCTGGACATAACGTGTCCAAGAGTGCATGGCATTTTCGCTAATTTCCTCGCCGTAGGTCTGGGCAACGTCGAACTGGCCATCATCGAAGTACTTGGCGAAGCCCTTCTCCTTGGGCATAGATTCGATGCCCTCGGAGTGGAGGCAGTTCTCGGTGTCGTTGAGGTCAACCTTGTAGTTGAGGTTGCCGATGTTGGGGTTAAGCGAGGCGATGTCATCGGTGAGCTTCATGGCGATCCACTGATGGCCGGAAAGTGCGGCGAACAGCCAGGTCTCATTGTTGTCGGAGATGATAATCTGGTCGTTGCCGCAGGCGCCCTGGTCGTCGATGATCTTGCCGAGGAGCTCGACACCCTCACGTGCCGTGGCGCTTTCGCCCAAGATTACGCTGCCGTAGCTATATTCGCCAATGCCAGTATCGGTCAGGGGGTCCGCAGCCTTGGCAGCTGCATTCATGTAGGTGGTCAGCGTGGCGGAGCAGGAGACACCCTTCTCGTTGATGCCAGCCTCGGAGTAGGCATCCCAGCGCTCGTCCCACTGACTGGGGTGGTCACGCACATAGGTGTAGCGATACGAGGTCTTGGTCGAGGTATACACGAATGCAGACTCATCCGAGCTGTAGGTGTGACCAGGGCCAAACGAAGGCTCGATGCCAAAGTGCTTGAGGTAACGCTTGCGGTAGTCCTCAGCACGGCCGTAGTACGTATTACCGTCGGCCGTCAGCTTGTTGCCCATATAGACCTGCGTGCAGGCGAGCGCAGAGGTCGGCATGGACATGATGGTTGCAGCTCCAAAGGCGAGGCCTATGCCTAGCTTCTTGAGCGCGTTGACGGGGTGAGTTTTCCTCATTTCCCTCCCAGCGTGCGAAAGCCCTCTGTCGCCAGAGGGCTTCAGCCAATAAAGACACCTCATTAGCGTAACGAACTAGAAACAATATTCATCTATGAAAGAAACTTACTCGATAAGCGTGATGAAATATGCGATGAGCGGTTAATTATACTCAGTTTGTAGCTTTATTTTAATAAAGACGCCCTCCAATTACTGTAGCCGAATAAAGTAGCTGGGAATGCCCGAAATGAGAATCCCCTGCTGTTTGGCAAATGCATAAACGGCAGGGGAGACGATAATTGGATGAATATCATGCCAATATGGAATTACTTCTTCCGGCGGTGGATCACGTTGATCGCATAGCCGACGAGCATGGCCAAAACGATGATGATAAAGCCGAGCAGGGGATTGTCGTTCATAGGGTCCTCCTATTTTCCGAGCGGGGAGAATTCGTCGACGATGAGGTCGAGGCATTGCGGAAGCGCGCGGGCTCCAAAGACGCCCGAATTGCTGGAGATAATCTCGCCATCGAACTGCATGCCCAGCGATGGGGTGCAGGTGATCTTGGCTTCCTTGGTTTGGATGATCTTGAACTGCGGGCGGCCGAGTACCTTGCCGGCGGGGTCGAGTGCGGCGGTGATCACAGTCGGTAGAAGCTGCACAGTTTTTACGGGTTCGATGACCGCAATGTCGACCATGCCATCGTTCATGCGGCAGTCGGGGAACAGGTTGATGTCGTTTTGGATGACCGAGGTGTTGCCGGCCATGCAGCAGATGCCGTCGAGCTCCTCGACAATGCCGTCGTGCTCAATAGTAAAGTGCGCCACCGTGGGGTTGGGCGTGGCGAGCGCGGAGAGGAAGTAGGCGATCTCGCCGATGTCGTTTTTGGTGGGGGCGGCCTTCATCATGATCTCGGCGTCGAAGCCCGAGCCGGCGATGATGATGAAGCCGTGGCGCTTCTCGTTGCCGTTCTCGTCGAGCCAAAAGAGCTCGCCCATGTCCACTTTGACCGTGCGACCGGCGCGGCAAGCCTTGGTAAGCGCCGCTGCCTCGGGGGCATTACCGATGTTGTTAAAGAACAGGCAGGCTGTGCCAGAGGGGAAAACGAGCGTGGGGACACCGCACCCGCGCATCTGGTCGAGCACGTTGGAGACGGTGCCGTCGCCGCCCGAAACGACCACGCGATCGAATTCGCGCACGTCCGCCACGGCATCCTCGGGTTCCATACCATCGCCGATAAAACGCATCACGACCTCGTCGCCGCCCTGCGCGAGGGCGTGCGTGAATGCGTAGATTTCATCTGAGCTGGGGCCCGATGCCGGGTTGTGGATGATAAGGCAGCGCATACTTACGTTCCCGTTCTGTGACTAACCGAGTATAGTTGTAAGGCAATGCCGATATCCTACCCGTGTTTTTCGGGCCTAACCTTATTCGATGGGTTGATATGTACATTTCCACACATCAGGCTCTACTCGACTTTTGCCAGCGCGCCCGTGAGTTCGACGCGATTGCCGTCGATACCGAGTTTTTGCGCGAGCGCACGTTCCATCCGCGTCTGTGTTTGGTTCAGATTGCCACCCCTGCCGAGAGCGTAGCGGTCGATCCCCTGGTAATCGACGACCTATCGCCGCTGGCCGAGCTTATGGCCGACGAGAGCGTGACCAAGGTCTTCCACGCCTGCTCGCAGGATATGGAGGTCATGCTCCATACCGTAGGCGTGCTGCCGCGTCCGATTTTTGACACGCAGGTGGCCGCCGCCTTTTTGGGCGAGCGTCAGCAGATTTCCTACGGCGCGCTCGTGCAGACGTTTTGCGGCGTCTCATTGCCCAAGACCGAGTCACTGACCGACTGGTCGCGTCGCCCGCTGACCGATAAGCAGATTGAGTACGCGATCGATGACGTCAAGTATCTGATCGTGGCCTATACCGAGATGATGAGCCGCCTGCGCGAGCTGGGCCGCGTGGACTGGGTGCTCGACGAGCTGCGCCCGCTGGCTGACGAGTCGCACTATCGCGCCGATCGCCACGAGGCGTTCCGCAAGGTCAAACGCATCAACTCGTGCAGTCGTCACCAGCTGGGTATCGCGCGCGAGCTCGCCGCCTGGCGCGAGGACCGCGCCGAGCGCCGCAACATCCCGCGCAAATGGGTCATGTCCGACGACACGCTGCTTGCGCTCGTTAAACGCAATCCCGTGCGTGTTGAGGAGTTCCGCAGCATTCGCGGTACCGATCAGTTGGGGGAGCGCGACGTGGACGGTGCGCTCATGGCCATCAAGCGCGGCGCAAGCTGCCCGCACGATCGCCTGCCGCTCATGGTGCGCGGGCACCGTCAGATTTCGCCGGAGTTGGAGAGCGTGACGGACCTGATGTATGCGCTCATTCGCCTGGTTGCCGAGCGCTCGGGCGTGGCGACCTCGGTCATTGCCTCGCGCGATGACCTGGCCGACTATATTGAGCATCCCGAGCAGAGTCCCCTGCGCGAAGGCTGGCGCTTTGAGCTCGTGGGCTCGCGCCTGGACGATCTGCTCTCGGGCAACATGGGACTCACCGTGAAGGACGGCAAAATCGAGCTCCTGTAGGGAAGCCTAGCCGCTTGAGTGGGTAGAATGCCTCCAACGTGTAACTCGATTCGGAGGAATTCGCATGCCTTATTACTATGGATACGGCTTTGGCATTGACCCGCTGTACCTGCTGGTTGTTCTTGTCTGCACGGTGCTTGGCCTTGCTGCGCAGAGCTATATCAACTCGACATACAAGACCTGGTCCAAGGTTCGCTCGGACGGCGATACGGGTGCCACGGTCGCTCGCCGCATGCTCGACGCCAACGGTTGTAACGCCGTGGGCATCAAGGGCGTTGCCGGCGAGCTCACCGATCATTACAACCCGCAGGACAACAACTTATATCTGTCGGATGCCAACCGTTCGGGCGGGTCGGTCGCAAGCGTTGCCGTGGCCTGCCACGAGGCGGGTCATGCCGCCCAGCGTCAAAGCGGTTATGCCATGATGAAGGTACGCACCGCTTTGGTCCCCGTCGTCAACTTTACCCAGAACACCTGGACGATCGTGCTGCTCATGGGCCTGTTCATGAACATCGCGGGGCTCACGACCCTCGCGCTGGTCTTCTTCTCGTTTAGCGTGCTGTTCCAACTGGTTACGCTGCCGGTTGAGATTGATGCCAGCCGGCGTGCCGTGGCGTATATTGAGCAGTCGGGTATGAGCTCCAAGCAGGTCAACGGCGCCAAGAAGGTGCTGACGGCAGCCGCACTTACCTATGTTGCTGCAGCTCTCACCTCGATTATTCAGCTGCTCTATCTTATGGCTCGCTACAACAGAAACTCCAACCGATAACAAATTGGGTCGCTGGGCGCCGCGGGGATTCGCGTCCTCGCGGCGCTGTACTATGTGTTGGACTTAATTTCGCACGGGGCCGGAGCCCTTGTGCACGATAACGAAAGGAGGCTGCGTGGCAGGCTGGAATCTAACCGGCAATGCCGTTTCCGCCGAGTTCGACGGTTCGGATGAGCAGAAGCGCAAGGAGCTCAGCGTGAGCCAGGCGGTAGAGATCGCTGCCGGTGCGCTCGATGCCATTCCGCAGCTGAGCGTCCTGGGCGAGGTCACGGGCTTCCGTGGCCCCAATGCCCGAAGCGGCCACTGCTACTTCCAGATTAAGGACGACTCGGCGGCCGTCGACTGCATCATCTGGAAGGGCGCCTACCTTAAGCGCACCTTCGATCTGCGCGACGGCATGCAGGTAAGCTTTAAGGGCAGCTTCAATCTCTACAAGCCTACGGGTCGCATGAGCTTCGTCGCCCGCTCGTTCTCGCTGGCGGGGGAGGGCCTGCTGCGTCAACAAGTGGCCCAACTGGCCGAAAAGCTGCGTCGCGAGGGCCTGATGGACGAAGCGCGCAAACGTCGCATTCCGGTGTTTTGCTCGCGTGTGGCGGTCGTCACCTCGCTTTCGGGCGCCGTAATCGATGACGTCAAGCGCACATTGCGTCGTCGCAACCCGCTCGTCGAGCTTGTCTGCGTGGGCGCAAAGGTCCAAGGCGAGGGCGCACCGGCAGAGCTTATTGAAGGCTTGCGTCGCGCCGCTGCCATTACGCCGGCGCCCGATTGCATTTTGCTCGTGCGTGGCGGCGGTTCCTTCGAGGACCTCATGACCTTTAACGACGAGGAGCTTGCCCGTGCGGTGGCGGCTTGCCCCGTGCCCGTGGTGACCGGCATTGGCCATGAGCCTGATACCTCGATTTGCGACATGGTGAGCGACCGTCGCGCCTCCACGCCAACGGCAGCGGCGGAATCGGTGGCACCGGCTATGACGGAGTTGGCCGACGTGCTCGAGACGCGCCATCAGCGTCTGGGCGCCGCGATGGCTTCGATGATCGGGTCGGATCAGGTCGATCTGGAAATGCTCGACCAGCGCGGTCGTCGTGCCTGGGACACCTATACGGCTCGTCTGGGCGACGCGCTCGATGCGGCCGCGTGCCGCCCGTGCCTCAACGACCCCACATTTATGGTCGAGCGCCGCGAGTCTGAGCTTGCCCTGACGGCCGATCGACTGTCGGGCGCCATAACGCGTTCGGTTGGGGCCTTCCGCTCCAACTTCGAGCGTCTGCCCGAGCGCTTGATCGCAAGCACTTCAGGGCTCGATGATAAACGCCACGCGCTCACGCTTGCGAGTTCCCGCCTGGAGCATCAGGGACGTACGATGCTCAGCAAACCCGCGTCCGACCTTGGCCGAGCTGCCGCGTCGCTCGATGCCCTGTCGCCGCTCAAGGTGCTTGCCCGTGGCTATTCCATCGCGTACAGCGATGATGGGGTGGCTACGAGCGTCAAGACCTTTAAGCCCGGCGACGCCATCCGCGTGCGCATGGCAGACGGTAACGTTGCGGCAACGGTCGATACGGTCGAGTAGACCGCGTTTCATAGCGATAAACCTTTAGGAAAGGAAGCAGATATGGCAGAGAAGACCCCGGTCGAGCAGCTTACGTACAAGCAGGCCTCGCAGGAGCTGGAGCTCATCATCCGCAGCTTGGAGTCGGGTGATATGGAGCTCGAGGAGTCGCTCGAGAGTTATACCCGCGGCGTCGAGCTCCTCAAGAGCCTGCGCACCCGCCTGTCCGATGCCGAGCAGAAGGTCTCGGTGCTCCTTAAGGACGTCGACGGCAACGACGTACTCGCCGACGGCGAAGCCGCCAACACGGACGACAACCTCTCGTTCTAACCATCCCGACCAAATATTATTACCTTGGTCTGTGAGAAAGGAACCAGCCATGTGTGACTGCATCTTCTGCAAAATTGCCAACCACGAGATCCCCTCGACCGTTGTTTATGAGGACGACCAGGTCATCGCGTTCGACGACCTCAATCCCCAAGCTCCGGTCCACACGCTCGTGATCCCCAAGAAGCACTACAGCGACATCGCCGACAATGTGCCCGCCGAGACCATGGGCGCCATGGCTCACGCCGTCCAGGAGGTCGCCAAGGTCAAGGGCCTGGAGGACGGTTTCCGCGTCACCTCCAACAAGGGCGTCAACGCCGGCCAGACCGTCATGCACTTCCACATGCACGTCCTCGGCGGCAAGAACCTGGGCGAAAACCTCATCTGAGGACGCGTAGTCCGTCGACTTGGCTGCCTTTGGAGTAATCTATGCAGCTTTCTCAACTCGAATACCTTCAAGCGGTAGCGAACTATGGCGGCGTGCGCAAAGCAGCTCGCGCCGTTCATGTGAGTCCGCAGGCTGTTTCGTCGGCAATCAAAAAGTTGGAATCTGAGTATCAGATCGTTTTGCTCAACCGATCGGCGGGGGAGGCTGTTTTGTCTCCGGCGGGCAGAGAATTTGCGCGTCGTGCACGCGTGATCCTGGCACAAGTCGACGATCTCAAAAAGTACGCTCAATCGAGGGACGACGGCGTCTCGCCCGATGGCCACTTCCGTCTTTACGCCCCCTGCCTTCATGGGCGGGGGCGTCTTTTTTCCGAAAACTGGTACGACTCGTTTGAAAGCTTGCACCCCCAGATTCACCTTGATGTTTGGCATCAGCCAACGGCCACATGCTTTGAATCACTTGTGCTTGGCATTTCGGATGCGGCCATCTCATTTGAGGAACCAAGGGATAGTGTCCTTTCTTCGAAATACTTGGGTGAAAAGGAGCTCAAGGTTCTTTCGTGTCCAGCGGGTCATCAATCTGTGGGTGCTATGACCGTTCGTGAGTTGCTGGGCGGCAGGCTGGCTGTTCCCATTAATTTGTCACCCTGTCTCAATGCAATCAACCAATGTCCCGAGGCTCAGCTGGTTAATTTCCGCTTCCGCGACGTCGAATACGAAAACAGGGCGCAGACTGAGTTTCTTCAAGCCGGGGGATTGATATTGAGTTTTTCTGGCTCTTCTCTCGCAACAGATGGACTGGAAGTGAGCGAGTGCTCCATTGAAGGCTCGCATGACGTGGCCTTGCCCATCTATTTTTGCTATCGACAAAATGCCTGGACCGATCGACACCAGACGGTATTTCTTCACCTATTGCGTCATCTCGCTTCGTGAGGCCATTTGGCCTCGTGGCGTCAAGTGAATGTTGACGCCTTGTAACACATGACTGACGGCTTTGCCCTCATGCTTTTCCAAGATTTCGGTTTGGGCTACTGGCTCTTGGAGGGCGGAGCATGAAAAACCGTACGGTTTTGCTTTATATGACGTTCGTTTTTCTGTCGAACTTCAGCACCATTTTGTATTTTCTGACGGTTTATCTTGAATTCGTCGGATTCTCGATGGTAGCGATTTCTAGCATGATGATTGCATACCAAGTGAGTAAGTTCATTCTTGAGGTTCCTACTGGTTATATTGCTGACAGGTTTGGACGAAAGACAAGCGGTCTCGTTGGCGTCGTGGGAATGCTTGGATACTACGCCGCCCTACTTTTCGCCCGTTCTCCTCTGCTTTTAATCGGCGCGTTTGCTCTCAAAGGATTTGCAGTTGCATGTGTGAGCGGATCCATAGAAGCGATCTACATTGACAGCGTCTCTCAGGACCAGCTCGTAAGACTTAATGTCGTTGAGCGATTTGTTTTCTATGCCTCTTATGCCATCTCCGCTTGCGTGGGCGGTTTCATTTCGTCTGTCGGTGCATATCTCATTGGTCTTTCGGCAGATATCATCGCAATGGTGTTGACGTTGGTTGTCGTTGCCTGCATTCCTGAGATGCGAAGAGGGGACACTGCAACGACACCTAAGCGTGGAATTAGCCCGAAGATGATCGGTGCCGCTATTGCGCGTAACGGCATTCTTCGTTCAGCGTTCATCATGGACTGCTCTCAGGCATTTGCTTTTGTCGCCCTGGAAGACTTTTTCTCACTGCTGCTTGCGGGTCGCGGAATGAATGCCGTCGCTTCGGGTGTGACCATTGCGGTCCAGCTCCTTGCCTCGGCTTCCATGGGGCTTATTGTGCCGAGTGTGATTGCTCATGTCGACAAGGGCCGTTTTGCGCGTATTTGCGGCATCGTGCGCCTTTTCCTGACTGCTCTGTTTTTGATTCCCTTTACTCCGGTCTATTTGCTGCCCGTGTTCTATGTACTGCAGACGGTTGCTTACTCGTTATTTGCTCCAATTAAATACTCAATTTTTCAAAATGCTGTCGATTCTTCGATGCGCTGTTCACTGATTTCGGTCCAAAGCCAGATGGTGGCGGTGGGTGCCATCCTTTTCTATCTGTTCAATGCTGCGTTGAGCAGCATCGCGGGTATTCGAGTCATATTGCTTGTAGCGCTCGGGATATCTTCTTTGGTGTATATCCCCGCGCTATTTCGTCTTACAAGTCAAAGGCCGTGAGTATTTGGGCACCGATAACTTATATATCAACGCAATAAACCCGAGCGCGAGGGCGTTTGGGTTTATTATTGAAGCGTATGTAACCTGGCGGCGCCACACCGCCTGTTAGTAGGGAGACACATGAACGTTCTGGTCGTCAACGCAGGATCTTCGACCCTTAAGTATCAGGTCATCGATACCAAGTCCCACAAGGTGTCCGCAAAGGGCTCCTGCGAGCGCGTCTGCTTTACCGGCGGTACCTTCACCCACGCTGCCAACGGTTCCAAGAAGGTGACCGAGAACATCGAGTTCCCCGACCACAAAGTCGCCATCGAGGTCGTCCTGAAGGACCTCGAGGCCAACGGCGTCAAGATCGAGGGCATCGGCCACCGCATCGTTCAGGGCGGTTGGTACTTCGGCGATTCCTCCCTCGTCGACGAGGACGTTCTCGCCAAGATCCGCGAGGTCGCCCCGCTCGCTCCGCTGCACAACAACCCCGAGGCCAACGTTATCGAGTACTGCCTCGAGCAGTATCCCGACCTGCCCAACGTCACGGTCTACGACACTGCTTTCCACTTCAACATGCCCGAGGTCGCCAAGACTTACGCCCTGCCCAAGGACGTCTGCGACAAGCTGCACATTCGTAAGTACGGCGCCCACGGCACCAGCTACCGCTATATCTCCAAGAAGGTTGCCGAGATGACCAGCGGCGAGGCTCGCAAGGTCGTCGTGTGCCATATCGGCTCCGGCGCTTCCCTGTGCGCCATCGAGGACGGCAAGTGCATGGACACCACCATGGGCTTGACGCCTCTCGACGGTGTCATGATGGGCACCCGCTGCGGCTCCATCGACCCTGCTACTGTGTGCTACCTGCAGCGCGAGGGCGGCTACACCTTCGACGAGGTCGACGAGATGATGAACAAGAAGTCCGGCCTTTTGGCTGTGACCGGCGGCAAGACCAACGACTGCCGCAACGTCGAGGAGCTCGCCGCTGCTGGTGACCCCGAGGCTCAGCTCGCCTTCGATATGTTCGTCTACAAGATTGCCGCCAAGGCTGCCGAGATGGCCACTTCCATGTGCGGTATGGACACCCTGGTCTTTACCGCCGGCATCGGCGAGCACGCTCCGGCTGTCCGCGCCGGCGTGGCCGATCGTCTGGCCTTTATGGGCGTCAAGATGGACCATGCCCGCAACGCCCTGCGTGGCGACGGCGCTTGGTGCCTGTCCGCCAAGGATTCCAAGGTCAAGATCTTCGTCATCCCCACGGATGAGGAGTTCATGATCGCTTCCGACGTCGAGCGCATCGTCAGCGGTAAGTAATTGATGCAAGGGGAGGGGACTGGATGGCATTGTGCCGTTCAGCCCCCTTTTATGCTCTTTGGGCGAAGAGTTTAATAGATATTTATTGAATTCTGATAACTTCTTATTAAGGGTACGGCCGCCTTATAGGTTTGCCGACCGTACTGTAATCACGAAGGAGTCTCATGAACGTACTTGTTGTCAACGCCGGCAGCTCGAGCCTTAAATATCAGCTTTTGGATACCGATACTCGCGAGGTTTTCGCCAAGGGCAACTGTGAGCGTATCGGCTCGGACATGGGTATCTTTGGTCATTCCGAGAACGGTGGCGCCAAGCAGACCGAGGAGGTTCCCTTCCCCGATCATCGCTCTGCTATCGCTCGCGTGCTCGAGGAGCTCGAGAAGACCGACTTTACGATCGATGGCATCGGTCACCGTATCGTTCAGGGTGGCTGGCACTTCGATGATTCCGCGGTCGTCGACGATGAGGTCATGGCTAAGATCCTTGAGGTGGCCCCGCTCGCCCCACTGCACAATTACGGCGAGGCCGCGGCAATCGAATATTGCCGCGAGAAGTATCCGGAGCTGCCCAACGTGGCCGTCTTCGACACCTCGTTCCACATGACCATGCCCGAGGTTGCCTACACCTACGCGCTGCCCAAGGACGTGTGCGACAAGTACCATGTGCGCAAGTACGGCGCCCACGGTACGAGCCACCGCTACGAGTGGATGATGGCAAAGGAGATTCTGGGCTCGTGCTGCCACCGTCTGCTTTCGTGCCATCTGGGCAACGGCGCTTCGCTCGCCGCCATTGAGGACGGCGTTTGCCGCGACACCACGATGGGCCTCACACCGCTCGACGGCCTGATGATGGGCACCCGTTGTGGTTCCATTGACCCTGCCACCGTGTGCTACCTCCAGCGCGAGGGCGGCTACAGCTACCAGGAAGTCGATGACATGATGAACAAGCAATCCGGTCTGCTTGCTATCTCGGGCATCTCCAACGACGCCCGCGACATCCGTACGCGCGCCTCCGAGGGTGACGAGCGCTGCCTGCTCGCCTTCGATATGTTCGCCTACAAGGCCATGCAGCAGGCCGGCTCCATGATCGCCTCCATGGCGGGCGTGGACACCATCACCTTTACCGCCGGCATCGGCGAGAACGACTGGTCGATCCGCAAGGCCTTCTGCGACTGCTTTGAGTGGCTGGGCGTACGCATCGACAACAATAAGAACCGCGAGGCCGTGGGCAACGGCCCGCAGGTCATCAGCGCCGCCGGTTCAGCCGTTACGGTCATGGTCATCCCCACCGACGAGGAATACATGATCGCCCACGACGTCGAGCGCCTGACCAAGAACAACTAACGCGCGCATTTGCAAGTAAACGAAAGGCCTCCAGAGCAACAGCTCCGGAGGCCTTTTTGCTAGCAGGCGGAAATACCAGTCCCAAAGTGACCATCGCCAGTAACGCCTGCACTCCCAGCAACGGCACCCGGCCATCCAGATCTTCAGCCTCAGCTCGTAGCCAAGCCGCCGTCCACTCCAGATACCCTGACTGCCACGTGACGGCAGGGACCCTACAGGGTAAAGCTCTGAAAATATTCCACAGGACGGAGGAAGCCCCCGCCGCACGTAGTGCGCAGCGGGGGCTTCCGACATGTCCGAGGACGTTTTCAGAGCTTTACCCTGTAGGGTCCCGAGGGGATATGTTCGCTACTCAGCCATCTGAGCCTGGACGGCGGTGATGGCCACGACACCCACGATGTCGTCGGCAGAGCAGCCGCGCGACAGGTCGTTAACCGGCTTGGCGATGCCCTGCAGGATGGGGCCGTAGGCGTCAGCACCGGCGAAGCGCTGGACCAGCTTGTAGCCGATGTTGCCGGCCTCGAGGTCGGGGAACACGAGCACGTTGGCCTTACCGGCGACGGAGGAGCCGGGGGCCTTGAGCTGGGCGACGGTGGGGACGATGGCGGCGTCGAGCTGCAGGTCGCCGTCGATGGCGAGCTCGGGAGCCTTCTCCTTGCAGAACTTCACGGCCTCCTGGACCTTCTTTGCGACCTCGCCACCGGCGGAGCCCATGGTGGAGTAGGAGAGCATGGCCACGTGCGGCTCAACGTTGCCCATGAAGGTGGACCAGGAGTGAGCGGAGGCGATGGCGATCTCGGAGAGCTCGTCGGAGGACGGGTTGATGTTGAGGCCGCAGTCGGCGAAGATCAGCGTGCCGTCGGTGCCGAACTGCGGGGTGTCGGTGCACATCACGAAGAAGGCCGAGACCAGCTTGGTGCCCGGGGCGGTCTTGAGGATCTGAAGCGCGGGGCGCAGGGTGTCGGCGGTGGAGTGGCAGGCGCCGGAGACCAGGCCGTCGGCATCGCCCATCTTGACCATCATGGTGCCAAAGTAGGTGGCGTCCATCACCTGGGCGCGAGCCTGCTCGATGGTGACGCCCTTCTTGGCGCGGAGCTCGGCAAACTTCTGCGCGTACTCCTCGTGCTTTTCGGCATTGCGCGGGTCGATGACGGTGGCGCCGGGAACGTTGATCTCGTCGGGGTTGCCCAGGATGACGATCTTTGCCAGGCCCTCCTCGATGATCTTGGTGGCCGCGACGATGGTGCGCGGATCTTCGCCCTCGGGCAGGACGATCGTCTTAAGGTCGGCCTTGGCGGCAGACTTCATACGGTTAAGGAAATCGCTCATGTTACTCCTTACAAGCGTTTCGCTAAGCTCCAGGCGCCCGGCTGTTCACGAATAAACCCGCTGCTAGCGGGTTTACCTTACGTTAATGTTCGCCGCGGTGCTTGAGCTTTCCTTGTGTGGCAAGCTCATTATAGGACGCATTAGCGCTATAATCGCTCTGATAAATGTGTCTCGAAGAATGTTCGAGAAAAGCCCAGCTAACGAGCCCGTGGCTTTTGACAAGGAGTATCGATGCAGATTACCTCAGGCCTGCCTGAAGGCTTTAACGCCGGCGCGTACGACATGATTGTCGTCGGTGCTGGATATGCCGGTGCCGTTTGTGCCCGCCGTCTCGCCGAGACCATCGGCTATCGTGTTGCCGTTTTGGAGCGCCGTAGCCACATTGCGGGCAATGCCTATGACTGCACTGACGAGGCCGGAATCCTGATCCACGAGTACGGTCCGCATATCTATCACACCTTTAACGAGCGCGTGCACAATTTCCTGTCGCGCTTTACCAAGTGGACGGATTATCAGCACAAGGTGCTCGCCAACATCAACGGTACCCTTATGCCCGTGCCCTTCAACCATGCGAGTCTCAAGCTCGCCTTTGGTGACGAGCGCGGCGAGGAGCTGTATCAGAAGCTCGTGGAGACCTTTGGCAAGGATGTCAAGGTGCCCATTATGGAGCTGCGTAAGAAGAACGACCCCGACTTGGCCGAGGTCGCCGATTACGTCTACGAGAACGTCTTTTTGCATTACACCATGAAGCAGTGGGGCCAGACGCCCGATCAGATCGATCCCTCGATCACCGGCCGCGTTCCCGTCTTTGTGGGCGATGATGACCGCTACTTCCCGCAAGCCCCCTTCCAGGGCATGCCGCAGGAGGGCTACACGGCGCTCTTTGAGCACATGCTCGACCACGACCTGATCGACGTGTTCTGCGACGTGGACGCCCGCGATCTCTTTGAGATCGACGAGACCACCGTCAAGATCGACGGCAAGGTCTATGGTGGCGAGATTGTCTATACCGGTCCACTCGACGAGCTGTTCAACCTCGACTTGGGTGCGTTGCCGTACCGCACGCTCGATATGAAGTTCGAGACGCTCGATATGGACCAGTTCCAGCCCGTGGGCACCGTCAACTACACCACGAGCGAGGACTACACGCGTATCACCGAGTTCAAGAACATGACCGGTCAGGTCCTGCCCGGCAAGACCACCATCATGAAGGAGTACTCCAAGGCCTATACGCCCGGCTCGGGCGAGACACCGTACTACGCCATTCTTGAGCCCGAGAACCGTGAGCTCTATGAGCGCTATCTTGAGCGCGTCCAGAACCTGACGAACTTCCACCCGGTGGGTCGTCTGGCCGAGTATCGTTACTACGATATGGACGCTGTGACCAATTCCGCCCTCGATCTTTCGGATGAGATTATCGCCTGCCATGCATAAAGTCATAACATTCGGTATTCCCTCGTATAACGCCGCCAAGGACATGGACCATTGCATCACCTCCATCTTGGAGGGGAGCAATTACGCCACCGATATCGAGATTATCGTGGTGGACGACGGCTCCAAGGACGAGACGGCCGATAAGGCCGATGAGTGGGAGGCGCGTTATCCCGGTATCATTCGCGCGGTACACCAGGAGAACGGCGGCCACGGTATTGCCGTCCTTTCGGGTCTGCGCGAGGCACAGGGCACCTACTACAAGGTTGTCGACTCGGACGACTGGCTTGACGGCGCTGCCCTTTCGACCATGCTGTCGATTCTGCGTGGCTTTGAGGAGCGCGACCAGCGCGTTGACCTGTTTATCTCGAACTACGTGTACGAGAAGGTTTACGAGGGCACGCATACCGCTATTGGCTACAAATTTGCCCTGCCGCGCAAAAAGATCTTTTCCTGGGATCAGATCGGTCATTTTCGCCTGGACCAGAACCTACTCATGCACAGTCTGTGCTATCGCACGGATGTGCTGCGCGAGTCTAACCTTCCCATGCCGCCGCACACGTTCTATGTGGACAACATCTACGCCTACGTGCCGCTGCCGCGTTGCAAGACCATGTACTACGCCGACATCGACCTCTACCGCTACTTTATCGGTCGCGAAGGCCAGAGCGTCAACGAGGCAACGATGGTCAAGCGTCTGGACCAGCAGTTCCGTGTTACACGTATCATGATGGAGTCGTACCACCTGTACAGCGATGTTGAGTCGTCGCGCCTGCGTTCGTACATGATGGGCTACTTCACCATGATGATGGCGATCTGCTCGGTGCTCACCAAGCTTTCCGAGGAAGATTGCGCCGACGAGCGCCTAAAGACGCTGTGGAATGATTTGAAGGCCTACGACGAGCGCATGTATCGTCGTGCCCGCTACGGCGTGGTCGGGTTCTTCACCAATCTGCGCGGACGGGCGGGAGACAAAACCACACTCGGCCTATACCGTCTTGCCTCAAAGATCTTCAAATTCAACTAGCTGCTGAGTAATCGCTGCTGATAGGTTGACTGGGCCCCTTGGCCCTTAGTTTGCTACTGCGAACAGTCCTGCTCGCAGTAGCAAACTAAGGGCCAAGGGGCCTCTGCTTCGACGCGCGGTACACAGGGGCCTGGGCTGAAAAGAATCTGGTTGGTAGGTTGCCCGGTGGGGCTTGGTTATGTTTGTCGCGAGTTCCGCACGAGCCGAAGAGCACTTAATGTGCTCTTCGTGCGAGCCAGGACTGTAGAGCAGCAAACATAACCAAGCCCCACCGGGCAACCGGTCAGGTTAGGCTACTTCGCGGCGCCGGGGATGCCGTGGGAGGTTTTGGCGGATTTGGCTCCGTTCACGATGGCGGTTTCCAGGGCCCTTACGGCGAGCATGCCCAGCAGGTCTAGGGGAGCGGCGGCGCTTGCCTGGGCGCCCAGTTTGCCGCTGGCGAGGGTGTAGATGGTGTCGCCGTCGTTGGTGGTGTGTGTGGGGCGGATGGCGTGTGCGTAGGCGTCTGCGGCCATCTGGGAGACCTTGGTGGCTTGTGCCTTAGTGAGTTCCACGTTGGTGACGATGCAGCTGATGGTGGTGTTGGTGCGGTCGAGCGGCATCTGCATGGATCCGGCGGCGGCAAAGGCTGCGAGTTCCATGTCGACGATCTGGTCGCTATCGGCTGCGGCGCGCATGCCGGCGACCCACTCGCCGGTGAAGGGGTCGACAACGTTGCCGCAGGCGTTGACCGAGACCACGGCGCCCACCTTGATGGGGCCGAGTGCCACGGCGGCAGCTCCAAGGCCGGCCTTCATGCAGGTGGCAGGCCCCATGAGCTTACCCACGGTAGCGCCCGTGCCGGCGCCTACGTTGCCCTGTTCGAGCTTGGTGGGGGTGTGGTCGAGTGCTTCGCGCACGGCGGCGATGCCGGCCTCAATGTCGGGGCGCACGGTGGGGTTACCAAAGGCGAGGTCGAAGATACAGCTGGAGCACACGATAGGCACCTGCGTGGGGCCGACGGGAAGGCCGATGCCGCGGCTCTCAAGCTCGCGAGCGACGCCGCTTGCAGCCTCGAGGCCAAAGGCCGATCCACCCGAAAGGCAGACGGCGTGGACCTTGTCGACGGTGTTCTCGGGTCGCAGCAGGTCGGTTTCGCGCGATGCTGGAGCACCGCCGCGAACGTCAACGCCGCCGGTGGCGCCCTCGGGTGCCACGATTACGGTGCAACCGGTGCCGGCCTCCTCGTCCGTATAGTTGCCATAGCAAAAGCCATCGACATCGCAGACGTCAATGGCCTCGAGCAGTGTATCCATGTTTAACTCCTATCGGTTTTCCGCCGCGCCTTGTGCCCGGTCGGGATCCGTACGGTACGCCAAAATTGTAGGCGCCGGGGGATACCCAGCGCCAGATGCAATTACGAGAGTTTTTGAATCGCGCGCGCGACGCGGGCGATGGGTAGGCCCACCACGTTATAGAAGTCGCCCGAAATATCGTGCACGAGCATGCGTCCTCCTGTGCCCTGAATGCCGTAGGCGCCGGCCTTGTCCATGGGCTCACCCGAGGCGACGTAGTGCTCGATCTGCTCGTCGGTGAGCTCGTAGAACGTCACGTCGGTCACATCGACAAAGGACAGGCTTTCGGCGGCATGCGGGGCGGCCGTATCGCCTGCCTTAACGATGCAGACGCCGGTTGCGACCTGGTGCGTGCGGCCCGAAAGCTCACGGAGCATAGTGCGCGCCTCGTCCTCGGTTGCCGGCTTGCCCAGAATCTTGCCGTCAAAGGTGACGATGGTGTCGGCCGCGACCGTCAGCTCATTGGGCTCGGCATACTCGGCAGCAACGGCAGCCGCCTTGGCGCGTGCCAAGCGCTCGACAAGCGTGAGCGGGGCCTCGCCATCAAAGGGCGTTTCGTCGATATCCGCGGGAATCACGCGAATGTTGTAGCCTGCCTCGCGCATCAGCTCTATGCGGCGCGGCGATTGCGAAGCCAAAATCATAGTTGGATGCCCTCGGCGACCTTCTCGACGGCCTTGTCGCCGGCGAGCGTGCGCAGCAGCTCCAATGCAAAGGGGAGGGACTGTGCCATGCCGCTGGCAGTGATGATGTTGCCGTCTTGCGTGACCTTCTCGCCGGTATAGGCGCCTTCGGGGAAGCTTTTCTCAAAGCCAGGGAAGCACGTGGCATGGCGCCCCTCGAGCAGGTCGAGCTCGCCCAGGATAAACGGGGCGGCGCAGATGGCGGCGACGTGCTTGGTTGCGGCGAACTCGCAGACCACGTCGCAGACGCGCTGATCTGCGCGCAGGTTGGTGGCACCGGGCAGGCCGCCGGGCAGCACGACGCAGTCGTACTCGTCAAAGTTGATCTCATCAAAGAGCGCATCGCAGGTCACGGGGATCTGCAGCGAGCTTACGACCTCGCGCGTGGGCATGATCGAGACGAGCGTGGCACGCACGCCGCCGCGACGCATGACATCGACCATGGTCAAGCATTCAATAGTTTCAAAGCCATCGGCGGCGAGAACGGCAACGCTGGGCATGAGGGTTCCTTTCATAGGCGGCATACAATTAGCCGTCTTATACCCCGAAGACCTCCGCTTGCCACGCTCGATTTCCCAATGATTTTCTGAGCAATGATTAAGCGGCTAGTTGCGCCTAAGGTGGACGACGGTCTCGCAGTGGAAGGTTTGTGGGAACAGGTCGACTGGCGTGATCTTTACGGGGGAGAAGGTGCCTTCTTCGACAAAGCGTTTGAGATCGCGCGCCAGGGTGGCCGGGTCGCAGCTCACGTAGGCGACATCGCGGGCACTCGTGCTGGCGATAAGGCCGATCGCCTCGGGGGCGAGGCCTGCGCGCGGCGGGTCGACCACCAAGATGTCGGCATCCTGGTCGGGGAACTCGCGCACCGCGTCTCCGCCAATGACGTCGACGTTATCAAGCTTGTTGATTTCCAGGTTACGGCGTAGATCGCGCACGGCGGGGCCGTAGGCCTCGACGGCAGCGACAAAGTCGCAGCGGCGGGCGAGCGGCAGGGTAAAGGTGCCGGCACCGCAGTACAGGTCCACGGCAAGCTCGTCTTCCTGCGGGTCGAGCGCTTCCATGACAAGATCGATCAAAATCTCGGCACCCTTGGTGTTGACCTGGAAAAAAGACGGGGCAGACAAGCGCATCTGATCCTCGGCGATATTCTCGGTCCATGAGCCCTCTCCGGCGAGCATTTCGACCTTGGAGACACGGCGGGCCTTCTTTTCGCCCTTGCTCATCACGCGTACGATGCTCGTAGGATGAGCGGCGTCCGCCAGCACGCGGGAGACCTGCGAGCGCGGAAAAGAGCCTGTGGGCGTCCAGAGTGCGACCTCGAGTGCCTTGGTGCGGCGCGATGCGCGAATGCCCACGCGTTCGAGCCCCAAGTCATGGCTGCCGCTTAGATAGTTGAGTGCGCCGACGACCGATTTGAGTGCCTTCGGGAAGCGCTTATCGAACAGCGGACACATATCGACGGTCACGATTTTGCTGGGGTCGACACCGTGCATGCCAAGGCGCACGCGACCGTTGACGACGGTCGGTTCGAGCTCGATTTTATTGCGGTAGCCCCAGTCGTCCTTGGTGTGGCAGATGGGCTGTACCAACTCATCTGCCAGCTCAGGAGCGAACTTGCCGATGCGCTCGAGCGTGGAGCGCAGGTTTTGCTCCTTTGCGGCGAGCTGTGCCGTGCGTGAGAGATTGCCCCACGAGCAGCCGCCGCAGATGCCCACGAAGGGGCAGGGAGGCTGAATGCGATTGGGGCTTGGCTCCAGAATCTCGGTGGTGCGGGCGCGCATGAATGACTTGCCGTCCTGTACGACCTCGGCCTCGACGGTGTCGCCTGCCACGGCACCCTGCACAAAGACGGCCTTGCCGTTGTCGGCGTGCGCCAGCCCGTCGGCGCCGTAGGTCATCGATTCTATAGTGAGCTTCATATTCCTGCCTGTCATTCGCGTTGTTGTTCGCACCATGGTAGCAGGGAAAAGCGCCCCGCATCCGAGGCTTTCCTCAAATGCGGGGCGCTTCTACAAACTGCTTCTACAAACGACTATTTCGTCTTGCCGGTAATGAGCGTCTTAAGACCCAGGCCGATCAGACCCAGGCCCATGCGCACGCGGCCGGGGCGATGGCGCTCGATGGCCTTGGTCTTGCCAGCGGGCTTATCGCGACGGGCGCTCGTCTCGGGTGCGGGCTTGGTGACCTGCGGATCGGGCTGAGGTGCAGGTGCAGGCTCGGGCTCAATGACGGTCGCCTGGACCTCTTGGACCTTGGGTGCTACTGGCTGCGGCTCGGCCTCGGAGGCAGGTTCCGCCTCAATGACGGGCCCGGGCGCGGCCTCGGCGTTGCGATAGGCGCGCTCCAGCAGGGCTTCCTGTGAGTTGAAGGGTTTCTCACCCTCTGCACGCTCCACGGGGACCCAGGTGCCGTCGCTCGTGAGGCTGCGGGCCTTCACGTTGTCGCGCAGCTGCATGCCCATGTACTCGTGCACCAGGGCGCGGCAGGTGGGGTCGAGCACGGGGAAGGCAATCTCCACGCGGTGCTCGGTGTTGCGCGTCATCATGTCTGCCGAGCTCAGGTAAATCATGTCCGAGTCCACGCCGAAAGCATAGACGCGCGCGTGCTCCAAAAAGCGTCCGACGATGGAGCGGACATGCACGTTCTCGGTCTTGCCCGGAACACCGGGCTTGAGGCACGAGATGCCTCGGATGATCATGTCTACGCGCACGCCGGCACACGATGCCTCGGCGATCTTGTCGATAACCTCGCGGTCGGTCAGCGAGTTGAGCTTAAAGAACACGCGGGCGGGCTCGCCGGCAAGGGCGCGCTGGATCTCGCGGTCAAGCCCGCGCATGATGAGCGGTTTCAGTCCGACGGGCGCCACACCCAGGAAGCGGTAGTCGCCGCGCAGGTTGCCCAGCGACAGGTTGCGGAAGAACAGGTTGGCGTCCTCGCCGATGCCGGGATGGGCTGTCATGAGCATAAAGTCGCTGTAGAGTTTGGCCGTCTTCTCGTTAAAGTTGCCGGTGCCCAAGAGCGTGAGGCGGGTGAGCGCCATGCCCTCGCGATAGGTGAGCTGGCAGATCTTGGAGTGGCACTTAAAGCCTTCGGAGCCGTAGATGACGGTGCAGCCTGCCTCTTCCAGACGCTCGGCCCACTCGATGTTGTTCTGCTCGTCAAAGCGGGCGCGGAGCTCCATGAGCACCGTGACCTCTTTGCCGTTCTCGGCGGCATCGATCAGCGACTCGCATAGGCGGCTCTGCTTGGCCACGCGGTAGAGCGTGATGCGCAACGAGATGCACTCGGGATCGTAGGCTGCCTCGTGTACCAGATCCAGGAACGGATTCATGGCCTCGTAAGGGTAGAAGAGCAGCTTGTCGTGCTGCAGCACCTGCTCGCGGATGGAGCGGGTCATGTCGATGGTGGGGTTGGGCTGTGGCTTAAACGGCGTAAAGAGGAGCTCGTTGCGCAGGTGCTCGGGAATCTTGCCCTCAATGCCAAAGACGTAGCCCAGGTTGAGCGGGATATCGCAGGTAAAGACAGAGCGGCGCGAAAGCTCGAGCGCCTTGCGGATAGTCTTGAGCGTCGCCTTCTCGAGCGACCCCGAGACCGCGAGCACTACCGGCTGCAGGCGCAGGCGCTTCTTGAGAATGCGCTTCATGTGCTGGCGGTAGTCCTCTTCCTCTTCGACGCCCTCGCCGTCCGGATCGATGTCGGCGTTGCGGGTGACGCGGATCAGCGCACGATCCAGCGGCTTATAGGAGCCAAAGCAGCTGTCCAGGCAGGCGAGGATGACGTCCTCGAGCAAGATGTAGGAGTAGGTGCCGGTGGGCGAGGGGATCTCGACCACGCGGTTCATCGAGGCGGGAATCTCGATAAGGCCCAGTAGGCTCTCCTCGTCGGTGGCGCCGTCCAGACCACAGGCCAGATAGAGCGCGCCGTTGCGCAGGTTGGGGAAGGGGTGGCGAGGATCGATGACCAGCGGCGAGATGACCGGCGACACGTAGGCCTGGAAGTAGCGGGTTACAAAGGTACGCTCCTCGGGCGTAAGCGAATCGATGTGGGCGCGGTGAACGCCCAAGGTGTCGAGCTTGCCCTCGATGCTCTTAAAGATGGACTCCCAACGGGTAAGGAGCCCGGGCATTTCGGCCATGACAGCATCGACCTGTTCGGAGGCGGTCATATTGCTCTTGTTGTCGACAGGTTGTTTTTTGAGCTCCGCCAGATCGGACAGGCCGCCCACGCGCACCATGAGGAACTCATCGAGGTTGGACTCGAAGATCGAGACGAACTTTAGTCGCTCGAATAACGGAACGGTTTCGTCGAAGGCTTCGTCGAGCACGCGGTTGTCAAAGCGTAGCCAGCTGAGCTCTCGGTTTTGCGTGTATGAGAAGTCGCGCGGCGGTTTGCGCAGCTTTGCGGCGGCTTGCTTCTTTTCGATTTTGCTCGGCATATGCATCTGTCCGTTCAGTCCCCACAGGGGACGGTAGCCTAACACTATTCACTATTGTCTCAATTTAGTCGACCTGTGGCACGGACGTATTGCGTGAACGGTATCTTTACCTACTTCTTACGCTGCCAAGGCATGCAACTAACTGCCCAACTCGTTTAGAAACAATCTATATCCATACTCAATTGGTGAGGATGTATGAATAAGAATGATTGCGAGCTGAATATAATCGAATCCAAATTGAATCATGAACAAACGACATATATATGCAGAAAACCGTTTTAGCTATGCAATTCCTAAACATGAAAATATTTGTGCAATCTAGCTTAATTCCTTAGAAAAAAGAACATTTACCTTTGAAAACCTGCTTTAGAGAACCGAAGTGCATCATGGGGGAATCATATGAGATATACCGTTCATCGCACTTTGCTGACCGTTCGGGGGCGAGGTGGAATTGCAGGTGGTTTTTGGATATAACTAGAGCTGTCAGCAAGCAGCGTCCCATACGGAGGGGCGCTGATACATTCGGCCAGTAAGGCCCGAAAGAAAGGTAGGAGGCCATGACGAAAGGTCTGCACGTGCCTTCCGAGATCGGCAAGCTCAGGAAGGTCTGCCTGCACCGTCCCGGCGACGAGCTCCTCAACCTGCCGCCCGACGAGCTCGAGCGACTCCTGTTCGACGACGTCCCGTTCCTGGAGGTCGCGCAGCAGGAGCACGACACCTTCGCCCAGATCCTGAGGGACCAGGGCGTGGAGGTCCTCTATCTCGAGAACCTCGTCGCCGAGGTGTTCGACCAGGTCCCCGGCGCCCGCGCCGAGTTCACCGACCAGTACATCGCCGAGGCCGGCATCCGCGGCCAGCACATGCCGCAGATCGTCCGCGAGAAGCTGGACTCCATCGAGGACAACCTCGAGTTCGTCAAGAAGACCATGGCCGGCATGACCAAGTCCGAGATCGACATGCCCCTCACGGCGTCCACGACCCTCGACTCCCTGGTCAACTCCGAGTCCGAGTCCGACCTGATCATCGACCCGATGCCCAACCTCTACTTCACCCGCGACCCGTTCGCGGTCGTCGGCGAGGGCGTCAACCTCAACCGCATGTACTCGGTCACCCGCAACCGCGAGACCCTGTACGGCAAGTACGTCTTCAAGTACCACCCCGACTACAAGGACGTCTCCCTGTACTTCCGCCGCGACTGCCAGTTCCACACCGAGGGCGGCGACGTGCTGAACATCAACGAGAAGACCCTCGCCGTCGGCATCTCCCAGCGCACCCAGGCCGCCGCGATCGACGTCATGGCCCAGAACATCTTCTGGAACTCCGACTCCAAGGTCGAGCGCATCCTGGCCTTCGACATCCCGGTCTCGCGCGCCTTCATGCACCTCGACACGGTCTTCACCCAGATCGACGTCGATAAGTTCACGATCCACCCCGCCATCATGGGCACCCTGCGCGTCTACGAGCTGACCGCCGGCAAGAACCCGGGCGACGTGAACATCCGCCTGATCGAGGACACCCTCGAGCACGTCCTGGAGGACGCCACCGGCGTCGACCAGGTCAAGCTGATCCCCTGCGGCGGCGGCGACCCGATCGCGGCCTCCCGCGAGCAGTGGAACGACGGCTCCAACACCCTGTGCGTCGAGCCCGGCAAGATCTGCGTCTACGCCCGCAACACCGTCACCAACGACGTGCTGTACAAGGAGGGCCTGGACCTTCTCGTCGTGCCCTCCGCCGAGCTCTCCCGCGGCCGCGGCGGCCCGCGCTGCATGAGCATGCCCTTCTGGCGCGAGGACCTCTAAGGTCTTTCCGTTTCCGGTGCGGTCCCCCTACAACCGCACCGGCTTCGCCCGTTAAACGGGCACCACTAATACTTACGTAATTCATTTCTTCGAAAGGAATCAAACCATGGGTGTTAACCTTTCCGGCCGTAGCTTCCTCAAGCTTCTCGACCTCACCACCGAGGAGATCGAGTACCTGCTCAAGCTCTCCAAGAACTTCAAGGATATGAAGCGCGCTGGCGTTCCGCACCGCTATCTCGAGGGCAAGAACATCGTTCTGCTCTTCCAGAAGACCTCTACTCGTACCCGCTGCGCCTTCGAGGTCGGCGGCATGGATCTGGGCATGGGCGTCACCTACCTCGATCCGGGTTCGTCGCAGATGGGCAAGAAGGAGTCCATCGAGGACACTGCCCGCGTTCTCGGCCGCATGTATGACGGCATCGAGTTCCGTGGCTTTGCCCAGGACGACGTCGAGGAGCTCGCTGCTAAGTCCGGCGTGCCCGTGTGGAACGGCCTGACCACCGAGTGGCACCCCACCCAGATGCTCGCCGACATCCTGACCGTCCAGGAGAACTTCAACTACGACATCAAGGGCAAGACCCTCGTCTTCATGGGCGACTGCAAGAACAATGTCGCTCGCTCCCTCATGGTCGTCTGCTCCAAGCTCGGCATGAACTTCGTGGCCTGCGGCCCCGAGGAGTGCATGCCCGCTGACGACGTCATCGAGGCCTGCAAGCCCATCGCCGAGGCTAACGGCTGCACCATCAAGCTGACCACCGACGTCAAGGACGGCGTCACCGGTGCCGACGTTATCTACACCGACGTGTGGGTCTCCATGGGCGAGCCCGACGAGGTCTGGGCCGAGCGCATCGCTCAGCTCACCCCGTATCGTGTCACCTCCGAGGTCATGGCTATGGCCAACCCGGGTGCCATCTTCCTGCACTGCCTGCCCAGCTTCCACGACACCAACACCACCATTGGCGCCGAGAAGTGCGAGCAGTTCGGCATCACCGAGCAGGAGGTCACCGACGAGGTCTTCGAGAGCCCCGCTTCCAAGGTCTTCGACGAGGCCGAGAACCGCATGCACACCATCAAGGCTGTCATGTACGCCACGCTCAAGTAAGAGCATCTAGCATCTCGCTCGGGGTGTATTGCTGCACACCCCGAGCGGTTTTATCTGGTAATAATCTCGCATCAAGCGGCAGGCACGGCACGGAAGAGCCGCTTCTGGCGAGATCAGTAAATGATTTATGAAGGGGGGATGAGAACTATGACTGAGACCGCTAAGAAAAAGCGCGGTATGCCTTCATCGTTCACCATTCTTCTTGCTCTGCTGGCAATTGTCGCAGTGATTACCGTTATCGTCTCCGGCACGTCCGGCGGCGCGGTTACTGCCGCCCGTCTGAGCGATTTCTGCACCGCCCCGATTAAGGGCTTCGCTGACGCTCTGCCCGTCTGCCTCTTCGTTATGATCCTGGGCGGCTTCCTCGGTATGATGACCGAGACCGGCGCCCTGGACAACGGCATCGCCGTTCTGGTGCAGAAGCTTAAGGGCAACGAGATTATGCTCATTCCCGTGCTGATGCTCATCTTCTCCCTCGGTGGTACCACCTATGGTATGTGCGAGGAGACCGTTCCCTTCTACGCCCTGCTCGCCGCTACCATGATGGCCGCTGGCTTCGACCCCATGGTCGGTGCCGCTACCGTCCTGCTCGGCGCTGGCTGCGGCTGCCTGGGCTCCACGGTTAACCCGTTCGCCGTCGGCGCTGCCGTCGACGCTCTGACCGGCGTTGGCATTGAGGTCAACCAGTCCATCATCATCGGCCTCGGTGCCGTCCTGTGGATTGTCACTACCGCTATGTCCATCTTCTTCGTGATGAACTATGCCAAGAAGGTCAAGGCTGACAAGGGTTCCACCATCCTGTCGATGCAGGAGCTCAAGGACGCCGAAGAGGCTCACGGCAAGGCTGCTTCCGAGGTCCACAAGGAGGTCAAGCTCACCGGTCGTCAGAAGGGTGTTCTGATCGCCTTCGCCTTCACCTTCGTCGTCATGATCGTCGGCTTCATTCCGCTGGCCGACCTCAACGAGGGCGTCGCCAACTTCTTCGACGCTGGCGCTGTCTACGACGCCGACGGTAACGCCGTCGTCCAGGGCTGGTCTGCCCTGATCACCGGCCTGCCCATTGGCCAGTGGTACTTCGACGAGGCTTCCACCTGGTTCTTCCTCATGGCCGTCCTGATCGGTATCATCGGTGGCCTGTCCGAGAAGCAGATCGTTAACACCTTCATCACCGGCGCTGCCGACATGATGTCCGTTGTTCTCGTCATCGCCCTCGCCCGTGGTATCTCCGTCCTCATGGCTAACACCGGCCTCGATGTCTTCGTCCTCGACGCTGCCGCCAATGCCCTGGCTGGCCTGTCCGGCGTGATCTTCGCTCCCATGAGCTTCCTGGTCTACTTCGGCCTGTCCTTCCTGATCCCCTCGACCTCCGGTATGGCCACCGTCTCCATGCCCATCATGGGACCGCTGGCTGTTAAGCTCGGCTTCTCGCCTGAGGTCATGGTCATGATCTTCTCCGCCGCCATCGGTGTCGTGAACCTATTCACCCCGACCTCCGGCGCCATCATGGGCGGTCTCGCCCTGGCCAAGATCGAGTGGACGACCTGGCTCAAGTTTGCCCTTAAGCTCATCGTCGCGCTCTCCGTCGTCTGCGCCATCATCCTGACCGTCGCCTGCGTGTTGATCTAAGTACCCAACGGGTACCCCACGGAAACCTTGACGATCCTGTAGAGGATCACCTGGTCATCGTCTGTCCGGCGGGGTAAACCCACCGGTAGACTCCTACCTTTAGCCCCCTTCCGTTCCGTGCGCGGGAGGGGGCGACTTTTTGTTCCGCGGTTTTACCAAACCGCGGAACCGGTCGACGCTACGCGCCGTCCAGAACGACAATTTGTCATTCAAAAGGCGAGGCATGACCAAAAGGTCTATGCCTCGCCTTTTTCATGCCAACTTGTACGTTCTGGACGGCGCTCGCTGTCCGTCCTCTGCCTGCGGCGCTTTCCATTGTTGGTGCAGAGGGCGCTTTGCCTACTCTGGTGGGCTTTCGCTGGCTTATGCTCAACCTGCGACGTTTCCATTATTGATACAAAGGCCAGGTTTGTTTGAACCAAAAAGGGGAAGTTGCGGTGGAATAGTTCCTGTTTGGCCGTCTTGAGGGGTTAAACGGGAACTATTTCACCGCAACTTATCGATGGCGTGTTTGGTTGGTGCCAGTTGATTGCTTGGGCGTTGGGGAGGGTCTGCTCCGTTATAATCGCCTAGAACATTAAATGGAAACGGGACGGGAGCCATACATGCGCCAGGGTTTCGACAACGCGAAGTATATCGAGCTGCAGGCTGCTCACATTAAGGAGCGCATCTCGCAGTTTGGTGGCAAGCTCTATTTGGAGTTTGGCGGTAAGCTGTTCGATGACTATCATGCGAGCCGCGTGCTGCCGGGTTTTGAACCGGACAGCAAGTTCCGCATGCTCAAGAGCATCGCCGACGATGTCGAGGTTATCATCGCGATCAACGCGAACCACATCGAGAAAAACAAGGCTCGTGGTGACCTCGGCATTACCTATGACGAGGATGTGCTGCGCCTGGTTGACCTGTTCCGCGGCAACGGCTTTGCTGTCGCGGCTGTGGTCATCACCCAGTACGCCGGCCAGCCTGCTGCCGATGTGTTCCGCAACCGCCTGAACGCGCTCGGTATTCCCGCCAAGCTGCACTATCCCATCGAGGGGTATCCGCACGATGTCGATCTGATCGTGTCCGACGATGGCTACGGCAAGAATGAGTTTGTCGAGACCACCCGACCGCTCGTCGTGGTCACTGCCCCCGGTCCTGGCTCGGGCAAGCTTGCCACCTGCCTGTCTCAGCTCTATCACGAGCACAAGCATGGCACGGCCGCCGGCTATGCCAAGTTCGAGACCTTCCCGGTCTGGAACCTTCCCCTCACGCATCCGGTCAACATCGCCTACGAGGCGGCCACGGCGGACCTCGACGATGCCAATATCATCGACTCCTTCCACCTTGAGGCCTATAACAAGACCACGGTCAACTACAACCGCGACGTCGAAGCCTTCCCGGTGGTCCGTGCTCTGATGGAAAAGATCCTGGGCAAGAGCCCCTACCAGAGTCCTACGGACATGGGCGTCAATATGGTCGGCTTTGCCATCACCGATGACGATGCCTGCCGCGACGCTTCCAAGATGGAGATCGTCCGCCGCTACTTTACCGCGGTCGAAAATGTGCGCCGTACCGGCGTGGGCGATGAGCAAGTCGACCGTCTCAAGATCATTATGAAGAAAGCCGGCATCGATAAGAACTACTCACCGGCGCGCTCGGCGGCCCTCACCAGGGAGCAGCTGACGGGTGGTCCCGTGGGTGCCATGGTTATGCCCGATGGCTCCGTGGTGACCGGCAAGACTTCCACGCGCCTGGGCGCTGCGAGCTCGCTCATCATGAATGCACTTAAGCATGTCTCGGGCGTCGACCTTGAGCTCGAGGTCATTAGCGATGAAGCGATCGAGCCCATCAGCAAGCTCAAGACGCATTTCCTGGGCAGCAAAAACCCGCGCCTCCACACCGACGAGACGCTTATGGCGCTGTCGATCACCTCGGCCACGAGTGAGACGGCCGCTCGCGTCCTTTCGGGCCTGGAGCAGCTGCGCGGTTGCGATGCCTTCTTTAGCGTGATTATCTCGCCGACGGACGAGACGGTACTGCGCAAACTGGGTATCAACGTGTGCTGCGAGCCCAAGTTTGAGCGCCGCGGTTTCTTCCATCGCTAAGTTTGAAGCACCGCGGTAATTGCATTGCATTTTGGCCGTATCGGGTTGGCGCCCGGTACGGCTTTTTGATCAATAAAGCGCCTATTTCGGCGAAAAATAGCCGTTTACCTGCCTAGAAACAATTTGAGCGGTATACAATAACCGTAACTGTTTCATCCTTAGCGGGATGCCGCATGATGGATATTACCTGCCATCGTGAGGTGTGTCGGTCGCGCACGGCGCGTTAGATGCTCGTGCTCGGTTTGAGGAGGCTGCTATGGCGGGCAAGGGTCGTGCGAGTGTCAACGATATGAAGCGTGTTGAGGTGCTGGTGTTGATGGAAATCGACCAACAAACCGAAGACAATGGCGGGCCGTATGGTTTCTCGCGCAAAACGCTTGCCGAGCGCGTGGGGGTTTCGCCGTATCGTGCCCGCGCCGCAATCGATCGCTTGGATTCCGAAGGCATGATTGATGTCGTCTCGCGTTATAGCGACGACGGCGGTCAGCTTGCAAATGGCATTTGCCTCACCGAACGTGGCGAGTGGTATCTTGAGGGCGTCCGTACCGGCATGCTCGTTCAAGAAATGCTTGAGGACGAGGTTGCTGATCGATAGCAGCATGTAACCCTTGCCATAGCGACGCCGCCTGGGAAACCGGGCGGCGTTTTGTTTCAAGATTGAGAAATGCAATCGCACGCGAGAAAAATTGCGAACGGTCCGCGGCGCGAGTATTACAATGAAGACCCGTAAGATGTGGATAAACAACTTCTACGGGAAGCGCAGGTAACTCAATATGACCAAGCATGTGTTCGTAACCGGTGGCGTGGTTTCGTCCCTGGGCAAGGGTATCACCGCGGCCTCGCTGGGCCGTCTGCTCAAGTCGCGTGGCTACAAAGTAACGATGCAGAAGGCCGACCCGTATCTGAACGTCGACCCCGGTACCATGAGCCCGTTCCAGCATGGTGAGGTCTTCGTTACCGAGGATGGTTACGAGTCCGACCTGGACCTGGGTCATTACGAGCGCTTTATTGATGAGAACCTGACCCGCGATTCCAACTTTACGACCGGCGCCATCTATAAGAGCTTGATCGCCCGCGAGCGTCGCGGCGACTTTTTGGGCGGTACCGTGCAGGTGATTCCTCACGTCACCAATGCCATTAAGGACAAGTTCCGCCGCATCGAGGAGCAGACCGGCTCCGATGTAGTCATCACCGAGCTGGGCGGCACGATCGGCGACATCGAGTCCCAACCGTTTGTCGAGGCCATCCGTCAGTACCGCAAGGAGGCCGGCCCCGAGAACGTCTGCTACATCCACGTGTCGCTTGTTCCCTATATCGCCGCCGCCCACGAGGTCAAGACCAAGCCGACGCAGCACTCCGTCAAGGAGCTCCGCAGCTTTGGTATCCAGCCCGATATTATCGTTCTGCGCTCCGACCACCATATCGATGATGCCATCCGCGGCAAGATTGCAAGCTTCTGCGACGTCGACACCGACTGTGTCTTTACCAACGAGGACTGCGCGAGCATCTACGATGTTCCGCAGCTGCTCGCCGAGCAGGACTTTGACCTGCGCATTTGCGAGCGTCTGGGTCTTGACCCGCGTGAGCGCGACATGAGTCAGTGGAACGAGTTCCTGCGCAAGCAGAACCATGCCAACCAGCACGCCGACAAGGTGAAGATCGCCGTCGTGGGCAAGTATACGCAGCTGCCCGATGCCTACCTGTCGGTTATCGAGGCCCTGCACCATGCGGGCGTCTTCTACGATCGCCACGTTGATGTACAGCTGGTCGATGGCGAGAGCCTCGACGAGCAGAACGTCTCCGAGGTCCTGGGTGACGCCTCGGGCATCCTGGTCCCTGGCGGCTTTGGCAAGCGCGCCCTGGAGGGCAAGATCCTCGCGGCCGAGTTTGCCCGTGAGCACAAGATTCCGTATCTGGGCATTTGCCTGGGTATGCAGGTGGCCGTGTGCGAATTTGCCCGCAACGTGGTCGGCCTTGCCGGTGCCAGCTCTTCCGAGTTCGATCCGGATGGCCCGTATAGTGTCATCGACCTGATGAGCTCGCAGGAGGACGTGACCGAGAAGGGCGGCACCATGCGCCTGGGCGCCTATCCGTGCAAGCTTGCCGCCGATACCCTCGCGCGCGAGGCATATGGCGAGGAGCTCGTCTACGAGCGTCACCGTCACCGCTTTGAGTTCAACAACGCCTTCCGTGACCAGCTCGAGGGCGCTGGTCTGGTTATCTCTGGTCTTTCGCCCGACGAGCGCCTGGTCGAGATGGTCGAGCTGCCGCGCGACGTGCATCCGTGGTATGTGGCAACCCAGGCTCATCCCGAGTTCAAGAGCCGCCCGACCAACCCGCAGCCGCTGTTCCGCGAGTTCGTGCGCGCCTCGATCGGCCAGCATGAGGGCGTCGATCGCTTGCAGGTGACGCCCAAGAACCTCGCTACGGACTAAGGGTGCCGGCGAATAAGGAACATACCGAAGCTACTCCCTCGTCGCTCGCCGTGGCGGCGGGGGAGTATCTCGATTACCTCGCGGTCGAGCGGGGTTTGGCGCGCAACACGATTGCGGCCTATCGTCGTGACCTGACGACGTACTGCGCCTATCTGGAGCGGGCTGGTATTGTGTCTTTTGAAGAGGTGACCCGTCAAGTCGTGGAGGGCTTTGTTGCCGACCGTCGCGATGGGGGCTATTCCGATGCCTCGGTGGAGCGTGCGCTTGCGGCCGTGAAGGGCCTGCATGCCTTTTTGGTGCGCGATGGGGCTGTAGCCCAAAATCCAACGGCGGCGTTGCGCCTGCCTAAAAAGGCTGAGCGTTTGCCGGAGTATGTATCGGTGGAGGATGTCTCGGCGCTGCTCGATCAAGATTTCCCCGAGGGCGAGATGGGCTTGCGTGACCATGCCATCTTGGAAGTGCTCTACGGATGCGGTTTGCGTGTGAGCGAGTTGGTGGGGCTCGATGTGGGCGATATCCATATCGACGATGGCTTTGTGCTCGTTCGCGGTAAGGGCTCAAAGGAACGCCTGTCCCCGCTGGTGGGAAGCGCGGCGCGAGCTCTGGCGCTCTATGTAACTGAGGGGCGTTCTCGCTTGGCGGCCCATGCCCGCGGAACCGAGACCTCGGCGGTCTTTTTAAATAAGAACGGCCGCCGTCTGTCGCGCCAGGGCATCCATGCCATCTGTGAGCGCTACGGGCGCCAGGTGGGACTGGTGGGGCTCCATCCCCATACGCTGCGTCACTCCTTTGCCACCCATATGCTTGCGGGCGGCGCAGACCTCCGTGTGCTACAGGAGATCTTGGGGCATGCCGATATATCGACCACGCAGATCTACACGCATGTCGATCGTACGCAACTGACCGAGGTCTATCTGGCGGCGCACCCGCTGGCACATCGTTAACACATCACTGACCTGCATATTTATAGGTATTTGGGGACGGGCCCCAGATTGCCGCGGGGTGCTTTTGCGCGCGCATGGGCAATCTGGGGCCCGTCCCATTTTTCGCCACTTGGCATCGCGGTGGTGGGCCGCACGTGCCTTGGGTGGGGGAGTTTGGGGGGCGATGTGAACGGTATATAAAGGGACGCAAAAATCGCCTCAAGGTCAACTTGAAGGTTGAGGTTGAACGGCGGGATGCCACAGGTGGCATCCCGCCGTAGCTGTAAACACAACATATTGTGTTTTCGAACATATGCTTGGGGGTGTTTTGCAATATATGGTGGGTGGAGTGGTGGGGCGGGGTGGGGGAAGGGGTGGGGAAAGGTGTTGAAAAATGGGGCGGTTCCCCATATTATTAATGACGTCGACAGGCGGGGTGGTTCCCCGCGTACGTGCCATCTGAGTAACCGAGGGGAGGGCGCACATGGGAATGACTGGTGCATACGAGCGCAATCTCGATGCAAAAGGTCGTCTGTCCCTGCCTGCACCCCTTCGCGAGGAGCTTGGAGAGCACGTTCGCGTGTTCAAAGCCCTGGATGTCGATGCTCTGTACGTGTTCTCTGCCGAGGCCTTCGATAAGTGGGTCGAAGGACTCTTCGCGGGTCGTGAGGGCCACGAGGGTTTTAACCCGCGTGACATTAATGACCAGAAGCTCATGAGGGCGATCAACAAGCGCACCACGTCGATGGACGTGGACAGCGCCGGTCGTATCGGTCTTTCCGAGTCTCTCCGCAAGCAGGCGAACCTCGACCGCGAGGTCACGGTTGTGGGCAACTACGACCACCTTGAGGTTTGGGATCGCGCCGCGGCCGATGAGGACGATGACGATGAGGCCCTGCTGGACCTCTTCTTCTCGTAAGGGCAAGGCACGGGTAACGGATGGAGCGTGGGATCTTGACACAAGAATATCGGCATGAACCTGTCATGCTCGGCGAAGTGCTTGAGTCGCTGCGGCTAAAGAGCGGCTCCGTTGTCTGCGATTGCACCCTTGGCGGTGCCGGCCATTCGGTAAAGATGGCCGCGCAGGTGGGGGAGACGGGCCTTTTGCTCGGCGTCGATCAGGACGACATGGCCCTCGAGGCCGCTGGCGCCCGTCTGGACCGCGAGGTTCCCGGCGTTCCGCACCAGCTGCTGAAGGGCAACTTCGGCGACTTGGACGAGCTTCTTTGCTCGGCCGAGGTGCCCGGGGTCGATGGCTTCCTGTTCGATTTGGGCGTTTCGTCACCGCAACTCGATATCCCTGGCAGGGGCTTTTCGTATAACGAGGACGCCCCATTGGACATGCGGATGGATCCGGGTAATAACACCTTAAACGCAGCTGAGGTCATCAACACCTATAACGAACACGACCTCGCCCGGATTCTACGTGTCTACGGCGAAGAGAAGTTCGCCTCGCAGATCGCGCGCGAGATCGTGCGCCGCCGCGAGCAAGAACCGATCGAAACCACCGGCCAATTTGTCGAGATCATCAAGGCGGGTATCCCGGCTGCCGCTCGTCGGCATGGCGGACACCCGGCCAAGAAAAGTTTCCAGGCCATTCGCATCGAGGTCAATCACGAGCTCGATGTGCTCGAACGAGGGCTTGATGCCGCCACCAGGTGGCTCAACCCGGGCGGACGTATCTGCGTCATCTCGTATCACTCGCTCGAAGACCGTATCGTAAAGAACCACTTTAAGGAGATGAGCCAGGGGTGCACGTGTCCGCCGGAGATTCCGGTGTGCGTGTGCGGCAACGTGCCGATACTCAAGGTCATCACCCGCAAACCCTTGGTTGCCCAGCCTGATGAGGTTGAGCGCAACCCTCGGGCGAGATCAGCCAAAATCCGCGTGGCGCAGCGTCTGTAAGCGCGACCGCGCGATATTGGACCTCCCGCTCGCACCATAAACGAAGCTTAAACACACTACCAACGTACTCGGGATGGGAGGCGGCATATCATGGGCTACAACACTTCAAGCGCAGCACTCGCCTATGATATGAACGCCATGCCCGCCTATCGTGAGACGCCGCAGGCCCCCGTTGCTCCCCGTGAGCAGCGCGCGCCGCGCTTTGATGTCTACATGGGCGCGGGCCGTCAGGCAAACCAGGCGGTAAGCCCGGTTTTCATGAGCGTTCTTAAAACGTTTTGCATCATTGCGGCTATCTTCATGACGATCGGCGTCGCCCGCGTGGCGCTCGCCGGCGTTACGGCCCAGGTGCTCAACAGCAACGCCGAGCTTACCAGCACGCTCGAAAAGGCGACCGATGAGAGCTCCGACCTGGAGGTCATGCATTCGGTCTATGGCGCCGACACGCGCATTCGCGACCTTGCGGGCGCTTATGGCATGGTGGAGCCCAGCGAGAGCGTTACACTTGACTTTTCGCAGGATGCAGCCGCGGGCGCCAACGCGACCGCGACCGCTCAGTAGCAAGACGGTAGCTGAGTATGACAAATGACTATCGCCGCGGTTCCGATGGGGGCCGCGGTTCTGGACGTCCCTCGTCGCGGGGACGTTCTGGTTATCAAGGAACGGGTCGGCAATCTTACAACGCCGGGCAGTCCCGTGGCAACGACCCGGCGTCGCGACTTCGCGGCTCGGGCGGCCCTCAAGTGCATAACACCAGGTCGCGCAAGAGTTCGTCGACCGAATGGCTCACAGGCGCACCTCTGCCTCGCCGCAAAGCCGTCATGGGCTTCATCGGGCTTGGCTTGGGCTTGGGCGTCTTTCGCCTTGCCGACTATCAAATTGTCGAAGCCGATAAACTGCGCGAGCGTGCCGATGCGCGCCGCCTGCTTGCGCAGACCCTCTATGCCAAACGCGGCACCGTCTACGACCGCAATGGTAACGTGCTGGCGTCGTCGGTCGAATGTCGCAACATCGCCGTGAACCCGCAGCTTGTCGAGGATGTCGACAAGACGGTGTCGGCGCTGGTCAAGGCAACTGGAATCGATAAAAAGACCTGCCGCAAGCTCGTTGAGTCCGATGAAACCTGGGTGTATATCAAGCGCCAGGTGGACGAAGACGATGCTGTGGCGCTGGAGAAGAAGAACCTGCCCGGCGTGCTTTTTGAGCAGGCCATGAAGCGCGTATATCCATACGGCAATCTGGCATCGCAGGTGCTAGGTGTAGTGAATGTAGACAACGACGGCTTGACGGGTCTCGAAAAGCAATACAACAAGCTTCTGACCGGCACGAACGGTTCTCTCGTACGCGAGCGCGCGAGGGACGGCAGCTATATCGCGGGCGGTGCCTATAAAAAGGTGGCTGCGGTCGACGGCGTTGATATCGTGACGACGCTCGACGTCAATATCCAGCGTGCGGCCGAGGATGCCCTGGCAGAGGCAGTTGAGAAGACTAAGGCCAAGAACGGCTCGGCGCTGGTCACCGATCCTACGACAGGCGAGATTTTGGCAGCCTGCTCGTACCCGACCTACGACCAGACCGATCTGGAGAATGCCAAGACCGAGGATATGAATCTGCGCCTGGTCACCGACGCCTACGAGCCCGGCTCGGTCTTTAAGACGCTCGTGGCGGGCGCCGGCTTCGACTTGGGCGTCGTGCGATCGAGTACGTCGTTTGAGGTGCCGGCGAGCATCAAGGTGGGCGACGATACCGTCACCGATGCCGACAAGCGCGACTATGCCATGACCATGGATGTGCGCGAGATGATGCGCCGTTCGTCCAACGTGGGCTTTGTTCTGGTGGGGCGCAAGATCGGTGCCGACGACTTTGCCGCCTATGTGGACAAGTGGGGCATCGGTCACAGCTCGGGTGTCGATTTTCCGGGCGAGAGCCTGGGCATCGTCAAGGAGCGTGACCAGTATGACGGCGCCACGCTGGGCTCGATGAGCTTTGGACAGGCACTGTCCGTCTCGCCGATTGAGATCGCACGTGCCGTGGGCGGCATCGCCAACGGCGGCGTGATGATGACACCGCACTTCTATAAGTCCAGCAAAGGCGACGAGAAGGACTGGGGCGAAGGCGAGCGCGCGATTTCGGAGGACGCCGCATCCCAGGTGACATCGTGCATGCAGACGGTCGTGTCCGAGGGAACGGGCGTTGGCGGCGCGGTTGACGGCTATGACGTGGCGGGTAAGACCGGTACGGCCGAACGTGCCGACGAGAACGGCGGCTACCTCAAGGAGAACTACATGTCGTCCTTTATGGGCTTTGCACCGGCACAATCGCCCAAGGTGCTGTGCTATATCACGCTCGACGGAACGCCGAGCGGCTCAGATGCCGCTGCGGTGCCGTTCCAGTCCATTATGGCCAACGCGCTCGACGTGCTGGGTATCCCGCACACGAAGTAGGGGGTTACAATCTTTGGGGCGTGGTTTGTTGTCCCATATGAGGGTGTTCACATGCCCTGCACCACGCATGTGCGGCGCTGGGATACAATACGCCGATAGCATTATTAGGTTTACAGGGGAGCTGCAATGATAGAGATCGCCGTCAACAACCTCGCGGCCGCAACAGGGGCCCGAACCGTGACGGGAGAAGCCGATCGGGTATGCCGCGGGTGCGTTATCGACTCGCGCCAGGTCGAGGAAGGGACGATTTTCGTCGCCTTTCCCGGTGAAAACGTCGACGGCAATGATTTTGCTTCCCGTGCCGTCCAGTCGGGTGCCGGCGCCGTCGTGATGACGCGTGAGCCCGAGGCCGAGCTGGTCTCGCTGGCGCAGGACAAAGGATGCGCCATCCTGCTGACCGATGATCCCGAGGAGTTTCTGCTGCGTTTGGCGCACGCGTATCGCCTGGAGCTTGGCTGCCTGGTCGTTGGCATTACCGGTTCCATCGGCAAGACGACGACCAAGGACGTGCTCGCCGCTGTGCTCGCCAAGCGCTATCGTGTCTGGGCCACCAAGGGCAATTTCAATAACCTGATCGGCATGCCGCTCACGGTGCTTTCCGCTCCGGCCGATACCGAGGTCCTGGTGCTCGAGATGGGCATGAACCATTTCCACGAGATCGAGCGCCTTTCCCAGTCCGCCAATCCCAACTTTGCCATCGTGAGCAAGATCGGCACCTCTCATATCGGTATTTTGGGCAGCCGCGAGAACATCGCCCGCGCCAAGTCCGAGATTGTCCAGGGTATGTGCGCCGCCGGTGACTATTTGCCGCTGCTGGTTTTGGGTGGCGAGGACGACTTTACGCCGTTCATTCGCGATACGTTCGCCCAGCCTGCTGGTATCGATGTGATGCTGGCCGGCGTCTCGGACGACGATGAGGTCCGTGCCCGCGACATTCGTGTTGATGACGAAGGACGTCCGGTCTTTACGCTCGATTTTGGCCAGGGTGAGACGATCGATACCATGCTTGCCATCCCCGGCGTGCAGTCCGTTCCTAATGCCGTTAAGGCCGCCGCGGTTTCCTATCGCCTGGGCGTGATGCCCGAGCAGATCGATGCTGCTTTTAGGGGCCTCACGATCACCGGTCACCGCCAGGAGATCAAGCGCGCCAAGAGCGGTGCCCGCGTCATCGACGATTCCTATAACGCCAGTGCCGAATCCATGGCTGCTGGCCTCGATCTACTGTGCTCGCTTTCGTGCACGGGGTCTCGCATGGCGATCCTGGGCGAGATGGGCGAGATGGGCGATGAGGCTCCTCGCATGCATGAGCTCGTGGGCGCCTATGCCGCCGCCAAGAAGCTCGACATGCTGGCGTGCGTGGGTGGTGAGCTGGCCCAGCTTATGGCCGATGCCGCGCGCATGATGGGCATGGACGAGGACCGCATCCAGGTGTTCTCCGATTATCAGCAGGTGCTCGACCGCATGGGCGGCGCGCTTGAAAAACATGATGTTGTACTGGTCAAGGGTTCCCGCTTTGTTGAGCTCGACCGCTTTGTGGAAGGTGTGTGCTAGCCCATGTTCGGCAATCCCTCGTATCCAACGTATCAGGCTTTTTTGGGGCTTGGCATCGCCGCTGCCATTGCGCTGCTGCTCATGCCGTGGTGGATCAAGCTGCTCAAGGTCGAGGGTATCGGCCAGCAGGTTCGTGCCGACGGCCCCAAGCGTCATTTGGTTAAGCAGGGAACGCCCACCATGGGTGGCGTTGTCATCCTCGTCGCGATCTCGCTGACCTGCCTGCTGATGGGCAAGCTCACCACCGAGCTCGTGCTCGTGCTGCTTGCCACGCTGGCGACCGGCGTGCTGGGCCTGATCGACGACCTGACCTCCGTTACGCATGGGCGCTCTCTCGGTCTGACGCCCCATGCCAAGATGATCGGCCTAACCATTATCTGTGTCACCTTTACGGTGCTTGCCGTCAACTGGTGCGGCGTCGCCCCCGAGATTCGTTTTCCCGGCGGCCTGACGATTGACCTCGGTGTTCTTTCGACCACCATCTGCGGCCTTTCGTTCCCGTGGCTCTACATTGTCTTTTGCTGGCTGATGATCGCCGGTCTTTCTAATGCCGTGAACCTGACCGATGGCCTTGACGGTCTTGCCGGCGGCACCTCCATGATTGCCATGCTCGCCATGGCTGCCATGGCGTTTTTGCACGGAGACGTGAACCTGTCCATCTTCTGCACCGCGTGTGCCGGTGCCTGCTTGGGCTTTCTGTGGTTCAACTGCTATCCGGCGAGCATCTTTATGGGCGATACCGGCTCGCTTGCCCTGGGCGCCGCGTTTGCCTGCACGTCCATCATGACCAACACCGAGGTCGTCTCCCTCATCATCGGCGGCCTGTTTATCGTTGAGACCCTGTCGGTCATGATTCAGGTTGTCTACTTCCACTTTACGCACAAGCGCGTCTTCCTTATGGCGCCCATCCATCATCATTTCGAAAAGAAGGGCTGGGCCGAGACCAAGGTCGTCATCCGTTTTTGGATTATCGCTGCGGCCTTTGGTGCCGTTGGCCTTGCCCTGTTCTTCCAGTTGGGATAGTGGTCTTTCATGCCTCTTGCTGATGTCTTTAGCCTGCTCGTTTTGGGTCAGGGCAAATCCGGTCTCGATGTCGCCCGCTGGGCGCTGGCACATCCCGAGCGCGTAAGCGCCGTTACCGTGTATGGCGGCGGCACCTCTGAGCCCAATGACGCCACGCGTGCGCTCGAGGCTGCTGGTGTGTCGTTTGTCTATGGGACCGAACAGGTCGAGGGCGCCTATGACGTATGCGTGACGTGCCCGGGCATCTCGGAGTTCTCGGGCTTCTTTAAGGCCGGGCGCGAGCATGCCGCCCAGATTATGGGTGAGCCCGAGTTTGCCTATCGCCTGTCGCCCGATAACTGGATTGCCATCACGGGCACCAACGGCAAGACGACCACCACGTCGCTGACTGATTATCTGCTCAAGGCTGCCGGCGAGGCCAGCGTTGCTGTCGGCAACATCGGCGAGCCGCCGGTCAACGAGATTGACGGCCGAGCCCACAACGAGTGGTTTGTGGCTGAGCTCTCGAGCTATCAGATTGCTACGACCACCGAGCTCCACCCCCGCGTGGCGGTTCTGCTCAACATCACTCCCGACCACTTGGGCTGGCATAAGAGCCATAAGAACTATGCGCTTGCCAAGGTCAAACTGTTTGACAATATGGTCGATGACGATCTGGTGGTTGTCGACGTCGAAGACGCCGGCATTCACGAGTTCGATGAGTACATCTACACGCCGGGTCGTCGCATCTGCAAGGTTGCCTTTGACGAGCCTGAGGGCGAGGATGCCGCCTTTGTGCGCGATGGCAAGATGATCGTGCGTCTGAAAGGCGTCGAGACCCCGCTCATCGCTACATCCGAGCTCAAGATCTCGGGCCATCACAATGTTATCAATGCCCTGTGCGCTGCCGCGGCTGCCTTGGCGGTCGGTGCCGATGTCGATGGTGTCTGCCGCGGTCTTGCCTCGTTCCAGCCGCTCGAGCACCGCGTGGAGCCGTGTGGCGAGATTGACGGCGTGCGCTACGTCAACGATTCCAAGGCGACCAACACCGATGCGGTCGAGAAGGCGCTGACGGCATTTCCCGATGACGACGTGATCTTGCTGCTCGGCGGCCACGATAAGGGCACGCCGCTCACGGACTTCGCGCGCGTCGTTATGGACAACGTGCGCTCGGTCGTCTGCTTTGGCGATGCGCGCGAGCGCTTCACCGCCGCTATGGACGAGGCTGATGTCGATGGCGATGTGGATATCGCCCAGGCGGATGACCTGCGCGACGCCGTGGACGTTGCCCGTTCGCTTTCGAGCCGTGGTGACGTGATCTTACTTTCTCCTGCCTGCTCTTCGTTCGATGAGTTCTCGGGCTATGAGGAGCGCGGCCGCGTGTTTAAGGACTACGTGGCTCAGCTTGCCGCTACAGCGAAATCACAAATGGAATAGGGGTTGCGGTGAGAGAGGAGAGCCCCCGACAAGGTATGAGGAGGCCCGACTCGGACCGTGCTTCCTCACGGCGCACCATACCGCGTTCCAGCCGCGGCGGGCAGTCGTTTAGCGAACGCTATATTGCCGGCGTTCCCGCCCGTATCATGCGCCCCCGTTTGATATTCATGGCCTGCTTGTTTATCTTGGTATGCTTTGGCCTGCTGATGGTGTACTCGGCGTCTTCGGTCGAGGCGCTGCACGAGAATGGCTCGGCGACGTTTTTTCTGGGTCGACAGGCCGCGTTTGCCGTGGTCGGTGTTCTGGCGCTGATTGCCATCGTGCGCGTTTTGCCGGACAGCTGGTTTGGGGAGGATATGCTCAGGATCTTCCTTATCGGCATGATAGGGCTACTGCTTCTGGTGTTCTTGGTGGGCAGCGGCAGCCGTGGCGCCACGCGCTGGCTCAACATCGCCGGTATTCAGTTCCAGCCTTCCGAGTTTTTAAAGCCATTTGCCATTGCGTATTCGGCCATCATGCTTGATCGCTTCTTTTCGCCCGGTGGCAACATCAACGAATTCCTTCGCAAGATGGGCATCTACCTGGGCATTTCGCTCTTTCTGATCTTTATCCAGCCCGATTTCGGTACTGTCCTGATCATCCTGTTGACCCTCATGTGCATGGCGTTGTTTGCGGGTCTCGACCCCAGATTTATCATCGGCGTGCTAATCTTCGGCATTCTCGTGATCGTGATTGCGCTTGTCGCAGAGCCGTACCGTATGGTGCGTATTCAGGTTGCCTTGAACCCTTGGGCCGACGAGTATGGTGACGGCTATCAGGCCACGCTTGCCATTATGGCCTTTGCCTCGGGCGGTCTGTTCGGCCGTGGCATCGGCAACTCAACCATGAAGTACTCGTATCTGCCCGAGGCGCACAATGACTACATCCTGGCCATCATTGGCGAGGAAGTCGGTTTTGTCGGAACCGTGCTGTTCTTCTTGGTGTTTGCGATGCTGATCTACTCGGCGTTTCGCATTGCCGAGCAGGCGACCGATCGCCGGGGCGCGCTTATGGCGTCTGGCTCCGCGGTCATTCTCGCAGTGCAGTTTTTGATTAACGCGCTGGGCATCCTCAACGTGTTTCCCATGACGGGCAAACCGTTGCCGTTTATTAGCTACGGCGGTTCGTCGATTATCGTGTCGCTCATGCTTGCCGGGTTGATCCTGCGCGTTTCGTACGAGAGCGCCCGCCGCGATGAGTATGACCGCCGCCGCGAGAGCTTTGCCGTTATGGACGAGAGCACCGCCGGCGTGCCCCACGTGCGCGGCGAGCGATCTTCGCGTAACGGTTTTACCGTCCTGGATGGCTCTGCGACCGAGCCAGCAGCCCGCCCGCGTCAGCGAACGGCGCCGCAAGGTCGTCCTCAGCGCCCCACTCCTCGCAACGCGGGCGGCGGATATAATCGAATCGATTTGAACTCGGACCCGTCGGCGCGTCTGCGTACCGACGACCAGGGACCGCGTGTACGAAGGGACTACCATGACCGATAAAATGACCGTTGCTATTGCAGCCGGCGGCACGGCCGGGCACATCAACCCCGCGCTCGCCTTGGCCGAAGAGCTGCGTGACCGTGGCCACCACGTTGTGTTCGTGGGCCAGTCGCGCAAGCTCGAGGGTCGTCTGGTCCCCGAGGCTGGGTTTGATTTTGTGCCCATTACGGTCACGGGCTTCGACCGCTCCCGTCCTTGGACGGCGCTGACCTCGCTGTGGCGTGTCAACAAAGCCAAGCGTGCGCTCGCCAGTCATTTCTCAAAGGTCGGCAAGCCCGATGCCGCCATTGGTTTTGGTGCCTATGTCGAGGTTCCGCTGCTGGGGTGGTGCAAGGGCGCGGGCGTTCCGTATCTGCTGCATGAGCAGAACTCTGTTCCGGGCCTGGCCAACAAGATGATGAACTCCCACGCCGCCCGCGTGTGCATCTCGGTGCCGGCAGCGCGTTCGGTCTTTGAGCGCGAAGGTGACCCTGATCACGTGCTCATGACCGGCAACCCCGTACGTCGCTCGGTAATCGAGGGCGATCGCGCTCGCGGCCGCAAGGCACTTGGCGTTCCCGAGGACGCTACGCTGCTGCTCGTCTTTGGCGGTTCACTTGGCGCCCAGCACCTCAACGAGCGCGTGGCTTCGCTCAAAAACGAGCTGCTTTCGCGCAAGAACCTCTATGTGTTGCATTCGACGGGTGCCGACGGCTTTGAGGAGACCGAGCGCGCTTTGGCGCTGACGCCCGAGGAGGCGAAGCGTTACCGCGTCCAGTCTTACATCGACAACATGGGCGATATGCTGGCTGCTGCCGATTTGGTGCTCTCGCGTTCGGGCGCATCGAGCGTGGCCGAGATCGCTGCGCTCGCCGTACCTTCGGTGCTCGTGCCGTATCCGCATGCGACGGCCGACCACCAAACCACCAATGCCCGTTATCTGGTCGACGCCGGGGCCGGCGTGCTCTGCGCCGATGCCGATATCGACGGTTTTGCCTTTGCCGATGAACTGCTGCACCTGGTCGATGACGCGGCGGCGCGCGACGCCATGCGTCAGGCGGCGCGTGGTCTGGCTCAGGATAGGGCCGCCGCTCTTCTGGCGGATGCGGTAGAGGGTTTGCGTTAGTTAGACGGGATATCGTCGGTCGCCCTCGCGCTGATGCGGTAGGTGCGGTACAGTTAACGGGTTACAGGCAGTGTTTACGCAAGGAGTACACGAGCACATGGCTGATTCCCAGACTGCAACCTCCGCGCCCGAGTTTAAGAGCGCCCACTTTATCGGTATCGGCGGCGCCGGCATGAGCGGCATCGCCCTCGTTCTGCACGAGCGCGGTTATGCCGTTACCGGCTCCGACCTTAAGACGTCACGTTATATCCGCCAGCTTACCCGCGCTGGTGTGAAGGTACATGTGGGCCATGAGGCCGCCACGATCGACGAGGTCAAGCCCGACGTGGTTGTTGTCTCCACCGCTATTCCGGAGTCCAACCCTGAACTCGTGCGCGCTCGCGAGCTTGGTATTCCCGTGTGGCCCCGTGCCAAGATGCTCTCTGCCTTGGGCCACGGCTACACTACCGTCGCTGTTGCCGGCACGCACGGCAAGACCACCACGTCTTCGATGTGCGCCACCATGCTCGACCGCATGGGTCTGGATCCGAGCTTCCTGATCGGTGGCATCGTCGAGGGCTATGACACGAACGGCAAGAACGGCTCGGGCGACTACTTTGTCGCCGAGGCCGACGAGTCCGACAGCTCCTTCCTGTTCCTGAACCCCAACGTGGTCATTGTGACCAACGTCGAGGCCGACCACCTCGATCACTACTCGGGTATCGAGGAGATCGAAGCGACTTTCGCCAAATTCATGAGCCTGGTGGGCGAGGACGGCACCGTCATCGTCTGCGGTGAGGACCCGCATCTGGTCGAGCTCGCCAAGTCGACGGGCCGTCACGTGCTTTCCTACGGCTTTGCCGAGAGCAACGACATCGTCTGCATGCACCCGGATGTCAAAGGCATCCAGAGTGACTTTATCGTTCGCTTTGAGGACGGCACTGAGCATGCCGTGGAGATCAAGAGCAATCCCGGTCGCCACAACATGCTCAACGCCACGGCGGTGCTCACCGTCGCCCATGTCCTGGGCCTTGACATCGACGCCGCCGCCAAGGCGCTCTCGAGCTTTGAGGGCGTCCGCCGTCGCTTTACCCACGTGGGCGATATCGATGGCATCACCGTGGTCGATGATTACGGCCATCACCCCACCGAGATCAAGGCGACGCTTGCTGCCGCTTCGTCGCTGGGCTACAAGCATGTCGACGTCGTGTTCCAGCCGCACCGTTATTCGCGCCTGCAGGCCCTGTGCGACGACTTTGCCGATGCATTTGCCAATGCCGATAAACTGCTGCTGATTGATGTGTTCTCGGCTGGCGAGATGCCCATTCCGGGTGTTACCTCTAAGATGCTCGCCGATACCGTGCGCGCCAAGCATCCTGGCAAGGAGGTCGTGTACTGCTCCAGCCGTCTTGAGCTCAATCAGGAGCTCGAGCAGATGGTGGGCGAGGGCGATCTGCTGCTCACTATGGGTGCCGGTGACGTTACGACCGTCGGTCCCGAGTTCATTGAGTATCTGACTGCCAAGAAAGACGCTTAAGTCTAATGGGTCTGTTTAACGCCGTCATGGCGCTCTCGGGCATGATCGACACGGATGTGATCGAGGACGAGCGCCTTGCGCGTCATACGAGCTATCGTATCGGCGGCAATGCCGACCTCTTTGTGACGTGCCATAGCTATCATGCCCTCCGCCGCGCCGTGGCGGTGCTCGATCGCGAGCAGGTGCCGTGGGTCATCATCGGCAAGGGCTCCAATCTGCTGGTTGCCGATGGCGGTTATCGCGGCGCCGTCATTTCGCTCGGACGTGAGTTTCAGCGCACGGTTGTTGCCGATGACGGTTGTACGCTGACGGTCGGTGCGGGCGTGATGTTTGCGCGCCTGGTCAACGATGCCCTGTCGCGTAGCCTCTCGGGCCTTGAGTTTGCCGTTGGCATCCCTGGCTCGGTTGGCGGTGCGATATCTATGAATGCCGGCACACGGACCGAGTGGATTGGCTCGCTGGTTGAGGATGTCGTAACGTTTGACCCGGCATCCGGTATCAAGCATTATGCGGGGTCCGAGATCACTTGGGGCTACCGCGAATGTAGCCTTCCCCGCAATGAGATTATCCTCGAGTGCGTGCTCAAGCTTAAACCGGCGCCCAAGGCCGACATTCGCGAGCGCATGGAGCGGTACCTGACGAGGCGCAAGCGTACGCAGCCCATGGGTCGCGCATCCTGCGGGTCGGTCTTTCGCAACCCGCCCGATGCGAGTGTGGGCAAGCTTATCGAGGATTGTGGATTAAAGGGTTTTTCGATTGGCGGCGCGGAAGTTTCGCCCGTTCACGCTAATTTTATCGTTAATAACGGAACTGCCTCGGCCGATGACGTTGCCGCGGTTATCAGACATGTGCACGGAAAGGTGAGGGAGGCGTATGGCATCGAGCTCAGACCGGAAGTTAAATTCCTCGGCTTCTAGAGCATCGAAACCCACCTTCCGCCGCGCCGGAGGGCGTTCCGGCGCGCCTGCCAAACCTCAACGCAATACCGTCGCGCACTCTAAGTCTGTCGGGCATGCTCGACAGACCAGTCGTCCGGTTGTCGGCTCGCAGCTCGGTAATCGTCCGGCCGCAAAAAAGTCCTCGCGTCCCTCGGTGACGTCAAAGCCTGTTATGGGCGCCAAACCCGCCCGTCCCATGGCAACTCCTAAGCCCTCGACGGGAACTAAAGCGCCGCGTCCAGGTCGCACGCTGGGCGCATCGAAACCGCGCTCGCTGACATCGGTGCCGGCTACCGCCAAGAAGCCTTCGGGTAAAAAAAGCGTCAACCCGTTGTCTTCACTTGGGGCGATGGTAAATAAAACATCAGACGCCGCTTCTGTCGTTGCAGGCAAAGGCAAAATCGTGGGCGGCGTTCTGGCCGCCTTGGCCGTGCTCGTCGTCGTTGCCATCGTGGTTATCAACTCTGGATTGTTTACCGCCACTGATATTCAGATTCAAGGCAGCGAGCATGTGACGAAGCACGATGCTATCCAGCTGATCGATTTGCCCGAGGGAACATCGCTTTTTAACGTCGATCCCGACCAGATTACCGAGGACCTCAAGCAGAACCCGTGGGTCTCGGGCGTGGATGTCCAGCGTCAGTTCCCGCATACGCTCATCATTACGCCTATGGAGCGCAAGGTCATCGCAATTGCCTATATCAGCTCCGATGACCTTGCCTGGGCCATCGGGGATGATGACACCTGGATCGCCCCGCTGTCGACGTCGGTCGAAGTGGATGACCAGGGCAACGTCATCACGACGGGGCAGGGCTCAAATACCCTGACCGGCATTGATGCCGCGCTGGCGCTCGCTAAGCACTATGGCGCGGTGTTGTTGACTGATGTCTCGGTGGATGTCGCTCCGGTTTCCGGCCAGGCGGTGAGCTCCAAGGCCGTTAAGGCTGGCTTGGATTATGTGCGTGGTTTTTCGAGCGAGTTCTTGGGACAAGTCAAGGATATTTCCACGCCTTCGGTCGAAGCCATCTCGGCAAACCTCAATAACGGCATTGAGGTGTCGCTGGGCGATTCGAACGATATCGTCAAGAAGGAGCGCGTAGTCACCAAGCTGCTTTCGCAGGTAGAGGGCGTAACGTATATCAATGTGCGTTCTCCGGGTAACTATACATTTAGGAACGCTCCGACCTCGTAGCGCTGGTTGATGCTTTGTTGAGGGGCCATACCACGCCGTTTATCTGGTTTGTTTGGTTTTCACGGTCAATTATTTGACTGATACGTTCATAATGTGCAAACATAATACGGTTTACCTTTGCATTTACTTTCAACCTGAAGGTTAATGTGCGCAGGGGTCGACCCATGCTATGGCTATAACCTTTGTTCGGAGGACCGACATGCACGAGACAGAGATCAACAACTACCTTGCCGTCATTAAGGTGGTCGGCGTCGGCGGCGGCGGTACCAACGCGGTCAATCGAATGATCGAAGAGGGCATCCGCGGCGTCGAGTTTGTTGCCATCAACACCGATGCTCAGGCACTCGCGATCTCTGATGCCGATATCAAGGTGCACATCGGCACCGACCTTACCCGCGGCCTGGGCGCCGGCGCCAACCCCGAGGTTGGCCGCAAGGCTGCCGATGAGTCCCGCGACGACATTGCCGAGGCGCTCGCTGGCGCCGACATGGTGTTCATCACCTGCGGCGAGGGCGGTGGCACCGGTACCGGCGCCGCTCCCATCGTTGCCGATATCGCGATGAACGAGGTCGGTGCGCTGACCGTCGCCGTCGTGACCAAGCCCTTCACCTTCGAGGGCCGCAAGCGCAAGAAGAGCGCCGAGGAGGGCATTAAGACCCTCTCCGATTGCGTCGATACCATGATCGTCATCCCTAACGATAAGCTGCTCGACATCGCCGAGAAGAAGACCACCATGCTCGAGGCCTTCGCGATTGCCGATGGCGTCCTTTCCCAGGGCACCCAGGGCATCACCGACCTCATCACCGTCCCCGGTATCATCAACCTGGACTTCGCCGATGTTAAGACCATCATGAAGCAGGCCGGTACCGCCATGATGGGTATCGGTACCTCTTCTGGGGACACCCGTGCCGTCGATGCTGCCCAGCAGGCCATCTCCAGCCCGCTGCTCGAGAGCTCCATCGATGGCGCCACGCGCGTGCTGCTTTCCATCGCCGGTTCCAAGGACCTGGGCATCCAGGAGATCAGCGACGCCGCCGACGTTGTCGCCAACGCCGTCGACCCCGAGGCCAACATCATCTTCGGTACCGTTGTCGACGAGTCCCTGGGCGATCAGGTGCGTATCACCGTCATCGCTACGGGCTTCTCCGACTCCAACGTCAACCGTCAGGACGAGCTCTTTGCTGCTCAGCAGTCTCAGAGCAAGGCCGCTGCCTCCGCTGAGCCGCAGCGCACCGCTCCGGCCACCAGCCCGGCTCAGGCCGCTCCGACCCGCAACGTCGGTGGCACCGAGCTTCCTAACTTCGGCAACGATCAGTTCGAGCTTCCCGACTTCCTGAAGCGCGGCAGCTTCTAAGTCGTTCTTTGCATTGTTGTGCACAGGGGCGTGTCCGTATGGACGCGCCCTTTTTATTTCGACTTTGTAAACTAGAACCTCCAATCTCTTTACGTTCCCTTTACGATTGCCTCCAGCGCAGCAGGTATCCTTTTAGAGAAGTATGACAGCCGTATAAACGCTGGCTGTAGCGGCGATGCCGCGGTACTTGTGTTATTAGGAGGCTTTAGTATGGCAGCACGTGCGGACAAAGTTTCGCGTGTCGACCATGATGGAGTTACGTTGGTGGAAGGCGCGACATCCGATGTTCGCTTTGCCTTCACCGAGCGCGCCGGTGGTGTTTCCGAAGATGCGTACTCCTCACTCAACTTGGGCTCGCATGTTGGCGATGATCCCTTTGCTGTTCAAGAAAATCGTCGTCGCGCGCTCGAGGCTATGGGTGCCGCCGAGTGCGAGCACAACCTGCTCGTTCCCAATCAGGTCCATGGTGACCATATCGTTGCGGTGACCTCGAACGGCGCCGATGACCTTGAGGACGTCCGCGAGCAGATTGCCGAGGGCTGCGATGCCATCGTCTGTACGGCGCATAACGTACCCGTGCTGCTCTGCTTTGCCGACTGCGTTCCCGTGGTGCTGGTGGCCCCTGGCGGATTTGCCGTGGTGCACTCCGGTTGGAAGGGCACGATTGCACGCATTTCCGCCAAGGCGTGCCAGGCGCTTTGCGATGCTGCCGGTTGCGATGCGAGCGGCGTTTCCGCCTATATCGGCCCCCATATCTTGGGTGACGAATATGAGGTATCCCAGGAACTCATGGATCGCTTTGCCGCCGAGTTCTCTTGCATCGATGCGAGTACCTCTCGCATGCTCGATCTTTCCGCTGCCATTCGCGAGGCGCTGGTAGATGTCGGTGTCGACGCGGATAATATCGTGGATACCCAGCTTTCGACCGTGCGTCAGAACGACCGCTTTTATTCCTACCGTAACGAGGGCGGCACCTGTGGGCGCCATGCTGCGATCGGCGTGATGCTATGAGAAAGATCGTATCGGTCCTGAGCGCCGCTGTGCTTACGCTTACGCTGTGCGCCTGTTCTTCGGGATCTTCTACCTCTTCCATTACCGTCGCTGGCTCCACGACCTGCCTTCCTATCGCCGAGATTGCGGCCGAGGGCTTTAAGGAGGAGACCGGCATCGACGTGCTCGTTTCCGGTTTGGGTTCTTCTGCTGGCATCGAGGCCGTCAGCGCCGGCACGGCCGATATCGCCAGCTCCTCCCGTGGACTCAATGCCGACGAACAGGATCTGGGCCTGACTCCCATCGTCATTGCCCACGACGGTATCGCGGTCATCGTGAACGACGATAACCCGGTCGATAACCTCTCGACCGAGCAGCTCCGCGATATTTACGCCGGCAAGATCACCAACTGGAAAGAAGTCGGTGGCGAGGACCTGAGGATTCAGGTTATCAACCGAGATGAGGCGTCCGGCACGCGTGAGGCCTTCCGTACCATCGTGATGGACGGCACGCCGTTCGATCGCCGCTCGGCCGTTCTTTCGGGCACGGGCCAGGTACGCGACGTGGTATCTCGTTCGCGCGGTGCCATTGGCTACATTTCGCTGGGCTTCGTCGATAGCCTCAACGCCAAGACCTCGGTCAAGGCCGTCTCGGTCAATCATGTTGAGGCGTCCGAGAAGACGGTCGCGAGCGGCGGCTATCCCATCTCGCGCGACCTTTACTTCTTTGTGAAGGGTGCTCCTTCGCAGCAGGCGCAGGATTACATCGACTACGTGACGTCCGAAAAGATGGACAAGCAGATTCGCGAGGCGGGCTTTATTCCCGTCACCAACGACGAGAAGGGGAGTGAGTAGCATGGAAGCACAGGAAAACTCCCAGACTGAGCAGAATGCTCAGGCACCCAAGAAGCGCGAGCTGGCGCTCGTATCGCGCAGTACCTATATCAAGGAGAAGGCGCTGCAGTGGATCTTCTTTGCCTGCGCGTTCTTGGCGGTCGTTACCGTCATCCTGATTTTTGTCTTTACCACGTACTCGGCGCTGCCCGTCTTTACCGACATCGGTCTGGCGGACTTCTTTAGCTTTTCGTGGGCGCCCTCTGAGGGCCACTACGGCATCATGTCGCTGCTGGCGGGCTCTGGCCTGGTGACCGTCGGTGCGCTCGCCATGGGCGTGCCGCTAGGTGTGGGCACGGCCGTGTACCTGGTCGAGATCGCCGGCAAGCGCGTGCGCAAGCTTATCAGCCCTGCCGTTGACCTGTTGGCCGGCATCCCTTCTATCATCTATGGCTTCTTTGGAATGATCATCATCCGTCCGTTTATCGCGCAACTGACCGGTGGTCTTGGTTTTGGTGCGCTGACGGCGTGGTTCGTGCTTGCCATCATGATCGTTCCTACCATCACCACACTCACCATCGATGCCCTCAATTCCATTCCCATGGGCATTCGCGAGGCATCGTATGCCATGGGCGCCACCAAGTGGCAGACCATCTATAAGGTCGTGCTACCTGCCGCTAAGCTGGGTATCGTGGATGCCATCGTGCTGGGTATGGGCCGTGCCATCGGAGAGACCATGGCCGTGCTCATGGTCGTGGGTAATGCCCCGGTTATTCCCGACAGCATTGCGAGCCCTATCTCGACGCTCACGAGCCAGATCGCACTCGACATGAGCTATTCCTCGGGTCTGCACCGCTCGGCGCTGTTCGGCATGGGCGTGGTCCTGTTTATCATCTCCGCCACGCTGGTGGGCATCGTCCGTCTGATTTCCAAGAAGAAGAGGGGGTAGGCTATGTCCGATTCCGTTGACACGACGGTCGATACGACCTCGTCGCGCGAGCGCATCAAGCGTGCCCTTTCCCACGGCAAGAAGGGCCGCATCAACAAGGACCTGTCCAACAAGATCATGCTTGGCGTGTTCCGTGCCGCGGCATACATCACCACGCTGGTGCTGGTCGCTATCATCGCCTACGTGGTCATTAACGGCCTGCCGCATATCTCGCTCGACTTTATCTTCGGTTGGCCCCAGGGCGTCAACGCCGAGGGCGGAATTTGGCCCACAATTGTCTCGACCGTCTATGTGACGGCACTCGCCATGCTTATCTGCACGCCGATCGCTGTGCTGGCAGCCGTCTATCTGGCCGAGTACGCCAAGCAGGGCAAGGTCGTCGAGCTCATTCGCTACGCTGCTGACGCTTTGGCCTCGGTGCCCTCCATCGTTATGGGCCTGTTTGGCTACGCCTTGTTTGTCGAGGCTATGGGTCTGGGCCTTTCGATGGTCTCGGCCGCTCTGGCACTCGCGCTCTTGATGCTTCCCATCGTCATGCGCACCACCGAAGAGGCCATTCGCGCCGTTCCGCGCTATATCCGGTGGGGTGCGTACGGCCTGGGCGCCACCAAGTGGCAGGTCGTCTCCAAGATCGTGCTTCCTTCTGCCTTTGGCCGTATTGCCACGGGCATCGTCCTCGCCATCGGCCGTGCCATTGGCGAGACCGCGGTGGTGCTCTACACCATGGGCCAGGCCATCAATCTACCTATTTCGCCGCTCGATTCCGGCCGCCCCATGACGGTTCACCTGTACCTGCTTGCCAACGACGGCATCAACATGAACGCAGCCTACGGCACCGCGCTCTTGCTGATGGTGATCATTCTGGCCTTCAACCTGTTTGCGCGCTTCCTGTCGCGCAAGCGTCGCTAGTTAAGGAGTCCCATGTCCGTTTATCAGTCCGCTCCCACGCTGGAGCAAGCGGCCATTACGGCCAAGGATTTCAACTTTTGGTACGGTGACTTTCATGCGCTGACGGGGCTTGACCTCAACATCGCCAAAAACGCCATCACCTCCTTCATTGGCCCTTCGGGCTGCGGCAAGTCGACGTTTTTGCGCTGCATCAACCGCATGAATGATCTGATCGAGGGTACGCGCGTCGCGGGCACCATGACGCTCGACGGCAATGATATCTATGCCGAGGGTGTCGACCCGGTCGACCTCCGTCGTCGTGTGGGCATGATCTTTCAGCAGCCCAACCCGTTTCCCAAATCCATCTACGAGAATGTCGCCTTTGGCCCTCGTCTGCAGGGCGTGACTAGCAAAAGCGACCTCGATGACATCGTGGAAGAATCGCTCAAACGCGCCAACCTCTGGAAAGAGGTATCCAATCAGCTCAACAAGGATGGTTTGGCGCTCTCGGGCGGTCAGCAGCAGCGTCTGTGCATCGCGCGCGTGCTTGCGGTGCAGCCCGATGTCCTTCTGATGGACGAGCCATGCTCCGCCATCGACCCCACGTCCGTCTCTAAGGTTGAGGATCTGATGGCCGAGCTGGCGCCCGAGATGACGATCATCATCGTCACGCATTCAATGCAGCAGGCAGCTCGTATCAGCGACTACACCGCATTCTTCTTGCAGGAAGTTGCCGGCGAGCCCGCCACGCTCATCGAGTATGGTCAAACCGACGCGATCTTCACAAGCCCGGTAGATTCGCGGACGGAAGACTATATCACCGGCCGCTTTGGCTGATCGGTGCGACTAGTCCCAATCCGATCGGACCTGGTCCGGTGCGTATTCACTGTGCGGGCGGCATGACCGCACCCAACTGATTGGAGTGAACCATGCGCAAACTGTTTTCCCGTCAGCTCATCGAGGCCCGTCACGAGATGCTGAGCATCTACGAGGCCGTCGATCTGGCCCTCCACGATGCCGTTAAGGCCTATGTGACCGACGACCGCAAGCTCGCCACCAAGACCAAGAAGCGCACGCTTTCGATTGACGCACGCTGCGCCAACCTGGAGGCCGTCTGCTACAACCTGATTGCCACGCAGTCACCGGTCGCCTCCGACTTCCGCCTGCTTCAGACGATCATCTACGTCGACTTTAACCTGCAACGCATGACCGATAAGGTCCGTCAGATCTGCCGTGCCACGCGTCATATGATCAAGGCCGACATCTCGCTGCCCAAGGAGCTTGTCGGCACGGTCGAGGCCGAGGCTGAGGCCGTCTACCAGGTGCTGGGCTCTTCGCTTTCTGCGCTCGTCACCAACGACATGTCCATCATCTGCAACTTGGCCGTCGAGGACGAGCCAGTGCACGCCGCCTACGAGAAGTTCTTCCGCACCTTTAACCGTATGGATACGGGCGACTTTATGGACGACGACAGCAACTATGACGACCTGCGCCGCGCCATCATGGTTTCGCGCTACCTCGATCGCATCGCCTCGATTTCCATCGATGCCGCCTGCCGCCTGACCTTCCTGCTGACTGGTCAGCGCATGAATGCCGGCGATATCGCCCGCACGGACGAGGACGAGCTCGAGAGCATGCGCGTGCCTTCGGGCGAGGGCGTCATCATGAGGCCCGCCGTCGATGCGCGCTACGTTGCCAAGGTGCCCGTTAACGAGGTCAGCGAGGGACTTCGCTACCTGCTCGATCATCTTGAGGACGAGGACGATGGCGAGGACGACGAGGAGTAAGTAATCCCGTTCGTCGAAAGATTGTAAATACCTAAGTGAGCGCGGCCTTGCACATGCGGGGCCGCGCTCTTGCGTTAGCATGGGACTACTTGTTTGGCTGTCAGCGGAGGCGATTGGCAATGGATAACTATTTGGACTTGATGCGCGCTCGCCGCGAGCAGATTCTGGAACGTTTTTATGCGGCGCTCGATCGCGCAGGCCGTCCCCACGACGCCGCGAGCCTCATTGCCGTGTCCAAGACCGTTGGTGTCGATGAGACCGTTGCCGCCATCCAGGCGGGGTATCGCCATTTTGCCGAGAACCGCCCGCAGGAGCTGGTTCGCAAGCTCACGGGTCTGGCGGAGCATCCGGAGCTGCCCGAGGTGCGCTTCGATATGATCGGCAACCTGCAGACCAATAAGATCAATGCGGTGCTGGGCTCAGCCGAGCTGATTCACTCGGTGGGTTCGCTGCATCTGGCGCAGGCGATCTCGAGCCGTGCTGTCCGCAAGATTGAGGCAGGCGAGCTCGCCGGCCCCCAGCGTGTGCTCATTGAGGTCAATGTGAGTGGTGAGGAGTCGAAGGGAGGCTTTTCGCCCGATGAGATTCGCGCCGCCGCGGGTGAGCTTGCGGAACTTGAGGGAATTTGCGTGCAGGGGCTTATGACTATGGCGCCCCGGGGGAATAAGGATGTGGCACGCCGCACCTTTGCGGGGCTTCGTGAGCTGAGGGATGAGCTGGAGGCGGCGCATCCCGATTTGAACCTGCCTGAGCTTTCCTGCGGCATGAGCGAGGACTTTGAGCCTGCCCTTGAGGAGGGCTCTACGCTCGTTCGCCTGGGCAGGGTAGTATTTAGCCCGGAGTTTGCAGTAAAATAAGGCTCTGAAGTGCGCACTGATTATCGGGGCGCCTGCACTAAACCGCGAGAGGACACAACCATGGGCTTCCTTGACGAGATTAAAAATAAGATGCACCTGGGCGGCCAGCAGGGTTACGACCAGGGTTATGGCCAGGACGACGACTACGGCTACGATGACGGCTATGACGATAGTTATCAGGGCAACGGCTACAGCGGTGCTTCGGGCGAGGGCTTCTACACCCAAGACGAGCCGAGCAACGGCCTGCTTGGTCAGACGCGCCGCGGTGAAGCTGAGTCGGTTGCCGTGTATACGCGCTCCGGTCAGCTGGTCGGCGATGACTCCCGCCATGCCACGACGTATAACCCGCCTTCGCGCTCGCAGGACAGTGTTGCGAGCGGTTATCGTCCTGGTGCCTATGACACGCCGTCGAGCTACGCCGAGAACACCCGCGCCCGTGCCGCCGCTGCGCCTGCGCCTGCACCGAGCGATGCCTCGGCCTATGCGAGCAATATCATCAACGCCACACCGCAGCTGCCGGCCTATGTCCTGCGCCCCGAGAGCTATGACGACGTGGAGACCGTGGTGCGCCGCGTTCGCACCAAGCAGCCTGTCGCACTGATTTTTGTGGGCGTACGCACCGAAGTTGCCAAGCGCGTCTTGGACTTCTCTTACGGCTTTGCCTGCGGTCTGGGTGCCACGGTCAAGGAGGTGGGCGACCGCGTGTTCATGGTGCTGCCCGCCGGTTGCGAGGTCAAAGATTCCGATCTCAAGAAGCTTCGTGCCGACGGCTACCTTAAGTAAAGACAAGACGAGGAGATTCCCATCAACATCTACACTATCGTCCAGCTGGTCAACACGCTGTTCAACTTCTATTCCACGCTCATTGTCGTCTACTGCTTTATGACGTGGATTCCCATGAAGCAGGGTGGTTTGCTTCAGGATATTGCCGCGGTGCTTGATAGCGTGTGCGGTCCGTGGCTTAACCTGTTCCGTCGTTTCATCCCGCCGATGGGCGGTATCGATTTTTCGCCGGTCGTTGCGATTATTGCGTTGCAGTTGGTGCAGAGGCTGGTTCTGCAGCTTCTTATAGGTATACTCGTGTAGAACTGACTTAGTAACTTACGTCGGGCGCCCGGCGCCGAGGCGATGAAAAAGGAGAACTTGTTATGGCTATTACCCCTGCAGACATCCAGGCTCAGACTTTCTCTGAGGCCAAGCGTGGCTACGATCCTGCCGAGGTCGACGTCTTCTTGGAGACGCTGTCCTCTGAGGTTGACGCTATGCTCGCTAAGATCGTCGACCTTAAGGGTCGTCTGACTGCTACCGAGCAGCAGCTTGCCGATGCGCAGGCTCAGCTTGCCCAGGCTCAGGATGCCCCCGCCCAGGCCGTTCCTGCCGCCCCCGTGGCTGCTCCCGCCCCTGACTTCTCCGCTCAGGAGCGCCAGATTTCCGCTGCCCTGATCGCTGCCCAGCAGACCGCTGAGACCATCGTCAACGATGCCAATGAGAACGCTGAGCGTATTCGCAACGAGGCTGACGCCAAGGCCCGCGAGGTTATCCGCCAGGCTCTGACCGAAAAGCAGGCTGAGCTCGAGGAGATCGATCGTCTCAAGGCTTCTCGTGAGGAGTTCAAGGCCGAGTATCTCAAGCTCATCCAGCACTTTATGGACGATGCCCAGAACTCCTTCCCGGCCGACCTCATGGCCTCCACGCCGGTCGGTTCCGCCGCTTCTCCGGCTGTGACCGTTCCTGCTGCCGAGCCGCTGCCCGTCGCCGAGCCGGTTATCCCCGTTGCCGATCCCTTCGCACCGATCGACAACTTCGCCGCCGACGACCTGGACTAATATCCAGCTATCATGTAGCGCCTAGAAAGGACCCACAGCTTGTGGGTCCTTTTTTGTGGCTGTATGCAGTCTGTAAAATAAAACGCCGAGTCCTGCGTTTGAGGGCACAGAACTCGGCGAAGGGCGCGTGGTCAAAGGTGGATTTTAAGGCCTGTCCCAAAAATCTACTTGAGGAGGAAGTCGGGGAGGGGAATGGTGCGGGCCTCGCGATGCTCGGGATCGGCGATATGGTCGGCAGGATAGCCGCAGACGAGCATGTGATAGGGATAGATGCCCTCGGGCAGGCAGAACTGCTCACAGGCCACCTCGGGCTTAAAATGGCATACCCAGCACGTTCCCAGGCCCTGCCCCTCGGCCTCCATCATCATCTGATCGCAAACAATCGAGGTGTCGATAGCGCTGGAGTTCATCTGGTCATAGGGGCGAACCCAAGCGTCGTCGGTAACGCTGCAAATGAGGAAGATGAGCGGAGCGCCAAAGATGGACCCATCACGAGCAAACCGAGGCTGACAAGCAGCTGCCTTCTCCAGAAGCTCAGGCGTATCCAACACCATCACACGGGTTGGATGATTATTACAAGCAGAAGGAGCAATACGTCCAGCCTCAACAATGGTATCCACCACAGCCTGCTCAACAGAACGATCCTCAAACTCGCGACAAGAATAGCGACCCCGAGCCAGATCCAAATACCCCATAACCAAACCCTCCAAAGTTAGCAAATCAATCCAAAGTAAACCAAAGGGTACCCAAAACCCCATCCACCCAAACGCTCAGCACGGCCCCAAAGTATCCATTTGGGCATAAAAGGCCATATCGACCAAGACCCAATTACATTCAAGCTATCAGCCAAGGTTCCCAATGGTGGTACGTAAGGCGAAGGGCCGGCCACGGTTTACTTTCGAACGACTCTGCTACGCAGCCGGAGTGAGAAAGCAAACCGTGGCCGGCCCTTCGCCGCCGGGACACGTACCCCCAATTAACTGTTCTTCATGACAATCGAATCCACGACATCGGCCACATTCTCACAGCAGTCGGCGCAGTACTCCAGGAAGGCGTAAACGTCACGCCAGGCGATGACCTCGAGCGGGTCCTTGCCGTTGACGTGCAGGTTGCGCATGGCGTTGATGTAGAGCTCGTCAGCCTCGGACTCGATGGTGTTGATCTGGATGACGAGCTCGCGCAGGGTCTTGGACTTGCGGTAATTGGGAAGCTCGACCATCAGGTCCTTCATAGCGCGGCAGGCGTCGGTCACCTTGTGGGCGATGACGATGGCATCGGGATGGATGCTCTGGATGTTAGTGAAGTAGACGCGCTGCACGACGCCCTCGATACGGTCGAGCACGGTGTCGAGCGAGCAGCTCATCAGATCCAGATCCTCGCGCTCAAGCGGGGTGATAAAGGCAGTGAGCAAGGCATCCTCGAGCTCATGGTGCTTCTTATCGGCCGCATGCTCAATCGCATGCATCTCCTCGAGCATGCCGTGGATCTGCGCGGGGTCAAAGTTCTCAAAAATCTTGATGAGCAACTCTGCGGCCTGGACGGCAAGGTCGGCGCAGGCGACGTAGTTGTCAAAGTAGAACGAATCGGGTTTCTTTGCCATGGGTGGGTCCTTTCGAGGCGAAGACGGGTGGGCGAGGTATTGCGGTCCGGATGGACGCTCAGCGTGGCTAGAGGAACATCATGAACAGCTTGGCCATGACAAAGCTGATGAGTCCGCAGGCGGGGAAGGTGAAGAACCAGGTGAACATCATGTCCTTGACCACGCCGAAGTTGATGGCCGAGAGGCGTTTGACGGCGCCGACGCCCATGATGGCGCAGGTTTTGATGTGCGTGGAGGACACGGGGATGCCGGTAAGGGTGGCAAGTAGCAGGTTCGCGGCGCCCGCGAGGTCGGCAGAGAAGCCCTGATACTTCTCGAGCTTAACCATGCTCTGGCCGACGGACTTGATGATGCGCTCGCCGCCCACGCTGGTGCCGATGCCCATGGTGGCCGAGCACAGCAGCATGATCCAGATGGGGATGCCGGCGTCGCCGACGCTCGTCTGCCCGCTGGCGAAGGCCACGCCTAAAAAGAGCACGCCGATGAACTTCTGTCCATCCTGCGCGCCGTGCATAAAGCTCATGGCCGCAGCGCTCGCGATCTGAGCGTATTTAAAGAAGACATTGGCACGTCGTCTGTTGGCGGCGGCGAAAAGAATCGAGACGAGCTTGCACAGGACCCAGCCCATGACAAAACCCAGGCCGATGGAGAGCGCCAGGCCGTAGATGACCTTCATCCACTCGTGGACGTTGACGCTGCTCGCGCCGCCGAGGGCGATGGCGGCACCGGTCAGGCCGGCGATAAGGCTGTGGCTTTGCGAGGTGGGGATGCCAAAACGCGATGCCGTGGCACCGTAGACGACGATGGAGAACAGCGCCGCGCAGAGGCACGCGAGCGCCATGGTGCTGTTTCCGCCAAAGTCGACGATATGTGAGATGGTGTTGGCGACGCTCGCGTTAAAGTGCGTCATGATGAGCACGCCGAGGAAGTTGAATGCGGCGCTCATGAGAATGGCGGCGCGGGCGGGCATGCAACGCGTAGTGACGCAGGTCGCGATGGCGTTGGGCGCGTCGGTCCATCCATTGACGAAGATGGCGCCGAGCGCGAGGATCACGGTGACGGCAAGGACTGGGTTCGACACAATTTGGCCGAGGAAGGTTGAGAACGTTACGTCCATATATGGGCTTTCTCGAAGTTTGCAGGCACGTTACAAAAACATGATAAATCGTATCACCTCCTGTGGGTTTCTTTACCGAGTTCTGATGGGAGAAGTGATTTTTTTGGCACTAACATTGAACATTAGCCCTGTTGACCGCGGGTGTTCTTTTTGCTAACACGCCATGAGGACATGCGCGCGCGTCCCAACATCCCAAAATCACAGTCTGTTCGCTTTACAATATGCAAACATGCGTTCGATAATAGGGGACATGGAATATCGACAGACAGACGGCAAAACTCGGCGCGTGCACAAGCAGTATGTGGACGTCGTGGCCCGCATCCTCGCGGGCGGACAAGTCGTGCCGGTTACCGTCTGCTGGGTCGACGGCCGCTGTTTTACGATTGACGAGATTGTCTCGTCCACCGGTTTTGGCCTAACGGTTCACGGCATTCGTACGGCAACCTATAAGGTTCGTTTTGGCGGGCATGCGACCGAACTGTATCTGGAAGAACAGGCGCGCGAGCGACCGGATGGCTCGCAGGCTCATCTGATGCGTTGGTGGGTGTGGGCATTCGACCGTACACTTGAGAGTGAACGCCGCAGGTAAGAGTGCGCGGCATTCGGGTACAATGGCAGGAATCTTGTCATCTGCTGTGCCGTCTTTCACGGCACTTTTTGAAAGGACGAAGTATGAACGATATCCAGGGCTATCAGAACGGCCCCATCGAAACCGGCGCAAGCCGTGCCAAGGAGATGTCGCCGCGCGCGTACAACCTTGTCATGTCTGCCCTGATCTTTTTGGGCTTTTGCGCCATGGGCGCCGGTGCTTACTTTACGAGCACCATGTCGTTTGCGCGCATGATGATGAGCGGCGCCGCTTTGCCGCTGGTCTTTGGCTCATTTATTTTGACCATCGTCGGCATGGTCATGATGTCGGCCGCTGCCAGCAAACAGTCCGTGGGCCTGTCACTCGTGGGCTACGTGGTCTTTGCGAGCACCTTTGGCCTGACGGCGTCGTTTGGTCTTGCCAACTACGACCTGCCTACCATTAACACCGCCTTTATCGCCACGGCCGCCATCACCTTTGTCTTTGGTGCGCTGGGCGTGACCTTCCCCAAGTTCTTCCAGCGTGTGTATGGCATTGGTTTTGGCATCCTGCTTGCCACGATTCTGGTCGAGATCGTGCTGATGTTCATGGGCGTTTCGCAGTCCATCACCGACCTGATCGTGATTGTGGTGTTCGCCGGCTTCATCGGCTACGACACCTATGTGGCAACGACGGTGCCGCCCACGCTGCCCAACGCCGTGCTTATGGCATCCAACCTGTTCGTGGACATCATCAACGTGTTCCTGCGCATTCTGAACATCCTCGGCCGTCGCGATTAAAGCGCGGCATTGCGATGCTTCCTGCCGGACACGGTAAAACGATGCGAAAGGCGGTCCTTCGGGACCGTCTTTATGTGTGCGGCGGGGTATCATGGATGGGAAAAGCCGATAGCGGCAGCGACAGGAAAGGTGGCCATGTATGGCAGACGTCGACAGCAGGAACCGTAACCGCAGGTCCAACCGAGCGGGTCAGCCCAATCCCAAGCGTGAGGCACGTGCCAAGGCCGCCGAGTGCCATGTGACGGCTGTGTCCGAGGCCTGTGCCAAGGACATCGAGCGTTCGCTTGCCGGCGTGCGCGAGTTCGATGGTATGCCTGCCGGTTTTGTCGCGGCGATGAAGACCAGGGTCCAGAAGGCAGCGGCTGCTGAGGAGCAAGCTGCCGAGGACGTCGAGGCTGCCGAGGTCGAGGCTACTGAGGCTGCTGAGGTCGAGGCTGCGGTCGATGCCGAGGTGGCGCCCGAGCCCGTCGAGGAGGCCACCGAAGCCGAGCCCGCGCCTGCCGCCGAGGAGCCCGCTCCGGTCCTGCCCGAGGTCACCGTGCTCGACGCCTCTGCCACGCAGGCCATTCTGGACAACGGCCGCGGCTATGCGCAGTTCTGCGACATGGCTGTGCTCGCCTTTGCCTCGTTCACCAATCCGGGCGGTGGCTACATCCAGGGCTATCTGGGCCAGGAGGCCACACTCTGTGCCGATTCGTATCTGTACAACGTCCTCGATAAGCAGCGTAAGTGGTACGGCGAGAACCGTCGCCGCAACATCAACTGCGAGCTTTACCGCAACCGTGCACTGGTGGTGCCTGCGGTGCGCTTCGACCGCAACCACGTGCATGCATATGCCGACGTAATCGTCGCCGCCGCGCCCAACGCCAAGCGCGCTCGCCAGGAGTATCGCGTGGGTGACGATGCCTTGCTGGATGCCCTGCGCGATCGCATCCGCTTTGTGCTTGCCATCTGCGACGAGCTGGGTCGCGAAAAGTTAGTGCTGGGCGCTTGGGGCTGCGACAACAACGGCTTTGACGCCGAAGCCGTGGCCGAGCTCTTCCGCAAGGAGCTCGCATCGGGCGACTTTAAGGTCAAGCAGGTCTTCTTTGCCGTGCCCTCTACGCGTTGGGACGAGGACTTTGCCAAGTTCGAGCACGTGCTGGCAAACTTCCCCGAGCGCAACGAGGAGTCCTATGCCCAGGTTGCCGCTCGCGCTGCGGCTGCTCGCGCCGCCGAGCAAGCCCAGGCTGCCGCCGAGGACGATGAGGACGATGACGATTGGCACAAGTACCTGTAATCGGTATGTGTTGACAGATAGGTCGATCCGGCGGGAGGGCTGCTCCCGTCGGCTTTTTACTAAAGGAAGGGCTTACGATGAAAAACGTTCTGTGCTTTGGCGACAGCAATACCTATGGCTATGATCCGGCAGGTATGCGCGACGGCACCGCGGTGCGCTATGCGCACGATGTGCGCTGGTGCGGCGTGGCCCAGCGCGACCTGGGCGAGGGATGGCACGTGATTGAGGAAGGCCTAAACGGCCGCACGACGGTGCGCGACGATATGTGCCATCTGGACACCAATCTCAACGGCATTCGCGCGTTGCCGATGCTGCTCGAGGCCCATAAGCCGCTGGACGCCATTGTGATCATGCTGGGCACCAACGACTGTAAGACGGTCTTTAACGTGACGGCTTCCGATATCGCCCGTGGCGCCATGGCGCTGATCCGCGCCGTCCGCGCGTTTCCGTGGACCGGCGCTGCGCCTTGTCCGCACATTCTGTTGATGGCTCCTATCAAGATCAAGCCGCAGATCGCCGATGTGTACATGACCGACTTTGACGAGCACTCCGTCGAGGCCTCGGAGCATTTTGCCGAATACTATGCGTATGTTGCCGAACAGTTTGGCTGCGACTTTTTGAATGCCGCCGATTTTGCCGAGCCGGGCGATATCGATTATCTGCACATGATGCCGGAAAGCCACGAGAGCTTGGGCCACGCCGTGGCAGCCAAGCTCAAAGAGATGCTCGGAGAGTAGCGCGACCCAAAGCAGTACAGAAGTTTCCCTTGCGGCGGCTTGTTTCGTTGGTTTGTCTTGATCTGTAACAGTTGCAAGGCCGAAAACGGGCTAGATGTTACAGATTGAGATTATTTAGGCCGATATCGGTCGTTTGTCTCGATCTGTAACATCTAGGGTCGATTTTGCCGAGTTACTGTTACAGATCGAGATTATCTTCTCAGCGGAATTTGAATGTCTCAATCTGTAACAGGTGGGCCGAAAAATGGACTCTAACTGTTAGGGATCGAGATGTTTGTGGGAACCACCGCAAAGGTGTCTGCCCCCTTTGCGGTGGTTTTGGGCTGCGAATCTTAATATTGCCACATGTGGTTGACGGGGCCGGAGCCTTTGCCCATGTCAAAGCCGGCGGCGAGAGCGCCCGTTAGGTAGGCCTTGCCGGCATTGATGGCGTCGGCAAGATCCATGCCCTGCGCCAGCGCACAGGCGATGGCGGACGAGAGCGTGCAGCCGGTGCCATGCGTGTTACCGGTCTCGATGCGCTTATGGCGGAACCACGTGGTGAGCGGATCGCCCAGGTGGTTGCCCTCGTCATCGAGCGGCGCGGGCTCTGCTAGCACATCGTTGGCCTCGTTGACAAAATGCCCGCCCTTAACGAGGGACGCGCAGCCAAAGCGGCGGGTGAGGAGCATGGCAGCGTTTTGCTGCGTGCGCTCGGAATCGACCTCGTAGTCGAGCAGCGCCATGGCCTCGGGAATGTTGGGCGTGATGACGGTCGCCAACGGGAACAGGCGACGTGTGAGCGCCTCGGCGGCATCCTCGGCAATGAGGCGAGCGCCCGAAGTGGCGACCATGACGGGATCGACGACGATATTTTGTGCGTCCCAGGCACTCAGGCGGTCGGCGATAACCTCGATAATCTCAGCAGAGGAAACCATGCCGATCTTGACGGCGCTGGGTCGGATATCGTCAAAGACGGCATCGATCTGCGCCGCGACAATATCCGGGGAGACATTCTGCACGGCGGTGACACCGAGCGTGTTTTGTGCGGTGATGGCCGTGATGGCTGTTTCGGCATACAGACGGTGCGCCGTGATGGTCTTGATGTCTGCCTGAATGCCGGCGCCACCGCTGGAATCGGATCCTGCGATGGATAGAACGGCTGGTACCTTACTGTGATCCATGTTCGCTCCCTTGTCCGGTCGGATTCAAATGGGTCTTTTACCCCGCATTATAAAGATGCCCGGGCCGGCGATATGCCGAACCCGGGCGCGAGATGCAATTTTTACGCAAATGCAGGCAAATGTTCACATGTCAACAATTGACGAACACCTTGTGGCCGTTTGTGGCTCCGGTGACGAGTTAGTCCTCCATGCCGAGGTCGATCGTCGTGCCTTCGAACACCTTGTTAACGGTGCGGACGGCGCACATCTTGCCACACATGGTGCAAGTGCCCTCGGTGGCGGCAGGGGATTCCTCGTAGCGCTTCTTGCCGGTGACCGGGTCAAGCGCGCACTTCCACATGGCGTCCCAGTCGAGCTTGCGGCGTGCCTGGCCCATCTTGTCATCCATGTCGCGGGCGTGGGGCACCTTTTTGGCGATATCGGCGGCGTGTGCGGCGATCTTGGTGGCCATGAGGCCGTCGAGCACATCCTGAGCGTTAGGCAGGCACAGGTGCTCGGCTGGTGTCACGTAGCACAGGAAGTCGGCACCGGAGCTGGCGGAGATGGCGCCGCCGATGGCAGCGGTGATGTGGTCGTAACCCACGCCGATATCGGTCACCAGCGGCCCGAGCACATAGAACGGGGCGTTGTGGCACAGGCGCTTCTGTAGCTTCATGTTGGCAGCGATCTCGTCAAGCGCCATGTGACCCGGGCCCTCGACCATGACCTGGACGCCGGCTGCCCAGGCGCGCTTGCACAGCTTGCCCAGCTCGATCATCTCGGCGGTCTCGGTGGCGTCGTTGGAGTCGTAGAGGCAGCCCGGGCGGCAGGAGTCGCCGAGCGAAATCGTCACGTCGTATTCGTGGCAAATCTCGAGCAGCTCGTCAAAGTACTCGTAGAAGGGGTTTTCGTTGCCGGTGACCTCCATCCAGCCAAACAGCAGCGAGCCGCCGCGGCTGACGATGTTCATCAGGCGACCGGTCTCCTTAAAGGTCTTGGTGACCGACTTGTTGATGCCGCAGTGAATGGTCATAAAGTCCACGCCGTCCTCGGCGTGCGCGCGCACGACCTCGAACAGGTCGTCCTTGGTGAGCTTGACCAGCGGCTTTTCCATGTAGCCGATGGCGTCGTACATGGGGACGGTGCCTACCATGAGCGGCGTCTCGTCGATGAGCTGCTGGCGGAACTGGCGCGTCTTGCCCGAGTTGGAGAGGTCCATGATGGCGTCGGCGCCAAAGTCCTCAGCGATCTTGACCTTCTTCCATTCCTCGGCGGCATCGGCCTTGTCGCCCGAGATGCCCAAGTTCACGTTGACCTTGGTGGACAGGCCCTCGCCGACACCAAAGGCGCGCATGCCCTTTTTGATGTGCACGATGTTGGCGGGAATGGCGATGCGGCCGTCGGCCACGCGCTCGCGGATGTACTCGGGGTCGCGATGCTCGCGCTCGGCGACTTCCTTCATCTGCGGCGTGATCTGTCCGGCGCGGGCGAAGTCGATTTGCGTGACAAGCTTGGACTCGGTCTGTGTGCTCATTGGCACGGCTCCCTTCGTTGGCATTACCCATATCAGGTTTGCGGGTCAGGGCGGGCGCGCCCAATCTCAGCCTGCCGTCTGGTCCTGCAAGCTCCCCGTTTATGTAGTGGGCTCAAGTATAGCCTGAATGGGTACGATTGGCCTAACGAACGTGCCTGTGGGGAGGCGTACATGGAAGACAAGCATCTATATCGAGAGACGCAATGGGACATATCGGCCGAGGAGGGCCGTGCGCACCATGGGTTGGTCGCGATTGGCTTTGCGGTGCTTGCCGTGCTGGTGATTGCCTTTTGTATTTGGACGTTTGGCGGTCGCGGCGGCGCTGCCTGGGAGTTTGAGGCCGATGATAGCCTACCGATTATGGCGGTGAGGAGTACTGGCGGTAATGCCAATACGCTCGCCATTCCGGGCGATTATTGGTACCCGCGCGATGAGTTTGTGCAGTTGCAGCTGAGTGGTGGGTCCATTCCAGGCGAAGAAATCGAACGCGTGACGTTTGACGCGGCGCTCAAAACGCTGACGGTGAAGCTCAAAGATCAAGGAGATGTGCCCACGACCATGGATATCGCCCTGGCGGAATGGCGTCTGGAGCCTCCGTCGGGCGTCAAGGTGTCCGAGGTTGAGCATGTCAAGATTACCTATCAGGACGGCACGACAAATGAAATTGCCAAAGCCGACGGCTTGGCGGAATAGACGTCGTGCCTAGGCAGTACATTCAAGAGTAGCGGTGGTCCTACAAGGCCCGTTCGTTCAGGAAGACCAAAGTGTTTTTATTTGAAAGCTCGGGAAGGTGACGATAGCCAACGTCGAATGCGGTGAGCCCGCTTACATCCTCGACCTTGTTTTCCGCCATCCAGCGCACCATGGAGCCGCGCGCCTTTTTGCTGGCGGTCGAGCGCTGGATGGGCTTGCCGTTGCGGATGCCTTCACCAAAGAGGCACGTGACGACTGTGGCGTCGCCCGCGAGGTGGGGCAGAACGGCTTTGGCGTACTCCGCGCTGGCGAGATTGACGATCGTAGCGTTGGAGCTCGCCGGAGCGATGGTCCGTGCGAGCTTGTCGCCCCAAAACGCGTAGAGGTCTCGGGCATCGTCGACGGCAAGCTTTGCGCCCATCTCCAGCCGATACGGTTCAACGGCATGAAAGGGGCGTACGCATCCGTAAAGGCCCGAGAGGATCCAGAGATGGTTTTGCAGCCAGTCGAGCTGTGCGGCATCCATGACCTCGGGCGCCATACTTTGGTATTGGATGCCGTGGTAGGACATGACGGCGGGGGAGAGGTGTCGGGCGAGTGCGGGATTGTCGAGATCGCCGTTTTTCAGGATGGGCCCGAACTCATGCAGGGTGTTGAGGCAAGGCCCCAGCAGTTTGTCATTTACGTTCCATAGCGTCTGCAGACCGCCGCTGCCTTCATTTCGTTCGATATCTAGCAGTGCGCGGTGGAGGCGAGCCGTTTCGTGCGCAAAAGGCGGTATGTCCAGGACTTCAAAAGCATCTTGGGCCGCGCGCATCTGCTTGGCGGGCGAAATGATGACCTGCAGCATGGACTCTCCTCTGCCAAAAAGGAAGTTGCGGTGGAATACGGTCTGTTTTGGCCGTTTATGGGCCAGTTTAGTCCGTATTTCACCGCAACTGATGAAGGGTTGGTTAGGCGCGCTCGAGGAAGGCCTTGTAGCCGCGATAGGCCTCGTAGATATCGGCCTTGTTGGCGACCTCCCACAGGGCGTGCATGGACAGGACGGCAACGCCGGAGTCGATGACGTTCATGCCATACTTGGCCATGATGTAGGCGATGGTGCCGCCGCCGCCCGCGTTGACGCGGCCGAGCTCGCAGGTCTGGAAGTCCACGCCGGCCTCGTCCATGATGTCGCGGACGAGGGCCACGTACTCGGCGTCGGCGTCGTTGGAGCCACCCTTGCCGCGGCTGCCCGTGTACTTGTTGAAGCACAGGCCGCGACCCATGAAGGCGGCGTTCTTGGTCTCGAACTTGCCGGCGTAGCCCGGATCGAAGCCGGCGGACACGTCAGAGGAGAGCATACGGCTGCGGGCGAGCGCGCGGCGCAGGGCCAGCGGGCTATCCTCGCCGGCGAGCGTCATGATCTCGGCGACGGTGTTCTCGAAGAAGCGGCTCGTCATGCCGGTGGCGCCTACGGAGCCAATCTCCTCCTTGTCGACGATGAGCGTGATGCTCGTGCGCTCCACGTTGGCGACGTCGATCTGGGCGAGCATGGAGGGGTAGGCGCAGACGCGGTCGTCGTGGCCATAGCCCAAAATCATGGAGCGGTCGAGGCCCATGTCGCGGGCGGGGCCGGCGGGCACGACCTCGATCTCGGCGGAGAGGAAGTCCTCCTCCTCGACGTCGTACTGCTCCTTGAGGATGTCCAGGAACATCTGCTTGACGGGCTCCTTGGGGGCGTCCTTGTCGTCCTCGTCAAACTTGACGGGACGGCCGCCCACGATCACGTCGAGGATCTCGGCGTCGACGGCGTCCTTGGCGGGCTTGGACATCTGCTCGCTCGAGAGGTGGATCAGCAGGTCGGAGATGGTAAAGACCGGGTCGTCTTCCTTGTCACCGATGTTGATGTCGACGGTGGTGCCGTCCTTTTTGCAGATGACGCCCACGAGTGCGAGCGGGGAGGCCACCCAGTGGTAGCTCTTGACGCCGCCGTAGTAGTGCGTGTCGAGGTAGGCCATATCGCCGGCCTCGAAGGCGGGATTCTGCTTAAGGTCCAGGCGCGGCGAGTCCACGTGGGCGCCCAGGATGTTAAAGCCCTGCTCGAGCGGGGCGGTGCCCAGGTTAACGAGCATAAGGTCCTTGCCGTGGTTGGCGGCGTACACCTTGTCGCCTGCCTTGAGCTCGCGGCCTTCGGCGATCACGGTCTCCAGATTGACGTAACCCGCCTTCTCGGCCATCTTGATGCCGGTCTTGACGCACAGGCGCTCGGTCTTGTTCTCGCTCAAAAACTGCTTATAGCCGCGGCAAAGCTCCTCGAGCTCCTCGACTTGCTGTGGCGTGTACTTTTTCCATGCGCAGGGACGCTCCATGACGCAGGCTCCTTTCGGATCGATCGTGCTGGTTGATGTACCGTGAGCCATCGTATCACGCGCGGGCCCGCGGCGGCAGGGAAGCTTGATGTGCGGTGGTCGCGGGGCGGGGAGCGTGTAAACTGGTGTGAGCAAACCGTGCCCAGCCCAAAGCGAGGTATTCAATATGTCTGACAAGCGCCGCACCTTTGCCGTTATCGACGGCAACTCGCTCATGCATCGCGCCTTCCACGCCGTGCCGCCCACCATGAACGCGCCGGATGGTCGCCCCACCAACGCGATCTTCGGCTTTCTGAACATGTTTCTTAAGATGATCGACGCCTTTAACCCCGACGGTGTGGTCGTGGCGTTTGACAAGGGCAAGCCGCGCGTGCGCATGGAGATGCTGCCGCAGTATAAGGCGCAGCGCCCGCCCATGGACCCCGATCTGCACGCGCAGTTCCCTATGATCAAGGAGCTGCTCACCGCGCTCAACGTGCCGATCCTGCAGTCTGAGGGCTGGGAAGGCGACGATATCTTGGGTACCATGGCGCGCCTGGGCGAGGAGGCCGGCTGCGACATGCTGCTGGTGACCGGCGACCGCGACATGTATCAGCTCGTGACCGAGCACGTCAACGTGGTCTCGACCCGCAAGGGCCTGTCCGACGTGGCGATTATGACGCCCGAGAGCGTGGATGACCTGTATCACGGCATTACGCCGGCGCTCGTGCCCGATTTTTACGGTCTGAAGGGCGATACGTCGGACAACATTCCCGGCGTACCGGGCATCGGCCCCAAAAAGGCGAGCGCGCTTATTGCGCAGTACGGCAGCTTGGACGAGGTCATCGCGCATGCTGACGAGGTCAAGGGCAAGATGGGCGAGAACCTGCGTGCGCACATCGACGATGCGCTGCTGAGCCGCAAGGTCGCAACCATTCGCACCGATGCGCCTGTCGAGCTCGACTTTGACGAAACGTCCTTCCCGGCGTTTTCTGCCGACGAAGTGTCCGCGGCGCTGGGCACGCTCGGCATTACGGCCATGCAGAACCGTTTCTTGGCATTGATCGGTGCCGACGGTGGGGCTGCGGCCACTGCAAGCACGTTTGAGATTCCCCCCGTTATGCGCGCTGCCGCCGGCGATGCCGAGGCGCTCGCTGCCGCTGCCGCCGAGATCGCTCGCGCGATCGAGGCAGGTGAGTGGATTGCCGCCGTGGTGGACGATGACAAGGAAGAGGGCGCGCTTTTTGGCCTGACGCGCACGCTGTGGCTGGCGACGTCCAAGGGGCTGCTTGCGCTTGAGGAGGGCGAAGGCGGTACCACTGCCGCGGTCGATGGCTTCAATTTCGCCCACGGCGTGATCGCTGGCGTGCTTGCGCGCCTGTTTATGGAGGGCCGCGTGGCGAGCCCGGATATGAAAGCGCTGCTGCATGAGCTTTCGCCCATCGATTCTTCCGAGCCCGAGCTCATGGATCCGCTGGCAGTCGACTCCAGGCGCATCTTCGATACCGTGGTTGCCGCCTACCTGTTGGATTCCGACCGCTCCGAGTTCGATGAGGCGTATCTGGCCGATACCTATCTGCAGATGACGCTGTCCGCGGTGCGCGGTGCAGAGGGTGCCGGCGAGGACGCTCCTGCGCCCGCCGCTCGCACGGCGGCCTTGACGCTGGCGCTGGTCGCACCGCTGCGCGACCGCATGGCCCGCGAGAACGCCGCCAACGTGTTCGATGGCATCGAGATGCCGCTTGTGCCGGTGCTTGCCAAGATGGAGCGCGCGGGCATGCTCGTGGACCCCGACCGTCTGCACAGTCTGTCCGAGGGTCTGGCGACCCAGATTACCGAGGTTGAGCGCAGTATTCGCGACCTGGCGGGTGACGAGACCTTTAACATCGGCAGCCCCATGCAGCTCTCGCATGTGCTGTTTGACGTTATGGGTCTTCCGACCAAGGGCCTCAAGAAGACTAAGCGCGGCTACTATTCGACCAACGCCAAGGTGCTGAGTGACCTTGCCCGCGACCACGAAATCGTGCGTCTGATTTTGGACTGGCGTGAGAAGTCCAAGATAAAGTCCACCTATCTGGACACACTGGGCCCGCTACGCCGTGGTGACGGTCGCGTACACACTACGTACAACCAGACCATCACCGCGACGGGGCGTCTGTCCTCGAGCGACCCGAACCTGCAGAACATCCCGACGCGCTCGGAGCTGGGTCGTACCGTCAAGACGGCGTTTTCGGCAGGCGAGGGAAGTGTCTTTTTGGCGGTGGACTACTCGCAGATCGAGCTGCGTCTGCTGGCGCATCTCTCGGGCGATGAGCACCTGGTGCGCGCCTTTAACGAGGGCGAGGACTTCCACGCCGAGACGGCCGCGCGCGTGTTTGGCGTTCCCGTGTCCGAGGTAACGCCCGACCTGCGCAGCCGCGCCAAGGCCGTGAACTTTGGCATCGTGTACGGTCAGCAGGCCTACGGCCTGTCGCAGTCGCTGCACATCTCGATGGCCGAGGCGCGTGGCATGATCGACCGCTACTACGAGGCCTATCCGGGCGTGCGTACGTTCCTCGACAACGTGGTGGCGCGTGCCAAGCAGACGGGCTACGCCGAGACCATGTACGGTCGCCGTCGCCATATTCCGGAGCTCAAGGCCAAAAACCCTCAACTCCGCGGCTTTGGCGAGCGCACGGCCATGAACCACCCCATGCAGGGAACCGCAGCAGACATCATCAAGATCGCGATGGCCCGCGTTAGCCGTCGCCTGGAAGAAGAGGGCTTTGCCGCCCACATGATCTTACAGGTGCACGACGAATTGGACTTTGAATGCCCCATCGACGAAGTCGAGCGCCTCACCGCCATGGTCCGCGACGTCATGGAGCACGTAGTAGACCTCCGCGTACCGTTGATCGCCGAAGCCAGCACCGGCATAACCTGGGCCGACGCCAAATAAAGACGTATCGACAACTCCAAAGTAACCAAAACCAGAAGGGGGCTCCTTACCAACAAGGAGCCCCCTTCATCCAAATATATTCAGCTAAGTATCTAGACACTCAAGACGCCATCTAGGCGACATGAACGAATATGTAGCCATGCCCGGCGCCGGCCGTTTGATTTTTGTAGATTCCGCACGAGCCGAAGAGCACTAAATGTGCTCTTCGAGCGAGCCCAGGACCTGACCGAGCAAAAATCAAACGGCCGGCGCCGGGCATGGCGGCGAGTTTAACGAGCCGCCAAGATGGCGTCGATGAGCGTCAGTACGCCCCCGTCGTTGTTGCTCGGAATACGCCACTTGGCATGCGCGTTCATGTGCTCCTCGGCATTGTCCACGATAAAGCTGTGGCCGACGCGCTCCAGCATGGGAATATCGTTGTAGGTATCGCCCACGGCGGCGGCGTCGGCAATATCGATGCCCAGGTGCTCGCACAGGTGCGCGACGCCGGCGCCCTTGTCGACGCCCAGGTTCATAAAGTCGATCCACTCGCGCCCGGCGTTGGTGACGTAAAGCTTGTCCGAGAACTCGGGGCTATAAGTCTCGCGGAATGCGGGCTCGGCGTCGTAGCCGGGGAAGAAGACCGAGATTTTGTTGGACTCGATATCAATGCCCTCAAAGCTGTCGACGTAGTTGATCGTGTTGTAGTAGACGCTGATCTCGTCGTGGTATTGGTGGTCGCGCGCGAGCACGTAGAACTCGTCGAAGCAGCACAGGACGGGGACAGCGCGAGGATCCTCAGAGGCGCGGCTCAAGACCTGCTGGTACAGTTCCACGTCGATATTGCTCTTATAGATATAGCTGCCGCGATAGATCACGCACGCTCCGTTGTCGGGACAAAAGGCGAGGCGGTTCTTGATGCCCTCGAACATCTCCTCGAGCTTGGGGGCGGGACGTCCGCTGGCGGGGCAGAATACGATGCCGGCGTCGGCGAGCTTGTCCAGGCGCTCATCAAGACCCTGCGGTAACACGCGCTCGTCGGTTAGTAACGTCTTGTCCATATCGACGGCGAGAATCTTAATGTTTCCGATATTGGCGTCCGATTCGTAAGTTTGCATAAAAGCGAGCCTTTCGTTTCGAGTTTGTTTCAGACGTTATAACCATCAACTCTTAGTCGGCCGTATTTTCGCAGGATTGGCGCGTATTTGCATCACTATTCACAAACTAATGAAAAAACTTTTCAGAAATTTGAATTTGTCGCTTGTGCTGCGGGCACTTTAGCGTAATATAGCGACCATCGAAAACGGAGACGGAAAAACAACCGCTTACCGAGGAAAAGGTACCGTTTGCGATATTAGAATTGCGCCCGGCGATAGGTGAAAGGAGAGGCAGATGCAGTTCGTAAAGATCATCACTACTGCAGACAATGCCATCCGACGCCAGCGCGCAATTTCCCGACGACGATAACAATCGTCTCTGTCCTTATGGGGCGTAACGCCTCAACAGAGTCATTTTGAGGTCGTTGGGTTTTATGCACGACATAGCCGCATGTTTCTAGGGCATGCCTGTGATGCATTCTGCTGAATAACCTGATATTGCACGGTTTTTGACCTCAAGGTGACTTGCAACTGACCGATGTTCTAACTAGCTACCAAGGGCGAAAGGAAACAGCCATGAGCAAGGAAAAAGTCGTTCTCGCATATTCCGGTGGTCTTGATACATCCGTATGTGTCAAGTGGCTCCAGGACGAGAAGAATCTCGATGTCGTTTGCGTCTGCGGCAACGTGGGCCAGGAGGAGACCGGCCTGGATGCCAAGAAGCAGAAAGCGCTCGACCTGGGCGTTCTCGATTGCCAGGTGCTCGACCTGCGCGACGAGTTCTCCGATGAGTTCCTGACTAAGGCCATCGCCGCAAACTCCATGTACGAGAACAAGTACCCGCTGCTCTCCGCCCTGTCACGCCCGCTGCTCGCCAAGAAGCTTGTCGAGGTCGCTCACGAGTTTGGCGCGACCTACGTCGCCCACGGCTGCACCGGCAAGGGTAACGACCAGGTTCGTTTTGAGGCTGCCGTCAAGGCCCTTGACCCCGAGCTCAAGGTTATCGCCCCGGTTCGCGAGTGGAATCTGAAGTGCCGTCCCGATGAGGTCGCCTATGCTCATGCCCACAACGTGCCGGTTCCCGAGGGTGCTAACGACAACCCCTATTCCATCGATGACAACCTGTGGGGTCGTGCCATTGAGTGTGGCCACCTGGAGGATCCCTGGAACGAGCCGCTCGACGACGCCTGGGTTATGACTAAGAATCCCGAGGACACGCCTGACACCCCGACGTATACCGAGATTGAGTTTGAGGCCGGCAAGCCCGTCGCCGTCGACGGCAAGAAGATGAAGCTTTCCGAGATCGTCATCGCCCTCAACAAGATTTCGGGCGACAATGGCTTTGGCCGTCTCGACCTTGTCGAGGATCGTCTGGTGGGCCTCAAGAGCCGCGAGTGCTACGAGGTTCCCGGCGCCCTGACGCTCATCACCGCCCACAAGGCGCTTGAGGACATTTGCGTTGAGGGCGACCTGCTCAAGACCAAGATTAAGCTCGAACAGGATTGGGCCACCGCCGTGTACAACGGCCAGTGGTACAGCCCGCTCAAGAACGCGCTCGACGCCTTTATGGCCGATACCCAGAAGTTCGTGACCGGCACCGTCCGTCTGAAGTTCTTTAAGGGCAATTGCCATGTCGTCGGCCGCAAGAGCCCCTTCAGCCTCTACGACTACGGCCTGGCCACCTATGACCGCGACACCACGTTTGACGAGAAGGCCAGCGCCGGTTTTATCGAGATCGATACGCTGTCGCTCAAGACGTGGGCTAAGGTCCAGGGTCCCAGCTCTGCTGCCGCCCAGGCTTAAGTCTTCCTTTCCTTGGTATCCGCGCGGCCCATCCGCGTGATACATAACGGGCGCATGGGGTCCCTACCTTTCGTTATGCTTGCTGACGCTTCTTAACATCGGTGGCCCCTACGTTCCGCCCGCATATATGATGCCGCGTCTGCGGCTGAGTCCGAGCCCCGCCGGGGTTGTCCGGCGGGGCTCCTTCTATCAATTTGGCAGCTCTGCGCCTATATATATGAGGAGTATCCATTATGTTCAATGCTTTCGCGCATGCTTTACTTGCCCTCGCGCCCGAGTTCGATGCCGCAAAGGTCGAGGACGTTCCTATGAGCCTGAAGGCCTGGATCGATGGTTCGCAGGGCAACATTCGGAGGGAGACGTTGGGCGCCAAGTGCATGGCGCGTCACTTCTTTGCAAATTAGCTACATGGTCCCGCGCGCGGCGGGGAATGTGTAAAACTAGCGGTTGAAAATCGCTTTAGCGACAGCGCATTGCTTTGGGCGCTTGTTTTGGTATTTGGAGAAAGGAGACGGTTCCATGGCTCTTTGGGGCGGTCGTTTTGAGGCGGGCGTGGCCGAGGTCACGCAGGAGTTTGGCGCGTCGCTGCCGGTCGACAAACATCTCTATAAGCAGGATATCGCCGGATCTAAGGCACATGCCAAGATGCTGGCGGCCCAGGGCATTATCAGCGCCGTGGATGAGCAGGCGATTGCCGGGGGCCTGACCGGAATCGAACAGGATATCGATGTCGGCAACTTTACCTTCGACATCAACGACGAGGACATTCATATGTCCATCGAAAGCGAGCTGACGCGCCGCATCGGCGAGGCCGGTAAGCGCCTGCATACCGGACGTTCGCGCAACGACCAGGTGGCGACCGATACGCGCCTGGGCGTCAAGGCGCTGGCCAAGGAGCTCATGGAGGCCAATCTTGAGCTGCGCCACGTGCTGGTGGATGCGGCCAAACAGTACGACAAGGTGATTCTGCCGGGCTACACGCACATGCAGCATGCTCAGCCCGTGCTGCTGTCGCATCATCTGCTGGCGTATTCTTGGATGTTCGCGCGCGACTTTACACGCCTGAAGGCCGCCTTTGATGCTGCCGACAACTGCCCGTTGGGTGCTGCCGCGCTTGCCGGTACGAGCTATCCGCTCGATCGTCAGATGACGGCCGCCGAACTTGGTTTTGCGGGCGTGATCCCCAACTCGCTCGATGCGGTTTCCGACCGTGATTTCCTCCTCGACCTGCATTACGCCTGCTCCGTCATGGCGATGCACTTGTCGCGTCTTTCCGAGGAGATCGTGCTGTGGTCGAGCTCCGAATTTGGCTTTATCACGCTTTCCGACTCCTACTCCACCGGCTCGTCCATCATGCCGCAGAAGAAGAATCCCGACTTTGCCGAGCTTATCCGCGGCAAAAGCGGCCGTGTGTATGGCAACCTGGTGCAGCTGCTCGTGACCATGAAGGGCCTGCCGCTTGCTTACAACAAGGACTTGCAGGAGGACAAGGGGGGCGCGCTCGACACTGCCCATACGCTCATGCAGTGCCTGTCCGTTATGGCCGGTATGATTTCGACTTGGACCGTCAACGAGGATGCCATGGCGCGCGAGTGCGGCGTGGGGCACCTTGCCGCCACCGATGTTGCCGATTACCTGGCCAAGCGCGGTCTGCCGTTCCGCGAGGCACATGCCGTGGTGGGCCATCTGGTCCTGATGTGCGAGAAGCGCGGCTGCAATCTTGAGGACCTGCCGTTTGAGGTGTTCCAGGAGGCAAGCCCGCTCTTTGAGCACGATATTACCGAGGCGCTCGACATCCCGTCGATTGTCGCCGCACGCATGACCGAGGGCGGCACCGCCCCTGCCGCCGTTGCCGTGCAGCTGCAGCGTGCAGAGGCGCAGCTCGTGGCCGACGAGGGCGTGTTTGGATCGCTGACTAAGGTCGTCGAGATGGGCCACGGGGCAAAGTAAGGGTTTGGCTGAAGCGGCTTTGGCCATTTATTGATAAATCGTTTTTGCTTTGCGGGCGCCTGCTGATGCGGGCGTCCGTATTTTGTTGCCATGGGGGAGGGGCTTGTCGAGAACTTCTGTAGGACCTTTGGGCAGGTTGTGAAGGGGGTGCGTTCACGGGCGGCAACCGACCGTCCGCTCGGTTCGATGTGGTTGATGGGCGGTCAGATGGTACTCTAGTCGGGCTTCGAAACAGAAGTGACACATATGGAGCGCTTTAATAAATTGTAGCGATTCAATAAACAGCTTTTTGTTTAACTGCAGCTAAAACTCTGTTACGATGCAGTCCAGGCGGGTGCCGGAATGGGACTTGGGCACGCGCGAACCTACTTGAAAGGCTACCTTATGGCTATCGAGAAGACCTTCATCATGATTAAGCCCGACGCCGTGCGCGATCGCAAGATCGGCGAGATCGTTGCTCGCATTGAGCGTAGCGGCCTTGTCATCGAGCGCATGGAGATGACCACGCTCGAGCGCGCTACCGTCGAGGAGCACTACGCTCACCTGGCCGACAAGCCCTTCTTTGGCGGTCTGTGCGACTTTATGACGAGCGGTCCGGTCGTCAAGATGGTCGTTTCCGGTCTCTCCGCTGTCTCCAAGATGCGCACACTCATGGGCGCTACCAACCCGCTTGACGCTGCTCCTGGTACCATCCGCGGCGACTTTGCCGTCGATGTTAACGCCAACGTGATCCACGGCTCCGACTGCCTGGAGAACGCCGAAATCGAGATTAAGCGCTTCTTTGGCTAAACCAGCTTTGACTCCTTAAAGCTGTTAGCGTGTGGCTTGGGCGCCGCGGAACTTCATCCGCGGCGCTCTTTTTATTCAAAAAGCTACTAAGAAGGGGCCCGCTCGGACATGTGCTCCGAGCGGGCCCCTTGCTGTTGGCATGTGGCGCTGAGCGGCTTAGGCCTCGTCGACGACCTTAAGGCCGCGGGTCTGGTCGATTTCGTTGAGGAGATTGACGCGACGCTCGTGGCGGCCGCCCTCAAACTCGGCGTCGAGCCACTCATCGACGATCATCTTGGCGAGCTCGGAGCCCACGACGCGGGCGCCAAAGGCGAGCACGTTGGTGTTGTTGTGCATGCGGGAGAGCTTGGCGCTAAAGGGCTCGGAGCAAACGACAGCGCGCACGCCCTCGACCTTGTTGGCAGCGAGGCTAATGCCAACGCCAGTGCCGCAGATCAGGATGCCCAGGTCGACGTCGCCGTTAGCCACAGCCTTACCCACCTTGTAACCGGCGATGGGGTAGTCAAAGCTCTCGGAGGTGTCGGTGCCAAAGTTCACGACCTCGCAGCCGCGCTCCTTCAGGTGCTCGGAGATGATGTTCTTGAGCTCGACGGCGGCGTGGTCGTTACCGATACCGATCTTCATGGATGGTTCCTCTCTGGTCTGTGCGGCGCAAATGCTAAAGGTGTTTACCGCGTTCGACTGCATGATAGCGCGACTTTTGCGTAAACGCTCGGGCGTTTTTTGGTCAAACGCTTTAGCATGCAACAAGACCGGCTTCTCATGAATAATTCCGCCAATTTGTGCTCGAGCGCCGTCCGCCGGAACCATGGTTGCGGTTTTTGATGCATTGTTATCAAATAAAAGAACTAACTATTTTTGAGAGCCCAGCCCGTTATACAAGTAGGAGATACCTATGTCTGCCGATTCCCTTCGTGATACCGCGTTTTGCGATGTTTTGAACCGCGAGCTTGTCTGTGCGCTCGGCTGCACCGAGCCCATTGCCGTTGCCTATGCAGCGGCGCTGGCGAGCCAGACGCTCGGTTGCGAACCCGATCATATGGACGTTGCCTGCTCGGGCAACATCATCAAGAACGTCAAGAGCGTGACCGTGCCCAACTCGGGCGGAATGCATGGCATCGAAGCCGCGGCTGTGCTGGGTGCCGTGGGCGGAGACGCTAAGAGCGCGCTCGAGGTGCTCGAGAGCGTTGACGATGAAGACCGTGCTCGCGTGGCCGAGCTCCTCGCCGACGCCGGCTACTGCGATGTGTCGCTTGTCGAGGGTGTGCCCAACCTCTACATCAAGGTGACTGCCACGGCCGGAGGCCATACCGCGGTCGTCGAGATTACCGACCACCACACCAACGTCACATGCCATACGCTCGACGGTATCCCGGTATGCGGTAAGTCGGCGGGGGAGTGTGCCGCCTGCGCGGAGCGCGTGGTGGCCGAGCGCGCGGCAGATAACGCCGACACCCCTATGAGCATTGAGTCTATCATCGACTTTATCGAGGACGGTGACATTGAGGACGCCCGCGCTGCCGTTGAGCGTCAGATTGAGCTGAACGGTGCGATCAGTGCCGAGGGCCTGGCGCACGCTTGGGGCGCCGAGGTGGGCCGTACGCTGCTGGGTGCACGTGCCGATGACGTCGCCTGCCGTGCCCGCGCCCGTGCAGCCGCCGGGTCCGACGCCCGCATGAACGGCTGCGCGCTGCCGGTCGCCATTGTGTGCGGCTCGGGCAATCAGGGCATTACCTGCGCGCTGCCCGTTATGGAGTATGCCGAGTATCTGCGCTGCGACCACGATCGCCTGGTGCGCGCCGTGATGCTGTCCGATCTTATCGCTGTGCATATCAAGAGCTATATTGGTGCGCTCTCGGCGTTTTGTGGTGCTATTTGCGCCGCGTGCGGCGCCGGCGCTGCGATTACCTGGCTGTGTGGTGGCGCGCACGAGCAGATCGGCGCGACGGTCTCGAACACGCTCGGCAACGTGGGCGGCATCGTGTGCGATGGCGCCAAGGCGAGCTGCGCCGCCAAGATTTCCGCGGCCGTTGATGCGGCGATTCTGGGTCACGATATGGCCATGCAGGGCCGCGGCTTCCGTGCCGGCGAGGGCCTGATCCAGGATACCGTCGAGCAGACGATCGCCAGCATGGGCTACGTGGGCCGTGTGGGTATGAAGGACACCGACGTCGAGATCCTCAACATCATGATCGGCAAGACTCGAGTCTGCTAGTTACGCGGTTTTACCAAACCGCGTAACCAGTCGACGCTGCAAACGCCCCTAAGCGGCAATTTGCCTTTCAATCGTCGGGCATGGCCAGAAGGCCTATGCCCTCCTCTTTCAAGGCACATTGCTCGCTTAGGGGCGTTTTCGCTCATATGACCCAATCCGCTGTCAAGAGCCACAATGGCCCCGCCGACCGCTTGCAATCGGTCGGCGGGGCCTGCCGTTGAACCCGTCCCGGTCCGCCCCCGGCATGTCGTCGACGCCTTCGGCTCAGTCTCATATCCGCGGATACCGCTCCGGCGGCCCGCAATCCTCTCCTTCGGCGGGGCTCCCCAAGTCTGACTACGCGCATGCGGCCGCTGCCGCGCGCCCAGCGAAAGCGGGGGTATCCCCGAAGGCTGCCCGGCTCGCCGGGACGGGGGCTATGTCTATTCGGTTGCCTCCCGGCACATCGCGCCGAGGGCCCACAGCCACCTCACGAGCTCGGCGGCGGTGGCGGCGTTCGCCTTCGCCTGGGGCATGCCCCTGGCGAGCATCTCCTCGCGGCGCCGGAGCAGGCGCTCGGAACCCTTCCTCCCGTGCATCCTCACCTCGAGCGGGACGCCGCTGCCCTTGGGCATCAGCTTCGGTTGGTGGCTCGCCTGGACGTAGCTCCAGGACCCCTCGACGGCCAGCCTCCTGACGAGGGCGTTGCCGGCCCCGCTGATCCCGCCGAGGCGCACGGAGTCCGCGCTCGACCTCTGCTTCGGGGCGAGGCCGAAGTAGGCCGTCACCTGCCTGCCGGAGCGGAACCTCGAGAAGTCGCCGACCTCGGACGCGAAGGCGGCGGCGAGCGCGAAGCCGCACCCCTTGATCGACTGGAGCGCCTCGACCTCCGCCGAGAGGGGGCCCGCCGCGACGGCGGCCCTGTACTCGGCGAGGAGGTCGTCGCGCGTCTCGGCGGCCGCCTCGACCTCGTTCCTCAGCGCCGCCAGCGCCCGGATGCCGCCGTCGTCGGCGGGCCGGACCTTGTCGAGCCACCTGAGGAAGTCGTACGTCCAGTACCTCCGGGGGTTTCCGGCCGGCGTCGTGCCGCCGTAGGCGTAGCCACGGCGGGCTAGGAACGCCAGGAGCCGCTGCTTCGCCGCCGCGAGCCTCGCGGTCGCCGCGTCGTGGGCCCCGGCGAGGTCCCTGAGCCCCTCGATCTCGGGGGACGGCACCCATACCGGGGAGATATCGTGCGACAGTATCGCCTTGGCCATCCTGGCCGCGTCGTTGCGGTCGTTCTTGGACGAGAGGTCTGCCGCCGACCTCGGGACCCTGGAGACGGCCGCGACGACGCAGTCGACGCCGAGCCCGGAGAGCTCCCTCTGCGGGGCGAAGCCGAGGTAGCCGCTCTCGTAGGCGGCGAGCGACGGGCCGGGGAAGCCCGACATCCACTCCGCGACCTCGCCCCAGGGGTTGCCGCGGAACCTCCTCGTCACGGCCTCGCCCGTCTCCGCGTCGAGCGCGCAGACGGTGGTGGACCTGAGGTGTACGTCCATTCCGAAGGCGGTAGAATATCTAGGCACGGGAGCCTCCCAACCTCGTTGCGGCGCGGCTGCGCCTCTGGCACTTCAACAACATTGTCGCAGCCCCGACCCGCGGTCACGAGCGGGGGCTCCTGTCGTTTCCGTGCCCCTGGATTGGGTCATAGTGTCTGACTTATGCTCAACCTGCGGCGTTATTTTGTTTGGAGCGAGGGGTCCTACGACAGTTCGTCGGCTACTTGGTGTTCGTAGAAGGCTTCGATTACGGCGTCGAAGTCGCGGGCGAAGTCTTCCATGGTTCCGCGCCAGGTGGCTCGGCTGGGCTTGCCCTGGCCCACAAAGGCGGTTTGGATGCCGCAATCGGGGGACGGGAAGTCACGCTTGGGGTCGTTGCCCACCATAAGGACCTCGTGTGGCTCGAGTCCCATCACCTGAAGCTGCTCGAGATAGTAGGTGGCATCGGGCTTGCAGCGGGTGGTGTTTCCCATGTGCGTGACGAGCTCAAAGGGGGCGTCGGCCAGGTCGCCCCAACCCATGCGGCACTCGATGGCCCCCTGCGGAAAGCTGGGGTTGGTAAAGAGCGCGCAGCGCAGCCCTGCGTCCTGTACGGCCTGAAGCGCGGCGTGTGCGCCCGGCATGGCGTGGGCGTTGATGACATCGTCATTCTTGTGTGGAAGCACTTCGCGGTCATAGTAGGTAAACGCCTCGTAGATGAGGGGATCGGAGAGGCAGATGCCGCATCGGCGCTCGACCTCGGTGCGGTAAAACTCAAGATTGGTGCGGTTGTCCGTGCCGCTGCGGCGATTGGCATTGAGGTCGACCAGGATGGTGCCGAGGCGTGCCATCGTGCCACCGCGGCTGCGGCGTCCGATATCCGCGAGCATCGACGAGACATCCTTAAAATAGCGAAGGATGAACGCGTTGAGGTTGATGCTAAGAAGCGTCTCGTCCATATCGAAAACGACTGCTTTGAGCACGCGGGCACCTTTCTCGAAAAATCGTTCCAGAATCGTTGGCTCCGGATACTTTACCGCAAAGCCGTATGCCTAACTGCCTATCGTCAACTTATGGAGACGGTCGTCCACAAGATTGCGAAAAAGTCTCCATACGAGTAAAAAATCGCAGTTCACGCTTGAAATCGAAATGATTTCCCCGTAACCTATACGAACGTGATTGCATAAGCGTCACATTAGTATCTGTCGGCTCCCGAGTGTTCCTAAACGTTGTGTGCTTGTCGCACCCTTCTGTAGGTCCTAGCAATCGGGGCCCCGTAGTTCGAAAGGGGTCCACCTTTGAGTGAGATTCAGAACTCGTCCATTTTCTCTCTTGACGATGTCAACGAGGAGGAGATGAACAACCTCATCGACGGTACGATTACCGACTTTGATGAGGGCGATCTCGTTAACGGCACTGTCGTTAAGATCGAGCATGACGAGGTGCTCGTTGACATCGGATTCAAGTCCGAGGGCGTTATCCCGGTCCGCGAGCTGTCCATCCGCAAGGACGCTAACCCTGCAGACATCGTTGCACTCGGTGATCCCATCGAGGCTCTGGTTCTCCAGAAGGAGGACAAGGACGGTCGTCTGGTCCTGTCCAAGAAGCGTGCCGAGTACGAGCGTGCTTGGAACCGCATCGAGGAGAAGTTCAACTCCGGCGAGAACGTCGAGGGCGAGGTTATCGAGGTTGTCAAGGGCGGCCTGATCCTCGACATCGGCCTGCGTGGCTTCCTGCCTGCTTCCCTCGTCGACCTCCGTCGCGTCAAGGACCTCACCTCTTACATGGGCACCCGCATCGAGGCCCGCGTCATCGAGATGGACCGCAACCGCAACAACGTTGTCCTCTCCCGTCGCGTCGTGCTCGAGGAGTCCCGTAAGGCCGAGCGCTCCGAGATCCTGTCCAAGCTCAAGTCTGGCATGCGTCTCCAGGGCACCGTTTCCTCCATCGTCGACTTCGGCGCCTTCGTCGACCTCGGCGGTATCGACGGCCTCATCCACATCTCCGAGCTCTCTTGGAACCACGTCAACCATCCTTCCGAGGTTGTCAAGGTCGGCCAGGAGGTCGAGGTCGAGGTTCTCGACGTCGATCTCAACCGCGAGCGCATCTCCCTGGGTCTCAAGCAGACCACCGAGGATCCGTGGCGCGCACTGGTCAAGAAGTACCCCGTCGGCGCTATTGTCGAGGGCACTGTGACCAAGCTTGTCCCGTTCGGCGCTTTTGTCGATCTGGGCGAGGGCATCGAGGGCCTGGTGCACATCTCCGAGATGGCCAACAAGCACGTCGATCAGCCCTTCTCAGGTCACCCACGTGGGCGACAAGGTTCAGGTCAAGGTCATGGAGATCGACCTCGACCGTCGTCGTATCTCCCTGTCCATGAAGGCTGCTGCTGAGACTCTGGGCGTCGAGATCGAGGTTACCCCGCTGCCTTCCGAGAAGAAGGACGAGGAGACCGACGCCGAGTAAATCGGTTTGACGATCACTTGTTTAAGGGATCCGTCCGCAATGGACGGGTCCCTTTTTGCATTTGGTGCCGAGATGCATGATGCTGCCCATGCTATCCACAAGCTATTTGGTTGTCGGTGCATGAAAAAATGCCGACATCCCGCCTCGGGGAGGAGGCGGGAACGCACCGAGTAGACGGAGGGGTGCGGAGCGCGGTCGCGTCTCGACTGACGACATTGCCCATCGACAACCTTATTGTACTGCATGGTGTGGTTCTTGGTTTATCGTGTCGAGCGTTTGCGTTGTGCCATTGCCTGCGGCAACGGTGTGTTACACTCTTGCACTGCTGAGTGGGCCAGACGGTCGCGCGATGTGCTGCTTGCAGTACGCGTGAGGAAAGTCCGGGCTCCAGAGGGCGGGATGCCGGCTAACGGCCGGGCGGAGTGATCCGACGGAAAGCGCCGCAGAAAAGAAGACTCCCACCTGCGCCGCAAGGCGTAAAGGGAAAAGCTGAAACGGTGGTGTAAGAGACCACCAGCGTCGTGGCAACACGGCGGCTTGGCAAGCCCCATCCGGAGCAAGCGCGAATAGGAACGCTATGGGCCGGCCCGGTCCGCGTTCGGGTAGCGTGCGTGGAGCTGCATGGTAACGTGCAGACAAGATAAATGACCGTTCACGACAGAACCCGGCTTATAGGCCCACTCGGCAACTATGTTGACGCTGCGAACCCGTCAGCGCGGCAATCTGCCTTTCAAGCCTTCGGGCATGACCATAAGGTCAATGCCCTCGTCTTTCAAGGCACCTTGCTCGCGCTGACGGGTTCTCGCTGTTGGTGACGGTATCATTGGCGTTTCCGTTCTTGTTGGCGAGGTCAACGGTGCTGTCTTTGCCGTATTATTGAGGCTGTTTGTTGCTGCACTTTATTTTGTTGAGGGGCTTTGTTGGACAGCTATTTTACTCTGCAATCGAATATTGAGGCTACGGGCGAGTTCGTTGACCGCAAGAGCCGGTTTATTGCCCAGCTGGTCCATATTGAGTCCGAGGATGAGGCGAATGCCTTTATCGAGATGGTTCGCAAGCGTCATTACGACGCTCGACACAATGTTCCCGCGTGGATTTTAGTCGATGGACGCGAGCGCCAGAGCGATGATGGTGAGCCGAGCCGCACGAGCGGTATGCCGACGCTCGAGGTGTTGCGCGGCGCAGAGCTCAAAAATGTTTGCTGCGTGGTGACGCGCTATTTTGGTGGCACGCTGTTGGGACCTGGTGGCTTGGTGCGCGCCTATACTGCGGCGACGCAGGCGGCGGTGGCCGCGGCTCAGGAGGCCGGGCAGATCGTCGAGATGACGAGTGTCGTGCCTGTTGACGTGCATGTGGCCTATCCGCAGTATGAGCAAGTGCTTCATTTGGCGCAGGATTCGGGTGCCAAGGTTTCGGATACCGATTTCGCGGATACCGTGACGATTCATTTGGTGTTCAAAGCGGGGGAGCAGGAGCCGTTTTGCACTAAGATGCGCGAGCTTATGGCGGGGCGCGAGGAGATTGAGGTCGGCGCTCCCGAATTTGCCGAGTTCTAACGGCGACGGCCGGCGTTCTTTTGGATGGATCCCAAACGCGCCGGCCGTCGTTTTATGTTGCTGCCGTTTACTCGGCGAGCTGCTTTAGCACATCGCAGGCGATCTCGACGGCATCGTCGATGCAGCCGGGGCAGCTGCGGAGCGGACCTTTATCCGATCCGATGCCCTTGAGCGTGCCGCAGACGGTCGTCGTGTTCTTCTCGCCAAATCGCTTGGCAATCTCGCGCGACAGCTTGTAGGTCTGGCCTTTGGTCTTGGGGTTCTCCATGCCGTCGCTCATTACAAAGCCCATGATGGCAACAGCGCCCGAGATGGCGCCGCAGGTCTCGGTCATGCCACCCATGCCGGCGCCAAAGCCCTCGGTGAGGGTAAAGGCGGTCTGGGGGTCGAGCCCGACGGCAGGTGCGAGCGTGCAGGCAACGGCCTGTGCGCAGTTAAAGCCGCGGGCGTGGTATTCGGCAGCCTGAGCCTGGCAGGCGGCGGTGTCGAGCTGGGTGGTATCGATCTGCTTCATCGTTGTCTCCTTGGTCACGGTGTACCCGCCTATGGTACCCGTGACGGGGCATGTAATCATCGAGAGCTTCATGTATGCCTCATTTTTATCTATCGAGCAAATGCCCAAGGCTTGAGATAAATACCCCTAATCAATTTGTCCCATAACCTACCTTGGGGATGGGTTGAGAGGGGTGCAGGGTAGCGGTATCGTGAACCGAATAAAACTAAAACCCAGGCAAGGGAGCTAGATATGAGCGAGCAGACTATCGGTACTACATGTGTTCAGGGCGGCTATCACCCGGGAGATGCGGAGCCGCGCCAGGTGCCCATCTACCAGTCCACCACGTGGAAGTACGACACGTCGGAGCACATGGGCAAGCTGTTTGACCTGGAGGAGTCTGGCTACTTCTACAGCCGTCTGCAGAACCCCACGTGCGATTTGGTTGCCGCCAAGATCTGCGAGATGGAGGGCGGCACCGCAGCGATGCTCACGAGTTCGGGCATGGCTGCGAACTTCCTCGCGATCTTTAACGTTGCCGGTGCCGGCGATCACGTGGTCGCAAGCTCTGCCATTTACGGCGGTACGTATAACCTGCTCGCCCACACCATGGGCCGCATGGGCGTGACCTGCACGTTCGTCGCCCCCGACTGCACCGATGAGGAGCTGGAGGCTGCCTTTCAGCCCAACACAAAGCTCGTCTTTGGCGAGACGATCGCAAACCCCGCCCTTGCCGTGCTCGATATTGAGCGCTTTGCCAAGGCCGCACATGACCACGGCGTGCCGCTGATGGTCGACAACACCTTCCCGACGCCCGTGATGTGCCGTCCCTTTGAGTGGGGCGCCGACATCGTTACGCACTCCACCACCAAGTACATGGATGGACATGCTGCCTACCTGGGCGGCGTGATCGTCGACCACGGCCAGTTTGACTGGATGGCCCATGCGGACAAGTTCCCGGGTCTCACCACGCCCGACGAGAGCTATCACGGCGTGACCTATGCCGAGAAGTTCGGTCGTGAGGGTGCCTTCATTACCAAGGCCACCGCGCAGCTCATGCGCGATCTTGGCCCCATGCAGAACCCGCAGGCGGCGTTTTTCTTGAACAGCTCGCTCGAGAGCCTGCATGTGCGCATGCCGCGTCATTGTGAGAACGGCCTGGCCGTTGCCAAGTTCCTGCAGAGCCATCCCAAGGTGCGCTTCGTGAGCTATCCGGGCCTGGAGGGCGACAAGTACTATGACCTGGCTCAGAAGTACATGCCCAACGGTACCTGCGGCGTCGTGAGCTTTGGCTTTAACGGTGGTCGCGCGGCGGCCGAGACCTTTATGAAGAGCCTCAAGCTCGCCCAGATCGCCACGCATGTGGCCGACGCCCGCACCTGCTGCCTGCATCCCGCTAACGCTACGCACCGCCAGATGAACGATGAGGAGCTCATCGCCTGTGGCATCTCCGCCGACATGGTGCGCCTGTCGTGCGGCCTCGAGGACACGGCCGATCTGATTGCCGACCTTGAGCAGGCACTCGAGCAGTGCTAGGCTAGCTCCGTACAAGGTGCCGATGCTGGCAGAAAGCTTCGGTGACCTTTCGTTCCGATTCCGTAGGCGGGACCCCAATCGCGGCTGTTTGCAGGCGATCGGGGCCCCGTTTTTTGCGTTAGGCCACTCGAAAGGATGGATATGGAGAAAACTGCAGAGCAGCTGCGCCGCGAGCACATTGTCCTAGAGGGCGACACCCATGGCAAGAACAAGTGGGCGATTCTGTTCACCGTGCTCATCATGACGTTTATGGTGTGTCTGGATTCGACCGTCGTGACCGTGGCGCTGCCCGTGATGCAAAAGGAGCTGGGCGTGGGCCTCGATCGCATTCAGCTGGTAAGTTCGGTGTATCTGCTTGCGACTTGCGTGGCTATGTTGCCGTTTGGCCGTCTGGGCGACGTGCGCGGCAAGGTGAATGTGTTCCAGTTGGGCGTCATCGTCTTTTCGGTCGGTTCGCTGCTGTGCGGCCTTTCGGCCTCGCTTGAGGTTCTTATCCTGGCACGCATTGTTCAGGGCATCGGTTGCGCGGCGGCCATGGCTAACAACATGGGTATCATCACCGAGTCGTTTCCGGCGCGCGAACGAGGCCGTGCCATGGGTATTCTCGCGACCTTTGTGGCCCTCGGCATGATGTGTGGCCCCGTGCTCGGCGGCATGCTGGTGGCAAGCTTTCCCTGGGAGAGCATCTTCCTCATCAACCTGCCCATTGGCGTGATCTCGTTTATCGTGGGACTCTACACGCTGCCGCATGTTAGGCCAGAGGCCGGCGAACGTCCCATGCCCCTTGCCGAGGCCGCTCGTCGCTGCTTTGCAAATTCGGCCTTCACCATCAACCTTGCCTGCATGCTCATCGTGTTCGTTGGCATTGGCGCATCCGAGTTTATTCTGCCGTTCTATTTTCAGGACGCCCACGGCTTTGGTTCTGACATTTCCGGATTGCTCTTTTTGGCGCTGCCAATGGTGAATGCCTTTATCGGCCCGCTTTCGGGAACGGTTTCGGACCGTGTTGGCTGCGAGGGTCCCACGGCGGTCGGCCTGGGCGTGTATGTGTGCGGTCTCTTTGCAGTAAGTACGCTCGACGAGCACTCTTCTATCCCTGTGATCGTGTGCTGCGTCGCATTTATGTCGTGCGGTACGTCGATTTTCCAGAGCCCCAACAACTCGCTGTACATGGGCTCGGCTCCGCGCGAGGCACTTGGCTTTGCGGGTAGTCTGGGTAGCCTGGCGCGTTATGCGGGTATGGCACTCGGCATTACGGTGGCGTCGAATATCCTGTATGGACAGATGAGCGTGGCGATGGGCGAGGCCGTGACCAGTTTTGTTGCAGGACGTCCGGATGTGTTCCTGTTTGGTTTCCGTTCGGTGTTCTATGTGTTGATGGCTGTGGCCGCTGTGGGCTTTGCGCTTGCCATGGTGCGTTTGGTGAAGATGCGCGCCCGCCATTAGCGTGTTGGGAGGCTGTCTGCCACGATTCGCGCCGTCCCAAAAAGACTGGTTTGTGGTGCGATGCGGCTTGTGGGACGGGCGGGGGTCGGTCCGTGGTAGACTATCGAACAACGTTTATTAATCGCGCGGTATCGTTGCCGCGAGAAGGGGTTGCGCCATGCAGGAGCTTGAGGATCGTATTCGCCATGACGGCATCGTAAAGGCCGGTAACGTCCTTAAGGTTGATGCCTTCCTCAACCACCAATGCGACGTTGAGCTGTTCGACCACATGGGCGCCGAGTGGGCCCGACTGTTCGAGGGTGTCGAGATCAACAAGATCCTGACGATTGAGGCTTCGGGCATTGGCATGGCTTGCATCGCGGCTCAGCATTTTGGCGGCGTGCCGGTGGTCTTTGCCAAGAAGGCGCAGTCCATCAACCTCGACGGCGAGCAGTATGCCACGACCATCTACTCCTTTACCAAGCAGAAGGAGTACCCGGTCATTGTGGGTAAGCGCTTCCTGTCCGAGGGCGACAAGGTCCTGATTATCGACGACTTCCTGGCCAACGGCTGCGCGCTTGAGGGCCTTATTAAGATCTGCGAGGCTGCGGGCGCCGAAGTTGCCGGCATTGGCATCGCCGTTGAGAAGGGCTTCCAGGGCGGCGGCGATAAGCTCCGTAAGCGCGGCTTCCGCGTTGAGAGCCTGGCGCGTATCGCCGATATGGACTGCGAGAACGGCGAGATCACCTTCGCCTAAGCGCGCAACACAAGCGATTGGTATGCGATGTGACAAAGGGACTGTCCCTTTGTCACATTTTTTGTATGAGGGGAGGTGTTGATATGGATGGGGACAAGATGGGATGGCGCGAGTATGCGCGCTATGCCGAGATGTCGGCCGAGGAGTTGGCGCGCGATTGCGAGGTGCAGGTGTTTCGCGCGACGGGTCCGGGCGGACAGGGCGTGAACACGACGGACTCGGCGGTACGCATGAAACATATCCCTTCGGGGATTGTCGTGACGGCGCGTGAGAGCCGCAGTCAGTTCCAGAATCGTGCGAGCTGTTTGCGTAAGCTGAGGGCAGAGCTTGAGCGTCGCGGGCGTCCACCGCGTCGACGCGTAAAGACCAAGGTGCCTCAACGCTCTCGCCAGCGCAGGCTCAACGACAAACGCTTCAACGCCATTAAAAAGGCCAACCGACGCAAACCGGGCAGCGACGAATAGCCTCCTTGTAAGTTGCGGTGAAATAGGGACTGTTTTGCGGCTTTAGCTGCATAAACAGTCCCTATTTCACCGCAACTTAGGTGGGGTTAGCGGGTGGGGCGCCAGACGTGGAGGGCGCCGGCGAGGATGTCGACCTCGATGCGCGAGGCGACAACGGGCTCGCCGTCGGCCTGGATGGGGTAGTCGGGCTCCTCAAAGGTAAGCTCGGCATGGCGACAACGGCGCATGCGAACCGGTGGCAGCTTGGTATGGTGGCCATCTTTGGCCGAAAGGAACATGGGAAGCGCGACCGCGCGCGGAACGGGGCCGCAGGCGTAGCAGACGTCGAGTATGCCGTCACAGGGGTCGGCGTTGGGACAGATGCGATAGCCCGAGCCATAGGTAGGACCCAGCTGAATCGCCATGATGATCGCCCTCACGCGCTCGGCGGGCGTCCCGTCAAAGCTGACTGTCATGGGGTAGTTGCGATAGCGAAGGCCAAACTGCTCAAGTCCCGAGAGAGTGTAGAGCGGAGCGCCCGTCAAGCCGGTCTTTTTGCGTAGCTCGGTGGTGCCAAGGCCGATGGCGGCATCGATGCCGACCGAAAGCGTCTGGTCGTAGTACTCAACGGTAGCCTCGCCGCTGCCGCTTGCGGGGTTCCATGAGCGAATGCGCCCGATGTCCTGACGCTGCAGCTCACAGGTGAGCAGTGCGCCAAAATCCTTGCCGGAGAAATCGTCGATGCCGAGCGTTTGGGCAAAATCGTTGCCGGAGCCCACGGGCAGGACGGCAAGGGCGGGGCGGGTGCCCTCCTCTTGCGTCATAAGCCCGTTGACGACCTCGTGAATCACGCCGTCGCCGCCAAGGGCGATAACGGTGCGATAGCCCTGAGCCTGTGCGGCCAGCTCCTTGGCGTGTCCCATGCGCTCGGTCAGCACCAGGTCAAACTGGGATGCGCGCGCGGTCATATCCAAAAAGCGTTGCAGGCGCTCGGCAACTTCGCGCGCCGCACCCGACTGGGCGGCTGGGTTGGCGATGATGAGCGTGCGGCCAAAATCAGTTGCGTGCATGGGGCGACTCCCGGCGTATGACGTGACGGTGCGGTCGCGTTCAGGTCGAATTGCCCCCGATTGTGGCTGCACGGCGAATACTAACGTCTACTCTATCAGGTCGTTGTGGCGCTCGATAGCATCCGCTACCGTTCCGCCCTCATCCACAATAAGCGAACGGCGCTTGGGTGAGATGATGCGCTGGGCGGGGTAAACGCCGCGGTGTCCGCCGGCGAGATAGCTGATAAAGGCCACGATGACAAAGAACCCGGCGGCCGTGCCGTGGAACAGGTCGATGGCCATCATGCAAGTGGTGATGGGCACGTTGAGGCCGGCACAGAACACGCCGAGCATGCCGAGAGCCGCCAGAAAACTGGGGTCGATTCCGACGAGGCAACCGATCCAGCCGCCGAGCGCCGCACCGATGCCAAACAGGGGCGTGACCTCGCCGCCTTGGAAGCCCGCACCCAGGGTAAGCGCTGTGACGACCAACTTGATGGCTGCGTCTGCCAGGGTGGTGTTGCCGGCAAATCCGGCGCCGGAAAGCCACGTGGAAAGGCCGGCGTAGTCCCAGACGTCGAGAAGGGCATAGGCGGCCAAAACCACGAGTGCGCCCATAAGTGCGCGAACGAGATAATTGGTGATAAAGCGACCGTACAGGCTCTTGACGGTTCGAACTGACCAGGCAAAGAGGCGTGCCGTCAGACCGAAGATAATGGCGCTGATAACAACGATGACAACCGTCCGTGGTGTCATGTTGGGAACGCTGACGATAACATTCGCCTCGTACTCGGTACCCAGGGCGAGTGATGTAAAGTAGCCGGTAAACGAGGCGACCAGGCAGTAGATGCCCGCGGTGTAGTCGATCTTGCCGATAAAGCACATCTCCATGCCAAAGAAAGCTCCGGCAAGGGGCGAACCGAATACGGCGCCAAAGGCCGACGAGATGCCGGCGAGCATGAGGTCGTGGTGGTCATGCTTTTTAAGGTGGGCGAGGCTCGAGATGTTGCTGGCGATGGTGCCGCCAATCTGAACCGCGGCTCCCTCGCGACCGGCCGATCCACCCGTTAGGTGCGTGAGCGTGGAGCAGACGAAGGTGAGGACGGCCATGCGCATATGGATGAGGCGTGTGCCCAGAGCGGAGTCGATGACCAGGTTGTTACCGCGTTTGGCGGCAAGACCGTGGTTTTTGTACACCCATGCGGTGGCAACGCCCACAACGGGAAGCAGTGCGTAAATCCACGCATGGTGCTCGCGATAGTCGGTGGCGATATTCAGCGAGGCCAAAAACGCCCAAGCGGCAACGCCCATGGCGACCGAGACGATGACGACGAGTACGAGCAACTTGGCGCTCGCGAGTAGGTTGCGGGCGTTGCGGCGCGTGTCGGCAGCCAAGAGTTGCTCGGAGCGGGTGAGCTGATGCCTGCCTGCCGTGATGACGTCGTTCAGGGAGAAAAAGCCGCCATCGTCGAGCGGCTGGGAATGATCCTGCATTTCGTTTGCGCTTTCGGTTTTGTCGGTAAAAGCCATACGTTCCTCTTTTGGGTTGCAACACGAGCATTATAGAACGTGCCAAACGAGACAAACCGGCAGGTTGGTTTCGGCTCTGTTTCGCCGTCCGTTACCGACAGGTGTATTCGCGGTCGCAGGCCAGGTCTTGAGCAGGCGGCGAGGGATTATACTGAGATAAACATAAAGAATCGGCGCCCGTGATGTGCGCCGCTGCATGCTAGAGGTGTATATGGCAGAGATACTCATTCCGTTGGAGGACGCACAGGCGATCGTCTTGTCGCACGTGAATCGCACCGAAGTTGTCGAGATTCCCGCGTGGCAGGCTGCCGGTCTTCCCTTGGCAGAGGACGCGGTGGCCGATATCGACATCTCGCCGTTTGCCAACAGCGCTATGGACGGATATGCCGTGCGCTCGGCGGACTTGACGCAGGCGTCTGACGAGGCGCCGGTGACGCTTGACGTTATCGGACACGAGGCCGCGGGCCATGTGTTTGAGGGCGCAATCGGCGCGGGCGAGACGGTCCGCATCATGACGGGCGCGCCGGTACCCGAAGGTGCCGATGCCGTGGTGAAGTATGAGATCGTCGATGTGCTCGACGGTGACGGCAACGAGGGCTCGCGAGCGAGGTTCTCGGCGCCGGCCAAGGTAGGGGAGAACGTTCGCTCTGCTGCCGAGGAGGCCCATGCCGGCGATGTTGTGATGCACGCCGGCGAGGTCGTGGCTCCGGCGGGCGCGGGTCTGCTGGCGAGCGCCGGATACGCGAGCGTGAAGGTGCACGCTGCCCCGCGTGTGGGCATCATCTCGCTGGGCACGGAACTGGTCGCACCGAGTAAGGTACCGGCGCGTGGTCAGATTCGCGATTCCAACTCCTCGGCGCTGATGGCCGAGGCACTCGATGCCGGCGCCGAGCCCGTGTTCTACGGCATCGCGCCCGATGATGAGCAGGCGATTGCCGAGCTGGTACATCGCGCCACGCGAGAGTGCGATTTTGTCATTACGAGCGGTGGCGCCTCGGCGGGCGATTACGACTATGTGACGGCGCTCGTCCGGCGCGAGGGCGAGGTGCTGTTTGACCGCATCTCGATGCGTCCGGGCAAGGCCATCACGTTTGGCTTGCTCGAGGGTAAGCCCTACCTAGGGCTTTCAGGCAATCCGGCCGCGGCGTATGTAGGCTTTGAGATGCTTGCCCGTCCGGCGATCCGCAAGATGCGCGGCTTTGCCGAGGGCGTGCGTCCCGTGCAGCAGGCGACGCTCACACATGGCGTGAAAAAGCGACAGCATCGCCGCTTCTTCGATCGCGCCACGGTTTTGCGCGACCCCGAGACCGGTGAGCTGTTGGTGACCGAGGCCAAGACGCAGAATTCGGCGCTGCTCGGCACGATGCAGCGGGCCAATTGCCTGTTGCGTATTGACGAAGGACCGTGCGACCTTGCGGCGGGCGACGTCGTGGATGTCGTGCGTGTCGACCTGCCTGAGGGAACGGTGCTATAGGAGGATCGCTATGGAGTTGAAGATTTCGATCGTGACGTGCTCGGATACGCGCGACCTTGCCCAGGACGAGGCTGGGGCCGCACTCGAGGAGCTTATCGAGGCACAGGGCTGGACGGTCGCCTCACATGTGGTCGTGCGCGACGACGTCAGCGAGATTGGTGATGCCATCGTGGAGGCCGCCGATGAGTGTCACGCCAATGTCGTGCTCACCTGCGGCGGCACGGGGCTTTCGATGCGCGATGTGACGCCCGAGGCGACGCGTGCCGTCTGCGACCGCGATGTGCCGGGTATTGCCGAGGCGATCCGTGCGTACTCCATGACCAAGACGCGCCGCGCCATGCTCTCGCGCGCTATTTGCATGCAACGAGGTCATACACTTGTCGTAAACTTTCCCGGTTCTACGAAGGCCGCCCGCGAAAGCTGGGAGGCCATAGCAGATCAGCTGGAGCACGCAGCTCAGATGACAGCGGGCGGCGGACATACCAACTAAGCGGTTTACCTGCGGCGGGGCGACCTAAACGGCTGCTCCGCCTTTGTTTTCCGCCGAAGCGACGCCGAGGTGCACGCTAACTCGAAACTATATTCTCTGGCGAGAATAATTTCTCACTAACATTATTCGCGCAGAAGTATAATCTGGTTGCAGATTAAAGCCCGCGGTGGGGTACCCGGGCACAAGGTCCGAAAGGGTTGAATATGTTCGATTTGGTTTCTCGCCGCGGATTCGTCTCACTTTCTGCTGTCGCCGCTGCCGGCCTTGGTCTTGCCGGTTGCTCGGGCAGCAAGACGTCCGAGCCGGCCGGATCCGATGCCGGCTCCGCCAAGGCCTCTTCCAAGAAGGAAACCGTCGAGCTGCAGGTCTTTGCCGCCAACTCCCTCGAGAAGGCCCTTCCCGAGGTCCAGGAGCTCTACACCGACCAGACCGGCACCACCTTTGCCGATACGCAGTTTAAGGCCTCCGGCGACCTCGTTGAGCAGATGAAGGCCGGCGCCACGGTCGACGTGCTCATCACCGCTTCCAAGGGTACCATGGATGACGCTGAGACCGCCGAGCTCGTCGACGCCGACACGCGTGAGGACATGTTCGTCAACGACCTCGTGATTATTCGCGCCGAGGGCTCCGACACCAAGATCGAGGCCATCGCCGACGTCGCGAACCTGGACGGCAAGATCGCCATCGGCGACGCCAAGACCGTCCCCGCCGGCAAGTACGCCAACCAGGCGCTGGCTTCCGTGGGCCTCTACACCGGCATCGAGGGCGACGACGGCGAGTATGCGCCCGAGATCGCCGACAAGGTGGCCCTGGCCGACAAAGTTGGTACCGCCGCCGCCTATGTGTCCACGGGCGACTGCGTGGCTGGATTTGTCTACAGCTCCGATATCTTCCGCTACGACGGCATCGAGGAGGCCTTCGTGTGTCCCGAGGACTCGCACAAGCCCATCGTGTATCCGGGTGCCGTTGCCGAGAGCTCCGAGCACGCCGACGAAGCCAAGGCGTTCATCGACTTCTGTCTGACCAACAAGAAGGCTCAGAAGATTTGGGCCAAGTACGGCTTTGAGCTTTCCGCGTAGTGCGGCTTGGCGCGATAATTCCATCGTTTTGTGTTTCACTCCGTTCTTGTATTCGCTTGGAGCTTTTCGTGCTTAATAGATTCCGCATGCTTGTCGCCTGTGCTTTGACCTTCGCGCTTTGCTGGGTGCCGGGATTTGCGTTTGCTGGGGACGCTGAGGACGGGGCCCAGGTTGCTGCGACCGCTCATGGGCTTTCCTATGGGATCGAGGGTTTTGAGCGGCTGGCCAAGGGGACCGCTCGTGCCATGGAGGGCCAGCCTGAGGGCTACCGGTTTCCCGTTGACGAGGACGTGGACCTTGTGGTGGCGCCTGCTGCCGATCGCGTTGTGGTGTGGATATCGCCCAAGGCGGTCGAGAAGTATGGATTGGATCCGCAGGACAACGAGTGCGTATCGGGTCTCAAGGCCCTCGTCTGTAAGCTCGACAGCGCAAACTGCATGGGAGGTGCGCAGCTGGGGGACGTGGATCTTCCTTGGTATGTCACGGCGGAAACAACGTTTGATTCCGGCGGGTATACCTATGGCTTTGACGAGCGCGGTGCGGATGGGGACCGCTATGTGGTGATTGCATCAGCCTCGGGTGATGCCAAGGGCGGCGCGCGTTGGCTTGATAGCGCTCACATGGTAGAAGCATCGTCTGTCGTATTGCGGGATGAGCAGGGGCCCTGGACCTCTCTGACCTCCTTTTTGTGCGACATCGACTATCGCCCGTTTTGGGTGTCCATTAAAACGAGCGGTCTTGCCCTGGTGATCGCGTTTGCGCTGGGCCTGTTCGCCGCGTGGAAGACCATGGGTACCTCGAGTCGCATCAAGGGCCTGCTCGATTCGGTCTTTACGATTCCTATGGTGCTGCCGCCTACGGTGTGCGGCTTTTTGCTGCTTATGCTATTTGGTCGATCGACCGGGGTCGGTCGGTGGCTTATCGCGCACGGCGTCTCGATTGTCTTTACGTGGCCGGCGGCGGTGATCTCTGCCGTGGTGGTGTCGTTCCCGCTCGTCTATCGTACGGCACTCGGAGCCTTCGAGAGCCTCGACACGCAGATGCTCGACGCCGCGCGAACCTTGGGATGGTCCGAGCGTCTCATCTTTACCAAGCTTATGATGCCGCTTGGGTGGCCCTCTATTGCCGCCGGCACGGTGCTCGCCTTTGCCCGCGCGATGGGCGAGTTTGGCTGCACGCTGTTCTTTGCGGGCAACTACGCCGGTATTACGCAGACCATTCCCATCGCCATCTACTTTGAGTGGATGGGCGGCAACACGTCGGTGGCCCTCTTTTGGGTCGTCGTCGTGATTGTCTTTAGCTTTTTGGTCATCCTGTTCATCAACATGTACACCGCTCATTCGCAAAAGTATCGCGAGCGGGGCCTTTCCCGTGCGGAGCGCAAACAGGCCAAAGATCTCGCCGGACAGGGCGATTCGCTCGACCCAGTCGGCGGCGATGCCCTGCGTATCGATCGCGAGGCGCTGGCCGAGCTCATGCGCGATGATGCGGCGCCGCAGGGAGGTCGATAGGTCATGTCACTCGTTCTGGATATCAAAAAGCGCTATCCCGGCTTTATGCTCGACATGCAGCTTGAGGCCGGCGAGGAGCGCGTGGCGCTGCTGGGCGCCTCGGGTTGTGGCAAGAGCTGCACGCTGCGCTGCATTGCCGGTGTGGAGACGCCCGACGAGGGCAAGATCGTCGTCAACGGCGTGACCTTTTTTGACTCGGGGGCGGGCATCAACCTGTCGCCCCAGGAGCGAAAATGCGCCCTGCTGTTCCAAAACTATCAGCTGTTCCCTAATATGACAGTGGCCGATAACGTATGTGCCGGCGTAAAGGATGCGGGCGACGCCGCGGCGCGCAAGCAGCTTGCCGAGCGCTACCTGGGTATCTTTGGACTGGCCGATTTTGCCGACCGCTATCCCGCGCGACTCTCGGGCGGTCAGCAGCAACGTGTGGCGCTTGCGCGCATGGTGGCGGCGCATCCGGGCATTTTTATGTTCGACGAGCCCATGAGCGCACTCGATTCCTATCTTAAGAGCGCCCTCGAACAGAACATGCTCGACCTGTTCGATGTATGCAACCGCACCGTGCTCTACGTGAGCCACGATATTGACGAGGCATGCCGCCTGTGCGAGCGCATTTGCGTGATGCATAACGGACATGTCGAGGAGATCGGCTCCGTCGAGGACGTGGTCCGCCGTCCGCAGACGCTGGCGGCGCTGCGCCTGACGGGCTGCAAGAACACAAGCCGGGCGCGCAAGATCGGCGACGAAGAAGTTGAGGCGCTCGATTGGGGCATGACCTTTAACGTGGGTCGCGAGGTTCCCGATAATGTGGCGTACCTGGGCATTCGCGCGAGCTACTTCCATGTGGACAACCGTGCCGAGCGGGGTCGCAACAGCTACGACCTGCACGTGGCGCGCGTGAGCGATTCGCGTTTTGAGCGCCTGGTGCTGTTGGATGCGCCGCGGGCCGATGCGCCAACGCGTCTGCAGTGGAAGGTCAACAAATTGAGCGTACCAGCGGATGGGTTACCGCAAGAAGGCGAGACCCTGCGTATGCATTTTGATGCCAGCAGGATCCATCTGGTTTGTCGGTAGCGCCGGGTAATGCCGTCGGGGATATAAGTCTCGGCGGCTTTGTCTTGCCGTTCGCCGAATGGGGAATGACAAACTCTTATCAACACAGATAATTATTTATTAAACGACGGCACACGAGGTTGTCGTACGAATGTCAACGGTGTTCGCATGGTCGACGACCGTTGATATAGTTGACCTCAACTTGTAGAGGAGGGTGCGCACATGCCGCAGACGACATACATTCGCCGCGTTGCCGCGCGTGCCCTATATATGGCTCGGAGCCGCATATGAGCAGGTATGTTCACGGCTCCGGGAGAGACGACGCACAGCTAAATAACCGTCCGCAAGGCAGGTTCCCTAAAATTCCGGGTTTGAGCACGGCCGGACAATCGCCGTCCGTCGTGCATCGATACCGCCGTTATCCGTTTTTGGTTCGAGAGGGGAACCGTTATGGCTGAAGAATTTGATTTCCATCCGATGTGGGAGAGCCTCGGCATGAATCTTGCCGACCACGACCTGCTGCTGGGCGCCGTGGGCCAGATGTACGGCGATATGTTCCTGACGCAGAACAATCGCCCCAAGTCTACGTCCTACCTGGATTTTGTCGCCACCAACATCCACAGCGGCCGTATTAAGGAGATGCTCGACAAGAAGGAGGCCGGCGAGGCCACCAAGATCGTCGGCTCGTTCTGCGTCTACGTGCCCGAGGAGATCGTACTTGCCTGCGACGGTATCCCCGTGGGTCTATGCTCTGGTGCCGATTGGGCAACCGATAAGGTCGAGGAGCACCTGCCGCGCAACACCTGTCCGCTTATCAAGAGCTTTGCCGGCTTTAAGCTGGGCGAGGTCTGCCCCTACATTGAGTCGAGTGACTTGGTGGTAGGCGAGAACACCTGCGACGGCAAGAAGAAAGCCTACGAGTTTTTTGCCACGCAAAAGAACATGTACGTCATGGATATTCCCAACGTACACGACGAGTCGACGCTCGTGACCTGGAAGGCCGAGGTCAAGAAGCTCGCCGACAAGATCGAGGAAGAGTGTGGCGTCAAGATTACGCCCGAGCGTCTGAAGGCCGCCATCCACGCCGTCAATGAGAAGCGTCGCGCCCTGCAGCGCCTCGCAGCCACGCGCGCTGCCGACCCGGCGCCCATCAGCGGTCTCGACAGCCTGCTGACCGTTCAGGCCGCCTTTATGGACGACACGCCGCGTCTGACCGGAGCCATCAACGATATGGCGGCTGAGTGCGAGCAGCGTGTCGAGGCCGGCGAGGGCGTGACGCCCAAGGGGACCAAGCGCATCCTGTACACCGGTACGCCCATGGCCGTGCCCAACTGGAAACTGTTCAACCTCATCGAGAAGGCCGGCGGCGTTGTGGTCGGCGAGGAGTCCTGCACGGGCTCGCGCTACTACAAGTACCTGGTCGACGAGTCCGGCGAGACGGTCGACGAGATGCTCGACGCCATCGCCGAGCGCTACTTTAAGATCAACTGCGCCGTCTTTACGCCCAACGACCAGCGTATGAAGGACATCGTTCAGATGGCCAAGGACCTGCATGTAGACGGCATCGTCGACGTGGCCCTGCAGTTCTGCACGCTCTACGAGATGGAGTCGTTTGCCGTGGAGAAGGCCGCCGAGGAGGTCGGCATTCCGTTTATGCACATCACGACCGACTACGCTGGCGAGGATGCAGGTCAGTTACAAACCAGGATCGAAGCTTTCTTGGAGACCATTTAGGACTATCCGCCCCGGCGGCTTTCCCGGGCACCCGATCTTGCCGTTCAAACCGTCGCTTGTGTACCAAAGTACGCGGCGCTCCTCTTTTACGGCAACCTCGGGCACCTGGGAAAGCCGTTTCCTTGGTTGGTTGAAAGGTTTAGAAGTTATATGTCGGAAAATATTGAGCAGCCGTTCCCGTCCACGTTTGAGGAGTTCAACGAGCAGCGCAAGGCGGCGTTTATTCGCGTCAAGGATTATAAGCAGGCGGGTAATCGCCTGGTCGGTTTTCTGTGCAGCTACACGCCGCTCGAGATTATCGATGCCGCGGGGGCTGCGAGCGTGGCGCTGTGCGGCACGTCCGACGAGGTGATTCCCGGGGCCGAGAAGGTGCTGCCGGCAAATCTCTGTCCGCTCATCAAGTCGACGTACGGCTTTGCCTACTCGCAAAAGTGCCCGTTTACGTACTTTAGCGACATGATCATCGGTGAGACCACCTGCGACGGCAAGAAGAAGATGTACGAGCTACTCAACGAGCTCAAGCGTACGCACATTCTGCACCTGCCGCAGGGTCGCGATCGCGCCTACGAGCGTGAAGGCTGGTACGAGGAGTGTCGCCTGCTCAAGGAGGAGCTCGAGAACTTCTACGGCATCGCGATTACCGACGATGATCTGCGCGCTGCCGTCCGTCGTCGCAACCGCTTGCGTGCGGCCCAGCTCGAGATGTTTGCGCTGCAGGCCAACCAGCCGGCGGCCATGAGCGGCGTCGATCTGATGAGCACCATGTTTGCCGGTACGTTCAGCTTTGATATCGAGGCCTATACGCAGCAGCTGGAGCAAAAGGTTGCCAAGCTGCGCGAGACCTACGACGCGGGTGAGCGCCCGGTCGCGGCAGACGCCAAGCGCATTCTGATCACCGGCTGCCCGGTGGGCGGCGTGATCAACAAGATCGGCCGTACTATCGAGTCCAACGGCGGTGTGGTCGTGTGCATGGACGACTGCTCGGGCGAGCGCACGGCGGCCATGATGATCGACCCGGAGGCTCCCGACATTCTGCGCGCCATCGCCGACCGCTATCTGGATATCAACTGCTCGGTCATGACGCCCAACGACGGTCGTATGGAAAACACGCTGGCCATGTGCGAGAAGTATCACGTCGATGGCGTAGTGGAGAGCGTGCTCCAGGCGTGCCACACCTTTAACGTGGAGAGTGCACGCATGCAGGAGGCCGTCGAGGGTGCGGGCATTCCGTATATGAAGATCGAGACCGACTACAGCAACGGCGACATGGGCCAGATCGAGACTCGCATCGCCGCCTTTATCGAAACCCTCTAGCTTCCTCAGGCACCGGATCTTGCTCCTCAAACCGTCGCTTGCGTACCCAAAGTACGCTGCGCTCCTCTTTCGGGGCAATCTCCGGCACCTGAGAAACCTAGAGCTAAGGCGCCTGAACGCGCCGCTACCTTTGATATTTAGATTGGGAGAGAGCCATGATAGGGATCGGGATCGATATCGGGTCTACGGCGGCTAAGGCTGCTGTGGTCGACGGGGAGGGTTCGGTGGCGTGGACGTGCGTGCAGCCAACCGGGTTCTCCTCGGTCGATGCGGCGGAGCGTCTGCGCGGCGAGCTTGCCGCGGCCGGCTATGACGTGGCTGCCGACGACGTGCGCGTGATCGCGACCGGCTACGGTCGTGTCGCCGTGCCCTATGCGCATAAGGTCGTGACTGAGATTACCTGCCACGGTACCGGTGCTGTGCGCCTGTTTGGCGACCACGGCACCGTGATCGACGTGGGCGGTCAGGACACCAAGGTCATTCAGATCAAGGGCGGTCGCGTGGCCAAATTTGCCATGAACGACAAGTGCGCTGCCGGCACGGGGCGCTTTTTGGAGATCATGGCCGACCGCCTAGGCATTTCCCAGCAGCAGATGGCCGTCCTGGCGCTTTCCGGTGAGCCCACCAAGATCAGCAGCATGTGCACGGTGTTTGCCGAAAGTGAGGTTATCAGCCTGATCGGTCGCGGTGAGCCGCGCGAGAACATTGCGCGTGGCGTGATCGACAGCGTGGTCTCGCGCGTGGCCACTATGGCCGGGCAGGCGACGGGTGCTCCGTACTACCTGACGGGAGGCTTGTGCGAGAACGCTTACGTTGTGGAGCGGCTGGCGGCGCTGCTGGGGTCGCCGGTCACCACCTCGCCCCAGGCCCGCTTCGCCGGTGCCATCGGCGCGGCGATTCGCGCACAGGCGCTCAATTAATGCATCCGCCGTAGGCTCGCATTCATGCGTATACTGGGAGAAAATGATTGACCGATGAGAGGAGGTATCGATGGCTGACGATCAGATTAAGCTTACGTCTATGACTGCCGCGAGCGGTTGAGCCGCTAAGTTGGCCCCCGGAGCCCTCGCCCAGGTCCTGGGCGATTTACCCAATGTGCATAACGACAACTTGCTCGTGGGGTTCGATACCTCCGACGATGCGAGCGTCTTCCGCGTAGGGGAGAACCTGGGACTCGTGCAGTCCATCGACTTCTTCCCACCGATGGTCGACGACCCGTTTCTGTTTGGCCAGATCGCCGCGGCCAACTCGCTGTCGGACATCTACGCCATGGGCGGGCGGCCGAGCCATGCCATGAACTTGCTGTGCATCCCGAGCTGCCTGGGCGTTGAGGTTGCCGGTCAGATTCTGGCGGGCGGCGCCGACAAGTGCGTCGAGGCCGGCTGCTCCATCGCGGGCGGTCACACCATCAACGACGACGAGCCCAAGTACGGCCTGTCCGTGAGCGGTTTTGTCGCGCTTGACCGTATGCTCGCCAACAGCGGCGCGCGCGTGGGCGATGTTCTGCTGCTGACCAAGGCCATCGGCTCGGGCATTATCACCACGGCCATTAAGGGCGAGCTCATCGAGCAGGACGAGGCCGCAGCCATGTTTGACTCGATGCGCACCCTCAACGAGGCGCCGATTCGTCTGGCCGAGGGACTTGAGCTTCACGGCTGCACCGACATTACGGGCTTTGGTCTGATCGGGCACGCGTGCGAGATGGCCGAGGGCTCGGGCGTGCAGGTTGAGCTTGCATCGGGGGCGGTGCCGCTCTTTGACCAGGTGCTCGACATGGCGCGTCTGGGCATTATCCCCGCGGGCTCCTACCGCAACCAGGACTTCTTTGGCCCGCGCGTGGCGGCCGACGAGGACCTGGAGCCGGGCATGCTGGATGCGCTGTACGATCCGCAGACCTCGGGCGGTTTGCTTATTGCGGCGCCCGCGGCGGATGTGGATGAGCTTGCGCGTCGTCTGCATGCCGAGGGGCGCGTTGCCGCCGTCGTCGGTCGCGTTTGCGAGGCGGAGCCGGGCGGTCCTGCCGTCCGCGTTGTCCGCTAGCCCGCACGTTTATGTAACTGTTTACCGTTCTCTAGAACGGTTCTTTCGAAAGGAAAAGCTATGTCTACCAAAATTGAAGTCAATGCCATGGGCGATGCCTGCCCGCTGCCCGTCGTCAAGACACTTAAGGCACTCAAACAGCTTGATGGCGAGGGTGCCGTGGTGACCTCGGTCGACAACGAGACCGCCGTCAAGAACATCTCCAAGATGGCGCAGGAGAAGGGCTGCACGGCCTCGGTCGAGAAGGTTTCTGACGCCGAGTGGCACGTGACCGTGGCGACCTCTGGCGCCGTTGCCGTGGCCGATCCTGAGCAGGATGGCGCTGCCTTCTGCGACGCCAGCGCCGGCAAGGGCAAGCTCGTCATTTCCGTCTACACCGACTGCATGGGCCGTGGCGATGACGAGCTGGGCCACAAGCTCATGAAGGCGTTTATCTTTGCCGTGACGCAGCAGGAGGAGCTGCCCGCGACCATGCTGTTCTACAACGGCGGTGCCAAGCTCACCGTCGAGGGCTCACCGGTGCTCGACGACCTGAAGGGGCTGGCTGAGCAGGGTGTCGAGATTCTCACCTGCGGTACCTGCCTCGACCACTATGGCATTAAAGACCAACTTGCAGTGGGCGAGGTCACCAACATGTACGTGATCGTGGAGAAGATGGAGCAGGCCGTGCGCGTCGTGCGCCCGTAGCGTATTGGTTGGAGTTGCCATGAGGGAGAAGCGCCCGGCGCTTGTCATCACGTTCCCCACCACGGCGGCCGCCATGGGTTGCGAGTCCCTGTGCATTGAGCGCGGCCTTCCCGGGCGAACGATTCCCGTGCCCGGGGAGGTCGCTGCTGGCTGCGGTCTGGCGTGGAAGGCGTTGCCTGCCGATGAGGAGCTGCTGCGCGGCGAACTCGCCGCGGCGGGCGTTCCCACCGAGGGCTATACCGTGATTGATATGTGGGAGGTCGTGCGATGATCTACCTGGATAACGCGGCGACGACCATGCACAAGCCGCAGGAGGTCATCGATGCCGTGACGCAGGCGATGTGTTCGCTCGGCAATGCCGGGCGCGGCGCCACGTCGGGTGCCCTCGATGCCGCTCGTACGATTCACGGTTGTCGCGCCAAGCTCGCGCGCCTTTTGGGTTGCCCGAGGGCGGACCATGTGTGCTTTACGCCCAACTCTACGGCGGCGCTCAACACCGCCATCAACGGCGTGGTACGTCCCGGTGATCGCGTGGTCACGACGGTGCTCGAGCACAACTCGGTGTTACGCCCGCTCAACCGCTTGGCGACGGAACAGGGTGTGACGGTTGAGCATGCGGACTGTGATACCAACGGCGTGCTCGACTACGACGAGCTCGAGCGGCTGGTCACTTCGGGCACGCGTGCCGTGGTGGTGACGCACGCCTCCAATGTGACCGGCAACGCGGTCGACATTGCACGCGTGGCTGCCATGGCCCATGCGACCGGCGCGCTGGTGATCGTCGACGCCTCTCAGTCAGCCGGTACGGCGCGTATCGATATGCAGGCCATGGGCCTCGACATCGTGTGCTTTACCGGCCACAAGGGGCTCATGGGACCCCAAGGTACCGGCGGCCTGGCCGTGGCGGAGGGCATTGACGTGGCTCCGTGGGCCATGGGCGGCACGGGCGTGCACAGCTTCGACCCACTGCAGCCGCTTGAGTGGCCCACGCGCCTTGAGGCGGGCACGCTCAACGGCCACGGCATCGCGGGACTTTCTGCCGGTCTCGACTTTATCGAGGCACAAGGCGGGGTCGAGGCGATTGCGGCGCATGAGCGCTCGCTTGCAGAGCGCTTCCTCGCCGGTGTTCGCGAAATTCCCGGCATTGCGCTCTACGGTGCGTTTGACCAGCCCGTGCGCTCGGCGATCGTCTCACTCAACGTGGGTGATATCGACTCTGCTGAGATCTCGGACGCGCTCATGCAAGGGTGGGGGATTGCGACGCGCCCCGGCGCCCATTGCGCTCCGCTCATGCACCGCGCACTCGGGACCGAGCGCCAGGGTATCGTTCGCTTCTCGTTTGGGTATTTCAACACGGACGAGGAAGTCGATACCGCGATTGACGCTTTGCGCGATTTAGCCTGCTAGAGCGTATATACTTGCGGGACGGGTCTTTTGCCCGTCCCGTTTTTGTTTCGACCCGAAAGGTGTGTCTATGGCCTCATCCGCCTCGCGTGGTCTGCGCTCCGACCATGTCGTTACCGTCGGCATCGCCCTGTTCTCGATGCTCTTTGGCGCCGGCAACCTTATCATTCCGCCGCTGCTGGCGCTGCAAGCAGGTTCAGCCACGCCGGTCGCCATGCTCGGCTTTCTCATCGCCGCCATCGGCCTGCCCGTCATGGGCTTTATCGCCGTGGCGCTTGCCGGAACGGCGCGCGAGCTTGCCGGCCGCGTGCACCCCAAGTTCGGTGAGTTCTTTGTTGCGGCGGTGTATCTGGCCATCGGCCCGTGCCTGGCCATTCCGCGTACGAGCTCCACGGCCTTCGAGATGCTGGTGCCGCTGCTGCCCGAGGGCGTTTCGCTTGGCACGGCTCGTCTGGTGTTTGCCGTTGGCTTCTTTGTCGTCGCGTTTGCTCTCACGCTGCGCCCGGGTGTCATCACGCGCGTGCTCGGCCGCATTACGGGCCCCGCGCTCATTGCGCTCATCGTGTTGGTCGTGGGTGCCGCCGTGGTCTCGCCACTGGGACCGGCTGCCGCGCCTCAGGCTCCCTACGATGCAGGCGCCGCCGTGCAGGGCTTTTTGACTGGCTATCAGACCATGGACCTGCTCGCGTCGCTCGCCTTCGGCATCATCATCGCCGAGACCATCCACGAGTTGGGCGTTACCGACGATAGGCGCGTGGCCTTCGAGATCTCGCGTTCGGGTGTGATCGCCGGCGTGCTCATGGCCATCATCTACTGCGGCCTGGCGCTTGCCGGAATGCAACTCGGCACGGTTATGCCCGATGCCACCAACGGCGCTGCCATCCTCGCTCGTTCGGCCTCCATGCATTTTGGGCTTGCTGGCACGGTCGTGGTCTTCGCGATCTTTTTCCTCGCCTGCATGAACGTGTGCGTCGGTCTTATTAGCTGCTGCTCGCGCTATTTCTGTGAGACGTACGTAGTTGAAGGGGGAGCGGAGGCTTCCGAGGGGGCCATGCGCCGCCCCTTCGCGATCCTTGCCTTTGTGTTCGCGACGTTTTCGTGCGTGCTTTCCAACGTGGGCCTCGACGTGATCCTTATGTTCTCGGTGCCCATGCTTAACGCCTTGTATCCCGTCGCCATCGTGCTGGTTCTCATGGGTTTGGTACACGGCTTTTGCGACGCTCATCCGCAGGTGTGGGTCTGGGTTGGCGGCGTGGTTGCCGTGCAGAGCGTGATCACCTCGGTCCGCGATGCGTTCTTTGGGGGCACGTGGCTGCCGTTTGATGCGCTGCCGTTGGCGGATATCGGTGCCGCGTGGGCGCCGGTTGCCGTGGTGGCATTTGTGATCGGCCTGCTCCATAGTCGTTTTGTCGCACATTCGAGGAGCTAGGGTTTCTGCGCTTGCACAGGCGGGGAGTCTCCCCTATAATTTCCTTCGCTTTGGGACACGCAAGGTTTAGACCTTAGCTGCTCAACACCTTCGGGACGTGGCGCAGTTTGGTAGCGCGCCTGCTTTGGGAGCAGGATGTCGCAGGTTCAAATCCTGTCGTCCCGACCATATCTTGCGGGCGTAGTTCAATGGTAGAACCCCAGCCTTCCAAGCTGATGACGCGGGTTCGATTCCCGTCGCCCGCTCCATAGGATAGATGAATGGCTCTGGTTCCTTTTGGGACCAGAGCCATTTTCGTAAGTGCACGGGGTGACGGGAATCGATGCCGCCCCACATCCCCTCTTAAGTTGCGGTGAAATACGGACTGTTTTTTGGCTTATTTGGCTCATTTAGTCCGTATTTCACCGCAACTATTTGTAAGGTTGGATTTTGATGCCGTTGGGAGGACCGTAACGACCGTCTACCGAGAGTGGAAATATTTTCTGAAGCCCTGACCTGCGACGTCAAGCTTTTGGTCAGCTTTTGGCAAGGCCTGCGGACGGAAGCATGCGATAGCGTAATGGTATTCTCTCCGCCGTGATGGTTATGGGGTTGGCCATGCTCGATAAAGGCAAACATTTTCCGCAGTCATATGCAAGGATGCTATTCTCGGCCGTTGGAATTCATCAAGATGGACAGCTGCTTATAACAATTGATCCTTGGGATGAACGCCGTGCGCGTGAGCTTATGCAGGAAGAGCTCATGCTTCGTCTTTACAACCACGTGTATGCGGATCCGGTCTATTGGAATAATCTTGGGGTTGAAGATCGCATCTTTCAGCTGGCATCCGCTATTGCGGTCGTTGAACCGGATGCTGTGTTTTGCGGATCGACAGCAGCGCTGCTCTACGGCATCGGCTCGGCGTATACGCTTCTGGATAAAGTGCAAGTACTGCTGCCACGGTCTACAAGGCGTGATACGTATGAGTTCGTTGAATACAAACGCTGGCGGGCGGGCGAAGTGTGGCGGCTAGGTCTGTTTACACTGACGGATCCATGTCGAACGGTTGTTGATATCGCCCGAACGAGCGCCTTTCGCTATGCGCTGGGTTATGTCGATGGCTTGGCCCGTGAGTACGATGTCGAACGCGAAGAGCTGCGAGCATATGCGCAGGCAAATTGCCGAGGGTTGCATGGCATCGCGCGTGCTTTTGACGTTTTTGAGTATATGGACGGCAGGTCAGACAATGGCGGCGAGTCTGAGGCGAGAGCAGCGATGATTCTCGCTGGGGTTGTCGCGCCCGAGCTTCAAGTTGAGATAACGCGACCGGGAAACGCTGGCTATTATCTAGCAGATTATGGCTGGCAGATGTCAGACGGCTCATGGACGCTGGCAGAGCTGCATGGGCTAGGCAAGTTTGAAGACGAGGCTCAAAATGATCCCGAGCAGGCGGCGGCAAAAACGTATCGAGCGGCCCTCATGCGCGACGCGAACCTTCGCGCCATGGGCCACAACATCATTCATTTCAAACTCTCGGACACCTACGACGTAGAATCGTTCGGTGCCATGATGCGCGGTTACGGCATTCCGACAACAAAACCCTACGCCGAATCCCGATAGCGAAATCGTTCGCGGTCCACCTTCAATAAGTTGCGGTGAAATGCGGACTGTTGAGGCCTTTAAAGGCATAAATCAGTCTGTATTTCACCGCAACTTAGGTGGGGATGGGTTTATCTGCGGGGGCGGTGGCGGAGTTTGTCGATGGTGGAGTCGGTGCTTCGGCTGCGGGCTTCGGCGGCGCGGTCGCGAGCGTCGGCCGCGGTTTGGCGCTTGCGGCGGTAATCGATCATGCCTTGGATGATGGGCTTGCCAAAGCTCACGACATCATCGTTGTAGATGGCGGTTCGGGCTGCGAGGAGGCAGTCGGTAAAGTCCATATGGGTCTTGCCAAAGAGTTTGACGGCAAGGGCGACAACGGTGGGCTCGTCGACCATGACGTCATCGAGCAGCCTTTTCATGGCCGCAGTAATCTCAACGCGGGGAACCTTATAGACGTCGCGCAGCGTGACCACGACGCGCGCGATGATTTCGGGGTAGACGCGAGCGGTGCGCGTGGCGATGACCTTGGCGGCGCGCGGTGACAGAACCTCGTCGTCGTCAAGCAGGTAGCGCAGGATGACGGTCTCGTCGATGATGGTGCTACTCATGGATATCTACTTCCTCGGGACCCAAAATCGAATCGTCGCTTTCTGTGGCAAGGTACTCAATCCAGGCATTGCGCTCTTCGGAGCGGCGATTGGGGTCCCCATATGCTTTGAGCGATCCATAGGCGGCCGTGCCGTCCTTGGAACGCACGGCGACCGGCTGAAAGGGGAGCTTGCGCATCAAAATGCTCTGCGCGACAAATAGACGGACAGCCTCGGCGAGCGATGTGCCCATGGCGTCGTAGAGATGCTCGGCATGCTGCTTGTCTTCCTCGCGAATGCGCACCTGCAGGATGGCTCTTTTTTGAGTCGATGACATCACTGGCCCCCTTAATGAGCGTGCAATATAGTCGGTCAAATGCGGCATGTGCCGATACTTGAGCATCTTATAACGATTACTTTATTTCACTCAAGTTGATAACCATAAACACGAATACAAGCGTAGTACATCCAAAACGAGAGCGCGTAAAAATCTCTGAGGCGTACGCATGTAATACACTCACCTTTATAGCTATCCGAGAATAGTTCCAACCTGCCAAAACCCCTGCAATACACCCGTATTGCAGGGCCTATGCTCAAGTTTGCCACCTGCAACTGCGTATATTTAACCTGTATATCGTTGGAGGAATTCTATCGAAGTGCCTGTTTCGCCGCATGCACTCGATACGCCGATGCCGGGCCACGGGCGGTCCGGGGCAACGTCGACAGGGTCTCTCTGGCATGGGATTCAGGAGGGAGTGAACAACATGGGCAATAAACGAGTCGTGGCTGATTCTTCACGCTGCATTGGGTGCCAAACCTGTATGGCGGCGTGCATCGAGGCACACGATATTCCCGGCAACATCGCCGCGCCGCGCTTGCGCGTGACGCGTACGTACGAGATCTCCGCACCGGTGGCTTGCCATCACTGCGAGGATGCCCCGTGCGCCAAGGCCTGCCCCACGGGCGCCTTGTTCTTTGATCCAAAGAACCATCGCATCGGTGTTAACGAGGACAACTGCATCGGCTGCAAGAGCTGCGTCATGGCCTGCCCCTTTGGCGCCGTGAGCGTGGCGACCACGCAGGTCCCCGTCTTGATGGGCGACGTGCGCGTGGGTTCGCAGACTAAGAGCTTCGTGCTCAAGTGCGACCTGTGCGTGGACCGTCCCGGCGGTCCGGCGTGTGCCGAGGCGTGTCCGACCAAGGGCCTCACCCTGGTGGACGAGGAGCGTCTGGCAGAACTGACTGCCGAGCGTGCCCGCGCCACCATCGAAAACGAGGCGTAAGCGTCGGGCGACAGGCCCAATGATTGTCAAATAAGTACCGAGTATTCGGTAGCAGAGAAAGGAAGGAGGGTGTCATGGAGAAGCATAAAGTGATCTGCCCGTATTGCGGCGCCGGTTGCCAGTTTAACCTCTTGGTCCAAAACGGCCAGGTCGTGGGTACCGAACCGCTCAACGGCATCACCAACCAGAGCGAGCTGTGCCTTAAGGGCATGAGCGGCTACGACTTCATCAACGACACCAAGATCTTGACTCCTCGCGTACTGCACCCGATGATCCGCCGCACTAAGGGCGCGGATCTTGAGCGCGTAAGCTGGGACGAGGCGCTGGATTTCACCGCATCTAAGATGCAGGCCATAATTGACGAATATGGTCCTAACGCTGTCATGACCACCGGCTCTTCGCGAGGCGGCGGCAATGAGGCGAACTACGTCATGCAGAAGTTTACGCGTGCGTGCATCGGCACCCACAGCGTAGACAACTGCGCCCGTACTTGACACGGCCCTACTGTCCTCGGTCTGATGGACACGGTTGGTTCAGGTTGCATGTCATGCTCCATCCCCGGTATGGAGGATGCGGGCTGCATTTTCCTCTTCGGCTATAACCCTGCCGATTCGCACCCCATCGTCGCAAGGCGTATCGTGCGAGCCAAAGAAAAGGGTTGCAAGATCATCGTCGCCGACCCGCGCCATATCGAAACCGCGCGTATCGCCGATCTCTACCTTCCGATCAAGAACGGTTGCAACGTTGCGTTCCTCAACGCCTTTGCCAACTGCTTGGTCAACGATGGCCTCTACGACAAGGAATTCGTCGCCGAGCACACGAACGGCTTTGACGAGTGGTGGGAGACCATCAAGAACTACACTCCCGAATCCGTACAGGACATCACGGGTGTCGAGCCCGCGTTGATCCACCAAGCTGCCGAGATGTACGCCACGGCGAAGCCCTCTGCCATCATTGGCTGGGGCATGGGCGTATGCCAGCAGAAGCAGAACCTGAAGACGGTGCACACCATCGCCTCCATCGCCTGCGTTGCCGGCCAGATCGGCAAACCCAATTCCGGCCTCGCGCCCGTGCGTGGCCAGAATAACGTCCAGGGCTCCTGCGATATGGGTATGCTGCCCAACCTGTACCCTGGCTACCAGAAGGTCACCGACCCGGCAGTGCGTGCCAAGTTTGCCAAGGCTTGGGGCGTGCCCGAGGAAAAGCTCCCGCTCGAGGAGGGCTACAAGCTCACCGACCTGGGCCACCTGGTCGACGAGGGCAAGGTGCACTGCTTCTACAACTACGGCGAGGACCCGGTGCAGACCGAGCCCGATTCGGCCGGTATGCGCAAGACGCTCTCCGAGCTGGACCTGTTCATTTGCCAGGACATCTTTATGACGCAGACGACCATGCTCGCCGACGTCATCCTGCCCGCTACCTCTTGGGGCGAGCACGAGGGTGTCTTTACTGCATCCGACCGTAGCTTCCAGCACTTTGACGCGGCCGTTCCGCCCAAGGGCGAGTGCCGCCACGACTGGGAGATCTTCGCGGACCTGTCTACGCGCATGGGCTATCCCATGCACTACGACAACACCGAGCAGATCTGGAACGAGTGCATTAGCTTGTGCCCCAACTTTGTGGGCGCGACCTACGAGAAGATGGCTCCCGAGGGCGGCTACGCCCAGTGGCCCGTCAAGAGCACCGATGTGAACGACCACGGTACGCCCGACATGTTCGCTGGTGGCAAGTTCACCACCAAGGACGGCCGCGCCAACCTGATGGCGCACGACTGGGAGGCGCCCTCCGAGCTTCCCGACGATGAGTACCCGCTCATCCTGTGCACCGTCCGCGAGGTCGGCCACTACAGCTGCCGCTCGATGACCGGCAACTGCAAGACGCTGGCGCTGCTTGCCGACGAGCCCGGCTTTGTCCGCATGAATCCCGCGGACGCCCAGGCGCGCGGCATCAAGAATGGCGACATCGTCTCGATTCACAGCCGCCGCGGCCAGGTATACAGCCGTGCCGACGTGAGCGATCGCATCAACAAGGGCACGGTCTACATGACCTACCAGTGGTGGATCGGCAAGTGCAACGAGCTGACCATTCACAAGGTCGACCCGGTCTCGCATACGCCCGAGGACAAGTTCTCCGCCTGCCAGGTCGACGCCATTGCCGACCAGGTTTGGGCAGAGGGCGAAGTCGAGCGTCAGTACACCGAGCTCAAGCAGGCTCTGGTGGACGCCGCCGCTCCCCAAGACGTTGAGCCCGGCGCCGCCAAGTTCGACGACGAGACGCACGTGAACCAAATCGTGTAGTCCCGTTCTCGTTGGCTATTTGGGCCGGGCGTCCCGTACGTTCGGGAGCCCGGCCCGTTATTTTGAAAGGAAGTGGGGATGAACCGCTTCATCGACATCAACCCGGAGAGGTGCATCGGCTGCGGAACATGCCAGTCCGCCTGTGCCGACGCCCACCGGATGCAGGGTCTTCAGGATACGCCGCGCCTGGCGCTCGTGAAGACCGGCGGTATTTCGGCCGCCCTTGCCTGCCACCATTGCGAGGGTGCCCCCTGCGCCGAGGTTTGCCCGGTGAATGCCATCGAGCACGATGGCGATCGCATCCACGTCAAGGAGCAGGAGTGCATCGGGTGCAGGCTGTGCGCCATCGCGTGCCCCTTCGGAGCCATCCATCCCGATGGCACGTCTATCGCCGGTGTCGCAGGCATGTGCGATCCGACGCCTTCGTATCCTAAGTCCCTGAGCAGCCTTCTTACGTGGGCTCCCGGCCAGTACACCTGCGCTGTCAAGTGCGATCTGTGCGCCTTCGATCCGGACGGCCCGCATTGTGTGGCGGCGTGCCCCACCAAGGCGCTGACCGTCATGGGCGGTGCGGCCGATCGCGAGCTCGACGAGGCCAAGCGCCTGCGCTCGATCGAAAACGGTCCGGTCGTCGACGTTACCGCTGTGGCCCAGGGCTTGTCCGAGAAAGCAGAAGGGAGCGTAAAGAATGGATAGCATGACGCTGTTTATCGCATCGCTTGCCGTCTCGTGCATCGGTGCGCTCGCCTCGGTTCTGCTGATCAAGGCCGATAACGCCGCCAAGACCGCCGGCTGCCTTATCGGCGCCGTCGCCGCGGTGCTTTCGTTTGTGGCCGGTATCCAGGCCGTGCTGGGCGATGTCACGTCGGTCGACACCATCGTGTTCTTCCCGTTTGCCCATTTCCAGCTGCTGCTCAATCAGCTGTCCGGCCTGTTCGTGGCGCTCATCTCGGTGCTCGCGTTTGCCGGTTCGATCTACGGTCTCAACTACTTTGATGAGTACCCGGGCAAAAAGGGCCGCGCCGGCTTCTTCTTTAACACCTTCGTGGCGTCCATGATGCTCGTCATCACCGCCGACAACGTGTTTTGGTTCCTGGTCGCCTTTGAGCTCATGTCGCTGACCTCGTACTTCCTGGTCGTGATCGAGGAGAACGAGAACTCCATCCATGGCGGTTGGCTCTACTTTGTGATCGCGCACGTGGGCTTTGTGCTCATCATGGCGAGCTTCCTCACCATGACCAACTTCGCCGGTGGCTCGTTTGCCTTTGCGGATTTCCGCGCCACGCAGTTTAGTCCTGCGGTCGCATCCGTGTGCTTCGTGCTCGCCTTCTTTGGCTTTGGCGCCAAGGCCGGTATCATCCCGCTGCACGGCTGGCTGCCCAAGGCACATCCCGAGGCGCCGTCCAACGTGTCGGCCCTCATGTCCGGCGGCATGATCAAGATCGGTATCTTCGGTATCCTCAAGGTTGGTCTCGACCTGCTCTCCGCCTCGGGCGTTCAGGTTTGGTGGGGCCTTATGGTCATGGTCTTCGGTGCGATCTCGTCGGTCCTCGGCGTGGCCTTCGCCCTGCAGGAGCATGACATCAAGCGCCTGCTGGCCTATCACTCCGTCGAGAACATCGGCATCATTCTGCTCGGCGTCGGTGCCTCCATGGCCGCCATGGCGCTCAACTCGGTCGGAATCGCCGTCCTGGCTCTGATGGCCGCCCTCTACCACACGTTTAACCACGCGATGTTTAAGGGCGAGCTGTTCTTGGGCGCCGGTGCGCTGCTGTACTCCACGGGTACGCGCAATATGGAGAAGATGGGCGGCCTGTTCCGTCGTATGCCGGCAACGGCCATCTGCTTCCTCGTTGGCGCGCTTGCCATCTCGGCCATCCCGCCCTTCAACGGCTTTGTGTCCGAGTGGTTTACCTATCAGTCTCTGTTTAATGCCGCCATGCAGGGTGACAAGGCCGTCATGATCGTGGCCGTGTTCGCTGCCGTCGCGCTTGCCATTACCGGCGCGCTGGCTGTCACGTGCTTCGTCAAGGCCTATGGCGTCTCCTTTGCCTCCGCGCCCCGCTCCGAGGCCGCGGCCAATGCCAAGGAGGTTCCCGCCCCCATGGTGTTTGCGCAGGGCCTGCTCGCTGCCATCTGCGTCGTGTTGGGCATTGGCGCTCCCGTGATCGCTCCCGTGCTGGTCGATGTCGCCGCGTCCGTGCTGCATCCGTACGGTGGCGTGTTTGCCGCCGAGGGTATGGAGCTCATGAACCAGTACTCCGGCGCTGCCACCTCCACGCCCGCGATCGCCATTGCGCTCGTGGTGCTCGTCGGCCTTGCCTGCGGTTATCGCAAGCTCAAGACCGTCGGCAAGGTGCAGAAGTCCCAGCCGTGGGCATGCGGCTATGCTCCCAACGAGCATATGCCCGTCGTGGCCACGACTTTTGCCTCCGAGGTGTCCTGGTTTATGCAGCCGCTCTACACGCTGCGCGACCGCTGCACGGCCGTCTGCTGGTCCATCGCGCACTTCTTCCAGAAGCTCACCGGTGTGGCCGAGGCTGTGGAGCCCGTACCCGACAAGGTTCTCGTCGATGCCCCGCATAAGGGTGTCGAGAAGCTCGCCGACCTCGCGACTAAGCTCGAGGGCGGCAACTACAGCATCTATATCTGCTACATCGTCGCGGCACTCGTGGTGTTCCTCGTGCTCGCCGTGCAAATGGGTTAAGGAGGGGAGAGCATGAACAACATCGTACTTGCCGTTCTGCAGGGCGTGGTCGTTATGGCCGTCGCGCCGTTCTTCTCCGGTCTCGGCCGCGTGATCCGCGCCAAGATGCACAACCGTCGCGGCCCCAGCATCATGCAGGACTACCGCGACCTGGCCAAGCTCTTTGCGCGCCCCGAGTCCCAGAGCGAGGACGCGAGCTTTGCGCTGCGCATTATGCCGCCGCTGTTCTTCGCCGTCGCCTTTATGCTCGCGATGGGCCTGCCGCTCTTTACGGCACAAAGCCCCATCCCGGTCTTTGGTGACGCCATCACCATCATGTACAGCCTGGCGCTCGCCCGCTTCTTCTTCGCCCTCTGCGGTGTGGATTCGTCCAACGCCTACGCCGGTATCGGCGGCGTCCGCGAGCTGCTCATGAGCGTGCTCATCGAGCCGTCCATGCTGCTGGCGCTGTTTGCCGCCGCCCTGGTGTGCGGCTCCACCGACATCGCCACCATGGGTCAGCACATCATGACGGGCGCCATCGACGCGCCGGTCGCCGTGATCCTCGCCGGCATCGCCTTTGCGATCGCCTGCTACATGGAGCTCGGCAAGCTGCCGTTTGACCAGGCCGAGGCCGAGCAGGAGCTTCAGGAAGGCCCGCTCGCCGAGCTTTCCGGCCCGTCGCTCGCCATGGCCAAGCTTGCCATGTCCATGAAACAGGTCCTGGTCGTCGCCTGGTTCTGCGCGATCTTCGTCCCCTGGGGCGAGCCCGCGACCGTGGGCGCCGCCGCCGTTCTGGGCGCGGTCATCTTCCTGGTGAAGTGCCTGATCGACTTTGTCGTATGCGGCGTGATCGAGAACTCCTGCTCGCGCTCGCGTTTTAAGGTGCTCGGCAATCAGACCTGGGCTGTCGTGGGCATCGCCGTTCTGGCGTTTGTCTTCGTGGTCGTCGGCGTGTAGGAGAAGGGAGAAACAATGTCATTTGCAGTCAGTCTGTCCCTTCTCGGCTTGGTCGCTATCGCGGCCCCGATGGTGGCCTCGGTGCTCGTCGCCCTGTTCCCCCGTCCGTACGCCAAGTGGTTCAGCGTTTTGGGTGCCGCCGTCTCGACGGTCTGCACCATCGCCCTCGCCGCGAATTTCGCCGGCGCCGGCATGCCCGACACGCAGGTCCCCCTGATCTCGTTTGGGCAGACCCTCGTCATGGGATTCACCTTCGATCGCATGAGCACGTTGCTCGCGCCCGCCTTTGTGGGCATCGGCCTGCTTGTCGTGATCTATTCGATTCCCTATATGAGCGAGAATAACCGTGAGCATCCCGATGCGCCTCGTCGTCGCTTCTATGCGTACCTCGCGACCTTCATCGGCGCCATGGCCGGCCTTGTGTACAGCTCGACCCTTTTGGGCCAGCTCGTGTTCTTTGAGATCACGGGTGCGTGCTCTTGGGGCCTCATTAGCTACTACATGACGCCTACGGCCAAGAAGGCCGGCATGAAGGCCCTGATCATTACGCATATCGGTGCGCTCGGCCTGTATCTGGGCGCCGCCATCGTGTTTGCCCACACCGGCACCTTCGCCATTACCGCGATTGCCGGCCTCGACGCCAAGCTCAAGGCTATCGTCCTTTTGCTCGTGCTGTTTGCGGCTTGGGCCAAGTCCGCACAGGTTCCCATGTACATGTGGCTGCCTTCGGCCATGGAGGCGCCGACGCCTGTTTCGGCTTACCTGCATGGCGCCTCGATGGTTAAGGTCGGCGTGTGCGTGTTCGCGCGTGCACTCGTCTCTGCCGGCGAGATTCCCGAGATCGTTGGCTGGGTCGCCATTATCGACGCCATGGTCACCATGCTCTTTGGTTTCCTTATGTACCTGCCGCAAAAGGATATGAAGCGCCTGCTGGCCTTCTCCACGATCGCCCAGCTCTCCTATGTGTTCTTTGGTCTGGGCCTTTCGGTCTTTGGCAGCCAGCTGGCCTTTGACGGTGCCGTGTGCCACATCTTTAACCACGCCTTCGCCAAGACCCTGTTCTTCCTGATCGCCGGTTCGTTCTCCTTTACGATCGGCACGCGTATGCTGCCCAAGCTTCGCGGCATCGTAAAGAAGTACCCGATCTCGGGCGTGGGCTTTGGTGTCGCCGCGCTCGCCATTGCCGGCGTGCCGCCCATGAACACGTTCTTCTCGAAGTTCCAGATCATCGCCGGCGGCTTCTCTGTGGGCGCCGGCAACGTCGCGATCCTGGTGCTCGTGTGCATCATGGTCGCCGAGACCGTCGCCACCTTTGCCTGGTTCCTTAAGTGGATGGGCTATTGCCTGCCCGGCGAGCCGAGCGAAGAGGTCGCTGCGGGTGCCCCGCTTCCCCGCGCGATGGCGTTCGTGTTCATCGTGCTCATCATCATGGTCATCGTCAGCGGCCCGCTTTCGGCCAGCTGGATCGGTTAGGAGGTAGAACGACATGGGTTATTCGATCGTCAACATCCTTGGCGGCCTTCTGATCGTCACGTCCACCATGGTGGTTGTCTCCAAGAACATCAAACATTCCATCCACTGGTATGCAGTGCAGTCGCTGGTGCTCGTGGGGCTTCTCGCCACGCTCGGTGTCACCACCGGTGCGCAGGAGCTGCTTATGTGGGCTGGATCTGCCTTTATCACTAAGGTCGTCCTGGTCCCTTATATCCTCAACCGCGCATACAAGAAGATGGGTGAGCCGAGCGACGCATCGCTCAAGGCCGGCCTCAAGCCTGCGTGGGCCATTTGCATCATCGCCGTGGAGGTCGCGATCTGCTTTGCCGTCGTGACGCAGATCAGCCTGCCCACGGCCGAGGTCGCAACGCCTGCGCTCGCCATTAGCTTCGCTCACTTCTTTGTGGGCCTCACCTGCATCATTTCGCAGCGCAACATCATGAAGCAGATCTTTGGATACTGCCTTATGGAAAACGGCAGCCATGTGACGCTCGCGCTTTTGGCCCCCACCGCTCCCGAGATCATCGAGATCGGTATCGCCACCGACGCCATCTTTGCCGTCATCATCATGTCCATCGTCGTGCGTCGCATTTGGGACGACTCCCACTCGCTCGATGCGCGCGACCTGTCCGAGCTGAGGGGGTAGTCCATGGAAACGTTGATTCTCGCCTTGCTCGCGACTCCTTTGGTGTTCTCGCTGGTCATGGCGTTTTTGCCCAAGAACACGTCCTATAACGTGTTTGCCGGTCTCAACCTGGTCTCCGTCGCAGCCGTCCTGGTGCTGTCGATTATGACGGCCGGTGACGTCCTTATGAGCGGCGACACCGCGAGCGCTCTTGGCCTGTGGTTTCACCTCGATTCGCTGGGCGCCATCTTTGTGCTGCTCATCGGCTTTATCGGTTTTCTTACGGGGCTGTTCTCGCTGCCCTATGTAAAGGCCGATATCGGGGAGGGCTCCATGCCCGCCGAGCGCGCCAAGCAGTATTTTGCGCTGTTTAGCCTGTTTGTGTTCACCATGCTGCTCGCGTGCCTGTCCAACAACATGATCCTCACGTGGGCCGCTGTGGAGGCAACCACGCTTTCCACCGTGTTCCTCGTGGGTATCTATAAGAACAAGACGGCCCTCGAGGCTTCTTGGAAGTATGCGATGGTCTGCACCGCCGGCGTGGCCTTTGGCCTGTTCGGTACGCTGCTGATCTACGCCAACGCCGCCGACGTGATTCCCAACGCCCACGAGGCCGCATTCCTGTCGTGCGTGCTGCCGTATGCCGACCAGTTCGACCCGACGCTCATGCGCCTCGCCTTTGCGTTTGTCGTGATCGGCTTTGGCACCAAGGCCGGCCTGTTCCCCATGCACACTTGGCTGCCCGATGCCCACTCCCAGGCCCCGAGCCCTGTCTCGGCCCTGCTCTCGGGCGTGCTGCTTAAGTGCGCCATGCTTGTGATCATGCGCTTCTACGGCTTTACCATCCAGGCCGTGGGCGCCGAGTATCCGCAGCTTTTGCTGTTGATCGTCGGCACGCTGTCCATTTTGGTGGCGGCACTTTCGATGTTTCGCCAGGACGACCTCAAGCGCCGCTTTGCGTACTCGTCTGTGGAGAACGTGGGCGTTATCGCCCTGTGCCTGGGTATCGGTGGCCCGCTGGGTATCGCCGCAGCCCTGCTGCACTGCGTGTTCCACGGCTTTACCAAGACGCTTGCCTTCTGCGTGTCCGGCAACATCCAGCACGCCTTTGGCACGCGTAGCCTGGCCAAGATCCAGGGCGTTGTCGAGGTTGCTCCCGCAACCGCCGCGCTCGCCGTCCTGGCGTTGCTCGGTCTTGGTGCCTTCCCGCCCTTTGGCATGTTTATCTCCGAGTTCCTGACTTTTGTCGCCGGTGTTACCGCCGGTCCCATGTGGCTGGTCGTCGTGGTCGCCCTCGGTCTTACCGTGGCCATCTCCGCGCTCACCCGCATCGCACTCAAGTCGGTATTCGGCCATGCGCCCCAGGGCATGGGCAAGCATGAGGCCCCGGCGCTCATGCTTATCCCCGAAATCATCCTGGCTGTTATGATCTTGTGGTTTGGCATTGCCACCCCGCTGCCTCTCGTGCACGGTGTGGAGACCGCGACCGGCATCGTGCTCGAGCAGAGCACCGAGGAACTTCACGCGACGCCGATGTACCGCGCTGTGTTCGGTACCGAGACCGCTCAGAGCGAGGTGGAGTAACGAATGATTGAAACTGAGAACAAGGTGTATGCCCATCGCTGCGAGAGCCATGTCGAGGCCCTGCGCCGCGCCGTTCCGGGCTGCATCGAGAAGGTCGAGTGGCAGTGTGAGGACCAGCTGACGATTACCGTTAAGCAGGACAAGCTGCCCGAGGCCGTCCACTACCTGTATTACGAGCGCTACGGCTGGATTCCCGTGATCATCGGCAACGATGAGCGCAGCCTGTGCGGCCGCTACGCCGTGTATTACGTCATCTCCATGGAGGGGGAGGACCCCGGCTGGGTGACCGTGCGCACCGAGGTCGATCCCGCCAAGATGACGTTCCCGTCCGTGACGCCGTTCGTCCCCGCCTGCGTGTGGGGCGAGCGCGAGCTGCGCGATATGTTCGGCCTGATCCCCGAGGGTCTGCCCGACCGTCGCCGCCTGGTGCTGCCCGACGATTGGCCCAGCGGCCTGTACCCGCTGCGCAAGGACTCCATGGACTACCGCTTCCGTCCCGCTCCCGCGAGCGACATGGAAAACTACGAGTTCCTGGCCGACACCAAGGGCAAGGAGACCACGCTCGTCCCCATGGGCCCGCTGCACATTACCTCCGACGAGCCTGGCCACTTCCGCCTGTTCGTCGAGGGCGAGACGATCGTCGATGCCGACTACCGCCTGTTCTACGTGCACCGCGGCATGGAGAAGGTCGCCGAGACGCGCCTGAACTATGACGCCGTGACGTTCCTCGCCGACCGTATCTGCGGCATCTGCGGCTGCGCCCACTCGGTGGCCTATGCCGAGGCCGTCGAGCGCGCCCAGGGCATTCATGTTCCGCCGCGCGCCCAGTACATCCGCGCCATCATGCTTGAGGTCGAGCGCCTGCACTCGCATCTGCTCAACATTGGCCTGGCGTCGCACTACACGGGCTTCGACTCCGGCTTCCAGCAGTTCTTCCGCGTCCGCGAGAAGTCCATGGACCTGGCCGAGAAGCTCTCCGGTCACCGCAAGACCTACGGCCTCAACGTGATCGGCGGTGTGCGTCGCGACATTTTGGCCGAGCAGAAGCTTTCTACGCTCACGACCATCCACCAGCTGCGCTCCGAGGTTCAGGAACTCGTCGACGTCTTGCTCTCCACGCCCAACTTTATTGAGCGTACGAGTGGCATCGGCATTCTGGACCGCAAGATCGCACGCGACTTCTCGCCGGTCGGCCCGCTCATGCGTGGCTCGGGCTATGCCCGCGACGTGCGCTTTGACCATCCCTTCGACGGCTACGCCGATCCGGATGTTCAGAAGATGCATGCTGCTACGGCAGACACCTGCGATGCCTTCGGCCGCACCGCCGTCCGCATCCAGGAGGTCTACGATTCGATTGACATGATCGAGACCATGCTCGAGAACTGCCCGTCGGGTCCCATCCTTACCACGGATTGGGAGTACACCCCGCACAAGTACGCCATCGGCGCCACCGAGGCTCCGCGTGGCGAGGACGTGCACTGGGCCATGCTCGGCAACAACCAGAAGTGCTACCGTTGGCGCGCCAAGGCGGCCACGTACAGCAACTGGCCGGTCCTGCGCTACATGTTCCGCGGCAACACCGTGGGCGACGCGGCGCTGATCGTCGGCTCGCTCGACCCGTGCTACTCCTGCACCGACCGCGTGACGGTGACCGATGTCGCCGCCAAGCGCGACCACGTGCTCGACAAGGAGCAGTTCGAGAACGTCTGGCGCGACAAGTCGCCGCTTGCGGGCGAGGGCACCATGGCCGCTCCGCTCGATGAGGAGGCGCTCTAATATGCTGAAGCTTTGGAAGGTCAACGCCAAGGCCGGCGACGCGACGGTCAAGTACCCGTTTGCGCCGTTCCCCACCAACAAGGACATGCGCGGCAAGCCCGAGCACAACGCCGAGCTCTGCATCGCCTGCGGTGCCTGCGGCGTGGCGTGCCCGGCCGATGCCATTCGCATGGACACCGACCTTGCGGCCGATACCATCACCTGGTCGATCGACTACGGTCGCTGCATCTTCTGCGGCCGCTGCGAGGAGGCCTGCCCCATGGAGGCCATCAAGCTCACCGAGGAGTTTGAGCTGGCCGTCATGAGCAAGGACGACCTCACCAGCAAGAGCGTCTATACCCTCGAGCACTGCTCGCATTGCGGCATGCCGTTTGCCCCGCACAAGGAGATCGACTACGCTAAGCGCCTGTTGCAAAAGGCCGGCGGCATGGAGGCCGAGCAGGCTGCCCGTACCGTCGGTATGTGCCAGGAGTGCAAGCGCGAGCTCGACGCCCTGCGCGCCGCCTCGGCCGTAAAGACCGGCAACGCTGCTGGCATGGCTGCCAACGAGACGCTTGCGTCCGGCGAGCCCCAGGGCCCCGGCATGGAGTATCTGGGCGGCCACGGCGTGAACCCGGATTATATCGACCGCGAGCTCAACCCCGATGCGCCCGAGATTCCCGCCGGTCCTGCACCGGTCGAGGGCATCATCATGGATTTTGATACGAAGGAGGAGTAACCATGGCCGAACCCACGCTTTTGCCCGAGCGGCTTCAGTACCGCCCGACCAAGATCGAGCTCGACGAGAGCATCGAGAAGGCCAAGGCGACCCTTCTTAAGAAGATCAAGCGCTCGGTGTACGTCTACCGTGTTGACTGTGGCGGCTGCAACGGCTGCGAGATCGAGATCTTCGGTTCCATCACGCCCGTCTTCGATGTCGAGCGTTTTGGTATTAAGGTCGTCCCGTCGCCCCGTCACGCCGATGTGCTGCTGTACACCGGTGCCGTGACGCGTGCCATGCGCATGCCGGCCCTGCGCGCCTTTGAGGCCGCACCCGATCCCAAGATCGTGGTGTCCTATGGCGCGTGCGGCTGCACCGGCGGCATCTTCTACGACAACTACTGCGTCTGGGGCGGCACGGACAAGATTCTGCCGGTCGACGTCTACATCCCCGGCTGCCCGCCCAGTCCCGCGCAGACCATCTACGGCTTTGCCATGGCACTCGGTCTGCTGGACCAAAAGCTCCATGCCGAGACCACGGTGGAGGCCGCCGGCGAGCAGGCCGATATCCTGCACCCCGGCGTGCCGTACAAGCTGCGCGTTGCCATCGAGCGCGAAGCTCGCGCCATGAGCGGCTACCGTTACGGCCGCGACCTGGCCAACGAGTTTATGGATACGCTCGAGGGCGCGCCCAAGGGCGATATCCGCGGTGCCATGGCGCTGCTCATCGACAAGCAGGACGATCCGCGCCGCGTTGAGGTGTACTCGGCGCTGCAGGATCTGGTGCTGGCCGGAGGTCGCTAGATGGAGCTCACGGACCGCTCTGGTTACTTTGCGGGCCCCGGCATGCTCGGCGGCTCCTTTGGCGATGCCTCGCGCGCAAGCGACGAGGCTGCCGAGGGCGTCGCCGACCCCTGCCTGGGCCATGCGCCCGACCAGGTGGTCTTCTATGAGCTCACGCGTAAGTTTGTGGAGACCGAGGAAGACGTTCCCCAGGAGGCCTGCGACGTGCTGTACTACACGCTCGCCGTGGGCCACCACACCGGCGTGCTCGATTGCTTTGAGCCGCGCCTGTCGGTGCCGGTGAACGTGTTCTATTCGCTCGTCGACGTGCTGTCGGAGGGGGAGGCCAAAACCAAGTTTGAGGCCATCCGTTCCTTTGGTGAGTGCCAGCTCGACAAGGCGGCGGTACCGTCGCTGCTCGAGGCCTGCGATGCGCTGCTCGACGAGCGCGGTTTTCGCGGGTCGGCCAAGGCCGGCATCTCGGTGTTCGATGACGACTTTGGCCTGCATGCCCAGCAGGTCGCGTTCTTAATGAAGTTTCGCGATCTGGTTGAGCGCGTGCGTGATGTGTCGGGCGTGTATCTGACGGGGAGGTTGCAGTAATGGGTCGCGTTGTGGATGGACGTGTGAACGGCGCCCCGTTTGCGGGTATCGTGCTCACGGCGGGAAGCGTGCTGCGTGCCGACGATGCCGCCGGCCCCGTGCTCTCCAAAAAGATGGAGGACGCGCCCATCGCCGGTTGGTACACCATCGACGGAGGCCAAACGCCCGAGGATGACATCATCGAGGTCAAGCGCGAGCGTCCGCCGCGTTTGGTTTTGGTTGATGCCGCCGACATGGCGCTGCCCGTCGGCGCCATCCGCTTGCTCGACAAACGTGATGTGGCACGCAAGTCGATGTTCACCACGCATTCGCTTCCCTTGTCGATTCTGATCGAAGAGATTGAGCAATCGTGCGATGATATCGTCTTCGTCGGAATTCAGCCGGGCGACACGGAGTTCTACAACCCCATGTCCCCGGAAGTCTTTGACGCCGTCGACGCCGTGTATGACGCCGTGGCCGCCAACGACTTTTCCCACTTTGTCCGCTTGGGGCAGGAGCTATAGGAGCGCTTGTCCCTGCTGATTAGGAAAGAAGTGATTGACATGGCAGATTCCAAGGCAGAATATCCCGCTCCCGATTGCCTGGCGCCCGCCGCGATCGAGGCTAAGACCGAGGCCGCCGGCGTGACCAAGGCTAACCTGCCGGTCGCTAAGGCCTTTCTGTTGGCAATGTTCGCCGGTGCGTTTATCGCCTTCGGCGGCCTGTTCTTTACGGTGTTCTTGAGCGACAGCACGCTGGGCTGGGGTGCCCAGCGTGTCGTGGGCGGCCTGTGCTTTTGCCTGGGCCTGGTGCTGGTGCTGGTGTGTGGCGCCGAGCTGTTTACCGGCAATTCTCTTATGGTCTGCGCGCTCAAGAGCAAAAAGATCACCCTGGCTCAGATGCTCAAGGCCTGGGTCGTCGTGTGGGTCGGCAATTTTGTCGGTGCTCTGTTCATCGTCTTTTTGGTGTACATGGCCGGCATCTATAAGCTCAACGGCGAGGCGGTCGCCAATTCCATGGTGAGCGTCGCCGCCGGCAAGGTGACGATCGACTGGGTGACGATCTTCTTCCGCGGCATCCTGTGCAACATCTTTGTGTGCCTGGCCGTGTGGATCGGTACCGCCGGCAAGACCGTGGTCGATAAGGTTGTGGGCATTCTGCTGCCCATCGCCGCCTTTGTGGCCTGCGGTTTTGAGCACTGCGTCGCCAACATGTACTTTTTGCCCATGGGTGCCGTGATGCACGCGTGCGGCTATGGCGCCGACGTCGCCGGCGCCGATGCGCTCAACGCCGCGGGCATTGCGTTTAACCTGTCCGCCGCCACGCTGGGCAACATCGTGGGCGGTGCGGTTCTGGTCGCGCTCGGCTACTGGTTTATCTACGCCAAGAAGTCCGAGGCGTAAGATACCGTCTGTTTGACATTGGGCCTCCCGCGGGGCGTTGCCGTGCGGGAGGCTTTTTGGGTCTGGGGCTCGTTTTCGGGGTGTTGACCTGTTGTGTTTGGCTGGTGAAAGGGGTAATCGAGATGGCATCTGCTTTGGAGCGTGACGGTCGCGCCGTGGTGACCACATGCGGGGGATGCTATGCCGATTGCGCCTTTGCGGCACGCGTTGAGGACGGTCGCGTGGTGGCCGAGTTGCCGGTGCCGGGACATCCGTGCGCGGCGCGTGCCCTGTGCGCCCGCGGACGGCATCGCCTGGCAATGCCGTTTGACGAGCGCGACCGGATTTTGCATCCCATGCGCCGACGAGCTGATGGCTCGGGGTTCGATGTGATTTCGTGGGACGAGGCGTTCGCGCAGATCGCTGTGCGCCTTGGGGGGATTGTTGACGGGCATGGTCCGCGCGCACTGGGTATGACGCTCGGCGTGCCCTCGTTCGACCGCTACTGGGCGTATCGCTTTATGCATGCGCTGGGCTCGCCCAACGTGTACGGTGCCGATGGCGCCTGCGAGGTAAGCCGACTTACCGGTTGGGAGCACAGCCTGGGCTATAGTCCCGCCTCCGACCTTGCGCATACCGACTGCATCATGTACCTGGGGCGTTCCATTGTCGATTCGTCGACGATGGGGGCCGTTGATGCGCTCAACGATGCCCGTCGCCGCGGGGCGAAGATTATCGTGGTCGACCCCCGGCGCAGCGGTTCGGCTGCGCTTGCCGATCGCTGGCTGCGCGTGCGTCCCGGATGCGATTTGGCCTTGCTGCTGGGCATTGCGCGTGTCTTGATTGCCGAGGACCTGTATGACCATGAGTTCGTGACCCGCTATACCACGGGTTTTGACGAGCTGGCGCAGGCGGCCCGTGCTTGGACGCTCGAGTGGGCCGAGTCGATGTGCGACGTGCCGGCCGCAGAGATTGTCGCCACGGCGCGCGATCTCGCTGCCGCCGCGCCTGCCGCTGTGGTGGACGCGGGCTTTCATGGCGGCATCGGTATCGCGTATGCCAATAGCACCCAGACCGCGCGCGCTATTTGCTTGGTCGATGTGCTGCTGGGCTGCATCGGACACGCGGGCGGCGCGCTCAACCCGCCCTCGCCGCTTGTGTTGGGCGACCTCGATCCCGCACGCTTTGCGACGCCGCCGGTGCCACGCGGGCCCAAGCTGGGGTCCGAGCGCTATCCACTGGTCGATCCGGTGCGCGGCCTGTGTACGACCATCGGTCAGTCGATTCTTGCCGGCGATTTGCGTGGGCTCATCGTCTATGCCAGTAACCCCGGTGCGGGCTATGGCAATGCACAGGCTTGGTTGAGTATTTTGCAGCAGCTTGACTTGCTCGTGACAATTGATATTCGCTGGTCCGAGACGGCGCGCGCTTCCGACTTCGTGCTGCCCGACGTGACGTATCTGGAGGCCGACCGCGGCGTGGGTACGGTCGTGGGCCGCAACGACGCGCGTGTGTTCTACCGCAATGCCGTGTTGCCCGTGTTGCATGGCGACACGCGTCCCGGTCGGGAGATTTTTGCCGGTCTGGCGCGGGCGTGTGGCGTGGGCGAGTACTTCCAGTTTACGTCTGACGATCTGGCAGCTGCCCAGGTGGAGCCTTTTGGGATTGATCTGGACGAGCTCAAGGAGCGCGGCTGGGCCGACACGGGTGTTGCGTTGCCGTCACTTACGGGCGAGCCGGCGATTCCCTTGGATGGCGGCAAAATTACGCTGGCAAGTGACGTATGGGGGCGTGCCGGCCTGGGTCGTGTACCCGACTGGATCGCTCCCATGGTGGAGCCTGGCCCGGGGATGTTTCGCCTCATTAGCGGCAACCGTCCCTTTGAGTCGCACACCTCGCGAAGGCTTGCAGCCCAAGGTGCCGCCGAGGCTGGATCGGACCTGGATGCCGTGCAGATGAATGCCGATGCTGCTGCGCATATGGGCATCGCCGACGGCGAGATCGTCGAACTCGTGAGCGATATGGGCCGCGACCGCGTGCGTGTGGAGACGACGCCGTATCTGCATCCGGCGTGCATCTTTACGTCGGCTGCTCCCGGTGGGCGCGCATTGGGAGCTGAGAGTGGTGGCCGGCAGGCCCTGGGCGTCGGGCCGCTCGACCACACACCGCTGCGCTGGGACCCGTTGACGGGTGCCGCGCTTACTCAGGAAAACGCCGTTCGCGTGGAAAAGATTGTCGCGCGCGGGGATAATGACGAGTAATTGACTCAGCTGATGTATTCGACTGATCCACGTTTCTTTTGAAAGGCTGCACATGAGCGATAGCCAGAACATGTCCGATGAGGTGCGCGACCGCCTGCGCGCCATTCCTTCCGTCAACGAGCTGCTTGCCGAGTGGCCGGTGGTGAAGGCGGCGGGGGAGACCTGCGACGCGGTGGTGCATGCTGCCGTCACGGCCGAGCTCGACGAGGAGCGCGCCGCCATTCGCGCCGGTGCCGCCCCGCGTTCCAGGCGCGAGCTGGCCTCGGCCATCGAGTGGCGTGCGCATCGCTCCGCGCTGCCGAGCCTGCGTCCCGCCGTCAACGCCACGGGTGTGGTCATCCATACCAACCTGGGCCGTGCTCCGCTCGCGGAGTCGGCCGCCAAGGCCGTGGCCGAGGTCGCGCGCGGCTACAGCACGCTCGAGTACAGCGTGGACACCTGCTCGCGCGGGTCGCGCAAGGAACATGCCGCGCAGCTCATCCGCTCGCTTACCGGTGCCGAGGACGCGCTCGTGGTCAACAACAACGCCGCCGCGGTGCTGCTAGTGCTGGCGACTCATGCCGCGGGCAAAGAGGTTATCGTCAGCCGCGGCGAGCTTGTCGAGATCGGCGGCAGTTTCCGTATCCCCGATGTTATGGAGGCCTCGGGTGCCAAGCTCGTTGAGGTCGGGGCCACCAACCGCACGCATTTGAGCGACTATGAGCGCGCCATCACGCCCGAAACGGCAATGATCCTCAAGGTTCATCCTTCCAACTATCGCATCGAGGGCTTTCACGAGGAGGTGGGCTCTCGGGAGCTTGCGGCGCTTGCTCACAAGCATGGCCTGCTGTTCTACGAGGACCAGGGGTCGGGCGCGCTTTTGCCCGATGACATCCTGGTGCGCGGCGGCGAGGAAACCACGCCGGCTTCGGTTTCGGCAGGGCTCGATCTGGTGTCGTGCTCGGGCGATAAGCTTCTCGGTGCCGCACAGGCGGGCATTATCATGGGTCGTCGCAATTTGGTCCAGGCCTGTGGGTCACATCCGCTTATGCGCGCCCTGCGCCCGGGCAAACTAGCTCTGTCGGCGCTCGAGGCCACGCTGCGTATCTACATGGACGGCGCCGATGTTGCCCATCGCGATATTCCGGTGCTCAGCATGCTTACGCTACCGCAGGCCCATTTGGAGCGACGTGCCCGCAAGCTGCGCGATCGTATGGTCGCCGGGCTCGATAAGGCTGGCTGCCCGTGCGCCGTGCAGGTGGAGATCGTCGAGGAATCGTCGACCCCCGGTGGCGGCTCGCTGCCTACCGTGGAGCTGCCCACGATGTGCGTGGCCGTCTACCCGGTCGACGGGCGCCTGTCCGTCGACGCGCTCAAGCGCTCGCTTGTCCAGGACTTCGACACGCCGGTCGTCACGCGAACTTCGCACGATCGCATTTTGTTTGACGTCCGTACGCTTGTGGGCGACCGCGATATCGAGACGGCGGCATCGACGCTTGCCGCATGCGTTGAGAAGGCGATTGCTCGATGAGTGAGGTTCAGGCGCTGGTGGAGTGTCCCGTTATCGTTGGCACGGCGGGCCACGTCGACCACGGTAAGTCGGCACTGATCGAGGCACTGACCGGCAAGAATCCCGACCGTCTGGAGGTTGAGCGCCGTCGCGGTATGACCGTGGAGCTGGGCTTTGGCGAGCTGGCGCTGCCGAGCGGCAAGATCGTTGGCCTGGTCGACGTGCCGGGCCACGCGCATTACTTGCGCGCCATGGTGCAGGGCGCCACGGGTATCGACGTGGGCGTGCTGGTGGTTTCGGCCGTCGAGGGCGTAATGCCGCAGACCCGCGAGCACGTGCATGTGCTGGAGCTGTTGGGCGTTACGCATATGGTGGTCGCGCTGACGATGTGCGACTTGGCCGATAGTGAAATGATTGAGCTGGCCGAGCTCGACGTGGACGATTTTCTTTCGGATACCGTGTTTGCCGACGCGCCGATCGTGCCTGTGTCGTCCAAGACCGGCGCGGGAATCGATGACCTGCTGGCTGCGCTCGACGAGCAGGTTGCCGCTTGCTGGGGCGCCTGCCGTGCCCGTGCCGAGCTCACCGATGCCGCACCGCGACTGCCCATCGACCGCTGCTTTACGATCAAGGGCGCCGGTACCGTGGTGACGGGTACGTTGCACGATGCGCCCGTCGCGGTGGGGGATGAGCTCGTCGCGCTGCCGTCGCGTACGGTCTGCCGTGTCCGCGGGATTCAGGTGCATGGCGATACGCCGCGCGCGCTGCCTGGGCAACGCGTGGCGCTTAACCTGGTTGGTGACGGTGTCGCGGCGCTTGACCGTGGCGAGATGCTGGGCGTGGCGGACCGCTTTGGTCAGACGTTGCGCTTTATGATGACGTTCACTTACTTGGGTCGCGAGGGAGCCAAGCCGCGTATGCTCGAGTCGGGTGCGCGTGTGCACGTGATGGCGGGTACAGCCGAGGTTGTCGGTCGTATCATGTTCATGGAGGGCGAGGCCCCCATGGCGGTGGGCGAGACCCGTATTGTTCAGGTGCGCTTGGAAAACTCGCTGCCGCTGCGTGCCGGGGACCATGCTGTGGTGCTGTCCTATTCGCCCGTGATGCTTATTGGCGGCGGGCGTGTGCTGCTTTCGCGCTGCCGTCGCTCGCGCGAGCTTGCCGAAGGAGAGCGTGCGCTGTATGCGGCGCTCGAGTCCGGCGATATCGCGGGTGGTGTGGGCGCTTGGCTGGCGCTGCAAACGCTGCCGGTTGCGGCTGCCGATGTTACCGCGGCGCTCGATCTTGTTGCCGGTGAGGCTGAGGCAGCGTTGCGCGAGTTGGTGGCGAAGGGCGCTGCTTGCGCGCTTGCTGGCTCGGATGGCTCGCTGTATGCAGATGCTTCCGCGCTCGATGCCGCGATGGATGCGCTGGCGGCGACCCTGTCCGCCATGCACGCCGCTGCCCCCAAGGAGACGGGCTTTACGCCCGGTGCCGTCGCCCATGCTACTTGGCCTACTGCTAACAATGCAGTTGCCGCAGCCCTGATTTCCGAGGGCTGCTCGCGCGGCGTGTGCGCCGCCGAGGGCGCCGAGGTGTTCGACCCGCACTCCGCAGTCGCCGCGGCGCGTGTGGTGCGAGAGGCTTGCGAGCGGATCGTTTCCTTGCTGGACGAAGCTGGCCTCGATGCACCGACGTTGCCCGAGGTGGGCGAGCAACTACAGCTCGACCGCGACGTCATGACGCGAGCCCTGCGCGAGCTTTCGCTCAACCGCGCGATCGTTAAGGTCGAACGCGACGTTGCCCTGTCTGCCATCTCGGAAGCCCATGCGCGCGAGCTTGTTGCCGCTGCCATTGAGGCAGCCGGCGGCGCTGCCACCACGAGCGTGCTGCGCGAGGCCCTTGGCGTGTCGCGCAAACGCGCCATCAGCATCCTTGAGCATCTAGATGCCGTACGCTTCACAGTCCTCGACAAGGATGCCGGCGGCCTGAGGTCCCTACGCTAGGCCGGTCACCCGCTCCCGCCTCCTCAGTTGCGGTGAAATAGTTCCTGTTTTTGGGGTCTTGCAGCCTAAGCAAGAACTATTCCACCGCAACTTCTTGCTCGTCTTTTTTGGGATGGAGCCGTTTCGGTTTGGTAAAATACCGCCGCACTTGGGAACGGATGGGCTCCGGTGGGCTCCGCGGTCCTCAAAACCGTTGCGGGGCGTGCAAAACGTCTTGGATGTGTTCGATTCACATACGTTCCCGCCATATGCTACCAGCGCTTTTGTGCTCGCGGTCTTGCTGCGTGCCGCAAAGGCGCTGTTTTGTTTTTGCACGGGTTTGACATGCCGCCCGCTTTATCGGCGACGGTATTTGGCTTCGTGTGCCGGGTTTCGAGCATGCCGATGGAGGCGTTTTGTCGTATGACTACCGTAAGACGTGCCGATCTTTCTTGTGTCGTCCAGGCGGGCGGGTTGTCGTCGCGCATGGGCTGCGATAAGGCGCGCATGGCGTTTTGCGGCGAGCCGCTCATCGAGCGTGTGCTGGGTCGGCTGGCGCCAGTTGCCGGCGAGTTGGTCGTGACGACTTCGCGTCCTTGCGAGCTTGCCTACCTTGAGGAGCTTATGTTTGATGACCTGCGCCCCCGCGTAGTCATGGATGTCGAAGGCTCCGCCGGTGCCATGCGCGGCATCGCGAGTTCGTTGGCTGCGGCTCGGCTTCCTCTCGCGGCTATCGTCGCCTGTGATATGCCGTTTGTCTCGCCGGAACTCATCGGCGCGCTTGCCGATCGTGTTGAGGCCGAGGCGCTCGACGTGTGCGTGCCGCGCGAGGAGCGGGGGATTGAGCCGCTTTGCGCCGTCTGGCGCCGTGACGCGTGTGCGCCGGTTGCCCAAGAGCTGCTCGCCTGCGACCGCCAGCGCATTCGCTGCCTGATCAGTCGCGTTCAGGCTGGTTATATGGATGAGCCGCAGATCGTTAAGGCCGCGGGCTCGACGCTCTGCTTCGAGAACGTCAATACGCCCGAGGAGTTTGCGGCGGCCGAGTTACTCGCCTAGACGATTGGAGTTGCCATGTCTCACGAAATTTGTCCCGACACGGGAGAGCCTTGCACTTGCGACGGGTCCGAACCCTGTACCTGCGGTTGCGGTGGCTGTGGACATACTGCGGAAGAGGAAGCGGCCGCCGCGGCGTATCGCGAGGCACACCGCGAAGGCCCGTCCAGCGATGCCCTCGACCACGAGCGCAAGATTATCGTGTCGTTCGACAGCACCTTCGATGTGATGGAATGCGAACAGCTGTGCCTTGCCGCCGGTGTTCCTGGGCGCATCATGCCGCTGCCCGGCTCCATCACCGCCGGCTGCGGACTGTGCTGGGCCATGCCGTTCTCGGGCGATGCCCTCGCCGCCTTCCGCGCCGCCACCGAGGGCCGCGTAACCCCCGCCGACTACCACCAGCTCGTCCTCTAACCACCAACACCACCACAAAGGTGCCTGTGAACTGCGCCCCGAAACTTGGACTGAATAAATAGCGACTACGCCGCAAGGGCCCGGTTCCGGAACTCCTCCGGCGTCAGGCCCTTCAATCTTACCTGCCTGCGCCGCGTGTTCCAATGGGCTATGTACTCCTCCAGGTCGCGCTTGAAGTCCTCGAAGCTGCCCCACTCCCTGCCGCGGTAGAACTCGTCCTTCACGTGGCCGAAGAGCTGCTCGGTGGCGGCGTTGTCGATGCAGTTCCCCTTGCGCGACATGCTCTGGGTGATGCCCGCCCCCTCCAGCCTGGAGGTGTAGGACTCGTGCTGGTACTGCCAGCCCATGTCCGAGTGCATGGTCGGCGCCGCCCCGCCGGGCAGGGCCTCGAGGAGCCGGTCGAGCATCCTGTGCTGCTGGGCGAGGTCCGGCGAGGTCGATATGTCGCTCGCCACGATCTCCTTCGTGCAGAAGTCGAGCACCGGGGCCCAGTAGGCCTTGGCGCCGGCGACCTTGAACTCGGTGACGTCGGTGCCGAGCTTCTGCCACGGCCCCTCGGCGCCGAAGTCCCTCGCGATGACGTTCTCGAACGTGCTCCCCACGAGCCCCCTGTAGGAGCTGTACCGGCGGCGGGAGCCCCGGCGGCGTATCCCGCACCGGATGCCCATCTCGCGCATCATCTTGAGCACGGTCTTGTCGGCCACGACCGCGCCCAGCTCGGCACGCAGGCACATGGCTATCTGCCGGTGCCCGCAGCCGTTGGCGGTGCGCGAGAATATCTCGGCCGCGGCGTCGCGCAGTTCGGGCCTGGTCGGCCTCCGCGGGTGCGCCAGCGCGTAGTAGTAGGTCGACCTCCTGAGCCCCGAGCACTCCAGCAGGTGGCGCAGGGAGTGCCCCTCCGCCCTCAGCGCCCTCACTGGATTGGCAACACCTATTTGGACGATTCCGGGAGGGACAGCCCCGCCTCCCTGAACTCGACCGGAGACATGTAGCCCAGCGTCGAGTGGATCCTGAAGTTGTTGTACCAGTGCACGTAGTCCGAGAGCTTGGCCCGGAGCTCGCGCGTCGTGCCGAACGTCTCGCGGTGGACGAGCTCGGCCTTCAGTATCCTGTTGGTCGACTCGTCGACGGCGTTGTCGTAGGGGCAGCCCTTGGCCGACAGCGACCTCTCAATGCCGAAGGCCTCGAGCATCAGGTCGATCTCGGCGTTGTCGAACTCGCTGCCGCGGTCCGTGTGGAAGACCTCGATGTCCGAGATGGGGAAGGAGAGCGTCGCGAACGCCGACTTGACCAGCCGGGCGTCCTTCCTGGGCCCGGCGGAGTGGCCGACGATCTCCCTGTTGTAGAGGTCGACGAGCAGGCAGACGTAGTTCCACGAGGCCCCGACGCGCACGTAGGTCAGGTCGCTGCATATATGGGTGCGCGGCGCCCTGCCGCCGAAGCCGCGCGCGACGACGTTGGGCACGTCGGCCTCGTTGACCGCCCCGGGGTGCACCTTGAACCTCTTCCTGCCGTATGCGCTGACCAGGCCGTTCTCCCTCATGATGCGGCAGACCCGGCGCCGGCTGACGGTGACGCCCGACCTCTCGAGCGACGCCTTTATCTTGCGCGAGCCGTACCGGCCCTTGCTGGCGGCGTGGGCCGCGACCACGGCCGGCGCGGCGGGGTCCGGCGCGGCGGGCCGGTCGGCCCGCGAGCGCATGGAGTAGTACGTCGACCTCGCGACGCCGAGGAGCCTGCACTGCGCTGATATGGGGTAGCGGCCCTCGTTGGCCGCTATGGCCCTCACTTTCGAGCGTATATCAGCGCCGCTTGTTTTAAGACGTCGACCTCCATCCGGAGCCTGCGGTTCTCGCGCTCGAGCTCCAGGATCCGGTTCTGCTCGGGCGTGCGGTTGTCCGCGGCGCGCGGCGAGCCGGTCGCGTTTATCGACTTGATCCACCTCTCCACGGTGCTCTTGCCGAGGTCGTACTCGTCCATGATCTCGCGCTTGGGCTTGCCGGCGTTGTAGAGGTCGACTATCTGCCTCTTGAACTCGTCGGTGAAATGCCTCGGGTGCCTGGGGTCCCTCATATACGGCCCTCCCGTCTCCTGCGCCCCTCCCGGAACTGTCCACATCAGTGTAGCCAATCCACACCGCCTCGGCCGCCGCCCTGGTCAGAGCCCGTCCCGCTCGACCAGGGCGCGCAATTTTTTTAGGTAGGCGACCTCGGCCTCGAGCCTGCGGCAGCGCTCCTCGAGCTCCTGCTCGCGGGTGCGGGCCCGGGGCTTCGACCTCGACCCCCTCGGCCTGCCCTTCGGTCCGGGCCGCAGCGCCTCGGCGCCGCCCTCGCGGTAGAGCCTGCACCAGCGCTCCAGTGGGGACTTCGACCTGATCCCGAACTCGGCCATGGCGTCGGTCTTCGCCATCCCGCCGTCGACCACGGCCGACGCCGCGGCGACCCTCTGCTCGAATGTGTACCTGGATTGTTTCCCGCCCATGGACAGCAGCGCCTCGCTTCCGAACGCCCGATATACCCACTGCCATTCTCTCACGGTCTCGCGGGGGACGGACAGAGCCTCGGCCGCCGGCTTGCAGCCGACGCCGGCGTCGAAGAGCTCGACGGCCCGCCTCCTGGACTCCAGGTCGTGCTTCACCCTGAGGTCTATACTCATGGAAAACCTCCCATTTCCCGATGTCCAAGAAATGGGAGGCAGTTCACTGTCCCCAATGTGGTGGTTTGGAACACGTGGACGAAACAGGTTTGAAACACGGGTTTTGCACGTCAGGCACTCAAAAACGCTTCTACCTGCATCGTAATCAAAACGAAACATCCGCTCGTCGGCTTATGCGAAACTTTGCTGCAACAGTGCGATATTATCCATACTCGATAAAGCTCGCGGCGCATGGGGCGCCTCGAACGACACTTTTCTTTTCCATCAATTGGAGGAAGCATGAGCTACACGCAGAAAGTTCTCGACGAGCTCAAGGCCCGCTATCCCGAGCAGCCTGAGTTCATCCAGGCCGCGACCGAGATCCTCGGCACCATCCAGCCGGCGCTCGACGCCCATCCCGAGTACGAGGAGGCCGCCCTGCTTGAGCGCCTCGTCGAGCCCGAGCGCATCGTCATGTTCCGTGTCCCCTGGGTCGACGACCAGGGCAAGGTCCAGGTCAATCGCGGCTACCGCGTCGAGTTCAACTCTGCCATTGGACCTTACAAGGGCGGCCTGCGCTTTAACCCGACGGTCACCCTGGGCATGCTCAAGTTCCTGGGTCTGGAGCAGATTCTCAAGAACAGCCTGACCACCCTTCCCATGGGCGGCGGCAAGGGCGGCTCCGACTTTGACCCCAAGGGCAAGTCCAACAACGAGATCATGCACTTCTGCCAGTCCTTCATGACCGAGCTCTATCGCCACATCGGTCCCAACACCGACGTTCCCGCCGGCGACCTGGGCGTTGGCGGCCGCGAGGTTGCCTACCTGTTCGGTCAGTACAAGCGCCTGACCAACGAGTGGACCGGCGTCCTCACCGGCAAGGGCCTCTCCTTTGGCGGCTCGCTCGCCCGTACCGAGGCCACCGGCTACGGTCTGGCCTACTTTGTGGACGAGTACCTTAAGAGCCGCGGCGACTCCTTCGAGGGCAAGAACGTCGTCGTTCACGGTTCCGGTAACGTCGCCATCTACGCGGTCCAGAAGGTCGCCCAGCTCGGCGGCAAGGTGCTGGCCTGCTCCGACACCCACGGCTGGGTCGAGGATCCCGACGGCATCGACTACACCGTGCTCGAGCATGTCTACAACAAGAAGCGCTCCGGCCACGACAAGGGCGTTACGCTCGCTATGTATGTCGACGAGAAGCCCAATGCCACGTGGCACGAGGGCGACGGCCGTGGCGTGTGGCAGCTGCCCTGCGACATCGCGCTGCCCTGCGCACGCGAGAACACGCTGCTGCTCGAGGACGCCCAGGCGCTCGTCGCCAACGGCTGCAAGGTGGTCGGCGAGGGCGCGAACATGCCCACGACCATCGAGGCCACGACCTACTTCCAGGAGAACGGCGTCGCCTTTATGCCCGGTAAGGCTGCCAACGCCGGCGGCGTGCTCGTGTCCGGCCTGGAGATGAGCCAGAACGCCGAGCACCTGTCCTGGACCTTCGAGGAGGTCGACGGCAAGCTCGAGCAGCTCATGCGCGGCATGTTCCACAACGTGGACGACACCGCCAAGGAGTACGGCCAGGAGGGCAATTTCGTCATGGGCGCAAACATCGCCGGCTTCCTGAAGGTCGCCGACGCTATGCTCGCCCAGGGCGTCTGCTAAATCTTCGCTCGACATAGCATGTGATGAGGCTCCCAGCTATCTGGCTGGGAGCCTTTTCTATCCCGGAGGACTCTTCATAACTTGCGGTGAAATGCGGACTGTTTAGTGTCCCAGAACGGCTAATCAGTCCGCATATCACCGCAAGTTATGGATGGGTGGGTGGATTTTGTCCTAAAACGGTGTGCGGCTCCTCGTTTGGTACACTTAAAAGTACTGGACAAGTGAAGAGATGGGGGAGAACGTGCTCAAGTTCGGTACCTACGTCCGTGTTGGAAACGCGGCCGAAGCCTATGAGCTCTTACAGAAGAACCGTAACAACAAGATTGTGGGCGGCGGCATCTGGATGCGCCTGGGTTCGCGTCGCGTGGCGACGGCGATTGACCTTTCGGCCTGCGGACTCGATCAGATCGAGGAGACCGAGACCGAGTTTCGCATCGGTGCCATGTGCACCCTGCGCCAGCTCGAGCGCCATGCCGAGCTCAACGCGCTTGTCAACCATGTCTTTGAGTTCGCCGTCCACGATATCGTGGGCGTGCAGCTGCGCAACACCGCCACGGTGGGCGGCAGCATCTACGGTCGCTTTGGTTTCTCGGACGTGCTCTCGGCCTTTTTGGCGCTCGATTCGTATGTTGAACTGACGGGTGCCGGCCGCGTGCCGCTCGCCGAGTTCGTGCGGATGGGCTACGTGCGTGACGTGATCGAGCACGTGGTGGTCGTTAAGCACGATTACCGTGCCAGCTATGAGGCCGTGCGCAAGGCCGCGACCGACTTCCCCTCGCTCAACGTCACCGCTGCTTGGTGGGACAACTCCTGGCACGTCACCGTGGGTGCCCGTCCGCTGCGCGCAACTCTGCTGCAGGGCGAGGCATGTGGCCTTACCGCCGAGCAGCCTTCCGAGGACGAGCTGCGTGTCCTGGCAGCGTCCGTACGCGCGCTGAGCTACGGCACCAACCTGTGGGGTTCGGCCGACTACCGCCGTCGCATCTCGGCGCCGCTTGCCGTGCAGGCCGTGCGCCGCGCCGCCGGCATCGAGCTTTCGGCCGCGCTTGCCCGCGAGCTCGAGACCGTGCAAGTGCCTAAGTTTGCCACGGACGAGTATTCCTGCCGCCGCGTGCCCGGCGTCGATTCTAGCGAGGTGCGCTAATGGCTGCCAAACTCATCGATCTTTCCTTTACGCTCAACGGCCGCAAGGTCAAGGTTCAGATTGCCCCCGACACCATGCTCTTTGCGCTGCTGCGCGAGCAGGGTTGCGCATCGGTGCGCTGCGCCTGCGAGACCACCAACTGCGGCCTGTGCACGGTGTGGCTCGATGGCGACCCGGTGCTGAGCTGCTCGGTTCCCGCCGCGCGCGTTGAGGGCCGCTCCATCACCACGCTCGAAGGCCTCAAGGCCGAGTCCGAGGCGCTCGCCCGCGCAATGGCTGCCGAAGGTGCCGAGCAGTGCGGTTTTTGCGCCCCCGGCCTCATCATGAACGTGCTGGCGCTTGCCCGCGCCGCCAAGGAGGACCCGAGCCTCGTCGCCACGCGTGAGGAGCTCTCGCGCCAGCTCGCCGGCAACCTTTGTCGCTGCAGCGGCTACGAGAGCCAGCTGCGCGCCATCGTGCGCTTCCTCAACGAGTCCGGCGTGCAGGTGGGCTTTGAGATGCCCGAGCTGCCGGTCAACGACACCAGCTGCGACGGTGTCTCCTACAAGCAAATCACCCACAAGCAGCCCAAGAAGGACTCGAAGGCCCTGCTCGAGGGGCGTCCCGTCTACACGGGCGACCTGGTGCCCGCCGGCGCGCTCATCGTTAAGCTCAAGCGCAGCCCGTATGCCCGCGCCAAGATTCGCTCCATCGATACGTCGCGCGCCCTGAAGGTGCCCGGCGTCGTGGGCGTCTACACCTACGAGGACGTGCCCAAGCGCCGCTTTACCATTGCCGGCCAGAGCTATCCGCAGCCGAGTCCCTACGACCGCCTGATTCTCGAGAACCTCGTGCGCTATCAAAACGAGGAAGTGGCGATCGTCGCCGCCGAGACTGAGGAGGCCGCCGACAAGGCGCTCAAGCTCATCAAGGTCGACTACGAGGTGCTCGAGCCCCTGCTCGACTTTACCCAGGCGCTCGATAACGACATCGTGGTCCACCCCGAGGGCGACGTAACCTTTATGTTCCCGCAGGGCGGCGACGTTGCTCGCAACCTGGTGTGCAGCGGTACCAGCGATTTTGGCGACCTCGACGAGGCCTTCGCCCAGAGCGACATCGTCTTTGAGCGCACCTACACGAGCCAGGCCACGCAGACCGCGCCCATGGAGACCTTCCGCGCCTTCGCGACGACCGATGCGTTCGGCCGCATCTCGGTGACCACCTCGACGCAGGTGCCCTTCCACGTGCGCCGCATGGTCGCGCAGTCGCTCGACATTCCGCAGTCGCAGGTGCAAGTCATTAAGCCGCGCATCGGCGGCGGCTTTGGCTCCAAGCAGACGGGCTGCTGTGAGATCTTCGTGGCGTTTGTCACCCAGCAGACCGGTCGTCCGAGCTACTGCTGCTACACCCGCGAGGAGACCATCACCGCGGGCAACTCGCGCCACCAGATGCAGATGACCGTCAAGCTGGGCGCCATGAACGACGGCACTATCACGGCCATCGACCTGCACACGCTGTCCAACGCCGGCGCCTATGGCGAGCATGCCACCACGACGATCGGCCTTTCGGGTCACAAAAGTCTGCCCATCTACAACCATGTGAAGGCGAGCCGCTTTAGCTGGGACGCCGTCTACACCAATACCAACCGTGGCGGCGCGTATCGTGGCTACGGTGCCACCCAGGGCCAGTTTGCCGTGGAGAGCGCCGTCAACGAGCTCGCCGACATGCTGCACATGGACCCCGCCGACCTGCGCCTTAAGAACATTGTGCGCGAGGGCGAGACCATGCCGCAGTACTACAACGAGAAGCTCAACGCCTGCGCGCTCGACCGCTGCCTGCTTCGCGCGATGGACATGATCGGTTGGCGCGACAAGCCGCTGGCCGTGGACCTGGGCGACCGCGTGCGCGCCCTGGGCTGCGCGCTCACCATGCAGGGCTCGGGCATTTCCAACGTGGATATCGCCGGCATCGACATGCGCCTGGAAGAGGACGGCTTCATTACCATCGGTACCGGCGCCACCGATAACGGCATGGGCGTCGACACGATCCTGGCGCAGATTGCCGCCGAGGAGCTGGGCGTGGAGAGCTCGCTGATCGTGGTGCGCGGCGTGGACACCGACGTGTCGCCGTTCGACGCCGGCTCGTACGCGAGCTCGGGCACGTACGTGACGGGCCTTGCCGCCAAGAACGCCGCGACCGAGCTGCGTGAGAAGATTTGCGCCAAGGCCGCCCAGATGTGGGACGTGGACGCCGCCGACGTGGTCTTTGATGGCCAGTACGTGCGCCTGTCCGACGAGCGCGCCGCGCGCGAGCAGAACCGCTACCTCACGCTGCGCGACTTTGCCAACCTGTGCGTCAAGAACATCGCGGGCGGCGACGCGCTGACCTCGCACGCCTCTGCCTGCCTGCCCGTTTCGCCTCCGCCGTTTATGGCCGGTATTGCCGAGGTCGAGGTCGACAAGGCCACCGGCAAGGTGACTGTGGTGGACTACGCGGCGGCCGTCGACTGCGGCACCGTGATCAACGAGGCGCTCGCACGCGTTCAGGCCGAGGGCGGCATTGCCCAGGGTATCGGCCATGCGCTCTACGAAATCGTCGAGCACGACGAACGCGGCCGCCTGCGCACCGGCAACTTTATGAGCTACAAGCTGCCCACGCGCCTGGATATCGGTAGCATTCGCGTGGCCTTTGAGCCGAGCTACGAGCCGACTGGTCCGTTTGGCGCCAAGTCGATCGGCGAGGTCGTCATCAACACGCCGCTCGCCGCCGTGGCCTCGGCCGTGGCACACGCCACCGGCCACCAGGTTCGCTCGCTGCCGATCACGCCCGAGAAGGCCCTGCTGGGGGAGTAACAGGTCAGCGAACAAGTCGTAATTGGCGGGGCGGGGCAACTCGTCCCGCCTTTTGCACTCGTGGTGAGGTCGTGAGCCTGTAAAACGTGTGCGTGCGCTTGCCGTTCGTATCTGCTATCATTCCTAGTCTGTGCGCTCATGCGGGCGTGGCGGAATTGGTAGACGCGCCAGATTTAGGTTCTGGTGGGATTCCCGTGAAGGTTCGAGTCCTTTCGCCCGCACCAACGCACCAGCGTCGGCCTCGGCCGTCGCGACACTTTGTTGCATAAAGGTACCAGCACCTCAGATAAGCTGGGCAGTATGAGGAGGAACGTGTTGAACATCACCGCTTCTGACGTCAAGGACGCCAAGCTCACCGCTACGGTCACCATCCCGGCCGCCGACGTCGACGCCGCGATTAAGAAGGCCTACAAGGACACCGCCAAGAAGTACCGCTTCCCCGGCTTCCGCGCCGGCAAGGCTCCCCGTCCGGTCATCGACTCTGCACTTGGCGCCGAGGCTACCCTCGCTCAGGCCACCAACGACCTGATCGCCGCCAACGAGCCCGCCGTCCTCAACGAGCTGGACATCGTCCCCACCAAGAACGGTGACTACAAGGAGCTCGACCTCGCCAAGGATCACGAGGACTACACCTACACCGTCGAGTTCTCCCTGCGTCCTGCTGCCGAGCTCTCCTCCTTCGACGCCGTCGAGATCGAGATGCCCCCTGCGGAGGTCACCGAGTCCGAGATCAACAACCAGGTCGAGATGCTCCTCAACTATCGTGCCACCTTCGAGGACGTCGAGGGTCGCGCCGTCGAGGCTGACGACTATGTGACCGTCGACCTCAAGGCCGTCGAGAACGCCGACAACTTTGCCGCCGAGGGCCGTATGCTCATCGCCGGTAGCGACAGCAACCCCAAGGAGTTCAACGAGGCCCTGATCGGCGCTAACGTTGACGACGTCAAGACCGTCACCTGGACCGACGAGGTCGAGGAGGGCGAGGAGGCCGAGACCCACACCGTCGAGGTCACCGTCAAGGGCATCAAGGTCCGCAACACCCCCGAGCTCACCGACGAGCTTGTCAAGTCCGACTTCGGCTTCGACAGCATCGAGGCCATGCGCGACGCCATCAAGATCGAGATCGAGCAGGACAAGGCTTCCCGCCTCCCGGCCGAGAAGGAGAACCGTTGCGTCTCCGCTCTCGCCGAGCGCCTGCAGCTCGACGAGATGGATGCCGACTACGAGCAGTCCGTCTTTGAGGAGCTTGGCCAGAACTTCCTGTCCAACCTCGCTGCCCGCGGCATGACGCTGGACACCTGGCTGCCCGCTTCCGGCCTGACCATGGAGCAGTTCATCGGCGACCTGCACAAGCAGGCCAACGACGTTGCCCGTGAGTCCCTGTCTCTGGACGCCCTCGCCCGTGAGCTCAAGATCGAGGTCACCGAGGACGACATCAACGCCGAGTTCGAGAAGGCTGGCGTCAAGGACGTCGAGGCTTCCAAGGCCGAGTTTATCGCCGATGGCCGCATGCCTGCCGTCCGCGAGTCCATCCGTCGCTCCAAGGCTGTCGACCACCTGGTCGAGAACGCCAAGGTGACCGAGGTCGACGAGACCGCCAAGGACGTCGAGTAATTCTCGCCACCTTGCCCGCGAGCGCATGCGTGCGCCCGTGATGGGGTAAAGTTATACACCGGTTATCCGGTTGCTTCGTACGGTGCCAGCCAATGCATAGCATGCGGGCACCGTACGTTTATCTAGAACCAATTTGGTCCGCAAGAGAGAAATGGAGATGCGTATGATCGCTAAGTTCGATTCCGCCCTCGTGCCATACGTTATCGAGCAGACGCCGCGCGGCGAGCGCAGCTACGATATCTATTCGCGCCTGCTCAACGACCGCATCATCTTCTTGGGCGAGGAGATTAACTCCGTCAGCGCCAACCTGGTCGTTGCCCAGCTGCTGCATCTTGAGAGCCAGGATGCCGAGAAGGATATCTCGCTCTACATCAATTCGCCCGGTGGCGAGGTCTACTCCGGCCTGGCGATTCTGGACACCATGAACTTCATTAAGCCGCAGGTCTCCACCATTTGCGTCGGTATGGCCGCGTCTATGGCCGCCGTGCTGCTTTCGGCCGGCGCCAAGGGCAAGCGCTTCTGCCTGCCGCACTCCAAGGTTATGATTCACCAGCCTAGCGGCGGTGCGCAGGGCCAGCAGACCGAGATCGAGATCGTGGCCGAGGAGATCAAGAAGACCCGTCGCGAGCTCAACCAGATTCTGTCCGACGCATCGGGTCAGCCCATCGAGAAGGTCCAGGCCGATACCGAGCGCGATAACTACCTCACGGCTGCCGAGGCCCTCGACTACGGTCTGATCGACCGCATCGTCACCTCGCGCGACCTCGCCGCGAAGGATGCCTAGGATGGCCGGTAACATGCAGGACGGCTTCGACGAGAACGGCAACCCCATCCGCTGCTCCTTTTGCGGAAAAGAGCAGGGCCAGGTTCGTCGCCTCGTAAAGGGCCCGACCAACATCTTTATCTGTGACGAGTGCGTCGCCGCCTGCTCCGAGATTCTGGAGGAGTCGCTGGCTTCGGACTTTATGGACGCTGCACGCAACGGCAAGCTGCCGGGCTTCCTCAACGACCACGGCCAGGCTGCATCCCAGCCCGCCGTGGACCCCGAGACCGAAGGTTTTGAGCTCGAGGACGACCGTCAGGTCATCACGCACGTGCCGACGCCGCACGAGATTTATGACGAGCTTTCTGCCTATGTCATGGGCCAGGAGGACGCCAAGCGCGCCATGTCGGTGGCCGTGTACAACCACTATCGCCGCGTGATCGAGGGCGGCGCCGCAGTGTCCGCTTTTGATGGCGGCATGGGCTCGCAGTTCGATGACGATATGGACGAGGTAGAGCTAGCCAAGTCCAACATCCTGCTGCTCGGTCCCACCGGTACCGGCAAGACCCTGTTGGCCCAGACGCTCGCGCGCATCCTCGAGGTGCCGTTTGCCATCGCCGATGCCACCGCGCTCACCGAGGCCGGCTATGTGGGCGAGGACGTGGAGAACATCCTGCTCAAGCTCATCAATGCTGCCGATGGCGACATTGAGCGCGCGCAGGTCGGCATTATCTACGTGGACGAGATCGACAAGATCGCCCGCAAGGCCGAGAACCTCTCCATTACCCGCGATGTTTCGGGCGAGGGCGTTCAGCAGGCGCTGCTTAAGATCCTTGAGGGCACGGTGGCAAGCGTTCCGCCCACCGGGGGCCGCAAGCATCCCCAGCAGGAGCTGCTGCAGATCGACACGACCAACATCCTGTTCATTTGCGGCGGTGCCTTTGTGGGTCTGGACAAGATCATCGCCGATCGCGTGGGCAACAAGGGCGTGGGCTTTAACTCCGAGATCGCCGGCCCCACTTCGGTCGACGAGAACGACCTGCTGCGTCAGGTGCTTCCGCAGGACCTCAACGCCTTTGGCATGATCCCCGAGTTTGTGGGACGTACGCCCGTCGTCACCCAGACGCAGGCGCTTGACGAGGACGACCTGGTGTCGATCCTGACCGAGCCCAAGAACGCCGTGGTGCGTCAATACCGTAAGATGTTCCAGCTCGAGGACGTTGAGCTTGAGTTTGAGGACGCCGCCCTGCACGAGATCGCCCGTATGGCGCTCGCTCGCAAGACCGGCGCCCGCGGCCTGCGCTCCATCTGCGAGGACGTGCTGCAGCAGACGATGTTCGACCTCCCCAGCGAGGAGGGTGTTTCCAAGGTCATCGTGACCGAAGCCTCCGTAAAGGGCGAAGAACAGCCCCAGCGCATCTACGGCTAAACCAGCCTAAAGCGTGTTTGCAAATAGCCTCCGACCACCCGCGGTCGGAGGCTATTTTATATATACGCAATAACCCCAACTACCTGTGTTATTCTGTGTGTTTGTTTAAGCCTCAGCGAAGTCATATCAGACTGAAGTAATCGATACCTAAGGGGAGGAATGTAGGCCCTGGCGGGCCTACATTCCTCCCCGGCGGGACAGGGAGAGATATATGGAAGAGATGCCCAAGAACTACGATCCGTCGACCAACGAGCCGGCGATCCTGCAGAAGTGGCTCGACGGCGGCTACTACAAGCGCCGCGAGGGCGTGGGCGACTGCACCGTCACCATTCCGCCTCCCAACGTGACCGGCAAGCTCCACATGGGCCACGCCACCGACGACTCCATCCAGGACGCCATCATCCGCATGGCCCGCATGCGCGGCAAGTCCACGCGCTGGGTGCTGGGCACCGATCACGCCGGTATCGCTACGCAGACCAAGGTCGACAAGAAACTCAAGAGCGAGGGCATTAGCCGCCTGGAGATCGGTCGCGACAAGTTTGTCGACGCTTGCTGGGATTGGACCCACGAGTACGGCGGCATCATCGTCGAGCAGATCAAGCGTATGGGCTGCTCCGTTGACTTCGATAACGAGCGCTTTACCATGGACGAGGACTACGCGCAGGCCGTGCGCAAGGTCTTCTGCGACTGGTACCACGACGGTCTGATCTACCGCGGCAAGCGCATCGTCAACTGGTGCCCCAACTGCACCACCGCCATCTCGGACGACGAGGCCGAGTACAAGGACGAGAAGGGCCATCTGTGGCACCTGCGCTACCCGCTGACCGAGCCGGTCAACGGCCAGGACTACATCGTCGTCGCCACCACGCGCCCCGAGACCATGCTCGGCGACACGGGCGTCGCCGTTTCCCCGAAGGATCCCGAGAAGGCCGCCTTCGTGGGTAAGACCGTCAAGCTCCCCATCGTCGATCGCGAGATTCCCATCTTTGAGGATTGGCATGTCGACGCCAACTTCGGTTCCGGCTTCGTTAAGGTTACTCCGGCCCACGACCCCAACGATTACGCCATGGGTCAGGCCCACGACCTTCCGCAGATCAATATCTTCGACGAGCACGCGGTGGTCGTCGAGGGCTATGGCGAGTTCACCGGCATGACCCGCGAGGAGTGCCGCGAGGCGGTCATCAAGTGGTTCGACGAGCACGGCCTACTCGATCACGTCGAGGAGCACGACCACTCCGTCATGCACTGCTACCGTTGCGACGCCGCGCTTGAGCCGTGGCTGTCCGAGCAGTGGTTCGTGGCCGTCGACAAGCTCAAGGGGCCGGCGCTCGACGCCGTCAACTCCGGTAAGGTCACCTTCCACCCCGCGCGCTGGACGCAGACCTACACCACTTGGATGGAGAATCTCAAGGACTGGTGTATTAGCCGCCAGCTGTGGTGGGGCCACCGCATTCCCGTGTTCTACTGCGAGGACTGCGGCTGGGAGGACGCCCTTACCGAGGACACCGATGTGTGCCCCAAGTGCGGCGGTCATCACGTGCATCAGGACGAGAACGTGTTGGACACCTGGTTCAGCTCTCAGCTGTGGACTTTCGCCACGCAGGGCTGGCCGCAAAAGCCGGAGCTGCTCGAGGGCCATCATCCCACGACGGCACTCGTCACCGCGCGCGACATCATCGCGCTGTGGGTCGCCCGCATGGTCATGAGCTCGCTGTACTTCCTGGACGAGGTGCCGTTTAAGGACGTCGTCATCTACCCGACGATTCTGGCCAAGGACGGCAGCCGCATGTCCAAGTCCAAGGGCAACGGCGTTGACCCCATGGACCTCATCGGTATGTACGGCGCCGACGCCATGCGTTACAACCTGCTGACGCTGTGCACCAACAACCAGGACGTCAAGTTCGACGCGAACATCGACAAGAAGACTAAGAAGCTTATCGACAGTCCGCGTACCGACCAGGCCAAGTCGTTTGTGACCAAGATCTGGAACGCCAGTCGCTTCCTGCTCATGAACATGGAGGGCTACACGCCCGGCGAGCCCGTCGTGGAGACGCCGGCCGACGCCTGGATGTTCAGCCGCTTGGCCAAGGCCGTGAAGATGGTCACCGAGGGTATTGAGAACTACACCTTTGGCGACATGGCCCGCGGCGTGCAGCAGTTCTTCTGGAACGAGGTCTGCGACTGGTACGTCGAGGTCACCAAGGCCCGCCTGAAGGGCGTGGGCCGTCTGCAGGCTCAGCGCAACCTGATTTTTGTGCTCGACACCTCCATTCGCCTGATGCACCCGCTTATGCCGTTTGTTACCGAGGAGATCTGGGACAACATGCCGGCGAGCGTGCTCGACCTGGACGCCGAGGGCAACGTGGACCGCGCCGAGGCGCTCATGATCGCCAAGTGGCCGGAGCCCGCCGACTACGCCAAGTACGTCGACGAGCCTGCCGAGCGCGCGTTTGAGCTGTGCCGTGCCGTCGTTTCCGCCGCCCGCGCCACGCGTTCGCGTTACCGCTTGAGCCCCAAGGCCGAGCTCGACGTGGTCGTGCGCGCCGGTGCCGAGGACATCGAGAAGCTCGAGAGCCTGCGCTCGACCATCGAGCCGCTGGCCAACACCGCCTCGCTGGTCATGGGTACCGACGTTGAGAAGCCGGCCGCGAGCATCGCCGTGGTCGACAGCGGCGTCGAGGTCTTTGTGGTGCTCGAGGGCAAGGTTGACCTTTCGGCCGAGAAGGCGCGTCTTGAGAAGGAGATCGCCGCGGCTCAGAAGGAGCTCGCCGGTTGCGAGAAGACGCTCGCGAACGAGGGCTTTGTGGCCAAGGCCGCGCCCGCGGTGGTCCAGAAGAAGAGGGACCGTGCAGCTGAGCTCAAGGAGATCCTGGCGGCGCTGAACTCGCAGGTTGCTGACTTCTCGTAAGGTTTACTCGGGGACGCGGTTTGGGGCTTTGCTCGCTACTGTGGACAGTCCTGCTCGCACGAAGGCCACATTAAGTGGCCTTCGGCTCGTGCGGAACTTGTATCGAGCAAAGCCCCAAACCGCTCCCATTGCGGTTACGTGGTTGTTTGCAACTGGTAGGTTAGGGCCACTGGGTTGTGGCCTTGATCTTGCTGCAAGCGGGTAGAGGCTGATATTGTCAACGCGAGGGGCTCATTCTTTTTGGTGGGCCTCTTTTTCTGTTATGGGGGACTTTGGGTTATGGCTAAGCGTTCTGGGTCGTATGTCGTTCCTTTCTCGTTTGAGCTGCTTTCGTTTGATGAGGCTGTGGGACTTGCTGCTGATACAGGGCGGATTTCTGGGGATGCTGGTCCTCTGCTCGAGACGGTTGTCGATATGCTCGATGAGCTGGGGCGTCCGGATGAGTACTTTGATTGCATTCAGGTTGCCGGTACCAATGGCAAGACTTCGACTACGCGTTTTTCGGCTGCCATTCTTCGTGGTGAGGGGCTCAAGACCGCGCTGTATACGTCGCCGCAGCTGGTTCGCTATCCCGAGCGCATGGAGGTTGACGGGCGCGTCGTGAGCGATGAGGCGTTTACCCGTGGCGTTTCTGCCGCTGTTGAGGCGGGACGTCGTGTGAATGCCCGTCGTGTGGCGGCGGGGGAGCACGCCTATACCATCACGCCGTTTGACCTGCTGACGGCTGCCGCACTTGTCGTGTTTGCCGAGGCCGCGGTGGATGTTGCCGTGCTCGAGGTCGGCATGGGCGGGCGTTGGGACGCCACAAGCGCGACCGATCCCGTCGCCGTTGCCATTACGGGCATTGGGCTCGATCACACACGTATTTTGGGCGATACGCTCGAGGCCATTGCGGGGGAGAAGGCTGCGGTCATTAAGCCCGGACGCCTGGTTGTGCTGGGCGAGGGCACGCACGAGGCGAGCGTTCAGCGCGTGATGGATGCCCGTTGTCGCGAGTGCGGCATCGTACCGCTCGTGGTGAGCCATGCTACGACCAAGGTGCCGGCGCATGTGGGCGACACGGTTGAGTTTAGCTGCACCACGCCGCGTGCGATCTATACGTCGAGCATGGTCAAGCCGGCCTATCAGCCGCAGAATGCCGCGTGCGCGATTATGCTTTGCGAGGGGTATTTGGGTCGCGAACTCGATCATGACAAGCTCGATGCGTCGCTTATGGGCTGCCCCACGCCGGGCCGCTTTGATGTACTGGGGACCGATCCACTCAAGCTGATCGACGCCTGCCATAACCCTCAGAGCTGCGAGAACTTTGTGAGCGCGCTGGACGAGATCGATCCGTGCGTGGAGAATCGCCCCACGCTGCTATGTGCCGCGCTGGCCGATAAGGACGTGGCGGGTATCGTTGACGTTTTGGTTCCGGCGTTCCCCCGCGTAGTCGTGACCCAGACCGATTCCGACCGCGCCCTGCCGGCAGAGGAGCTCGCTGCCCTGGTGGACGCCGAAAAACTCTCGGGCGTGTACATGAGCGTGTCCGAGGCTCTCGCCGCCTTCGATGCCGCGGGCGAGTCCTTCGTAGCAGCCGGCACCATCACCCTAGCCGGCGAAGTAGCCGGTCTGCTGCGCTAACCCATCCCCTCATCAATTGCGGTGAAATACGGACTGTTTTATGGGCTAGAAGCCCCAAACAGTCCGTATATCACCGCAACTCAAAAGCAGCCAATTTGGGACGGGGCTTTTTGGCTGCCCTGTGCCCCGAGTTGACTCGCTTGCCACGAAATGGGCCTATCTACTACGTTTGACCGGTTACCCTCGACCACACGGAACATCGCGAAATTAAAACTGCAGGTAGACAGCTTGCGGGTTTTGCGAAAACCCGGTTATGGTCGACTCATGCGGGTCAAACGTAGTAGATAGCCCGTTTTCGTGGCGTGGTGTTGGTGGGAAGTGACAAAGGGACTGCCCCTTCGTCACTTAAATACGTCATCTGATTTCTCCCGTTTACGAAATCATTTATGCCGCTTAACCTGTGGCATATTGCAAACCTCCATTGACGAAGGATACGCTCAACTTAACTTGCCAATCGGACCAGTGCTGTTTGGTCCGTTGAGCGTGTCGGGAGGAAACATGAACAGAAGGCATGTCAACGCGGCCATTACCGCGGGTCTGGCTCTGACGATGACGGTCGGCTCGGTGCCGCCGCAGGCATTCGCCGAGATGATGCAGGGTGATACCACCCAAGTCGTTGCCGAGCAAAGCGATGCGACGGGTGCGGCCGCCGCGTCTGCGGACACCACCCAGTCAACCTCGCAAGACCAGAGTGAAGATAAGATCGCCTCTTTTGCCAGCCTGAACGAGCTACATGTTGCCGAGGGATCCGACGCCACGCTGCCCCAAACTGTAACGGCAACCTACGAGAGCGGTACCACCAAGCAGGAAAACGTCATCTGGAAGCTGAACGGCGCCGATGCTCCGGCAACCTTGGCGCAGCTGCCTGCCGGCTCGTATGAGTTTGAGGGTACCGTCGACGGCACCACGCAGACGGTCAAGCAGCGCGTGGTTGTCGAAGCTGTTACGGCGGACCCGGCAGTGGTAGATCCGGCGGCAGTAAACGCCCCTGATGTCACAGAGACGAGCAACGAAAGTGGCATTACGGTCGAGTCGATCGACGCCAACCCGATTCTGGAAAAATATGTCGGTGCCGATTACTACGGCCAGATCCAATCTTCGAGCGTTAAGGTAAAGCTGTCGGATGGCACCGAGACCTCGGCGTATGTTGATTGGGACGAAAAGTCGCAGACGGCATTTGATACGGCGACGGAGGAATCCGAAGTCCCCATTACCGGTCAGATTACCGGCGTAAGCGTGAACAACAACTGGATCACGCTCGCGGAGCCGTACGAAGTGAGCGGTGTACTTAAGGTGTACGTTCCCCGTTCAACCAGTAATGGCTCATGGGTATGGACTGCAGCTGGTATTGCTCCCGCGCTTCCGTCCAGCATTTCGGTCAATTATTCAAATGGTCAATCTTATACATGCCCTGTTGAGTGGAATGAGATCTCGGCTGATCAGTACCAGACGATATGAGCAGGACATAAAAACATTGAGAGCCCCTGCTGCATGAAAGACCGCGGATTAGGCCGACAATGGTGAGTGTCTAATCCAACCGTGGCGGCCACGCCGCATTCATGGAAGGGGCTCCCATGCTCGATACTACCACCTTCGTCGGCCTCGACGTCCACGCCCGCTCGATAAAGGCAGTCTCCCTCGACGTCATGACCGGGGAGGTGCGCTGCGCGACCTTCGGCTACGACGCCGGCGCCGTCGCGGAGTGGGTCCGTTCCGTGGACCCCAGGGCCAGGTGCGTGTACGAGTCCGGGGTCACGGGGTTCGACCTGCAGAAGAGGCTCTCCGGCCTCGGGGTCGACTGCGCGGTCGGCGCCGTCTCGAAGATGATCAAGCCCAGCGCGGACAGGCGCAGGAAGAACGACCGCAACGACGCCGAGTTCCTCGCCCGCATGCTGTCGGTCGGCAACGTGGTCGAGGTGTGGGTCCCCGACGACGAGTGCGAGGCCGCCCGCGACCTGACCAGGGCGCTCGAGGACGCGAGGGACGACCTCTCGCGCTCGAAGCAGCGGCTCTCCAAGTTCCTGCTCAGGCACGGGCTCGTCTTCGACGAGAGGACGCCCACCGGCCGCAGGAAGGGCAACTGGACCCGGGCGCACTGGTCCTGGATCGAGTCGATAAGGTTCGCGGAGGGGGCCGACAACGACGTGCTCGCCTACTACGTCGACGCGGTCAGGCGGGCGGCGGAGGACAAGGCGAGGCTCGAGGGGCTCGTCGAGGCCGAGACCCGCAAGCCCAGGTGGAGGAAGAGGGTCGACTCCCTGCGCTGCCTCAAGGGCGTCGACACCGCGACGGCCGCCGACCTCGTGTTCGAGGCCGGCGAGTTCTCGAGGTTCAGGAACGCCCGGTCGTTCGCCGCATGGGTCGGCCTGACGCCCTCCGAGCACTCCAGCGGGGAGAGCGACCGCAGGGGCGCGATCACCAAGGCGGGCAACAAGCACCTGAGAAAGGCGCTGGTCGAGGCCGCGTGGCACTACCTGACGTGCTCCGCGCGGCCGAAGGAGCCCGCCAGGGGCCAGGCCCCGGACCCGGGCGCCCGCAGGCATGCCGCCAAGGGCGTGCGGTGGATTGGCAACACCTATTTGGACGATTCCGGGAGGGACAGCCCCGCCTCCCTGAACTCGACCGGAGACATGTAGCCCAGCGTCGAGTGGATCCTGAAGTTGTTGTACCAGTGCACGTAGTCCGAGAGCTTGGCCCGGAGCTCGCGCGTCGTGCCGAACGTCTCGCGGTGGACGAGCTCGGCCTTCAGTATCCTGTTGGTCGACTCGTCGACGGCGTTGTCGTAGGGGCAGCCCTTGGCCGACAGCGACCTCTCAATGCCGAAGGCCTCGAGCATCAGGTCGATCTCGGCGTTGTCGAACTCGCTGCCGCGGTCCGTGTGGAAGACCTCGATGTCCGAGATGGGGAAGGAGAGCGTCGCGAACGCCGACTTGACCAGCCGGGCGTCCTTCCTGGGCCCGGCGGAGTGGCCGACGATCTCCCTGTTGTAGAGGTCGACGAGCAGGCAGACGTAGTTCCACGAGGCCCCGACGCGCACGTAGGTCAGGTCGCTGCATATATGGGTGCGCGGCGCCCTGCCGCCGAAGCCGCGCGCGACGACGTTGGGCACGTCGGCCTCGTTGACCGCCCCGGGGTGCACCTTGAACCTCTTCCTGCCGTATGCGCTGACCAGGCCGTTCTCCCTCATGATGCGGCAGACCCGGCGCCGGCTGACGGTGACGCCCGACCTCTCGAGCGACGCCTTTATCTTGCGCGAGCCGTACCGGCCCTTGCTGGCGGCGTGGGCCGCGACCACGGCCGGCGCGGCGGGGTCCGGCGCGGCGGGCCGGTCGGCCCGCGAGCGCATGGAGTAGTACGTCGACCTCGCGACGCCGAGGAGCCTGCACTGCGCTGATATGGGGTAGCGGCCCTCGTTGGCCGCTATGGCCCTCACTTTCGAGCGTATATCAGCGCCGCTTGTTTTAAGACGTCGACCTCCATCCGGAGCCTGCGGTTCTCGCGCTCGAGCTCCAGGATCCGGTTCTGCTCGGGCGTGCGGTTGTCCGCGGCGCGCGGCGAGCCGGTCGCGTTTATCGACTTGATCCACCTCTCCACGGTGCTCTTGCCGAGGTCGTACTCGTCCATGATCTCGCGCTTGGGCTTGCCGGCGTTGTAGAGGTCGACTATCTGCCTCTTGAACTCGTCGGTGAAATGCCTCGGGTGCCTGGGGTCCCTCATATACGGCCCTCCCGTCTCCTGCGCCCCTCCCGGAACTGTCCACATCAGTGTAGCCAATCCACGGAGGCTGGTCGAGAGGCGCGGGACCCTGCTCGCGCGCGGGGTCCACGGCAACAAGGCGAACGTCGCCACGGCGCGCGAGCTCGCCTGCTGGGTGTGGGCGGTCGGCCTCATGGCCGAGGAGGCGTAGGGGGGGGCGGTCCCCCGCACATAAGCCGATCACCCCGGAAGCGGTTGGATCCGAAGCCGTTGAGGCGAACCTCAGGTCCCTTTTCTGCGAGCGCCCAGGGCGCCACACGCGTGCACAGACTGTCGGTTCGACGTAGAAGCCTCAGCCGTAGCAACGGATTGCCCAGCGAGAGATCGCCACGGGCGGATATTAAACTGCAAAGACGGGCGTCGGGAAGACACGCCGAGGTCGCCGCGGACGGGCTGATATAGGGAGAGGGCCTGACCCCATATCGTTGGGGCCAGGACCGATTTTGCCTCTTGACAATGTCCTGCTCATATTAAAAGGAAGGAACCTTTGTTGTCGAGGGACATTTGAAGAGCTATCCCTCTATGCTCGCACAGTGCACGGTCGCATTCCGCTCTGTTAAGAGCGTCCAGACCGAGTTGACGTGTACGACCCTAACTGGTGAGGTCCCGTCTCTGCCGTATTCTGCTTCGGTTGTCTTTGATAACGGTGCTACCGAGCAGGTCCCGGTATCTTGGGATCCTGTTGACGCGTCGCTTTACTCTAAAGTGGGAACGTTTACGGTTAAAGGCAAACTCAATGGTTTTGATAACCGTGAGGTTACCTGTACTGTCAATGTCGAGGACCCCAAGGACGTGCTTGATCTTAATTCTCTGAGGTTCGAGCGCGTGGTCGGCGACATTTCTCCTCTTAGCACGTATGTCTATTTCCCGTTTACGCAGTCAAATAACACTACATACACCCAAGGTTATCAGGTTAACTGGGACAACGCCGACGTGTCTCAATTCCAAAAGGCAGGCACCTATACGGTCACGGGCACGCTTGTGACATATAACGAATCTTCAGCCGCTAATGGCCTAAAGGTAACTGCTCAGGTCGAGGTCAAAGAAGTTGCCTCTATCGACGCTCTTGCTCCCGTTAACACGCCCGTCGGCGTACGTCCTACAACGGGCGGCGGTCTTCCCTACAGCGTTGAGGTTGCATTCACCGACGGTACAAAGAAGCAGTGCAACATTGCGTGGGACCCTATTTTGGACACGCAGGTGGCAAGTGAGGGGTCGTTTAAGCTTTCCGGTTCGCTGTCGTATTGGACCAATACCTCATCTTCATTGTCTACTCAGGTGGAGCTGGGTGACAGCAACCGAGTCACGGCGACCATCTCCGTCCGCGCCCTGCAGATGCCTTCCTCGACATCGACAAGCACGCTTATCGGTTGCCAGCCCAATATGCCGGGTTCAATCGAGGCCACGATGTGGAATGGCTCGCGAGGCAATTTCCCCGTTCAGTGGTCGACGATTAGTCAGGACGCCCTAAAGAACCTTGGCCAGATTACGGTTAGCGGATATTTTACCGGCTCTAACATTCCGGCTACGGCGACGGTCAACGTCTGCGATCTCGAGGACAGCAACATCGGCAAGATTGCTTATGTTCCCGGCGCCGGACTTCTGGCTCCGCGCTACACATCCACGCTGTATTTGTCGGATGGCAGCTCGTTCTATCCCCAGTATTCGTCGGGGCAGCCTTATAGCTGGGATGAGTTTCCTCAAGAACTGCTGGACGGCAAGCCTGGCGAGTACGAAATTACCGGTACTATCACTGGCTCGCTGGCGAAGGTCAACGCGATCGCGGTGTGCAGCGAGGTCAAGGGCGTCAATAACTATAGCGAGAATGGCGTGACGCTTGGGCAGTCGTACGAGGACTGGCGCGTTATTTACCCCGGTGAGGAAGTCAATCTGGACTACTTCTACGTGTCCGGCGTATTGCAGGATGGAACGACTTTTGACAGTCTCGGCGTCAACTGGGATACCTACGATAGGTGCCCCCAGAAGGACTGCACGATTACCGGAACGGTCGCCGGAACGAATATCCCCGTGAAAGTGCACGTCATCGTGACTAAAAACTGGGAGGCTCAGCCACAAACCATTACAGTGCTCAAGGGCAGCGACGGCACCGCCATGCTTCCCGGCTATGTCGAACTTATCAGCCCCGATGCGGCAGAACATCCGGACTATTCGCACAAATACGCCGAGACCAAGTGGAACACGAAGGGCTTCGATTGGACCCAGGGCGGCGTAGTACGCGGCACTGCAACAATTAGCTTTAATGCAGGGTACGGCATGCAGACTGTCGACCTTCCGATTACTGCCACCGTTAAGATCGCGAGTAAGGCAACCTCGGTTCAGGGCGGAACCATATGGACCGTCCCCGGCACCAAGCCGATGCTGCCGGAATACCTTGAGGTTCGATACGACAACGATGTGTCTTCTGAGCCCCAGCGCGAAAAGGTCACATGGGACCGTGTCGCCGAAGACGCTTATGCCAAGGACGGTTCGTTTAAGGTGAAGGGCAAGCTCCAAGGTGGTGCCGAGGCGACAATCACTGTCGACGTCTGTTCCGTCATCTCCGTTGCCGTTCCTGAGTGCATTAATACGGCCAGCGGTGTTTTCCCCGAGCTGCCGTGGAATGTCTCGGTTGCCACGAGTGACGGCAAAACTCATAATGCCCAGGTTCAATGGGATTACGTTCGTCCCTCGGTTTATACCGGAGAGCCGGGTCAGGTCACGACAGTGTCTGGCACGCTGTTTGCAAGCGGCCTCGACGGATACGGTGACGGCACTAACACCGGTCTCACTGTTCAGACCAAGATCGTTATCCAAGGCGTTGAGAAGGCAATCGATAACGGCGAGACCGCAGTGACCACCAAGGCGGGCACTGCGCCTGCTATGCCGTCCAAGATGGCGGTCGAGATGAGCGACGGTTCCGTTTCGACAGCGGCTATTGATTGGGATCCGATCGCGCCCGAGAAGTACGAGCGGCCTGGCACGTTCTATGCGACGGGCCATGTGGTCGGCTTTGATGCCGCTGCTGTTATGGCGCTGCTTGACGATGACGGCCAAAAGGTCGGCGTGGATGAGAACGGCAACGTGACCGCCAAGGTGACGGTTGCCGATAAGAAGGCGAAGAAGGTTGCGTTGCAGCCCGAGGCAGTCGTGGTCAACACCACGGTCGGATCGATGCTGGAGCTGCCAGATGCCGTGTCCGTATATTTCTCGGATGGCTCAGCGCGGGATACTCGGGGCAGTTTAGGCGGCATCGAGATCGAAAAGTGGACCGACACCGACGGCATCGACCTCTCCAAGCCGCTCGCCAAGAAGGGTACGTATAAACTCGTCGGCAAGCTCAAGGATGTCGACAACGTCAACGCCATCGCGTACGTCAACGTCTCCGAGGCGCCGCGAACCATCACCAAGCTCGAGGCCAAGTCGTTTAGCGTTGCCAGTGGTACGTCCAAGCAGGAACTGTACGCCCAGATGCCCAAGCAGGTTGTGGCGACCTATTCCGATGGCTCGACCGATCTGCTCGACATTGACGTGTGGGATCTTTCTAGCGTCACGGACGACCTGCTCAACGGAACCGGCACCGTGAAGATCACGGGCACGGTTAAGCTCAACGGCGCCAAGGTGACCTGCAACGTGACCGTAGTTGATCAGAAGGCCCAGACGCCCGACTACGTCGAGCCGATCGATGTTATTGAGATTGCGGACAATGCCAAGGTCAGCGACCTTATGGATAAACTGCCGTCCAAGGTGACGGTTGTCATGAAGGACGGCAAGACCAAGATAGAGACGCCCGTTAAGTGGTCTCAGGTCGACAGCCTGGGCCGCGCCGGCAACGAGTTTGAGGTCACGGGCCTAACGGACAACGGCATGACCGTAAAGGCTCAGGTTAAGGTGACGGCGCATATCGTGGATTTTGATACCGTTGACGAGATTGAGGTCGAGCGCGATACCAAGGCGGATGAGGCTAAGGCCAAGCTGCCCACCACGGTCACGGCGATTTACTCTGACGGTACCGATTCCGAAGCCGACGTAACGTGGGATACCAAGGGCCTCTCCGACAAGGACTTTGCCAAGGAAGGTAAAGTTACGGTTATGGGCACTGTTGCCGGCACGGATCAGAAGGCGGAGTGCACCATCAAGGTCGTCAAGCCACTGCGCGAGATTCCTGATCACCTGGCCGGCACGGTTGACGCTGTGACGCTCGACGACGGGGCGAAGCCCGATGCCGTTGTGGCCGCACTGTCCAAGACCGTGAAGGTTGCCATGAAGGACGGATCTGAGGTCGATTCGAAGATCAATTGGACTGCCCCCAAGAAGGCCGTCACCATTAAGAATGACGGCGCGAGCGTTGTCATTACGGGTAAAACCGCGGTTGGCAGCTTTGAGGTCAAGGCTACGGTCAACCTGGCGCCGGTCGTCGAGAGCATCGTTGGCGTCAAGCTTTCGGTTGCCCGCAACACGGCTGCTGCTGACATCGTGCTGCCTGCCCAGGTGACCCTCAACATGTCCGATGGCTCGACGAAGACTGCCGCCGTTACGTGGGATAAGACCCCGCTTACGGCAGATGCCTTGGGCAAGCTGGGCGATGTTGCGCTTGAGGGCAAGGTAGAGGGCACTTCGGTTAAGGCCAAGTGCACGGTCACGGTCGTGAAGAGCGATGCCGAGATTCCGTTGTCCGTTGAGCCGGTCGCGGGCGTAAACGTCCCCGAGGGTTCGTCAGCCGATGTCGTGCGTGATGCACTCAAGGGTGTTAAGGCGACCGTGCTCATGAAGGACGGCAAGACGACGGCGGAGTCCGAGATCACATGGACTGAGGTTCCTGCCGCGGCCGACACGTACGGCAACAGCGTCGTCGCCAAGGGCGTGACGGTGAACGGCAACCTGCCTGTCGAGGTCACTGTTACCTCCACGACGACGATCAACAAGGTTGCCGAGGTGCCGCAGATCACTGTTGAACGCGATGCCAAGGCCGACACCGTGACGGGGCAGCTGCCCAAGAAGGTCGCCGTGACGTACTCCGATGGTCACACGGATGAGGCTGCGGTCACGTGGAATACGGATGGCCTTGACAAGCATCTTGCCGCCGTTGGCGAGCACACGATCGAGGGCTCCGTTGAGGGCACGACGCTCAAGGCGACCTGCAAGCTGGTCGTCGAGACGCCGGCAAGCGAGATTCCCGTGAGGCCTGCGACGTTCGCTCCCGTTGAGGTGTTTGAGGCAAGCTCTGCCGCCGATGTGCTGAAGGCGCTGCCCAAGAAGGTCTCCGTGATGATGAAGGACGACAGCCAGGAAGACTACGATGTCGATTGGGAGAATGTCCCCGCACTGGATTGGGGTGCCGATGATGTGACCGTGGACGGTAAGGTTCGCGGTACGGAGCTTACAGTCAGCTGCATGGTACGCGTTAAGCCGCGCCCGGCGGCCAAGGGCCTCGTTATCGTTGACCAAAACGGTAAGGCAACGACTTCCGAGACTGTGCTCAAGGTCGAGCGCGGCAAGGAAATTGACCTTGCTGCCGCGGCGAGCAATTCGGCCGATGGCGCGCTGATGCGTGGAACCGTGACGTGGGCTTCGTCCGATCCGACGATCGCCACGGTCGAGAACGGTAAGGTCAAGGCCCTCAAGAACGGAACCGTCGTCATTACCGCGACGATGCCCGTTGACGGTGGCGCCGCGGCGATTGCGACGCTTGCCGAGGATGGCGCTGCGGAGACGCCGGCGCCTCAACAGCTCACTGCTTCGGTGACCGTCGAGGTTGTTGAACCTGTTGTTGTACAGGAACCGACAGGCGGCAAGGATAACGGTGCCAAGCCCGATGCCAAGGATTCTTCGGGCAAGAAGGATGGCAAGAAGGCCGCTAAGGGAAGCCTGGCCGAGACGGGCGACAATACTGCTGTGACCGTCGCGGCGCTTGGCGGAACCGGCCTGCTGGCTCTTATCGCCGCAGCGATCGAAAAGCTGCGTCATCGCGCGGAGTAGCGTCGAGAGCGTAGGGCTTTAGGTCACAAGAAGGCCTCCCGGTTCTCTTTGGGGAATCGGGAGGCCTTTCGTTTTGCCATCAGGGCAGCTAATTTGGGACGGGGCTTTTTGACTATCCTGGTCCCCTTGGCAGTTGCGGTGAAATAGGGACTATTTTATGGGCTAGAAGCCTTAAGCAGTCCGTATTTCACCGCAACTTAGTTTGGGGACTTGGGGATGAGGTTAGCCTAAGCGGACCGGATCGTGGGGGTAGGCGTTGAGAATCTCGACGCCGGACTCGGTGACCAGGGCCAAGTCCTCGATGCGGACGCCGGTGCGGCCGGGGAGGTAGATGCCCGGCTCGATGGAGAAGGTCATGCCCGGCTCGACAACCTGCTCGTTAACGAGCGAGACGTCGCCCGGTTCATGGTCCTGCAGGCCGATCGAGTGACCCAGGCGATGCGTAAAGTACTGCCCATAGCCCTCGTCTTCAATCACATCGCGCGCGGCACGGTCCAGGTCGCACATACGCACGCCTGGTGCGATGAGCGCCTCGGCAGCCTCGTTGGCGCGGCGCACGATATTGTAGATACGCGCGGTCTCCTCGTCCGGCTCGCCCCAAAAGAACGTGCGCGTCATGTCCGAACAGTAGTTGCAGCGGCGTCCGCCAATGTCGAACAGCACCACGTCGCCGCGCTTGAGCACGGTGTCGTCGGGCTCGTGGTGCGGATCGCCGGCGTTGGCGCCAAAGCTCACGATTGGCGGAAAGCTAAAGCCCTCGCAGCCGTGCTTGCGATACAGGCCGAGCATCTGGTCGGCAATTTCGCGTTCCGTTACGCCCTCGTGGACGAGTTTGACCGCCTCGGCCATCACGGCGTCGTTAGCGGCCGAGGACACGCGCATAAGCTCCTGCTCGGCGGCATCCTTGTGGGTGCGCGCGGCGGTGACGGCAAAGTCGCCCAGGAAAAACTCGCTGGCGGCGTGGCGCTCCATGAGGGGCATCAAAAAGCCGGAGCGCATGACGGTGTCGATGCCGAGCGGTTTGGTCGGGTCGATCTCACTCGCGATGGCGTCGGCCACGACGTCGGTATCGGTGTGGTAGGCGACGCGGGCATTGTCATACTCGGGCAGCTGATGCAGCGCGTTGACCAGGATCACCGGCTCGGCATTGCGCGCGAGCAGCACACCGCAAAAACGCTCGAACATATCGGCATAAAAGCCGGTCAGGTAATAGATCGACCATGGGTCGTTTACGAGCAGCTGTGCGCCGGGGTGCTGAGCCTCGAGCGCATCGAGCACGCGCGCCACGCGCTGGTCATCGACATGTGCCATACATCGTCCTTTCGCTAGGTTGCCACCATGGTATCCCCAATGCCAGGGTAGTCAATTTGGGACGGGCTATTTTAGCTGCGTCAAACATGCAGAATGATTTTTCTGGGACGGGGATTAAATAATCATTGGGTGCCGAATGATTATTTAATCCCCGTCCCAGAAAAATCATTTGAGCGAACGTTCGGGCAAAAGTAGTTAAAAGAGGCCCGTCCCAAATGGGCTGGTTTCAAAAGTATGGCGGATTACGGGGCTGGACCTGTATTACTTGACCATGGGAAAAATCGCTAAATTAAAACCGCAGGTAGACGGCTTATCAAAAATCGAAAATTGCCGGTATGGATGGGGGTCTCCGAATTAGCCCCGTAATCCGGCATAGTTTTGAATTGGTACTAAAGTAGGCACAAGCTAAATACCGATTCCAAGGATGGTTGCGGTGGAATAGTTCCTGGATGCCGGGGTTTGGCGGAAATCAGGAACTATTTCACCGCAATTGAGGAGGGGCGGGGTGGATGGCGGGGTAGTTAAAAGAGCCGAGTCCTAAATTAGCTGCTTAAGCTGGGTCGATGTCCATGCTGGCGATGAGGTCGATGCTCGTGTGGAGGAGGTCTTCCAACACGACGTCTCCCATGCGGATGGGGGCTTCGACGACCAGGCCGCGGATGAGGTCCATGGCCTGGGCGTGGAGCGCCAGCGGGATGGCTTCGGCCGTGCGCACGGGCAGCAGCGCCTCGTCGCCGCCGGATACGGCAACGGTGGTGGTGAGCACGCGCATGGGGCAGGTGAGCTCCTGATGCGCGAACGTATCGCCGCGCGGGCAGCTGTTGCCGGTCACGGAGCGCACCTCTACTACGGCGCCGTCTGCGCTGCGCTCTACCTCCACGGTCAGGAGGCATTCGGATGGACAGGTGGTGCAGTTGAACTGCAATGTCTCGGTCACATTCGTGCTCATGGCCTTACGCCTCCTCAACGGGATCGACGGACAGGACAATCTCGCTAATACCCAGGTCGAGTGCGCGCTGGATTACCTTTGCCGGCAGCGGGAAGCTTTCCATTACGCTCGGTTTAAACGGACGGACCTTGCCTGCGAACAATTCCTCGCCGCCAGCGAGAATGCGCACGCGGGCGGCATCGACCGGTCGGCGCACGCGGAAGTTGAGTTTGGTGAGTGCCACAGCCGTAATGCGTCCCGGCAGTGCGTAGCCAGCGACACCGGCAGGGGAGACCGTGAGCTGGCAGCCAGCATCCGCCTCTTCCGCCGCTGTGCTGTCACCCAACGCGTATGCCGCCGCAGCCGCGCCGGCACGCTCGGACTCGGTCGTCACGTTGTCTGCCAGGTCGTGCACGTGCAGCACATTTCCGCAGGCAGAGATGCCAGGCACGCCCGTTTGCAGGCTCTGGTCCACCACGGCGCCGCGCGTGCGCGGGTCAAGTTCAACGCCCGCGCCCACCGAAAGCTCGTTCTCGGGAATCAGGCCCACCGAAAGCAGCAGTGTGTCGCACGGAACAACGCGCTCGGTCCCCGGAATGGGTGCCAGGTGCTCGTCGACCTTACTCACCTCGACGGCCTCCACGCGGTCGTGTCCGATTACGCGTGTGACGGTAGTAGACAGGTGAAGCGGAATGCCAAAGTCGTCCAGGCAGTTCTTGACGTTGCGGCGCAGACCGTTGGCGTACGGCATGAGCTCGTACACGCCCTCGACGGAAATCCCCTCGAGCGTGCAGCGGCGCGCCATGATAAGCCCGATGTCGCCCGAGCCCAAAATGACGGCACGCGAGCCGGGCTTGAGGTTTTCGATATTGATGTATCGCTGCGCCAGGCCGGCCGTAAATACGCCGGCGGGGCGGCTGCCGGGGATCTTGATCTCGCTGCGTGTGCGCTCGCGGCATCCCATGGCAAGGACGACCGCTCGCCCGGTGAGCTGAAGCATGCCGGTACGGCTCATGAGCGTGACGGTATGGACTGCGGTGGCTCCCGAGGCCTCGTCCACGCCCGACGCGCCCGCGCCCTCGCCCGAATCAATCCCAATCACCATACTGCCCAAGAACAGCGCAATGTCGGTTGCGCGCACCTGGTCGATAAAGCGTTGGGCGTACTCGGGGCCGGTGAGTTCCTGCTTAAAGTGCGAAAGGCCAAAACCGGGGTGGATGCATTGGCGCAGGATACCGCCCAGTTGCTGCTCGCGCTCCACGATGGCCACGTGGGCGCCGGCCTTATGTGCGGCAAGCGCAGCCGCCATGCCAGCAGGTCCACCGCCGATGACGACCACGTCGAAGGCCTGCGTCGATACCGACGCTACAGCTCCGGCCTCCGCGCGTCCGTCGCGCATATCAAACGTCGCCATCCTAGCGCACCCCCTTCAGCGGTCCCTCGACCAACCAAGATCCGGCATCCTCCAACAACACCTTGCTAGGGTCGCAGCCCAGTTCGCGCGCCAGGATCGCTACCACGCGGCTCTGGCAAAAGCCGCTCTGGCACCGACCCATGCCGGCACGACAGCGGCGCTTGACGCCCTCGACCGAAACCGCGCCCGGGCGGCGTCGGATCGCGGCCACGATCTCGGCCTCGGGCACCGTCTCGCAGCGGCAGACGATTTGCCCCCACGCGGGATCGGACTCAATCAGCTTCTCCTTGCGCGCGAGCGATGCACGGTCAAAGTCGTCCGGCGCATGGCGAATCGGGTCCCAGTCGCCGCGCTCGTGCAGGACCACGCCGGCATTGCGTAACACCTGCTCCATGCGCTCGGCGATGGCTGGCGCGCTCGCCACGCCCGGCGACTGAATGCCTGCCGCCTGGAACAGCCCTGGTACGACGGCCGACTCTCCAATAAAGAAGTCGTTCGTTCCCTTAATGACCGGACGACCGCCGGCAAACGCGCGCACCACGCGACGCGTGTCCAGATCGGGCACCAGCTTGCGCGCGCCGTCCAGCAGCGCGTTGACGTCGCCCGCATAGGTTTGCGTGTCGCCCGGCTCGCGCACGGCGGCCGTCGCGGTAATCACGGTGTTGCCATGTACGGTGCCCGTGACGATAACGCCTTTGGAAACCGGCGTGGGAACAGGGTAGAGCGGCATGAGCGCACGCGGCTCCTTGTCCAGTACCACGATGTTGCCCTGGCGCCAGACCATCTGGAACTCCTCGGCGCCCGCCATATGCGAGATGTCTGCGGCACCGTTGCCCGCGGCGTTAATCAGGTAACGGCAGCGCACGTCGCCGGCGGGCGTCACCAGCGTAAAGCGCGCGGCTCCGTCATCCGAGCCGGCAACTTCAATGGCCTCCACCGGTGCGGAGCGCATAAACGTCACGCCGTTGGCGACCGCGTTCTCCAGCGCGGCGATGGCGACCTCAAACGGGTCGACGTAACCGGTCGAAGGGCACCACAACGCGCACGTCGCCTTAGCACTCGTACGCGGCTCCAGCTCATGGATGCGATCGGGGCCGATAATCGACAGTGCGGGCACGCCGTTGACCAGGCCATTCTGGCGCAGCTTCTCCAGGTGTGCGCGGTCTTCGTCGTTGAAACCCAGCACCATCGACCCGGTGCGGCGGAACAAAAATCCCAGCTCCTGGGCCCAGGTGCCATACAGCTCGCAACCGCGGGCGTTGACCTGCGCCTTTACGGTGCCCGGCGCCGGATCGTAGCCGGCGTGCACCAGGCCGCCGTTGGCCTTCGACGCGCCCAGCGCGATATCGTTGGCCGCCTCGACCACGCAAATGGACAAGTCATAGCGCGCGAGCTGCCGCGCGATGGCGCACCCGGTGATGCCCGCGCCCACAATCGCGATATCAAACGTTTCTGCCACAGTGCCTCCCAGACAAGTTGACAGGCTGTCAATAGGACTATCCTACGGTCTGCACACCCCCAGCGCAGCGGCAATGCGGCGAACAGCCCCGCAACACCCGCCAACGGCAGATGAGGGGAGACCCAGCAACGTCGACAACCTCGTCTGCCGACAACTACGGCAACCGTTCGTCTCGACCTGTAACAGTTAGACGAGGATTTGGGTTCCAGGTGTTACAGATCGAGATTGAAGTCGGGGAGGAACCCCTGTGTCTAAATCTGTAACATCTAGACCCGGATTCCGCTTCTAACTGTTACAGATTGAGATGTTTGCGTCCGCGCCAGTCCGCCCCTAGCCGTGGTCCCATATAAACAAACCCCGTGGTAAACTTGACCGGACTGTTATTATTCCGAAAGGTACCCGTAATGTCCAAGTACATCTCCGAGCTCATGTCGCCGCAGCTTATGGGCGTCGTCTATGCCTTCGTTGGCTTTATCATCGCCCTGTATGTGCTGTCGGTCGTCTATGTGTTCATCGACGCTCGCCGCCGCGGCGCCAGCGCCTACGTGGCATGGGGCATCATCGCCCTCATCCCGTTTGTGGGCCTCATCGCCTACCTGGTCCTGCGTCCGCACTCCTACGCGGCCGACCGCGAGGAGCAGGAGCTGGACATGGCCCTGCGCGAGCGCCAACTTGCCCAGTACGGCACCTGCCCGCAGTGCGGCGCGCCCATCGAGAAGGACTTTGTGGTCTGCCCCGTGTGCGACACCCAGGTTCGCAACGTGTGCCCCAGCTGCCATCGCCCGCTCGATGCGCACTGGAAGGTCTGCCCCTACTGCCGAACTCGCATCCAGTAACGCATCCATCGCCGGGCCGGCCGCAAGTCACGGGCACGCCGCAAGCCACGCGCGCCCCACACCCCCCCGCCCACACGATGAAGCATGCGTAGAAAATCGCCCGCCGTGCCATTAAGGTGCGGCGGGCGCTTGTATACCAAGGCAACCTGCCTATAATGATGCAAGTTAAAATGCCGAACGCATCGCACACACTTGCATCAGGCATCCGAGAGGAGAAAACATACCCATGAAGGCACTCTACAATGACGGTTCGGTGGCCGAGCTCCCGCAGGACGAGGTCACGCACGTCATCCGCCACTCCGCCGCGCACATCATGGCGCAGGCTATCAAGCGCCTGTACCCCGAGGCCGACTTTGCCTACGGCCCCGCGACCGACAACGGCTTCTACTACGACGTCGACCTGCCCGAGGGCGTCAAGATCAGCGAGGACGACTTCCCCGCGATCGAGGCCGAGATGAAGAAGATCGTCAAGGAGAACCTCAAGTTCACCGTGTACGAGAAGCCCCGCGCCGAGGCCATCGCCCTTATGGAGGAGCGTGGCGAGAAGTACAAGGTCGAGCACATCGGCGACCTGGACGACGACGCCCGTATCACCTTCTACCAGCAGGGCGACTACATCGACATGTGCGTCGGCCCCCACATCTGCTACACCAAGGCGCTCAAGGCCTTTAAGCTCACCGGCGTCTCGGGCGCCTACTGGAAGGGCGACAAGGACAACAAGATGCTCACCCGCATCAACGGCGTCGCCTTTGCCACCAAGGAAGAGCTCGACGAGCACATGCACATGCTGGAGGAGGCCAAGAAGCGCGACCATCGCAAGATCGGCCACGAGATGGACCTCTTTATGATGCGCGACGAGGCCCCCGGCTTCCCGTTCTTCCTGCCCAACGGCATGATCCTTAAGAACACGCTGCTGGACTACTGGCGCGAGATCCACCATAAGGCCGGCTACGTGGAGATCTCCACACCGCTCATCATGAACAAACAGCTGTGGAAGACCAGTGGCCACTGGGACCACTACAAGGACAACATGTACTCCACCGTCATCGACGACGAAGAGTACTGCATTAAGCCCATGAACTGCCCGGGCGGCGTGCTGGTGTACGCCTCCAAGCCGCACTCTTACCGCGAGCTTCCCATCCGCGCCGGCGAGATTGGCCTGGTGCACCGCCACGAGCTGCGCGGCGCCCTGCACGGCCTGTTCCGCGTGCGCTGCTTTAACCAGGACGACGCCCACCTGTTTGTGCGTCCCGACCAGCTTACCGACGAGATCGTGGGCGTGGTCAACCTCATCGACTCCGTGTACCAAAAGTTTGGCTTTAAGTACCACGTTGAGCTTTCCACCCGCCCCGAGGACTCCATGGGTTCGGACGAGGACTGGGCTCGCGCCGAGGAGGGCCTGCGCACCGCTCTGGAGAAACTGGGCATGGACTACGAGGTCAACGAGGGCGACGGCGCCTTCTACGGCCCCAAGATCGACTTCCACCTGGAGGACTCGCTCGGTCGTACCTGGCAGTGCGGTACCGTCCAGCTCGACTTCCAGATGCCGCTCAACTTTGACCTGGAGTACGTGGATGCCGACGGCACCAAGAAGCGCCCCATCATGCTGCACCGCGTATGCTTTGGCTCCATCGAGCGCTTTATCGGTATTCTGATTGAGCACTTTGCGGGTAAGTTCCCCACCTGGCTGGCTCCCGTGCAGGTCAAGGCGCTTCCGGTTTCCGAGAAGAGCCGCGACTACGCCCACGAGGTGTGCGCCAAGCTGGAGGAGGCCGGCATTCGCGTGGTCTGCGACGACCGCGACGAGAAGATCGGCTACAAGATCCGCGAGGCCCGCAGCATCGACCGCGTTCCCTACATGCTCATCCTGGGCGAGAAGGAGGTCGAGGCCGGCAACATTTCCGTCCGCGATCGCTCCAACGAGACCGTTCAGATGAGTGTTGACGAGTTTGTTGCGAAGGTGACCGAGGAGATCAAGACTCGCGCCTAAGGCAAGCTGCACAACAATTAACAAAGGCGACCGTCCACACAGGGCGGTCGCTTTTTTTCATGCCGAAATAAGAAAAGCCGCTGGTTGAGCGGCTTTTTTTGTTGCACAAAAAGGTACAGGTTTTTGTAGGGGGCTATGGAGATGTACCTACTAGCAGTACATTTTGCGTAATCTGGGCAATCGCTGATTAATTGCTCGTATAATGCCTATGTCGAAAGATACAAAACCTGTACTTTTGCGACTGCGCCTAGCTGCGAGCGAGAAGCCTGTTCTAAACGCCCCTGTATTTGCGTGCATCGCAAAGCCAAAAGAGGGGGCGAGAACATGGAGCAGACGGCACGGCGCCAAGCGCAGCTGCCGGGCGCATTTAACGGCGCCACCACCAATAGCCAGCATAGCCGCGTCCGCTGGTATCTGGTTCACACCCCCCATGGAAAAGAGTACGAGACCTGCGAAAAGGTCCGCAGCATTATCCCGCATGAGCTGATGCAGGACGCTTTTGTGATGCAAAAGGAGTTCTGGTTTAAGCAGGACGGCGCTTGGTCGCTCCAAACCAAACCTATGTACAAGGAATATTTTTTCGTCGCCACGCACGATGCCGCAACGCTCGATAGGGCTTTGGCCAAGTTGAGCTTTGGCTGTCGCATCGCCGGCAGTAGGGAGCGGGCGTACATGCCCATGCCGGACGATGCGCAGGATTGGTACCGCAGCGTTCTGGACGACGACGGCGTGGTGCGTAACAGTGTTGCGCGCATAGAAAACGGTGTGTTGCACATAGAACAGGGTTCTTTGGTGGGGCAAGAGGCTAGCGTGCACAAGATCGACCGTCGCAAGCGCTGGTGCCTGGTGGACGTAGGCGAAGGCGACTCCGCATTTAGGGAGCTGCTGCCACTCGACGTTCCCAGCAAGACCTAAGGGAGACGTTGCACCGGCAATTCGTTTTCATTTTTGAGTTTACCGATTGGGGGATCCCTGGACAACGGGGACGTAAGTTTGACTGTGGCTGCTAAAGAAGTAACAGAGAGCAATGCGCCCGCTGGAGCGGCGCTGATTGCTCAGGCCATGGACCGGCGCGAGGGCGCCGGCCGGTATAAGGCCATGCAATCTACCATGGACTGGGACCGCTCGCGCCTGGCCTACCGGGCCGTAAAGCGCGTATTCGACATCGTTTTCAGCGGTGTCGTGCTCGTCGTCATCGCTATTCCCAGCTTGCTGCTCGCCGCAGCCATTCGCTTGGAGAGCGATGACGACCCCTTCTATAGCCAGATTCGTGTTGGTCGAACTCGCGCAGACGGTAGCCTGTCTACCTTCCGTATGTGGAAGTTCCGCTCTATGTACAAGGATGCTGACGAACGCCTCGCAGAGCTCAAAGAGCAAAACGAGATTGCCGGCGCTATGTTCAAGATGAAGAATGATCCGCGCGTCACCAAGATTGGAAAGTTCATCCGCAAGCATTCCATCGACGAGTTCCCGCAGTTCCTGAATGTGTTTCTGGGTCAGATGTCTGTAGTGGGCCCGCGTCCGCCGTTGCCTCGTGAAGTCGCTCAGTATACTGAGTTCGACCTTCAACGTTTGGGCGTGAAACCGGGCATTACTGGTCTATGGCAGGTGACGGATAGAAACGACACTGATTTTGATGGTATGGTTCGCCGTGATCTCGAGTATATAGCTCGGAGAAGTATATTGCTCGATTTTAAAATCGTCATTCTTACTGTTGTTGAAGTGTTTTCAGGAGAAGGGGCCTCTTGATTATCGATTTTCTGATAATAAATTCTGTTTTCCATTGTTCATGTGGCAATGTCTGTATGTGTGGGTGGTTTTAGTATGCCGTCAGTATCTCTCGTGATTCCAACGCTTGATGCGCAAGCCGAGATTGGCGATTTGTTAAATCAATTAATGCTTCAGACTTGTTGCCCGGATGAGATTATCGTCGTCGATTCTTCTTCGTCTGATCATACTGTCGAAATTGCTTCGGGTTTTGCTGGGGTTCGAGTCATTGAGATTGACCGTTCTAAGTTCAACCATGGGCTTACTCGTGACATGGCGGTAAAAAAGTCTTTTGGTGACATAGTTTGCTTTATGACCCAGGATGCCATTCCGGCAAATAATCGATATATCGAGAATCTTATCGCGCCAATTGTGTCAGACGAGCGCGTTGCTATTTCTTCAGGACGGCAGTTGCCAAAAGCTGATGCTCGCAAATTCGAACGTTTAGTTAGGGCGTTTAATTATGGTCCAGAATCAAACGTTCGTTCCAAAGCTGATCTCCCGAAATTGGGAATCAAGACGTATTTTGCTACGGATGTGTGCTCCGCCTACCGACGTCGCATCTACAACGAGCTTGGTGGTTTTGGGAGGACTGATATGAGTGAGGATATGCTTATGGCGGCAAAAGCCGTTAACGCTGGCTATTCTGTTGCATATGCAGCTGACGCTTGCGTTTATCATTCGCATAACCTTTCCCCTGCCGAACAGTATCGTCGCAACTATGCGATAGGATATTTTCTTGAGTCAAATAAAGAAATTGTTGCGTGCGCATCTGAGGTTGGAGAGGGAGGCCGGCTTGTCAAACAAGTTGGCAAACGTCTACTTCTTGACCACTCTTTTTTTGAATTCGGTGCTTTTGGTGTCGATTGTTTTGCAAGATTAATTGGTAATCGATTCGGTCGAATGACCGCTAAAAAGGAAAGGCATTAGGTATATGAAAGGCATCATCCTCGCCGGCGGGTCCGGCACGCGCCTGTACCCGCTCACGCTCGTGACCTCCAAGCAGCTGCTGCCGGTCTACGACAAGCCCATGATCTACTACCCGCTCAGCACCCTCATGCTGGCGGGCATCAGGGACATCCTGGTCATCTCCACGCCGACGGACCTCCCCAACTTCGAGCGCCTGCTCGGGGACGGATCGCGCTACGGCGTGAACCTCTCCTACGCCGAGCAGCCGAGCCCGGACGGCCTGGCGCAGGCCTTCACCATCGGCGAGGACTTCATCGCCGGCGAGCCTTGCGCGCTCGTGCTCGGCGACAACATCTTCTACGGCAACGGCCTTTCGCGCCACCTGACGCGCGCCGTCCAGAACGCCGAGTCGGGCCGCGCTACGGTCTTCGGCTACCACGTGGACGACCCCGAGCGCTTCGGCGTCGTGGAGTTCGACGGGGAGGGCCGTGCCGTCTCCATCGAGGAGAAGCCCGAGCGCCCCAAGAGCTCCTACGCCGTCACCGGCCTGTACTTCTACCCGGGCGACGTGGCCGCCAAGGCCCATAGGGTGCAGCCCTCCGCCCGCGGCGAGCTGGAGATCACCGCACTCAACCAGATGTACCTGGAGGAGGGGACGCTGTCCGTCGTCACCCTGGGCCGCGGCTACGCGTGGCTGGACACCGGCACCATGGAGAGCCTGCACGAGGCCGCTGAGTTCGTCCGCGCCGTGGAGCACTCCCAGGACCTGCCCGTGTCCGTCCCCGAGGAGATCGCCTGGGAGAACGGCTGGATCACGACCGCCGGGCTCAAGGAGGCCGCCGAGGCCTACGGCAAGTCGGTCTACGGGCGGCACCTGAAGAAGGTCGCCGCCGGCGAGATCGTCAACAGCCCGCGCGAGTACTAGGAGGAACCCCTCATGTCTGAGATTTTTGAACCCAGGAACATCATCGTCACGGGCGGCTGCGGCTTCATCGGCAGCAACTTCGTCCACTACGTGGTCGATAACCACCCCGACGTGCACGTCACCGTCCTGGACAAGCTGACCTACGCCGGCAACCCCGAGAACATCGCCGGGCTGCCGTCGGACCGCGTGGAGCTCGTCGTCGGCGACATCTGCGACGCGGGGCTGCTGGACCGCATCGTCCCCGGCCACGACGCCATCGTGCACTACGCCGCCGAGAGCCACAACGACAACTCCATCGCGGACCCGGAGCCCTTCCTGCGCACCAACGTCGAGGGCACCTTCCGACTTCTGGAGGCCGTCCGCAAATACGGCGTCCGCTACCACCACGTCTCCACCGACGAGGTCTACGGCGACCTTGCGCTCGACGACCCCGCCAAGTTCACCGAGGAGACGCCTTACCACCCGTCCTCGCCGTACAGCTCGACCAAGGCCAGCTCCGACATGCTCGTGCGCGCATGGACCCGCACCTACGGCCTCCGCACCACGATCTCCAACTGCTCCAACAACTACGGCCCCTACCAGCACGTGGAGAAGTTCATCCCCAGGCAGATCACGAACATCGTCGACGGCGTCCGCCCCAAGCTCTACGGCCGCGGCGAGAACGTCCGCGACTGGATCCACACCGAGGACCACTCCAGCGCCGTCTGGGACATCCTCACCAAGGGCCGCACGGGGGAGACCTACCTCATCGGGGCCGACGGCGAGAGGAACAACATCACGGTCCTGCGCATGATTCTGGAGGCCATGGGCCGCGACCCCGAGGACTTCGACTGGGTCGCCGACCGCCCCGGCCACGACCGCCGCTACGCCATCGACAGCACGAAGCTCCAGCGCGAGCTGGGCTGGAGGCCGGCCCACACCGACTTCGCCGAGGGGCTGAAGCAGACGATCGACTGGTACGTCGAGAACGAGTCCTGGTGGCGCCCGGCCAAGGAGGCCACCGAGGCGCGCTACCGCGCACAGGGCCAGTAAGACCGCATCCCGGCGAACCGCGCCGCGGGGCGCCCGCGCGGGGCCGCAGGGCATGGGGATGACCCTGCGGCCCCGCGCGGGCGCCTTCGCCGTTTCAACCTCTTCGATAGGAGCTTTTCCCATATGGCAGACATCGCATTCGAGAAGGACCTCTCCGTCGCCGAGACCGGCATCGGGGGCCTCAAGGTCGTCGACCTCGCCGTCCACGGCGACTCGCGCGGCTGGTTCAAGGAGAACTGGCAGCGCGCCAAGATGTGCGCCCTGGGCATCCCCGACCTCAGGGTCGTCCAGAACAACATCTCCTATAACGACAAGAAGGGCGTCACGCGCGGCATCCACGCCGAGCCCTGGGACAAGTTCATCTCCGTGGCCCGCGGCAGCGTCTTCGGCGCATGGGTCGACCTGCGCGAGGGCAGCGAGACCTTCGGCAAGGTGTTCACGACCGTTCTGGATCCCAGCAAGGCCATCTACGTCCCGCGCGGCGTGGGCAACTCCTTCCAGGCCCTGGAGGACGGCACCGCCTACACCTACCTGGTGGACGCCCACTGGTCCCTCGAGCTCAAGAGGACGTACACCTTCGTGAACCTCGCCGACCCCGAGCTCGCCATCGAGTGGCCGATCCCTCTCGACGAGGCCACCGTCTCCGAGGCCGACCTCAACCACCCGTACCTTAAGGACGTCGTCCCCATGGCGCCGAAGCGCACCCTCGTCACCGGCTGCGACGGCCAGCTGGGCCATGCGGTGCGTGCGCTCGCCGAGGAGCGCGGCGTCGCGAAGGACTTCGACTTCTGCGACATCGACACCTTCGACATGTCAGACCCGGACGCCTACTCCAAGTACGACTGGTCGCTCTACGGCACCGTGATCAACTGCGGCGCCTACACGGCCGTGGACAGGGCGGAGACCCCCGAGGGCCGCGCGACCGCCTGGAAGGCCAACGCGACGGGCCCGGCCCTGCTCGCCCGCACCTGCGCCGGGCACGGCATCACGCTCGTCCACGTGTCCAGCGACTACGTCTTCGACGGCACCGCCGAGGTCCATACCGAGGACGAGCCCCTCAGCCCGCTTTCCGTCTACGGCCAGACCAAGGCGGCCGGCGACATCGCCGTGGCCGGCTGCCCGCGCCACTACATCATGCGCTCCAGCTGGGTCATCGGCGAGGGCCGCAACTTCGTCAAGACCATGAGGGGGCTGTCCGACCGCGTAGCCGACCCCGAGGACGGGCTCGAGCAGGTCACCGTCGTGGACGACCAGCTGGGACGCCTGACCTTCACGCGCGACATGGCCGAGGCCATATTCCACGTGCTGGGGACGCACGCCCCCTACGGCACCTATAACTGCACCGGCTCCGGCGCGGTCAAGTCCTGGGCGGACATCGCCCGCGCCGTCTTCGAGGCAGCCAACGGCAACGGGGAGAAGGTCGTGCCGGTTTCGACCGCCGACTACTACGCGAACGCCGAGGGCCCCATCGCCCCGCGCCCGGTCCACTCCGCGCTCGACCTGTCCAGGCTCGAGTCGGTCGGCTTCCGCATGCCCGACTGGGGGGAAGAGCTCGGGGAGTATCTGGAAGGGTTGATTGTCCAGTGATTTTGCATAAGCAAGACGTGCCCATCATTATCGTCAGCGATTTTGGTTACGTCGAAGGTGGTGCTAGTGCAGTTGCCGTAAAGACTGCGTTGGTTCTTGCCTCTGCAGGGCGTAAGGTTGTCTTTTTTTGCGGCCAGGGCCCCGTTTGCACTGAGCTCGTTAACTCTGGCATTGAAGTTATCTGTCTCGGTATGCATTCAATTACTAGTAATCCCTCGAGGGTCGGTGCTATTTGCAATGGCTTTTGGAATGGTAATGCGTATAGGGTATTTCGTGCTCTTCTTGGCCGCGGTGATTTAAAGGGCGCTATTGTTCATATTCATACGTGGACAAAAGTAATGAGCGCCTCTGTATTTGCTGCGGCGACTAAAAATGGCAACCCGTTGATGCTGACGGTTCATGATTATTTTTCCGCTTGTCCCAACGGCGGATTTTACGATTACAGCGAGAAATGCATCTGCGATCGTGTTCCGCTGTCAGTTTCCTGTGTTTCTTGCAACTGTGACAAACGCTCCTATGCACAGAAGCTTTGGCGTGTCATGCGCCAATATATTCAGGACCGCTGGGTGAGGAATAACCGCCATATTCACTATGCTTTTGTTTCGGATTATTGTCGCGATATCCTAGCGCCCTATCTTCATAGTGCCTTTGCATATAGGGTTTTGCGAAATCCTGTCGACCATATTCGTCTTGATGAATCCGTTATTTCTTATGCCCGCGATTCTTTTCTATATATTGGGCGCTTAAGTCCTGAGAAGGGTGCCGATCTTTTCTGTAGTGCCGTGGAAACAATCGGCGCTCATGGCATTGTCATCGGCGACGGAGAAATGCTCCCAGAATTGAAAGAGAAATACTCTGGCATTATCGAGTTTACTGGATGGCTTGAGCCTGATGAAATGTGGTCACATGGGGTTGCCCGCGCGATTGCTGTGGTGCAGCCGTCGCGATGGCACGAAACTGCTCTTCTTACGCCTGTACAGTTGCTTGAACTCGGCATTCCTTGCATCGTACCCGACCGTTGCGCTGCACGCGATTATGTCAAGGAAGGTGTTAATGGTTTGCTTTTTAAGAGCGGTGACGTATCGGATTTGGAAAGAGCAATGCGAAAGATGTTGGAAAAACCAATCTGTCCAGAGCCTGTTGCTGTTCCGGATAGAAGATATCTAATGGATCTCTCTGCAATGTATGAAGAAATTGCTTGAAATCTCTGCAGAACAGTCATGTTGATGTGAGCCAGAAGGATTGAAATGAGCGTAACAATATCGTTCTTATGGACAACTTGCATTCTTGTGTGGGGATACGCAAACGAGAGGTCGTTAAAAGAGCTTTTCTGCTATCAGCTCGCCTTCTTGTTGGTGCTCGATATGAACCGAATTACCTCTACGGCTGCAATTGTGGGTGGACAGGAAATAAACTGCAGTGATTTAGTTTTAATTTCCCTTGCTTTTACGTCGTTTGTATTATTGATTAGACGCACGAGGATTGATAGACATCTAATTGCGCTTATCGCATGTCTTATTGCGGCAGTTGGTTTATGTCTTCTTTATAATGTCGTTTTTCCATTTGAAGGATCGACGATTGGCGCCTCTGGCTCGTGGGATAGGTTCTATTACGGGTTTGAGTCGATGACGCACGTCGGATTGGGTTTTCGATCCCTCTTGGTTATATTACGACTTGCTCTCTGGCTTCTCGTGATGTGCATCGCATCTGCCGTGCTCTTACGGCACGATTATTATTTCCTCGCTCATGCCGTAGTCCGTTTCTGCAAGGTTCAGCTTCTGTGGGGCGCCGTCGAATTTATTACGAAGAATTTATTCAAGAGCACGATTTTGACAAAGGTGGCTCAGTTTTTCTTTCCGAGTAGCGGAAGCGTTTATCTTGATCTAAATATACGTGGTGGCTTTGCCTCAATTCAGGGTTTTACACGGGAACCTAGTCATTTTGCTATGGCGGTGTTCTTTTTTCTTCTTATCGAACTCTTGTTAAGCAGGTGCATGTCTGACCATAAAAATGAAGTTCCATGGACCGTGCTCGCAGTTGTTCTTCTATTGTTTTCAGGGGCGTTTACTGCGATTGTCGGTCTTGTTCTTCTTTTGTTCTTGGCCATCTATTTCTATTTTGAATCTCGCAGTGCTTTGATTGATAAAGATAGCAACATTGATGTTCGAATTGTTTACCTGCTTTTACTGGTAGCTTTCTTAGCAGTGGCTCTGCTGCCTGTTGTACTTGATGCGTGCGGGAATTCTTTTTATGTAAGGAAGTTTGAAAACGTCTTAAATAATATGGACGCATTGCTGTCAAGAAATTACAGGCGTCTAGGCGGAACAAGCGATGCCCTTCCTAGAATTATCAGTATTGTTGACTGCTTGTTTATCTTTTGTTCTCGACCATTATTTGGAATTGGTCCGGGTGTTGTCAATCCGTTCAGCGGCATAATCGCAGCTCTAGCTAACTTCGGAATTCTCTTTACCGCTCTATGGTATTTAGTAATCGGCGCTTATTCAAAAAAGCTGTCTGGAAAGACAGGTGCGCGTCTTTTTCTAGTACTTTTGGTTTTAATTGGTTTACTTTTGTTTGATGGCGACTATGTGTACAACTCATGCTGGATTTTGCTAGCAGCCCTATTTGGTATCGCAGAGTCCAACCATACCAATGTGCATACATTTGAGAGTAATAAAGAGTTTTTAGATTGTTCGGTGACAGTATTAGACGAAGGGACTCAGTATGAATCTTAACCATAGTCATATATCTGTTGAGTCGAAAACCGCGTCTAAAGAGGTTCGAGTCTCTCTTGTTTTGTCCGCTTACAATGGGCGTGAGTATATAACTGAACAGCTTGATTCGCTTAGGCAACAGTCTAGAGCGTTTGATGAGGTCTTAATCGTTGACGACGCTTCGTCTGATGGGACTCCGGGCATTGTTGAAAGCTATATTGAGCATTATCAGTTGAATAACTGGAATTTAACTGTCAATGCGCAAAACAAGGGTTGGAAGACGAATTTTCACGATCTGCTATACCATGCTTCAGGCGATTATATATTTTTATGCGATCAGGATGACGTTTGGGAGCTTTGTAAGGTTTCCGACATGACCGCGCTTATGCAACTACATCATGAGATTGATTTGCTTGCATGCGATGTCGAGCCATTTTATCAAGAGGGTTCGAAACGAGTTCCAAATGTCGGTAATGGGGCAAATGATGGAAAAGTATGCATAAAATCGCTTGATGATAAAGCTGTCTACGTTTTGCGTCCAGGATGTGCGTACTGTGTTCGCCGAAGTTTTCTGAATGAAATCGCGCCTTATTGGGATGAGTCATGGGCTCATGACGCCATGCTATGGGAGCTTGCCCTAGTAAAAGGTACTCTCGCTTTATATGATAGAAGGCTTGTAAAATTTAGGCGCCATGATGGAAATGCTTCCGCTAGAAAGAAAATGACCAAGGAACGCCGGATCGCAGATATAGAAGATTTGATAGATCGCGTAGCTTTGATGAAGCGTTTCGGTTCCGATTTAGGGACGATGTCCGTTAATGACAAATCATTGCTTGACGCTTTGGATTCTTGGCTCAATTTTAGACTGCAGTTTCTTTCTGAAAGGGATATCGGGAGTCTTGTTCGGGTTGTTGGTGAAAGATCATTCTATGCAACTTGGAAGGGCTTAATTGTTGACATTGCCCTTTCTGTTTTTACTAAGTTGAGCCTGTAGTCGTGTGGAAAGGAAATTCCTTTGAGTGAAAAACCCTTGGTTAGCGTTTGTGTCATAGCGTTTAATCATGCTTCTTATATCGAAAAGTGCTTGGATGGCATTCTTGCGCAGCAAACTACATTTGGTTTTGAAATTCTTGTGCATGATGATGCGTCTTCTGATGGAACTGTCGAGATTCTTCGTAAATATGAAAACCAGTATCCTGATGTTATTCGAGTTTTCTACGAGAAGGTGAATCAGTATCAGAAAGGCACGTATCAGGGAGGCTATACCCAAGGTCTTTTGGTTCCTGCGGCTAGGGGAGAGTATATTGCTGCCTGTGAGGGCGACGATTATTGGAATGATGCTAATAAGTTACAGGTTCAGACAGAATATCTCTGCTCCCATCCCGAATGCGTGATGGCTTGCCATGCGGCCACGGTGGTCGATGGCGTTACCGGGGATATACTGAGCCGCATGAGTATGGGGGATGTCGAGCACGATCTTTCGAGTGAGGAAATAATTTCTAACTGGAATGTTCCAACTGCAAGTTGGCTATATCGAAAAAATCTGTTTGCTACGAAACACATTGATTGGCCGGCATCATTTCCTGTTGGCGATTTTCCATCGGTTTTATATGCATCCATGGTAGGGCCCGTTCATTATTTTCCTGATGAAATGTCTGTATACAGGTATCAGGTTCCCGGTTCTTGGACATCGAGTTTGAACAGTGCTGAAAAACGTGTCAACAATGCTAAACGTTGGCTTGAGATGTATGAATCAATAGATGAATTTACTACTCAGCAATGGCATCAGGCCTTAATTTTGGCAAGCCACCCACTTTTGAGAACTTGTCTTGCTTTTGGCTCTGTTTCTAAATCGGGAAAATTTGTCAACGAAGCCGTTGACTCGCTTGGCTTTAAAGATTGGACAATTGTATTTATTAAACGTGTATTGCGGATTTGCGGCTTCACTATTGAACCGAAGGGCTTCGGTAAGGGGGGCGGTCGCAGAATCGTGAAGATTGGCTCTATTAGCTACTAGCAATATTTAATTCATAAGTCGTTGTGCTGTGTTATTTTAAGGCACTCTACTGGCCTACCCATAGCAACACTTCGATATAGACATTTCTTAGGTGCGGCCCAATTAATTAGTGTTTTAATGGAAGTATCATTACGCCGATTCTCATGTTTTCTAATTTCTAAGTAGTTTCAAGATGTCCCATCTGGCGAAATGCGTTTGCGTTTCGCCGCGGTTATTAAGGTTTTGTTGATGCCTCAAACGTCTTTAAAAAAGCAATCAATGAGTGCTTTTGTGTGGAAGTTGCTCGAACGTGCCGGCAATCAGCTCGTTCAGATTGTCGTGCAAATTGTTATGGCACGTCTATTGGCCCCCGAGCAGTTTGGCGCCCTAGCGATTATCCTTGTGTTCGTTAATCTTGGTAATGTGTTTGTGCAGTCTGGACTTCCAACTGCAATCATCCAGACTCCGAGGCTCGAATCGAGCGATGCGTCTACGGCTTTTTGGCTCAGTCTTTCGATTTCGGTCGTCCTATATATTTTAATCTTCGCGTTTGCCCCTGTTGTCGCCGACGTATACAGAATGCCATATCTTGTTTGGCCGCTTAGGGCGCTTACGTTGATCTTGGTGATTAACGCACTTAACTCTGTTCAGGTGGCCTTGATCCAGAGGTCGATGGAGTTTCGAAAAATCTTTAACGCCACGATGTGGTCTGTTTTGGTATCTGCCGCGGTTGGCATTGGCTCGGCTTTCGCTGGTGCGGGTCTCTGGGCCCTAGTATTACAGCAGCTGTCTTTCCAGACTGTAAATTGCTTCGCACATTTTATTCAGTTAGATTGGCGTCCTCGTTTTGAGTTTAGCGTGAACCGCGCTAAGGTGTTATTTGGCTTTGGCTGGAAGCTTCTTGCCTCCGGTATTCTCGATCAAGGTTATCAGAGTCTTTCTGACTTGATTATTGGCGGTCAGTTTAACGCGTCAAAACTTGGCCTTGTATCGCAGGGTAAAAAGTACCCTGCTGCTGTTGGATCGCTCCTTGACGGCGCTATTCAACCCGTTATGCTGAGCGCGGTGTCTAAGACGCAGATGGATCTTGATAAGGTCAAATCTATAGTTCGTCGTGCACTAAAAATGTCCTGTTTTTGCATCGTGCCCTCCATGACGCTGTTTGCTATTGCGGCTCGCCCGCTTATTAGTCTTTTGCTGGGCGACAAATGGCTTTCGTGTGTTCCGTTTCTGCAGATGTATTGCGTTGTCTATATGCTTCTGCCGATTCACACCACTAACCTTCAGGCCTTGAATGGTCTCGGAAGAAGTGATCTCTTCCTTAGGCTTGAGTTGATAAAAAAAGCCATTGGGTTAATTAATCTCCTGGTTATGGCGTTCGTTTTTCACAATATCTATCTCATTGTATTTAGTTATATATTTACTGGCATTCTTAGTACATTTATTAACGCAGCTCCTAACAAGTGGGTAATAGGATACTCGTATGCTGAACAGCTGCGAGACATCGCTCCTGCATTCTTCATCTCATTTGTTTCAGGGCTATGCGCCTATTCGGTTGTATTTTTAAATGCTTCTTCAATCCTTACCATTGTTCTTGAGATTCTCGTCATGGCTTTTGTTTATTTAGGTCTTTCTAAATTGTTGCATTTTGAAGCATTTGACTATCTCGTAATCACGGTAAGGGATTATCTTGATGCTAAACGGAATTAATGGTGTTTGACTTACAATTTAGTTTCGCTGTTTTTTTAATTGTGCTTATGAAGGGAAGGAAACGTATATGTCCGATCGCATTCTAGTTACAAAATCCTCAATGCCTCCGATGTCGGAGTATATCGAGGAGATCGCTCCTCTTTGGGAGAGCCATTGGCTTACCAATATGGGTGTTGAGCATAAGAAGCTTGAAGCCGGACTCAAACAGTACTTGGGTATCGATAATATTGCTCTCTTTACCAATGGCCACAATGCCCTCGAATGCATTCTTGAGGCTATGGGCCTTGAGGGCGAAGTCATCACCACTCCGTTTTCGTTTGCAAGCACTACGCACGCTATCGTTCGCAAGGGGCTTACGCCGGTTTTTGCTGACATTAGGAATGACGATTACACGATTGATCCTGAGTCTATTGAAAAGCTTATAACTCCGCGCACGTGTGCAATTGTTCCCGTTCATGTTTACGGTAATCTTTGCGATGTCGATGCCATTCAGGCTATTGCTGACAAGTATGGTCTTAAGGTCATTTATGATGCCGCACATGCGTTTGGCGTCAAGCGTGGTGATATTTCTGTTGCCACATTTGGAGATGCCTCTATGTTTAGTTTCCATGCCACGAAGGTGTTTAACACTATCGAGGGCGGCGCTGTTGCTTTTAAGGATTCTAATCTGTATCCGCTTCTCAATCAGTGGAAGAACTTTGGCATTATGGGCCCAGAGGATGTTGAGTACGTCGGCGGTAATGCCAAGATGAATGAGTTCTGTGCGGCTATGGGCGTGTGCAACTTGCGCCATCTGCCGCAGGAAATTGCCAAACGCAAAGCCGTCGCTGAGCGCTACTGGGAGCGCTTGGAGGGCGCGAAGGGCGTTCAGGTTTGTCGTCCCGGTGATGGTATCACTTCTAACTATGCATATCTGCCGGTTGTTTTCGAAGACGAATTTGGCGCAACGCGTGACGATGTATTTGCTGCGCTTGATGTTGCTGGCGTTGGTGCTCGCAAGTATTTCTATCCTCTTATTAGCGATTACGCATGCTATCGCAGCGTTTACGCAAGTGAGCGCACTCCCGTGGCTAAGTGGGTTTCCGATCGAGTACTTACGCTTCCTATGTTCGCCGATTTGGCTCTCGATGATGTCGACCGTATTTGTGATGTTGTTTTGGGATGTGCGCGATGAGCGAGACGAGTTCTTTGACTGGAAAGCGTCTGCTTGTTCTGGGCGGTACGCCGCAACAGCTTAAGCTTGTGGAAGCAGCTCACAGTCTCGGAGTCTACGTTATTGTTGCCGATTGGCTTGAGACGAGCCCGACGAAGGCTTCTGCCGACAAAGCCTACGTTCTCGATATTAAAGATGTCGATGGAATAGTTGCTATGGCAAAAAGCGAGCAAGTTGATGGGGTCGTTTGTGGTTGGATTGATCCTGCGCAACGTCCATATCAACAAGTTTGCTCTAAGCTCAATGTGCCTTGCTACGGATCTGCTGAGCAGTTCCGTTTGATGACGGATAAACGTGCTTTTAAGGCTATGTGTATCGAGAACGGGGTAGAAATTATCCCGAGCTTTAGTGAGGCAGATGTTAAAAACCGAGTTGTCGATTTTCCGGTTTTTGTAAAGCCTAGCGACAGTCGCGGCTCTCGTGGACAGGCTGTTTGTGCTTCGTATGATGAGCTTGATTGCGCTATTGTTGCCGCGAAAGATGAGTCTTCCGACGGCCATGTCGTAATTGAGCGCTACATGGGCGGCTGCCAGGAGTTTCAGGCTACGTATTTCTTCGTTGATGGAGAAGCGTATCTGGTTAGAACTGCCGACAGTTTTACTGGCAGTGAGGCAAATGGCTTGGAGAAGGTTGTTCACGGTGCTATTTCTCCCTCCCGCTTCACTGAGCTCTTTTTGTGTTCGGCACATTCCCGCGTAGTGAAGATGCTTAAGAACATGGGCTTCACGAATGGCCCTGCATTCATGCAGGGTTTTGTCGATGGGGACAAGTTCAGATTCTTTGACCCGGGTCTTAGGTTTCCTGGTGTCGACTATGAGCGGATTCTAAAAAAGGCAACTGGGGTTGATCTGCCGGAAGCGCTTGTTCGTTTTGCGCTTACCGGGCAGATGCCTAAGGTGCCTCGAATCGAGAATGCTGCCCTTTTGGGTGGGCGTGCAGCCGCTGTTTTATTTCCGACGATTAAACCCGGAGTTGTAGGAGACCTATCTGCCGTTCGGTCGCTGAACAACATCAATGAAGTCGTTACCTGCATTCCTCGTGTTGCCGAGGGCGAGCGTATTGGCTTGAGTTGCGATGTTAATCAGAGACTTGCCGAGATTGACGTTTTGGCATCGAACTATAGCGAGCTCGCAGATGAAATTGAGCAGGTCAATAAGAAGCTGAACGTTATGGATGAGAAGGGCGAGGATATGATTCTCGAGACTTTTGATCCTGCTGTTTTGAAAAAGGGCGGATACGCCATGCTTGACCAATCTCGCGAGTGCAATTTTTCTAATCGCGTGCAGTTGAGTTCTCTTTTGCTTAATCGTTCTGATTTGCTTAAGGCATGGGGCGGCGATGTTTCGGGACTTTTGGAGGCTGTTGAGTATGGCTTCCGTGAGTTCGCTGCCGATCGCGTGATTTTGCCCGAGAAGGCTTCGCAGGTTTTTGATGATGTAACTCAGTCGCGAATCAACTGCATGCCCTCTACTGTGCGAACTCTGGGAAAAGCCGGCGTAAAATGGGTCTCTGTATTTCCGGAGAATCCTAAAAAGCTCGGCATGCGTAACGTCGGTGGCGTCATGGTCCTCTCTAGCATGGAAAATGGATCTACTGTTTCTGTCATGGATGCTTCGATGCTTACTGCTTTGAGGACCGCAGCTGTGGATGCTCTCGCTGCTCGCTACCTCGCAAAGTCTAAGACAAGGTCTTTGGCGCTTGTGGGCACCGGTGAGCAGGCTGCTTTCCATGCAAGAATGATTGCTCCTAAGGGTTCCGGGGTTGTTGTGCGCGTGTCTGGTCGTACTCCTGATCACGCTGATACGCTTGCTAAGAAGTTATGCGATGAGGGCATTCAGGCCGAATCTATGGGTTCTGATATGGCAAAGGCTGTGTTCGGCGCCGATATTATTGTGACGGCAATTAGCGGACAGGCTCCTGTGCTAAAGGCTGATTGGATTGAAGGCGGTACTCTTTACTGCCATGTTGGCGGTTGGGAGGATGAATATGATGTCCCCCGAAAGGCCGATATGATCGTATGCGATGACTGGCATGCACTTAAGCATCGCGGTTCACCTACAATCGCTCGCATGTTTGAGAAAGGCCTGCTTACTGATAACGACGTGCACGCTAACCTTTATGAGATTATCACGGGGGAGAAGCAAGGCCGATTGAACGATAATCAGTTTATCTACTTCAACGCAATTGGTTTGTCGTACATTGACGTCTCGGTTGCGACTTGGCTTTATAATCGCGCTAAGGCTATGGGGCTCGGCCAGACCTTCGATTTTTCTAATGAAGGCTGCGAGTAGAGCTGCCTTAGTTGCGGTTTTTTAAGCTGCTTTGATAAGCTTGCGATGGCCAGTACTGTACTGGCCATCGTTTGTTTTTGTATGTTTTGTTCTGCATAGCTGGTGCTGGCTTTTGGGAAATTGAGTCCCCCAGTTTGTTAGATAATGCGCCGATTTAGGATTTGGTTGACAGCGTGGTGGCGGTTTGTATTGATGTTGCCGACGGCCTGAAGCAAACATTATTCGGCGCGCGCCAAAAAGGCCAAATGATGTCGATTGAGGATGCCTTTGAGTCAAGTTTTTAGGTGCGGGGACAAAAATTGAGGAATTATATGTTGGAAATCGAAACAACGAAAGCACGATCTGACGCGATGTCTGGGCGCAGACACCGAAACAGCAATCTAGAGCTCATGCGTATTATTTTGATGCTCTTGGTCATAGCGCATCATTATGTAGTTAATTCTGGCGTTTCCTCAAATTGGACGGCCGGTGTCTATACGTCCAATGCAGCGCTGCTGATTTTTTATGGCATGTGGGGAAAGATATGCATTAATTCGTTTGTTATGATTACCGGCTACTTCATGTGTAAGTCCAGATTAACTTGGATGAAAGTTTTTAAACTTATTGCTGAAGTCTATTTCTGGAAGCTGATACTTACCTTTGTCTTTGCTTTTTCTGGATGCATGGGTCTCAAGGATATTGTCTCCGGTCTAGTGTTTCCATTTAGAGGCATTGGGGGGGGATTTACCGCTTCTTTTATTGCTATGTATTTGTTTATTCCGTTTATTAATCGGCTGCTATTTGCGCTTGATAAAAAGTCGCTTTTAAAGCTAATTGGGCTGCTGCTGTTCTTATTTACTTTCTGTACGACTTTTCTTGCGTCGACTACCGCATTTTACGAGGTCGGCTGGTATATGACTTTATATCTTGTTGCTGCTTACATCAGGTTGTATCCGGCTCGCTGGATGGGGGACCATAAAAGCGCGACACTATTCTTGGTAGCTTGCGTTTTGACGAGCGTGGCAAGCGTTGCTTTCTTAATGCTTGCTTCGTCAGTGCTTGGCCTTGGGGATCATGCGTACTATTTTGTTGTTGACTCAGGTAAGATAATGGCCGCATTAACTGGTTGCGCTATTTTCCTCTTCTTCAATACGCTTGAAATAGGCTATATTCCTGCAATCAACAAGATTGCTTCAACGGTATTTGGTGTCCTTCTTATTCACACGAATTCCGATGCAATGCGTAAGTGGCTCTGGCAGGATGTATTTAATGTATCGGGCCTATATCAAAGCTGCGGTATATTCGAATTGGCTTTAGCTTCCGTAGGTATTGTGCTGATTGTTTTCTGCGCGTGTTCTGCCTTGGACATGTTGAGGATCGTTTTATTCGAGAAGCCGCTGTTTAAGCGGATTGCAGACCATAAGGAGTCCATCGAGCGAAACTTTATGATTCGGATGAGTAAACTCTCTGGCCTTTTCGAGAGCTATCTTTAATGCCGATGGACTTATTGGAGGCCTATAGGTCAAAAATCTGTTCATGTTTGGTGCATTGGCTCGGGTTGATGTCCCTAGCATGGACTTTTAAATCGGTACTAATATTTAGCCGCTAAGGCGGGCCGCATGTTTGTTGCTTGGCGAGCTTTTTCGCAAAGCCTTAGATGCCAATATTGAGCTATGGTTGGCTCGTAAAAACGCAGGTTATTGATTGGCCATCGTTTTGCAAGGGGGAGGTCCTTCCTACGGGGCATACCCTAATTTTGTGTTGCAATGGCTCTATTTGCGGTTTACGTCGTTGAATGTAATGGCGACACTTTGATCTTGATCCAGCTCATGGTCGCTTTCTTAAGGACTTCGATGGCGAGCCTTGGTTGCCTCCCCTTCTTCTTGGGTTTGGGCAGAAGACGGCTGAGGCGGTGCCGCGTCTCGGCTCTGTTATTTTTTAGCAGCATTGATCCAATCTTCGTGTTCCTCCTGTTGAGCTGCCGACAATCTGGCCCGTTGGCTTGCTATGCTGAGTCCTAGGCCCTTTCGACACCACCTATATTGCGAATCAGCACCGCCGTCCACCCGACCGAATATTGCCGTTCGGCACCGCCATTAAACGCCTCCCCGCGCATCCCCGTTACGCTCGGGCTGCCATGCAGTCCAGAGAACGAGGAGGTTCCACATGACGAGAAGGGCCAGGGCCAGGGGGGGATCCTGAGGCTGAGGTCGGTGAACGGTGTTGATGTTCACTAAGAAGTGGTCCGAGTGATCACTGGGAAATGAGCACCGTGAGCACGAAAAATTGAGCAGTTTAAGCAAGAGGGCCGCGCCCCGGGGACCGGGGGCGCGGCCCTCGCCGTATGTTTTCCCCGGGCGGTTACTTTGGCGAGCCCGCCCGGGAAGGATGGAGGAGATGACCGTGCCCCTGGACACAGTGAATGATATACGGTCGATGGATGCCGCCGGGCGCTCAAGGTCCGAGATCGCCCGAGTGCTCCACGTGAGCCGGAACACCGTGGCGAAGTACGCCGACATGGAGGACATGTCGCCCGCCGCGCCGATGCCCCAGAGGAGAGGCAGGCCCGCACTCGAGGGCAACGAGGAATGGGTCATCGGCGTTCTCGAAGCCGACCTCGGGGCCCCGAGGAAGCAGCGCCACACCGCCAGGCGGATCTACGACAGGCTCGTCGCCGAGCGCGGCTACGCCGGCTCGTACTCCACCGTGCAGAGGTTCGTCCGCGAGCTCAGGCATGCCCGGGCCGCGGCGGGCGGAGAGGGGTACCTCGAGCTCGAGTGGGCGCCCGGCACCTGCCAGGTCGATTTCGGGAACTTCCGCGCCGCAGTCGGCGGGAGGTCCCTCGACCTCAAGCTGTTGGTCGCGACGCTCCCGCACTCGAACGACCGGCAATGCGTCGCCCTCATGTCGCAGAGGTCGGAGTGCCTGTGCGCCGGGCTGCTCGAGATCTTCCGCCGTTGGGGCCGCGCCCCGGCGGCGATGGTGCTCGACAACGCCACCGAGGCGGGCAGGATGGTGCGCGGCGAGGTCACGGAATCGAGGCTGTTCTCGCAGTTCAGAGCCCACTACCGCTTCGAGAGCCGGTACTGCAACCCCTATTCGGGAAACGAGAAGGGCTCCGTCGAGAACGCCGTGGGGTTCCTCCGGCGCAACCTCCTCGTCCCCGTGCCTGCGTTCGGCGCGCTCCCCGAGCTCAACGCGTTCCTCGCCGAGGGGTGCGCGAGGGTCAACGCGGCGGCGCGCTGCCGCGACGGCAGGCCGCACGGGGAGGCCTACCGGGAGGACCTCGCCGCCATGCGCGCCCTTCCCGGCGTGGAGTTCGACGCGGTGAGGTGGGTCGCCGCCCGCGCCGACAAGCGCGGCTACGTCGAGGCCGACGGGCGCGAGTACGTCGCCGGGCCCGCCTGGCACGGGCGGAGCCTGCTCGTCGGCATGCGCGCGTCGACGGTGGAGATCCTCGCCGACCGCGGCCGCCGGGTCGCCGTCCTCCCCAGGGCCTTCGGGGAGGGCCCCGCGGTCCGGAACCCCCCTCTCGCTCGTGCCCGCCATCATCGCCAGGCCGAGGGCCTTCGGGGAGTCGACGATCAGGCGCGACATGCCGCCGGGGCTCGTCGAGGGGATCGACCGGATGGACTCCGCCGGCAGGAGGCGCACGCTCAGGTCGATCGGCCGGGCGAGCGAGTCCTCGGGTTTCGAGGCGGCATGCGAGGCGGCGCTCAGGGTCGTCGAGGGCGGCCGCGTCCCCGACGACGCCACGGTCGACGTGCTGGCGAGGCGCATCGCGGGAGGCGGCGGCGGGGCCGGCGGGGCCGACCTGTCGGTCTACGACGGGTTCCTGAAGGGGGCGGTCGCCGATGGCAGCTAGCGAGGAGTGGATTGGCTACACTGATGTGGACAGTTCCGGGAGGGGCGCAGGAGACGGGAGGGCCGTATATGAGGGACCCCAGGCACCCGAGGCATTTCACCGACGAGTTCAAGAGGCAGATAGTCGACCTCTACAACGCCGGCAAGCCCAAGCGCGAGATCATGGACGAGTACGACCTCGGCAAGAGCACCGTGGAGAGGTGGATCAAGTCGATAAACGCGACCGGCTCGCCGCGCGCCGCGGACAACCGCACGCCCGAGCAGAACCGGATCCTGGAGCTCGAGCGCGAGAACCGCAGGCTCCGGATGGAGGTCGACGTCTTAAAACAAGCGGCGCTGATATACGCTCGAAAGTGAGGGCCATAGCGGCCAACGAGGGCCGCTACCCCATATCAGCGCAGTGCAGGCTCCTCGGCGTCGCGAGGTCGACGTACTACTCCATGCGCTCGCGGGCCGACCGGCCCGCCGCGCCGGACCCCGCCGCGCCGGCCGTGGTCGCGGCCCACGCCGCCAGCAAGGGCCGGTACGGCTCGCGCAAGATAAAGGCGTCGCTCGAGAGGTCGGGCGTCACCGTCAGCCGGCGCCGGGTCTGCCGCATCATGAGGGAGAACGGCCTGGTCAGCGCATACGGCAGGAAGAGGTTCAAGGTGCACCCCGGGGCGGTCAACGAGGCCGACGTGCCCAACGTCGTCGCGCGCGGCTTCGGCGGCAGGGCGCCGCGCACCCATATATGCAGCGACCTGACCTACGTGCGCGTCGGGGCCTCGTGGAACTACGTCTGCCTGCTCGTCGACCTCTACAACAGGGAGATCGTCGGCCACTCCGCCGGGCCCAGGAAGGACGCCCGGCTGGTCAAGTCGGCGTTCGCGACGCTCTCCTTCCCCATCTCGGACATCGAGGTCTTCCACACGGACCGCGGCAGCGAGTTCGACAACGCCGAGATCGACCTGATGCTCGAGGCCTTCGGCATTGAGAGGTCGCTGTCGGCCAAGGGCTGCCCCTACGACAACGCCGTCGACGAGTCGACCAACAGGATACTGAAGGCCGAGCTCGTCCACCGCGAGACGTTCGGCACGACGCGCGAGCTCCGGGCCAAGCTCTCGGACTACGTGCACTGGTACAACAACTTCAGGATCCACTCGACGCTGGGCTACATGTCTCCGGTCGAGTTCAGGGAGGCGGGGCTGTCCCTCCCGGAATCGTCCAAATAGGTGTTGCCAATCCACTGGAGCGCAGGGCGTCGTGCAGGGAGATCGCGAGGGAGCTGGGCAGGTCGCCCTCGACGGTGAGCGCCGAGGTGGCGTCGCACAGGTTCGTGACGGCGCCGAAGGCCAGGCGCGGCGAGCGCGTGGACGCCTCCGCCGACCTGTCGGCGGCCTGCCCGCGCCTGGCGGCGTGGCCGCGATGCTGCAACGGCTGCGGGCGGTACCGCGCGATCGGCTGCAAGCGCCGCCCCCACGTCTTCTACGAGGCCCGGGCCGCGCAGCTGTGCGCCGACTCGGTCCTCGTCTCGTCCAGGCGCGGGATAGACGCCGACGAGCCCGCCGCGGCGGCCAGGCTGGAGGCGATAAGGGATTGCCTGCGCCGGGGGCTGTCGCCCGAGCAGATGGCGGCGCGCAACGGCGGCCCGGTGGACCTGTCGCCGTCGACCATCTACCGCTGGGTCTCGGCGGGCTACGACGGCATGACCAACATGGAGCTCAGGCGCAAGGTCGGCTACAGGCCGAGGAAGCGCGCCGCCGGCCGGGCGGCCACGCGCCACTCCGCCCGCAGGTCGCATGCCACGTTCCTCGCCCTCGGGGAGGACGCGTGCGCCGCGGCCTGGGAGATGGACACGGTCGAGGGCGCGCGGGAGGACTCGGCCTGCCTGCTCACGCTGCTGCACCGCCCCAGCAGGCTCCAGCTCGCGCTGCCGCTGGAGGAGAAGACCGCCGCGTGCGTCGCGGACGCCCTGGAGGGCGTCCGGGCCATCCTCGGCGCCGACGGGACGCGCCGCGTGTTCCGCGCCGTCCTCACCGACAACGGCGCCGAGTTCTCCGACGAGGCTGCGATCGCGGCGCTGCTCGGCGAGGGGCCGGGCGAGACGAGGCTGTTCTACTGCGACCCGAGGCGCAGCGACCAGAAGGGCGCCTGCGAGCGAAACCACGTCGAGATAAGGAAGCTGCTGCCCAAGGGCTCCGGGCTCAGGTTCGACCGGCTCGCCCCGGCGGACCTGGCGCTGGCCATGTCGCACGTGAACTCCGAGCCCCGCGGCGCGCTCGGCTTCTCGACGCCCGCACGCGCCTTCAGGGCGATGCTCGGGGAGGACGCGGCGGCGCTGCTGGACGCCTACGGCGTGGAGGAGGTTCCCATCGGCGAACTCGACCTGACGCCGGGCCTCATCGAGAGGGCGCGCGCAGAGAGGGGCGATGCCCCGCTGGCCTAGCCTAAGGGCGAAAACGGAATAGACGGACCGACCGTCCGGCTGAGTCTGGGAAGAGGTGCCGGGCGGCGGGCGGAGCATGGCCACCGGACCCATCGAAACACATCTCCACCGTTCCTTCAACTGGGAAAACGACGCCCCCGTGGCCTGAATAGGGCCTCGGGGGCGTTCGGCTAACTGCGGGAACGGCCTATCCGCTCAATGTGTTCGGCTGAGATCGGAAATCAACCGTATTTGAATAACTTGGAGAGACTGAAGCTGCTAAGCGGAGAAACGTACCGTTACGAGGGAGAAGACGATTATCTTGGGATTGAGGATTCTGACAGAATTCGAAATATAAAGAACGATAATACGCCTTCTGATGGATGGCGGTTTGATTGCGTACATCATATTTTTAGGCTGACACCGTTCGGGAAGCTATTCATCAAGTGTTGTGTTTAGTCTTCTCGGCAGTGCTGATACGATTCGATTCAAGGCCGTTTGCTAATGGGTGAATGCATTGGCCAGATCCGATGGGAATATCTTCTATTTCTTGTCGCTTAGTCTTTTAAAGCTTCCGACCGTCGTCCTGGCGGTTTTTCTTTTTCCCCGCATTGGTGGACAATTTCCTTAAACGATTTTGGTCCGTGATAGTTTCTCACGGTTCATTTTCGCTTCAATTTATGGTGATGGTGCCAAATGGTAAGAGGTGCATATGAACGAAGCGGTTTTAAGGGTTTTAGCCAAGCTAGGGCTCGACGCTAAACCATTCGAGCAGGAGAAAGTAATCGAGCTGGTCAAGAACCCCCTTTCCGGAGCATGGACTACCGTCTATTCGCACCATGACGCTGCTGATGGAAGGCCTTCCGTTTTTGGCTGTTTTGCCGACCTTACACGAAAACAGGAGATTCTTGCAGGTGATGATTGGTTGAAGCATGCCTCCAGTTTCTCACCAGGCTTCTGCGTATGTGCAGATGGCGTCACTTATCATGACGGACGCGATGAGGGCTATGACTTTATTGTTGCCGAGCAGTATTTCTATCCGCTCGACCAAGCGCAGATTCTGGTCAACCAGGAATTTGTCATGCTGTTTGAGCTCTACCGCGGCGAAGACGGTTGCTACTATAGCGTCGACAAGTGTGGCGAGAGAGAAAAAGTCGTCGACTTTGCTGGAGACGAGGTGCGTGTCAGGACCAAATATATACTGCGCTTTATTGCAGCTAAGCAATGCCTCTTCGTCTACTTTGTGGACGCGCGGCTGGCATCTTCGTCCAGCTTTCCTTTGGGGAGCACTGAGTGTATTGCAGAGAGTGATGAAGTCGGAGGAAACTACCATATCGGACAGTGGTACACGAGCGATATTGATGAAGGCTATCTTCTGTCGATGCTCTACGCTCGAAGCTTTATCGAGCCCGGCGACCTCGAGACTTGTGGCGTATGGCCGTACGATGAGAAAATAGAACAGTACCCTGAGTTCATCATCGGCGAACGGCCTGACGGCTCGCTCGTTCGATACACATGTGACCCGAATAAGCTTGGCACCTACTTTGATAAGGAGCCTCGCGCCCCACATTACTTAACTCCCGTCTTCTTTAAGCCCGCTGTACTCGATAAGTACAGGAGTAGCCCTTACTTCGATGTCAGCGAGCGTCACATTTCATGTGGGAGCCAGTGGAGGTGCGAGATTGACAATGTCGATCCGGACAGAGTTATGGTGTATCTTGGCGATCTGGGGCGCGATCTTCCCGAGAGCGAGCGCACCCATTTCCTCTCTTTCGAGATGTCGCCCGTTGACCAGCACATTTCTGATGAGGTGTTCAAGACAGATTTGCTTAATATGTGGTTTAAAGATCCGTCGGGTCCTGTTTCCATGCTTATGCGAGCGCGAATGGAACTTGATAAAGCATGGAGCAAACGGTTTGGCTTGACGCTGTACAGGCCTTTCCACCGTGCAGACGAGGGCATTCTTGAACAAATCCACATTCCATCTGGCAACGGCGAGTCTGAATTTGAGGCCGTGACTATGGCCCTCACGAGAGCCCTCGTCGACTACATCGATGAAAGTGCTCTAGAGGGCGCTGATGCGAAGGGTAGTATTAACAAGCTGGAGGTCTTTCTTAGTGCGAATGACATCGTGGCTGATCTAAAGCCTCTCCGTGACCTTCAGAACCTTCGGTCGGCGGGGGCGGCGCACGGCAAGGGCTCAAAATACGATAGGCTTTACGGCGATGTGGTCACCGATGACCATAGAGAAGATGCGAAAAGACTCATTGCTCGACTTACGACCATGCTGAACGAGTTGACTGAGACTTTAAAATCCGTCGACTGTCACGAATAATTCTAGGGTGTTGGGCTGTCATACGAAGAGGGAAATACGTTTGTCGTTGTTTGCGGACCTAGACGTGACCTAGACGTCATGCGTCAAGACCTTCCGATTGACGACGTCTTCGCCTTTGTTGCTGTGCAGGTGTTTCTACGCGAGTCATAGGTGAGTCACGTCCTCCTGAAGGGCTGTATCACCTAGAATTGATAACTGTTGACAGCGGCGTTTGTCCAAGGGGCTTCAAATGGATTCGTCCAAATTCAACGCGTTGCGGGCTTCTCTTGGCTCGACTGCAATTTCAGAGATGCAGAACGCCTATTACACCTTGGGTCTTTCTTTAGCGGAGCTTCGCGAGGATTACGATTTGCCGTCTGGATTTACCGACTCTGATTTCATCGCCTTATTCGGATTGTTCGAAATTGATAAGATTTGCCCCGTCTGCTTTGGACATCTTTGTGCGCCTCATGTTAGCAGGGGCATTTTTGGTGCGGGGCCAACTTCCTACGATAGTCGTGCGTCCTTTGTGTTTCGTGCCATCTCACTTCTGATCAAATAGAGCGAGAAACTTTCTACTTGGATAAGGAAGGATAGATCCGTGAGTATCTACATACACAGTTTGTCCAGAGAAGATACGGCGTTGCGATGATATTGGAATCTTATTATTGGCGCAAAGAGCTCAGTTGCATGATGGATGAACTGGTCTCCTGCTTTCGATTTTTAGCAAAGCATGCTTACCGTTCTAATCAACATTCTATCTTTAATCGAATTGTTGAACGTAAGGAGTACATTGTCGAGCGAGACCTTCTTCTCTCTGCATTTATTGTTCGCACTTTGTTTGAAGCGGGGAAGTTAAGCGATGAGATGGCTGACTATGAGCTGAGCATTGTGTCGTATCCTGCAACTCCCAGGAATACAAATAAGCTGATGCCGTTGCTTAGGCGCGTTCCTGACGATGACTTGTACGACTATGGTCGGCCTTCCCAGCTGAGTATTCCTGGCAGGCGGTTTGTAAATCAGCTGATTCATGCTGCTGTTATTCCGTGTTTTGATTTTGGGGACAATACCAGACCCGCTGCTTTCATGGTGGTCTCGGATCGATTCGCTCAGGAATGTCTATATCGATGCGAACTAGATGTTTGGGTGAAGTTTGTCAGGGAAGTTGTTCATGATGAGGTCAATTCTATTCATGAAACATGGGATGAGGCTAAGGGCAAGTGGAAAATCGAACGGAGTCGAAAACAAGGCGAGACGTAATTTCGGTTGAATAAGCTGCAGCGATCCGTTCGCGATGCCATCAAATGATCCGGTGGCGTAGTCGTGTTATATGCTGCAGCTTTAGGGGAATGAGGACGGTACCGATTGGGATAATGCTCTAGTGGTGTCCGGTAGCGGATATAATTAATTCAATTTCGGCTCCGCACTTAAGGACCCATAATGAAAACTCTCAATGGCCTCATGAAACATCTTAGGGATAAAGGGATAGAGACGCACGGCTCTGTCCACAAAAGAAAGATGAAGAATTACGGCTATTATCATGGCTACAAGGGTCATCGTTTTGTGGGCAATTCTTCCAACTGCTTGGATTTAACGAGCTTTGACGAGGTAATTGCCTTAAATGAGTTTGATATGGCGGTCAAGGCGCTCTTATATCCAAGCGTAATGTTTATTGAAACTGCGTTAAAGAACTATACGCTAGAAGCCGTGCTTGAAGATTCTCACTCGTTCGTGCTGGAGGATATTTTCTCTCGAACGCTCGTGGCGTACCGTGATTACCCTAGAAAAAGTAAAGACTATAGCGCTGCTATGAAAAAGCGCCTGGGTCTGCGCGCGGAAATCAATAGATTGATTCAGTACAATTATTCCAAGAACCCTGTTGTTAGGCATTTTTATGACAGTGATAAACCCTTACCTATTTGGGCGCTATTCGAGGTCATGACTCTAGGAAACTTCGGTGTTTTCTATTCGTGCTTAAAGGGCTCGGTTAGACAGAGCATATCCGATGACCTAAAGCTTCCGAACAATTACGACGGTCCCGGGCTTCTCGAACGTACTATCTTTGTGCTCAAGGATCTCCGTAACGCGGTTGCTCATAACAGTGCCGTTTATGACGTTAGGTTTAAGAGGGCAAAAGTGGGAAATCAGCTTGGCCAGATGCTGTCATCCGAGGTTGGCGTTCCTTCGATAGACTTTTCAACTATTACTGATTATGTCGTCCTAATTGTCTATCTGCTCAGAAAGATGATGGTTTCCAAAACTGAGTGCTATCAGTTAATTCGAAACTACTCTAGCGTGCTGGAAGACTTGCACGGCTCTCTGTCTTCCTCTGATTTTCATAAAATAGTAAAGACTGGGGCCAGGAGCAAGATGGATGCACTTCGTAGCTATATAGCTGCTTCTTAAGAAGCAACAGCTAAGATGGATGCAAAAGATGGAGATGACATTCTTTGGGGCTGGGCCCGTAGACAAACATAGGATATCGACTAAAATATAAGCAATTGCGGTGGAAGCCTTCGGGCGACACCTGAAGAGGGTTGACGCGTCGGCCCTCTTTTTTTGACGTTATTTTACAGTATGCTTGACATGGCCGCGCGAGGCCCTGCGGGGAATGTCACCTCCAGAATTGATCTTGCGATTCAACAGCCGCTCGACGCGGTCATATCGCAAGATGCCGATTCGGTGTCGGCGCACCTGAACTCATCGATCATTCGCCTGGTAATCACGACGGTGTTGTTTACGATGTCGCTCTCTCGTACCGTGAACATGCAGTAGATCGGTAAGAGCCAGTTGGCGTGGATGTCCATCCCGTACACTACAGACCCTCCCAATGAATCGCCCTGCTCGCTGAGTAGACCATGGTAGATATGGAGGCGCCTGTCCATCTGGTCGTCGATATGAGCCTCTTTGGGTGCGAGCTTCAGTACCTTCTCTGCTCTTTTGCTTTGGTTTGTAGGGCTGCCAGAAGGCCAAGAAGATCAACGTGCTCGTTGCGCGCGCTTCATTTTATGTCCGCGCGAGTGGCTACACTTTAGTAAAACGGCACGAAGGCATCTGTCGCATATCTCATGCTGTAGACATATCGGCGAGTTCAGAGTTGAAGTCGAGGTGAGTATGAAAGGCAGAAATCAGCACGTTACGAAGCGTTCGGATGGCAATGGGCGGGTTAAGGGCGAAGGGGCAAGTCGCGCTTCTTTCGTTACGACGACCCAGAGCGAGGCGATAAAGCTCGGTCGACGCATTTGCTCTAATCAGGAGTCGGAGTTGATTATCCATCGTTGCGATGGAAGAATCCGCGCAAGGGATTCCCATGGCCACGATCCCTACCCACCGAGGGGATATGGATTCGGCTCCATGCCGACAGCGGCCCGTAATAGCGTGTGCGTTGTCGCTAAATGACTTCTTCATTGTGACGAACGAAATACGAGCTTGGGGTTATATCATCTGAAATGGTTGTTTGGTCCCTTCAAAGGGCTGATTTGGGGATTCGTGGTATCGGATTGACGGACCCCGAGTTCTCTCTTAAAGCAATCATTGTGATGAGGCCTTGCGACGGTACGTCCGGCTTGGTCCGTAGGAACCGCTGAAAGGCGGTTTTCGCGTTTAAGGGATCCAAATGGATAATCCATTTAAATCTATAGGCGAGCAGATTGCTATTCTTGAAAGCCGTGGACTCGAATGCGATAACAATACTCGGTTAGTTTTGGAGCGCGAGGGATACTATCCGGCTATTTCAAGTTTTACGAGTTTCAACCAGAAAGCATGAGAAATTCCATTGCCAAGTCGTTTTCTGATCTCTATTCCGTGACGCATGAAATCCATAAGCGCATCAGCCCCCGAAGGCTTAGGCTCGCATACGATTACATCAAAGATTTTCGAAATATCTGCGCGCATGACGAGCGCCTTTTCTGTGCAAGGGTGTCTCCGTCTCACGATGTCAATCTAGTAGGGGCTTTAAGCGATCTTGAGCTAGTGCTGACGTGCCTTGCCTTCGTCTTCTAGGTATGTTGTTGGTCACCATAAAAGTTCGGGCACTTCGTTGGGGGCCTTATTTGACAATGTAGTTTCTGCCGCTTCTTCCCCACATTTCTCTGAGTCAATAATGCAGATTGCTTGAACACGGCTTGGGGCTTGCCATAAATTTGAATTTGACTAAACTTAACTTATAAGTTAACCATATTTGGTTTCTTCTGAAGCGGAGGGGGTGGCCTTTGGCTAGTGACTATGAGCTTGTCGAATATGCTGATCCCGAGGGACGACCTTTTTGGGAACTAACCACCTCCCCTGAGAACTCTCAGTTTCAGAAGATGATGTCTGATCCTAAAACGAAGTTTACCGCCCGTAAAATGATCAATCAGATTTCAAAAATCTATGATTACGGGCTAAAGGATGTCACTGGAACGTCAAAGCTTCGATGTATCGAGCCTAAGATTGGGCTATACGAACTCAAGGGTTTTGATGGGGTTAATCGAGAAATGGTCTACGCGATTTGCCAAGGCGTGGACAAGATTGTTTTGCTTTTTTGGTTTAAGGGCCATCAAGGCTCGGGAAATATTTCCAAAGAAATTAAACGCGCAAAACAGTTGGCCGCGATAGCAAAGCAGCTTTTGGGGTCATAGCGTCGGCTTTTTTGCCCGCTTACGAAACGGAGACTTGTAATGGTTAAGGTCGATTTATCAGACTTTTACGCGGAAACGGAAACGAGCGAAACCCGTGCCTATGAGCACGCACTAGATATTGAGTTTATTGTTCATCGCGAGATGCAGCGCTCGGGCTTGAGTAAAAGCGAGCTGGCAAAACGTATGGGCGTGAGTCTTCAGTCGCTTTCGAAATTGTTGAATTCTCAGCCCAACATGACGCTGAAAACAATCGCAAAGTTTGAGCTTGCGTTGGGTATCAAAATCATTCCTCAAGTCATTTCCAGTTATTCGAATGAGGCGCCCTTTTCTTCGTCTAATAATTCTGTCCGAGAACAATGGTCTTCATTTAACAGCGACTGCTCGGCGAAACGAATGAACTTTGAGATGATTCCGGGAGGTTTGGCTGCATGAGCAAGGATTTCATTGCGCCTATTCAGGTTGTTCATTTGTTTGTTGTCGACTCAACTTTTCATATTGAGAATGAGCCCTCCCAGAATATGGATTTAAAAGTTGACGTTAGCTATCAGGACGTCCATCTATTGAGGAACAAGGCGGGCGAGCGTGCAGACTTAAAGCTGTATGTGTGTGGCAGTCTGATTGATAGAGACGATGCAAAGGAAAAAATGCGCGCTGATGTGACGGTTGCTATTTCGGTGTCAACAAAAATGCCGTTCGACATTTCAGACGATGAAGCGCGCCGTTATCTTCTCTCTAATGCGATTTCCATGGCGTATGGTCACGCTAAGAGCTATCTGATGGTCGTTACTGGACTTTCGCCCATGGGGGCTTTGACACTGCCGGCAATTCTTCCTTCGGAATTGGCAGCGGACAGCGATGCGTCTTTCCAAAGTGAGTAAGTTGTTCTCGAGTTGGATTTTGCCTGCCACTGTGTGCAAATGTAACGGGGTGCCGAATCGGTAGTTTGACTGATTCGGCATTTATATTTCGAAGTTTCTAGTTGAAGCCCTGCGATGCCCGTGCTACGACAGCTAAATTGACCGTGACGTCCTGTCTTGCGACACGCATGTAGCTCCGCACAGGTATCATGGTGAAAGCGATTTCAACGACAGGGGTGCTCGTGGTAAAGATGAAGGATGTGGCCGAGCTGGCCGGCGTTTCGAGCGCCGCCGTCTCGCGCTACCTCAACGGTGGATATATCTCGACGGACAAGGCCGAGCGCATTAAGAAGGCGATTGAGCTGACAGGATACGTGCGGTCCAGCCAAGCTCGCGCGCTACGCACCGGCTCCACCAAGCTCATCGGCGTCATCGTGCCCAAGATTAACTCGGAATCCGTGAGCCGCATTACCGCCGGCATTGGCCAGGTGCTCGGTCACCGTGGCTACCAGATGCTGCTTGCAAACACCGACAACGCGGCCGATCGCGAGCTCGAATACCTCGATTTGTTCCAAAACCACCCAGTTGATGGCATTGTGCTGGTGGCAACTATGATTACCAACGAGCATCGTCGGGCGATTGAGTCGTGCCGCGTGCCGATCGTGCTGATTGGCCAGAATGTCGAGGGTGCGGCGTGCGTCTATCACGACGATTACGAGGCCGCCTTTGAGCTGGGCCATGCGCTTGCGGGTCGCGTGGACGGCAAGATTGCCTACATTGGAGTTACCGAGGAGGACCGCGCGGCTGGTTATGACCGCCGTCGCGGTTTTGAGGCCGGCCTGCGCGCCGCGGGCGTGGCGCTTGATCCGAGCCTGATTCGCCAGGGGTCCTTTACGCTCGACTCGGGCTATGGTGCGGCGCGTGAACTGCTTTCCGTCGCTCCCGATGTTTCGTTTATCGCCTGCGCGACCGACACCATGGCGGCGGGTGCGCTGCGTGCCATAGATGAGGTTCGCGGCATGGGCGAGGGCATACACCGCGTGAGCGGTTTTGGCGACAACGCGTTTTTGCGCGCGCTGACGGGCGGTATTCCCACCGTGCATTATGGCTACCTGACCAGTGGCGTCGAGGCGACCAATATGTTGCTCAACACGCTCGATGGCGTGGAGGGGGAGAGCGGTCTAAAGACGCTCAAACTCGGCCATCAGCTTATGAATGTCTAGATTTTGGGCACGTCTGCCTGCCTCTGAGCCCTTATGTTTGTCTCAAAACTACCATTCACCGGCTATTTTCTACCGTTCACCCTACTATGAAAACGATTACAGACATATGAAACTGAAAACGATTACAGTGTAAGTGTCAAAGATGGCCGGGTGCACGTGCGCCCGTTTGAGGAAAGGGAAGTCATGGACTACCGCAAATCAGCCCAAGAGGTGCTCGACAACATCGGTGGCGCCGGCAACGTTGTATCGGCCGCACACTGCGCCACGCGTCTGCGCCTGGTGATTGCCGATAACGCCAAGGTCGACAAGGAGGCCCTCGAGAATATCGACGGCGCCAAGGGCGTCTTTGAGGCCCAGGGCCAGCTGCAGATTATTTTTGGCACCGGCACCGTCAACAAGGTCTACGACGAGTTCATTGCGCTCAGTGGCGTCGAGGCTGCCACCAAGGCCGAGGTCAAGGAGGCCGCGGCGCAGCAGCAGAACATTTTTATGCGTGCCATTAAGGTGCTCGGCGACGTCTTTGTCCCCATCATCCCCGCCATCGTGGCTTCGGGCCTGCTGCTGGGCATTATGAGCGCCCTCAACTTTATGGCCTCCAACGGCTTTATCGCGCTCGACACCAATAACTTTATCTACAAGATTGCCGACCTGGTCTCGGGAACGTCCTTTGGCATCCTGCAGATCCTGATCGGTTACTCCGCCGCTAAGGCCTTTGGCGCCAACCCGTATCTGGGTGCCGTCGTCGGCGGTGCGTTCATCAACTCCTCGCTGCAGCGCGCCTATACGGTTGCCTCCGAGGGCGTGCAGACCATGGTCACCGTCATCCCCGGTGTGTACAGCTTTGAGTGGGTCGGCTATCAGGGCCATGTGATCCCCATCGTCATCGCCTGCGCCATTCTGGCCTTCCTTGAGAAGCGTCTGCACAAGATCGTTCCCGAGATGTTCGACCTCTTTGTGACCCCGCTCGTCTCGGTGTTCGTGACCGTGCTCGTGACGCTCGTTGCCGTCGGCCCCATCTTTGTCTGGGCCGAGAACGCCATCCTTGGTCTGATCCAGGCCCTGCTGACCCTGCCCCTCGGCATCGGTTCCTTTATCGTCGGCCTGTTCTATGCCCCCACGGTCGTTACCGGTATCCACCAGATGTACACCGCCATCGACCTGGGCCAGCTCGCTCAGTACGGCGTGACCTATTGGCTGCCCATCGCCAGTGCCGCCAACATCGCCCAGGGTGGCGCCGCGCTCGCCGTTGCCTTTAAGACCCGCGATGCCAAGATCAAGGGTCTGGCGCTTCCTTCGGCCCTGTCCGCCTTCATGGGCATTACCGAGCCTGCTATCTTTGGTGTGAACCTGCGCTTCTTTAAGCCCTTCATCGCCGGTTGCATCGGCGGTGGCTGCGGCGCCCTGGTCTGCGCGCTTACTTCGCTGGCTGCCTCCGGTACGGGCGTTACCGGTATCTTCGGTATCCTGCTGTGCCTGGCCCAGCCCGTGCAGTACGCGATCATGTTTGCGGTCGCCGCGCTGGTTTCCTTTGGCGTCTCGTTTGTCCTGTACAAGGACGAGCCCAAGGCTTCCGAGCAGGCCTAAGAGCTTTTGATTGAGGGGATGCCCGCGGGTTGTATGCTCGCGGGCGTTTCCCGTATCTGGTGCCGATCTCTGGCGCCTTGTAACTTTCGATCCGTTAGGACTTTGATATGTCTAATGCACTTGGTCGCGATCTTGCAAAGCTGGTTGCCGCTGTTGACGCTGCCGCCTCTGAGTGCGGTCATGGCGCGTATGGCCAGCACTTCCATATTATGCCGCCGGCGGGCTGGCTCAACGACCCCAACGGTCTTTGCCAGGCAGATGGTGTATTTCACGCGTACTTTCAGTATGCCCCGTTTGATGTGAACGGCGGCGTCAAGATGTGGGGCCATGCCACGAGCCGTGACCTTATGAACTGGGAATACGTTGGCGCGCCGCTGCTTCCCGACGAGCCGTTTGACTGCCATGGCGTGTACTCGGGCTCGGCTTTGGTCGTGGACGGTCGCATTCGCGTGCTCTATACCGGCAACGTTAAGCTCCCCGATGCGGATGGCGTCTTTGACTACGTCAACACCGGTCGTCGCGCCGATACTGTGTATGTCGAGAGCGCCGATGGACAGGCGTTTAGCCAAAAGCGCGTGGTGCTGGCGTCGGAGGACTATCCCGAGGATCTGACGTGTCACGTGCGCGATCCCAAGGTGTGGCGTGATGAGGCCGGTCGTTATCACATGGTGTTGGGCGCGCGTCGTCGCGTTGACGGGCCGCACGCTGAGAGCCGTTTTTGTGCGATGCACGGCGAGGGCGCCGGGCGTGATGTGGGCGAGATCCTGGTGTATGGCTCGGCCGATATGCTGAGCTGGGAGCTCGAGAGCCGTGTATCTACGCCCGATCGCTTTGGATTTATGTGGGAATGCCCCGGCTATATCGAGCTCGATGCGAATGGCAATACTGCTGCATTTTTGTCGTTCTCGCCCCAGGGGCTCGAGGGCGGTCGTTGGGACCGCGGTAACGTATACGCTGCTGGCTACATGCCTGTAACGGGCGACATTACCGGTGGTGTCGGAGCCTATGAGCTGGGCGAGTTCCGCCTGTGGGACGCCGGTTTTGACTTCTATGCTCCGCAGGAGTTCACGGCTGAGGACGGTCGCCACATTCTGAACGGCTGGATGGGCATGCCCGATGAGCCGACCTATGGCAACGACCCCACCGTGACGTGCGGCTGGCAGCACTGCATGACGGTGCCGCGTGAGCTTACAGCCGGTGCCGACGGCGTGGTGCTGCAACAGCCGGCGCGCGAGATTGAGCACCATTATGCCTCGGTGCGTGTGGGGGCGGGCACGTTGGAGGTTGCCGGCGATACCTGCTTTGACGTTGTTGTTGACGGTGTCGACGGTGCGTTTACCGCAACCGTCGATGGCGAGCTGAAGCTGGCGTTTGTGCCCGCCGAGGGCGAACTGCCCACGCGTTTTGAGATGCGATTTACCGACGAGGGTCGCACTTCTGCCGGCTGCGGTCGTACCGTGCGCTGGGAGCCCGTCGACGAGGTTCGTAACGTGCGCATTGTTGGCGATGCCTCGTCGGTCGAGGTGTTTGTGAACGATGGCGCGCTCGTGTTTTCGACGCGCATCTATCCCGAGGCCTATGGCGTGACCGTTGACGCTCCGGGTGCGAGTGTGACCTATCACACGCTCAACATCTAGGCGATTCGTCGCATATAGGCGCTATACTGCAGCCGTTGCCCACGATGCGGGGAACACCCGCATCGTGGGTTTTGCTTTTAAAGGGAGGTTGCCATATGGGCGTAGAGCAGCCAGAAGAGGCCTGGGCTTTGAGGGCCGGCGCGCGTGAGGCGCGTCTTGTTGCGGCCTCGCATGTGCCGGCGGCGCTGTCGCCGTTGGGGATTGTACGTCCCGGTGACCGCCTGGTTGCGTTTGCCGATGACTTTGCCGATGCGTTTGCGCGCGGCTTTGATGCCTGCGACGTTGTGCTCGTGGACCCGCTGTCGGTTGCGGCGTTTGCCGCCGCGTCCGAGGGCTTTGATGCTTCGTTTGATGCCGAGGGTCCGCACCTGTGGTGGTTCGTCAACTCCATCGGCGGGTTTGGTCTGCGTGTGCCTGACCTTCGCGCTCTGGGCCGCGCGGCTCGTGAGGCCCGCGCGTTGCTGATTGTGGACAACACCGTGGCGTCGGCTTTTGGCTGCGAACCGCTGCGGCTGGGTGCTGCGCTGTCGCTCGAGGCGCTCGACCGCGTGTGTGCCGGTAAGGCTCCGCGTAAGCTCGTTGCCGCTTCGGTGGCGCGCTCGCAGCTCAAGCGCCATCGTGTGGATGCTGCTGCCGAGTGCGCACATGACCTGCTTGAGGGTTGCGGCACGTCGGCGCTCGACCTTTCTACCGAGGAGGCCGACGTACTGGAGCGTGGGCTGTCCTCGCTCGACTCCCGCATGCAGGCGCACTTCGATCGCGCCCGTGCGCTGGCTGAATATTTGGCCGCGAACGAGATGGTGCGCAACGTGCGCTATCCCGGGCTGACCTCGCATCCCGACCATGCGGTTGCAACGGGAATCCTCGAGCACGGCTTTGGCCCGGCAGTTGAGTTTGACCTGATTGACTGCACCGCGTGCGAATTCTTCAGCATACTGCCAGACGAATTCCGCACATCGCCCGCCGGCGGCGCAACAACGCGCCTTTCGGCTCCACGCGGCAAGCAGGGGAGCACCATCCGCCTCTTCGCCGGTACCGACGACCCCCTGGTCGTAGCGTCAACCCTAGACAACGTCCTTCGCAACTAGCTAAATCATCCTCAACTCCATAAGTTGCGGTGAAATAGGGATTGGTTTACGGCTTTATCGGCATAAACAGTCCCTATTTCACCGCAACTTATGAGAAGGGGTTGTGCAGCTAAAAAAGCCCCGTCCCAAATTAGCTACTTTTTGATGCTGGCGATGAGGTCGTTGGCTTTGGTGGCGATGACGTTGTTGATCTCGCCCTGCAACGTCTCGTAGACTTCGATGGCTCGCTCGCCGGCGGGGGTGAGCGTGGATCCGCGGGCTCCGTCTCGCTCGATGAGTTTGCAGCCCAGCTGACCTTCGGCCTCGTTCACGATGCGCCAGGCCTTGGAATACGCCATGCCCATGCTCTTGGCGGCGCGGTTGAGCGAGTGCTCGCGGGCAATACCCTGCAGCAGCAAGACGCAGCCGTGGCCGAACACGCCCGGCAGATCCTTGTCGCACGCTTGAATGACCAACTTTGCCGTCGTCTTGTACTTCATACGCTCCACGTCTTCCCGCTAAAGTGTTTGCTGGGCAAACGCAAAGCCTGCGTCAAACCCTCGTGTGCTCTTCTTAAATCATGCATTGTAGCAGTCAAAGTGCGTTAAGATACTTCCCCAGTATTGGGCGCCCAAGGTTGGGCTGGGTCCTACGAGGCCTGCAGCCGACCGGTCGCATGGAAAAAGGAGAAACATGGCTACGTTCTTTCCCGGTGAGTCCCACACGTTTTCGGAGTATCTGCTGGTCCCTGGTTACTCGTCCTCGCAGTGCATCCCCAACAACGTCTCTCTCAAGACGCCGCTAACCCGCTTTAAGCGCGGTGAGAAGCCGGCAATCACCCTGAACATCCCCATGGTTTCCGCCATCATGCAGTCCGTCTCGGGCGTCGACATGGGTGTCGCGCTCGCTACCGAGGGTGGCCTGTCCTTCATTTACGGTTCCCAGAGCGCCGAGTCCGAGGCCGCTATGGTCAAGGCCGTCAAGGATCACAAGGCCGGCTTCGTTCAGTCCGATTCCACGCTGACCCCCGACATGACCATGGAGCAGGTCATCGAGCTCAAGGAGAAGACCGGTCATTCCACCATGCCGGTCACTGACGACGGCACTCCCAAGGGTAAGCTCCTTGGCATCGTCACCAGCCGTGATTATCGCCCCAGTCGCGATGACCACCAGACGAAGGTCTCCGAGTTCATGACCCCGCGTGAGCAGCTCATCGTGGGCGACAAGAACATCAGCCTCAAGGTTGCCAACGACGTCATCTGGGACAACAAGCTCAACGCCCTGCCCATCGTCGACGACAACGATCACCTCATGGGCATCGTCTTCCGCAAGGACTACGACAGCCACAAGACCAACCCCAACGAGCTTCTCGACGGTGATAAGCGCTACATGGTCGGCGCTGGTATCAACACCCGCGACTATGCCGAGCGCGTGCCGCTGCTCATCGAGGCCGGTGCCGACGTCCTGTGCATCGACTCTTCCGAGGGCTTCAGCGAGTGGCAGAAGCGCACCATCGAGTGGATCCGCGCCAACTACGGCGAGGACGTCAAGGTCGGTGCCGGTAACGTCGTCGACGCCGAGGGCTTCCGCTTCCTGGCAGACTGCGGTGCCGACTTCATCAAGGTCGGTATCGGCGGCGGCTCCATCTGCATCACCCGCGAGACCAAGGGCATCGGCCGTGGCCAGGCTACTGCGCTGATCGACGTCTGCCGTGCTCGCGACGAGTACTACGAGGAGACCGGCGTCTACGTGCCCGTGTGCTCCGACGGCGGTATCGTCTACGACTACCACATGACGCTCGCCCTTGCCATGGGTGCCGACTTTATGATGCTGGGCCGTTACTTCGCCCGCTTTGACGAGAGCCCGACCGAGCGCGTCAACGTCAACGGTCAGTACATGAAGGAGTACTGGGGCGAGGGTTCTGCGCGTGCCCGCAACTGGCAGCGCTACGACCTGGGCGGCGCCGCGAAGCTCAGCTTCGTCGAGGGCGTCGACTCCTACGTGCCTTACGCCGGTTCCCTCAAGGACGGCGTGGGCGGCACGCTTTACAAGGTCAAGTCCACGATGTGCAATTGCGGTGCCCTCTCGATTCCCGAGCTCCAGGATAAGGCACGCCTGACCCTGGTAAGCTCCACCTCCATCGTCGAAGGCGGCGCTCACGATGTTGTCGTCAAGGATTCGCAGCAGTCCGTAAGTTATCGCTAGTTACTAAAAAAATTGATGAAAATGGGGTCGCGTGTCTGTTGGATTGCGACCCCATTTTGTTATAGGTCTCCTTCTCTTTCGCTAATCAGATAAGGATTGTTTCTGACCGTATTTGAAACAAAATCCAAATAGTCTGCTTCGGTGACGAGATCATTCGGAACAGGTTTATCTACCGTACTGCCCTCTCGAACAATTTCAATCAACTTTGGCCAATACGTTTCAATCTTTCCGTTACGACGCTCCGCCTTCATTCGATTCCATGCTTTTGCGCCGCAGGATTCCCTGAAACCCTTTCCTGAACTATTTTCAGTATTCGTTTTGTTTTTTACCTGAAACATGGCAGTGCATTCATCGTTGCAAAAGTCGATTGCCGTGAGAATCTTCCCTCTGCACCAAATCCATCCATATGGCTTAATTTTTGAATATATGTATTCCTCCAATAGGTTGCCACCTATATTTTCAGCACTCATGAATAAATTGTGGTGCGCCGCCCACTCGTAAGCGCGCTCTTTTGATCCTGCGTGTTTTGCGTCCATTACCATATGTATCAGTGCTTCATCGGTAACCGTCTTTTTGGGATTCGCGACATAATCACTTGGCAGCGACTGCCATTCCGAAAGAAATTTTGAAATCCATTTGTTTAGCCAAAGTTCCAAAAATGCTTTCGAGTCTAATTCGAGTATATCTGGCTTCATTGGAATCGAGGGAATCATTGCTGAGGTTTCGGCTTGGAGAAGAATGGGAAATAGCGACTTCATTTCCCTTTTTCTTTCTTCGGCGTCATAGCGACAGGTTTCGTTGTTAATTGTTCGGTCCGCGATGGATTCAAAGAGTTCTTGCGCCGGAATGTGATGCGAGTTGCAGTAATTGAGTGATTCCGATAATTTCTTTTTGACATCTTCGCGTTTTGCGTTTTTAGCCATGGTCGTGCCTCCTTTGTGTTGATTTTCAACTAGATAAAACCTATACACAAGCGTATATTTGAATTAAAATGGACTAAAAAATGTTCAATTACTTAATTACTGGAGTCCATTTTGGAAAATGAGGCGATACTGTCTTCCGCGGAAGTTGCGAGCCGTCTTGGGGTGACATCTCAGACTGTTACAAGACTATCTCGTAACGGAGATCTCAATTATGCGCTTGTTGGTAAGCGTAGGGTCTATAGAGAGAACGATATAATCAGCTTTATGAGGAAAAAAAATCTATGCTTCGCTCCCGCAGACCATCGCGCTACTGAAGTAGTTGATTCGGCATTAACTGCGGTTTCTTTTTTTTCTGGGGCGCTTGGCTTGGATTATGGAATGGAGAGGGCCGGTATTTCGTCCAGTCTTTTCTGTGAAAATGACACGAAGTGCCGAATGACTATTGCGTCCAATCGGCCTAATGTTGGTTTGTTAGGAGATATTAATAAGGTTACTCCCGATCGGGTATTTGATTATTCGGGCATTAGCCCGAAAAGGGGTATAGATGTTATGTTTGGCGGGCCTCCTTGTCAGGCATTTTCTACGGCTGGAGCGCGTCGCGCCTTCGATGACGTTAGGGGCAACGTATTCCTAAAGTATCTCGATCTTGCTGACCATCTTCGACCTAAGTATTTGGTAATTGAAAATGTCAGGGGGCTCTTGTCTACGGCATATCCTTTGGAAGCTGGCGGAGAGCCCGTACACGGCGGCGCTATGAAAACGGTTCTCAATAAACTTGAATCTATGGGCTACGGCGTGAGCTTCAATTTGTATAATGCTGCGAACTTTGGTGCGCCTCAAATAAGGGAGAGGGTTGTCTTGATTGCTAAACGAGACGGCTCAATCTGCGACTGGCTGACTCCTACCAATTCCAATGACCCCAAGTGGCAACTTGATACTTGGAAAACTTTTTCAGATGCCGTCGCGGGATTAAAAGACGAACAACATTACGTCCAGTTTCCGGAAAAAAGGCTTAAGTATTTTCATTTACTTAAAGAAGGTGAGTATTGGAAGAATTTACCCGAGGACATTCAGGAAGCGGCTATGGGAAAGGCGTATCGACTTGGAGGTGGTAAAACGGGCTTCTATAGAAGAATATGGAATGATCGTCCTTCTCCAACGTTGGTTACAAGCCCGACAATGCCTGCTACTGATTTGTGCCATCCCACAGAAGATCGCCCTCTTTCAATTGAGGAATATCGTGCCATTCAGGGCTTTCCTGAAGATTGGATTTTCCGAGGTGATATTAGCGATATTTATAGGCAAATCGGCAACGCTGTTCCCATTGCTTTGGGAGAGGCTATAGGCAGGGCAATTCTAAAAGACATCTCTAAGTCCAAGGACAACAATAAAGAGTTGTTCAAAGGGTTCCCGTATTCGAGATATAAAAATTCGAACCAGCTAACTTGGAGTATTCGATAGCTTGTTATGTTTAAAGTCACAGGCACCTTGTTTTTTGTGATTTGCTATCATCATGCGAGTTAACGATGTGGCGGGGCGTTCTTACCTTTGCTCGCTGCAAGTTCCGCACGAGCCGAAGAGCACTTAATGTGCTCTTCGTGCGAGCAGGACTGTCCGCAGCAGCGAGCAAAGGTAAGAACGCCCCGCCCCAACCGAGATAACAAAGGAGCTGATATGTGCGATTGCACAGATCATAAGGACGAGATCCCTGCTTACGACGCGCAGGCCATTGAGTCTAGGTGGATGAAGGCCTGGGAGGACTCCAACCTCTTTGCCGTCGACACCGACGACAGCAAGCCCAAGAAGTACGTGCTCGAGATGTTCCCGTATCCGTCGGGCGACCTGCACATGGGCCACGCGCGCAACTATACCATCGGCGATGCCATGGCCCGTCAGGCCCGCATGCGCGGCTACGACGTGCTGCACCCCATCGGCTTCGATGCCTTTGGCCTGCCCGCCGAGAACGCCGCTATCAAGCACAACACGCAGGCTGCCGCCTGGACGTATAAGAACATGGACCAGGCGCTCGCCACGATGAAGCGCATGGGCTTCTCCTACGATCTGGATCGCATGGTCAAGACCTGCAGCCCCGACTACTATCGCTGGGGCCAGTGGATCTTTGAGAAGCTGTGGGAAAAGGGCCTGGTCTACCGCAAGAAGAACCCTGTCAACTGGTGCCCCAACTGCAAGACCGTTCTGGCCAACGAACAGGTCACCGAGGGTAAGTGCTGGCGCTGCGGCACCGAGCCCGAGAAGCGCGACCTGGAGCAGTGGTACTTCAAGATTACCGAGTACTCCCAGGAGCTGCTCGACGATCTGGAGAAGCTCCCCGGCTGGCCCGAGCGCGTCAAGCAGATGCAGGCCAACTGGATCGGCCGCTCCGAGGGCGCCGAGGTCGACTTTACCCTGTGCGACAAGGATGGCGAGCCCATCGAGGGCGACGAGGGTAAGATCACCGTCTTCACCACGCGAGCCGACACGCTCTTTGGTGTCTCCTTCTTTGTCCTGGCTCCCGAGTACGCGCGCCTGCACGAGCTCGTCGAGGGCACGGAGTACGAGGAAGCCGTCACCAAGATCGTCGAGGACTCCAAGCATATCTCTGCCGTCGAGCGTGCCCAGGGCACCCTCGAGAAGCACGGTGCCTTTACCGGCCGCTATGTGGTGAACCCCGTCAACGGCGAGAAGGTCCCCGTGTGGGTTGCCGATTATGTCGTTGCCGACTACGGCACCGGCGCCGTCATGGCCGTTCCCTGCGGCGACCAGCGCGACTTTGAGTTTGCCCGCAAGTTCGACCTGCCTATTGTGCCGATCATCTTGGACGATGACGACCGCGCTGCCGTCGAGGCCAGCGGCGAGACTATCGATACCTTCCATGCCGAGAACGTCGACTGGGATTGCGCCCACGCTGCCGAGGGCACGCTCGTCCAGTCCGGCAAGTACACCGGCATGCGCGGCGGTAAGCACTCCGAGGGCGAGGCTGCGATCGTGGCCGACCTCGAGGCCATGGGCTGCGGCCGTCGCAAGGTTGAGTTCCGTTTGCGCGACTGGCTCATCAGCCGTCAGCGCTACTGGGGCAACCCCATCCCGGCCATTCACTGCGAGCACTGCGGCATCGTGCCCGTGCCCGAGGACCAGCTGCCGGTGACGCTGCCCGAGAACCTGGACCTGGGTGCCGGCGAGACCCTCGCCGAGTGCAAGGAGTTCTACGAGACCACCTGCCCGGTCTGCGGTCGCCCGGCCAAGCGTGAGACCGATACCATGGACACTTTCACCTGCTCCAGCTGGTATTACCTGCGCTATACCGACCCGCACAACACCGAGCTGCCCTTCTCCCGCGAGGCGGCAGACCGTTGGATGCCCGTCGATAACTACATCGGCGGCATCGAGCACGCCATTTTGCACCTGCTCTACAGCCGCTTCTTTACAAAGGCACTGCGCGACCTGGGTTTGCTGAGCGTTGATGAGCCCTTCACCAACTTGCTGTGCCAGGGCATGGTCAAGGACGAGAATGGCGACACCATGTCCAAGTCCAAGGGCAACGTCGTGCCCCCGAGCTCGGTCATCGAGCCCTACGGTGCCGACACCATGCGTCTGGCGATCCTGTTTATCGCCCCGCCCGAGAAGGATTTCGACTGGGATCCCAAGGCCGTCGAGGGCGCTAACCGCTTTATTAAGCGCGCCTGGCGTATCGTGTGGCAGCTCGTCCAGTCCGGCGACGCCAACGTGGTCTTTGACAAGTCCGCGCTTGACGAGACCGCGATGAAGCTCTATCGCGAGCGTCATCGCACCATCGCCAAGTGCACCGAGGACTTCGACCGCGGCCAGTTCAACACCGCGATCTCGGCCGTCATGGAACTCGTCAACGCGGCGAGCGCCTATCTCAACGCCACCGAGGGCGCTGACCGCGACAAGGCCCTGTGTTACGGCGTGGCCAAGGATATCGTGAGCGTCCTTGCCCCCATCTGCCCGTTCTGGGCCGACGAGCTGTGGCACGAGGCGCTCGGCTGCGAGGGCAACGCCTACACCGCCGCCTGGCCCGAGTTCGACCTGGCCGAGTCCATCGAGGACACGGTGCAGATTGTCGTACAGGTGCTCGGCAAGGTCCGTGGCCGCATCGACGTCGCCCGCGACGCCTCCAACGAGGAGATGCAGGCTGCCGCCGAGGAGGCCGTTGCCAAGTGGCTCGAGGGCAAGACGGTCGTCAAGGCCATCTGCGTGCCCGGCAAGCTGGTTAACCTGGTGGTCAAGTAAGCGCTGCGCGCATAGCTGGCATGAGAAGGCGAGGGGCGTTTCCGCGGGGAGTCGCCCCTCGCTTTGGTTATGGATACTTGCAACAGCACCCAATTTTCCATTTCTTGTGGAGAACCTGTGCTCGCGCTGACCTGCGGGTTTGTGTTGTGGTTGCACGTTTGTGCAGGTATTGGTATAGTTTGCTTGCAAATGAAGTTGTAATTGAAAGAAGTGGGGTTTCGGCCCCGCTTCTTTTTTGTATGGATGGAGGTGCCGCAATGGTCAAGACCAAGACCGAGCAGGCGATCATCGACGCGCTCGAGGCCGTCGCTCCCCAGCACGATGTCGACATCGTCGACGTTGAGCTTGTGGGTGCCACCAAGGCCCCCTGCGTGCGTGTGCGTATCGAGGGTGCCGAGGGTCAGAGCCTGTCGCTCAATGACGTCACGGCCAACACCAAATGGGTCGGCGATGTAATTGAGGAGCTCGACCCCATCTCTTCGAGCTATACGCTCGAGGTGTCGAGCCCGGGTATGGCGCGCCCGCTGCGCCGCCCGAGTGACTTTGCCCGCTTTGTGGGCGAGAACTGTGAGCTCACCTCCACCGCCACCGAGGGCCGTCGCAAGTACGCCGGTAAGATTGCCACCGCCACCGAGACGAACGTGACCCTCGAGCTCGAGGACGGCGAGTCCGTCACCCTCGATTTTTCCGATGTTAAAAAGTGCAAGTTGAAGCCCACCTATGACTTCAAGCCCGCGAAGGAAGGAAAGTAAGATGGCAGCATCCGACATGATGTCCGCCCTGATGGAGCTTTGCCAGGAGAAGCACATCGACCAGCTCTACCTGATCGACCGCCTGGAGCAGTCGCTCGCCAAGAGCTATGCCGAGATCTTGCATCTTGAGTGGGGCGCCAAGGTGACCATCGACCGCACCACCGGCAAGATCTACGTCTACCGTCTGGAGCCGATCGACGATTCCATGGACGAGGAGGGCAACTTCACCGAGTTCGAGGAGATCGACGTCACTCCCAAGAACACGAGCCGCATTGCCGCCCAGCACGCCAAGGCCGAGATCAACGCCATCGTGCGCAACTCCGCTCGCGAGCAGATCTACGAGGAGTTCTCTGGCCGCATCGGTGACCTCATCAGCGGTACCGTGCTGCAGTCCACGCCTGACTTCACGATCGTCAAGATTCGCGAGGGCGTCGAGGCCGAGCTTCCGCACTTCGACCAGCGCCGTTACGAGAATGAGCGCAATGAGCGTCCGATGGGCGAGCGCTACCTGCACAACCAGCACATCAAGGCCGTTATCATCGACGTTCGCGACCCCAACTCCAACCTGCAGCCGGTCCGTGGCGAGCACAGCCGTCCGCCGATTGTCATCTCCCGTACCCACCCCGAGCTCATGCGTCGTCTGTTTGAGCAGGAGGTGCCCGAGATCTATGAGGGCACCGTCCAGATCAAGTCGATCGCTCGCGAGCCCGGCCAGCGCTCCAAGGTCGCCGTCCATTCGCTCGACGATCGCCTGGATCCCGTGGGCGCCTGCGTCGGCCCCAAGGGCAGCCGTGTTCGCGCTGTCGTGGGCGAGCTCCGTGGCGAGCGCGTCGACGTCATCCTGTGGGATGCCGATCCTGCCGTCTACGTCGCCAACGCCCTGTCGCCCGCTAAGGTCACCCGCGTCCTCATCGACGAGGAGAAGGCCTACGCCGGCGTCATCGTGCCCGACGACCAGTTGTCCCTCGCCATCGGCAAGGAGGGCCAGAACGCCCGCCTCGCCGCGCGCCTGACCGGCTGGCACATCGACATCAAGTCCGAGACGCTTGCCGCCGACATCCTCAAGAACGTTCCCGTTCACGAGGAGCCCGCCGCCGACCTGATCGGTGACGAGGAGGACGAGGACGTCCGCCGCTGCGAGTACGTGTCCGAGGACGGTATCCAGTGCCGCAACCAGGCTCGTCCCGGCTCCCGTTTCTGCGGTGTCCACGACACCGACGCCTTCGATGATGCGGAGGACCTGATCTAGCGCGCGGTTGCGCCGGGCGGGTCCCGGCGCGTCTCCCACGCTCGTTCAGTCTCTAGGCACCCAAGGTGCCAGAAAGGGTAGGTGAAGTCATATGGCAAAAGTCCGTGTGTCCACCCTGGCCAAAGAGTTCGGCATGACCTCCAAGGAACTGATGGGTCATCTCGCCGATATGAAGATTCCCGCTAAGTCCGCTTCCTCCACCTTGGAGGACGCTTATGTCGCTATGGTCCGCAAGCAGCTCGCCTCGGTGATCGAGGCCCGCGCCCAGGAAGTCGAGGCCGCCAAGCAGGCCGAGGAGCAGGCAGCTGCCGCCGAGGAGGCCGCTCGCGCCGCTGAGGCCGAGCGCGAGCGCATCGCCGCCGAGAAGGCCCGCGAGGAGGAGCGTCGCCAGTTCGCCGCAGCCCAGGCTGCCGAGGAGGCTGCCCGCGCCGAGGCCGAGGCCAAGAAGAAGGCCGAGCAGGAGCGCCTTGCCCGCGAGAAGGAGGAGGCTGCCCGCGAGGCCCAGCGCCGCGCCGTTCCCGCTTCCGACTCCGGTTCGCGTTCCCGTTCGCTGCTCGACCAGATCGCCGCACAGGAGACCGTGCTCAAGGAGAAGAAGGACGCCGAGGACAAGGCCAAGGCCGAGCGCGCCGCCGAGCGCGGTAACCGTCGTGGCGGCAACAACGACCGCCGCGGTGGCCGTCGTAACGATCGCAACGCTTCCGACAACAACTCCGAGCGCAACGCCTCCGAGAGCCGTCCGCACAGCCATCGCACCAACGCCAGCAACAACGTCGCTGCCGGCATGGACTTCCCCAACCCCGACAAGCAGGGCAAGGGCAAGAAGCGCAAGGGCGGTCACAACAACGAAGAGGACCACTACAGCCGCATGGCTCGCGAGGCCGAGGAGTACAGCCGCGAGAAGGTGCTCGAGGAGGCTCGTGCCGCCGTCGAGGAGGCCTCTCGCGAGTCCACCGGTCGCCGCAAGAAGCGCAAGGAGAAGCGCGAGCGCGAGGCTGCCAAGGCTCAGGAGGAGCGCAAGATAGAGGAGGCGCTGGCCCAGGGCGTGAACCCCGAGGACCTCGACGCCATCAAGGTCTCCCAGGGCGTTACCGTCCAGGAGCTTGCCGAGGCGCTCGACGTTCCGGCCAACGACATCATCAAGCGCCTGTTCCTGCTGGGTACTCCGCTCACGATGACGCAGTCCATGTCCGACGACCTTGTCGAGCTCGTTGCCGACGACCTGGGCCGTCAGATTAAGATCATCACCCCCGAGGAGGAGAACACCTTCTCGTTCTACGACGATCCCGCCGACCTTAAGCCGCGCGCCCCGGTCGTCACCGTCATGGGCCACGTCGACCACGGCAAGACGTCGCTGCTCGACGCCATCCGTCACACCGGCGTTGCTGCCGGCGAGGCGGGCGGCATTACGCAGGCCATCGGCGCTTCGCAGGTCATGATCAACGACCGCAAGATCACCTTTATCGATACCCCGGGTCACGCCACCTTTACGGCTATGCGTGCCCGTGGCGCCAAGGTGACCGACATCGTCATCCTGATCGTCGCCGCCGACGACGGCGTCATGCCCCAGACGGTCGAGTCGATTAACCACGCCAAGGCTGCCGGCGTACCCATCGTCGTTGCCGTCAACAAGATCGATAAGCCGGGCGCCAACCCCGACCGTGTGCGTCAGGAGCTCACCGAGTACGGCGTCATCCCCGAGGAGTGGGGCGGACAGAACATGTTCGTCAACATCTCGGCCAAGCAGAAGATCGGTATCGACGACCTTCTGGAGACCGTGCTGCTCCAGGCCGACGTGCTCGAGCTCAAGGCCAACCCGGACACCTTTGCCTCCGGCAACGTCCTCGAGGCCAAGCTCGACAAGGGCCGCGGCTCGGTCGCTACCGTGCTCGTGACCCGCGGTACCCTGCACGTGGGCGATACGCTGGTCGCCGGCCTTACCTACGGTCGCGTCCGCGCCATGCTCGACCCCAAGGGTCGCGCCGTCACCGAGGCTGGTCCCTCCGACGCCGTCGAGATCCTGGGCCTGCAGTCCGTGCCCAACGCCGGTGACGAGTTCCGCGTGTTCGAGGACGAGCGCGAGGCTCGTGCCCTGGCCGACGAGCGTTCGCTCAAGGCCCGTATCGAGGAGCAGAGCCGCGTCAAGCACGTCACGCTCGAGAATCTCTTCGAGACTATTGCCGACGCCGAGGTCAAGGAGCTCAACCTGATCATCAAGGCAGACGTCCAGGGTTCCATCGAGGCCCTTCAGGACTCGCTCGACAAGATGGATCAGTCCGAGGTTCGCATCAACACGATCCACTCCGCTGTCGGCGCCATCAACGAGACCGACGTCGTCCTGGCCGACGCCTCCAACGCCATCATCATCGGCTTTGGCGTCCGTCCCGACGGTAAGGCCCGCTCCGCTGCCGAGCGCGAGGGCGTCGAGATCCGTTGCTACGACGTTATCTACAAGTGCCTCGAGGAGCTCGACGCCGCCCGTATCGGCATGCTCAAGCCCACCGAGGTCGAGGTCGCCACGGGTACCGCGACCGTCCTGGACACCTTCAAGGTGCCCAAAGTCGGTATCGCCGCCGGTGTCCGCGTCGAGGAGGGCGAGATCGCCGCGACCGATTCCGTGCGTCTGGTGCGCGACGGTATCGTGGTCTTCAACGGCAATATCGCCTCGATGCGCCACTACAAGGACGAGGCCAAGAGCCTCAAGAGCGGTTCCGAGGGCGGCATTGGCCTGGAGAACTTCCAGGACATCAAGCCCGGCGACCAGATCGAGGGTTACCGCATCGACCAGGTTGCCCGTACCGAGTAGGGGGTAGCGCTATGAAGCAAACGCAGGCAACCCGCCGTCTGGGCGAGCAGCTTCGCGAGAAGCTCGGTTATATCCTGCTCTTTGAGGTTTCCGATCCGCGTCTCGACCTGGTTACTTTGACCGCGGTCGAGGTCGCGGTGGACCGTTCGTTCGCGCGTGTGTACGTGTCGTGCGATGCGAGCCGCTACGACGAGGTCATGGAGGCGCTCGCAAGCGCCAAGGGCCGCATTCGTAGCCTGTTGGCTCGCTCGCTCGATTGGCGTGTCACGCCCGAGCTCGATTTTCGCATCGATCGCTCGACCGATGAGGCCGAGCGCATCACGCGTGCGCTGGAAAACGTTCCCGCCACGCTTGCGATCGAAAAGGACGAGGACGGCTATCCGATAGCGGATGCCGCCCAGGAGGCAGCTTTAGATGACTAATTCCGCCGACCTCGCCTCGTGCGAGTCTGCAGATATTCAGCGACGCATCCTCGAGCTCATCGAGGGTGCGTCCTCCATTGCGATTTCGGGACATACTTCTCCCGATGGCGACGCCTTGGGCTCCGTATTGGGTCTGGGCCTTTCGCTCATGAAGTTTTTCCCCAACAAGGACATTGCGCTGCTGCTGGCAGACGATGACCCGGTTCCGCGTATCTACCGCTTTATGGAAGGCTCCGATCGCCTGGTGCCGGCATCTGCGTACGCCGGCAATCCTGACCTGTTCATCTCGGTGGACGTACCGGTCGTCGAGCGCCTCAATAATTCTGCCGAGGTGCTTCGTCGCTCCAAGCATGTGGTGTGCTTCGATCATCATCCGGCGCGCGAGGAGTTTGCCGAGCTCAGTCTGAGGCGCGTCGATGCCGCGGCCTGCGCTATGATCATCGACCGCTTCTTGGACAATTGTGGCATTGTTGCACGTGATGGCGTTGCGACCTGCCTGCTGTGTGGCTTGGTTACCGATACCGGCCGTTTTCAGTACCAAAACGCCGATGCCGCCGCGTTCCATGCGGCCTCGCGTCTGGTTGCCCACGGTGCCGATCCGGCGCGTGTAGCACTCGAGGTATATCAGAGCATGCGCGTTGAGTTTTTGCACCTCAAGTCCATCGTTATGGGCCGCATCAAGACGGTCGCGCATGGGCGCGTGGCGTATAGTTATGCCTACCAGAGCGACCTTGAGGCCTGCGGTGTCACCTCGGACGAGTGCGACGGCCTGGTCGATGTGGTGCGTTCGGTGATGGGCGTCGAGGTTTGCATGTTCTTAAAGGGCATTGAGGGCGATACCAAGGTGCGCGGCAACCTGCGCTCCAAGGGCGACCTCGATGTGTCCGAGATTGCTGCCAACTTTGGCGGTGGCGGGCATCATGCCGCCGCCGGCTTTTCCAACAACGGAACAATTCGCGAGACGCTCGCCGTGGCACTTCCCATGCTGGCCGAGCTGGTAGGGGAGGATCCCGCTTCGGTGACCGTCGAGCTTTAACTTTTTGGATGGTACATGGCTCGTCGTACGCCTTCTCAACTGAATATGCTGCTCGCCGTCGATAAGCCGGTGGGCTGCACGTCCCATGACGTGGTTTCGCAATGCCGACGCGCCCTCCATGAGCGGCGCGTCGGCCATGCCGGCACGCTCGACCCCATGGCATCGGGTGTCATGGTGGTGGGCGTGGGTCAGGCCACCCGTCTGCTGGGCATGTTAACCCTCGATACCAAAAGCTACGTCGCCGACATCTCGTTTGGCGCCGAGACCAATACCGATGACGCGGAGGGCGAGGCCGTTCGCACGGTGGCTGTTGCCAACGAGCTCCACGATCCTGCCTATGCCCGTGAGCGCTTAGCCGCTATGCTGGGCCCGCAGATGCAGGTTCCGCCGGCGTTTTCGGCTATCTCGGTCGATGGCGTTCGCGCCTACAAGTCTGCTCGCGAGGGCAATGCGGTGGACCTACCTCCGCGCCCCGTCGAGGTCTATGCCGCCGACCTGATCGCCGTGGGTGGCGAAGGTGATACGTGTGTGTGGACCGTGGCATTTTCGGTAAGCAAGGGCACCTATATCCGTGCGCTCGCTCGCGACCTGGGCCGTGCTTGCGATGGCGCCGCGCATATTTCTGCGCTTCGCCGCACCGCTTCCGGTGTTGTTTCCATTGGCGCTTGTCATGCGGTCGAGGAACTTTCTCCCGAGTCTGCGGCTGGCTTTGCCCTGGATCCCATTGCGGCCCTGGGCGCCACGCGTGTTGACTTGCCGGGCGATCTTGCCGACGATCTGCTCTGCGGCCGACGCATTCCCGTTGAGCGTGCGCTTGCCGATTTCGATGCCTCAAAGGCGCCGTTTGCGTTGGTGCTTGATGGGGGACTCAAGGCGCTCGCTCGCATTGAGGGCCGCCGCTTTGTCATGGAGCACGTGTTTCCGCAGGCAATCGGCGGTGTTCGATGATGCTGTCCGCTCGCGAGCTCGCGCGTGTCTTTTTCGCGGGCGAGTTGGACGAGGCTCGCATCGTTACTGCCGATGCGTTTGATGAGTCCGAGCACTTGGGTGCCGCATCGATTGCCATCGGCGTGTTCGACGGCGTTCACCGTGGACACCAGGAACTCATCGAAGCGCTTGTCCGTGATGCCCGTGCCCATGGCTGTAAGGCGGTCGTGGTTACCTTCGATCCCGACCCGGACGTTGTGGTGAGCCCTTCGCCCGCTCAAAAATTGATGACGACGGCCGACCGTCTGCATGCCCTGGCTCAAACCGGGGTCGATGCGGTGGTGGCCGTTCCCTTTACGCCTGAGGTTGCTGCGCTTGACCATGTTGATTTTCTCTCGCTGGTGTCGCGTCTGGTCTTCATTCGATCGATTCGCGTTGGCAGTGACTTTAGGCTGGGTCGTGGCGGTGCTTCTGGTGTTGCCGAGATGCGCGCCTGGGGTTCCGAGCACGACGTTGACGTATACGGGCACGACCTGCTTTGCGAGGGCGGTGAGGCCATTTGCGCCACCCGCATTCGTCATGAGCTGGGACAGGGCCATGTGGAGCTTGCTGCTGAGTTACTCGGCCGTCCGTATATGGTGCGTGGCGGTGTTATTCGCGGCCGTCACGAGGGTTCTGGCATGGGCTTTCCCACGGCAAACCTGCAGGTTCCCGACGGTATTCAGGTGCCTGCCGATGGCGTGTATGAGGGTCTGGTGCTGGTCGATGACACCGCGTGGCCCGCTGCCGTGAACGTCGGACTGCCGCCGACGTATGCCGACGATGTCGCTTCGGCGCATCTCGAGGCTAATTTAATTGGTTATACGGGCGACCTGTACGGCTCTTCTGTTTCGCTGGCGTTTACGCGTTGGCTGCGTCCGTCGCGCGTGTTCGATTCGCTGGATGAGTTGATCGCGACCGTCGAGGGTAATATCGAGGACATTCGTCACAACTTGGGCAAGCAGGGGGTGAGCATCCGTGATTAGCGATGAGGAAAAAGACCAGGTACGCGCTGCGTCTGACCTGGTTGCCATCGTGCAGGAAACGGTCGAGCTCAAGCCCCGCGGCCATGAGTTTTGGGGATGCTGCCCCTTCCATGGCGAAAAGACGCCGTCCTTCCACATTATCCCCGCCACGCAGGTGTGGCATTGCTTTGGCTGCGGCGAGGGTGGCGACGTTTTCACGTATATCATGAAGCGCGAGAACCTGAGCTTTCCCGAGTCAATCCGTTATTTGGCCGATCGCGCGGGTATTGAGCTGCATGACACCGGAGATCGCCGCGAGCGCGGCACCAAGCGTGCCCGCATCTACGATCTGTGCGCCGAGACCGCCCAGTTCTACCACACCATGCTCATGCGCGGTAAGGACGGCCGTCCGCGCGAGTACTTTGCCAGCCGCGGCATGGGCGGCGACGTCTGCCGCCGCTACTGCCTGGGCTTTGCACCGGGCCGTAACGCGCTGGTGTCGCACCTGTCCCAGGCGGGTTTTACCCCGCAGGAGATGATCGACGCCAACGTTGCCGTGAGCCGCGGGCGCGGGCAGCTTGCCGACCGCTTTTACGACCGCGTGATGTTCCCCATCTTTGACGAGCAGGGTCACAACATTGCCTTTGGCGGTCGCATTATGGGCGACGGTCAGCCTAAGTATCTCAACACCGCCGAGACGAGCGTGTTCCATAAAAAGCGAAACCTCTACGGTTTTAATTGGGCCAAGGAGTTTATCGTCGCGCAGGATACCGCCATCGTGGTGGAGGGCTATACCGATTGCATCGCCTGCTGGGAGGCGGGGATTAAAAACGTTGTCGCCACGCTGGGCACCGCCCTCACGGAGCATCACGTCAAGACGCTCACTCGCTTTGCCAAGCGCATCGTGTATATGTTCGACGGCGATGCAGCGGGCCAGAAGGCCGCCCGTCGCGCGATTCAGTTTATCGAGCAGGATTCCATGGACCTGCGCTGTGTGGTGCTGCCCGACGGCAACGATCCCATGGAGTTCATCACGGCGCACGGCGGAGAGGAACTGCAGAAACGCATTGACGCTGCCGAGCCGCTTATGGACTTTGTGTACCGTTCGCTGCAGGAGTCGAGCGATATTAGCACGCCGGGCGGTCGCGCCAAGGCGCTGGAAGATGCGCTGACGCTTATCTATCCGCTGCGCGATAGCTATATGATCGACACGTACCTTATCCAGATTGCCGACCTGCTTGGTTTGGACCTGGAGACCGTGCGCGCGAGCTCGGGCCGTGTGTTTCGCGATGTCGCCAAGCGCGAGGATGCTGAACGACGTCGTGAGCAGAACTATGAGCGCCAGCGGGCACAGGCTGAGCGGTCCGGTAGCGCGGGCGGTCGGGCGTCGGGTTCTCGCGATGCCGGTCGCGGCGCTTGGGCATCGGGCGCGACGCCGGCAGTAGCGACGCCGGTCGAAGAAGAGCCGTACGACTACGTCCCGCTCGATGCCTACGGTGCCGCGCCCGTGGAGGTCGTCGAAGATCTTCCGCCGATCGATGCGCCTGATGGTATGGGCGCTGTGCCTGCGGCTGACGGTTCGGGCGCACCGGCTGCGGCGGCGCCGATGGTTCTTACCGATCTTGAACGCAAGTCCTTGGCAGGGGAGCGCGAACTGTTGACGATGCTCACGAGCTACCCCGACCTGTTCCGCACGTATGCCGACCGCATCTGCTCCATCGAGTGGGTTGACCCACGTCACGAGTCCATCGCATGGGCCGTTCTGGCAACGCCGCCGGGAACCGATCCTGCAGCCTGCATGGATGCGGCGCGCTCAGTGTGTCCCGATGCGGCAACGCTTGTGAGTGCCGGGCGCATCTCGGCGACGAGCAAGCACCCCACCGAGACGAACATCGTGTTTATGCTCGATACGCTCGAGCTCTACACCATCAAGCGTCGCATGCGTGCCGCACAGGCCAAGCTGCGCCAGGACCGTTCGCTCGATGATGAGGCCCGTCGCGCGCTGACCGTGCAGGCCGCGCAGGATTCGCAGCGTCAGCGCGAACTGCAAAAGTCGATCGGCGGCGTGGCAGACCCGTTTCGTTTGATCGGCCTGGAGGCCGCAGGCACCGAACAAGCCTAGATGTTGTGGTCAACCAGCGTATTCTCGCCTATATCCAGCCCTCTTTTTGGGTATAGACGTCACTGTGTGTGCTAAAGTATTGAGTCCTGTGGACTATGAAGGGAGAATCTGTGCCAAAAAAGACTGAGAGCACGGGTACTGGGCTGGAATCCTACGTTGCAAAGCTTATGGGCAACGGCTCAAACAGGACTTCGGTAACCGAGGACGAGATTCAGGTCGCCCTGAAGGATATCGATGTTTCTGACGAGCAGCTCACCGCGGTGTATTCCGCGCTGCGCAACAGCGGCATCCAGATTATCTCCGCGAGCGGTAACGACGACGCCCCCATGGGTGTCGACGATGACGATACCGATACCGATACCGATACCGACGATTTCGATGACGACGACGAGCACGATTCCGGCTCGCTCGACGATCACGAGCTCAAGATGGCCCGTCAGGCCGACGCTGAGATGGGTTCTTCCAAGAACAAGAAGAAGCGCACCGTGCGCACGTCCCGTTCACGCTCCCGCGTGCGTGGCATCGATGCCTCTACGGTGATGCTGACCGGCGACCCGGTCCGTATGTACCTCAAGGAGATCGGCAAGGTCGACCTGTTGACCGCCTCCGAAGAAGTCGATCTGGCTATGAAGATCGAGGCCGGTCTCGAGGCTACCGAGAAGCTCGAGGCTGCCGATGCTGGTGAGCTCGAACTCACGCGTGCCGAGATGCGTCGTCTTACGCGCATTGAGAACGTGGGCCTCGAAGCCAAGCAGGCGCTCATCAGCGCAAACCTTCGTCTGGTCGTCTCCATCGCCAAGCGCTATGTCGGTCGCGGCATGCTGTTCCTGGACCTGATTCAGGAGGGCAACCTCGGTCTGATCCGCGCCGTCGAGAAGTTCGACTACCAGAAGGGCTTTAAGTTCTCCACGTACGCCACGTGGTGGATCCGTCAGGCCATTACGCGCGCTATCGCCGACCAGGCCCGTACCATCCGTATTCCCGTGCACATGGTCGAGACTATCAACAAACTCGTCCGCGTGCAGCGTCAGCTCCTTCAGGACCTGGGCCGCGACCCGACCCCCGAAGAGATCGGTGCCGAGATGGACATGAGCGCCGACCGCGTCCGCGAGATCCAGAAGATCTCGCAGGAGCCCGTGTCGCTCGAGACCCCCATCGGCGAGGAAGAGGATTCCCAGCTGGGCGACTTCATCGAGGACTCCCAGGCTATCGTTCCGCCCGATGCGGCCAGCTTCTCTATGCTGCAGGAGCAGCTCACCCAGGTGCTCGATTCGCTTGCCGATCGTGAGCGCAAGGTTATCGAACTGCGCTTTGGCCTTGTCGACGGACATCCCCGCACGCTCGAGGAAGTCGGTCGTGAGTTTGGCGTCACGCGCGAGCGCATCCGCCAGATCGAGTCCAAGACTCTGGCCAAGCTTCGCCACCCGAGCCGTAGCAGTAAGCTGAAGGACTATATCGAGAGCTAGTCAAGCAAGAGGCGCCCTCAAGCACATCCGCTTGGGGGCGCTTTCATGTAGACATTGGGGACGTTCCTGAATGACTGGTCGTTTAAGAACGTCCCCAATGACTGGGTCGGAAAATTTCTTAAAAAAGTTCTTGCCCTAAGCTGATTCGTCCGTATAATAAACTTCGTTGCTTGAGAGCACGCACCTATTCCTCGGTAGCTCAATGGTAGAGCACGCGGCTGTTAACCGCGCTGTTGTAGGTTCGAGTCCTACCCGGGGAGCCAGAATTTTCCAGCCCTTTCCGTTGGGCTTTAAATTCCTCGGTAGCTCAATGGTAGAGCACGCGGCTGTTAACCGCGCTGTTGTAGGTTCGAGTCCTACCCGGGGAGCCAGGTTGTAAAACCCGTCGCTTATGCGGCGGGTTTTTTCATGCCGCGATCGCCGTTCGCGAACGTTACCATATCAACATTTCGTGTCGAGGATGTAATCCCGAGGCCCGCCACCTCAACATGCCGCGGTCGTTGTAGAATATTGCAATGATTGCTCCCACGACATGGTGCCGCGAGCACCAAGAAAAGGAGATTCTTGTGTCTGAGACCATTAACGGCAGCCTGAGCGTCTCGAACGACGTTATTGCCGATATTGCCGGTTATGCCGCGATGACGTGCTATGGCGTCGTCGGTATGGCCGAGCAGCTCCAGGGCGCCGAGAGCGTGCGCCTGCTTGCCGGTCAGCGCCTCCGCAAGGGCGTGCTTGTCTCCGCCGACGAGAACGGCCTTACGGTCGATCTTCACGTCGTGCTCGAGAACGGCGTCAACATGAAGTCCGTCTGCCACAATCTTTCGAGCTCCGTTGCCTTCACTCTGCAGGAGATCGCCCAGATCGATCCCGCCAGCCTTAAGATCGGCATCCATATCGACGCGCTCAAGAGCCGTCTGAACTAGCATCCGAAAACGGAGATTCAAATACCCATGATTGCAAAGACCATTCGCACCTGTTTTCCGATCGCTGCGGCTGCCGTTTCCGACAAGGCCGAGGAGATCAACAAGCTCAACGTCTTCCCCGTACCCGACGGCGACACCGGTACCAACATGTCGCTCACGCTCGCTTCGGTGACCAAGGAGCTCTCCGCCCTTCCTGCCGACGCCGACATGGAAGCCATCGCCGGCGCCATCACCCACGGCTCCCTGATGGGTGCCCGCGGCAACTCCGGTGTCATCACCTCGCAGATCCTGCGCGGCGTGGCCGAGGGCCTTGTCTCTGCCGATGAGCCCATTACGTCCGCCAATATCGCCTTCGCCTTCCGTCGTGCCGTCAAGGTTGCCTTCCAGGCTGTCCGCAAGCCCATCGAGGGCACGATCCTCACGGTCCTGCGCGATGTCTCGACCAAGGCCGATGAGTGCGAGAAGAAGAAGTTCTCGGCCGAGGATGCGCTCGATGCCATCGTCGTCGAGGCGTACCAGTCCGTCGCCCGCACGCCCGACTTGCTGCCCGTCCTCAAAGAGAACGGCGTGGTCGACTCCGGCGCCTTTGGCTTTGCCATCTTCCTGGAGAACTTTGTGGCTGCAGCACTTGGCCGCAGCACCGTTGTCGAGGATTTCTCCGCCACGTTTGATTCCGCTGGCTCTGCCCGCGACGCGGCCCTTGGTCGCGTTGAGATCGAGGCCAACGACGATTGGGAGGGCTCGGAGTTCCGCTACTGCAACGAGTTCCTGTTTAAGGCCGACGCCCCTTTTGACGAGGACGAGTGCCTTAAGTTCCTAGGCTCCATGGGCGACTGTGAGCTGCTCGTGGGCGCCTATCCCGACTACAAGATCCATGTGCACTCCAATACCCCCAACCTGGTGCTCGAGCACATGCTGCAGCTCGGTCAGATCTATGAGGTCTTTATCCACAACATGGAGATGGAGGCCCACGACCGTACCGCTAAGATCCACGAGGATCAGGAAAAGGCCGCCGAGCCCGCCAAGGCGCTGGGCTTTGTCGCCGTTGCCGCCGGTTCCGGCGAGGCCGACATCCTCAAGTCCCTTGGCGTCGACGTGGTCGTCTCCGGTGGCCAGACTATGAATCCCTCGACCGCCGACCTGCTGGGCGCGGTGGACCAGGTCAACGCGACCTCGGTCATCATCCTGCCCAACAACGGCAACATCCGCATGGCCGCTGAGGCTGCTGCTTCAGCCTGCACCGACAAGAAGGTCGCCGTCGTTCCCACCAAGACCGTCCCGCAGGCCTTCTCCGCGCTGTTCGCGGTCCTGCCCGATTCCGAGCTCGAGGATGCCGTCGCCGCCATGGTCGACGCCATCAGCGAGGTCCGCGATGGCGAGGTCACCCGCGCCGTGCGCGACTCCAGTGCCTCTGACGGTTCTCCGATTCACTCCGGTGACGTCATGGGTATCATCGCCGGCTCCATCGACGTGGTCGGTTCCGACGTGAAGCAGGTCACGCTCGACTGCATCAACCGCATGCAGGAGGAAGAGGAGGGCGACGCGCTGACGATTCTGGCCGGCGAGGAGCTGTCCGATGAGGCCTTCCAGGAGATCGTCGACGCTATCGAGGAGGCTCAGCCCGATCTGGAGATTGACGCCCATCGTGGCGAGCAGCCGCTCTATCCCGTGATCTTCTCGATCGAGTAGGCATCTGCCCATGTCCGAGCTCTGCTCCGTGCCGCGCGTCTCGGAGCGCTTTGCCCAGAGCAATGCGCTCGACGAGGATATCTCGCGACTCAAATATGTTTCGGGTAAACGTGAGGAGGCCCTTCGCCGTCTGGGAATTAGGACGGTGGGGGACCTCCTTCTCCATATCCCTCATCGATACCTCGACTTTACCCGTTCGTGGTCCATCGAGATGGCGCCCATCGGTACCGTGTGCACCATCATCGCCACGGTCGACCGCATCGTCCAAAAGCAGCCGCGTCCGCGCATGCAGGTGACCGAGGTATCGCTGGTGGACGAGACGGGCGTGTTGCAGGTCGCCTTTTTCCGCCAGCCCTGGATTGCCCAGCAGCTTAAACAGGGCGACCGCCTGGCCGTGATGGGCAAGGTCGAGTTTGCCTACGGTTTTAAGCAGATGGCCTCGCCGCACTTTGAAAAGCTCAATGACGGGCGTGCTGCGGGCACCATCCTGCCGGTCCATTACGTGAGCGATGGCGTGAGCCAGGCGTGGATGCGCCGCATCGTAAGCGGCGCGCTCGAGGTCGTCGGCAATCCGTTCGATCCGATTCCCGCGCCGCTGCGCGCAAAGCGGAAGCTCATGAGCAATGCCCGCGCGTTGCGTTCGATCCACTTTCCATCGAGTATGGCAGAGCGCGATATCGCGCGCGCACGGCTTGCCTACGAGGAGTGCCTCTACCTGCAGCTGGCGCTGCGCCTGCGCAACGTCGGCGGCCTGGTCGATGTGGTTCCCTATGCCCACACCGCGGGCGAGCACCTGGCCGCGCTTAAGCAAGCCCTGCCGTTTTCGCTGAGCGACGAGCAGGAGACCGCGTTCCAAGATATCCTGCGCGATATGTGCGATGGTGGGCGCGTGATGAACCGCCTGCTGCTGGGCGATGTCGGTACCGGTAAGACCGCCGTTGCCGCCTGCGCTCTGGCTGTGGCTGCCGATAGCGGTACGCAGGCCTGCGTTATGGCGCCCACGGGCGTGTTGGCGCGCCAATATGCCGATAAGACCGGCCCTCTGCTCTCGCAGGCGGGCATGTCCTGGGCGCTTCTGACGGGTGCCACGCCGGCCTCAGAGCGCGAGCAGATCCATGCCCAGCTTGAATCGGGCGAGCTCGACGTCCTCTTTGGAACCCACGCGGTGCTTTCGGATAACGTTGCGTTCAATCATCTGTCGCTTGTCGTCATCGACGAGCAGCACCGGTTTGGCGTTGGCCAACGCAACGCCCTACGCGCGAAGGGCCCCGGTGCGGACCTGCTCGTTATGACGGCAACGCCCATCCCGCGTACGCTGGCGCTTTCGGTCTACGGCGATCTGGACACGAGCATCATCCGCCATCGGCCCGTCCCTGGCGCTGGCGTGACGACACGCGTACTCACCGAGTCGAGCCGTGACCTCGCCTATGGAGCCATCCGCGAGGCGCATGAAAAGGGTCAGCAGGCCTACGTGATTTGCCCGCTCGTGGAGCCGAGTGACTCGGCCGATGAGCTGGAGGACGTGCCCGGTATTGCCCGCGACGACGAGGGTCGCGTGACTGTCCCCGTTCCGCTGCACGATACGGCAACCGAGCTCGACCGCCTGCGCCTGGCGTTGCCGGGGCTTGCCATCGAGCGCCTTCACGGCCGCATGCCAGCGGAGGAGAAGGGTCGCGTGATCGACGCCTTCAAGCGTGGCGAGATTGACGTGCTCGTCTCGACTACGGTGGTCGAGGTGGGCGTCGACGTGCCTAACGCTACCGTCATGGTCATCGAGAACGGCGAGCGCTTTGGTTTGGCTGCCCTGCACCAGCTGCGCGGCCGCGTGGGTCGCGGTAGCGTGTCGGGCATCTGCCTGGTCATGACGCACTCCAAGGGCAACGGCGGCGCTTCGGCGGCACAAGACCGTCTTCAGTCGCTCGAAAAGACCTCGGATGGCTTTACGCTCGCCCAAATGGACCTGCGTTTGCGCCATGAGGGCGAAATCCTGGGTTATCGCCAGCATGGCGGTGTGACCCTGCGCTTCGTCGACCTGGATGCCGACGAGGAGCTGATCGAATGGGCCCATTTGGACGCGGTCGAGCTCTTGCGGTATGCTTGCACCCTTGACTCCGTGGCGACGCGCCCCCTGCGCGATGCGGTCGCCATGCGATATCGACACATTTTTAAGGAGGTCAGCGGAGGATGAGAATCATCGGCGGCGAATGGCGCGGTCGTAAGATTGAGGAGCCCCGTGGTCGCGATGTCACCCGCCCCACGACTGATCGCGTACGCGAGGCGTGCGCATCTATGGTCATGTCGGCATTCGACTTCGATCTGGACGAGGTCCGTGTGCTGGACGCCTTTGGCGGCTCCGGTGCCTTAGGGTTAGAGATGCTCTCTCGTGGGGCTCGCTCGCTCACGACGTTCGAGATCGATCGCAACGCCGCGCGGCTCATTACCAAGAATATCGAGTCGCTCTGCCGTGACCGTGCGCGTTGGCGCGTGGTCACGGGCGACATGCTGGCGAGTGCCTCGCGCGGTCGTGTACCGGGAGGTCCCTTTGATTTGGTCCTGCTCGACCCGCCCTATGCTTTTGGTGCCGAGCCGGTCGAGGAACTGCTGCAGAATCTGGCCCAGCAGGGTTTGCTTGCACCTGGCGCTTTTGCCCTGTTTGAGCATGCCGCCGCCGATGCGGGCGCGCATCCGGCAGACTTTGAGACTGTACGTGAGAAGCGCTACGGCATTACCTCGGTCGACCTGCTCCGTTGGGTCGGCGATGACGATGGTGAGGGCGATAGCGCCGGCACCGATGCTGACAACAATGATGCCACGACGTTTCAGGAGGATGCTCATGAGTGACACCATCAACCGCGTGATCGTCCCGGGCACCTTCGATCCCATCACGTTTGGCCATATCGATGTGATCCGCCGTGCCCGCCGCATCTTTCCCAGCGTGATCGTCGCTGTTGCCGAGTCGCAAGGTAAAAACGGTGTAGGCACCACGTTTATGCTCGATGAGCGCGTGGCGCTGGCCCGCGAGGCGCTCGGCGATATCGACGGCGTCGAGGTCCTGCCCTTCACTGGCCTGCTGGTCGACTTCGCACGTGAGCAGGGGGCGGGTGCCGTGGTCAAGGGCCTGCGCGCCATGACCGACTTTGAGTATGAGCTGCAGCAGGCCGACCTTAACTATCGCCTGGATAGCGAGCTGGAGTCCATTTTTGTCATGAGTGCGCCGCAGTACGGCTATATCTCGAGCTCGGTCGTTCGCCAGATCGCCTCGCTCGGCAGCGATGTATCGACGTTTGTCCCGTCCAACGTGGTCGAAGCGCTCAAACATCGCTTTTCGTGACGTTTCTTATTGCCTGGTGGCATGTGGTAAACTAGCACGATGATATGTTACCTATGAAAGGAGACCGGATGCCGGGCGAGAATTTTCCTGGCGATAGGATCGTCAGCTTGGTCGATGAGCTCGAAGGGCTGATCGAGGAAGCCAAGCCTCCTTTCGGCAAGAACGCTCAGTTCAAGGTCATCGACGCCGACGTGTTCTTCAACATCCTCGACGAGATCCGCATGAGCTATCCCGAGGAGTGGCAGAAGTCCCGCCGTATCCTTAAGGAGCGCGAGGAGCTTATGGCTTCCGCCGCCGCCCAGGCCGATTCCATCATCGCTGACGCTCAGCAGCAGGCCCTCACCATTGCCGGGGAGCAGGAGATCGTCCGTCTTGCGCAGCAGCAGGCCGACGACATCCGCGATCGTGCCCAGCAGTACGAGCGCGAGACGCGTTATGCTGCCGAGGACTACGCAGAGCAGGTCTTTACGCACCTGGAGGAGAACCTCAAGAGCCTGACCGGCACCGTTACCCGTTGCCGTCAGCAGCTCAACGAGGGTGCCGCCCAACAGAATGGTCAGTGGTAATGGCTGAGTTCCCGAGCGTTACCGTCGATCTTTCCGAGCAGCTCGAGTTTCCTGGAGATTCGTATCCGCTGACCGGTAAGGTCGATGTCGCCACCTACACGGTGGGCGAGAAGGAGTACCAGCTTCAGGACGGCATCGACTACGACGTTGTCTTTACCAATGCAGGTACCGGTGTCTTGCTCACGGGCATGGTCCGCGCGCACGCCACCGGCGAGTGCGACCGTTGCCTGGAGCCCGCCTCGTTTGATATCGCCGGCGAGATCGAGGAGTTCTACCTCTTTGAGGAGCCCGAGGATCCCGAGGCCTACGAGGACGGCTACGAGCTTCTGGGTGAGGACCGCATCGTCGATCTGGGTGAGCCCATCAATGACGCGGTCGTTATGGACACGCCGTTTGTGGTGCTCTGCAAGCCCGATTGCCGTGGTCTGTGCCCCACATGCGGTTGCAATCTCAACGTCGAGCAATGCGATTGCGCCGCCCAGGCAGAGGCAGAATGGGCCGCTGCCACGGAAAATCCATTTGCAGCATTGAAGAATCTCAAGCTTGATGAGTAAAACTGTGGTAGTATCGCTACTTGCGCGTAATCGCCACACTGGATAGTTCATAAGGAAGGTCACTATGCCCGTACCTAAACAAAAGCAGGGTCGTATCCGCACTCACACCCGTCGTTCCGCCAACATGAAGATCTCGGCTGCGGCTCAGTCCACGTGCCCCCGTTGCGGCGCTGTCAAGCTTCCGCACCACGTGTGCCCCAGCTGCGGTTTCTACAAGGACCGCGAGGTTATCGTTACCGAGTAACGGTATACTCTGGATGCGATGCCGTTCCAAATGGAACCACAATGGCCGGCTCAATGAGTCGGCCATTTTTGTATAAGGAGCATGTATATGAGTAACGTTCGCGTTTGTGTAGACGTTGTGGGCGGAGACGAGAAACCTCAGGTTGTTCTCGATGGTATCGAGGCTGCGCTTGCCGCCGATCCCGATATCGAGGTCTTGGCAGCTGGCCCCGCCGAAATCGTCAATCCCTTTGCAGCTTCCCATGCACGTGTTGAGGCCCTTGAGGCGCCTGACGTTATCGCCATGGATGACGATCCCATTCGCGCCGTGATGACCAAGCGTAAGTCGTCGATCGTGCTTTCTTGCCGCGCCATTAAGAAGGGCAACGCGGATGCGTTCTTCTCCGCCGGCTCCACCGGTGCCATGACCGCCGCCGCCACCGCCTATGTGACGCCGTTTAGGTATCAGGCCGAAGGCAAGAAGCAGCCGGTGCGCCCCTGTCTGACCAATGCGCTGCCCAATCGCGCCGGCGGTCTGACGGTGCTGTGCGACATGGGTGCCAACCCCGATGTGGAGGTCGATGACATGGTGCGTTTTGCCCAGATGGGTAGCGCCTATGCCCGCGTCGTCCTGGGCATCGAGCATCCTCGCGTGGGCCTGCTTGCCAACGGCACCGAGGATGAGAAGGGCTCCAACTTTACCAAGGCCTGTTTCCCTGCTATGAAGGCCGCCGTTCCCGGCTTTGTTGGTAACTGCGAGGGCACCGACCTCACCTCAGGTAACTTCGATGTCGTCGTTGCCGATGGCATGTCGGGTAATATCGCTCTCAAAGCTACCGAGGGCGCTGCCAAGTTTTTGCTGCAGGAGCTCAAGGGCGCCTTTATGGCCTCGCTCGGCACCAAGATCGCCGCGCTGCTCATTAAAAAGCAGATGCGCGAGATTAAGGCCAAGCTCTCTGGCGACGCCAAGGGCGGCGCGATTCTTCTGGGCCTGCGCGGCTTGGTCCTGATCGGCCATGGCGCCACCTCAGTCGAGGCTGTCAAAAACGGTACGCTCGCGGCGGCCGAAGCCGTGCGCGCCGGGCTGGTCGAGAATGTCGCCAACTCTATGGACGGTATCGTTTTATAAGAGCGAGTTAGAGCGCTGTTATGTGCTTCGCGGCGCACGTCGTGGGGTAGAATCAGAACCGTGTCTTGGTACCGCCCGGGCGGTACCATTCTTTTGGTATTCATGCACTATGAGAGGAAGCGCTATGGACCGCTCCGAAATCTTCGACAAGATCGCCGAGGTCGCTGCTGACGTTCTGGGCGTCGATGTTGCCGAAATTAGCGATGAGACCACCTTTGACGACCTCGATGCCAACTCGCTCGAGCGCCTGCAGCTGGTTACGGCTATCGAGGACGAGTTCAACCTCGAGATCGATGACGAGACCCTGCTCTCGCTCAACTCTGTCGCCGACGCCGTCGACGCTATCGAAGCTGCCAAGGAGGCCTAAGTCTTGGCTTTATCCGACCGACTTACGCGCGCCCAGGAAATCTTGGGCCACGAGTTCAACAATAAGGTGCTGCTGCGCGCGGCGCTTACGCATCCCTCGGCAGTCGAGGGCCAGCCGGTTTCTGCCAGCTATGAGCGCCTTGAGTTCTTGGGCGATTCCATTTTGGGCGCCGTGGTCGCACGCTCCCTGTTTGAGTCCTATCCCGAGTTTGACGAGGGCAAGCTCACCCGCTTGAAGGTGTCGCTCGTCTCGGGCGCCACGCTGTCCGAGGTTTCTCACGAGCTGGGCATCGACGACATCATCATCTTTGGTGCCTCCGAGACCGGTACCGGCGCGCGCGGCCTGCATTCTGCGCTCGAGAACGTCTACGAGTCGCTCGTGGGCGCACTGTACCTGGATGCCGGCTGGGATGCCGCAGCGGAGTTTATCCACCGTACGCTTAAGCCGCATTTGGCTTCCGAGCGTGCCGAGCACCCCGCGAACCCCAAATCGTTCTTGCAGGAGTGCGTGCAAGCCGACGGTCACGAGCCCCCGGCGTACAAGCTCGTTGGCTCCGAGGGCCCGGCGCATGCGCCCACTTTTACCGCTGTGGTTTTGATCGATGGTATTCGCCAGGGTCGCGGCTCCGGCTCCTCAAAGAAGGAAGCCGAGGGTGCTGCCGCGCTCGAAGCGCTCGACCGCATGGGTTACACCACCAACGGCGTGATTCTGAACAAGAAGCACGTGTAAGCGAGGAACCGTGTATCTCAAGTCCCTCACGCTCAAAGGGTTCAAGTCGTTTGCCGACCGCGCCCATATGACGTTTGAGCCGGGCCTGACCGTCATCGTCGGCCCCAACGGCTCGGGAAAATCGAACATCTCCGACTCGATTCTGTGGGTCCTGGGCGAGCAGAGCGCCAAGCAGCTGCGCGGCCAGGCCATGGAGGATGTCATCTTCTCTGGCTCGTCAGCGCGCAAGCCGGTGGGTGTCGCCGAGGTCACGCTGGTGCTCGATAACTCGGACCATATGCTGCCCGTCGATTTTGACGAGGTCGCCATCACCCGTCGCATGTATCGCTCGGGCGAAAGCGAGTACCTCATCAACTCGAGTCCGTGCCGCCTGATGGACATTCAGGACATCCTGCACGATTCGGGCCTGGGCAAGGATACGCATTCCATCATCAGCCAGGGCAAGCTCGACGCCATCTTGCAGAGCCGCCCCGAGGAGCGCCGCGCCCTCATCGAGGAGGCCGCCGGCATCTCCAAGCACAAGCGCCGCAAGGAGCGTGCGCTCAAAAAGATTAAGTCAATGGACGAGCACCTGACGCGTGCCCGCGACATCAATAAAGAAATCGCCCGTCAGCTGCGACCGCTGGAGCGTCAGGTCGATCGCGCGCGCAAGTACAAAGAGCTGTCCTCGCGCGCGAACGAGCTTACGCAGATGCTAGCCGTCGACGAGCTGCGTTCGCTGCAGTCGCAGTGGAACGACCTGGAGAGTCGCTCCAAGGAGGGCGCTGCCGAGCTGGAGCTTGCGCAGTACCGCATGGGCGAAAAGGAGCGCGAGCTCGAGAAGCTTCAGGTTATGCTTGAGGAAAAAGGCCTGTTTGTGGGCGACTTGGGCGAGCAGCGCCGCCATATGCAAGACGTGGTCGGCCGCATTAACTCCGACATGCGCCTGCTCGAGGAAAAGGGCCACAACATGGTGTCGCGCCTGTCTGACATGCGCGGGCAGATTTCGAGTTCCGAGCATCAGCGTCGTCGCGTGGTCGAGGAGCTCGAGGACGCGCGTGCGCAGCTTGAGGAAGTGACCGGCGCGCATATGCAGGCCCAGGAGGACGTTGACGCCGCTGGTCCTGCCGCCGCTGAGCTCCACGAGCGGCGCGTGGCGCTCGACAATCAGATTTCGCAGCTTACGCGTGAGCAACGCGATGTGCAGCGCGTGGCCGATAACGCCGCGCTCGAGCTCGCCAAGGTGAAGGATTCGCTTTCCAATGCCGAGGTCGAGGACAACATGTATGCCTCGCGCCTGGAGCAGATCGATGAACAGCTCGAGGAGGTCACGGCCTCGCTCGAGAGCCGTCACGACCGCGCCGAGGAGCTTGAGGGCGCTCTTGAGGAAGCGCGCCGGGCTCAGGTCGATGCGCGTGAGGCCACCGAGGTCGCCCGTGCGGCCCTGAAGGACTTGCGTGCCCGCGAGAGCGAGGCGCGCAACAAGCTGTCCGAGGTGCGCTCGGAGCTTGCCAGCCAAAAGAAGCTTGATGCCCGCATGGCCGACAGCTCGCCGCTCGTGAGCCGTCTGGTGGGTGCGTTGGGCGACGATGTCTCGGGTCGTCTGGGCGACGTGCTCGAGGCCCCGCGCGAGCTTGAGGGCCTGGTGGAGCAGCTACTTGCCGGCGATATCGATGCCCTGCTGTTTGATGACGCCGCCACGCTTGAGCGTGCCGGGCGTGCCGCCCTGGACCAGAAGAAGGCCTCGGGCGAGGCGCTGCTGGTGGCGCGCGGCGTGAGCTGCGGTGCTGCTGCCGAGGGCGCTGCCGGTTCGCGTCTGGTCGATCGCCTTTCCGTGCGTGCCGGTTATGGCCCGATTGTCGAGGCGCTGCTCGGTGGCTATTACGTGGTCGATGACTTGGCTGCCGCGCTGGTTGCGCCTGTCGTTGACGGTGTGACCTATGTGACCCCCGATGGCGCCCGCGTAAGCTGTGGCGGTCTGGTGCGCGTGGGCCTCGATGCCGGCGAGGCGTCGGGTGCTCTGGAGCGCAAGCGTCGCATTCGCGAGCTGGAGGGCCTGGAGCCCGATCTGGCTGCCGTGTTTGAGCATGTGTCGGATCAGGTCGTCGAGGCCAATGCGGCCGTCGAGGAGGCACGTGCCGCCGAGGGTGATGCCGCCGGCGAGATCGCCCGTCTTGAGGGCGAGCGCTGCTCCCTGTTGTCCGAGATCGGCCGTCTGGAGCAAAGCGCCAACAATGCCGAGGCCGAGCGTGTGCGCATTTCCAAGCGCCGCGAGCAGGCCGCAGAGGCCGTTCGTGCTGCGCGCCCGCGCGTGGACGAGCTCACCCGTTCGCGTGACGAGGCTCGTGCGCAGGCGAGCGACCTGGGCTTGCAGATTGCCGAGGCCAATGACGAGCTCGACCGCGTTCGCCGTGACGATTCCGAGGCTGCCGGCAAGCTCGCCGACGCCAAGGTTCGCCTAGCCCAGACGAGCGAACGCCTGCGTTCGCTGAAGGGCCGCGTGCCCGACCTGGAGCATCGTCTTGAGGGCATCGACCGTCGTATCCGCGGAACACGCCAGGCTTCGCGCTCGCTCGAACTGCTGCGTCTGCGCGTCGACCCCATGCACGAACGCTATTCTGCCCTGTTGGAACGCGCATCGGATTGGGCAGCGCGCCTGCGTGACCAGGCCTCTCTGGAGGAGGCGGACTCCGCTTCGCTCAAGAAGACCATCGAGGATGCCAAGGCAGAGGTTGCCCGCACTAAGGAGCGGGTCGATACCGCCGCCGCCGCGCAAAACGAGTTCAAGGTCGCGCGTGGCAAGCTCGAGGTGCAGGTAGAGGCCGCCATTAAGGCCATTACCGCCGATGGCACCACGGTGCTCGAGGAAGCGCTCATGCTGCCGGCGCCCACCGACCGCGACGCCGCCGAGCGCGAGCTCAACCAGCTCGTGCGTCAGATCAACAATCTGGGTCCCGTGAACCAGGTTGCCATGGAGGAATACGAGCAGCTCAAGCGCCGCGCCGACTACATCGAGGAGCAGCTGGCCGATCTGGAGAGCGCGCGCAAGGCGCTCACCAAGATCACGGTGGCCATCGACCGCAAGATGCGGAAGGCCTTCCTGGTGACGTTTGAGAAGGTCGACGCGAACTTCCGCGAGATCTTCGCTATGCTCTTCCCGGGCGGCCAGGCTCATCTGGAGATGACCGATCCCGAGCATCCTGCCGAGACGGGTATCGAGGTCGTGGCGCAGCCGCGCGGCAAGCGCATCACCAAGATGATGCTCATGTCGGGCGGCGAGAAGAGTCTGACGGCGCTCGCCCTGCTCTTTGCCGTGTATCGCACGCGCACGGTGCCGTTCTATGTGCTGGACGAGGTCGAGGCGGCACTCGATGACGCCAACCTGTCCAAGCTTATTGGCGCGCTCGATGTGTTGCGTTCCGATACGCAGCTCTTGGTTATCTCGCATCAGCGCCGTACTATGGAGGACGCTGACGTCCTCTATGGCGTCTCGATGCAAGCCGACGGCGTCAGTCGCGTCGTCTCGCAAAAACTCGATCGCGAAACCGGAAAGGTCGTGAATGCATAATGGGATTCTTCGATGCTCTCTCGCGCGGACTTGAGCGAAGCCGCGAGGCCCTCAACGAGGTCTTCTACTTTGGCGGTGAGGTCGACGAGGATTTTTGGGAGGACCTGGAGGACACCCTCGTCATGGGTGACATGGGTGCCGAGATCGCCATTCAGGTCTCCGATGACCTGCGCGATGCCGCGGCCAAGAAGAACCTCAAGACCGCTCCACAGCTTCGCCGTGCCCTGGCCGAGCAGCTTGAGCAGCACTTTGTGCCCATCGAGCGCGATCCGTTCTCCGATACGCCGAGCTGCGTGCTGTTTGTGGGCATTAACGGTGCCGGCAAGACCACGACGGTCGGTAAGATCGCGAGCGCCATGGCCGCCCGCGGCAAGAACGTCGTGATCGGTTCGGCCGATACCTTCCGTGCTGCCGCTATCGAGCAGCTCGATGTGTGGGGCCAGCGCGCTGGCGTCCCCGTCATCAAGCGCGACCGCGGCTCCGACCCGGCAAGTGTTTGCTACGACGTGCTCGACGAGGCCGACAAGCGCGGCAGCGACCTGGTGCTTATCGATACCGCCGGCCGTCTGCACACGAGCCCTGAGCTCATGCGCGAGCTTGCCAAGGTGGTCAATGTGACCCGTAAGCGCGCCGCCAATATGGCCGCCGGTCCCATGCCGGTTTCGGTCGTGCTTGTGATCGACGCCGCGACGGGCCAAAACGGTCTGAACCAGGCGCTCGAGTTTAACGAGGCGCTGGGCCTGGACGGTATTATCATGACTAAGCTCGACGGCACGGCTAAGGGCGGTATCGCCATGGCCGTGGCCGAGAAACTCAAGCTCCCGATCCTGCGCGTGGGCGTGGGCGAGCAGGTCGATGACCTGCAGGAGTTCAATGCCAAAGATTTCTGCCGCGCCCTGGTGGGCGAGTCCAATTAAGGAGTGACTAGTGTTTGATTCCCTGAGCGATCGCCTCAACGACACATTTGACCGCCTGCGCGGCAAGGGCAAGCTGACCGAGGCCGATATTACTTCGGCCATGCGCGATATTCGCATGGCGCTGCTCGAGGCCGACGTTAACTTTAAGGTCGTCAAGGAGTTCGTTGCCAAGACCAAGGAGCGCTGCATGACCGCCGAGGTCATGGAGTCGCTGTCGCCGGCGCAAAACGTCGTCAAGATCGTGCTCGACGAGCTCACCGAGATGCTTGGCTCAACCGAGAGCAAGCTCGTCTTTAGCAATCGCATTCCCAATGTCATCATGCTCGTGGGCCTGCAGGGCTCCGGTAAGACCACGGCGGCCGTAAAGCTGGCCTACCTGCTCAAGAAGCAGGGCCGCTCGCCGTTGCTCGCCGCGTGCGACGTCTACCGTCCCGCTGCTGCCGACCAGCTGGCCACGCTCGGTGGCGAGATCGGCGTACCGGTCTTCCGCGGCGACGGTGCGCACCCGGTCGATATCGCCAAGGGCGCCATCCAGGAGGCCGTCGACCACCTGCACGACGTGGTCATCGTCGATACCGCCGGTCGTTTGCAGATCGACGAGCAGATGATGCAGGAGGCCGTGGACATCAAGAAGGCCGTCAAGCCCGATCAGGTGCTGATGGTCGTCGATGCCATGACCGGCCAGGATATCGTCAACGTCGTCTCGACCTTCGCTGAGCGCACCGACTTTGACGGCGTGATCATCTCCAAGCTCGACGGCGACGCCCGTGGCGGCGGCGCGCTTTCCGTGCGCCAGGTGACCGGCAAGCCCATCAAGTTCGTGAGCATGGGCGAGAAGCCCGATTCGCTTGAGCCGTTCTACCCCGACCGCATGGCCAAGCGCATTTTAGGCATGGGCGACGTCGTCGGCATTATCGAGAAGGCCCAGGAGGCGGCCGACGCCGAGCAGCTCGAGGCTGCCGAGCGTATGCTGCGCGAGGGTTTTACCATGAACGACATGCTCGACCAGATGAAGGCCGTCAAGAAGATGGGCGGCATGAAGGGCATTCTGGGCATGCTCCCCGGTGGCCAGCGTGCGCTTAACCAGATGGGTGGTAACCTGGACGAAGGTATCTTCGATAAGAACGAGGCCATCATCATGTCGATGACCAAGGAGGAGCGCCTTCGCCCCTCCATCATCAACGGCCAGCGCCGTGCCCGCATTGCCAAGGGCGCCGGCGTGACCCCCACCGAGGTCAATAGCCTTATGAAGCAGTGGGGCGAGATGAATAAGATGATGGGCCGCATGCGCACGATGGCCAATCAGGCGCAGGCCGGCGGCAAGAAGGGCAAGAAGGGTAAGAAGGGCAAGAAGATGCGCATGCCCAATATCCCTGGCCTGGACGCTATGGGTCTGGGCGGCCTGGGCGGCCTGGGTACGGGCGGTCCCAAGTCCGATATGGAGCTGCTGCGCCAGATGGAAGCGCAGATGCGTAATGAGAAATAGAGCTCTAATTCCAGCTTGATATGGCAAAGGCCACTCGGAAGCTACCGGGTGGCCTTTGTTGTTGGCTTTGATTGTTAGGTTGCGCTTAGCGTCGCGCCTTGAGCTCGCGGTGCCGTGCCGTTAGTGGCAGCCGCAGCCCTCGTGACCCTCGTGCTCGTGATGGCCGTGGCAGCCGCACGTGGCCTCGCCGTTCTGTGCGAGCGTGCCGGCAATGAGGGCCTCGACGCAGGCATCGCAGCTGCCCTGGGCGCCCGCATAGACCGTGATGCCGGCTTGGGCAAGCGCGTTGATAGCGCCGCCGCCGATACCGCCGCAAATGAGCGTGTCAACGCCACCGTTGGCAAGCAGGCCCGCCAAGGCGCCGTGGCCGGTGCCGCCGGTGCCTACGACCTGCTCGTTGAGCACCTTGCCATCCTGGATGTCGTAGATCTTGAACTGCTCGCTGCGGCCAAAGTGCATAAAGATGTTGCCGTTGTCGTACGTCGTTGCCACCCTCATGGTGCCGACCTCCTTTGCTGGCCATGCGGCCGTCGTCGTGGCGATGGGGGAGTACGCGATATTGCCGCCCTCGATGACGAGCGCTCGTCCGTTGACCAGCGCGTTTGCCACCTTGCGATGCGCGCGACTGCTGATTGCCGCCACCGTGGCGCGGGCGATGCCCATGTGCAGGGCGACGGCCTCCTGATTGAGGCCCTCCAGATCGCACAGGCGCAGTACTTCGAGCTCATCGACCGTCATATCGATAGCGTCTCCGCTGGCAAGGCCATCGGGGGTAAAGCCGCGATATTCGGGGATGATCCCAACGCGGCGCAGTTTTTCGCGTCTTCCAGCCATACACTCTCCAAATCTGACATATGTCAACAATAGAATAGCGAACGTGCGGATTTGCGCAAGGAATTTCTGGCATATGTCAGAAAATGAGGGCTTATGTTTGGGCTGTGGGGCCGCGTGCGCCTGGACTACAATGAATCTCGCTTGTAGGCGACTGACAGGAGGGTCAATGAGCAAAGCTGATCAACAGTTTGTAACCATGTGCCGCGATATCTTGGACCATGGCACCACCACCGAGGGCCAAAAGGTCCGCCCGGTGTGGGAGGACGGCACCCCTGCCTATACCATTAAAAACTTTGGTGTCACGGCGCGCTATGATCTGCGCGAGGAGTTCCCCGCGCTCACCCTGCGCCGTACGGCGCTTAAGTCTGCCATGGACGAGATTCTGTGGATCTATCAAAAGAAGTCCAATAACGTGCATGACCTCAACAGCCATATCTGGGATGAGTGGGCCGATGAGACCGGTTCCATCGGTAAAGCCTACGGCTATCAGATTGGTCAGAAGAGCCATTACGCCGAGGGCGACTTCGACCAGATGGACCGTGTACTGTACGACCTTAAGCACACGCCGTATAGTCGCCGCATTATGACCAATACGTACGTGTTTAGCGATCTGTCCGAGATGCACCTTTATCCATGCGCCTACAGCGTGACCTATAACGTGACGCAGCGTCCTCAGGACGACAAGCCGACGCTCAACATGATTCTCAACCAGCGCAGCCAGGACATTTTGGCCGCGAACAACTGGAACGTGTGCCAGTACGCCATTTTGCTGATGATGGTCGCGCAGTCGGTCGATATGATTCCCGGTGAGCTGCTGCACGTGATCGCCGACGCCCATATCTATGATCGTCATGTCGATATCGTCCGCGAGCTTATCGAGCGTCCGCAGTTTGCGGCACCCAAGGTAACGCTCAACCCCGATGTGCATGACTTCTATGCGTTTACGACCGATGACCTGATCGTCGAGGGCTATGAGCACGGCCCTCAGGTCAAGAACATCCCCATTGCGGTGTAGGTGACGCGCATGACGTGTAAGCTTTCTGCCATCGTCGCCGTGTGTGACGACTGGGGTATTGGCTGCGAGGGCGATATGGTGGTGTCCAATCGCGCCGATATGCGCCATTTTGTGGCCTGCACCAAGGGCTGCCCGGTTATCATGGGACGCAAGACGCTGCTGAGTTTTCCCGGCGGGCGTCCTCTCAAGAACCGCCGCAATATCGTGCTTACGCGCGATATGGGCTTTACCCGCGAGGGCGTCGACGTGGTGCATAGCGTTGACGAAGCGCTCTCTGCGGTTGCCGATGAGCTCGTTGCCTGGGTGATCGGTGGCGGCGATGTCTATCGGCAGTTTTTGCCGTACTGCGTGGAGGCCGAGGTCACTCATAACCACTGCGTGCATGTCGTGGACACGTACTTTCCCGACTTGGACGCCGATCCCGCGTGGGAGATTGCGCAGCGTAGCGGGGTCGCGACGATTGCCGCCGGTGAGGGTGACGAGGGCGTCAATTATGAGTTCGTGACGTATCGTCGCATCGAGGCGTAAATCGTCTGGCGTGAACGGTATCATCGGGTTGATTGAATGCATGGGGCGGCGCTTAGCGTCGCCTCGTTTGGTATAGATGTGCTGTAAAGAAGGGTGCGGGCTGGCTGCTATGACTGATGCCGTTGAGGTTCTGCGAATTGATTCGCTCGAGGACGAGCGGCTCGATGCCTACGTGCGACTGACCGAACGTGAGCTTCGCTGCGTGCTGGAGCCGCAAATGGGCATCTTTATTGCGGAGAGCGCCAAGGTCATCGAGCGTGCCGTGCGCGCCGGATATGAGCCGGTGAGCTTTCTTTTGGGCGAGCGCTGGCTCGACCAGATGATGCCGCTGTTTGACCAGCTTGTCGTGCGCGAGGGAGCGAGTCCGGTTCCCGTGTTCGTGGCCTCCATGGAGCTCATGGAGCAGTTGACGGGCTTTAACGTGACGCGCGGCGCGCTGGCGGCGTTCCGTCGCCCGCGTCAGATTCCGGTTGATGAGTTCTTGGGCGGCGTCGTCGAGGCGGCGGGGGATCGTCCGGTGCGCGTGTGCGTGCTTGAGGGTATTGTTGATCACACCAATGTTGGCGCGATTTTCCGCTCGGCTGCCGCATTGAACGTTGACGGTATTTTGGTCAGCCCGACGTGCTGCGACCCGCTGTACCGTCGCTCGGCCCGCGTGAGCATGGGCACCGTGTTTCAGGTGCCGTGGACGCGCATTGGCAGCGAGGCTCGTGTGTGGCCGCATGATGGTCTGAGCGCGTTGCACGACGCCGGTTTTTCGTGTGCCGCTATGGCGTTGACGGACGATTCCGTATCGCTGGACGATCCCGTGCTGCAGGAGATTGACCGCCTGGCAATCTTTATGGGTACCGAGGGTGCCGGCTTGGGCGCCAAGACCATTGCCGGCTGTGACCACGCGGTGCGCATTCCGATGGCGCACGGGGTCGATTCGCTCAACGTGGCCGCGGCGAGTGCCGTCGCCTTTTGGCAGCTGTGCCCGCATGTGAGCAATGAGTATCACTACCAGCCGGGTTTGTATCACTAGGCAGATATTTCGCACCTGGCTCTGATTCGGGTTGTTTCGGTCGACGCCAGTCGGTGCTAAGCTGATATTGGCTTTGGTCTTAAATTGCCGTTTTGTTGTTTAACATACGTTGGCGGGGAGGACGTGTGGCTAAGAAATCTACGGCTATCGATGTAACGCAGGGTGTCATTTGGCAACAGCTGCTGTCGCTGTGCGTCCCCATCTTCTTTAGTTCGTTTTTTCAGCAGGCCTACACGCTTATCGGTACGTATATCGTTGGCCAGTTTGGCGGCAAGCTCGCGCTGGGCGGCATTCAGGCCACGATGGTCCTCACCGAGCTTTGCATTGGCTTTTGCGTTGGCGTTGGCGCCGGCTGCGCGGTCATTACCGGTCAGTATTTTGGCCAGCACGATGATGAGCGACTGAGTCGTTCGGTCCATACAGCCATGACGCTCGCGCTGGTGGGCGGTATCGCTTTCTCGATTCTTGGCATAGTGTTCGCTGAGCCCATGCTGGTGCTTATGAACACGCCGCATGAACTATTGGCCGAGGGTGTGGCCTATGCTCGCTGTTATTTTGCCGCGATGGTTGCGGCACTGCTGCTGAATATGGGAACCGCACTGCTGCGTGCCGTGGGCGACACGCGCGGGCCCGCCGTGATCATTGCCTCTGGCTGCCTTGTTAACGTGGTGCTGGATATCATCTTTGTCGCTGTGTTGCATATGGAGGCGCTGGGCTGCGGCATCGCGGTGGCGCTGACCATTTGCTCCAATGCAACGATGATCGTGTTGCGCATGATGCGCGCTCCGGGTGCATGGCGTCTTTCGCTGTCTAAGCTCGGTATCGATCGCGGTATTTGCAAGAGTATGATCTCGTGTGGTCTGCCGCTTGGCTTTCAGTCTGCTGCGTATTCGATTTCCAACGTTTTGATTCAGGTGTCGGTCAACTCGTTTGGCGCCGATGTCACCACGGCGTGGGGACTTTCGGGCCGCTTAGATGGCATTGTCTGGATGGTTACCGAGGCGCTTGGCGTGTCGATCACCACGTTCTCGGCGCAGAACTTTGGCGCGCGCAACTACGAGCGCATGCGCAAGGGCTACCATACGTCGCTCGTGCTGTCGTTTATGCTCATTGGTGGCCTGTCAGCCGTGCTGTTGGTGTTCTCAGGTCCGTTGTCGCGTCTGTTTGTCGACGATGCTTCGATTTCGGCGTACACCACGACGATTCTTCGTTTTATCGCGCCGTTCTACGCGATCTTCTCCATTATCGAAAACGCATCGGGCTCTATTCGCGGTGCCGGTGTGAGCTTGCAGCCCATGATGCTCACGATTTTTGGCACCGTTGTGCTCAGGGTGATCTGGGTGTTTGCGATCATGCCCTTCGATCCGTCGCTCGAGCATCTACTGCTGGTCTACCCCGTAACCTGGCTCATTACGGCTACGATGTTCACCATCTATCACCACAGCGGCAACTGGCTAGGCCGCGCCACCGCCTAATGATCCCTTGGGACGGAGGAAAATGGATCATTGCTCTCCGTCGTGATGTCGATGATCCGTTTTCCTCCGTCCCCTTCGGATCAATTAGTATTCGATGCCTTGGCGGGCTAGGAGACCTTCATCGAAGTAGTGTTTGACGGGGCGCATTTCGGTTACTAGGTCGGCAAGGTCGGCGAGGGGTAGCAAGCCGCGGCCGGTGAGCACGAGTTCCGTGGTGGCGGGCTTTATCGCGATCAGCGCTTCGACATCCTCGCGCGTCACGAAGCCGCGGCGCATGGCCTCGCCGAGTTCGTCCAAAATCAGAACGTCGACCTGTGATATCTGCTCGCATGCGAGCTCCATGATCTGTGCGGCGCAAGCCTCGGGCGTGTCACGGTCGGCCTGTACAATGTGCAGTCCCAGGAGCGGTGCGGCATCGTGTTCGGCGCAGTGCAGCTTCTTGGCTAACTGAAGCATGAGCACGTTAAGTCCATAGCCCGTGGCGCGCAGCGCGAGCCCCAGCGCAGCCGTCGTCTTGCCCTTGCCGTCGCCCGTATAGATTTGAACCTTGCCGACTTCGAGTGATGCCATCTCTGTCCTTTCGTGCCCGGCGTCGGTTTATCGCCGGCCGGGTTGGGTATTCTAGTTAGCATTATCAACCCCAGTAGATGGAGTTCAAGCAGATGGAGATGGATGACAACAAACGTAGACGGAATATGATCCTCTACGTGCTCATCGCCTTCGTCGTCTACCTCGTGCTCTCGACCGTTCTGTTCCCTAACATCGGTCACACGCAGCAGATTACGAAGACCGATTACTCGACGTTTGTCAAAGCGCTCGATAAGAAGAGTGTCGACAAGGTCGAGTACAACACGGACGATTACTCGATTTATTACACCAAGAAGGGCGAGGACGAGAACATCGCCTATAAGACGACCGGTGTGCCGAACGATGCGGGCTTTACCGATCGCGTGCTTGAGTCTGGCGCTTCGCTGGAGTCGGTCGTTCCCGATAAAAACTCGGGTTTGATGACCTACTACCTGCTTACGCTTATCCTCCCCATGGCGATTTTCTTCCTCATCGGTTGGTGGCTCAACCGCCGCATGAAGAAGGCTATGGGCGATGACGGCCCGTCGATGAACTTTGGCGGCGGCGGTTTTGGCGGCGGCGGACTGGGTAAGTCCGGCGCGCGCGTGATCGCCTCCAAGGACGTGGGCGTGACCTTTAAGGACGTCGCCGGCCAGGAAGAGGCCAAGGAGTCTCTCAAGGAGGTCGTCGACTTTCTGGAGAAGCCGCAGCGCTACGAGGAGATCGGCGCCAAGCTGCCGCGCGGTGCTCTCCTTGTTGGCCCTCCGGGTACCGGTAAGACCCTGCTTGCCAAGGCTGTTGCCGGCGAGGCCGGTGTTCCGTTCTTTAGCATTTCGGGCTCTGAGTTCGTTGAGATGTTTGTTGGTCGCGGCGCTGCAAAGGTTCGTGACCTGTTTAAGCAGGCCAAGGAAAAGGCCCCGTGTATCGTCTTTATCGATGAGATCGATACCATCGGTAAGAAGCGCGATGGCGGCGGCTTTAGCGGCAACGACGAGCGCGAGCAGACGCTCAATCAGTTGCTGACCGAGATGGATGGCTTCGATAACCACAAGGGTATCGTTGTCCTTGCCGCAACCAACCGCCCCGACAGTCTCGATCCGGCGCTGCTGCGCCCCGGTCGTTTTGACCGCCGCATCCCCGTCGAGTTGCCCGATCTGACCGGCCGTAAGAACATCCTCGAGCTTCACGCCAAGAGTGTGAAGACCGAGCCGCCGATCGATCTGACCGCGATTGCCCGCGCCACGCCCGGTGCCTCGGGCGCCGACCTGGCCAATATCATCAACGAGGGCGCCCTGCGCGCCGTTCGCGAGGGTCGCAAGCGTGCAACCCAGGACGACTTCGAGGAGTCGGTGGAGGTCGTCATTGCCGGCCAACAGCGTAAGTCCACGGTGCTTTCCGACCATGAGAAGCAGGTCGTTTCCTACCACGAGATCGGCCATGCTATCGTCGCTGCCCGCCAAAAGGGTTCCGCGCCGGTTACCAAGATCACCATCGTGCCGCGCACGAGCGGTGCTCTTGGCTATACCATGCAGGTCGAGGAGGACGAGCGCTTCCTGACGACACGCCAGGAGGTCTTGGACAAGCTTGCCGTCTACTGCGGCGGCCGTGCGGCCGAGGAACTCATCTTTGGGGAGATGACGACCGGTGCCGCCAACGATATCGAACAGGCCACCAAGCTCGCCCGCAACATGGTGACGCGCTTTGGTATGTCCGACGAATTTGGCATGATGGCGCTCGGTACCGTGCAGAACGCGTATCTCAATCAGGACACGTCGCTCACCTGCGCCCCCGGTACGGCCGAGCGCGTGGACGCGATTGTCGCTAAGCTGATCGAGGACGCGCACGATCGCGCCCTGCAGATCCTCAAGGAGAACAAGTTCAAGCTCCATGAGCTGGCTCGTTATCTGTACAAGAAGGAGACCATCACGGGTGAGGAGTTCATGAACCTCCTCACGCGCGAGAATCCGCTGATGCCCAAGCAACAGTAAAGCCGCGGTCGAGCCAGTAAACGCCGACGCCCCATTTGAGCAGCTTTCTCAAATGGGGCGTTTTGCGTGGGGAGTGTTGTATATGAAGATCGTGGTGAGCGCCTGTTTAATGGGCGAGAGCTGCAAGTATAACGGGCTCGATAACTATCATCGCGCGTTGGTCGAGGCCTGCGAACGCACGGGGACTGAGGTCTTGTTGGTGTGCCCCGAGGTCTTTGGCGGCCTGCCCACGCCGCGCAAGCCGTCCGAGATTGTGAATGGTGAGGTCCGTACCTGCGGGGGTACCTCGGTCGATCGCGAGTTTCGTCTAGGCGCTCAACGTGCGCTGGATATATGCGAGCAAGCGGGCGGCCCGTCCGAGATTGCTGCGTGCGTCTTGCAGGATCGCAGTCCGTCGTGCGGCGTGGGCCATATCTACGACGGATCCTTCAGCGGCACCCTCACAGCGGGCAACGGTGTTTTCGTCGACTTGCTCCTGCGCCACGGCTACCGTGTGATTCCGGCAAGCGAGTTCGACCCCAGCATGCTGGAGCAATAAAAAACCACCACAAAGGTGCTGCTCCCTTGTGGTGGTTTTGGGTTAGAACTAGAGGGTGTGGCCGTAGGCGTTTGCGGCCTTGATGGCGGCGGCGAACTTTTCGTCGGTGAAGGGCTCGGGGTTGCCCTGCTTCCACTCGTTGGTGGCGTGCGCGTACTCGCACAGGGCCGGGATATCGGACTCGGAAAGCCCGACCTGCTCAAGCGTCACGGGCAGGCCCATCTGCTTGTTAAAGGCCGCGTAGCGCTCAAGGTTCTCGGTATCGCCCGTATAGGCGAACAGCACGAGCACGCCCAGGCTCACGACTTCGCCGTGCAGGTAGGTGCCCTCGCGCGGAATGCTGCATGTGGCGTTGTAGAATGCGTGCGCCACGCTCGAGTTGTAGTAGTAATCGTTCTGGTTCGTCAGGTTCGAGACATAGCCCGTATTGACCACGATATCGAGTGCGATTTGCTTGACGGCCTCGCTCGACAGGTCCTGGCGCACGTCCTCAAGACCCTGGACGCCATAGGTAAACAGCGGCTCGGAGCAGGTGTGGGCAAGCGCCAGGCCAAGACCGGCGGTGTGCTCCAAATTACCGGCGCTCGTTGCGTACTCGACCTCGGGCTGCTTGGACAGGGCATCGCCCACGCCGGCCCAGAAGTACTCCGCCGGAGCCTCGGCGATGATCTTGGGGTTGATGAAGATGTGCGCGGGTCGGTTGGGGTACGAATAGCCCTCGAGCGAGCCGTCGACGTTGTACACGACGGCAATGGCGGTCGCGGCGGAGCAGTTAGAACAGATCGTCGGGACGGTGAAGACGATCTTCTTGAGCTCGCTGGCTGCGGTCTTCACGGTGTCGAGCGCCTTGCCGCCGCCGCATGCGATGAGCACGTCGGCTTCCTGGCAGGCAGGGGAGTTCACGACCTTGGCGATATTGGCACGCGTACTGTTGGTGCCATAGACGCGCGTCTCCAGGACCTCGACATCGGTACCTTCAAGTGCCGCCTCGATTCCCGGCAGCGCCGCAGCCAGGGCTCGCTTGCCGCCAATGATAGCGACCTTGGTCGCTCCGTACTCGGCCAGTGCGGCGGGCAGCTCGGTAAAGCAATCCTCGCCAACGGTATAATCACTCATTCCAATCGTGCGCATGGCAACCTTCTTTCTTTCGATAAAGTGCTTTCAGGTATTTTGCTCCTAGAGAAGGTCCACAGCCGCGAGAAATTTCGAACGTATAAAACCAGTGTTGAGGGTTTTTCGCCGGCGCGGAACGTGCTAGCATACTCCGCATAAGCGTTGATGGGGACGAGTAGTCGGCCGTCCGCATGCTACAGAGAGCGGGGAGCGCTGAGAACCCGTGCATGCGACCGATGAAAATCACCCCGGAGCTGCGGTCCCAACGGGCGCGCCGTACAGGCACGTCTTAGTAGATATCGCCGAGATGGTCGTCGATATAGGCCAGCCGAGTAACGGATGCGAGCGCGCGAATACGCGGGCGAGGGCATCTAAGCTGGGTGGTTAAGCGAAGAGCTTTTGCGGGCGTACAGTCCGTTTCGTGGCGCTTCGTCCCAGCTTGTAGGGACGGGCGCTTTTTTGGTGCCCAACGGGCGTGCGCGCCCACGATATGAAAGGGGTACCGTGGCAAACGAGTACAAGCAGACGATGAATCTGCCCAAAACCGGTTTTCCCATGCGTGCCGGTCTTTCCAAGTCCGAGCCCAAGCGACTCAAGGACTGGCAGGACAACAAGGTCTACGAGCAGGTTCTGAAGAAGAACGAGGGTCATAAGAAGTTCGTGCTGCACGACGGTCCTCCGTACGCCAACGGCCCGATCCACATCGGCCACGCCATGAACAAGATCTCCAAGGACATGATCAACCGCTACTGGATGATGCAGGGTTATGAGGTTCCTTATGTCCCCGGTTGGGACTGCCACGGCCAGCCGATCGAGCACAAGGTCGAGGAGAAGCTCGGCACCGAGAAGTTCAACCAGACCCCCACGGCCAAGATTCGTGAGCTCTGCAACGAGTTCGCTGTCGAGAACATCGAGCTCCAGAAGGCCGGCTTCCGTCGTCTGGGCGTGCTCGGCGACTGGGACAACCCCTATCTGACGCTCTATCACCAGCATGATGCTGCCGATATCGAGGTCTTTAAGGCCATGTTCGATAAGGGCATGATCTATCGCGGCCACAAGCCGGTTCACTGGTGCAAGCACTGCCACACCGCGCTGGCCGAGGCCGAGATCGAGTACTCCGACGAGACGAGCCCGTCCATCTTCGTGCGCTTTGAGATGACCTCCAAGCCCGCCGGCCTCGAGAACTTCGATGGCCCGGTCGACTTTATCATCTGGACGACCACGCCGTGGACCATCCCCTCCGACCAGGCCGTTTCCCTTAAGCCCGGCGCCGCCTATGTCGCCGTTGAGCACGATGGCCGTGCCGAGGTCATGCTTGAGGACCTGGCTCCCAAGTGCTGCGAGGAGTTTGGCTGGGAGTACACCCCGGTTATGGTCGACGGAAAGCCCTACGTGGTTCCCGCCGAGACCTTCCACCACATCCACTACAAGCAGCCGATCTTTGACGGCGTTGAGGGCGTGGCGCTGCTGGCCGATTACGTCGGTGTCGATGACGGTACCGGTATCGTCCACAACTCGCCCGGTCACGGCGTCGATGACTACTTCGCGTGCCTCAAGGAGGGCATCACCGACATCTGCATGCCGGTCGATGACGACGGCAAGTTCTACACCGGCGAGGAGTTTGGCACCGGTGGCCCCTTCAGCGGTATGGATACCGATGAGGCCAACCCGCACATCATCGAGTTCCTGCGCGAGCGCGGTACCCTGGTCCTCGAGAAGAAGATTACGCACAGCTATCCGCACTGCTGGCGCTGCAAGCACCCGGTGCTCTTCCGTGCTACCGACCAGTGGTTTGTCTCGATGGACAAGACCGGCTTGCGTGAGCAGGCTGGCAAGGAGGTTCGCGAGAACGTCAAGTGGTATCCGGCTCACGCCGCCAACCGCATCGGCGCCATGGTCGAGCAGCGTCCCGACTGGTGCATCAGCCGTCAGCGCAACTGGGGCGTGCCTATCCCGAGCTACACTTGCGCCGACTGCGGCGAGAAGGTTATGAACGACGCCACGCTCGACGCCGTCATCAAGCTCTTCCACGAGAAGGGCTCCGACGCCTGGTTCACCGACGCTCCCGAGAGCTACCTGGGCGAGGCCTGCGTCTGCCCCAAGTGCGGCGGCCATCACCTCAAGGCCGATAAGGACATCCTCGACGTGTGGTGGGATTCCGGCGTCTCCTGGAAGGCCGTCTGCGAGTACCGTCCCGAGCTGGAGTATCCGGCGGACGTGTATCTCGAGGGCTCCGACCAGCACCGCGGTTGGTTCCAGAGCTCGTTGCTCACCTCGGTGGGTGCCAATGGCCACGCTCCGTACAAGGCGGTCGTCTCGCAGGGCTTCACCCTCGACGGCCAGGGTCGAAAGATGTCCAAGTCGCTCGGCAACGTCATCGACCCCAATAAGGTCTGCGACGAGATGGGCGCCGACATCATCCGTCTGTGGGTTGCATCTGTCGATACCAGCTCCGACGTGTCCATCGACCACGAGATTCTTGCTCGTACGTCCGATGCCTACCGTCGTTTCCGCAACACGCTGCGCTTCCTGCTCTCCGAGCTCGAGGGTCAGTTTGAGCCCGAGACCGACGGCGTCGCCTTTGCCGACCTGCTGCCGCTCGACAAGCTCATGGTTGCCCGTCTGACCCAGGTTCAGGCCGAGGTCGACGATGCCTACGCCAGCTACGAGTTCCCGCGCGCCTACCGTGCGCTCTACGACTTCGTGGTTACCGAGCTCTCCAACGTGTATCTCGACGCCCTGAAGGACCGTCTGTACTGTGAGAAGCCCGGCTCGCTCGAGCGCCGCAGCGCCCAGACCGTGCTGGCCGAGCTCTTCTCGATGCTCATGCGCGACCTTCAGCCGATCCTGTCCTACACGGTCGACGAGGCCATGGCCTATGCGCCCGCCGGCTGCGTCGATCACCAGAAGTACGCCGCGCTGCTCGATTGGTACAAGTCGCCCATCACGTTCGACGAGGCCAATGAGTTTGAGGGCGTGCTCGAGGCTTCACTCGAGCTCCGTAGCGCCGTGACCAAGGCCCTTGAGGATACCCGCTCCGCCGGTACCTTCACCAAGAGCCAGCAGGTCCGCGTCAAGGCGGTCGTTCCCGCCGAGATGTACGCGCTGCTGACCGGTGATAAGGCCGTCGACCTGGCCGAGTTCTACATCGTTTCCGATGTTGAGCTGACCCAGGGCGAGGAACTCTCCGTTGCCATCGAGGCAGCCGAGGGCGAGTGCTGTGACCGTTGCTGGAACTACCGCACCACCGTCGGCGAGTACAACGGCCACGCGCATATCTGCAAGCGCTGCGCGAATGCCCTTTAAGGCACGGTAACTCGGCATTTTAGTTATTGGGAGAATTTGGACGCCTTCGGCCCATTTGCTCCGCTGAATAAAAGCGGCATTCTGTTTTTCGGAATGCCGCTTTCTTTTTATGCTGGTTATTTATCTGGCGTTAGCGAATATGTCGTGCGCTCTGCGTGTGGCAATATAAGATGGTTAATTGCGTTAAACGGAATTCGATGTTCTTGAGGGTAGGGGATTGATTTGGGTCGTACTGGGGATATGACGCCGCCTTTGCGTTGGCGGTTGGGTGTTGCTGGTGGGGTGGCGCTCGTTGTGCTGCTTGTTGACCAGCTGACCAAGCTTGCGGTTCGTGCCGTGGGCGACGCATTGCATGTGACCGTCATCCCCGGTGTCATCGACTTTATGTATGTCCGCAATATCGGTGCTGCCTTTAGCATGGGTGAGGGACATGGCATCGCGTTTGCCGTGCTGGCGTTGGCGGTCATTATCGCTATTGCCGTGTACCTCGTTCGTGCACCCCAGCTCGCCCATCTTGAGGTTGTGGGCATGGCGATGGTTGCGGGCGGTGCTATCGGCAACGCTATCGATCGTTTGGCCTTTGGCTTCGTGACCGATTTTATTGCCACCACCTTCATCGACTTTCCCGTCTTCAATGTGGCCGATATCGGCATTACGGTCGGTGTTGTGCTGGCGCTTATCGGTTACATGTTCTTGAGTCCCGCCGCTCGCGAGGTCGATGCGACTGCTGAGCTCAATGCCCGTGATGAGGCCCGCGCTAAGCGCAAAGCCAAGCAGCGTGGGGAGCGTGCCCGCAAGATTCGCGAAAGGAATGAGCGTTAATGGCCGACATCCATATTCTTGTTGCCGACGATTGCTCTGGCCAGCGTCTCGACGCCTTTCTGGGTGCCAACGACGGCTGCCCCACGCGCTCTGCCTGCGCGCATCTGATCGAGGGCGGCGCCGTAATCGTGAACGGCGAGACCTGTCTGTCAAAAAAGTATGCCGTACGCGCCGGTGACCGCATCTCGGTCGACCTGCCCGAGCCGCACGATCCCACCGATGTGATTCCCGAGGCCATCCCGCTCGACATTCGCTATGAGGACGACTATCTCATTGTGCTCTCCAAGCAGCGCGGGCTGGTGTGCCATCCCGCCCACGGCCACGAGAGCGGCACGCTTGCGAACGCCTTGGTCTATCACTGCGGTATCGACCATCTGGGTACCGTGCAGGGTGAGGACCGCCCCGGGATCGTGCATCGTTTGGATCGCGATACCTCGGGTCTCATGCTTGCGGCAAAGGACGACGACACCCAGCGCGCGCTTCAAAATCTCATTCGCACGCGCACGCTCGATCGTCGCTATATCACGCTCGTTCACGGGCACATCGCCATGGACGAGGGAACCATTAACACCGGTATTGCCCGCTCCACGCGCGACCGCGTCAAGATGGCGGTTTCGGACGACCCCTTTGCCCGTCAGGCCATTACGACCTTTAAGGTCCTCGAGCGCTTTGACTCCACGCGCTTTGACGACGGCTACACGCTTGTCGAGTGTCACCTGTTTACCGGGCGTACGCATCAGATTCGCGTGCATATGCGTCATATCAACCACGCCTGCGTGGGCGATCCACTTTACGGCAAGTGCGATGCGCGCGCCGACCAAGGCCTGACCAGGCAGTTTCTGCATTCCTGGCGCGTGGCGTTCGAACACCCCGTGACGGGGGAGCGCATTGAGTGCCGCGACGAGTTGCCGTGGGATCTCGCTGCTGTTCTCGACGATCTGGCTCCGCGCTCGCTCGGTCGCACGGCCGTTGGAGATGAAATCGTTCCGCAGCTCGGTCTTCTCGAAGCCTAGCCAGTATTAGGTGGTTTCTTGAACTCGGTAAGCCTGCGGTAAGATATACGATTGTTTACGTTACGCGTTGCTGGGAGCCTGCATGCTCGCCTTTTTACAAACCAACACACCCATCGTGATCTTCAACCAGATTGTCGTCACGCTGCTCACGGTCTGCTTTCTGTACCAGGTGGTCTTCTTTGTCATTGGCGCTCTTCGTGGCGAGGTCGCGCCTCCCAAGGCCAAAAAACTCCATCGCTATGCCTTTTTTATCGCGGCGCATAATGAGGAGGCCGTGATCGCCAACCTCGTTCGCTCCATCAAGGACCAGGATTATCCGTCCGAGCTCATCGAGGTTTTCGTGGTCGCCGATGCCTGCACCGACAACACGGCGCAGCTCGCGCGCGAGGCCGGTGCCATTGTTTACGAGCGCAATGACCTGGCCCGCAAGGGCAAGAGCTGGGTCATGGACTTTGGCTTCGACCGCATTCTCAATGAGTATCCCGACACGTTTGAGGGCTACTTTATCTTCGATGCCGATAACGTTATCTCCCGCGATTACGTTTCCAAGATGAATGATGCCTTTGACCAGGGCTTCCATGTGGTCACGAGCTATCGCAATTCCAAGAACTTCGGCAGCTCGTGGATCTCGGCTGCTAATGCCACGTGGTATCTACGCGAGGCGCGCTTCCTCAACAACGCGCGTAATATCTGCAAGACGTCCTGCGCTGTTTCGGGTTCGGGTTACCTTATCTCGTCAAGCGTTATCGAGGGCATGCACGGTTGGCAGTTCCACACGCTGACCGAGGACATTCAGTTCACTACGTTCTGCGCTATTCACGGTATTCGCATTGGCTATGCGCCGGCGGAGTTCTTTGACGAGCAACCCGTGACGTTCAAGGCATCCTGGAAGCAGCGTATGCGCTGGACCAAGGGCTTTTACCAGGTGTTCTTTACCTACGGTAAGCATCTGGTCAAGTCGACGTTCCGCTATCATCGCTTTGCCGCCTACGACATGTTCATGACAATCGCCCCGGGTATGCTGCTATCGCTGATCTCGATGCTCGCTAATGCGACGTTCTTGATTGTGGGTGGCCTTTCGCATGGTTTCTTGGCTACCGAAGTCGAGATGCAGGCGTGCGCCGCTTCGCTCATTATGACCTTCGCCATGATGTATCAGACCTTCTTTATCCTGGCGCTGCTCACGACTATCTTTGAGTACAAGCACATTCACTGCGCGCAAAAGTGGCGTCTGGTGACTAACCTGTTTACCTTCCCGATCTTTATGTTCAGCTATATCCCCATCACGGTGGCCGCGCTGTTCCTGAAGGTCGACTGGGTGCCGACGCAGCACGCCGTCAACGTTACCCTTGACGAGGTCATGCAAGGCGCCAAATAACCACCACCAAAACCACCGCAAAGGGGACAGGCACCTTTGTGGTGGTTTTTGCTTTTGCGATGCAGCTCGAGGAGGAGTCCGATGGTCTATATCCCGTTTTGGATTTGCATCTTTGCCGGCGTGGCAATTGATGCCCGAGAGCGACGGTTTCCCAATGGGCTTGCCGGCGCATGTGCCGTGACGGCGTTGGCGGGCGTTTGGCTCGACCTCGGTTTGAACACAGCGCTTGATCACGCCGGTCTTGCGGTTATCGTCTACCTTGCCCTTGTGCTCACTGAGTCGCTCTGGCGGCGCCTTCGCCACGCCCCGGGCATCGGCATGGGGGATGCCAAGGCGCTCTTCGCGCTTTGTACGCTCGACCCTATGGGTGGCATCGTGGCATTTGCCGTCGCACTCCTGGTCCTGGCCCTCTCCTGCCTCTTCACAAAATCGCGCTCCCTGCCATTGCTCCCGTTTTTAGTGCCGATTTTTGCCATAATCGAGGTCGTGGGCTGCACATTGTAACCGATTGCGCATCCTTCTTAAGGAGCATGCCATGGCATCTAATCAAGAAACGGCCGTCATTAAGGCGCGCATGGACCGTATTCCCTCGGCGTTGTCGCCCGAACTAGTCGAGCGCATTGTCGCCGATCGTGCTTCGGGCTATGTCAACCCGTATCGTTGCAACGATGATCAGGTCATTCGTCGTATTGATCGCGCCGCCGACAAAGGCACGCTTATGCGTCCGGCGTTTATGCGCGATACTGAAAAGATACTTCATCTTCCGGCGTACACCCGTTATGCAGGTAAAACGCAGGTCTTTAGCTTCCGTAGCAATGACGATCTGTCACGCCGCGGTTTGCACGTGCAGCTTGTCTCGCGCATTGCGCGCGATATCGGTCGCGCCCTGGGGCTCAATTGCGATCTGATCGAGGCGATTGGCCTGGGCCACGACTTGGGACACACGCCTTTCGGCCATTCCGGCGAGCGCTTCCTCAACGATATCTATCACGAGCGTACGGGGCGTTATTTTTTCCATAACGTGCAGTCGGTCCGCGTGCTCGACGCGTTGTATGGCCGCAACGTGTCGCTCCAGACGCTCGACGGCGTGCTATGCCATAACGGCGAGTACGAGCAGCGTGTGTTTGAGCTCTCGGACATGGGCTCCTTTGACCAGTTTGACCAGACGGTTGAGGATTGCATTGCCACGGGCTATAGCGCAATTGAGCATCTGCGTCCCATGACGCTCGAGGGCTGCGTCGTTCGCATCTCGGATATTCTTGCCTACGTCGGTCGTGACCGTCAGGATGCGATCGCGGCGGGCCTGCTTTCGCCCGACGCTTTTGATGATGGCCGGGGCGGTGCCTACAACAGTTGGATTCTTACGCACGCTTCCATCGATATCGTGGAGCATAGCTATGGTAAGCCGCGCATCGAGATGAGCGAGGACCTGTTTGAGGAAATTCGCCGAGCCAAGCGCGAGAACTACGAGAAGATCTATAGCAAGGGCGGTATCGAAGGCGATTCCGAGGCGGAGCTGCGCGAGGCGTTCGTAAAGCTCTACGACCGTTGCCTGCGGGATCTAAACAGTGGCGACGAGTCCTCTTACATCTTTAAGCACCATATTTCGCGCATTGAGCAGCAGCTTTCCTACTACGACCGCACCTATGCCTGGCGGGACGACAAGGATCAAGCCGTAGTGGATTATATCGCGAGCATGACGGACGGTTATTTCTGCGAGCTGACGAGCAAGCTGTTCCCTGGTCTGGAGTTTCCGCACCGTACCTATATTAACGAACGGTAGTTCGTATTAATTCGGTATACTGTTAGTGGAAAACGTTTTTGATTGATGCACGGGATGGCTATGGACGACCTTTTTTCTGCCTCGACGCGCGAGCGTTCCTTTAAAAATGCGCCGCTCGCGGTGCGCATGCGACCCAATTCGCTCGACGAGTACGTGGGCCAGCAAAAGGCCGTCGGTAAGGGTTCATGGCTGCGTGCCGCGATCGAGCACGACGTGCTTTCGAGCGTGATTCTGTACGGGCCTGCCGGTACGGGCAAGACGACGCTGGCCCACATTATCGCCAACCATACCAAGAGCGAGTTTGTCGAGGTCAGCGCCGTCACGGGTACCGTGAAGGACCTGCGTCGCGTGATTGATGAGGCCAAGACGCGCCTGAATACGTACGACCGCCGCACCATTCTATTCATCGATGAGATTCACCGCTTCTCTAAGTCGCAGCAGGATGCCCTGCTGCATGCAGTTGAGAACCGTACCGTCATTATGATTGGCGCTACGACGGAGAACCCGTACTTCGAGGTCAACTCGGCACTGCTCTCACGTGGTCGCGTCGTGGAGCTTGAGCATTTAAAGGATGAGGATATCGCCACGCTTATTGAACGTGCGCTTGAGGCGCCGCAGGGCTTGAACGGTAAGTTCTCGGCCGATGAGGATACGGTCAAGACCATCTGCACGCTGGCAGCGGGTGACGCTCGCTCGGCGCTCACGACGCTCGAGCTTGCGAGCGAGATTGCCGTCACGCGTCCCGATACCGAGGGAACGCCAGCGCCTGCGGCAGGGGAGCGCTATCCCATCACCGTGGATGACGTGAAGATCGCCAACCCGCGTCGCGGCTTTACGTATGACAAAAACGGCGACATGCACTACGACATCATCAGTGCGTTCATCAAGTCCATGCGCGGTAGCGACCCCGATGCCACGATCTATTGGCTCGCGCGCATGATCGATGCTGGGGAGGATCCTAAGTTTATCGCTCGCCGCATTATGATTCACGCTTCTGAGGATGTTGGCAACGCCGACCCGCAGGCGCTTTTGGTGGCGCATGCCGCGTTTAAGTCTGCCGAGGTCATTGGCTATCCCGAGTGCCGCATTAACCTGGCTCAGGCTGCACTCTATGTGTGCTTGGCGCCAAAATCCAACGCGTGTGAGGCTTCGATCGATGCGGCGCTGGCCGATATCCATTCTAGTGGGCTTCGCGAGGTGCCGAGTTATCTGCGCGATCGCCATCGCCCGGGCAGCGATGAATACGGTGTGTATAAGTATCCACATGATTATCCCGAAGGCTGGGTCGACCAGCGCTATTTGCCCGAAGGCTTGGAACGCGGTGCATTTTGGCAGCCTGCCGGCCGCGGTTGGGAAGAATGGCGCGTAGAGCAAAGTGAACGCGACCGCAGCGGGAATGCACCGAAGTAGCTGCTGATAATTTTGTCCCACGTTGCTGCTCATGGCATGTTCGGTCCCCTTTGGGGTACCATGGAAACCGTCTGTATATCGATTCCTTTGGGAGGCTTGTATGAGTCCCATTCAAATCGCCCTGCTGCTGCTCGCTGTTGCCGGCGTGTGGGCCATCGTTGAGCTCGCGCTTACCCTGCGCAAGACCCGCACCGTTGTCGACTCGCTCGATAAGACCGTTAACGACCTCAACAACACCATCGCCGAGGCTCAGCCTGTGGTGGCAAAGCTCGATGGCGCTGTCGATGAGCTTACGCCGGCGCTTGCCCAGATGGAGCCGCTGCTTAAGTCGAGCAAGACGGCAGTTGATGCCCTTACCTCCAATCTCGTAGAGGTCGAAGCCGTGGTTCGCGACATTTCTGAGGTTACGGGCAGCATGGCCGAGGCCAGCAATGCTGTGTCTAGCGTGACCGACTCTGCCGCCGGTGCTGTGCAGAAGCTCTTCAATAAGGTGAAGGCTCCTGCAGCCGACGCCGATCGCAAGCTCGCCGCTGCCGCTGCGGAGGCCGAGCTGCCTACCGAGCGCGTCCTAATTGGCGAGGACGAGGCTGCCGCGGGCGACGATGATGGTCAGAAGTCTGTATCCAAGCCGGCTCAGTATTACACCTATACGCCCGCCGAGACCTCTGAGGAGTCCTGCGATGAGTAGCGAAGCAACCTGCCCTATCACGCTGACCGTTGCCGGTGACCCGCGTCTCGCTCGCCTTGTGCGCATGACGGCAGCCAACGTTGGTGCCCTGTGCTCTATGTCTGTCGATCGCATCGAGGACATCCGCATGGCTGCTGAGGAGGCTTTCATCTTTGGTTGCACCGCGGTCGACTGCGATGACATCACCATCAAATTCGATGTCGATGAGACCCATGTTGGCATGACTATTACCTTTGGCGACCAGGCTACGGTCGATGAAGACGACCAGGCTGCGGTGTATGCCGAGCTCATCCTCGCGAGCGTGTGCGACTCCTACGAAAAGACTACGGCGCCCCTGACGCTTTCCCTCGACCTCAAGGCGGATATCTAATATGACCGAACGTTCCCGGAGTGGCAAGACCGCTTGGGACAAGGAGAAAACCCGCGAGCTGTTTCGTCGTTACAAGGAGACCGGTGATCCGGACGCCCGTGAGCAGCTCGTCATGTCCCATATGAACCTGGTAAGGTTTCTTGCCAACAAATTTAAGAATCGCGGCGAGCCGCTCGACGACCTCATGCAGGTCGGCTATCTGGGCTTGCTCAAGGCTATCGACCGTTTTGACCCCGAGCGCGGACTCGAGTTCACGACGTTTGCGACACCCACTATCCTGGGCGAGATCAAACGCCATTTTCGCGACAAGGGCTGGAGTGTGCGCGTACCGCGTCGTCTGCAGGAGCTCTCGGCCAAGGTCAACCAGGCTACTGACAAACTTACCAACGAGCTGCAGCGTTCGCCCAAGGTTGAGGAGATCGCTGAGTATCTAGATGTGACTGTCGATGAGGTCCTCGAGGCTATGGAATCGTCTTCGGCCTATACCTCGGTGCCCATCGAGGCTCCTGGTGCGTCCGATTCCGACGATGCCCCTTCGATTCTCGACCGTTACGCCGACGACGACAACGAGCTCGACTTTACCGATGACCGCCTAGTGATCGAGGAAGCCATCCGTGATTTCTCGCCGCGCGAGCGCGAGGTGATCGAGCTGCGCTTTGTGAAGGGCATGACCCAGATCGAGATCGCCAAGAAGCTGGGTATTTCTCAGGTGCAGGTTTCGCGTCTGCTGCGCCGCACGCTTAAGAAGATTCAGGACAAGATCGACCCCGACGGAGTGATGATTCGTTCATGAGTGAACACCCCCAACAAACCGATCGCGTGCTGCGCGACACCCGCATTCTGACGCTTCGCATTTGGGCTGTTGTCGGCTGCATTGTCATCGCCGCTGTCATCTTTAACCTTATGGGCATCCTGGCGCCGGTTATCGAGTTTCTCGCTGTTGGTTCCATCATTGCCTTTGTGATGTCCCCGATCACCAACTGGCTCGAGCACCATGGCGTGAATCGCGGCATCGGTTCGCTTATCGCGCTTATTGTTGTTGTTGCCGTGCTCGTCGGTGTCGTTTGCATCTTGTCGCCGATTCTCTTTGGTCAGATCATGGAAGTCCTGAGCCGCCTGCCCGAGCAGCTTCGTGTTGCGGGTGGCGATCTCAATGAGATGATCTCGCATGCCAAGACGCTCAATAACACGCCGCTCAAGGAGTATTTGGACGATAATCTTTCGTCGCTGGTTACCGTGGCATCGAAGTATGTGTCTCAGATTGCTGCCGAGCTTGGCCGCGGTGTGTTCCCGCTCATCACCAATACGGCCTCGCAGTTGTTCGTGATCTTCCTTGGTCTGGTGCTTGCCTACTGGATGGCCTGCGACTACCCTCGCATGCATCACGAGATTTGCACCATCATCGGTCAGGAGAAGGAGACCTCGTACCGCTTTATGGTCGCCATCCTTTCTCGCTCTGTCGGCGGCTACATGCGCGGTATGGTCGTGACGTCCATCTGCGGTGGTTTCCTCGCCTTTATCGGCTTCCTGATTATCGGTCATCCGTATGCGGCGCTCATGGCTATCTTCACTGGCATCATGCACTTGGTTCCGGTCGTCGGTCCCTGGGTGAGCGCAGCAATCGCCACGGTGCTCGGTTTCATGTTCAGCCCCATGTTGGCGTTATGGACGCTCATCGTGACGATGGTCGCGCAAAACGTCACCGACAACGTGATTTCTCCTAAGGTCATGCAGAGCTCGGTGCAGGTGCATCCCATCATGAGCCTCACGGCGCTCGTTATTGGCTCGGCACTCATGGGCCCCATCGGCATGATTATTGCCATCCCGCTTTGTGCGGCCCTCAAGGGCACCTTCGTGTACTACTTCGAGAATGAGACCGGCCGTCAGCTTGTGGCCTATGACGGCGCCGTGTTTAAGGGCACGCCGTACCGCGATGCCGATGGCAACCCGGTCGCCGCCTACGACGCGCTCGGCGACGACACCTTCATCTACGAGTCTGAGCTTATCGGTAACGAGACTGCGCCCGAGGCTCAGGCGATGCCTAAGCCCGAGTTCGATAATCCCTGGATCAAGCTCTCGGGTTTGCAACCCGATGCCACGGGCTTCTTCAAGAATCCCTTCGCCAAGGACGATGACTCCAACTCGGACGACGATACCAAAACCGGCATCGACGGCTCCATGGACGATTCGGATTCTAAATAGGTCCTATTAACGTTTCTTGAAGTTGTAAATGACAATAAACGCGAGCAAAGCGGTTGATAAGGGGCCGGCTACATAGAAAAAGAGAACGTCAATTGCGCGTAGAGTGTAATAAGCCTTATCGCCGGACATTACTGCATACAATACGTAGCCAAATGCTGGTTGGTTTGCGTACCAGCAGGAGAAGGCCAAGAGCGCTAAAAGTGCTAGTACCAGAAGTGCATTCAGGACAAATCGTTTACTTTTCATCGATCGCTCCTTCCGGGTGACTCTTATATGTAATTCTACAGCAGTCCTTTTTCAAAGGATCGCACAGTACTGAATAACGTGCACTTTCGCTGGAGGGTCGCTGTTTGGCGACCCTCTTTTTTGCGTAGGCGCGGTGGGATGGTAATATCGTTACGTTTGAACTGTTTCGATGTGAAACCGAGGAGATTCCCTCTATGAGTGCTGACTACCCGTCAATGACTACGGCCGAGATCCGCTCCAAGTTCCTCAACTTCTTTGAGGAGCGCGGTCTTAAGCTCTATCCTTCTTCGTCCCTCGTCCCCGATGATCCCTCGCTGCTGCTTGCCAACGCCGGCATGAACCAGTTTAAGGAGTACTATCAGGGCAAGAAGACCATGAAGGAGATCGGCGCGATCTCCTGCCAGAAGTGCGTCCGCACCAACGACATCGATTGCATCGGCGAGGACGGCCGTCACCTGTCGTTCTTCGAGATGCTCGGCGATTTCTCTTTTGGCGGCGTTTCCAAGGAGCAGGCTTGCGCCTGGGCCTTTGAGCTCATCACCAAGGAGTTCAAGCTGCCGCTCGACCGCCTGTACTTTACCGTCTTTACCGAGGACGACGAGACCCACGACGTGTGGCGTTCTCTGGGCGTTGCCGAGGACCACATCTCCCGCCTGGGCGAGGACGACAACTTCTGGGCCGCTGGCCCCACCGGCCCCTGCGGTCCGTGCTCCGAGATCTACTTTGACATGGGCGAGGAGGTCGGCTGCGGCAGCCCCGACTGCAAGCCTGGCTGCGACTGCGACCGCTTCCTTGAGTTCTGGAACCTCGTGTTTACCCAGTACGACCGTCAGGAGGACGGCTCCATGCCGGAGCTGCCGCACCGCAACCTCGATACGGGCATGGGCCTGGAGCGCATGGCTGCTATCATGCAGCACAAGACTGCTAACTACGACGGCGATCTGATGCAGCACCTCATCAAGCTGGGCGAGGAGATCAGCGGCAAGACCTATGACGCCGACGATTACTCCGGCGCCAGCCGTTCTCTTCGCATCATCGCCGACCACTCCCGTGCCGTCGACTTCATGATCTCTGACGGCATCCTGCCCGGTAACGAGGGTCGCGAGTACGTCCTTCGCCGCCTGCTCCGCCGCGCCGTGTTCCACGGTCGCCTGCTGGGCATCGAGGGCGCCTTCCTGACCAAGTTTATCGACGAGGTCAACGCTCAGATGGGCGAGGCCTATCCTGAGCTGCTCAAGAACGTCGCGCTCGTCAAGGGTATCGTCGCCTCCGAGGAGGAGCGCTTCTCCACGACGCTCGACAACGGTCGCGTCTACCTGGATGAGGCCCTGGCAGCGCTTGCCGAGGGTGCTGTGCTTCCGGGCGATGTTGCCTTTAAGCTGCACGACACCTTTGGTTTCCCCATCGATCTCACTGTCGAGATCGCCGGCACCGCTGGCCACGACGTTGACATGGACGGCTTCACTGCCTGCATGGAGGACCAGAAGGCCCGCGCCCGCGCCAATGCCAAGGGCGACGCCTGGGGCAGCTTCAATGACGTGTGGGTCGAGCTTTCGGACAAGGTCGCAGCGACCGAGTTCGACGGCTATGACAACGATGTGATCGAGGGCGCCAAGGTTGTTGCCATCGTGCGCAACGGCGAGTCCGTCGAGTCCGCTGCCGCCGGCGAGGATGTCGAGGTTGTGCTCGACCGCACCCCGTTCTATGCCGAGATGGGTGGCCAGCAGGGCGATGCCGGCAAGCTTTCCGCCGAGGGCGTTGTTCTGACCGTTGCCGACACCAAGAACCACAACGGCCTGTATGCCCACGTCGCGCACGTTGCCGAGGGCACGCTGACTGTCGGTGCCGCTGTTACCGCCGCGCTCGACGCCGAGCGCCGTGGCTTCCTGCGCCGCAACCACACCGCCACGCACCTGCTCGACGCTGCCCTTAAGCAGGTCCTGGGCGAGCACGTCTCCCAGGCCGGCTCGCTGGTGACGCCCGAGCACCTGCGCTTTGACTTCACGCACTTCGAGGCCCTGTCCTCCGAGCAGCTCAAGGCTGTCGAGGACCTGGTCAACCAGCAGATCTTCGCTTCCAAACCGGTCGTGACCCGTGTCATGGGCATCGACGAGGCTAAGGCTGCCGGCGCTGTCGCTCTGTTTGGCGAGAAGTACGGCGATGTCGTCCGCGTCGTCTCCGTGGGCGCCGAGGACCAGCCGTTCTCCCGCGAGCTCTGCGGTGGTACGCATGCCGCCAACACCGCCGAGATCGGCCTGTTCAAGATCATTTCCGAGTCCTCCACGGGCTCCAATGTCCGCCGTATCGAGGCCGTGACCTCTAAGGGTGCCCTCGACTATATGGCCGACCGCCTGGCGCTCGTTGACGCCGCCGCCGCTGCGCTCAAGTGCCGCGTCGACGAGGTTCCCGCCCGCGTGGAGAACCTGCAGGCCGAGCTGCGCGAGACGTCCAACAAGCTCAAAAAGGCTCTGACCGGTGGCTCCTCCGACGCCATTTCCAGTGCCATCGAGGATGCCGTCGAGCTCGGCGGCTACAAGCTCGTCGTCGCCGAGCTCCAGGGCCTTGAGGCTGCCGACCTGCGCAACGTATGGGATACCGTGCATCAGAAGGTCGCCGGCCCTGTCGCTTGTGTCGTCGCCAGCGTGACTGAGAAGGGCACTCCGGCCCTGCTCGCTGCCGGCTCCGATGACGCCGTCAAGGCCGGTTTCCACGCCGGTAACGTGATCAAGCAGATCGCGGGTCTGGTCGACGGTCGCGGTGGCGGTCGTCCCAACATGGCCCAGGCCGGTGGCAAGAATGCTGCCGGCATCGCCGATGCCCTCGCGGCCGCTAAGACCGCGCTCGGCGCCTAAGAATCTAAGAAGTCGCTGTGGTTGCGCTCGCGCTGGACATAGGGGAGACCAGGATTGGCATCGCCGTCTCGAGCCTTGATGGCAAGATGGCGATGCCTGTCAAGGTGCTTCCGGCTGCCGAGGTCACCGGTATGGCCAAGACGTTCCGCTACCTGGTTGAGGACTATGAGCCCGACATCCTGGTAAGCGGACGTCCCCTGACCATGGCCGGTGAGCCCGGCCCTCAGGCCGAGCGCGTTGCCGCTGTGGCGCAAAAGATTGCCGACGAGCTCGATCTTCCGTTGGAGTTTGAGGACGAGCGTCTGTCCTCGCAAGAGGCCAAGCGTATCCTGCGCGAGCAGGGACTCAACGAAAAGCAGATGAGGGGCAAGATCGATATGATTGCCGCCAGCCTGTTTTTGCAGACGTGGCTCGATCGTAAAAACGAGGAGGTTTCGCATGCCTAGTGCTTCCGATCCGCGCCAGCCGAATCGTACACAGCAGCCGGCGTCGCGCCCTGCCCAGCCTGGCCAGCGTCCGGCACAGCCGACGCAGCGCGCAGCTCAGCCTGCCGCGCGCCCGGCGCAGTCCTTCTCTCATTCGGCCCAACCTGTTCAACGGACGGGTCAGCAGCCTTCTGCTCGTTCGGTTCAGCATTCGGCTTCTCACGCGGCTCAGCAGCCCACTGCTCGTACGGCCCAGCCTGCAGGCGGTACCCGCTTTAAGCAGCAGGCACCTACCCAGCGAAATCGGGCCCCTCAATCGCATTCGCATCACGCTCGCGGTTCGCATGGCGTTGCTCCGGCGACCCGCTCGAGCTACAACACGCATGCTCGTTTCGGTGCTCAAAAGAAGAGTTCTCCGGTTCCCATGATCATCGGCGTTGTGGCGGCGGTGCTCGCGCTTGCTGCGATCGCTTTCTTTGTCGTGCCGGCCGTCAAGGGCTTCTTCGCCGGTGGGGATACGAAGGTCACGGCCGGTCAGCAGGTTACGGTGACCATTCCCGACGGTGCTTCGGGCGATACGATCGCCTCGATTCTCTCCGAGAACCATATCGTCGAAAATCCCAAGGATTATTATGCGGCGGTGAAAAAGCTCAACGCCGATATGTCGCTCAAGCCTGGCACCTACTCGTTCACCACACTCATGGATGCGACCAAGGTTGTTCAGCAGCTCATGGAAGGCCCCAACGCGGGTTCCAATGCGCTGACTATCCCTGAGGGCCTGACGGTCGATCAAGTCGCCGACCGTGTGGCCCAGGCCTACGACAGCATCTCTAAGGAAGACTTCCTCAACCAGGCCAAGGCCTCCAACTACGTGGACGACTATAGCTTTCTTAAGGGCACCGCCAACGACTCGCTCGAGGGTTTCTTGTTCCCCAAGACCTATTCGTTGGGTGATTCGCCGACGGCCGATGGCGTGATTCGCGCTATGCTCGATCAGTTTAAGACCGAGTACAAGTCGCTTGACTTTGCGAGCTGCGAAGCCAAGATCAAGGAACGCTACGGTGTGGAGATGTCTGACTACGACATCGTCAACTTGGCCTCTATCGTTGAGCGCGAGGGCCTCAACGCCGATCAACGTGCGCATGTGGCCTCGGTCTTCTACAACCGCCTTGCCGGCAAGCTCGACGGCCTGCGCTATCTCAACAGCGATGCGACCATGATGTATGTCACCGGTGGCGAGGTTACCGCCGACGACCTCCAGAGCGATAGCCCGTATAACACCTATAAGCATGAGGGCCTGCCGCCCACGCCCATCTGCTCTCCGTCGCTCGAGGCGCTCAAGGCCACCCTTGAGCCGACCGACTCCGATGACCTGTATTTCTACATTACGCAGGACGAGGAGTACTTCTCGCAAACCTACGAAGAGCATCAACAGTCTTGGAATTAGCATGAGGATTTTTAGCCCCAAACGTTACGTTGCCTCGGTCGATCGCATCGACCTTGATACCCTGTGGGCCGACGGCAAACGCGCCATTCTGCTCGATCGCGATAACACCCTGGTGCCGCGCGACACCGAGCAGGTTCCCGCCGCGGTTTCCGCCTGGCTCGATGCCGCCCGCGCTAAAGGCTTTAAGCTGTGCATGGTGTCCAACAACTGGCATCGCGATCAGGTCATGAGCTCTGCACGCGAGCTGGGACTCGAGGCCATCAGCCACGCCATGAAGCCGGCGCCGTTTGCCCTCAAGGCGGGTCTTAAGCGTCTCGGCGCCACGGCCGACGAGGCGGTGCTGATCGGTGATCAGCTCTACACGGACGTGTGGAGCGGCAACTTCGCCGGCGTCGATACCATTCTGGTAAAGCCGCAGGCGACGCAGGACCTGTGGTATACGCAGATCTTCCGTATCTTTGAGCGCCGGGCCCTTCGCGACCTTCCCTGCGAGGAATAGGTCACGCTATGTCCCAGCACACCAAACACGGCTGCGACCATATCTTCTTTATCGGCTTTTTGGGCGCGGGCAAATCGACGCTCGCGCGCAACGTCGGCACTATGTTCAAGCGGCGTTTTATCGATACCGACCGCCTGGTCGTGCGCCGTTGCGGCAAGTCGGTAACCGAGATTTTTGAGACCGAGGGCGAGGATCGTTTTCGCGAGCTCGAGACCTCGGCGCTCCGTTCGCTCCAAAGTGAGCGCAGCCTGTTGGTTTCGTGCGGGGGCGGTATCGTCGAGACACCGGTGAATATTGAGCTGATGCACGAAATGGGTACGTGCGTGTACCTCGAGGGCGACTTCGAGGATTCGATTCGCCAGATTCGTCGGTCCGACACGCGCCCCGATTTCCGCTCGCCTGAGCATGCCGCGCGCCTGTTTGAGCATCGCCGTCCGCTGTATCGCCAGGCTGCCGACCTTACCCTTGATATTCGCAATAAGTCCTTCGAGGACGTTTCCTACCTTTGTGCCGAGATGCTTTTGGAGCGTGGACTGCTATGATTCGCCGTCAACTGATCAATTTCCAAAACCGCAGCGTCGATGTCCGCGTCGGATTGGGCGCGTTCGATGAACTGTCGCGTATGTTTGCCTCGGCCGTGGGCAAGCCTAAGCGCGCGATGGTCGTTTGGAACACCGCCACATCCGAGCGTTTTGGTGAAGTCGTCGAGCATGCGCTGGTCGACGCCGGTTTTGCCGTGTCGCAGCTAGTCCTCGAGGTTTCGCCTGCTGGTGCCACGCTGGCCGATGCCGATGCGATCTTTGGCGCCCTGTCTGCTAACGGCGTTACCTGCGACGATCTGGTTGTCGCCGTTGGCGATGCCGCAACCTGCTCGGTTGTTAGCTGGTGCGCCAACCAGTGGTGCGGCCGAACCGAGTGCGCGCTGTTGCCGACGACCTTCGACGCCATGCTCACGGTCGCGACGACCATGAAGCCGCTCGTCGCCTCGTCGGCCAATGCGCTTCCCGCTATCGCGTTCCGTCCCGAACCGGGCTTGGTCGTGTGTGACCTCGACCTTGTTCGTGAGGCGGACCCCGAGGACCTCAAGCTCGGCTTTGTGGTGCTTGTTGGCACCATGCTTTCGAGCAGTAAGTCCCGCTGGAATCAGTTTACTGAGACCGTCCCCGAGATTCTCGCGGGCGAGGAGGTCGCGCTCGTCAATGCCGTTCAATGGTCTCAGACTGCCCGTAAGGACGTACTGATGGCCACGAACCCGAGCGCTCGCCATGCGCTCGATTTTGGCAAGACGGGGGAGCGTACCCTGCGCGCCTGCTTGGGCGATGCCGCTTCGCAGGTCCCTGCCTATCAGCTGTTATCCGAGGGCATGCGCTTTGAGGCGCGCCTTGCCCACGACGCCTGCGACTTCGATATCGATTACGTCTTTGAGGTTGATGACTGCTTGGAGGACTTTGGTATCGAGGAGCTTGCCTTCGATCTGGAGCCTGCCGCATATATCGAGGAGTTCCGCAAGCAGCAGTTCGCCCGCTCGAACCGCAGCATGCTGCCGCTGCCCGCAGCGCTCGGCGCCATTCGTCTAACGAGCGTTGAGGACGAGGTTCTTGTGCGCCACGCTCATGCCTACTTGGCTTCTCGCAAAGAACTTCTCTAAGATTTATTGACATCCATCGTCTTTCGTATCATGTTGAGGGGCGGGTTTTCAATCGGTTGCGGATCGCATACGATTCCGTACGTTGATTGAGACCCGTCCCGTCTTTATAGAGACAACAAGAAAGGAATCTGCATGTCTGAGTTTGCTGCCGGTCCTGCCGGTCGTATCGAGCGTGTCCGTGCCCTGATGGTCGAGCGTGGCTACGACGCCATCGTGGTGCGCGACGAGGCCAACCTTCGTTGGCTTACGGGCGTGAAGGGCGTCTTCGACTACACCTTCGAGTTCCCGCACGCTGCGTTTATTACGGCCGACCAGTGCCTGTTCCACACCGACTCGCGCTACCTCAACAGCTTTGAGGAGAACACGCCCGCCGGCAGCCCCTGGGTCTACGACATGGACGAGGGCACCATCCCCGGTTGGGTCGCCGGCAAGATTGCGGCCAACAAGTGCCGCGTCTGCGCTGTCGAGGACGATATGCAGATTAATTTCTACCAGGGCATTCAGCGCGGCCTGGAGGACCGCTCCGTCGCCTGCATGCTGCCGCTGATGCACGACGACATCCGCAAGATGCGCGCCATCAAGGACGCCGAGGAGATCGAGCTCATGCGCCACGCACAGTCGATCACCGACGCCGCCTTCCAGCACATGCTCGGGTTTATTAAGCCCGGTATGACCGAGAAGCAGGTTCGCAACGAGCTCGAGAATTTTATGTTCGCCAACGGCGCCGACAGCCTTGCCTTCGGCTCCATCGTGGCGAGCGGTCCCAACACCGCCAACCCGCATGCCGTCCCGAGTGACCGTGTCATCGAGAAGGGCGATTTCGTTCTCATGGATTACGGCGCGGGCTACTGCGATTATCGTTCCGACATGACGCGCACCGTCGTGATGGGCGAGCCTACCCAGGAGCAGCTCGACCTGTACGCGCTCGTGCGCCGTACGCACGAGGAGTGCGTCGCTGCCATTCATCCGGGCGTCGAGGGCAACGACATCTTCAAGCTTTCCAAGAAGATCATCGGCGATGCCGGCTATGGCGATTATTACAACCATGGTCTGGGTCACGGCGTGGGCATCGACATCCATGAGCTGCCCAACTTCAACCGCAGCAAGAACATCATCGAGGTCGGCTCGGTTATCACCATGGAGCCCGGCGTGTATCTGCCCGGTGTGGGCGGCGTGCGTCTGGAGGACTACGGCGTGGTCACCGAGAACGGCTACGAGCCCTTCACCAAGACCCCGCACGACCTGCACGTCATCGATTGCTAGCCCATTTCGATAGATTTTTGGGGCGGGGCGTCCGAATCGATTCGGACGCCCCGCGTTCTCTTTTTATGCGCTCGCTGCAGCAGCCGTCTGCAAGTGTATAATTTCTGTCGTATGTAATTTGGACGCTTGTGCGTTCTGCCCATAACAAGAAAGGTCGCTATGCCTACCATTTCTACCGCCGACTTCAAGAACGGCCTCGGTCTCCGCATCAAGGACAAGGTCTACACCATCGTCGAGTTCCAGCATGTCAAGCCGGGCAAGGGCGGCGCGTTTGTGCGCTACAAGACCCGCGACATCAAGAGCGGCCGCGTCGTCGAGAACACCTGCAACGCCGGCACCAAGTTCGAGAGCGTCATGCTCACCACCCGTGAGTTCCAGTACCTCTACAACGATGGTGCCGACTACATCTTCATGGACAACGAGACCTATGAGCAGGTTCCCGTTCCCGAGGACATGGTGGGCGAGAACTCCAAGTGGCTGCGCGAGAACGACATTTGCCAGTTGCTCTTCGCCGACGATGAGCTCATGGGCGTGACCCCGCCGATGTTCATCGAGACCACCATCGTCCAGACCGACCCGGGCTTTAAGGGCGACACCGTCCAGGGTTCCACCAAGCCGGCCACGATCGACACCGGCGCTGTCATCCAGGTCCCCATGTACCTCAACGAGGGCGAGGTCATCAAGGTTGACACCCGCGACGGCAAGTTCGTCTCCCGCGTCTAGCAACCAACTCTTCTAGGAGGACTCATGCCCCAGGAAATCAAGATTGACGGCATCGGCATTTCGCCCGATGTTCTGACCGCCATCGTCTCGCGCGCCGTGTCGGATGTCGAGGGCATCGCCTCCGTTGGCGTCAAGGACCTTGCCACCAACCTTGTCTCCATGATGCTCTCGTCCAAGGCCCCTGCTTCCGAGCCGGCGGTCGAGGCCGAGGTCGTCGGCGACAAGCTCGCACTTACCGTGCGCGTCGTGGTGTTCTTTGGCTATCCGTTCAAGAAACTCGCCGAGGCCGTTCGCGCCGCCGTGGTCGCCGCCATCGATGCCCAGGTGGGCGTTGAGGTTGAGCGTGTTGACGTTTGCATCGACGGCCTCGTTTTCCCCAAGGAGTAACCTTTGAGCCTTAAGGTTTATCGCGGGCGTACTCTTGCCCGCAGTCAGGCGCTGCAGCTGCTGTTTCAGGCCGAGGCCACGGACAGCCCGCTCGAGCGCGTCCTCGAGGGTGATTTCCTGATCTCGAAGGGTCCCCTCGACCCCTATGCGCTGGAGCTGTGCCGCGGTGCCTACGAGCATATCGACCGCATCGACTGCGCTCTGCGTTCCGTTGCCAAGAACTGGGATCTTATGCGCATGCCCGGCGCCGACCGCAATCTGCTACGTATCGCCGTTTACGAGATGCGTTTCCTCACCGACGAGGAGGTCTCGGACGCCATCGTGATCAACGAGGCCGTCGAGCTTGCCAAGGCCTATGGCACCGACCAGTCCGCGTCGTTCGTCAACGGCGTGCTGGGCAAGATCGCTCGCAGCGAGGAGCTGCCGGGCGAGGACCTGTACCAGGAGCTGCTGGCCGAAGATCGCGCTCGCGAGGAGGCACAGGCTGCCGAGGCTGCCGCAAAGGTTGCGGTTGCTCAGGCTGAGGCTGGCGTGCTGGCCGAGGATGCGGACGCCGCCGAGGCTGTTGTCGACTCCGTCGAGGAGTAGCCATGCCAGAGGGTTCCGTCCGCAACTTCGACGAGATCTCGGACCGTCTGGACCAGATCATCGCTACCGTTCGCTCCAAGGATACGTCCTTGGAGCGTTCACTCGATCTGTTTGACGAAGCGATTGAGCTTGGCTCCCGCGCGGTCGATATGGTCGACAAGTTTGAGTTGACGCCGCGTGAGGCCGACAAGCTCGAGCAGGAATACGATGAGGATGCGGCAAACGAATCCCAGGATAGCTAGGCCGCATCTCCGGATACGAATGGTTGATGGCATTCATGAAACGCGTGCGTCTTGATGACGAACTGATTTCACAGGGCATCTGCGCCGATCGCGCGGATGCCCTTCGCACTCTTATGGCCGGCTTGGTCTCGAGTGGTGGCGAGCGCTTGACTTCGCCGGGCCTTAAGGTGATCCCGGGGCTGCCGCTGCACGTGAAGGGGCGCATTCCCTATGTTGGCCGCGGCGGTCTTAAGCTCGAAGGCGCGCTTGATGCGTTTGGCATCAATCCGACGGGCCTTGCCTGTCTGGATGTGGGCTGCTCTACCGGCGGTTTTACCGATTGCCTGCTCAAGCGCGGAGCTGCGACCGTTGTCTCGGTGGACGTGGGTCGCGCCCAGTTTGATTGGTCGTTGCGTCAGGACGATCGCGTGATGCTGCATGAGCGCACCAACGTGACGCAGCTGCCTGAGCTTGGCTATGCCGGCGCCATCGACCTGGCAGTGTGTGATGTCTCGTTTACCAGCATCGCGAACATTATCGATGCGGTGCTGGCGTGCCTGGCGCCTACGGGTGCATTCTGCACGCTCGTAAAGCCGCAGTTTGAGGCTCCGGCGGCGCTGGTGGGCGAGGGCGGCATTGTGACCGATCCCGCCGTGCGCCGCGATACACTCGTGGCGGCGGTTAAACTCTTTGCTGCCAAGGGCCTCTTTCCGGTCGATGTGTGCGTGTCACCCATTCATGGTGCAAAGGGCAACGTTGAGTTTTTCCTGTACGGCACGAGATTTGGCCCTGGCGACCGCTCGCAAGACGAGCTGCAATCCCAGGTATCGGTTATGAGCGAGAAAGCTGCAATGCTATGAAGGTCTTTCTGGTTCCCAATTATTACAAGCAAGAGGCGGTCGAGAGCGGCCTGATGCTCGAGCTTTGGCTGACGCGCCAGGGCTATGAGGTGGCATGGGCTGCCGACCAGCGATCCAAGATTCAGAGCACGCCTGATATTGACGGCTCCGATCTGGTCATTACGCTCGGCGGCGACGGTACGTTGCTGCGCGCTGCCCGCATCCTCAACCATCGCGAGATTCCTATCCTCGGTCTTTCATATGGTCACCTGGGCTTTTTAACTGCTGCGAGTCCCGAGGAGCGCGACATTCTGCAAGTCGTGAGCGACGCCCTGTCCGGCGAGCTGCATGTGAGCCGTCGCGCTACCATCGCCGCGGATATCGTGTCCGTGCGCGAAGACGGTACGAAGGATGTCGTGCGCACCTTCGCCCTCAACGACATGGCGCTTACCCGCGGTCCGTTGTCCGATATGGTCGAGTTCGACATCACGGTGTCCGGTCACCATATCGACCGACTGCGTGGCGACGGCGTGGTCGTGTCCACGGCGACTGGTTCTACGGGTTACGCGCTCAGCGCCGGTGGCCCCATCGTGAGCCCCGACTATACGGGCATGGTCTGCGTACCCATTGCGCCGCACACCATTCAGGCCCGTGCCTTCTTGACTTCGCCGAGTGATGTCGTCGAAATCTTTATGTCCGATGATCGCCCGAGTGTTCCGGCGATTGCTATCGATGGACAGTTTATTACCTGCGATGGCACCGTTGAGAGCGTGGCTGTGCGCCGAGGGCCCGGAGATGTGCTGCTCCTCGATTACGGCCCCGAGAGCTTCTATAACTCGGTGAGCCGCGTTTTCTACGGAGTCCGTCATGATCGATGAGCTGCAGGTTTCTAACATTGCTCTCATTCGCGAGGCGACGTTGGTTCCGAGCGCTGGTCTAACGGTTCTGACCGGCGAGACCGGTGCCGGTAAGACCGCGCTGCTCTCGGCGCTCAAGCTCATTTTGGGCGAGCGCGCCGATTCGTCGACAGTTCGCGAGGGCGAGGTGCTTGCCAGCGTCGAGGCGCGTCTGTTCGACGGCCCGCACGACACGGAGGGCTTTACCGTACAGCGCAGCCTTTCTGCCGAGGGCCGCAGCCGCGTAAAAATTGACGGCCGCATCGCCAGCGTGCGTGAGCTTTCGGAGCGCGTCGGCGTGATGATGGATCTGTGCGGCCAGCACGAGCATCAGCGTCTGCTCGACCCGGCGCATCATGTTGCCATGGTCGATGCCTGGGCTGGGCGCGCGGCGCTTGAGGCGCTCGAGAAGTATCGCACCTGCTTTAAGGCTTCGCGAGCGGCCGCCAAGGAGCTTCGCCGTGTGGAGGAAGCTTCACGCGCGCAGGGGAGTCGCGTCGAGGAAGCGCGTTTTGCCCTCGAGCGTATCGCCGAGGTCGACCCCAAGCCAGGTGAGTACGAGGAACTCGAGGAGCTGCTGCCGCGCTCGGAGCACGCCGAGGTCTTGGTGGCGACGGCCAACGAGGCCCATGCATCGCTTGCTGCCGAAGGGGGAGCGCTCGATGCCGTGAATGGCGCCGTGGCTGAGCTTTCACGCATGGCGACCGTTGACCGCAAGCTCGGTGACATCGCCGACGCACTTTCGGATGCCTGCATCTCACTCGAGGATTGCGCCAATGAGCTGCGTGCTTATCGCGATGGCGTTGCGTTTGACCCTCGCGAGCTCGCTCGCATGCGCGAGCGGTATTCCGACCTCAAGGGCCTGCTGCGTCAGTGGGGTCCCACCATGGACGACGTGTTTGCCATGCGCGATCGCTCGCAAGAGCTGTTGTCGCTGGTAGACGATGGTGATGAGCAAATCAAGAAGGCGCGCGAAGCGCTTGGTGCGGCTGAACGCGAGCTCTTTGCTGCCGCCAAGGCGCTTAAGCGCGCGCGGAACACCGCTGCCCCGCGCTTTTGTCACGAGGTTGGCCGTCAGATGGCGCGCCTGGAGATGGGCGGCGCCGAGCTCGTCTGGGAGTCGCGCGATCTTCCGCGTGCCGAGTGGACACCGGCGGGGCCTTCAAGCTATGAGCTTTTGTATCGCAGCGGTGCCGGATTGACGCCGCGCCCCCTGCGCCGCATTGCGTCGGGCGGCGAGCTGAGCCGCGTTATGCTGGCGAGCAAGGTTGTCCTTGGCAACGCGGATGGTGTGGATACCCTGGTGTTCGACGAGGTCGATGCCGGTGTCGGCGGCTCCACCGCCCGTGCGCTGGCCGGTGTACTGGCCGATCTTGCCGCCACGCATCAGGTCATTGTCGTAACGCACCTGGCGCAGGTCGCCGTCATGGCCGACAAGCATTACGTGGTCAGTAAAGAGCCCGGCGACGTTCCTCAAACGCACCTGGACGAGGTGACCGGCGATGCCCGCACCGCAGAGATCGCCCGTATGCTGAGCGGCGATCAATCCGAGGCAAGCTTGGCCCACGCAAAGCAGATGCTCGAAGAAGCGCGTGCTTAGGCCGAGCCGCCACATGCATGTCCGACCCTGCCGCCACGAAACCGGCCCATCTACTACGTTTGATAGGCTATCGGCAACCACGTCAAGAATTGCAAAAAGAAAACCGCAGGTAGAACGCCTGCGGTTTTCTCTATTTTCGGTATGTGGTTGGTCCATACGGATAAAACGTAGTAGATAGGCCGGTTTCGTGGCGAGTGGCGTTTATCGGCTCCCAAAATGTCTACTCCACGACCTTATCCGGCTGGATGAGCTCCTCGTAGTAGCTGATATGCTCGCGCGCGTCCTCGATTTCGGGCAGCAGGAAGTTGTAGATAACCTCGATGATCATCGTTGCGCTCATCTTGGAGAACGCGAAGTCGCCCGTTGTCAGCAGTGCCTCGTGATTGACGGTATTAAAGGTGTAGTCGGCGAGGCGCGCAAGTGGAGACTTGCTGTCGCTGCTGATGACGACCACGGTGGCACCGCAGTCGCGAGCCGCTTTTGCCATGCGATTCAAACGGCGCGACTTGCCGGAGTTCGAGATTAGCACGATAACGTCGCCGGGGCGTAACGTGAGCGCAAAGCCGATTGATGTCTCGCTGATGGTGCTCGCCATACAGCGCAGGCCCAGCTGCGAAAACTTAAATGTCGCATCCAGCGCGACTGCGTTCGTATTGCCCACGGCGGCGAACTCAATAACGCCGGCATTCTTAAGTGCGTGCACAACTGCGGTCAACGTGTCGTGATCAATGCCATCAATGGTCGCATTAAGCTCGCTCACCTTAGCGGCGAGGATATTTTTAAGGCTCTGCTCCATGTTGTCGAGCGAGACCTCGTCGGTTAGGCCCTCGTTGCGCTGACTCTCCAAGTCGCGCGCCAACGAAAACTGAAAACTGCGGAAGCTGCCAAAGCCCAGCTTGCGGCAAAAGCGCGAAACCGTCGCCTCGGACGTTGCAGCGGCTCGTGAGAGCTGGGCGGCCGTAAGGCGCGGCGCCTCGGACTGGTGCTCTAGGATATAGTCGACAATGCGCTGCTCGGACTCGCTGTACCCTTTGTGCGTGCTAATAAGGGAGAGCGCGCTCTTGCTGCTATCGGTCATGGATGGCTCCTGGTTGGCATGAAAATCGGACTCGTTTTTAATGCCGTAGTATACGGGTATTTCAATTACAAGATACACCTTGCCGTTTCAAGTGTTGATGGTAAACTTTCACTTACCGTTTACGGTTATGAAAGAACCTTTCACCGGAGAATTGCGTCTTGTCTCTTCTCACGCGGACGGTAGGTTGGTATCTTTCAAGTGTGGAAAAACGCGCATTGAAGCGCGTATAGGGGAGCGCCCGCGGGCGCTGTACTCAAGAAGGAGGGACACATGGCTAAGTTTGACATCATCGCCGCGACCGGTTGCCCGACCGGCATCGCGCACACCTTCATGGCGAAGGAGGCGCTGGAGAAGGCAGCTGCCGAGCGAGGTCTGACCATTAAGGTCGAGACTCATGGCCAGGTCGGTGTCGAGAACGAGCTCACCAAGAGCGAGATCGCCGGTGCCAAGGCCGTCGTCGTCGCAGCCGATAAGGATGTCCAGGCTGAGCGTTTCGCCGGTAAGCCCATGGTTTCCGTTGGTGTTTCCAAGGCCCTGTCCGTCGAGGCTGCCGGTAAGCTGATCGACCGCGCGCTCGCCGCCAAGGGCGACGACTCGGTTGCGGCTGCTGCCGATCTCGAGGACGAGGTCGAGGAGAAGGAGTCCATCGGCCACGTCATCTACAAGCACCTCATGAATGGCGTCAGCCACATGCTGGTCTTCGTCGTCGCCGGTGGTGTTCTGACCGCCGTCTCGTTCCTGTGGGGCATCACGTCCTTCGATTCGACGGCTGCCGACTACAACACCTTTGCCGCTATGCTCAAGATCATCGGCGGCATTGCCATGAACCTCATGGTTCCGGTGCTCTCCGCTTACATCGCCGAGTCTATCGGCAAGCGTCCGGCGCTCGTCCCCGGTTTCGTCGCCGGCATGATCGCCATCCAGGGCTTGCCTGTTAACGCCGATACCGGCATGATCGACGCCGGTGGCGCCGGCGTGGGCTTTGGCTTCCTGGGCGGCATCGTCGGCGGCTTCCTCGCTGGCTATGTCATCCTGCTGCTCGAGAAGGTCTTTGCCGGTCTGCCCAAGAACCTGGACGGCCTCAAGGCTATCTTCCTGTACCCGCTGTTCTCGACGGCTATCGTCGGCCTGGTCATGCTCGGCATCTCCGGCCCCATGGCTGCCATCAACACCGCCATGATGGACTTCCTCAAGGGCCTGTCCGCCTCTGGCGCCGTTGTCCTGGGTCTTGCCATCGGCTGCATGTGCGCCTTTGACATGGGTGGCCCGGTCAACAAGGCTGCTTACGTCACCGGTACCGCTATGCTCACCGAGGCTCTGGCCGCCGGTGTCGGTACCGACACCTACAACTTCGGCACCAACTTCATGGCTGCCGTCTCCGCCGCCTGCATCGTTCCGCCGCTGATCACCACCTTCGCCGTCGTTGTCGGCAAGAAGTACTTCAGCCAGGAGGATCACGACGCCGGTGTCGTCAACCTCATCCTTGGTTGCACCCACATCACCGAGGGCGCCATTCCGTTCATGACCAAGAACATCTGGCCCGTCATGCCCATCATGATGCTCGGTTCCTCCATCGCTTCGATCCTGACCATCATGTTCAACGTTCATGATCCGGCGCCCCACGGTGGCTTCCTGGTCCTGCCCGTTGTCGAGAACGGTCCGCTGTGGGTCCTCGCTATCCTCATCGGCGCCGTGATCGGTGGCATCCTGTTCGTGGCCTTCAAGAAGTACGACTTCGAGAAGAACCATAAGGCCGCTCCTGCAGCCAAGCCGGTTGAGGCCCCCAAGGCCGCTGCCGTCGAGGCCCCCAAGGCCGAGGCTGCCGACTTCGTGAAGGTCGAGAATGTCTTTGTCGCCGAGGACTTCGCTTCTCGTGACGAGGCTCTGAGCTTCGTTTCCAACCAGGCCGTCAAGGCCGGTATCGCAAGCGACGCCGACGCCGTGATGAACGCCTTCCTGGCCCGCGAGGCCGAGGGCACCACGGGCATGATGGAGGGCTTCGCCATCCCGCATGCCAAGTCCGACGCCATTACCGAGGCTGCCGTCATCGTCGTCAAGGACGAGTCCGGTGTGACCGGTTGGGACACCATGGACGGCGCTCCCGTCAACGTGGCTATTGCCCTGCTCATCCCCGGTGCACAGGCCGGCACCACGCACCTCAAGATCCTGTCCAAGGTCGCCGAGGCGCTCATGGACGAGGACTTCCGTGCCACCGTCAAGGGTTCCACCGACGCCGCCGAGATCGCCAAGACGATCAACGCCCGCCTGGTCTAATCCAGCAATACGCGAATACCATCGCCCTCTGCACAAAAGGCGAGGACTCCACTAGGAGCCCCCGCCTTTTTTCTATCCCTCCCATAAGTTGCGGTGAAATAGGGACTGTTTAAACGATTCAACCCCAAATTCAGTCCCTATTTCACCGCAACTTATAAAAGGGCATAGAGGGGGCTGCCTATCGAGTCTTTGTCGCGAACAGTTCATCAGCCAGAATTCTTTTCAGCCGATATTACTCTGGATCGACCGAGTTTCCGCAGCTTGCTCGCCCACAGAGGGCCGGGCGCGGCCTGTGAGATTTATCGCGAGTTCCGCACGAGCCGAAGAGCACTTAATGTGCTCTTCGTGCGAGCAGGACTGTAGAGCAGGAAATCTCACAGGCCGCGCCCGGCCCTCTGTGGGCGAGCAAGCGGACGACAAACACATCTGTCCAATAATTCGTCTGAAACATAATGAAAAACCGTTTGATGTGAGTTAATATAAACAACGTCGTGAATCTGACTCCTGCCACATGCATGACAGGGGTTAAACACAAAAAGGAGTCAACTATGGTTTCTGAGAAGGCTACCCTCGTTAATCCTCAGGGTCTGCACATGCGTCCGGCTGGTCTGTTCGCCTCCACCATGGGCAAGTATGCCTGTGACGTGACGGTCGTTACCCCCGAGAAGGAGGTCAACGGCAAGTCCCCGATGGCCCTCATGGCTGCTGGTATCCCCTGCGGCACCGAGGTCGAGGTCAAGTGCGACGGCGCTGACGAGGCCGAGGCTCTGGCTGCTGCCATCGAGCTCATCAAGAGCGGTCTTGGCGAGTAGAACTCAAACGGGTCGCATGTTGAACAACTAAGTTCATATTTGGGGGCGCAGTGACCTGTTGTAAGGTAGCTGCGCTCTTTTGTCATGGATATGGCAAAACGCTTTATCACATGACACGGAGAGAGGAATGGGAATGTATCAGGGAGTCAACGCTTCCGAGGGCATCGGTATCGGCACCGTCATGGTTGCCGTCGATCCCGACTTGACGTTTGAGCCGCACGAGGTTGCTGATTCGGCAGCAGAGAAGGAGCGCTATCAGTCCGCTCTTTCGGTCTTCTGCGAGAAGACCCAGGCTCAGGCCGACCACATGAAGGAGACGGTGGGCGAGGCCGAGGCCGAGATCATGAGCGGACACATTGTCCTGGCTCAGGACCCGGGCATGACCGACGCCATCAACGCCGCCATTGACGGCGGCACCTGCGCCGAGCAGGCGCTCATGGACACCTCGACCATGTTCGAGAACATGTTCCTGTCCATGGACGACGAGATGTTCCGTCTGCGCGCGGCCGACATCGCCGACATCCGCACCGGTATTCTGGCCGAGCTGCTGGGCAAGGAGGTCGTCGACCTCTCCGTTCTGCCCGAGAACACCGTCGTTGTCGTGCACGACCTTACGCCGTCCATGACCGCCACGATCGATAAGGCCCACGTTGCCGGTATCGTCACCGAGACCGGTGGCCGCACGTCGCACTCCGCGATCATTGCGCGCGCCCTCGAGATCCCGGCTGTCCTTTCGGTTTCCAACAGCTGCACCGCGCTGCGCAACGGTATGACCGTTGTCGTCGACGGTGGCAAGGGTATCGTCGAGGCCGATCCCGACGAGGAGACGCTCGCTGCCTACACCGCCAAGGCCGAGGCCTTCGCTGCCGAGAAGGCAGCCCTCGAGGCCTTCCGTGGCAAGCCGTCCGTGACTGCCGATGGCATCAAGAAGATCATCGCCTGCAACATCGGTAACCCCGATGACGTGCCCAACGCGCTCGATCACGACGCCGAGGCCATCGGTCTGTTCCGCTCCGAGTTCCTGTTCATGGATTCTGCTGAGCTTCCTTCCGAGGAGGAGCAGTTTAACGCCTACCGTAAGGTCGCCAGCGCGCTCAAGGGTGCTCCGGTCATCATCCGCACGCTCGATGTGGGTGGCGACAAGGAGATTCCGTATCTGCACATGGTCAAGGAAGATAACCCCTTCATGGGCTTCCGCGCCGTGCGTTACTGCCTGGCCAATCCCGACCAGTACAAGGTCCAGCTCCGCGCTCTGCTGCGCGCTAGCGCCTTCGGTGACGTCAAGATCATGATCCCGCTCGTCACCTGCGTCGAGGAGGTCTTGGCCGTCAAGGAGCTCGTCGAGCAGTGCAAGGCCGAGCTGACCGAAGAGGGTCGCAAGTTCAACGAGAACATCGAGGTCGGCATCATGGTCGAGACGCCCGCCGCTTCGCTGCTCGCAGACCGTCTGGCCGAGGTCGCCGACTTCTTCTCCATCGGCACCAACGACCTGATCGGCTACACCATGTGCGCCGACCGTGGCAACGACACCATCTCCAACCTGTACCAGGTGTACTATCCCGCCGTGCTTCGCTCGCTCAAGAACATCATCGAGAGCGGTGTGAAGGCCGGCATCATGGTCGGTATGTGCGGCGAGGCCGCTGCCGATCCGCTGCTCGAGCCGCTGTTGATCAGCTGGGGCCTGGAGGAGTTCTCGATGAGCGCTCCGTCCATCCTGCGCGCCCGCAAGACCATCAGCCAGTGGACCAAGGCCGAGTGCGACGAGCTCGCCGAGAAAGCGCTCGCCTGCAACACCGCTGCCGAGGTCAAGGCACTGCTCGAGTCCGCAGCTCGCTAATTTGGTATCAGAGGTAACCGCGTGGTTGGAATGGGCCGGCCACGCGGCCCTCACATATACAGGGGGTACTGTAAATGTTCTACACGCTAACCGCTAACCCGGCTGTCGACATGACGGTTTCGAGCTCTCCGCTCGAGCCCGACGAGAACGTCCGCACCGGCTCGGCCAGCTACACGGCTAACGGCAAGGGCCTCGACGTGTCCTTCGCCTTTAAGAAGATGGGCGTCGACACCGTCGCGCTCGGCTTCTTCGCCGGCTTCACGGGCAAGTTCATCGTCGAGGAGGTCATGAACCTGGGTTGCCTCTGCCGCCCGGTCTGGACCGACGGTATCACGCGCATTAACACCTACGTCAACGATGGCCAGCACGAGTACGGCATCCTGAACCCGGGTGCTCCTATTACGCCGCAGCACCAGGAGGAGCTCTACAACATCCTGGATACCGCGGGCGATCTTGAGTGCCTGATCGTCTCCGGATCCGTGCCTCCCAAAGCTACGCCCGACTTCCTCGCTCAGGTCATGGAGCACGCTCAGGCTCGTGGCGCCGACGTCGTCCTGGACCTGTCCTCCGACAAGCTCAAGGAGCTCGCTCACAAGAAGCCGCTGCTCATCAAGCCGAACCATCACGAGATGAAGGCCATCTTCGGCGTGCCGGTCGACACCGACGACGAGGTCCGCGTTGCCATGAAGATGGCTCACGACGCTGGCGTTCAGAACGTGCTGCTCACCCGTGGTAGCCGCGGCGACGCTTACTTCTCCAACGGCGAGGACATCTGGTACGCCAAGCGTGAGTTCAACATCAAGCTGGTTTCTTCTGTCTGCGCCGGCGACTGCACCCTCGCTGCGTTCCTGCACAAGTGGTACAGGGATCGCGACAACGTCGAGGAGGCCATGAAGCTCGCTATGGCCACCGGCGCCAACGTTGCCGAGTCCGTCGGCATTGGCGACTTTGGTCACGTCGACGAGTACAGCAAGCGCGTTGCCGTCCGCAAGCTCGATCGTCAGTAATCGAAACGCGACATATTCGTGCGCATGCGGCGCCCCGGTTTCGGCTGGGGCGCCTTTTTGTTCCGCCACGGGGGAGAGGTGTCCTGCCGTACTTCATCGCTTCCACACCGTTCACCGAGTTGTCCTAGCCTTTTACCGATGCGTGGAATATACTTTCATTAACACGTTGCTTCGTGAAAGGAACATTCATGATTTACACGCTCACTGCAAATCCCGCCATTGACTACAACATCGCCTGCGACGGCCTTGCTGCCAATACCGTCACGCGTACCCGCAATGCCGTCTACACGCCCAACGGCAAGGGCCTCAACGTCTCGTTTACGCTTGACCACTATGGTGTCGACACCACGATCCTGGGTTTCTTCGCCGGCTTCTCGGGTGAGTTTATCGTTAAGGGCGCCGAGGCCCTGGGCGTGCCCGTCAAGCCCGTGTGGACCGACGGTATTACGCGCGTCAACGTATTCCTCAATGCCGGCCCCGACACCGAGTACAACATGGTCAACGCCGGTGCCGCCATTAACGAGGCCAACGAGCAGGAGATGTTTGAGCTCATCGATTCGCTCGATGACATGACCTGCTTGGTCATCAGCGGCTCGCTACCTCCCAACACTTCCGAGGGCTTCCTGGCCGAGGTCCTGCGCCGCGTCAAGGCCAAGGGCGCCGAGTTCGTTCTCGACATCTCGAGCCATCAGCTGGCAAACCTCATTGCCATGGAGCCGCTGCTGATCAAGCCCAATGATGACGAGCTGCTCGACATCTTTGGCATCAAGGTGAGCGGTGGCGACGACGAGTCCGTCAAGGGCGCTATGGCCGAGCTGCATGCCAAGGGCGCCAAGAACGTGCTGCTGACCCTTGGTGGCGCCGGTGCGTACTTCTCCAACGGCGAGCACATCTGGTTTGCCAACCGCACCTTTGAGGTCAAACTGCTGTCGACGGTGTGCGCCGGCGATTCCTCGCTCGCTGCCTTCCTGTCCGTGTGGCACGACGCCCCCGAGCGCGTCGAGGACGCCCTGCGCCTTTCGATGGCCACTGGCGCCAACGTGGTCGAGTGCCCGGGCCTGGGCGACTTTGCCAAGGTCGAGGAGTATAAGAAGGGCATCGCTATCCGCGAGGTCTGCTAACTCCGGCCTAAAGCTTGAGTATTTCGAGTGGTTCGCATCCGTCTTGGGAACAGGACGGATGCGTTTTTGTTTATCGGACTTGCGTGTGCAGGGGAGGCTGTTTCTTGCTAGACTTCTTGCAGATGCAATCGACAACCAATTTGATAGCCGCAGGAGGCCACAGGTATGTGCAATGTTTCGCTCAACGGTACGCACCCGACCGATGCCTCCCTGCGAGTGCTGCGTGCGCTCGAGGCGGCCGGTCTTGAGGCCTGGTACGTGGGCGGTTGGGTGCGCGACGCCCTGATGGGATGCCCCAGCCACGATGTTGACATGTGTTGCAGCGGTCTGTGGCGGGAATCCAAGGCAGCGCTCGAGGCGGCGGATATCGCGGTCGTGGAGTCGGGTATTAAATTTGGCGGTATCACGGCCATTAGCGATGGCGAGCGCATCGAGGTCACCACGTACCGTCTGGATGGCTTCTATACCGATGGGCGCCATCCTCAGAGTGTCGAGCGTGCCGCCTCGCTCGAGGACGATCTGGCGCGCCGCGACTTTACTGTCAACGCTATGGCCTGGCATCCCGAGCGCGGTCTTGTCGACCGCTACGACGGCCAGGGTGACTTGGAGTGCAAGCTGATTCGCGCTGTCGGCGATCCCAAGCGTCGCTTTAACGAGGACGCCCTGCGCATGCTGCGTGCGGTGCGCTTTGCCTGCCGCCTGGACTTTATGATTGAGCCCGAGACCAAGCGTGCGCTTGCCGAGTGCGCGCCGCTGCTCGATGCCGTGGCGCGCGAGCGTGTGGGCATTGAGCTTGAGGGCATCCTTTCGACCGGCCACGGGGGAGATGCCATGCTGCGCTACCCCGAGCTCATCTGCGCCGCCGTGCCCGAGTTGGCAGCGGGTCGCGGGTTTGATCAGCGCAGTGTCTATCATGCGTTTAACGTCTACGAGCATATCGCTCGTGTTCTGACGGTGGCAGGGGAGCTGGCGCTGTGCGACGGCGTCGCGCCCTCGTCGAGTCTTATGTGGGCGGCGTTTTTGCACGATGTGTCCAAACCCGAGTGCTTCACGGTCGATCACGCCGGCAGCGGACACTTCTACGGTCATCCCGAGCTCGGTGCCAAGAAGGCGCGCGTCATTATGGATCGCCTGGCGCTCTCGCACGACTTGGTGCGCGACGTGTGCCTGCTCATCAAATACCATGACAAGCCGCTGCGCCCCGAGCGCTCCTGTCTGCTCAATATGATGCGCGCGCTTTCGGGTGAGGGCGTCGACACGGCCCGCCTGATTGACGAGCTCATGGACCTTAAGCGTGCCGACACACTTGGCAAGGCCCCGTCGTGCTTCTATTACGTTGAGACGATTGAGGAGATGCGCGCGCTGGCGCACGAGCTGCTGAAGGCAGGGGAGCCCCATACGCTCAAGATGCTCGCCATCAACGGCGGCGACCTGATCCGTGCCGGAGTCAAGCCCGGGCCGGAACTGGGTCAGCTTCTCAACTCCGCCCTCGACGCCGTGATCGAAGACAATATTCCCAACGAGCGCGAAGCTCTTTTGGTCCATCTCAACTTGAATTAGCTACCCAGTTTACCTTCGTGTTCCATAACCTGCCGACAAAATTTGGGCAATTTGGAATTTCTTCTTGCGCTGACGTTTTTTGTCCCGTAATATATATCCTCGCAGCACGGCAGTGCAGATGTCATGTGGCCCGTTCGTCTAGCGGTTTAGGACGCCGCCCTCTCAAGGCGGAGATCACCAGTTCGAATCTGGTACGGGCTACCACTTCTTTTCTGCTGAAGCTTATGGCCCGTTCGTCTAGCGGTTTAGGACGCCGCCCTCTCAAGGCGGAGATCACCAGTTCGAATCTGGTACGGGCTACCACGCACCTGATACCCGGCCTTCCCATGGAAGGCCGGGTTTTTTATTCAAGACTTTAGTCCGCTGGCCGCGCAGCGGCCAGCTTTAAACCACCCGCTACGCGGGTGGAGACAAACGGCTTTACAAAGCCACCCCTCCGACCGATATTGACGATTGTTCAGGCCGTCAAGAATTCGAGTCGAAGGGGTGGTCGCCATGGCCCAGAAGGCCTACAGCCTTTCCCACACGAAGTGGATGTGCAAGTACCACATCGTGTTCACGCCGAAGTATAGGCGCAAAGTGATCTACAACCAAATCAGGAGCGACATAGGGGAGATCCTCAGGAAGCTGTGCGAGTACAAGGGGATCGAGATAATCGAGGGGCACCTGATGCCCGACCACGTGCACGTGCTGCTGGCGATCCCGCCGAAGTACAGCGTCGCGAGCGTCATGGGCTACCTGAAGGGGAAGAGCTCGCTGATGATATTCGACAGGCACGCCAACCTCAAGTACAAGTTCGGCAACAGGAAGTTCTGGGCGGAGGGCTACTACGTGTCCACCGTCGGCCTGAACGAGGCGACGATCGCCAAGTACATCAGGGAGCAGGAGTCCCACGACATCGCGCTGGACAAGCTGAGCGTGAAGGAGTACGAGGACCCCTTCAAGAGGGGGTGATGCTGCCGGTTCGACCGGCGCGCCACGGGTCAAGATGCACTAGGCCTGGACGAAGTCCGGGCCCGCGCCTTTAGACGCGAGCCCGGGGCCCGTGGGTTATACCCTAAGAGCAAACCACCCTTTTTAAGGGTGGTTCTGATTTTCAAACAACCGTCTGCAATTCCCGTTTGAACCAGAGCTTTGCGGTCTGCCTATGGCCCTTACGGGTACAATATCCAAGATATTTTGACTGTTAGAAGGAGTCTCATGACGGAGTCCTCTCAGCATACGTCTAAGCCCCAGGTCGAGGTTGAGGCCTCGGGCGGAGATGACAATAAGAGCGCACGCCGCGGCGCCATCTTTATCGGCGTCGTGCTGGTAGGTTATATCGTCTATCTGGTGGTAACCGGGCAGATGGGGCAGTTCTGGGCCGCTATGTCGAGCGTCCAGGCGTCATGGCTCGTTGTCGCGTGTCTTTGCATGTTCATGTACCTGTTCTTTGGCATTGTGGCCTATGCGATCGCCGTCTGGCTCGATCCCAATTCGCCCGTCGGCATCCGCGACCTGATCTCGGTCGAGGCGAGTGGCATCTTCTTTGGTAACCTGACGCCCATGATGATGGGCTCCACCCCGGCTCAAATCTATCGCCTGACCAAGGCCGGCCAAAACGTGGGCGAGGCCGGCGCCACGCAATTCACGCGTTTTATCGTGTACCAGTTTGGCCTCGTTGCCTGGGGCGCTATCCTACTGCTTGCTCGCATGCTGTTTTTTGCCGAGCGCTATGGCGACATGACGTTGCTGTGCGTCTTTAGCTTTGGTGGGCACTGCTGCATCTTGCTGGGCATCTTCGCCGTCGCGCTCATGCCTAAGACCGTCACGCGCGTCGCCCATTGCATCATCAATTGGCTTGAGCGCATTGGTGTCTCGGCCACTAAGATCGAGGGATGGCGCACGTTTGTCGATGGCGAGATCTACTCCTTCTCCGAGAAGTTCAAGCTTTCGGCCGGACATTTTTCTTCCATGCTGCTCACAGTGGTCATCACCATGCTGCAGCTCGCGTTTTTCTATCTGGTGCCGTATTTCCTGATGCTTGCCTTTGGCCACCACGAGGTCGACTTTTTCTCGGTCATGGCCGCGAGCGCCTTTGTCCAGCTGCTGAGCTCTGCGGTTCCCTTGCCCGGTGGAACTGGTGGCGCTGAGGGCGGCTTTGCATTGTTCTTGGGTCATTTCTTTGGGTCGGCTTCGACCGCCGGCTATCTGCTGTGGCGCCTCATTACGTTTATTGCGCCGACCATTTTGGCTGCGCCCCTGCTGGGACTTAAGAGCGCCCACAACGAGAGCATCCATGCGCGCTGGGATCGTGTGATGCGCAAGCTCGGCCGCACGCCTCAGACGCCCTCTGCGCCCACTATGCCGCACCCCACGAATGCTGTTACCGTTGATCTCAAGAAGCGCGCTCAGAAGGCTTCTGGGACCGCTAAGCCGGCTCATAAAGCCTATGTGCGCCAGACAGGCGATGGTATTCGCGTATCTCCGTCGGCACTCAATAAGAAGAAGCATCCCAAGTCGCAGTAGGGCAGTCGTGCGTTCTTCATGATGCGGGGCATATTTGTGCTGTATGGGGGATAATCCTCTTACGTAGATTATCTCTCATCTGTTGATGAATGCTCGCATATCGAAGGGACACGCCCATGGCAACCAGCAAACCGCGTCTTGATCGTCGCATCGTTCGCAGCCGTAATGCCATCCTTTCGGCTTTCGAGCGCCTGCTTATGGAAAAGCCGCTGGCAGACATTACGGTGAGTGCCATCGCGCGCGAGGCCAATGTCGACCGCAAAACCTTTTACGTACACTTTGGTACGGTTGACGGCCTGCTCGATGCCATTGCCGTCGATGTGGTGGAGATGATTGTCGACTCGGTCGAGAAAACGCTTGCTTCAATGGACGGCGACACCAACGAGCGCGCTCTTGGCGCGGCGGCGACCTTCTTTAAAACCGTTAACGAGGCACTGTGCAACAACTTGGTGCTCAATCGTCAGCTGATCGAGAACATTCCGCTCGATGATTTTATGGCTCGTCTTCGTGCGCCGCTCGAACACGAGATTGCCGAGCGCGATCTGTTGCCCCAAGGTCTCAAGGACGAGATGTTCGATTACTATCTGGCGTTTTTGCTGTCGGGCATTATCGGTATCTATCGCACGTGGGCACTGTCTGACGGCTCGGTTCCTATCGAGCGTGTCTCTGAGGTCGCTAACGATCTGACTCTCAATGGTCTGTCGAGTCTGGAATCTCGCTTGGATTAGGCCTAGTTGGGCTCGTCGGCGTGGAAATTCCTGTTCACGAGGTTCTCCGGCGCTTTGTAGACCTCGCCGGCGCAGGAGCTGTAGCCTGAGGATCCTTAAAAGAAAGTTCAGTTTATCCTTCCCACTCCAAATGGGAATCCTCCGATGCGCCTTCGCACGCTTGCATGACCTCGATACCATGCGAGCGTGCGAAGGCGACGAGCTCTGCGTTGCGGGCGTTTATGGTGCCGAAGGCGGCGGGGCACACAATAAGGCGCGCACAGTGGACGAGGAGCTCTTTGGCGCGGGCTATGGTTTTATCCCCGATCGGCTCGAAGGCGCGCTCGGCCACGCATTCCGTCGCCAGGTCGCGCGCGAGCTCGCAGTCGATGTCCCCTTCGTGCAGAACGCCCGCGTAGAACGCCTTGCCCTGCCGGATGAGCTGTCGAAACACAGTCGACCCCGTACCTGCGCCGGCGATGACGAACGTGTGCGCATCGCCGTGCGGGCGCCCAATTTCCACGCTGCCGAAGCGCTCGTTGAAGGTGCCATGTTGAAGGCCGTAGAGCTCGCCAATCGTCTCGCGCGTGAATATGTCCTCGGGTGCGCCGGCGCGGAAGACCCGGCCGTCCTTTACGCAAATCACCTTGTCGGCGCTTTTCTGCGCGAGCTCGAGTTCGTGGATGGACATGATGACAGCTACATTCCGCGATTTCGCAAGGTGGCGAAGTATTCGCAGCAGGTCGATCTGGTAGCGGATATCGAGATACGACGTGGGCTCGTCGAGAACGAGCACACGCGGATCCTGCGCGATGGCGCGTGCGAGCATGACGCGCTGGCGTTGCCCATCGCTTATCTGCATGAAGTCGCGCTCGGCGAGCTCTTCCACATGTGCGGTTTTCATGGCCTCGTCGACCCGACTATGGTCGTCGGGCGAGAGTGTGCCCATTCGCCCGGTGTAGGGATGTCTTCCCGCCTCTACGATATCACGGCAGGTGAGGAGCTCGGTCCGGGGGCGATCTGTCAGCATAACGGCAAGGTTCCTTGCGAACTCCGCCGTCTTCCATCGGGAAATCTCCCGTCCGTCGAGCTCGACCGCGCCGGCAAGCGGTACCAGATGGCGTGTGATGGTTTTCAAGATGGTCGACTTGCCCGAGCCGTTCGGCCCGATGAGCGCCACGACGTCGCCCGCGCGAACCTCCAGATTGACACCTTCGACTACGACCTTCTTGTCGTAGCCCGCGACAGGTCGCTTATGCGGAAAAGCGGCGCTCCGTCAGCCTGCGTTTCGACCGGGGTTTCGAGGTTCGACTTCGCTCGGAGCGTTTTGGGCCGCGGCATGAATTCCCCCATCTACCTCACCCGCTTCTTCAGCATGAGCGCGATAACCACCGGCGCGCCGAAGATGGCGGTGACGGCGCTGATGGAAAGCTCGACGGGAGAGAACAGCGTGCGCGCGATCAAATCGCAGCCCGCGCAGAAGATGGCGCCTCCCAAGAAGCACGCAGGAATCACGCTGATGGGCTTCGACGACTTCAGCGCCGACTTCACGAGATGTGGAACCGCGATGCCTACGAACGACACCGGACCAGCGAACGCGGTCACGCAGGCGGAGAGCATGCTCGCTAGAAGGACGAGCACCACGCGGAAGCGTGCGACGTTCACGCCGACGCTTTTCGCGTAGGCTTCTCCTAGCTGGAAGGCGGAAAGGGGCTTCGATATCGCGAATACGCATGCGCTCATGGCGATCACCACGACCGTGATGACCGCGACGTCGTCCCAGCCCGAACCCGAGAAGCTACCCAAAGACCAGTTGTGCAGGTTCACGATGGACTGGTCGTCGGCGAAGGCGATGAGGAAGTTCGTCGCCGCCGAGCAGATGTATCCCACCATGACGCCCGCCACGATAAGCATGGCCATGGAACTTATGCGCCGTGCGATGAGGAGCACGAAGCCGATGGTGATAAGCGATCCCAGAAACGCTGCGGCCACCATGGCCGGCGAGGACATGGCCTGGTTCGCGCCCAGAAGCACGATCATCGTAAGCGCGACGACGAACTTTGCGCCCGAGGAGACGCCCAAGATGAACGGGTCGGCGATGGGGTTGTTGAAAAACGTCTGCAGCAGGAACCCGGAGAGCGAAAGTGCCCCGCCGAGAAGCACGGCTGAAAGCACGCGCGGCAGGCGAATCTCCCAGATGACTTGGCTTTCCATGGAATTGGCCGCGCCGCCCGAAAGGATGCCGGGGATGTGGTCTGCGGGCACGAGCACGCTCCCGATGCACAGGTTGGCCCCGACGAGCACGATGATGACAACAGCGAGCAGCGCCGTCACGACTCGACACCGCGCGGCGCGCCCCGATTCGTCGTATGTCATGGAAAGCCGGCTTCTCATGACGCTAGCCAAGCTTCCTCAGATAATGGAAGCCGCTCGCGTCATCGCCGGTGAACGCCCCGTGCAGCTCGTCGATAATGTCGGCGGTAGAAGTCATCTGCTGGTACATGTCGGCGCTTGTGACCCAGACGTTGCCGTTCTTTACGGCTTTGAACTGCGACAATAGCGCGTTTTTGCCTACGAAGTCTTTCAAGGTGGCAACCGATTCGTCGATGGTGCCGTTGTAGACGATGATGTCGGCATCCTTCGCCGTCGCGTAGAAGCGCTCCATTTCGAGCGTTACTGACGAACCTGACGTCGACGCCGTCTGCGCGTCATCGAGCGCGTAGCTGCCGCCTGCAAGCTCGATCATCTGCGCCACGTAGTCGCCCGCCCGCCGCGTGACGGCGGCCCCGTTCGAGTTAATGTAGAAATACGCCACGGTTTTACCTGACGACGCGAGCCCCGACGTTTGCTCGACGCGAGCCTTCTGCTCGTTGAACAGGTGCGCGGCCTCGTCTTCCTTGTCGAATAGGACGCCGAAAAGCTTAATCCACTCGACGCGCCCGAGTGCTTCGGGCTCGCTCGACGACTGTTCGGTGAGCACGACGAGCCCGAGCTTCTGCAGCTTTTTCTTCACATCGGGCGTGTGGTTGATCATGGTGTTCTCGATGGCGAGCGTGCAGCCCGAGGCCGATATTTGCTCGTAATCGGGCGCGCTGTACTTGCCGCCGTAGGCGATCGCCCCACTTTCGAGCGCGCTTTTGAAGCCCGCGACCGAGCAATCGTCGGCCTTCGTGCCCGACATGAGGATATTGTCGTTCGCATCGAGCGCGTCGACCAGGCACATCGTCGCCGACGACACGAGGTACACCTTGTCGGCGGGGCGCCTTATGACCGCGATGTCGGAGCTCAACCCATCAGGTACCTTCGCATCTTGCGGCACCACGAGGAAGCGCTCCCCGTTCGAAATGCAGATAAGCCGCAGGCCGCCTTCGAACTCGTCGACAGTGAAGTGCTCGGCGTATTCAAGCTGAAGCGTCCCCGTCGGCTTCCAGCCGCAGCCCAAATCGGCGTTGTGGAAGTCGGCCGCGGCGCTTGAAGCCGTTCCCGCAGGGGAGCCGCCGCTTGCTTCGTCGCCCGATTTCTCCTTCATGGTGGATGAGTCGAAGTAGAGCGTGTAGTCGATGGTGTGCGGCGTCGACATGGCGACGGTCTCGGCCGACACGGCGATGTCCTCGTCGAGCGTGACGGGTATCTCGAACGTGGAGTTGCCGCCGTCGTTTACGGGCGCGTAGTCCACGCCGTCGACGGTCATCTTGTCGTAGTTCGAACTCGACCAGGTGATGGTCGCGGTGTAGGTGTCGCCATCCTTCACAATTGTGGTGGGTGAGGCGATGCTTGCGCGCCCTGACCCGCCGGAGAGCGAGACGCTCACAGTGTATTCCTGAGAGCCTGCCGTGCCACCGGTCGCGTTCGGGCTCGCACTGCACCCCGCGAAGGGAAGCGCGAGCAGGGCGACGAGAACGCAGGCGATCGCGCGCACCGCGATGCTGCGACGCTTCCTGCTTTCCCCCTTGGGAAGAATCGACCGCATGGCGTTACTTCAGTGCGTCGGCGCGCAGATCGACGCCGGCGGATTCGAACACGAGCGTGCGGTCGTACCACTGCTCTTTTCTAATACTCCACGCGGCGCAGGCGGTGTCCTCGTCGAGCGCTTCAACGGGCACGTCGTAGGTGTACTTGCCTTCCGCGTTTTCCACATAGGGGATGAAGTCGGCCTCGCTCGCGGCGGCAGCCTCGTCGCCCGTGCCCATGAAGAGCTTGCCGTAGCCCGTGCCGGAAAGCGTCATCACGCAGTGCATGGAGCCGTTTTCCACGATGAGCTGGGCGTCCACAATCCTGAACATGTTCGAGCTGGAATCTACGGTGATCGGATAGGTGCCGTCGGCCACCTTGTCGGCGGTGATGGGGGCAGCGCTTGCGCCCTCGGGCGCATCGGCCGCCTGTTCGGTCTTTTCCTGGGAATCGGCATCGCTTGCCTTTGCGCTGTCGATTGAATTTCCGCCGCAGCCGGCGAGCGAGAACGCGAAAAGCGCCGCTGACAGGGCGAAGGCGAGGGTTTTCTTCAACATGGAGGGGGTTCCTTTCAATCGCTTCGACCGCCCGCGCCGTGCGGTGGGCGGGCGGGATGCGAATGCAACGGGCATGCGCCGTCAGTCGGGGAAGGCGCATGCCCGTTGCACGGGGACGCGACCGGCGCCCCCGTGCGCGGCGAGTTTACAGCTTGGCGATGGCGTCGTCCACGTGCGAGACGTAGATTTCGTCGACCGCGACGTTCTGTCCCAGACCCTGGAGCAGGCACGTCACTTCGAAGCCGGTGGCCACGAACTTCGCAGCCCAGCTGTCGGGGTCGGTCTCGTCTGCCATGTCGTTGTTCGCGTGGTCGCCCGCGACCACCATGAACGGCGCGAGCACGGCCTTCTTGTAGCCTGCGGCGCTCGCGGCGGCGATAACATCCTCGCAGGTCGGTTCAGCCTCGACGGTGCCGACGAAGAACTGCGTCAAGCCCTCGTTCTTAAACACTTCCTGCATCTTGGCATAGTCGGCGTTGGAATCGGCTTCGGTGCCGTGACCCATGAGGCACAGCGCCGTCTTGCCGTCGTCGAAGGACGCCATGTTCTCCTTAATGGCTGCGGCCACCTTCTTGTAGTCGTCGTCGGAGGTGAGCAGCGGGTCGCCGAGCGAGATTTTGTCGAACTTGTCGGCGTACTTGTCGAGCTCGTCTTTCACGTCGGTGTATTCCAGGCCACCCATGAGATGCGTCGGCTGCACGACGATTTCCTTCACGCCGTCTTCCACGCAGCGGTCGAGCGCCTCGGTCATGTTGTCGATCGTGATGCCGTCGCGCTTCTTCAGCTTATCGATGATGATCTGCGCGGTGAAGGCGCGGCGGATGTCGTAGTCCTGCCAGTACTTCTCGCGGATAGCGTCTTCGATGGCGCCGATGGTGATGTGGCGCGAGTCGTTGTAGCTCGTGCCGAAGCTCGTGACGAGGATGACCGGCTTCACGGCCTTCTCCTTTTCACTCGATTTCTCGGAACTCGCGGAGGTGTTGGAGCAGCCCGCGAGCGCGACTCCGGCGAGCGCGACGGCTCCGGTTGCTGCGGCGCCCATGAAGCCGCGGCGTGACATCTGGTCGGACATGGTTTTTCCTTTCCTCGGTTTGCCGGTCCCCCGGCGACAGTTGCTTGTCGGCACAAGCGAAAGAAAAGCGCACCCCTCGGGGTTCACAAGGAGCTAACGCCACGGCGATGCCGTGAGGAAAAGGCGAAGCAGTCTGGCTTGGGGCGCGAGGCGGTTCGCCCGCGCGTCCTATACAGTAATGTCCCTTGCCCAGGATTCCCACCTGGTTCCCTCCGCAAGCCAGCGCGGGCTGTGCGGGCGCCGCGCCGGTCATTTCCTTTTATCCGATTGTCATATGCTCGTTGCCGAATCTTTTACTATGATAGTGGGCACTTGTGAACGTGTCAAAGCCAGGGCGGGCGGCATTGCGCCTCCTGCCTGCGTATTTGCGCCGATTGTCGCCGCAGGCGCCGTGTTTTGCCCGCTGCGCGAATGGCGGCGTAAACGGTTGCGATGAGAAACGGGAAGGGAAGGCTCGGATGATTCATATCGTTGGCGCAGGCTCGGGCGCCGCCGACCTTATCACGCTGCGCGGGGCGCGCCTTCTGCGCGCGGCCGACGTGGTCGTTTGGGCGGGAAGCCTTGTGAACCCCGAGCTGCTCGCTGAGTGCAAGGAATCCTGCATCGTCTACGACAGCGCGCACATGACCTTGGAGGAAGTGCTCGACGTGATGTGCGCGGCAGATGCGCGGGGCGAGGAAGTGGTGCGCCTGCACACGGGCGACCCGTGCCTGTACGGCGCCATCCAGGAGCAGATGGACGCGCTCGACGCGCGCGGCGTGGACTACGAGGTGGTGCCCGGCGTGTCGAGCTTTTGCGGTGCCGCGGCGGCGCTTCGCCAGGAATACACGCTGCCGGGAATCAGCCAGTCGGTCGTGATCACGCGACTTTCCGGACGTACCCCCATGCCCGCGGGCGAGGGCATGCGCACCATGGCGGAAAGCGGCTCGACTATGGTCATCTTCCTGAGCTCGGGTATGCTCGCCGAGCTTTCCGCCGAGCTTTTGGCCGCGGGCCGCAGCTCCGACGAGCCGGCGGCGCTCGTGTACAAGGCGACCTGGCCTGAGGAGCGCGTGGTGCGATGCACAGTGGGCACGCTCGCCGATGCGGGCGCGCGAGAGGGCATCGACCGCACGGCGCTCGTGGTGGTGGGCCGCGTGCTCGGGGCTCGCGGCGGGCTTGCGCACAACGGCGCGCAAGCGGAGTCGTACGAGCGCAGCAAGCTTTACGACCCTTCGTTTGCCACGGGGTATCGGAAGGCGAGCAGTTAGCGTGGCCTTCGAGCACTACATATATACCGGGACGACCCGCCTGCGCTGCGGCTACACCACGGGGAGCTGCGCCGCGCTCGCGGCGAAGGCAGCCTGCGAGATGCTCTTGTCACGAAAGCCCGTCGGCCTCGTGTCGATCGTCACCCCCGGCGGGCTGCCCGTCGAGACGGACGTGGTCGACGCATGCATCGGCGAGGGGTGCGCCCAGTGCGCCGTGCGTAAGGACGCGGGCGACGATGCCGATGTGACCGACGGCGTGCTCGTGTACGCGCGCGTGGAACATTCGGGGTCGGGCACGGGTGCTGCGGACAGCAAGGACGTGCCCGCGCACGAATCGGAAGTTTCCGTCGATGGCGGCGTGGGCGTGGGGCGCGTGACGTTGCCCGGGCTCGAGCAGCCGGTGGGGGCGGCCGCCATCAACGCGACGCCGCGCGCGATGATCACTTCGGCGGTGCGCGAGGTGTGCGCCGCGCACGGCTTTTCTGGAAATATTGCTGTGACGATTTCGGTACCCGAGGGCGTTTCCCTAGCCGAAAAGACCTTCAACCCGCACCTGGGGATAGAGGGCGGCATCTCCATCCTGGGCACGACGGGCATCGTCGAGCCTCGCAGTCTCGCTGCCTTGCGCGACAGCATCGAGCTCGAGATCCGGCAGCATGCGGCTATGGGGCGGCGCGGAGTCGTGCTCACGCCCGGCAACTACGGCGGGCAGTTCATCTCGGGGCATTTCCACCTAAACGGTGCGCCGGTGGTCTTCATCTCCAACTTTGTGGGCGATGCGATTGATTGCTGCGTTCGCGAGGGATTCACCAATGTCCTTCTTGTGGGACACATCGGCAAATTGGTGAAGGTCGCGGGCGGCATCATGGACACCCATTCGCGTACCGCCGACTGCCGCGCGGAGATTCTGGCCGCCCACGCGGCCATGGCCGGCGCGGGCGCGAAGACCGTGCGCGAGATCATGACGTCCGTCACGACCACGGTGGCGCTCGAGGTAATCGAGGCCGCCGGCGTGGGGGACGCTGCGCGCGCCTCGCTCGCTGCGGCAATCGAGGACAGGTTGCGCCGCCGCGCGGCGGGCGCATGCGACATCGCCGCGGTCGTGTTCGACGCGGAGCGCCGTGAGCTTTTCCGCACGTCGGGCGCCGATGCAGTTATCGGGGAATTGGGGGCGACGTATGAGTAAAGGCGTGCTGTATGGGGTGGGCCGCGCAATCGGCTGGCCAGGGACGAAGGTGGCTATGAAGGCGCGCCGCTCGCTTGCGGACACGAAGCGTATCCTTCGCGAGGAGGGCGCCTTCGACGGTGCCGAGCTCGTAGAGGACTGTGGGCTTCCGGGCGAGCGCGTGTACCGCTCGCTCGACGATGTGCCCGATCGGGGCAGCTACTTCTCGACGATGGTGGTGCGCTAGATGAGGGTTTCCTGCATAGCGTTCACTGAGAGGGGGTATGCGTTGGCGGAGCGCACCGCACGCGCGCTTTCCGATTGCGCGCAGACAGGTGAAGATGACCCTGGCTGGGACGTTTCCGTTTCGCGCGGGTTCGGCGAGGGGAAGGCCGACCTGCGCGCATGGACGGCGCTCACGTGGGAAGCGTCGGACGCGCTTCTGTTCGTGGGCGCGGCGGGCATCGCCGTGCGGGCGATCGCGCCGCATGTCGCCTCGAAGGTAAACGATCCCGCGGTTGTGGCGATCGACGAGGCGGGGCGCTTTGCCGTCCCGCTTTTGTCGGGGCATTTGGGCGGTGCGAACGAGCTTGCGCAAACTGTGGCACGCGCGGCAGGGGCCATCCCCGTCATCACCACGGCGACCGACGTCCGCGGCGTGTGGGCGGTGGATACGTGGGCGCGCTGTGCGGGGCTCCCCGTTTCGAATCCCGAGGCCATCAAGCGAGTGTCGGCGCGGCTGCTTTCTGGCGGGCGCGTGGCGCTCTATTCCGACATGCCGATTTCGGGACAACCGCCTGAGGGAGTTGACATTGCGTCCGACCGCGCTCGGGCCGATATCGTCGTGTCGCCGTTTGCTGGCGCGAATGAAGGTGCGTCCGTTCGCGTGGCGGAGACAACGGGCAAGGTCGTGCCCGCCGGTGAGACGGGGAAGCCGGCGGGCGTGCGGGCGCAGGCGCCTGCGCCCGAGCCGCTTCGCCTTGTCGTGCCCTGCATCGTTGCGGGCATTGGGTGCCGTCGCGGTGCGTGCGCCGAAGCGATCGAGGAGGCGTTTCTTCTCGCGTGCGGGCAGGCGGGTATCTCGCCTTCGGCCGTGCGCAAGGCGGCGACGATTGACGTGAAGGCGCACGAGGAGGGTCTGCTCGCCTTCTGCCGCGCGCGCAACATTCCGCTTGCGACGTATTCCGCAGATGAGTTGTCGCAAGTCGAAGGCAGCGTTTCGCCATCTGATTTCGTGCGCGCGACGGTGGGGGTTGACAACGTGTGCGAGCGCGCGGCGCTCGCGGACGGGGGCAAACTTATCTTCCCGAAGCTCGCTCATGGCGGCGTGACCGTCGCGTTTTCCAAGGTAACTATCGAACTTTCGTTTAAGGAGCGGTGATGGGAAAGCTCTTCGTGGTGGGGATCGGCCCGGGCGGCCCCGACGGCATGACGATTGCGGCCCGGCGCGCGCTCGAGGCGGCCGACATCGTTGTGGGGTACACGAAATACGTGGAGCTCGCGCTCGCCGCCGTGCCCGACGCGGCGCATCTCGCGACGCCGATGATGCACGAGGTCGAACGGTGCCGCCTGGCGCTTTCGCGCGCGCAGAGCGGAGAAGCCGTGGCGCTCGTGTGCAGCGGTGACGCGGGCGTGTACGGCATGGCGAGCCCCGTGCTGGAGCTTGCGGAGGACTACCCCGATGTAGACGTGGAAGTTATCGCCGGGGCCACCGCGGCTCAGAGCGGGTCGGCGGTGCTCGGCGCCCCGCTTGCCCACGACTTCGCGGTCGTGTCGCTCTCCGACCTGCTCACGCCGTGGGAGGTCATCGAGCGCAGGCTCGCCGCCGTGGCGAGCGCCGACTTCTGCATCTGTTTGTACAACCCGCGCAGCAGAAAGCGCGCCGACAGGCTCTCACGCGCGGCGAAGATTATGCTCGAATGGAAGGCCCCCGACACGCTCTGCGGCTGGGTACGCAACATCGGGCGCGAGGGGCAGCAGTCGGGCATGTGCAGGCTCTCCGAGCTGGGGGAGATCGACGCCGACATGTTCACCACCGTGTTCGTCGGCAACGCGGACACGAAGCTCGTAGGCGGCCGTATGGTCACGCCGCGCGGGTATCGGGAGATTCCATGCGAAAGGTAACGATCATCGGGGCGGGGCCCGGAAACCCCGACTTGCTCTCGCGCGCGGCGCTCGACGCGATCGACATCGCCGATGTGGTCATCGGCGCTCATCGCGCGCTTGCCGGCATCGACGTGCCGCCCGACGTGGTGAGATGCGAGCTCGTGAAGACGGCGGACATCGTCGCCGCGCTCACCGATGCGGCGTCGTGGCAGCGCGCCGTGGTCGTGATGACGGGCGATGTGGGGCTGTTCAGCGGCGCGCGCCGCCTGGTGGAGGCGCTCTCCGGCAACGCGCAGGTGGACGTGCGCGTCATTCCCGGCATAAGCTCAGCGTCGTATCTCGCCGCGCGCCTCGCGCGTCCATGGCAGGATTGGCGCTTTGCGAGCGCTCACGGCGTGGCGTGCGACATCGTGGCCGAGGGCGAGCGCGCAGGTGAGCTCTTCCTCGTCACGTCGGGCGGGGAAGACCCCTCGCGGCTTTCCGGCGAGCTTGTGCAGGCGGGCTTCGGGGACGCGCGCGTGACGGTGGCCGAGCGCCTGTCGTACCCCGACGAGCGCATCATCTGTGCGACCGCAAGTGAAATCGCAGGTCAGACGTTCGACGACTTGAACGTGATGCTTATCGATTTCGCAGGCGGCGCCGGGTCGCCTGCGGGCTCTAGCGCAGCCTCCGAGGCGCCGGCCGGCGCGTCTGCGCCCGCGGCGACTTCTTCCGTGGTGGACTCTGCGGGCGCATCCCGCGCCGCGAGCTCCCGCTGGCCGTACGCTTCCTCGGGCATTCCCGACGAGCTCTTCATCCGCGGTGACGTTCCCATGACCAAGCAGGAGGTGCGAGCCGTCGCGCTCGCGAAGCTGCGCCTTACCGCGACCGACACCGTGTGGGACGTCGGCGCCGGCACGGGGAGCGTGTCGATCGAGGCGGCGCTCGTCGCGCGAGCGGGGTCGGTATGGGCGGTCGAGCGCAACGCGACCGGCGTGCGGCTCATCCGAGAGAACGCGGATGCATTCGGGTGCGGCAACGTGTATGCGGTCCCCGGCGTCGCTCCCGAAGCGCTCGCGAAACTGCCCGTCCCCGACGCCGTGTTCGTCGGCGGGAGCGCGGGCGAGCTTCCCTCCATCGTGGAGGCGGCGCTCGAGAAGAATTCGCAGGTTCGCCTGTGTGTTCCATGCGTCACCATTGAGACACTCACTGAGGCGTGCGCGCTCCTCTCGGGTTCGCGCTTTAAGGGGTTCGAGGCGTGCCAGGTGTCGGCCGCCCGCGCCGAGGCTGTAGGCTCGCATCATCTTATGAAGGCGCAAAACCCCGTGTTCCTCGTCAGCGCGCGTGGTGCAGGTGGGGAAGGCGGTGCCCGGTGAGCACGTCCATCCCGCGCTTCATGGTCGCTGCGCCCTCGAGCGGGAGCGGCAAGACGGTCGTAACGTGTGCGCTCCTGCGCGCGCTCGCGCGCCGCGGCCTTGCATGCGCGGCCTTCAAATGCGGCCCCGACTACATTGACCCGCTCTTTCATCGCCGCGTCGTGGGTGCGCGCTCGGGCAACTTAGACGGTTTCTTCACCGACGCCCCGACGCTGCGCGCCCTGCTCGCACGCGGCGCCGCGGGCGCGGATGTCGCGGTGCTCGAGGGGGTCATGGGCTTCTACGACGGCATGGCGCCCGGCGTGGCCTACGCGAGCAGCTACCAGGTTGCGCGCGACACGGAAACGCCGGTCGTTTTAGTGGTGAACGGGCGCGGGGCGTCTTTATCGCTCGCCGCCGTAATCCGCGGCATCGCCGAGTTCCTGCCTTGTGCGAACGTGCGCGGCGTCGTGCTGAACAAGACGAGCGCCGCTGCCTGCGCCTACGCGAAGCCTGCGATCGAGAAGCACACGGGCGTCGCGGTTTTGGGTAATATCCCCGCCGACGAGGCGTTCTCGCTCGAAAGCCGGCATCTGGGGCTTGTGACCGCCGACGAAGTCAAGCAGCTCTCCGCGCGCATCGACAAGATGGCCGAGCTGGTGGAAAAGAGCGTCGACGTCGACCGCTTGCTCGAAATAGCGGCGACGGCACCCGATATCCGCGAGGAACCATACCGGTTGGAGCCGATCGCGGGAGCGCGGCCCATCGTCGCCGTCGCGCGTGACGAGGCGTTCTCGTTCTACTACGAGGAGAACCTGCGCGCGCTCGAGGACCTGGGTTGCGAGCTGGCCTTTTTCAGCCCTCTGTGTGATAGCGAGTTGCCCCGGGGGACAAGCGCCCTCTATCTGGGGGGCGGCTACCCGGAGCTCCATGCGCGGCAGCTCTCCGAGAACGCGCCGATGCGCGAGGCGGTGCGGCGCGCGGTGGAATCCGGCATGCCGACGGTCGCCGAATGCGGTGGGTTTCTGTATCTGCAGCGCGAAATCGCCGATAGCGAGGGGCGGCGCTGGCCTGTTGCGGGCGCCCTTGAGGGCGCAAGCGAGAACGGGGGAAGGCTGTCCCATTTCGGGTACGTGGAGCTCACTTCTCAACGCGACGGGCTCTACGGGCCGCGCGGCACACGCATCCGCGCGCACGAGTTCCACTACTGGCAGTCCACCTGCCCGGGCGGCGACTTCTGGGCGCAGAAGCCCCGGCGCGACAAGGGCTGGCCGTGCATGACGACCACCCCGTCCCTGGTTGCGGGCTTCCCGCATGTGTACTATCCTGCGAACCCCGACGTTGTGCGCGCGTTTGCATCTGCCGCGGCGTCGTTCGCAGAGAGGAGACGGCATGGCTGAAGCAACCGAAACCGCGCTTGCCTGCATCCGCGAGGAAGTCGAGCGCGCGTTCTCGTCGGCGCCGGGCGCCGTGCTCGAAGCCGCGCTCTCCCGGATCGCGCCCGCAGACGAGTGCGCCCGCGCCGCCGCGTACGCCGCGTGGGACTCCATCGCGCACCCCTTGGGGGGATTGGGCGACTTTGAAGACGCCGTCGCGTGTATCGCCGCAGCTCAGGGGAGCGCCGAGGTGGCCGAGTTTCCCCGTGCGCTCGCGGTATTCTTCTCCGACAATGGGGTCGTTGCCGAAGGCGTGTCGCAAAGCGGACAAGACGTGACGCGAGCCGTCGCGCGCAACATGTGCGAGGGGGCCACGAGTGCCTGCCGCATGGCGGCGTTCGCGGGTGCCGAGGTCGTGCCCGTCGACGTGGGTATGGCCCGGGGCATAGAAGACGCGCGCATGGTGCTCGCGAACGTGCGGCGGGGGAGCGGTAATATCGCGCACGGTTCCGCTATGTCTCGCGATGGGGCCGTGCGCGCGATCGAAGTCGGAATCGCCGTCGCGTGCGGGCTTGCCCGCGCCGGCGTGCGCCTTCTCGCCGCGGGCGAGATGGGCATCGGCAACACGACCACCTCGGCGGCGGTGGCCGCAGTGCTCCTCCGGGCGGACGCACGGAGCCTCGTCGGGCGCGGCGCGGGGCTCTCGGACGCCTCGTTCGCGCGCAAGCGCGACGTGGTCGAGCGCGCTATCGACGCGAACTCTCCCGATCCCGCCGACCCGATCGACGTGCTCTCGAAGGTGGGCGGCTTCGACATCGCGGCGATGTGCGGCTTCTACCTGGGGGCCGCGGCCTCGAAGGCGCCGGCGCTCCTCGACGGGGTCATATCCTGCACGGCGGCCCTGTGCGCGGCGCGCCTGTGCCCTAACGCCTTGGGCTACCTCGTGGGCACCCACGCATCAAGCGAACCCGCAAGCCAGGAGCTCCTTCGCGAGATCGGCATTAAGGCACCCCTCGACGCAGGCATGCACTTGGGCGAGGGCGCGGGCGCCATGGCGTATCTGCCCCTTCTGGATTCGGCGCTGCGCGTGTACCGGGATGGGAAGACGTTCACGGCGACTGGCATGGCTGCTTACGAGCATTTCGAGGCCGGGAAATGACGGTGACGCTCGTCATCGGCGCCGCCGCGAGCGGCAAGAGCGCCTACGCCGAGTCCCTGTGCCTCGGGCACGATGGCCCTCGCGTGTACCTGGCAACGATGGAGCCCTTCGGGGAAGAGGGCGCCCGCCGCATCGCGCGCCATCGGGCGCTGCGCGAGGGCAAGGGGTTTTCCACCCTCGAGCGCACGCGTGACGTGGGCGCCGCAGTGTCCGGGCTTCCGCGCGGCTGCACGCTTCTTTTGGAGGACGTGGGCAACCTGGTTGCAAACGAGCTTTTCGCGGAAGGCGGCTTGTCCCCACGTGACCCCGACGCTGCGGCGCGCGAGGTGCTCGGAGGCATCGAACGGCTCGCTCAGGCCGCTGCGTATACGGTGGTGGTCACCGTCGACGTGTTCGCCGATGGGATGCGCTACGATGAGGGGACCGAGGCATGGAGGCGCGCGCTCGCGCGCGTGAACGCGGGCGTGGCGGCGCTGGCCGACCGCGCAGTCGAAGTGGTATGCGGGATTCCCGTGTGGATGAAAGGCGAAGGACCTACAAGGTGAAGATAGCAGAGGCAATCGGCGCGGCGTTCGGAACGTTCTCGCGCATCCCCGTCCCGAAATCGGCCTGGACCGATTTCGGATCAACCCATGCGCTTGCCGCGTTTCCCCTGGTGGGCCTTGCGGAAGGCTTCCTCATGACGGCGTGGGGGCACGTGGCGAACCTGCTCGGCGTGCCCGCGACCATCGTCGCGGCTGTGCTCGTGGCGCTGCCTGTGGCGGTGACGGGAGGCATTCACCTAGACGGGCTCTGCGACACCTCCGATGCGCTTGCAAGTTGGACCCCGCGCGAGCGAAAGCTCGAGATCATGCACGACCCGCGGGCGGGCGCCTTCGGGGTCATCGGTGTTGTCATGTACCTTATTCTGCAGTTTTCCCTGTTCACCGCGCTGCCGCTTACGGCGGGGGCGTTCCTCGCGCTTCTGTGCTCGCTCGTGTTCTCCCGCGCGCTTTCGGGGCTCGCCGTAGAATGCTGGCCTGCCGCGCGGGCGGACGGCATGGCCGCGGGACTCTCGCCTGCTAAGAAGCGCGCGGCGATCGTCGTGCCGCTTTGCGCTTTCGCTGCGGCTTCGGCTGCAGGGATGGTCGCGTGCGCTCGGGCCGTCGGCGCCCTTATGGCGGTGGCGGGGCTTTTGGCGCTCGCGTGGTACCGTCATGTTGCCCTGTCCCGCTTCGGCGGGGTGACGGGGGATTTGGCCGGATGGTTTCTGCAATGGGCCGAGCTCGCGATGCTTGCCATGCTGGTGGCGGGGGGTATGCTCCTATGATTCTCGTGGTAGGCGGCGCGCATTCGGGGAAGAGGACCTTCGTGCGCGAAAAGCTCGGGTTCGCGGCGGACGATTTCGTCGACGCGGCGCAGCTTGCGGAGGGCGGCGTGCCCGCGGCTTTTGCCGGCCGCGTCGCGTACCATGCTGAGGAACTCGTACGCGCGCTCGACGCTGACCGGGCGCTCGAGCGGCTGATCGGCTTCGACGCAGTGATTCTGTCCTTGGTCGGCTCGGGGGTCGTCCCTATGCATGCGGAAGACGCCCAATGGCGCGAGCGCGCGGGGCGCCTGGGATGCGCGCTCGCTGCGCGCGCCGACGTCGTCGTGCGCATGACGTGCGGGATTCCCCAGGTCATCAAAGGAAACCTTGCCGATGCTCCTCGAGGGACGCAGGGCGCGGGCGCGCCTTTGGAGGTCGTCTTCGTGCGCCATGGTGCCACGGCGGGCACGGAAGACCATCGCTACAGCGGGGCGGGCACCGACGAGCCCCTGTCGAGCGCGGGCGAGCGCGCTTTGCGCGACCTCGCGTGCGATCGTGACGTGTTCCGTGTTATCACGAGCGGCATGGCCCGCACCGACCAGACGGCGCGCATCCTCTTCCCGAACGCGGAGCTTATGGCGTGCCCCGGTCTGCGCGAGATGGATTTCGGTGACTTCGAGGGGCGAAGCGCCGCCGAGCTTAAAGAGGATGTGCGCTACCGCGCCTGGGTAGACTCCTGGTGCGAGACGCGCTGCCCGCATGGCGAGGGCAAGAGCGATTTCACCCGCCGCGTCGTCGCGGCGTTTCGGGAGGCGTGCGAATCGGAGCGCGCCCAGGGGAGTGGGCGCGCCGTCTTCGTCGTTCACGCGGGTACCGTGAAAGCGCTGCTCTCCGAGCTAGCTGTCCCGAAAATGGGATATTTCGACGTGCATACCGAGCCGGGCGGCGCATGGGCCGCCACCTGGGATGGGCGCTGCCTTCGCGACGTTCGCCCCGCTTCGGGGGGCGATGCCCGGTGATGACGATTCTTGCCGCCGCCGCCGGGTTCGCAGCCGACCTTGCCTTCGGCGACCCGCGCTGGCTTCCCCATCCCGTTGTCGCCATGGGGCGCGCGATCACGTGGGCCGAAGGCCGCCTGCGGGGCTCATTCCCGCAAACGTCCGCGGGCACGCGCGCCGCAGGGCTTGTGCTTGCCGTGGCGCTTCCGCTTGCGTGTGGGCTTTTGACCTTGGGAATCCTGCATCTTTGCGGCATGGTTCACCCCGGCTTGCGCTTCGTGGCCGAGGCATGGGCGAGCTATCAGATTCTCGCGGCATGCGAGCTGCGCCGCCAGAGCCTGGCCGTGGCCCGCGCGTTCTCGAAGGGCGGCCTTGTCGCGGCTCGCGAAGCCGTCGGGCTCATCGTGGGACGCGACACGTCTGTTCTCGACGAGCAGGGCGTTGCGCGCGCCGCCGTGGAAACGGTGGCGGAGAACGCGAGCGACGGCGTCATCGCGCCGCTTTTCTACCTTATGATCGGGGGTGCGCCCTTGGGCATGGCGTACAAGGCGGTGAACACGCTCGACAGCATGGTGGGCTACAAAAACGAGCGCTACATCGACTTCGGCTGCGCCTCGGCGCGCCTCGACGATGCGGTGAACTGGATTCCCTCGCGCTTATCGGCCCTGCTCATGATCGCCGTGTGCCCGATCGTCGGGCTCGATGCTCGCGGGGCGGCGCGCATCTGGCGCCGCGACAGGCGTCGCCATGCGAGCCCCAACTCGGCGCAGACCGAGTCAGCGTGTGCGGGCGCGCTCGGGCTGCGCCTGGCAGGACCCGCGGTGTATTTCGGCAAGCTCGTTGAGAAACCGACGATAGGCGACGCGTCCCGCGAAATCGAGTGGGGCGACATCGCCCGGGCGACTAGGCTCATGCTCGCCGCGTCCGTATGCGCGCTCGTCGTCTTCGGTGCCGCACGCGCGGCGGTCGTGCTCGCCGTGGGGGCGATGGTATGAGGGAAGACCACGCCGCGCCCCGGGCTGCCGGGGGAATCCTGCGCGCCCGTACGCATGGGGGCAGCTCGCAATCGCTCGGCATCGCTTGCGAAGGGGGCGCCTCCGACCTCATCGACTTCTCGGTGAACGTGAATCCGGCAGGCCCCTCGCCGCGCGCCGTCGCCGCAGCTTGCAAGGCGCTTTCTCGAATCGACGCCTACCCCGATAGGGAAAGCCTCGCCCTCGTTCGCGCTCTAGCGCGCACCCAGGGCATTTCCGAAGATACTATCGTCTGCGGCGCGGGCGCGTCCGACATCATCTGGCGGCTCGCTGCGGCGGTGCGCCCGAAACGCATCGTCGTGTGTGCGCCGACGTTCTCTGAATATGCGGAGGCGGCATCGTACTACGGCGCATGCGTGCAGGAGTTCCCGCTCTCCGAAGCGGATGACTTCGGCGTGCCCGCCTCCTTCGCCCGCGCGATCGAGGGGCCGGGAGACGTGGCGTACCTCTGCAATCCGAACAACCCGACGGGGCGCCTCGTCGACCCCCGCGTGATCGATGCCGCGGCTTGCCGCTGCGAGCAGGTGGGCGCGCTGCTCGTCGTGGACGAGTGCTTCCTCGGATTTGCGCCCGACGCCCGCGAAAGGAGCGTGGCCGCACGTGCCGCGTGTTCGCACCATGTGGCCGTGCTCTCCGCGTTCACCAAGCTCTACGGAATGGCAGGGTTGCGGTTGGGGTATCTGATCAGCGGAAACGCCCAACTCATCGAGGGGATTCGCCGGGCGGGGCAGGCGTGGCCCGTCTCCTCGGTCGCCGAAGCCGCGGGCATCGCCGCCCTGGAAGACGTCGAATACGTCTCGCGCACGCGCGATGTATTGGCGGGCGAGCGAGCGTGGCTTTCCCACGAGCTCTCCTCGCTCGGGCTTTCCGTCGTGCCGTCGGATGCGAACTTCCTTTTAGTCCGCACGCCGGCGAAAGACATCCCCGAGCGCCTGTATAAACAGGGGGTTTTGGTCCGCACGTGCGACTCGTTTTCGGTACTGTCCCGTTTCTGGTGCCGCGTCGCGGTGCGCACGCGCAAGGAGAACGCCCGGCTTGCGATGGCGTTCGGCCGCGCGCTTCGGGCGGAAGGCGCGTCGGGCGAAGGCGAACCCGACGAACGGGGCGGCGCTTCTTGCAGCGGCGCTATGGCGGGCGCGGACGGCCGAGGCTCGGCGAAGGAGGTCGATACCCGTGGGTAGGGCGAAGCCCATCATGATCCAGGGCACCATGTCGAACGCGGGGAAGAGCCTGCTTGCGGCGGGGCTGTGCCGTGTGCTTTCGCAGGACGGCCTGCGCGTGGCTCCCTTCAAGAGCCAGAACATGGCGCTCAACAGCGGTGTCACGGCCGACGGGCTCGAGATGGGGCGCGCTCAGATCATGCAGGCCGAGGCGTGCGGCATCGCGCCCGACGTGCACATGAACCCCATCCTGCTCAAGCCCGAAAGCGATCACCGAAGCCAGCTCATCGTGGCCGGCAAGGCGCAGGGAGCCTTCGCTGCGAGGGACTACTTCGCGCGAAAGAAGGCGCTCATGCCGCAGATTTTGGAGGCGTTCGATTCGCTCGCGGAGGAAAACGACGTCATCGTCATCGAGGGCGCCGGCAGTCCCGTCGAAATCAACCTTGCCGAAAACGACATCGTCAACATGGGGCTCGCGCGCGCCGTGTCCTCCCCCGTGCTGCTCGCGGGCGACATCGACCCAGGCGGGGTGTTTGCCCAGCTCTACGGCACGGTCGCGCTCCTTGCGCCCGAGGACCGCGCGCTTTTGCGGGGGCTTGTGGTGAACAAGTTCCGCGGCGATGTGGAAATCCTGCGCCCGGGTTTGGCTCCGCTCGAGAAAATGTGCGGGGTTCCCGTCGTGGGGGTCGTGCCGTATCTTACGCTCGACCTGGACGACGAGGACTCGCTCGCGCCGCGCCTAACTGCCCGCGAGGCGCGCGGCGTCATCGACGTCGCCGTCGTGCGCCTTCCGCATCTGTCGAACTTCACCGACTTCGACCCGCTTTCGCGCGTGCCCGGCATGGGCGTGCGCTACGTTTCCTCGACGACCGATCTGGGCCGACCCGACCTGGTGGTGCTTCCCGGCTCGAAGACCACGCTCGACGACGCGCGCTGGCTTGCGGCTAGCGGCATCGGAGCCTGTGTACGCGCGCTTTCGGGCGCGGGCACACCGGTGCTCGGCATATGCGGAGGCTATCAGCTTTTGGGAGACGAGCTTTCCGACCCGCACGGCAGGGAAGGCGCTGGCACCGCGCGCGGGCTCGGGCTCATCCCTGCAAGTACGGTGTTCAAGGAGGAAAAGCGCCTCGCCCAGTCGGAGCTGCGCATCACGGGCGCCCAAGGCGCGTTCTCGGTGTGGAACGGCATGACGGCGCGCGGGTACGAGATTCACGACGGCGAAACGACCGTCTCCTGCGCCCATGCGGGCACGATTGGCGGCAAACCAGAAGGCGCGGCCTGCGGAAACGTGTTCGGAACCTATCTCCACGGCCTGTTCGACGAACCGGGGGTGGCGCTCGCCCTCGCGCGCTCGCTCGCGCGCATGCGCGGCCTGCCCGAGAGCGTCGTTGGTGCTGCGGGCGCAGCATCCGCGGCCAATCACCGTGCGCGCGAGTTTGACCGCCTGGCCGACGTCGTGCGCGGGGCGCTCGACATGGAGTATGTTTACCGCATAATCGAGGAGGGCGTATGATCCACGTGTATCATGGCGACGGCAAAGGCAAGACCACGGCGGCGATGGGCCTCGCCCTTCGCATGCTCGCCGCAGGCCGCCGCGTCATCGTCGTGCAGTTCCTGAAAGACGGCGAAAGCGGGGAGGCGCGCCTGCTCGCCGAGCATTTCGGCGTGCCCGTGTTCGCGGGGAAGGTGTCGGACAAGTTTACCTGGTCGATGACGTCGGAAGAACTTGCCGCGACGCGCGAGTTGCACGATGGGAACCTCGCTTCCGCGCTCGCCGAGCTCGAGGGCGCGCAGGAGGGGCTGCTCGTGCTCGACGAGGCGCTCGACGCGCTTTCGAAGGGGCTTGTCGACGAGGCGCTCGTGGACCGCGCGCTCGATATGTCCGCGCGCGGCGTCGAAGTAGCGCTCACCGGGCGCGCGCCTTCCCGCAAGATCGTGGAGAAGGCCGACTACATAACCGAGATGCGGTGCGAGAAACACCCCTACGAGCAGGGGATATGTGCAAGGGAAGGAGTGGAGTACTAGATGGATTCCAAGGAGATGGCGCCCGGCGACATCGAGCGGCGCAGCTTCGAGATCATCACCGAAGAGCTCGGCGGCCGCACGTTCCCGCCGCTCGAAGAGCCCGTCGTGAAGCGCGTCATCCACACCACTGCCGACTTCTCGTACGCCGATTCCCTCGTGTTCACCCATGACGCCGCGCACTGTGCGCTCGACGCACTGCGCGCAGGGGCCACGGTGCTCACCGACACGAACATGGCGCTCGCAGGCATAAGCAAGCCCGCGCTCGCGAAGATCGGCTGCCAGGCCGTGTGCTTTATGGCCGACCCGGATGTCGCCGCAACGGCGCGCGCCGCGGGCACGACTCGCGCCGTTGCGAGCATGGACAAAGCTTGCGGCATCGAGGGTCCGCTCATCGTGGCCGTCGGCAACGCTCCCACAGCACTTCTGCGCCTCGCCGAGCTCATGGACGCGGGGAAGATCGCGCCCGCGCTCGTCGTTGGGGTGCCGGTTGGGTTTGTGAACGTGGTCGAGGCGAAAGAGGAGCTACTCGCGCGACGCGTGCCGGCCATCGTCGCGAGGGGTCGCAAGGGCGGCTCGACCGTGGCGGCCGCCATTATGAACGCGCTGCTCTACCAGATCACGCGCCCAGGCGGCCCGAAGTGACGGCCCCCGCATCCGCGCCGGCGCTGCGCATCTTCGCCGGCACCACCGAGGGCCGCCTCCTGTGCGAATGGGCGAGCGGGGCGGGAATCCCCGCCCGTGCCTACGCGGCAACCGAGTACGGAGGCGAGCTTTTGGGCGAGCTTCCGGGCATCGAGGTGCATGCGGGCAGGCTCGACGAGGCCGACATGGAGCGTGAGCTTTCCGGCGCGCGCATCGTCGTCGACGCCACGCACCCCTTCGCTACGCTCGCAAGCGGCAACATCCGGGCCGCTTCGCTCGCCGTGGGTGCACGATGCCTGCGCCTTGCGCGCCCGGTCGAGGTGCTGCCCAAAGGCGTCGTGTCGGTCGCGTCGATCGCCTGCGCGGCGCGCTTTCTCTCCGAGAACCCGGGTCGCGCGCTTCTCACGACGGGGAGCAAGGAGCTTGCTCCCTACACGCGCGTCGCCGATTTCGCGGAGCGCTTCTTCGTGCGTGTGCTCCCTCTGCCCGGTGCTATAACGAAGTGCATCGACGCGGGGTTTTCGCCGTCGCACGTCATCGGCATGCAGGGGCCCTTCACCCGCGAGCTCAACGAGGCGATGCTTCGGCAGGTGAGCGCCCAGTGGCTTGTGACCAAGGACTCGGGAACCGTAGGCGGCACGGCCGAGAAGATCGCCTCCGCGCGCGACGTGGGAGCGCGCTGTATCGTGGTCGCCCGTCCCGCCGAGGGAGGCGGGGCCCTTTCGCTTAGGGAAGTGGAAGACGCGCTCTTACGGGAGTTCGCGCGCTAGGCGCTCGCCGCGCATGCGTGCCCTCCCGCCTGCGAGGAGGAGCGCCCCGAGCAAGCTCGACCCGTACAAGCCTGTCATCCGCCAATCGCTCGAGGACGACGCACGGAACTGGCGCAAGCAGCCCTTCAATAAGTTGCGGTGAAATAGCGTCTGTTTTGCTACTAGATAGCATATTCAGTCCCTAATTCACCGCAACTTGTTGGTGGTGGCTTACTGGTAGCGTAGGCACTCCACCGGGTCGAGCTTTGCCGCGCGGCGAGCGGGGTAGAAGCCAAAGATTACGCCGATGCCGACGGAGACGGCGAAGGCCAGCAATACCGTGGCGATTGAAAAGCTCGGTGTGATTTGCCCGCTGGCACCGAGCTCGCCAAGAATCCCGGATCCGGAGGCAAACATCGCAAGAGCCCAGGCCAGCAGATAGCCAATCAGGACACCCAACAGTCCGCCGGTGACGCACAGCGCCGAAGACTCGGCCAAAAACTGCGCGGTGATATCGCGACGGCTTGCGCCCAGGGCACGGCGAATACCGATCTCGCGAATGCGTTCCGTTACGTTGGTAAGCATCATATTCATAATGCCGATACCGCCGACAAGCAGCGAGATGCTGGCGACAGCACCCATGATGAGCGAGAACGCGCCCATAAAGGAGTTGAGTGCATCGATGGCGCTTTTCATGGATGTCGCCGATACACTGTCGTACTCATCCTCCTCCGCGATGCCCTTCATCGCGCGCACCTTGGACTCGATGGTCTTGCAGAGCTCATCCATGTCCGTGCCCTCGGCGGCAAGTGCCGTCACACTGGGGAATGAAGGATTCTCGTCGTCAAACAGCCCGGAGATGGTTTCGCGTGGCATATACAGCGTGAGCGAGCCCATGGAGTCGCTGCCGCCATCAATCACGCCTACAATCTGCGCCTCGCCGTTGGACACCTTGATGGTTTTCCCCAGCGCATCCTGTTCGTTGCCGTAAAGCTGATCTGCGCCGTTGCGGCTGATGAGCGCCACGCGCGAGCCTGATTGGGACTCGGCCTGGGAATAGGTGCGCCCCGCAACGAGCTTGCTGGCCCCCACGGCGTCGAGCATGTCGCTATCGACACCTTGTGCCATGACGGTATAGCTTTTATCGCCGGTCTTGTACTCGGTATACGCGCTGTCGACAATGCCGATCTGCTCTATCTGCGGCACCAGTTTTTGAAGCTTCTCGATGTCCGACTCGGTGAGTTCTTGCGACGAATAGATTTGCACCATGCGTGCCGCATTGAGGCCCAGGCTGTTGACCAAGCTGTTTTGGATGCCGCCGATGAGCGAAGTCATGGCGATAACCGAGGCGATGCCGATGACAATGCCCAGGATGGTGAGCAGGCTGCGCCCCTTGTTGGCCTCGAGCGAGTGAAGTGCTTCCTGGATGAGATCGCGGGCGCTCATGCCACCACTCCTTTCGGCGGGTTGGCGGAGGCGGAAATCATGGGCAGGCTATCTACGGCGCTGCGCAGGGTCTTCGGTGCATGTGGAATATACGCGCCGTCGTGAATGCGACCGTCGCGGATGGTCACGGCACGGTCGGCCTCGGCGGCGATGCCGGGGTCGTGTGTGATGAGCACGATGGTTTTGCCGCGCTCCTGAAGTCTATGGAAGGTCTTCATTACAAGCGCTCCAGTGGCGGAGTCCAGGTTTCCCGTCGGCTCATCGGCCAGGATGATGGGCGGGTCATTGACAAGGGCGCGCGCGATGGCGACACGCTGCATCTGGCCGCCCGAGAGCTCTGATATGCGGTGGTCCCAGTGGTCGACCGGTAGCGTGACGGCCTGCAGCGCGTGCACGGCGCGCATTTCGCGCTGGCTACGGGGCACATTGGTGTAGGCCAGCGGCAGCATGACGTTTTCGATAACCGACAGGCGCGGCAGCAGGTTGAAGCTCTGAAAGACAAAGCCAATGCTCAGGGCGCGAACTTCGGTGAGCTCGTCATCATCGAGCTCGGCCACGTTGAGCCCTTGCAGGTAGTAGTCGCCCGCCGTCGGCTTATCCAAGCAGCCGAGGATGTTCATGAGCGTCGACTTGCCCGAGCCCGAGGGGCCGGTAATGGCCACGAACTCACCGGGATTTACCGCCAGGCTCACGTTGTGCAGGATGTGGGCGCAACCTGCCTCGCTCACAAAGATGCGGTGCACGTTGCGGATGTCGATAACGGGACGCATTACATGTCCTCATCGGCAGACATACTGCCCGAATCCGCGCTGTAGCCGCCGTCAGCCGTTGCGTCCGCTCCGGTGTCCATGACGAGCGTGTCGCCATCGCGCAGCTTGGTAACCGGCACGTTGGGGTTGATCTCGTTGCCCTGGTCGTCGCGCTTGACCTGTGTCTTGCCGACTACGGCTTCGTTGTCGTTTTGCGTCACGACGGCCACCTTCACGCGATGGGTTTGCTTGCCCTCGTCATCGGTTGCCACGTTGACGTAATAGTGTTCGCCGTCTTCGGTCATGAGCGCCATCGCCGGCACCATCACCACGTCGTCGAGCTGCTCGGTCACCACCGATACCTCGGCCGTCATGCCCGGCTTCAGGCGCGCGTCGGGCGCCTCGATGAGGATGTCGACGTTAAAGGTTACGCTGCCGCCGCCACCGTTGGCGGCATCGGAGTTTGCCACCGACGCGATAGCCGTGACGGTGCCCTGGCTCACGATATCGGGAAACGCGGGATACGTGACGTTGGCGCTCTGCCCAACGGCGATCTTGGCGATGTCCTTTTCGCCCACCTGCACGGTCACCTTCATCTTGGATAGGTCGGCGATCTGCATGCACTGCTTGCCACCGCTCGTATCGCTTTCGCCCATGATCATGCCGCCTGTTACCGTGGCGCCCACCTTGGCGTTGAGCTCCACGATGCTGCCCGAGCTCGGGGCCGTGACCGTACGGCTGGCGGCCTTGGCGTTCGCCTGATCGAGGTTTGCCTGGGCCGAAGCGAGGCTGCGCTGCGCGGCCGATACGGCGTTCGTGTCCGCTGATGCGTCGGAGACGCCAGCCGCTGCGGAAGCTCCATCGACGTCCGTCGTTGGGGTGGCCTGAGCGGCAGCTGCGGCTTTCTTCGCATTAGCGAGGTCTTCTTGAGCGGCAGCAACTGCACGCTGCGCCTCGGCAACGTTGCGATCGAGCTCGTCGTTTTTAATGGTCATAAGCACGTCGCCCTCGTTGACGGATTGGCCCGCCTGCACGTTGATCGAATCGACCGTACCGTCGACAGAAGGGGAGACCACTGAGGACGAAATGGGTTTGAGCTGGCCTTTCGCCTCGACCGTTGTGGTAAACGTGCCCTCGGTCACCATGTCGGTCACCGGCCCGTTGTTGCCTGCGGGCCGTGCGTTGATGGCTAAGGTCACGACAACGGCGATGAGCACAATGGCGGCCACGACGCCGGCCGCAATGCCGCGTCGGATGAGCTTTTTGCGTCGACGTTCGGCGCGTTTTGCCTTGAGCTTGGCATATGCCTCTTCATCGGAAATCTCGGTCGCATCGTTCGTGCGTCCGCTCTGCTTGTCGGCATGCACGTTTGTAATTAGAGGAATCGTTTCGGTGGCACCTTCGGGCGTGCGCTCGGTATCATCCGGGCCCGGGGTGATGGTGGGGACATTCGGCATAGCGTCTCCTTTATAGAAAGAACCTCGATAATTATATGCGCCCACCGGTTGGGGCGGGCGCATAGGACGGTTTCTTTCGGAACTGTTAGATTGGACGCAGCGGTTCCACGTTGTAGGAATGCGCGCGTTGCTCTATGAGTGGACAACCACGCACAGGCCGACTTTGATGCAGTCGTGAAGTGCCTTGGCGTCTGCCAGGCGCAGGTTGATGCAACCGTGGCTGCCGCACCACTTGTACGACTCGGCATTATCGAAGCTCTTGTCGTTTTGCCAGGTGGCATCGTGGAAGCCGATCATATTGCCCTCGAACGGCATCCAGTAGCTCACCGGGCTTTCATATTTGGGCTTACCGGTCTCGGGGTCCTTGGCTCCGATCAGGGTACTGCCGCCGTCGTTGCTGTTGATCTGCCACACGCCTTCGGGGGTGGCGTCTTCGCCCGGTTTGCCGGAAATAAAGTTGGCCTCCCAAACGATATTACCGTTCTCGTCATAATAGCGCGCGTGCTGCTCGGACAGGTCGACGTCGATATACGCCTTCCAGTCGGGCTCTCCCTTTGCGGTAAAGGTGTCGGCCTTCTGGGAGTACTTGATCTCGATCTCGCCGGTCTGCTTGTTGTTAATGGCGTCCTCGACCTGCTTGGCGAGCGAGCTGCTGTCGATGGACCAACCAAAGTCGCCGCCTTCGACGGCACATTGCTTGCCATCGGCGCGCGTCCACCAGCGAGTGGAACCCACGGTATTAAAGCCGTTGGCGAGCTCGGCTGCCCAGCTGCTGATCTGCGACGTATCGAGCGTTGGGTTGGCGGGATCGGCAAAGCTGATCCACTGCAACACGGAGCTGCCATCAACCTTGCCGGCATCCTCGCCGTTAAGCTTGAGGGTCACGTTGACGCCCAGGAAATTGTTGGCGGCATCGCATGCGGCCTGAATCTGATCATCGGTCAGCGTTCCATTGAGCGGCTCATAGGCATCGTTGCCGAGCTTGGAAAGATCTACGGTCTCGGCCAGCGAGGCAAGCTCGAGCTCGGCATACTTAATGACATGCTCGCGGTTGAGTTTTTCGTTGGAGCGCGCCTTCTCGACGGTAAACTTGCCGGCCTGCTCGTCATAGGAGCTATTGGCCTCGAACGTGCCCGAACGGCCTTCGTTAAACTCGTCGATGGCGGCGCCCAGATCCTTCTCAAACTTCTTTTGGTCAAAGGTGTCGGAGAGCATGGACAGGTCGACGTCTTGATCAAGATCGACTTCGTTGGAGGTAGCGGTTGTTTTGGTTTTGCCGCTTAAGGATTCCACAAGGTGGACCGGCCATACAAAGGCTTCGTTGTAGCTGATGATCTCTTTTGCAGCAGCCTCTCCGTCGACGATGGGTTCATCGGACTCGGGTTGATAGGTCCAGCTAAAGTCATCGCCTGTCACGGTGAGCTTATAGTGCTTCCATGCCGAGTTGACCTTGGTGGCGGCAGACGAAGCGTTGGAGAACGAGACGTCGACGCCGGCGATGGTGGTGTTGGGGTAGGCTACCTGCGAAAACGCTACGACACCTACGATATAGACAATGACGATAAGACCCAGGACGACAAAGAGCGTCGTCTTTTTGCCTGACTTATTGTTCTCGGCGGGTTTGCGCGCGGGGCCACGATCGCCTCGAGCATGCGTGGGGGGCTGCTTGGGCGCATTGCCGTTTACCTGGCGCTGCTGACGTTGTTGACGCTGCTGTCGCTGTTGGTTCGGGCGTTGGGAAGCGTTTGCTGCACTACGCTGCTGACCGTGGCTCGGCGCGATAGGGCGCGGTGACTGAACGCCGCCGGTGTGCCTGCTCGGCTGCTGCGGATCGGGAATCAGTTGAGTTCGATCGTTTTGCGACATCGTATGCATATCCTTCGATTTTCGCCTTGCGGTTCATCGTGTTTTTACTGGGCTTGCATTATAGCGATTGCCCTGCTGTTTGTGGTACGGAAACGGTGGCATTCAAAAGAGGTGGGACATTTGTCCCACCTTTGAGTCGTTCTTTGTCGCTATCCGCACACACCGCATTTTGCACAGGCCGAAAGTGCGGCCGGAGCCTGCGCGATGCCGCCCTTTGCCGTCTCGCGCAGCGTGGCCGGCAACGCGTGACCCACCGAGAGCATGACATGTGCCATCTGGTCAAACGGCACCAAGCTCTTAATGCCTGCGAGGGCGAGTTGTGCAGAGCTAAAGGCCGCAGCCACGCCGATGGCGTTACGGTTTTGGCAGGGCACCTCCACGAGGCCGCCTACAGGATCGCAGACCAGGCCCAGCAGGTTGCTCAGCGCGATGGAACTGGCGTCGAGCGCCTGCTCGGGCGTGCCGCCGAGCATCTGCACCAGTGCGGCGGCTGCCATGGCGGCGGCGCTTCCCACCTCGGCTTGGCAGCCGCCCTCGGCGCCGGCAACGCAGGCGCTTGTGGTGAGGTTGAGGCCGATGGCGGCTGCGCAGTAGAGCGCGTCCATGACTTGCTCGTCGTCGAGCTGCAGGCGATCGGCAAGCGCCAGCACGCAGCCGGGCACAACACCCGCGGACCCTGCCGTGGGGGCGGCGACAATCACGCCCATGGTAGCGGAGCGCTCGAGCACGGCCATGGCGCGGGCAACGGCGTCGGTCTGGACGGCGCCCATCAGGTTTGCACTCAAATCGTTGCAGCGGGTTGCTTCGACGAGCTTGGCCTCGCCGCCGATAAGCCCGCCGAGCGAGCGTTGCGGATTGGCGATGGGGGCCGTGGTCTCCTCGCGCATGACGTCGAGCACGCGGCGCATGGCGGCGACGGCGTGGGCCTCGCCGGTCAGACGCGCCTCGCGAACGGCCATGACGGCGCCGATGCTGAGCCCCAGTTCCTCGCACGCATCGAGCAGCTGCTCGCCGTCGTCGAAGATCTCCATGGCCGAGACGCCGGGGGAGAGCGACGAGGCCGAGCCTGGGAGCTCGATAAACGTTGCGTAATCGACATTGTCGAGCTTGCGCAGCATGGGGACGACGGTGTCGTCGGGCGCGCCGTCGGTCTCAAAGACGGAGTAGGCCTGGCCGCCTACTTCGGTGCGGTAGGTGCGGCAGAAGGCGATGTTCACGTGTGCGTAGGCAAGCAGGTTCGTGAGCGCTGCGAGCACGCCGGGGACATCCTGGTGAGCCACGAAGAGCGTGGAATACATGCCCGAGATATCGACGCCGACGCCGTTAATGCGGCTGATGCGCATCTTGCCTCCGCCCAGGCTCTCACCGCGGACCTGTGCCGTGGCGCCCGTGTCGTCGACCATGTCGATGTCGACGGTGTTGGGGTGGATGGAGGCGTCGTCGCCCTTGATGTCAAAGTGATATTCGAGGCCCTGCTCGCGTGCGAGGTCGAAGGCCTGCTTGATGTTCTCGTCATCGGTGTCGAGGCCCAGGATGCCTGCGACGAGCGCGCGGTCGGTGCCGTGGCCGCGGTAGGTGTGGGCGAAGGAGTTCCACAGGCCAAAGGTGACTTTGGTGATGCGGCCTTCCAGCAGGCTGGCAGCAACTTGGGCGCACCGCAGGGCGCCGGCGGTGTGCGATGAGCTGGGGCCGACCATGACGGGGCCCAAGATTTCGAATGCCGAGGTCGTAGCTAGTGTTTGCGGCTTGCCTGCCATGGGTGCTCCTGTTCTATCCCGTCGTTCCGAGGGGCGGGGCATACTTGTCCCGTCGTTCCGAGGGCTTTGGTATTTGGTCGCCTGCTCTACAGTCCTGGCTCGCACGGAGGCCACATTAAGTGGCCTCCGGCTCGTGCGGAACTCGCGACCGACCAAATACCAATGCCCTCGGAACTTAGGATACATGGCTGGAGTCGCTCTGCTGCAAAATTTATCGGCCTGTGATTTATTCCATGTCCCAGGTAGGCTCATCTTCACAACCTTTAAATAAAAAAGAAGTACCGGTTGGGGCCGGTACTTCTTTTGGTGCGTTGTTATTTGGCTGTAGCTTTTCGAGTTAGCTTACAGGCCGCAGGCTGCTTTGAGTTCTTCGACTCGATCGGTTTTCTCCCAGGTGAAGTCGGCGTCTTCTCGGCCGAAGTGACCGTAGGCTGCTGTTTTCTCGTAGATGGGGCGACGCAGGTCTAGGTCGCGGATGATTGCGCCCGGGCGCAGGTCGAAGGTCTTCTCTACGGCTTCAACGATCTTGTCCTCGGCAACATGCGCGGTACCGAAGGTGTCGACCATGATTGAGAGGGGCTTGGAAACGCCGATGGCGTAAGCAAGCTCGACTTCGCAGCGATCGGCCAGGCCGGCGGCGACCACGTTCTTGGCGACCCAGCGCGCGGCATACGCGGCGGAGCGGTCGACCTTGGTGCAGTCCTTGCCGCTAAAGGCACCGCCGCCGTGACGGCCGTAGCCGCCGTAGGTGTCGACGATGATCTTGCGGCCGGTGAGGCCCGTGTCGCCCATGGGGCCGCCCACGACAAAGCGACCGGTGGGGTTCACGTAGATGTCCGCGTTGTCCCACGGCATGTTCTCGGCGGCCATGACCGGGGTGATGACGTGCTCGATGAGGTCGGCCTTGATCTTGCCCATGTCCTCGATCTCGGCGGCGTGCTGCGTGGAGATGACGATGGTCGTGACCTCGACGGGCTTGCCTTCCTCATAGCGCACGGTGACCTGGGTCTTGCCGTCGGGACGCAGATAGGCGAGGGTACCGTCGTGACGCACGGCGGCCAAGCGCTCGGCCAGGCGGCTTGCCAGGTAGTGTGGCATGGGCATAAGGGTCTTGGTCTCGTTGGAGGCATAACCGAACATCATGCCCTGGTCGCCGGCACCGATCAGGTCGATCGGGTCGGTGGTAGCGCCGGTCTGGGTCTCGAAGGACTCGTCAACGCCCTGCGCGATATCGGGCGACTGCTCATGGATGAGGCTCATGACGCCGCAGGTGTCGCAGTCAAAACCGAACTTGGCACGGTTGTAGCCAATGCGGCGTATAACGCCACGGGCGATCTCCTGCACGTCGACGTAGGCCTGAGTGCGGATCTCGCCGGCGACGATGACGGTGCCGGTCGTCACGAGGGTCTCGCAGGCGCAGCGGACGTTCTCCACGTTGGCAGGCACGCCGTTGGGGGCGATGTAGCCCTGCTCCTGCAGCTCTATTTCTTTGGCGAGGATTGCATCGAGGACGGCGTCGCTGATCTGATCAGCGATCTTATCGGGATGACCTTCGGTCACCGACTCCGACGTAAAAACGAAGGACCCGTGTTGGGGCGGGATGGAACGAAGTTCTTCTGACATGATTGTCCTTTCAAAAACGTGTCCCGGCGACCGTTACCATTCCGCCGGGCTCTCTATGCAAGGGCACATCATAGCGCGTAATTCAAACATTCACACCCTTTCCGCACCTACTCATTGGGGACAGACATAAATGGCCGGCCGGGTACTCATTGGGGACAGGCTTAAACGAACAGTCTTACCTAAATGCCGACAGGTTGCTCAAAGACTGGTCATTTAAGTCTGTCCCCAATGAGTAGGTCGGTGCCCTTTGTGCGGAGTAGGTCGGTGCCCTTTGTGCGGAGGTTGCTTTGATGCTTTATACTGGTGCAGTTAGACATCCATCCTGCAATCGAGGAGATTTCCATGGCATCAGACGTTCGCGTCCGCTTTGCACCCTCACCGACGGGCAAGCTGCACATCGGCGGCGCCCGCACCGCTATCTATAACTGGGCTTTCGCCCGCGCAAACGGCGGCACGTTCATCCTGCGCATCGACGACACCGACCCCACCCGCTCCACCGACGAGAACACGCAGATCATCCTGCGCGCCATGCGTTGGCTGGGCCTGGACTGGGACGAGGGTCCCGAGGTGGGCGGCGATTTTGGCCCCTACGCCCAGACCGAGCGCCTGGACCTGTACAAGCAGGCCGCTCAGAAGCTTTGGGACGAGGGCAAGGCCTATCCCTGCTTCTGCACCAAGGAGCAGCTCGATGCCGACCGCAAGGCCGCGCAGGAGCGCAAGGACCCCTTCCAGGGCTATCAGCGCCGTTGCCGCGATCTTGATCCCGAGGAGGCCCGCCGTCGCATCGAGGCCGGCGAGTCCTACGTCCTGCGCATCAAGGTGCCCGAGGACCGCGGCGACGTCGTTATCCACGACGCCGTCCACGGCGAGGTGACCTTCGACGCCAAGGAGCTCGACGACTTTGTCATCTTCCGTTCCGATGGCACGCCCACGTACAACTTCGCGACCGTTGTCGACGACGCCATGATGAAGATTACCCATGTCATCCGCGGCGACGACCACCTGTCCAACACCCCGCGTCAGGTCATGGTCTACGAGGCCCTCGGCGCTCCCGTGCCCACGTTCGCTCACATCTCCATGATCCTGGGCGCCGACGGCAAAAAGCTCTCCAAGCGCCACGGCGCCACCTCGGTGGAGGAGTACCGCGACGCCGGCTACCTGTCCGACGCCTTCGTCAACTACCTGGCGCTGCTCGGCTGGTCTCTCGACGGCGAGACCACGATCATCCCGCGCGATGTCCTGGCCAGCAAGTTCTCGCTCGACCGCATCTCCAAGAACCCGGCGACCTTCGATCCCAAGAAGCTCGACTGGGTCAATGCCGAGTACATCAACGGCATGTCCGACGCCCAGTTTGCCGACGAGATTATGGTCCCCGAGCTGCACGAGGCGGGCCTCATCGAGGGCAACGTCGAGTACGGCGAGGACTGGATCGACGCGCTTGCCGCTATCGTCAAGCCGCGCACTAAGATGCCGGCCGACGCCGTGACCGTCGCCGCTCCCATCTTTGCCACGGCCGAGACGCTCGAGTATGACGAGAAATCCGTCAACAAGGGCCTGGCCAAGGAAGGCATGGGTGCCATCCTGGACGCCGCCAAGGCCGCGCTCGAGGATGTTACCGAGTGGACCGCCGCGAACATCGACGCCGCGCTTGAGCCGCTGCCCGAGCAGATGGACCTTAAGAAGCGCGTGGTGTTCCAGGCCGTGCGTGTCGCCGTCTGCGGCAACATGGTGAGCCCTCCGCTGGGCGAGACCATGGCGCTCGTCGGTCGCGACGACTGCCTGGCGCGCATCGACCGCGCCCGCACGATGGCGCTGTAATCGCTGCGCAAACGTATGTATCCGAGCCCCGTTCACCTCGAGCGGGGCTCTTGTTTCTGAAGACGCATGGGATGGGAGGTACAGGGACCATGGCCGAGCAAATGTCGCTGTTTGGTTCGCCGGTACCGGAGGAGACTCCGGCCAAGCCCGAGCCCGCGCCTGAGCCCATCGTCGCCTACGCGAGCGTGGTCCTCGACATTCCCACCCGTGCACTGTCCGAGCCGTTTGCTTACGGCATTCCGCAGTCACTCGCCAACGATGTCCAGATCGGCTCCACCGTCCTAGTTCATTTTGGCAATCGTGCGGCCGCGGGCTACATCGTCGACATCGCGCCCAAGTTGGCCGGCCTGCAAGGTGACGACGCTCTCGATCCTGCGCGCATCAAGCCCGTCGAGGCGATTCTCAGCAAACCGCTCTTTACCGCCGAGGCTGCCCGTATCGCACGCTGGATGAGCCGCGAGTATGTCGCGACGCTTTCCGAGTGCCTGCGCCTGTTTTTGCCCCCGGGCGGCAGTCCGCGGGTGGTCAAGGGCGACGACGGCGTGTGGACGGTTGAGCGCCCCGCCGTCAAGCCTATCCAAAACCGCTGGGTCATGCTCACGCCCGAGGGTTTCGACTATACGCCGCCCAAGACTGCTGTCCGCCAGCGTCAGCTCATCGAGGCGCTCCAGTGCGGCCCGGTCACGACGCGCGACCTCAACCTTCTCTATAACAGCATGTCGGCGACCATTAAGGCGCTCGAAAAACGTGGTGTCGTCGTGGTGGAGGAGCGTCGCGCCTGGCGTGGCTGCAGCGAGCAGACCACGCTGTCCTCGGCAAGCGGTAAGGCACCAGTCGCGCTCACGAACGGCCAGCAACAGGCACTCGCGCAGATTGAGCGCGCCCGTTTGGACGCTCATGGCGACGTGGTGGTGGTCGACGGTGTCACCGGCTCCGGCAAAACCGAGGTGTACCTCTCTGCCATCGAGCGCGTGCTGGCGGCCGGCCGTTCGGCCTGCGTGCTCGTGCCCGAGATCTCGCTGACGGCCCAGACCGTCGGCCGCTTCCGCTCGCGTTTTGGCGAGACGGTCGCCGTGTTCCATTCGCGCCTCTCGGCCGGTGAGCGCCTTGACCAGTGGGATATGGTCGCCAGCGGTGCGGCCCGCGTGGTCGTCGGCGCCCGCTCGGCGCTCTTTTGCCCGCTCAGCGACTTGGGCCTCATCATCATCGACGAGGAGCACGAGACCAGCTACAAGCAGGGCTCCAGCCCGCGCTACCACGCGCGCGAGGTGGCGGCCGAGATGGCGCGGCGTTATCGTTGCCCACTCGTGTTGGGCTCCGCCACGCCCTCGGCCGAGGCCCTCGACCGCTGCCGCCGTGGCACGTATAACGGTGCCACCTGGACGCGCGTCGAGATGCCCGAGCGTCCGGGACACGCTGTGCTGCCTACGGTTCGGATCGCCGACCTGCGCCGTGAGTTCTCGCACGGCAGCCGCTCCATGTTCTCAAACCCCTTGATGGAGGGCTTGGAGCGTGTGGTCGAGCGCCGCGAAAAAGCCGTGCTGTTGCACAACCGCCGCGGCTTTGCGCCGTTCCTGATGTGCCGCGAGTGCGGCTGCGTGCCCACCTGCAACCACTGCTCCACCGCGCTCACGTATCACGAGCGCACGCACACGCTGCAGTGTCACACATGCGGTTCGTCTTGGCGCGTGCAGCCCTATCCGGCGCCCACAAGCCGTTGCCCCAAATGTGGCAGTCGCTACCTGGCAAAAATGGGCCTGGGTACGCAGCAGATCGAGGACGCACTGCACCAGATGCTTCCCGAGGATGTCGCCATTATTCGCATGGATGCCGATTCCACGCGCGGAAAGGACGCGCACAAAAAGCTGCTTGAGCAGTTCGATGCCGCCGATTGCGCCGTGTTGCTGGGCACCCAAATGATCGCAAAAGGCCTCGACTTTCCCGAGGTCACGCTTGTGGGCGTGGTCAATGCCGACTTCGCCCTCAAGCTGCCCGACTTTCGCGCAGGGGAGCGCGCCTACGATCTGCTGGAGCAAGTCGCCGGCCGTGCCGGTCGTGGTGATCGCCCCGGCGAGGTGATCATCCAGACCTACCTGCCCGAGGATCCGGTCATTCGCGCCGTCGCTGAACATGACCGTTCGATCTTTACCGACCACGATCTTGATCAGCGACGCGACGCGCTGTACCCGCCGTTTGTTCGCCTGGTCAACATCTTGGTGTGGTCGGCGATCCGAGACGACGCGCAAGACTACATCGGTCGCATCGCGAAGCTCCTCAAGCGTCGCTGGCATGCCGCCGCGCCCGACTTTTTGCGGGCGGGGAGCGCCGTGCCCCAGGTGCTTGGTCCGGCTTCGTGTGTAATCGAGAGAGCCAAGGACCGTTACCGCTTCCATCTGCTTGTGAAGTCGCCCGTGGGGTACCATGTCTCTGATGATATCGACGCCTGCCTCAAAGAGGTGGGCTCTGTGCGCGGCGTGAGCGTGAGCGTTGACGTCGACGCCTATGATTTGATGTAACAACCCGAAAGGATGGCCATGGAAGCCAACGGAATCGTACTGTCGCCTGACCCTCGTCTGCGCCAGGAGTGCGCCGTCATCGAGGAGATCACTCCGGCGATCGAGGCGCTTGCCGAGAAGATGAAGAAGATGATGTTCGAGAACGGCGGTTGCGGACTAGCTGCCCCGCAGATCGGCGAGCTCATTCAGCTCGTCACCATCGACTGCGACTACAGCGACAAAAACGACTACGACCCGTACGTGCTCATCAATCCCGTCATTGTTGAGCAGAGCGACCATCTGGTGCCCTTTAGCGAGGGCTGCCTGTCTATCCCAGGCATTAGCTGCGAGATCGAGCGTCCCGACCATGTCGTCGTCGAGGCGTACGATCTGGATGCCAACCTGATTCGCTATGAGGCCACGGGCGACCTGTTCTGCGTGTGCCTGCAGCACGAGATTGATCACCTTCACGGCAACACTATGTTCGAGCGACTGAAGCCCATGCAGAGGATCAAGGCAGTCAAGGAGTACCAGGACGCCCTGGCCCGCGGCGCTCGACCGGGCGAGACGGAGTAGGTCCCACCGTCCCCGGTGCTGAGCGCCCACATATCATCCCGTGCTCAAACATTCTCGCTGCGCTGCGAAACTGCGCGCGGGACGATATAGGCGGGCGCCCCGGGGACTACGTTGACGCTGCTTGTCTCGCCCGGGTGCCGTTGGGCCAGGGAGGGGCGTCTTCGCTGATAGTCTTTGTTGAGAGGGAGCTGCTTTTATTGCGGCTCTTTCTTTGGTTTTGGGTATATTTGTTTTTGTTGGACTGTTCTGGCGGCTGGGTGCGCTTGCGACCTGGATCGCTTCTTTTGTAGCCGTCTCGGTTCGTTGTTGAGAGGAGACTTACTTTTATGCGTATTGTGTTTATGGGTACGCCCGATTTTGCTGTGCCTTCGCTGACTTCGCTTGTTGAGGCTGGTAACGAGATTGCGCTTGTTATTACTCGCCCTGATGCTGTTCGTGGGCGTGGTAAGAAGCTTGAGCCTTCTCCTGTTAAGGCCAAGGCGCTTGAGCTGGGGTTGCCGGTCGTTGAGGCCAATCGTATGACGCCTGAGGTTGTTGAGGTGCTTCAAACTGCCCAGGCTAATATTTTCTGCGTGGCTGCCTATGGTTGCATTTTGCCTGATGAGGTGCTGCATATGGCGCCGCTTGGTATTGTGAATGTTCATGCGTCTTTGCTGCCTCGTTGGCGTGGCGCCGCTCCTATTCAGCGTGCGATTCTTGCTGGTGATGAGGTTGCTGGCGTTTCCATTATGCGCATTGGACATGGCGTGGATACTGGTGCTTATTGTGCTCAGGCTTCCACGTCGGTTGCCGGTAAGCATGCTGAGGCGCTGACCATGGAGCTTGGTGAGCTTGGCGGCAAACTGCTTGCCGATACGCTTCCTTCTCTTGCCGATGGCACCGCCGTGTGGACTGAGCAGGATGAGTCGCTCGTCACTCATGCTGCCAAGATTTCCAAGCTGGAGATGCGTCTGGATCCGCAGATGGCTGCGCTCGATTGCGTGCGTCATGTGCTCGCTTCGTCCGATACCGCGCCTGCTCGTTGCGTGATTGCCGGCAAGACCGTGCGCGTGCTCGATGCTGCGCTGGCCGATGTTTCGCTTGGCAAGGGCGGCGTTGACGTTAAGAATAAGCGTGTTTTCCTTGGCCTTTCCGATGGTGCGGTTGAACTGCTCGAGGTTAAGCCCGATGGCAAGCGTGCCATGGCCGCTTCTGCTTGGGCTGCTGGGCTGCAAGGCGCCGATCTTATCTGGGGTGTTTTGTCATGAGCAAGCTGTCTCCCGCGCGCAAGCTTGCACTCGATGTGCTGATGGAGGCCGATCGCCGCGGCATGTATGCGCGCGACGTGCTGTCCTCTCGCGCATCGGCCAAGGCTATTGACCAGCGCGATTCCGCTTTTGCAGCTCGCTTGGCGCTTGGTGTGGCCGCCACGCAGGGTATTTTGGACGAACTGCTCGATCAGTTTCTCGATAAGCCTAAAAAGGTTGCGCCGCGTGTTCGCATGGCGCTTCGTATCTCGGCCTTCGAGATGCTTTATCTGCATACGCCTGGTCGCGTTGCGGTGAGTCAGGGCGTTGAGCTGGTGCGCTGCGGCGCTAAGTCTGCCGCCGGTTTGGCCAATGCCGTGCTGCATAAGGTCGCGGACAACGTTGAGGACTTTGCCACTGCGTCCGATGTAGACGAGTCTGAGCGACGCTTGGTTCGTCTGTCGCGCCTGATGGGTCTGCCGCGTTGGCTGTGCGCTCGTATTATGGCTTCGTTTGACACACCGGAGGGCGCGCTTAGCTTTGCCGGTAATCTGGCCCCCGCGCCGCTGGCCCTGCATGAGAACGCCTTTGCGACCAAGCCCGATCCGTATATCTCGCAGCTCGTCGCGCCTGTCTTCCCGGGCTGCCATGCGCCGGTCGATGCGCAGGTCACCGTTGCGTCGGGTGTGTTTGAGCGTGCTGCCGCGGTAGCATCTGATCTCAACGCGCAGCTTATCGCCACAGCTGCCACGCGCCCTGGAAGCTGCCTTGAGATTGGTGCCGGTCGCGGTACCAAGACCTATGTGATGATGTGCCAGGCCAAGCGCGCCGGCTATGAGCGTCAGCATACGGCGCTCGATCTGCATGATCGCAAGTGCGACCTAAATCTCGCGCGCCTTCACAAGGCGGGTATTCAGGGCGTTCGTACGGTTTCGGGCGATGCCTGCGAGCTTGATGAGGTGCTCACATCGTTTGATGCCATGCTTGGCGAGCCGGTTAAATTCGACACGGTCTTTATCGATGCGCCGTGCTCGGGCACCGGAACCATGCGTCGTCATCCCGAGATTCCGTGGCGCCTAACTGAGAATGACGTTACGACCGAGTTGCCCAAACTGCAGTTGATGATGCTCAAGGAAGCAGCCGCACGCGTGGCTGCCGGCGGTGAACTTATCTATGCCACCTGCTCGGTATTTGATGAAGAGAACACGCAGGTCGTAGATGCCTTCCTGGCCTCTCCCGAGGGCGCCTGCTTTACCGTGGCGCCTCTCTCCGAGGCACAGATTCTGCAACTGCCTGATTTCGAGCAGGCCAAGAAGCTCGTTTTCATACGCCAAAACGACCGAGGTCTTTTCCAAAGCGTGCCAGTAAACGCCGACTCCTACGACGGCCACTTCTGCGCCCGCCTGATTCGTAAGTAACTAATATGTTGCGGTGAAATAGGGATTGAATAGCGGCTTCTACCCGCCAAACAGTCCTTATTTCACCGCAACTCATAAGGAAACCTGGGTAGCTAAAGAATCAGCCCCGCGATCGATGTCGGTCGCGGGGCTGTTTGGTTTCTAGTGGCTGTGCGGGCAGTTGGCGCAGCAGCCGCTCGTGGCGCTGGTGCTGGAGCCGCCGCTTCGCTGGTCGGTGTTGTAGAAACCGCTGCCCTCAAATTTTATGCCGCTGGCTGAGAACGTCTTGGCCGCCGGGGCACCGCAGCTGGGGCACACGACCTCGGGGGTCTCGGACATGGGATGCTCAACCTCAAACACGTTGCCGCAGCTCGAGCACTTGTAATCGTAGCGCGCCATAAATACTTCCTTTTCAGCACAAAGCGGGCAGATTACTCTGCCCGCAAAAATTCAAACGTCTGTAACTGTACCCTATATCGGGGGTTTTATCACGCTTCGCCCCAGAATCTATGGTTGTTGCGCAGGAGCCGCGCGGTTTTGCCCTCGGCGGCTGCAATGTCCGCCTCGTCAGCCTGCCAGGTCCAGTTGCCCGTGGCCACGCCCGGCACGTTCATGCGTGCGTCGTCGCCCAGCCCCAGCACGTCCTGCAGCGGCATCATCACCAGGGGAGCGTCGCTTGCCAGTGCGTCGCTCATCAGCTTGGCCGCCACCTCAACACCGCTCGGTTCATCGCCGCCCGCAAAAGAACGCGTACACCAGCCGGCGAGCGTCGACGTGTCGTGCGTCGAGGTGTACAGAATCTTGCCGGGCGTGGGATGCACACCGCAACGAACGTCGTAGTCGCTAAACTCCAGCACGTCCATGCCGGGGAAACCGCAGGTCGATGCCATGGCGCGAACACCGGGCGTCAGATAGCCCAAGTCCTCAGCGATAAAGTTGAGCGGACCCAGCTCGTCATAAGCGGTCTGGAACAGGTCCTTGCCCGGTCCCGCCAACCAGCGACCTTCGGCGCAAGCCTTGCCTGCGGGGATACTAAAGTAACTGTGGAATCCCAGGAAGTGATCCAGGCGCACGCGGTCGTAGAGCGAAAACGCACGACGCAGGCGATCCATCCACCAGCTATAGCCGTTCTGCTTCATGTGGTCCCAGCGGAACGTCGGGTTGCCCCACACCTGGCCCTCGGGCGCAAAGTTGTCGGGCGGCGCGCCGGAAATCTCGATTGCCTTGCCGGTATCGGACAGCCAGAAGTTCTCAGGTTCGCTCCACGCGTCTGCCGAATCGTCCGACACGTACATAGGAATATCGCCGATAACCTCGATGCCCTTCTTGTGCGCATAGTTCATGAGCTCGCACCAAGCCAAGTCAAAGCGGTACTGCATGTACGCCTGAAGCTCGGCCTCGTTGTGGAAGCGCTTGTCGTCGATCAGATGCTCGTTGTAGCGCGCGACATCTGCCGGCCAATCGTGGCGCGACTCGCCCTCAAAGTACTTTTTGACGGCCATATAGACGCAGTATTTCTCGAGCCAATCGGCATTGCGATGCTTAAACGCGGTGTACAGCGGGTCAGCATCCTCGCCGCCGCGGGCCTTCCAGGTCTCAAAGTCGGCTGCCAGCTCCTCGTGGCTCTCGGGTAGGAGGTCGATATTGCCTGCAAAGGCCGAAGGACCGGCGTAAGGGGAGCGGAAGAAGTCCGTGGGGTTGACGGGAAGAACCTGCCAGTAGCGCATGCCCATGGCGGCCAGATGGTCGATAAAGCGACGCGTGGGCGCACCGATCGTACCGGGTTTGCCGTCGTCGGTCGGCACCGATGTGATATGGCACACAACACCCGCACCGTGATCGAGCGGCTCCTGCAGGCGCTGCTCGGCGTGGTGATAGATGATCGACGAACCCAGTGGGTACAGGTCGAGCGTGACCGTACCGTTGTGGATCTCGCACTCGTGACCGCTAATCACATCGCTCGCGCATTCGCCGAGCGCCGGAATCGTCACGCGGTGTGAATTGCGCAGGCTGCGGTTGATGATGACGGTCGCGGACTCGCCGTCTTTACCGGTACGGTTGTAGGCCAGCACCTCGTCATTGAGCGCGAAGGCCTTGATTTCACCGTCGATCATAAACGGCAGCGCGCGGCGCACAGCAGATGCGTTCTTGACGATCGCGAACGTATCGAAGTCGTGCAGGTCTTCCTTGGTCGGCATGGTGCGGCGATTGCCCGGATCGGTGAGACCCTCCAAGCCGTACTCGTCACCGTAATAGATTGAGGGAACGCCCGGGAACGTCATCTGCATGAGCGTCGCCAGCCAAAAGCGGCTCTTGGCCAGGCCCATGGAGTTCTCGTCCAGGCGCCATTTGCTGCGCTCACTCTCGGGCAGCTGCGACTCGTCGGGGCCACCGCCGAGCACCGAGATAATGCGCGGGCGGTCGTGGCTCGACAGCAGATTGAGCGCGCAGGATAATGCCTCGCGCGGGTAGTTCTCGCGCAGGGTCTCGATATCCTCGGCAGCTTGGTAGGCGTTTTTGTAGCCCATCAAAAAGCCGATGACCATGTCGCGGAAGGGGTAATCCATAGCAGAGTCCAGCTCGGAGCCCTGCAGGTAGCGACGCAGATGGCCGTAGCTGATCTTGTTGGAGGCGTCTTCCCAGACCTCGCCGAGCAGCAGTGCGTCGGGCTTCTCGGCGAGCACGGCCTTTTTGATCTCGGTCAGGAAGTCATCGGAAAGCTCGTCGGCCACATCCAGGCGCCAGCCGTGAGCGCCGGCGCGCAGCCATTTACGAATGACGCCGTCCTTGCCCAGGAGCCGCTCGCGTACCAGTTCGGAGCTCTCATTGATGGCGGGCATATTGCCCACGCTCCACCAACAGTCGTACGAGCCGTCCTCGTGGAAATAAAACGCATCGCGCCACGGCGAATCCTCGCTCTGCCACGCGCCCACGCCGGGGTAGTTGCCGTAGCGGTTGAAGTAGATCGAATCGTCGCCCGTGTGGTTGAACACACCGTCCAGAATGATGGAAATGCCGAGCTTCTCGGCCGCCTCGCACAGCTCGGTAAAGTCCTGCTCGGTGCCCAGAATCGGATCGATCTTGGTGTAATCGGCGGTGTCGTAGCGGTGGTTGCTCGCGGCTTCAAAAATGGGGTTGAGGTAGATGGCTGTAAAGCCCAGCTCGGCGATGCGAGGCAGGTCTTCCTGGATGCCCTTGAGCGAGCCGCCGTAGAAGTCCCAAGTTTTGATGGAGCCGTCCTCGGCGCGCTCGTACACAGGCGGCTCGTTCCAGTCCTCGACCATGCGGCGCTGAATGCCCTTACGCGGTTTTTCGACCTCGGCCAGCGTGCGCTCGCGCCAGTGCTCGTCGCGGGCATAACGATCGGGGAAGATCTGGTAGACCATACCGCGCTCGTACCACTCGGGTCGAACTTCGCGGTGCTTGTAGACGGTGACCTGGAATGACGGCACCTCAGCGTAATCGTAGGTTACGCCTTCGCCGCCGGTGCGGCCCTGTGGTGCGCCCAGGCGAACCTCGGGCTGGCCCTCGATATTGCATATAAAGCTGTACCAGATAAGACAGGGCTCGGTGCACTCAAGCTCTACGGTAAATATGCCGTCGCCCTCGTGCGTCATGGGATACCGAGACTCACCAATCTCATCGACCCAGGTGCGCAGCGTAAGCGTTGCCTGGTTGGGGTCGGCATCCTCCAAAATCACCGATAGCGAAACGGAAGTTCCAGTGGTCACAGCGCCAAACGGAGTACGAAACTGCGGCAGACGGCTGTTGTGTATCAATCTCATAGTACGGTCCAGTTCAATAGAATCATGGCCTGCTGGCCATGGGCTTTACGCACAGGATGTAAGTATATCTGTTGTACACAGGCTGTATAAACAACATCCGTTTACCATCGGCGAACGGTTGTCCTAGAAAATCGTTTTACCAACTACCTACAGAGAAGGGGCGCCCGGTTGGAGCGCCCCTTACTTAGGGTTTGATGAGGTTTTAAATCGTCTGTGGGCTAGCGGCGCTTGCGGGTGGCCGTGGCCTTGCGGACGGACGTCTTCTTGGACGGGGCTTTTTCCTTTGCCGGAGCGGCGGGGGAGACCGGAGTCTCCTTGGCGGGCTCGGGCTTGGCCTCTGCCTTTGGGGCAGCCTTGACCTCAGCGGCCTTCGGCGCCGGCTTGGTCTTTACCTCGGCCTTGGGCTCCTCTTTGGCAGCAGCGGGCTTAGTCTCTGCCTTGGGAGTCGTGGTCTTTGCCGTGGTCTTCTTGGCCGTCGTCGTGCGTTTTCGCGTGGTGGTCTTGGCGGCGGGCTTGGTCTCGACGGTTACCTCCGCCTTGGACTCTGCAGGCGTCTCCTCGACCTTGGCTGCCGGCTTTGCGGCTGACTTGGTCGTGGCGGCCTTCGTGGTCGTCGACTTCGTTGCCGTGGTCTTCTTGGCTGCCGTTGTCTTCTTGGCGGTCGTGGTCGTCTTCTTGGCAGCAGTCTTTGCCGGAGCCTTGGTGGCCGGCTTGGCCTCAGCAACCTCGGCCTTTACCTCGGGAGCAGCCTCGGCTTCGGCGGCCTTCTTGGCAGCGGCGGTCGTGCGCTTGCGCGTGGTCGTTGCCTTGGCAGTCGCTGTTTTAGTCGCGGCAGACTTGGTCGTCGTAACCTTCTTAGCGGTCGTCTTGCGGGTAGTGGTCTTCTTAGCTGCGGGCTTTGCAGCGGGCTTAACCTCGGCCTCTGCCTCAGGAGCAACCACAGCCTTCACCTCAGGCTCGGCCTTGGGCTCCTCTGCGGCCACCGGCTCAGCCGCAGCCTCAGGCTCGTCGACAACAGCCGCTGGCCTCTCAATCTCAGGATGCATAAAGAAGTACAGGTCCAGATACTTATCGGCCGAGCGCGTCCAGCTAAAGTCCTGGCTCATGGCCTGTGTGACCAGCTGGTTCCAAGCGTCGTGGTTGTCCCAGAACAGACGCGCCGCGCGGAATACCGCATCGCCCATCTCGTCGCCGTTAAAGTTGCTAAACGAGAAGCCCGTGCCCTCGCCGGTAAACTCGTTGTACGGCTGCACGGTGTCCTTCAGACCACCGGTTTCGCGAACAATCGGCAGGGTACCGTAGCGCATGGCGATGATCTGCGACAGGCCGCAGGGCTCAAACTTCGAAGGCATCAGGAACATGTCGGCAGCGGCATACATGCGCTGCGACAGCGCCGGATCGAACTCGATGCGTGCGGCCATGGTGCCGGGGTACTTGTCCTGGAAATATCGCAGGCCGTCCTCGTAGTCGCGGTCGCCGGTGCCCAGCACCGCCACCTGCACGCCGCCGGCCAGGATGCGGTCGAGCGCGTACATGACCAGGTCCATGCCCTTCTGGCGTGTCAGACGCGTGACCATCACCATGAGCGGGCGGTCGTCGCGAACCTCGAGCCCCAGTTCTTCCTGCAGCTTGGCCTTGCATACGGCCTTGCCGGAACGGTCCTCCACGGTGTAGTTGGCGGCAATGCGCTTGTCGGTCGCCGGGTCAAAGCCCGCGACGTCGATGCCATTCAAAATGCCCTGCAGCGCGTATGAACGCTCGCGAAGAACGCCGTCCAGGCCCTCGCCAAACTCGGGCGTCTGGATCTCGTTGGCATAGGTGGGGCTCACCGTAGTGATGGCATCGGCATAGCGCAAGGCGCCCAGCATGTAGTTGATGCTGCAGGCGTCGCAACGCAGCTGCGAGGCAGCCGCCGGAATATGCGCCACACCCAGGATGTCCTCCATCACGGTGTCGCTAAACTGGCCCTGGAACGCCACGTTGTGGATCGAGAACACGGTCTTGACGCGGTCGTACAGCGGCAGGCCCTGGTAGAACTCGCGCAAAAACACGGGTGCCAGTGCCGTCTGCCAGTCGTTACAGTGCAGGATGTCGCACTCAAAGCCGGCCGGCAGGTGCTGCAGGCTCTCGGTGATTGCCTTGGAGAAGAACGCAAAGCGCTCGCCGTCGTCAAAGAAGCCGTACGGATAGTCGCGCGCAAAGTAGCGCTCGTTGTCGATAAACATATAGGTGACGCCGTCGTGCTCGAGCTTCTCGAGTCCGCAGTACTCATTGCGCCAGCCCAGGCTCACGTAAAAGTCGGAGAAGTGCTCCATCTGCGCCTTGTACTCGTCCTTGATGGTGGCGTACTTGGGCACCATCACGATGACTTCGGCGCCGGCGCGCACAAGCGCCGCAGGCAGCGAGCCCGCCACGTCGCCCAGACCACCGGTCTTCACAAACGGTGCGCACTCGGCCGAGGCAAACACGATCTGCATCTTTTTGCTGGAATCAGCCATATTGTCTCCCATGTTGCAATTCGAGAATAGCCGCCTGGCGCTAACCGGGCGGCTATTCTACATGTTACGAGCGATGTTGTGGTGCCAACGTTAACGCACGATGGTGGTATCGGAAGTTAACGGAGCCTTGCCCAGCACCAGGATGTTCTCGGGCGTGCCGCGAAGCTCGGTGTTAGTGGGAACCACGTTGTTCTTGTCCAGGATGGCGTTCTCAACGCGGGCGCCACTCTTAATTATGCAGCTCTGGTTGATGATCGAGTTGGTCACCGAGGCGCCTTCCTCGACCACAACGCCGCGCGACAGGATCGAGTTGCGCACGGTGCCCTTGATGATGCAGCCGGCCGAGATGATCGAGTTGCACGCGTGGCTACCGGTCGCATAGCGCGAAGGCGGCACGTCATGAGCCTTGGTCAGGATCGGGCGCTCGGGGTCAAAGAGCTGGTCGGCCACGGTCTGGTCGAGCAGGTCCATGCTGCGGCGATACAGCGACTTCTCGCTGAACACGCCCACGACCTCGCCCTTGTACTCGTAGCTGCACACGTCGATGTTGCCAAAGTCGCCCTGGAGTGCTTCGAGCAGGTCCAGATAGTCGGCGGCCTGGTAGTGGTCGATGATCTCGAGTAGCGTCTCGCGGTTGACGATGCAGCAGTCCATAGAGGCGTTGTCGCCGTACACGACGCCGGCGCTCACGCCCGTCAGGCGGCCGTTCTCGTTAATCTGCAGCTTGGTCTCGTCATCGACGTTGTGCGTGGCCTTGCAGTACACCACGGTCATCTGGGCACCGGAGTTCTCGTGCGCGTCGATGATGGTGTTGAGGTCCATATTGAAGATGATGTTGGTGCCCATCATCACAACATAGGGCTTGTCCGAGCGCTGGAACAGTGTCTTGTTGGAGATGATGTCGCGCAGCAGGAAGCGCATGCCGCCCTTGGTGGTGCCATACGCGTTGCCGGGCACCATGAACAGGCCGCCCTTCTTGCGGTCCAGGCCCCAGTCCTTGCCCGAGCCCACATGGTCGATCAGCGAGCGGTAGTTTCCCGGCATGACGACGCCGACGGTCTTGATGCCGGCATTCATCATGTTGGACAGCGGGAAGTCGATCAGGCGGTAGCGTCCCAAAAAAGGAACGGACGCGATGGGGCGGTCCTTGAGCAGCACGCTGCCGTAGGTCGAAGAGTAGTTAGCGGTGATATAACCGATGGCCTTGCGATTGATCATCGGATCATTCCCCCTTCCCGATAACGACGTCATTTCCAACGACGGCCGTATCCTTGGTGGTATCGACAGAGCCGAGCTTCACGCCCTCTTCGACCGTGGAGTTCTCGCCCAAAATAGCGCGGCAGATGTGCGCGCCGCTCTTAACGTGCGCACCCGGCAGCAGCACGGAGTCCTCGACCACGGCGCGCTCCTCGATGATGACATCGGTCGAAAGGATTGAGTGGCGAGCGGTGCCGTAGATCTTGCAGCCGTTGGAGACCAGGCAGTCGTCCAGGCGGCCGTCCGGGCCAATGTAGTGCGGCGGACGCGTGGTGATGTTGGACATGATGGGGAAGTGCTTGTCGAACAGATCGAACTCGGGGTTGTTGCCCAGCAGGTCCATCGAGGTCTCGTGGAAGCTGGCGATGGTGCCGACATCCTTCCAAAAGCCGTGGAACTCATAGCTGTACAGGCGCTTGCCCTCGCCGAGCAGCTTGGGGATGATGTCCTTGCCAAAGTCGTGGCTCGAGCGCTGGTCCAGAGCGTCCTCCTCGAGCGCCTCGATCAGCACGTCGGCCGAGAAGATGTAGATGCCCATGGAAGCAAGGTTTGAATCGGGCTTAGCGGGCTTCTCGGTGAACTTGGTGATGCGACCGTCCTCGGGGTCGGTGGTCAGGATGCCAAAGCGGCTGGCCTCCTCCCACGGCACGGGCATAACACTCACCGTGAGGTCGGCGTTGTTCTCGATGTGCGTCTTGAGCATCTTGCGGTAGTCCATGCGATACAGGTGATCGCCCGAAAGAATCAGGACGTACTTGGGGTCGTTGGCCTTAATGTAATCGAGGTTCTGCGTAATGGCGTCGGCCGTGCCCGCATACCAGGCGCCACCGGTCTGCGTCTCGTACGGCGGCAGGATCGACACGCCGCCGTCGCGGCTGTCCAGATCCCAAGCCTCGCCGGAGCCCACATACGCATGCAGCAGGTAGGGGCGGTACTGCGTCAGAACGCCCACCGTGTCGATGCCCGAGTTGGAGCAGTTGGAGAGCGAAAAGTCGATAATGCGGAACTTGCCACCAAAGCTAACCGCCGGCTTAGCGATCTTTTGGGTGAGCGCCCCCAATCGGCTGCCCTGTCCTCCTGCGAGGAGCATCGCGATGCATTCTTTCTTACTCATCGATTTCTCCTTCTGTCATCGATGTTTCTAACCCATTAGCGACGGGCACGGCGCCTGGTCGCGCCCGTCGAGTAATGCCGTGCTGGCATAAGGGAACTCGCGCGCCTTTACGCGTGCCAGATCTCGTCGCGGTACTCGCGAATGGTGCGGTCGCTCGAGAACCAGCCGCTCGAGGCGGTGTTGAGCAGGGCCTTGCGGTTCCAGGTCTCCTGGTCGCCGTAGCTGCCTGTGAGCTTTTCCCATGCATCCACGTAGCTGCGGAAGTCGGCCATGACCAGGTCGGGGTCGTTGTTGTTCATGAGCTCGTTGTAAATGCTCTCGAAGTTGCCCGAAAGGCCCGCAAAGGTGTTGTCCTTGAGCTCGTCCATCACGCGGCCCAGACGCTCGCGGTCGCCGTTGAGGGTATCCCATGCAAAGTAGCTGTTGGATGCCCAGAGCTGCTCGACCTCGGGGGCGGTCAGACCAAAGATGGCCTCGTTCTCGCGACCGGCCAGGTCGGCGATCTCGATGTTGGCGCCGTCGAGAGTGCCCAGCGTAATGGCACCGTTCATCATGAGCTTCATGTTGGATGTGCCCGAGGCCTCCTTACCGGCGGTCGAAATCTGCTCAGAGATCTCGGCGGCGGGGTAGATGAGCTGGGCGTTGCTCACGCGGAAGTTGGGGATAAAGCAAACCTTCATGACCTCGTTGACGCGCGGGTCGTTGTTGACGACCTCGGCGACGGAGTTGATGAGGCGGATGGTCTCCTTGGCGAAGGTGTAGCTCGAGGCAGCCTTGCCGCTAAAGATGAAGGTCGTCGGCGTCACGTGGAAGTTGGGGTCGGCGATGCGACGGTTGTAGACGTCCATCACCTTCATGATGTTCATGAGCTGACGCTTGTAGGCGTGGAAGCGCTTCACCTGAACATCGAAGACGGTGTTGGGGTCAATGACCAGACCGGTCTCGGCCTTAACGTAGGCGGCCAGACGCTCCTTGTTGGCGCGCTTGGAGGCACCCACGGCCTTCAGGAACTCGCTGTCGTTCTGGAACTCTTTGAGCTTTTCCAGCTCAAAGGCGTCCTTGAGCCAGCCATCGCCAATGGCCTCGGTCACGAGCTTGGCGTAGGTGGGGTTGGCCTCGGCAAAGAAGCGACGGTGCGAGATGCCGTTGGTCTTGTTGTTGAACTTTTCGGGCGTGAGGGCGTAGAAGTCCTTGAGCACGATGTTCTTGATGATGTCGGAGTGGATCTTGGCCACGCCGTTGACGCTGTGGCTGCAGATCACGGACAGGTTGGCCATGCGAATCTCGCCGTCCCAGAGGATAGCGGTCTGGCGCAGACGCTCCTGCCAGCCTTCCTGCGTGGTGTCGAACGACTCGTGCCAACGACGGCTGATCTCGTCGATGATCTGGTACACGCGGGGGAGGAGCTTGGAGAACGTGCCAATGGGCCACTTCTCCAGAGCCTCGGGCAGGATGGTGTGGTTGGTGTAGCTCACGACCTGCGTCACGATGTTCCAGGCGTCGTCCCACTCGAGCTTCTTCTCGTCGATGAGGATACGCATGAGCTCGGGGCCGCACATGGCGGGGTGCGTGTCGTTGGTGTGGATGGCCACAAACTGCGGCAGCAGCTCCCAGTTCTCGCCGTGCTCCTTCTCAAAGGTGTCGAGCAGGCTGTAGATGCCGGCCGACACAAACAGGTACTCCTGCTTCAGGCGCAGCAGACGGCCGTGCTCGCCGGCGTCGTTGGGGTAGAGGATGGCGCTGATGGCCTCGGCCTCGGCGCGCTCGGCGTCGGCCAGGGCGTAGTCACCGCGGTTGAAGGCCTCAAGGTCAAAGTGCTCCTCGACCGGCTCGGCAGCCCAGACGCGCAGCTTGTTGACGGTCTCGCCGGCATAGCCCACGACAGGGATGTCGTAGGGAACAGCCAGGATATCCTGCGTGTCCACCGTGCGGTAGAACGTGCGGCCGTCCTCCTCAAAGCCCTCAACACGACCGCCAAACTTGATGGTCACGGCCTTGTCCTGACGACGCACCTCCCAGGGATAGCCGTGCGTGAGCCACTCGTCGGTAGCCTCGACCTGGCTGCCGTTGACGATCTCTTGCTTAAACAGGCCGTAGCGGTAGCGCATGCCGTTGCCGTAGCCGGCAATGCCCTCGGCTGCCATGGAATCCAGGAAGCATGCGGCCAGACGGCCCAGGCCACCGTTGCCCAGAGCCGGATCGGGCTCCTGGTTCTCGATGACGGACAGATCGAAGCCCATGTCGTTGAGCGCCTCGGCGACCATGTCGCGCACGCCAAAGTTGAGCAGGTAGTTGTCGAGCAGGCGGCCGATCAAAAACTCGATCGAGAAGTAGTACACGCGCTTCTTGCCCTCGGCGGTGGCGCGGGCGTCGCTCTTGGTGGCAACGGTGCGCGCCTTCTCGGCCACGAGCTTGGCCAGGGCGTTAAAGCGGTCGAGGTCGCTGGCGGCCTCGACGCTCTTGCCGCTGATGCTCATGACGGCATCGCGATAGAGCTCGGTAAACTCCTGCTTGTTGTCGAAGATCTTATTCATACGTTCCTTTCCCCCGGGGATATCTCCCGGAACGGTTATGACATGTATCCTACGCCCCCGCGGGGCGGGTAGTTACAGTGGTAACGCCTTTGTTACGCTTTCTTGGCAGGAGCCTTAACAGCAGCTGCCTTGGTCTTGGGAGCAGCCTTTTTGGTGGCTGCCTTCTTGGCTGTGGTGGACTTGGCCGAAGCCTTGGCAGCCTTCGCCTTGGCCGGAGCCTTCTTAGCAGCCGCTGCCTTGGGCTTTACCGAGGACGTGCGCTTGCGCGTTGTCTTCTTGGGCTTCTCGACCACGGGCGGCTTATAGCTGCTGGGACCGCGGCGCTTAAGCACCACGCCTGTCAGGCCGGGCACCTTCATCTCGATGGAGTCCATCTGCCCGTTCCAGGGATAGGGCTCGCTCGAGCAGGTGTAGGGCTCTTCACCGGCGTATCCGCTGCCGCCGAACTCGGGGCGGTCGGAGTCAAAGATGACCTCCCAGTCACCCTCGCGCGGCACGCCCACACGGAAGCTCTCGTAGCTCGCCGGGTCAAAGTTGATCAGGATCACCAGGTCGTCATCGACGTCCTCGCCCTGGCGCACAAAGCTCACGATGGACTGCTTGGAGTTGTCCGCGTCGATCCAGGTAAAGCCGTCGTCGGTGTAGCCGCGCTCGTACAGGGCGGGCTCGGCGGTGTACAGGTGGTTGAGTGCCTTGATAAACGCCTGATGATGACGGTGGGTCTCGTACTCCTCGGTCAGGAACCACTGGATGGACTCGTAGTAGCGCCACTCTATAAACTGGCCGATCTCGTTGCCCATAAAGTTGAGCTTGGCACCGGGGTGCGTCATCTGGTAGAAAGCGAGCGTGCGCAGGCCGGCAAACTGGCGCCACCAGTCGCCCGGCATGCGGCCGATCAGCGAGCACTTGCCGTGCACGACCTCGTCGTGGCTCAGCGGGCAAATAAAGTTCTCGGTAAAGGCGTACATGATGGAGAACGTGAGCAGCCCGTGGTTGCCGGGGCGCCACGGAAAATCGGTCTGCATGTAGTGCAGGGTGTCGTTCATCCAGCCCATGTCCCACTTGTAGTGGAAGCCCAGGCCGCCGTCCTGCGGCGGATAGGTCACGAGCGGCCACGCGGTGGACTCCTCGGCCATCATCATCACGTCGGGGTAGTGCGCCTCCACGGCGCAGTTGACCTGGCGGATAAACGCGCTGGCGTCCAGGTCCTCCTCGGTACCGTACTTGTTGAACTTCTTTTGCCCCGGATCGTCGATGCCAAAATTGAGGTACAGCATGCTGGACACGCCGTCCATACGAATGCCGTCAACGTGGAAGTTCTCGAGCCAATACAGCACGTTGGAGACCAAGAAGGAGCGGACCTCGCCGCGGGCGAAGTCAAACTTGTGTGTGCCCCAGTTGGGGTGAATCTCGTGCTCAAACAGCATGTGACCGTTAAAGGTGGCAAGGCCGTGGGAGTCGGCGCAAAAACCGCCGGGCACCCAGTCCATGATCACGCCGATGCCCGCCTCGTGGCACGCATCGATAAAGTGCATGAGCTGCTGCGGGTTGCCGTAGCGCGAGGTGGCGGCAAAGTAGCCGGTCGTCTGGTAGCCCCAGGAGCCATCGAAGGGATGCTCCATAAGCGGCATGACCTCGATATGCGTGTAGCCCATGTCGTGCACGTAGTCCACGAGCTCCACCGACAGGTCGTCGTAGGTGTAGAACTCGCCGCGCTGCGCGGGGAAGGGATCCATGGGGCCGGGGTAGTTACCGTACTCGTCGGGCTCGCCCTGTGGCGCGTCGCCGTGGCGCTTCCACGAGCCAATATGCACCTCGTAGATGTTGAGCGGCTGCGACATGTGGTTATGGCCGGCGCGGCGCTTGAGCCACGCGGCGTCGTTCCACTTGTAGCCATCGAGGGTCCACAGCACGCTGGCGGTACCCGGAGGGCACTCGGCCTTAAAGGCATACGGGTCGGCCTTGTAGAGCTTTTCGCCCTCGTTGGTCTCGATGAGGTATTTATAGAGCTGGCCCTGCTCTGCGCCAGGAATAAAGCCTTCCCAAATAGAGCTCGTATGCACGGGCACCAGCGGGTTGGCTTGTTCATCCCAATTGTTGAATTCACCGATAACGTGGACGCTCTTAACGTCGGGCGCCCAAACGCAAAAACGCCAGCCGCGCGTGCGCTGCTGCGTGTCGGGATGTGCGCCCATCTTTTCCCAGCTGCGCTCCCACGTGCCAATGCCAAACAGATAGACATCGTCTTTGGTGAGCTCCGGTGCGTGCGGGGCGGCTTTACGGGTAGCGGGCTTTTTGGTTGCTGGCTTTAGCTTTGTATCGCTCACGTTTGATCCCATCATGACGCGGCAGCGTATTGCCTTGGTGACTAGATGCGAAAGGTCCAAGGCTGCACGAATCGAAGGGACGGCAAAGTTTCTGTGATTCGTTCCACCTCGCGTGCTCGGTGGAACTTTCGGCAAAAACTACGATAACACCTGTACGTTAGTTTTATGAACGAAAGCGGATTTGCGGAGGCGTTTAATCGGTAAGCGACATGTTTATACCACTGGCAGAATTGACGTGGTAAAACTCTTGACAGTTTTACCAATTTGGGTTTCAAAATTGTTTGTTTGACGTTGGGTAAAACGTTTTTAGCAGGATGTTTACCATTTGATATCGAAAGGTTCGTTTATGTCCCATACCGCCGCTCCTAAGGTTGCTTTTATTTTCGATTGCGATGGCACCTTGGTAAATAGCACCCCTGTTTGGGGCTATGCGCAGCCCGAGTTATTGCGCCGTCACGGGATTGACGTGACCGTGGATGACTTTGCCCAATTTGAGCACCTGTCACTGGAGGACGAGTGCCAGGCCTACCACGACACGTGGGGCATTGGCGCGAATGGCGAGGAACTGTATCGCGAGCTGGGCGAGATTTTGATTGATGGATACTCCAAGGTGCCGCCGCGCGAGGGGCTCTTGGCGTTTTTGGAGCAGGCGAAGGCGGCGGGTATTGCCATGTGCGTGGCTACCTCCACGCCGGCCGAGCTGGTACAGTCCGCGCTCGCTGGTGCCGGGCTCGACGCATACATGGAGTTTGTTACCACGACGGGTGAGGCAGGACGCTCCAAGCAGTTCCCCGATGTGTACGAGCTGGCGCTGCGCCGCCTGGAGGAACGCCATGGGCATAAGTTTGAGCGCGCTTGGGTGTTTGAGGACGCGGTTTTTGGCCTAAAGAGTTCTGGAGCCGCCGGCTTTAAGCGTGTGGGTATTTATGACCCGCACGGCCGTATGAAGCGCGATGACGTGCGAGCCAACTGCGATATCTTTATCGACAGCTATGATGACCTGGACCTGGCCCGCGTGCTTTCGTTTGAGGAATAGGCGAGAGCTGTGGCTTGCAAGGTATTAGTGGTCTGCGGCTCGCCCGTGGTGGCGAGCGCGGATTTGTTGCGTAGGCTAGCGGGGGAGTGCGACCACGTTGTCGCCGTGGACCGCGGACTCGACGCGCTGCTGGGCGCGGGACTGGGCTGCGACGTGTATGTGGGGGATGCCGACACGGTAAGCGAAGCCGGCCGCGCGCTGGTCGATGTCGCCACCGACTTTGAAGTTGAGCGCCACGACCCCTACAAGGACTATACCGACCTAGCGTTGGCTTTGGAGTCCGTGCGCCGCCGCTGGCCTGGTGCCGAAGTGATTGCGACCTGCGCCACCGGCGGACGTCCGGATATGGCGCTGAGCGTGCTGGGATTGCTCGCGGGCTACGAGGATGCCCCTGTCTGGATTGCCGAGGACGAGACCACGGCCCGCATCCTCCACGCAGGCGAATCCTGGACCATCGAAGGCGCCGAAGGCAAGACGTTTTCCATCATCGCCATAGCTCCCAACACTGAGATAAGCGAGCACGGCCTTGAATGGGAACTAGATCACAGCCCCCTGGGCCTGTTGGCCGACACGGGCATCAGTAACGTCGTCAGGTCAACAGCCACGATCCAAGTCCACACCGGCACCGCCATCGCTTACCTATATCAATAGGTATTTAGAGTTTGACCCAAAAAAGTCCTTGCATCCCCGAAGATCTTCCCCTATACTACTACCTCGTCACGGGGGCGTAGCTCAGCTGGGAGAGCGCTTGACTGGCAGTCAAGAGGTCAGGGGTTCGATTCCCCTCGTCTCCACCATTGTGAATGCAAAGGCCTTCGGGAAACCGAAGGCCTTTTTCATATGCAGCTACCATGTGATCCAAACCACAACCCCCGCAGCCGCCGATGCGCAAAATGTTGTGCAATTAATTTCCCAGTTCTGTACAATACTTGTAAGCACCGCGTAATTCCTTTGGCTCTTTAATGAATAAGCTCGTCTGCATTTTCATGAGCTTCCGCTGCAAGCGCCCCATTAACCTGCGTCAACGTGAACAGCTTTGGCAAACAAACCCCTCAAGCTCCGATTTGCCGCATATGTTGTTCAACACAACCCAAATCGGTCTCGCTCATAGCTTGTGCTAGGATACCTAACGTTACATGAGTTCAACTGTGCTCACGGCTCCAATAGGCCACGTAGCACAGGGTCGATCGGCATCCGGCCGTAACGGCGGTGTTAGAAAAACCACGGGCTCCAATATTGATTGCCACGCGCGATTTTTTTTGCCTTTTGCGGCCATTTATAAGTTGCATTATTCAGTGCAATAAGTTGTTGCGGCAAACCACAGCAGTCTTCAGCTGTTTGCGTGCGGTCCAGTTTTGTACCCGCTTGACTGGATCGCACGCAGCCAGTTTGGGTCGCGGTCATTTTTGCGATACACGTCCGCGACTCTAGCAACTGCGCTTTTACATACCGTTCACGGTGGGGCAGAGCCACGTGCTTGTCTAACTGGGCTCTGGGTTTGAATATGGAGCGCCTTCGCGCACAAGCGCCCTGGCGTAGCCATACCCAAACCCCGTGAGCCACACGTAAGACAGCAAGGGGGTGATGCTCGTGTGGTATGTGATCCAGGTCATTAACGGTCGCGAGGATGTAATGCGCGAGCGCATAGAGCATGTGGTGCCGGCTAGCGCCATGCAGGAGCTCTTTTATCCCCAATTTCAAACCGAGATCAAAGTACACGGCGAATGGGTCAATACGACCAAGCCGCTCTTTCCCGGTTATCTTATCTGCGATACAGCGGATCCCCGAACCGTGCAACAGTATCTGCTACGCATGGACGACTTTGACCGGGTGCTTGCCCAGGACGGTCAGTTTGTGCCGCTGGCAAAAGAAGAGGCCCAGCTTATTGGCGGCTTTACGCATGTGGGAGACCGCGTAGTGCCCATGAGCGAGGCCCTAAAAGACGGTGACAAGGTCATAGTGACGGCAGGTCCGCTGCTGGGCCACGAAGGCCTTATCAAAACCATTAATAGACGCAAGAGCACTGCTTATTTGGAGCTCGACCTGTGCGGCCGACGCGTAACCACCCGCGTTGGCCTTGCCGTGCTTTCGACCGAGCAGCGCGTCATGCGAAACCTTAAAAAGGCGATCGCCTAGCTGCAGGCGACTGTTTTACGGGACAGGGAGGATCCCCGGGGGGCGGGGACGTAGATTTGAAAGAAATAGTGTCAGATAAAACTGAATATTCAGCAGAGGCTCCGGTGGGGGCCGCGCTTGTTGCCCAGGCCATGAGCGGCGGCGAGGTGAGCGTGCGTTACAAGGCCATGCAGGCCGTGAAGGACTGGGACCGCACGCGCCTGGGCTACAGGGCCGTAAAGCGCGCGTTCGACATCGTGTTCAGCGGCTGCGTGCTGGCCGTCATCGCCGTGCCGAGCCTGGTGCTCGCCGCGGCCATCCGCCTGGAGAGCGAGGGCAACCCGTTCTACAGCCAGATCCGCGTGGGCCAGACCCACCGCGACGGCAGGCTGTCCACCTTCCGCATGTGGAAGTTCCGTTCCATGTACAAGGACGCCGACGAGCGCCTCGCCGAGCTCAAGGGGCAGAACGAGATCGCCGGCGCCATGTTCAAGATGAAGGACGACCCGCGCGTCACGAAGATCGGCAAGTTCATCCGAAAGCACTCCATCGACGAGTTCCCGCAGTTCCTGAATGTGTTTCTCGGGCAGATGTCCGTGGTTGGCCCTAGACCGCCGCTTCCTAACGAGGTTGCACAGTACACCGAGTATGACCTGCAGAGGCTTGCCGTAAAGCCCGGTATAACTGGCTGGTGGCAGGTCACGGATCGCAACTCTACCGGGTTCGACGGCATGGTCCGCCGCGACCTGGAATATATCGCCACGCGAGGCGTTTTTTTCGATTTGAAAATAATCCTACTCACTGTGATTGAGGTTGTCAGCGGAAATGGCGCTTGTTAAAGAGACATCAGGGAATTACGAAGGTACTCGTTCAGTGGTTAACCTTCCCGAGCGAGTCGAAGTCCTGGGCACCCCCGTGGACCCTTGGACAATGGAGCAGACCGTCGAGGCGACCGACGCCCTCATTAAGGAGGGGCGCTTCGCCCACCTGATCGGTGTGAACGCCGACAAGTTGCTGCAGATGCGTGATGACCCCGAGATGGACGCGTGCGTGCGCCGGTGCGAGATCGTGAACGCCGATGGCGCCTCTATGATCATGGCCGCCAGAAAGCTGGGCGTGGACCTGCCCGGGCGCGTGGCCGGCATCGACCTCATGTGGGAGCTGTGCGGACTGGCGGAGCGCGAGGGACACAGGGTCTACCTGCTGGGCGCCAAGGCCGAGGTGGTCGCAAAGACCGCAGGGGTACTGTCCGAGAGGTACCCCAATATGTTTCTCGCGGGCTACCGTGACGGCTACTTCGGCGACGACGAGTTCGATGCCGTGGTCGCCGATGTTGAGCAGGCCGAGCCCGACATCGTGTTCGTGGGCATTACCTCGCCCAAGAAGGAGCGCCTGATTGAGCGTTTCCGCGAGCTGGGCGCCAAGGGCGCTTTCGTGGGCGTGGGGGGCTCGTTCGACGTCGTCTCCGGCAACATCCCGCGCGCCCCGATGTGGATGCAGCGCGCGAACCTGGAGTGGCTCTTCCGCATGATGCAGGAGCCCAAGCGCCTGGTGAGGCGCTACGTGGTCGGCAACACCCGTTTCTACATGCTTCTCCGCAAGGAGTCAAAGAGGAGCAAGGTCAATGTCTAAGAAGAAAGTTATGCTCGTCTTCGGCACCCGCCCGGAGGCAATCAAGATGTGCCCGCTCGTAAACGAGCTGAAGTCGCGCAGGGATGATTTCGAGACCGTCGTGACCGTGACCGGCCAGCACCGCGAGATGCTCGACCAGGTGCTGCGCGTCTTCGGTGTGGCTCCAGATCATGACCTTGCCATCATGAAGCCGGGCCAGACGCTGTTCGACGTTACGTGCGACGTTCTGCTCAAGCTCAAGGCCGTCCTCGAGGACGAGAAGCCCGACGTGGTTCTGGTCCACGGTGACACCACGACCAGTTTCGCCGCGGCGCTCGCCTGCTTCTACCCGCAGATCCCCGTGGGCCATGTGGAGGCGGGTCTGCGCACGCGCGATATCTACAGCCCCTGGCCCGAGGAGTTCAACCGCCAGGCGGTCGACATCGTGAGCGAGTACTACTTCGCGCCCACTGAGGCCAGCAAACAGAACCTGCTTGGCGAGGGCAAGCCCGAGTCCAGGATCTGGGTCACCGGAAACACCGGCATCGACGCCCTGCGCACCACCGTTCGCGATGGCTATACCCACCCCGAGCTCGAGTGGGCGGAGGGCTCGCGCCTCATCCTCATCACGGCGCACCGCCGCGAGAACCTGGGAGAGCCCATGCACCGCATGTTCCGCGCCATCCGCCGCGTGATGGAGGAGCATCCCGACACCAAGGCAATCTACCCCATCCACATGAACCCGCTCGTCCGCAAGGCAGCGCACGAGGAGTTGGACGGCTTCGACCGGCTCCACATCATCGATCCGCTCGAGGTGCTCGACTTCCACAACTTCATGGCGGCGAGCCACATCATCCTCACCGACTCGGGCGGCATCCAGGAGGAGGCCCCGAGCCTGGGCAAGCCGGTGCTCGTCATGCGCGACACCACGGAGCGCCCCGAGGGCGTGGCCGGCGGCACGCTGAAGCTCGTCGGCACCGAGGAGGACGTTATCTACCGCGAGTTCAGCCGCCTGCTCAGCGATCAGGCCGAGTACGAGGCCATGAGCCATGCCTCGAATCCTTATGGTGACGGCCATGCGAGCGAGCGTATCGCGGACGTGCTGGCGGACGGTGAATACCGTGGGTAAGATACGCGTGCTTCTCCTAGTGAACCGTTGGTACCCGGACGGCGGCGTTGAGAACTTTCTCGAGCAGCTGGTGTCTGAGACATCGGGTTCAATCGACTACGCGATAATGTCGCTCACCACCCGCGTCGACTCCGATGTTGCCTGCATCAAGGTCGGGCCGGTTCTGAGTTCCGCACGCGTACAGGATATGTTCGCGCAAGGCTCCTCTATAGCTTCGGTCATGCGGAGGGGTCATTACGACGTCGTGCATATCCACGCAAGCAACGGCAGTGCTTTCTTTCTCGCTGACATTGCAAAAAAAGTGGGGGTTCCCCGTCGCATAATCCATTCGCACAACGCGGGGGCCGAGATTTCTGGTAACCCGTTGAAGAGAGCCTTGGGCACAGCCTGCGCGTTTCTCTTTTCAGACGCGCCGACCGATTTGTGGGCCTGCTCGGCGAACGCTGGCGAATATCTATTTGGCAAACAACCGTTTAACGTCTACTTTAATGGTATTGATCTCGTTAGGTTCGCCTTCTCTGAGCAGAAGCGCGCAAACATACGCGGCGAGCTCGGCGTGGCTGACGGCGAGTTCCTGCTTGGTAGCATCGGCCGCATAGCCCTGCAGAAGAATCCGCTTTACCAGCTTCAGGTGTTCGCCGAGCTGTGCAAGCTCGTTCCCGGGTCTCGCTTCTGCATGGTTGGCAGCGGCGACATGGAGGCCGAACGTGATGCTGAGGCCGAGCGACTCGGTCTGGGCAGCTCGCTCATAAAGGTACCGAGGACCTCGGAAAGCGACGCCTACTATTCGGCTTTCGACGCGCTGCTATTGCCCTCCCTCTTTGAGGGCCTGCCCTTCGTTGGCATTGAAGGGCAGGCTGAAGGTCTTCCCATATACGGCTCCGACGTTCTTCCTCGCGAGTTGTCCATCACTGACAGAATCTTGTTCGCGTCCACCGACGAGGCGCCTTCCGCCTGGGCTCGGCGTATCGCCGAGGGTATCGATAGGTATCGTATTGAAGAGCGCCCCTCGTATGCGGAAAAAATGCGCGCCGCCGGCTTCGACAGGGAGGCGTGCTTCGCAACGATTGCCATGGCCTACCGGGGTGGTGGCCGATGATACGGAGGCGCACTAAGGTCCTCATGGTGGGGCCCGCACGCAACGAGCAAGGCGGTATCGCGACCGTCGTCAACGACTACTTTAAGGCTGGCATCGAGGACCGCTGCGACATTACCTTTCTGCCGTGCACGGGCAAGGGAAGCAAACTTAAGAAGCTCGCGCAGGGTGTCTATGCCCTGGCGTGGGTTAAGCGACACTTGAGAGGCTTCGACGTGCTGCACGTCCACATGGGCGGCGGCAACAGTTTCGCCCGGGAGCGTTTCTTCGCCATGGCAGGTGTCGATGCCGGTGTGCCGACAATTCTGCACGTGCACGACGGCCTCTTTCGCGATAACTACGCGAATGCGCCGGAGAAGACTAGGTCGGACTACCGCAGGGTTTTCTCGGCGGTAGATAGGGTGGTCGCTCTTTCCGACTCATGGAAGGAGTACTTCTCCTCCGAGATATCAGGTTCGGACAATGTCGTTACGATTCCCAACGGTATCCTCGTCCCCGAGGATGTAAACGATCACAAGGAGCCGAATACGGTGCTGTTTCTGGGACACTTCGATGACAACAAGAACGCCACCGTACTCATACGCGCGATTTCTAGGGCGCGGGAGATCGTGCCTGGTATTCGAGCATATTTCGGTGCGGACGGCGACGTGGAGGGTGCGAAGGCGCTTGTTGCCGAGCTGGGCTGCGAGGACGCGTGTTCGATCTTGGGATGGATCGGCTCGCGGGAGAAGCAGGCGCTGCTGGACATGTGCGCAATCTACTGTCTGCCGTCCAAGAACGAGGCCTTCCCCATGGGGCTCTTGGAGGCCATGGCGAACGGCTTGGCGGTCGTTGTGACCCCCGTGGGCGGTGTGCGTGACATCGTGGTGGATGGTAAGACCGGCGTTTTCGTTCCTGTCGATGATACAGATGCCCTAGTGGAGGCGATTGTGACACTATGCCGCGATAATAACGAGCGCACCCGCGTTGCGAAGGCGGGTGCCGACATGGTGCGTGAGAATTACGACCTCGGCGCTGTCGTGTCTGAACTTGTCGGTGTGTATGAGGAGCTTGCTGGAGGTGGAACCGTTGACGCCTAAGGTGCTGCATTACTGCTGGTTCGGAGGAAAGCCCCTACCGCAAAAAGCTCAGGCAAACGTTGTGCGTTGGCAGGAGCTTATGCCGGATTATGAGATTGTCCGATGGGATGAATCGAACTTTGACGTTGATGAGTGCCCTTATGCCCGGGACGCTTACAAGGCAGGTAAATGGGCATTCGTGAGCGACTATGCGCGCTTCAAGGTCGTTTACGACAACGGCGGTACCTATATGGACATAGGTAGTGAGCTTTTGAAGTCAATCGACCCTCTTGTCAAAGAATCGGGGTTCACTGCATGCGACTATGAGTCGCATGCAGTGAACCCCGGCCTAGTGCTCTCGGCCGGGGCTCACTCTGACTTAATCGGCGAGGTCCTTGAATCTTACCGAAATCTTGATTTCGTTGATTCCATTGAGTTCCTGTATTCCCATACTGTTAATCACATTTTCGGTGAGGTTCTTGAACGCTATGGCTATCAGTGGGGCGTAGACGCTCTGTGGGAGTATGACGGTTTTAGGGTCTATCCGAGTGAGTAGTTCTGTCCAAAGCTCGACTTCGGTGGGTTTAAATGTACTAGTCGCACGTACTCCACCCATGTCAGTACCGCGAGTTGGTTGCCGGCCGGTGAGCGGTTTCGGATTGGCTTCATCAACAAGTGGGCCCCCTACGTGGGTGATTTCATTGCACGCAAGATCGCTCGTATTCTCTCGTTAACGTTATATAAGGGTGATACCCGATGATTACGGTATTCACTCCCACCTACAACAGGGCATATTCGATAGCCCGTCTGTTCGACTCGCTTCAACGCCAGACTTGCAAGGATTTTGAGTGGGTTGTTGTGGATGATGGATCCACGGATGAGACGACTTCTTTGCTCGCAGAGCTTAAGGCAAATGCGACATTCCCCATGCAATTCGAAAGGCAGGAAAATGCCGGCAAGCATGTAGCGATTAATCGGGGAGTGAACCTTGCTCGTGGAGAATGGTTTTTTATTGTCGATTCCGATGATTGGCTACCGGATGATTCCATTGAAGTGAATTTGCGGTATATCGCGCAAATCGCTGATGACGATTCTTTTGCTGGCGTTTCCGGTGTGCGCGCGCGCTGACGGCTCACTGCTTCTCGGGGAGTCTGGCGTGTCTTTGAACGACATGGATGAGAAGACGGTTGAACGGTTTACCGAGGAGTACATAGACTCTACGTCGTGTGATTTCAGGTTCAAATACAAGATGCCGGGCGACAGGGCAGAGATCGTGCGTACTGAACTAATCAAGCGTTTTCCTTTCCCGTGTTTCGAAGGCGAAAGATATCTTTCTGAATTCTATCTATGGCAGTCGATATCGGAATTGGATCTCAAGATTAGATGGTTCAATACGCCGACGTATTACGGCGACTATCTGGAAGATGGTCTTACGACCAATATGAAGGAGGTTATGCTGAAAAATCCGAGAGGGCGTTCTTTTATTGATGATTTCACGTTGGGGACTCACGTTCCGATCAAGATGAAATTGAGATCTGCTGTTAATTATCTCCGGTACGGTAGTTATGCCGGCTGTGGTATAGGTTCGCTTGTATCCAGTTCTTGCCATCCTCTGATTGTTCTACTCGCCTTGCCTTTCGCCTGTTTGTTTCCTCTTAGAGGTGATGTTGAATGACGGAAAAAACGATTTCCCTAAGAAGGCAAGTTCTTGAGGCGCGTCTTTTTACTGTCGTTAACCTCTCTGTTTTCTTACTTGTCGCTTCGGTATTTGCTGTTTCTTTCTATCTACGAATGGGATTGAGCTCGGAGTTTGCGTATATTAACCTATTATTCTATGTACCTTTGATTCTTTTAGCTGCTAAATGCGGATGTCGAATCGGGATTGGGCCTTTGATGCTTTGGCTCTTTCTGCTTTCCCTTTTTTTGGTGACTGAGCGAACGGCTGGCTCTTCATTTCGGGACGTAGCGAAATTCTCCTTTCTTTACTGTTTGCCCCTATTAGTCTGCCAGCTGAGATTTGGCTCGTCGCATGATCAGCGTCGGGCTTTGGCCAAGGCAATAATTAGAACGTCAAACGCGTTCGTATTTCTTGTGTTTGGCATTCTTGTGCTCGATTGCTTTACGGGTTCTGCTTGCATGGCGGCAATATCAAATGCAGCTATGAAAGAGATGTCTGGATGGGTTTCGCCGGAAATTTCATCGAGGCATGCCTCCATATGGGGCCATTATCTCAGCACAGCAGGGTTTTACCTCGTTTTTTACTATATGAATATTGCATACGAGCGAATCGTTGGTGAGTCGTTGGTCAACATCAAGCTCTTGTATGTAGTTGCGACATTAGGCATCCTCTCCACAGGCGGTAAAACCGCCATTGTGATTTACCTGTTATCTGTAATTTGGCTTAACACTACTAGTAAGGATGCGATAAAGAACGCGATTGCCCTGAGCGTTTTTCTTGGCGTGCTTTATTTTGTCGGCGCGTTCGATGTCGTGCTTGATCGTTTTGGTGCGTCAGATTTGTCAAGTGGAAGGAACGGCTCAGTTGAGCTTGTCCTTTCTTACGAAACTCCACGTATTTTCTGCGGATACGGTGAGGGTTACACCGCGCATTTCACTTCATTTATCGACAGAGGCACGGTATCTATGTTTTCCGAGTATTCCCTCTTGACGCTCGCATTTAAATTTGGACTTGTATTTGCAGTTGGTGCAGCGTTTCTTATCTTGCTGCCATCAATTAAGACCTCTGTTGCAACGGGAAACTATTCTATTCTGTTCATGGGAATTTTGATGCTTACTTACTTCTCGACCTTTAACGGCATGGCCAATATTCCGGATGTCTACCACGTTATGGCTTTATTTTGCTTAGTGCTTAATCTGCTGGGTGAACGCACCTCTAAAAATGACTCTGTCGACTCCGCAGTCAGTGACGTCATCGGCCCGAAGGGTTTATGAGATGAAGATGCCTTCAGTGAATTCAAACGCCCCCTTAGTCAGTGTCGTGATCCCGACATATTCACGTTCTGACATGCTGACTCGGGCATTGGAAAGTGTCAATGCCCAGACTTACCCCAATATCGAGATTGTTGTCGTAGATGACAATGGTAAAGGCACGAATCAACAGCTTGAGACTCAAGCTCGTGTTCTTGCATTCGAGACTCGGCCGGGCGTTGAATTGCACTATGTCGTTCGCGAAAAAAACGGAGGCGGATCGCTTGCGCGTAACACTGGCATCGATGCTTCAAAGGCCGATTTTGTTGCCTTTCTTGACGATGATGATGAGTTTCTACCGCGCAAACTAGAGCTTCAGATGGAACCAATGTCCGATTCTAATGTCTCGTTGACCTATGCGCACTGCAAGGGCGTCCAGCCCGATGGCACAGAGATTTACTACCGCCGAGTCTGCAACGGGGTGCCTGTTTTCGAGCAGGCCTACTGCGGCTGTATTGCTGCGACGAGCCAATGGCTGGCGCGCAAGGATGCGTTACGGAGCGTCGGTTGCTTCAGCGATACGCCTGCGAAGCAGGACTCCATTCTCATGTTCAAGCTTTTGATAGCGGGCTTCCAGATTAGATGCGTCCCCGAGGTGCTCTCAGTCTACTACGATGACTTAGGGACGGTGAGGATAAGCACGAGCGGCAAGTCTTTGGCGGGGGAGCTGAACTATGATCGGCTCATACGGGAGTATTCTGGGATGTTTACGCTCAACCAAAGGCGTCGTGTAGAGCATGCGATGCACTATCGAGTCGGCATGATGCTCGTTGGAATGAACGCGAGTGCTGAGGGCGCAGTCCAGCTGTTATCCTCGTTTGCGCTTGCTCCCTTTGCTTTTATACATAAAGCATATCGCGTTGTTGGTCACAATGCGAAGCAGGCTCTTAAGAATCTTAATGCTCATCGTGGTTAGGAATTGCATGTTATTAAGAAAAGCCGCTCGCTATGTTAGGCACCCTTCGCTTGTTAGGTTCGAGATTGAGAGACGTTCCAGGCTGCGTGAGGTCAGTAAATTTGATTTTCGCCCTTACACGAGCGCGCCCATCAGCAATAATACATATATATCTCTTACAAGCTATGGGGCGCGTCTCAATGCGGTCCATATGGCCATCCGTTCCCTACTCATGCAATCAGTGAGACCCTCAAAGGTTCTGCTTTATCTTGATGAGTCTATCCAAAGGGACACGCTTTCCGATGATTTGCTTGACCTTGAACAATATGGTCTTGAAATCAGAATGGGTTACGAGGATTTGGGGCCGCATAAGAAATATCTCTTCGCATTTCAAGAGTTCCCGGACTCGCTAATTATCACGGCGGACGATGACCTCATCTATCCAGCAGACATGGTCGAATCGCTTCTCACGGCCCACGAGGCTGTTCCTTATTGCGTTGTGGCAAGGCGCTGCCATCTCATAGGGTTTGATGCTGCGGGAGATTTACTTCCTTATGAAAAATGGGGCTGGGAGCATAAGGACGCTTTTTCAGCCCCCAGCCGCCGGTTGCTTGCAACCGGCGGCGCCGGGACGTTGTATCCTGTCGCAGCTTTCGACCTCGCATCGCTGGATATAGAGGCCATACGTGGAGTAGCCTGGCCTGCAGACGACCTTTATCTCAAGTTCTTCGAGCTCGCCAACGGCATCGAGGTGGCATATGCTCCGAACAGACAGAATCATCCCTATCAATTGGAGGGTCCTCGTTCAGACGCTCTTTGCAACGCGAATGTGGCGGGAGGGCGTAACGATGCCATCATGGCCGAGCTCATGTGCCGCTATGGATTGAGTCCATCGTATTTCGAGGAGGGATATCGTGTGACTTCTTCTTAATGTTCAGAATTGGCTTTCGCAATCCAAGGCTAACGCATGACTTGAGACTAACATGCAGGAACTGAGGGGGATCGGCTCTCTCGGTTGAGCGACGGCCGACGTAGCGATTTGTTATCCTGAACATATATTCATCGGGAGGGGCGTATGTCAACGGTGGGATGCTGGCTGCCTCGGATGCGCGAAAGACGTCATTGGGCGCGACTAAATGTTGCCTATGGTTCTCTCATGCGTACGGACATGCATCGCCATGAAAGACTTGATAAACCGATGAATGCGCAAAGCAACGTTGGGCTGAGAAAGTGTTGGGCAATGACGCTTGGATCGGGTGCTGCGTGCAAATAATGTCCGGCGTTACTGTTGGTTCGCACGCCATAGTGGGTGAAGTAGTCGCGCGTAATTTCCCGGAGCGACCGGTTGTTGGCGGCGTGCCGGCGCGTGTAATCCACAAGAGGATCAGATATACCAGGCCATTGAGGCCGCTAAAGTTTGGAATATGGAAAGTGTCTAAATCAAATACGGGCATGCGCAGTGCTGCCCTTATGCAGTTTGGGTCTAAGTATGTCAGCATGGGTGCTCAACTCGTGATAACCGCCGTGCTGGCAAGACTGATCTCGCCGGGTGATTTTGGGCTTATGGCTATTGTCACCGTGTTCACTGGGCTATTCAGCTTGCTTTCTGATATGGGTGTGGGCACTGCTATCGTGCAGTATCGCGACCTTACGGAACGTGAGTATGGCGGTCTATTTGCATTTTCGGCACTTTTGGCTGCAGGGCTTTCTCTGGCCTTTTGTGCCGCATCGCCATTCATCGCCGCAGTCTACGGAGACGCCCGGCTTGTGCCCTTGTGCCTTGCCTCGGCCCCCGCGCTGCTGTTCTCCACGCTCAATATGGTGCCAAATGGCCTTATGCTCAAGGAGTTGCGCTTCGCCGCCATTGGCGTACGTCTTGTGGCGGCTACAGTAGTCTCTGGAGGGGTCGCAATCGCGGCCTCCGCCTTGGGTGCGGGCTGCTATGCGCTCGTCCTTCAGACTGTACTATCTGCGGCGGTGGTGTTCTTCTGGAACATCGTAGCGCGACCAATCAGGCAGATAAACGCTCACTTCATTTGCACGCTTAAGAAGATATTCTCCTATTCTGCTTACCAGTTTGGGTTCAGCTTGGTCAATTACTTCTCTCGCAACCTCGATAACATGCTCGTCGGCGGTATGCTGGGAACTGCGGCCTTGGGCTTTTACGATAAGGCTTATAAATTGACAACCTATCCCATGACAGCGTTCTCCAGTGTCATAGGCTCGGTCATCCAGCCGTTCATGGCAGAGCATCAAGACGATGTCGACCGCATCTACGAGTGCTGGATGCGTATCGAAAAGCTGCTCTCGCTAGTGGGTGTTGCTGTGGCGGTGGTATTCAGCTGCGCTTCGGCGGAAATCATTGCTGTCTTCTACGGGCCAGGATGGGAGCAAGCCGCGCCGGTGTTTGCCGTGCTTGCCGTGTCGGTCTACTTCCAGATGATGGGCAACCCTTCGGGTGCGTTTTTCCAGAGCATAGGACGCACCGATTACATGTTTAAGGTTGGTCTTGTGAACACCGCGATTACCATTTCCGGGCTGCTGGCGGGCCTGGCTGGCGGCTCTATCCTCACAGTGGCTTACGGCATCTTCGCAGCATACTGCCTTCATATGGTTCCTCTAGCGTATTTCCTAGTGAAACGTGGTTTCGGCAGACCTTACTATTGCCTGCTAAATTTCTTGCCTGAGATTGCTGTTGGCATCGTGGGCATTGCTGCTGTTGCGGGAGTTGGCGCCTTTATACCCATGGAAGATGTTTTCCTCTCTCTCATCGTAAAGTTGTTTGTGAGCAGCATTGCGCTAATCACTGGATATGCGCTCACTGGCCAGCTGAAATACCTCACGGCTCTAATTAAGAGATAGCTCATTCTGATCGTTCCATCACGTATGGCACCTTGAAAACCCCAGATAGAAAGAAGATTCCCATGAAGATCGCTGTCGCCGGTACCGGCTACGTCGGCCTGTCCCTCGCCGTCCTGCTCTCGCAGCACAACGAGGTGCACGCGCTGGACATCGTGCCCGAGAAGGTCGAGAAGATCAACAACTTCTTGTCGCCCATTCAGGATTACGAGATCGAGCGCTTCCTGGCGGATGCCAAGGCGGGGGAGCGCGAGCTCGACCTGCACGCCACCGTAGACGTTGCAGAGGCATACACGGGCGCCGACTACGTCGTCATCGCCACGCCCACCAACTACGATTCGGACAGGAACTTCTTCGACACGAGCTCCGTGGAGGCCGCCATCGCCGCCGTTCGCTCGGTGAACCCGGACGCCTGGATCGTCATCAAGTCGACCATCCCCGTCGGCTACACCGCGGGCCTTCGCGAGAGGCTGGGCGATTCCAAGATCTTTTTCAGCCCGGAGTTCCTGCGCGAGAGCAGGGCTCTCTACGACAACCTGCATCCTAGCCGCATCGTGGTGGGCGCGCCCAAGGAGGAAGCCGACGCCGTCGCGGCTGCCGAGCGCTTCGCACGCCTGCTCGCCCAGGGGGCGGACCCCGCCGAGCTGGAGCGCGTGAACGCCGACGGAACTATCGGCATCCCCGAGCTCGTGCTGGGCACCACCGAGGCCGAGGCCGTCAAGCTCTTCGCCAACACCTACCTGGCGCTGCGCGTGGCCTACTTCAACGAGCTCGACACCTACTGCGAGGTGCGAGGCCTCAACACCCGCGACGTCATCGACGGCGTCTGCCTTGAGCCGCGCATCGGCAGCCACTACAACAACCCCAGCTTCGGCTACGGCGGCTACTGCCTGCCCAAGGACACCAAGCAGCTGCTGGCCAACTACAAGGATGTGCCCCAGAACCTGATAGAGGCCATCGTGGAGGCAAACCGCACGCGCAAGGACTTCGTCGCCGACGAGGTGCTGCAGATGGTGTGGGACCGCGTGTACGAGGGCAAGCCGAAGCCGGTCGTGGGCGTCTTCCGCCTGACGATGAAATCCAACTCCGACAACTTCCGCGCAAGCTCCATCCAGGGCGTCATGAAGCGCGTGAAGGCCAAGGGCGTGCCCGTTGTGGTCTACGAGCCCACGCTGGACGCGCCGGAGTTCTTCGGCTCCGAGGTGACCCACGACCTGGAGGCCTTTAAGGCCGGCTGCGACGTAATCGTCGCCAACCGCTGGAGCGACGAGCTTGCGGACGTGGCGGACAAGGTGTACACGAGGGATTTGTTTAAGCGGGACTAGGGGAGAGGATTCTCAAGTCCGACTCTGGACTTGCCTACAATTCGTATTGTCAAGAAAGAGGTCATATCGGCGTTAGCCGATATGACCTCTTTTGGTAATAAGTCTGATTCCTTTGCAGCTGGTGGGCGATCCTAATTCTTAAGCCTGGCGATCTGACTGATGTCGCTCATTTGACAAGGAGAACGCAGCTTGTTGAAGATCTGCAACGGGTGCGCGGTAATTTAGTTCCCTATTTGATTAGGGGGTGCTTTGGAATGCAGACTTTTCATGAACTATCTCAGGATCTCTTTGAGTTAGGAATCGAGGAGATCTTCGTTACGCTGACGTCTGGTTAGCGTTCAATAGGCCAGGATAAAAGGAGTGCTACCGTTGGCTAATACAGGCAAATGGCTCTTAATCTACCTGGTTCGGACCTGTCGTAATTGGAACTATTCAGACCCAGCTTCACTGCCTGTTTTATGCCTCCTTTCAATCAGCTTTTTAGCGAGTCCGAAGACGCTTTCGTCGTAATATGGCCAATCCACGAAGTTTTCGAGGTACCCGCGGTCCGTTGCGGCCGACAGCTCATCGTTTATCTTGAGCGTAATCGCAACGAGCAAGGTCAGCATGCGATAGTAGTCCAATCTGATGCTCGCAGCATTAGGATCGGCGATCGGCGAATGCGCATGGTCGTATCTGTTCCTGAGACCTTGTGAGTTGGGGAAAGAGGCGTCGTTGAACATGTAATCGAGATACGCAGCCTCGTCGGGTGCGAACAGTTTGCCACAGTACGACAGCATTTCGTCAGTGACCAGGCCATCGATAAGCGCTAGATCACCGTCCTGGCAACCCGCAAGCGCAATCGCCCCATTATCCCAAACAGCCTTGAGATAAATCGACCGACGTGTTGGGGATAGAGCACCTGTTTCTTCGCATATGCTTACAAGTTGCCGGTCGACTAATTGCTGGAGTATATCGGCATATACAGCATCGTAATCGTCAATGGTGACCAAAGCGTTCGAAATCAAATCGAAGAAGCAGCGAGCACGATCATGGTGGCCTCTTCGGTATGTCAACATGCATTGGTCGGAGAACAGGTAGAATCCCCACCTCTCAAAACAGGCTCCGCCAATTGCATACTTTTTCTCAGATAGCGCGTTGAGGGTTCCAAAAGATTTAAAGCTTTCATAGGGGAAATAGTCTCCGTCGATTTTTCCAATCCTCGAATATATCGAATAGGACTTAACGGCGCGCTCGATCTCTGGCCCTATCGACTTGCATTTGTCGAGCCACGAAGCTCCGCTTGACGGCAGCGCCAAGCTGAAACCGTTGATTGAGTACTCCTTTGCAAAATAAACGTTGTACGTCCATTCAAGTGCATCTTCGAGCCTTGTACCGCGGCTTTCGAGGAAATTTGCGTATGCGACAACTTCGACATTGGCGAGTGATTCCCGCATGTTGGAGATCGTATTCATTCGGTATTCCCCCAGCACGTGGGACCCCAGCGTCGCAAGCAGGCCGCGCTCCTCATGAGAGTGAGCGGGCGCCGCCATGAGACCGCTTCGGTCTACTACATCCAGTAGGTATCTGCAATTGTTCATGATGCTTGCGTTATCGGTGTATTTGCCGAGCCAGGTTTCGCTAAAGCTGTAGGTCAAGGTTAGGTCTTCGACCTTTACTCCCTTGCAAGCAATCTGTTCAGGGTCGATCTGCACCCCGGCTCCGTACTTAAGCCCGGCGCCTTGTCGAAATAGCTCATCCATAGCTTCATCGTGGGCCTGCTTTGCGCGCACTTTGACGTCCGGGGACGGAGAGAATCTGCATTTTGTAGCGCCGGAAGGCCAATTGAAAAGTGCCTCCATGCAATTCGGGTTGGCGCGTTGGTCGTCGAGGTAGCCGGTCATTATCGAATCGAAGTCGCCTTGGGAAAGGCATTTAGGGAGGTAGATTACGTTCTGGCTCCTTGATTCCGTCGCGTACTCGTGGATGATCAGCTCAGCGGAATAATACGGATTGTCGATCAGTGATTTTCCTAGCTCTGTATCGAATAATTTGACGAGTTTGTCGTTCTCCAACATAGAAGCTAAGCATTCGACATGTCGCGAGAGAAGTTCGTCAATTTCCTCGCCGGAGATCAGCGTCTCTGCGCCGCAGGCGTGCACCAAGCCCCAGAACTGAGTGGCGTACTGCATCTCGAGTTCCTCGTAAATACCAAGGATTCCCGAAGACGCGAGCGTCTCCCTCGTATACTTGCAAGCATTCGCGAAGAGCGCGGAAACAACACTTGCAACATCGATGTCTTCAGCTTTCTCGAACAATTCAGGGACCGTTTCGAATGTGAGCTTGAGTTGATGTGCCTCTATTGCGTCGTTAATCGTCGCGATTTGATTGTGAGGCCCCTCCTTCAGGATATGAAGACAACGGTCTATGAAAAATCCTACGGCCCAGTCACTGCGGTCATAGGAAACGATCCTAGTGTGGTTGAATTCTCGCAACGCCAACCTTTCTCGCGTAATGCTGTCCGTGTTAGAGTACCGCGGATTCGGCCTCGTGGGTGATCAACTAAGGCGCTTAGCGGGGTCCTTGATGAAAAGCGAATAGACCTTGAGATCCCTGCCGTAAACCGTAACTTCCCTTATGATGTCAGACTCGGTGAGTACGCGTTGTTGGCCAAATAGGGTCCTGCCGATAAGGTTGCTGTAATAAAAGACCCCGAGGCGCACGTCAGCGTACACCACTTGATGGATCTGCCAGCTTGCGCGCGAGCTCCATCCAGGGCGTCATGAAGCGCGTGAAGGCCAAGGGCGTGCCCGTGGTGGTCTACGAGCCCACGCTCGACGCGCCGGAGTTCTTCGGCTCCGAGGTGACCCACGACCTGGAGGCCTTCAAGGCCGGCTGCGACGTGATCGTCGCCAACCGCTGGAGCGACGAGCTCGCGGACGTGGCGGACAAGGTGTACACGCGCGATTTGTTTAAGCGAGACTAGGGGAGAGCCGTCTGCCACGACTCTAGTCTTGTCCACAAGTCGTATTGTCAAGAGTGATGCCGTATCGGCTGGCGCCGATACGGCATCACTTGGTATTAGCCCGACTCCTTCACAACAATCGGTCCATGTGAGTTCCAAACTGTTTAATAAACAACGAAAGTTGCCTTCCGATACGGTCCTCAAGGTATCGAATCCCCATTTTCTTCTGCGCATGTGCGGATGAATGCGGAAGGCGTTACGATGAAGTTGATAATCAAGAAAATAGCCCTTGACTTTACCTATTATTTTGTCATTACGACTGTTGTTCGAATGCGAGGGATAAATGTCTAACGACGGCCTTGATAGCACGCTCGAAAAAACGCTTTCAGATATTATGGAGCTATATGACGGGCATGGCGAACATGTACTAGTTTTTGATGCTGACCCGATAATTCTTGAAGAACTTAAACGTATCGGTTACCTAGATTATGTAAGTGTCAATCAATCGGGTAGCGCCGTTGTAATTCCGTCATATAGGGCAGTGGCATATAAATTCAATCAAAATGAGCCCTCTATTATCTCGACTCGAAAATCAAAGGTCTTTGAGACTTTCACCGATTCCTATACCAAAGTTAAATCGATAGGAAATGGGGGAGCAGGAACAGTATTTGAGGTCGAAGCCCAAGATGGAATCAGGTATGCTCTCAAGCTATTGAATGTGGAGTCAGCCAGAAACTCATCCAAACTCAAACGCTTTATTCAGGAGGCGCGATTTGAGCATGACTGTAAGTGCGAGTTTATTGTTAGTGCAGTTGATTTCGGTTGCCTAATTTCTGATAAGGGCAAGCAACCATTTTATGTAATGCCGTTATTGGACGGTAGCCTTGCAAATTTAATGTCTAGTCCTGAAGAATTTACGCGTACGACGCTAGTAAAAATGTTCCTTGATCTATTGGACGGACTGAGACACTTTTATTCAGATGGAAATTTTCATAGAGACGTTAAGCCCCAGAATCTCCTATATGATGGTCGGCTTAATCGACTCGTTCTCTCAGACTTCGGGATAGCGCATATTGAAAAACATTATCCAGGCGCAACAGTAGAGACAGTTGCCTCGGACAGATTGGCCAATTTTCAGTATGCTGCACCTGAGCAACGAGCAAAAGGCCAAAAATGCGACCAGCGAACCGATATTTACGCCTATGGATTAATACTTAATGAGCTGTTTACGGGAGCGGTGCCCCAGGGAACAAACTACAAACGAATTGGAGACATTGCCCCAGAATACGCCTATCTAGACAGAGTCGTAGAGCGCATGATTGCGCAGGACCCTTGCGATCGCTATGTGAACATAGACTCAGTACTCCTTGATATCGAAGTGTTATCAAAAGCAGCAGATGCCGAACTCGCATCAAAACAATCAGAAGAGTCAATTGTTGACTCTTCTGACATCCTTCAAATACGAATCACAAATAAGAAATGGGATGACGGCGCAATTTATTTTGAGATGAGCGATGATCTTCGCGGGCAATGGCTAACGATCTTCAAGAGTTATGGGCAAACTTCTTTTTGCACCGATGGATTCCACCTTGACCCGAATTGGTTCGAAATCACAGGGAGAATCATTAAGGTTTCTGATGTTGGCTATAGCAAAGAGCGAGCTAAAGAAACCGTCGAATATCTATCGAAAGTAGTAACTTGGGCGAACTACGAGTATGCGCGGATGGTTAATAACGAGCGTGAGCGCGCTCACGAGGAAGAAGTAAAGAAACGAAAAGCTGAACTTGATCGCGCCGACAAGAATGCCAAATTCAGCAGGGACATTAACGATATGATTGCTCAGCTATGATCCATCCCAAGTAGCGAATGACCCGTACTTGCATTAGCTGGCGCGGGTCATTCGCTATGAATCATATTTGCTTATTTATGCTGTTGTCTTCGAATGGTGCAGTTCCGTATTGCACAACTTTCCAACTACCTGATTCCCATTCGCACGCTGGCTGATTTCTATCATCAAATCTGGAGATGCGTATCTCTGCGTCCCAGCTTGGACCGTTAGCTTGAAACCGAATGCGGGCAACGGCTATAGCTGCGGCAGGTCTCGTAATAGACATAATTTCGAAATTCGAAATGGGATGCCCCGCATACGTTTCCCGCGCCTCTCCCGCCATGGCCCCTTTGCTTTTATTAGTAAAATTCGGCAGAAAATCAGCGAGTCTCCCGTAGTTTCCATTTTTCCAAGCTGTGCAGTACGCGACATACGACTCGATGACTTCTTGATCCGGTTTGCTGGGATTTGCCAAACTGACTTCGTGCTCCTCTCATCTATCCAACAGTACTTTGTTCTTCTTCGTTTCATCGTGTATAGATTTAGCTTTTCTTATTGCATCAATTAGACTCGGCTCCTCCTTCTCTGTATTAGCAACCTCTTCCTGTGATTTTTTCCAATCGGCAATCGCAAACAACATGCACCACGCTTTAGATGAAATAACGTCGTTGTCAAAGTCGGTCGCCATTCCATGCATTAGTGCATGACGTTGAACCTCGTAAAGAGGAGTATCGATTCTTTTACGAGCTGTTTTTGTAAAAATACGTTGCACCGAAGGCAGGCCTGTAAACACCGTTGCAACGCAATCTTCGCTGGCCAGCTCTTCAGGTTTTAGGGCATGAAGACCCGTTCTGCTGGCTTTGTTGGCGTCGTTTACAAAACCATCCATAACCGTTACGACTACAAGAGTCGAACTATAATAGCGACCTTCCCTATAATCTATTTCAGCCTTTCTTAAAAGGGAAAGGCGTGGTCGCATGTCAGGAAAGCTGTTAAGCCGATTGATCTGCATTTTGAGCACACCCGGTTCTTTAAGATATGCGATTAACGCCTTTTCAACTTTATCAGCGTTGTCTAGTTCCAGGATTTCTTTAACTCGGACTAAATTAAGGGCATCGCTGAACACCCAATTGCGTTTTCCTAGAATTGAATAGAACTTCTCGACTATCTTCAATGTCTCATTGAGCTCCTCTTCTATCTTCTTGGCTTCTTGTTTTGTTTCTTTACTACCAAGTAGGGAGCTAACAATAGAAAGGCCTCTTATCTGCTGTCTTAGCTCAACAACTGAAGGCATATTCTCTATTTGCTTGCGTATAGTCGGGTCTATCTCAGTCATGGTCAGTCCTAACTTTCGAATATCTAATTACCTCTAAGCTCATGTGCTGTAATTATCCAGCTAATTGTCACCCGACCCTCCTTTCACCGAATGGCAAAACGATTTACACCTAATTTCGGGGTTCGTTTACAGGCAATTCGTTCGCTACTTGCCCGATCTCGTTAAACTAATAACTGCTGCTACCAGGTCATTTCCCGGTACGGCATATATTGGCTCCTGCGAAGATCGGAGCGGTTATGTTTACTGCCGCGTTCCACACTAGCCGTCACTACATCCTGTTTACCGCCATGGCCTGCCTATGCGTTTTGCTGGACGGGCCTTCTTATGCCGCGGGTGCGGAGAGCCTCATCATTGCGGGCGCGACGTACTACGAGCCGGGCGTCTCGGGCCCCGGTTGGGCTTGGACCGATGCCGACCACCTGGAGCTCAGCGGCTTTTCCGGCGAGGCCATCGGCGCCGATGGCGACCTGGTGGTGACCCTGACCGGGCAAAACTCCGTAAAGGAGATGCAAACGTCCATCGTGGACATTTCGCAGTGCGGTCTGGAGGTGTGGGGCAACCTGACGCTCCGCGGCACCGGGTCGCTGACGGCCACGGGATCGCAGTGCGGGATCCACGCGTTTCAGGCATTGGTGGTGGACGGCTGCACCGTCAATGCCCAGGCCGACGGGGCCGGCATTGAGGACGAGGTCGTGGCCGGCCTGGTCGCGGGTCGTCTTGTTGTTCGCGGTGGCGGGCGCGTTGTTGCCGCGGGCGCGGGCTCCGGATCGGGCGTGCACGCTTACGGCGCGTACCTGCTAGACGAGGATCCAGGCGATGGCGCGCCCTTCGGAACGCTTGCCGTCGATGCCTCGTGGCTAGATGCGACCGGCGCCGACGGCGGCGTTGACTGCCTGGCCGGATCGCTTACGTCCGCGCGCTTTGTGGCGCCCGCCGGTGGGGCCTTTGGGGCCAGAGGCGTGTTGGATGCCGGCGGGGCTGTGGCAGCGCATGTGGTTGTGGAGCCCGAGGGGGCTACGAAGCCGGCGGGGGAGACTGATGCGCGCGATGTGCCTGGGGATAGCGCGGGCAATTCTTCCACCGATACTAACTCCGCTGCCGGAGGGACCATCACGGGGCCAACGGAAAATCCCACGCTGAAACCCGCGGCCGCGACAACCAAGACAACAACGACGGTAACCAAGACTACGGTGATCACATCGTCCAAACCCAAGACCGCCACCGGAACCACAGCGACACTCCCCAAAACCGGCGACAACAACTGGATCGTCGCGTCCGCAGCCCTTTTCCTGCTGGGAACAGTGTTTCTAGCCGCCGCATATCGCTGCTAAGGCCCCGTTTAAGCAAGACCAGGGGAGAGGTGAATTAAGCTATTACAGAATTCTTTAGCCGTCTACTAAATCAATTTCTTAGAGATTGGTGCCGTCTCAGCTATCGCTGCGACGGCTCTATTTTGTTCAGCTCGACTGCCTCTCGAACTGTTTCAGATTTTGAGCTTAACACTTCATCTGCTCGAGCGATAAGATCATTGCAATCCAAATGCTGCTGTTTATAAAGCTTCATTTGGACCCAATTGCCTATGTCACTGGAGTCATACCATGAGGAACTACAATCAAATCAAAACAGTCGCATCGGCCCCTCCAAGGAAGCTCATCCCGATCGGAAAAGTCATCAGCGCTACTGGCCTTGTGTTGGCAATTGTCGGTCTCTTTTCCGCTCTGTCATCGAGTGCCAACATATATGGATCGCTTTCTTTAACTTTCTTACTCTTTGGCTTGTTCTTTTTTGTGGACGGGCTCCTTCTTGTTATTACAGCATCAAAGCAACAAGAGAAACTGCTGGGGCTACACCAATCGCTCCTAGAAGATGATCCTCAAATCGCTGCGAGCGCCGAAGAGTTTATGTCTCAGCGAAAGGCCCTGACACAGCAAGGCGAAATTACTGGCATCTTCATTGTCCATAATGCATCCAAAGATCTGTACTACGTAGGCCAAAGCACAAAGGCAATTGACCGGGCGGCCATACAGTTTCTCGGTAGGGGCAATTGCGATGTGTATGCCGACTACAAGTACGGAGACTCATTCAGCGTGCGTATAATCCCGCTGTTGGGAAGCGGCTACGAAAGTCTCAATGAGTTCAAACGTGCAGCGATACAGGCGCTCGTGACTGCTGATGAGGGGCTTTATTAAGGGCGAATGTTAGGATAAATGAAATGGCAAGCTCAAATAACACGGGCAACAACGAGGAATTAACGCCGTCCGTCGAAGAAACGCTTCTTAACGAATCCGGCTCGATTGCCAGGATCAAATTATTCTCATGGATCTGGTTCATCAATAAGGAACGAATCCACGATATGGATCCTGTCCAATGCGGCAAATGGATGTTCTTCTTCTCTCCATTCAAAACCGCCCTCATGGACGACATTGTCGGAACCGCAGTTCTTGATGGCGTCGTCGTAGAGGCCAAATACTCGAATCCCGAAACGCTCATCGCGGCGGGCTCGAAACAAGGTGTCTGTTGCTTTTACCTAAACGGTAATGATAGAGAAGGCCATAAGAGGGTACTGAGCTACATGCTGGAAAATGGGCTGATCAGGAAGACAAAGACCGGAAAGCTTTATAACATTTCGTTCAAGTTCGACTCTGAGACCTATGCAGGAAAGTACAAGGGAAGCGGCTTCTCCGGAAAGATAAAGCTCGCGGACTTCGTTGACCTGGTGACGGGAGAGTTTATTTAGGACAGCGGGCGGAATGATGGGCTCTGCTTATGCTAGACGTTTATCGCTAACCGCATGATCAACGCACCGCGACGGTTTTCATGCCAAAAAGACATTGAAGTGTGAGATAGCTCAAATCTCAACAAAACAAATAATCAGCAGTTCAGGTCTTATGGGAATAATTCAATTCGCATCACGCTGCATCTATACTCGGATGTAAACACTAAGGAGGCAAACATGCTTTGGAGCTATGTTCAGCTTAATGACGGCACTCAGTTTGCCTACTCAGAGACAAGAGATGACGGGACCGTTCGCGTAGCCGTCGAGCGTCCGGTTGGCCTTGGCTTTGACCGTGCGGAATGTTTCTTGCCTGCGGTTAATTGGTTCAATGTCGAAGGTTTTTCTGCTAACGATCTGGATTTTTTGACCGAGTTCGTTAGATCAAACGCTCCGTTTATCTTCGAGCTTGCTGAACGGCAAAAAGCCAGACCGGCGGTGGCATAATGTCTCGAATTCTTGTTTTTGGACAGTATATACGAGCTTTTTCTGGAGCTCGAGGAGGCGCTTGGTCGAAAGCCCGAGGGCTGACGAGCGCGACCGTGTGACTTTTGGGTTTGCCTTGCAGCTCTTCTCGTTCATTTGTATGCTCGATTTTGATTTTGGTCGTAAGGCGCGACCAACGGAATCAAAAGAAAGCCTACCGAGAAGATCTAGGTCGCAGAGCACGACCAACGCAATCAAAACAATGCTCGCAGAGAAGGCGCCTTCAATCGCATTGATTGGAGGCGCCTCTAATACTAGGCGATATCTATTCTGTCGGAGAGCCTGGAGCAAGGGTGACGGTCAAGTGCGCTTGATAACGAGTATCGTTCTAGCGATACTATGATAAACTATCGCTATAACGATACTCCTTTGGAGGCTCACATGGAGCTGTGGCATGGTTCTCAGAAAATCATTGAGACTCCCCAACTTGGCCTGGGGAAAGTCCATAACGACTATGGTCAGGGATTCTATTGCACAGAGAGCCTCGACCTTGCAAGGGAATGGGCATGCTCGCGTGATGCCGATGGCTTTGCGAATCGCTATGAACTCGATATAGCCGATCTCAAGGTACTCGACCTACTATCGCCACAATATTCAGTTCTGCATTGGATAGCGCTGCTTGTAGAGCATCGTTCATTCCGAAAGGACACCGCCATTGCTGTGGGGGCATGCGAATACCTTCGCGATCATTTTTTGCCTGATGCTAACGCTTACGATGTGATTAGGGGGTGGCGCGCGGATGACTCGTACTTCAGTTATGCCAGGGCGTTTGTAAACAATACGATCACCGTAGACCAGCTTGGTCGAGCGATGAAGCTCGGCAACCTTGGAGAACAGATCGTGCTCAAAAGCGAACGTGCATTTAAGGGAATCCGGTTTGCGGGATTTGAACGTGCGCCGCTCAATTTGTATGGCCCATTGGCCAAGGAGCGAGACCAGGAAGCAAGGGCACTGTATCGGGAACTGCTTGCCGAAAACCCATTTGAGGGTATCCGTATCGTAGATATCGTTCGAGAGGGGATGACCGAAAATGACCCACGCCTACAGTGAGATGTATCTCGAGGATGCCATGAGAACGCTGGGCGAGGCGGTCGATTTTGCTCTCTGTGACCAAGGGCTGAGTCCTATTGAGCTAACGACAATCCTATTGAATTCTCTCGAGATGAGGCAATTTGAGCGTGGCGTGACGCGCGTTGTCTGCGGCATGTCGGGTGACGAACTCGCACGTGAAATAATTGCCAGTGCAGGACTGAAACCCGCAGAATGCAGGGGGAGCTATCCGCTTGATCGCTCCCCGCAATACTGGGCTGGCTGGGTTTTGGCATATACGCAGTGGACGTGCGGCCTAGGTTTTAGCGACCTTTTTGAAGTGGCACCTCTCGATTGGATTATCGGCTCATACCATCCGTTTCATGAAGCCTCCGAAGATAAATTCGCCGGGATTGTCATCGACAAATGGAACAAAGCTCAAGCAGGCAAAAAGGGCCTCAAGGCAGCACGAAAGGCGTCCGGCCTGACCCAAAAGCAGCTGGCCGCCCAATCGGGAGTTAAACTTCGCGCTATACAGCTCTACGAGCAAAACCAACTGGATTTGCGCCGCGCCTCGGTCTCCTCGGCATTGGCGCTCGCAAACACCTTACACTGCAGCATCGAAGACCTCGTCTGGCAACCAATCGCACTGGAGTACGACTCTTCCCTTGGCTACCGCTCGTAGCCAAGTCGGATTAACGAGCGACGGTTAGCTTCAAAGAGCAGGGCTGGCAAGGTGCGCGCCTCGCCAGCCCTATATTGCTACGATCTGCCGCACCATTTCCTCAGGACAGCATTGCCAAAACCCTCGATGCGATGATTCTTCGCCTTAACGTAATTAAGATCGCGTTTCCTTAGCAACGCTGCGTATTCACTGTTGGAATTAAGAATGACATCCCAGTATTTTGCCCAGGAAACAAAGTAGTGCCAACGAGGGTCGACCCTCTTGCCGTCGTCCTCCTGATCGTCGGTCTTCTTGCCACGGGCCTTCTCATCATTGGCCTTCTTAGCGATTTCACTCCGCCATGGCTCTGGTACATAAGGAGCAAATGGTTTCACGCTAACGGTAAACGGCCCGTCGCTCATGGGTAGCGTGATATCAAAGTCGTTATTTCTTACTTTTACGTCTTTAACAGCCTCGGGATCAATGCCCAACTCTTCGATGAGGGCCATATAAAAGGCATAGCAATCGGACCCGTCATCTTTGCCGCCATTTTCGATGAACTTCATAAAGCACTCGGCGAGCTTGTAAGTATCATTGTTGTCCACATCCTCCTTAGCCAGTTTTTTTACTAAATCATCTAATGCCTCTACTCCAAATTCACTAGCCCAATGGTCAAGGTCGAAACATGATTCGACCCTTTCCTCTATGCGGTTATCGAAATAATATATGCGACCATTCTCGCTAGATGTTTTCTGATCAGAACCCATGGTTGCGTCCTTTCTCGATTTGACTCCGCAGATACAGCGGTGCAAGACCTGCGGTCGTCCAAATTAATTACACATCAAATTGTCGCATAGCGAACGGACAACAACGCACGGCTTATCTGCCGCCCCGAGACCTCGTGGGTCAACCGATAAATGGTGGTTTAGCTGCAAGTTTGCCTGTTTGTTTGATTGCGTTCGCACGGCTTGCCCTCGCGAATTTAAAATCGGGGGCAAAAAGTTCTTGGTAAACCACGCGCGGCTATGTTAGTATCTCTTTTGCCGAAAGGCGACGGGCGATTGGCTCAGGGGTAGAGCATATCCTTCACACGGATGGGGTCACAAGTTCGAATCTTGTATCGCCCACCATCAAAAGCGCAGGTCAGAGGTATTTAGCCTCTGGCCTTTTTCTTTTTGACACCAAGGGTGACACCAAAAGTGACATCAAAAGTGACATCAAATAATGATTCGAATCGAAAAGTCGGCGCACTTTTGGCTATCCGAAACAGCTTTCACAATCCCAGCAAATGTATAAAATTATCCGTTCCGGCTCACGATAGGTGACGTCATTGAGCGTTTTGGAAAATGCGTCTGCGTTCATTCGCTGAATTCTCTGCGTAATCTACGCGCAATTATGGAGACAGAGGCCACTGGCCCACGGCTCGTACCAGCACATTCTTGCCTCGTGACAAGCTTTCAACACAACCCGTCCATCTTTTGGCCAGTGTTTGGTCAACTTCCGGTACTTACCCGCATGATGACTCCATAGATAATCGAGCTCGCCCATAATCCACACGGCCCGCGGCCGAAATCAGGGGAGGCCCACATGGACGAGATCGTCTGCGCAAACACCGCATTCCGCTATTGGCGCTGCCCACCCCAAGTGCGCGACCTCTACCCAAGGCTGCCAAGCCCAGAAGACGGCTGGCGAGCCCTGGCCCAATCACCCTTCGTAACTGATGTGCTTAAAACGCCGATTATTACCACAACAGTACCCGGTGGCGTTAACTACCATTCAGGATTACGGACAACAATCCACTGTGATGATGCTTCGGGAGTGGACAGCGCGCTGGAAACTACGATGAGCTTTAGGGTCACCAATCCACTTGCGACGCTATTTACCATGGCTCGTTTTGTATCCCCAACCGATCTCGTCCTTGCGATGTACGAAGTCTGCGGGTGGTTCTCGGTCTTTGAGCCCACCGCCGCAGCAGAAGCGGAACTAGACAAAGGAAAAGACGCTGTTGAGAATGCATCCACCGAATCTCTTTTTGAACTCGATGAAAGCCAGGATGAGGCGCAATGGAAACGCGTTTACGCTCGTGTAAAAGTCAAAGAACAGGTAAAGGCGAAGGGGGCCTACGGAAAAAAGAAAACGAAAGAGGTCACAAAGCTAAAGGGCACTTCGCTCTGGATGAGGAAGCCGCTCATCGAATTACACGAGCTTCATGAGTACGCCAGGAAAATGAAAAGCCGCAAATGGGGCACCAAGTTTTTCAACGCAGCGCAAATAGTAACGGGCATAGCTGCGTCTCCGCTTGAAGTTGCTGGAATTCTATTGCTATCGCTTCCTCGCTCCCGCGGCGGCTCCGGCTTTCGGAACGTCTTTGTCAACGATTTTACGCCGCTTACTGCATCGGCCAAGAGCATTGCGGGGCAAAAAGTCTGCTACGGGGATATCGTGATCGTGAATTCGGCCATAATGAAAGCCGGCATATTGGAGATTCAGGGAGAGGTTATCCATGGTTCAGGCGCCGTGCTGGACCACGATGCCAAACGCATGACGGCGCTGCAAAGTATGGGGTATGACGTCTTTTTGGTTACCCACGACATGCTAAATGATGCTGAGCAGCTTGATGCGATCGTGCGAAGTCTTTGCTCACGTTTGGAATTACGCTACAGGTGCAAAACTAAGATCCAAAGGACGAGGGAAACGGAGTTACGGGCCAACGTCCTGTGTAATTGGCTGGAAATCGGTCGTTAAGGGATTGCCTATCTCGCTTGCGAGCGCCTTAGGACACCCGTCTGAGATGCCCCCGCCACGAAACCGGCCCATCTACTACGTTTAACCCCGGCCCCTCGACCATACCCGGGATTTCGCAAAATGCGCGAGCCGTCTACCTGCGGTTTTGTTTTCGCCAACTCAGGCATGGTCGGGGGATGTTGCCCAAACGTAGTAGATGGGCCGGTTTCGTGGCGGGCGGTCCGCGGTGGTGCCCGAGACGGCGCCGCGGAGGCGCGCGGCGGCTCCGGTGCGGCCCGGCGGACCCGAAAGAGGCGGGAGGCGGCGCTGCCGCCTCCCGCGGGGCCCGCCCCGCTGGCCCTTTCGGGCGCTTCGGGCCCGGTCGGGCGGTCTGGGGCCGCGCCGGGAAAGTTTTTCCAAAATTGTCCTTGCATCGCCGTCAGAGTTCCCGTATAGTACTTCTTCGCACGGGGGCGTAGCTCAGCTGGGAGAGCGCTTGACTGGCAGTCAAGAGGTCAGGGGTTCGATCCCCCTCGTCTCCACCCGAGCATTGAATGAGGCTCTAACGCAAGTTGGGACCTTTTCTCATTTCAGCTAAATGCTACTTCGCTGATCGGCAACGAGAAAGATCGTGCGTTGAATGAGCATCTATCGCATGGTAGTATTTTTCGACGTGGCGAACTGTCAAGATGGTCTTTTCTAAGGACGCACAAGTTCATCACTTATAAGGGCTCTTGGCGCAACGGTTAGCGCAGGGGACTCATAATCCCTGGGTTCTGGGTTCGAATCCCGGAGGGCCCACCAGAGAATCAAGGGGCCGGGCAAATAGCCCGGCCCCTTTTGCCAAAGTTCCCACTCCACGTGCCTACCCAATTGCCTTGATAAACGTTTGTGGGTCCAATCTTCGTAATAGTTAATGCTGGTTGACAAGAGCCATTTCAAAACTATGCCGGATTACGGGGCCGGACCCGGGCCGGCCGTCCATACCCTGCATTTCACGGAATGCGCAAGTCGTCTACCGGCGGTTTTGATTTTGCCGATTGCGGCATGCTCGGGGGTTCCCGGCCTGGCCCCGTAAACCGGCATGGTTTTGGAGTCGCCGGGCGGGCGGGAGCGCGATTGGCCCCGATAGCGGGCCCGGCGCCGGCGGGATGGCCGTTGAGCGGATGGCGGCCCGCGCCGCGAAAGCGAAAAACGGCGGACGGTGGAACTCGAGATGTCATATGGGCGCTGGAAAGCCGGGCGGCGTGGCCGCCGCCCGCCGGGCGCGCCCGGCGGGCCGGATCGGGCATCGCGGGGCCTCGCGGCCCGTTCCCGCGTCCGTATCCGCGGCCGCGGCGGCGAAAGTTTTTCCAAAATTCTCCTTGCATCGCCGTCCGAGTTCCCGTATAGTACTTTTTCGCACGGGGGCGTAGCTCAGCTGGGAGAGCGCTTGACTGGCAGTCAAGAGGTCAGGGGTTCGATCCCCCTCGTCTCCACCCGAGCATTGAATGAGGCTCCAACGCAAGTTGGGGCCTTTTTTCATATAGGCACACAAGGTCAAAGGCGGCACCATGATCCTCCTGGTCGACAAGATCGAAAAAAGCTTCGGCGCGCGCGTCCTCTTTAGCGGCGCATCCTTCCAGATCAACCCCGGCGAGCGCTTCGCGCTCGTGGGCCCCAACGGCGCCGGCAAAACCACCATGCTCAAGATTATCATGGGCATCGACAGCCCAGACGCCGGCCAGGTCCAGTACGCCAAGGACTGCCAGGTAGGCTATCTAGAGCAGGAAACTAACCTGGAGCAAAAGGACACCACCATCCTTGCCGAGGTCATGGCCGCCGCCAAGGAAATCCGCCGCATGGGCGAGCGCGCCAACGAGCTGCAGGCCCAGATCACCGAGCTCTCCGAGCAGGGCAAGGACGTCGACGCCCTTCTCAACGAGTACGGCCAGGTCCAGGACCGCTTTGAGCATCTGGGCGGCTACGAGCTCGAGAGCAACGCCCGCAAGATCCTGTCTGGCCTGGGTTTTAAGGTCACCGACTTTGAGCGCCCGTGTTCCGAGTTCTCTGGCGGCTGGCAGATGCGTATCGCGCTGGCAAAGCTCTTCCTGCGCCATCCCGACCTGCTGCTGCTGGACGAGCCCACCAACCACCTGGACCTCGAGAGTGTCCAATGGCTGCGCGGCTTTATCGCCAACTACGATGGCGCCGTGCTCATCGTCAGCCACGACCGCGCCTTCATGGACGCCTGCGTCGACCACGTCGCCGCGCTCGAGAACCGCCGCGTGACCACCTACACCGGCAACTACAGCAGCTACCTTAAGCAGCGCGAGGACAACCTGGAGCAGATGCGCGCCAAGCGTGCTGCCCAGGAGCGCGACATCGCCCACATGCAGGTCTTCGTCGACAAGTTCCGCTACAAGCCCACCAAGGCCGCACAGGCGCAGGAGCGCATACGCAAGATCGAGCAGATCAAAAAGGAGCTCGTTATCCTGCCCGAGGGCCACAAGCACATCGACTTTAAGTTCCCCGATCCGCCACGCTCCGGCGATATGGTCGTGGGCCTGGAGGGTGTCTCCAAGTCCTACGGCGACAAGCACATCTACAGCGACATCGACCTCAAGCTCTACCGCGGTGAGCACGTTGCGCTCGTCGGTCCCAACGGTGCCGGCAAGTCTACGCTCATGAAGATCCTCGCCGGCCTGGAGCCGCCCACTACCGGCACGCGCGACCTGGGGACCAACGTGGGCGTTGCCTATTACGCTCAGCACGCGCTTGAGGGCATGACCGAATCGAACACCGTCCTGCAAGAGATCGACACCGTTACGCCCAAGTGGACCGTGCCGCAGCAGCGCAGCCTGCTGGGTGCCTTCCTGTTTAGCGACAACGACGCAATCGAAAAGCAGGTCCGCGTCCTTTCCGGCGGTGAAAAGGCGCGTCTGGCCCTGGCCAAGATGCTCGTGGCCCCCGAGGCACTCCTGTGCCTGGACGAGCCTACCAACCACCTTGACATCGACTCGGTGGACATGCTCGAGAACGCCCTGCAAAACTTCCCCGGCACCATCGTGCTGATCAGCCACGACGAGCACCTGGTGCGCGCCGTGGCCAACCGCGTGATCGACATCCGCGACGGCAAGGTGACGGTCTACGACGGCGACTACGACTACTACCTCTATAAGCGCGAGGACCTGGCAGCCCGCGCCGCCGCCGAGGCAGCAGGGGAGAACGCGCCGGCCGCGACCAAGATAACCAAAGCCAGCGCCGCCCAGACCAGTAGCCCCGCCGCCGCCCCCAAGCCGGCCGAGGGCAAAAAGACCAAGGAGCAAAAGCGTGCCGAGGCCCAGGCCCGCGCCGCGCTCAACAAAAAGCTCAAGGGCGTGCGCAACCAGCTCAAGAAGATCGAGGCGGAGCTCGACAAAAAGCGTGCCCGCTATGACGAGCTTATGGAATTGATGGCAAGCGAAGAGCTTTATGCCGATCAGGATAAGTTCAACGCCGCGCTGGGGGAATATAACGGCCTTAAGCAAGAGCTGCCCAAGCTCGAGGACGAATGGCTCGAGCTTTCCACACAGATTGAAGAGGAGACCGCGCGTGAACTCTCGTAAGGCCGCTGCCGTGGCGATGAGCATCATCGCTATCGCCTGCCGCATCTGCGGCATCTTTATGAGCGCGATGACCGTGCTGCTGTGCTTTAGCGGCCTCACCGCCAAGCTGCAGATCGTCGGCTTTGTCGTCGAGCTTTCGCGCGCGCTGCCGAGTGCCATCGCCGGCTACGGCGTTATCACCTCGCCCTTTGGCGGCGTGTTCCGCCTGGATTACGCCATCGTGGCCGTCATCCTGTTTGTGGCCGACTACCTGCTCACGCGCGCCTCGCGCCGCGTCCGCTAGGAGGGTGCCATGTCCAGCAGCTACTTCATGAATCTGCTCGCCAGCGCCGTCGCCGTCATCGTAGGTATTGTTATCCACGAGAGCGCGCACGCCGCCGCTGCCTGGGCGCTCGGCGACAAGACGGCCCGCTCCCGTGGCCGCGTCTCGCTCAATCCGCTCAACCACATCGACCCGTTTGGCACCGTCCTCCTGCCGCTGCTGATGCTCGCGGCCGGCGGCCCGGTCTTCGCCTTCGCCAAGCCCGTGCCCGTCTACCTCAACAACCTCAAGCACCCCAAGCGCGACGAAGTCCTGGTGAGCGCGGCCGGCCCCGCATCGAATATCGCGCTCGCATGCCTGGCCGCAGCCCTCATGCACCTGACCTATGGCAACCTCTACGCCAGCATGTCTTTTGCCGTGGCCTCCCAAATCATGAACTTCGGCGCTGCCTTTATCGTGGTCAACCTATCGCTCGCGTTCTTTAACCTCATCCCAATCCCGCCGCTCGACGGCTCGTCGATCATCGTGCCGTTCCTCAAAGGTAAGGCCCTCGCCAACTACTATCGCCTGCAGCAATACGCCATGCCGATCCTTATCATCGTGCTGTATCTGCTCCCCATGTGGACCGGCATCGACGTGATCGGCCGCTATTTCGACGTTACCGTGTATCCGCTCGCTGAGCAGCTGCTCAACTTCGCAATCGCCGGCATCTAAGGTAAACTTACAGGTCGACCGTGCAAAACGGTCGCAACATGCACCCAAACCGCGCCGCGAAGGCGCCGTCAAAGGAGGTCGAAGATGTCGTATCGCGTGTCGACGCAGGTCTACAGCGGACCGTTCGACCTGCTGCTGCAGCTGGTAACCCGTCAAAAAGTAGATATCGGCGCTATCTCCATTAGCGAGGTGGCCGAGCAATACCTGGCCGAAGCCGAGCGCATCGAGGCGCTGGACCTAGACGTGGCGAGCGACTTTTTGCTGGTCGCAGCGACCCTTTTGGACATCAAGGCTGCCTCGCTGGTGCCGCAGGAGGCCCCGCGCAAAGCCGACGACGATGACGAGTTCGACGATGACCTCGAGGAACTTAGCGCGCTCGACGGTGACGCCCTGCGTGAGGTCCTGATTCAGCGTCTAATCGCCTACAAGCAGTTTAAGGGCGCGGCGGCGGCTCTCGGGGCCCGAATGCAGGCCGAAAGCCGCATGCACCCTCGCGTGGCCGGCCCCGACCCCGAGTTTTTGGGCCTCATGCCCGACTACCTGGCCGGCATCACCCCGCGCGGCCTGGCCGTCATCTGTGCCGACCTGGACGGCAAGCGCCAGACCTTCCTGCTGGAGGCCGAGCACGTGGCACCGCATCGCGTGCCGCTCGACCTGACCGTGGCCTCGGTCGACCGCTTTACCATGGCGCACCAAACCTGCACCTTCCGCGAGCTGTTGGACGGCGACGCCACCACCGAGCAGCTCGTCGTTACCTTCCTGGCCATGCTGGAGCTCGCCAAGCGCGGCTCGCTCACGCTGAGCCAGGACGAGATCTTTGGAACCATCCGCATCAACCGCGTCGAGGGCGCCGAGGCCTACGTGCCCGGTGAGGGCCCCGAGCTCACTGAATAGGAGCGGCAACCATGTCAACCCTTTCCACGCTGGAGACAAATAGCCTCAAAGGCGCCTTGGAGGCGCTCCTGTTGGTGTCGAGCGATCCGGTGAGCGCCCCCGCGCTGGCTGGTGCGCTGGATATCGCCCCCGGCGAGTGTGCATCTCTGCTCGCCGAGCTCAAAGTTGAGTACGAGGAGGCAAACCGCGGCTTTCAGCTGCGCGAGGTCGCCGGCGGCTGGCGCCTGTTTACGCATCCCGCTTACCACGACGTGGTCGAGGCCTACGTGCTGAGCTGGGACACGCAAAAACTGTCGCAGGCGGCACTCGAGACCCTGGCCGTGATCGCCTATCACCAGCCCGTTACGCGCGAGGTGGTCAAGGGCATCCGCGGCGTCAACTCCGACGGCGTCATCGCGTCGCTCGTTGACAAGGGTCTGGTGCGCGAACTCGGCCGCGACCCCCAGCGCGGTCAGGCCATCATTTACGGCACGACCAACGCCTTTTTGGAGAAGTTCGGTCTGCGCTCCACTCGCGACCTTCCCGATCTGGAACAGTTTGCCCCCGACGAGCAGTCGCGCCAGTTTATCCGCGAGCGCCTGAGCGGCCGCAGTATTCAGTCCACGCTCGAGGAGCAGGCCGAGGACCTGGACGAAGAGCGCGAGCTGCTCGATACCGATATTGATGATGTCGAGGCAGTCGGCAGCGAGGAATCTCTATCCACCGACGACACTGCGGAGGATACGTATGACGAGGGCTAACGAAGCAGGGGAGACGCGCGCCGGCACTGCGGCGCCCAACGTGGATACGCGCAAGTCCGACGCTCAGCCCGTCTACCCGCATACCATGCGCCTGCAGCGCTTTTTGGCGCGTGCGGGCGTGGCGAGCCGCCGCGGCTCGGAGGACCTGATGACCGCCGGCCGCGTTACTGTTAACGGCGAGGTCGCGACCGAGCTTGGCACCAAGGTCGATGTCGACCGCGACCATATCGAGGTCGACGGCATGCCCGTTAAGCTCGACCAGGGCGCCGTGTACCTGATGCTCTATAAGCCGACCGGCTACCTCACCACCATGAGCGACCCGCAGGAGCGCCCTTGCGTGGCCGACCTGGTCCCTCGCGACCGCTTTCCGGGCCTGTTCCCGGTGGGCCGCCTGGACCGCGACACAACGGGTCTTTTGCTCTTTACCACCGACGGCGACCTGTCGCAGGACCTGCTGCACCCGAGCAAGCACGTTTATAAGACCTACCAGGCACTCGTTGACGGCGAAATGTCCGACCGCGACCTCACGCCGCTACGCCGCGGCATCGAGCTCGACGACGGCCTATGCCAGCCGGCAATCTGCCGCGTCATCACCGCTCGCGAGGCCGAGGCCGTAGCTCCCCAGGGCGTCAAGCCCGGCACCACCGCCGTGGAGGTCATCATCCGCGAGGGTCGTAAGAACCAGGTCAAGCGCATGCTGGGCAAGATTCACCATCCCGTGATCCGCCTGCATCGCTGCAACTTTGCCGGCCTGGAGCTCAAGGACGTGGCCAAGGGGTCGTGGCGCGAACTCACCGACCGCGAGGTGCAGATCCTCAAGTCCGGCGGCATCCCGCCTAAGCAGGCCAGCCCCAAGCGCAACAACGGCAAGCCCCAGGATACGCCCGCGACCCGCACGCGTCACCACGGCAGCCACGGCTCCGCACCCAAGCGCAACACCTACCGCGAGCGCTACACCGGCTAGACAGAACGTCAAGCCGCAGCACCTGCGTCCCATACCAGCACGTCAACTACCGAAAGGAAGCATTGCATGATCGTCGCCATCGACGGCCCCGCCGGTTCCGGCAAGTCCACCATCGCCAAGGAGATCGCCCGCCAGCTGGGCTTTAACAAGCTCGATACGGGCGCCATGTATCGCGCCGTCACGTTCGCCGCGCTCGACCGCGGCATCGACCTGGACGACGAGGCGGCCATTGACGCCCTCGCCGAGCAGATTGAGATTCGCTTTACCAACGGCACCGGCGAGGACACGCGCCTGACCATTGACGGCCAGGACGCCTCGGCTGCCATTCGCACCCCGCAGGTTGACGCTAACGTGTCCAAGGTCTCGGCCTACCCAGGCGTGCGCGCGGCCATGCTCATCCATCAGCGCCGCGCCGCCGAGGACCGCGATATCGTAGCCGAGGGTCGCGATATCGGAACCGTCGTGTTCCCCAACGCGCAAGTCAAGGTCTTCTTGACCGCCGACCCGCGTGAGCGCGCCCGTCGCCGCGTGCTGCAGCGTCACCAGAACGACGCCCAGCCGCTCAGCACGCCACAGCTCGAGGCCGAGGTCGACGAGACCCTCGATGCCCTCAAGCAGCGCGACAAGCTCGACAGTAGCCGCGAGGTTGCGCCGCTCGTGCCCGCCGAGGACGCCGTGCATGTCGACTCCACCGCCCACACCATCGACGAGGTCGTCCACATTATCGAGGACCTCATCAACCAAAGGAGGTAGCCCATGCGCCTGTTTAAACAGACGCCCGAGGATTACTACAACGCCCCTTATGCCGAGTTCCCCGCGCTCATCCGCGGTACCGTCTTCGTGGTCATGGCAATCCTTTGGGCCTTCTCCAAGCTCATGTGGCGCTGGAAGGTAGAGGACGCCGATCTGTTGTTTGAGCGTCAGGAAGGCCGCGGCAGCGTGGTCATCTGCAACCACACCTCGATGGCCGAGCTCCTGGCTGTAGAGACGGCGCTGTTCTTTGGCGGCCGCCGCATTCGCCCCATTTTTAAGTCCGAGTTTGCCAAGAGCAAGATCGTGCGCTGGGCCTTTAGCCGCGTGGGCGGTATTCCCGTCGAGCGCGGTACCGCCGACATGAAGTGCCTGCGTGCCGCCCAGCATGCGCTGCAGCGCGGCGAAGACGTCTTGATCTTCCCCGAGGGCACGCGCATCCGCTCGCGCGATATCAAGCCCGAGGTCCACGGCGGCTTTGCGCTCATCGCCCAGATGGGCAAGGCACCCGTCAACCCGCTCGCCATCTGCGGCTGGTCCGACATCACGCCTGCGGGCAAAAAGATCATGCGTCCCAAGAAGTGCTGGATCCGAGCCGGCAAGGCCGTCTCGCTATCCGACGCACCGGCCGGGCTTAAGCGCACGGAGCGCCTGGCCTGGTTTGAGTCCGAGGCCATGAACCGCGTCTACGCCATGCGAGACGAGCTGTGCGCCGAGCATCCGGGCAGGTTCTAACCATGGGCGAGAACGTTAAGGGCACCACCGTGACCACGTCCGACCAGGACGGCGCGCCCACCATCGAGATCGCAGCCCACGCCGGAACGTGCTACGGCGTGCAGCGCGCGCTTGACATGGCGCAGGCCGCCGCGCCGCAGGCAGGAGTTAGAGCTCAGGTCCACACCTTGGGGCCGCTCATCCACAACCCCATTGTGGTGAGCGAGCTCGCCGAAGCTGGCATTGGCTTGGCCGAAACCCTGGACGACGCGGCATCGGGCACCGTAATCATCCGCGCCCACGGCGTGGTGCCGCAGGTGATCGATGCGGCTCACGATCGCGGTCTTACCGTGGTCGACGCCACCTGCCCCTACGTGAAAAAGGTCCACGTGGCGGCGGAGCGCCTGGTGCGCGAGGGCTATCGCGTGGTAGTCGTGGGCGAGCCGGGCCACCCCGAAGTCGAGGGCATCCTGGGCCACGCCGGCGATGATGCGCAGGTCGTGAGCTGTGCCGCCGACGCCGACGAGCTGTCGCTCAAGGGCAAGGTGGGCCTCGTTGTGCAGACCACCCAGACCGCGCAGAACCTCGCCGAGGTCGTGGCTGCCATTACCCCGCGCGTGCAGGAGCTGCGTGTGATCAACACCATCTGCGCCGCCACGAGCGAGCGCCAGCAAGCCGCTGCCGCACTTGCCAGCCGCTGCGACTGCATGGTCGTCGTGGGCGGCAAAAACTCCGGCAACACCCGCCGTCTGGCGCAGATCTGCGCGGATGCCTGCGAGCGCACGCATCATATCGAGGAGGCAAGCGAGCTCGAGGCCGCGTGGTTTGCCGGCGCGCGCCACATCGGAATCACCGCCGGCGCTTCCACCCCGCAAGAACACATCGAACGCGCCGTCGCGCGCATCAAGGAGCTTTGCCGCTAATCATGGACCAGACCGTACCCGCATACGCCGCCGAGGTGGCCGATTACGGGCGCAGCCGCGACCCCGAGCCGGGTGAGGGCGCGCTCGTAAAGAGCGTTCGTCCCGAATCGCCCGCGTGGGATGTGGGTATCGAGCCGGGAATGCGCGTGCTCACGGTCAACGGTGAGACACTCACCGACATGATCGTGTGGCTCTGGGAGGCCGACGACGACACGGTCGACCTCGAGGTTTTCGACCCGCGCGACAACAGCGTCACCCCCGTCGAGCTCGACCGCTTCCCGGGAGAGGACTGGGGCCTTGAGTTCGATGGCCCTATCTTCGATGGCATGCGAACCTGCGTGAACGCCTGCGTGTTCTGCTTTATGACCATGCTGCCCAAGGGCGGCCGCTCAACGCTCTATATTCGCGATGACGACTACCGCCTGAGCTTTTTGCAGGGCAACTTTGTCACGCTCACGAACCTCACCGACGAAGATGTTCAAAACGTCATCCAGCGCAACATGAGCCCCATGAACGTGTCGGTCCACGCTGTGAGCCCCGACGTCCGCCGCCGCATGATGGGCCGCAATGCCCAGCGCGGTATGGACGTGCTCGAGACCATCATGGCCGCCGGCATCGAGATTCACGCGCAGATTGTGCTGTGCCCCGGCATGAACGACGGCGAGGAGCTGCAAAAGACCCTACGCTTTTGCGAGGAGCACGAGCAGATCACGAGCCTGGGCATCGTGCCGCTTGGCTTTACCAAGCACCAGAATCGCTTTACCTGGTCATACAGCGACAAACCTGAGCTCGCGCGCGAGACCATTGCCATGATCCGTCCCTACCAGGATCGTGCTTACGAGCGCTTTGGCCGCCACACCTTCCAGATGAGCGACGAGTTCTATCTGGACGCCGGCATCGATCCTCCCGAGGCCGACTTTTACGACGGCTACCCGCAGTACTACGACGGCATCGGCATGATCCGCTCGTATCTGGACGAGACCGACGACGTGCTTGCCGCCGACGCCGAGCGTCTGGCCCGCGTTCGCGCTGGCATTGCCCAGCGCAGCCAGCGCCTCCTGTGCCTTTCTGGCGCCAGCGCGCGCGATACCGTGGCGCGCTTTGTGGAGTCTCCACAGGGCCTTGCGGGCTCCGTCACGGCCATTAAAAACCGCTACTTTGGCGGTAACGTGGACGTGACCGGCCTCATCGTCGCCTGCGACATCTTGGAGCAGCTGCCGCAGGACCTGTCGGGGGTTATGCTCTTTGTGCCTAAGCTCATGTTCAACGCTGACGGCATGACGCTTGACGAGTATCATCGTGACGATTTACTCGCAAGCCTTACCAGTCGCGGCGCCGAGGTTCATGTGGTGTCGACCATGCCGCATGAGCTGCTCGATACCCTGGAGCATATCCTTGGCATTGTGCCCGCAGACTCTACTAATTCCGCTGACCCTACCCATTAAAGGAGTGCAGATGAAACCTATCGTCGCCGTCGTCGGACGCCCCAACGTGGGCAAGTCCACGCTCGTCAACCGCCTGGCCCAGACCTCGGACGCCATCGTCCATGAGTCCCGCGGCGTCACGCGCGACCGCTCGTACCACACGGCCGATTGGAACGGCCGCGAGTTCACCATCGTCGACACGGGCGGCATCGAGCCGCTCAAGAGCGATGACGTCTTTGCCACGTCCATCCGCGACCAGGCCCTCGCCGCCGCCGAGGAAGCCGCCGTCATCCTGTTTGTGGTCGACGGCCGCACCGGCGTCACCGAGGAGGATGAGTCGGTCGCACGCATGCTCAAGCGCTGCGACAAACCGGTCTTTCTGCTGGTGAACAAGCTCGACAACCCCGATCGCGAGAACGACAGCATCTGGGAGTTCTATTCGCTCGGCATCGGTGAGCCCACGCCGCTCTCGGCCCTGCATGGCCATGGCACGGGCGACCTGCTCGACGATATCGTGGCCCTGCTTCCGGAGGAAGAGGACGAGGTCGCCGATGAGTTCCCCGACGCGCTGAACGTCGCCATCATCGGCCGCCCCAATGCCGGTAAGTCGTCGCTGTTCAACCGCATCCTGGGCGCCGACCGCTCTATCGTGTCCAACATTGCCGGCACGACGCGCGACGCCATCGACACCGTCGTGGAGCGCAACGGTAAGCATTACCGCATGGTCGACACCGCGGGCATTCGCAAGAAGAGCACCGTGTACGAGAACATCGAGTACTACTCGATGGTTCGCGGCCTGCGCGCCATCGATCGCGCCGACGTGGCACTGCTCGTCGTCGACGCCTCCGTGGGCGTCACCGAGCAGGACCAGAAGGTCATGGGCTTGGCCATCGAGCGCGGCTGCGCCATCGTGGTGCTGCTCAACAAGTGGGACCTGCTCGACGACGACCGCAAGCGCGAGGCCTGCATGGAGACCGTCGACCGCCGTCTGGGCGTCATGGCTCCCTGGGCCCAGTACCTGCGCATCTCGGCTCTCACCGGCCGCAGCGTCGAGAAGATCTGGGCGATGGTCGACGCTGCCGAGAAGACGCGCTCGCAAAAGATCACCACCTCGCGCCTCAACACCTTCCTCACCGACCTGCGCGAGTTCGGCCACACCGTGGTGGACGGCAAGCGCCGCCTGCGCATGCATTACGTGACTCAGACGGGCATCAACCCGCCGACGTTTACGTTCTTCGTCAACCACAGCGACCTGGTCAACGACACCTACCAGCGCTACGTGGAGAACCGCATGCGCTCGACCTTCGATTTTGCCGGCACGCCCATTCGACTCTTCTTTAGGAAGAAGGAACAAAAGGATGCATAATCCGATTCTTCTGACTGCCATCTGCGCCGTGGTCTCGTTCTTTGTCGGAGCGATTCCGTTTGGCCTGATTCTGGGCCGCGTTTTTAACCACACGGACATCCGCAAGGCGGGTTCTGGCAACATCGGCACCACCAACGCCCTGCGCGTAGCCGGCCCTAAGGTGGCCGCGCTCACGCTGTTGCTCGACTGCCTTAAGGGCGCCATCTGCGTCCTTATCGCCCGTCCGCTCATCGCGAGCGTGGGCTATGGCTTTCCGCCGAGCATTATGGCTCCCGGTGCTGCCGGCGATTGGATGCTCGGCGTCATCTGCCTGGCGGCCGTATGGGGCCACATCTTCTCGCCGTACCTCAACTTTCACGGCGGCAAGGGCATCGCGGTCGGTCTGGGCGTCATCCTCGCCTGGTACTGGCCCATTGGCCTGTCGCTGCTGGGCATGTTTATCGTGGCCGTCGCCATCACCAAGTTTGTGTCGGTTGGCTCGCTTGCCGCAGCCATCGGTCTTCCCATCGCCGCTTGTGCGGTCTTTCCGTACAGCAGCCTAGGACTTAAGTTTTGCATGGCGATGATCGGCATCACCGTGGTGTGGGCCCATCGAGCGAACATCAAAAAGCTCATGACCGGTAAGGAGTCCAAGCTCTCGTTTACCAAGCGCGTCACCGAGCCCGACGATAAGTAGGAGAGAGTCATGAATGTTGCGCTGATTGGCTCTGGCTCCTGGGGAACCGCTGTCGCCGGCCTTGCCGCCGCGCGAGCCGAGCGCGTGACCATGTGGGCCCATAGCGAGCAGACGGCCGCCGGCATTAACGGCAAGCATCGCAACCCGCGCTATTTGGTGGGATACGAGCTGCCGGACAACGTGGTAGCAACGACCGAGCTCGCCCAGGCGCTCGACGGTGCCGATGCGATCATCTTTGCCGTTCCCTCCACGCACTTGCGCGACGTGTGCCATCGGGCAGCGCCGTATATCGATGTCGAAACTCCGGTCCTGTGCCTCACCAAGGGCATCGAGCCCGAGTCCGGCCTGCTTATGAGCGAGGTCATTTCCAGCGAGATCGGCAACGACCGGCGCGTGGCGGCCCTCTCGGGCCCCAACCATGCCGAGGAGATTTGCCGCGGCGGGCTCTCTGCCGCCGTCATCGCCAGCGAGGATCCGCAGGTAGGGGAGACCTTTAAGGAGCTGCTGCTGTCCACGGCCTTCCGCATCTACCTGTCGCAGGATATGACCGGCGTCGAGGTATGCGGCGCCATGAAGAACGTTATCGCCATCGTGTGCGGCATCTCCGCCGGCTCGGGCGCGGGCGACAACACGCTTGCCCTCATCATGACGCGCGGCCTAGCCGAGATCAGCCGTTTAGTGCACGCCCGCGGCGGCCAGGCCATGACCTGCATGGGTCTTGCCGGCATGGGCGACCTCATTGCCACCTGCACGTCCGAGCATTCGCGCAACCGCACCTTTGGCTACGAGTTTGCCCACGGCGTGTCGCTCGACGAGTACCAGGCGCGCACACATATGGTGGTGGAGGGCGCCGTCGCCGCCCGCAGCGTGAGCGAGCTCGCCCGTTCACTGGGCGTAGACATTCCGCTCACCTTTGCCGTGGAGCAAACGCTCTACAACGGTGTTACTTTGGATAGGGCGCTCGAGATTCTTACCGACCGCGTCCCCTCTCAAGAGTTCTACGGACTCACCGACTAGCGTAGAAAGGCTACTACCATGGGTTCCATCAAAATCGCTCCGTCCGTCCTTTCGGCCGACATGGCCAACCTCAAGGGCGAGCTCGACAAGATCGCCGGCGCCGACTACGTGCACTTTGACGTTATGGACGGTCATTTTACCGGCAACCTTACCTTTGGCGTCGATATCCTCAAGGCCGTCAAGCGCTCCACCGACGTGCCGGTCGACGCGCACCTCATGGTGTCGAATCCCGACGATACCGTCGATTGGTATGCCGATGCCGGTGCCGATATGATCACCGTGCACTACGAGGCCTCCACGCACCTGCACCGCACGCTCACGCATCTGCAGCAGCGCGGCGTCAAGGCCGGCGTGGTACTCAACCCCGCCACGCCCGTCTGCGTGCTCGAAAGCATCATCGACGTTGTCGACATGGTGCTGCTCATGAGCGTGAACCCCGGCTTTGGCGGCCAGAGCTTTATCTCCGGTACCATCGCCAAACTGCACGAGCTCAAGGCCATGTGCGAGCGTCACGGCGTTTCGCCCCTCATCGAGGTCGACGGCGGTATTTCTTCCAAGAACATCGCCGAGGTCGTCAAGGCCGGTGCCGATGTCCTGGTGGCCGGTTCCGCCGTATTTAAGTCCGAAGATCCCGCTGCCGAGGTTGCGCTGCTGCAGAAGCTGGGCAACGAGGCCGCACAGGAGGCATAAACCCTTATGACCGCAGGTCAAAACCGCATACCCGTGAATCTTGACTACGCCGCCTCGACGCCTATGCGCGCCGAGGCGCTCCTTGCGCAGCGCGAGTACGACGACAGCGAGCTTGCCGGCGTCAACCCCAACTCGCTGCACTCGCTTGGCCGCAAGGCCGCCGCACGCCTGGAAGTCGCCCGTCGCGAGATCGCCCGTAGCTTTGGCGCACGCGTTCGCCCGTCCGAGATCATCCTTACCAACGGCGGCACCGAAGCCAACCAGCTGGCGCTGCTCGGTCTTGCCGAGGGCGCTCGTCAGCGCGATCGCATGCGTAACCGCGTGATCGTATCTGCCATCGAGCACGATTCGATTCTGGACAACCTGCCGCTGCTGCGTGCCGCCGGCTTTACCGTCGACCTGGTGCAGCCCTGCCGCGCGGGCTACATTGAGCCTGCCGCGCTTGTCGAGCTGCTAGGCGACGACGTGGCGCTCGTGAGCATCATGGTTGCCAACAACGAGACCGGCGTGGTGCAGCCCATCCGCGAGCTTGCCGCGGCCGCGCATACCGTGGGCGCCCTGTTCCACACCGATGCCATCCAGGGGTATCTGCACATTCCGCTCGATGCCGCCGAGCTGGGCGTCGATGCCATGTCCGTCGCCGCCCATAAAAATGGCGGTCCTGTGGCATCCGGCGCGCTTTACGTTAAGACCCGCACGCCACTGCGCCCCCGCATTTTTGGCGGCGGACAGGAAGCCGGACGTCGCGCGGGCACGCAGGACCTGCGTACACAGCTGGCTTTTGCCGCCGCCGCCCGCACGCTGGCGCCCCATGTGGCCCAGGAGCGCACAACGCTACAGGCCTTATCCGATAAGCTCTACGCCACGCTTACGGCCCATCCTCGCATTCACGCCACGATGGGCGACTACGCGCAGGCCGATCGTCTGCCGGGTATGGTTTCGATCTACATTGACGGCATGGACTCCGAGGAGCTCATCATCAAGCTCGACGCCGCCGGCTTTGAGGTATCGGCAGGCTCGGCATGCTCGAGCGGCAGTATGGACCCCAGCCACGTTTTGAGCGCGATGGGCATCGGTCGCGAGCAGGCATTGGGCGCACTGCGCATTTCCTTTGATGACCGCGTGAATCCGAGCGATCTGGACGAGTTCGCCCAGACGCTGCTCTCGATCGTGGGTGCCGCATGATCGTCGCCGAGCTTGAGCGCGCGCTGCTGGCACGCTATCCCAAGGCGGACGCCGAGGGCTGGGATCACGTAGGACTCTCCGTTGGCGATCCGGCCGCGGAGATCACCGGCGTTGCCTGCGCACTCGATGCGACCGAAGCTAATGTTCGCCGCGCCCAAGAAGCCGGCGCCAACGTGCTGCTGACGCATCATCCCATATACATCAAGGCACCCGAGGCCTTTTGCCCGGCGGATGCCACACGACCCCAGTGCAGCGCGGCCCTCTACGAAGCTGCCCGCTGCGGGGTGAGCATTATCTCGCTCCACACCAACCTGGACCGCTCGCAAGAAGCCCGCATCTGCCTGAGCGAGCTGCTGGGTGCCGCACCCGTGAGCTCACTGGAGCACGTGGACGACCCCGAGACCACCGGCCTGGGCGCGCTTGCAACGCTCAACGACCCGTGCACGCTGCGCGATCTTGCCACCCGTGCTGCCACGGCCTTCGGCAGCGACCCGCGTGCGTGGGGCGAAGCCGAGCACGCATGCCGTACCGTCGCTATTTTAGGCGGCTCCCTGGGCGACTTTGGAGAGCTCGCCATCGCCGCGGGCGCAGATGTCATCGTAACCGGCGAGGCGGGCTACCACGTGGCGCAAGACCTTGCCTTGCGCGGGCTGCCGGTGATCTTGCTCGGCCACGACCGCTCTGAGGAGCCGTTCGTTGATATATTGATGAACTCTGCAGTTGACGCCGGGGTCAACCCCCGTCATGCGATTAAAATACTGAACCCTTGCCAATGGTGGACTGTGACAAAAGGAGAGAACTTATGAGCGCCGGCGCTACGCTACTCAAGCTGCAACAGATCGATTTGGAGCTCGCCCGCAACAAGAGCGAACTTGCCAATATGCCGGAGCTCAAGGAGCTCGCTTCCAAGCGCAAGACCTATGTGAAGCTCAAGTCCGAGATGACCAAGCTCTACGCCCAGCGCAAGGATCTGGACATTGAGCTCGACGATCTCAACACCACCGAGATTCAGACCAATAACGCCATCGAAGCTGCCAAGAAGCGCCACGTCGACGGCTCCGACTACCGCGAGGTTCAGGACCTGGAGAATGAACTCGCCACCCTGGCCAAGCGTCTGGACAAGATTGAGCACACCCGCAAGGATGTCGTCATCGCCCATAAGGAGGCGCTCGACCGCGAGGCCCGTGCGCAGGCAATCATCGCCAAGTTTGAGGAGGGCGTGAAGGCTGATACCAAGGCCGCGCGCGCCAAGGCCGCCGACCTGCAGGCTCAGATTGATTCCGCCACCAAGGAGCGCACCGCGCTTGCCGCTACGCTGCCGGCCGACGTGCTCACCGACTACGAGCGTCTGCTCAAGCAGTTCCGCGGCCTGGCCGTCGAGACCATCCAGGGCAACATCCCCACGGTCTGCCACACCGCGCTGCAGGCGTCGTCCATGAGCGACCTCAACCACGACGGTAGTGAAATTACGCACTGCCCGTACTGCCACCGCCTGCTCGTGCTCCCCAGCAAGGAAGCCTAACGATGACGGCAGCACCCAACAATTCAATGCAACTTGAGGGAAAAACGATCCTGCTGGGCATTACCGGCGGGATCGCCGCCTATAAGTCGTGCAATATCGTGCGCCTGCTGCAAAAGCGTGGCGCGCGCGTCAAGGTCGTTATGAGCGAGCATGCCAAGGAGTTTGTGGGCCCGCTCACCTTCCGTGCGCTCACCAACGAGCCCGTTGCCGTGGGCCTATTCGACGATCCCTCCGACCCCATCCACCACATTTCGCTGGCGCAGGAACCCGACCTGGTGGTCGTGGCGCCCGCGACGGCCAATATCATCGCCAAGATGGCCACCGGCATCGCCGACGACCTCATCTCCACCACGCTGCTTGCGACGCCGCGACCCATCGTGATCGCACCCGCTATGAACAACGGCATGTGGAAGGCGCCGGCAACGCAGGCCAACATGGCCGCGCTGCGCGAGCGCGGTGTCCATGTGGTGGGACCCGGCAGCGGTTACCTTGCCTGCGGCGACGTGGACACGGGACGCATGAGCGAGCCCGAGGACATCGTCGAGGCCGTCTGCGAGGTACTCAATCCGGCACCTCAGGACCTAGCAGGCAAAAGTATCATCATCACCGCCGGCCCCACGCACGAGCCAATTGACCCGGTGCGATTCATTGGCAACCGTTCATCGGGCAAGATGGGCATCGCCCTGGCGGGGGAGGCCGCACGCCGCGGTGCCGAGGTCACGCTCGTGTTGGGACCGACATCGCTCGATGTTCCCCGCGGCGTGGAGTGTGTGCGCGTGCAGACCGCCGCAGAGATGCTCCAGGCGGCGCTGAGCGCCTTCCAGACGGCCGATACGGCCATTTGCGCGGCCGCTGTCGCCGACTACACACCTGCGGCCCCGGCGGACCATAAACTCAAAAAGGCCAACGAGCGCTTGGATCGCATCGAGCTGGTCGAAACGGTCGATATTTTGGCCGAGCTCTCGCGCCAGAAGGGCGAGCGATGCGTGATCGGATTTGCGGCCGAGACCGATAACGTTGTCGAGTACGCCGAGCGCAAATTGGCCCGCAAGGGTTGCGATGCCATTATCGCCAACGATGTCTCGCGCGCCGATTCGGGCTTTGGAACCGACACTAACAAGGCCTGGATCGTAAGCACAACGGGCACGCAGGAACTTCCCGTGCTAACAAAACCCCAGCTCGCAGATACAATTTTGGACTTGCTTCAAAATTTGTAAAAAAGTTCTTGCACAAGGGCAAACTTTCGGGTTAATATACTCCCTGTTGCGAGCGAGAGCAGAGCAACAAACAAAAGCTTCGGGACGTGGCGCAGCTTGGTAGCGCACTTGACTGGGGGTCAAGGGGTCGCTGGTTCGAATCCAGTCGTCCCGACCAGAAGTTTGCAGGTCAGGCACCTAGTGCCTGACCTTTTTTGTTTTAAGCAATTGCTTAATTTTGATTGAGCAACAGGGTGCCAAAAATCTACCTGAGCGATAATCGCCTTTTGCGGCAACTTGTGCGTTTTGCACGCGCTTGGGCCGATTTATTAACGCGATATGAATCTACATACGCGTAGCTGGTATACAGTCGAGTACAGACTGTATTTATCGCGGCGATTTACACAGAATATAGCGACTGTAACGAACAAGCGTGTCGCTGTATTTATTCCAGTAGTTCACTTGATCGGTGGACAAGTGGGCTGTTGCAACGAAACGCCAAACAGGATGGGCTCTATACGAGGACGCCGCAGAGGTAATGGCGGGGGAGTGCGGCAGGCGCTCTGAGAGCCGCTGTATGACCCCATTTCTCCTCAACTCGATAACCTGCGCTATGAACCTCAAACCCCTTCGTTCTGCTGCTAAAAGAAAGGCCCGCGCAGGATAGCGCGGGCCTTTATCCATATGTCAGCTTATAGGACAAACTGTCTAGAAACACCAAGCGGGAAACACGAAGTCGGTTGCCGTGTAGCCGTGGTTGCTCCAGTCACCGTTGCTATGGACATAGCGGAAGTACTGGGAGCCATCCAGACATACGGAGCGAGTCCAGTGGCTAGAGCCGGACGAAGCCCCGGAAAATTTTTCCTGCGTCACGCCCTTGAAGGCGTAATACTCGTACTGGGAGCCGTCGGACTGGAGGTGCCCATTGGCCTGGAGGTTTCCGTAGACCTCGGTCGTCGAGAGCAGGAAGACCTTGTCGGTCGTGGCCGTCACGGTGCCGGGGTATGTGTCCAACTTGTTGTCGGTCATTTTCGTGACGGCTTTCGCCCTAGATTGGATCTCAGCCGGCAGGAGCGCCCAGAGGTCGCCGGAGTTGAGGCGGCCGCGCAGCTCGGAATGCTCCCATCCGCCGAAATTGTAATATGAGTCACTCATGCGCTGCTTGCCCATTGCGCCGTTGGTCGCCTCAAATGTGAGTCCCGCCTTGCCGGTGCCGTCCGCGAGGTCGTCGTGGTTGATGCCGACGATGCGGTACTCGAGCGTCTCGCCATTGGTCAACTTGACGGAGAATTTCGTCCCCGCATCCATCGCTGCCTTCGCCTTGGCGTATGCGGGAGAAGCCGTGCCATCCTTGGCGATGTCCTCGGCCACGGCCTTCTGCTCCTCGAGCGTCCAGTCCTTCGCGTCCTTGGCGACGGCCGCTTGGACGGTCGCGGAATCGGCCCCGGCGGAACCGCCGCCGGACGCTCCTCCGCTCTCGACGCCGCCGGTCGTCCCGTTGTTCACCGTGTTGCCGACCAGGTTGAACTGGTTGCGGATGGCACCGGCCACGCCGGGTCCCGCGAACACGATCACCAGGCCGATAACCGCGATGATCAGGACGTACTCGATGATTGACTGTCCTCGGAGAAGAGTACCTCTAGGAGATACCCCCCCCCCGAAGGTTAATTGCCGCTGCATGCATATGCGGCTCCCTTCGCTCAGGGTTAACAGATACATCGCCGAGCGTAGGGCTATTCCAAGTATTTGCACTGGTCTTGCCGCAGCGGCAACGGAGCTCGTGGGGGAGTGCAGTAGACGCTCTGAGAGCCGCTGTAGGGCCCCATTTCCCCTCAATTCGATTACCTGCGCCACGTGCCTCAAACCGTTCGCTCGGTTGCCAAAAGAAAAGCCCGCGCGGAATCTGAACTGCCTCCCATTTCTTGGACATGAGAAATGGGAGGCTTTTGGAGTGGGTATGATGAATTGGACACCTAGTTAAGAGCGAAAGGTGTTCAAGATGACCCAAAGAAGAAAGCGATACGACAGGCAGTTCAAGGTCTCGGCGGCAAAGGTGGTCCTGTCCGGGGAAATGACGGTCAAAGGCCTATCGGAGGAACTCGGCATAAAGGATTCGACGCTGAGAAGATGGGCCCGCGAATACGAGGAGATGGGAGACGGCGCGTTCCCCGGAAACGGCTCCCCGAAGATCAACAAGGACTACGAGATCGTGAAGCTCAAGAAGAAGGTCGAGGAGCTCGAGCGCGAGAACGAGATACTAAAAAATTTCCGGGCCTTCTTGAGTCAAGACCATGCGTGAGGTTCGAGTTCCTCAAAGAGCATAGGGGCGAGATTGGCCCCATCAAGAAGGCATGCGGGCTGATGAAAGTCTCGAAATCCGGTTTCTACGAGTATCTCGGCCGGAAGAAGTCCGACGCCCAGATAGAGCGGGAGGCGATCGAAGGTTTCGTCGTCGAGGCCTTCGAGCGGCATAAGGGCCGTTACGGCTACCGGCGCATCAACCGCGAACTGCGAAAAAGCGGCATCGTCGTGAGCGAGAAGCGCGTGCTCCGCATCATGCAGAAGCTCGGACTTGCCGGAAAGGGCGCGACCCGAAAACACCGCATCCAGAAGAAGGTCGAGCCGGGAGACCCTCGGTTGAACCTGGTAGAGCGCGCTTTCACCGTGGGCGAGCGCAACAGGCTTTGGGTGGGCGACATCACCTACATACCCACAAGAGAAGAGTGGCTCTATCTCGCAGCCGTGATAGACGCCTTCTCCCGCAAGGTCGTGGGCTGGTCAATGTCCGAGCGCATCACCGAGAAGGTCGCGATCGACGCGATGGAGCAGGCGGTCGGCAGGGAGGGTCCGCCAGATGACGGCAGCCTCGTCTTCCATGACGATCAGGGCGCGCAGTACACCTCCCGTTCCTTCCAGCGGTGTCTGGACTCGCATGGCATAGTCCAGTCGGTATCAAGGCCCGGCACGCCGCTGGACAACGCGGTGGCCGAGTCGTTCTTCAAGACGCTGAAAAGGGAATTGGTGAAAGAGAGGAGCTATGGGACGAGGGACGAGGCCAAGCAGGACATCTTCAAGTACATAGAGCTCTATTACAATAGGGTGCGCATGCATTCCACCCTGGACTACATGTCTCCAGTGGAATACGAGCGGCAATACGCTTGAGGATCCTTAAAAGAAAGTCCAGTTTATCCTTCCCACTCCATTTCTTTATGCGCGTTGATTTGAGGGTGAAGCATGATGTCGAGGCCAGGAAGGCGGCCATAGGGCTCTTCGAGCTCGGGCACGGGTATAAATCTGCCGCGATTGCCCTTTCGCTTCCCGCGGAAGCCGTGAGAAGATGGCAGGAGATATACCGCGCGTTCGGGAGCGAGGTGCTGCTGCGCATGGACGGAAAGCAGGGCAGGTACACATACGAGCAGAAGGTCGCCGCCGCCTCCGCCGTCGTCGACGGCGGCATGACGAAGACCGAGGCGATGGCGGCGTTCGGCATAATGTCGATGTCGCCGCTCAAGAATTGGTGCGCGCTATACCGCCGGGGCGGCGCGGAGGCCCTGCGCCCGAGGCCCAAGGGCCGGCCGAGCGGTTCCAGGGCGAGGCCGCGGACCCGCGAGGAGGAGCTCGAGGAGCGGTACCGTAGACTCGAGGCCGAGGTGGCCTACCTAAAAAAATTACGCGCCCTGGTCGAGAGGGACGGGCTCTGACCAGGGCGAAGGCCGAAGCGGTCGCGGCCCTGCGCGCCGAGGGGCACGCGCTCGGGCACCTGCTCGCATGCGCCGAGCTCAAGCGGTCGACCTACTACTACGCTCTCGCGCACCCGCCGAGGCCCACGCGCCCCGAGCTCCGGGAGGCGGCCGCCGAGATCTTCTCGCGCACCGCCAACGGCTGCGGGCACCGGCAGATAGCGATGTGCCTCAGGGCGGAAGAGGGGGCCGTGATAGCCGACAAGACCGTGCTCAAGATGATGCGCGAGATGGGGATTCGCTGCGGCATCAGACGCGAGACGGCCTACCACAGGTACAACTCGTACAAGGGCGTCGTCGGCAGGACGTTCGAGAACGTGATCGCGAGGGATTTCGACGCCGGGGCCCCGTGGCGGAAGCTGGGGACGGACGTCACCGAGTTCAAGGTGGCCGGCGGCAAGGCCTACTGGGCCCCGACGCTGGACTTCTGCACCAAGGAGATCGTGGCGAGCGACATATCGACCACGCCCGACATGGCCCAGCAGGCGAGGATGCTCGACGAGCTGCTGTCCAAGATCCCCGAGGGCGCCGCCCCGACCATGCACTCGGACCGGGGCTGGCAGTACCAGCACGCCTCGTACACATCCAGGCTCGAGGCCGCCGGCATCGTCCAGAGCATGTCCAGGAAGGCGAACTGCATCGACAATGCCGCCACCGAGCAGCTCTTCGGCCACGTCAAGGACGAGTTCTACAGGGGCCGCGAGTGGAAGACGTTCGAGGATTTCAAACGCGACCTGGAGGAATACATAGTCCACTGGAACACGAGCCGGAGGCAGGTAAGATTGAAGGGCCTGACCCCGGAGGAGTACCGGAATCAGGCCCTCGCGGCCTAGTCGCTATTTAGGGCGTCCAAGATTTGGGGCGCAGTTCAATCGTGCGGGCTTTTCACTAACCATGCTAGAAGACAGGCTAGAAACACCAAGCGGGGCAGACGCATAACGAATCCGATGCATACATGCTATACGAGGCGTGGCCGGAGCCACTCCAAACAGAGCTAAAGGTACTTTCACTGTTGATATAGACCGTACGCTCCCACCAAGAAACGCCGATGTTCAGGCAATCGTTGGTCGTCCCGCTGCCAGACACCTTGTCTTTAAAGGCCTCGTACTGGAAGCCCTCAGAGAAAGTCCATGGATAGTGAGTGCCCCAGCCATAGGATTGCGGCACGATCTCATAGCAGCTGAGCAGAAATAACCTATCGCTTGTTGCGGTGACATTCCTACCGGTGTAGTCACCATTGATGTTGTTTGTGAGCTTCGTCACAGGCTTCACTTTGGACTTGAACTCGGAGGGCATTAGATTCCAAATCTCGCCGGAATTCATTTTCCGGCGCAAGTCGGACTTCTCCCAGCCGCCTTCGTTCATTTTCGTTGCGTTCATTTGAGACCGAATGCCTGTTGATGTCGTAAGAAATGTCAGTCCAGCCTTACCAGACCCGTCCGCCAAGTCATCATGGTTGATCCCGATGATTCGGTACTTGAGCGTCTGTCCGTCGGTGAGCTTCATCGAGAACTTCGTCCCTGCATCCATTGCGGCCTTAGCTTTCGCGTAGGCGGGCGACGCCTCGCCCTTCGCGGCGATGTCCTCGGCCACGGCCTTCTGCTCATCCAGCGTCCAGTCCTTCGCGTCCTTGGCGACGGCCGCCTGGACGGTCGCGGAACCGGCCCCGGCGGAGCCTCCACCGGACGCGCCGCCGCCCTCTACGCCGCCGGCCGTCCCGCTGTTCACCGTGTTGCCGACCAGGTTGAACTGGTTACGGATGGCCCCGGCCACGCCGGGTCCCGCGAACACGATCACCAGGCCGATAATCGCGATGATCAGGACGTACTCGATGATTGACTGTCCTCGGAGGCGGGTACTCCTAGGAGATACCCCCCCCCCGAAGGTTAACTGCCGCTGCATGCATTTGCGACACTCCCTTCGCTCAGGGTTTGTAGATACATTGCCGAGCGTAGGGCTATTCCATAATTCTGCTCCGGTCTTGCCGCAGCGGCAACCGCACCGATGGTCAACAATCGTGATTACGCTATTATAGAACACGCGTTCGTTATTGATTCGAGAGGGGTGCCGTCGTGGGGGAGAGCGATAAGTCGATACGTTTGGTCACGGCCCTCGTCGAGTGCCGCCCCGACGGCGAGTACGCCCCGTGGGGCATCAAATGGTACGACGGCACCGTCTACCCGTTCGACCGCATCGAGTCCTACAGCTCCCGTTCGTGGGCGCTCGGCAGGAACAAGCGGTCCGAGTCCTGGCGCGTGATCGTCGGGGACGGTACGTGCCGCGACATCTGCCATTACCAAAACAGCTGGTATGTCGTTCACGACCCAGACGATGACACCCCAGCGGCAAGCGCACCGCAAAAATAGCCAAAACGCCCATTCGAAACCAAACGCCCAGGTAAACGGCTTAACACAATCGCGAATACGACCCCAAAAAGACCTACTTGGATACCCGCTAGGGGTACCTGTTTTCAGGCACCTTAAATCGCCTCTCGTTGCCTCGTTTTTTCGGCTACTCAGTAAAAAATAGGGGAGTACGCCAGTACTCCCCCTAAATCGTTTATATCCCGGTTGCTGCCTGCCAGTCTGCCCTCTCAAGCCTAGGCTTGAGCGCGGGGGGGGGGCTTAGGCCCCTAGTCTTGAACGTACTTGAGGTCAAGCTCTCCAGGCGCGTCCACGTACACCGCGCCGAACGTCAGGTTTACCAGCCGGGGCTGAGCTCCATAAGAGCAAAATCATTCTAGCGCTTACTATCAAGGATATCCGTTGTAGTGGCGGCTATCCGGCAAACGATCGTACTCTCGTGGTCCCGTTTCGAGTAATTCTTTGGCACGGTCAGGAGCATAGCGAACGGTTTCCGCTGTTCCGCTCATGTACATGGACGATGAATGAACTTCGATAGCAAACGCAATTTGGTTTTTGAAATATGGACGAATTCCTTGTCGGGAGGGTAGAATGATGCCGACGGCAGCCCAAGTTGTAGAGAGCTGGGCAGAGCCGTTGCTTAATGAAGTTGGGTCATCGTCTTAGCGACGGTGGCCTTTCTTTTTAGGCTTCGAGCCCTGCTTGAGTGCCTTGGAAAGGCCGACAAGGGCCGTGAGGAGCGAGACCATAGCGGTCAGGAGCTTCACGAGCTCGGTGAAATCGGTCATGGGCATCACCTCCCATCAAATGGAGGGCTCTGCCCGGCACGAGGGCTGCCGACAGCAAGGACGATTCTATCAGAGCGGCTGACTCCCGCCCGATATTACCATCCCACTGCGCCTGTGCAAAAAAGAGGGCCGCCAAACAGCGACCCTCCAGCGAAAGTGCATGTTATTTAAGACAGTCAAATTCTTTGAATAACAAATGACTGCTGTATAATTACATAATAAAGTTCACCCGGAAGGAGCGATCGATGAAAAGCAAACGATTTGCCCTGAATGCACTTCTGGTGGTAGCAATATTGACGCTCTTCGTCTTTTCGGACTCATACATGAATCAGCCAAGATTTGGATATGCTTTATACGCTGTGTTTTCCGGCGAAACAACTTACAACACTTACAACACTATTGGCTTCATTGACGCAATCTTTTTCTATGTAGTCGGCCCCTTATCAAGCGAACTGGTCGCTTTCCTTGTCTGCCTCAACCTGAATCAACGAAGCCAAACTCATTCAGCGACTTCGGCCAAACAAGGAATCAATCTCTTCGCAATAACGATAATTCTGCAAATTCTGACAGTGTTGATTATCGCCCTGACCGCAACAAACGTTTTGAAGTATGAGTTCGGATTCATCGCGAGCTGCCTGATGGCAATTGCCGCGGGTATAGCGGTCTCGTATACGACACCGGCAAAGAAGTGGCTCAACTAACAGGGCCTATTTGGAATCCGAATCGTCCATGGAGCCGTCGATGCCGGTTTTGGTGTCGTCGTCCGTATTGGAATCGTCATCCTTGGGGCTTATAGGACAAAATGTGTATATCTCATAATGTATACGTTGCACCATGAGAGAGGGGTCTGTCATGAGCTGGAAACCGAGAAAATGCGTTATCGCCGGTCTCGTGACAACCGGTCCTGGCGGCGGCTTTTTTGCAACCGCAATGACATCGTACCGACTTTTCATTTGCATGTTCTGAAAGGAAGTTGCCATGTTGTCGCAAAATCAATCGAGATACTTGAACACAATCGGCTTTGCCCTGCTTGCATTACTCTTTGCTAGCGACCTTTTGCTGAAACCGCCCAAGGAACTCGTTTTGCTTGCCATAGACTGCATTTCCGCCCTTTACTTTACGGCAACCCTAATCGTCGGACTAAAGGAGAGGAAAAAAGGCGCAGTCGTTGCGTCCGCCGTAGGCGTGATCACAGCCATTGCATCATTCTTTATCTGACACATTGGTGATTTAGGGGCGATATCGTAGGAATACGACCGGGAGAGTCGGGACCAGATTGCCCGGGTTGCCCGGTCGGCTCGCGCGACGGCGCGGCGGTTCCACAGAAAGCTCTCCCGACTTCACGCCGTTTCTGATCGCATTGTAGACAGCCATCTCGTCTTCGCAGTCGGCGAGCACGCGGTGTGCGTCGTCGTTTTGGATGTCCAGTAAATCTCGAAGGTCCTCCATGCACCAGCGTCCGAGATTTGGCCATGCGCGTTGCGCGAGCTGATAAGTGTCGATTGCGATGTTGTGGTTAAAGTCCAGGCCAAAGCCGTCCCAGGCAGAACAGCTTTGTTTCCTTGATTATCACCTTCATCCGGACACTTCCCGCATTCATCCGTGTGTGTACGGATGAATGCGGGGTTCAATACCCCGGCGGCCTAATCGGCAGACCGCCGGGAACTCTCACTCCTCGATAAAAGCCGGCACTCGGTTAGTCCTGCGCATCTTGAAATCGCCGGTCTCGTGGGAGACGTAGAGAATGCCGTCCATCCCATCTCGCGATGCATATGAAAGGTGAACAGAACCGCAATCCGCTCCATCATTGTCGAGAAGATCGAACGAATTCGGATCGCTCGTTGCGGCCAAACGACCACTCATACAAGAGCCATCGTCATTACAGATTTGCCATTCCATATCTTCGCCTGCAAGAATCGCCATAGACGGCCTGGTCGCGCCATCGTTTACATACATCCCGTCTATGCCAAAACCGTTTTCAGCGCCATCGATGAACGACTGCTCGGACCTATACCTCGCAAACGATGCACATAGCACCATTGCAAGACAAAGTACAAAGCCAACAATCGCTATCTTTGCATAGCTCTTGCCTATCATGTCATTCACCTCCCACGTATGTATCGAGGTATTCCTGCTTGAGCGTCTGCGAGGACGACTTGATCTTTTCCACGAGCGTGCCGGCCTCGATGAAGTAGAACGAGTTGGTGAGGTCTGCCAGGTCGTCGAGCAGATGGCTTGAAATGAGCACGCTTCGTCCCCGCGCCACCTCGCTGCGCATCGCGTCGCAGGAGGTTTTCCGCTTTCCCGGATCGAGGCCGTTCAGCGGTTCATCGAGGATGAGGTACGGGCAATCGGTCGCTATCGCCATGGCAAGCTTTACCTGCTGCTTCATCCCTGTCGAGAGTTTACGGGTCGGCTTGTCGAGATATGGGGAGATTCCGAGGGAGTCGCAGAGCGAGTCGATGTCGGCGGCCGATTTCCACGCCTCCCTAACGAAAGCAAGGTGCTCGATGGCCGATAGCGTGGGGTAGAGATCCGCGCTGCCCGAAGAGCTCAGGTAGACGAGTTCTGCGAATTCGGCTGATCGACGTTGGCAGATTCCGTCTGCCGCCAGGCTTCCCGAGCGGATGCGGGTGGGAAATTGGCCCGACAGCGCTTCAAGAAGGGTGGTTTTCCCCGAGCCGTTGGGGGCAACGAGGCCCGCCGCCGTTCCCGGGCTCAGGAAAAGCGACCCGATTGAAAGTATCGTCGTGCTTCCGTATCCCACGCTCGCGTCCAGAAGCTCGAGCCCATGGTGCTTTTTCGCGGGTCCAGGCTGTTTGGGCGAACGTGCCGCAACGGCGCCGACCGCAAAAAAGACCGCGACGTATGCCAGGGCCACGGCAAGCATCGATGCGCTGCCTGAACCGGAGCCAATGAATTCCGTCGGGAAGCATCCCACGTAACCCGTTGCCTCGATAGGCGAGAACACGGCCAGCGGCAGGAGATTGAGCGCGGCGTTATGCCCCAGTGCCGAATCGGACAGTAACGGGAATGCCGGGGCCGCGACAAGCAGCGCGGAGGCAAGGGGGCCCGCGAGGACGCGCCTCGTTGCGGTCGATAGGACGGCGGAGCAAACGGATATCAAGGTTCCGCCCGCAAGCAGCGCGAGAAGCAGGGTCGTGAAGACGTCTCCCGCGGTCGTGGTGGCAAGCGCGCCGTCATGGAAGAAGGCGATCGGGTACCCAATTTGCCCGAAGCCGTTTAGGGCCAAGGCGCAAATGCCCCCGGGTGCGAGGCCGGCGAGGAGCATCGCGGTCCCCGCGGCGATTATCGAAAACACGATCTGGATAAGGCGCCGGAATTTGGGCACGGGCGCCTTCGCCGCCAGGGTCCCGGGCCTTGTGGCGCCGAGCACGAGTATCGACGAGAGAAGGAAGGGGATGAAGGGAAGGAAAGACGGCGCCGTGGCAATGGCGTAAGGCAGGAAGGAAAGGAATGGCAGGTCGCTTGCGGAGGCCGGGATATCCGTGATGCCGGAACTGCTCAGGGCACGGCAATACGCGAGGTCTGCGTCATTGGTCTCTCGGTCTCCCACGATGGACCCGGATTGGAAGCCTTCGCCCATGAGCGCGTAGTAGCTCTCGGCAGAATCGAGAAAGGCGGCGTCGGTTTGAGCGGCAAGGGCGGCGTTCGCGTATCTTGCAAGCTCCGCGTCAGCTTGCTGCTCTGGAGATAGGTCTGTGCCGCTGGCCTGGGGCGCGCGCGTATTGAATGCGTCGACAAAGCCCTGCATGCCCTGCTTCATAAAGAAGGGCCCGTAGATGGGTGAATTGAACGCAATGGGGATGGAGAAGGCTGCAGCGAGAACGAGCGTAGAGATCCATACGGCCTTGTCTCTTAGGATTAGTTTGAGAAGAAGTCGACAGTACATTTGGAAGCACCTACGTTCCTCAAAGAATTGTTAGATTAAAAGTAACAGACCGGATGAAGATACGTGCGACGGGGGCGAGGCGAATGGCTGAGCGGTATCGATACGCGGGTTCAACGGTATTATATTGACCACATAGATTATTAACTTGCTTGACTTGTAAACCTAGTCGTCCTGTCATCATATTCAACTTCGAAAAAAGGGGAATGAGGGCATCCCGATGCATCGAGTATTACTGGAACCCCGGCGATACGCTGAATGATTTGTGACGAATAGTCATGTCCATCAAGAAGGCTCGACGCTTCGGGCAGCTCGTCAATCGATATATCAATTCTTGGAGACATGTATTCCTACCATTTTTAAAGAAACAACGGCGGTAATCGCTATCGCGATTGCGCCAATAATACCGAGCGCCATCTATTTATACTTGATTTAAGGCGGAGTGGAATGTGGGCGCGCAAGGAGATGCGGAAGCGATGAGAGCCTCAAAAAAAATTACTGCAGTGTTATCATCATTCATCTTCTCTATTCTTCCATTTCTGATTCTATGGGCGGCTTGGTCAGTCCTCCCTGATACAATTCCCGCTCATTGGAGTGGGGGTGTGGTTGATCGATGGGGTAATAAGCTTGAATTGCTGGTTGTTCCGCTGTTTTCTCTGATTGGTTCTATTGCAATTTCTGTGTACCTTATTGTTTCCACGCGGCGAAGAGAGTTCGCGGATTTCTCTGCTCGAATGCGACGGGACTTTGTTGCGTGCTATATTTCTAGTCTTCTTTTATCGACAACCTGCTCAGTGATAATTGCCGTTTGGGTTCAGTTGATTCTTACGCAAAACACTGCGGTTGATGGGGGGCTTGGACTATCGATCCTGTATTCCCTTCCCGGGCTATATGTGATCTTGTGCGCTTTGCCGTCTTTTTATGCGAGCGGCGAGAGCAAAAAGGCAGAGCGCCTGATAACAGTTCTTATTGGCGGCGCGGAGATTGTTCTTTGTGGAATAGTGCTTGAAGGTTCGGCTGCCTCTTATGCGATGATTGGACTGATGATTCTGTTCTGTGCGTTTGAGATTGTGTCACAGGTAAGGGATAGCCGGTCCTTATGAGTTGAATTACGCGCGTGCGGATATAAAGGGTGGCATGTTAAGCTGGTCGTTTTCTCGTTCTGGGACATTTGCAGTAGGATGAGTGGGACTAGGCGCGCTGCGGTGTGATGGTGACGGTTGAGACTTGTATCGCTGCAAATCCGCTGATGCACATTTTGCTATTGGGCTTGAAGGTGGGACCGACAGGCCTTTGTTTGGGTTGTTCTGGTCGTCCAACGCGTGTTGCACGGCTTTATATTGTTACCCTCGTTCGGCGCTCCGTTGGAGCATTTCCGGGTTTGTCGGCATCATGACTTGGCCAAGCGACACGCTTGCCGGGACGGTTGTAACGCCGCGCCGGTTCCGTGTGCTCCTTCGTTGTTGGCCTGTCCAGCCGGGGGCGGATTCGGCCTCATGTTGTGGCGCACGGCCTTCAGGGGCTTCCCCTGGCGAGTTATGTTCGTCCGTATGGGTAAGGGTCGGGTTGAGCTGACAATCCCGTGTCAGAAGAGGCTTGGACCATGCGCGCGATGACAGAGATTGAGTGGCTGGACGGCCGTGTGACGAAGGTGCCGGAGCTCGCCTTGGGCGATGCGTTCGGCGAGAGCGTCCAGGCGGAGCTCGATTTCGGGTTCGACGATGTGTTGGAGGGCCTTTGGGTCGTGGTGCGCCATCATGAGCCGGATGAGGACTCGGACGGCGACCCGCGCGGGAGGGGCTGCGCACTGCACGCGGACTGCCGGTACAGCCTGGTCGAACCGTCGGACCTCGACCGTGACCTCACACGTCGCCATTGCCTCTCCAATCAATGCCGGTCCCGGACTTTACTGGTACACATCTTATTGTGCATATTCAACGTCCCAAAACGTATGCCGCCAGACACTCGGAAATCAAGTCATCGATGCCATGCAAATCGAGCGCCAAAACCTAGTGCCAAAACCTCCTCTTGCATTCCCATAAGAAAATTAAAAGACAAGGCAGGGGGCTGAAAATGACACGATACGGTTATGCCTGTGTAAGTACGAAAGACCAGAAACTTGACCGCCAAATCGAAGCGTTGCTGAACGCCGGCATTGCTTACGAACGCATGGTCGGCCTCGGCGTCCATCACGGCGTTCACGACCTGCTCGGCGAGTCTGCGAAGCAGCTCCTGCATGTCGATGGCGCCGTCATCGAAACGGGGCATGGCGAGCATGTCAGGCGTCGGGTCTGATAAGATTTCCATAGCGGTCCTCGTCCTTTCCCAGAACCTGTTGTTGTGGTGATTTCAGATTCTAGGACGAGGGCCGCTCTTCGTTAAGCGGGCGCCGGGGCGTCACCCTTACACCAACATTTTCGACGCAATCATTCCTCTTCTCATGCCGCTGCAGCATCCAACACATTTCCGCAATCTCGAAAACATCGAGCCCGCGACGGAATATATAAGACCGATAGATGTTGCAAAATAGAAGGAGAGGCATTACACCCCTCATTCTGGACAGCCTGTATCCCGGTTCCCTGCCTGCCAGTTCGCCCTCCCCGAAACCCTCGGGGCGCTATGGGGTCGAGCCCCTCCGCATGGAAAATTCTATCGCGGCCATGCCCGCTATGCGTGTCACGCACACCACGCCAAACGTCAGGTTTACCAGCCGGGACTGAGCCCTCTTTCGAGAGCAGGGTTATATTAGCATCTACAAACTCGAAAAACCCTGCCGCATTTGAGGAGTACCAAGAAAAAGGTCTACACCTTGAATATCAACCTCATCCGAACACCTCCCGCATTCATCCGAACAAGTACGGATGAATGCGGGAATCCGATACCCTGAGGGCCGGATCGGCCGAGCCACTGGGCACAAGCGGGACACGATCCAGAGGATGCCGGGGCGCGGGGTCCCGTGCGGGGGGATCGCGAGGGAGCCGGGCAGGTCGCCCTCGACGATGAGCGCAGAGATACCGTCGCGCCCACCCACGAAAAGAGGGTTCCCTCGCAGGCGCCGCATCCGCACGCCCCCGCAAAGAAACCCTCGCACTCGCATCTCTACCTGCGAACCCGCACGTGCCCTCGCGCACGCGCCGCGGCAGCCGCTAGTCGCGGTAGAACGAGCCCATGTAGCGGATGTACTCGTCCTCGGTGTGGTTGGCCTTCCAGTCGTGGACGGAGTCCTTGTTGCGCTGGCCGGCGATGACGGAGAGCTCCTTACCCAGCTTCTCAAAGGCCTCGTCGACGCACTCCTCGGGGGTGAGGGCGATCTTCATGACGGCCTCGCCCTGCGGGCCGCCGGGGAGGTTGGACAGCAGGCTGGGGGTTAGGGTGGTGCCGAGGGTGATGACCTCGACGTCGACACCGGTGCCCTCGCACTCGCAGGCCACGGCCTCGGTCATCTTGAGGATGAAGGCCTTGCCCGCGCCGTACTGGCCGTTCCAGGGGCTGGAGCTGATGCCGGTCATCGACGAGACGTTGATCACGGCGCCGCGGTCCTGGGTGGCAAAGATCCGCATGTAGTGGTGGAAGCACTTGAGGAAGGTCACGACGTTGACGTTGATCATGGCCTCGTGCTTCTCCCAGGGGGTGTCCTGGATCTTGCCGAAGCTGTGCAGGCAGGCAACGTAGCTCATGAAGCCCATGTCCAGGCCCTCGGTCGCGGCGAAGACGGTCTCGGCCGCGCCGGGCTGGCTAAAGTCGGCGCGCACGACCTTGGTCTCCACGCCGTAGGTCTCGCGGATCTCGCCGGCGAGCACGTTCAGCTTCTCCTCGCGACGGCCGACCATGACGACATTCATGCCGCCGGCGGCGATCTTCTCGCAGAACGCCTTGCCGACGCCCTCGGTCGCGCCCAGGATCAGGCCCCACTCACCGTACTTCTCCCTCAGGTTCATGCTGCATCCTCTCTCTCGATGCCCATGCGGGCACATCTCCTTTAGCGTGCGGCCGCACAGCCGCACACGGTGCACCTTTATGCGCTGAACAAGAGGGGAGCGTGTTCACGACTTTGCGAACGAGCCCGTAACAACGATGAACGGTGTCGGTCTATCACCGCGAAGAAACCCTTGCGGCATCGAGAGAGGAGGTGCTGGCAGGTGGAACCAAAAGGTGAACGCCGCCATCTCTAGCTCCACCTTATCGGGTTTCCCGTCGCAAGCGATGCTTCAAAGAGCTTGCGCAGCGAAACGTTGGCGAAGGTCCAGGACCACGCTTTGCTGCTGCCCACTGTGACTCGGCCCTCGGCTCTGCGTAGAACCCGAAGCCGCTTTTGCAGTCGATGCGATTGACCCCGTCGAGGTCGGTGAGGGTGTAGCTTTCGCCCTCTCCATCCTGGCTCGAGCGTCCCTTGCGCTCGAAAGCAAAGTGACTTGACGCGAAGAGCACCTCACCAGCGCCGTTATTTTTTGGCATCTTTGGGGGCTGATGTACACAAATGCGACTCCACGTGCCGACCAGCAACGTCCTCCACATGTCTGGACTCTCTATGCTTGCGCTGGATAGACATCGCAGGAACGGGTATAGTATCGAAAGTTTTGTCGTTAACCAGCGGGGGAGTCCTGTGGGAATCAAAAAGAAGATCAAAAAGGAGCTTATCGGCACTTCCGATTACCCGTCGAATAAGATCTTCACGATCTCCAATTTCATCACCTTTACGCGCCTGATCCTCACGCTCGTCTTTCTGTACCTGTTTGTGACGGATAACAACCGCATCGTCGCCATCGTGATTTATGCCATCGCCGCCTCCACCGACTGGATGGACGGGCAGATCGCCCGCATGACCAAGACGGTCTCGTGGCTCGGCAAGGTCATGGATCCCATCTGCGACCGCGCGCTGCTGTTTACGGGCGTCTTGGGCCTGGTGGTCCGTGGCGAGCTGCCTATCTGGGTCTGCGTACTCATCATCGGTCGCGACATCTACCTGGGCCTTGGCACGCTCATCGTGCGCCATTACCACCGTCGTCCCATCGATGTCGTGTTTCCCGGAAAGATTGCCACTGCGCTGCTCATGACCGGCTTCTCGCTCATGCTGCTCGGTTTCCCCGTTATTGACGGCCTGCATCTTTTACCTTCAACCCTTAAGGCCTTCCCGGGCCTCAACGGAAGCTCGATGCCCCTCGGCATCTTCTTTGTGTACGGCGGCGTGATCTTCTCCATGCTCACGGCTGTCATCTACTCCATTAAGGGCGGAGCGGCCATTAAACAGGCTCTCGCGCATCCCGAGGACGAGGACATCGACTTTCTGAACCCTGAAATCGAAGACTGATTCGTTGGGGTATGATTACGTACGGTTCATTATTTGCGGCACGTCCGCGATAAGTTAGGGGTTGTCATGGACAACATGGTTAACAATATGCCTCAGAATGATAAGACTGCTGACGCCACCTGCGTATTCCGCGTGCCTTCAAGCGACGTCACCGTTCCCGACCTCATGGCCAACGTGCGCATCACCGCCCCCGTTCTGTCCATCGTCAAGGGTCCGCAGACTGGTGCCGCTTTTGAGCTCGAGGACGATGTGACCACCATCGGCCGCGATCCCGCGAACGGAATCTTCCTCAATGACATGACCGTTTCGCGCAGCCATGCGCGCATTATTCGCGAGGGCCTCGGCGCTCGCATCGAGGACTTGGGCTCGCTCAATGGCACCTGGGTTGACGGTGCCATCGTCAATGCAGCCCCGCTGCACGACGGTTCTTCCGTGCAGATCGGTACGTTTACGCTCATCTACCACGAGAGCACGCCGGAGCGCATCGAAACCGGTGAGTAGGGCATGGCCGAACGCAACTATCTGAGTATCGGCCAAGTCGTCAACCTACTTCGAGGCGCATACCCCGATCTTTCGAACTCAAAAATTAGATTTCTAGAGGATGAGGGGCTCATTACCCCTCATCGTACGCCTAAGGGATACCGTCAGTACTCCAAGGAGGACGTTGATCGCCTAGAGGTCATTCTGCACTTGCAGAAGACTCGCTACATGCCGCTCAACGTGATTAAGCAGCGCTTGGAAAACGCCACGGACCTGTCAACGCTCGCCTACGAGGTGGGCTTGCTGTCCGATGTTCCGCTCAAGACGGAGCCCAAGGAGACTAAACAAAAGCTGCATCCCATCGAGACCATTCCCGATATGCTGGGTGTCGAGATTTCGTTTATCCGCTCGCTCGCCGAGAACGACCTCATTCGCATCATCAAGAGTCCGCAGAATCGTGAGCTCGTCGATGGCCGCGATTTTCCGATTATCCGTTACTGCTCCGAGCTGTCACGCTTCCATATCGAGCCGCGCAACCTGCGCCAGTACGTGTCTTCCGCCAACCGCGAGTCCTCGATGTTTGAGCAGGTGCTCGTGAGCATGCTCGGAATGGATACCTCCGATGACGAGCGCGACGCCAAGCTCGAGCGTGCGTTTAAGAAGCTTCACGACCTGACGGAAGGTGTGCACACTGCGCTGCTCAAGAACCGCGTTTTTGAGTCGCTCAACGCTGTGGTCGAGGACGCCGACATCGATGCACTCGATGAGGAAATTACTCGCTCCGAGTCCACCAAGGCCAAAAACGAAGAGACAGCCGCACCGGCTTCGCACGAGGATTCTCTCGTAAAGCCGCTCAAGGTCGTCGCCCCTTCGCAATCCGGCACCGCCACCGCGGGCAAATAACCGCTACCGAAATTTCGGCAACCCATTGAAAGGTCATGTAATGTACGACTTCGAATCTCAAATCGTCGACATACCCGACTATCCCGAGCCCGGAGTCATCTTTAAAGACATAACGCCGCTCTTTGGCAATCCCGAGGCGCTCAAAGCCATGACCGATGCCCTCGCCGAGCACTTTGCCGGCATGGGAATCACCAAGGTCGTGGGTCCCGAGGCTCGCGGCTTTATGGTTGGCGTACCGGTGGCTGTAGCCCTTGGCGCCGGCTTTGTTCCCGCACGTAAACCGGGCAAGCTACCGCGCGAGACCGTGAGCCAGAGCTATGAGCTCGAGTACGGCACCGATTCAATTGAGATCCATGCCGACGCTATCAGCTCTAAAGATACCGTGTTGATTCTGGACGACTTGGTCGCGACGGGCGGAACCGTCGAGGCAACAGGTAAACTGGTGCGAGATATGGGCGCAAAGCTTGTCGGTTACGGTTGTATCCTAGAGCTTGCGTTTCTCAACCCGCGCGAGAAGCTCACGCCGTCTGATGATGATGTGGAGCTCTTTAGCCTGGTGACGGTGGACTAGCCGTTACCCTTAGTTACTGGAAAGGAAGCTACATGCGCACAGCAAACACGCACAAAAACATGGCACGCTGCGCTGCTACGGCAACCCTCGCTTGTGTTTTGGGCTTGGGCCTCGCGGCTCCTGCCTACGCCGATACCGCATCCGACCTTGCCGCTGCTCGTACTAAGCTCGAGCAGATCGGTACCCAAACCCAGCAGATTTACGATGAGCTCGCCACGCAGACGCAGGCGCTCGATCAGACTGCTGGCGAGATCACGCAAAAGCAGCAGGAGATCGCCGATGGTCAGGCCAAGCTCTCGACCTATGTCGCCGGCGAGTACAAAACCGGCGGTCTGAGCCTGCTTCAGGTTCTGACGGGTGTCGATGACCTGAGCGATATGCTCAACCGTCTGTTCTACTACGGCAAAGTTTCCGATAAGCAGGCTCAGACCATTCAAGAGGTCAAGGAACTTAAGCAGCAGCTCACCGATAAGCAGTCCGAGCAGGAAAAGAACGTCGCCGCCACGCAAAAGAAGGTCGACGAGCTTAACGCCCAGCAGGCTGAAGCCCAGAACGTCGTAAACTCTCTGGATTCACAGCTGCAGGCCGAACTAGCCGCCGAGGCCGAAGCCAACGCCGCGCTGCAGGCCGGCATCAACGCCAGCACCGCCGAGAAAGCCACGGTGAGCAACGAGACTGCCGGTACGACCGAGAACACCAACAACGGTGGCCAGACCAGCAATAACAACAACCAGGGCGGCAACACTCCGGCTCCTACGCCGGCACCTGCTCCGACGCCGCAGCCCTCCACGCCTGCTCCGGCTCCGACGCCTTCTGCTCCGAGCCAGTCCGTCGATGGCGGTTCTGTTGTCTCGCGTGCATACAGCAAGCTTGGTTGTGCTTATTCCTGGGGCGGAATTGGCCCGAACAGCTTCGACTGCTCTGGTTTTGTTAGCTATTGCCTCACTGGTCGCTATTGCCGCCTGGGCACCACGGGCACCTTTATGGGCTGGACGCGTGTGTCCGATCCGCAGCCCGGTGACGTTGTGGTCAACTCATACCACACCGGCATTTACATCGGTGGCGGTCAGATGATTCATGCTTCCGACTACAACACGGGTGTTATCATCAGCTCCGTTGCCGCCGGCATGAACAATAACTACATCTTCGTGCGTTACTAAGTCATCTTACACAGCGTGTGAATGTGGACCTCGTGGCTTTAAGTCGCGAGGTCCATTCTTTTTTTCTCTCTCATCTTAGACGGCTATCTAGTATTCAAAACTAGATAGCCGTCCATTCGGTTTGCAAGAAGGCTATAATTGTTGATGAACAATTAGAAAGGACCCTCTATGAGCTGGGCACTTATCTCCGATTCAAGCTGCAACCTCCGCGATTGGCAACCGACCGCGCCCTATACCACCTTTGCATTTGCGCCCCTCAAAATTCGAGTGGGGGAGCGTGAATTCGTCGATGACCTTTCGCTCGATGTTCATGAGCTCAACTGCGCTGTTCAGGCGGAGACGAACGCTTCTTCGAGCGCTTGTCCCAGCGTAGGGGAGTGGGCCGAGCTCTTCAAATTGGCAGACAAGACCATCTGCATGCCGATCTCTGAGGGTGTGTCGGGCAGCTACAACGCGGCAGCCACTGCTCGCGATATGGTTCTTGCCGAGGAGCCCGACCGACAGATTCATCTAGTCAATTCACGCGCAGCTGGCGGCAAAATGGACCTCATTTTCTTGCTGTTCGACCGCTATCTTGCAGACAATCCGAATGTCTCATTCGAGGATGCTTGCGCATACTTCGATAGCCTTGAACAGAACAGCAAAATCCTCTTCAGTTTGTGCAATTACGAAAACCTCGCCAAAGCCGGACGTATCCCTAAGGCAGCCGGCGTCATTGCCAACAAGCTCAATATCCGCATTTTGGGCACGGCGAGTGAGGCCGGTAAAATCGAACTCGTGGGGCACACGCGTGGCGAAAAGAAGATGCTCAACAAGATCATCGACACTATGGAATCCGAAGGCTTTACGGGCGGTGAGGTCATCATCGATCACGTTGAGAACGAAGCTGGAGCCCAAGCGCTTACTGATCGCATTGTCGAACATTGGCCCGGCTCCAAGACCATCATCATGCCCTGCAACGGCCTGGATTCCTATTACGCCGAGATGCACGGCCTGATCATCGGCTACGGCATGGGCGTAGCTTCGGGCAAATAAAGTCCAACCAAGAAAAAAAACGGGCGGGACAAAGCGACAGATGGCTCTTTGTCCCGCCCGTTTTATACGTCGGCTAGCTATTAAACCCGTTGAACTTGAGATAGCTCATCAGGTACGCTTTCGAAACAAAGGATGAAACCGCGCTGCGCACAAGCAGCGACTCACGCGTTACCTGATGCGCCGTATCGGGAACCGGCGTCTGCTCGACAGAAAACGCCGAACGAATCGATGCCTCGAGCTGATCGACCACATAGTCGAAGGCCGTCGGGGCATCGTAGCTCAAACGCTGAATGTTAAAGAGCGCCTGCACCGCAGCAATAGGTAGCACCTGCTTAAAGATGCAGATAGCGATCAGGCGGGCAATCTGCTCGCGACCATACTGCTTTTTGACCGGAGCAGGCACCAGACCGACCTTCACGTAGTTATTGATCATCGATGGCGTAATGACAGGCTGCTCAACGCAAATAGACAGCGGCTCCATCCACAGCGCAACATACTCAATGACCTGGTCGCGGTAGAGCGTCACATTGGGCAACTGGTCATAGCGCGGCAGACTCAACGTATTGAGTTTGCGCACGATATCGGACTGAATAAATGCATCGGGCAGCACAGTGGGCTGAATATCCTCAGGCTTAATGCTGACCGACGAATCGGACATCGGGATAACGCGTTTGGCGTGGTTCATAAGGATCCTCCGTTCATTAGCTATATTGTATTCTAGGTTATCTAGTTTTGCATACTATATAGCAGGAAAGTAAAAGTGGTTGGACAGCACATTGATGCACCGTCCAACCACTTTGTTTTAAAGATAGCAACCTTACATAAGATATATTATCGTACTTATCTACGGAGAAATGCGTATGCGCTGGTTGCTGCTATGGCTCCGTCAGAAACGGCGGTCACAACCTGACGTAAGCGCTTGGAACGGATATCGCCGGCTGCGAATAAGCCGGGCGTACGGGTAGCCATCGAATCGTCGGTAAGGATGCCGCCGTCGGGAGCCAGATCGACTAGATGCTCAACAAGTTCGGTATGTGGCTGCGTCCCCGTAAAGACAAAAATGCCAAATGAGCCAGGTTCAAAGGATTCAGTGTACATTTCACCAGTCGCATTGTCCTTGAACGAAATTGTCGTGGGCATCGCTTCGCCAGAAAGCTCAACAATACTAGTTTGGTACCTAACTGTAATATTGTCCTTTTCGAGTACTTTCTGAACAACACCATCAGGTGCACGGAACTGATCGCGACGCAAGACGATGGTCACGCTGCTGGCGATTTCTGACAAGAACAGGGCTTCCTCACAGGCAGCATTGCCGCCGCCAATGACAAAAACCTGCTTGCCACGGAAGAACATGCCGTCACACGTCGCGCAATACGAAACGCCACGACCGCGATACGTATCCTCGCCAGCGAAACCAGCAGATCGCGGCGTGGCACCCATGCAAGCGATAACGCTCGAGGCAAGCGTATCGCCCATATCGTGATGCACCGTAAACAGCGCTGCATCGGCATCGTAATCGATACCCGTAACCATGCTCCATGTAACCTGCGCTCCCAGCCCCTCTGCATGTTGCTGAAAACGCTCGCCGAGTTCGGCGCCACTCAAGAGCGGAATGCCCGGATAGTTCTCGACTTCATTGGTCGTGGCGATCTGTCCACCCGACATGCCCTGCTCAATCACGGTTGTCGTCAGGTTGGCACGCGCAGCGTAAATGGCGGCAGCATAGCCCGCGGGGCCTCCACCGATAATCGCAACATCAATCGGCTGATCGGTAGTCATGAAGAATCCTCTCGTCGAAACGTTGTCGTTCTTTGCGCTCATACCCAAATTTACGTGAACATGACACTCATGCACTACAATGATAAATCGCGTAACAAAGCTGAAGGGGAGTTATCGATGGATCAAACGCAGACGAGCAATAGCGCTCCCCTGCCCATGCAAGCCACTCCCCAACCGGAGCAAATGACCGTTTCACCTACACAAAAACCCCTGGTAACCATTGTGCACGCATCGGTTGGATCGGGCCACAAAGCCGCCGCCAACGCGATTGCGCAGGCATTTGACCTTATCCGCGGCACCAAGAGAATCCCTGAAGATGTTGAGATCGAAGTCTTGGATATCCTCGATTTTGGACGCATTAGGTTCGATGGTAATAAAACAGCAGCGTCGTTTACCGGCGCCACGCGTCCCATATATGACCTAACCTGGCGATATACGTTTACGGGGCATCTGCTCTGGGGCGGCGGCACGGCATGGTCACGAATGATGTTCCCCGCCTTCAACGAATACGTCCGCACCCGCAGACCCATAGCCGTGGTTGCAACACACATCACGGCGGCCAACGTCGCTGTGGGCGCCCGCGTCATCACGGGTATCGATTACCCGGTCATCTGCGTGCCGACCGATTACGAAGTCGAAGGCTTTTGGCCCCACAAGGACACCGACCTATTCTGCGTGGCCAACGAGTTTATGGCCGAAACGCTGCGCCCGCGCAAAGTTCCCGAGTCAAAGATCCGCATAACGGGCATCCCCATCCGAGCCGGTTTCGATACCGATTACAAACGCGAGGATGAGCTGAGCAAGTTCAATCTCCCCATAGACAAAACCGTCGTATTGGTGATGGCTGGCGCCAGTTTGCCCCAACCATACGTGCGTTTCCGTGCCGCGATGGACCACACGCTCCCCTTCTTACGCAGCTTTGAGGACATGCATTTTGTCTTTTTGCCGGGCAAGGATAAGGAATACGCCACCCGCCTCAAGACGCTCTTCGACGCCATGAAACTCGACAACGTCACGGTTCTGGACTACGTGGACGACATGGCGGCCCTCATGCACGGCTGCGACCTGGCAATCCTCAAATCGGGCGGACTCACCGTCACCGAGTGCCTGTGCGCGCATCTGCCGATGATCCTGCTGGGCAAGTCCTATGGCCAGGAAAAGGCAAACACCACGATGCTCACCGGCATGGGCGCCAGCATGCATGTCACCACCGCACGAGAACTCATCGTGACGCTTCGTCACCTGCACGACCACCCTGAGTCGCTCAAAGCGCTACTCATCAACGGCGAAGTACTACGCCGCCCCCACGCAGCCGAAGACATAGCCATCGCCACCATGGAGCTCGTAGGCAAACCCCAAAAGCGGAAACGAGCCTTCTGCCGCTTCTATTGGGGCGGAAAACCTGCTCATATCAGGTAGACGAAAGTCCGCTGCTCAGTGGGAGCCGCCCATATATCATTCCATGCTCAAACATTCTCGCTGCGCTGCGAAACTGCGCGTGGAACGATATATGGGCGGCTCCCACTGAGCAGCTACGTTTACGTACTAGCAGCTATAACAGAATCCCCAACACTAGAACCTGCAAAGCAAAACCGGAAAGTATAAATACAGTAAGCCGACGCGACAAAGGAGGTGTCCCTTTATCGCGTCGGCTAACTAGAATCTAAAACACATTTCCGGTTAGGATTTGCAAGGATGTAATCCAGCTAATTGAGAGTAAGAACAACAAGCAAATCGTAATTATATTGATGAGGCCCACCGCGCAAGTCGAAATACATATTCAAGTATGTGGCCTCTCACCCGGGGCCCACACATATCGTCCCGCGCGCAGTTTCGCAGCGTAGCGAGAATGTTTGAGCACGGGATGATATGTGTGGGCCCCGGGTGAGAGGCCAACCCTACATCTTGAAAATGATTAAGCGACGCCGCTGGAGCCGAAGCCTCCGTTGCCACGGTCGGTTTCGTCTAGTTCTTCTACTTCTACGAGGTTGACCATCGGGACTTCTTGGATAACGAGTTGAGCTATGCGGTCGCCTTTGTTGATTTGGATGTTGTTGGAGGGATCCAGGTTGATGAGGATAACCTTGAGTTCTCCTCGGTAGTGGGCGTCGATGAGGCCCGGCGTATTAACTATAGACAGGCCCTGCTTGATGGCCAAGCCGCTGCGGGGCTGGACAAAGCCGGCGTAGCCGTCGGGCAGGGCGATGGCCAACCCAGTAGAGACCAGACGACGTTCGAAGGGCTTCAGGACGCAGTCCTCGTTGGAGCGCAGATCCAAGCCGGCATCGGTGGGATGGGCGTATTTGGGAAGCTCGACGGTGGGGTCGAGACGCTTTATGTTGACGGTAATGTTGGACATGGAATCACCTTAGCTTGTCGAGCTCTTGCAGAAACTCATCGACGTCTTTGAAATCGCGGTAGACCGAGGCAAAACGGATGTACGCCACCTTGTCGATTTTGGCCAAGCGCTTGAGCACCATGTCACCCAACTCATGGGACGTGACGGCCGTCAGCGTGCGAGAGCGCAGCTCGACCTCGATGTCATCGATAATCTCATTGAGCTTCTTAGTGTCGATATCACGCTTGATGGTGGCGCGCATCAAGCCGACGAGCAGCTTATTCCGATCGAACCGCTGCTTAGTTCCGTCCGACTTAATGACCTCAATTGGGTCTTCGCATCGCTCGAACGTTGTAAAGCGGTAGTTACACGAGCAACATTCGCGACGGCGCTTAATGGTGTTATTTGACTCCTGCATACGGGAATCAACGACGCGGGTATGTGCCTTGCCGCATTTAGGACAGCGCATGGTACCTCCTCTTAAACGATAACAAGGGTACCATGCGCAGCGCGATAATGATTACGAACGAGCAGGAACCTTAAGATGCGCACCGGCGGCGAGCGAACCATGCTCCAGATGATTGACGTTACGGATCATGTCGGAAGTCTCTTGCGTGGAAAGGCCATCGATTGGATATTCCTCGGCAAGCGACCAGAGAGAATCGCCAGGCTGAACGCGAACGGTCTCGTAGGTAACGTTGGAAACAGACTCGGCATACGCGGCGTGACGAGCGCTAAAGACCGACATAGCGAGGACAAAGAAGAGCGTAAGCGCAACGGCAACGGCGACAATCGTCGGAACCTTCAGGGCAACGCGAGCCGGCGCGACTACAGCCTGCTGATTGCGAGCAGGCTTTACGGTCAAAGGCTGAAAGCCGGAGCGGCCACCCTGAACAACCGTAAAAGTGGGTTCTGCAGGCGTCTCGAGCTTAAGGGCGAGGTTTCCCTGGACCATATTCGTTGCGTTCATCATGTTCTCCTCTCGCGTGTTTTGCTGAGAACAGTTTTATCAAGCCGCGCGGACAAAAATGTCTAGCGCGAGAACGAATGTTCGGTTATTATTATCTTCGAACAGTTGTTCCTGTCAAGCAAAATTCGAACATTTGTTTGACATGGGTAGAGAGGATGCCCTGATGGCTCGCAAAATTACCAAGCGTCAGCAGCAAATTTACGACTTCATCAAGGAATATCAGCAGGAGAAGGGTTATCCGCCCAGCGTGCGCGAGATGGCTTCTGCCGTGGGCCTTTCCTCCCCCAGCACCGTGCACGCCCATCTATCTGCCCTGGAGGCGCGCGGGCTACTCAAGCGCGATGCCACCAAACCGCGCGCTCTGGAACTCTTTAACGAGGACGGTTCCTCTGTCTCAATTTCTAAATCTGACGAGACCACCGCACCTCGCGGAACGGTCTCACTACCGCTCGTTGGTCGCGTCGCGGCTGGGATTCCCATTCTGGCCGAGCAGAATATCGAAGACACATTTACTATCCCGACCGAAATCGCCACTGATCAGGGTTCCTTTATCCTTGAGGTGCATGGGAGCTCAATGATCAATGTCGGCATCTTCAATGGCGATTACATCATCGTCCGTGAACAAAAGAGTGCCATGAACGGCGAAATTGTCGTGGCCATGATTGATGGTTCAGCGACCGTCAAGACATTCTACAAGGAGCAGGGACGCGTACGCCTGCAGCCTGAGAATGACACCATGGAGCCTATCTATGCAACGAATCCCGTTATCTTGGGCAAAGTCGTCGGCTTGATGCGCCGGTTCTCGTAATGCAAAAACGCATCACCATCTTTGATACCGTCCGCGGGTTTACGATGATTTCAATGGCAGGTTTTCACGCTTGCTACGATCTCGCCTACCTGTACGACTGGGATATGCCCTGGTTTACCCAGACCGTCTTTCAAGACATCTGGCGCGCCAGCATCAGCTGGGTATTTTTGTTTATCGCGGGTTGGATGTGCACGCTCTCACGCAACAATGCCAAACGAGCGGCCAAGTACGCTGCCGCAGCTTTGGTCGTCTGGATCGCAACAACGCTCGTATCGGTCGACGATTCAGTGAACTTTGGCATCATTTATTGCATGGCGGCGTGTACCGCTGTGACAACCGTAGCACGACCGATGCTTAAGAAAGTGCCCAGCACGTGGGGCATTGCGATATGCCTCGCTCTCTTCGCGGCGACATGGGGCATCCCGAAATCGACCTATTCATTCCCCTATTTGGCGTGGCTAGGATTTCCCGGCCCCCGGTTTGTTTCAGGCGACTATTATCCAATCATCCCGTTCATATTCATGTATCTCACAGGATACTTTGCTGCGCGCACCGCTCAAAGATGCGAACATCCCGCCCCAAGCTGGGCCTACGCCAACCCCCTGCCGGCGCTCGCCAGCCTTGGACGTCATGCACTCCCCTTTTATCTGCTACATCAGCCCATCATACTGGGCATTTTGGAGCTCGCCTACTCGGTGCGATAACGCTCGAGCCGCGGTGCAATACGAGCCGGCAGTTTCGCCACAATACGAACGCCATCCTCAAGATATTCCTCGTGCAAAAGGGTCCCCTGCTCATGCACGACTGTGATGAGTGCACCTTCACGATATGGAATGTCGGCGGAAAGCAGCACATCGGTGGCGGCCGCCTCGCGAGCAATGCGATCGACGAGATCGTCGAGCCCCTCGCCCGTTTGGGCCGAGAACAGAACAGCTTCCGGATAACGACGACGGAAACTCAATCGATCGACGCTATCGAGAAGATCGATTTTATTGAACACCGTAAGCGTTAAACGCTCTCCGGCATCGATCTCATCAAGCACGCGGTCGACAGCCTCAAGCTGTCGCTCATAGTCCTCATCAGACGCATCCACGACTTTGAGAATTAAATCGGCACCCAACACCTCAGACAACGTCGATTTAAAGGCATCGACCAGACCATGCGGCAGCTTTTGAATAAAGCCGACGGTATCGGTAATCGTCATGCCGCGACCGCCAGGCAGGCGATATGAACGCGTCGTCGGGTCGAGCGTAGCAAACAGCTTGTCCTGCGAAAGTACCGTAGAACCGGTCAGACGATTGAGCAACGTCGATTTACCGGCATTGGTATAACCGGCTAACGCGACGCGAAACGCCGGTGACTCAATACGACTCTTGGATTGAACATCACGACGCTGTTCAACCTGCTTGATCTCACGTCGAAGCGCAGCGATCTTATTACGAATGAGGCGACGGTCGACCTCGAGCTGACTTTCGCCCTGACCAAAGCGTGAGCCGATGCCGCCGCGCGTCTGTTCCTTGGCGAGATGGCTCCACATGCCGCGCAGACGAGGCAACAGATATTGAAGCTGCGCCAGCTGTACCTGTAGGCGTCCCTCACGCGTCTGAGCATGCAGGCCAAAGATATCCAAGATCAGTGCCGTACGATCGATAATCTTTACCGGCTCGCCCACGGCTTTCTCCAAATAGGATTGCTGCGAGGGCGTCAGGTCGTCGTCAAAAATAACGACATCGGCATCCATGCGATGTACCAGACCGCACAGCTCCTCTACCTTACCGGAACCGATAAATGATTTGGGATACGGCTTTACCAAACGCTGAGACAAGCGAGCCACGCACTGGGCACCAGCCGTGTGGGCAAGGCGCTCCAGCTCATCGAGCGATCGATCGAGTGGCCATGCATTGTCGCGCCACTCAACACCAACCAAAATGGCACGCTCGGGCTCGGGTGCCGTGGGAACAAGGGGGAAACGAGCCATTAGGCAGCCTCAATACGATGCAGGATATCAGCAACGACCTCATCGATCGTACATTCATCCATATCGAACCACGCGATACGGTCATCGCGCTTAAACCACGAAAGCTGACGTTTGGCATAGCGACGCGAACGCATCTTAATGAGTTCGCGAGCCTCATCCATGCTCGTCACGCCATTGAAAGCATCGATGATCTCTTTATAGCCAATTGCCTGCATCGAAGTCAGGGCATCTCCCAGCCCCTGGTCCATAAGACCGCGAACCTCATCAACAAGACCCTGTTCAAACATCAGATCGACACGCAGGTTAATGCGCTCGTAGAGCACCTCACGATTACGCGTCAGACCAAACCATAGGGCATGATAATGCTCGCGCGGAACACTAAACTGACTTTTTTGCTTTGCATAGGAGATACCATCATCATGCATCTCGAGCGCACGAATCACACGGCGCACGTTATGGGGATGAATAACAGCAGCCGATTCTGGATCGCGCTCGGCAAGCAGCGCGTGCAGCGCTTCCTCGCCTATGCGCTCGGCAAGCTCCTGATAGCCCGCACGGCGATCGTCCTCAAGTTCACCCGAGGGAAAGTCCATCTCATCGAGGGCGGCCTTGAGATACAGCCCCGTACCTCCGCAAAAAACCGGCAGGCAACCCAAACCAAGGAGACGTTCAACATGCGCGCGAGCGTCAGCCTGATAAAGCGCCGCAGAGTACGCCACACCCGGCTCTACAATGTCGACGAGACGCAGCGGCGCCGTACACTCATCGGGCGCCATCTTTGCGGTACCGATGTCCATGCCGCGATAGATTTGCATCGCATCGCACGACAGCACTTCGGACGAAAGACGAGCTGCCAAACGGTCGGCAACATCACTCTTACCAACCGCCGTCGGACCGACGATCGCAACGGCGGAAAGACCTGCCCCGGGAGAAACCATTAGCGCGGCTCGCCCACAACGGAGCCGGACAAATACCAGGTCTTGGCAACGTCAACGTCAACATCAACGATCTTGCCAACAAGCTGATCGATGCTGTAACCCTCGGGGATAGGCGCATGCACGGTCTGATTCTTGGGACTCTTGCCCAGCAGGACCGCGTCGTTCTTTTTACTCGTTCCCTCAATGAGCGCCGGCACCACAGCATGAAGCTCACCCTGGTTATACTCGTGTGCCGTAGTCTCGATAACCTTAACCAGGCGGTTGAAACGCTCGAGAATAACCTCATGCGGCGTAGGATCGTCAATCTCCGCGGCCGGAGTACCGGCGCGCTTGGAATAGATGAAGGTATAGGCCTGAGCATAGCGGACCGTCTCGGCAAGTGAGAGCGTCTGCTCAAAGTCCTCTTCTGTCTCGCCCGGGAAGCCAACGATAATATCGGTCGAGAGCGCGATATCGGGCATGCGGTTGCGAATGCGATCGACCAGGCCCAGATAGTCCTCGCGTGTATAACGACGATTCATCTCTTTGAGGATACGCGTGGAGCCCGACTGGACGGCCAAGTGTAGCTGCGGCATAACGGCAGGCGTCTCGGCCATGGCGTCGATGGTCTCGGGCAACAGATCCTTGGGATGCGAAGACGTGAAGAAGATGCGCTCCACGCCCGTATCGCCCACGGCACGCAGCAGATCGGCAAAACGCGGCTTGCCAAACAGATCGCGACCATATGAGTTAACGTTTTGGCCCAGCAGCGTAATCTCACGCACACCCTGGCGCACCAAAGCGGTCACCTCGTCGACAATCTCCTCGAAGGGGCGGCTTTTTTCGCGACCGCGCACGTACGGCACGATGCAATAGGTGCAGAAATTATTGCAGCCTGTCATGATGGGCACCCAGGCGTGATACTGGGTCTCGCGATGCCACGGCATGCTCATGGCATCCGTATCCTCATGCTCGTTGGTGCGGATATGACGCTTACCATCAAGGAACGCCTCGGCAATGAGCTCGGCCACATGTGCGATGGAATGCGTGCCGAAAATGACATTGACGTTATCGACGTTGGTGAGCAGGCCCTCACCATCACGCTGCGCGATGCAGCCGCCCACGGCAACCACACGCTTGCCCGAAGGCGAAGGCGGCAGGCTTTTGCAGGAATTGCACTGACCGTACAGGCGAGTGTCGGCGGCCTCACGCACACAGCATGTCATGAAGACAACGATATCGGCATGCTCCGGATCGAGCGCCATAAGGCAACCATACGAATCGAGCAGACCGCTCACGCGCTCGGAATCGTGCTGATTCATCTGGCAGCCAAAGGTGCGGATAAAATAGGTTTTACCGGCAAGAATATCGCGTACGGAACGCTGGTCCATGTGCATAAGTCCTAACGATGGAAGGGAGGCGAATCGAGGCAAGCATAAGCTATGCCACAGGCTTAACATCATCCATGACGACGTTATCCATAGCAGCTCGATTGATCTGGTGAACGTAGATAGAAAGGCGGATGGCCGTGCGCGATTCCCCGTTAATGAGGATGTCGGAGAACACGGGCGCGCAGGAAATATCAAAACCGGTTGGAATCAAAAAACCGCGTGCGATAGCCACGGCCTTAATGGCCTGGTTGACGGCACCGGCGCCGACACACTGGATGTTGACGGGTACACCATCCTTGACCATGCCGGCGATGGCGCCGGCAACGGACGCGGGCGATGATTTGCTTGATACCTTCAGGCAATCCATGAAGAAACTCCTGCGTTTAAAAGTACGTTTTAACTGCAATAACTGTATCGTACCGAGTGGACTCGGTAAAGGCACTATTCCTCTTTGGCAAGATCAAAGGTCACAGTGATTCGATCACGCGAAACACGAATCTTTGGGTCGCCGCAAAGGTTGAGATAGTACCGGGCGGCAAGGTCATTAAAGTCGCGCTCCACAGCACGCGAAAACTGTGCCATGTCATCCTTGGCAATACGTAGCCCGCGACGATCCTTCGCGAGATCGACAGGAGCCGGCGCATGCGAGGACGAATCACGCTCGCGCAGCAGACGCGCGGTCACAACGCGAACGGGTTTAATCTGCCCTGCCAAAATGCGATGTGCCGTGCGCTCAGACATCTCAAGACCCAAACCCGAGCAGATACGGATAAAGTCCTCGGCATCAGAGGCAAGGCCTAAACGATCGACAACCGGAAGCTCGCTCTCGTCATCAATAAACAGGAGACGAGACGTATCGAGCCTACTTGACGCCTGAGCATAAAGGGTCGCGGCAATCTCAGACGGAGAACCAAGATAGACATCGCAACCACGCAACTCCTCGAGTGCAAACTCACAAGCAGCGCGAATAATATTATGCGGACCGCGAGCGCAGACATAACGTCCGTCCTCATCCTTGACGGCCTGGGGCCAGCTGGACTGATCGGCACGCTCACTGAGGCGGTCGGCCGCAACGCTCACCTTAAAGGCCGAGCCAAGGTCAACACCAGACGTGACAACACGGGCCTCGTCGGTGTTCTGCTTAATCGAAAACAATGCCATGCCACGACCGTGAACGCCCCAACGGTCCATCTTCATGCTCTCGAGCTTGGAGGTAACGCGGGCATCGAAGATTCGCTCTTGCATATCCTGCGGAACGCCCGAACCGTTATCCAGAAAGACAAGCGTGCGGACGCCATCTTCCTTGGTCGTGGCGAGATAGACCTTGTCGGCGCCAGCATCGCGAGCATTACGGAGCATTTCGATGACGATATCCTCGACATGCTGAATGTCGTGCTTTGCCTGGCGCCGCTCGGCCTCCGAAACGCGGAGGCGGACATACCCTTCGCCAAGGTTCTCCTCGACGCGAAGGTTACCCTCCCCCGACATCGACGCGATAAATGAGATGAGCTCGTTCGCGTCGCTCATGTTATTTAGCGATATCGACAGCGCGGCTCTCGCGAATCACGACGACGCGCACCTGACCGGGATACTCCATCTCTTCCTCGATCTGATGGGCGATATCGTGAGCCAGGACCGTGGACTGGGCATCGGAGATCTTGTCCGGCTGAACCATGACGTGGACCTCGCGACCAGCCTGCATGGCATAGGTACGCTCGACGCCTTCATGGGAGTTGGCGATCTCCTCGAGCTTCTCGAGACGCTTGATGTAGTTCTCGGCAGACTCGCGACGGGCACCGGGGCGAGAAGCAGAGACAGCATCGGCGGCCTGTACCAGGACATCGAGCACCGTGTTAGGGTCGACATCAGCATGGTGAGCCTCGATAGCATGAACGATAACGGGCTTCTCGCCATAACGGCGGGCAAGCTCGGCGCCGATGACGGCATGCGGGCCCTCGACGTCGTGGTCGATTGCCTTGCCCAGGTCGTGCAGCAGGCCGGCGCGCTTGGCGGTCACAACGTCCAGGCCAAGCTCGGAAGCCATCACGCCACACAGGTCAGAGACTTCGAGGGAGTGCTGAAGCACATTCTGACCAAACGAAGTACGGTAGCGCAGGGCACCAAGGGTCTTAACGATCTCGGGGTGCAGGTCGTGAATACCGGTATCGAAGGCAGCCTGCTCGCCAGCCTCGCGCACGCGCTGCTGAACCAGGTCGGCCGCCTTGTGATACATCTCCTCGATGCGGGCGGGGTGAATGCGGCCGTCGGCGATGAGGTTCTCGAGGGCAACACGGGCGGTCTCACGACGGACCGGGTCGAAGCTCGAAAGAACGACAGTCTCGGGCGTGTCGTCGATCACGAGGTTGACGCCGGAAACCTGCTCGAAGGTCCGGATGTTGCGACCCTCGCGACCGATGATACGGCCCTTGAGGTCATCAGAGGGAATGTGCACGGAGGTAACGGTGACCTCGGCAGTGTGGTCGGCAGCGCAGCGCTGAATCGCCAGGGACAGAATCTCTTGGGCGGTCTTGTGGCACTCGGCGCGAACCTGCTGCTCGGACTCGCGAATGATCGTGGCAGCCTCGTGGGTGACCTCACCGCGAACCTTATCGAGGAGCTCCTTGTGGGCGTCCTCGCGGGTCAGGTCGGCGATACGCTCGAGCTCGGAGGTCTGCTTGGCGCAGAGCTCCTCAAGCTCGCGGGAGCGTTTCTCGACCTGACCGGCCTGGCTGGACAGCTGGTGCTCACGCTTGTCGAGAGCGTCGTTGCGGCGATCGAGGGACTCCTCGCGCTGCATCACACGGTTCTCGAGCGTACGAATCTCGCTCTTACGCTGCTTGTCCTCGGCCTCGGCGGCCTGCTTGTTCTTGATGATCTCCTCTTTAGCCTCGAGCAGAGCCTCTTTTTTGAGGGTCTCGGCCTGACGCTTAGCATCACCGATCAGGGACTCAGCCTGTGCGTGTGCCGACTGGATCTTTTCGTCGGCCTCGTGAAGACTACCCTGCTTGGCGGTGCGCATGTAGGCAATGGCGGCGATGGCACCCAAAACGATGCCAACGAGCGCTGCGATGATAGGCATGCTCACTCCTTTTTATGGATTCGTTACACAACAAAGCGAACCGTCCTTACGAACGGCTCGCGACATTTGAGTAATATGGGCGCAGCTTATGCGGGTCGGATACAGATAAACATATAAACAAACTCATCACAGATGAGCACATATCACAAAGCAAATGACAGTGTTTATCGTACGTTGAACCACAACAACTGTCAAATAAATGGCCCCCAGCACGGCGGCTAAAACACGGTGAACGGCAGGGCCACAAAACGCATACGCCTAAACCGCACATTTCTCGCGTTCGGCATCGAGACGTGCCTTAACGGCATCGGCGGCGATGTGATACGAGAAGCCCTTGCCCATCAAAAACCGAACCAGTTTTTCGAATCCGCGCGTCTCTGGAACACGTCGCTTGGCGAGCAGGGCTGACGCACGCGCCAAATCGTCTTCGACGGCAAAATAATCCTCGGGATAACCGGGAATGTCATCGAGCACGACATGACGGCGCTTGAGCTCGGTCTCGATTTTGCGCTGTCCCCAACCGCGCCGCTTGCGCTCCTCGATAAAGTACGAGCAAAAGCGGTTCTCGTCTAAAAAGTGATACTCGGTGGCGCGCTCGACGGCGAAATCGATCGCGGGCTGGTGAAAGCCGTAGCGAGCCAGCTTGTCACAGACCTCACCCGTCGCATGGTCGCGGCGCGATAGCATCTCGGTCACCATGGTAAGTGCACATTTACGCTCGATGAGCTGCACCGCCTCACGAAAGTTGTCCCAATCACAGGGAAGATCGGGGCGGTTTTTGACATACAGCCGCGCGACCCGCACGGGAATCCAAATGGACCGCTCAAAACCGCCCTCAAGCTCACAATCGATATGTGCGCAAGGCTTTTTGGACGCATACCCGCTCGAGAACGAGGAGGCCGCCTTCTTATCGGGAAAGACGGCCGTGGCCTCGATCACCGTATACGACATGAGCGTAACCGCTACTCGTCGTCATCATCGAGCATGGCGGAACCATCGATGGCGTAAAGCTCGTCAAACTCCTCAGGCGCAGGCTGATCGGTCAGCTCGACCTCGGACGGAGCATCGTCATCAAACTCAAGTCCACAGGCAAGGCGAACCTTATGCTCAATCTCGTCGGCGCAATCGGGGTGTTCGCGCAGGAACGCCTTGGCGGCCTCGCGACCGTTGCCGAGCTTATCCTCGCCATAGGCAAACCAGGAGCCCATCTTCTTGCAGATGCCGCACTCGACAGCCATGTCCAGAATCGAGCCCTCCTTAGAGATGCCCGTACCGTACATGATGTCGAACTCAGCAGAACGGAACGGAGCTGCCACCTTGTTCTTAACGACCTTAGCGCGCACGCGGTTACCGATAACCTCGTCCTTAAGCTTAATGCTGTCGATACGGCGAATGTCGATACGCACCGAAGAGAAGAACTTAAGGGCGCGGCCGCCCGTCGTGGTCTCGGGGTTGCCGAACATGACGCCGATCTTCTCACGCAGCTGGTTAATGAAGATGCACGTCGTGTTGGACTTGGACAGCGAGCCGGCGAGCTTGCGGAGCGCCTGGCTCATCAGGCGAGCCTGAAGACCGACCGTAGTGTCGCCGATTTCTCCCTCGATCTCGGCACGCGGGGTCAGCGCAGCGACGGAGTCAACGACGATGGCATCGATGGCGCCGGAACGCACGAGCATGTCAACAATCTCGAGCGCCTGCTCGCCCGTATCGGGCTGGGAAATGAGCACCTCGTCGATATCCACGCCGATGCGCGCGGCATACGTGGGATCAAGCGCGTGCTCGGCATCGATAAATGCCACAACGCCACCCATTGCCTGGGCCTCGGCCAGGATCTCGAGCGAAAGCGTCGTCTTACCAGAGGACTCAGGACCGTAAATCTCGACGATACGGCCGCGCGGCACGCCGCCGATACCCAGCGCGGCATCGAGGGCCAGGGCGCCCGTGGGAATGGCCTCGACCTCGAGCTCGGGACCACCGTCGCCGTACCTCATGATGGAACCCTGGCCGAATTTCTTCTCGATCTCGGCCTTGGTGGTGGCGATCATCTCATCGCGCTCTTTACCCGTCGTGCGAGCATGAACGGTACGTACGGGACCTGAATTCTTGGCCATGAATAGCCCTCCTCTTAACAACCTGCATCGATAATAAACGAACGGCTGTTCGTGGTCAACCGTTCAGGCCAATCATATGCAGGCGGTCTTTCCAAAACCCAACCAAACGCCGACCAAACACTGACCAAATGCTTGACCACAAAGGACCAAATATGAACAAGGCAGGCAAAAATACATCTACAACCAGCACAAACGCCAAATGAGCCTAAGGTCCCTATCTCCACAATTAAGGGGCTCGGAGGCCCCTTAAAACACGTCTATTCCATAGAATCGAGCACGCAGACAATGCGACCCAGTGCCTCCGCGACCGCATGGGCACGAACACACGAACGGTCGCCCTCATAGTGGCAGCGCACAGAGTCCACGACCGGCACGCCCCCATCGGCGGAACGATACGCCCAGCCAATATAGAAAGAGCCCGCCGGATCGTCCTCAGTGCCACCGCCGGGGCCGGCATAACCCGTTGCGCTCACTGCAATATCGCTCTGGTACAGCTCCAGCGAACCCACCGCCATCTCGCGCGCGGTCTGATGCGACACCGCGGTATAGCGGTCGAGCGTCTCCTGCTCAACACCAAGAACGCGATGCTTAATCTCATCGCAATAGGTCACCGCACCGCCACGCAGCACCGCCGAGGCGCCCGGGATATCGGTAATCGTCGATGCGATCATACCCGCCGTCAGCGACTCAGCCGTCGAAACCGTCACGCCCCGAGCGCTCGCGCGCTCGACAATATCGCGCGCCAGCTCCTCGTTGTGTGCGGAAATCTGCTCAAAAGAGTCCGTCATACCCACCAGGACCTAGACCGAAAAGACGATCTTGCGGCAGTTCCAGAAGTACTGGGCGCCCGAGATAACGGTCAGGACAACGGCAACGGCATACAGGAAGCGCGACACCGAGTAGATGCCGAGCGTCAGCGCCACCGGGCCAAGGTGCAAGCCGGCCATAGCAAAAACGCACAGGTAACCGCAAATGGAGACCATCGTGGTTGCCGTCTTGTACTTGCCGAGCTTATCGGCCGCAACGACCACACCGGCCGCACTCGCGACCATGCGAAGGGCGCTCACCAGAAGCTCACGGAACAGGATAATGAACACGGACCACACGGTCACCGCGCCAAAATCCAAGAACAGCAGCAGGGCCGAGAACACGAGCAGCTTATCGGCGATGGGGTCCAAGAATTTACCGAAGTCGGTGATCTCGTTGCGCGAACGCGCCAGATAACCGTCGACCTTATCGGTGCACGACAGGATCACATACAGAATGAAGGCAGCGGCGGCGAGCGGGCCGTCGTAGGTGCTCCAATCCGTACCGGCAACACTCGTGTGAGAAAGCGCCGACACGATCATGAACACCGGGATAAAGACGATGCGAACGCACGTCACGATGTTGGCGGGCGTCCAGACACTCGTCAGTTCCTTATTGCTCTCGTTAGCCACGACGCTCTCCTACTCCACAACATGACCGATAAGCTCATAGCAGAAGCTATCGGTAAACTCGACAGTCAGAATATCGCCCACGGACGCCTCGCTGGCGTCCAGATGCACCGCTCCATCGGAATCGGGCGCCTGGAACCAGGCATGGCCGATCAGCTCGGCGCCGTCCTCGGTCTCTTCGATACCGTCGACGATCACCTGGGCGCGCTCGCCCACATGGGCGGCGGTGGCGGCAAAGCCGAGCGACTCGGCCAGGTCCATGGCCTCCTGGGCGCGCTCGAGCTTAACCTCCTCATCGACCTGACCCTCCATCTTAGCGGCCAGGCTGCCCTCCTCCTGCGAGTATGCAAAGACGCTCGTGTAGTCAAAGCCGACGGTGTCCATAAAGTCGATAAGGTCGCGGAACTCGTCGTCGGTCTCGGTCGGGAAGCCGACCATGGCCGTGGAACGAATCACGATGCCGGGGATGCGCTCGCGAAGGTCGCGGAACAGATCCTCGAGCTCCTGGCGCGAACCGGAGCGACGCATGGCCTTGAGAATGCGCGCGTCGCAGTGCTGCACGGGGATATCGATATAGGGCAGCACCTCGGGCGTATCGCGAATCGTCTCGATGAGTTCGTCAGTCATGCCCTCGGGCTGCAGATAGAGCACGCGGACCCAGACGTTGTGCGGGCGCACGGCCTCGGCGACGGCACGCAGCAGCTGCGCCAGATTGCGCGGCGAGCCATCGGCGACGTCCTCGTCGGCAAAGTCGGTACCCCAGATGCCCGTGTCCTGGCCGATCAGCACGATCTCGCGCACACCGCCGGCAACCAGGTCGCGCACCTCGGAGATGATGCTCTCGGCATTGCGCGAATGATAGCGACCGCGAATATAGGGGATCATGCAGAAGCTGCAGAAGCGGTTGCAGCCATCGGAAATCTTGACGTAGGCGACAGCACCCTCGACGGTACGTTTGACCTGCGGGATATAGGCTGCAATCTCACGCTCGACACCCAGCACGCCATCAATGACCGCCACGATGCCGTCTTCCTCGTCGGCCTTCACAAAGGCAGCGACCTCGGGCAGCTCGTCAGGCAGGTCATCGCCATAGCGCGACGGCACGCAGCCGCACATGACGATGGGGCAAGAACGAACGCCGTCCTGAACCTCGTTGGCGAGCTCGAGCGTGGTCTCGATGCTCTCGGACGTTGCGGAGGCGAGGAACGAGCAAGTATTGACGATGGCGATATCGGCATCCTGCGGGTCGAATGCCTCCTCGTAGCCCGCGGCGGTCAAAAGAGAACGCATGCGGTCGATGTCAACCTCGTTCTTAGCGCACCCGAGGGTGATGTAGAGCACGGAGCCCAACGGTGTATCCATGTTGGAGAGCGGTCCTTTCGATTGATATTAGCGGTAGTTGGTGAACTGCAGCGGCTGGCCGTAGTCTTGGTCGCGCAGGAACTGGATCACGGTCTGCAACGCGTCCTTCGAAGCAGAGGAAACACGCAGCTTGTCGGCCTCGATGGTCACCTTGACCTTGAGCTTTTGGTCGTTGATGTCCTTGTTGATCTTCTTGGCGGTCGCCTGGTCGATACCCTCGACGATATGGCCGAGCACGCGCACGGTGCCGCCCGATGCCGCCTGCGGAGCATCCCACGAGACAGCCTTGAGGTCGATGCCGCGCTTGATGAGCTTGGAGCTCAGCACGTCGATAATCTGCTTGGAGACAAAGTCGGCCGGGGCGTTGATCGTAAAGAGCTTGTCGCCCTTCGAAAGCTCGATCGTGGCGCCGGAATCCTTAAGGTCATAGCGCTGGGAAATCTCGCGCGTGGTCTGCTGGAAGGCGTTGTCGACCTCTTGCATGTTGACCTCGGACACGACGTCGAAGCTGGAATCTTTAGCCATGATGTTTCCTTTCGCATACGAGCAGCTTAGTAGCTATCGTACGAATAGTCGGTAGAATCGGTGGGCGTCTGACCGTCAGATGCGGTATCGGCGCCATCCGTGGACTGGGCATCGGTGCCGTCGGTGGTGTCGGTACCATCGGCGGTGTCGGCACTATCAGAACTTTCACCATTCTCGGAATCAGTCGTCTTCTTCTTGGGAACGGTGATCGTCACACGCGCCACGCCCGAGGTCTTGGTATCGTAACGGACCTTTTCGCCGTTCTTGGTAACGGTGACATCGGAAGGCTTGGACGTGGTGATCTCGATCGAAGACTCGGGCGTGTACTCCTGCTCAAAGGGGCCAGTCGCCTGGGCGCCATAGACCGACTTGCCGTCGACCTTGACCTCAATCCACGCGGTCTTTCCCTTGGCAACGGAGACCTTGACCTTCGTGACCTCGTTCTCTTCCTTCTTTGCCGTCGTCTTGGTAGCGTCCGAATCAGTCGACTCATCCGTCGCCTCATCGGTGTCATCGTCCTCGTCGACCGTTTCGGTCTTCTTAGAAGACTTCTTGGTCGTCATCTTGGTAGCAGTGGGCGTCTCGGGCGTGGTCTCGGGCGCCGAAGATGCGCAGCCACGCAGAAGCACCACGATGAGCACAATCAACAGCAGCACAACGGCACCGATGCCGGCGTAGACGATACGCGGATCGAGCCCGTTGTTTTGAGGAGTACGTGATCCGCCGCGTCCACGACCGGAACTGCTGCGGCCGCCTCCCTGAGGCATACGACCGCGATTGCTATCGGAACGGCCGCGATAGCCGCCCTGGCCCTGAAGGCTGCGCTGACCCGAGCGGGGCGCAAGCTCACCGCGGCCTTGATAGCCACGCTGGCCCGAACGCGAAGCCGAAGAGCGCTGGCCATACGGCTGTGATTGAGAGCGAAGACGCGGCGTCACCTGCGTGGTATCGGCATCCGCATAGCCACCGCGAGAGCGTCCCATAGAGGCACCACGGTAACCGCGATCGGAATAGCCGCCGTCGCCGTAGCCGGCACGAGGGTCACGCGCCACGCCGCGGGCAGCGGGAAGTGCACGGTCCTCGGGCATCGGCGTACTGCGGAACCGGTCACGCTGTGAGCGAATCTCCTCGCCCGAACCCGTCTCGGTAATATAACCGGCCTGCTGAGGACGCTGTCCATAGCGGGTCGAACGACCGCCCTGAACCATCAGGAAGCGCCCGTTATCGACCGAGGAACGCGAATTGACGTAGCCGGCGGCGTCCTGAAAACGACCGCCCTGCTGGGACGTCTCGCGTTCGTATGCCATCAGGTCGTCAAAGTAGGCATTGACGACCTCGCGCGGATTGAGGCCCAAAAAGCGAGCATAGCTCGAAATCATGCCCTGCGCATAGCCGCGCGGCGGCATCGAGGCAAAGTTACCGGTCTCGAAAAACTCGATGATCTGCGGCCTGATTTTGATGGTGTTGGCGACCTGCTGAATGGAAAGGCCCATTCGGCGACGCTGCTCGAGCAGCATGTCACCAAAGCGTGCAGCCATCAGAATCCTCCAAACTCACGATCTTCACGTGCCATCTCGGCGTCGACAGATTCCAGCGCGGCAAGCCCCTCCTCGTCCAACAGGACCTCGCGCGGCTTGGAACCGTCGGGCGGGCCGACGACACCCTTTTCTTCCAGCATGTCCATAATACGCCCGGCACGCGCATAGCCAACCTTCAGACGACGTTGCAGGCCAGATGTGGAGCCAAGCTGCGATTCCACCACAATATGGGCGGCTTCCCAAATGAGCGGATCATCGTCTTGCGGCTCGGCTACTCCGGTGCGGACAATACCGCCGCCACCCGCCATGGACATGGAAGCGGGCGCCACGGCAGACAGAATCTCCTCGTGGTAGTCGGGCTCGCTCTGCGACTTGACGAACTCGACAATCTCGTTGATCTCATCATCCGAAACAAAGCATCCCTGAATACGGCGAGGCTTGCCCCAGTCGACCTTGGAGAACAGCATGTCGCCCAAACCGGTAAGCTTTTCGGCACCCATCTGGTCGATGATGACGCGCGAGTCGATACCCGTGGCGACGTTAAAGGCGATGCGGTTGGTGATGTTGGCCTTGATAAGGCCCGTCACCACGTTGGAGCTGGGGCGCTGCGTGGCCACGATAAGGTGGATACCGGCGGCACGGCCCAGCTGGGCGATACGCACAATCGACGCCTCGACGTCCTTGCCGGCAACCATCATCAGGTCCGAAAGCTCGTCAATAATGATGACCAGGTAGGGCATCTTTTGCGGCGGGTTGTCGTAATGCTCAAACTCGCCGGCGGCCTGCTTTTCGTTGTAGGTCGAGATCTTACGCACGTTGAGGCGCTCGAAGACCTTCAGGCGACGCTCCATCTCGGACACGGCCCATTGCAGAGCGCTCGCGGCCTGCTTGGGTTCGGTAACGACCGGTACATAAAGATGCGGCAGGCCGTTATAGCCCGCAAGCTCGACGCGCTTGGGGTCGACCATGATCAAGCGAACGTCCTCGGGAAGCGCGCGCATGAGCAGGGTCGTGATGATGGAGTTGATCATCACCGACTTACCGGAACCAGTGGTACCAGCGATCAGCAGGTGGGGCATCTTGGCAAGGTCGGCGACGACCGGCGTGCCCTCGGCATCGCGCCCGATTGCGAGCTCGAGCGGACCGCCCTTCACATAGGGCAGCACGTCGCCCAGGTTGACGTTCTGGCGCTTGCGATTGGGGATCTCGATGCCCACGAGCGAGGTGCCGGGGATCGGGGCAAAGATACGCACCGACTGGGCAGCGAGCGAAAGCGCGATATCGTCCTCGAGGCTCGAGATCTTGCTCACGCGCTCGCCCTCGCCAGGTTGCAGCTTAAAGGTCGTCACCGTGGGGCCGGCGATCCAGCCGACCACGCGGGCACTGCGGCCAAACTCAAGCAACGTGGACTGAAGCGACTCGGCAGTCTGTTCCAGCTCCTTGTCAGAAGACGCGGAGGACGCCGACTGCGGGTTGGCATGCAGGATTTCGAGTGGCGGAAGCTTAAGGCCATCCTCTTCTTCGCCCTCGTTATCTGCGGCGCCGCCGTCCGCTCCCCCATCCCTAGCCGCAGCCGATCCGACAGCACTCGAGGCAGGCGCATCGGCAACCTTGGGATGCTTCAAGAAGTCGGGAATCTGAGGTGCTGCCGAGACAGGATTCACGGCAAACGGCGGCTCGGACTCGTCAATCTTATCGGGGTCGTCTTCCATCGAAAGCTGGCCGGTTACCTGTTCGCGCTTGGCATGGCGACTCGGCAGCAAAGTTGTCTTTGCGGTCTCAATCGGCGCCTCGTCGTCCTCGTCATCGCCCTCAGTGAGCTCAATCTCGCTATCGGACCAAGACGGGTCGGGCTCACTCGTATTGAGCTTAGGCGCAGCCTTGCCCTTCTTGGCATGGCGGCGCGGCAGCAGCGTCGTCTTAGCGCGCTCGGCCTCCACGGCATCGGATACGTCGACAAACGGATCCTCGTCCTCGTCGTCATTGTCCAAAACCGGGTCCACATCGTTGCCCATGACCGTGGTCACTGCAGCATCGGAGCCCTTTTGACGAAGAATGCTCAGGTGCGGACGGGCAACGCCGGGCACCGACAGGGCTTCGTCGTCACCCCACGGACTCGCGTTAACATCGGCACGACGGCGCTCGGCAAAATCGGCCGCACGGTCGCGAGCAGAGCGCAGCACGCCGCCAACCGAAAAGCCGATGATGACCAAGCCCACGACGACAAGGCCCAACAGGACTACCATCGCGATAGGCTTACCCAGGGCATTCTGCAGCGCACTCGCAATAAACGCACCGATGTAGCCACCCGAGGCGGACAAATTTTGCGGCGTGAACATAAGGTCACACGAGACACTCGTACCCGGCACCATCAGCGAAAGAATGGAAACGACGGCGATAAAGACCACGGCGCCGCCCGCAACAGAGCGCACGTTGAGCGGCGAGTCCTCGCCTAAAAAGAGTGTGGCGGCAAACAGCAAAATGACGATCGGCAGCACGTAGGCGCCCAGACCAAAGCCCAGGTGGTAGAAACCAGCAACCGCAGCCGTAACGGGTGCGGTCGCCGGCGAAATTACGGCAATGAAGGACGCAATCGCCAAAACGGCGATGACCACGCCGGCGATATCGCGGTTGGCCGAGGGCTCGACCAAGGGCTCAAAATCGTCGAAGTCGGCCTCGTGGCCCTTATTGGCACGCAGATGGGAACCGGCACCCTTAGCAGATGCCGGTTGGTTATTGGCCTTATTGCCTTTGGCGTTTTGTGCAGATCCGCGCGCCAAACTAAACCTCCATGACGACCGGGATGATCATCGGACGGGTGCGCGTACGGCTCCAAATAAAGTTGGAGAGCGAATCGCGCACGGCCTTGCGAATGGCATCGGAGCCGCTGCTCGTAAAGCTAAACTTGCCCTTCTCGATCGTCTTCATAATGGATGCGGAGGCATCCTCGGAGAACTGGTCGTCGATGGCAAACGAGACACCGCGGCCCGAGAACTCGATGGCCTCGATCTTCTTGTGCTTGAGCGAGACGATGGCAACGGCCGTGACCATACCGTCGTTGGCGAGCTTTTGGCGATCGCGCAAGACAATGGGGTCGGTATCGCCGATACGCAGGCCGTCGACGTAGACGACGCCGGACTCGACGGGTGTACCGCGCTTGACGATACCACCGCGCATCTCGAGCGTGTCGCCGTTATCGAGGATAAAGATATGATCGTCCTTGATGCCCATCTTGCGGGCGAGCTGGGCATGAGCGCGCAGATGCACGGCCTCACCGTGAACCGGCATAAAGTACGTGGGTTTGGCCATGGCCATCAGGAGCTTGAGCTCCTCCTGGCTACCGTGACCGGAGACGTGGACGAGAGCGCGGTTCTTATCCCACACGTCGCAGCCGAGCTTGGCCAGGCTGTTGACGACCTGCTGGACGGCCTTCTCGTTGCCGGGAACGGGAGTTGCTGAGAGGATGACGGTATCGCCCTCGTGGATGGAGAGCGTCTTGTGCTCGCCATTGGCCATGCGGGACAGGGCCGACAGCGGCTCGCCCTGCGAACCGGTGCACATGACGACGATCTTGTCGTCGGGCAGGTTATCGATATCGAAGGCATCGATGATATCGGCATCGTCGATGTTGAGGTAGCCCAGCTCGCGCGCGACGCGGGTGTTGGTGAGCATGGAGCGACCAGTCACAACGACCTTACGGCCGCACTTACGGGCGGCATCGCAGATCTGCTGCAGGCGATGAATGTGGCTCGAGAACGACGCGACGAACACGCGACCCGGGGCGTTCTTGATGGCGTGCAGCAGATTGGGACCAACCTCGGCCTCGGACTTGGTAAAGCCAGGAACCGTGGCGTTGGTGGAGTCGGAAAGCAGCAGGTCGATGCCCTGCTTGGCAAAGCGGCTGATAGCGGCATAGTCGGGCGTGACACCATCGATGGGCGTCTGGTCGAGCTTAAAGTCGCCGGTGTGCATAACGGTGCCCTGGTTGGTGCGGATGAACACGCCCAGAGCGCCGGGGATGGAGTGCGTCATCGAGAAGAAGTCGAGCGAGATTCCGCCGAGGTTGACATGGCTGCCGCCCTTGACCTCGCGGAACTTGGGTGCGCGGATGCGGAACTCAGAAAGTTTGCCCTCGATAAAGCCAAGCGTCAGCTTGCTCGAAAAGATGGGCACCTTGTTGTTGAGGTCCTGCAGCAGATACGGAAGCGAACCGGTGTGGTCCTCGTGGCCGTGGGTGACGACGATACCGCGGAGCTTCTCCTCGTTCTCCAGAACATAGGTGTAGTCGGGAAGCACCAGGTCGATACCGGGCTGGGAGTCGTCGGGGAACATGAGACCGGCGTCGACGAGCACCATGTCGTCACCGCACTCGAAGACCGTCATGTTCTTGCCGATGCCGTCAAGGCCGCCGAGCGGGATGATCTTCAAGGGAGATGATTTTTTAGCTGCCATAGGTTAGTGTGGTTTCCTTTCTTCGAAACGGGTCTGGAACAACCGACGGGGCGCTTCTGGCAAACCGACCGCCGGGAACGTACAAACATGCATCACGGAGTCGATGCAATAACCACAGTATGATACCCATTTGCACAACAACAGACCACCCATGCATCAAAGCCCCATCTGAACCGGTCTATCCCGCCGGTTTCCCGTGGGGCGGGCACTGATGAAGTTTCCTGCTCTACAGTCCTGCTCACGACGGAGGCCACATTAAGTGGCCTCCTGTTCGTGCGGAACTCGCGATAAACTTCATCAGTGCCCGCCCCACGGGAAAGCTACCAATAAGGGACTAGGTTTATTTTGGGCAGCTTTATCATGGATAATACTGCTACGTCTATCTACTGATCTGAAATCTGAATACTGAATAGATTGTCTAACTGAATAACGAGCGTCACTAACCAGCCCTTTTGCTTGCGCCCGGGAGGGACGCATATGACGTTTATCGCGAGTTCCGCACGCAAAGGAAAGCACTTAATGTGCTTTCCGTCTTGCGCAGGACTGTAGAGCAGGAAACTTCATATGCGGCCCTCCCGGGCGCAAGCAAAAGGGCGACCCCTGTCCGGAGTCGCCCTTGTTGAGCTGCTTATGTTTAGCTGTTACTCGGCGTCGTGGTGACGGCGGGGCTTGCGGCCTCCGTTGTCGCCGGGACGGCGCGGACGGTCGCTGCGCTCGGAGCGCTCGCGACGCGGACGCTCACGGCGCTGGAAGTGCTCGCCGTCGCCCTCAGAGGCACCCTCGGCGCGAGCCGGGGCCTCGGGCTTGTCAAGACGATCGAGCGAGATCTTGCCGCGATCGTCGACCTCGATGACGACGACCTTGACCTCGTCGCCGACGTTGAGGACGTCCTCGACCTTCTCCACGCGGCCCTTGGCGACGCGGGAGATGTGCAGCAGGCCATCCTTGCCGGGCAGCAGGTTCACGAAGGCGCCGAAGGGCTGGATGGAGACCACTCGACCGGTGTACTCCTCGCCCGGCTCGGGAACCTTGATGATGAGCTTGATGCGCTCGACAGCCTGATCGACGGACTCGCCGGTGCCGCCGACAAAGACGGTGCCGTCCTCCTGGATGTCGACCGAAGCGCCGGTCTCATCCTGGATACCACGGATGACCTTACCGCCGGAACCGATGACGTCGCGGATCTTGTCGGTCGGAACCTGGATGGAGACGATACGCGGAGCTGTGCTGCGTGTGGTGTGGCGCGGCTCGGGGATCACATCGAGCATCTTCTGCAGAATGAAGGCACGACCCTCCTTGGCCTGCTGCAGGGCGCGGGCCAGGATGTCGAAGGTGAGGCCAGTGGCCTTGTTGTCCATCTGCAGGGCGGTGATGCCCTCGGTGGTTCCGGTGACCTTAAAGTCCATGTCGCCCAGGAAGTCCTCGAGACCCTGGATGTCGGACAGGACCACGGTCTTGCCCTCCTCCTGGATCAGGCCCATGGCGATACCGGAGACCGGGCGCTTAATGGGCACGCCGCCGTCCATAAGGGCGAGCGTGGAGCCGCAGGTCGAAGCCATCGAAGAGGAGCCGTTGGACTCCATGACCTCGGAGACGACGCGGATGGCGTAGGGGAACTCGTTCTCGTCGGGAAGCACCGGAAGCAGAGCGCGTTCAGCCAGGTTGCCGTGACCGATCTCGCGGCGCTTGGGGCTGCCCATGCGGCCGGTCTCGCCGGTGCAGAACGGCGGGAAGTTGTAGTGGTGCATGTAGCGCTTGCCCTCGGTGGGCTCGATGGTGTCCAAGCGCTGGCCCTCGTTGAGCATGCCGAGCGACAGGACGGAAAGCACCTGGGTCTGCCCACGCTGGAACAGGCCGGAGCCGTGAACGAGCGGCAGGTAGTTGTCCTTCACCATGATGGGACGGATCTCGTCGGCGGCACGGCCGTCGACGCGCTCGCCGGTCTCGACGACCATGGTGCGCATGGCCTTCTTCTCGAGCTTCTTGAGCACCACGGGGATCTCGCGCTCCCAAGCGGCCTGCTCCTCCTCGGTGAACTCGGCGCGGATGGACTCCTTCAGAGCCTCGACCTTGCCGATACGGGAGAGCTTGTCGGCGTCGCGAAGGGCGGCAGCCATCTCGTCGTAGTGGGCGAAGATGCGCTCCTGGACCTCCTCGACGGGCTGGTCGAGCGGGTACTCCTTCTTGACGATGGGGCCGTTAACCTGCTCCCACTCGGCGACGAACTCGTCCTGAGCCTGGCAGAAAGCAGCAAGGGCCTCCTGGCCAAACTTCATAGCGGCGAGCATGTCGTCCTCGGAGATCTCCTCGGCGCCGGCCTCGACCATCGAGATGAAGTCGGCGGATCCGCCCAGCTCCAGGTCCAGATCGGAGTTCTCGCGCTCCTCGTAGGTGGGGTTGACGATAAACTCGCCGGTCTCCACGTTACGGCCGATGCGCACGCAGGCAAGCGGGCCCTCGAAGGGCACGCCGCCGAGCGTCATGGCCAGGGAGGCACCCATGACGTTGATGACGTCGAAGGGGTTGACCTGGTCGGCGACGAGCGAGGTAGCGACAATGTGTACCTCGTTGCGGAAGCCGTCCGGGAAGCTCGGGCGAATCGGACGGTCGATCATGCGCGCGGTGAGCGTGGCCTTCTCGCTGGGACGGCCCTCACGCTTGAGGTAGCCACCCGGGATGCGGCCGGCAGCGTACATCTTCTCGTTGAAGTCGACGGTCAGCGGGAAGAAGTCATAGTTCTTGCGCTCCTTGGAGACGACCACGGTATCGAGCATCGTGGTGTCGCCCTGCTTGACCAGACAGGCGCCAGTGGCCTGCTTGGCAAGCTCGCCGGACTCAAAGGTGTAGGTCTTGCCGTACAGCTCAAAGGTCTTGGATACGAGTGTCATTGTTCTCCTTTACCCCACAGGCCCCTTGCCTGCGGGCTTCTCATGTGACGCGGGCCCCTGCCCCCGCCACGCTTCAGAGCGTGATTGTTCACGCCCTTACACAAAAAGAGCGTCCCGCATGCAGGACGCTCTTAGCATGTACAAGTTCGCTACTGAATATTGTCGCGAATGCCCAGAGCCTTGATGAGCTCACGGTACTCGACGATGTCGTTCTTCTTGATGTAGGAGAGAAGACGACGACGACGACCGACGAGCATGAGCAGGCCACGACGGGTGTGGAAGTCCTTTTGGTGGGACTTCATGTGCTCGGTCAGCTCCTTGATGCGCTCGGACAGGATGGCGACCTGAACCTTGGGGTTGCCGGTGTCGACCGGGGTGTTACCGAACTGGGCAGTCAGCTCCGCCTTGCGCTCTTTGGAAACAGTCATTGTTTCACCTTTCGTTTTGCGTCGCCATCGGGCGACTCGATTCGCCTCGGACTGGGAAGCCGCCGGTGGAGCGAGCAACCAAGGTCGAGGTACTAACAGGCCGATATGTTACCACAAGCAGCCCGCCCCTGCGCATCATCACCGACCCAACATGAATTCCATCGCACGGAGGCGCTGATCGGTGTGCGTGGCGGCCCAAACATGCGAAAGCCCGAGCAAGAATGCCGCCGTATGCGGGTCGATTCGCTCGGCCATGAGCGCATCGAAGGTCATGGACATGAGGGCGCGCAGCCATGCGACCTCACCGGTCGACACCAACTCGGCACCCGGAACGCTCGACGCGCACGAGCCGCACATGAGCCCGCCGGCCTGGGGCGAAAAATACGACAGCATGGGGTCTCCGCACAGCACGCAGGCCGAAAAATCGGGTCGGTAGCCAACGTGCGACAGCAGCTTAAAGACAAAGGCCGCCACGAGCAGATCCATATGCGCTGTGTCGAGCCCGCTGCCCACCAGGGCAAGCGCTCGCTGCGTTATGGCAAAGGTAAACGGGTCCTCGGCGTCCTCGAACGAGCACACGCGCGCGACCTCGGCGATCGCGCTTGCGGCGCAGGTCGTCTCGTAATCGGGCGCAGCGCCGAGCGGCGCTTCCATAAGCTCGGCCTGAGAAACCACGTCGAGCGACCGCCCATGCGCGAGCAGCATGTCGACGGTACAGAACAGCTCACAGCGCGCAGCCAGGCGCCCACCGGGTTTACGGGCACCCTTTGCCACGGCACGAACCTGCCGACCTCGCTCATCAAGCATCGTCAAGATCAGATCGGTCTCCTTGAGCTTGGTCTTATCGAGGACGAGTACCTTTGTGCGATATGTCCGTGAGCCTGCCATGAGCGCTGCGCGCCCTTAGTCCTCGGCGCTATACCCAAAGCGGCGAATCTGGGCCTCGTCGTCACGCCAGCCGGCCTTGACCTTCACGTCCAGCTCCAAAAAGACCTGCGTGCCAAAGATGCGCTCAAGATCGCGACGGGCATCGATACCGATATGCTTGATCATCTCGCCGCCCTTGCCGATGATGATGCCCTTTTGGCCCTCGCGCTCGACGTAAATGGTGGCGTGCACGCGCAGTACCTTCTTGGTCTGCTCGAGCGCATCGCAGATCACGCCAACGGAGTGCGGGATCTCATCACGGGTGCGGCGCAAGACCTTCTCGCGCACAAACTCGGCAACGAGCGTCTCATCGGAAGCGTCGGTACCCATGTCCTCGGGGAACCAACGCGGACCCTCGGGCAAAAAGTGCGCAACGGTCTCGATGAAGGCATCGACGTTGAAGTTCTTGACCGACGACGTAACGATCTCGTCGTCATACTCCATGAGCTCGTGGGCGGCCTTGAGCTGTTCCATAACCTGGGCGGGATCGGCCTCATCGGCCTTGGTGAGCACCAGGACCTTCTTGCAACGGGCGCATCTGACGCGCTCGGCAACCCAAGCGTCTCCCCTGCCAATCGGCTTGGTGGCATCAATCAAAAACGCGACGACATCGACATCGTTCAGCTCGAACAACGCGCTCTTGTTGAGCTCGGATCCCAGACCGTCCTTGGGCTTATGAATACCCGGGGTATCGACAAAGACCAGCTGGTAGCCGGGACGGTTGACGACGGCGCGCATGCGGCGGCGGGTCGTCTGGGCCACCGGTGAGGTGATGGCGACCTTCTTGCCATAGCAGGCATTAAGCATCGTGGACTTGCCGGCGTTGGGGCGTCCGACCAGGGCCACGAAGCCGCTGCGAAAACCAGGCTCAACGTCGCCAAAGCCCGCGAGGTTGTCGTCCTCGTCGCACAGGGCGTCGAGCTCCTCATCGCTCATGCCCTCAAACGGATCGAACTCCTCGACATCCTCGAGCCCCTCGGTATCCACCGCGTCCAAAGTCTCGTCGTCCAGGATCTCATCGGTAGGCTGCATATTGTCGGACATGGGAATCCCTTTCTAAATAAAGCCGAGCGCGTGGGCAAATACCAGCACGCCCACAATCGCGGCGGTGATGGAAAGAATGTATACAGAGGCGGCGGCGATGTCCTTCGCGCGCTTGGCCAGTGGATGCAGCTCCTGGGTCGCGAGGTCGACAATCGCCTCCATGGCGGTATTGCACAGCTCGCCGTGAATCACCAGGCCACAACAGATGATAATCGTGGCCCACTCGGCAATGTCGAGGCCCACGATACAGCCGGCAATGACGGTGCACACGCCCGCCACGAGCATGACCTTAATGTTGCGCTCGGTCTTGACGGCGGTAACGAAGCCCTCCATGGCATAGGAGAACGACTTTAAGAAGGACGGATGGTCCTTGTTAGATCCGGGAATCATAGACGGCTCCTAGTCGTGGGCGTGGTTGGTGATGGGGCCGACATGGACTAGCTTGGGGTCCTCGCCGCGCTCGAGCGCCAGATCGCGCAGGATGGCGTCCTCGCGGGCCTCCATGACCTCGGCCTCGTCGTCATCAATATGGTCATAGCCCAGCAGGTGCAGCATGCCGTGAACGAGCATCAGACGGCACTCGTCAGCGGGGCTATTGCCAAAACCGGGGGCCTGACGGGCAATGACCTCCGGGGCCAAGATGATATCGCCGAGCTCGAGCGTCTCATCGGCGGGAATGTCATCGTCAAAGGCCGAGTCGCATTCAAACGAGAGCACATCGGTGGTGCGGTCGATGCCGCGCCACTCGTGGTTGAGCTCGTGCATCTCGTCCTCGTCGACATACGAAAGGGAAATCTCGACTTCACGCTCAACGCTCTCGGCGGCAAGCACAACCTCGCAGATGTGCTCCACCTCCTGCGCGTCGAGCAGCGTATCGAGCTCGGCATCGTTGCTGATCAATACACTCAACGGGACTCCTTTCGGTCGCGCGGGCGCTGCTCGCGCACGTCATCATAAGCTTCATATGCCTCGACGATACGACCCACCAAGGCATGGCGCACCACGTCGGCACGCTCGAGGTGCGAAAATGCGACATCGTCGACACGGCCCAAAATCTGCTCAACGTCAGCAAGACCGCCGCGACGGCCCACCAGATCACGCTGACTCAGGTCGCCGGTAATCACAAACTTGGAGTTAAAGCCCAGGCGCGTCAGGAACATCTTCATCTGCTCGGGCGTGGTGTTTTGCGCCTCGTCGAGCACCACAAAGGCATCGCTCAGCGTGCGGCCGCGCATGTAGGCAAGCGGGGCGATCTCGATCACGCCGCGCTCCATGAGCTCATCGGTGCGCTCGCGATCCATCATGTCAAAAAGGGCGTCGTAGAGCGGACGCATGTAGGGATCGATCTTTTCCTCGAGGGTACCGGGCAAAAAGCCCAGGTTCTCCCCCGCCTCGACAACCGGACGCGTCAAGATCAGACGGCCCACCTCGTGACGCTTGAGCGCGGCAACGGCGAGCGCCATAGCCAGATAGGTCTTACCGGTACCGGCAGGACCCAAGCCAAATGTGATGGTATGCGAGCGGATGGCATCCACATAGCGCTTTTGCCCGAGCGTCTTGGGGCGAATGACGCGGCCGCGATACGAAAGCAGCACGTCATCGCGAAGCGACGTAGCCTCGTGCTCACCGTCGCGCAAGACGGCCAGGCAGCGAGAGACATCGTCGGCAGACAGCGTGCGCCCGGCGGCCGCCTCGCGAAAAGCGTGCTCGAAAAAGCGCGCCACGAGTTCGACCTCGTCCGGGTCGCCGCTCACGGAGATGCTATCGCCACGGGCGACCACATGGGCGCGAACCAAGCTCTCAAGCGCACGAAGGACACCGTCGCCGGCGCCCAAAACGCGCGAGGGATCAATTCCCTCGGGAACGGTAAGTCTAATCTTCGAGGCTTCCATGAACCTCCCTGCGTGCATGGACCAAGCCGGAATCATCGACTCCGATGATAGCAACATCGAGCAGGCACGGGGCTGTAAGTCCACAGGTATCGTCAAGACGGGCATGATGGAACGAGCCGAGCGTCAGGTTGTCACCATACTCGAGCACGGCACGCTCGACCGTGCCCACGCGACGACGAGCGTCGGCAATAGCGAGCTCCTGTGCGGCGGCCCGCATACGGCGGCTGCGCTCGGCCATAACCTCGGGTGGCACCTGGTCGGGCATGTCGGCAGCAAGGGTACCGGGACGCTTGCTGTAGCGGAACACGTGCATACGCGAGAAACCCACACGGCGGCATAGCGCCAGCGACTCCTCGAATTCCTCGTCCGTCTCACCAGGAAAACCGACGATGACATCGCACGAAAGAGACACCTGGGGCAAGTTGGCGCGAATCATGCGCACCGTATCCTCAAAGGCCTCGGCGCTATAGGGACGGCCCATGCGATGCAGGGTCGCCGTGCAGCCGGACTGCACGGGCAGGTGCAAAAACGGGGCGATACGCTGCGGATAGCACGCCATAACCTTAAGCAGGCGCTCAGAGATATCCATGGGCTCGACCGAGGAAATGCGCACATGCGGAATAGACGTGCGCTCCATGATGGCCTCGAGCAGCTCATCGATTTCGACATGCTCGTCGGTCGCGCTCTTGCCATCGTAGGCACCCAGGTTCACACCGGTCAGCACCACCTCGGGCACGCCGGCCTCCTGGGCCTCGCGAACTTGCTCGAGCACGGACTCGACGGGCACGGAACGCTCGGGACCGCGCGCCTTCCACACAATGCAATAGGTGCAGCGATGGTTGCAGCCGTCCTGAATCTTCACGCCCAGGCGAGAGCGACCGAGCGCATCGACCACCTCGCCATCGCTGCAGGCGGGAACGCTATCGGACTCAACGCCCAGTACCTCGCAGACACGTTCGGCGACATCGATCTTTGACGGCTCGGCGATCACGCGATCCGAAAGCTCCAACAGCTCCTCGGGATGCAAATTGACCACGCATCCGGTCACGACTACATAGGGCTCGTTTGGATGGGCCAGCGCATGACGAACGGCCTTACGGGTCTTGGCCTCGGCCTCGCCCGTAACGGCACAGGTGTTAATGACGATCAAATCGGCATCCTGGGGCTCCACAATAGCGAAGCCCAGGCGCATAAGATCGGCAGTGATACGGTCGGACTCAACCCGGTTGACACGGCAGCCGAGGTTGACGACGGAAATATGGGGTGCGAGCACGCGGGCTCCTTAATCGAGGATATCGTCGAGGGCGCTCTTGATGCGGTCGGTCACCGACTTCTTACCGGAAGCGACGTCATCGCCCATATCATCGGCAAAAGCACGGAGCAGCTCGCGCTGCTTATTGGAAAGATTGGTGGGAACGACCACGCGCAGTTGCACGATCAGGCGGCCACGCGAACCGCCACCGCCAATGCGCGGCATGCCGTAATTATTGACGCTCACGGTATCACCGTACTGGGCGCCGGCGGGAACCGTCACCTTAACGACCTCGTCGGGCATAATGCCCCCGACCTCGATCTCGCAGCCGAGCGCAGCCTGCGCAATCGAGATATCGCTCACCAGGTACAGGTCGTCACCGTTGCGCTTAAAGCGCTCGTGGTCGGCAACGCGCACGTTGACAATCAGGTCGCCCGAAGGCTCGCCGCGAAGGCCGGCCTCGCCAAAGCCGCTCACGCGCAGCTGGCGACCGGTCGAAACGCCGGCGGGAATATCGATGTCAATCTTTTCATGCGAAGGCGTGCGGCCCTGACCGTCGCAGGTCTCGCAGGGATGGTCGATAACCGTGCCCTCGCCATGGCAGTCAGGGCAAGGCGAGGAAGACTGAACCTGGCCCAAAAACGAACGCTGAACCGTCGTGACGTAGCCCGTACCGTGGCAGCGGCCGCACTGCTTTTCCTGTGCGCCCTCTGCCCTACCGGTGCCGTTGCAGTCCTCGCAAGGAGCAAGGCGGTCATAGCTGATCGTCTTTTTGCAGCCGAGCGCCGCCTCCTCGAGCGTCACCGAAAGCGAGATGGCCATGTCACGTCCGCGACGACGCTCACGACGGCTGCGGGCGCCACCGCCGGCACCGCCGCCAAAGAACGACGAGAACAAGTCGTCCATGCCCATGCCACCAAAGATATCGTTGATATCGACGTAGCCCGAACCACCAGGGCCGTCGGCAGTGCCGTAACGGTCGTAGTTAGCACGCTTCTGCTCATCGGAAAGAACGGAATAGGCCTCGTTGAGCTCCTTGAACTTGGCCTCGGCCTCGGGGTCGTCCGAAACATCCGGATGTACGGTACGGGCCTTCTTTAGAAACGCACGCTTGATCGTCCGCGCGTCGGCATCCCTGTCGACGCCAAGCACCTCGTAGTAATCCCTATTTTCCGACACGACCGAATCCTTCCGACTTTCATTATTGTCACAGTGCGTCCTATACCCAAGCTGGGCCGACCGCAAACAGAGGGTTTGATGTTATTGCATTTGGTACGGCGAGAGCATGGCCCGTTGCGAGCAGCTCGCGAACCAAACTGACACGAGCGCGAACATGAAGCCGTTGGCAAAACCGTTGGCAAACTGCATCGCACCGCGCTTCCACCACAGCAGACTGCGATGAAGCACGCCGTCCGAAAGCACCATGAACAGGCCCATGGTAAACGGAATAAAGCACATCACGGCAAAGGCCGAGAACACGCCCGAGATGGCCGAGAGTACCAAAAACGGCGCCACGATGCCCATAAGGTAAAAACCGGTACGAGCTTTGCCTTCCAAGCGCTCGGCCTCAACATGGGCGCGGCCGACCAGGTCGCCGCCCGCGGCACCGTTGGTGCCAGCATGACCCATGCCGCTAATGCGGACCTCGTCGCCATCGTGCGTGCCGGCAGGAAACTCAATCGTCTGCTCGGAGGTCACACGAGTTCGCCCGCTGCCGCCGCAATCGGGACAGGGGTCAGCGACGACCTTGCCGGAACCGCCGCACTCGGGGCAGACCGACTGGAACGTGCCCGCGCCAAACAGGAAGGACAGGTCCACATCGATATGGCCGCGGCCACCGCAGCTCGGGCAGGTATGGGCATGCTCAGACGAAACGGAGCCCGAGCCGCCGCAATGTCCGCACGTATCGAAACGCGTATAGCGGACGGTCTTGCGGGCACCGCCCTTGGCCTCCTTGGCGTCCAGTTTGATATCGACGACCACGTTGGCGCCGTTCTCGGGATTGTAGGCAGCCTGGCCGCGACGCTGCTGGCCCCAGGCGCCACCAAAGGGAAAGCCGCCCTCAAAGGGATTGCCATAGCCCGTGTTGCCGGCGTAGCCGCCACCATAGGGCGAAGCCGTAGGAGCACCGGCAAAGGGATTGCCCGAACGCATGGCGTCGTAGCGCGCACGTTTTTGCTCATCCGAAAGCACGGCGTAGGCCTCGGAAACCTCTTTAAACTTTTCCTCGGCATCCGGCTCTTTGTTGACGTCCGGATGGAGCTTGCGGGCCTTTTGCTGAAAGGCCTTTTGAATATCACGCGAGGTGGCGTCCTTGGAGACGCCCAGAATCTCGTAGTAATCTTTTTCGTTCATCGTCGCCATGCGCGGCAACCTCCTGCTCACAGCAGCGTATATATTCCGGTAATTCTACCCGAGCGGCCTAAGCTAGATCCCAAAACAGCTCGAACAGAACATTTCCATCGAGCCAGCCCAGGTGTGTCGGCGCCAGACGAGCTCGAACATGGCCCGCGAGGACGTCTGCCGAAGTGAAGGGTCCCTCATGGACCTCGAGCGTCTCGGGCACCCAAGTGGCAAGACCCAATTCGAGCGCGCGATCGCAGGCAGCTGCCAGCTCATCGGCCGGGATGACGCAAGCTGCACGAACCAACAGGTCGGACGCAACACCGCCCGTCATGCGACAAGACAGCATCAGGTCTTCAGCCGCAGCCTCACGCTGCGACAGATATTCGGCCTCAAACGCCGTCGCGTCATCGTCACGTTGCACCAGACGCACGCGGTACGAATCGCCTCGAGAAGACACGCCGGGGAACAAACCTGCAAGACGGTCAAAATCCTCGGCGTCGAGCATGCCCGCGGCGGAACGACCCAGGCCCAAATAGCCCTGGCCGGTCCAGTAGGCAATGTTATGGGCACACTCATGGCCATCGAGCGCATAGCTTGCCACCTCATAGGGGTGATAGCCGGCCGCACCCAGGAGCTCGCGTGCCACATCCATGCAGGCGGCCTGAAAATCCTCGTCGGGCTCGACCGACTCGTCGCGGCACGCCATGCGATAAAGGGGAGTCCCCTCCTCAAGCGTGAGCGGGTAGACCGACACATGATGCGGAGCCGCCACCAGCACGCCATCGAGCGCGCGCTTCCAACTCGCTGCGGTCTGCCCGGGAAGTCCGCACATAAGGTCGCACGACACGTCAAGCCCAGCGTTCTTGACCGTCGCGATGGCGGCGAGCGCCCGATCGGCATCGTGAATACGGCCGATGGCGGTAAGTTCGGTGTTATCGAGCGTTTGCACGCCCAGAGAGACGCGTGTGACACCAACCTTGGCAAGCGCAGTGGCAAGCTCGGCGGTCAGCGACTCGGGATTGGCCTCGCAGGTAAACTCAACGGGGGCGCACCACGCACGAATACGCCGCGCCAGCTCCACCAGGCGCTCCCCCGCCAGCGACGGCGTACCGCCGCCAACATAGACGGTGCGGATATGGTCAAGGGCCCCAGCCTTGCCAAAAGCATCGAGGCGCGCGAACAACTGCTCAAAATAGACATCGAGCGCAGCGCTCAGGTCGCACGGAGCAAAACTGCGCGAGTCAAAGTCGCAGTACCGGCACTTTTGGGCACAAAACGGCACGTGCACGTACAGCGCGGTAACGGCCACCCTTAAGCCTCCAGCGGATGAGGGGGCACCGATTCGCCGGCGGCAAGGGCAGCCTCGCAGGCCACCACATCGCGCTCGATCTCATCAACCAGAGCCATGAACTCCTCATACGTGGAGCAGCGCACCACATGGGCACGCCAAGCGGCGGCATGGGGCATGCCTTTTAAATACCAGCTTGCGTACGTACGGGCACGCGACATGAGCGGCAGGAGCTCATGCGTCAGCGTTAGGTGCTCACGCAGGGCGTCTAAGCGCTCGACGGAGCTACGCGCCGGCACCGGCGTGCCATCGAGCGCAAGGGCGCGAGCATCACCGAACACCCACGGATTGCCGTAGATGCCGCGCGCGATAAACACCGCGCTGGCACCCGAGCCTTGCAGATGCTCAGCAGCGTCCTCGGCCGAGAACACATCACCCGAACCAATCACGGGAATCTCGACGGCGTCGGCAACCTCATCGACGACAGACCAATCGGCCTGGCCCGTATAGAGCTGCGTGGCACAACGACCGTGCACGGCAACTGCAGAGGCGCCCGCCCCTTCAAGCATCTGGGCAAACGTTGCGGCGTTGCGGTCCTCGGCATAAAAACCCTTGCGGATCTTCACGGTCACGGGAACATGCGCCGCGCCCACCGCTGCCTCGACAATCTTCTCGGCCAGGTCGGGCGTGCGCATAAGCGCCGAGCCTTCGCCCTTAGTAACGACCTTGCGAGCCGGACAGGCCATGTTGATATCAATCAATGACAGGCGATCGCCCACACGCTCCTCGACGGCGGCGACGGCACTCGCAAACTGCTCGGGCTTGGAGCCAAAGAGCTGTACGCAAATCTGCTGCTCCTCGTCGGCCGGTAGCACCAGGCGCCAGGTCTTGTTGCTGGCATAGGCAAGGCCCGCCACGCTCACCATCTCGCTATAGGCGAGATTGGCACCGCGGCGGCGGCACATGATGCGATAAGCGGGATCGGTTACGCCCGCCATGGGAGCCATAAGGAACGGCTGCTCGGCATAGGCACCCAGCAACCGCGTACTGTATTCACAAAGCGCCATAGACCTACTCGTCCACCTTGAGGATCGCCATAAAGGCCTCCTGCGGGACCTCAACCGAGCCGATGGCCTTCATGCGCTTCTTGCCCTCTTTCTGCTTCTCGAGCAGCTTGCGCTTTCGCGAGATATCGCCGCCGTAACACTTGGCCAAAACGTCCTTACGGCGCGCCTTAACGGTGGAGCGGGCAATGATCTTGTTGCCGATAGCACCCTGGATGGGCACCTCGAACAGCTGGCGTGGAATAATCTCCTTGAGCTTGTCGCACAGGCCGCGGGCAAGACCGTAGGCCTTGTCCTTATGGACGATAAACGACAGCGCGTCCACCTCGTCGCCCGAAAGCAAGATATCGAGCTTAACGAGCTCGGAGGGACGGTACTCGTTGAACTCGTAGTCGAGCGAGGCATAGCCCTTGGTACGGCTCTTGAGCTGGTCAAAGAAGTCCAAGATGAGCTCGGCAAGCGGCATATCGAAGCGCATCTCGACCGATTTGCTCGTCAGGTGGATCATGTCGGTCGTAACGCCGCGGTGCTCGATGGCGAGCTGCATGACGGCACCCGTGTACTCAGGCGGGCAGATGATCTTTGCCTTGAGGTAGGGTTCCTCAATGCGCTCGATGCGCGTAGCCTCGGGCAGATCCTGCGGGCTGCGGACATCGATCATCTCGCCATCGGTCTTGTACACGTGATAGTCCACCGAGGGGCTCGTGGCAATGAGGTCAAGATTGAACTCGCGCTCCAGGCGCTCCTTGACGACCTCCATATGCAGCAGGCCCAAGAAGCCCACGTGGAAGCCAAAGCCGAGCGCCACCGAGGTCTCGGGCTCCCACACCAACGACGGGTCGTTGACGTGCAGCTTATCGAGCGCGTCACGCAGGTTCTCGTAGTCCTTGTTATCGATCGGGAACAGGCCCGTATAGACCATGGGCTTGGCCTCGCGGTAGCCAGGAAGCGGCTCGGGGCAGGGATTCGACGCCCACGTGAGGGTATCGCCCACGCGAACGGCCTCGGGGTCCTTCAGGCCCGTGACCACGTATCCGACCTCGCCGACCGTGAGCGCGTCGACCGGGGTCTCGGCGGGACGCTTGACGCCCACGCCATCGACCAAAAAGTCGCCCTTTGCCTGCATCATGCGCAGGGTATCGCCCTTTTTGATTGAGCCGTCAAAGACGCGCACCGTGGCGACGACGCCACGATACTCGTCGAAGTACGAATCCAGGATAAGTGCCTTGAGCGGCGCGTTCGCATCGCCCTTGGGCGGAGAGATCAAAAAGACAATGGACTCCAGCAGATCGTGGATGCCCTCGCCGGTCTTGCCCGAGACACACACGGCATCATCGGCAGGGATCGCCAGGTCATCCTCGATCTCGGTCTTAACCTCGTCGGGGTGTGCCGAGGGCAGGTCGATCTTGTTGATGGCCGGCACAATGTCCAGATTGGCGTTCATGGCGAGCGTCGCGTTGGAGACGGTCTGCGCCTCGACGCCCTGCGTGGCGTCGACAACGAGCACCGCGCCCTCACAGGCTGCCAGCGAGCGCGAGACCTCATAGGTAAAGTCCACGTGGCCCGGCGTATCGATCAGGTTGAACTGATACGTCTCGCCATCGTCGGCGTCATAGGACACGCGAACGGCATTGGACTTGATCGTGATGCCGCGCTCGCGCTCGATATCCATGGTGTCGAGCAGCTGCGACTCCATGTCGCGCTCGTCGACGGTATGGGTGAGCTCGAGAATGCGGTCACTGATCGTGGACTTGCCATGGTCGATGTGCGCAACAATCGAGAAGTTGCGGATGTGGGAAATGTCAAATGAAGTATTCATGCGGACTATCTTACCCGAGCGGTACAAAAAATGGAGCCTGTTCCATAAAACAGGCTCCATTTATGCGCGTAATCTGTGTGGTGTGAAATTTACAACTTAGGCGTTGATGCTGTTCACGAGCTTGGCAAGACCGGACTTGCGGTTGGAAGCCTGGTTCTTGTGGATAACATGCTTGGCGGCAGCCATGTCGAGACGCTTGGTGACGGTCTTGAGGGCAGCCTGGGCCTTCTCGGCGTCGCCCTCGGCGACGGCGGACTGGACGTGCTTGGTCAGCGTCTTGAGCTCGGACTTGACAGCCTTGTTACGCATGCGAGCTGCCTCATTGGTGCGGATACGCTTCTTCTGAGACTTGATGTTTGCCACTTCTGGAGTTCCTTTCGAGTTCCTTGCAAAAAATGTATGACACCTCTGAGACACGGTGAGGTCATGCAAGCGCCTACTATAGCACGCTCCCCCTCAAAGGGATAGAACGAATTTGTCAAATAGGCAGGTATCATCACGATTTTCTCAAGATGTTCGTAATCCAGAGCAAAAGCGCGGTCTGAGAATCGGCCGAACCCTTGAGCGCGAGCTCCACATCGACGGCACCCTCGAGCGCGGCAACGAGCTCGGTCATCGAAAAACGACGTGCCCAGGTAAGGTGATTCTTGACCTGCCAGGCCTGAAGCTTGAGCGTCGCGGCGAGCTCACGCCCCTGTCCACGCCCATCGAGCGCCTTGGCGACGATCAGCTCACGGATGCGACCGCATAGCAGCGTGTAGGTCCACACGTAGCTCTTGGAGGGCAGAATCTTAAAGAGCTCGAGCGAACGCCGCATATCGCGAGCCGAGACGGCGTTGAGGAAGTCCCAAGGCTGGACTTCGGCCGTGCGCACGATCCAGCGTTCCACATCGGAAAGCTCAATTTGCGGTGCCTCGACCATCTGAGCGAGCTTGGCCAAGTCGTTATCGAGCATGCGGGTGTTTTCACCCGAACGCGAGACGAGCTCCTCGGCGGCCGCCGTCGAGATCGACTTGCCGTGCTGCGTCGCCATCTGCTGCACGCGGCGCGGTAGCTCCCAGCGCTTGGTGCCGGAGCAATCGATCACGGCCTTCTTGTCGATCTTGGCGATCGCCTTATACAGGCGCGTGTTCTTGGCAAGCGAGTCGGCGATGATGAGGCAGACCGTTGTGGGGCTGGGACTTGCGAGGTACTCGACGAGCGGCTCTGAGACCGCCTTAGCGAGCTTTGAGCAGCCATCAAGGATTACCAAGCGAAACTCGCTGCCCATCGGAAAGGTGTTAAGCGAGCCGATAATGGACTCGATATCGGGGTCCTTGGTCATGTCGCGCTCGTCGAGATTGAACTCGACCATACCCGACTTTTCCAGACGCGCCTTCATACGCGAGACGGCGTGATCGCGCTTGACGCCGTCGGTACCGACGATCAGATATGCCGGCAGCAGACCGGTTTCGGACATTGCGCTCCCCTCCCGCAGGCTCTCGAATTCGTACCGTGCCATTTTAGCCCAGGGGCCAGCCGCGCGCCAACGATGTCATCACGGTCGCTGGCATCGCATCGCAAAGCCATTCGCAGTCGGCGTGACGGTAATGTCGCCGTGTTCGATAGTGCACGCGAACACACCACCCGTTTCCTTAACGGCATCGATGCAGGCATCGGACGGATGGCCGTATCGATTCCCCTCGCCCGCACTCGCAAGGGAAAGCTCGGGCTTCAGGACGTCCAGCAACTCACCATCGACTGAAACCTTAGAGCCGTGATGCCCAAGTTTAAGTACATCGATATCCCCCACCTCCTGCACGAATTCCCGTTCTTGATCGAGCTCGGCATCACCGGTGAGGAGCATACGCAGGCCCTTGCCTTCCTGAACATAAGAGAGCAGCAGGACAAGCGAGTCCTCATTTCCCTCGCCATCCACGGACTTGAATGGCCACATCACGCGGCCGCAAAATGAGCCGATGTCGACCGTATCCCCACGGCGCACCTGCCGATACTCCACGCCAGGTCGGTTCAATACCTCAGCAGGAGCATCCTCAAGCGCATCCGCCGCCACAGCAATCGTTCCGACCGAAAACTGTTCGAGCATGGCAGGCAGACCACCCCAGTGGTCCTCATCCCAATGCGTCACAAAGACGGCATCGATATGGTGCACGTTATTGCGAACCAACGCCGCTACCACGCGCTCGTCGAGCCCGCAGTCGACGAGCGCTACTACGCCGCCCTGGCGGATAAGAATCGCATCGGCTTGGCCCACATCGAGCACCGTCACCGAAGGCGGAGCGAATCGATCCCAGTAGACATACGGAATAGCAGCCAAGAGCACCAGGCATGCAAGCCCCACCGCCATAGGACGTGCACGGGGACGCGGCCACCAGACCAGCAGAACCGCCAGCAAACACGGCACCAGGTAAATCCACACGCTATCGGGCGACACACTCACGGATGCGCCCGGAACGGCAGCAAAGAGCTGCTCAAAGAACAGCGCGCAACGGGCGGCAATCATGGGCACAACGAGCGCCCAAGTCCGCAACGGCGCCACGAGCGAAAAGGGAACAAGCACGATCGACACAGCAAGCAGTACGCTCACCACCGGACCGATGACTGCATTTGCCAGCGGAGCAATGAGCGAGAACGTACCGAAGGCGGGAATGGTAATGGGAAGAGTCGCCAGTTGCGAGCACAGCGTGACGGAAAGCATGCTGGCGACGCCCGATGGCACGCCCAGCTCACCCAAAGCGTAGGTCGCATAGGGGCAAAAGCACAGAATGGCTAAAACGCTGGCACATGAAAGCTGAAAGCCCATCTCGAACAGCACCTTCGGCCGCAGTAGCACAAAGATGGACATGGTTACGAAGAGAGCCGATGCGCCGTGCCGGCGACGCCCCGCGCCGTTTACGACAAGCGTCGCGAACACCATGCAGCATGCGCGCACGGCCGAGGGAGACGCGCCCGTAAAGGCAGCGTAGCCCACAAGCGTTATCGCCAATATCGCCCGCTGAAGACCACGCGAACACCGAGTCTTTTGCAATACACCCTCGATTACAAACCCCACGATAGCCAAATGGCTGCCCGAGACGGCGATAAGATGCGCCGTTCCCGTCACCGAAAACCAGTCGCCCGCCGGTTGGGCGCGCAGCTCGGCCGAACGACCACAGACGACACCGGCTATGAGCGCACGCGCCGGGTCGGTCGCAGGCGCGATGGACGCAAGCAGCCCATTTCGCAGTCGAAGCAGCGGCCCCGGAAAGCCCTCATCGACCGACACAATCCGAACGGCTTGAACCTTGCGCACCTCGCCTCGGAGCACGCGCGATCTTCCATATGCATCGTTCTCAAAACGTGAAACGCGACCGATAACACGCGCGTGCGCCCCGACCTTGAGCTCGAGGTCGCACGATAGGCGAACCGTTGCCAAGTTCTTACCGTCCGCACGTGCCTCGCAGGTATAGGAATACACGTCGTCGTTTATGGATGGATCGCCCTGCACGACAAACTCGAGGCCGCTTGCCGCTCGACCGTCGAGCGCCTTCGAGGCGTTGAGCGTGCCCGCAGCCCACCACGCCGAGACGACCGCTCCCGCCACGAGACCAACGGACGCGGCATACAGCCACCGCTTCCAAGGAGCAAGCGGTGCACAAAATTGAGCCAGCACAACGAATACCGCCGCCGCAACGGGAATGGCCCATAGCAGCCCGACCGCCGGCGCCTGCTCCCTCAGCAGCGCATCAGCGGCCACGTTGAGCACCAAGGCGCAGCTCATGCACACGCCGGCACACAGAGCCATCGTCCACGGCATCAAGGGCCGCGGAGGCATCACATGCTCGCGCTCTGTCGCACTCATACGCAGATGCAATCTTTAATTTTGGCAAGCTTCTTCTCGCCGATTCCCGACACACGCATCAGATCGTCAACCGAGGCAAAAGCACCGTTCTTTGTACGCTCATCGATAATCGACTGGGCCATGGAGGGGCCGATGCCCGAGAGCGTCTGCAGCTCTGCCGCGCTTGCCGTATTGATGTTGACTAGGCCCGTTGCGCCACTCACGCCCAATGATGCGGAAGCCCCACCATCAACACCGGCTTCCGCAATGGACGCCTGCTGCTCCCCCACCGTTGGAACGTGAATCTTCTGCCCATCGACGACCTTAGATGCCCGATTGAGCCCCGTAACGTCTGCCTCGGGCGCCAGCCCGCCGGCGGCATCTATCGCCTGAGCCACCCGCGCGCCGTCCTGGAGACGATATACACCGGGCGACACAACGGCGCCATCGACATCGACATAGACCTCTGCCGCGGCAGAAGCCTTAGTCGAAGAGCCTTCGGATGTCTTTCCGCTCGAAGCATCGCCGGATCCCGGCTCCACTAACGAGCCCGTACCATCAGTGCGCTCAAACGACACACCGCCGGCACCGCCGCCAAGGTTCGCCATCGCCAAGCCGCTCGCCATCGCAATGACGCCCAGCATCGCCACCACCACAGCCTTATGACCGAGCAGCTTGCCCGCCCAGCGGTCCATCTTTTTGACCCGTTCGTGTTGTTCGCGCTGCGCCATAGCAAAACCTCCCAACAACATCGTGTCAGGAAAAGAGCCCTGCAACAGCCATGCTTCAAAACCGGTTTTCGCGGTCAAACCAAAAGCTGACCAAAACCTTGCACAAATCTGTCCATTTATTCAGGCACACGTCAGCAAATGAACACTTAGCCGCAAAATGCCCAGATAGCAAAAGACCGACGATGCAAGCGCATCGTCGGTCTATGCACAAATTTACTCGTGATCTTGGTAAATCTCACGCGGAGCAAGCTCCGAATGTTTGCGCTTTAAGGTCTTAGGGGCCTTATACGTGTTGCTTTCGAAGTCGATGTACTCGGTCTGCTTGAGTAGGCGCTCGATCATCTCCTCGTGATCGAACAACTCCCAGGCCTCATGCACGGCATCGAGTTTAGCGTGCGTCTCGGGACGACGCGGCATAAACAGCGTGCAGCAGTCGGGAGCGGCCTCAGTCGAGATATCGAACGTACCAATCTCCTCGGCGCGCGCGATGATCTCCTGCTTGTCCGAACCGATGAGCGGACGGAACACGGGGATCTTCACGGCCTCGTTAACGGCCATGATATTCTCAAGCGTTTGGGAGGCAACCTGTCCAAGCGATTCGCCCGTCACGATGGCCTTGGCGCCCTCAATGTGTGCAATGCGCTCGGCAACCGAATACATAATGCGACGATAAATGATCACGCGCAGGTTGCTGGGACAGGTGACCGAAATCTCACGCTGGCAGTCGCCAAACGGCACCACGTACAGGCGGCCGATCTGGACACCCGGCTCCAGCGCACGGATGATGTCCTGCACCAAATACTCGCTCGTATCGGGCGTCTGCGGACGACCAGAGAAATGTACCGGCACGCACACCGCGCCGCGACGCGCGAGCATCCAGGTCGCCACCGGAGAATCGATACCCGACGACAGCAGCGTCACGACCTTGCCAGCAGAACCCACCGGCAGACCGCCCACGCCGCGCTCGGAGCGCGCATACACGTAGACGCTACCCTGGACCACCAGTACGTTCACCATAGCGTCAGGATCGTGCATCTGAACCTTTTTATCAGGAAACGCCTCGCACAACACCTCGCCCACCTGACGATTGATGTCAATCGAGGTGAGCTCATAGTCGGTATTGGAGCGCTTGGCGTGCACCTTAAACGAATCGAAGGAACCAAACTCACGCAGCGCCTTCACGGCGGCAGCACAGTACTCCTGAGGGTCGCGATTGGTGTGATACGCCAAAGACACACGAGCAACGCCGGGAACGGTGCGAATGACACGCGCCGCCTCGTCGGCCTGATGCTCGTTAAAGGTCACGAGGATATAACCGGAAATTCGAGACACGGCATTCACGGAAAAGGCGGCCAAGGCCGCCTTGATGTTATCCATGAGGATATGCTCAAAATGTGCGCGGTTCTTACCCTTCAGTCCAACCTCGTGATAGTGGACCAGGCAGACGCGAGCCGCCATTTAGGCTTCAGCAACCTTGTGGCCGAGCGCCTTCTCGTAACGGGCCTCGTCGTAAGAGATGTCGCCGTCGACAATCTCATCCATAGCCATCGAGATGGTATCGGCACCGGAAAGCCCGATGGTGATGTCATCGACATCCTGGACGGCAAGCACGCGGTTGTGCTGGCCACGCAGCATGCTATTGATGTCGCAGGCGCGCTTGGAGGCAAGCGAAGCGAGCAGGAAGCGGTTGTGATCGGTCTTCTCCAGAAGATCGTCAATGCAAGGCTTTACAACGGACACGGACCTCAGATCCTTTCATGCATATCGAGAACGCGAACGAGCTCATCGGTCGCGCGGTCGAGATCGTCATTAACCACGACGTCGTCGTAGCGGTCGGCAAGGGCAAGCTCATCGGCGGCGTTTGCCATACGCAGCTCAATCGTCTCGGGCGTCTCGGTACCGCGACCGACTAGACGCTCGCGGAGCACCTCAAGCGAAGGCGGCTTGATAAAGATCAGCACGGCCTCGGGGAAACGCTCCTTCACCTGCAGGGCGCCCTGGACATCGATCTCCAAAATCAGAGACGCGCCCGAGGCGAGCTTGGATGTGACCTCGCTCACCAACGTCCCGTAGCAGTTACCGTGGACCTCGGCCCACTCAACAAACTCGCCGTTTGCCACGCGGCGGTCGAACTCCTCGCGCGTCAGAAAAAAGTAGTTGACGCCGTCGACCTCACCTTTGCGTGGTGCTCGCGTGGTAGCCGAAACCGTCAGGCCCAGGTTCGAGCGGCGCTCGCGCACACGAGTGACGAGCGTACCCTTGCCTGCGCCTGACGGTCCAGAAATCACAAAGAGCTTGGAATCCTGAGCGCTCACTTATTTGGTCAGCTGCTCGAGGAGCTGCTCGCGCTGACGGACGCCGAGGCCCTGGACGCGACGGGTAGCGGAGATACCGAGCTCCTCCATGATCTTGGCGGCCTTGGCCTTGCCATAACCAGGGAGAGACTCGATGAGAGTGGAAACCTTCATGCGGGAAGCGATGGGGTCATCGGAGTTGAGCACGGACTCGAGGGACTTCTCGCCCTTCTTGATCTGCTCGCGAAGCTCAGCGCGGGCGTGACGTGCGGCAGCAGCCTTCTCAAGAGCCTGCTTGCGCTGCTCATCGGTAAGCTGAGGGAGTGCCATTCGTACCTCCAAATAGTTGGGTTATATCTGATTCAATAATTGGCATTTTAGCACGTAGAACGTACAAAATGCCCAATCGCGGCTCCATAGGTTAGACGATACCCGCAAAAAGTGCAATATACTGCGCCCAAAGTTAAGCCCCTGACCTGCGATTCCACACAAAGGATTGGAAAGTTTACGCAGGCACAGGGGCTATTTTGTGCTAATGAGACCCAAAAGTGGTGACTTAGGGGAATATTTTACGCGACGTTTTCGACCAGCTCAGCGACGATGGCGTCAAAGGCGGCAACCGGATCGTCGGCACCGGTGATGGGACGGCCCACCACAATGTGGCTTGCGCCACGCTCGATAGCCTGGGAAGGCGTCGCCACGCGGGACTGGTCACCAAGGGCGGCACCCACCGGACGCACGCCCGGAGTCACGATCAGGGCATCAGGACCCAGCAGCTCACGCATGTCGTGAGCCTCCATCGGCGAGCACACGATGCCATCGATGCCGTTGGCCTGAGCGAGCTTTGCCAGGCGGGCGGCCTCCTCGGCCACGGGCGACTCGACGCCGATCTCGCTCAAGGCATCCTGATTCATGCTCGTGAGCACGGTGATGGCGACGAGCTTGGCGCGGTCCTCGCGCGCCTCCTCGGCACCCTCGCGGCAGGCAGCGAGCATGGCGCCCGAACCCAAGCCGTGGACCGAAAGCAGGTCGGCACCGGCAAGCGAGGCCGAGCGGGCGGCACCGCGAACCTGGTGCGGAATATCATGGAACTTAAGGTCAAGGAAGACCTTAAAGCCCAGGTCCTTAAAGGTCTTGACGATCTCGGGGCCCTCAGCGTAATAGAGCGTCATGCCAACTTTGAGCCAGGCGGCATGACCAGAAAGCTCGTGGGCGAGCTCGAGCGCACGCTCACGATCGCAGTCGAGGGCGACGATCACGCGGTCGCGGGCATCGGTCTCTAGCATTCGAAAGCACCTACCAGCTCGTTGATGTCCTTTACGCCCTGGGACTCGGCCCAGGCCTCGAGCTCGCGCGCGATCTTGAGCGAAGCGCACGGATCAATGAAGTTGGCCATACCGACCGACACGCAGGTGGCGCCGGCCAGGATAAACTCGGCCGCATCCTCGCCAGTCATGACACCGCCGACACCGTTGATGGGGATATCGACGGCCTGGGCAACCTCCCAGACCATGCGCACGGCGATGTGGTGGCACAGCGGGCCCGAAAGGCCCCCCTTGGGCTTGGCCACGCGGGACTTGCGGGTATGGACGTCGATGGCCATGCCCTGGATGGAGTTGATGACTGAAAGGCCGTCGGCACCGGCAGCCTCGAGGGCCTTGGCAATCTCGGCGACGTTGACCGGAGCCATCTTCACGAACAGCGGCTTATCGGTCACCTTGCGGCAGGCAGCCATAACGGAAGAGGCGCCCTCGGGCGTGGAGCCCATGGCGGCACCGCCGGCGGCGATATTAGGGCAGCTCACGTTGATCTCGTAGCCGGCAGCCCAGGGGCACAGCTCGACATACATCTCGAGTGCGCGGACAAACTCGTCAACGGAGTGGCCGGCAACCTGGCAGATGACCTGGCAACCGTCCTTGGAGAGCTGCTCCAGCCACGGACCGGACTCACGGGCAAAGGCAGCCACGCCAGGGTTCTGAAGGCCCACGGAGTTGATCATGCCGCCGGGAATCTCGGCCATACGGGGCGCGGGGTTGCCGGGCCAGGGCTCGGCAGCGCAACCCTTGGTGGTGATGGCGCCCAGCTGGGAGACATCGAAGAAGTTCTGGAACTGCCAACCGTAGCCAAAGGTACCGGCTGCGGTGTTGATGGGGTTCTGCATCTTGACGCCGCCGAAATCGACGGCCATGTTCACGGTACCCACTAGAAGACCACCACCTTGGAAGCATCGAACACGGGGCCGCACATGCAAGCACCCTTCATACCGTCGACCGTCTCGACATTGCAGGTGTTGCAGGCGCCAAAGCCGCAGCTCATCATGCGCTCGAGAGACACCTCGCAGTACGCACCGGCCTCGGCGGCAGCGGCGGCGACTTTCTTCATCATGACGGCGGGGCCGCAGCTGACCACGTAGTCGTAGCCGCCCTCGCCGAGCAGCTCGGCTGCCGGATCGGTGCAAAAACCGTGCGTACCCAGCGTACCGTCGTCGGTGCACACGTTAACCGTGGCGCCCAGCGCGCGGAACTCATCGACACCCACGGCCTTGGACGCGGTGCCAAAGCCCAAGCACACGTCCACATCAACACCCTGCTCGGCAAGCATACCGGCAAGGCACAGCACAGGCGGAACGCCGATGCCACCGGCGACGAGCAGGGCCTTCCTGGTGCCCTCGGGTACCATCCAGCCACGGCCACCGGGGCCCAGCAGGTTAGAGGTGGAGCCAGGGCCCATCTGGGACAAACGACGGGTATCGTCGCCCACGACGGCGTACCACAGCTCGACGGTGCCGGCCTCGGCGTCGGCGCGGTAATAGCTCAGGGGCACGCGAAGCAGCGAGGACGCATCTCCGGGTACGGCGATGTTCACAAACTGACCGGGCTTGAGCGCACTTGCAAGCTTGGGGGCCGAGATGATGAGCGAGAAGATGCCGTCGGCAATCTCCCGGTTCGAGACGACCTCGAAGTCGTGCATGCGTGCAGTGGAAGGTGTGGGCATAGACGCTCCAATCCCCCATGCGGTTGCATGGTCCAAACGAATAGAAAGCGCGGCACCGCAAGGGCGCCGCGCACAAAAGCGATAAGGCTATGCTAGCAGATGCAGCCGTCAGCAAGCGTCTGCTTACCGCCGACAAACACATCGGTGGCACGACCGGTGAGCGTGCGGCCGGCAAAACCGGAGTTCTCGGCGCGCGACTCGTAACCGTCCTCGCCAACCGTCCAGGTGGCGGACGCGTCGAAGACAGTCAGGTCGGCGACAGAGCCCGCCTTGACCTGAACCTGGTCGAGGCCCAGGATCTCACGCGGCTTGATGGCCATGAGCTCGACCATGCGAGCCATGCTCATCTTGCCCGTATTGACCAGCTCGGTAAGCACAAGCGACAGCGAGGTCTCGAGGCCGATCATGCCAAAGGGCGCAAGCTCGAACTCGCGGGCCTTCTCCCACGGGGTGTGGGGAGCGTGATCGGTGACGATAACGTCGACGGTGCCGTCGATGACGCCCTGACGGATGGCCTCGGCATCCTCCTCGGTACGCAGCGGCGGGTTGACCTTGAGCGAGGTGTTGTAGGTCTCGTCTAGATCGTTCTCGGTCAGGAACATGTGGTGCGGGGTGGCCTCGCAGGTAACCTGAACGCCAGCGGCCTTGCCGGCACGCACGATCTCCAGGCCATGGGCGGTGGAGATGTGCTGGATGTGCAGCTTGGCACCGGTCAGCTTGGCGATCTCGATGTCGCGGGCGATCTGGAGCTCCTCGCCGGCAGCCGGCCAGCCCTCGAGAGCCAGACGGGTCGAAACCTTGCCCTCGTTGATCTGGCCGTGGCCGACCAGGTCCTCGTCCTGGCAGTGGCTCATAAAGACCTTGCCGAACATCTTGCCGTAGTCCATGCAACGACGGAGCATACCCGCGCCCTGCACGCCGCGACCGTCGTCGGTGAAGGCGACGGCGCCGTGGGCGACCATATCGCCCATCTCGGACATGGCCTCGCCCTTAAGACCGCGGGTCATGGCGCCCGACGGATAGACGCGGCAGTGACCGACCTCGGCAGCGCGGGACTTGACGAACTCCACGACGGTGCCGTTATCGGTGACGGGATCGGTGTTGGGCATGGCGCACACGCCGGTAAAGCCGCCCTTGGCAGCTGCGCGGGTGCCGCTCTCGATGTCCTCTTTGACCTCATAGCCGGGCTCGCGAAGGTGAACGTGCATATCCACCAGGCCAGGGACGAGGTACTTGCCGGAAAGGTCGCGGACCTCGGCTCCCTCGACGGCGAGATTCTCGCCGACCTCGGCGATCTTGTCGCCGTCAATCAGGACGTCAACGACACCGTCAAGCTCGACGGACGGGTCGACGACGTGGGCATTCTTAAGAAGCAAGGCCATTATCGGCACCTCCAAGCAGCAGATACAGGATAGCCATACGCACGCAGATACCGGCGTAGACCTGCTCCAGGATGACGGAGCGTTGCGGGTGGTCGGCCATATAGGAGTCGAACTCGACACCGCGGTTGATGGGGCCCGGGTGGCAGATGATCGCGTCGGGCTTCATGAGCTTCTCACGGTCCTTGGTCAGGCCGAAGAGCTTGTGGTACTCGCGAATGGTCGGGAACGGGGCACCCTCGAGGCGCTCCTGCTGCACGCGCAGCATGTAGACGACGTCCAGCTCGGGCAGGACGGAATCGAGGTCGCTCGTCACGTGGTCGCAGCCCAGGACCTCGGGCGCCGGCGGCAGCAGCGTGCCGGGGGCGACGGCGTAGGTCTCGCAGCCCATGATCTTAAGGGCGGGGATCAGCGAGCCGCAGACGCGGGAGTGCGCGATATCGCCGACGACGGCGACCTTCAGACCGTGGAAGTCACCCTTGTGCTCCCAGATGGTGTACAGGTCGAGCAGGGCCTGCGTAGGATGGTTGTGCTTGCCGTCACCGGCGCAGATAACGCTCGCGGGCGAGTTCTGCGTGACGATGTAGGGAGCACCGGCGTGCTTATCGCGCACGACGATGCAGTCGATCTTGTAGGCGTTGAGGGTCTCGACAGTGTCGACGAGGCTCTCGCCCTTGACCGTGGAGGTCGAGGAGCCGCCAAAGTTAAGACTGTCGGCCGAAAGGCGCTTCTCGGCGAGCTCGAAGGAGTTGCGGGTGCGCGTCGAGGGCTCGTTGAACATGTTGACGATGGTCTTACCCTTGAGCGTGGGGACCTTCTTGATCGCACGCTCGTTGACCTCGGAGAACGCCTTGGCGGTCTCGAGGATGAGCTTGATGTCCTCTTCGGAGTACTCGGTAATGTCGATCAGGTGCTTATGGTTGAACGCCACGGTACTACTCACCTCCCAGCGGCGCGGAGCCCACGTGGGAACCCGGCGCGACGTCGTTAATCTCGACGGCGGTGTGGCCGTCGACTTCCTTCATATATAGGTGCACGTTCTCCTCATGCGACGAGGGAACGTTCTTGCCGACAAAGTCCGGCGAGATGGGGAGCTCGCGGTGACCGCGGTCAACGAGAACTGCCAGCTCAATACGGCTCGGACGGCCCAGGTCCATGACGGCGTCCAGAGCAGCGCGGATGGTACGACCCGTGTACAGGATGTCGTCCACCAGCACGACGCGCTTGCCGTCGACGCTGAAGGGAATGTTGGTGGCGTGGATCGCGGGAGCGAAATTGGTCGCATAGTCATCGCGGTAGAAGCTGATGTCCAGGCTGCCGAGCGGAACTTCGACGCCCTCGATCTCCTTGATCTCCTCGGCGAGCTTCTTTGCCAGAAGGTCGCCGCGCGTGACGATGCCGACCAGAGCGAGGTCTTCACAGCCCTCGTTGCGCTCGAGAATCTCGTGCGCGATGCGGGTCATCGCTCGATTGACGGCGGTCTCGTCCATGATGACCGCCTTGGGGGAAGTCGTGCCCATCGATCTCCTTCCTCACATGTCTTGACTGCTGACACAGTCAAAAAAATAGATGCCCGACCGCTTAAAGCGGACCAGACACCCACAGGAAGGACTGCTCTTTGGCAGCTATGTAATTCCATGTGGGTATCTCGTACCCCTTTAATGGTCAAGGGATAGTGTAGCCAACCTCGAGCTTAATTGCGAGCATAAATACAGAGCAATCCGTAAACGGAGCCCAATGCTCAATAAACCTATATATATTTGTGGGACGAGCTTGAAAACATACGCACGAGCTGGCATAATCCCCTCTGCTGCACGCAAATCGGATCTACGTCCAGGGCCGTGGCGTGAGCACTATCGCCAAAAGAGAAATATCTCTGTGTAGATTACGCACAGGGAGCTGCTTCTGTGCTATAGTTCAGGCTTGTTTGTTAACGCGACATGTTCGTTTGTCGCCCAAGGAGGGTCAGTTATGTCCAAAGTTTGCGAAGTTTGCGGTAAGCACCCCGTTGCCGGTCGCTCCATCAGCCACTCTCACCGCGTCACCAACCGTAAGTTCCGCCCCAACATCCAGCGCGTCTACGTCGTCGTCGATGGTCACCGTCGCAAGATGAACGTTTGCTCCACCTGCCTCAAGTCCGGCAAGGTTGCGCGCTCCTAAATAAGGTCTTACCAACAAGTACCTCGGACTCTCCGGGTCAAAGACCTCGCGTTCACATAGAACTTACCAAAGGCGCCCTCCCTTACGGAGGGCGCCTTTTTGCACTCATTTGGGACAGACTTATATGAGGGTTTGCAGATGTCAAAGGGATCATAGCGCAGCTGGTATGCCTTGTAACTAACGGTACGCCTCGAGCGAGTCGGACGCACCTTACACGGGATTGAAATGGATGTAATCGAGTAGCTGCACCGCCTGTGTGTCCAACTCAACCGCGACCCGCGAATAGCGATTATCAAACAGATGTCCCGTTTTCCCATTGAAATACTCATGAGAGTCTGTACCCAATGAGCGGGGCGATGCAGCAGGCAGATAGTTTTAGTTAAAACGCTTCAGTTTATTGAAGCGTTTTAGTGTGCCTTTTACAGGAATCTTACCGTTCGCCGAATAATTTCTTGCTATCATGCAAGGCGTAGGGTAAATCTCCGATCGCAAGGAGACACAAATGGTGAAAAAGTCACCGGAAAACACTACTCCCGCAATTGTGGACAACGTAGAGGCGCTTGAGGCCAAGCTCGCTCAGATGCGAGAGGCCCAGGCGCTTTTTGCTACGTACACGCAGGAGCAGGTCGACAAGATCTTCTATGAGGCCGCCATGGCCGCCAACAAGGCTCGTATCCCGTTGGCGAAGATGGCCATCGAGGAGACCGGCCGCGGCGTTCTTGAGGACAAGGTCATCAAGAACCACTACGCCGCAGAGTACATCTACAACGCTTACAAGAACACCAAGACCTGTGGTGTCCTGGAGCGCGACGAGGCTTACGGCATCACCAAGATCGCCGAGCCCATCGGCATCGTGGGCGCCGTCATCCCGACGACCAACCCCACCTCCACCGCGATCTTCAAGACGCTGATCTGCCTGAAGACCCGCAACGCCATCATCATCTCCCCGCACCCGGCTGCCGCCAAGTGCACCATCGCCGCCGCCAAGCTCGTGCTTGACGCCGCCGTCAAGGCCGGCGCCCCCGAGGGCATCATCGGCTGGGTCGATGTCCCCTCCATCGAGCTGACTAACATGGTCATGCGCGACGTCGACATCATCCTCGCCACCGGTGGCCCGGGCATGGTCAAGGCCGCTTACTCCTCGGGCAAGCCCGCCCTGGGCGTTGGCGCCGGTAACACCCCGGTCGTCATCGACGACACCGCCGACGTGCTGCTCGCCGTCAACTCCATCATCCACTCCAAGACCTTCGACAACGGCATGATCTGCGCTTCCGAGCAGTCCGTGACCGTAATCGACAGCATCTATGACCAGGTTAAGGCCGAGTTCCAGAAGCGCGGCTGCTACTTCGTCAAGCAGGGTGCCGAGATGGAGGCCCTGCGTGCCGCCATGTTCAAGAACGGCGCTCTCGATCACCGCATCCCCGGCATGGCCGCTGCCAAGATTGCCGAGCTCGCCGGCATCGAGGTTCCCGCCAAGACCAAGATCCTGATCGCCGAGGTCACCTCCACCGACCCCGCCAAGGAGGAGTTCTCCCACGAGAAGCTCTCCCCGGTCCTGGCCATGTACCACGCCAAGGACTTCCAGGAGGCCGTCGACAAGGCCGAGCACCTCGTGCTCGCCGGTGGCCCGGGCCACACCGCCTCTCTGTACGTGCACCCCGCCCAGGCCGAGAAGATCAGCCTGTTCGAGCACGTCATGAAGGCCTGCCGTATCGTCATCAACACCCCGTCCTCGCACGGCGGCATCGGTGACCTGTACAACTTTGGCATGAAGCCGTCTCTGACCCTGGGCTGCGGCTCCTGGGGCGGCAACTCCGTCTCCGAGAACGTTGGGGTGAAGCACTTGATCAACGTTAAGACTGTGGCCGAGCGCCGTGAGAACATGCTGTGGTTCCGCGCTCCCGAGAAGGTCTACTTCAAGAAGGGTTCCACGCCCGTCGCCCTCGACGAGCTGGGCAACGTCATGGGCAAGAAGCGCGCCTTCATCGTCACCGACCAGTTCCTCTTCAAGAATGGCAACACCCGCGCCATCGAGGCCAAGCTCGACGAGATGGGCATCGCCCACGACTGCTTCTACGACGTCGAGCCCGATCCGTCGCTGCAGTGCGCACGTCGCGGCGCCAAGCAGATGGCTCTCTTTGAGCCGGACGTCATCATCGCCGTCGGCGGTGGCTCCGCTATGGACGCCGGCAAGATCATGTGGATGATGTACGAGCACCCCGAGTGCAAGTTTGAGGACATGGCCATGGACTTCATGGACATCCGCAAGCGTATCTTCACCTTCCCCGAGATGGGCAAGAAGGCCTACTTCGTCGCCGTCCCGACCTCCTCGGGTACCGGCTCCGAGTGCACGCCGTTCGCCATCATCACCGACAAGGAGACCGGCATCAAGTGGCCGCTCGCCGACTACGCGCTGCTCCCCAACATGGCTATCGTCGACGCCGACAACTGCATGACCGCCCCGCGCGGCCTGACCGCTGCCTCCGGCATCGACGTCATGACCCACGCCATCGAGTCCTACGTCTCCATCATGGCTTCCGACTACACCAAGGGCCTCTCCGAGCGCGCTGCCAAGCTCGTCTTCGAGAACCTGCCCTCCAGCTTCACGAACGGCGCCAAGGACCCGCACGCCCGCGAGGAGATGCACAACGCCTCCTGCATGGCCGGTATGGCCTTCGCCAACGCCTTCCTGGGCCTCAACCACTCCATGGCCCACAAGCTCGGCGCTTTCCATCACCTGCCCCACGGCCTCGCAAACGCTGTCATCCTGACCCGCGTCATGCGCTACAACGCCGCCGAGGCTCCCGTCAAGATGGGTACCTTCTCCCAGTATCCTTACCCCAACGCGCTGCACAACTACGCCGAGATGGCCAAGTACTGCGGCATCGAGGGCAAGGACGACAAGGAGGTCTTCGAGAACTTCATCACGAAGCTCGAAGAGCTCAAGGACTTCATCGGCGTCAAGAAGACCATCGCTGACTACGGTGTTGACGAGCAGTACTTCCTCGACACCCTCGACGAAATGACCGAGCAGGCATTCAACGACCAGTGCACCGGCGCCAACCCGCGCTACCCGCTCATGAGCGAGATCAAGGAGCTCTACCTGGACGCCTACTACGGCCGCGAGCCCCAGGATTACGCCGTCTGCTAGTTTTAGCACGGTTTTTAACGGCGGGGGTGCACGGGTGTTTCACACACCCCCGCCGTCGCTTCTATCGCATCGTTGAAAGGATGCAACCATGCTGCTACCCGATTCCAAGACCGAGCTCGTCCGCCGTGGCAACAAGGTCGTTTACGACCTGGGCGACAAGATTGTCAAGGTCTTTAACGAGACCAAGCCTGTCTCCGACGTGTTCAACGAGGCTTTGAATCTTGCCCGCATCAATGAGTGCGGCATCCGCAGCCCCAAGGCGCTCGAGGTTTCCCAGCTCGAGAACGCCAACGGCTGGGCGCTCGTGACCGAGAAGGTTCCGGGCACCACCCTTGCCGAGAAGATGACTGCCGAGCCCCAGCGCTTTGGTGAGTACCTCGAGATGTTCGTCGACCTCCAGATCGAGATCCACGGCTACACCTCCCCGCTGCTCAACCGTCAGCGTGACAAGTACGCCCGCATGATCGACAGCCTTGATCAGCTCAATGCCACCACGCGCTACAACCTTCAGGAGCGTCTGGACGGCATGACCAAGGAGTTCAAGGTCTGCCACGGCGACTTCAACCCCTCCAACGTCATCGTCGGCGACGACGGCCAGCTCTATGTGTGCGACTGGGCACACGCCACCCAGGGCTCCCCTGCTGCCGACGTTGCCACCACCTACCTGCTCTTTGCCCTCAACAGCAAGGATCAGGCTGAGGCCTACCTGGAGCTCTACTGCGACCGCGCCGACATGCCGATGCAGGTCGTGCGTCAGTGGACGAGCATCGTCGCCGCTTCCGAGCTCGCTCGTAAGCGCAACGTGAACGATGAGTTCCTGAAGAACTGGATCGACGTCGTCGATTATCAGTAATATCTGAGCGATTTATTTCGCATCGGAGGCACAAGGAAAACCCCGCAGCTCACATGGGCTGTGGGGTTTTCCTTTTAGATATCGAGGATGCCACAAGATAAAAGGACGGCCCCGCATCTCCCCGATCTGGAGAAATGCGGGGCCGTCCCGTATATCGAACTACAAGCGAAATCGTCGATTAACGGCGTGCTGCCTTCACAAGCTCGGCGACCTTGGCGACGACCTCGTCGATCGCCACGTCCTCGCGCTCGCCCGTGGCACGGTCCTTGAGCTCAACGGTACCGTTCTTAAGGCCGCGCTTGCCGAGCACCACCTGATACGGGAAGCCCATAAGGTCGTTGTCGGCAAACTTAAAGCCCGGACGCTCATCGCGATCGTCGACGACGACCTCGATGCCCTCGGCGCACAGGCCCTCGACGATTTGGTCGCAAACGGTAGCGCACTCCTCCTTCTTGGGATCGAGCGGAATCACCGCGACCTCGTACGGAGCAACGGAGACCGGCCAGACGATACCGTGCTCGTCGTTATGCTGCTCCACGACGGCAGCAAGCGAGCGGGACACACCAACGCCGTAGCAACCCATGATGAGCGGCTTCTCCTTACCGTCCTCATCCATAAAGGTGGCGCCCATGGCCTCGGAATACTTGGTGCCAAGCTGGAAGACCTGAGAGACCTCGATGCCGCGGGCAGCGGAGAGCGGCTTGCCGCAGTGCGGGCAGGGGTCGCCGGCAACGACGGTTACCAGGTCGGCCCACTCGTCGACGGTAAAGTCGCGCTGGGGACAGGCACCGGTAAAGTGATAGTCGACCTCGTTGGCGCCACAGGCCCACTGCTTGGACTCGCGCAGGCTCTCGTCGCAGACCAGACGAATGCCCTCGGGCAGGTTAACTGGTCCGATAAAGCCCTTGTGCAGACCGTACGCCTGAAGCTCCTCGTCGGTCATCATGCGATAGCCCTTGCCAAAAACATGCTCGGCCTTGCAGTCATTGAGCTCGTGGTCGCCCGGGACAATGGCCACGACCGGCTTGCCCTCGGCGTCGATGAGCGCCAGCGACTTTCGCGTACCGTTCTCGGGGAAACCGAAGAACTTGGCGACGGCCTCAATGGTGCCCATGCCCGGAGTCTCGACCTTGGTGAGCGTACCGTCGCCGGGGCCCTCAGTCACGACGACCTTGGTGCTTGCCGCCTCGTCATCGGCAGCAAAGCCGCAATCGTCGCAGTAGACCAGCGAAGCCTCACCGGCGTCGGCCAAAGCCATGTACTCGACGGAGGTATCGCCACCGATCTCACCGGAGTCGGCAACGACGGGCAGGGCCTTAATGTAGCAGCGCTCACAGATGTTAGCGTAGGCCTGCTTCATCTTGTCGTACTCCTCCTGCAGGCTCTCCTGCGTGGCGGAGAAGCTGTAGGCGTCCTTCATGATGAACTCACGGCCGCGCATCAGGCCAAAGCGGGGACGGAACTCGTCGCGGAACTTATCCTGGATGTGATAGAGGTTCACCGGCAGCTGCTTGTAGGAACGCAGCTCATTGCGCACCAGGGCCGTGACGGTCTCCTCGTGCGTGGGACCCAGGACGAACTCGCGACCATGACGGTCGTCAAAGCGCACAAGCTCCTTGCCATAGGCGTCGATGCGGCCGGACTCACGCCACAACTCGGCGTCGACCATGATGGGCATCATAAGCTCCTGGGCGCCGGCAGCGTCCATCTCGTCGCGCACGATGTTCTCAATCTTGCGGATCGAGCGCCAAGCAAGCGGCAGGTAGGAATACAGACCGGCGGCCTCCTTGCGGATCATGCCGGCACGGAGCAGCAGGCGGTGGCTGGCGAGCTCAGCGTCCGCCGGATCCTCTTTAAGCGTCGGCGCATAGAGCTTAGACATATACATTGCTCGAGTCATTTATTTCTCCTCAATAAGCTTGTCGACCTCTGCCATAAGCGCGTCGACAATTTGGTCCTCAGCTACTTTACCAATGATCTGGCCATGCGAAAAGAGCAAGGCCTGACCACGTCCGCAAGCAACGCCCAGGTCGGCATCAGAAGCCTCGCCGGGGCCATTAACGGCACATCCCATAACGGCAATCGAAAGCGGCGCGGTATAGTTCTTAAGCCGCTCGGTTACTTCCTCGGCAATGGGAATAAGGTTAACCTGGCAGCGGGCGCACGTGGGGCACGAGACAATCTCGGGGCCACGGCGACGCAGGCCCAACGACTGCAGAATACCCCAGGCAACCGGCGGCTCCTCAACCGGATCGGCTGTGAGCGACACACGCATGGTGTCGCCAATGCCTTCGGAAAGCAAGATACCCAAGCCTACAGAGCTCTTGATGGTGCCCTGGAGCTTGGTCCCCGCCTCCGTCACGCCCAGGTGAAGCGGAACGTGGGGAATCTCACGCGACAGGGCTCGATAGGTATCGAGCGTCGTTTGCACGCTATGGGCCTTGGCCGAAAGCACAATGTTCGTAAAGCCGCGGTCCTCAAAGTGCTTGACGAAGCGCTCGCTCGACATCACGAGCTTTTCGGGCTGCGTGAGGTCGTCGCGCTCGGCGATATCCTGCTCAAGCGAACCAGCGTTGACACCGATGCGAATTGCGCAGCCCGCAGCACCCGCGGCATCGATGACAGCATCGACCTTGGCCCAATCGCCGATATTACCGGGATTGATGCGGAGCTTGGCGGCACCGGCCTCTACAGCGCCAATGGCCAGCTTGTGGTTAAAGTGGATATCGGCAACGATTGGCACCGGAGACTCGGCACAGATGGTGCGGAAACCCTCAAGCGCGGCCTCAGTGGGCACGCTCACACGCACGATATCGCAGCCAGCCTGCGCCAACGCGCACACTTGCGCAAGTGTTGCCTTGGCATCAGCGGTATCGGTGCAGGTCATGGATTGGACCACCACCGGCGCACCGCCACCGATCTGCACACCGCCCACATGCACGGGGCGCGTCAAATCGCGAGGCAAAGGATGGGATAAAGACAATCCAAACACTCCCCTACAGAATAAATCGAAGGATGTCGGAACGAAGCATATAGACAAACAGCAGCACAAAGAGCGCGATGCCCACATAGCTCACAATCGTCTGGACCTTGAGCGGAAGCTCGCGGCCCACAATCTTTTGAATGATCTCGATGACCAGCTTGCCGCCATCGAGTGGTGGGATGGGCAGCAGGTTCATAAAGCCAAGCGAGAACGAAATGAGGGCGGCAAACGAAAGGAATGTGGCAGGACCGGCAGCAGCAGCCTGTGAGGACATAACGCTAATACCCACGATCGAAGAAGACTGATCGAGAATCTCCATCGTATGCTGCGGCTGGAGCAGGCGCATCACGCCCTCCGCGGTCTGCACAACATAGGAGAATGACAGACGCGCCGAGGTGATGGGGTCCAAACGGACTACCTGCGTAGAGGCATACACACCTAGGCGCTCGTCCTCTTTGAGCGCAACCGTGGTCGAATGCTGCTTGCCGTCACGCTCGTACTCGATGGCGATATCGTCCTTACCGGCGGCCTTGCCGATGGCATCGTAAACGTTCATCCATGTGGAGCACGATACACCGTCAACCGAAAGGATCGCATCACCAGCCTCGATACCCGCCTTGGCGGCAATAGACCCCTCGTCAACCTGACCGATCACGTTGGTATCGATCGGCACGGTGACGCCCGCAATGGAATAGATGCTCATAAGCAGCAAAAAACCCGTCAGGATATTGACGAGAATGCCCGCGAGCAGCATAAAGGCGCGCTTGAGAAAGCCCTGGCCAAGATAAGTGTGCGAGCGCTCTTGCGCCAAGAAATCAGCCTCGCCGCACGGCAGCTCCCACACATCGCCCTCGGCAGTCGCATGCTCTCGATCGAACCGGCGGCCGTCAAAGGTGGTGTAACCCGCCGCGTCTCGCGGCAGCGTCTGATACTTGGTGGGATAGTAGCTCGGCGAGGGTTTCTCCCCTTCCTCATACCAGGGAGCGATGGAGCCCCAGCCCAGCAACAGAGCACAAGCCTCGAGCACATCCTCCTCGGAAAGCTCGAGCTCGACAGCAAGGTCGGCCACGGTCACGCGACCATGACGGTAGATAGCCGCGAGCACGCGATCGGCGCAGGAGACATCGGTCGGATCCATACCGCAGATGGCAGCGTAGCCACCCAGCAGCAGCGGGGTCACGCCAAACTTGGTTCCAATGCGACGCGACGTGTAATGGATGTCAAAGCGGCACGGCAGGCCCAAAAAGAACTCGGTCACACGGACGCCGCAGGCACGCGCCGCCAAAAAGTGGCCGCCCTCGTGCAAAAACACGAGGACGGAAAGCATCAGCAGGCCCCAAAAGATCGATGAGAGAACGCTCAGAACAGTATCCATAAAACGAAAAAGCAATCCTTATGGGTTAGGAACGGGTTGCGGCGAGTACCTGCGCAGCCTTTTCACGCGCCCACGCATCGATGTCGCGAAGCTGCTCAAACGAATCGACCGCCTGCATATCGTGGGCATCCATGCAGGATTCCACAATGCGATCGATATCGGTAAAGCTGCAGCCATCGTGCAGGAAGGCATCGACGGCGACCTCGTTGGCGGCATTGAGCACGCACGGCATGGTGCCACCCGTCTTGCCGGCACGCTCGGCCAGTGCCAGACAGCGGAAGGTATCCATGTCGGCAGCATCAAACGTGAGCTGCCCCAGCTCGCGGAAATCGATACGAGGCGCCGGGGTATCCCAACGCTCGGGATACGAGAACGCGAACTGGATGGGAATACGCATGTCGGAAGCACCGAGATGCGCCATCACGGAGCCGTCGGCAAACTCGACCATAGAGTGAATCTTGGACTGACGCTGCACGACCACGTTAATGAAATCGAGGTCGCAGTTAAACAGATGCATGGCCTCAATGCGCTCCAGGCCCTTATTCATGAGGGTGGCGGAGTCGATGGTGATCTTAGCACCCATGGCCCACGTGGGATGTGCGAGGGCATCGGCACGCGTCACGCGATCTAGCTCGTCGCGCGTGCGGCCAAAGAACGGTCCGCCCGAGCAGGTGAGCCAAATACAATGAGCCTCGCGCGGGTTCTCCCCCAGATAGCACTGGTAGATGGCGGAGTGCTCAGAGTCGACTGGAATAAGCTGGCCCGGTTGCGCCAACGGCATAAGCAAGTCGCCACCGACGACGAGGGACTCCTTGTTGGCAAGGGCAAGACGCTTATTCGAGGTCAAGGCCGCATGGCTCGCCTCGAGACCGGCGGCACCCACAATAGCGACGAGTACGCAGTCGACATCGTCGCGACGCGCGAGCTCGCAAACCGCCTGCGCGCCAACGCCGAGCTTCGTTCCCTCGGGCAACTCCTGCAGCACGGCGTCATCGCCATGAGCGACATCGGCCACGGCAACCGCCGAAACCGAGAACTCGCGGGCAGCGGCAACAAGCTCGGAGGTACTGGAGTTAACGGACAGCGCCGTCACCTGCAGGCGATCGGCATGCTGGCGGCACACATCGAGCGCCTGGGTGCCGATGGAGCCCGTACAACCCAGGATGGCAACACGGAGGCGTCCATCGGGGCCATACGTCGTCTGGAATGACATTACAGCACGCCTCCGATCATCAGCATCAGCTGCGCGGTGATGCAGCCGAAGATAAGCGAATCGCTACGATCGAGCATGCCGCCGTGGCCCGGGATAAGGTTGCCGGAATCTTTGACGCCCACACCGCGCTTGATGCGCGACTCGATAAGGTCGCCGATAACGCCCAGAATGGACACGACCACGCCGCACAGCAGCGCATAGGGCAGGCTGAGCTTGAAGAAATGCGTCGCCCACAGGATGAGCCAAATCAAAACCGAGCCCAGGATGCCGCCAACAAACCCCTCCCAGCTCTTTTTGGGAGAGATCTTGGGAACCATCTTGTGTTTGCCGATACGGCTACCCACGATATAGGCAAACGAATCGGAGACCCAGAGAGACGCGCAAACACCCACCGAAAGCAGGGCGCCGGCAAAACCGGGCACGGCATCGCGCAGCAGCACGATAGCCGACAGCATAAAACCGGTGTAGATGGGACCCATGAGTGTCACGGCAACATCGGATATACGGGTACGCGGCGACCAGACATACCAAATGCCCACAGCGAGCATCAGGGCAAAAAGCAGGGCATTCAGCAGCATCGAATCGCCCAACGCCGACAGCGGAAAGAGCACGGCGGCAGCGATACCCATGCGCTCGTTAGCCATCTTGCCATCGAGCCTTGTCATACGGAAAAACTCATAGCAGCACAGACCGCTCATGACGGAAACAAAGATGGCCGTGGGCACGATACCCAAAACCAGGCACAGGATAAAGACAACGGCGTAGACGATACCGGCGGCGGCACGGGTAATAAAGCCCGCCAGCCACGAACCGGTGCCGCTCTTCACTGCAGGCGTTCCCGCAGTGGCAGCTTTGCGCGCAGGCGTCTTGGGAGCAGATGCCTTGGGACGATCGGACACGATTAAGCCTCCTCGGTCTTGCTCAGTCCACCAAACCTACGGTCACGGCCCTGATAGGCCAAAATGGCGTCGACAAGGCCCCAACGATCAAAGTCGGGCCAATAGGTATCGGTGACGTAGAATTCGGAATAAGCCACCTGCCACAGCAGATAGTTCGAAAGGCGCAGCTCACCAGAAGTGCGAATCACAAGCTCAGGATCGGGAAGGCCGGCGGTATAGAGGTGGGAAGCCACCATGTCGTCATCAATTGCGCCAGGATCGATCTTACCGGCGGCAGCGTCGAGTGCGATCTGACGGACAGCGCGGGTAATCTCGGCACGCGCGCCGTAGTTGACGGCAAGCGCCAGCGTCATGCCGGTGTGATTGGCGCACTCGGCAAGACCGCGTTCAAAAACGTCGCGGGTCTTCTTGGGCAGCGCGGAAATGTCACCCAAAAAGACAACGCGCACGTTTTCGCGCTTCAGAAGCGGCAGCTCGTCGATAAACGTCTTGGCAAACAGGTGCATCAAGACGTTGACCTCATGCTGCGGGCGGTTCCAGTTTTCGGTAGAAAACGCATAGGCCGAAAGCACGTCGACGCCCAGACGCACGCAGGCGGTAATAATCTCACGAAGGGAGACGATACCCGCCTTGTGGCCCTCGGTGCGTGCAAGACCGCGCGATGTGGCCCAACGACCATTGCCGTCCATGATGCACGAGATATGGTGCGGAATGTTATTGAGGTCAAGGTCGGAAAAACCGACGCCCGCAGGGGCGTCGGCAAAGTACTCGACCAGTTTATGCTCGTCGTATTGCACCTTAGATCTCCATGACCTCGGCTTCTTTTTCCTTCAGAAGCTCCTCGACCTTGGCGACATACTCATCGGTGTGCTTCTGGACCTTGGCCTGCTCGCGACGGACATCGTCCTCGGTGAGCTCCTCATCGCGCTCAAGCTTGTTGTTGAAGTCGCGACGGATGTTACGGATAGACACCTTGGCCTGCTCGGCGTACTCGCGGCACTCCTTGACGAGCTCGCGACGGCGCTCCTCGGTGGGAGCCGGGAACGGCAGACGAACGACGGTGCCATCGGAGTTGGGGGTAATACCCAGATCGGAAGCGCCGATGGCCTTGACGATAGCGTTGATGAGTGCCTTGTCCCACGGCTCGATGAGCAGCATGTGGGCCTCGGGGGTCTTGACGGCGGCAACCTGCGTGACCGGCGTGGGAACACCGTAATAATCGACGGTGATGTCGGACAGAATGTTGGCATTGGCGCGGCCGGTACGGACCTTGGAGAAGTTATGCTTGAGGGACTCGAGCGACTTGTCCATATGGGCGGTGATGTTCTCTGCCATGCTTAATCCTCCTGATAGACGAGCGTGCCGACGGGCTCACCCGCGAGCGCGCGCTTGACGGTGTCCTCGCCATCGATGTTGAGGACCAAAATCGGCATACGGTTATCCTGGCACAGTGCCGTAGCGGTGGAATCCATAACCTGCAGACCGCGGACGAGAACCTCGTGATAGGTAATCTTGTCAAAACGGACGGCATCAGCGCACTTGACGGGATCCTTGTCGTAGATGCCGTCAACCTTGGTGGCTTTAATCAGAATCTCGGCGCCGATCTCGCACGCACGAAGAGCCGCGGCGGTGTCGGTCGTAAAGTACGGATTGCCCGAACCGGCGGCAAAAATAACGACGTTGCCCTTGGAAAGGTGGTTGATGGCGCGACGGCGAATATAGGGCTCGCAGATCTCGTTCATCTGGATAGCGCTCATCACGCGGCAGGGAACATCGTTATGCTCGAAGGCATCCTGCAGGGCGAGCGCGTTCATAACGGTTGCCAGCATGCCCATGTAGTCGGCCTGAGCACGCTCCATGCCACCGGCAGCGCCGGCCATGCCGCGGAAAATATTGCCGCCGCCGACAACGACGCCGACCTCATGACCAACGGCGAGCAGCTCCTTGACCTGCTTGGCAAGATGGTCGGTAACCTTGGGGTCGATGCCATATTGGCCGTCGCCCATCAGTGCTTCGCCAGAAAGCTTAAGAAGCACGCGTTTATATCGGATGTCGGACAAAGCGATCCTCCTTTAGATTGAACTCTCAACATTCTATCAAAGGCTCTAAGAAGAGCCATGAAAAAGCAGGCTGTGAGTAAAACCCACAGCCTGCTCATTACCAGCTACAAGAGCTTATTTACTCGCCACGGACCAGACGGTCAAAGGCAACGACGGTAATGGTGTCGCCGAGCTCCTTGGAGACCTGCTCAGCGTACTTCTTGATGGTGAGGGAGCTGTCCTTGATGAACTCCTGCTCGGTGAGCACGGACTGCTTGTAGAACTTCTCCAGACGGCCGACAGCCATCTTCTCCTGAATGGCCTCGGGCTTGCCGGACTCGGCAGCCTGAGCCATGTAGATCTGCTTCTCGTGCTCGACGGTCTCGGCCGGAACCTGATCGCGGGTAGCACAGATCGGGGCGACGGCGGCAACCTGAAGGGCAACGTCGTGAGCGAAGGTCTTGAAGGACTCAGCCTGAGCGGTCTCGGCCTTCTCGAAAGCAAACTCGACGAGGACGCCGATCTTACCACCCATGTGGATGTAAGAAGCGAGCGCGCCGTTCTCAGCCTTGCGGGCAGCGAAGCGGGAAATCTTCATGTTCTCGCCCATGATGTGAATCATCTCGGTGAGCTCAGAGGAAACAGTCTCCTCGCCCATCGGCTTCTCGAGCAGAGCGTCGACGTCAGCAGGCTCGGTGGTAGCGACAACCTCAGCGACCTTGGAAGCAAAGCCGGTGAACTTGGCGTTGGAGCCAACGAAGTCGGTCTCGCAGGAGAGCTCGAGCAGAGCGCCGGTCTTGCCATCCTCGGAGACGAACGCGGCGACAGCGCCCTCGTTGGTCTCACGGCCAGCCTTCTTGGCAGCCTTGGCGAGGCCGTTCTTACGCAGAACGTCGACAGCGGCGTCCATGTCGCCGTCAGCCTCAACGAGAGCCTTCTTGCACTCCATCATCGGGGAGTCGGTCATCTCGCGGAGCTGCTTGACCATAGCGGCGGTAATCTGGGCCATTGTGGTTCCTTTCAAAGAGATGAAAAAGAATTAACTAAGACTGATTTACTCGGCCTTGGGCTCAGCGGCCATCTCGGCCTCGGAGACCTGCTCCTTGCCGGAGCCAGCGAGGCAGGCGTCAGCCATAAGCTCGCACATAAGGGTGACAGCGGAGATAGCGTCATCGTTGCAGGGGATGCCGTACTCGACCTCGTCGGGATCGGAGTTGGTGTCGATCAGAGCGACGACGGGGATGTTCAGGCGCTGAGCCTCCTTGATGGCGTTCTCCTCGCGCTTGGTGTCGATGACGAAGAGAGCCTGGGGCAGACCCTTCATGTCGCGGGCGCCACCGAGGTTGGTCTGGAGCTTGGTGAGCTCCTTGCCGAGAACAGCCTGCTCCTTCTTGGGGAGCACTGCCATGCGGCCGTCCTCGACCATGGCCTCGAGCTCCTCCATGCGGTTGATGCGGGAGCGGATGGTGACGAAGTTGGTCAGCATACCGCCGAGCCAACGCTGGTTAATGTAAGGCATGTTGGCGCGCTCAGCAGCGTTCTTGACGGCCTCCTGAGCCTGCTTCTTGGTGCCGACGAACAGCACGTTGCCACCCTTGGCGACGTTCTTGACGAAGGTGTAGGCCTGGTCGGCGTCGAGGATGGTCTGCTTGAGGTCGAGGATGTAGATGCCGTTGCGCTCACCGAAGATGAACGGCTTCATCTTGGGGTTCCAGCGACGGGTCTGGTGACCGAAGTGGCAGCCGGCCTCGAGCAGGGTGCGGATATTAATCTTGGTAGCCATATTAAACCTCCTGTGGTTTGCCTCCGCGCGGGGTCATCCTCCAAAACCAACCCGGACATGTGCTACCAAAGCCCGGGCACCACGGTATGAAGTAGCCGTGCGTGCGTGATAAAAACATGTTGCCGTGAAGCAACCCGATGAATGATAGCAGGAATGCATCTTCCTGCCAACCCGCAATCAAAACCACACACCCGAGTGCGGCGCGGGACGTCCCAGCCGCTATTCGCCGCGGGGATGGGCTTGAGCCACGGCCCGCTTAAGCCGATCGGGCGTGAGATGCGTGTAGATCTGCGTCGTGGACAGACTCGCATGACCCAGCAGCTCTTGAACCGAGCGCAGGTCCGCACCGCCCTCAAGCAAGTCGGTCGCAAAGGTATGGCGCATCGCATGCGGGGCGATGTCGGCCGGAATGCCGGCAAGCGTCGCCAGCGTATGGAACCGCCGCCGGAGGATGGCGGCGCTCATGCGATTGCCGCGCGCCGATATAAGCAGCGGATGCGGCCCGGTAGCGGGGTCACGGCGCTTTGCCTGAGCGAGCAACTCCGGCCTCCCCTCCTCAATATAGAGGCGCGTCGCCTCGAGTGCGCGACGATACAGAGGAACGATGCGTTCCTTGCTCCCCTTGCCCCATAGCCGCAGCGTGCATTCGGACCAAGCGATGGACTCCACATTGAGCGCCGCAAGCTCTGAGATGCGGGCACCCGAGGCATAGAGCAACTCGAGCATCGCCGCATCGCGCAGTCCCGCGGGCGTCGAGGTATCAGGCGTCTTGAGCAGTGCCTCCACCTGCTGGGTCGTAAGGACGCCCGGCAGGTCGCGCGGCAGCTTGGGCGATGCGATCGCCGAGACCGCATCACCCTCGACAATCCCCTCGGCAGCCATCCACCGATAGAGCGAGCGAATGGCAGACAGATGCGCCGCAAGCGTTCGGGGAGCCACCTGCTCACGCGAAAGCTCGGCAAGATAGCGACGAATGGTGCGCACGTCGGCAGCGAAAGCATCGATATCCTCGCGCTCGCACCAGGAAGCAAAGCGCTCCAGCCTCGAGCCATAGGCCGTCACCGTGTTGGGAGAAAGTCCCTCGACACGTGCGGTATAGGCGATAAACGAGTCGACGGCATCGTACAGGTCAAAGGCTATGACCGGTCGCCTCCAAACAAATCGGGGCGAGTGGCCAGATAGGCATCAAGGGCCTCGAGCGCACGGTCCGCATAGGCCTGGTAGCGGTCGCGCTTGCTGCGGCGCTTACCGTCCTCGAGTGGCGGCACCAGGCCAAAGTTGACATGCATGGGCTGATAGCCCACGGTGGCAGGATCGGTCGCATAGCCCACGAGCGCGCCCAGGGCGCCCACGCGGGGCAACTCGACACCCGCGGCACCGATAGCCTCGGCATAGGTGTTGAGCGCCGCGAGCAGACCTGTCGCCACGGCTTCCATGTACCCCTCGGTGCCGGTGATCTGACCGGCCAGGCGCACGCCGGTACCGGGCACGGCAAAGGTGCCATCGAGCACGTGCGGGGCGTCGACAAAGGTATTGCGGTGCATGACACCGTAGCGGAAGAACTCAGCATTCTCCAGGCCCGGCACCATATGGAAGACGCGCTTCTGCTCGCCAAAGGTCAGGTTGGTCTGGAAGCCCACCAGGTTATAGGCGGTCTTCTCCTTGTTCTCGGCACGCAGCTGAATCGCCGCCCAGGGGCGACGTCCGGTACGCGGGTCGGTGAGGCCGACGGGCTTCATGGCGCCAAAGCGAATGGCGTCCTTGCCGGTGCGTGCAACCTCCTCGGCAGGCTGGCAGGCCTGGAACAGATCGCCGCCCTCAAAATCCTTGAGCACCACGCGGTCGGCTGTAGTAAGCGCCTCGATAAAGGCCTCGTACTCCTCCTTGTTGAGCGGAGCGTTGAGATAGTCGCCGCTCCCCTGCTCCTCGTAGCGCGACTGCGAGAACAGAACATCCATATCGAGCGTAGAGGCATCGACGATCGGCGCCGCGGCATCGAAGAACGCAAGAGCGTCGCCGCCGACGAGTTTCATGACCTCTTCGCTCAGCGCCGGCGAGCACAAGGGGCCGGCGGCAATGACCACGTGACCCTCGGGAATCTGCGTGACCTCGCCGTGAATGATCTCGATATTGGGTCGGGCGGCAACCTCGGCCTCGACAAGCTCGGAAAACTTGACGCGGTCGACCGCCAAGGCACCACCGGCGGGAACAGCCGCACGATGGGCGCAATCGAGCAGGACTGAACCCATGCGCTCAAGCTCGGCCTTCAGCAAACCAGCCGCTGAATCCGGACGGGTCGACTTAAACGAATTGGAGCAGACGAGCTCTGCCAGGTGATCGGTATGGTGAGCCGGGGAGCTCACCTGGGGGCGCATCTCGCACAGCTTTACGGCAAACCCGCGGTCTGCCAGCTGGATCGCGCATTCCGAACCCGCCAGACCGCCACCGATAACTGTCACCTGATCGAACTGCATCTGCAAACACCTTTCTAATTGACACGTTTTCCATTGTGACCGAAGGGTGTCTGGGCGTGAAGGGCAAACTTGGAGGGCGCATACCTTCCATCCATCATGCGCTCGATAAGACCCTCGAGTTCAAGCGAACCCAAGAGTTTGAGTACGCCGACAGCATCGAGCGAGACGAGCGCCGCGATGTCGTCGGCCTTGAGCGGAGAGGCGATGAGCGCATGCATCACGGTCTGCTGTGTTGGATTCAGGTCGGCAATGCCGGGAGCATCGGGGCGAGAGTAGCGCAGGGTGCCGTAGATGCGTGAGATAGCCATCTCGATAGATTCCTCGTTGATGATGCAGCAGGCACCGTTCGCAATGAGGTAATTCGTGCCACGCGACTCGGGCGATAGGATCGACCCCGGCACGGCAAGAAGTTCGCGCCCCAAATCCATAGCAGCCTCGGCTGTAGAAAACGTCCCGGAAGGCATACCCGCCTCGGATACAAAGAGGGCTTGCGACAGGGCCGCGATCACGCGATTGCGGCGCGGAAAGGCAAACTTGCGCGGCCCCATGCCCCACGGAGAGATCGACACGACCGCGCCACCCGTATCGAGCGTGCGTGAAATAAGCCCCGCGCTCGAACGCGGGTAGACCACGTCGGCGCCCGTCCCCAGCACCACGACGTGTTTGCCGCCGGCGTTGACCGCAGCCCAACCCGAGGCTTGGTCACAACCGACCGCGCCGCCCGAAACTACCGTCACTCCCGCCTCGACCGCAACCTTTGCCGCAAGCTCTGCCACGGCAAGACCATACGGCGAGGCCTTTCGCGCGCCGATGATGGAGAGCGCGGGCGTCGAAAGCGCCTCGGGGTTGCCGCGCACATAGAGCGTCTGAGGTACATCAGAAAGCTCCAAAACGGTCTCGGGATACAACGCGTCACCTGGATGCAGCTCGAAGGTCCCCTCGGCCATCATTGGTCCCTCCTTCCCTGGTACATCGCCGCCTCGAGCACGTGGTCCTGCGTCACCTGCTCGCTCTCGGCGACGTCGGCGATTGTACGCGCGATACGCACCAGGCGCACGATACCGCGGCCCGTGAGATGCGTGCGCCTCGACAGGCCGAGCACACACTTCTCCGCCGCATCATCGAGCTCAAAGGTCGAAACGACGCCGTCAATGGACCGCGTCTCGTCATCCTCGGCCTCGGCATCCGCATCGTCCATACGGGATTCGCGCCAAGAGCGAAAGGCGCGACCGCGCACAACGTAGTCACGTAACTCGGCCGACGACATACCCTCCGCGCCCTCGATAATCACCTGGGGATCGGGACGGGTCACATCGATCATCATGTCGATACGGTCGGCCAAAGGACCGCGCAGCTTTGCCCGATAGCGCTCGACCATCGATGCCGAGCAGCGGCACGGCACCTCGCGATCGCCCAAAAAACCGCAGGGGCAGGGATTGCTCGCAGCCAGCAACTGAAAGCGCGACGGGAAGGTAAAGGCCCCGTCGACGCGTACGATCCTCACATAGCCGCGTTCGATGGGCTGACGCAGCGTCTGCAGCACACCCGTGGGAAACTCGGCAAGCTCGTCCAAAAAGAGCACGCCGCCATGAGCTAGGCTGATCTCACCCGGGTGCACCGGGCGCCCGCCGCCGATAAGGCCTGCGGTCGAAATACTGTGGTGGGGGCTGCGGAAGGGCCGGTGCCCCGCCAACAAGCCATCAATGTTCTCACCCAAAACCGAATGGATGCACAGCGCCTCCTGCTGATCCTCAATGGAAAGCTCAGGCAGGATGCCGGTCATACGGCGTGCGAGCATCGTCTTGCCCGATCCCGGGGACCCAATCATGAGCAAGCCGAGTTCTCCTGCTGCCGCAAGCACCATGCCGCGTTTAGCGACTTCCTGCCCCAGTACGTCGGCATAGTCGAGCTCAGGTTCAAAGGACGCCTCGACGCCCTCAGAATCCAAGTAGTGGCGTGCGGCATCGCCCATGCCGCGAGCAAGCTGAGACAAATGATCGATGAATCCGCAATCCACGCCCGCAAGCGGCACATGCTGATCGGACCTGCCGGCGATAAAAGACAGCCCCATGTCGCGAGCCAATAGCTGAAACGCCACCTCGCCCTTGACGGGAAGCACCGTACCGTCCAGACCAAGCTCACCTGCGATAAGGCAGCGATCGAGGTTGTCACGGGGAATCTGCCCATCGGCCGCTAGAACCGCGATGGCGATGGGCAGGTCAAAGCCGCTACCGGTCTTGCGGATATCGCCGGGTGCCAGGTTAACGGTAATGCCCGAGCGCGGGATCTCGAACCCGGCGGAGCGCATCGCGCAGCGAATACGACCGCGTGACTCCATCACCTCCATACTCGGAATGCCGAGCATCTGGATGCCCGGAACGCCACCGGCAAGCGAGACCTCGACCGTGACGTGAATCGCCTCGACGCCGCGGATGCAGGCCGCGTGAACGGCAAACGTCTCGAACGCCATCACGACACCTGCCAATCGAACGCGTTGTACTGATGCTCGATCTCGGCGATATGCCCGCCGCGGATGGTGACACCCACAGCATCGAAGCGAATCGCCTTGAGCGGATAATGCTCCATGAGATAGCAACTTGCGATGCGGCGGTAGCGGCGTTGCTTTTGGGCGTCCACGGCCTCCTCGGGAAAGACCCGCGTGGTGCAATCCAGCGAAACGCGTCTGGTCTTGACCTCGGCCATCACCACGACATCGTCGAGCTCATCGAGCAGCACCAGATCGGCCTCGCCCTCGGTGCAACGATAGCCCTGCTCCAGCAAGGTGTAGCCGCGCTCGTTAAAGTAGTCGATGGTGATCAGCTCGCCCAGCATGCCTAGCTCGCGGGGACTGAGTCCCTTGATAAACTCGGGCGTCATCGCCCCGGAGTCGAGCTCGCCGTTTTCCCAACGCTCCTTGAGCTGCTGCGTCTTGCTCTTTTTGCTTGCGGCACTCATGGGGTCTCCTTTCCCGCACACTGCATGGCCCCGATGATGAGGGCACCTTTCATGCGGGTAAGTACCGGAAGCAAACCAAAAGCTGACCAAATGCCGTCAAAAAACGGGCCGTACGCAACAATGGTGTTGCATACGGCCCGCTACCAGCAGGTTTATAAAACCCCAGGGGTCCCTATCTCCACAATTGACCTAGAAAAGGCGCTCAGTCTGCAGAAAGTTTCCGCAAAAGCTCACGCGGTGCAGCGGACAAAGTCCATGTTTGCGAATGGCCTCGATATGCTCGGGGCTTGCATAGCCCTTCGACTCGGCCAGATGGTACTCGGGGTACTCGGCGTCGTACTCGACCATCATCTCGTCACGCGTGACCTTGGCCATGATGGACGCCGCGGCAATGCAGGCGATTTTGGCATCGCCCTTGACCACGTCGCGCTCGTTGGGAACGGCACCCAGAGGGTTACCGTCCATGAGGACGCAGTCGGGTTCAAGCCCCGTATCGGCCACGGCACCCGCAACGGCAGCGCGGATGGCACGGGCCATACCCATCTCATCGATATCCTTCGGCGCGATATGGCAAAAACCGATCGCCGTTGCCACCTCGGCAATCTTCACTGAGAGCAACTCGCGGCGCGCGGGCGTAAGCTTTTTGGAATCGTTGATGCCCCAGACGCGCGGCTCCATAGGAAGACAGACGGCGCATACCGTCAAAGGACCGGCCACCGATCCGCGACCCACCTCGTCGACACCAACGACCACCCCATCGCCGCCAAGCTCATGCATAAGCTCGTACATGCCATTGACGCGCTCGCGCTCGGCAACCTCTTTGGAATGGCGTTTGAGGGCACGCTCGCAAGCCTTGATCACCTGCTGACGCGGGTCCTCGCGATAATGCTCCACGAGGGCGGGGATCTCCTCAAACGTTGCGCTCGCCAGCTCTCCGGCAACCTGCGATGCCGAAACCGAGCTCGTCATATTGGCCATACCAGGCCCTCCTTGCATGCAAATCAGATAAAAAGAAGGGCCACCCGAAGGTGACCCTTGTGTCCAAACGAGTGGACAGACGCTGCGATCTTCTTAGCGCTTCTCGGGGATGCGAGCAGCCTTGCCCACCTTGTCGCGGAGGTAGTACAGCTTGGCGCGACGGACGCGACCATGACGAACGACCTCGAGCTTGGCGATCTTGGGGCTGTGAAGCGGGAAGGTACGCTCAACACCAACACCGAAGGACATCTTGCGGACGGTGAAGGTCTCGCGGGCACCGGCGCCGGCCATGCGGATGACGTCGCCCTGGAAGACCTGGATGCGCTCGCGGTCGCCTTCCTTAATGCGGTAGTGAACCTTGACGTTGTCGGCGACGCGAACCTGAGGAATGTCCTCGCGGATCTGCTGACGCTCGATTGCGCGGATGTAATCCATGTGCAATTCCTTACTCTTCTAGAGGTGCCGTACCACCATGGCCGGCACGTAGTTGAACAAACGTATTCGAGTATACACGCGCGGGTTTCTGCTGCAAGAACAATTTTTTACGCAGACAAAAAGACAAAACCCGCACATGATAACCGCCCGCCTCACGAATGAGACGGGCGGCATGAAGGGGGCTACGTTAGGCGTCTAAACCCAAAACGTTAGGCGGAACGCTTGGCCTCGAGCTTGGCCTGAGCGGCAGCCAGGCGTGCGAGGGGCACGCGGTAGGGCGAGCAGGACACGTAGTCCACGTCGGCCACGTTGAACAGGCCCTTAATGGATTTGGGGTCGCCGCCGTGCTCGCCGCACACGCCAAAGTGCATGTCGGGGTTGGCGGCACGACCTTTCTCGACGGCCATGCGCACGAGCTCCAGCACCGCCGAGTCGATGGTCTCGAAGGGGTTGTCCTTCAAGATCTTCTTGTGCATGTACAGCGGGATGAACTTGGCCTCGGCGTCGTCACGCGAGAAACCGAAGGTCGTCTGCGTGAGGTCGTTGGTGCCAAAGCAGAAGAAGTCTGCGTGATGGGCGATCTCGTCAGCGACCATGCAGGCGCGCGGCAGCTCGAGCATCGTGCCCACGGGAATATTGAGCTCGACGCCCTCCTCGACGGAAACCTCGGCGATCACGCGCTCGATGACCTCGCGGGTCTGGACATGCTCCGCCGTGATGGAGACGAGCGGAACCATGATCTCGGGACGCGGATCGACGCCCTCCTTGATGAGGCGAGCGGCAGCCGTGGCGACGGCGCGAACCTGCATGAGTGGCAGATCGCTAAAGACAACGGACAGGCGCACGCCGCGCAGGCCGAGCATGGGGTTCGACTCGACCATGCCATCGATACGGCGCAGGCGGGCACGCAGGACGGCAAGCTCTTCCTCGCTGGCGCCAGCGGCTTCCTTCTTGGTGATGGCGACCTCGAGCTCGCGAGGATTATCCAGGAACTCATGAAGCGGCGGATCGAGCAGGCGAACAACTACGTCGCGACCGGACATGGTCTTGAACATCGCCAGGAAGTCCTCGGTCTGAACCTTAAGCAGGTCCGCCAGGGCCTGCTGCTTCACGGCCTCATCATCGGAGAGGATGAAGCTCTGGATGATGTTCTTGCGGTCGCCCAGGAACATGTGCTCGGTGCGGCACAGGCCGATGGCCTCGGCGCCAAACTCGAGCGCGAGCGCGGCATCCTCGGGGTTGTCGGCGTTGACGCGCACATGGTTGGCGTGGCCGCCGGTCTCGTCCAGGCGAATCTCGTCGGCCCAGGACAGGATGGTGTCCAGGTCGCCGGTGAGCTCGGCCGAAACCAGATCAACGGCGCCGTCGACGACGATACCCTGGGTGCCGTCGATGGAGATGACATCGCCCTCATGCAGCACGCGGTCGCTGCCCTCGATGCGCACGACCTTCTCGGCGGCGTCGATATGGAAGCGCTCAACGCCGCAGACGCAGGGCGTACCCATGCCGCGGGCGATAACGGCGGCATGGCTCGTCTTGCCACCGTGGCTGGTCAGAATGCCCTCGGCGGCGACCATGCCCTTCAGGTCGTCGGGGTTGGTCTCCCAACGAACCAGAATGACCTTGTGGCCCTCGTTGGCGCGCGCGACGGCGTCGTCGCTCGAGAACATGACCTCGCCCACGGCGGCACCGGGGCTGGCATTAAGACCGCTGGCGAGAGCCTCGTACTTCTTGGAGGCGTCGAACTGTGGGTGCAGGAGCTGGTCGAGCTGCGCGGGATCGATGCGGCTCACAGCCTCATCGCGGGTGATCAGACCCTCCTCGACCATCTCGATGGCGATGCGCAGGGCGGCGGTGGCAGTTCGCTTGCCCACGCGGGTCTGGAGCATCCAGAGCTTGCCCTGCTCGATGGTGAACTCAATGTCGCACATGTCGCGATAGTGATCCTCGAGCGTCAGGAAGACGCGCTCGAGCTCCTCGCCCGCGGACTCAAGGCCCGGGGTGGTCTTGAGGTCGGCGATGGGCTCGGTGTTGCGGATACCGGCGACGACGTCCTCGCCTTGGGCATTAACCAAAAAATCACCGTAGAACTCCTTGGTGCCGTCGGCCGGATTGCGCGTGAAGGCAACGCCGGTCGCAGATGTCTCGCCCTTGTTGCCAAAGGCCATGGCCTGTACGTTGACGGCGGTGCCGAGTTCGTCGGAAATGCCATGCTGCTTGCGGTAGATGCAGGCACGCTCGTTCATCCAGCTGCCAAAGACGGCCTGAATTGCAAGGCGTAGCTGAAGCTCCGGGTCGTGCGGGAAAACGGGCTTGCCGTCAGCGACCTCGAGCTCGGGATACAGGGAGGCATCGACGTTCTCGGAGAAGATGCCCTTAAAGGTCTCGACGAGCTCCTGCAGATCCTCGGCCGAAAGCTCGGAGTCGACGCGGACGCCGGCGACCAGGCGTGCCTGGGTCAGCGCGTTCTCGAACAGGTCGGCGTCAACGCCCATAACGACGTTGGAGAACATCTGAATAAAGCGGCGGTAGCTATCCCAAGCAAAACGCGGATTTTGCGTCTGGGCGATGAGCCCCTGAACGGAGTCGTCGTTGAGGCCTAAGTTGAGGACCGTGTCCATCATGCCGGGCATGGAGAACGGAGCGCCCGAACGAACCGACACGAGCAGCGGATCGGAGGCGTCGCCGAGCTTCTTGCCGCAGCGGGCCTCGAGGTCCGCCTCGGCAGCAACGATCTCATCGAGTGCACCCTCGGGCCACACGTTGCCGGCACCGGAGTACTCGACGCAAGTCTGGCAGGTAATAGTAAAGCCACCGGGAACCGGCAGGCCGATACGGCTCATCTCGGCAAGGTTAGCGCCTTTGCCGCCAAGCGCGAAGTTCATGGACTTGTCGCCCTCGGTGACACAGGTGCCCTGGGCGTCGGTTCCAAAACGGTAAACCCTCTTGCAATCGCTCACGATACTTCCCCTTCCATGCGCTCTCGCGCACGACCGTGGTAACGAATCGACCCGCCGAATGCGGGCCGTGAGGGAACTATACGGCGGGTTTTGGGCAGGCTTGAGCAGAGGGTGCGCGGTTTGGTAAACGTGCTAAAACTGGCGGTAAACGGTAGGTAAAGGTGGTTACCTTATGAAGATACCACTGCAATAAAAAAGCAGGTCAAGTGCGATGTTTTTGCTAAATCGCTTTATCAAAATGCTACTACTATTAGGTGCGACGGGCGGCGCGGCGGGCACGGGCTTCTTGGATTTCCTCCAAGTGGCTAATGATCTCAGCAGCGCTTTCCTCGATGGCCTTGCCGTCGGTACGCACCACAAAGCAGCCTAGGCGTTTCATGAGGGCACGAGCTTCCTCAAGCTCGCTGCGCACGCTCTCGGGCTCGGCATAGGAGCCGGCAACGGCACGAGCGTAGTCATCGCCCAAGCGGCTATCGCGAATTTCGGAAATCACATCGACGGTCGAAATCAGGCCGAACAGGCGCATCGGGTCGACCTCGTAAATCGACTTCGGCGGCTCCATGCCATGGGCCAACGGAACATTGGCAACCTTGTAGCCCTGATAAGCCAGATACATCGACAGCGGCGTCTTGGACGTGCGCGATACGCCCAGCAGCACGATATCGGCACCCGACAAATCGTCGCAACCGCGCCCGTCATCGTGCTCAACGAAATATTCCATGGCCTCGATACGATGGAAATAGCGGTCATCGGTCCTGTGAATCACGCCCGCGACGCCTTTGGGCGGCACACCGATGAGCGACGATAGCACGGCGAGCGTCGGACCGATCAGGTCGACCGAACGGATATGCAGCATGCCCAGGTAATCGAGCACGCGGGCGCGAAGCGCCGGATCGACAATGGTGTGAAACACGGCAATATCGCGATGGTCGGCATCGACGCGCGGGCCCACAAACGACTCCACCTGCTCCACCGAGGTCACCTTGGGCAGGCGCAACAAACGAAAAGCCCCTTCATCAAATTGCCCGGACGCCGCAAGCACCACCTCACAAGCGGTATCACCGAGCGAGTCGGAGATAACGATAACGGTGGGACGAGCGGTGACCGGGCAATCCATGCGGGGCTCCTTTTGCGCTTACGCGCAGGCTGGCTTACTTTTTACGAGCAAGCTCACCGATGTTGGCGATGCCGGAGAAAACGGCCTCGAAGCGGTTGAGCAGCTTAAGGCGATTATCGCGGAGCTGCTCGTCCTTGTCCATGACCATGACCTCGTCGAAGAAACGGTCGATGGGCGCGCGCAGGGCGGCGAGGGCAGAAAATGCGGCCGGATAATCCTCGGTAGCAAGGGCGGCATCGACAGCGGTCTGAGCAGCCTCGGAGGCGTCGGCGAGCGCAAGCTCGACCTCGCCCATCAGTCTGCGGTCGTACTCCACGCCCAGCTCGGGCTTGGAGATATGCGCGGCGCGAGCATAGGCGGTCGCAAGGTTGTCGAACGTCTCGGCGTCGTTCTTGCGGGCCTCGTCGAGGGCGGCGCAGCGGGCGAAGAAGACGGACGGAGCGATGATGTGCACCGCGGAGACGGCGGCAACGGTATCGGCCGGGATCTTTTCGTCGCGGGCCATGCTCACCAGGCGGCCATGGAAGAAGTCACGAACCTGCTGGGCGACCTCGGCGGCGTCGAACTCAATGCCCTGCTCGCTATAGAGCTCGAGGGCGAAGTCGATGAGCGACGTGGGGTCGATCGGCAGGCGGTCGCGCAGGATGTTGATGATGCCGATAGCGGCACGACGCAGCGCGTAGGGGTCCGAAGAGCCGGTCGGGGGCTCGCCGATGGCAAAGATACCGGCGATGGTATCGAGCTTGTCGGCACAGGCCACGATGCAGCCAGCGGTGCCCTCGGGCAGCTCGTCACCGGCAAAGCGAGGACGATAGTGATCGCGAATAGCATGAGCGACCTCGTCGTTCTCCCCCATCGCGATGGCGTAGTAACCGCCCATCACGCCCTGCTGGCTCGTGAACTCGACGACGGCGTTAGACACCAGGTCAGCCTTGCACAGGTGCGCGGCGCGAGCAGCGTCGGCGGCCAGGTGGGCGCCCAGATGGGCCTCGCGAGCGATGGCAAGCGCGAGTTGCTCAATGCGCTCGGACTTGGCGAGCACGCTACCGAGCTTCTCCTGGAAGGCGACCTTGGCCAGACGCTCGCGGAACTCGTCGAGGGAGATCTTCAGGTCCTCCTCGTAGAAGAACTTTGCGTCGTCCAGACGGGCGCGCACGACGCGCTCGTTGCCGTCGATCACGCGCTCGGCGTTCTCGGGCTTGCTGTTGGAGACGACCACGAACTCACGCGTGAGCTTGCCCTCGCCGTCATAGATCGGGAAGTAGCGCTGGTTGGTGAGCATGGACTCGCAGATAATCTCGTGCGGGACCTTGAGGAACTCCTCATCGAAGGTACCGACGAGCACCGTCGGCCACTCGCAGAGGTTGATAACCTCCTCAAAGACCTTCTTGGGCGTATCGACATGGCAGCCGGGACGGGCAGCCTCGACCTCGGCGATACCGGCAAGGATGGCCTCGCGACGACGCTCGGCAGAAAGCACGCCGGCGTCCTCGAGCACCTGCTCATAAACAGCGGGGCTGGCAACCACATGGTCACCGGGGCCAAGCACGCGATGACCACGCGTGGTGTTGCCGCTCGTCACGTCGGCAAACGACACGGGAACAACATCCTCGCCCAAAAGGCAGCAGATCCAACGGACCGGACGCACGAACGTGGCGTGCTCGTGGCCCCAGCGCTGACTACGGTAGTTGGGCCACTGCAGGCCGGCGATGGTCTTCTCGCACAGAGCGGTCAGAATCGGCGTAGCCGGTGCGGAGGGAATGTTCTTCTCGGCGAACACATACTCGCGACCGTCAGTGTCCTCGCGACGGACCAGGTCCTCGGCAGCCACACCGCACTTGCGAGCGAAGCCCTGGGCGGCCTTGGTGGCGTTGCCGTCGGCATCAAAGGCAATGTTTGCCGCGGGACCACGCTTGACCTCGTGAACCTCATCGGTCGCGGTGGCGACGTCGGCCACGAGCGCAGCCAGACGACGCGGGCTCGAGATCACGCGGACCTCGCCGTGGGCCAGGCCGGCCTCGTCGAGACCCTTGGCAATCATGGTGCCAAGCTGCTTGACGGCATTGTTCAGCGGTGCAGAGGGCATTTCCTCCGTACCGATCTCAAACAGGAAATCCTTAGCGTCTGCCATGGCTTACGCCACCTCGCCTTCCTGGTCGGCATTCTCGTTGACTCCAGCGACCTCGGCCATATAGGCCTCGCAGCACGCCTTGGCGACGGCGCGGACGCGCAGGATGTAGTTAGCACGCTCGACCGCGGACAGCGCACCGCGAGCATCGAGCAGGTTGAAGGCATGGCTGCACTTCATGACGCAGTCGTAAGCGGGCAGCGGCAGCTTGCGCTCAAGGCAGGAGTGGCACTCGGCCTCGTAGTCGTCAAACTTCTGACGCATCATCTCGACGTTGGCGACCTCAAAGTTGTAGGCGCTAAACTCGCGCTCGTTCTCCAGGAACACGTCGCCATAGGTCATCGGCGTGCCATCGGGCAGATAGCTCCACACCAGGTCGTAGACGGAGTTGACGCCCTGAGCGTACATGGCGATGCGCTCCAGACCATAGGTAATCTCGACGGGCACAGGGTCGACCTCGATGCCGCCCACCTGCTGGAAGTACGTAAACTGCGTGACCTCCATGCCGTTGAGCCAGACCTCCCAGCCAAGGCCCCAGGCGCCCAGCGTCGGGCTCTCCCAGTCGTCCTCGACAAAACGAACGTCATGGTCGTTGGGGTCCAGACCGATAGCGGCAAGAGACCCCAGGTAGAGCTCCTGGGCGTTGACCGGCGACGGCTTGATGAGCACCTGGAACTGATAGTAGTGCTGCATGCGGTTGGGATTCTCGCCGTAGCGGCCGTCGGCGGGACGGCGGCAGGGCTGAGCGTAGCAGGTGCGCCACTCGGCAGGACCGAGCGAGCGCAACGTGGTCGCGGTGTGGAAGGTACCGGCACCGACCTCGGAGTCATAGGGCTGCATAATGACGCAGCCCTGCTCGCCCCAGTACTGCTGGAGGCGCAGGATGATGTCTTGGAAGGAAAGCGATGAAGCGTTCATGCCTCTAATATCCCCTCGTCGAAACGATTACACGGTTAGGTTCTGTACTATAGCGGTTTTTAGTCGATAGTGCCGATGCGGTTGAGCGGCCAGTAGCGCACAAGCGCCACGGCGATCAAATCAGAGCGATCAACGGGACCAAAGTAGCGCGAGTCGGCAGAGTTTTCGCGGTTGTCGCCCATCACCCACACGCACCCGTCGGGAACGGTGTAGGGATAGCTTACCTGAGCGCCGGGAGCTTGGACCGAAAGCGGCCAGCTCATGCCGGTCGTATAGCCCTCGTCGAGCGCTTGGCCGTCAACGACCACCTTGCCGTCCTGAAGGTCGACCGTCTGGCCGGCCGTGGCAATAACACGCTTGACGAGAACATCATGCTCGGAGGTGCCATCTGGGTTGTGGAACACCACAATATCGCCTTGGCTGACGGGGCGGCCGAGCTCAAGGCTCACCTTTTGCGCCAGGATCTGGTCGCCGATCTCGATCGTGGACTCCATGGAGCCGGTGGGCACCACAAAGGGTTCGACCACAAACGAGCGAATCAAGAAGGTGGCGACCAGTGCGATGGCGACGACCGCGATCCACTCAAACGCACCCTTTAGCACGGAATGCTGCGAAGGAACCATTCTCACTCCTCGCTCTTCGAATACGATGCGTCCAGGATCTCTTGCGCGTATGCGCGCTCCTCGGGCGTAAGCCGCGCCGTCTCGATCAGGTCGGGACGCCAGCGGCAGGTGCGCTCGATGGCATTCTTACGGCGCCAGGCGTCAACCTTGGCGTGGTCGCCGCTCACGAGCACCGGCGGCACGCCCTCGCCGTTGAACTCGGCGGGGCGGGTGTACTGCGCGTACTCGAGCAGGCCTCCGTCCTCGGCGGTCGAGAACGACTCGTCCACATTGCTCATCTCGTCGCCCAGGGCGCCGGGAATCAGGCGTACGACAGCATCGGCAACGACCATAGCGGGAAGTTCGCCACCCGTAAGCACATAGTCGCCGATCGACAGACGCTCGTCGGCATACGCATATGCACGTTCGTCGACGCCCTCGTAGCGACTACACACAAACAGCAGGCGCTCACTTTTGAGCAGGCGCTCGGCCACATGCTGCGTAAAAGGCTCGCCACAGGGGGTAAAGAACACCACAGTGGGCTTGGGACCCTCGGAGCTAATAGCCTCGATGGCCTCTGCGATAGGCTCGACCTTCATGAGCATGCCCTGCCCGCCGCCGTACGGCTCGTCATCGACGGTACGATGGCGGTCGTGCGTCCAGTCACGCAGGTTATAGGCCTTAAAATCAAAAAGGCCGGCCTTGCGGGCGCGGCCCAAGATCGATGTGGACATGACGGGCTCAAACATCTCGGGAAAGACCGAAAGGGTCTCGATCAGCATGTTATCCTCCCTACTTGTCCATATCGATCAAACCGTCCATAACGCGGACGGAAATTGTCCCCTGATCGGGAAGATCGAGCACAACCTGCTCGATCACGGGAATCAGCACCTCGCCGTACCGATTGCCCTCGACAACCCAAACATCGTTGGCGGGCGTCGACATGATCTCGACGATCGTGCCGAGCGAACCGAAGCGCTCGTCGACCACCTCGCGACCCATCAGGTCGGTATAGGCAGCGTCGAGCGAATCGAGCTCAAAGTCGTCACGATTTGCCAGCACGTAGCATCCCGTGATGCCCTCGGCGGCCGTCAAGTCGTCAATGCCCTCAAACGAGACCAGATCGCCATCGCCCGTATCGGTGACGGACACGACCGTGCAAAAGCGGTCGCGCTTGAGCGCCGGCGGCGTCAAGGCGACGCGCATACCCGGCGTCAATACAGAAGGAAGCCCCCGCAGCGGCTGCGCGAGGACCTCCCCCTTCCTTCCGTGCGGCTTGACCACACGGGCGATGTTTTTGTACTGGGACCTCAAGGTCCTAGCCCAGAACCTCTACCTCGACTGCAGTGTCGAGGCGAGCGGCCAGTGCACGGGCGAGCGTGCGAATGGCCTTGATGGTACGGCCACGACGGCCGATGACCTTAGCGACGTCATCCTCGGCGACCGAAACCTCGATCGTAGAGGCGTCGTCACCATCGATGACCTCAAGGCTCACGGAATCCGGGTCGTCGACGATCTGAACAACGAGATATTCGACGAGATCGGCGATGCGATCTGAGAGCATTGCCTCACCCTCGAGCTGTGCAGCGTCAACCTCAGGCACGATTTACTCCTCGGCGCCCTCAGCGGCCTCAGCGGCAGCCTTAGCGGCCTCGGCCTCTTTGGCGAGCTGCTTCTTGGACTTCTTGACGACGGTCTCGGTCTTCTCGCCCTCGTTGGCGGCCTTGACCAGAGCGGCGACGGCGTCGGTGAGCTGAGCGCCCTTGGACTGCCAGTCAGCGATCTTCTCGAGATCGAGGTTGATGGTCTTGGGGGCGGTCATCGGGTTGTAGCGGCCGACCTCCTCGATGATACGACCGTCACGCGGGGCGCGGGAATCGGCGACGACGACACGGTAGTACGGACGCTTCTTAGCGCCGTGACGAGCAAGGCGAATCTTGACTGCCAAAGGAAACTCCTCCAACCAAGCAGCTTTAGGCTGCAACTACAAACAAACAGTTGAACATAATACGCCATCGACGCGGGCAGGTGAAGTCCGTGAGACCAACTTCTTCGGTGTAGTCGAGGGCAAATCCATATCTTAGACAAGAATTCGCGATTTGCAAGCACATACACGCACCCCACATGAGCTGCGCGGTATACTCATGCCATGGAAAGACGCGAACATACATACGGTTATGAGGATGCCATGGGCGTCACGCCGCCTCCCTGGACGGGTCCGGCGGTGGGCCTGATGGACCTCGATGCGTTTTTTGCGAGCGTGGAGATGCTCGATCATCCCGAATGGCGCGGAAAGCCGCTCATCGTGGGCGGAGACGCCGATTCCCGCGGCGTTGTGTCCACCTGTTCTTACGAGGCACGTCGCTTTGGCGTGCACTCCGCCATGCCCTCAGCCGAGGCACGGCGCTTGTGCCCGCAAGCCATTTGGACGCACGGGCACTTTGATCGCTACCGCGAGGTGAGCGCGCAGGTCATGGCGATTCTTGCCGAGGAGACGCCGCGCGTTGAGCGCGTATCGATCGACGAAGCCTTTATCGATATCACACCGGGTCGCTTTGCGCCCGAGGACCCGCTGCTGGTTGCACGGCGTATAAGCGACCGCGTGGCAGCGCTGGGAGTGACGTGCTCCATTGGCGTAGGCTGCAACAAGACGGTCGCAAAGATCGCAAGCGAGCGGGATAAGCCGTTTGGGCTGACCATCGTGCGCCCCGGAACCGAGCAGCGCTTTTTGGCCGCGCTGCCGGTATCTGCCATGAGCGGCATCGGGCGCTCGGCCGAGGAGCGACTGCGCCGCATGCGCATCTACACGCTCGGCGAGCTATCACGTGCACCGGAATCCACCTTGGCCTCTATTTTTGGCGTCAACGGCGAACGCATGCGCCAGCGTGCGCTGGGACTCGAAATCTCCGAAGTCACGAGTCTCGATGAAGGGCGCGAGGTCAAGTCGGTCAGCAATGAACGCACCTTTGCGAAAGATTTGACTGAGCGCGGGGACATCGAAGCGGCGATTGCGCTGCTGGGTGAGTCGGTTGGACGCCGCCTGCGCCGTCAGGGACTGACGGGTGGCACGGTAACGCTCAAGCTCAAGTATTCGTATGGAAGCGGGCGTACGGCACAGCGCCGGCTGCCTCATCCGACCGACGATGAGAACATCTTCGTGGCCGTGGCCCTCGAGCTACTCGACAACATCTGGCAGGAAGGCATGCATGTTCGCTTAGCAGGCATCGGTATGAGCGACTTCGACCACCAAGGCGGCATCCAGACCGACCTGTTCTGCGAAGTCGACGACCGCGGAGCCCAATCGAGCGACCGTCGCGACCTCTCCGTCGCGATCGATGCCGTCCGAGACAAGTTCGGCGACACCGCCCTATCCTTCGGCCGCCAATCCCGCTTCAATGATTAACCGCCTTTGGGCAAAAAGAAAGCCGGGCAGGTGCGGAAAACCGCAACTGCCCGGCAAAATGCGCGAGGCCAACTAAAAGCCCCATATCAAATGAGGCTTATAGGACAAAATGTGTGTCCCGATAGAACATCCGTTTCCATCCATTAATCCAGCCAGAACGGGTACGGGTCCCTGTGGTGGAGGTCCTCCCACACGGCCCTGTCGCCCCACTCCGGCCCTCCGTCCTCGCGCGACGGCGAGGCGGAGTAGACGCTGAACAGGAAGTCGATGTCCGCGTCGGTCGGCATCGTGGCGAGCTTCTCGCGCGCCGTCCTCGCGTCCCCCGAGTGCGCGTGGCACCACCAGAACACCGCCTTCACGCGCTTGACCGACGTCAGCCCCCGGTGGTTGCGCAGGACGGCCCTCAGCTGCGAGTTCACCCCTCCCTCGATCATGTTGTTGGTCGACGGCAGCGGGCCGGCCTTGGCCAGGGCGGGGTCGAGGTAGGTGAACAGCGTCCCCGCCGACACCAGCGACGACAGCGACGAGCGCGCCCGCCTCAGCCTCTCGTGGGTGTAGACCCTCCTGCCGTCCACCACGGTCCTGTCCTCCAGGAAGTCGGCCCAGAACCCGCACCAGTCGAGGTAGCGCTCGACCCAGAGCTCGGCCTGGTGCAGCGTCTCGATGTTAGCGCTACTGTAAAAACAACCATTTTGACCAACGCTCAACAACCAATCATGCCAACGCAATCCCGCCATTTGCGCCAACGCATTTTCACCATTTCCACCAACGCCGGGGCTTACGCTTCGATCGACGAGCGAACGATGCTTTCGGGAGGAGCGGGCCGTGGCGGAGAAGAACCTGATCGGAGAGTTGGACATGTACAGGGAAGCGGGCATAAAGCCCAACTTCAGCGACATAGCGAAGCGCTACGGCAAGGACAGGCACACCGTGGCGTCGTACTGGAGGGCCGAGGGCGGGCGGCCCCGCGACGGGCGCGGCGACAGGGCGGGCTCGTTCGACGCGCACATCGAGGAGGTGGCCGCCAAGGCGCAGCTGCCGGGGGTCACCAAGAAGGGCATCCACGAGTGGCTGCTGCACAGGTATCCCGGCGAGGACCTGGCCGGCTACAACGCCTTCACCCAGTTCATGCGCAAGAACGGCATCGCCGTCGGGGCCTCCGGCGGCCCGGAGCCGCACCCGCGCTTCGAGACGCCGCCCGGGCTGCAGCTGCAGTTCGACTGGAAGGAGTCGGTCAGGATGGCGAACCGCGACGGCGAGCTGTTCGAGTTCAACGTGTTCGCGGCGACGCTGGGCCATTCCCGCAGGCACATATTCATCCGGTCGGGGACCAGGACGACCGACGACCTGGTCAGGTGCATGTACGCCACGATCGCGAGGCTCGGCGGCGTGCCGCGCGAGTGGGTCACGGACAACATGTCCGCCCTGGTGACGGTCAAGGGCGGCCGGCGCCTCAAGGTCCAGCGCGCGTACGAGTTCGCCAAGGCCGCCGGCTTCGAGCTGAAGCTGTGCCGCCCGCGCAGCCCCCAGACGAAGGGCAAGGTCGAGTCGTCGAACCGCTTCCTGTCGCGGCTCATGGCCTACCAGGGCGACTTCGACGGCTGGGACGACATCGACGAGATCGTCGCGCGGATCGAGGACGCCAGCAACTCCGAGCCCAACGAGACCACGGGGCTGCCTCCCTCCGCGCTGTTCATGGAGGAGAAGGACGCGCTGCTGCCCGTCGGCAACCTGCGCGCCCTCGAGGAGGCGATGGGCGACGTGGTGCGCGTGGCCAGGGTGCCGGCCACGATGCTGGTGAGCGCGCACGGCGAGCCCATGTCGGTGCCCAGGCGCTGCATCGGCAGGCCCGCCCGCATCGTCTGCATGCCCGGCGGCGCGATGGACTGCTACGTCGGCGGCGAGCTGGTGGCCACGCACGTGGCGGGCGGGCCGGCCTACGACCCGGCGCACTACGCCGAGGCCATGGCCGGCAAGCGGTGGTTCGGCGACGCCGCCGGCGACATCGAGGCGGCCGCCGCGGCCAACCTCGGCCTGCTCGACTCGATAGGGGGCTCGCTGTGAGCGCCGCCGTGCAGGCCAGCCCCCTCAACCGCCTGGCGGCCAACCTCGAGGAGCTGGGGCTCGAGGGCATGGCGTCGTCGGTGCCCGAGTACGTCAGGCTCGTCGCCGACGGGAGGAAGGGCCTGGTCGACGCCATGCTCGAGCTCACCGACGCCCAGATAGCCCTCAAGCGGCGCGCCGGCGACGAGCGCCGCACGAGGATGGCCAACTTCCCCTACATAAAGACGCTGGCCGACTTCGACTGGGGCTTCCAGCCGAGCGTGCCGCGCGGGCTGGTCGAGCAGCTGGCCACGCTCGAGTTCATCGACCGCGGCGACAACGTCGTGCTCGTCGGCAGCCCGGGCGTCGGCAAGACCCACCTGTCGATAGCCATAGGCCACGAGGCGGTGATGGCCCGCAAGCAGGTGTACTTCGCCGACTGCTCGAGGCTGGTCGAGGACCTCAAGCACGCCTCGGCGAAGGAGGCGCTGGCGCGCAGGATGCGGTTCTACGAGCACTGCAGCCTGCTGATAATAGACGAGCTCGGCTACCTCGACATCGGCAAGGAGGGCGCCGACCTGCTGTTCCAGCTGGTCAACAGGCGCTACGCGCTAAAGCGGTCGACCGTCGTCACGACCAACGTGCCGGTGGGCAGGTGGGGCGACGTGTTCGGCAGCAACGTCACGGCCTCGGCGGTGGCCGACAGGCTTTGCCACCATTGCGCGATGATCAAGATAACGGGACGGTCGTACCGCCTGAAGGACGTATCCATCGGCGGCGAGGACGGGAAGGAGGAGGGCGCCTAGGCGCCGAAAGCGGCGCATCCGCGTTGGCGAATCCGGCGCATCCGCGTTGGCGCGATTGGCGAAAATGCGTTGGTGAAAATGGTGAAAAATATATTGACGCTAACACTCGATGCCCATGAGGTCGCGCGCGACGAGGTAGAGCTCGCGCCCCGCCTGGAGCTTCGGCCGCGTCGTCGTGTAGCGCTTGACCTGCGAGAAGGCGTGGAAGGTGCACCTCTGGACCCTGGTGCGCGGCCAGGTCTCTCGCACGGCCTTGGCGAACCCGCTCCCGCCGTCGGTGACGACCACGTCGGGCGCCGGGATCGGCGCCATGAGGGCCGACCACGCCCTCGAGTTCTCCGACCTCGCCATGTACCAGGAGACCACCCGCTCGCCGCTGCAGCATATGAGCACGACGAGGTCGCGCGCGACCCAGATCCCGTCGACGTGGAGCACGCGGTGGAGCTCGCCGTCGGGGACGGGCATGGGCCAGACCTCCCAGAGCTCGGCCGTCCTGCGCCTGAAGGACCGCCCGCCGCCCGGCATCGCCGCCTGGGAGTCCTTGGAGAGGAGCCACCCGAGGAACTCGTCCAGCCTTGTCGCCGTGTCGTCGTACCTCACCGTCGTCGACGCGCCGCAGGCCGTGCACCTCCACCGCTGGGATCCCGATGAGGTCCTGCCGTTGCGCTTGGTCCGACCGCCGCAGTAGGGGCAATAAACGGCCTTCATGGGCACCTCTTCCGAAGGGGTATTTAACGGTTCCGGAAAAGGTTATCTACCTGCGGGAACGATAGGCAACCAGACACACATTCTGTCCGAGCGGTTAAAAGCGGGCACGGAATTTAAACGGCTGAAAAAGGGGCATCGACCTGCGCCGATGCCCCTAAAGTGGACACACATTTTGTCCTATAAGCCTCAAATGAGCCACTAGAGGAGGTCGAGGGGAAGCTGGGGGGCGTCGCCCCAGAGCTTTTCGAGGCGGTAGAACTCGCGCGCCTCGGGAGTGAAGACGTGGACGACAACCGAACCGTAGTCCATAAGCATCCAGGTCTTCTGCTCGCGGCCCTCGATGGAGAACGGATGCTCGCCGCAAGCCTCGGCGACCTTCTCCTCGATCTCGTCGACGATCGAATCGACCTGGCGGTTGTTGGTACCGGTGGCAAGCACAAAGTAGTCGCACACATCGGAAAGCTCGGTCAGGTCGAGCACCTGAACGTCCTCGCCCTTCTTGTCGTAGGCGGCCTGCGCGGCGGCGCGGGCGACATCCTCAGCGGCGACACCGCTCGCGGACAGCGAGGCGGCAGTGCGGTCGGACGTGGCAGCGAAGCTCTTGTGCTCCACACGTTCAAGAATCTGCTCGTCGGTCATGGTCTCGTCGGCCATGGAATACCTCTTTCTAGACAGCCCGAGCTAGCGCAGCTGGGCGTAATGGTTGTAAATCGAAATAGCCGTGGGATAAAGATAGCGCCCGGTCTGGATCACATAGACCAGACCCTGCGCAAAACAGGAGAAGAACAACTCGTCGAGCGAGGACTTCCCCACCATCTTGCGCAGCGCATGGGCATAATCACCGTGGCGGTTGGGTTCGATGGCATCGGCCACAAAGACCACCATATCGAGCGGCGTCATGTCGCAAGCGCCCACGGTGTGACGGTCGACAGCCTGAAAGACCGCCGGCGACAGCTCGGGAAAAAGCTGCGGAAGCTCATAGGCGGCAACCGGGCCATGCAAAAGCGGCGTCGCGGCAGACGGAGAGCCGGCAATCTTAATGCCGTAATGCAGAGCGCGCGTGACCAGCTCGTCGTCGGAGAGCACCTTGTCCCAGTCATGGATCAGGCCAGCGGCAGCGGCATCAAAGCGGTTGACACCGTACACCTCGGCTAGGTGCAACGCAGTCTCGGCAACCCCGAGCGAATGCACGTAGCGCTTACGCTTATCCTTCATGCGCACATCGAGCAACTCGTGGATGCGCGTCAAGAGCGCGCGCTCGTCGCCCTCAAACTGATCTTCTACCGACAACGTTCTCCCCCATCAATCAAAATCGTCTTGCCCAAGATCGGCATACAGGCCGCGTTTCCGGATATAGCCGAGCACGGACTCGCTCGTAAGATAGCGCACGCTCATACCGCGGGCAACCCGCTTGCGAATGTTGGTCGAGCTAATCGCCAGCGCCGGAATCTGGATATAGCGCACGTCGAATGGCAATCCCGATTCCTTAATCCGCGCCCGGGCCGTATCGATGTCAAAGCCGGGACGCGTCGCAGCAATAAAGGTTGCCAGTTCGGCAATCTCATCTGCATTGTGCCAGGTCACAATATCGATAATCGCATCGGCACCCGTAATAAAGTAAAGCTTCACCCGTGGCGGGTAAAACTCGCGAAGGGCGCGCAGCGTATCGGCTGTGTAGGTGACACCGGCACGATCGATCTCGAAGCGGCTTGCCAAAAAGGCCGGGTTCGCGGCGGTGGCGAGGACCGTCATGGCATAACGATCCTCGGCAGGCGTCACCGGCTTGTCAAGCTTAAAGGCAGGCGTGCCCGCCGGCATAAAGAGCACGGCATCCAAGTCGAGGGACTCACGCGCCTGCTCAGCGGTCACCAGGTGCCCGTAATGGATGGGATCAAAGGTGCCACCCATAATGCCGAGCCTAAACTCCTGCCCGTCCTCTAGAGGAAGCTCGGGCAGACCGATTCCACCGCGCAGCGACATGGCTTACTCGCCCTCCGAGGTCTCGGCATCGTCCTCGGCATCCGCCGCATCGACAACCTCGACGCCCTCATCCGCAGCATCGGCCACGTCAATGGCCTCGACGGCAACGTCCTCGCCAGCATCCTCGAGCTCTTCGTACTCCGAGAAGTCCTCGGCGCCCTCAAAGTCAAAAGCGCGCTGGCAAATGCGGACCTCGTCGCCCGCACGGCAACCGGCCTTCTCGAGCGCGTCGTCAACACCCATACGCGCAAACTTATGCTGCAGGTAAATGACGGCTTCCTCGTTTTCCCAGTCGGTCTGGATGACCATGCGCTCGATGGCACGACCGACCACGCGGAAGGCACCGGGCTCTTCCTGGACAATGCGGAAACGCTTCTCGCGCTGCAGGCGGCGACGCTCCCACTCCTCGTCGCGCAGATCGACCGGCTCATCAGAGACCGCCAGCTCGGCGCGAAGCTTAGCCACCTGCTCGCCCACGGCAAGCATCAGCGTGTTGAGGCCGGCGCCCGTAACAGCAGACACGGCAAAGAACATATGGCCATCGTCGAGCGCCGCACGCTTAAGGTCGGCAATCTTGTCGGCCGTGCCCGGCGCATCACACTTGTTGGCAACGACGATCTGCGGACGCTCCGAAAGCTCGGCGCCATACTGCTCGAGCTCGCGGTTGATGATGCGATAGTCCTCGACCGGATCGCGATCCTCAAAACCACCCGTCATATCGACGACGTGCATGATGAGTGCCGTACGCTCAATGTGGCGCAGGAACTGGTGACCCAGGCCACGGCCCTCGCTCGCGCCCTCGATGAGACCGGGGACGTCAGCAACGACGTAAGAATATTCGCCGGCACGCACCATGCCGAGGTTCGGCACGAGCGTGGTAAACGGGTAGTCAGCAATCTTGGGGCGGGCGGCACTCATGCGCGCAATGAGCGATGACTTACCCACCGAGGGAAAGCCCACAAGCGCGGCATCGGCCATAAGCTTCATCTCGAGCTCGATCCAGTGTTCCTCGGCAGGCTCGCCGAGCTGGGCAAAGGCCGGAGCGCGACGCACCGACGTCACAAAGTGTGTGTTGCCCAGACCGCCGGCACCGCCGGGCGCCACGACGACGCGCTCGCCGTCGTGCACCAGGTCGGCAATCTCGAACATCGGGGTCTGCGTCTCGGGATCGAGCTCGCGCACCACGGTACCCATAGGGACCTTGAGAATCAGGTCCTCGCCGCTCTTACCGTTACGACGGGCACCCTGCCCGTGCGTGCCGCGCTCGGCGCGGAAGTGATGCTTAAAGCGGTAATCGATCAGCGAAGACAGCTGAGCATCGGCCTGGATGACGACATTGCCGCCACGACCGCCGTCGCCGCCATCGGGGCCGCCCTTGGGGACAAATGCCTCGCGCCTAAACGACATGCATCCGGCTCCGCCGTCGCCGCCGCACACGTTAATGCGGCTGATATCGGTGAACTGTGACAACAGAATCGCCTCCTACAAAAAAGAGGGAGACCCTTGAATCCTAAAACTCAAGTGCCTCCCACATATGTGCTCTATGAAGGGTGAATTACGCGTTCGCGAGCGGGCGTACGCTGACCCTGTGCTTGATACCCTTGTGGAACTCAACGGTACCGTCGACCAGCGCGAACAGCGTGTCGTCCTTACCACGGCCAACGTTCTCACCCGGGTGGATGTGCGTGCCGTGCTGACGGACGAGAATCGTGCCCGTGGTTACCGTCTGGCCGGCATAGCGCTTCGTGCCAAGGCGCTGACCGCGGGAGTCACGGCCATTACGGGAGGAACCGAGTCCTTTTTTGTGTGCCATTGTGTATACCTACTCTTTCGTTACGAGTGTAATCTACTCGGCGACGGGAGCCTCGGCAACAGCCTCGGCCTCTGCCTTGACAGCCTTCTTGGCGCGGGACGTAGCCTGGACCTTCACGATCTTCAGCTTGGTGAGCTGCTGACGGTGACCCTTCAGACGACGATAGCGCTTACGCTTGTGGAACTTGAAGACCAGCTGCTTCTCGCCCTTGAACTGCTCAACGATCTGAGCGGTAACCTTGGCCTTGGCCAGCTTGTCGGGATCGGTGACGATCTTCTTACCATCGTTGAGGAAGATAACCGGCAGGGTGACCTTGTCGCCCTCATTGCCCTCGATCTTCTCGACGGTGATGACATCGTCGGTGGCGACCTTGTACTGCTTGCCGCCCGTGTTAACGATTGCGTACATGTTTACTTGCCCTTCATGCATCAGTTAGTGCAACAGCCGAATATAGTAGCAGGCGAAAATACCCCCGTCAACGAGTATGTGGAGCAAATCCACAAGTTCGCACAGGTATGGGGCTGACGAGTCGGCCCTCGTCGTCCTCGCATGCTTGATTCTGACGCTCGACATCGTAGGAGCAGATGGTCACGAGGTCTTGCATACCGGTGGAAACAATAGGTGCATCCACGCCCGGGGTCAAGCCCTGCAACAAAACATCAGCAGCAGAAAGCAAAATTTCCGGACGCATAGAGCCCTCGTTGTCGGCATGGGTGTCGAGCATGAGAACCAAATGGTCCGGGCGCTCCCCCGCCGTGAGCTCATAGCCAACGAGCGTGTGATCCAAATCCAAGCGCTTGCTCTTTTTGCCGCGCGCGTAGTCGATGCCATGATCCGCGCGCAGCGTGTCGATCGCACGACGCACCTCGTCGGCGCTTACGGGCGCCTCGGGATCCAGGTGTAAGTCGATGCGATACGACAGGCGCGTGAGCTGCGCCGTCAATGCCGGCGTGCGCACGTCGATGTACGCCGCCTCGATGGGCGCCAGATCGGCCGGAGACGCCGCAGCCAGGCGCTCAAACGCCTCGTCGAGCGCCACGAACTCGGTCATAAACAGGTCATACCACTCGCAGGTCGACGACGTACCAACCGGTAGCGCCGAAGAGAAGCCCACGCGCATGTGCGGAGAGAAGCCCTGCGTGACGGCATAGGGAAGTCCCGCACGGCGCACGATGCGCTCAATGGTATGGATCACTTCGAGATGGCCCAGGTACTTAAGGCGATCGCGCTTGCCATAGCGAACACGAAGTCTAAAGAGCGTGGGGTTGTCGGTCAGGCGCTCACTCATGCGCGATCACCCATCAATACATTCTTGGCGTGGAGCGTGGGGCAGATCCCGCAGCCGGTGCACGACGTGCGGGTGCAGTCGGGAGTCGTGACGCCCTCGAGCGAGCGACGGTACTCGCGCTCGAGGAAGCCGCGCGTGCAGCCGGGGCTCACGTGCTCCCACGGCAGGCGCCAGTCCAACTCGTAGGGCAGGTGCACGAGCTCATTGAGGTCGATGCCGTTTTTGGCAGCAGCTTCCTTCCAGTTATCGAGCGAGAAATGCTCTACCCAGGCGTCAAAGCGAGAGCCCGAGCGCCAAGCGTCGATGATGACGGGCGTCATGTCACGACCGGCGCGGGACAGCGCAGCCTCGATGAGCGAGGTCTCGGCATCGTGGTAATGAACGCGGACGGCACGGTTGCGAACGCTCGTGATGAGCAGCTTCTGGCGACGCTTGACGTCGTCGTAGTCGAGCTGCGGGCACCACTGGAACGGCGTGGCAGCCTTGGGGATAAAGACCGAAACCGAGATCGACACCGAGATCGAGCCGCGACGAGCCTTGGGCACCACGGAACGACCGAGCTCCAGCACGTGATCGGCCAGATTGGCGATGGCCACGATGTCCTCGTCGCGCTCGCCGGGAAGGCCCATCATAAAGTAGAGCTTCATGCGGTTCCAACCGGCCTCGAAGGCCGCCTTGGCCGCACGGTCCAGGTCCTCCTCGGTCACGTTCTTGTTAATGATGTCGCGCATGCGCTGGCTGCCGGCCTCGGGCGCGAACGTCAGTCCGCCCTTCTTTTCGCCGGCGACCGACTCGGCCATATCCACGCCAAACGAATCCAGGCGCTGCGACGGAATAGACACGCGAATACCCGTATCCTCCAGGCGATGGTTGAGCCTGCCGAGCACATCGCGAATGCAGGAGTGGTCGGTCGTGGAGAGCGAGGTCAGCGACACCTCGTCATAGCCGGTCTTTTCCAGACCCTGAATCACCGACGAGACGATCTGGTCGGCCGAGCGCTCACGCACCGGGCGATACGTCATGCCGGCCTGGCAAAAACGACAGCCGCGGGCGCAGCCGCGCAGGATCTCGATAGACAGGCGGTCGTGGACCAGCTGCGCATAGGGCACGCACGACTGCGACAGCGGATTCGTGGCGCCGAAATCCTCGACGACGCGCTTGTAGACCACGGTCGGCGCATCCTTGCCCTCACGCGGCACGGTGTAGCCATGCGGCGAGCAGGGCTCGTCGTGACAAACCTCATAGAGCGACGGCACGTAGTTGCCGGCAATGGATGCAAGCTGCTCGACAATCTGCGCGCGCGGGACTCCTTCGTCACGCAGACGGCGATGCAACTGGCAGGTCTCGAGCAGCGATTCCTCGCCCTCGCCGATGAGGATAACATCGAAGAAGGCCGCGTACGGCTCGGGGTTGTACACCGAGGGGCCGCCGGCGATGATGATGGGGTCGTCCTCGCCTCGGTCGGCCGCCAACAGCGGAATACCAGCGAGGTCGAGTGCCTCGAGGAAGTTCGTCACCGCCATCTCGTGCGGCACATGCAGGCCGACGATATCAAACGAAGCGACCGGCGCTGCACCCTCGAGCGACAGCAGCGGAATGCCTGCCTCGCGCATGGCGTCACCCATATCGGGCCACGGCACATAGCCGCGCTCGCAGGAGATGCCCTCGGCCTGGTTAAGGATGTTGTAGAGGATGGCGATGCCCTGGTTGGGCAGACCGACCTCGTACACATCCGGGTAGATCAGGCAGCAACGGTAGTCGGCATCGGCCTTGGAAAGCGTGCCCCACTCGTGATCGATATAGCGACTCGGCTTCTCGACCTTGGCGAGCAACGGCTCAATTAAATGAAAACAGTCTTGGTATGCAACGCGCAACGGAAAACCCCTAAGCAGCGAGATCTGATGCGTCCTGATAGGACGCCATTGGACGGGTAGCGCCCGCGACCGCAGTCACCAGATCGCGAACGCGGGAAAACGTGGCAGTGACCACCTCGTTAGCACGGCTGTAGTCGACATCGCGCTCGTAGAGCGAAACGAGCGCACGGCCCATGCCATAGGTGCCCGCGGCAGCAGCGAGCGCCTTGACGGCAAACCCAATATGCGGCGTCTGCTTGACGAGCGCGCGGGTGACCGCGCGGATCACAAGACCGCCGGCAAGCACGCCCGCGACCTCGTAGCCGCGCTCAGGCTTAATGCCGCGTCCAAAGACGGCAGCGAGCTCAAAGAGCATGCCCACCTGCGCCAGCGCCATAACGGGATAATCGGTGCCCGGCAAAAACACCAAAGCCCCGGTCGCCATATTGGTGAGCGCACACGAGGTGATGATACGATTGGCCGCCGCGATGCGCATGAAGGCAAAGTTCGCCGCAAAAGCCGTTTCCTTGTCGGTGCGATCGAGAATCCAGCGGGCAAGCGTCTCGAGCAGATACGTCTTATCGGTTGCCGCCACCACACCGAGCATGGGCGTGGACTCCTCGATAAACGGCACCTCCACAGCAGACTCGGCAAGCACGCACACGGGCGCGCCGGCGATCACGAGCTCCTGCACGGCACTCTCCAAGCGGTCGGAACCACACGAGAGCACCAGCACCACATCGGTATCGGTCTTTGGAGCAATTCGCTCCTCCCCCAGACGCTCGACGCGCACAATGCCCGAGGTCGTCTGCGGCACAAAGGCGTCACGCACCGTCTCGGCCAGAAAGCGCGAGGCGGACGAATCCAGATAGACCGAGACGCGCACCGGCGTATCGGAATCCTTCTTAACGGACGCGCCCATCTTAAAAGCGCGGGTCAGCTTATCTACGGGAATTTTCATAGCAAACCCCTCCAGCGGTTACGCGGCGCCCGAACGATGCCGCCATATGGATTGTACGATACCCACCGTCAGCAGCTGGATCATCATCGAAGACGAACCGAAGCTAATAAACGGTAGCGGAATACCGGTAATCGGCATCATGCCGATGCACATGCCGATATTTTCGAAGGTCTGGAACGCCCACATGCCAACGATGCCCACACACGAAAGACGCAAAAACAGCGACTCACACTTAAAGGCGACGCGAATCGTCGAAAAGATCAGCAGCACGTAGAGGCACAAGAGAAAAAAGGAACCGCAAAAACCAAAGGTCTCGGACAAAAAGGCGAAGACGAAGTCGGTGTGGAACTCAGGCAGAAAGCCGCCGGCCGACTGCGTCGCATGGCCCAAACCCTTACCAAAGAAGCCGCCCGAGCCAACGGCGATAAGCGACTGCTGCAGGTTGTAGGCATCGTCCGAATCGGCATTATCGGGGTCGATAAAGACCGTCAGACGGTTCATCTGATACTGCTTGATGAGCACATCGTGGCCGAGCAACGAATCAAAGACCGAATCGAGCGCCAGAACGAGGGCCACCAAGCCCACGAGCAGGGCCAGGGTCGACAGCACCCATTCGCGGCGTGCACCGCTCATACAAATGACGATGGCGCCCGAAACCAGCACGACCAGGCCCGAGCCCAGGTCGCCCATGGCAACGACGGCCAAAAACGGAATGGACAGCATGCCGCAGAGCTTGACGTAGTCGCGAACGGTATCGATGCGACCGTTATACTGCGATCCAAGCGTAGCAATAAAGAAGATGGTGATGAGCTTGGCAAGCTCAACCGGCTGGAAAGTCAAGCCGATACCGGGAATCTTGATCCAGCCCGTCATGCCCAGACCGCCCGTATAGGACAGACCCGGAATCTTGGGCGAGAAGATCACGATCAGGTCGATGACGAGCAACGCCGTCGAGAAATTGGAAATACCGCGCAGGTCGGTACGCCAGACGAGCACCGCCAGCACCGCCCCGATGCCAATTCCCAGCAGATGGCGTGAGAACGAGGCATCGGCCTTAAACTGCGAAGCCGACCAGATAATGATGGCACCGTAGGCGACGAGCGCCACAGTAGCCACGAGCACACCGATATGCACCTTTTGGCGAAACGTGCCGCGCGAGGCCGAAAGTTGCTTGTTGACACGGTCCAGGCTGCTGCGAGAGCCGGTCTTGGTTGAACGGAACAGATCCGCCGGAGAAAAATCCATCGCAACCTCCTATCGAACCGAAGAATCGCCCGAGGCCGAAGAGGTATCGGGCTCGTCATAAATCACGCCGAGCACGTCGCGCACGACATGCATCGCGGTATCTGAGCCACCGCCGCCCTGCTCCAAGACGGTAGCGATGACATACTTGGGGTCATCGGCCGGTGCATAGGCGCAGAACCACGCGTATTCATCCTCGCCACTTTTCTCGCCCGTGCCCGACTTGCCGTATACCTGCGGCGTCAGGGTGCCAAAGTGAGCCGCCAGGGACGTCGATGCCGTGTAAATCACGTCGTGCATGCCGTTGCGAACAAGAGCCAAATCCGAATCGCTGTTGATCTTGGCCTCCAGGCGCTTCTTCTTGCCCTTGCCGTTGTACTTATAGGCATCGCCGTCGCCATCGCGCGACACGGCAGACAAAAACACGTGAGGCACGTACTGTTTGCCGCCGTTGGCAAGACCCATATAGGCACACGCCATCTGCAGGGGCGTCACCAGGATGTCGCCCTGACCGATGGCGATGTTGGTCATATCGCCGGCATTCCACTTGCGGTCCTCGGCAGATGCGTCGGTGAAGTACGACTCTTTCCACTCGGCATCGGGAATACGACCCGCGCCCTCACTCGGCAGATCGATACCGCAGGTCTTGCCTAGACCCCAGCGACGAAAGACCTCCTGCAGACCCTCGGGATGTTGCTCGTCATAAAAGAACGCCTTGCCCATGTCGTAGAAGACAGGGTCGCACGAGTTGGCGATTCCCGACTGCAGCGTCATGGTGCCGTGGCCGGAATGCAGCCAGCAGTACTTGCCCCACGACTTGCCCAGACCCGTCCAATAACCCGTGCAGTTGGTCGTCTGCCCCGACGTGTAGGTTCCAAACTCAAGACCGGCCAGTGCCGAGAGCGGCTTGATGGTCGAGGCCGACATGTACTGTCCGCTAATGGCGCGGTTGAGCAGCGGGTGCGAACCCTTGTCATCATTGAGCTCGGTCCACACGTCATTTGAGACGCCGCCAATAAAGACGGACGGATCGAACTTGGGCTGGCTCGCCATGCCCAGGATCTCGCCATTGTTGGGATCGAGACACACTACAGCGCCGTTGCCGGCATTGCTGTAGCCAGTGGTCTTGGCAAGCTCGATAGCGCTCGCCAGCGCCGTCTCGCAGGCCTGCTGGATCTTAAGGTCGAGCGTGAGCTTAATGTCAGAGCCGGCCTTCGCGGGCACGGCGCCGGCCTGACCGGTCACGTTGCCCGAGGCATCGACCTTGACGGTCTGCTCGCCACGAATACCCTGCAGCAGGTTTTCGTAGTAGCTCTCAACGCCCGCCTGCCCCACGATATCGCCCGACTGGTACGTAATCTTGCCAGCAGAAGCATCATCGTCGCCAGAAGTTTTCTTATTCTGGGCCTCGAGCTGCTCGGAGGTAATGGTGCCGGTATAGCCCAAGATATGGCATGCCGTCTCGCCGTATGGATACTGGCGCTCGGTACGCTCGGCAATCTTGACGCCCGGGAACTCGCCGGCATGCTCCTGAATATAGGCAACCGTGGAGCGACGGACGTCCGTCGCGATGGTATGCAGGCTCTGAGCGCCCTCTGTATTGTCCTGAATATTGCGAAGGACCGCCACATAAGGCATTCCAAGCACGTTGGCAAGATGGCGAACCAGAACCTCATCCTCGGCAAGGTCGCGGTAGGCCACGACAGCAAGTGAGGGACGGTTCTGGACAAGCGCCACGCCATTGCGGTCGAGGATGCGACCGCGCACAGCGGGTGTGGTAACGGTGCGAGTCTGATTACTATTGGCCTGCTTCTCGTAATAGTCCGACGAGACCATCTGCATGCCCCACAGCTTGACGGCAAGTGCCGCAAACATCGCGCCCACACCCGTGGTGAGGATGGAAAAGCGGCCCTTAAAGGCGGTCGCCGCGGTATTGCCTTCGCCCTCGGTGGCGCGCGGGGCCGTTCCATGCTGTGTATCGTAGGTAAAACGGGAATCGCCACGACGCATGACGACCAGCGCGACCACGATGGCCACAACCAGCACGATACCGGCGATAATAACCGTCATCTGGGAAGACATCTACGGGCCTCCCCTATTTGAGCTTGCGGGTCTTGGGCTTAAAGCGCATACCCGTCTGGCGTCCGCCACGTGCGGAGAATCCATAGCCGGACTGCGGCACGACGCCGGACATCAAAAACGGAATGGCAACCAGACCCGTCAGGATCGAGGACGGCAGCGCATGGCCGAAGATCGCCACGACAAAGCTCGTCTCCAAACCCATAAACAGCAAGATGATGCTGTAGATCACATTAATGACGAGCGCGAAGGCGCCCACAGTGACGCCGCGCGCACTTGGGGTACCGCCCGTCTGACCGACGGCGCTGTGCACCAGGGCAAAAGAACCCACGGTCAGCAGGAGCGACATAATGCCCACCGGCACGGCAGCGGACAGGTCATAAAACAAGCCGCTGCAAAAACCGCACACGACGGCACGGGTCGGGTCGCCCGAGAACACACTCAGGCACACCAAGATAATCATGAAGTTGACGCGACCACCCGCAATGGAGATCTGCGGTGCCAGGCCTGCCTGCAGCAGCACGCACACGATGGCGGCGATCACAAACGTGCGGGAGCTCATCCCCTGCTCGTGTAGATCCATGGACATGCCCCCTATTCGTTCGAGCCAGAATCGGTCATCTCGGACGTGTCGGAACTGTCATCCGAGCTCTCGTCCTTCGTCTTGGTTGCAGCATCGCGCGACGTTCCCTGCGGCGTGCTGTTGGCCGTGCTCACGTCCTCATCCGAGGCCGACTGTTCATCGGTCAGCGAGGTAATGACCAGCACTTCCTCGTTGTTCTCGGCCGTGGTCTGAGCGCGCACCACAATGGTGTAGTACACGTCGTTTGCCGATTTCTCAACCGACGAGACGGTGCCGAGCGGTAGACCCTTGGGGAACACACCGCCGATGCCCGAGGTCACGATGATGTCGCCAACCTTAACGTCGGAGTCGACGCTCACGTACTCAAGACGCAGCGTGCCGTCAGCCTGACCCTGCAGCATGCCCTGGGCGCGCGTGTCCTGTACCATGGCGGACACACCCGAGTTCTCGTCGCCAATCAGGCGCACGGTGGACGTCTTGGCCGAGACTTCGATGATCTGGCCGATAACACCGGCAGAACTCGTCACGGGCATGTTGATGGTAAGGCCGTCGGCAGAGCCCTTGTCGATGGTAACGGTCGAGGTCCAGGCATCGCCCGAGGCACCAACGATACGAGCAGCGGTCGATTTGAGGTTATAGGTCGACTGCAGGCCGACCAGCCCCTCCAGACGCTCGGCGGTCTTTTGAGACTCGGAGAGCTCGGCAACCTTAGAGGTCAGTTCCTCGTTTTGCTTCTTAAGCTCGTCGAGCGTGTCCTGCGACGCCGTAAGGTTAGAGAACACGTTGCCGATGGCATTGAAGGGAGCCGCCACAGCCGAACCCACAAAGCGCACCGGCGAGGTAATCGTCGTTACGCCCGAACGCACGGCATGAATCGGCCCAGCCTCGCCCTCACGAATATAAAACGTGAGCAGCAACACCGAAATCAGGCTGAAAACAATCAACGGGCGCATACCCGTTGATTGTCGCTTGGTATTCAGATTTGTGGAGAAACCCGAAGATCGTGCCAAATGGAATCCACCTTTTGGAAATTAAGCATTGGTCTGGACGAAGCCGCCATCAAACGCATTGGCCTCGAGCACGCGGGCACAGCCGTTAACAACGTTATCGAGCGCCGTGGGGCTGACGTTGACCGAAACGCCGGTCTCATCGCGCAGGCGCACGTCGAGACCGCGCAGCAGCGCGCCGCCACCGGTCAGCAAAATGCCGTAGTACATAAGGTCCGAGGCAAGATCGGGAGGCGTAGCGTCGAGCGCGTCCTTGACGGCCTTGGCCATCTCGTCGAGCGGCTTGTTGAGTGCGCGACGAATCTCCTCGCTCTCGATGCGCACGGTCTTGGGCAGACCGGTGATCACGTCGCGGCCGTTGACCTCGACGTCGAGCTCGTCCTTGAGCGGCACGGCGGAGCCGACCTTGATCTTGATGTCCTCTGCCGTACGCTCGCCGATGGCCAAGTTGTAGGCATCGCGAACGTGCGTGAGGATGGCCTGATCGAACTCGTCGCCGGCAATACGGATGGACTGCGAGACGACGATGCCGCCCATAGCGATAACGGCAACCTCGGTGGTACCGCCACCGATGTCGATGACCATGGAGCCGGTAGGCTCCTCGACGGGCAGGTCGGCGCCGATAGCGGCGGCCATAGGCTCTTCGATCAGATAGGCCTGGCGGGCACCGGCCTGGATCGTGGCCTCAAAGACGGCACGCTTCTCGACCGACGTGACACCGGAGGGAACGCAGACGACAACGCGCGGACGCGGGGTCCACGGATAGCGCTTCTCGGACGCCTTGTCGATAAAGTAGCGAAGCATAGCCTCTGTAACATCGAAGTCGGCGATGACGCCGTCCTTCAGGGGACGAACGGCCACAATGTTGCCGGGCGTACGGCCGAGCATGCGCTTTGCCTCGATACCGACCGCCAGGATGCGCTCGTCGTTCTTGTCGATGGCGACGACGGAGGGCTCGCGGATGACGATGCCCTTGCCGCGCACGGAGACAAGCGTATTTGCGGTGCCGAGGTCGATGGCAAGATCGCCCGCATAGCTACCGAAGAACATATCCATCAAAGAAAACAACGCAACTCCTGATGTGTTGGATGATTGCTGGAAAACTACTAGCTCATCATACTAGCGCAAGCCCGGCACCTCACTTGCGGTGAAGCGCCGGGCAAAGCTAAATCCCATAAGGTCACTACTGGTTGTCAGCAGCCGAGAAATCCATATCGAGCGAGGAAACGGCCCAGCCGATATGGTTGTCGGAGCGCACGAATTTGACGGTGTACTCCTGCTCGCCGCCCTTGGACAGCGATGCCTTCACCTTGGCGGCCGTCTCGGTCATGGACTGATCCATGCCCTCGACGGACACGGTGGCACCCTGCGGAATCGAGGAGATGATCATCGATTTGGCGTCCTCGGACAGGCTCGATGCCAGGCAAGACTCGGCCTTTGCGGTGTCACCGTCGCCGGCAGCCTGGAACAGATCGGTAACGACAGACTCCTGGGACGGGAAGCCAAAGCCGCGCGTGTAGGCAAAGCCAAGACCGCCCACTGCGATCAAAATGAGCAGAAGCAGCACGACGAAGACTTTGAGACCCGTGTGGCGATGGCGACGACGGACCTTGGCCTGCTTACGATCCTGACGGTCCTGCTGGACCATCTCGGACTCGGACAGCGTAAAGAAGCCGGTGTCCGAGGGATCGGGCATAAACTGACCGGTCGCGCCCGTAGGATCGAGCGGATCGACGGCAGGGGCGTCCATCGCGGGCGCCGGAGCCGTGGCCATAGCCGTCTGGGCAGACAGCGCGGCAAGCGAATCGTGCACGCGGGCAAGCTCATCGGCCTGCTCGGAGGTGAGCTGGTAGATGCCATCGGCAGTAGCGGCGTTAAAGGCGTCGAGTGCGTCGGAGGGACGGCCGGCGGCAGAAAGCGCCTGACCCATGCCGGCGTTGAGCGCACGCGTGTCGTCGCGGGGGCCGGCAAAGTCGATAGCCGTGCGGTAGGTCTCCACGGCATCCGCCGGACGGCCGAGCTTAATGAAGCAACGTCCAAGCTCGCCGAGTGCGGCGGCAGGAGCCGGATTGGCGCCGTCGATGGCAGCCTGACGGAAGGCAGTACCCGCGTTGGCATAGTCGCCCGACTGGAACAGCGCATTGCCCAGGCCCAGATAGGCCTTGAACGGCGTGGCATAGGAAGCATCCTGCGTAGCGGCAGAGAACGCCTGGGCGGCCGTCGTGTAGTCGCCCACGGCGGCGAGCGCCTTGCCGCGGTTGGTGAGCAGCGCGCCGCGCTTGCCGTAGGTGCCGTCGTTGAGGGCGGCGGCATAAGCCTCGGCGGCCTCGGCATACATGCCCAGGTGCATCAAGGCGTTGCCACGAAGGTGATCGGCCTCGCCCATAATCTCATCGGGAGTCTTTGCCGCCCCAAGCATCTGGGCTGCAGCGGAAAAATCACCCGCGCGGTAAGCGGCGCGGCCCTGTTGGATCAGCTGGCTATTCAAGGAAGTCCCCTTTACTCGTGAACGATCTCGACATGAACGATCTCGTCGCCGGCACGCAGCTGCGAAATCACATCGAGACCCTCGACCGTGGTACCAAAGACGGTGTAACCGGAATCGAGGTTATGCTGGGCACCCAGGCAGAAGTAAAACTGCGAACCCGCGGAATCGGGGTCCATGGAGCGTGCCATGGCAAGGGCGCCATCGACATGGCTGTTGCGCGGATTGGTGGCAAACTCGCCCTTGATGCAGTAGCCGGGGCCACCGGTACCAGGCATGCCGTCGGGGCCCTCAAGACCAGCGGCGACGTCGGCGCCGGACATATCGCGGGTATTGGGGTCGCCGCCCTGGATGACAAAACCGGGCACATAGCGATGGAACTTAAGGCCATCATAGAAGCCCATCGTAGAAAGCTCGCAGAAGTTCGCGACATGAATGGGAGCGCCCTCGCCGTCAAACTTGACCTTGATGGTACCCTTCGACGTCTCGATAACGGCGCACTCGTCGCCGGCAAGCTGATACTCGGGCGTGTAGAGCTCTTTCTTAAAACCAAACATGTGGTTCCTTCCTCGTGCGTTTAAAGCATATTTGTTCGAATTGTAGCAATAAGCATGCGCTTACATCAATTGCGCACGTAGGTTATGCCGACTATGGCGAACTAATTTTAGGAACGCTGCTGCGGCTTCCAGGAACCCACATTGGCGTCGTACTGGTTCAGTGCGCTGTTGCCGCCCTGCGCGATGGGCGCCAGGATATCGCTTTGGTGGGAACTCATCGACTCACCATCGGGAATGGCCAGCGAGATGTCCCAGCTCTGACAGATCACGTCGACACGCTCGTACATCCACTCGGCAAGCTGCTTTAAGTGGGCGATGTCATCCGCATAGACCGTATCGTCCTGATACTTAAGGTTGTTAAGCTCATCTTGCGTCTTTTTGATCTGGTCGCGCAGGGCGTAGGCACTCTGCGACAGCTCCTGACGGGCGGACAGTGGCGTTCGAAGATAGCCATTGTTAAAAGAATCGATGACCTCGCCGATCTGGTCCTCGTCACCGTAGGACACGATGGTCTGATACAGACCGTCGAGCCTGGTATAGAGCTGATCATCGGTAAGCACGGTTTCTTCCTGGACCACCTCGGCAGAATCGTCCTGCTTGGTATCGTCCTCAGTCGCCTCGCCCTTTTGGCGCGTGGGGAAGGTCGTCTGCGCGGCCTGGCCAAACTGGTCATAGAAGCCAGGCATGACACCCATGGGATCGGCCGTCACGAACCAATACGCACCACCGCACACGACGGCAAGGACCGCGATGACGATGAGCGGCTTGGGGATATGACGCTTGTGCTTGTGATAGGCGTCCTCGTCGGGGTGCACCTTGCGCTTGGGTTTTTGAGCATCGTCGTGCAGGGAAACGGGCGTGGGAATGTCGACCTTGGGGATACCGAAATCCTTATCGAAAGCCGGCAGCACGCAAGTCTCATTGGGGTCGGCGGCATCCGAAAGAACCGCGGCAGCCGAGGCGGGCGCATGCGGCACCTCGGTATCGATCTGCTCTTGCGTTAGGCGCGGAAAACCCGCCGTGCGGCCCGCAGCCAAGTCGGATGCGGCCGCGTCCTCGGAGAGGATACCCGGAGCGGGGCGTCCGCATTTGGGGCATGTACGATCATGCGGAGAAAGACGGGCACCGCAGCCCTCACAGAACACGAACTCAGTGTGCTCGGGACCATCGCCCGGACCCACATAGGCGTTGCAGTAGGGGCAGAACGAGGCGCCGTCCTCGATAGTCTTAAGGCAATGCGGGCAGATCACGGCATCCTCCTTTCGAAGCAATTCAAACAATCGAGGTTAGAGCATAACATCGCCACGGCCCCACAGGAGCAAGGCACCAATTCAACATCGGCAGGGCGCGTAGTTACTTCTTCTTTTTGCTTGGCATCGAGACTTTGATGCCTTGGGCGGACTTGGTCACGCGAGAGCGCTTGGCTCCGGTACTCTTCTTTTTCTTGGGCTGGGCCTGGGCCACGCCCTCGAGTGCGCGGGCCTCGGCCTCGCGAGCGGTGCGATCTTCGCGGCGCTGCGCCATGTCGGCGGCGACGCGCTTGGCAAAACGTTCGGCCGTCGAGCCCGTCGAGCTCACCTTGCCGCCACCGCGACCCAGGCGGACGCGCACACCGCGGCCAAAACCAGTTGCGGCATGACGACGACGCGGCTTGAGCGAATCCATCATCGTGGCGAGCTTAAAGAACACCGAGCAGGTAAAGACCACGATAACAGCCAAGATAACCATCTGGCCCATCGACAGGTTGGCAATAGACAGCAGCTCCGGGAATCCGATAACGCCCACCAGGATGCCGGCGACTACAAACACAAAGAGCACCACACGTAAGGGCGTGAGAGGCTGCGAGATGCGCCAGATTAGGCTGACGCTCGCCGCGCACGACGTAAGCAGGCACATCGTAGACAGCGTGAGCTGGCTAAAGCCAAACACGCGCGCCACAAAGATGTCGAGCGCCGCAGCCAAAATGACCGCAATCGACGCCGGCAGTGCACGCTTGAGTACGTTGCTCAAAAACGCACCCTTCACACGAGCATTGTTGGGCTCCAGGCCCAACACAAAGCCCGGCGCGCCGATGCAGAAGAAGTTAATGAGCGTCATCTGGATGGGCTCGAAGGGGTACGGCGGCAGCGCGATACACAGCGCCGCCAGGCCCATCGAGAACAGCGTCTTGGTCAGGAACAGTGAGGCCGAACGCTGCAGGTTGTTGATGGAGCGACGGCCCTCGGCCACCACGGCGGGCATCGAGGCAAAATCGTTGTCGACGAGTACGATTTCGGCCACATTACGCGCGGCATCGGAGCCGGCCGCCATGGCGACGGAGCAGTCGGCCTCCTTGAGCGCCAGCACGTCGTTGACGCCGTCGCCCGTCATGGCCACGGTGTGCTCGCGGCGCTTGAGCGCCTGCACGAGCTCGCGCTTCTGCTGCGGGGTCACACGACCAAAGACATGGTAGCGGTCCACTGCGGCATCGAGCTTGGCCGGCGTATCGAGCGTCGTGGCGTCCACATAAGCGTCCGCCCCCGGCACGCCCACCACGCGCGCGATCGACGACACCGTACGCGGGTCGTCGCCGCTGATCACGTTGAGGGTCACGCCCTGCTCGTTAAAGTAGCCGATGGTCTCGGCCGCCGAGGTACGAATCTCGTCGCGGATGGTCACAAATCCCACGGGCTCGGCCTCGCCCACCATATCCCCATCGGGCGTAAAGCCGTCCACGCGCGCCACCACGAGCACGCGGCAGGTATCGGCAAGCTCGGCGACACGGTTCTCGACCTGCGAAAACACACGCTCCGAAAGCACAAACTGCGCGGCGCCCATCACATAGGAGCCCTGCGCAAACGAAGCGCCGCTCCATTTTTTAGACGACGAGAATGGAATGACCGACAGCGGCTCGGACACCTCGACCGGGCGATCGGCGTAATAGTTGAGCAGCGCCTGGCATGTCTCGTTGGCATCGGCCGAGGTCGCACGTGCCACGTTAGCCAGCGCAAAATCGAGCACTGTGGTATCGACGGGAACAGCCGCCTCGTCCGAGTCCACGCCAAAGCCAACACCCTCAACAGGCAGCGGGTAGGTGCCCTCGACCTCCATACGACCCGAGGTAATGGTGCCCGTCTTGTCCAGGCACAGTACGTCGACGCGAGCGAGCGTCTCGATGCAGTAGAGCTGCTGCGCCAGCACCTTGCGGCGGGCCAGGCGCACCGTGGCGATGGCGAGCACCGACGAGGTCAGCAGCACCAGGCCTTGCGGGATCATGCCCAGCAGGGCGCCCACCGTGGACAGCAGCGCCGACGAAGGCACATGACCAGCCAACAGCTCGGAGAAGCACCATGAAAGCGCACTATCGCCCGGGGTTCCCGCGGCATCCCACAGCTCGCTCACACTCGAGGCAAACAACGCCAAACCGAGCGGGATCATGATGATGCTCGCAAAGCGCACGATGGCGTTAAGCGCGTTCATGATCTCGGAATTGACCTTTTTGACGTACTTCGCCTCGTTATTAATTTTAGCCACGTAGTTGTCGGCGCCGACATGGATCACGCGGGCGCGCAGCAGGCCCGAGTCGATAAAGCTGCCGCTCATGAGCTCGGAACCGGGCTGTTTCTTAATAAGGTCGCTCTCGCCCGTCAGCAAGCTCTCGTTCACGAGCGCCTCGCCCGAAACCACCACGGCGTCAGCGGGAATCTGGTCGCCGCGCCCCAGGCGGATGATGTCGTCGAGCACGATCTGGTCCAAGTCGAGCTCCACCTCGGCACCGTCGCGCACCGCGATGGCCTTCTTAGAGGTCAGCAGCGTGAGCTTATCGACCATCTTCTTGGACCGCATGGATTGAATGACGCCAATAGCGGTATTGAGGAACACCACAAACAGGAACGTCAGGTTCTTAAATGAACCGGTCAAAATGACCAGGAAAGCCAAGATCACGTTGATCAAATTGAACAGCGTGCAGAGGTTCTCGATGATGAGCTCTTTGACCGACTTGGTCTTGAGCTCCATGTTGCGGTTGATCTTACCGGCGGCGATGCGCTCCTCGACCTCGGCGGTCGAGAGTCCGCGCTCGATATCCGTTGCTGCCATACCACGTCCCATCACGTCGCGTCGGTATAAGAAAAACCGCCCGGACCATGCGAGGTTCGGACGGTCTTACGTTCGATGGTGCCCCATGTTGGATTCGAACCAACGGCCTTCTGCTCCGGAGGCAGACGCTCTAATCCCCTGAGCTAATAGGGCCAACGTTTGGCATTATACCCAAGTGCACCACGGGCTATCAAAATAAAAGAAAAAGCTTTGCAATTCCGAGGAAGACGAGGCGCAACGGCCCACTTTAGAAGGCAAAAGCGAGTCAGATAGTATAAACTCACATGCACCATATACACGGCTCGCGATGCGGGCCGTTTTTGCAAAAGTTATCCATCGAGGTGAGAGGCACACCATGATTGCAATTTTAAAGCAGAGCGCCAGCGACGATGCCGTAAGCCATATCGTCAGCTGGATTGAGAAAAAGGGGCTGAAGACCGATGTCTCGCGCGGCGAGAACGAGACGATCATCGGCCTGGTGGGCGATACGACCAAGATCGACCCGTTCCTGCTCGAGTCCATGGATGTCGTCGAGCGCGTGCAGCGCGTCTCCGAGCCGTTCAAGCGCGCAAATCGCAAGTTCCACCCCGAGGACTCCGTCATCGACTGCGGCCACGGCGTCAAAATCGGCGGCGACCAGTTCCAAGTCATCGCCGGCCCCTGCTCCGTCGAGGGCGAGAACCTCATCCGCATCGCACGCCGCGTAAAGGCCGCCGGCGCCACGATGCTGCGCGGCGGTGCCTACAAGCCCCGCACCTCCCCCTACGCCTACCAGGGCATGGGCCCCGCCGGCCTCGACCTGCTGTGCGAGGCGTCTGCCGAGCTCGACATGCCGATCGTCACCGAGATCATGGACCCACGCGACGTGCAGGTCTTCTTGGACAAGAAGATCGACGTCATGCAGATCGGCGCCCGCAACGCCCAGAACTTCCCCCTGCTCAAGGAGGTCGGCAAGACCCAGACCCCGATCCTGCTCAAGCGCGGCATGTCCGGCACGATCGATGAGCTGCTCATGGCCGCCGAGTACATCATGAGCGAGGGCAACGACAACGTCATCCTGTGCGAGCGCGGCATCCGCACCTTCGAAACCCGCACCCGTAACACCTTCGATCTCAACGCCGTGCCGGTGCTGCACCACCTGTCGCACCTGCCTGTCGTTGCCGACCCCAGCCACGCCACCGGCTACACCCGCTACGTTGAGCCCATGGCGCTCGCCGCGACCGCCTGCGGCGCCAACGGCCTGGAGATCGAGGTCCACGACGAGCCCAGCCGCGCATGGTCCGACGGCGCTCAGGCCCTCACCCCCGACCAGTTCGACGACACCATGCGCCGCATTCGCGCCATCCGCGAGGTCGTCTGCCAAGAGACCATGGAGTAGCCCATGGGTACGGTGAGAAACGCGCGCGTTAACCAGGGCGGTCCCAAATGCGCGGGCATCGTTGGCCTGGGCCTCATCGGCGGCAGCTTTGCCCGCGGCTATGCGCAGGCGGGCGTTCGCGTGCTGGCCTGGGACCCCGATGATGATGTCATGACGGCCGCCAGCATGGGCACTGTCGCCGGAGAGCTCAACGACGAGACACTCGGCGAATGCGACATCATCGTCCTTGCCTGCTACCCCGAGGCCTGCATCGAGTGGCTCGAGGCGCATGCCCGGGCACTCGCCGACGCCACCGACACCGAGGCCATCATGGGCCCCGTGGTGATCGACACGGTGGGCGTCAAGGGCATCGTGTGCGAGCGCGCCTTTGAGCTTGCCCGCGAGCACGGCTTTTACTTTGTGGGTGCGCACCCCATGGCAGGCACCCAGTTCTCGGGCTACGCGCACTCCCGCGCCGACCTGTTCCAGGGCGCCCCGCTCGTGCTCGTGCCACCCGCGGTGGACGATGCGCTCAAACTGGAGCTCTTGGGGCAGGTGCGCGAGATGGTGCGCCCCTTGGGCTTTGGCAAGTTCAGCGTGACCAGCGCCGCCGAGCACGACCGCGTCATCGCCTTCACGAGCCAGCTTGCGCACGTGGTGTCCAACGCCTACGTAAAGAGCCCGACCGCCCAGGTCCACCACGGCTTTTCGGCCGGTAGCTACCGCGATCTCACCCGCGTGGCGCACCTCAACCCGCAAATGTGGTCCGAGCTCATGATCGACGACGCCGACGCGCTTGCCTTCGAGATCGACCACCTGATCGACTCGCTCGGCGCCTACAGCCGTGCGCTCAAGGACCGCGACCAGCGCTATCTGGAGAATCTCCTTGCCGAGGGCGACCGCATTAAGCGCGCACTCGACGACGAGGCCTCCCACTAGACCACCTATCACGCCAGGTCGAAAGGACCGAAGCTTATGGCGATTACCATCGATATCGACACTGCACGCCCCTACCAGGTGCATGTTGGCACGTTTTTGCTGGAGCAGGCGGGACCGCTCGTGCGCGCCACTGCCGGCGGCACCAAGGCCGTCATCGTGACGGACACCAACGTGGGCCCGCTCTACCAGATGCCAGTTAAGCAGAGTCTGGAGGCATCAGGCTACGAGGTGAGCATCTGCACCTTCGAGGCCGGCGAGGCCCATAAACGCGCCGAAACCTATGTTGCCATTTTGGAGTTTGTGGCCGAGCACGAGCTTTCGCGCTCCGACGTGATCGTGGCACTCGGCGGCGGCGTCGTGGGCGACGTGGCGGGCTTTGTGGCCGCCACCTACATGCGCGGCTGCAAGTTTGTGCAGATCCCGACGAGTCTGCTCGCCATGGTGGATTCGTCGGTGGGCGGCAAGACCGCCATCGATCTGGCTGCCGGCAAGAACTTGGCCGGCGCCTTTTGGCAGCCGAGCGTGGTTATCGCCGACGTGGGGTGCCTGGCCACCCTCACGCCCGAGCAGTTCGCCGACGGCTGCGGCGAGGTCATCAAGCATGCCGTGATCGCCGACCCGGAGCTTTTCGCCGAACTGGAGAAGACCCCGCTTACGCTTGAGCTACTCAACCGCGATGTGGCCCGCGTAGCGCTCATCATCGCCCGCAATATCGACATCAAGCGCGCCGTGGTCGTCGCCGACGAGCGCGAAACCAACCAGCGCAAGCTCCTCAACTTTGGACACAGCGCCGGACACGCCGTCGAGGCTTGCGAGCACTTTGAGCTCGGACACGGCAACTGCGTGTCGATCGGCATGGGCATTATCACGCGCGCCGCGGCCCTGCACGGCGTTTGCGATGCTGCACTGCCCGGTCGTATTGAGGAGCTCTGCGCCCGCCATGGCCTCAAGACCCGCTGCGACCTAGATGCCGATGCCGTCTTTGCCGAGGCGCTCCACGACAAGAAGCGCGCGGGCGACACCATCGACCTGGTGATTCCGCACGGCATTGGCCGCTGCTGCATCGACCGCACGCCGCTTTCCACTTTCCACGAACTCATTGCCGAGGGCCTCGGCCAGAAGGGAGACGCATCCGCATGCTAGCCCGCATCACCCCCTCCCCGCTCAAGGGCACCGTTCCCGCGATCGCGTCCAAGTCGATGGCGCATCGCCTGATCATCTGCGCTGCGCTTGCCAACGGCGAGACGCACGTTACCTGCAACACCACCTGCGCCGACATCGAGGCTACGGTGCGTTGCCTTACGGCCCTGGGCGCCCGCATCGAGACCGTCGAGGACGGCTTCCAGGTCCACCCTACCATGAAGAGCATTGAGTTTGGCCTGCTCAAGGCACTTGCCGGCGGAACGCTTGACTGCGGCGAAAGCGGCTCCACGCTCCGCTTTATGTTGCCCGTCGCCTGCGCGCTGGGCGCAGAAGCAACTTTTGTGGGTCAGGGACGCTTGGGCGCCCGCCCGCTGTCCCCGCTCTCGGACGAGATCATCGCCGCCGGCTGCGACCTGCAGGGTCTGGGCGGTTTTCCGCTCAAGACAAGCGGCCGCATGCGCCCGGGCACCTTTGTGCTGCCGGGCAACGTGAGCTCGCAGTATATCTCGGGCCTGCTGCTGGCGGCCCCGTTGCTCGCCCAGCCCTCCTGTGTGCAGGTGACCGGCCTCATTGAGAGCCGCCCCTACATCAACCTAACGATCCAGGCCATGAAGGCCTTTGGCGTTGAGGTCAACGTCGAGCGCATTCCCGCCAAGGACGGTCAGCCCGAGGTCACGAACTTCCGCGTGAGCAGTGGCTCGTACCGCACGCCCGGCAGCGTGGCCGTCGAGGGCGACTGGTCCAACGCCGCCTTTTGGTTGTGCGCTGGCGCCATCGGCACCGACCCCATCACCGTGGAGGGCGTGTCGCTGAGCTCCGCGCAGGGCGACCGCAACGTGCTTGCCGCGCTTTCGCGCTTTGGCGCCCGCATCGTGCGCTCCACCAACGCCGCCACCGTGCAGTCCGACAAGCTCGCCGGCTTTGAGATGAGCGCCTACGACATTCCCGACCTGGTACCCGTTATCTCGGCCGTGGCCTCGCTGGCTCAGGGCCGCACGTTCATCCGTGACTGTGCGCGCCTGCGCATCAAGGAATCTGACCGTCTGGTCACCACCACCCGCGAGCTCACCGCGCTGGGCGCACAGGTGCGCATCGCCGGTGACGACCTCATCATCAAGGGTGTCGATGCCTTCACCGGCGGCGAGGTCGATTCGCACAACGACCACCGCATCGCCATGATGGCCGCCATCGCTGCGAGCCGTGCCACCGGCGAGGTCGTGATCCACGGCGCCGAGGCCGTCAACAAGTCCTATCCCGATTTCTTCGACCACTACCGCCTGTTGGGCGGCAAGGTCACACTCGAGGAGGAATAGCATGTCCTCGACCTTTGGCAACGTATTGCACTTAAGCATCTTCGGCCAATCGCACTCCCCCGCTATCGGCTGCTCGCTCGATGGCATCCCGGCGGGCATCGCTGTGGACCAGGAGAAGCTGCAGGTCTTCCTCGACCGTCGCGCCCCCGGCCGCGACGAGACCGCGACCAAACGCCGCGAGGCCGACGCCGCCCACATCATCGCCGGTGTTGTCGATGGACATACCACCGGCGCGCCCATTGCCGCGATTATCGAGAACACCAACACGCGCTCCAAGGATTACTCCGAGCTGCACCGCAAGCCCCGTCCGGGACATGCCGATTACCCGGCGCGTGTGAAGTATCACAACATGCACGATGTCGCTGGTGGCGGGCATTTCTCCGGCCGCCTAACGGCACCCCTGTGCATCGCCGGCGGCATTGCGCTGCAGGCACTCGAGGCCCGCGGTATCAAGGTGATGGCGCACGTCGCGCAGATCGGCGGCATCTCTGACCTGCCCATGGACGATATGGTCTATCGCGAGGCCGACCGCAAGGCGATTCTTACAAACGATCTGCCGTGCATTGACGCCGCTGCCGCCGGTCGCATGCGCGAGGAGATTCTGGCCGCGCGCGACGAACTCGACAGCATCGGCGGCATCGTGGAGTGCGGAATATACGGGCTTCCCGCGGGCATCGGCGACCCCATGTTCGATGGCATCGAGAACCGCATCGCGCAGATCGCCTTTGGCATTCCCGCCGTAAAGGGCGTGGAGTTTGGTATGGGCTTTGCCGTGGCCGCCATGCGCGGCAGCGAGAACAACGACCCGTATCGCATCGATGCCGAGGCCGGCGAGATCGAGGTCGAGTCCAACAACGCCGGCGGCATCCTGGGCGGCATTTCGACCGGCGCGCCCGTCATGTGGCGCATGGCCGTAAAGCCGACGCCCTCCATTGGCCGCGAGCAGCAGACCGTGGATATGGACGCCATGGAAAATGCCGAGCTCTCGGTCCACGGCCGTCACGATCCCTGCATCGTCCCGCGCGCCGTCCCCGTAGCCGAAGCAGCGGCCGCCCTCGCGATTTGGGACGCCCTCCTCGAGGACGCAGGCCAGCTCTAAAAATCTCTGGGGGCCAACTCCGGCCCCCACGCCCACCCAGTGATTTTTCTGGGACGGGGATTAAAAAATCATTGTGTACCTAATGATTTTTTAATCCCCGTCCCAGAAAAATCACCGACACGTGAAAGGGGTCCCTATGGACCTTGCTGACATCCGCCAGGCCATCGATGGCATCGACACCACGCTCCTCAACAGCTTTGTCGAGCGCATGGACATTGCCACCGAGGTCGCCAAGTCAAAAATCGAGATGGGCAAGGCCGTCTTTGACCCCGCCCGCGAGCGCTCCAAACTCAACAACCTCGCCAGCCGCGCGCCCGAGCGCTACGAGGCACAGACCATCGCCCTGTTCCGTCTCCTCATGAGCATGAGCAAGGCCGAGCAGCAGCGCTACATCAACGAGCTCAAGGGCATCACCGTCTCGCAAAAGGCCCACGCCACGGCTGCAGCCTTTGACACGCCCTTCCCTCAAACGGCCACCGTTGCCTGCCAGGGCGTGGAAGGTGCCTATAGTCAGATAGCCGCGTGCAAACTCTTCGACGTGCCCGACATCGCTTTTTTCGAGACCTTCGAGGGCGTCATGCGCGCCGTGCGCGACGGCTTCTGCGAGTTTGGCGTGCTGCCCATCGAGAACTCCACCGCCGGCTCGGTCAACGCCGTCTACGACCTGCTCGCCCAGTTCGACTTCCACATCGTGCGCTCGCTGCGACTCAAGATCGATCACAACTTGCTCGTCAAGCCCGGCACCAAGCTCGCCGACGTGCGCGAGGTCTACAGCCACGGCCAAGCTATTGCCCAGTGTGCCGGCTTTATCGAGTCCCACGACCTGCACGCCACCAAGTACCCAAACACGGCCATGTCGGCCGAGATGGTCGCCAACTCCGAGCGCACCGACGTCGCCGCCATCGCCTCGCGCAGCTGTGCCACGCTGTATGGCCTCGAGGTGCTGGAGCCCAACATCCAGGACTCGGACAACAACTACACGCGCTTTGTCGTCATCAGCCGCGAGCCGCGCGTCTATCCCGGTGCCAACCGCACCTCGCTCATGATCACCACGGCCAACGAGCCGGGCGCCCTCTATCGCGTGCTCGAGCGCTTCTACGCACTCAACATCAACCTCATCAAGCTCGAGAGCCGTCCCATCCCCGGTCGCGACTTTGAGTTTATGTTCTACTTTGACCTGGACTGCCCCTTTGGCAGCAAGGCCCTCGACGACCTGCTCGATTCGGTCGACGACGTGTGCGAGAGCTTCACCTACTTTGGCAGCTACACGGAGGTGCTCTAATGACCGATACCGCCGCAACCCGCCCCTACGGCGTGCTGGGCCGCGTGCTGGGCCACAGCTACACCCCGACCATCTACAAAGAGCTCGCTGGGCTCGAGTACGTCCGATTTGAGCGCGAGCCCGAGGACCTCGCGGCCTTTATGACGGGCGACGAGTGGGAGGGCGCCAACGTGACCATCCCCTACAAGCGCGCCGTCATGGAGTACCTGGACGAGCTGAGCCCGCTCGCCGAGCGTATGGGCAACGTCAACACCATCACACGCCTGCCTGACGGCCGTCTGCGCGGCGACAACACCGACTACTTTGGTTTTCAGTGCCTGGTCGAGGAGCTGGGCGTAGAGGTTGCCGGCAAGAAGGTCCTCGTGCTTGGCGCCACCGGTGGTGCCGGCACCACGGCAAGCATGGTGCTCGGCGACCTTGGCGCCACCGTGGTGCCCGTGGGCCGCACGAGCGAGGTCAACTACGGCAATATCGCGCAGCAGTCCGACGCCGCCCTGCTCGTCAACTGCACGCCCGCCGGCATGTTCCCCCATTGCCCCGACGCGCCTTGCACGCTCGAAGGGCTCGATGCGCTCGAAGGCGTTATCGACATTGTCTACAACCCCGCCCGCACGGGACTCATGCTCGAGACCGAGCGCCGCGGCATCCCCTGCATCGGTGGCCTGCTGATGCTCGTGGCCCAAGCGGCACAGGCCGTCGAGCGCTATACCGGCCAAGTCACCCCGCGCAAGCGCATCCTGGACATAACGGAGCGCTTGTCCCGCCGCGAGCAGAACATCGCCCTGATTGGCATGCCGGGCTCGGGCAAGACCCGCGTGGGTGAGCAGATCGCCCAGCTCACGGGTCGCGAGCACATCGACCTGGACCGCGCCCTCGAGGAACGCCTCGGCATGCCCTGTGCCGACTATATCGTCGAGCGCGGCGAGCCGGCCTTCCGCAAGCAGGAGACGGCAGCGCTGGCCGACATCTCCAAGCGCAGCGGCCTGGTGCTCTCCACCGGCGGCGGCGTGGTCACGCGCGACGAGAACTACCCACTGCTGCACCAGAACAGCAAGATTGTGATGCTCAACCGCAAGCTCGACGAGCTCGCCCACAAGGGCCGCCCCATCACCGCGCGCGACGGCATCGATAAGCTGGTAGAGCAGCGCATGCCGCGCTACCGCGCCTGGGCCGACTACATCATCGACTCACGCGACTGCGCCGCCAATACCGCCCAAGCCCTCCTCGACACCCTCCCACCCGCTCTCTAACCAAAACCGCCACAAAAGGGACAGGCACCTTTGTGGTGGTTTCTCGACTGCAAAGGAAGCAACCATGAAAGCACTCGTCATCAACGGCCCCAACCTCAACATGCTCGGCATTCGCGAGCCGGGCATCTATGGCGGCGACAACTACGACCGCCTGGTCCAGATCTGCCAGGAGGCAGGTGCCGCGCAGGGCTTCGACGAGGTCGAGGTCTTCCAGTCCAACCACGAGGGCAGCATCGTCGACAAGATCCAGGAGGCCTACGGCAAGGTCGACGGCATCGTCATCAACCCGGCGGCCTACACGCACACGAGCGTGGCGATCCTCGACGCCCTCAAGGCCGTTGCCATCCCTGCCGTCGAGGTACACATCAGTGCCGTAGAGACGCGCGAGGACTTCCGCCAGGTGAGCTATGCACGCCTAGCCTGCTTCGCCACCATCACCGGCGAAGGCCTCCAGGGCTACGCCCACGCGCTGGAGCTGCTGAAAGAGCATCTGGAAAAGTAAAATGCCAACCCCAACAAACAGCAGCGGCTTGTTCGCGCTCGGCTTCAGCAGCATACAAGATGAAAAAAGCCCAGACCACCAAGCGGTCCGGGCTTAATAAACGATGGTGCTCCATGGCGGATTCGAACCGTCGACCTTGGGATTAGAAGTCCCCTGCTCTATCCAACTGAGCTAATGGAGCAAATAACCACACGCCCAAGCAAGCGCAAGCCTGTCGGGCGCAAGTAATTATAACCTAGTTGAACTGCTCGCGATACGCCTTGCAGACCTCATCGACCGGGCCGTCCATGCGAAGGTCACCCTTCTCAATCCAAACGGCACGCTGGCAGATGCGCTCAACCTGCTCCATGGAGTGCGAAACGAACAGAACCGTTACGTCGCCGCTCTGGATAAAGTGCTGAATACGCGCCTCGCACTTCTGCTGAAAGAACACATCGCCGACGGACAGCGTCTCGTCAACGATCAGAATATCGGGCTCGGTGATCGTCGCGATTGCAAAGGCGATACGCGCCACCATGCCCGAAGAGAAGTTCTTAAGCGGCATGTCGACAAAGTTCTGCAGCTCGGCGAACTCGATGATGTCGTCGAAGCTCGCGTCGATAAACTCCCTGGTGTAGCCGAGCAACGCACCGTTAAGGTAGATGTTCTCGCGAGCCGTAAGCTCGGGATCAAAGCCGGCGCCCAGCTCAATAAGCGGGGCAATATTGCCATGGACCTTAACCTCGCCCTCGCTGGGTTCAAGAACACCAGCAATGATCTTAAGCATCGTTGACTTACCGGAGCCGTTAGTGCCAACCAGACCGACGACCTCACCGCGATGGATATCAAAGGAAATATGCTTAAGAGCCCGGAACTCCTCAAAGAACAGTTCGTGCTTGACAAGCTTAATAAAGTATTCCTTAAGGTTTGTCAAAGACTCAGACGCCATGTTAAAGATCATAGTGACGTCTTTAACTTCAACAGCAAGAGACTGCTTGCTGCAATCAACCGTAGTCGCAGACATAACAGCACTCCTTAAATGTAAAGAATGAATTTGTGCTCGGTTTTGTGGAACACGGCGTAACCAACAACCAGAGCGGCGACCGCCCAGAACACGCAAAGTCCAAGCGTGAGCATGGAGGGCGTCGTGTTAAACAGGAAAATATCGCGCATGAACTGCAGATAGTTGAACATGGGGTTCACAACGACCAGCACCTGAATCCAGTGGGCCATCTGGCTAATGTAATCGGTGGTCCAGAAGATAGGGGTCAGATACATCCATGCGGTGATAACGACGGTCCACAGATGCATAACGTCACGGAAGAATACAGCGAGCGCCGATAGCATCATGCCCAAGCCCATGCAAAAACACATGAGCAAGAGCAGGCAAACCGGCAGCAAGATTAAATGCCAGGTAGGAAGAACATGGAACCACAGCATAACCAAGGCGACAGCAACCAGCGAGAAGGCAAAGTTGACAAGCGAGAACAACACCTTCTGAACCGGAAACACCCAACGGTGCACCTTGACCTTTTTAAGCAAAGACGAAGCCGCGATGATGGACATGAGGGCCTGATTCGTCGACTCGGACATAACCGAGAACGTTATGTTACCAACGATCAGGTACAACGGGTACATCTCGGGCGTAATGGAACCATTGCGGCTCTGACCGAAAATGGTCGAAAACACAATGGACATGACGACCATCATAAGAAGAGGATTGAGCACCGACCACGCAACGCCCAAAACGCTGCGACGGTACTTGATCTTAAAATCCTTGGTGACAAGCTGCCTCAGGATATATCTGTCTTTTTCAAAATCATTTTTAGCGTGAGAGGCCGGTTTAGCCACCGCTTTCTGACTATCTACGCTGTCAGTCACGGACCATCTCCTTGTCTCGTAATTCATAACAGTGGAAAGTATAGCCTTCAAAGACGGCAACTTAACCAGCGATGCAAATCTGGAAAAGTACCCCATATCAAATACAGCCATCTGATGGCAGGTATACTAACAACCCGTAATCAGTTATGGGGGCATTCATCTTGAACTATACAAACACAGTAGTAATCATTCCCTGTTACAACGAGGCCGTCACCATAGGTAAGGTCGTAGACGATTTTCATCGCGAACTCCCCGGTGCCACGGTTTACGTCTACGACAACAACTCGACCGATGGCACGTCCCAGATTGCCCTGGAGCACGGCGCCGCGGTGCGCCTCGAACCGCGCCAGGGCAAGGGCAACGTCTGCCGCCAGATGTTTCGCGATATCGAAGCTGATTGCTACCTGATGGTCGACGGCGACGACACCTACCCCGCCGAGGCGGCCAAGGCCCTCTGCGAGCCCATCCTTAACGGCACGGCCGACATGACCGTGGGTGACCGCCTTTCCAACGGCACCTACGCCGAGGAGAACAAGCGTGCCTTCCACGGCTTTGGCAACAACCTGGTACGCGCCATGATCAAGTGGATCTATGGCTACAGTTTCGATGACGTCATGACCGGTTACCGCGCCATGAGCCGCCCATTCGTCAAAACCTTCCCCGTGCTTTCCGAGGGTTTTCAGATTGAAACCGAGCTGTCGATCCACGCCGTCGACCACCGCTGGCGCATCAAAGATGTACCCATCGAGTACCGCGACCGTCCCGAGGGCTCCCAGTCCAAACTCAATACCATCAGCGATGGCATTAAAGTCGTCGCGATGATCGGCACGCTGTTCAAGGACTACCGCCCGCTGAAGTTCTTCACCCTTGTCGCGATTCTATTCGCGCTCATCGGCCTCGCCCTGGGCATGCCTATCATTGTCGAGTTTTTCCAGACCGGCCTCGTCCCACGCTTCCCCACCGCCATGCTCGCCGCCTCATTTATGTTCCTGTGCGGCCTGAGCCTCGCAACCGGATTCATCCTCGACTCCGTGGCAAAGGTTGAAAAAAAGCAGTGGGAAGTCAACGTGTACAGCAAATACACCTACGACGACCAGCCCAGCAAGTGCGCCACCAAGACAAGCAAGAGGTAGATCTTCCGCAAAATGCTATTGGCACCACTGCGCAAATAGCCACAAACAAGAATAGCCGCCGTTATAGAACGGCGGCTATTTTCTCTCGTCAATTCAATAGCGGTGACTAGAGCGTCCCGAGGTACTCCCCCAGCTCTTCCTCCCAGTCGGGCATGTGGAAGCCGACCGACTCGAGCCTGGACAGGTCGAGCGCGGAGTGGACCGGGCGCGGGGCGATGGGGCCCGCGGCGCTCGCGTAGTAGTCGGCGGTGCTGACCGGCACGACCCTCTCGCCGTTGCCGTTGACGGCCTCGAAGACGGCGCGGGCGATGTCCGCCCAGCTCCTCACGGCGCCGGAGCCGGTGCAGTCGTAGGTGCCGTAGGGGGCGTGCGTCCCCAGCACGTGGAAGATGGCCTGCGCCATGTCGCGCGTGAAGGTCAGGCGTCCCAACTGGTCGTCCACGACGGTGACCTGCGTGAGCTTGTCCTCGGGGTCGGCTACGCGGTCGGACAGCCCCTTCATGGTCTTGACGAAGTTGCGGCCCTCGCCGATGACCCAGCTGGAGCGCATGATGTAGTGGCGCGGGCAGCCGGCCACGGCGATGTCGCCGGCCGCCTTGGTCTGGCCGTAGACGGAAAGCGGGCTGAGGGGCTCGTCCTCGGTATGGACCTCGGCGGTGCCGTCGAAGACGTAGTCGCTGGACACGTGGACGAGCGTGATGCCGTGCTCGGAGCAGGTGCGGGCGAGCAGGGCCGGGCCCGTCGCGTTGGCCTTCCAGGCGGTGGCGCGGCCCTCGGGGGTCTCCGCCCTGTCCACGGCCGTGTAGGCGCCGCAGTTGATCACGGTGCCGTAGAGCGACCAGTCGTACTTGGAGTAGGCGTCCGGGTCTGACATGTCGAAGGTGTCGATGTCGCAGAAGTCGAAGTCCTTCGCGACGCCGCGCTCCTCGGCGAGCGCACGCACCGCATGGCCCAGCTGGCCGTCGCAGCCGGTGACGAGGGTGCGCTTCGGCGCCATGGGGACGACGTCCTTAAGGTACGGGTGGTTGAGGTCGGCTTCGGAGACGGTGGCCTCGTCGAGAGGGATCGGCCACTCGATGGCGAGCTCGGGGTCGGCGAGGTTCACGAAGGTGTACGTCCTCTTCAGCTCGAGGGACCAGTGGGCGTCCACCAGGTAGGTGTAGGCGGTGCCGTCCTCCAGGGCCTGGAAGGAGTTGCCCACGCCGCGCGGGACGTAGATGGCCTTGCTGGGATCCAGAACGGTCGTGAACACCTTGCCGAAGGTCTCGCTGCCCTCGCGCAGGTCGACCCATGCGCCGAAGACGCTGCCGCGGGCCACGGAGATGAACTTGTCCCAGGGCTCGGCGTGGATGCCGCGCGTGACGCCCTTCTTGTCGTTATAGGAGATGTTGTTCTGGACGACCCTGAGGTCGGGGATGCCCAGGGCGCACATCTTGGCGCGCTGCCAGTTCTCCTTGAACCAGCCGCGCGAGTCGCCGTGGACGGCGAGGTCGACGACCTTGAGGCCCCCGATGCCGGTCTCGGCGACGGAGAGGTCCTTCTCGAATGCGATGTCTGCCATGTGGGAAAAGCTCCTATCGAAGAGGTTGGATAACCGGGGGCGCCCGCGCGGGGCCGCAGGGTCATCCCCATGCCCTGCGGCCCCGCGCGGGCGCCCCGCGGTGCGGTTCGCCGGGATGCGGTCTTACTGCCCCTGTGCGCGGTAGCGGGCCTCGGTGGCCTCCTTGGCCGGGCGCCACCAGGACTCGTTCTCGACGTACCAGTCGATGGTCTGCCTGAGCCCCTCGGCGAAGTCGGTGTGGGCCGGCCTCCAGCCGAGCTCGCGCTGGAGCTTCGTGCTGTCGATGGCGTAGCGGCGGTCGTGGCCGGGGCGGTCGGCGACCCAGTCGAAGTCCTCGGGGTCGCGGCCCATGGCCTCCAGAATCATGCGCAGGACCGTGATGTTGTTCCTCTCGCCGTCGGCTCCGATGAGGTAGGTCTCCCCCGTGCGGCCCTTGGTGAGGATGTCCCAGACGGCGCTGGAGTGGTCCTCGGTGTGGATCCAGTCGCGGACGTTCTCGCCGCGGCCGTAGAGCTTGGGGCGCACGCCGTCGACGATGTTGGTGATCTGCCTGGGGATGAACTTCTCCACGTGCTGGTAGGGGCCGTAGTTGTTGGAGCAGTTGGAGATCGTGGTGCGCAGGCCGTAGGTGCGGGTCCAGGCGCGCACGAGCATGTCGGAGGACGCCTTGGTGCTCGAGTACGGGCTGCTCGGGTGGTACGGCGTCTCCTCGGTGAACTTGGCGGGGTCGTCGAGCGCCAGGTCGCCGTAGACCTCGTCGGTGGAGACGTGGTGGTAGCGGATGCCGTATTTGCGGACGGCCTCCAGCAGGCGGAAGGTGCCCTCCACGTTGGTGCGCAGGAACGGCTCCGGGTCGGCGATGGAGTTGTCGTTGTGGGACTCCGCGGCGTAGTGCACGATGGCATCGTGGCCGGGGACCAGCTCGTCGAGCAGAGCGGCATCGCAGATGTCGCCCACGACGAGCTCCACGCGGTCGGAGGGCAGGCCCGCGATGTTCTCGGGGTTGCCGGCGTAGGTCAGCTTGTCCAGGACGGTGACGTGGACGTCCGGGTGGTTGTTCACGACGTAGTGCACGAAGTTGCTGCCGATGAAGCCGCAGCCGCCCGTGACGATGATATTCTTGGGTTCAAAGATCTCAGACATGAAAATCCAATCTGAAGCAAGTACAGCTTCTTTAGTATGCCGCAGGAAGTGACGCCGCGACACTATTCAACAAAACTATCGGACATTTCGGCATGCGATAAGAGCCATGACCTTCGCAGAATTACTTCCCCTACAAAACGCCTCCGGAATGCAGTCTTTGTCGTACCGGAAGACCGAATTCCCAGTTTTATCGCGTAAGTACTTATAGAAGAAGTCTTCCCAGCTTTTAAACTTCTCACTGTTTACAAAGGCTTCTGGGGTTTCCAAAACCGCCTTAACATCTAACCCTGAAATTACGCCAGAGCTCAGCAGAAGCCACTCGAATGACTCGGGAAGACAAACCGTAACAGTATCGCGATGAATGTCTTGCAGCTTAAGGACGCGGTCCGCATAGCACCCAAATGCCGCTCCGTCCGCGACAACAAACACACAATCGTCGAAATGCTGATCCAACCAGCCCAAAATCGCGCTGTTCGTCATGGCCGAAGCACAGGTAAGCTCACTATCAGCGAAATGCCGTTCAAAGAACTGGAAACCAGACTTACTGTCCTCGCATAGAAGGATAGAAAAGTCCTGTTTTGGCGCCGATCGGGAAATAGCATAACGATGATTTCCGCGATCTTGATAAACAGGGACGAAGGAATGGTATTTTCCGCTCGTCTTAATCTTGTAAATCTCATCCACGCTATACGGAAGATTGGGGAAATCAGCCCTTGAGATCAGCACGAAATAATTCGAGGAATACAGCACATGATGGGCAAACTCATCAGAATGGATCTCTTTTAAGCCCTCATCGACAAATACAATCGAGTCATGAACGGACGAAAGCTGGTTTCGCCAATCATAATCGGTCAGGGCGACACAGGGACAATCGCATTGCAAGGAGACACCCGACTGCTCGCCCGTTCGCATGTAGTCTGCGACCATGTCAAACAGTGTCGTCTTACCCGTGCCACTATCGCCACGCACAATAGTGATGTTCCGCTTGATGGTAAATGTGTACTTAGTTCCCCTGCGGCGGGAAATCTTAACGAGATGCGAACCGTTCATAAGCAGTACCTACAGATACGGAATCGACTCGTGAATCAATTCGGCCATGTTGTGAACGATTCGGCCGCTATTCACGACTTTAATTTTAAAATCCTCGCGACCAAAGTCCATCACATGATAGAGATTCACAACGAGCTTGCGGTCTTTCGCCATGTCAAGAATCCACTTGGCACAGTTGTCACCACAGGTAGAGGCGTTAAAAATATGCTTACGATCAAATCTCATAAGCAGCAGCGTTTTCACGCCACCAGAAAGCTGGAGTGGGGAGATGGATCCAAGCACGGGGCTTTCGATGACGTTTTCGGAGACAACATCCGATCGATCGACATCTTTAATTATCGAGACTGCATAGGGATCCGTAATCCAAGTAGACCGGTAAGAGTTTTTGAAATATGTCGCTGTGTTGTAAATCGCTTCTGGCATATCGCCAAAGTAGACGCTTAACACATCCACTCCCAATCATATTATCTTTATGGTCAACGTAATCATAACGAAAGGGGCCACCAGATAAACGGTGACCCCTAAAAGAAAACAAGCTGGCGCTAGTACTCGCGCGGGCTGTTGACGATCTCGCCGGCGGCGACCTTCTTCAGGTGCTGCCCGTAGACCGACTTGCCGTAGGCCTCGGCTTCCTCCAGCTCGGCGGTCGTGATCCAGCCGTTCTCCCAGGCGATCTCCTCGGGCACGGACACGGGCAGGTCCTGGGAGTGCTCCACGGCGCGGACGAACTCCGCCGCCTCGTGCAGGCTCTCCATGGTGCCGGTGTCCAGCCACGCGTAGCCGCGGCCGAGGGTGACCACGGACAGCGTCCCCTCCTCCAGGTACATCTGGTTGAGTGCGGTGATCTCGAGCTCGCCGCGGGCCGACGGCTCCACCCTATGCGCCTTGGCGGCCACGTCGCCCGGGTAGAAGTACAGGCCGGTGACGGCGTAGGAGCTCTTGGGGCGCTCGGGCTTCTCCTCGATGGAGACGGCCCTCCCCTCGCGGTCGAACTCCACGACGCCGAAGCGCTCGGGGTCGTCCACGTGGTAGCCGAAGACCGTGGCGCGGCCCGACTCGGCGTTCTGGACGGCGCGCGTCAGGTGGCGCGAAAGGCCGTTGCCGTAGAAGATGTTGTCGCCGAGCACGAGCGCGCAAGGCTCGCCGGCGATGAAGTCCTCGCCGATGGTGAAGGCCTGCGCCAGGCCGTCCGGGCTGGGCTGCTCGGCGTAGGAGAGGTTCACGCCGTAGCGCGAGCCGTCGCCGAGCAGGCGCTCGAAGTTGGGGAGGTCCGTCGGCGTGGAGATGACCAGGATGTCCCGGATGCCCGCAAGCATGAGGGTGGACAGCGGGTAGTAGATCATGGGCTTGTCGTAGACCGGCAGCAGCTGCTTGGAGGTCACGAGCGTGAGCGGGTACAGGCGCGTGCCGGACCCGCCGGCGAGGATGATGCCTTTCATATAATCCGTCCTCTGTAATCGAAAATAGTTATAAATCAAGCGGTTAGTAAGAGTTTGATATTCTTTAAGTTAAACCTTCTCAATATTAACATTAACGAAAGAAGCAATTGATGAACAACCGCAAGGACACAACCCGTAGAGACGACATAACGAACGTGAGGGCCCTTGCAATATTCCTTGTAGTCCTAGGCCACAGCATTATTCTGTATTCAAGTGCGTGGGGATATTATCCAACTGAACAAAAATCAATTCTGTTGGATAATCTCAAATTCTTAATTAACGGAATCCAGATGCCCTTGTTCTTTTCGTTATCTGGCTTTTGTTTTTTATGGAGCTGGAATCGATCAAGCGATTTTATAAATCAGGTCATTAAAAAAGCTCAACGCTTAATTATCCCCTATATCATGATTGGAATATGTTGGCTCTTCCCCATCAGGATGCTCGTTAAGTATCCCTACTACAATGGCCTATCTATACCGCACATCATTTTTAAATCAATTCTGTTGGGAGAAGACAACGGTCACCTTTGGTTTCTCCCGACCCTATTTTTCATTACAGCAGCCACGTCGTGCATCTTTCAAATACTCGATAAGAGCCCTCTAGCATGTTTTAAGGTTCCGATAGTTTTCGGCGCTTCAATTTATCTTTACCATTTTGGAATACCGTCATCGAACAGGTATATCAATTTGGCAGAAGCAAATGCGATATGGTTTGCGCTTGGCCTAACAATCCACTACTTGGAAGCAAACAAATGGTTCGAGAGTTATAAAAAGCGTAAAAGCCTATCAATAGTCCTAATACTAGTATTCCTTGTAAACTTACTAAAACAAGTGGTGCCCCCCATTGCTTCCACCGCCCTTACTTGCATGGCGGTTGCATCAATTTATTGCGTCATCCCCCAAAAGGCAAACCTGCTAACCGAAAAGGTTAGCAAAAACAGTATGGGAATTTATCTTTTTCATTCTCCACTGGTTTACATTTCTTTTACCTACTGGCCCAACATAGCCCCAATGGCGATGGCAGCAATTAACCTGATTGGATTTGGATCAGTCGCCTATATGTTGACAAATCTAATTCGAGCCACAAATATGGGTTGGATAATCGGAGAAACGCCAGGGGCGCCGCACGATAAGAAATAGGAAAAGCAAAAGCAAAGAAATACAGCTAATTAAACTGTTTCTTCCATTTATCAATGCTTGCCCAGGGAAGGTCGATCTCCGTTTTTACGGGATGGTTAATCCAATCAGCCATTTTAAGGAGATACCCAGCCTCGCGCTCAAGAACGGGAAGTCCCGTATCTTCACCGATCTGACGGGCTCGATTATCAATTGCAATAATTAGAGAGCGATGACCTCCATTTAAACAGCGAATGCCCGCATGGAGACGCGTCCCCACATAATCAAACTCCTCGGTTTCAATTACACGATTAAGGTCTTCGATATTGGGGCCAATAACATTAAATTGCGTCAGATCGACTATTTGATCAAGACACCAATCAACATCATGGCTTCCTTGAACCCAGATCGTTACCTTTTCGTATTCCGACGACAGCAATTCCAGCATCTTACGGTCACGTTCCGCATCGAAACAATAATCGGTAATTGACGTAACAACGATTTTAGAACGCTTGGAGGAAATCTCGAGTTGCTTAGATGGGGTTAACGACCACATGGTCGGACATGCGGTATTAAGAACATTCTCTATGCCAATAGAGTTAAGCCTCTTCTTAGTCATTTCATCTCGAACACTATGAAGATATTCATCGGATAGCAAGGTTTTATAGAACTTCTTTGTATAGGCGTCGATAGCATCGTCCACCCCAATGTCAGACATGCCCACGCCGAACAAAACAACATTTCTATTATTGCCCAACCGCTTGGCAAGCGCCCATTGCTGCTGATCAGCCATATGCGTATACAGAATATTTGTGCCGCACAAGAGCTTTACGTGTTCAGGATACATTTCAAGCTCTTTGGAATAATAGTGCGTTGCCACATGGGGCAACGCACCGCCAAAGATTTGATCCGCGATACAGCCACAGGCATCCATGATCACATGGTCACCAGAGTTCTCGCTTCCCATAGCCGTATCCAAAAGGAGATAGCGTTCTTGCTTAACACCATCGGATTTTTCATCGTGCCTGCGAGATGTCGCAGAGGCTTTAAGTAGCTGAGTCCATTGGTTAAAGCGCGCCATTAGTTTCTCCGAAATAAACGTTTGAGTAGAGCAAGGTGACCGCCATCGACACCCGTCGATGCAGAAGGCTGACACGGTTCACAATATTCATCAGATAGGTTAAAAACAGCAGACACGCTGCATGTGCCACTTTCAACCGAACGAACAACAGGATGAGCGTTGCGAGAAGGCGAAAGACAGACAAGTTGGCTTAGCTCGGCGACACAAAGCGGATTTTTGCCGTCTTCCGCAAAAGAGTATATATGAATGCGAAGATACGCCTCTTCATCATCATTTAAAAACAGCGGAACATGCCCCGCAAAATGGCCGTCCCTAGATTCAAGACTAATCCAGCGAATATCAGACTGATCATCGGCACGCCAAACAGCCGCGCGAACATTCACAGGCATCAAAGCCGACTCAAAACGCACAGTCAAATCAACAGAAGAAGCTTGAATGAGCGTTTGAGACATGGCAGACGATCGCAATCGAGTATCAGCAAGACGATCGCTGAGCAAGAAGACCTTACTTTGTTCTTCAGTTTTTAGCACATTCCCGAAGACGGACTTCCCTCTAGCCAAGGATGGCTCTTCATTCAGATAACGCGTAAAGGCCTCGAAGAACATTTCATTTTCACGCTCAATCGACGTACAGCTAAATCGATTAGGCGAATCGCATTTTGAGCCTGAAAGAGCCTCAAGAATAGAAGAAGCAATGCCACAAGCAGAGGGCTCAGCGAGGTGGATGGTGCCCTCCGGAAAGTCGAGTAGGTTATTCTCACGGTTTATTTCAATTACCGAGAGCTTCGATGCAAGCATTTCGAAAGGCAGGCGAGAGGGATTAGTCACGCTCAACGATACGCCGGCAACACACTTGGCATAAAGCGAGGCGCATTCATCAGCAGTCAAGATGCCGAGGCTGCGTACACGTGGATCACGAATGGGAGGCATTGCGTCTTCGCCGTATAAATATACGACAACTGCATCGTCGAGCTTGAGAAGCAATTTAATTGCATCAAGCAACATGCCAGACAAACGCCGATCCTTATTGGATTGATAAATAGCACAGACGGCATACTCTCTGCTTAGATTTTGTTCCTGCGCAGTATATATATCGCTAACGCCAAAATCACAATATGGGACTTCATGCGAATAATAGGGTTCAACTTTTTTAGAAAGCCATCTGCCTATCGTTATGGGGTTTAGTTCATAACGATAACTTGCTTCGGCATTTAGATACATCTCCCCCATCGGATAGAACCAAGGTTCAAAATCCTGAATGAAGTAGAACTTATGGGCGCACATCTGCATAGATGCAAAGTGCGCCGTATTCCAAGCGGTGGCGATTACTGCAAAAAAATCCTCGGGCACACTCGGAGCCACAAGAACCTCTTTAGGCGAATAACCAAACCAATCCTTTATTTCGGTCTGAACTCTATGAGCACTTTTGTATGCTTCACAGCCCGGCATAATGTAAAAGTAGTTCTCATATCCGCGAGAATCTAGAAAGGAAGCCTTGCTGCAGATGGTTCGAAAGCCGCCAGAACCCTTTGCCGGCGGAGATATTATCCAGGCAATTTGTTTCATTTAGAGCACTCAAATCGCTTCGTAGTCAAAAGGATCGAACTTATATAACGCTGCGCGCTTGGGATCTCGAGAAAAGTTAACGGAGAACCATGGATCTCCCTCAGAGAAACGCTCGGACCAGTTATGCAACAATCGTGCCTTATCCTCAAAATGCTTATGAGAGCGAGATTTACTATCAAGGGATTTGTCAACACATGCCATATGGTAGAGACATGCCTCTGGTGTATAAATCACTTTTAACCCAGCTTGAGAAGACTTGAAGCAAATATCAACATCCGAATAGTCAAGAAGATACGACTCATCAAAACCACCCAGACGATTAAAATGTTCGCGTGAAATAGCTAAACAGACACCACTCACCGCCGATACATCCCTCACGGTCAATGGCAAATAGATATAGCCCGGAGAAGAGCGATGAATGCCTTGCGATAGGTTGACGATTGATTCTCCAACATAAGACAGGCCTGCCTGCTGCACAATGCCGTCAAGATCGCACGTCATTGTTCCAACAACGCCAACATCCTCTCGTTGGGAAAAACCAACGAGAGTCTTTAGCCACAAGGAGTCTAGCGCCTGAATATCATCATGAACAAAGACGAGTTGCTCGCCATGCGCGGCAAGAGCACCGGCATTTCTCCATGCAGATATATTAAACGGGTCATCAAGCGCGTGAACGATATAGCGACAACGAAGTCCAGAGACCGATTGTTGAACAGCGGCTACCGCATCCTGCGAGCACACGAAAACAACTTCAAGATCATCAAAATCGGTGTCATTGATTGAAGATACAAGAGTCGAAAGAACCGAAGAATTGCCGCGGGTGGTAACGATTAATGAACAGGACTCAGATGAAGAAACATCATAAATAGGGCTATATCTAAAAGCACGATTATGAGAGTTGACCACAGTCGCCTTGATACCGCATCTATCAAGGTGCTCCTGAACCGCTTTTATTCCAGCAAGGGTTGCATAGGGCTTACTATCGGAATTACCCGCAGTCGAATTCTCGCTTATTCTCCAGTGATACAAGATTTTAGGAACGTGATGGATCATCCCACCAAGTTCGGCAATCTTCAGCACCATGGCATGGTCTTGGGCGCCATCCAACTCGCTGTTAGAAAGGTCAATTCTGTCTAAACATGCCCTTTTAACAGTAAGAAGGTGGCAAATATAATTATTGTCACGAGCCATATCAAGACTAAAATCCGGCTTAAAAGTAGGATGAGCCAAGGACCCGTCAGGCAATAGCTTATCTTCATCGCAATAAAGAAGATTGATTTCAGCATTTTGATTTAAAGCACAGGCGTACTCAAACAAGATATTCGGTTCGAGAACATCATCATGATCGAAAAAGCAGAGGTAGTCTCCCTTGGCCATCTTGATTCCGACATTGGTGTTCTCAGTGATACCTAGATTGCCCTCAAGATTAGTCACTTTAATTCTAGAGTCTGCAGTCACATACTCGGAGACCAAGTCGCTAAGGCCCTCGTAATCTGGCGTAGAGTTAACCAGGATGAGTTCCCAATTCGAATACGTCTGAGCAATGACAGAATCAGCCATATCCCTGAAGAAATTCAAGGGAGTCTTATATAGAGGAACGATGATTGAAAACAAGGGCTGGTATGCAAATTTTATTTGCGCTTGTACCCGCGAATCGGATCCAGTCAATCTGCGCCCAGAAAACCAGGACAAATAACGGGGTTGATCGAATGCGGACACATGGTTCCGATCGACCTCATCCAAAAGCTCCTTGAGCATATCTTTCTTTAGATTGATAAACGTATCCAGATGACCAGAAGCCCTGTGCATGCAAATGCACAGGCTATCCCCGACCTCAGGAATATGAAGCGAGAAATTTGTTAAACAAGGATTCGCATCGGCTATTAAGTTATTTAATAACAAAGATTCCCCAACAACGCAGGCTTCTTCATTAAAAGCGATAATACGATCACCCTCAAGGCAATCAGTACCCGATAGAACACCTCTAACGATTACGCCATCAACGCAGGGAATAAAGCTCTCAATTTGGATAGAAGCGAGCGCATGCACGCCAGAACGGTCAATATTGCGAAATCGTCCACAATGCTCCGCGTGCAGCAAGCCGTTAACTTTCGACTCAATCGAAAACTTGCCAGGATTGATGCGACGCTGATAAATTATATTATCTCCGCTAAAGAAAGAAAGAGATTGGTCGACACCAAAATCGACAAGGACAACAACAAATTCAGTCTCTGAAAAAGGGATGATTCTTGCGGGCAGAATTTGCCCATTGGGTGATTGCGACTCCACAGCATCCGGGAAAACGGATGCGGCTTCATACAGTAGATATAGCTTGCCGTCGCCACGGCAATTTAGCTTATTGTTAAATTCGGTATTAAAAACTATGCCCATATCAGCAACACTTTCCAACAACTAAAACAAACTCGCAAATCGTAGCCAAAGCAAACGGGAATACGAGGCATATCAATATGAATCGTTTGCTGTCCCCAAAGACCAAGCGGCTCTGGTTAAGAATAAACGATAGGCACGGAACCAGAAGTGGCAAAAGGTAGCGACTCTGGCAACCATTAACTGTCCCCAATCCAACGGGAGTAAAAGACACATAAAGTGCAGTTGCCACCAAAATCACCGTAAACAAAAACACAAATGAGGCCCAAAGAAATTGTGCGAGACCAATATGCTTAACGCTAATCGAATCTGCCGAAAAAAGCCCAAACAATAATAGGCAAACAGCTGGAAGTACCTGAACCAACCCACGGATTGCATTTACAGAAATCTGAGCAGCAAGCGATCCAAGGTATGCAAAGTTCAATGCATATCCAGAAGAGGTTATCGGATTTAAATAATAAGTTGAAAAATAATTGGCGAGTATTTCAGCGTAGCGCAATGGATCGGCGAGAATGAAAGCGATTTGCTGACCAGAGTTGACATCGGAGCCGCCTCGCATATCGCCAACGTTGGATCCGCTAGCCGTTGAAAACAAGAACGGAAGCGCAAAGGAGGCAAAAGCAATCAAGCCCAAAACAAACACGGCAGCATAGTAATGAACTCGTTGTTTCGAGCTAACAAAACGATTGCGCGGAACCATAAAGAAAAGACCGATTATCGGAAAATACACAGCTTTGACTGCGAGTCCTAAAAAGGTAAATAAAAATGCGAGTGATATATTGCGAACTGTAAATTCATTAAAATTACCCCATGCATACCTCAAAAAATAAGCAAAACCGAGAATGGTAAACGAAATGAGCCATGCATCATATGAGAAACACGACGCAAGAAAGATCGAGGTTGGCAGCATTCCCACAAAAGCAAATAGTCCCTTTTTCGAGGGCGTAACCTTGATTGCAATGGCAATTGCAAGACAGTAACTAAATAAATTGCAAATCCGAGCGAATTGAATCATAGAAGAAAAATCGAAATGCAGAAGGCGAGCGAGCCAAAGACCAATTGCCAAGGGAATATACCCAATGCTGCTAAGCGTATAAACGAATTCTTCATGCTTGTTAACTTGCACATGACCAGAAGCGATATCAGATCTATAGGAGCTATTCAGCTCCCTAGCATGCTCAAGAATTTCCGCTCGATCAAAATGGGAAAGAGAGGGCTCTTCATAGCCCTGCGCACGACGGACCGCTTCGTCAGTAAAGTTAATATCCGTATCAGTTTTTTGAGTTTCAAATAAATAAGATGTCGAAAGGGCATTGGAATAGTGAATTTGATCATCCCATGAAATACCCGTCGTTATCGGAGTGCTCACCACAAGGAACACACCAATTGAGAATGCAGCGATAAAGAAAGCGACGGGAAGGGCAGAGCTTCTCTTTCGAATGCCTGAGCAAGCCGTAAAAACCGAAGTTATGATTAGCAGCAGAAAATAAACAACAGCATTAATGAACCCACTCACGAATGCAATCGTAGAGCAGCCAAAGACAATAAAGAATGCGACAGTCAGCAGGGAAACGTAGTCGGCAGCTTTAATCCTCGCTACAACAGAACGGAATGACGCTTTCAGAGAAAAGCCGCTTTGGAATAAATAAAATATCGCGCAATAGGACATTAGAAAAAAGAAGATGAGCCGCTTTTTATTCCAGTCAGCAATATTCGAAAAATGAGAAGCCGGCGACCCAAGGACGGTAAAGCCCTCCCAAATGACCGCCACAGCAAATGCCGCAAGCAACAGAACAAATAATTGAGCGCATCGACCAGAACAGCCACCATGTCTGTTTACATTTTCCGAGAGAAGGAAGACACGGCATGATTGCCAAATGACAACATCTGCAACGGCGCAATAGAGCACTAAAACAAATAGTTGTGAGACAGAATGGTTCGCATAAAAGTGTTTCATGCCCAGAAGCTCGACAATAAAGAGAAGGACAGCAAAGACAACTTTCAATATCTGTTTTTTGTTTACGCATCGAGACAACACAGCGCTAATTCACCTTTATCCAAATCAAGCTGCAAGGGCCCTCGAAGAATCGTTCCCAATCATCTGGATGATAAGTATGGGCACCAAGCACTGTTCGCAATTATTGCAAGTAATATAGCGGGACATTCACTGCCAGCTGATGTATAGGCAAAGCAAGACGCTTAGCCTACTTTTCCTTCTTTCCACTTAACGCAACAGCCTGAACGAGCGAGTTTAATCGCTCTTCTTGTCGAGAGAGGCGAAGAGAGTTACAGAAATCACGGACCACAAGAACGGCAATAACGTAAAGAAACACGAAATTCGAAGCCGACATGAAACCAAATAGACTTGAAAGCCACATTGCAACTTGTGGAAAAACGCCCAAGATTACAAAACTGACGCTAAACAGCAGCCAAAACAAAGAATCCAAAACTTGCATTTGGGATTTTTTTAATTTGCGCAATACGAACAGGAATACTAAAACGGCGCAAACGAGAAGCAAAATACGAAGAGAGATCGGCAAATTGATCACCTAAACCACTGAACGATAAGGAGAGTAACGAAAACGCGAGCCATATACTGCACGGATCTAACAGGATTAAGATAGCTCTCGCCACCTTGGCGTTCGCGCATCTTAACCTGTACCTCCGAAATGGAATACCCTTGCTTTAAAAAGAGGGCAAGGGATTCTGGTTCCGGATTTAGGGTATTGTCGTAATAGTATTTCTTAAGAACATCTCGCCCAAATAGCCTAAATCCAGACGTCGGGTCACTGATTCTCTTGCCTGTCAGAATCTTTATTAGCACCGTAATCATACGCGAGCCGATCATGCGAAGCGTCTTGTCTTTGCGCACGCTTACAAACCTAGAGCCAATGACAATATCTGATCCATCAGATTGAGCCCTATTAACAAGGACCTTTATATATTCCGGACAATGCTGGCCGTCAGCATCAAACTGAACCATATAGTCATATCCATGATCAACCGCATAACGCGCAGCCGTCTGAAACCCAACGGTCAAGCCACAGTTAATGGGCATATCAATAATGTCACAACCAAGATCCTTGCAGATAGCTAGCGTTCGATCTCGAGACCCATCATTGATAACAACAAAATCAAACTCAGGTGCAATTTGCCTGAGCTCGCATATCGTCTTTTCAATGCATTCCTCCTCATTATAAGCAGGAATAGCGATAAGAGTTTTGGGTGTCATATACACATAAACCGATCTCTAGTTTTTCTCATTATTATAGCGAAAGATATACAAATGGTTAAATAGACATAACGAATGGTGCACCCCTTGATTATCAACTTTATCCGAACACCTCCCACATTCATCCGCACATGTGCGGATGAATGTGGGAACCCGATACCCTGAGGGCCGGGCCGGCCGGCCCCGGGAGATCGGAGGACGGCATGTCCGGAAAGAAGAAAAGGGACTCCGCAAGGGCGGTCCCGAGGGCCTACGGAAGGCTCACGAGGCACGAGCGGGACACGGTCCAGAGGATGCTGGAGCGCAGGGCGTCGTGCAGGGAGATCGCGAGGGAGCTGGGCAGGTCGCCCTCGACGGTGAGCGCCGAGGTGGCGTCGCACAGGTTCGTGACGGCGCCGAAGGCCAGGCGCGGCGAGCGCGTGGACGCCTCCGCCGACCTGTCGGCGGCCTGCCCGCGCCTGGCGGCGTGGCCGCGATGCTGCAACGGCTGCGGGCGGTACCGCGCGATCGGCTGCAAGCGCCGCCCCCACGTCTTCTACGAGGCCCGGGCCGCGCAGCTGTGCGCCGACTCGGTCCTCGTCTCGTCCAGGCGCGGGATAGACGCCGACGAGCCCGCCGCGGCGGCCAGGCTGGAGGCGATAAGGGATTGCCTGCGCCGGGGGCTGTCGCCCGAGCAGATGGCGGCGCGCAACGGCGGCCCGGTGGACCTGTCGCCGTCGACCATCTACCGCTGGGTCTCGGCGGGCTACGACGGCATGACCAACATGGAGCTCAGGCGCAAGGTCGGCTACAGGCCGAGGAAGCGCGCCGCCGGCCGGGCGGCCACGCGCCACTCCGCCCGCAGGTCGCATGCCACGTTCCTCGCCCTCGGGGAGGACGCGTGCGCCGCGGCCTGGGAGATGGACACGGTCGAGGGCGCGCGGGAGGACTCGGCCTGCCTGCTCACGCTGCTGCACCGCCCCAGCAGGCTCCAGCTCGCGCTGCCGCTGGAGGAGAAGACCGCCGCGTGCGTCGCGGACGCCCTGGAGGGCGTCCGGGCCATCCTCGGCGCCGACGGGACGCGCCGCGTGTTCCGCGCCGTCCTCACCGACAACGGCGCCGAGTTCTCCGACGAGGCTGCGATCGCGGCGCTGCTCGGCGAGGGGCCGGGCGAGACGAGGCTGTTCTACTGCGACCCGAGGCGCAGCGACCAGAAGGGCGCCTGCGAGCGAAACCACGTCGAGATAAGGAAGCTGCTGCCCAAGGGCTCCGGGCTCAGGTTCGACCGGCTCGCCCCGGCGGACCTGGCGCTGGCCATGTCGCACGTGAACTCCGAGCCCCGCGGCGCGCTCGGCTTCTCGACGCCCGCACGCGCCTTCAGGGCGATGCTCGGGGAGGACGCGGCGGCGCTGCTGGACGCCTACGGCGTGGAGGAGGTTCCCATCGGCGAACTCGACCTGACGCCGGGCCTCATCGAGAGGGCGCGCGCAGAGAGGGGCGATGCCCCGCTGGCCTAGCCTAAGGGCGAAAACGGAATAGACGGACCGACCGTCCGGCTGAGTCTGGGAAGAGGTGCCGGGCGGCGGGCGGAGCATGGCCACCGGACCCATCGAAACACATCTCCACCGTTCCTTCAACTGGGAAAACGACGCCCCCGTGGCCTGAATAGGGCCTCGGGGGCGTTCGGCTAACTGCGGGAACGGCCTATCCGCTCAATGTGTTCGGCTGAGATCGGAAATCAACCCGAATGGTGCACCCCTGATTATCAACTTCATCCGAACACTTCCCACATTCATCCGTACATGTGCGGATGAATGTGGGAACCCGATACTCTGAGAGCCGGGCCGGTCGGCCCCGGGAGATCGGAGAGCGGCATGTCCGGAAAGAAGAAATAGGGTTCCGAGAAGGCGGCCCCGAGGGTCTACTGCAGGCTCACCAGACACGAGAGGGACACGGTCCAGAGGATGCTGGAGCTGGACGCCCGCGCGCGTCTTCAGAGCGATGCACGGCAGCGATGCGTAGGCGCTGCTGGATGACTACAGCCTGGAGGACGTGCCCATCGGAAGACTCGACCTAACGCCGAGCCTCATCGAGAGGGCGCGCGTAGAGAGGCGCGATGCCCCGCTGAACTAGCCTATAAGCAAAACGGAATAGGCGGACCGACTGTCCGGCTGAGTCTGGGAAGAGTTGCCGGGCGGAGGACGGAGCATGGCCACCGGACCTATCGAAACACATCTCCACCGTTCCTTCAAATGGGAAAACGACACCACCGGGGCCCGTGGGGGCCGCGGGGGCGTTCGGCTAGCCGCGGGAAGGGACTATCTGCTCAGTGTGTTCGGCTGAGATCGGAAATCAACCACGAACGGTGTACACGACATCGAGAACCCCGCAACAGGCCTCGCCCTAGATTTCAAAGCTAGTAATCTTCCGAGTGTTGAACGGCATGGCTACGCCATGTCTCTCCAAGCGTAGGTGCACAACTACGAGGTTTTCTCAAAAGTTTTAATTATAACCACACGCGCCATGTTAATGACATTCATTAAATACGGCATAGAGCAAAATGGGATTTGAAGCAGTTGGGAAATACCTTTTACTCGATTACCAGAATGAATACTTCTCAACCCATTATTAAATAATGCATTTGCCTTTAGATAGTTCTCAGCTCGGCGCCGATCGAACCGTTCGGCGACGATTGCATCAATCTTATCGACATCCAGTGATCGACCCTCTTTGAAAGCTGAACGTAGACACTGAGAAACAACGTACTGTTTATACAAATTGCTACGTGAAATGCTATTAACAGTCATTCTGTATCGAATGAGCGGCTCTGGAACATTTCCAATAGTGAACCCTTCCAGCTCGGCACGCAGCAGCAAGTCATAATCTTCTGCTAGTGGAACAGACCGATACCCCATTTCAAATACAGACCTTCTTCCAAACCAACTCGGATGAGGTACGCAATTTCTTATCATAAGAGAACGCCTAACGCCTTCACCCGAACTTGGAATTGAATCAACGAGATATAATTGACTACCGTCTTCGTCAATGGCGTTCAAATAAGAACCCACTAGGTCAAACCCATGTTCTTCAAGATACGACAACTGCCGTTCAATGCGCTGCGCCTCAGAAATGTCATCTGAGTCCATTCGGCAGATATACTGACCGCATGAGACCTTGAACGCCCTTTCCAAAGATGCAGCAAGACCAAGATTGCGTTCATTTCTCACGAGGCAAATCCTGCTGTCATGAGAGCTATAGTTTTGAGCAATGTCGTAAAGTGTGTTGTCATCTGGATTATCAAAAACAACAACCACCTCGATTCGATGATAGGTCTGCTTTAAAATAGACTCTAGTGCCTCAGTAAAATCTTTGGCGCTCTCCCTATAACAAGGCATGAGCACTGAAACCAACTGTGAATCTGTCAACTAAAACCTCCAACACCGCTGCGGGAGCAAACGCTAATGAAAACTACCGATAGTTTAATAGTCCTTCATGTGGCATATATTACAAGTGATTTCGCTTCTGGCGTATCTACAGTGGTACCTCAATACCTAAATGAGCAGTCAGAAATAAAGGACATGAATATAGCTCTATTAAATCTTACAAACTACAGACCTAAAGATGCGAAATATCCCGTCTTCTATCAGTCATGCATAGAAAAACTTCCTGAACCGTTTTGCAATCCGTCACTCGTAATATTTCATGAGATATATAGGCCGGATCACATTAAACTATGCCATTGGCTCAGAAGACATGCGATCCCATACATCATCACGCCACATGGGTCTCTAACATATGTGGCGCAAGAACAGCATCATTTAGCTAAACAATTGCTTAATGTTTTCTTCTATAACGCCTTTATTCGCAATGCTGATTGTATCCATTTTCTATCGGAAAAAGAGGCGATGAGTTCAAACGGCTTTAAACATAGGAAAGCAAGCATTATTCCAAATGGTGTTAGCATCCCAAAAGCCAAAGCCTCAAGCTTAGACAGTCGCATCGCGCTTTTTATTGGCCGCCTAGATATAGAGGTCAAAGGTCTTGATCTACTGATCAAAAGTCTGCCGCTAATTGCCGATGAGCTAAGAGGGCTTGGAGCTAAAATCTACATCTACGGTCCAGACGAAGATGGGTCTATGGCCAAACTGGAACTACTTATTGCCGACAATCAAGTATCCGATATTGTTTTATTAAATGGTCCAGTTAATGGTCAATCTAAAGCGGACGCTTTTCTCCAATCGCAGTTTTATATCCAACTTTCACGCACTGAAGGTTTCCCGACGTCTGTTTTGGAAGCACTAGCATATGGCCTCCCAATTATTGTTACCGAGGGAACCACATGGAAAGAAACAGCGAACAATAAAGGAATTGGAATCGGCGTAGAATCTGATCTCGAAGCCATTTCTAACGCAATTCTCACCCTGTTCAATGACGATGAACTTCGTTATAAACTTGCAAATGCAGCTAGAAAGTATGCGATCGAACATTTTCAATGGAAGACCATTGCCAGGCGTCAATTTATTTTATACAGGGATATTGTAAACGGGCTTTCTAACTAACCATCTTGTTCTTCCAATACCGAAAGGGACTAAATGCTGTTTTCAATTATTATCCCTGCATATAATGCGGCATCCAGTTTGCCGGAAACGCTATCTTCCATCTACCAACAAACATATGACGGCTATGAAATAATTCTCATCAATGATGGATCAACAGACGCTACTGAAAGTGTCTGCAAAATGTTTTGTGAATCTCACGACAATACGCATTACGTTAGACAAAATAATATGGGCGTATATGAGGCCAGGCGAAAAGGCGTGGAGGTAAGCACGGGGGATTACCTGGTCTTTGTTGATGCGGATGATTCTTTGCGCTTCGATACCCTATCTATTCTTGCTCGTGAAATCGATAAATGCAAATCAGACATAATCTGTTTCAGCTATACAAGAAATCCAGACTATTCAAATGATCCGTTTATCAATCCCGCCCTTCCGTCTGGCATCTATGAAGGTGGCGATCTCGCCGAAGTCAGAAAATGTTTAGCACGAGGGAAACTCAATTCGATTTGGGGAAAGGCAATCAAAAGAAACTGTCTGATTGACGATTTAAGCAATACCGATACAAAGAGAATCGATTTTGCAGAAGATTTTCTGCAAATGATACCCATAGTCGATTCAGCCAGATCGGTTTTACAAATAAGTGATGCGCTGTACTATTACAATTGTCAAAATGGACAAAGTGCAACACACAGCTATAAGGATAAACAGCTTTCAGATTTAACCTTCGTCACCTCAAGCCTAGTGAAAATCGCTGCTCGTTGGGGAGAAGAAACAGAAAGACTGGCATGGAAAACAAGAACGGAACAGTATCTTTATCTCTTATCGATCAACGAGCTCAGTGACAATATAGAGGCCAAGAAACGTAACTTTGTTTCAATTTCAGAGGCCTTATTTAATCCCTCAATTAAAGCTAATGTCCCTTGCAGCACCTACAGACCTGACAGCTATTTACTGTTCCTTGCGGCAAAGAATAAGCAATATTTGTTATCTCGAGTAGTAATACGCTGTTGTGAACAGCTAAAACTATTGATACTGAAAATCTTGAGCTAATCGCCCTGTTGTCATCGCTCATTTTTCCTGGCACCGTGTAGTAAAACCAACCGACTTAGCCTTCGATAATCAAAATGTCAAGCAAGCCGGTTGGTAATAAAAGTAATGAAAAAGTACATTAGACTATTCCGCTTAATAAGCGTCGCAGATTATCGCTTGAGAAATGCAGATATGCTCGTCTTTTCGGATTCGTTTAGTCCAAACATCAAAACCAAGAAGAAATAGATAAAGAAATAAATTATTGCTGACACCAAAACCACCGCAAGACCAGATAAAAGGCCTTTAATTAGGTTATAGAGCAGCAGCAAAGCTCCCGTACCGACAATAACCAAGACGGAAAGTTTGGCAATTTCAAGCCAAAATTTCTTTATGTTCAACCCAAGCTTTTCAGAGTAATACCAATTCATGCAGAAACCGTTACCTATAACCATAGCGATAGCTGTTGAAACTGCTGCGCCCACTATGCCCATAAGCTTGAGCAATATAATAGTCACGACCACGTTGACAAGCGCAATCGCAAGATACATATACCCCCTATACAGGTAAACATTCGCAACTTGCATTATGGTAAGTCCCAGGTTCTGAATTAAGTCAATGGTAAATGGAACCATTACGATCAAGGCGATATAGAAAGCGTCTATATAGTCCTTACCAGCCCAAATAATGATGAAATCTTTCCCCAGAACAATAAATAAACTAAGAACAAATCCGCAGACGATAAAGGAAATGCGACCGACTTTAATGAAGAGATCCGAAATTTCAGACATATCCTTATTCAGGCAATACAACTCTGAAACACGAGGAAGAAAAACTGAAGAGGCTGCCGTACCGATTGTCATATAAATCGTGTAGATTTGAGAGCCAACAGAATACACCGCAACGGCGGCAGCGCCAAAATAATAGCCGACAATTAATTGATCGGTTTTCCAGAAAATCTGGTCAGCAATCGTCACCAATACAATCGCGCCGCTAAAAAATAGTAATCCTTTAGCCAGTTTCATGTCCCAGCCATGATATCTGAAACTAATATGCAGATTGTATTTAGCAAACAAACGCTGGCTCACCGCGCACAACACATTTGTAACAAGTACAACTAAACATACGGCCAATGCATTCTTATAAATTGTCGTAAGTCCATACACCATGAAAGGCTGCGCTATTAGGGCGGCCAATTGCGAGCCCTTCAAGAAAACGAACCTTTCATTAGCAGTTATCGCCGCAACACTAATAGTGTTGTTCATGATAACAATTGTGTTGATTCCTAATACAACAAGCATTGCGGAACACTCATCAAGCTGTGAGATTGTAAAACTGGCTGAATATACAAACCGAACAACCACGGCAAGAACGCAACTTATTAGCATCACGAACACAGATAGGACCCAGTACAGACGCCTAGCTATTGCAAGAGTATTCTCCATTAAGTCATTTTTGCCCTCTGCCATATACTTGCAATAAAACCGCCCAACACCGGCAGACAAAATCCCATTAATGGAAACTATATAAGACATGATAGAACCTATCAATTGATAGAGTCCATATTCGTCTTGACCAATGTTTTGCAATAGCATCGGAACATATACAAAGCCGACTAAAGCCTGAGCCAGTATATAACCATATGTAATTAATATGCCAGTAAGTCTTCTGCTTGCGCTGCTTATCAGAATCACCGTTTCACAATTCGCTGCTTCAAATACCATTCAGGAATTAAAGCACTATTTAATCAGAACAACCGATTGCCGAACCTCTCCCTTGTTTGCATTGTTAAAGCAGGGTCCGATTAAATTCCCAGGCAGAATTTGATGCCACATTTTATTGTCATGCGGATTATCTCCCCAAAAGAACCCAATATGACAGTCGATTGACCCGTCAGTCTTAAAGAAGATAATATCTCCCTTTTGGGCATAACCACTATTTAGCATATCTTGGACAGTACGGAACTCATACATTTTGCATCCCAAATCTCGAGCATAGCCATACCATCTCCAAGCGTTAATATAGCCGCCACCGCCTGGCCCCCCAGCCCAGGGAGAGTGATTATTATTCTGCGCAATACGATTGACATCGCCACCAACCGCTGCATAAGCATGAGCCACGAAGCCAGTGCAATTCATGCCAGTATAGCCATCCCATCTCGGGGCACCTTTTGGGTAAAGGCAACTATCGTAGGAGAAGCCACCGGAATATCTCGTTCCTAAATAATAGCCATCAAACTGATGCGACGTAAGCCATGTGACAAGCCCAATACGACTAACCCCCAAAACCGTTGAGCTGCCAAATGGGCTGTAGTAAATCTGAGTCGACTTCGACTGGAGAGTACCATCAGGAAGCAAGACATCGCAGTAGAGATCGTAATAACCATCTTGCAATCCTAGTGCAGAGGGATTGAAATAAGCGTCATTCACACTGGAAAATTCTTTTAGAACACCCCATTTACTCCAGTCAGACTTGGCCCAAACAAATTTAAACTGAAATTGCCCAGATTTTTCAGCTGTAAGCGTTCCCAAATCAGCTCGAACTCCCCAAGAGTTATTGCCGTCAGTCGAAATTGCAGTAATCCTCGAGAAATCCCAACAGCTAATGCTTGTTCTTTTTGTTTGGACAACTCCGTCTGACCCCGAAACGTCACAGATTAATTCATAGTCTCCCGCGTCTTTTGGAGCCCATTGCAAGTGTGAACTTGTGCCCCGTTGAGCAACGCCCCAGTCAGCCCAATTATTCTTATTCCAGACGAACTTATACTGTAAGTAATTAGTATCACCCGAGCATCTGGCATCGATCTCAGTGCTTTCATTAGGCGTGACAAGCGTTGCAGAAGAACTTAAGGACTCGTAATTCCACTTCTCGGAGCCAATCGAGCATTCAGTCTTCGAGGTCATCGTCTGATCGTTGGCCTCATCAATAACATCAACAAAAACGGTGACAGCGCCAGATTTATCGACTCTCCAGTCAATTGAGGATTTACCTCTGCCGGAGTCAATCACGCCCCATTCAGCCCAGTTGTTCCGCATCCAAACATATTTGTATGAAATCTGATTATTCTTTCGGATGGTAATCCGAGGTGTAATTGAAAGCGTGTCCCCCACGCACAAATTGGATGAATCAGATTTCAAATCTATTGAAGTGAAATTAGATAGATTTCTCTCCACCCTGACGGGGAACCTCCAGGTCCTCACGTTACCGGCCGAATCGACGGCGTCGACCAAGATGTTGACGTCGCCGGCGACCTCCGGCACCCAATCGCAGGAGACCTCGGGGCCGAGCTGGCGGATGGTGCCCCACCTGGACCAGCCGCCCTGCTCCCAGACGAACTTGTAGCGGACCGAGCCCGAGTTGCCGGACGCGGTCAGGCCGAGCGAGCAGCGGTCGCCCAGGAGAGGAGACCCTCCATCGGACGCCTTGGCCGAGAGGCCGTCGACAGAGTAGTCCTCTGAGATGCGAACGGGAAGTCTTGACGTCGACGTGAACCCGCCGACCGTGACGTCGGCATAAAGAGTATAGGAGCCGGAAGACGGGGGCGTCCAGGTACAGGCGGCGGACTCAGATGCTGCCTGGATGACGCCCCACTTGGACCATGAGCCCCGTTCCCAAAGGAATTTAATCTTTGCGCCGGGAGCCGCCGCAGCGGAGATATTGACCTTCATTCCGCCGCTCCACTCGAGCGTATCCCCGCCGCTCACGGAAAGGCGACAGGCATCCACCCTGACGGGGAACCTCCAGGTCCTCACGTTACCGGCCGAATCGACGGCGTCGACCAAGATGTTGACGTCGCCGGCGACCTCCGGCACCCAATCGCAGGAGGCCTCGGGGCCGAGCTGGCGGATGGTGCCCCACCTGGACCAGCCGCCCTGCTCCCAGACGAACTTGTAGCGGACCGAGCCCGAGTTGCCGGACGCGGTCAGGCCGAGCGAGCAGCGGTCGCCCAGGAGAGGAGACCCTCCATCGGACGCCTTGGCCGAGAGGCCGTCGACAGAGTAGTCCTCTGAGATGCGAACGGGAAGTCTTGACGTCGACGTGAACCCGCCGACCGTGACGTCGGCATAAAGAGTATAGGAGCCGGAAGACGGGGGCGTCCAGGTACAGGCGGCGGACTCAGATGCTGCCTGGATGACGCCCCACTTGGACCATGAGCCCCGTTCCCAAAGGAATTTAATCTTTGCGCCGGGAGCCGCCGCAGCGGAGATATTGACCTTCATTCCGCCGCTCCACTCGAGCGTATCCCCGCCGCTCACGGAAAGGCGACAGGCATCCACCCTGACGGGGAACCTCCAGGTCCTCACGTTACCGGCCGAATCGACGGCGTCGACCAAGATGTTGACGTCGCCGGCGACCTCCGGCACCCAATCGCAGGAGGCCTCGGGGCCGAGCTGGCGGATGGTGCCCCACCTGGACCAGCCGCCCTGCTCCCAGACGAACTTGTAGCGGACCGAGCCCGAGTTGCCGGACGCGGTCAGGCCGAGCGAGCAGCGGTCGCCCAGGAGAGGAGACCCTCCATCGGACGCCTTGGCCGAGAGGCCGTCGACAGAGTAGTCCTCTGAGACAGGCAAAGTTGCACTTAAATCATCGGCACGTGTTGAATCTTCAATCTGTGATGGAGACAGGCCCGCTTTACTCAAACCAAAGCAAGGAGTTACGACCAAACAGAAATAAAAGAAGAAAAAAGTGACACGGACAGCCTTACTTCTAAAGAAATGCATATAGAACCTCCCCGATAGTTCACTCCAACATAATATTGCTAACAAGTAACTATTTAAGGCCAAGATTTACCATACAAGTAAGGTCGACTACAACCAGCGCAGTCGACCTAGAGAATTCATATTGATATTAGCCAATTAAAGAAATAATGCGCGCAATATTCTGACCATATGTGTCACCCGGAACAGCCCAGCGGCCATTTAAATCTTCCAAATATGGCGCAACTCCGAGAAAACCCTTAGACTGAAGGACCTCATATCGAGGATCCACGCAAATGTTATTCAACGCCGCACTAGTAGCATATCCTTTAAGATGCTGGACTTGGGCAAGCAAGCCCTGATATACATCGTCAAATCTAGCGCCTCCCGATTGTTGATTGACGGCGCCCAGTCCGGCGAAATTGCACTGATTCGGCTTTACGGAACCTCCAAATTGCAACCATCCAGTCTCAAGCATAGCCTGAGCAAAAACAACTTCCGGACGAACCCCTTCAGAAACAGCGGCTTCGACAATTAATGAACAAAAATCACGAATAGTAGGCGCTCCCTTTGAGACAAATTCGTCTGAGGGATATATATGTCCTGTTGATTCATATAAGTTCACCATAGCATCAACTGAAGTCTGCAGGCTTCCCATAATTGGAGTACCCTCCACCGTGACCTTGCGGGTCAGGTGCCTCTCGGCGGAGCCGTCGATCACGTCGAGGTAGACGGTGTACTCGCCCGGCTCGGTCGGGGTCCACTCGCAGGAGGAGGAAGCGGAGGGCTGCTGGGCGACGCCCCACTTGGCCCAGCCGCCCTTCTCCCAGACGAACTTGTACTTGAGGCCGGAGGCGTCGCCGGACACCTTGGCCTGCAGCTTGACCGGCTTGCCGCAGAGGGCGGAGCCCGAGACTTCGAGCGACTCGACGGAGTAGCGCTCGCCGACCGTGACCTTGCGGGTCAGGTGCCTCTCGGCGGAGCCGTCGATCACGTCGAGGTAGACGGTGTACTCGCCCGGCTCGGTCGGGGTCCACTCGCAGGAGGAGGAAGCGGAGGGCTGCTGGGCGACGCCCCACTTGGCCCAGCCGCCCTTCTCCCAGACGAACTTGTACTTGAGGCCGGAGGCGTCGCCGGACACCTTGGCCTGCAGCTTGACCGGCTTGCCGCAGAGGGCGGAGCCCGAGACTTCGAGCGACTCGACGGAGTAGCGCTCGCCGACCGTGACCTTGCGGGTCAGGTGCCTCTCGGCGGAGCCGTCGATCACGTCGAGGTAGACGGTGTACTCGCCCGGCTCGGTCGGGGTCCACTCGCAGGAGGAGGAAGCGGAGGGCTGCTGGGCGACGCCCCACTTGGCCCAGCCGCCCTTCTCCCAGACGAACTGGATTGGCTACACTGATGTGGACAGTTCCGGGAGGGGCGCAGGAGACGGGAGGGCCGTATATGAGGGACCCCAGGCACCCGAGGCATTTCACCGACGAGTTCAAGAGGCAGATAGTCGACCTCTACAACGCCGGCAAGCCCAAGCGCGAGATCATGGACGAGTACGACCTCGGCAAGAGCACCGTGGAGAGGTGGATCAAGTCGATAAACGCGACCGGCTCGCCGCGCGCCGCGGACAACCGCACGCCCGAGCAGAACCGGATCCTGGAGCTCGAGCGCGAGAACCGCAGGCTCCGGATGGAGGTCGACGTCTTAAAACAAGCGGCGCTGATATACGCTCGAAAGTGAGGGCCATAGCGGCCAACGAGGGCCGCTACCCCATATCAGCGCAGTGCAGGCTCCTCGGCGTCGCGAGGTCGACGTACTACTCCATGCGCTCGCGGGCCGACCGGCCCGCCGCGCCGGACCCCGCCGCGCCGGCCGTGGTCGCGGCCCACGCCGCCAGCAAGGGCCGGTACGGCTCGCGCAAGATAAAGGCGTCGCTCGAGAGGTCGGGCGTCACCGTCAGCCGGCGCCGGGTCTGCCGCATCATGAGGGAGAACGGCCTGGTCAGCGCATACGGCAGGAAGAGGTTCAAGGTGCACCCCGGGGCGGTCAACGAGGCCGACGTGCCCAACGTCGTCGCGCGCGGCTTCGGCGGCAGGGCGCCGCGCACCCATATATGCAGCGACCTGACCTACGTGCGCGTCGGGGCCTCGTGGAACTACGTCTGCCTGCTCGTCGACCTCTACAACAGGGAGATCGTCGGCCACTCCGCCGGGCCCAGGAAGGACGCCCGGCTGGTCAAGTCGGCGTTCGCGACGCTCTCCTTCCCCATCTCGGACATCGAGGTCTTCCACACGGACCGCGGCAGCGAGTTCGACAACGCCGAGATCGACCTGATGCTCGAGGCCTTCGGCATTGAGAGGTCGCTGTCGGCCAAGGGCTGCCCCTACGACAACGCCGTCGACGAGTCGACCAACAGGATACTGAAGGCCGAGCTCGTCCACCGCGAGACGTTCGGCACGACGCGCGAGCTCCGGGCCAAGCTCTCGGACTACGTGCACTGGTACAACAACTTCAGGATCCACTCGACGCTGGGCTACATGTCTCCGGTCGAGTTCAGGGAGGCGGGGCTGTCCCTCCCGGAATCGTCCAAATAGGTGTTGCCAATCCAAACTTGTACTTGAGGCCGGAGGCGTCGCCGGACACCTTGGCCTGCAGCTTGACCGGCTTGCCGCAGAGGGCGGAGCCCGAGACTTCGAGCGACTCGACGGAGTAGCGCTCGCCGACCGTGACCTTGCGGGTCAGGTGCCTCTCGGCGGAGCCGTCGATCACGTCGAGGTAGACGGTGTACTCGCCCGGCTCGGTCGGGGTCCACTCGCAGGAGGAGGAAGCGGAGGGCTGCTGGGCGACGCCCCACTTGGCCCAGCCGCCCTTCTCCCAGACGAACTTGTACTTGAGGCCGGAGGCGTCGCCGGACACCTTGGCCTGCAGCTTGACCGGCTTGCCGCAGAGGGCGGAGCCCGAGACTTCGAGCGACTCGACGGAGTAGCGCTCGCCGACCGTGACCTTGCGGGTCAGGTGCCTCTCGGCGGAGCCGTCGATCACGTCGAGGTAGACGGTGTACTCGCCCGGCTCGGTCGGGGTCCACTCGCAGGAGGAGGAAGCGGAGGGCTGCTGGGCGACGCCCCACTTGGCCCAGCCGCCCTTCTCCCAGACGAACTTGTACTTGAGGCCGGAGGCGTCGCCGGACACCTTGGCCTGCAGCTTGACCGGCTTGCCGCAGAGGGCGGAGCCCGAGACTTCGAGCGACTCGACGGAGTAGCGCTCGCCGACCGTGACCTTGCGGGTCAGGTGCCTCTCGGCGGAGCCGTCGATCACGTCGAGGTAGACGGTGTACTCGCCCGGCTCGGTCGGGGTCCACTCGCAGGAGGAGGAAGCGGAGGGCTGCTGGGCGACGCCCCACTTGGCCCAGCCGCCCTTCTCCCAGACGAACTTGTACTTGAGGCCGGAGGCGTCGCCGGACACCTTGGCCTGCAGCTTGACCGGCTTGCCGCAGAGGGCGTAGCCCGAGACTTCGAGCGACTCAAGAGACCAATTAACAACTTTGTATTTAGAAGTGCTAGTCACATACCCATTGGAGTCAATGACATCAGCATAGATCTCATATTCACCAGCCTGGGGCAGGGTCCAAGAAATCGACGACGAAGTTAAGTCTTGACCGATTACACCCCAATTGGAATCACTCCAATCAGACCCAGCCCTATGCCAAACAAACTTATATCTAAGGCCATCAGTCTTGCCGCTAACACTTACACCGATTTTTACCGTAGACCCCGTACATCCCAATTCTTCCGAGAAGGTAATTCCATTGACGGAGTAAGGGTGCGGGAACTGAGCGATGATCGCAGCAGCGTCAGCCTCCCCCAGACGACGGCAACCATCGTCCGAGAAATAGTTGGCCACATCCCCGTAATTCGAAATGAAACCATGCTCGATAAGAATGCCAGGAATCCCCTGCTCACGGGCACAACGAATAACGGCGAACTCGTCGCCAACTTCCATTTGAAATACACCGCGATATGTTAGTCCCATAGCAGCAAGGTTGTTCATGACCTTGTTGGCAAGCTCAACCGAAACCTGCGTGTAGTCGGCGTCATTTGCGGTAGGAGCATAAACCTCTGCTCCGTGAGCACCTGAAGACCCAGAGTTGATGTGGAAACTAACAAAAGCCTGTGCTCCCTGATCGATGCAGCGCTGTACGCGATAAAGGTAATCATTGCTGGGATAGTAGCCGGACTGCTGGCGTGCAAGAACGATCTTAAAGCCGTAAGCTTCAAGTTTATTTTTGCAGGCTGTCATGATCTTCCAGGTAAGGTCGGCTTCACTCTTGCCATTTCCCTGCGCGCCGGAATCAACTCCGCCATGACCGGCATCAAGTGCAATTACCCCAACATTGCGCGCGGAACGCTCAGCATAAGTGGAAATGCCATCAGGCGAATCGGCGCATTCCAATGCCTGCTGAATCGACTGGGCTTCAACGGCATCGCCATCGCCGTCCGCATAGTAAACAGAAGTGCCCTCGGAGCTCACGGAGCCATCAACGATCGTAAACGAATAATCCCTGTCAGAAAGATCCACCTCATGCTCAGAGCCATCGCCCTGCAAAGCATAGGTTATCGATGTGAGGAAATATGTATTAGATTCCAACTGCGAGCCAAAAATAAAAGCAGCAGAATTATCAGCCGTTGCAGATGCTTCAATAGTCCCCTGAACCCCATTGGCACTTACATAGTTAAGCTTTGCGGAAACAATGGTATCGCCATCATCAGGAGTAGCAAAGGCGACAACCTGGCCAGTCCCACCGGGAAGGCTCGGGTAAGCCAGGTAAACATATTGAAAAGACGAATCACTCGGTTCAACCTGCCGCTCATCCACAGAAGCATCTGCGCGGAAATCCTCCTCAGTCGAATCGTCTACGTCCGTTGATGGCGATTGATTGGCAGCTGCGTCGCCACCGGCGGAGTCCTCGCCACGCGAGGCTACGCCATCACCCGCGAGAACGACATCTGACGCAACATCCATAGACTGCACGCCATTCTCAGCATAAGCAGCAGTTACAGGACTCATCAAGGATGAAATGACCAAAAGACCGGCAAGAGAAAAAGCTGTTGAGACACGTAATGCCATTTTCATATCGAATCCCCCTTACAAATATACATTTCTAACGGTAGATTATCTTACAACCCCACACGCATCGGAAGTCCGGTTATCCAAAGCGCGGAGATTGCTCACTCGAGCATCCCGTTCGACGGGCGCTTCTCAAACAGCAACCGGATCTAGAGCGAAATGGTTCGCTCTCGGTACCCAGCTCTCAAACACACAAGCATAAATCGCCACACCAAAATCACCGAAAGTGCCAAGAGACTTTATCAGGGCTGGTGGAAATAAGCCCAGATTAATTAGCAGCTGCCAAACTCGATGATGTTAGCGCCGGGTGATTTTAGCCACTAATGGTCAAACGATTTTGACCAATCCCGGTCACCGAATAATGGCCACCGCGCCTCCCCGCTGCCATTACACCGGTGGTGCCAACACGCCAGCGTAAGGAGGGCCATTAAGGTGAACGAGAGACACGATGACCTAAAGGTGATTATAAACGTGGCGCTCCGGGAAATGGCCGCGGAGGGGACGACGGGTTCGGCCCATCGGCAGTTTAGTCCCCGCTGCAAATGGACCATTTCTGCTTGTTGCATTCTATTTTTCCTTCTTTTTTAAGCACTAGACTATACGTACGCCAGTCCTCATCCGTAATACCGAGTTCGTTTTTTATTTTTCGCTTTGTATTAATGCCATCGCTAATTGCTGAGAGGATTTTCTCTTCGATGTCAACCGTTTTTCCAGGTCCCTTTTGTATGGTATTAATCGCCAAGACCAATGAATTAAGCCTAATGACGCCTCGCGCTGTTAAATCAAATTCCTTACCATCGGATGTAACGGTTCCATCCTCAAAAATAAACACAAAACGCTCTAATGTGTCGGTTTTAAATGCAAAACGACCATGCGCGAGAGCATTTCTTATGTGATAAAACAAACTCATGTATTTGCTCGTATTGCCCTTCGAATTAACTTTCACAAACGCCATGCGCTGATCATCAACATTTTCATAAAAATACTCGTCTAAGTTTAGCTTTTTGCAGGTGCCCTCTAATTCTTTCTTGCTTCTTACCGCAAGCATCACATCGACATCCCTGCGACTAAATATAGCTTGATTTAGAGAAGTCTTTAAGCTTCGAATCCCTACCCAAGGGGCGGGCGCCCATTTATCAATCTCATTATTTTTACGATTACTCTGACCAGGGCAGGGAGACTCAATCAGGAAAAAATGAACTATACGCATCCAATTAGAGTCTTCCAGAACCTGTTGCGGCAGGGGCTCGTTTAGCCATGAAGTTCGAAGTATTGCCATGCCTACCTCCAGCTACAGCTTTGTAATCAACATCACAATGCATTTCTCGACATTAGCAAAAATACTCCCGTACGAAAGGCTTCTTAAGAGTCTTAAGCATTTCAATCTGTCGTTTCATGTCAAATCGCGTCTTTATATTCCTGTCGTAAGTTATATCGAGATTTATCGGGTTATATAAACTTGTATAAGCTTATCGCGGAATATCGTTTGTTTCGATCCGCTAAATTCAACATATGGAGACAGGCAATTACCGCAGGATAGAAAGTTGTTACACCTGTAAAAGTCATCGGTTCGTTCTAACAGACATGTTGATTGACCCGTTACCCACTGCTTGAGGGAAATCGACCCCAACATGGTAAAGTAGTCGCAACAGGCAACCATGGAGGAACAATGCTCAGTATTCACTACGGCGACAGAGACGATGTGATTTATGACACGTCGACATTCTTTGATTACAGCTACTCTCCCTCTTGGCTGCAAGATCCCCTATCACAGCGCATTATCAAATCTATTGATAATGGCACTGTTCTTGGCGCAAACGCAATTGACACCAAGGTGCTTGGCGTTATTCCGCCAGAAAAACTATCAACGGGCACCAAAACACTTCTACTGATGCTCTTTATACCTCAAAACCTCTACAACGCCTCAACCTGCGGAGATAATTGCGCCTATTGGATCTTGCGCATCGCCTCCAAACATGACATCACCATCAACCTCTACCATATGATGGATTTTGGCAAAGCGCGTTTTACAGCCCGTGTCATCAATTCCGGACAGATTGTTCATACCATGGATGAGCTTGTCCTTATCTCGGCAAAATGTCTGAGAGAGGCTCGAGCATGAGAGGGAAATACCAGCTGACCGTAAGGACCAATAAAGTTCAGGTCAAACTCACCATTCGCCGAAACCTCACCATCATCCAAGGCAAAAGCGCAACAGGCAAAACCACCCTGCTGGACAGCCTCAGTGCATACGAAAACCTAGGAGCCCAAAGCGGGATAATCCTTAATTGCGCAGCCCCCTGCCGCGTCATCGGCGGCATCGATTGGGAAGCGCAACTCAGCCGCATCGATAACAGCATCGTGTTTGTGGACGATACGCAAAAATTCGTAAGGAGCCATGCATTCCAGCATGCAGCTCGACACAGTTCTAACTACTACGTCATCGTTGCGAGGGACGAATTGCCCCAGCTCCCCTATAGCGTGGATGAGATCTATGGCCTCAAAAACACCAACAGGGCAACAACAAAATATCCTGTCTACACACGCACGTACACTTCTACCTACCGCATTTACGGAGACGAGCTCTACGATGGAGATCGGCCAGAAGAAGTCATCGTCGAAGACAGCAATGCCGGCTATGAGTTCTTTAAAGTCCTGTGCGCCAAAAGTAAAATTCGCTGCGTAAGTGCCGGTGGCAAATCAAACATCTACGAAACCGCTCTGAGCTCCCCAGCCCAGAAGTTGCTCGTAATTGCAGATGGGGCCGCTTTTGGGCCCGAGATGCCCTATGTCTATTCGCTCAGGAGATTTAAGGAGATCGAACTCTTTTTGCCGGAATCGTTTGAATGGCTTGTGCTGAGATCGGGACTCTTCAACGATGTCGAAACGCAAGACATGCTCCTTCATCCTGCCGATTTCATCGACTGCGAGAAGTTCTTCAGTTGGGAGCAGTTCTTTACTAAACAGCTTAGGGAACTGACCAGAGACAGCTACCTAGCCTATAGAAAAGAAGCTCTCAATCCCGCCTACCTACAGCAACATGAGCTCAACACGATTGCTGAATCGCTACCCAAACTCGGAATCACTTCGCGCTAGATCGAGAAATACTCGCTCTCAGCGGATAAGTTCGGCCCCAACCATGGATCGCCCGTCAAGAAGAACTCCGGCCAGCGCTGCATGAACAGTGCCTGCTCTCGCTTCCAGCGGCGCAGCTTTTCCTCGTTGGCCTCTTCCCTGCCGCGCGAGGTAAACTCGTAGTGGTACAGCTCTGCATAGGGCGTAAAGATGGTGCGGTAGCCGGCCTCCCACACGCGCAGGCAAAAGTCAGCGTCGTTAAAACCGACGGCGAATTCCTCGTTGTAGCCGCCGACCCGCTCAAATACGTCGCGTCGGACCATCTGGCAGGCACCCGTTACGGCGCTGAAGTTACCGGGGCGCACAGCGCGGGCAAGATAGCCCTCGCGCTTTGCCGAGAAGTCCTGGTTGGCATGGGCAAGTGCGCCACGCACGCCAACCAAAATGCCGGCATGCTGCACCAGATGATCGGCAAAGTAGAGTTTGGCGCCCACCACGCCCGCATCGGGACGCTGCAGATAGCTCATCATCTCTTCGATAAAGTCGGGGCTTATGACCTCGGTATCGTTGTTGAGCAGCAGCAGATAGTCGCCCTTGGCATGCTCCACGCCAAAGTTAATGATCTGGGAGTAATTGAACTCACCCGGCCAGTACACAACGCGCGCGATACCCTTGCCTTCGGATGCCGCAGCCACGCGTTCCGGCAGGGTTTCGTAATACGCAAACGTCTCCGGGTCTTCGCTATTGTTCTCCACCAAAACGATCTCGTAGTTGGTATACGTTGCCTTCTGGGCAATCGACATCACGCAGGCGTCGAGCGTCTCAATGTGATCCTTGGTCGGAATCACAATGCTCACCAGCGGCGCAGGCTTCGGCAGCGCATAGTGCATGCGGTAGACAAACGGCGTCTCGGTCTCCTCGACCGTTCCGCAAATGCCCAGCGTGTTAAAGTGGCGCTGAAGCGCAAGGCGCCCGGCTTCAATAGCATACGGCTTGCTATCGGCAGAGCCATCGGCGGTCGATCCCGGATGAACGCGCCAGTGATACAGCACGTGCGCAACATGCTCAAAGCGCGCGCCCGCTGCAAGACAGCGAAGCGTCAGGTCGTAGTCCTGGGCACCCGCAACGTCTTCTGGGGACATGCCAATGTAATCGATGAGCGCCTTCTCCACCATCAGGAAATGCGTCACACAGTTATGGCTATAGAGCAGGTCGGCGTTGAGCCTGGTCTTAAAGACCGGCTGACCCCACTCCCCCGTTTTCTGAAACATGTCCTCGTCGCAGAACAGGACCTGGGGGCGCTCGCCCTCGGCCGCCTTATTCAGCGCGGAAACATACTGGAATAACGCGTCCGGTTCCAGAATGTCGTCATGGTCCAAGAACGCGATGTAGTCTCCAGCCGCCTGCTGAATACCAGCGTTGGTGTTGAGCACAATGCCGCCGTTGCCGGGCAGCTCAATGCGACGAACGCGCTCATCGTTGGCACTTGCTGCAAGATTGGCCACCGCATCCCATTCGGGCGAGGCGTCCATAAGCAGCAATTCCCAGTTGTCATAGCTCTGGGCTAGCACCGAGTCCAGCAGCTCGCGCAGGTAGACCCGATCAGTCTTGTAGCACGGCACCACAATGCTCACGAGCGGTCTATAGGCAAAGGCCGCCGAAGCGACACGCTGGCACGCCAAATCGCCCGGCTTTGCGCGATGTTGCTCAAACCAACGTCGATAAGCTGCGTCGTCTGCACGCGCGTCCTTCATGCGGTTCCAGCTGTCATCGAACATGCCGTTGTACAGGCGACCATCCATGGCGCAAAACCCGCTTTGGATCCGCTCTGTGGGATCGTTCACGATCGCGACAAAATCCCGTATATCCTGAGGCATCTCAACACTCAGATACGTTTTATTGACGCGGCAACCGTTGCGCTGGGGAACATCGACCTGCGATTCAAACACATGCACGGTGACATCGATGGCATTCATATGCGTATCAAAGATCTGGAGCTCAGGTGCGCACTGGGGGTCTCCAGCCCAGGTAACCTCATAGCGCCACACCGCGCCGGCGTCTGCCGGCAAATAGCGAATGGCATCGATCTCGTAGCGACCGCAGCATTCGCCACGCTGCGCATCGCGGATAAGCGCGCACAGCGAAGGCTTTGCTTTGTAGTTAATCTTGGATTCCAGCTTGGCCACGCGGCTATCAAGGCGAATGGAGCCCAACCTTTGGCCATCGGATGCAAAAACGACATCCATCGACGAGTCATCCAAAAACGGAAGCACCAAGACAGCGAGCTCGCGCTCGTAATCGGAAACGGAAGGGCAAAGCGCCAGCACACGGCCATGATCGACCGGGAGCACCAGCGACGGCACACAAGAACCGCTCGTCGTCGCATGGGCAAACGCTTGAGAACCCTCCTGCTCAATAAGCGCAGCGACATCCTGACCGGCAAAACGAAGCAGCACAAACAGACGGCCCTGACTGCGGCAAAGTGCCAAACGCTTGATACTCATCTACACTTCTCGCTTTCCCAGGGCGTTCGCCGCCATGCGCTTGCAGGCACCCAGACGCCCAAACCTCAAGACGTCGTAATCGAACATGAGCTTTTTGCACGCACGGGCATTGGGGGCCTTACTGGTAAGCGCCGCGCGCACCATAGCGGCAACAGACGGGGCACATTGTGCAAGCGCAGCATCGCTACCCACAGCAGAACCGGCAAGCGCTGTGGCAACGGCAGCAAACACCTTGCCGCAGTCCGAACCCAGCAACCTGAGCGCATCGTACAGCACCAGATCGCATAGGAAGTACGCCAGGTCCTCGGCATGCTGGACATCGAGACCGTCGCGCTGCCAGTCAGCCAGCACCGCGGAGTAAATCTTCACGTGCTCCAGCAGGCGCGTCTCGTCGTCGTAGCGCATGGTGTCCATGAGCGAACCCTTGCGCGCCACGCGGTAGTCATACAGCTTGTTCGAAATAAGCGCGGTCTTGCGCGAGCGACCGTACACGGCAAAATCGAAGACCTGGTCCTCGCCATACTTAACGGTTTCGTCGAACACGATCCCGTTACCCAGCAAAAACTCACGCTTGCAGGCGGTGCGCCATGCAAAGGGGCGAGATGCTTCCTTAAACAGTAGGTCGGAGCTATAGCCTTCAAACGACACATCGCGCGGGCTCAGCACATAGTTAAGCCACGGATACCCCGCCTCCAGCGGATACGGATTCGCACCAAAGGTCAAAACATCACAGCGCTCGCGCTCAAAGGCATCGACGATCACGCGGCATGCATCGGGCGTAAAGCGGTCGTCGGAATCCAAAAACGCGACGATAGGCGCCGTGGACGCAGCGATGCCTGCATTACGCGCACTCGACAGGCCGCCATTGGGCTTATCGACCAGCGTGAAGCGCGCGTCTTTTTCGCAATAGGCGGCCGCAATATCGCGCGAGCCATCCGGCGAGCCATCGTTGACCAGCACGCCCTCCCAATCGGGCATGTCCTGCGCAAGCAGGGAGTCCAGGCACCAGGCCAGGCACTCCTCCACTTTATAGATGGGAACGACAACGGAAATCTTGGGGTTAGCCATAGTCACTCGCTCCTACTGTGCGGCCGGAACGTCATCGGGGTGCGGGTTGTCGCCGTAGGTGCGCTGATACGTCAGCACGCGCCAGACCAGCGACAGGCCGCCAATCTTAAAGTAATGCTTAAACGTATTGAGCTTGCCCGGCTTCTTAAAGTCAAAGCGCGAATCGATATAGGCGCGGGGCGACTTGACCATCAGGCGCAAGTCGGTCTCGCCACGCGGATCAAACAGCGACAGGTCAAAGCGACCGGCATCCCAATCGGCCTTGAGCTCGGACGAGGCTTTCTTCCAAAACTGCTCGCGCAGTTCATCGACCAAGCGCTCATCATTCCAACGGTACGTATCGACCTTCATGCGCATTAAAATGCCCTGAAGCTGAGCCTTGAGCTCGGGACGCTCGTCCAAAAAGCGCTGCATCTCGACATACTCGTCGCACACGCAAAACACCTTGTTGGGCGAATTAACGGAGCTCTTCTCGTTATCCTGGCGATAGCACAAAATGGGGTCCGCAATAAACGCGGCACGCTCGGCGCAAGCCCAAACCTTAAAGTTAAAGCCTGCGTCCTGATACGAGGCACCCGGCGTGGGAAGGAACCGAATCTGATTGTCGTTGAGGAACTCGCGCCGATAGATAGCCGACCAAATGGAAGGTTTGCGGTAGAAGATGCCCGGGCGATCGACGGGGCGATACGCGGCGCCCGTCATATGCTCGTCGATAATTCCAAACAGCTCACGGCGCTCGCTGGGCGTGGACCAATACAGGTAAAAGTCGCCCTTAACGACATCGGCATGCTCAGCATCGGCCTTGGCGACCAGCTTTTGGAGCGAATCCTCAAACATAAAGTCGTCGGACTCAAGGATGCCCACGTACTCACCGCGCGCCATCTCCAGGCCGCGGTTCATCGAGTCGCCGTAGCCGCTGTTGGCCTTGTCGATCATCTTTACACGGGGGTCGCGCTCCATGTACTCGCGGATGATATCTGGCGAACTATCGGTAGAACCGTCGTTGATGCAGATGATCTCGATGTCCTTGAGCGTCTGCGCCACGGCGGAATCGAGGCACTCGCGCAGGTAGCGCTCAACATTGCAGATGGGAACAAGCAGCGAAACTTTAGGGGTATCAGAGTTCTGCAAGAGAACCTCCTGTTGAATAGCGTGTAACAGGGTTATTTTAGCAGCCGAGTTGCGGCGGGCGGCAGCGCTTGGAATTAGAGAAAGCGCTCCAGGCAGGCTTTGAGACCGCGAGTCGAAAGATAGAACAGCGTGGCGTCTGCCATCGAAACGCCCGAGGTCGCCGCAACGAGCTTATGGGCAACACGACGAACGGCACCCTTAGCAGGCATATCCGCCCACTCCGTTCCCAAAAACGTCGTGAGGTCCATGTTGACGCGAGCCGCCACGCGATAGAAGTCATCGGCATCCAAGCGCGCCAGGTCGAACACAATTAGGTCCAAAAACCAAGTTATCAGCTCGCCGGGGCACAGGTCTAAAAGACCGTAGGCCGCCCAGTCCTCCAAGACCTCCTCGAGCATTCTCATATGGGCATCGAGCTTTTTGGCGCGAGCCTCGGCACTGTTGAACTCGTGCGTCGCCGATTCACTCTCCATCACGTAGTGGTAGAACTTGTCCGGCATGACGACGGTCCTGCGGGTAAGCGCATAAGCCGCAAATTGGAAGACGACGTCCTCGCCCAAAGCCAAACCGGGGGCGAAGCGAATGCCTTCGCGATTGAGCAGCTCGCGCGAAAAAGCCGCACGGCAGGCATAGGGCTGCGCATTCGAATGGAACAGCAGTTGGGGATCACGGGCGCCGAAGGTACCAGCTTTGGAGCTCATGAGTTGCTGGACACGTTTGGGGGCGGCATCGGCAGGTTCACAGACGCCGCCAAAAACGACGACCTCGGCATCTGACGACTCCATGGCATGCAGCACGCGCTCGACCGTCTGGGCATCGATGTAATCGTCGGCGTCCACAAAGAAGACAGTCTCGCCCTCGGCCGCATCGATACCGGTATTTCGAGCGCACGAGACACCCGCGTTTTCCTGGTCAATCACCAGTACGCGATCGTCGGCCTGCGCGATCTGGCGCAACACGTTCAACGAATCATCAGTCGAACCGTCGTTGACGCAGACAACCTGAATCGAACGCTCAGACTGGACCAACAGCGAATCGAGGCATCGCTGAATGGAGCGCGACGAATTGTAGACGGGAACGACAATGGTCGCTTTGGGGGTCAAAGTCTCTCCCATGTCGACCTACCCCCTCAGCGATTCGATGAGGAAGGCAGCAACCACACCTGGGCCCCCAACCGAGGCGTAATACTTAGCACGCCCCAAGGCACCATCCGTCGCAAAACTCGGATGCTCGTCAACCCAGCCCTCAGGATCTTTGAGGATGGCAGCGAGATTTGCGCGCTTCCACGGCTTGAGGTCGTCAAGCGAAAAGTCCCCGGCGTCCAAGGCCGCTTGGAACTCCTTGGCCATCTGAACCAGGAACTCCTTATAGAACTTAGGCGCCAGGCGCACGTAGTTCCACATGTACGAATCGTACTTAATGAGCTGATTGAACTTGAGCATGCGCGCGACATCGCCGTTTGCGTGGTCGCGGGCATAATCCTCTCGAATCCAACGCTCAATCTCGGCATACTCGGTATTGACGCAAAAGACCTTAGCCGAAGAATTGACCGAGGAATTCTCGTTGTCCTGACGATACGACAACACGGCATCATGCAGGTAAACAGCCTTATCGGCGCACGCGATCACCTTAAAGGCGAATGACGTGTCCTGAAAGGATGCCCCCGGAGTCGGCAGGAACTTAATGCCGTTGCGCTCAAGAAAATCGCGACGGTACACGGCCGACCAAATCGACGGCTTTTGCTTAAAGAACTGCGTCGTATCGCTCGGGTGCACTGGCTTGCCACAGTCCTTGGCTTTAAACATCTCGTGCAGCGAACGGCGCTCCTCGGGCTTAGACCAGTAGAAATCAAAGTTCGCCTTCGCAAAGTCGGCATTATTGCTATCGGCAGCCGAGACAAGCTTTTCGAGTGCGTCGGGCGCCATAAAGTCATCGGACTCCAAGATGCCAACGTACTTGCCACGCGCCATCTCCAGACCGTGGTTCATCGAGTCGCCGTAGCCGCTGTTGGCCTTGTCGATCATCTTGACGTGCCTATCGCGCTCCATATACTCGCGGATAATCGCCGGCGAGTTGTCGGTCGACCCGTCGTTAATGCAGATGATCTCAATATCCTTGAGCGTCTGCGCCAGGGCGGAATCGAGGCACTCGCGCAGGTAGCGCTGAACATTGTAAATGGGAATAAGCAGCGACAGAACAGGGCTGCCAGAGGCGTTAGTAGACAAATGTGCTCCTTAGGAAATACCTGTCGTTTCATGGTATCAAAGGGTCAGCGCGCCAGCGGGCGTTTATATAATCTATGGAGCCTCTTGCGGGCAAAGCAGCCCCACGTCATGCGGCGGGCCCATGGCAGGTTCCTGCGTTTTATTCAAAGCTTGCCGCCAAGGTGCGCCGAGCCTTTACAATAGGACAGTCCCAAGGACGTATTCGATAGCTTCCGCGCAGCACTCGCCCGCCGCGCGTGAAAGGATATATTGCCCCATGCCTTCAACCCTCCCCGCTCCCATCGATAAGCTCGCCATCGTCGTCGTTACGTACAAGCGCCAGGAACTCCTGGCCAACTTGTTCGACTCCATGACCGAGCTCACGGCAACGCCCTGGCGCATCGTGATTGTCGATAACGAGAATTCGTGCGAGACCGAGGCCATGTGCACCGCATTCAACGAGCGCCTGGCCAACCTGTGGGGCATCGACACCGAGCAGCCCGACGCGCAGGGCGGCACCGACCGCGTCATCTACGCCCCGCAGCTCGAAAACGGCGGCGGTGCGGGCGGCTTCTCTGCCGGCACTAAATGCGCCTACGACCTGGGCGCCCAGTGGTTCTGGGTGATGGACGACGACGTGCTCGTCATCCCCGAAGGCATCGAGCGCTTGGCCAAGTGGACCGACCGCTACGATGTTATCCAGGGTTCGCGCTTGGACTTTGACGGCGGCGCCTTCTTTTGGCAGTACCAACTCATTCTTTCGCTCGGCATTCCCAACCCAGTCGCCAAGTGGGACTTGGGTCCAGAGGGTTATCGCGCCATGAACCAGTTGTGCTTTGAAGGCGGCCTGTTCTCGCGCCGCGTGGTCGACAAGATCGGCCTGCCCGATGCGCGATTCTTCATCTACGGCGACGATGCCTGCTACGGCTACGTGGCCAGCCAGCACTTCCCCGCCGCCGTTGTTGCCGACGTGGTGCTCAAGCGCGCCCGCGCCGTCTCTAACTGGGATATCGCCGGCAAGCGCCAGCTCAACTCCACGAGCGACACCAACCGCTACTACATTATGCGCAACCGAGGCTTCCTCGCTCGCTATATGCAGATCTACGGTGACTACCACCCCATGCTGTTCCGCCTGGGCAATGCCGCGACCTTCTGCAAGGAATTCATTCGCCTGGCTGCGGTCGATAAGTGCTTTAAGACCGGCATTCCGGCGCTGCGTCGCGGCATGAAGGACGCCCGCAAGATCGTTAAGGATCCCAACTGGAAGCCCATGCCGCCCATGAAGGACGCCGAGTAACGGAAGCCGGAAACACCTCGGCGCTTAAAGCCGCTGGCACACCGTAGCCACATGCTGTCCATCAAACCCAAACCCCCAGCGCATGCGGCCAACGCCGGGCCGCGGCACACGGATTTCGTCGATGCCGTCGCGCTCTATATCTAGCAGCGCCTGCACGGCCAGCAATTCCAGGCCCAGCGCATCCACACCGGGGTCATACATCATGTTGATCGTTATCAGCGGACGTTCATCGAGCATACCGATCGTATCGGCTATGTCGAACACGGCGCCCGAAGGAAAAACCTGGATGTCCCAGCGATCCGTGCCACGCTTTCGCCTCGAAGCAGGATTGGCATAGCCCGGCAATCCAAAGCAGAGTCCTTGCAAGAGTAGGTGATATGGCAGCGGTGTATTTGGGTCGGTCGCACCGATTCCCGCATCTCCCAAGATGCGGCTTAGCGCCCGCCTCACGGTATCCTCGTTCCCATGGCACAGCCCGTCGCGAAACGCATCGACGTCTCGAATGTCTTCGGCAGCGCACTCAAACCACTCGATAATCACTAGACGCAAGGCCTGGCGAAGCTCGTTATTGGGCAATCGCAAAGCACGGAGGCGATCGCCATGCTCTGGCTCCTCAGTCATATCCGTCGTGAGAAAACCGGACAGAAACAGCGCTGTCCACATGCCATCGTCAGGCGAGACATCTGGCTCTGCAGTGCCCAAACAAAGCGGGACCTCAGCGCACCCATGGGCCTCGAGCAAATCAAACAAGACCGAAAGGCGGTCGAGATTCCACCCGGCAACTACCCTACTCAGGCAATCGGCATATCCATACAGATCGGCACGCACAGGCGCCGTGCAGCCTCGGCCCAGAAAACCGATCACACGCTCTGGACTCGAGCAATAGGCTCTGCCAAACCGATACCCCTCGAGCCATTCACGCGCATCATCCAGGTATTCCTCGCGCCCAGCATGATTCAACAGAGCCTGGACCTCGGCATCCGAAAAGCCGAACCAACGGTCACACCACGTCGAAAGCGGCGTCGACAGACAATACGAGCAACTGCGCGAAGAAAGCGCCGCTTCGGCAGGACCGGGACACTCCCCCATCAGACACGTCAGCCGCAACGAATCGCGCGCAGTGGCAATGGCGTCAAACAGCACACGGTCAAGTAGTTCTGCCGGATCGGCGTCGGAAGCGTCCCTCGCGCTCGCACGGCCCAACCACGCCGCGTCGTACCCATCAACGAGCAATACAACCTGCTCATCGCAGGCCATCTCCAGCAGCTCAATGAGCACGCCAAGCACCGAGGCGACCTCATCCTCGCTCGCCGCGCCACGCGCAACGCGTTCGATGTGACGCACCTTGTCTCGAGCTAAATCAGGAGCCTCCAAAAGCGCCAGGAAGCGAGCACACTCGCCCGAAAGGGCATCGTGCACGACGCCGGCAACAGCGGGGCCACGCCTCGCAGCGCCAGAAAAGTCCAGCGATATCACCGGATAGCAAGCATACTCATCCCGATAGCGCCCGCCGTTCGCATCCCAAATCTGAGCATCGGCAAACAAACGCTGACCAGAGCGACCGACCGCTGGACGCTCCAGAAAAGCCCTGAGCATCGACAAGTTCATGCTCTTGCCAAAACCCTCGGGTCGACAGCACACCACAACGGACGCGTCGCAGTCCAACACATCGGCAATAAACATGGTCTTGTCAACCAGCATGCAGCAACCAAGGGCCTCCGCATAGTCGTGCATGCCAATGGGCAAAACCGCATCGTCGGCACAGCCGATCAAGCGCACGCCAAAGCCAGCAGCACAATCAACATTTGCCTGTTCAGACACCAAAACGTTCCCCCTAAATCGCTGCACGATGCCAATTGTAATGACCGCCTCGCGCGTACCGACGACGCCGCGCGAACATATCGGGCAACGGTAGCAACATGAGGTGTGAGGGGGCATAACTAATCGTTGCACAACAAAACGGGGCCCGATGCATTCGCACCGGACCCCGTCCCAACTCTTTAGTTATCTAGCAACCAAGAGGCTACTCCTCCGAGCCGTCCTCCCCAGAAGCTTTCTTCTGCTGATCGAGCTTATGCTTACCACTTACGATAGACGTAGCGCCCAGTGTGGCCAAGCTCGCGCTGGCAAGGCTCGCCATCACAATCAGATCGCCCGTCTTGGGCATGTTGCCGCCAGATGACTTGGTCGTTGTAGTCGTCGTGGTCGTGGTGGTCACCGTTTTGGAGTCATTTTGCTCCTGGACCTGATTGTCAGCACCGCTCTTGTCGTCGTCTTCGGACTGTTTCTTTTCGCCCTCGGTCTTGCTCTCGTCCTTCTTCTGAGCGGATTTGTCGCCCTTCTCCTCAGAGCTAGAACCCTTATCGGATTCGGTCTTCTCGGAAGCCTTGTCCTTGGAGTCGCCCTTTGAAGCGTCGGCCTTTTCCGTGGAAACCTGATCAGAGTTGTCCTTGTTCTGGGCCGAGCCGTTATTGACGCCAGCCATCAGCGAAGAGCCCAGCGTAGAACCAAGCTGCACGGAGAAAGAGGGCTTCTTATCCGGCGAAGCAACGGGAGCGTCCGGCGCCTTATTCGAGTCGTCCTTGGAAGCATCGGAATCAGGGGTTGCGTCAGAGCCAGAGCCGTTGTTAGAGCCAGTGTCAATGGACGAATCACTCGAGCCGGTAGATGAGTTAGAGGTGTCAGCGTCGGTCGAACCAGAAGCGTCGCTGCCCGTATTGCCGGCAGAGCTTGAAGACGAATCGCCCGCAGCAGAGCCGTTCGAATCGGAGCCGTTCGAGGTAGAGCCGTCGTTGGTAGTGCCACCAGCAGAGCCATTACCGTCAGCATCGGTCGAGGGCGCATCCATCCTATCATCGTTGGCATCGTCACTCGAGTCGTCATTCGAATCAGGTGTCGGCGAGGGCGCCGGCGTAGGCTCGGGCTGCACGGGCGTCGCAGCGGCAGCCTCATCCTCGGCGATAAAAACCAAGCAGTCCTTCAGCTCATTCTTATAACGATTCTTCCAGCCCTCATGATACTGGGGCTGACTCGAAAACTTAGTGGCGACATTGTTGACCACACTATTGGAGAGCGCCGTCACAAACTCGCGGTCGGACATATCGTTGGAAAGATTCGCCCAGCGGAAAAAGTCCCTGCAGCCACCAGTGCCGCACATGTTGGTAATGCTCCACACCATGCCCTTGACGCAATCGGCGCGGCCCGAAATATCAATACCCAGGCCGCTCTTGAGCCACGCCTCGGTCACCGCATAGTACGAGTTGTACGCATACGCATCCTGCAGAGCCGAAAACTCAGCAGGATCGGTGTTATAAGCACCCTGGAAGGCCTCCTGTGCAATACGGCCCAGCTCGGTAAGCTGGCCGTTCTCGTACATGGCATTGCTCGCGTTGGAAATCTCGCTGCCGCGATCAATCGCATCCTTGAGCATGCCGTACTTGGCAGAATCGTAGTTGTAGACCTGCTTCATAAACGGAATGAGCGACCAACGACGGTCGAACTGGTAATAGCCCAGCGCGTTGTAGCCGTCACCATACGAAAAGCCCTGGTTATAGTTGCCATGGCTCTCGTACTTGGTAAAGTACTTCATCTCGGGAGTCACGTTGACAAACGAAACGCCCTGGACCGACCTCAGCACGCCCGAGAAGGACTGCTGGGTGTAGAGACCTTTGTCGATATCGGTGGCATCCGAGGCAACGCCCGGCGTGGGCTCCTCGGCGGCGGCGGGTGCCGGCGCGGAAACGGCGCCAAACGAAAGCGCCAGCGTCAGGCCCGCGACAATCGCGGAATGCTTGGGCTGCATAAAATCCTCCCTGCATTGGTGTAGTTAAAGTTCAGTTTGCAAAGATAAAAATAAGTATTGCAGCTCGCCCGTTGTTACACAACAACCCCTCGGTAAACGGCAACAACCCTCCGCGAAATCTTAAGGAATTAGACAAACTGGTCGTCGGGCGCCAACAGAAGCTCGCCGTAACGTTTCGTCAGCCCGTCTCTCAACTGACAGAAAGCGGGAATATAGACGTTCAAGATGCGCTGAATCAAATCTTGAGCGAGCTTGTTGTCGTAGATATGGACGTTCGTATTGCGGTCTCTGAGCATATCCAGCCAGGCTGCCTCATCAATAAAGTCGTAGAATCGGTAGGACTCCTTCAAGATGGCACGAGGAGACCCCGACGCGGCAAGCGTGGCGCCCTCATACTCGAGCAGACGCTTAAGGAGCTTCCAGCTCAGTTCAAATTGAAGATTGAACTTATTAATCAATCCACTCTGAACAAAATCATTGTTGAGATCCTGATTGGGCGCATCCTCAAGATTCGCCAAGGCGCTAACAAAGTTCTCATATTTTTTCATACAGAATCACACCATCCTTGGCAATCTCATCGAGCAATTGCTGCGATAGGGACTCGTCGAGATTGACGACATCTACATCTAAAAGAGTATCAAGATGTTCCTCGATCAAATATGAGAAACGGCCGAAATCCCGGCAACCTGCTACGGCGATGTCAATATCGCTCTTGGGCAAGTTGTCGCCTCGAGCACGAGAACCAAACAACACGACCTTCTCGGCGTCACATTCCCGAGCAAAAACTTCGATTTGCTTGTACACCTTGTCGAGAGATGCCATTTGCACCCCTACAGCTTAATGTCAAAGTTGATTTCGGGGACGGCGGCCAGGTCGGCCAACGTCACGCCGTCGACGTACTTTTCGATCACGTCGTCCAGGCCGCGCCAGAACTTGACGGTCGAGCACAAATCGCTGCGGGTGCAGCTGTTGTCGATGCCGTCGCACGCCACGGGCGCCGTGCTGCCCTCGACGGCGCGCAGGATGTCGCCGGCACGCACCTCGGCTGGATCCTTGGCCATCATGTAGCCGCCGCCCTTGCCGCGCACGCTCTTAAGCAGGCCCGCCTTCATAAGCGGACGAACCAGCTGCTCCAAATACTTTTGTGAGATATGCTCACGGTCGGCAACCTCGCGCAAGGCAATCTTGCCCTCGGCGTCGCCCAGCGCCGCGATATAGATCATCAGCCGGAGGGCATAGCGGCCCTTGGAAGAAATGAGCATACCTACCCTCCCATCGCATCTGGGACAACATAACCAGGTCTGTTTGTCCCAAATCTTAAGTAAGTGGGACAAACAAACCTTGTTATTTTGTCCCACATCTAGAAAAGTCGAGTGGATTAGTCGGGTTTTCCCTTGACTAACGCCGAACCCATAGTAACTTTATTCCGAGAAGATTCCTAGGGTTTAGTACACCTATGAGTACACCATATACAGAGAGGGACAGCATGAGCGCAAATCCGCTGCTTTCCATCGATGGTCTCACCGCCTCCGTGGACGAGAAGACCATCCTCCACAATGTCAACCTCAACGTCGCCACCGGTGAGACCCACGTGCTGATGGGCCCCAACGGCGCCGGCAAGTCCACCCTCGGCCACCTGGTCATGGGCGACTCCGTCTATACCGTCAACGACGGCCGCATCGTCTTTGACGGCCAGGACATCACCGAGCTCACCACCGACAAGCGTTCGCGCGCCGGCCTGTTTCTGAGCTTCCAGGCCCCGGTCGAGATCCCGGGCGTGCCGCTGTCGAGCTTTTTGCGTGCCAGCATCGCTGGCCGCCCCGGCCTGGAGATGAAGGGCAAGGAGTTCCGCCGTCGCGTCAAGGAGCTCGCGGCCGAGCTCAACATGGACACCGCCTACCTCAACCGTGAGCTGGGCGTGGGCTTCTCGGGCGGCGAGAAAAAGAAGGTCGAGATGCTCCAGCTTCTGCTGCTGCAGCCCAAGCTCGCCATCCTGGACGAAACCGACTCCGGCCTGGACGTCGACGCCCTTTCCACCGTCAGCCACGGCATGGACGCCTACCGCAAGAGCTGCGACGGCTCCATGCTCATCATCACGCACAACACGCGTATCCTGGAGCACCTGGATGTCGACCGCGTCCACGTTATGGTCAAGGGCCACATCGTACGCGAGGACGACGCCTCGCTGATCCCCTGGATCGACAAGAACGGCTTTGAGACCTTCGAGCGCGAGGCCGCCGAGCAGCGCGCCCAGGCCGAGTCCGCCGTTGCCGAGCAGCAGGCGTAAAGGGGCGACGCAATGACCAAGAACCGCACCGAGGTCGCGGACATCGACCGCAGCCTCTACGACTTCACCTATGGCGAGGAGGGATTCGAGCGCCTCGACGCCGGCATCACGCCCGACATCGTGCGCGAGATCAGCGCCAAGAAGGACGAGCCGCAGTGGATGCTCGACCTGCGCTTAAAGTCCCTCGAGATCTTCAATCGTTTTCCCGACCCGACGTGGGGCCCCTCCATCGAGGGCCTGGACATGGACAACATCGTCACCTACGTCAAGCCCAACACCGACCAAAAGCACGACTGGGAGTCGGTGCCCGACGACATCAAGAGCACCTTTGAGCGCTTGGGCATCCCCGAGGCCGAGCGCAGCTACTTGGCGGGCGTCGGCGCGCAGTACGACTCCGAGCTCGTCTACCACAACATGCAGGACACCGCGTCCAAGATGGGCATCGTCTACTCCGGCATCGAGGAGGCCCTGCACGACCCGCAGTGGGAGCCGCTCATTCACGAGAAGTTTATGACGCTCATCCCGCCCACCGACCACAAGTTTGCGGCCCTGCACGGCGCCGTGTGGTCGGGCGGCTCGTTTGTCTACGTGCCCAAGGGCACCAAGCTCGATTTCCCGCTGCAGAGCTACTTCCGCCTCAACGCCAAGGGCGCCGGCCAGTTTGAGCACACGCTCATCATTGTCGAGGACGATGCCGACCTGCACTTTATCGAGGGCTGCTCCGCACCCAAGTACAACGTGGCCAACCTCCACGCCGGTGCTGTCGAGCTCTTTGTGGGCAAGCGTGCACACCTGCGCTACTCGACCATCGAGAACTGGTCCAAGAACATGTACAACCTCAACACCAAGCGTGCGCGCGTGGACGAGGACGGCGACATCGAGTGGATCAGTGGCTCCTTCGGCAGCCATGTGGGTTATCTCTACCCCATGAGCGTGCTCAACGGCCGCGGCGCCCGCTCGAGCTTTACCGGCATCACCTTTGCCGGCGCCGGCCAGAACCTCGATACCGGCTGTAAGGTCGTACTCAACGCGCCCGAGACCTCGGCAACCGTCGAGACCAAGGGCATCTCCAAGAGCGGCGGCATCCAGACCTTCCGTAGCTCTATCGTGGCCACGCCCAAGGCCGAGGGCTCCAAGGCAACCGTGAGCTGCCAGTCGCTCATGCTCGACGACCAGAGCCGCTCCGACACTATTCCGGCCATGGACATCCGCGCCAAGAACGTCGACATCGGCCACGAGGCCACCATCGGCCGCATCGGCGACGACAAGGTGTTCTACCTGATGAGCCGCGGCATCTCGGAGGAAGAGGCCCGCACCATGATCGTCAACGGCTTTGCCAACCCGGTCTCCAAGGAGCTGCCGCTTGAGTACGCCGTCGAGATGAACAACCTGATCAAGCTGGAGATGGAAGGAGCGATCGGATAATGAAACAGGAAACCAACACCGCTGCTACCACCCTTGAGCATGTCAACGCGATGCCGGCAGCCACTTGGGGTTGGCTCAAGATGAACCAGACCAAGCTCGAGCTTTCGGACGAGCTTTCCGCCGCTCCCGCCGAGGCCGTTGAGGTTGAGGGCTTGGAAGAGCAGTTTGCTGGCACGGCCGACGCCTTCGATACCGCCATGGACGCCATGGCCGAGCGCTTCCCCGAGCGCCGTGCCTCCGCCCCCGGCGACGCCGCCGACCGCGCCCGCATCACGCCCGAGACCGAGCTCGACGTGCCCGCCACCTCCGTCTACCAGGCCGGCGCTATCAAGCTCGAGGAGGAGCTCTCCCCTGCCGAAGCCTTCGAGACCGGCATGGGCGAGGCTGCCTGCACCTATCTGATCGACCACGCCACCAAGTGCATCGTCATCGATGTGCCCGCATACCAGCACGCCACGGTTACCGTGCGCGTGAGTGGCGCCGACGCGGCGGCGGCCATCGCCGCTATCGATGTCGTCGCCCGTCCGCAGGCAACGCTCGACCTCGCTCTAGCCCTGGACTCCCCCGTCAGCGGCCAAGGCGTCGTGGGCTCCGTGCTGCGCGTGTGCGCTCACGAGTACGCCACCGTCAACGTGACCTGCACACAGACGCTCGATGACAGCTGGATCGCACTCGATGACACCGGTCTATTCCTAGACGAGGGCGCGCGCGTCAACGTGCAGCACACCGTCCTGGGTGCCGGTGCCAGCGCCACCGGCCTCGCCGGCGATCTGCTGGGCGACACCGCCAAGGTGACCATCGATACCGATTACCTAGGTGCCCGCGAACAGGTGCGCGACTTTAACTACGAGCTGCGCCACCGCGGTCGTAAGACCGAGTGCGAGATCGACGCCAACGGCGTGCTGACTGGCACGTCCAAGAAGGTCTACCGCGGCACCATCGACCTCGTGCACGGCTGCAAGGGCGCAACCGGCACCGAGCGCGAGACCGTGCTGCTCGCCAACAAGGGCGTCGACAACAAAACCGTCTCCGTCATCCTCTGCGACGAGGACGACGTCGCTGGCAACCACGGCGCCACCATCGGCCACGTCCGCGACGAGCAGCTGTTCTACCTCGCCTGCCGCGGCCTTGACCAAAACGCCGCCGAGGACCTGTTCATCCGCGCCAAGCTGGAGGACGCTGCGCTTTCCGCCACCGATGAGCGCACCCGCGCCGCCGTCGTCCGCCTGGGCAACAACTTGATCGATAACTTTGAGGAGGAGCTCGCATGATCGACACCGAGCACGTTAAATGCGATACCTGTACTGCCCCCGAGCCCATGGAACTCGACGCCAGCGACGAGGCCTCGCGCGGCTGGCCTACCGTCGACATCGAGACCAATCCCTACAAGGCGCAGTTCCCGCTGTTCCAGCAGCACCCCGAGATCGCCTTCCTCGATAGCGCGGCCACCGCGCAGCGCCCCGCCTGCGTGCTCGACGCCGAGCGTGACTTCTACCAGCGCATGAACGCCAACCCCCTGCGCGGCCTGTACTCGCTGTCCGTCGAGGCCACCGAGGCCATCGCAAAGGTGCGTCAGCAGATCGCCGACGTCATCGGCGCCCCCCAGGCCAACGAGGTCGTCTTCACCCGCAACACGAGCGAGTCGCTCAACCTGGTCGCCAAGAGCTTTGCGCCCACGGTCCTCGAACCGGGCGACGAGGTCGTCATCACCATCATGGAGCACCACTCCAACCTGATTCCGTGGCAGCAGGTCTGCCGTGAGACCGGCGCCAAGCTCGTCTACCTCTACCCCACCAAGACCGGCCAGCTCACCACCGAGGAAGTTCTTGCCAAGGTGGGCCCCAAGACCAAGATCTTGGCCGTGGGTCAGGTCTCTAACGTCCTGGGCGTTGAGAACCCGGTCAAGAACCTCGGCAAGCTCGTGCACAAGTACGGCGGCTATCTGGTCGTCGACGGCGCGCAGTCGCTGCCGCACATGCCGGTCGATGTGGCCGACCTTGGAGCCGATTTCTTTGCCTTTAGCGCGCACAAGGCCATGGGCCCCATGGGCATCGGCGTGCTGTGGGGCAAGATGGACCTGCTCAACGCCATGCCGCCCATGCTTACCGGCGGCGAGATGATCGACTCGGTCACCGAGCAGGACGCCGTCTGGGCGCCCGTCCCCGAGAAGTTCGAGGCCGGCACGCAGGACGCCGCCGGCATCTTCGCCACGGGCGCGGCGCTTGACTACCTGGTTAACACCGTGGGCTACGAAAACATCCAGGCACGCGAGCAGGCACTCGTCCACTACCTGATGGGCGAACTCATGCAGCTCGACTTTGTCCAGATTATCGGCTCCATCTATTGGGACAATCACCATGGCGTCGTGAGCTTTAACGTCAAGGGTATCCACCCGCACGATGTCGCGAGCATCATGGACATGGACGGCGTCTGCATCCGCGCCGGTCACCACTGCGCACAGCCGCTGCTCACCTGGCTGGGCGTCGAGAACCTTGCCTGCTGCCGCGCCAGCGTGGCCTTCTACAACGACAAGGCCGACATTGACAAGTTCATCGCCGGTCTGCATCACGTTTGGAGCACGTTCAATGGGTAATCTGTACACCTCCACCACATTTATGGAGCACAACTCGCACCCCGACTATAAGTACGAGATGGACGCTCCCACGCACGAGCACGACGGCATCAACCCCAGCTGCGGTGACGAACTCACCTTGCAGCTGCGCGTCGAGAACGGCGTGATCGAGGAGGCCTCCTTTACCGGTCATGGCTGCGCCATCAGCCAGGCCAGCGCCGACATCATGGCCGACCTCATCACCGGCGAGACGGTCGAGGAGGCGCGCCGCCTGGCGGGGCTCTTCCTCGCCATGATCCGCGGCGAACAGCTCTCCGAGGAAGACCTGGAAGACCTGGACGAGGCTGCCCAGCTCCAGGACATCTCGCACATGCCCGCCCGCGTCAAATGCGCCGAGCTCGCCTGGCGCACCCTCGACGGCATGCTCGAGGGGTAAACTAACCAGTAGCGTATGCCCCGAATCCAAGGTTTTTGATTGCCGAGCCGCCCGATACGGGCGGCTCTGTTTTTCCTAATGAGCGCCGGACGCACGAAGTCCGCGCGTCCGGCGCTCCGTCTGTCATTTACCACACAGCAGACGCGAACACGGGCGTTTTCCACAGCACCAAAGGCCTGCGGCAGGGCCCCGGACCCGCCAAGCAATGCGCCAAGCCCCGTTCTGCTGAGCTCCGACTCGCTTCGCGCCTGCCGCAGAAGGGTCCCATAGGATGCTGCGTGCATTTTTGCGAGTATTCAGCACGCCAAGCTGTGTGCATACGCATCGGAAGCGTTAATCAACGTCTCCAGGCGCATAAATATTGTGTTTTAGACCAGACATCGCGGTCTGACGGGACGCAGGCACATACTCCGGGGGTGCAACGGCAGGGATCAATAGCTTAGGGGCCCGTGTGTTGCAAGATTGTGGCAGTGCCGACAGCACCACGATGCTGAAAACTCCGTTTTTTGCACGGCGCAGACGGGGGTAGGCACGGGCAAACCCGGACTGAGCTGTTATTTTATGCAAGATGACGATTGTTCTATGCATATTAAGAAGTGCAGTTACCGTACCAAGCTTTTGAACGCTGGTTGCGGCGTATGGACGACCCCAGCTGCGGTGAACAGGCGACCCTACATCACGTTTCCGCCAGCCCGCATCGCCGTTCGCGCGCGGGCGCGCACGATACGAGAGACGGTACTTTTGCCAATCCCGGTATACCGCTCAATCTGACGCACTGTAAAGCCGGCATTGTTCAATCCAACAATAACGGTATCGCGCTGCGCCGGCGGTACAGTTTTAACCCCGTTGAGCGGAACCCCTAGCTCCTTCGCCAACTTGTCGGCAAAGGCGTGGCGTTCCCACTCTGTCTCTTTCATATCGCGCAGCGCCGGTTCGCCGCTGTCGGGCGTCGAAAGCGAATAGGCAGCAAAGGCCTCGGCAGAACCAAAAAGCTCAAGCACACAAGAAGGATCAGAAAATCCCCTCGCGACATCAGCCGCGTCACCGTCGTAAGCGCACAAATGCTCCGCAAAGCTACTCCAGGGATAACGCTCGATTAGGCTAACGCCCGCCTCCTGCGGATCGGCGTGTACGGAGCGAATAGCCTCCATCACCTGCCAGTCGGTATCGAGCGAGCGCCGGTCAAAACGGTTCTGGAACAGATGCCCTGTGCGCCCCGTGCGTTTATTGAACCGCCGCGCGTACGTCAAAAGCAACCGGTGCATCGCCGCGCTCATCCTGTCCTCGTAATCTGTAAGCACCAAATGCACGTGATTGCCCATAAGGCACCAGGCGATAACCGTCACGCCCGCCTTGCGGCAGCACTCACGCATCAGCTCCAAGAACTCCCACCGGTCTTCATCGCCCTCAAAGATGAGCTGCTTGCCCGTACCGCGGGCACAGACACGGTAAAAGCCGGTAACCGTTCTCCAAACGCGCTGCATGGCGCTCCCTTCGCCGGGATCTGCTTGCCATCCAATACAGCACGATTGAAGCGCGCCATCAAAACATTCACGCAAAACAATTCGCTCGCGCGGCCAAAGGCAGTAAACAGGCGGCGAACGGCACCGTTGCAACAGGTCAACCCCTGCAACGCATACAAGAGCTGCCCAAAAGCTTGCCCAAGACGGACCCCCTCTACGGAAGTTCGCGACCACAGAACATAGAGTTAAACCGTTTCAATTAAAACTTCCGGACTTCTCGCTACGAAAACTGAGCCGTTCGCCGAATATTCCGTGCATTTCGCGGTATTATAGGGGTTGCATGTCATGTCCCTTTCGAAGGGTCGCCCGGCAATCGCCAGCCACGACCCCCAGACGGGACGCCAACACGATAGAGAGGAGAGGCATGCAGTACTCACAGGAAGTGGAGAACATGTGCCCCGTTGCCAAGGGTGCATACCACGGCCCCGCACCCATCCCCGAGGAGGGCAAGTGGGTCCAGGCTAAGGAGATTTCCGACATCTCTGGTCTTACGCACGGTGTGGGTTGGTGCGCACCTCAGCAGGGCGCCTGCAAGCTCACGCTGAATGTCAAGGACGGCATCATCGAGGAGGCCCTCGTTGAGACCATCGGCTGCTCGGGCATGACCCACTCTGCCGCCATGGCTTCCGAGATCCTTCCCGGCAAGACCATCCTCGAGGCCCTCAACACCGACCTCGTCTGCGACGCCATCAACGTTGCTATGCGCGAGATTTTCCTGCAGATCGTTTACGGCCGCAGCCAGACCGCGTTCTCCGAGGGCGGCCTGCCCGTGGGCGCCTCCCTCGACGACCTCGGCAAGGGCCTTCGCTCTCAGGTCGGCACCATGTTCGGCACCAAGGCCAAGGGCGCTCGTTACCTCGAGCTCGCTCAGGGCTACGTCACCCGCATGGCTCTCAACGACAAGAACGAGATCATCGCATTCGAGTTCCTGAACCTCGGCAAGTTCACCGACGCCGTCAAGGCCGGCAAGACCCCCGAGGAGGCCATCGCTGGCGCTATGGGCCACTATGGTCAGTGGGAGAACGCTGCCAAGTACATCGACCCGCGCACCGACGAGGAGACTCACTCCGTCGCCAGCGTGTTCCCGGTTCACGAGTAGAAAGGGAGGGAAATAACTATGACTGTTACGTTCGAAGGTTACGAGCGCCGCGCTGACAAGATCAACAAGTGCCTCGCCGACAACGGCATCGCCTCCCTCGAGGAAGCTCTGCAGATCTGTACCGACAAGGGCTTCAACCCGCGTGAGATCGTCAACAACACCCAGTCCATCGCCTTCCAGAACGCCGAGTGGGCCTACACCCTCGGCTGCGCTCTCGCTGTCAAGCGTGGCGCCAAGACCGCTTCTGAGGCTGCCGCCATCATCGGCGAGGGCATCCAGGCCTTCACCGTTCCCGGCTCCGTCGCCGAGGACCGCAAGGTCGGTCTGGGCCACGGCAACCTGGGCGCTATGCTGCTCTCCGACGACACCGAGTGCTTCGCCTTCCTGGCTGGCCACGAGTCCTTCGCTGCCGCTGAGGGCGCTATCGGCCTGGCTCTGAACGCCAACAAGGCTCGCAAGAAGCCGCTGCGCGTTATCCTCAACGGTCTGGGCAAGGACGCCGCTCAGATCATCGCCCGCATCAACGGCTTCACCTACGTGAAGACCCAGTTCGACTACTTCACGGGCGAGCTCAAGGTCGTCGAGACCATCCCCTACTCCGATGGTCCCCGCGCCGCCGTCAACTGCTACGGCGCCGACGACGTCCGCGAGGGCGTTGCCATCATGTGGCACGAGAACGTCGACATCTCGATCACCGGCAACTCCACCAACCCGACGCGCTTCCAGCACCCCGTCGCTGGCACCTACAAGAAGGAGCGCCTCGAGGCTGGCAAGAAGTACTTCTCCGTCGCTTCTGGTGGCGGCACTGGCCGTACCCTGCACCCGGACAACATGGGCGCCGGCCCTGCCTCTTACGGCATGACCGACACCATGGGCCGTATGCACTCCGACGCCCAGTTCGCCGGTTCTTCCTCCGTGCCTGCGCACGTCGACATGATGGGTCTCATCGGCATGGGTAACAACCCCATGGTCGGTGCCACCGTCGCCTGCGCTGTCGCCGTCGAGGAGGCCCTCAAGGCCTAATCGCGCTTGCGCGATGCTCATATAGTTGAGCTTTGGAGCCGCTATCCACCCGGGTAGCGGCTCTTTTTGTTTGCGCTGTCGCAGGGTAGCTAATGCCGATATATCAGTTGGGGCGAAATACAAGATGTGATGAGATGGAGCGTCAGAGCGCCCATGACGCCCACCTGCCATATTTGCCCTTTACCGATTTGCCGGGTCTTTGCGGCCCCATTGCCGATCACCCGTGCGACAATGCGCCGGACGAGAAAGGAATCCGATGGAATCGACTGATGTACTGGTAATTGGATCTGGCATTGCGGGCCTTTGTGCCGCCATCGAAGCGGCACGCACGGGTGCAACCGTCACTGTGGCAAGCGCCGGCAAGACCATGAGTGGATCGAGCTTCTTCCCGGGTACCTGGGGCCTCGGCCTCATCGGTCCCGTCGACGAAGACGACGAGCAGGACCTCATCGACACCATCCAGACCGTCGGCGGCGGTGTCGCCGACCCCGAACTCGTCCAAACGTTCGTCCACGGCATTCCCCAAGCGATTGACTGGCTCGAGCAAGACCTGGGCGTTGAGCTCCAGCGTCCGCAAAGCGCCAAGAGTGCTCAACAAAAGCAATTTATCCCCTGCTTTGACCACAAGACGCGCATGTGGCGCGGCCTCACCCGCAAGCCCCTTGAGGACGCTCTGACGACCTGGATCGAGTCGCTCGGCATTCGCCTGCTCCCCCGCCATGAGCTTATCGACCTTGTTGAGGACACGAACGGCAGAATAACCGGAACCGTACTCTACGACCTTACCGAAAATCGAATCGTGCCCTTTGCTGCCAAGGCCACGATCATCGCAGCCGGTGGCACAGGCGGCCTGTTCGAGCGCAGCCTTACGTCGGCTGATGTGCTCAGCTCCTCGCAGGCCATCGCACTGGCGCACGGCGCAACACTTACTAATATAGAGTTCATGCAGATGATGCCCGGCTTCATCGAGCCCAGGCGTAACTTGGTCTTCAACGAGAAAACCTGGCGCTACGTGCATGTAGACCAGCCGGTAGATATTGCCGACGACAAGCTGAACGACCTGCTCGAGCAGCGCTCTGGATATGGTCCCTTCACGTCACGCTTGGCCTCCCGCGCTATCGATCTCGTCATCGATCAGGCAGGTGTCGAAGGCCTGGCACTCCACTACGACTTCCCCCGCGAGGATGTCCCAGAATTTGTGCAGACCTTTGCCACCTGGCTGCAAGACGAGCACGGCATCGCCCCGACTGACGAGATGCGCGTTGCGATGTATGCCCACGCCGCTAACGGCGGCATCAAGATCGATAAGACCGCGCACACGGGCGTTGAGGGCCTCTACGCTTGCGGCGAGGCGACAGGCGGCATGCACGGCGCCGACCGCATTGGTGGCTTGTCAAGCGCCAACGGCATCGTATTCGGACGTATCGCGGGCGCATCGGCAGCCCTCACAGCGCAGAAAGAGCCTGAGGCGGCCCTGAAGGCGGATATCACCCTCCCCCAGTACGGCATTGCCACAACAGATGCCGAACGCCTGACACACAGCCTTAGGCACACGATGAGCACCTTTTGCATGATCAACAGGACCGAAACAGGCCTATCCGAGGCACTACACGAGCTTGAGGGCTTGAAGACGGAGGCAACGACCTTGAGCACACAGAAAGCCCAGGACAGCGAAGTCGCAGCCCTCGCCCGCCTGCAATCGCAGATTCAGCTGGCACAGGAAATGGTCAAAGCCATGCGCAAGCGAACCGAAAGTCTCGGGTCGCACTATCGAGCGGATTAAACCGGACACCTATCTAAAGCAGAACACAACCAATCGATATCCATGGGCCCCGTGAGCTCGAAGCAGCACGGGGCCCATTCGTGTCCGCACGACAGCGTATCCTTATTCTGAATACAGAGCGGACAAAGCCCGCATAGAAAATAGACCAGCGAGGAGGAGATATGGACAGTAGAGATATCGAGAAGTGGCGTATCGAACTTGATAGCTACGCCAATGTGGAAGACGGCGTTGAGTATTGGCTCGCACGCGATTTAATGGAACCCATGGGGTACACTCGATGGGAGAACTTCGCCGAAGTTGTTAAGAGGGCAAAAGTCTCATGCGAAACAAACAAAACTCCAGTTGATTCCCATTTTCGTGACACCACGAAAATGGTAACTGCCGGTGTCGCCGCTCGCGCGGTTAAAGACTACAAACTTACGCGCTATGCATGCTATTTAATCGCACAGAACGGAGATTCAAACAAGCCAGAGATCGCGCTCGCCCAGGCATACTTTGCCGTGCAGACGCGCCGCCAAGAGCTCATAGAGCAGCGCTTCGCAGAGATTCAGCGCTTGCAGGCGCGTCACTCGCTATCCGATTCAGAGAAACAGCTCTCGGGTATTGCGTTCAAACGCGGCGTGGACTCCAAAGGATTCGCGATCATCAAGTCGAAGGGCGATGAGGCGTTATTCGGCGGCAGAAGCACGGCGGAAATGAAGCAGCAGCTCGGCGTACCCAAGAGAGCGGCATTGGCGGACAGGTTAGCCGATGTCCTCATCAAAGCAAAGGACCTTACGAACTCGATGACGGCCTTCAACGCCGAGGAACACGACCTGTACGGCCTGGACCAGATCAAGCAAGAGCACGTCGAGAACAACACAAGCGTGCGTGGCAGCCTCATCGACCGCGGAATTGTCCCCGAGAACCTACCGCCTGCCGAGGATACAAAAAAGCTCGAGCGTCGCGTGAAGACAGACGAGAAGAAACTCAAGGAGGGTACTGACGGTTTTACCGATCCCCAGGGTAGGCTCGATCTGTGAAAGCGGCTGTGCCCTTTCGGGTTCGACCCCATGCGAGGTTAACAAAAAAGCGACCAGGCTAAGCCAGTCGCTTTAACATGCTTTGGGTGGGCCGTCAGGGGGTCAGCCTGCTGCGCAGGCGGTCGCTGCGGCGCTTCGCGCCTTGCGCGCTGCGCTGGCAAATGCTTACGCATTTCCTCAGCTCCGCGCCCCGACGGGTTCGACCCCATGCGAGGTTAACAAAAAAGCGACCAGCCTAAGCCAGTCGCTTTAACATGCTTTGGGTGGGCCGTCAGGGGGTCGAACCCTGGACCTTGGGATTAAGAGTCCCCTGCTCTACCAACTGAGCTAACGACCCAAAGCTAAAGTCCGTTGTGACGGACTTTAGAGGAGATATCGTGTGGTGGGCCGTCAGGGGGTCGAACCCTGGACCTTGGGATTAAGAGTCCCCTGCTCTACCAACTGAGCTAACGACCCGATATCAACACGAAGCAAGAACTGGGGTGGGTAAAGGGACTCGAACCCTCGACCTACGGGACCACAACCCGTCGCTCTAGCCAACTGAGCTACACCCACCGTGTCCTGTGCGCTTCGCGCTCGACTATTATTGCAAGGAACGCCACGCGATGCAAGCCCCAATTTTCAAGAATTTTGAAAAGAGTTTTTCGAGACCATTTCGAGCAAATCCCACCGGTTTCATAGGAGTAAACTTGCCCCACTGCAAATCCTCGAAAGGACCGTCATGAAAGAACTCTCCAACCGCACGGCAAGATTTACCGATTCGGTCATCCGCCGCATGACACGCATCTCCAATAAGTACGGCGCTGTCAATCTCTCGCAGGGCTTCCCTGACTTCGATCCCCCGGCGCAGCTGCTCGATAGCCTCAGCACCATAGCCAGCGACCCCAAGCCGCTCTATCACCAGTACTCCATCACCTGGGGCTCCCAGGCCATGCGCGAGGCGCTCGCCGCCAAACAGGAGCACTTTATGGGCATGCCGGTGAACCCCAACGAGAATATCGTAGTCACCTGCGGCTCCACCGAGGCCATGATGGCCGCCATGATGACGGTCACGAACCCCGGCGATAAGGTCGTCATCTTCTCGCCGTTCTACGAGAACTACGGCGCCGACACGATCCTTTCGGGTGCCGAGCCCATCTACGTGCCGCTCAACCCGCCCACATTCGACTTTGACCGCGAGACACTCGAGGCGGCCTTCCGCGACAACGACCCCAAGGCCATCGTCCTGTGCAACCCTTCCAACCCCTGCGGCAAGGTCTTTACGCGCGAGGAGCTCACCTTTATCGCCGACCTCTGCAAAAAGTACGACGCCTACTGCATCACCGACGAGGTATACGAGCACATCGTCTACGCGCCCCACGAGCACGTCTATATGGCCACGCTGCCCGGCATGTTTGAGCGCACCATCAGCTGCAGCTCGCTGTCTAAGACGTACTCCATCACCGGCTGGCGTCTTGGCTACACCATTGCCCCGGCCCAGATCACCGAGCGCATCAAGAAGGTCCACGACTTCCTCACCGTGGGTGCCGCCGCTCCCCTGCAGGAAGCCGTCGTCACCGCTCTCAATTTCGACGACAGCTATTACGATGAGGTCCTTGACCTCTATACTGCCAAACGCGACCTGTTCTGCCAGGGACTCGATACCATCGGTCTTGAGCATAACGTGCCGCAGGGCGCCTACTACGTCATGATGGACATCTCTGAGTTTGGCTATGATAGCGACCTCGAATTCTGTGAGGACCTCGCGTCTAAAGTGGGCGTGGGCGCCGTGCCCGGCTCGAGCTTCTTCCGCGAGCCCGTCAACCATCTGATTCGTTTCCACTTTGCCAAGCGAGACGAGACGCTTAACGCGGCACTGGAGAACCTCAAGTCGCTACGTGATAAAATCAAGCCGCGCGGGTAAGGACGGCCCGGCAACTAAAGCAACCAAAGAAGCCCCGCACCGCCCGCCGCGTTGCGAGGCTTCTTTCTATAGCGCTTTCTTAAATGGTTTAGAGCTCTATACTTTAGTCACGGAGCAACTCGTCCCAGAGAGAGGAATACTATGGCAGAACAGCAGCTTATCGGAGCGCTCGAGGCCGGCGGCACCAAGATGGTCTGCGCCACGGGCTATGCAGACGGTACGGTCCTGGAGCGTGAGCAGATCGCGACCACGACCCCGCAGGAGACCGTTGAGGCCGTCAATGCATGGTTTGCCGACAAGGGCATCGCCGCGCTGGGCATCGGCGCCTTTGGCCCCACCGCAGTCAACCCCGCGTCGCCCCAATACGGCAAGATCCTGGAGACGCCCAAAACGGCATGGCGCTACTTTGATCTGCTGGGCACCATCCAAAACGAGCTCAATATTCCCTGTGGCTACGACACCGACGTCAACGTTGCCTGCTTGGGCGAGGTCACCTTTGGTTGCGCCCAGGGCCTCACCGACGTGGTCTACCTGACCATCGGCACCGGCGTGGGCGCCGGCGTGCTCTCGGGCGGTAAGCTCGTGCACGGCATGATGCATCCCGAGGCCGGCCACATCCTGGTCACGCGCGACCCGCGCGACACCATCGGCGAGCATAGCGCCTGCCCCTTCCATGACAACTGCCTCGAGGGCCTCATCGCCGGCCCTGGCGTTAAAAAGCGCTGGGATGGCAAGAGCGCCGGAGACATGGCCGATGACCCGGAGGCCATGGACCTGCTCGCAGGCTATCTGGCACAGGCGCTCATGACCTACACGCTGTGCTACGCACCGCAAAAGATCATCATCGGCGGCGGCGTGGCCGACCACACCCCCATCGTGCCGCTCGCACGCAAAAAGTGCGCCGAGATGCTCAACGGCTATATCGTCACGCCCGAGGTCAACGACATCGATTCCTATATTGTCAACAACAGCCTCGAGGGCAAGCAAGGCATCATGGGCTGCCTGGCCCTGGGCGCACAGGCGCTTCAGTAGCAGACGCACCCACAGGGCGTGGCGCGCTCGGGAAATCCAACCTACGGAACGACGCCACCACGCCTCATATAACCCCTCAAATAAAAAAGGCCGCCTAGGACCAAACAATACGTCCTAGGCGGCTTTTTTGGCGCACATCAGCCACCGTAAGAGATATCGGAGCACAACGCCCGTTGCCGCTCCACAGCAGTCGATCATCACATCGGTGATCATGCCAGCGCGTCCCGGCACAAAGAGCTGAATCGTCTCGTCGATCGAAGGAATCAGCAGCAGGAACACCGCCGTGGGCAGCAGCACGTCAAAGGTGCGCCGGCCCTCAAAATCAAAGGCATGCGTTGCCAGGATGCCGAGCACCATATACTCGGTAAAATGCGCGCACTTGCGAACAACAAAGTTGGTCACCCATTCATATGGAAGTCCCACGCCGTGCAGGAAACCGCGGATAGCTTCCATGACCGTTAGGCTCAGCGAGCCCGACCCCGAGCCGGGAACCAGCGAATTGCCCCAGATCAAGAGCGCCATCAGGCAGGTCGCGACCACCCATTTTCGATTGATCTTAACCATGCAGAAGTTATGCCTCCGCGCGGAGCGGCGCGAAACTGGCGGTACCGCCCTCGATAACGCTCAGATAGGCACGGCCCGTACGCTTGGCGGTTGAGGACTGCAGGCGCTCGATCTCTTCCTCGAGGATCTGATTGACGCGCTCGTGACGACGGTTTTCCATAATGCCGGCGGCAATAGCCTCGGCCCGCTCGATGCTCTCGCGCGAGATACGGGCAGTATCCTCGGGGAACACAGCACTGTGACGGCCGACATAGGCGGGGGCAGCAGGCTGAGGGGCAGCGACGGGAGCGGGGGCTGCAACAGGAGCAGGCTCGTCAATCTCATCCAGAATCGCGGTGGCGGCGGCCCACATGTCCTCGTGGCCCGAGTAATCGGCCATGGGAACATCAACCTCGAGCGAGGCGTCCGGAAGGTCGCCGGTGTCGATGCGATCTTGGGCATCAATCGATGCGGTGATGGCTGCAGGCTCATCGAGGTCATCGAGATCGATGTCCGCGACACCGGAGATGATAGGCATGCTGGCGAGGTTTGCGTTGTACGGCGCAGCCTCAGCCGCCTGCTGCTGGGCAGGAGCGCCCCAAAGCGAGCTTTCGGCGGCACGGCGGGCGGCAACGGCCTCCTCGTCCGCGGTCATGGCTTCATCAACGTACGAATTATCGGCAGAAGCGTTCGCGTCCGCCGAGGTAGCGCTGTAGGCGTTATTGGCTGCCGCGTTGGCGACGAGTGCCACGAAAGCCGCCGTGCTGCCCGCAGGGGCGGCCTGGGAGCCAGACACGGCGCGTGCCGCGGCGGCGATGTCGTCGCGATTGAAGGAGCCGGTCTGCCCGCCGTTGGTGAGCTCGTCGATGGCGACTTGATAGACGTCGCGCGAGTGTGCAGGGTCGCAGCTCACCGGCGAATCGTCGTCGAGCATACTGTCGATCATGGACCAAGCCTCGTCCTCGTCCATAGCATCTGCGGCTCGAGCGATGGTAGGGACACCATCATCGGCATGACGGCGCTGGAACGCACCAGTCAGGCCGGAAAGGAATGCCGAGGTAGACTGCTCCGACTGAGCCTGAGAAGCAGAAACAGCAGCATAAGGAGTCGCATCCTGCTGCTGAGCTGGAATCGAGGCAGTCTTGAACTCGCTTTGATGCTGATTGAGATTGGCGGCACCGCCCATGGCATCAGGCTGGAACAGACGCTCTTCACGCTGCGCACGGTACTCGGAGATACCCAGCGAGGCGGCATAGATACCCACGCCCGCCACCGCGCCCACGGCGAAGGGAACCGCACCCGCCACGACCGTCTCGTTCACCGACGAAAACGGCAGCGTCGCGGCATACATAACCACGGGAGCGGCAAGGCCGATCCCGCACGAAAGTCCGGCAAGGACTGCTCGTTGTGTTGCATCAGAAGAAGCCATGAGCTCTCCCCATCTTCCAGCACCCAAATCGCATCATTCAGTTGGCTGCGCGAGAGAAGATGAAGCGGGGCTATGCCCCAAAGCAACGGTATATGGTTCGTTTCATCTGCGTTTTCCGTCGCGAAGCTTAAAAGCTATTATGCGAAACCGCCCTGTCGATTGCAAGCGACGATGTCGGATTGAAACGGGAAACCTGCTGCTCGTCGGTCTTATGGTTAAAAATAAGCGCGGAGCGGCGATATGGAAAAGGGCCGAGGCGCAAGCCCCGACCCTTTATCGCATTGATGGCTATCGCTGCGTGTGGATGACAACCTAGAACGTCTGCTCGTAGTCGCTGTGCTTTTTGGCCGAACGCACCAGGAACTCTTGATTGGTGTTGGTGCCCTTAAGACCCTTGATAAACGATGCGGCTGCGCGCTCGGTGTTGTTCATGCCGGCAAGAATGCGACGCAGACCAAAGACAAACGGACGCATCTGCTCGTCGACCAACAGGTCCTCATTACGCGTACCGGAGGCAACGGGGTCGATAGCCGGGAAGATGCGACGGTCGGCCAGGTCGCGGTCGAGCTTAAGCTCCATGTTGCCGGTGCCCTTGAACTCCTCAAAGATGACCTCGTCCATCTTTGAACCGGTGTCGATGAGGGCAGAGGCCAGGATGGTGAGCGAGCCACCGTTCTCGATATTACGGGCTGCGCCCAAGAAGCGCTTGGGAGGATACAGTGCCGCCGAATCGACGCCGCCCGAAAGGATGCGGCCTGAGGCGGGCGCCGCCAAGTTGTAGGCGCGGGCAAGACGCGTGATGGAGTCGAGCACCACCACGACGTCGCCGCCCAGCTCCACGATGCGCTTGGCGCGCTCGATGACGAGCTCCGCCACGCGAGTGTGGTTGTCGGCGGGCATATCGAAGGTCGACGCCACAACCTCGCCCTTGATGGAACGCTGCATATCGGTGACCTCTTCGGGGCGCTCGTCGACGAGCAAGCAGATGAGGTGCACCTCGGGGTTGTTAATCGAGATAGACTGGCAGATCTTCTTGAGGATCGTGGTCTTGCCGGCCTTGGGCGGGGACACGATCAGGCCACGCTGACCCTTGCCAATCGGCGACACGATGTCGATGGCGCGACCGGTAATGGAGTCCTTGCCGTGCTCCATGCGCAGCGGCTCGTTGGGATAGACCGGGGTGAGGTCACCAAACTTGGGGCGGTTGCGAATCTGCTCGGGGTCTAGACCGTTGACGGTCGTGATTTTGGCGAGGCCGGCGCGCTTGTCGCCGCCGCGCGAAGGACGAAGCGAGCCCTCGATGACGTCGCCCGTGCGCAGACGCGCGGAGCGGATGAGGTAGGCGGGGACGAAGGCGTCGTCGTTGGACTTCATGTAACCGTGGGCATGGATGATACCGGAGCTGTCCGGACGAATCTGCAGGATGCCCTTGATGTCGCGGAAGCCCTCGGCCTTCGCGGCAGTGGTGTAGATCTCCTCGACGAGCTCGGCCTTCTTCTTGCCGGTCGTCTCGATCTCGAACTCCTTGGCCTTCTCGCGCAGCTCGGCGACCTTCATGGCCGCGAGTTCCTCGCGCGAAAGCGTGGGCTCGGTGGGGGCGGCATTACGCTCCTTGTTGCGCTGCTTGCGATCGCGCTGGCGGTTGCGACGATCGTTATTGCGGTCGTCCTTGCGCTCATTGCGCTCCTCGTTGCGCTTGTGCTGGCGGCGGTTGGGGCGAGCGCCGTCTTCGGCCTCGGCGGGCGCGGCACCATCGGTTGCGGAGGCGTCTTCGTTAGCCGAAGCATCATCGCTGGCCTCGGCATTGGAATCGCCCTGCGGCTCGGCCTCGGCATGCTGCTCGGCGGCCTTGGCCTTAGCGGACTTCTTGCGACCGCGCTTGGGCTTCTCGGACGCAGACTGTTCGACGTCTTGGGGCTCGGCGGCATCAGTCGATGCATCGGCGGTCGTCTCGGCGGAATCCTCGGACGCACCCTTCTTGGCAGCCTTGGCCTTGGACGTGCGCTTAGCAGCAGTACGATGGCTGCGACCAGGGCGGACGTCGGCGGGCTCGACATCAGCAGAAACGGCCTCGGAAGTCGTAGCATCCTGGACGGGCGCGTCGGCAGCGGTTGCAGGCTCGGCGGTCGCCGCAGCATCCCGAGCGGCGGCGGCTGCGGCTGCGGCCTTCTCGGCCTCGACGAAAGCCTTGGGCTTGCGACCGCGACGGTGCGGGCGCAAAGCCGGATCGACAACGGGAACTTCGCTGGCCTCGGCAGGCGCAGCGGGCTCAACAGGCGATGTGCCCTCCCCTGCCGCGGAACGGACCGAAGCCTCAGCGAGCTCGGGGGTTACCTGATCGGCAACCTGCTCGGCCTTAACAGCCGTGCGACGGCGTGTGCGCGGTGCCGGCTTCTCGGTCGGCTGGTCGACGGCAGGCGTCTCGGGCACAGACGGAGCTGCAAGCTCGGTCAGAGCCGCGGCCTCGCGCTCGGCAGCACGACGGCGGGCGCGCACCACCTGAGCCTCGCTAATCTGCGCCAACGCACGTGCCTGCGCGACCTCATCGGAAATCGGCGCCGAGGAGTCAGCTGCAACGGCGCGCTTGGCGCGCGTCGTGCGCGCGGTACGGCGCTTGGGCTTGGTGACCTCCTCGCCGTCAGCGGCAGGCTTGGCCGCGCGGCGCGTGCGCTTGGGCTTTGCCGGAGCAGCCTCCTCACCAGTTGCAGGCACGGCCTTCTCAGCCGTTGCAGGCGTAGGCGTCTCAGGAGCCGAGGCTTGCGCGGGCGCCGCGACCTGGTCCGACGCAACCGGTGCAGCGGGAGCGGCCTGCGTCGTCGTTATTTCGTTTTCTTGCTGTTGATCAGACACAGTGTTTGCTCAACTTTCTTTTCAAGCCCTGTGATCACATGCTCCCTGCATAAACCTTCAGGGCGGCTAAACAGTCTAGCTCCGTCAAATACCGACGGACATCATTGATCTGTATCGAGATATTTGCGTCATATACGCAGCGTTAGTGTAACACAACCGCCGTCACCTGCAACTTAGTCATTGGGGACGTTCTTAAACGACTATTCAAAAGGGACACTCTTTGGTTTACCGCCCACAAATCTGACTGCCTCCGCCAAAACTATGGCGGTTTACTACGATGAATCGCTCAACCGCGACCACTCCGAAACTTGTTGAACTAAAACCGCAGGTAGATGCCTTGCACTTTTTAGCGAAAAGCCGGCGTGGTTGGCATTTCTCAATTCATCGTAGTAAACCGGCATAGTTTCGTATTTCCAGCAGCCCCAAATTCGTCAATACGCCGGCGTTTATGCAAAAAGCCCGACCTCCGCATGGAGATCGGGCTTATAGGGCTCAGCAAAGCCGAACCTACACGGTCAAATGACTCGCAGATTACATCTGCTCGGGCGCGGAAACGCCAACAAGGGTGAGCACCAGGGCGAGCGTCACGCGGACGGCATCGCAGGCGGCCAGACGGGCGCGCGAGAGCTCGGGGTCGACGGGACGGCCCTCGCTCGGCAGAACCTGGCAGGCGGCGTAGAAGCTGTGGAAGTCGCCGGCGAGCTCCTCGGCAAAGTGAGTCAGGCGGAACGGGGCACGATCGCGAGCGCAGCTGGCGATGAGGTCGGTGAGCTCGTTGAGCTTACGCGAAAGGGCGAGCTCGGTCGGGTCGGTCAGCAGAGAGTAATCGACGTTCTCACCGATGGCCTTGGCGGCGACGGCCTTCATGCCCATCTCAGCGGCCTGCTCAGCGGTAACGTCTGCGGCACGACGCAGGATGGAGCACACGCGAGCGTGAGCGTACTGCACGTAGTACACCGGGTTGGAGTTGTCGCGCTTCTTGACGGCCTCGATATCGAAGTCGACCATCTGGTTGGAGCTCTTGGAGATGAGCGTGTAGCGAGCGGCGTCGGAGCCGACCTCGTCGACGAGCTCCTGCAGGGTCACCATGGTGCCCTTGCGCTTGGACATACGGACGGGCTTGCCGTTGCGCAGCAGATTGACGAGCTGGCCCAGCAGAACCTCAAACTTGCCGGGATAGCCAAGAGCGTCGCAGACGCAGCGGACGCGCTCGATGTAGCCGTGGTGGTCGGCGCCCCAGATGTCGATGACGTGGTCGACGCGCTGGAACTTATCCCAGTGATAGGCAACGTCGGAGGCGAAGTAGGTGTACTCGCCGTCGGACTTGATCAGGACGCGGTCCTTGTCATCGCCCAGGTCGGTGGAGCGGAACCACAGGGCGCCGTCCTTGGTGTAGAGATAGCCCATCTTGTCGAGCTTCTCAAAAGCGCGGTCGACGGCGGAGGTGCCGGCGGTCTCGCCCTCGGTGTCCTTCACATACAGCGAGCGCTCGGAATACCAACGATCGAAGTCGCAGTTGACGGCATGGCAGAGGTCGCGCATGTTGTCGACCATCTTCACATAGCCGCGCTCACGGAAGCTCTCCATGCGCTCCTGCGGATCAGCCTCAACCCACTTGTCGCCGTCGGTGCGCCAGAACTCGGCAGCCTCGTCGATGATGTAGTCGCCGCCGTAGGAATCCTTGCCCAGGGTCTCGGCAAAGTTGTCCTGATACGGATGGGTCTCGGGATGCTCGTCGTTCTCGTCGGCGACAAAGGCGTCGCGGTCGGCGATCAAGATCTTGTGAGCCTCGTCGATATCCACGCCCTGCTTGGCGATGATGTCGGCAAGCTGCATATAGCGCGTGCTGATGGAGTTGCCGAAGGTGTTCATCTGAGAGCCGTGGTCGTTGATGTAGAACTCACGCTGGATGTCGTAACCGGCGTGGTCCATAACACGGCAGAGCGAGTCGCCCAGCGCGGCCCAGCGGCCGTGGCCGATGTGCATGGGGCCGACGGGGTTAGCGGAAACGAACTCGACCTGGGTCTTCAGGCCACCACCGACGTTGGACTTAGCGAAGTCCATGCCCTTCTCGCGAGCCTCGCCAAAGATGGCATTCTTGACGGCGACGGAGAGGTAGAAGTTGATGAAGCCAGGGCCTGCGATCTCGACCTTCTCGATCGCGGGGTCCTCGGGCATATGGGCAACGACGGCCTCGGCGATCTTGCGCGGGGCACAGTGAGCCAGCTTGGCGGACTTCAGGGCCATGGTGGAGGTCCACTCGCCATGAGAAGTGTCAGCCGGTCGCTCGATGGCGCAATCGTCAAGTTCAAATGCGGAAAGGTCGCCGGCCTCCTGGGCCGCAGCAAGCGCAGCGCGTACCAGCTCTTCAATCTTCTCGGGCATAGGTCCTCCTTGTGTTAAAGCCCCCGAGCTCTTGGTCACTCGTAGGGCAAAAGCCAGAGTTTGTAGCACTCTATCACAAGCAGTAGCTACTGTCGCAGGGTAAAGCTAATAGATATTGCATATGCACAAAAATGACTACAGCTTGTATGGAGTCACTCAAAGATGCCAGTCTGCCTGCAAATTATGCACGCGTTGAAAATGCATAAAGGTATGAATGAGCTGCGTCTGTTATCGAATACTCTTACCTATCAGAGTTGTGTGCTTTTCCTGCATAAAGTGAGGATTTGCGCACGTCAGCGTGTTATTCTAGACATACGTAAATTCGTATAAGTTGGAGGTAGCATGTTCTCAATCGGTCAACACGTCATTCATCCGGGTCAGGGAGTCTGCACCGTCGTCGGTTTCAGGGACGACACGCCGCAGCCCATGCTGCTGCTCGAGACCAAGCAGGGACATGCGCAGACGATCCTCATGTACCCCGTGGCGCAGGCCGACCGTTTGCACGCCGCCATCTCTCAGCAAGATGCCGAGCACCTGCTGAGCCACTACGACGAGCTGGAGTGCGACACCTTTACCGAGCGCAACAGCTCACTTGAGGAGACGCACTTTAAGCAGCAGCTCAAGCTGGGTGCGCCCGAGACGGTCCGCGTGGCAAAGACCATGATGCACCGCATTCGCCAGGCCGAGGAAGCCGATAAAAAGCCCAGCTCCTACTACATGCGCGTACTCAAGGAAGCCAAGCGCCGCTCCATCGAGGAGTTCGCCGTGGCCTTGGGCGTCACCGAGGAGACCGCCGAAGCCCGCCTAGCCCAAGCCGCCCTCAACTAACCCATCCGCGCCAAAAACCACCACAAAGGGGACAGGCACCTTTGTGGTGGTTTTCTTGTTCTAGTAGTATTCGTTCTTATCGATACCCACGAGCACAAGGAGTCTCCTATGGCAGAGCCGCTTACCGCCGGAATCACTCGCGACCGCGCGTTCGAACTGCTCAATGAGCACAACAAGGACCCGTTCCACATCACCCATGGCGAGACGGTCGAGGGCACTATGCGCTACTTTGCGCGCGAGTTCGACCCCGAGAACGAGGAGTTTTGGGGCATCGTCGGTCTGCTGCACGACCTGGATTGGGAGGAGCATGAGGACGACCCCATGAACCACACCATCTATGCTGCCGAGATTCTTGAGGGCGAAGGTGCGTCTCCCGAGCTCATTCGCGCCATCCAAACGCACACGTCGGACTTCAACACCTCGCTGCCCAAACCCGAGCTGCAGATGGAAAAAATCCTGTTTGCCTGCGATGAGCTCACCGGCCTGATCGGCGCTGCCGTCATCATGCGCCCGAGCAAGAGCGTTATGGACTTTACGACCAAGTCGCTCAAGAAGAAGTTCAAGGACAAGCGCTTTGCCGCCGGCTGCTCGCGCGACGTGATTTCGCAGGGCGCCGAGATGTTGGGTTGGGAGCTCCCCGAGCTCTTCGACCGTACCATCGCGGCCATGCAGTCCTTCGCCCCCGACCGCGATACCTTCCAGGCTTAATCGCCCACGCCACCTAAAGCCACCACAAAGGGGACAGTGAACTGCCTCCCATTTCTTGGACATCGGGAAATGGGAGGTTTTCCATGAGTATAGACCTCAGGGTGAAGCACGACCTGGAGTCCAGGAGGCGGGCCGTCGAGCTCTTCGACGCCGGCGTCGGCTGCAAGCCGGCGGCCGAGGCTCTGTCCGTCCCCCGCGAGACCGTGAGAGAATGGCAGTGGGTATATCGGGCGTTCGGAAGCGAGGCGCTGCTGTCCATGGGCGGGAAACAATCCAGGTACACATTCGAGCAGAGGGTCGCCGCGGCGTCGGCCGTGGTCGACGGCGGGATGGCGATGGATTGGCTACACTGATGTGGACAGTTCCGGGAGGGGCGCAGGAGACGGGAGGGCCGTATATGAGGGACCCCAGGCACCCGAGGCATTTCACCGACGAGTTCAAGAGGCAGATAGTCGACCTCTACAACGCCGGCAAGCCCAAGCGCGAGATCATGGACGAGTACGACCTCGGCAAGAGCACCGTGGAGAGGTGGATCAAGTCGATAAACGCGACCGGCTCGCCGCGCGCCGCGGACAACCGCACGCCCGAGCAGAACCGGATCCTGGAGCTCGAGCGCGAGAACCGCAGGCTCCGGATGGAGGTCGACGTCTTAAAACAAGCGGCGCTGATATACGCTCGAAAGTGAGGGCCATAGCGGCCAACGAGGGCCGCTACCCCATATCAGCGCAGTGCAGGCTCCTCGGCGTCGCGAGGTCGACGTACTACTCCATGCGCTCGCGGGCCGACCGGCCCGCCGCGCCGGACCCCGCCGCGCCGGCCGTGGTCGCGGCCCACGCCGCCAGCAAGGGCCGGTACGGCTCGCGCAAGATAAAGGCGTCGCTCGAGAGGTCGGGCGTCACCGTCAGCCGGCGCCGGGTCTGCCGCATCATGAGGGAGAACGGCCTGGTCAGCGCATACGGCAGGAAGAGGTTCAAGGTGCACCCCGGGGCGGTCAACGAGGCCGACGTGCCCAACGTCGTCGCGCGCGGCTTCGGCGGCAGGGCGCCGCGCACCCATATATGCAGCGACCTGACCTACGTGCGCGTCGGGGCCTCGTGGAACTACGTCTGCCTGCTCGTCGACCTCTACAACAGGGAGATCGTCGGCCACTCCGCCGGGCCCAGGAAGGACGCCCGGCTGGTCAAGTCGGCGTTCGCGACGCTCTCCTTCCCCATCTCGGACATCGAGGTCTTCCACACGGACCGCGGCAGCGAGTTCGACAACGCCGAGATCGACCTGATGCTCGAGGCCTTCGGCATTGAGAGGTCGCTGTCGGCCAAGGGCTGCCCCTACGACAACGCCGTCGACGAGTCGACCAACAGGATACTGAAGGCCGAGCTCGTCCACCGCGAGACGTTCGGCACGACGCGCGAGCTCCGGGCCAAGCTCTCGGACTACGTGCACTGGTACAACAACTTCAGGATCCACTCGACGCTGGGCTACATGTCTCCGGTCGAGTTCAGGGAGGCGGGGCTGTCCCTCCCGGAATCGTCCAAATAGGTGTTGCCAATCCAGCTCTGACCAGGGCGGCGGCCGAGGCGGTGAGGGCGCTGAGGGCGGAGGGGCACTCCCTGCGCCACCTGCTGGAGTGCTCGGGGCTCAGGAGGTCGACCTACTACTACGCGCTGGCGCACCCGCGGAGGCCGACCAGGCCCGAACTGCGCGACGCCGCGGCCGAGATATTCTCGCGCACCGCCAACGGCTGCGGGCACCGGCAGATAGCCATGTGCCTGCGTGCCGAGCTGGGCGCGGTCGTGGCCGACAAGACCGTGCTCAAGATGATGCGCGAGATGGGCATCCGGTGCGGGATACGCCGCCGGGGCTCCCGCCGCCGGTACAGCTCCTACAGGGGGCTCGTGGGGAGCACGTTCGAGAACGTCATCGCGAGGGACTTCGGCGCCGAGGGGCCGTGGCAGAAGCTCGGCACCGACGTCACCGAGTTCAAGGTCGCCGGCGCCAAGGCCTACTGGGCCCCGGTGCTCGACTTCTGCACGAAGGAGATCGTGGCGAGCGACATATCGACCTCGCCGGACCTCGCCCAGCAGCACAGGATGCTCGACCGGCTCCTCGAGGCCCTGCCCGGCGGGGCGGCGCCGACCATGCACTCGGACATGGGCTGGCAGTACCAGCACGAGTCCTACACCTCCAGGCTGGAGGGGGCGGGCATCACCCAGAGCATGTCGCGCAAGGGGAACTGCATCGACAACGCCGCCACCGAGCAGCTCTTCGGCCACGTGAAGGACGAGTTCTACCGCGGCAGGGAGTGGGGCAGCTTCGAGGACTTCAAGCGCGACCTGGAGGAGTACATAGCCCATTGGAACACGCGGCGCAGGCAGGTAAGATTGAAGGGCCTGACGCCGGAGGAGTTCCGGAACCGGGCCCTTGCGGCGTAGTCGCTATTTATTCAGTCCAAGTTTCGGGGCGCAGTTCACAGGCACCTTTGTGGTGGTTTTTGTTTGCGCGGGCGTTAGGGACGGACCTGGCCGGTGCCGCGGAGCTTGTATTTGTAGGTGGTGAGGGCCTCGGCGGCAAAGGGGCCACGGGCGTGGAGTTTTTGGGTCGAGATGCCGATCTCGGCACCCAGGCCAAACTCGCCGCCGTCAGTGAAGCGAGTGCTGGCGTTGGAGTACACGGCCGAGGCATCGACAGCATCGAGGAAGCGCTCGCAAGCATCCGTATCCTCGGCAACGATGGCCTCGGAGTGCATCGTGCCGTAGCGGTTGATGTGTGCGATGGCCTCGTCCTCGTTTGCCACGACCTTCACGCTCATCTCGAGCGCCAGGTACTCGCGACCCCAGTCCTCCTCAGTCGCGGCGACGTAGTCATCGCCCTCCACAAGCCCGGCATCGGCGCATGCGGCGCAGGTTGCCTCGTCGCCGTGAATCAGCACGCCGTGGTCATGCAGCACGGTCACGACCGCGGGCAAAAACGCATCGGCCACAGCACGGTCGACCAGCAGCGACTCGGCGGCATTGCACACGCCTACGCGCTGGGTCTTGGCATTAACGATAATGTTGAGCGCCTTATCAAAGTCGGCGGATTCATGCACGTAGATGTGGCAGTTGCCCGTGCCCGTCTCGATCACCGGCACAAGCGACTCGCGCACGCAGCGCTGGATCAGGCCTGCACCTCCGCGCGGAATGAGTACGTCGACAATACTGCGGAGCTTCATGAGCTCGCCGGTGGCCTCGCGGTCGGTGGACTCGATCATCGACACGGCCTCGCGCGGGAAGCCCTTGGCCTCGAGCGCATCGGCCAGCAGCTCGGCGATCATGGCACACGAGTGATAGGCCAGCGAGCCGCCGCGTAGAATGCAGGCGTTGCCGGTACGGATGCAGATGCCTGCGGCGTCGGCCGTCACGTTGGGGCGCGCCTCGTAGACCATGGCGACCAGGCCCAACGGCACGCTCACGCGGGTCAGGTCCACACCGCTCGCAAGCACGCGGTGGTCGAGCACGCGGCCGACGGGATCGGGCAGCTCGGCGAGCTTCTCCAAACCGGCGGCCATGCCCTCGACGCGCTCAGGCGTCAGCAGCAGACGGTCGAGCAGACCGGCCGAAGTGCCCGCATCGCGCGCGGCGGACATATCGAGCTCGTTGGCGGCGACGATGGAGTCGACACCGTTGCGCAGTGCTGCGGCCATGGCGCGCACGGCCTCCTGGCGCTGCTCATCGCTCGCCGTGGCAAGCGAGGCCGACGCTGCCTTGGCGGCAACGGCAAGATCGTGGACATACGTGGCTATATCGACCGACATGGGCGGCCCTTTCTCCTAGAAGTTTGCAACCATGGTAGCCGATTTGCGCATGGCCTCGCCCGCGGCGGTAGAATTGGTCAACCCGAAACACCGCAACGAACGGAAGACTCACATGGCCCTCATCACTTCGTACCACGTCCCCGGCCTTTACGTCGAGGACCACAGCATCGACGTCCCCCTTGACTGGCGCGGCCTGGAGCCGATGCTCCTGGCCGTCGGCAGCACCATGCGCCGCGGCGCTATGCCGGCACCAATCGCCGGCGCGCCCGAGAGCATCAAGCTCTTCTACCGCGTGGTTTGCGCGCCCGACCGCATCAACGACGATCTGCCGCTGCTCCTGTTTTTGCAGGGCGGCCCCGGCGGCGAGAGCCCGCGTCCGCTGTCGCCTACAAGCGACGGCTGGATCGAGGAGGCCGTCAAGCACTTCCGTGTGGTCCTTCCCGACCAGCGCGGCACCGGACGCAGTAGCTGCGTGGACGGACGCACGATCAAGGCACTGGGTGATCGCGCAACGGCCGCCGGCGCCGATACAGCACGCTCGCAGGCCGACTTCCTCAAGCGCCACCTCGCCAGCTCCATCGTGCGCGATTTTGAGTACCTGCGTCTGGTGGGCTTTGGCGGCAAGCCCTGGGTCACGCTCGGCCAGAGCTACGGCGGCTTTTTGACGTTGAGCTATCTGTCGCTCTTCCCCGAAGGCGTGGCGGCAAGCTTTACCTGCGGCGGCATTCCACACGTGCCAGCGAGCGCCAGCGAGGTCTACGCGCACACCTTCCCGCGCATGGCAGCTAAAACTCAGCAGTATTACGACCGCTACCCCGCCGACGTCGAACGCGTGGCGGCCCTGGCCGATACGCTCGAGGCCCAGAAGCCCGTGCTGCCCGACGGCTCGCCGATGACGGTCGAGCGTCTACAGCTCATGGGCAGCGACTTTGGCATGAAGCCGAGCTTTGAGCGCATGCATTGGATTATCGATCACGCTTTTGTTGACGGCGACGGCACGCTGACCTGCGGCTCCTCGGTATCCGACAGCTTTTTGATGCGCGCCTTCGAGCGCACCAACACGCGCACGAATCCGCTGTACTGGACGCTGCAGGAGTTCATATACGCCGACGGCGACACTATGCCCATTGACTGGGCTGCGGCTGAAGAGAAGGCGCACCGCGCCGAGTTCGACACGCTCGCACGCCCGCTCATGTTTACCGGCGAGGCCATGTTCCCGTGGATGTTTGAGCAGATGCCCGAGCTCAAGCCCTTCAAGCCCGCCATGGACCTGCTGATGGAAGACACCAGCTGGGACAAGATCTACGACCCGCAGCGCCTGGCCTACAACGAAGTGCCGCTCCAGGCCGCGGTGTATTTCGACGACATGTACGTGGATTCGGGCCTGCAGCTCGATACGCTCAGCCGCGTGGGCAACTCGCATGCCTGGGTGACCAACGAGTTCGAGCACGACGGCCTGCACGGCGGCGTGGTGTTCAAGCACCTCTTCGACGAAGCACTCAACCGAGGAGACCTGCGCCGGATCTTCTAACAAAGGAGTGTCCCCACCTGCCGGCACAAAAGGAACGTCCCCAAGTGCCGGCACGAGAAAGACAGCGCTGCGGGAAACGATCCGCAGTGCTGTCTTTCTTTATGCAAATACGATCAAGTTATCCCTGTGTATCGCCGGCTTCTCGGCCAGGTTAGCGAGCAGGCGGTTGCTGGCGATCTGGTCCTGGCGGCGACCGGCAGCAAGTTCCAGCACGTCCGAATCGGCCTCGGCGATACCGCGGGCGACGACCATACCGCTCGGATCGCACACATCGAGCACATCGCCCTCGGCAAACTGGCCATCGACCTCGCGAATACCCACCGCAAGCAAGGAAGAGCCACGGCTAACCAGCGCCTTCGCAGCACCATCATCAACCGTCACCGACCCATGTGCCTTGTCGCCCAGCGCGATCCACAGCTTGCGGGGCGCGATGTCCAGACGCTCCGCCGGCGGATCGAACAGCGTGCCCACGCTCTCGCCGCGGGCGAGGCGCACGAGCGCATCGGGCTCCTCGCCCGAGCAAATCACGCTCTGAATGCCCGCCGTCATCAGGATGCGACTCGCGCGGATCTTGGTAATCATGCCGCCCGTGCCCACCGATGTGGAAGAATCGCCCGCCGAGGCAATAATCTTGGCATCGATCTTATGCACGACAGGAACAAACTCGGCCGTGGGGTCCTCATGCGGATTGGCAGTATAGAGACCATCGATGTCCGAGAGCGTCACGCACAGATCGGCAGATACCAGGCAGCTCACGAGCGCCGCCAGTGTGTCGTTGTCGCCAAACTTGATCTCGTCGACGGTAACGGTGTCGTTCTCGTTGACGACCGGCACCACGCCCAGCTCCACCAGACGCAGCAGGGCGTCGCGCGCGTGCAGGTAGGACGTGCGACGCGCCGTGTCGTGACGCGTGAGCAGCACGAGCGAGGTGAGCAGGTCGCGCGCATGGAACTCCTCGTCGTAGGCCGACGAGATGATGCACTGACCAGCCGAGGCGCAGGCCTGCAGGCTCGGAAGGTCGCCGACCGGCTTGCGGTCGAAGCCCAACACGGGATAGCCACAGGCAATAGCGCCCGAGCTCACCACGACCAGACGCCAGCCGAGCTTGCGCAGCGCTGCGGCTTGATCGGCAAGTCCGCCGATAAAGGCGCGGTTGACCTTGCCATCGGCGCCCACCACCGTGGACGAACCGATCTTTACCACCATCGTTTTATAAGAAGTCGTCATACGTCAAACCAATCAACTGTTCAGCGAACGGCCGAGCTGGCGGCCAAGGGAGCGTGACTCGCCCCTACCGCCCAAGGAATCATTTTGCCCAGGGGAAAGCCGAGGCCGCGGCCATATTCTTGCGCACGAGCTCGTCGCGCACCTGGGCCAGGCCCTGTTCCATACCCACCACGTAGGTCTGCGGATACAGGAAGCGCTTGAAAGCCGCATCCAGATGATCGAGCGCCCAAACACAGCGCTCGCGCGCGTCCTGGATGCTCTCACGCGGAGCCACCGCACTGCCGTCGCGCACGATCGGCACCAACAGCTCACGATACTCAAGTTCGGACACGTCGGTCACCAGGGCGGCATCATTCACGGCCACGAGGGTATTGCCGCGCGCGGCGCCCTCCCCCGCCAGATGGTCCTCGTCGTAGATCATGTCGCAGACCGGGCCGCCAAAGCCGTCGTAATAACGGCGCACGCGCTGTACGCCCGGGATCGTGCGCTTATAGGGCTGCTCGGAGAGCTTGACCACCGGCGTCCACGGGTCGGCCTCGCTCGCACGGCGGGCGGAAAGCTTGTACACGCCGCCCAGCGCCGGCTGGTCGTAGCAGGTCGCGAGCTTGGTACCCACGCCAAAGCTATCGATGGGCGCGCCCTGGTCGAGCAGCGACTGAATCGTGTACTCGTCCAGGTCGTTGGACACCGAGATACCCACATAGGGCAGGCCCTCGGCATCAAAACGGCCGCGAACATACTTGGAGAGCTTGGCAAGGTCGCCGGAGTCGATGCGAATAGCCGACAGGCGCTCGCCCACCGCCTCCATCTCCTTGGCAACCGTAATGGCATGCTCGCAGCCCTCGCGCACGTCATAGGTGTCGATGAGCAGCGTGCAGTTCTTGGGGCTCGACTTGGCAAAGGCGCGGAAGGCCTCGAGCTCGGAATCGAAGCTCATCACCCAGCTGTGCGCATGCGTGCCAAAGACGGGAATACCGTAGCGGCGGCCGGCGAGCACATTGGACGTAGAGGAGCAGCCGGCAACGTAGCTCGCGCGCGCAACAGCTAGGCCGCCATCGGGGCCCTGGGCACGGCGCAGCCCAAACTCCGCCACGGGGCGACCGTCAGCGGCGAGCACCACGCGCGCCGTCTTGGTGGCGACAAGCGTCTGGAACCCGACGATGTTGAGCAGCGCCGTCTCGAGCAGCTGGCACTCCAGCGCGGGGCCGGTGACGCGCACCATGGGCTCGCGCGGAAAGACGAGCTCGCCCTCGGGCACGGCGTCGATGTTTACATGCGCACGAAAATCGCGCAGATAGTCGAGGAATGCGGACTTAAACATCGCGCCGCCGGCCGGGGCCTCAAGCGATGCGAGGTAGTCGATATCCTCGGGCGTAAAGCGCAGGTTCTCGACCAGCTCGGGCAGCTCGGCGGTGCCGCACATGACGGCATAGGCGCTGCCAAAGGGATGGTCGCGGTAAAACGCGGTAAAACAACCCTGCTCATTGGCCTTGCCGCTCTCCCACAGGCCCTGGGCCATAGTGAGCTCGTACAGATCGGTGAGCATTGCAATGTCGGTGGGATGCGAGATGTCGGTCAAAGCCATGGGCGACCTTTCGGATGTGTGGTACAGAATTTGAGGGTTAGACGAGAGCAGAGGATGCGGACATAACGCCCGATGCAAATAGGTTAGAGCAGGCCCATGCTGGTCAGGATCGTGTAGCCCATAAAGATGACAAACGCGATGAGGGCAAGGACAATGATGATTTTTTGAGCCGGCGCCATGCCAGGGATCTCGTTCTCGCCCGTAGGTTCCTTGGAGGTAACCATGCGCTGGGCAAAGGTCATCTCGTCACGGCTCGGCTTGGGCTCGACGGACTTGGGACGAGCGGCCTTTTTAGGCTGAGGTTTGGGCGCGGCGGGTACAGGCTTCGCAGCAGCGGGCTTGGGTGCGGGTGCGGGCTTGCGCTCGGATGCGGCGTTCGAGGCGACCTCCTCGGCCTTCGCACGCTCGGCGCGCAGGGCAGCCAGCTCCTCACGCTCGCGACGGGCCTCTTCCCGAGCCTCGCGGCGGGCCTTCTCAGCGCGGAGCTCTTCCAACTCGGCGCGCTCCTCGTCGGACAATGGTTGGGACTCAAGCTCGGCCATGGTATAGCCCTTTCTTTTAAAAAAAGCCGCCGACACAATGTCAGCGGCTTATCAAATCCAAGGGTGGAGACGAAGGGAGTCGAACCCTCGGCCTCTGCCATGCGACGGCAGCGCTCTCCCAACTGAGCTACGTCCCCAGGACAAGTCGATATTTTACCTACGGCTCGCCAACTGTCAACGCCCAATAACCAGTCTTTTTGGGGCGCGGCTATTTTGGCAACTTTTCGAACAGGCGATCCTCTCGATGATTTTTTATCCCCGTCCCAGAAAAATCATCGACGAACGCACTACTTTGCGCTGGTAAGAACACCGGTGGTGTCGAAGGCCGGGGTGAAGCTCTCGTCTACCGCGCCGCCCTCTTGCCAGAACATCGTCGTAAAACCCAGGTCGTCGGCATGGTCGAGCACCCGCTCGTACTCCTCGCGCGTCACGGCACGCGCCAGGTCGCCGCCCTGCTCGCGCATAAGTGCATTGGGCGTGTACTGGTTCATGACCGAGATCGGCACATCGCCCACCGTCTGCCACACCAGGTCCAGCACGCGACACGAATCGTCTGCATGTCCCGGCAGTACCAGATGGCGCACAATCATGCCGCGCTTCATGAGCCCGCCCTCATCCACCAGCTCTCCCCCGCGGCGCTCGATCTCGCGCGCCATCTGAGCCAGGCCTGACACGGCCACACGTGGGTAGTCCTTTATATGAGAGAGCGACTGCGCAAGCCCGGCATTGGCATATTTAAAGTCGGTAAGCCACACATCGACCAGGTCGCCCAGCGCCGCCACGGCACTCGCGCGCTCGTAACCACTCGTGTTGTAGACGATCGGGATAACCAGTCCGCGCGCCCGTGCCGCGGCAATCACGGCAGGCAACAGGTGCGCATAGTGCGTCGCCGTCACCAAATTGATGTTGTTGGCACCCTGGTCCTGCAGTTCCAGCATAATCTCGACCAGGCGCTCAGGCGAAATCTCAAGGCCAAAATTGCCGGTCGAGATCTCGTGGTTCTGGCAGTAGATACATTTAAGCGAGCAACCGCTAAAGAAGATCGCGCCCGAACCGGCCTCGCCCGAGATAGGCGGCTCCTCCCACATATGAAGCGCGGCGCGGGCCACCTTGAGCGTGTCGTTAGCACCGCAGACGCCGTGCGCGCCCTCATCGCGCGCCGCACCGCAACGGCGCGGACACAAATGGCAGGCGGGCGAAAAAAGTTCGGTCAACGACGTCGGCATAAAAACATGCTCCAAAACAACGATTCAGCAGCTCAAACGTAAAGGGCCAGACCGGGTAGACGGCTCCGTCCCTAAGGCGCCGTAATCGTCCGACACGATTTTTGTAATGTCAAGACTGGAATCGATAAAGTGCCGCTTTATGATGTAGTTATTCCGCCCCCCGCGGAGCAACTGGGTGAACCGTCGCGTTTATTTAGGGAGCCCACACAGTCGTGCCTAGTACAGGTATCCTTCGTTGTTAAGGACGCTGGAACAGTCGATGAGGGCACCCACCTGTTTTAGGTGGGTTCATTTTCGTAACGTGGGGGGTGGTTTTCTTTTGCCGAAAATCACCATACAGTCCATATGGATCCCCGCCGGCATCCCGACAAGCCATCGACAACATTCCAATATCTGGTATGCGCGTGATAATCGCACGGTGCAAACCTCCGCACCCCCCTCGGTCGAGTATCATAGGACAGCTATGCCATTTCCGCGTAGCAACCTTTGACCTTTTTTCCTTCGACGCTTGGCGGTTTTTAGATTCATGGCTTCATCCCCGAGCTACATACCGTACCTATGCGTGGCAGCGGCGGCTTTTATCACGACCTTCCTCGCGGTGCCCCTGGTCAAGCGCTTGGCAATTAAGCTCGATGCCGTCGACTATCCTTCTAAGCGCCGCATCAACACCAAGCCCATCCCGCGTTTGGGCGGAACGGCGGTGTTTTTGGGCCTGGTCGTTGCCTGCATTGTGCAAATCCTAGGCACCTGGTACCTAGGCTGGCCACCCGTCCTGGTGCCGCACCCGCGCCTTCACATTAGCTATCCCATGCTGGCGCTCTCCTTTACCGTCATCTTTGCGACCGGCGCTATCGACGACGTCTTCCAGCTCACGCCCAAGCAAAAGCTGGCCGGACAGGTCCTCGCCGCGCTTATCGCCTGCATGGGCGGCCTAAAAATCGGCGTCATCGTCAACCCGTTTGCTCCCGGCGAGATCATGCTCGGATGGCTCGCCTACCCCATCACCGTAATCTATCTGGTGGCATTCACCAACATCATTAACCTCATCGACGGCCTCGACGGCTTGGCCACGGGCATCTGCGGCATCGCCTCGTTCACCATGTTTTCGATGGCCGTTCTCTCGGGCCGCATCGACGCCGCCGCGCTCTCCATTGCGCTCTTTGGCGCCTGTCTGGCCTTTTTGCGCTACAACTTCAACCCCGCAAGCATCTTCTTGGGCGACTCGGGGTCGCTGCTTCTGGGCTTTGCGCTGGGCTCCATCTCGCTGCTCAACGTGAGCCGCACCGCCGCACTCACCTCGCTTATCATCCCGCTCATCGTTGCCGGCGTGCCTATCATCGACACGTTTAGCGCCATCGTGCGCCGCAAGCGCGCCCACATTAGCATCGGGCAGGCCGACAAGGGCCACATCCACCACCGCCTGATCCAAGAAGGCTACAACCAAAAACAGGCTGTGCTGCTCATCTATGCCTGGTGCATTATGCTTTCGGCCGGCGCCGCCGCCATCAATCAGGTCGAGGTGCCCATGCGCGTGCTCATCTTTACCGTGCTTGCCATTGGCTCGGCGGCCTTTGCCAAGCACCTGCACCTGTTTGAACCCGTACTGCGCCACCATTACAACAAGCGCACGCACGAGGACGAACTGGTCACCCCCGACGACCCCGCCTTTAAGCAGGAGGAGCAGGCAGCCGAGGAGCGCAAAGAAGAGCGCCACCACAAGCTCTAGGGCAAGCTGCCGAGGATGTGCCAAGGCACCGTTAGCCAAGCACGGCCGCGCCGCACCCATCGCACATGCCGCACCACGCGCATCCCTCTCCCGCCCCTCGCCTACTTACGCACCACCCCTCCAATAAACGCGTTATCATCTTGACCCATGAACATACGTTAGGAGCAATCATGCCAAACGAGAACAGCTACGAAGTCGCGCTGCAAAAGAGCAACGCCATTCGCGAGGGCCTGACCAAGACGCCCGAGAAGTTCACCATGCTCACCGGCGACCGCCCCACCGGCCGTCTGCACCTGGGCCACTACTTCGGCACCCTCAAGGGCCGTGTTGAGCTGCAGAACATGGGCGCCAAGACCAACGTGCTCATCGCCGACTACCAGGTCATCACTGACCGCGACACGACCGAGCACATCCAGGACAACGTGTACAACATGGTCATGGACTACCTTGCCTGCGGTATCGATCCCGACAAGACCATGATCTACGCGCACTCCGCCGTGCCCGCCGCCAACCAGCTCATGCTGCCGTTCCTGTCGCTGGTGTCCGAGGCCGAGCTGGCGCGCAACCCCACCGTCAAGGCCGAGATGGAGGCCTCGGGCCATGAGCTTACCGGCCTTCTGCTCACCTACCCGGTGCATCAGGCCTGCGACATCCTGTTCTGCAAGGGCAACGTGGTGCCCGTCGGTCGTGACCAGCTGCCGCACATCGAGCTCACCCGCACCATCGCCCGCCGCTTTAACAACCGCTACGGCAAGGTGTTCCCCGAGGTCGACGCGCTGCTGTCCGAGACCCCGCTGCTGCCCGGCCTGGACGGCCGCAAGATGAGCAAGAGCTACGGCAACGCCATCAACATCTCGATGACCGCCGAGGAAACGGCCAAGCGCATCAAAAAGAGCCAGACCGACTCCGAGCGCATGATCACGTTCGATCCCGAGAACCGCCCCGGCGTGTCCGGTTTGCTTTCGACGGCCGCCATCTGCACCGGTCGCTCCGAGGTCGAAATTGCCGAGGAGATTGGCATGGGCGGCTCCGGCCAGCTCAAGAAGTACGTGACCGAGGCCGTCAACGAGTACTTCGCACCTATCCGCGAGCGTCGCCAGCGCTACGAGAACGATCTGGATTACGTGAAGGACGTGCTGCACGAGGGCAACCGTCGCGCCAACGAGATCGCCGAGCAGACCCTGGCCGAGGTTCAGGACGCCATGGGCATGGTGTACTAGACCGATCTGCTGGCTTGAGCTTTCGATTGCTTTAGGGCGGGCGCTACGGCGTCCGCCTTTTTTGGAGCCGGACCGCTTCGGCTCCGTCCATCGCACCCCCTCGACAAACAGGAACAGGCCCGCCGGCAGCTAGTTGCCAGCGGGCCTGTTCCCGAAGTACACCGTTGAATCGCACAGAGGGGAGGAATGCGAATCAAACTCAACAGGGCAGGCTTTTTCATCGCCTATTGCCTGCTCCGTTGCTGAAACCAATATAGTTCACCGTGGTTTACTTTCTGACGGCAAAGTACGCCACCACACCTTCTCCATAAGTTAGCTCTGGTAAACCTACAGCGTAAAACCACCACAAAGGGGACAGGCGCCTTTGTGGTGGTTTTCACCACGGCAGAACCGCTAGAGCCCGGCAGGCCAGCGACAGGCGGCCAAGTCGACGTGCATGTCGTCCTTAAACGCCACACCTTCCCCTAGCAAAAGCTCACGTTGAGCATCGGGACCGCCAAAAGCGAAGCCCTCGCATATGTGCCCGTCGGCAAACACCACGCGGTGACAGGGAATCTCGCCGGGGCGCGGATTACTATGCAGGGCATACCCCACGTACCGCGCACTTCGTGGACGACCGGCAAGCAGCGCCACCTGGCCATACGTGGCGACCATCCCCTCGGGGATCTGCTCGACCACCTCGTACACCCGTTCAAAAAAGCCCTCAGACGCCATTGCTCGCTCCCTTCCACCCGGAAAAGCATAAACCACCACAAAGGTGCCTGTGAACTGCCTCCCATTTCTTGGACATCGGGAAATGGGAGGTTTTCCATGAGTATAGACCTCAGGGTGAAGCACGACCTGGAGTCCAGGAGGCGGGCCGTCGAGCTCTTCGACGCCGGCGTCGGCTGCAAGCCGGCGGCCGAGGCTCTGTCCGTCCCCCGCGAGACCGTGAGAGAATGGCAGTGGGTATATCGGGCGTTCGGAAGCGAGGCGCTGCTGTCCATGGGCGGGAAACAATCCAGGTACACATTCGAGCAGAGGGTCGCCGCGGCGTCGGCCGTGGTCGACGGCGGGATGGCGAAGACCGACGCCATGGCCGAGTTCGGGATCAGGTCGAAGTCCCCACTGGAGCGCTGGTGCAGGCTCTACCGCGAGGGCGGCGCCGAGGCGCTGCGGCCCGGACCGAAGGGCAGGCCGAGGGGGTCGAGGTCGAAGCCCCGGGCCCGCACCCGCGAGCAGGAGCTCGAGGAGCGCTGCCGCAGGCTCGAGGCCGAGGTCGCCTACCTAAAAAAATTGCGCGCCCTGGTCGAGCGGGACGGGCTCTGACCAGGGCGGCGGCCGAGGCGGTGAGGGCGCTGAGGGCGGAGGGGCACTCCCTGCGCCACCTGCTGGAGTGCTCGGGGCTCAGGAGGTCGACCTACTACTACGCGCTGGCGCACCCGCGGAGGCCGACCAGGCCCGAACTGCGCGACGCCGCGGCCGAGATATTCTCGCGCACCGCCAACGGCTGCGGGCACCGGCAGATAGCCATGTGCCTGCGTGCCGAGCTGGGCGCGGTCGTGGCCGACAAGACCGTGCTCAAGATGATGCGCGAGATGGGCATCCGGTGCGGGATACGCCGCCGGGGCTCCCGCCGCCGGTACAGCTCCTACAGGGGGCTCGTGGGGAGCACGTTCGAGAACGTCATCGCGAGGGACTTCGGCGCCGAGGGGCCGTGGCAGAAGCTCGGCACCGACGTCACCGAGTTCAAGGTCGCCGGCGCCAAGGCCTACTGGGCCCCGGTGCTCGACTTCTGCACGAAGGAGATCGTGGCGAGCGACATATCGACCTCGCCGGACCTCGCCCAGCAGCACAGGATGCTCGACCGGCTCCTCGAGGCCCTGCCCGGCGGGGCGGCGCCGACCATGCACTCGGACATGGGCTGGCAGTACCAGCACGAGTCCTACACCTCCAGGCTGGAGGGGGCGGGCATCACCCAGAGCATGTCGCGCAAGGGGAACTGCATCGACAACGCCGCCACCGAGCAGCTCTTCGGCCACGTGAAGGACGAGTTCTACCGCGGCAGGGAGTGGGGCAGCTTCGAGGACTTCAAGCGCGACCTGGAGGAGTACATAGCCCATTGGAACACGCGGCGCAGGCAGGTAAGATTGAAGGGCCTGACGCCGGAGGAGTTCCGGAACCGGGCCCTTGCGGCGTAGTCGCTATTTATTCAGTCCAAGTTTCGGGGCGCAGTTCACTGTCCCCTTTGTGGTGGTTTATGGCAGGTCGGTTAGTTGGCGGGTTGGAAGAAGGCTACGGCTACGGCGCCGGGGCCCACGTGGGTGCCGATGGTGGCACCGATGGTGTGAACGGGCAGATCGCCCTCGGAGTGACCGGCCCAGAGCGCTGCGCTGTCCTCGATATACTTCTTGAGCACCGCGTCCGAAAGGCCCGTGTAGCCGAGCGCCAGCGGCATAGAAAAGTCGACGCCGCCCGCCTGCTCAACCTTCTGGTTCAACAGGTTGCGGCCGTTCTTGGAGCCGCGTGCCTTGCCCAGCTGCACGATCAGACCGTCCTCCGCTGCCACCACGGGCTTCACGTTGAGCAGCGTACCCACAGCACCAGCCGCAGCAGACAGGCGACCGCCGCGAACGAGGTACTCAAGCGTCTCGAGCAGGCCGATGACGACAACACGGTCGCGCACGGCCTCGACAGCCGCCGCGATCTGAGCTGCACTGCGGCCCTCGTCCACCAAGCGCAGCGCATACTCGACCAGGACGCGCTCGCCTAGGGTAACGTTGTTGCTGTCTACCACGAACACGTCACCACCTGGCGCCTCGGCAAGTGCGGTGCGGGCACTCTGATTGGTGCCTGATAGCTTAGCGCCCACGGTAATAATCACAGCCTCATCGCCGGCTTCACGAACCTTGGCAATCGCCTGCGAAAACGCGTACGGGTTGACCTGGCCGGTCTTGGGCAGCTCATCGCGCTCCACGAGCATCTCGTAAAAGCGCTGGTGATCGATGTCGATGCCATCCATGTACACATCGGTGCCAAAGGTGACGGACAGTGGCAAAACGGCCAATGCTGGGTGCTCGGCCGGTGACATATCGCTTGCGGAATCGGTAATAATACGGACGGACATAGCGAATCCTTTCTTGCGCAGGTCCCGCGCAGGGAATTTTGACAGCAAGGCCCCAGCACGGTATACGCGCTCAAACAGGACTATGCAGTTGTTAATTGGAAGCAAAAGCCTTGGCGACCTTAGATCTCGCGCAGGGTGTTGAGAATCGTACGCAGCGACGCATACATCTGCTCGCGCTGCTCCACACCCATAGCCTTACCGGTGGTATCGAGCACCTCGCGAATGATGCGGTCCGCCTCGCTCATGCTCTCGCCGCCCAGAGCGGTCAGGCGCACCGGAGCACGATACTTAACGGCGGCATCGCCCGAATCATCGACCTCGACGTAGCCGCCCTCCTCCAGATGCGCGAGCGTACGCGAGACGGCGGCGCGGGTCACGCCTGCCATGCGAGCCAGGTCAGCGCCAGTCAGGCCGTCCTTGCTGCGCTCAAGATAGTACAGGCACATCACGTCGGAGCCCTTGAGGCCCAGCCTTGCGCCCTCGGATGTCTTAATGCGCTGGATCTCCTTGTAGAGCCCACTGATCAGTCCGACAAAGTCCTCGAAACGTGTCTCGTCGTTCTGCTGCATGGGAGACGACCGCCTTTCGCTTGCATAATGCTTACGGGTAAACATCTTAGTCGCATAAGGCGACACCCGTACCCAAATACCCCATTTGTTAACCCATCAACATAAAAACCACCACAAAGGGGACAGTGAACTGCCTCCCATTTCTTGGACATCGGGAAATGGGAGGTTTTCCATGAGTATAGACCTCAGGGTGAAGCACGACCTGGAGTCCAGGAGGCGGGCCGTCGAGCTCTTCGACGCCGGCGTCGGCTGCAAGCCGGCGGCCGAGGCTCTGTCCGTCCCCCGCGAGACCGTGAGAGAATGGCAGTGGGTATATCGGGCGTTCGGAAGCGAGGCGCTGCTGTCCATGGGCGGGAAACAATCCAGGTACACATTCGAGCAGAGGGTCGCCGCGGCGTCGGCCGTGGTCGACGGCGGGATGGCGAAGACCGACGCCATGGCCGAGTTCGGGATCAGGTCGAAGTCCCCACTGGAGCGCTGGTGCAGGCTCTACCGCGAGGGCGGCGCCGAGGCGCTGCGGCCCGGACCGAAGGGCAGGCCGAGGGGGTCGAGGTCGAAGCCCCGGGCCCGCACCCGCGAGCAGGAGCTCGAGGAGCGCTGCCGCAGGCTCGAGGCCGAGGTCGCCTACCTAAAAAAATTGCGCGCCCTGGTCGAGCGGGACGGGCTCTGACCAGGGCGGCGGCCGAGGCGGTGAGGGCGCTGAGGGCGGAGGGGCACTCCCTGCGCCACCTGCTGGAGTGCTCGGGGCTCAGGAGGTCGACCTACTACTACGCGCTGGCGCACCCGCGGAGGCCGACCAGGCCCGAACTGCGCGACGCCGCGGCCGAGATATTCTCGCGCACCGCCAACGGCTGCGGGCACCGGCAGATAGCCATGTGCCTGCGTGCCGAGCTGGGCGCGGTCGTGGCCGACAAGACCGTGCTCAAGATGATGCGCGAGATGGGCATCCGGTGCGGGATACGCCGCCGGGGCTCCCGCCGCCGGTACAGCTCCTACAGGGGGCTCGTGGGGAGCACGTTCGAGAACGTCATCGCGAGGGACTTCGGCGCCGAGGGGCCGTGGCAGAAGCTCGGCACCGACGTCACCGAGTTCAAGGTCGCCGGCGCCAAGGCCTACTGGGCCCCGGTGCTCGACTTCTGCACGAAGGAGATCGTGGCGAGCGACATATCGACCTCGCCGGACCTCGCCCAGCAGCACAGGATGCTCGACCGGCTCCTCGAGGCCCTGCCCGGCGGGGCGGCGCCGACCATGCACTCGGACATGGGCTGGCAGTACCAGCACGAGTCCTACACCTCCAGGCTGGAGGGGGCGGGCATCACCCAGAGCATGTCGCGCAAGGGGAACTGCATCGACAACGCCGCCACCGAGCAGCTCTTCGGCCACGTGAAGGACGAGTTCTACCGCGGCAGGGAGTGGGGCAGCTTCGAGGACTTCAAGCGCGACCTGGAGGAGTACATAGCCCATTGGAACACGCGGCGCAGGCAGGTAAGATTGAAGGGCCTGACGCCGGAGGAGTTCCGGAACCGGGCCCTTGCGGCGTAGTCGCTATTTATTCAGTCCAAGTTTCGGGGCGCAGTTCACAGGCACCTTTGTGGTGGTTTTGACCGGCGAACATGATCCGCAGACGCCGCTACAGCTCCACACAGGGATTGTCGCGGGTCACAAGCGTCTTAACGACAACCGTCGCTCCCAGATAGCGCTCGAGCAGCTCGGCTAGGCGATCGATCGCGGCCTGGCAATCCCCCATCCGCTCGGGCTCCACGCACTCAATCGCCAAGAATGCATCGGCCGAATCGTCGGACAGCGCCGTGCGAACGCCGTCGCGCCAGTTCCAGCAGCGGCACACGGCGCCCGCATCATCGATGTAGGCGAGCTCGCCGGGCAGCGTCGGATCGTCCGCCTCCTCGCCAAGCGGCAAGAATGCATCGCCACCGTCGGTCACCTTCAAGCGAAGGTCTCCCTCGATCGCATGCAGATCCTCGCCTCCCACGGGCAGCGCGTAGGTCAGCGACACCGTGTTGTAGATATCCACCGCGGGCGTAATGTGGCCCACCGGCTTGCCTTTGAGCACGCGTTTGAGCAAGTTCTCGATCGAGCAGCGCGCGCCTTTCTTGGTCTTGAACAGACGATAGGCCTCGCGCCATGCCTTGACCGGTGCGTTCTCGCTGATAGTGTCGCTGGTCAGATGACGCTCCGCATCGATATTGGCACGGTCGAGCAACGCCGCAATCGCATCCACGTCCTCTTGAGAAATCTGAGCCGTGGGCTTCATGCCCTCCACGACCACAACACCGACCGCTGCCTGCGGAAACAGCTCCCAGAATGAATCCTCGGCAATAAAGCTCTTCATACGCTCTCCCTTCATTGTGCGCGCCCGAGTGAGGGCGCCTAAACAAAAAGCGCCCTTACAACGGCCACCTTCAAAGTCCTACGGTGCCGTCACAAGAACGCTTGCGCTGTCCCCATCCGGAGAAGGGGACGATATGTCAGGCGTATTGTAACCCGAGTCATCCACGCGAGCAAAACCACCATAAAGGTGTGAACTGCGCCCCGAAACTCCTTGATTATCAACTTTATCCGAACACCTCCCACATTCATCCGCACATGTGCGGATGAATGTGGGAACCCGATACCCTGAGGGCCGGGCCGGCCGGCCCCGGGAGATCGGAGGACGGCATGTCCGGAAAGAAGAAAAGGGACTCCGCAAGGGCGGTCCCGAGGGCCTACGGAAGGCTCACGAGGCACGAGCGGGACACGGTCCAGAGGATGCTGGAGCGCAGGGCGTCGTGCAGGGAGATCGCGAGGGAGCTGGGCAGGTCGCCCTCGACGGTGGATTGGCTACACTGATGTGGACAGTTCCGGGAGGGGCGCAGGAGACGGGAGGGCCGTATATGAGGGACCCCAGGCACCCGAGGCATTTCACCGACGAGTTCAAGAGGCAGATAGTCGACCTCTACAACGCCGGCAAGCCCAAGCGCGAGATCATGGACGAGTACGACCTCGGCAAGAGCACCGTGGAGAGGTGGATCAAGTCGATAAACGCGACCGGCTCGCCGCGCGCCGCGGACAACCGCACGCCCGAGCAGAACCGGATCCTGGAGCTCGAGCGCGAGAACCGCAGGCTCCGGATGGAGGTCGACGTCTTAAAACAAGCGGCGCTGATATACGCTCGAAAGTGAGGGCCATAGCGGCCAACGAGGGCCGCTACCCCATATCAGCGCAGTGCAGGCTCCTCGGCGTCGCGAGGTCGACGTACTACTCCATGCGCTCGCGGGCCGACCGGCCCGCCGCGCCGGACCCCGCCGCGCCGGCCGTGGTCGCGGCCCACGCCGCCAGCAAGGGCCGGTACGGCTCGCGCAAGATAAAGGCGTCGCTCGAGAGGTCGGGCGTCACCGTCAGCCGGCGCCGGGTCTGCCGCATCATGAGGGAGAACGGCCTGGTCAGCGCATACGGCAGGAAGAGGTTCAAGGTGCACCCCGGGGCGGTCAACGAGGCCGACGTGCCCAACGTCGTCGCGCGCGGCTTCGGCGGCAGGGCGCCGCGCACCCATATATGCAGCGACCTGACCTACGTGCGCGTCGGGGCCTCGTGGAACTACGTCTGCCTGCTCGTCGACCTCTACAACAGGGAGATCGTCGGCCACTCCGCCGGGCCCAGGAAGGACGCCCGGCTGGTCAAGTCGGCGTTCGCGACGCTCTCCTTCCCCATCTCGGACATCGAGGTCTTCCACACGGACCGCGGCAGCGAGTTCGACAACGCCGAGATCGACCTGATGCTCGAGGCCTTCGGCATTGAGAGGTCGCTGTCGGCCAAGGGCTGCCCCTACGACAACGCCGTCGACGAGTCGACCAACAGGATACTGAAGGCCGAGCTCGTCCACCGCGAGACGTTCGGCACGACGCGCGAGCTCCGGGCCAAGCTCTCGGACTACGTGCACTGGTACAACAACTTCAGGATCCACTCGACGCTGGGCTACATGTCTCCGGTCGAGTTCAGGGAGGCGGGGCTGTCCCTCCCGGAATCGTCCAAATAGGTGTTGCCAATCCACCGGTGAGCGCCGAGGTGGCGTCGCACAGGTTCGTGACGGCGCCGAAGGCCAGGCGCGGCGAGCGCGTGGACGCCTCCGCCGACCTGTCGGCGGCCTGCCCGCGCCTGGCGGCGTGGCCGCGATGCTGCAACGGCTGCGGGCGGTACCGCGCGATCGGCTGCAAGCGCCGCCCCCACGTCTTCTACGAGGCCCGGGCCGCGCAGCTGTGCGCCGACTCGGTCCTCGTCTCGTCCAGGCGCGGGATAGACGCCGACGAGCCCGCCGCGGCGGCCAGGCTGGAGGCGATAAGGGATTGCCTGCGCCGGGGGCTGTCGCCCGAGCAGATGGCGGCGCGCAACGGCGGCCCGGTGGACCTGTCGCCGTCGACCATCTACCGCTGGGTCTCGGCGGGCTACGACGGCATGACCAACATGGAGCTCAGGCGCAAGGTCGGCTACAGGCCGAGGAAGCGCGCCGCCGGCCGGGCGGCCACGCGCCACTCCGCCCGCAGGTCGCATGCCACGTTCCTCGCCCTCGGGGAGGACGCGTGCGCCGCGGCCTGGGAGATGGACACGGTCGAGGGCGCGCGGGAGGACTCGGCCTGCCTGCTCACGCTGCTGCACCGCCCCAGCAGGCTCCAGCTCGCGCTGCCGCTGGAGGAGAAGACCGCCGCGTGCGTCGCGGACGCCCTGGAGGGCGTCCGGGCCATCCTCGGCGCCGACGGGACGCGCCGCGTGTTCCGCGCCGTCCTCACCGACAACGGCGCCGAGTTCTCCGACGAGGCTGCGATCGCGGCGCTGCTCGGCGAGGGGCCGGGCGAGACGAGGCTGTTCTACTGCGACCCGAGGCGCAGCGACCAGAAGGGCGCCTGCGAGCGAAACCACGTCGAGATAAGGAAGCTGCTGCCCAAGGGCTCCGGGCTCAGGTTCGACCGGCTCGCCCCGGCGGACCTGGCGCTGGCCATGTCGCACGTGAACTCCGAGCCCCGCGGCGCGCTCGGCTTCTCGACGCCCGCACGCGCCTTCAGGGCGATGCTCGGGGAGGACGCGGCGGCGCTGCTGGACGCCTACGGCGTGGAGGAGGTTCCCATCGGCGAACTCGACCTGACGCCGGGCCTCATCGAGAGGGCGCGCGCAGAGAGGGGCGATGCCCCGCTGGCCTAGCCTAAGGGCGAAAACGGAATAGACGGACCGACCGTCCGGCTGAGTCTGGGAAGAGGTGCCGGGCGGCGGGCGGAGCATGGCCACCGGACCCATCGAAACACATCTCCACCGTTCCTTCAACTGGGAAAACGACGCCCCCGTGGCCTGAATAGGGCCTCGGGGGCGTTCGGCTAACTGCGGGAACGGCCTATCCGCTCAATGTGTTCGGCTGAGATCGGAAATCAACCGCGCCCCGAAACTTGGACTGAATAAATAGCGACTACGCCGCAAGGGCCCGGTTCCGGAACTCCTCCGGCGTCAGGCCCTTCAATCTTACCTGCCTGCGCCGCGTGTTCCAATGGGCTATGTACTCCTCCAGGTCGCGCTTGAAGTCCTCGAAGCTGCCCCACTCCCTGCCGCGGTAGAACTCGTCCTTCACGTGGCCGAAGAGCTGCTCGGTGGCGGCGTTGTCGATGCAGTTCCCCTTGCGCGACATGCTCTGGGTGATGCCCGCCCCCTCCAGCCTGGAGGTGTAGGACTCGTGCTGGTACTGCCAGCCCATGTCCGAGTGCATGGTCGGCGCCGCCCCGCCGGGCAGGGCCTCGAGGAGCCGGTCGAGCATCCTGTGCTGCTGGGCGAGGTCCGGCGAGGTCGATATGTCGCTCGCCACGATCTCCTTCGTGCAGAAGTCGAGCACCGGGGCCCAGTAGGCCTTGGCGCCGGCGACCTTGAACTCGGTGACGTCGGTGCCGAGCTTCTGCCACGGCCCCTCGGCGCCGAAGTCCCTCGCGATGACGTTCTCGAACGTGCTCCCCACGAGCCCCCTGTAGGAGCTGTACCGGCGGCGGGAGCCCCGGCGGCGTATCCCGCACCGGATGCCCATCTCGCGCATCATCTTGAGCACGGTCTTGTCGGCCACGACCGCGCCCAGCTCGGCACGCAGGCACATGGCTATCTGCCGGTGCCCGCAGCCGTTGGCGGTGCGCGAGAATATCTCGGCCGCGGCGTCGCGCAGTTCGGGCCTGGTCGGCCTCCGCGGGTGCGCCAGCGCGTAGTAGTAGGTCGACCTCCTGAGCCCCGAGCACTCCAGCAGGTGGCGCAGGGAGTGCCCCTCCGCCCTCAGCGCCCTCACCGCCTCGGCCGCCGCCCTGGTCAGAGCCCGTCCCGCTCGACCAGGGCGCGCAATTTTTTTAGGTAGGCGACCTCGGCCTCGAGCCTGCGGCAGCGCTCCTCGAGCTCCTGCTCGCGGGTGCGGGCCCGGGGCTTCGACCTCGACCCCCTCGGCCTGCCCTTCGGTCCGGGCCGCAGCGCCTCGGCGCCGCCCTCGCGGTAGAGCCTGCACCAGCGCTCCAGTGGGGACTTCGACCTGATCCCGAACTCGGCCATGGCGTCGGTCTTCGCCATCCCGCCGTCGACCACGGCCGACGCCGCGGCGACCCTCTGCTCGAATGTGTACCTGGATTGTTTCCCGCCCATGGACAGCAGCGCCTCGCTTCCGAACGCCCGATATACCCACTGCCATTCTCTCACGGTCTCGCGGGGGACGGACAGAGCCTCGGCCGCCGGCTTGCAGCCGACGCCGGCGTCGAAGAGCTCGACGGCCCGCCTCCTGGACTCCAGGTCGTGCTTCACCCTGAGGTCTATACTCATGGAAAACCTCCCATTTCCCGATGTCCAAGAAATGGGAGGCAGTTCAGTGCCCCCTTTATGGTGGTTTTGAGTCTGAGGCGACGCTAGTGGCGGAGTCCCAGCAGGCCGCGGCCGCGATGACGGGCGTCGGCGTGTACTTGAGCGTGCGGACCGGCGGCTTTGACGGACTCGGGCAGGTGCGAGTACTTCTTCTCGAAGTTCTCCTCGAACATCACCGCCAGGTTGTGCGCGGCCTCGTCATAGCGCGTGGTGCTCTGCCAGTATTGGCGCGGCACCAGGATGCCATCGGGCACGCCGTGGCACGTCGTGGGAATGTCGACGTTAAAGATGTCGTCGTGCACGAACTCGCTGTCCTCGATGGTGCCGTCGAGGGCGCGCGCGACCAGCGAGCGCGTGTAGGCCAGCTCGATGCGATGGCCCACGCCGTAGCCGCCGCCAATCCAGCCGGTGTTGACCAGGTACACGCGCGTGCGGCCGTCGGCAATGCGCTCGCCAAGCATCTTGGCGTAAACCATGGGGTCGAGCGGCATAAACGGCTCGCCGAACAGCGAAGAGAACGTGGGCGTGGGCTCGGTGACGCCGACCTCGGTGCCGGGAATCTTAGCCGTAAAGCCCGTCACAAAGTGGTACATGGCGGCATCGGCCGTCAGGCGTGAGATGGGCGGCAGCACGCCAAAAGCGTCGCAAGTCAGGAACAGCACGACACTCGGAGTGGTGCCCATGCCCTTAGCCCACGCGTTAGGAATGTGCTCCACGGGATAGGCCACGCGCGTGTTGTGCGTGATCGAGATGTCGTCATAGTTGGGCTTGCGGTTCTCGTCGAGCACCACGTTTTCGCAGATCGCGCCAAAGCGGACAGCGTTGAAGATCTCGGGCTCGTGGAAGGCGTCCAGGCCCTCGCATTTTGCGTAGCAGCCACCCTCAATGTTGAAGATACCCATGTCGGACCAACCGTGCTCGTCGTCGCCGATCAGCAGGCGCGTGGGATTGGCCGAAAGCGTGGTCTTGCCGGTGCCGGACAGGCCAAAGAACACGGCGGTCTCGTGCGTGACGGGATCCATGCTGGCCGAGCAGTGCATGGGCAGCACGTCGTCCTCGACGGGCAGCAGGTAATTCATAACGCTGAAGATGGACTTTTTGATCTCGCCGGAGTAGCCGGTACCCGCGACCAAAATCACGCGCTCCTGGAAGTTGATGACCACGGCGGCGCTGGAGTTGAGGCCCTTGATGGCAGGGTCGCATTGGTAGCCCGGCGCGGCGAGCACGCAGAAGTCCGGCTCGCCGGTGCGCGCGATTTCGCGGGCGAGCGGGCGGGCGAGCATCTGCTTAATGAAGAGCGCCTGGCTGGCACGCTCGCAGGCGACGAGCAGGCGGCGCGTATGGTTGCGGTCGGCGCCGGCCATGCCGCGGGTGACGAACACATCGCGCTCGTTGAGATAGTCGACGATGCCGGCTTTGATGACCTCGTAGCTTTCGACGGACAGCGGGCGGTTGACGGCGCCCCAGGCAATCTTGTCGTGGACATCGGGGGTGTCAACGATAAAGCGGTCGTTGGGCGAACGTCCGGTACGCTCCCCCGTCTCGATCACCAGCGCGCCGTTGGATGCCATGCGGCCTTCGTTGCGGCGGATGGCATGCTCGACGAGCTCTGCCGCCGGCAGGTCCACCAGCAGACGGGGTTGATTCTCGGCGGGATCTTCAACGAGCGTAATACCAAAGTTGGACAGAACTTCTGCAGGGGTAACACCAGGCATGGGGCCTCCTTTAAAAACGCGACACGTTGACGCGACGCGCACTTTACTCACGTAAAGCCCGTTGTACCCGATATGCAAAAACGTTTTTGCGGCAAGGGCGGCAAGCCCGCCCAACGGTCAAAAATCGCAGGCAAGCGGCCTAGTCATTGGGGACGCTTTTAAACGACTAGTCATTGGGGACACTCTTGAACAGACAACATTCAAGGAGTGTCCCCAGATGCCGGCACTTAGGGACGTTCCCAAAGTGCCGGCACATAAGGAACGTCCCTAAGTGCCGACTACAGCGGCAGGCCTTGGCCGAGCATGGCTATGGCGCTCATCAGGACCAGCATGCCGGCGGCGTAGGGCAGGACGGCGCCCAGGAGTTCGGCATCCTTACCGCGCACGAGCACGGCGGCAAGACCAATGGCGAGGGTCTGCGGCGAGATCATCTTACCGGCGGCGACGCCCAGGGCGTTCAACGCGACCATCCAGTAGTCGCTCACACCCAGCGCAGTGGCAGCCTGGCTCTGAATGGGGCCAAACAGCATGCCCGAGGACGTGCCCGAGCCGGTCACAAACGCACCGACTGCGCCGATCCACGGAGCCAGAATCGGGTACAGCCCACCGGCGACGGCGATGCAGAACGCGCTGATCGAAGAGATCATGCCCGCATAGCCCATCACCTTGGCACAGCCCAGCACCGAAAGCATCGTGATCACCGTCGGCATCATCTGCTTCACAGTCGCGGCCAGCACCTCGCCCATCATGCGTGGCGAAGCACCCTGAATGGCACCGCCAACAAACGCCGCCAGGAAAATCCAGACGCCTGGCGTGTTGATCCACGAAAACGTAAGCATACCGGGATTCTCACCGCAATACACCTGCACATGGCTCGCAAACGGCGCGAGCGCAGCATGTACAGCGGGCACCAGATTAGACGTGCCCAGCAGCAACACAAAGATCAGGATGAAGCACGACCAGGCCGAAAGCGCCGACTTAACGGTGAGCTTCTCCCCCGCCTCGATATTCATGTGAAAGCGTGCGTCCAGATGCCCCGACTTCTCGGCACGCATGGCAAGCGCAGCTGTCAGCGCGAGCGAAACGATGGATCCTACGACCACGGCCAGCTCGGGGCCCACAAACATGGCAACGACCAGAGCCGCGCCGACAAACGACACGCCGGAGAGCAACGCCACGCCGGCAACACCGTGCAGACGCTCGCCCACACTCGCGGCATTGCCCTGGTCATCGGCAACACGGCCCGCAACCAGCACAATAAATAGCGGCATCACCACAAAGAACGGCGCGAGCTGCACCAGCTGAACGGTCGCTAGGTGAAGGGAATCCAAACCCACCAGGTCGGCAACGGACACCGTGGGGATGCCGATGGAGCCGTAGGGCGTGGGCACGCCGTTGGCCAGCAGGCAGATGAGCACGGCAGGCACGGCCTCAAAGCCCAGGCCCGCGAGCATGCCGGCGGGAATGGCGACAGCGGTACCGAAGCCGGCCATGCCCTCCATAAAGCCACCGAAGCACCAAGCCACGAGCAGCGCCAGCAGACGGCGGTCGCTGCTGATGGAGGTGATCATGCTGCCGATCACGTCCATGGCGCCCGTACGAACGCACAGGTTATACGTGAACACCGCGGCGATGATCACCAGGACGATGGGCCACAGAGCCATCAAAAAACCTTCGAGCGAGGCGGTCGCGATCTGCGCTGCCGGCAGGTGCCACCATGCGAAGGCAAGCAAGCACGAAAGGACAAACGATCCGATAGCGGCCTTCCAAGCTGGCCATTTAAAGCACAGCAGCATCACGACCAGCCAAATAATCGGCACAAGAGCCAGTAAGAATGCGGCGACGTCCATAGGTAGAAGCTCCTTGGTACCGCGTGGGCGGCATCGGGGGTGTCACAAAACTTCAACAGGATACCGCACGTTTACCGACAAATTACAGCCGCCCGCCGAAATTATTGAACAATCCGTTCAAAAACACGAGCGAACACCGTCGCGTCTATACTAAAGCGCAGCAATAGAAAGGACTCCGCTTTGAGTATCACGCCCCTCGATAGCATTCGCCGCGCCATCGCCCGCCGCAACGGCACCTCCAACCCCGCTGCATCGAAGGACGGCGCCGCGAAGGCCCAGGGCGGCCGCATCGAGAACGGCCTCTTCCCTGCCTCGCACACTGCCGAGGAACTCGCACGCATCCAAGAGCTGAGTCAGCGCAACGCCGGCGGGCCCGATAGCAGCCAAGCCACACGTCGCCGGCGCGAACGCGATCGGGAGCCCGGCCCCGTCCGCCGCATGGTCAACGCTTGGTGGAACCGTCTGCTCGGCGCCGTCTACGGCGGCGGGTTCTCCATGCAGGAAGCGGAATACGAGGAGCACGCCACCCGCCGCGATTACCTTTGGAACGCTCTCGGCACCGCCGTGTGGGGCTTGGCGTTTCCGCTGCTCACCATCGTGTCCACACAGCTCGTGGGCGCCGAAGAAGCCGGCAAGTTCTCCATCGCCTTTGTCACCGGCACGCTCATCATGATCGCGTGCAACTACGGCGTGCGCAATTTCCAGGTCTCGGACATCGACGAAAAGACGTCCTTCGCCTCCTACCAGCTCAATCGTTGGATCTGCGGAGCGCTCGCCCTAGGCTGCGGCCTCATGTATAGCAGCGCCCGCGGCTATGACGCGCAGATGGCGACGATCGGCCTGGGCGTCTACCTGTATAAGGTCATCGACGGCGTCGCCGACGTGTACGAAGGCCGCCTGCAGCAGGCCGACAAACTCTACTTGGCTGGAATGAGCCAAACGCTACGCTCCGTCGGCGTCATCGCGGTCTTCAGCGTGGCGCTGTTCCTCACGCGCAGCATGCCCATCGCGGCCATGGACATGGGTGTCACCGCGATCGCCTCGCTCGTGCTGGTCACCGCGCCGCTCGCCCTGCTCGAGACCGAAAAATCGCGCCGCGTGAGCCTGCGCGAGGTCGGCCACCTGTTTGTCCAGTGCGCCCCGCTCTTTGGTGCACTGTTCCTGTTCAACCTTATCGAGAGCATGCCCAAGTTTGTGATGGAAGGCACGCTGGCATACAAATATCAGCTGTACTTTAATGCCCTGTTCTTTCCTGCGCAGGCTATTTTGCTGAGCATTGGATTTATCTATAAACCGCAGCTCCTGCGCTTGTCGAACATTTGGGCTAATCCTCGCAAGCGTCGTCGCTTTGACCTGATTATTGTTGCCGTTATGGCGCTGATCGTGGTCATCACCGGCATGTGCGCCGCATTTATGGCAGGTCCCGGTATTCCCCTCATGAGCTTTATGTACGGCCTCAGCTTTGAGCGCTACCGTACGCTGGCGCTGCTGATGGTCGTCGCCGGCGGCGTCACCGCGGCCATCGACTTTATCTACGCCATCATCACGGTGCTACGCCACGCTAGAGACGTCACCAAGATCTACCTGATCTGCTTCGCCGTAAGCGTGGTGCTGCCGGTGATCCTGATTAAGCTGCTGGGTCTGATGGGCGCTGTAGTGAGCTACCTAGCCATCATGGCCCTACTCCTGGTGCTGCTGATAATCGAGTACCGCCGCATCCGCCAACGCATCGAACGCGACCGCAACCCATACGGCGCCTAATTAGCTGCCCGGTCACCGGAATTTGCGATGGAATCACCCCGTCTGGGGTCTCGTTGCGGACAATATTCATCACGCAAAACTAAGTGAGTAGACTTTTACCGAATCCCCGACCACACCAACAGAGCACAAGTCTGTGACCTGCGGTTTTATTGAGGCAAATATGTTGGGTGCTCGGCATTTCCAAAAAAGTCTACTCACTTAGCAAGCGGGCAGCCAAAAAAGAACCGCCGCGACGTCGTTTGACTCCGTTGCGACGGTTTTTCGAGCATTTTCGCGCTGTCGAGGACGCAGACGCTCCTCATTTCTAGCGCTTACCGAGCAAGAAGGCGCTACTCTCCGAAAGTAGTCAAAAAAGCCCCGTCCCAAATTAGCTACGGTAGATCGGCGGAACAAGGTTATTCGCCCGGGTTGATGTTCGCGTAGAACTCGGCCCCGTCGTCCAGGCGCAGGATGCCCACGCGGCCGAACTCGGAGCCGGTGGCGGCGGCGCAGTCGATGTCGATGCGATCGGGCACACCAGCAGTGTCCTCGCCGCCCAAGCGCACGATCTGCCCGCGTCCCGATTCCTCATCGAGCCCCGCCAGACCACCGACCTCGCAATAGCGCCCAAGCGATACCGTGGGCGTGTGACCGCTCACCACGACCGGGCCCTTGCCCTCGGCAGAAAGCAGCCCGGTCGACGCATCCCAATAGCCATGACGAATCCACAGCAGGTCATCGGACGACTGCACCGCGAGCATCTGCTGCAGCAGCTCGCGATCGGCACCCACCGCTCCAACGCCATCGGCACAATCGACGCCATGCTCAAGCAAAAACGCGCGCGCCGCCTTCATCTCGATTCCAGCATGTACCAGCAGATACGGGCGCTCCTCGGTCTCGACCACTGCGTAGAGCGGCAGCGCGGCCATCCATCGCACGAGCTCCTCGTATGCCTCAAATTCCATGTCGTTGAGCTGCTCGCGCGTCGTCCAACCACCGTTGATATCCCAGGTCTCGGCATCGAGCGGATCCTGGCCAATGATGGCATCGAGCATGATCTGCTCGTGATTACCCTTGAGCACGTGGGCGTTGGGCAGCGAGCGCACGAGCTTAATAACGCCGACCGGATCGGGCCCGCGATCGATCATGTCGCCCAGCACGTACAGCGTGTCGTCGGACGTCAACGAGATCTTAGACAGGGCTTCGTCAAGCGCACGCACGTGCCCGTGAGCATCAGATGTCACATAGATCGCCATGGTACGCCTCTCCTTGCATTGCGGCCGAAGCCCGGCGCCGCAACTAAAACTTCAAGTTGAACTTAAACGTTACCCATTGTACTCCGTTGCAATAAAGCTGGAAAGGGTTTCCGAGCAGAGGCAAAGACGGCAGCCGTCTATGACGATATCGCGCACGCCCGCAATCCAACCCCATAAACCCACCATCTTTGGGTACAAATAACCGCAGGCAACTGACCGTGCCACGCCAACCAACCAGGAGCGGACACCATCCATGAACCAGATCCTTCTCTTTATCGGCCTCGTCATCATTCTGTGTCTGACCATCAAACCCGTCGGCAAAAAGCTCCCCTTCCCCACCCTGCTCATCTTTATCGCGCTCGGCATGCTGTTGGGCGTCAACGGCCCGGCGCATATCGACTTTAGCGACTATGCGCTCACCGAAACCGTCTGCAGCACGGCGCTGCTGTTCATCATGTTCTACGGCGGCTTTAACACCAATATCGACCGTGCCAAACCCGTCGCTGTGCCGGCGGTGCTGCTGAGCACGCTCGGCGTCGTCATCACTGCCGGCATCACCGGCGTGTTCGCCCACTTCGCGCTGGGGTTCGACTGGATCGACGGCCTGCTGTTGGGATCGGTCGTGGCATCCACCGACGCGGCCAGCGTCTTTAGCGTGCTGCGCGAGCACAACCTTTCGCTGAAGGGCGGCACCGACTCGCTGCTCGAGGTCGAATCGGGCTCCAACGACCCCGTCGCCTACATGCTCACCGCCGTGCTCGCCGCACTCGCGGCCGGCGGCGACATCAACATTCCCGCACTGCTGGCCAAGCAGATTATCCTGGGCGCGGGCCTGGGCCTTGCCATCGGCTGGGCGGCGGGCCGTCTGATTGAACGCGCGCACGCAACGGCCGAGGGCGCGCAGACCATCTTCTTGTTCGCCGTGGCGATCGTCGCCTACGCGCTACCAAGCTATCTGGGCGGCAACGGCTTTTTGGCCGTATACCTGGCCGGCATTGTGCTGGGTGCGAGCGACATCAACGGCAAGGTCGAGATGGCGCACTTCTTTGACACCCTCACCGAGATGGCCGAGATGACGATCTTCTTCTTGCTCGGCCTGCTCGTCACGCCCGCACGCCTACCACAGATGCTGCTGCCGGGCCTGGCGCTCATGGCGTTTATGCTCTACGTGAGCCGCCCCATCGCCGTCGGCGTGCTCCTGGCGCCCTTTAAGACGAACCCCCGCCAGGTCGCGCTCGTAAGCTGGGCGGGCCTGCGCGGAGCAGCTTCGGTCGTGTTTAGCCTCTTTGCCGTGGTGGCCGGCGTTCCCGGCGGACACGACCTGTTTGACCTGGTGTTTGTGATTGCCGTGTCGAGCATTGTGGTGCAGGGCTCGCTGCTGCCGGCGGTGGCGAAGAAGCTCGATATGATCGATGCGACCGGCGACGTGCGCCGCACCTTTAACGACTACCGCGACGAGGACGGCATGTCGTTTGTAAAGCTCAAGGTGTGCGCTGGACATCCGTTTGCCGGACGCTCGCTCGCGGACATTGGCAGCGCCACAAATATGCTCGTGGTCCTGGTGCTGCGCGACGGGGCGCACCCGGTACTGCCCAATGGCGACACCGTGATCCAGGAAGGCGATCTGCTGGTGATGGCCGCGCCGACGTTTGAAGAGCGTACCGAAGTTACGCTGCGCGAGGTCACCGTGACTCCCCACGGTCGCCTGGCCGGCCAGCGCCTGTGCGATGTGCCGCAAGGCAAACATCCGTTTATTGTGGTGATGCTCAAGCGCGAAGGCCAAACGATCATCCCCGACGGCAACACCCTAATATACGCCGGCGACGAAGCCGTCATCGCCACGCTAGCATCGTAGTGACTAGGAGGTAGCTACTTTAGGACGAAGAGATCAAGCGCCTAGGAACCTCATGTCTTCGCTCGCAGATTTGGATTTGCCTGAGGAGTAAAGCACCCCTCCCCCATGTAACCATCCTGTAAATCATAGCGACGCACTCGAGTTTTACCGTGATGCGGTCGCGCCTGGCGCTCCACTGTGCTAAAGTAACCCGAACGTCCAAACGACTACAAGGGGGAACTAGAAGATGGCACGTGTGCACAACTTCTCAGCTGGCCCGGCAGCGCTGCCCACAAGCGTGCTCGCCGAGATCGCCGACGAGATGATGGACTACCGCGGTTGCGGCATGTCCGTGCTCGAGATGAGCCATCGATCTAGCATGTACCAGCAGATCATCGACGACGCCGAGGCAACCCTGCGTCGCCTGCCGAGCATCCCCGACAACTACCGTGTCCTGTTTTTGCAGGGCGGCGCCACGCTGCAGTTTGCGGGCATCCCCATGAACCTCATGCGCCGCGGCCGCGCCGGCTACATCGTGACCGGCAACTTTGCCAACAAGGCATACAAGGAGGCCGCCAAGTACGGCGAGGCCGTGCTGCTCGCGAGCTCCGAGGACACCAACTTCGACCGCATCCCCGACATGGCCGACATCAACGCGCGCATTGCCGCCGAGGCCGCGAGCGACGGGCTCGACTACGTTTACATCTGCCAGAACAACACCATCTTTGGCACCATGTACCACGAGCTGCCCGCTTGCGGCGACGTACCGCTGGTCGCAGATGTCTCGAGCTGCTTTCTGTCGCAGCCGCTCGATGTTGAGCGCTACGGGCTCATCTACGCCGGCGCGCAGAAAAACGCCGGCGCCGCGGGCGTGACCGTGGTTATCGTGCGCGACGACCTCATCGCCGACGGCCCCGCCTTTGCGCGGGCGCCGCAGTACATGGACCTTAAGACCCAGGCCGCCAAGGGCTCCATGCTCAACACGCCCAACACCTTTGGCATCTACGTGTGCGGCAAGGTGTTCCGGTGGGTCGAGGAGACCGGCGGACTTGCCGCCATGGCCGAGCGCAACTGGGCCAAGGCCAACCTGCTCTATGACCTGCTCGAGCACAGTGTGCTGTTCCATGGTACCACGCAGGCCGACAGCCGCTCCATCGCCAACGTCACCTTCCGCACCGGCGACGCCGAACTCGACGCGGCCTTTGTCGCAGGCGCGGCCGAGCACCAGATTCAAAACGTCAAGGGCCATCGTCTGGTAGGCGGCATGCGCGCCAGCGTCTACAACGCCGTAACCATGGAAGACGTGCAGGCACTGGCCTCGTACATGAAGGACTTCGAAACGCAGCGTAGTTTGAGCCCGCGATCTAACTAGCCCGCAACGCGCGGGCCGACCAGCCACTTCAAACCACCTGTTTAAACCAAACCTGCTAAGGAGTTTTTCATGCGCAAGATTAAGACCATCGACGACATCACCAAGGACGGCAAAGTCGAGTTTGGCGAGGGCTACGAATTTGTGAGCACCGCCGAGGAGGCCGACGCCATCCTGATGCGCTCGACTGACCTGCACGGCTACGAGCTGCCCGAGGGCATCCGCGCCATCGCCCGCTGCGGCGCCGGCGTCAACAACATCCCCGTCGAGGAGTACGCCAAGAAGGGCGTCGTCGTCTTTAACTCCCCCGGTGCCAACAGCAACGCCGTTAAGGAGCTCGTCCTAGGCATGCTGGTGCTCTCGAGCCGCGGCGTGGTGCAATCGATGAACTGGGTGCGCGACAACGCCGACGACCCCGAGATCCAGGTCGACGCCGAGAAGGCCAAGAAGGCCTTTGTGGGCCGCGAGCTCAAGGGCAAGCGCATCGGCGTCATCGGTCTGGGCAACGTAGGCTCCAAGGTCGCCAACGCCTGCGTCAATCTGGGCATGGACGTCTACGGCTACGATCCGTTCATTTCCGTTGAGCACGCGTGGGTGCTGAGCCGCGAGGTGCAGCGCGTGGGCACGCTCGAAGATCTCTGCCGCGGCTGTGATTACCTCACGGTGCACGTGCCCAGCAAGGCCGACACCATCGGCATGATCAGCACCGAGCAGATCAACCTGCTGGCCCCGGACGCCGTGCTCATCAACTACGCACGCGAGACCATCATTGACGAGGACGCCGTTGACGCCGCCCTGCGCGAGGGCAAGCTGAGCTGGTTTAGCTGCGATTTTGCCACGCCCAAGACCGTCAAGATGCCCAACACGTTTATCACCACGCACTCGGGCGCCGGCACTGGCGAGGCCGAGGCCAACTGCGCCGACATGGCCATCAGCGAGCTTAAGGATTACCTGGAGAACGGCAACATCGCGCACAGCGTCAACTACCCCGCCTGCAGCATGGGCAAGGCGCGCGCCGCAAGCCGCATCGCCTGCCTGCACGCCAACGTGCCCAACATGATCGGTCAGATCACGGCAATCCTGGCCAAGGACAATGCCAACGTGCAGCGTATGACCAACGAGTCTGCCGGCGAGAACGCCTACACCATGTTCGACACCGACGAGCACCTGGACAGCAGCACCATCGAGGCGCTCAAGCAGATTCCGTCGATGTATCGCGTGCGCGTGATCAAATAGCGCCGGCTGATCTGACGGGCAGTTCCCCATGTGGCCTGCCCGTTACTGACATTGAATGCCCGCGGGGGCGCCTTTCGCACGAGAGGCGCCCCCGTTTTTGTGAGCGCTCCATTAAATGCACCGAGCCGCTTCTTGACATACAATTTGTATGTTGACCTAACTATCTGTGAGGTGCCTATGGTTGATACAGATTTTGCTTGGCGGCTTACGCAAGGGCTCGTGCGGATCGACAGTTCCGACCCAGGTGCGTATGAGGGCGAGATTGAACGCTATATCAAAGTGTTGGTTGAGGCTCAATTGGAGCGGTTGAGTCATCCGGTGCTCCATGCCGTGCAGGTTGAGGAACTCGAGGTGCTGACCGGACGCCGCAATCTCATGGTCACCGTGCCCGGTTTGAGCGACGAGCCACGGCTCGTCTACATCTGCCACATGGATACAGTCACCTTGGGCGACGGCTGGGACGCGGACATTACGCCGCTCGGGGCGGTCGTGCGCGACGGCAAGCTCTACGGCCGCGGCGCCTGCGATATGAAGGGTGGCCTGGCCTGTGCCATTGCCGCACTGGTCCATACGCTCGAGCGCGTGGCGGCGGATGGCGCGCTGCCCCGCCGCGGCTTTTCGCTCATCTGCTCGGTCGACGAGGAAGACTTTATGCGAGGCTCCGAGGCAGCCATCGATGCCGGCTGGGTCGGTTCGCGCGAATGGGTGCTGGACACCGAGCCCACCGACGGACAGATCCAGGTGGCGCACAAGGGGCGTACGTGGTTCGAGATTGAAATGGATGGCGTGACGGCGCATGCAAGCCGGCCCTGGAAGGGCGCGGATGCCGTCGCCGCCATGGCCGAGGTCGTGTGTTCGCTCCGTCGCGCGTTTGTGGCGCTGCCCGCGCACGATGAGCTGGGGCCTTCGACCATCACGTTCGGCCAAATCGAGGGCGGATATCGCCCCTACGTCGTACCCGACCGCGCCAAAGTCTGGGTCGACATGCGCCTGACCCCGCCGACCGATACGGCCGCCGTAACGCGCATGGTAGAGCAGGCCATCGCCGTCGCCGAAGCCGCCATTCCCGGTTGCCACGGCAGCTACGTCGTGACGGGCGACCGCCCCGCCATCGAGCGCGACCCAAACTCTCCCCTTCTAGCAGCGCTCAAGCGTGCCGCCGATGACGTGACGGACGCGGACACGACCGTTGGCTTCTTTACCGGCTACACCGACACCGCCGTCATTGCCGGCAAGACAGGTAACCGCAATTGCATGAGCTACGGTCCCGGGTCGCTCGCGCTCGCGCACAAGCCCAACGAATATGTGCCCCACGCCGATATCGTTCGTTGTCAGCAGGTGCTAATCGCGCTCGCCGATAACGTGCTCTGGGACGCGAGCGGCCAAGTTGGGGCATAATAAGCCGCGAACAAACCGACTCGCGCGTTAGGACCGCCCATGAAAGCACTTCCGTTTCCCTGCATCCGCCCGGCTCAGGACCGCGTGCTCGAGGCGCTGCCTGCAATGGGCAGCATCCTAAGCGGCAACGATGCCCTGCGCGGAGCCATTGCCGATGGTCTGATGCTCAAGGACCCGGGTGCGGCGTATTACGTGTACGAATGCTCGGGCGAGCCGGGACGTGTGACGGGTGTCGTGGCGATCTGCCCGACGAGTGTACTTGCGGGCGGCAAGGGCGATGCCAGCGCCGACGTGGCCGCCGCCGCGCGCGCGATCGCCGAACTCAAAGTTCAGCCGCGCCCCGTGTCGCTCGCCTACGAGGCGTCGCCCGTCATGGACATCATCCTGGGCGCTGCCAAAGAGGGCGCCTCGCTCTACGCCGTCACCGACCCCGCGGGCATTACGCACCGCGTGTGGGAGGTCAAGCGCGAGGACGCTGTTGCCGCCATCCGTGCCATGCTCGACCAAGTACCAGAGCCGGCACTGGCCGACGACCCCGCCTACGCTGCCGCGCTGGCCGGGGCGTCGCAGCTGCTGGCCGATGAGGCCCGTGCCGCCGGAACGTACACCGGCAAGGAGCCGTTCAACTTTGCCGTAGCTGCGCTCTTCCCCGCCGCGCAGGTCAGCGGCGGCGCGCCGCAGGTTCCGACGGGTCTGCTCACGCACCAAGTCGCGCGGTTCTAGCAAGACCAGACCGTCCAGCACAAAAATCGGCAGCTCAACAAACAGGGGGCGGAGATGCAGCAGGTACATGCATCTCCGCCCCTTTTGCGTCGAGAAGTTATGCCGGCGACCCGTGCCGCCACGCTCACGTTATCCCCGCTGCGGGCCTGCTGCCGCCACGAGCGGTTCAAGCCCCAGCTCGCGTGCGTAATCCTCCTGCGTAAAAATCTCAATCAGCTCAAACGTGTCGGATTCGTCGTCAAACGCAAAGTGCAGCACCGCGCAGTTGCCCGGCACGCGATCGCGCTCGTCGGCCGCCGCACCCTTCACGTGATCCATAAACTCCTTGATGGCCGAGCCATGGCTTACCGCGAGCACGCACGTATGGTCCGGACGCTGCATAAGCTCGATCAGCGTCGCCACCATGCGCTCGCGCACTTGCATCTGGCCCTCGCCGCCAAACTGGCAATAGAAGTCGCGCCACGGGCGCTCGGGCATAAGCATCACGCGCTCGGCCTCAAAGTCGCCAAAGAACCACTCGCGCAGACCGTCCAGGCGCTCGTACGCCAAGCCCGGCCACAAGTTGGCGATAGTCTGCTCGGTGCGATGAAGCGTGGAGGTGTAGGCATGATCGGGCTCAATGCCACGCGCACGTAAAAACATGCCGGCGCGCGCCGCCTGGTCGCAACCCAACTGCGTAAGCGGCGAGTCACTCCACCCCTGAATGATACGCTTAAGGTTGAATATCGTCTGTCCATGACGGACCAGATACAGATCTTTATTCATAGGGGTCCTTTCGTTCGTTACCAACCCAAGAGCGAAAACGCCCCGTCGCAATAGCCAAAATGAAGCACGGCACCGTTGTCGGGTAGCTCCCCCTCGCCAGTCACATACTCAAGAAACTCCTGGCAGGCTGAGCCATGGGAAACCGCCAGCACGCAGTCGTGCTGCGGCCTGGCCATGATGCGGGACAGCACCGCGACCATGCGCGACTGAAGCTGCACTTCCGACTCGCCGCCAAAGGCCACCGGATAATCGCCCCAGGGCTGCGGCGGCATCTCGCGATTTGATGTGCCCTCCAGCGAGCCAAAATGCCACTCACGCAGGTCATCGACCAGCTCAATGGAACGGCCCTCGCCAACGATAAGCTCGGCCGTATGCCGCGCCCGGCCCAACGGCGAGGAATACACATGGTCAAAGGCCACGCCGCGCGCCTCAAACGCCGCGCGCGTCGCCAGCGCCTGCTCGCGCCCGCGCGCCGTAAGCGGCGAATCGTGCCAGCCCTGCAAAATGCTCTGCACATTGAGCTCAGTCTGCCCATGCCGCACCAAATACAGATCTGCCACACACCCTCCCCTCGTACCACCACAAAGGGGACAGGAGCCTTTGTGGTGATTTTGCCGCCGGATTGCACCGCAACGACGCACAACTACAGCAGCACGTCGGCAAGCGGACGCTTGGGTACGTGGTGCACCCGCGCCTCGTCGCGCCAATAATTGATGGAGCCGTCGGGGTTGGAATCGATCGCATCGATCACCTGTGTCTCGGCCGGAACGCCAAACGCCATGATCAGCTTGAGCTCATACTTGTCGTTATCGAGCCCCATGGCATCGATCGCGTGGGGCGTAAAGGCCTTGAACATGCAGGCTGCCACCTCGGGCGTGGCGCTGCGGGCGGCGAGCATCATCGTCTGCGCGGCAATGCCCGTGTCGACCTCGGTAATGGGAGCGGCGGGCTTGCCCGGAACGGCGCGCTCGGCCAAAATCGCGATGTAGCCGGTCGGGCGCTCACCCTCGGCAGGACCCGGCCAATCCTTAAGCGTACCGGCCCACGCGAGCTCATCAAATACGCGCGCGCAATCCTCGGCATCGCTCACCACATGAAAACGAAGACGCTGAGCATTGGCACCACAGGGAGTCAGGTGAGCCAGCTCTGCCAGCTCGAGCAAAAACTCACGCGGCACGCGCATGGACTCGTCAAAACGGCGGCACGTACGGGCACGACGGACCAGCGCATCAAACGCTTCCAAGCCGAGCTTTTCGCAACCCTGCTCTGCCATCGATTCGACACTCGACGGCGCCTCGGGAACTGCTTCGTTCATAGGGACCCCCAATACAAGCCAATTGTCCTTAGGAAAATCTAACCTAAAACGTAGGCAATAACGAACAGGGCTGCAATGTTCTACACCTGTTGAATAGAAAATCGCAACGTGGGGAACAACGGAAACAATTCGGGGCCTTTGGGTTACGTTTCGCCCTCTCCGACCCATACGCCAGCGCCTTTAGGCGATACTGGTTGTAACGATCAAGGCTTACGCCGCACGGAAAGGAGACATTATGGGCATCTTTAAGAACGATGACCAAAAATCGAGCCAGTTTGGATTTGACGAGAAAAGCATGGCGGGCAAAGCCGTCAAGGCCGTGCGCTGGATTTACGCCATCACGGGCGTCTTAGCGCTCATTGCTGGTATCGCGCTGCTTTTTGCACCCGCCAAGTCCCTCGTCTTTTTGACGACTGTCCTGGGTTTTTACTTTGTAATCACTGCTGCCATCAGGCTGTTCACTGCCATTTTTGAGCCGCTGCTGCCCACCGGCTGGCGCGTGACGAGCATCATCTCCAACCTACTCATTATCTTGGGCGGCGCCATAATCCTGCGCAACCAGGCCTTCTCGACCGCGACGCTCACCACGATGGTGGTTATCGTGGCCGGCTTTGGCTGGATTGTCGAAGGTGTCATGTCCATTCTGGAGTCCGAGCTTTCGTCCAACCGCGCCCTCGCCATCCTGAGCGGCGCACTCTCCATCATCGCCGGCATGTTCGTGTTTATCTATCCGCTGTGGTCGGCCAAGATGCTCGTCATCTTTAGCGGCGCCGCACTGCTGGTGTTTGGCGTAACGCTGATTGTTCGTGCTACTCAATTTGGCAAACTGGTGCACTAGATGCCACGAACGCTCTTTATTGATGCAGACGCCTGCCCGGTCACGCGCGAGTCGATTGACTGCGCGCGGCGGGCGGGCGTCGCCGTTGTTATCGCCGGCAACAGCACGCAAAACCTAGAACGGCACATTCGCCGCGACGACCCGCGCGATGCTGAGCACGCGCGACGCGGATTTTGGGTCACGACGCTCGATGTGAGCGTTGGCGCCGACAGCGCCGACTTTGCCATTGTCGAACGCCTGCAGGCGGGCGACGTAGTCGTGACGCAGGACATTGGCTTGGCGAGCATGGTGCTCGGGCGCGATGCCGCCGCCATCGGCGTGCGCGGGCGCGTCTACGATAAGGCGACCATCGACATGCAACTGTTTATTCGCCACGAGGAAAAGAAGGTGCGCCGCGCCGGCGGTCGCACTCGCGGTCCGGCGGCATTTACCAGCGAAGACCGGGCCCGCTTTAAGCGCAACCTCACCGAGCTGCTGCGCTAACCAAGGTAGATTTTTGGGACATGCCTAAAAATCTACCTTTTTGTTTTGGCAGCGGGGAATGCCCTGGTCACAGGGGTAGATCGTAAGACATGTCCCAATAATCTACTTAAAGGCCAACGGCGGATAGGATAAGGCCCCAGCCGGCGCCGATGACGTACATCATGACCAGGAACACGACGTTTTCGCGGGCGCTGCGGTTGGTGCGGAACAGCACCAGGTAGCCCACGCCGGCAGAAATGAGCGTACCGGCGAGCATCGGGGCCAGCTGCAGCGCGCCTTCCAGGTACAGTTGCGTGATGACGACGCTGGCCGAGCAGTTGGGAATCAGGCCGACAAGCGCCGAGCCCAGGACCGCAAGCGTCTCGTTGCCGCGCAGGAACTGCTCGATCGCCGACTCGCCAAAGGTCTCGAGCACGGCGACCAGAATCAGCGTCACCAGGAAAATGAATACCGATACCTGCACGGTGTGCGAGATGGCGCTGCGAATAATCGACAGGAGGGGCGCGCTCTCGTGAGAGTGGGAGTGACCGTGGCCATCATGGTGTTCATGCTCGCCCCCATGACCGTGATCGTGTCCATGTCCGTGTTCGTACTCGTCCTCGTCTTCATCGCAACCGCAATGGTCGCGCTCGCACAGCTCATGGATGTGATCGGCGCTCACGCCCGCCTCGGCCACTTCATCAATGATGTCGCCCCCGGTATGGTCGTCGTGCGCGCAGTTCACATGAGCCGGATTGGAAGCGGTCCCCAGCACGGTACGGCGAATCGCCGCATGCGCGCGAGCGTTACGACGAAGGCCGCGGATAGCCGCGTCCACGATAAAGCCCGTGACCAGCGCGATCAGTGCCTTCGAAGCCAAAAGCATCGCCATGGTCTGCACGGGAACCTGCTCGGCAAGTAGCAGCGGCAGCATCTCGTCGGAGGTCGAAAGGAACACCGCCACCAACGTGCCCAAGGTCACGACGCGACCGGCGTACAGCGTTGCCGCCATGGCCGAAAAGCCGCACTGCGGCACCATACCCAGCAACGAGCCAACCACGGGACCCGCGGCGCCGGCGCGCTTGATGGCCCCGTTAACGCGGTCGCCCGCGACGTGCTCCAAGGTCTCGAGGGCCAGATACGTCACCAACAAAAACGGCACAAGCGAGAGCGTGTCCTTGCCGGCGTCGAGCAGAATATCAATCAGCAAATCCATGACGGATGGAACCTTTCGTGTCTTTCGGCAGCATTGTAAAAGTCCTAGCGGTCAACTAGGGTATTGTAGTTGTCCTAGGCGCGATGCCAATAGTTGCCCATGGTAAACTATCATCTCGCCACATCTCAATGAACCCGAGCCGCGCGCTGCGGCCCGTCCAAGGAGCAGTTATATGAACGTTTCACAAGCACTCGAATACGAGCGCCAGCCGTTTATTCCCATGTTTATCTATGGCGATCACGGCGCCATGGAGTCCGAGCGCCAGAAGGGCGAGGAGGCCCTTAAGGTGCTCGAAACCGAGTACTTTACCGCCGAGGGCGACCCCAGCTTCGACTTTGCCACCGTGCGCGACCTGGCTGACCGCAACCGCGACCTGTGCGACCAGATTGGCGAGGCGCGCCTGCGCAACGTGACGCCCGCGACGCTTTCGCGCGGCCTGTCCGATGCCGACACCTGCGCCGCCATCGGTAAGATGCAAAAGCGCACCGCCGCGTCGGTCATGCGCGAGATCCGCGGCGACCGCGACGCGCTCGGCGTGGCCTACGCCCGCAAGCCCATCCAGGGCACCGTGCTCGGTATCGACATCGAGACCACCGGCCGTGCACCCGAGCGCGGCTATATCATCAACGTGGGCTGGGAAATCATGGACCTCACCAGCGACGCCGTGCCGCATGACGCCGAGGCACACTACTGCGGCCTGCCCGATATCTACCGCGGCGAGGATGTGCCGCTGTCGAATATCCACCACATCACCTGGGACGACATCGACGGCAAAACGCCCTTCCGCGAGAACAAGGAATTGCAGAAGCAGCTGCTCAAGCTTATGAAGAAGTACCCGTACATGGCGCATAACGCCGCGTTCGAGGACAGCTGGTTCAAAATTCATCTGGACGGTTACGCCGAGGCACGCCGCGCCGGCAAGATTATCGTCATCGACTCGCGCCAGATCTGCCGCAGCTTGGACGCCGACGTGCGCTCGCTCCCCCGCGAGTCCGCGCCCGCCGCGCTCGAGAACTGGGCGCGCCGCCGTGGCACCCTCGCCGCCGATGCCAACGAGCAGCATCTGGGTCTGGACGACACCGACCTCATGCTCCGCACGGTTCAGGCCGAGTTCAACCTCAAGAACCTATTCGCGAAATAACCGATCCATCTGCGGGAGCGCCTGCCAGGCACAGCGCAATCCGTCTGGGCACACCGACACGCAGTAAACTAGGGCGCAGCCTTATGGCTGCACCCTAGTTTTCATCAAAACGAGCAAATACGCGTGCTTCACATAGTCGGCAGGTTGGCCCACCTACATTTTTCGAGTTGTTCGGCCAGCTGAACCACTAGTCAAGGCCCCTTGAACCGCAATCGAAGCTAAAATCGCCTTAATTTCGCAACCAAGCCCCATAAATCTACCTGAATCAATTCGAATAGGACGTTGCGATCGCACCATTTGTATAGGATAAGGCCGAATAACTCAAATTATGTTGGTGAGGCATCTGAGCGGTCGGCAAAAACGCTTAGAAGCTACGAATCCGCAACTAAAGTTCATCAAAAAGGGGCAGCCGGCAGAAACCTCCCCAGCCAAAGCTGCTCCCTCAATACGACAGCTCAAAAACCCACCGTTCGCAGAAGATAAGCCGCGCCCCAATACCGTTGCCCGAAGTTTCGGGCGTATGCGGCGTCCGCTATGCCATCATGCGCGTATGGGAATCATTCTGTCACATACCACGGCACGCGCTGTATACCAAACAGCCAACTCGCTCGCAAGCTACGCGACCGGTCCCATACCTATGGAAAAGATCAGGGTGTCTGCGCCGACCACGTCCGACCTGGAAGCGGCACGAGCATGGCTCAACAGAAAGAATGTCGATTCTGAACGTATCCATGTGCTGACGTTTTCCAATAATGCCAAAAGGCACCGCAAGGGCTGCATCTGCCACTGCACGCGCTATACGTTTGATGCAGAAAGCTACCTAGAACTCGAGCCGAACGTCTACATCGTCGATATCAAGCTGTGCGCGTTAGAAGCAACAGCCGACCTCAACCTTTCGGAGCTCGTTGAGTATTACTTTGAAATCTGCGGCTCCTACGCGCTTGGAACGTCCGACGAAACTCAATATCGCGAGCGCCCAGCCCTAACCAGCGTTGAAGAGCTCAGAGCCTTCTTTTCAGAGGTACCGGGGTATCGTGGATCTAATAAAGCACTTAAGGCACTTTCTTATGTACACGAAGGCTGTCGCTCCCCACTCGAAACGGCGTTTGTCATGATGCTGACAATGCCCAAGTCAATGGGTGGCTTAGCCATACGCGCTATCAAAACGGATTATCCGATCCCAGTCCCCAAAAGATACGCCGCCCTAACGCGACGGACGGTTTTCTACCTCGACGCGCTGCTCGAAAATTCGATGACCGATATCGAATACAACGGCTTTTACCACGACGAACCCGAGCAGCAATCAATTGACGAGGAGCGCCGAAACACGCTGCGAAACATGGGATATGCCGTTATCACAGTTAATCGTCATTCGTTTTTCAAGCAGTCCGCTTTTAAACGGGTCATGGAAGCGATTCGCATTCGCGAGAAGATATGGCCCGGTCGACTCCCGGATAACTTCGCCATCCTGCAAGAAACTCTTCGTCAATTTGTCTTGCGGCGCTACTTCGAATACGGTCGCCGCGTCCTGGAGACACTCAAAGAAGAAGAGGCCGCCAAGCGCGAAATTGCAAGCCAATATCCGCAAGCTGATGACCCGAGCATCAACGATGTGCCCGAACCCGACGACATGCAACACGTCGGGGCCCTTGCTGAGGAAATCAATGGGGCTTGGGAATGCGACATGTTCGCAAAAATCGATGAAAACCGCACGGAAGACGACACGATTATTGATCTAATTGAGAATTCGCTCTTCTAAAGGCGATCTCTGCGGATGTCCACCTACATTTTTCGACTTATTCGGCCACCGATGTGCCAGATTGGCTGCAGCAATGCTCAATATAACTTTAGATAAAACTGATTCTGCAGGAACTCCCGTAGAGGAAGAACTGATTCTCGCGGTATTTGACACGATAAAGTACAAATATGAACAGTTCTAATGCTTCTCAAGGTGGCTTTCTTAGCATGCTAGCCGAACATCTCGAAATATGTTGGCGAGCATTGCGTCGATGTCTCCCAACCCACAGAAAATCGCAGAGGCGGCAAGCAGTCATCGAAATTAACGCAAATTGTATTGACATATGAACATACACTCATATAATCGAAAGCAAGTTATATGAACGCATGTTCATATGAAAGGATATTGCAATGAGCATCCGCGTTGATGAAACGAAACCCGACATCGAGGCCACCGAACCCGCGATCCCCACCACCTGCTCGCCCGAGGACCTTCCCGACGAGGAGCTTCTCTACGACCTCGCCGACCTGTTCAAGGTCTTCAGCGACACCACGCGCATCAAGATCCTTTACGCCCTCATGGGCCGCGAGCTCTGCGTGGCAGACATCGCCGAAGCGACCGAAACCTCGCAGTCCGCGGTGTCGCACCAGCTGCGCACACTCAAGCAGTCGCACCTGGTTAAATTCCGGCGCGACGGGCGCAATATCCTATACTCGCTCGCCGACGACCACGTCTACACCATGCTCAACCAGGGCATGAGCCATATCTGCGAATAGCAACCAACCACGGTACCAGCGCGGCCTGCACCCAAGCCGCAAATACAGGGAAAGGAACCCACCATGAAAAAGCAGTTTAAGCTCGATGAGATCGACTGCGCCAACTGTGCGCGCGAGCTTCAGGACGAGCTGGCCAAGCTCGAGGGCGTCAAATCCGTGTCCGTCAACTTTATGACCCAGAAGTTGACGCTCGAGGCCGATGACGCCGAGTTCGACGAGGTCCTCGACCGCGTTGTGGAGTTCACCGCCGACGCCGAGCCGGACTGCGAGATCATTCTCTAGCCAAGGTTTACGCCAACCCGCAAGGCCGCGCTTGCCGCGGCCTTTGCTCGCGAAATTATATGAGCGAGTGTTCATACATTCAAATGGGAGGATACGAGTCATGGCCACCGCCGACCCCAAAAAGAAAAAGAAGAAGCGCAAGAAAAAAGAATCACTCGAGCATAAGCGCAACCGCATCCTGGTAGCGCTGGGCATTTTTGCCGTGGTGTACGCCCTCGATGAGCTCGGCACCCTCACTGCCGCATTCGGCACCCCGGGCGACATCTACGCCAGCTTTGTGCTGTTCCTCGTGCCGTTTTTGATTGCCGGCTACGACGTACTGCAAAAGGCATTCAATAACATCCGCCGCGGCAAGGCCTTCGACGAGAGCTTCCTCATGGCCGTCGCGACCATCGGCGCGTTTGCCATGGTGCTCTTCCCCGATACCGACCCGCACATGGCCGAAGGCGCCGCCGTCATGCTGTTCTACCAGGTCGGCGAGCTGTTTCAGGCGTACGCCGTGGGCAAGAGCCGCAAGTCGATCAGTGCCATGATGGACATCGCGCCCGACTACGCTAACGTCGAGCAGCCCGACGGCACACTCGAGCAGGTCTTCCCCGATGACATCGCCGTCGGCACCGTGATCGTGGTCAAGCCCGGTGAGCGCGTGCCCATCGACGGCGTCATCGTCGAGGGCGAGACGCAACTCGACACCGCCGCGCTCACGGGCGAGTCAGTCCCCCGCCCCGCCAAGTCCGGCGACGATATCATCAGCGGCTGCATCAACATGACGGGGCTCATCCACGTGCGCACCACCAAGCCATTTGGCGAGTCCACTGTCGCGCGCGTCCTGGAGCTCGTAGAAAACGCCAGCGAAAAGAAGGCGCGTACCGAGAACTTCATCACGCGCTTTGCCCGCGTCTACACGCCCGCCGTCACCGGCGCGGCCGCGGTGCTCGCGCTCGGCGGCGGCCTAATCACCGGCGCCTGGTCCGACTGGATCCTGCGCGGCCTGACTTTCCTGGTCGTCAGCTGCCCGTGCGCGTTGGTGATCAGCGTCCCGCTCAGCTTCTTTGGCGGCATCGGCGGCGCGTCCAAGCTGGGCGTTCTCATCAAGGGTTCTAACTACCTCGAGACGCTCGCCGACGTGGACACCGTCGTCTTTGACAAGACGGGCACCCTCACCAACGGCACGTTCTCGGTGGTCGTGGTACACCCCGAGGCCGGCTATACCGAGCAGTCGTTGCTCGAAGTCGCAGCCCTTGCTGAGTCGTTCTCCGATCACCCCATCGCGCAGTCCGTACGTGTCGCCTACCAGGGCGAGGTCGACCCCAAGCGCGTAAGCGACTCCACCAACGACGCGGGCCATGGCGTGAAGGCAACCATCGACGGCAAGCACGTCGTCGTTGGCAACGCAAAGATGCTCGCCGCGGCCGGAGTCGAAGCGCCCGATTGCGAGGTCGTCGGAACGATTCTGCATGTGCTCGTTGACGGCGTGTACGCCGGCCACATCGTGATTGCAGACACCGTCAAGGCCGATGCTGAGCAAACGATTCGCGACCTGCACGCCGCCGGTGTCAAGCGCACCGTCATGCTCACGGGCGACCGCGAGGAAGTGGCTGCTGCGGTGGCCAAGCGGCTGGGGCTCGACGAGTTCCACGCGCAGCTGCTGCCGGGCGACAAGGTCGAGCGTGTTGAAGCGCTGCTGGCAGCCGAATCGGGCAAGGGCAAGCTCGCCTTTGTCGGCGACGGCATCAACGATGCGCCCGTGCTCACCCGCGCAGACGTTGGCATTGCCATGGGCGCTATGGGTTCCGACGCCGCGATTGAGGCCGCCGACGTGGTGCTCATGGACGACAAACCGTCCAACATCTCCCGCGCGATCCGCGTGGCGCGCAAGACCATGTCGATTGTTTGGCAGAACATCATCTTTGCGCTGGGCATTAAGTTGCTGATTCTGGTGCTTGCGGCACTGGGCATCGCCAACATGTGGCTTGCCGTGTTCGGCGACGTAGGCGTGGCGATCATCGCCATCCTGAACGCCATGCGCGCGATGGGTGTCAAGAACCTGTAGCGTTTGTGGTCTGTCCGGTCGGGGCCGGGCTTGGTTTTGAAAACGTCCTCGCGCATGAGGCCCGTCTTTCCTGCTCCTGCGGAGCAACGGAAAGACGGGCCTCGCGCTGACGCTCCTATTTGGCAAGGTGTTTTTTAGAATCCATTTTGCGCTCGGCCTCGAAGGCCTGCCTGTCCCAATCGAGCGGAAGTCCGGCCTCGACCCATGCCTCGTAGGCCCTCCTTATGGGCTTGAGCTCCCTTTGGCCCCTCTCCAGCATCGAGATGTACTTCTCGCTGGTGCCCAGTATGGACGCCGCCCTCACCTGGCTGACCTTCGCCGCGCGCCTGGCCGCCACGAGCTCCGAGGCGTCCTCGGGCCTCCTGATCTCGTGCGGGCGCATCAGCGCCCGGTATGGATTGGCAACACCTATTTGGACGATTCCGGGAGGGACAGCCCCGCCTCCCTGAACTCGACCGGAGACATGTAGCCCAGCGTCGAGTGGATCCTGAAGTTGTTGTACCAGTGCACGTAGTCCGAGAGCTTGGCCCGGAGCTCGCGCGTCGTGCCGAACGTCTCGCGGTGGACGAGCTCGGCCTTCAGTATCCTGTTGGTCGACTCGTCGACGGCGTTGTCGTAGGGGCAGCCCTTGGCCGACAGCGACCTCTCAATGCCGAAGGCCTCGAGCATCAGGTCGATCTCGGCGTTGTCGAACTCGCTGCCGCGGTCCGTGTGGAAGACCTCGATGTCCGAGATGGGGAAGGAGAGCGTCGCGAACGCCGACTTGACCAGCCGGGCGTCCTTCCTGGGCCCGGCGGAGTGGCCGACGATCTCCCTGTTGTAGAGGTCGACGAGCAGGCAGACGTAGTTCCACGAGGCCCCGACGCGCACGTAGGTCAGGTCGCTGCATATATGGGTGCGCGGCGCCCTGCCGCCGAAGCCGCGCGCGACGACGTTGGGCACGTCGGCCTCGTTGACCGCCCCGGGGTGCACCTTGAACCTCTTCCTGCCGTATGCGCTGACCAGGCCGTTCTCCCTCATGATGCGGCAGACCCGGCGCCGGCTGACGGTGACGCCCGACCTCTCGAGCGACGCCTTTATCTTGCGCGAGCCGTACCGGCCCTTGCTGGCGGCGTGGGCCGCGACCACGGCCGGCGCGGCGGGGTCCGGCGCGGCGGGCCGGTCGGCCCGCGAGCGCATGGAGTAGTACGTCGACCTCGCGACGCCGAGGAGCCTGCACTGCGCTGATATGGGGTAGCGGCCCTCGTTGGCCGCTATGGCCCTCACTTTCGAGCGTATATCAGCGCCGCTTGTTTTAAGACGTCGACCTCCATCCGGAGCCTGCGGTTCTCGCGCTCGAGCTCCAGGATCCGGTTCTGCTCGGGCGTGCGGTTGTCCGCGGCGCGCGGCGAGCCGGTCGCGTTTATCGACTTGATCCACCTCTCCACGGTGCTCTTGCCGAGGTCGTACTCGTCCATGATCTCGCGCTTGGGCTTGCCGGCGTTGTAGAGGTCGACTATCTGCCTCTTGAACTCGTCGGTGAAATGCCTCGGGTGCCTGGGGTCCCTCATATACGGCCCTCCCGTCTCCTGCGCCCCTCCCGGAACTGTCCACATCAGTGTAGCCAATCCACGGTCTTGCCGCTCGAGGCGGGGATGGGGCAGGCGCCGCATATCGCCGCGAACGACGCCTCGGAGCGCAGCCTGCCCGGGTTGTCCCCGGCCGCGACCGCGAGCTTGGCCGCGCTCACGGGCCCGCACCCGTACATCGCCAGCAGCGCGGGGCAGTTCTCCTCCAGGGACGCCTCGATCGCGCGCTCCATGTCGAGCGCCGCGTCGCGCGCCGCCGCCCACAGGTCCGCCAGCGCGCCGAGAGCGGCGCCCAGCGCGCCCTCGGCGCGCACGGAGGGGAGCTCCTCCATCAGCCTCGGCCCCGCCATCCCGCGGAACCTCGACCTGAGCCCCTCCGGCGCGGTGGTGAGCAGCGACCTCGCGGTGTTGATCGCCGAGGTCCGCGCCTTCACCGCCCCGGAGCGCGCCGCGAGCATGCAGCGCACCCCGTCGACCCACCCGTCCTGGCTCTTGGGGGTCCCGAGCCTTGAGCCGGACATCGCCGCGCGGGCGGCCCTCTCCGCGTCCGCCTCGTCGCACTTTCCCTGCCCCGGGCGCCTCCTCTGCGTCCTCGCCGGGGAGAGCGCCTCGCGCACGGGCATCCCCAGCGACGCGAGGTGCCTGGTGAGGCCCGCCCCGTAGGACGACGTCCCCTCCATCGCGACGCAGGCCGGCTCCCCGGCCGCCGCGATCGCCCCGGCGAGCGCCTCGTAGCCCGCCGCGTCGGCGGGGAACTGGCGGGACAGGACCTTGCGGCCCCTCCAGTCGAGGACGCACAGCCAGTGCGAGTCGGCGTGGGTGTCGACCCCGCAGAAGACCGGCCCGCGGGCGTCGGGTATCGATTCGTTTTGCATGTCTCGCTCCGTTCTTTCCGTGCTCGCCTGGACCGGGCAGACGGCACACTGACGGGGCGCGATAGAATGCGGTTGTTCGGGTCCGCGGTATCGCTCCATGCTCCTATTAGGTCATGCGGCGGTCTCGGCTCGCCGCGGCCCGCGCGGGACATGTCAGGAAACGAGGGCAGCCCTGTGGGCGCCAGCGGAATGTGGGGTCACCGCGCGGTCCGCATCTGATGGTGTCGACGTCAATGGTATACGGGTGCATCATCGACGTCTTCAATACAGAAAATATCAGTGCGGAGTGTTTTCAAAACCAAGCCCGGCCCCGATCTGCGTTGACACAGCTGGCGGTTCTTGGGCATCGCTTGCTGGTGGGGTTCCTTGTCTGAGTTGGACTTAGTTGGTGGGACCACTCGTCTCGGTCGCTGTCCCGCACCGTTCCGGCGCGGGAGGCGCGCCGCTGCGGGAGTGCTAGTCGGTCATTGTTGGCGCCGAAGCACCGTCCCGCCCCAGCATCGATCTTAGCTTCTCAAAGCTTTCCTCGCTCAGGCAGTGCTCCATGTGGCAGCCCTCTTGCGACGCCACCTCGGCCGATACGCCTGCATCCTCCAAAAGCCCCACGAAAAAGCAGTGGCGCTCCCACATTTGGCGCGCGACCTCCAGACCGCGCTCTGTCAGATGAACATCTCGTTTGCCCATTTCGACATAGCCGTTGCTTTCCAGCGTCGCCATGGCCTTGGAAACGCTCGCCTTGGTTACGCCGAGGTACTCCGCAACGTCGATCGAGCGCACGATGCCCTGACGTTCCGACAGAACGTAGATCGATTCGAGATAGTCTTCTCCGGATTCACGTAGGGCCATGGGCCGCCTTTCGCGATGATTGCTAGTTAGCCTTTGGATACTTTTCACAGCTTACTTTACCGCAAAAGTTGCCCATGTCTTACTACTTTGCCTAAAAGTTAGCCGTGTTTCACAAAACGTGCGAGACGAAAACAAAATGGGGACGCCCCGCAAGGAGTGTCCCCAGCTGCCGGCAGGAAAGGAACGTCCCCAAGTGCCGAGCCGCAGCTATAACAGGCCAAAGTGCTTCGCGGCGTTGTAGATGCCGTCGTCGTCCACGGCAGTCGTCACATAGGTCGCCGCAGCTTTCACCGTGTCCTGTGCGTTGCCCATGGCCACGCTCGTGCCCACGGCGGCAAACATCGACAGGTCGTTCTCGCCGTCGCCAAAGGCAATCGCCTCGCTCGCGTCGATACCAAGCCGCTCGAGCGTCGCCGCCACGCCCAGATCCTTGCCGCCGTTAGCGGGAATAATGTCGCAGAACAGGTCGCACCAGCGCGTGGTGAGCGAATGTGACACGGCGTCGGTCACGATATGCTCGTCGACCGGGTCCACAAAGGCGCAAAACTGGTAGACCGGTGCGTCAAAGGCGTGCTCAAACGGCTCCTCGTGGTAGACGATTCCCGCGTTGCTGCCAGCCGTCACCACGCGCTCGGACAGGCGGTTCACAAACGAGTTCTCGCCCTGCATGCACAGCGAGTCGTAGCGCCCCTGCGCCACCTGGTCCACAATCACCGCGACGTCGTCCGAATCGATCGGGCAGCTGCGGTAAACCCCCTCGGCATCAAAGCAGTGCTGGCCCGAAAGCGTAATGTACGCATCCCAGCCCAGGTCGAACAGCCAGTCCGGCATCTGGTAGGTCGGACGGCCCGTGGCGATCACGCACGCAATCCCCTGCTCGTGAAAGCTGTCGAGCACCTGCTGCGCCGACGCCGGAATCCGGTGGGTCTTAAAGCTCAGCAGCGTGCCGTCGATATCGAAAAACGCGGCTTTGATCATTCTCGCCTACTCCTCGCCCTCGAGCTTTTCGCTCGCCTCGAGCCACGCCATCTCCAGCTCGTCCATGGCAGCGTGAGCCTCGTCGATCTTTGCCTGCTGCTCGCCAAGCGCCGTGTAGTTGGTGGGATCGACTTGGGCCATTGCTGCCTCGGCCTCCTCAACGCGGGTGCGCTGCGTCTCCATCTTGCGCTCGAGCGAACTCACCTCGCGGCGGAGCTTCTGGCGCTCGGCGTTGGACAGGCCGTTGGGCTGACCGCTCGACTTGGGCTTTTCGGCCGCAGCTGCCGCGGCACCGGTGTCGAACGTGCCGGTCTTGGCGCTCGGCGCGCCCACGGGCTCGCCCTCGGCGGTAGCGTTGCACAGGCGAAGGTACTGGTCCACGCCACCGGGCATATGCGTCAGGTGGCCGTCGAGCAGCGCCCACTGCTGGTCGGTCACGCGCTCCATCAAGAAGCGGTCGTGCGTCACCAGGATCAGCGTGCCGGGCCAGCCGTCGAGCAGATCTTCGACAATCGCCAGCATGTCGGTATCCAGGTCGTTGCCGGGCTCGTCCAGGATGAGCACGTTGGGTTCGTCCAGGATTGTCAGCAGCAGCGACAGGCGACGGCGCTGGCCGCCCGAAAGATCGCCGATGCGGCTCCAGAGCTGCTGCGTCGTAAAGCCCAGGCGCTCGCAGAGCTTCTCGGGCGAAGTCTCCTTGCCGTCGATGACGTAGTACTTCTTATAGTTGCCGAGCACCTCGCGGATCGTGTCGCCCATGTAGGGTTCGAGCTCCTCGAGCTGCTGCGACAGCACGCCAAAGCGCACTGTCTGGCCAATCTTCACGCGGCCGCGCGTGGGTTCAATCTTGCCCTGGATCACGTCAAGCAGCGTCGACTTGCCAGCGCCATTCTCACCCAAAAGGCCATAGCGGTCGCCCGCACCAATGAGCCAGGTCACATCGGAGAGCACCTGCTTGGGCGCGCCGCCGGCATCCGCATAGCCGGCGTCCACGTCGACCACGTCGATAACCTGCTTGCCTAGGCGGCTCACGGCGAGGCGCTTGAGCTCCAGCTCGTCACGCACGGGCGGCACGTCGGCGATCAGCTCGCGAGCGGCATCAACGCGAAACTTGGGCTTGGTGGAACGCGCCTGGGCGCCGCGGCTCAGCCACGCGAGCTCCTTGCGCGCCATGTTGCGACGGCGCTCCTCGGTAACCGCGGCCATGCGGTCACGCTCCACGCGCTGCAGGATATATGCGGAGTAACCGCCCTCGAAGGGATCGACCTGGCCGTCGTGGACCTCCCACATACTGGTGCAGACCTCGTCCAAGAACCAGCGGTCGTGCGTGACCACGAGCATGGCGCCCTGACCGCGCTGCCAGCGGGCCTTTAAGTGACGCGCGAGCCAGTTGATGGTGCGCATGTCCAGGTGGTTGGTGGGCTCGTCGAGCATGAGCACGTCGTAGTCGCCGATCAGCAGGCGCGCGAGGTCCACGCGACGGCGCTGACCGCCCGAGAGCTCGCCCACCGTGCCCTCCCAGGACACATCGCTAATAAGGCCGGCCAGGATCTGACGCGTACGCGGGCTCGAGGCCCACTCGTACTCGGGCGTGTCACCGACGACGGCATGGTGCACGGTGTCGGTATCGACCAGGTTGTCCTTTTGGCCGAGCAGGCCGATCGTGGTGCCGCGGCGGTGCGTCACGCGGCCGTCGTCGGGCTCCAGCGTGCCGGCGAGCACGCTCAGCAGCGTCGACTTGCCGTCGCCGTTTTTACCGACGATACCAATACGGTCGCCCTCGCCCACGCCGAGCGTCACGTTATCGAAAATATGCTTGGTGGGAAACTCTAGGCTGACGGAATCGCATCCCAAAAGAATCGCCATATGCCCTGCTCCTTCGTAGAAATTCAACGTTGTCCATGATAGCAGCGAAAAGGCGGGCCGCACACGACACAAAAAGGCGGGCCATCTCGCAAAAGAGATGACCCGCCTCTCCAATCAGTCCCGTGGCAACCGTGGCCGCCGCGGGCCTCAAGCATGTCCCGGACTAGGAGAACATGCCGGTGAGGTAATCATTCAGCCGCTTATCCTTGGGCCGTTGGAAAATCTCGTCAGTCTCGTCGTACTCGACCATATCGCCCATGTAGAAGAACGCCGTGCGGTTGGACACACGCGACGCCTGCTCCATGTTGTGCGTCACGATGACGATGGCGCGGTCGGCAACGATCGACGACATGAGGTCCTCGATCGCCAGCGTCGAGATGGGGTCGAGCGCCGAGCAGGGCTCGTCGAACAAGATCACGTCGGGGTTGAGCGCCAGCGTGCGCGCGATGCACAGGCGCTGCTGTTGACCACCCGAAAGCGCATAGGCGCTCTTGTCGAGCTTGTCCTTGACCTCGTCCCACAGCGCCGCGCCGCGCAGACTCTCCTCGACCATGCGGTCGAGCTCGTCGCGGTCAGTGATACCGTGGCGCTTGGGCGCAAACGTGATGTTGTCGCGAATGGACTTGCGAAAAGGGTTGGGCTGCTGAAACACCATGCCAATGGAGCGGCGCAGCTCGTAGGTGTTTTCGGTCTTGGTGTTCACGTTGCGCCCGCGGTAGTTGATCTCGCCCTCCACGCGGCAGCCGCGAATCTCGCGATTCATGAGGTTGAGGCTACGCAAGAAGGTCGACTTACCGCAGCCCGAAGGCCCGATGAGCGCCGTGATCTCGCCCTTATGAAAGTCGAGCGACGTATCGTGCAGCGCATGGTGGTCGCTATAGTACACGTTGACGTCCTTGGTGGAGAGCACGACCTCGTCGCTCACGGCCTTGCCGCTCACGCGCACGCGCTTCTCGCTCTCCCCCACACTCGACAGGAAGTCCTGGGTCTCGGACGATGCCGCTTCGGTTGCGGGCGTTACATTCATCTCGCTCATTCAGCCGTCATCTTCCTTGCCAGTTGCTTGCCCACGATACGGGCGATTACGTTAAACAGCAGCACGCAAATCATCAGCAGCGCCGCGGTGCCCCAGACGATCTGCTGGGCCTCGGGGCTGCCCTCGCCATAGATCTTGTAGATGTGCACGGCGAGCGACTCACCGGGGCGGAACACGTTCCAGGCGCACGTGGGGCTCGACAGGTTAAAGCTCAAGAAGTTCAGACGCACCGGCGAGCTCATGCCCGAGGTAAAGAGCAGTGCCGCGGCCTCGCCAAACACACGGCCGGCCGAAAGCACGATGCCGGTCACGATGGCGGGCATGGCCTCGGGGATTAGGATGTGCAGCGTGGCCTCCCAGCGGGTGAGGCCCATAGCCAGACACGCATCGCGCTGGGCCTGCGGCACGTCCTCGAGCGCCTGCTGAATCACGCGCACCAGGATGGGGATGTTGAACATGGTGAGCGCGACGGCGCCGGAGATGATGGAGTACTTCCAGCCCAGCTGCACCGAGAACACCAGAAAGCCGAACATGCCGACGACGATGGAAGGCAGCGAGGACAGCGTCTCGATGGCGGTGGAGGCGATGTCGCGGATGGGGCCGTTCGGCGCATACTCAACCAGGAAGACCGCTCCGCCCAGGCTGATGGGCACCGAGATGACCAGAGTAATCAGCAGCAGGTAGAACGAGTCGAACAGCTGGTAGAGCACGCCGCCCTGGGTACCGTTAGCGCGCGCGGGCTGCGTGAGAAATCCCGGCTGGAACAGCGTCGAGACCCCCTCGAACAGGATATAGGCCACCATGGAGACGACGATGAGCATGACGATGGCAGCGATTGCCGTCAGCGCGCCCGTGGCAATGCGGTCCTGCTTTTGGACGCGCCCGAGCCTCGCCTCGTCGATATGGATGCGCGTGCTAGCCACGAGCCTTCGCCCCCTTGCAGCCTATAAGGTGGATGATCAGGATGAAGATGAGGCTCATGCCCATCAACAGCAGGCCAAGCGCCCACAGAACATCGTCCTGGGCCGAGCCCTCGGCATAGACCGCCATGGACGTGGTGAGCGTGGTGGTGATGGTCGAGGCCGGCGACAGCAGCGACGTCGGCATGGCCTCGATGCCGCCGATCACCATGCGCACGGCGAGTGTCTCGCCAAAGGCGCGGGTCATACCGAGGATGACCGCAGTCATGAGTGACGGCATGGCGGACTTGAGCACCACGTGCCAGATGGTCTGCCAGCGGGTGTAACCCAGCGCGAGCGAACCCTGACGGTAGCTATCGGGCACGGCGCGCAGGCCATCGACCGAAAGCGTGGTCATCGTCGGCAGGATCATGACGGCCAGCACAATGGCACCGGGCAGGATACCCAGGCCTGTGCTCACGTGGAAAACGCTCTTCATAAGGCCGACGACCACGTGAAAACCGATCAGGCCAAAGACGACCGAGGGAATACCAGTCAAAAGCTCAATAAGCGGCTGAAAGACCTTGGAACCAAACTTAGACTGGATCTCGACCGCAAAGATGGCAGAGCCGATAGCGATGGGCAGCGCGATAAGCGTGGAGAGCACCATGACTGCAAACGAGGTGACGATCAGGGGCAGGGCGCCGGTGTAGGGCAGGCCGTTTTCGGCCGTGTTGGCCAGGTCCCACTTGGTGCCGGTAAAGAACTCGACGACCGAGACGCCGTCCTTAACGAAAGCCGAGAGGCCCTTTTGGGCGACCATAAAGATGAGTGCGGCAACGACAAGCGTCACGAGCGCTACGCACGCACCCGTGACGCCCAGGCCCACATTCTCAAGGTCGCGCTTTGGCAGCTGTTTTGCCATTGCAAACCTTTCCGGGGCGATTACTTATTTAGCAGAGACCTTGCCGCTGGCGTCCTTTACGACCTTCATGGCAGAAACGGGGATAAAGCCCTGCTCCTCGACGAGCTTGCCCTGGACGTCGTCGGAAAGCATGAACTCCAGGAATGCCTTGGTGGCCTCGTCGGCGTCCTTGGAGCAGTACATGTGCTCGGTAGCCCAGATCTTGAAGGAGTCATCGGTGACGTTCTTACTCTTGGGCTCGATGCCCTCGACCTTGATGGCGTTGAACTTGGAGTCGTCGAAGTGCGAGAAGTCGAGGTAGGAGATGGCGTTATCGGTGCTGGCCATCTGAGTCTGGACATCGCCGGACTTGTCGAGCTCGGCGTCGCCCTTAAAGTCGACGGCCTCGTCGCCAAAGACGGCAGCCTCAAAGGTAGCGCGAGTGCCGGAGCCGGCCTTGCGGTTGAGGACGACGATGGTGGCGTCGTCGCCGCCGACCTCCTTCCAGTTGGTGATCTGGCCGGAGAAGATGCCCTTGAGCTGCTCGAGGGACAGATCGTCGACCTTGACGTTCTTGGAGACAACAGGACCCATGCCCACGACGGCAACCTCGTGGTCGACGAGGTTCTTGACCTGGTCGGCCTCGAGCTTGGTCTCGGCGAAGACGTCGGAGTTACCGATGGTAACGGTGCCGGCGGCGACAGCGGTCAGGCCCTTGCCCGAACCGTTGCCCGAGCCGGAGACGGAGACATCGGGGTTGGCGTCCATGAACTTCTCGGCAGCGGCCTCGACGAGAGCCTGGAACGAAGAGGCACCGTCGTAGGTCACCTCGCCGGAGACGGACTCGGCAGCAGCGGCGCTACCCTTGTCGGCGGCATCGGATGCGCCGGAGCCGCCGCAACCAACGAGACCGAGACCGACGATGCTGGCAAGACCACCAGCGAGGCCGAGGAACTGACGACGAGAATAAGCCTGATCGAGCATGATCTTCCTTTCATACATGCGACTCGCGGGCACCCTGCCCGCTTTGCTGTTTGGAAAGATACGACCCCGATCGGGTAGCGCCCGCGCCAACTGCGGTTTCTTACGGGCATTTGATAGACCCTTACCGCAAGCGCAGCACGGCCTTTACAAACGAATAACAATCCAGCGCCAAACATGGCCAGCCTTTTACACCAATAAAAACAAAGTTGCGGTGAAATAGTTCCTGCTTGGCCATCAAATGGCCCATTCTAGGAACTATTCCACCGCAACTTAGATTGGGAAACCGCGAAACCTTAAAGCTCTAATTCATTCAAACGAAGGATCGCAACAATATAGATCTTGAGCGCCTGCTTGAGCTGTTCCTCGTTGGCGCACTCGTTGGGACCGTGCATCTGGCCGCCCCACGCGGGCAGCTCCAGGCCGGTCTCTTCGGGGCCAAACGAGACGGCGCGGGCAAAGTTGCGCGCGTACGTGCCGCCGCCCATGGCAAAGGGTTCGGCATGCTTGCCGGTGAACTCGTTATAGGTATCGATAAGCGCCTTCACGGCCGGATCGTCGGCAGAGACCGAGAACGGCACCTTCGCGCGACCCAGCTGGCACGTCACACCAAAGCGGCCGACAAGCGGCTCGAGCTGCTCGCGGATGGTATCAGCACTGGTGCTATCGGGGAAGCGCACGTCGATGACCTGCTCGATGTGGCCATCCACCACACGGATGACGCCGGGGTTGCAGGTGAGCGGGCCAAACGCCGGGCTCGTCGCGTCGATACCCAGGCCGCGGCCATAGGCGTCCGCATGCACAAAGGCCAGGAACTTGACAAACTCGTGCTCGGCAGGCGTCAGCAGGCGCTCGTCGCGTGCACCAAACGCGTCCTCGGCCTCGCGCAGATACGCCACGATCAGGCCGACGGCGTTAATCGTTCCCTCGGGCATCGAGGCATGACCGCCAATGCCGTGGGCAAAAATCTGCGCATGCCCGTTATCGAGTGTCGTGATCTCCAGGCGGTCGACGTTCTCAACGGGCGCCGGCAGCTCATCGGCGGCAATCGCAAGCTCGCAGATGGACTGCGACGGAATGGCATTGCTCGCCTCGGAGCCGCTCCACGACACGATGCGCCCGCCGTCGATCTTGGGGCTCACGAACGTCGCCCCAAACTGGCCCTTCTCGGCATTGCAGACCGGGAACTCGGCATCGGGCGTAAACAGAAAGTCGGGATTCGCGTAGTTCTCCAGATAATGGTGAACGTCGGACATGCCCACTTCCTCATCGCAGCCCAGCAGCGCGCGGAAGGTGTAGCGCGGAACGATGCCGTGCTTGAGCAGGTAGGCGCCGGCGTAGAGCGACAGCACGGCCGGACCCTTGTCGTCAATCACGCCGCGGCCGAGCAGCCAGCCCTCGCGACGCTCCATCGCAAACGGGTCGGTGTTCCAGCCGGGGCCAGCGGGTACCACGTCAACATGGCAGATAGTCGCAAGCTGCTTATCGCCGCGGCCCGGGATATCGGCAATGCCCACATACCCATCGTCGTCGCTCGTTTGATAGCCGAGCTTCTGCGCGATGCCGAGCGCGCAATCGAGCACGTCACGGACCGGGCGGCCAAACGGCGCGCCGGGCTCCGCATCGGCAGCAACGGCCACGGACGGATAGCTCACCAGCTGCTCGATATCAGCGACGACATCCTCCCAGACCTCGTCGACATACTCAGCGACGCTCTGCTCCACCTGATTCATGGACGACCTCCTTACCAATGAGCGACGGGTACGCCCGCCCCTCACATTATGTCTATTAGATAGCGAAAAGTTTAGCAAGCTCGGCCACCGAGTGCACCACCGCATCGGCGCCCGCGGCCTCGTGCTCCCCCGGCGCTGCCGCGCCCGAATAGATGCCGATGCACGGCACGTCCATCGCGTGCGCGCCCTCCACATCGTTAAAGCGATCGCCGATCATCACGGCATCGTCGGCCGTCGCGCCGAGCGCCGCCAGGGCATCGCGGACCGAATCGGCCTTGGTCTCGCGTCCCTGCGGCGGATTCATGCCAACCACCGCCTCAAACTGAGAAAGCCCGAGCTCACGCACCATATCGACGCACTTCGCCTCCATGCGCGACGTCGCCACGGCCATACGCTTGCCCTGAGCGGCCAACCCATCCAGCAGCGCGGGGATCCCATCGAACACGGGATACTCTTCCGGTCCCAGCTCATCAAAAAAGGCACGGTACTCGTCAGCCACCACAAGCGACTCCTCGCGGGAGAAGCCATAAAAGTCGTGAAAACTCTTCCACAGGGGCGGCCCGATCATGCGACGCAGGTCACCCATCTGCGCCTCCGAAAACCCGCGTGCAGCCAGCGTCTTGCGCGTCGAGGTCATCACCGCCCGACCCGTATCGGCCACCGTGCCATCAAAATCAAACAGCACGACCGGCCGCTTGCATATCTCCAGCGCCTCCATCGGCATCCCTCTTCCCCAGTTGACGATTTCCACACCGACACTTCAAACTGTTGACTATTCAACAATTTAACCTAGCAATGTAGAGCAACTCCACTATACTTGTCGCACTTTGCTCTCAGAAGGCGGCGCCGTCGCGCCCCAACGAAAGGTGCAATTATGTCTTTTGCCATCATAACCGACTCCACGTCGGACATCTCCCCCGCCCGCGCCCAAGAGCTCGGCATTTACGTGATTCCGCTGCATGTAATTATCGAGGGCGAGGACCTGCTCGACCAGGTGCAGATTACCGCCGAGGAATACGTCGCCCGCATGGCCGGCTCCGAGCAGCTGCCACACACCTCGCAGCCGAGCGCCGGCGAGTTCAAGGCACTCTTTGACCGCGTGCGCGCCGATGGCCACGACAGCGCCATCTTTATCTCGCTGTGCAGCGAATGGTCCGCCTGCTATTCCAACGCATGCCTGGTCGCCGAGACCCACGAGCTCGACGTGCGCTGCATCGATTCGCGCACTGGCTCGGGCGCCGAGGGCTTGCTGGTGGAGTACGCGCTCGCCATGCGCGAGGACGGCCGCAGCCTGGACGAGACCGAGGCGGAGATCCGCGCGACGCTGCCCGACGCCCACCTGCTGCTGATTCCCCGCACGCTCGAGAACCTCGTTAAGAACGGCCGCGCGCCCAAGCTCGCCGGCCAGCTCACGCAGATGCTCAACATTCGCCTGGCCGTTTCGCCGGAGTGGCAGTCGGGCGAGATCAAGGCCATCAAGAAGGGTCGCGGCGCCAAGCGCATCGTCGCCAACACCATGGCAGATTGCCTCGCGTTTTTGGACGAGCATCCGGGCTCAAGCGTGCGTGTGCTCACGACCGGCGCCGCCGAGGAGCAGGAACTTGTCAACGAGACGCTCGCGGGCCAGGATTACGTAGACGCCGGAACCGGCCCCATCGGCTGCACCATCGCCACCCATGTAGGCGTCGATGCCATCGCCATCAGCTACTGCCCCCGCTACCAGCCAACTCACTAGGGGCGCCCACATCAGTTGCGGTGAAATAGGGACTGTTTTTGGCTTATCAGCCGCAAATCAATCCCTATTCCACCGCAACTTGGAAATCGGCGATCAGCCCAGCGGACCCTGAAACAGCTCCTGATGAGTGCCCATTCTCACCAGCCTAATCACTGGGTTAGTCTTATGGGGAAGATAAAGAACGACCACATCGACCAAGCCATCGGATAGGTGGAAATCGATGTGGCCGTTGTAGTTTCCGCCCGGGTTTGAGAGCTCGTGGGCGCCATACTCCGCCGGAAGTGACCCATGAGCCACAAGCTCTGCAACCGCCGCTTTAAACTCACTTTTTAGCTGCGGATGCATGCGCATCGTTCGTTTGTAGTCCACCTTAAATTGAGCCTCGACTTTAATCTCGAACATCGCTATTCCTCATCGAGGAATGACATAAGCTCATCAGCGTTATTGAATGACAGGCTATCGTCCGGCAAAATCCCCAACTCATGAGCCTCGGCGATCACCATGGCACGCCTCGTCGCCTCGTTGGGCACCTCCGCCCTTCCTACAATCTCAAAAGGAATCTTTCGCTGATTTACCAGCTGCCGAACGGCAAGATTGAGATAGGAATTGAGGCTGAGGCCGACCGAATCCAAGAACTCAGTCGCCTGCTCCTTGAGCCCCTCTTCGATTCGAACCGTCGTAGGCTTAACTGTTGCTGTAGACATTTGCGACCTCCTCGCCCTCGTCTTTTACACCAGTATACCCAATATAAATGGCAATCTGATGTTAAATAACATCAGATTGCCATGCGTATTCATGTCGCGTGGGCACGATTGATCTACATCAGCCCGCTCAGGGCAATGTCGACGGCCTCGTTGAGGTCGTCGGTGATGTGTACGAGCTCGGGATCGAGCGGGCTGATCATACCGGCATCCATCACCGGGCCGTTGAGCCAGTCGAACAGGCCCTGCCAGTACTCGGTACCCACCAGCACAAGCGGCATGCGCTTGACCTTGTGCGTCTGCACCAGCGTGAGCACCTCGAACATCTCGTCGAGCGTGCCGAAACCGCCGGGGAACACGATGGCACCCGAGCTGTACTTAACGAACATGGTCTTACGCACAAAGAAGTAGCGGAAGTCCATACCCAGGTTCACGTATTTGTTGAGCCCCTGCTCGTGCGGAAGCTCGATACCCAAGCCGACCGACTTGCCGTTGGCACTCGCCGCCCCCCTGTTGGCCGCCTCCATAATGCCGGGGCCGCCGCCGGTGATAACCGCCACGCCGCGCTGCGCGATCTTGCGGCCGACCGTGCGCGCCGCCTTGTAGAGCGGATCGGTCTTGGGCGTGCGGGCACTGCCGAAGATGGTCACCGCGGGCCCGAGCTCGGCAAGCGCGCCAAAGCCATCGACGAATTCTGCCTGAATACGAAGGACGCGCCACGGATCGGCATGCAACCAGTCGGTTGAATCTTCGGGCGCCAGCAGGTTGGCGTAGGTGTTGTCCTTAGGAATCATGGGGCCGCGCATGACCACGGGGCCGCGGCGGTACGTCTCGTCGTAGGCGGGCTCGCCCTCGACATTCTCGTTCTTAATCATGGGTGCTCCTATCGAGAAAAAGAAAAACGGGCGGGGTCGACGCCATGCGCCAAACACCCGCCCGAGCATCAACTATTCGGTATGGTACCCACGATGTATCAAGTGCTTGCAAGCTATCGGTCAGCGGTCGTGCACACGGTGTTAGCGAACGTGATGACCGGCCGGCGCTCGCACCTTGCCGTTGCCCGCGCTCTGCAAGCGCCCGCGCCGCTCTTAGTAATCCACCGCCGCGGGGCTGTTCATCCAGTCGCTCACGAACGCACCGTAGCGGCCCTCGATAATGGCCTGGCGGGCACGCTGCATCAAGTTGAGCAGGTAGTAGATGTTGTGCATCGACAGCAGAATGCCGCCGAGCATCTCCTTCTGCGTGACCATGTGACGGATGAGCGCACGGCTGTAACCGCCCGTGCACACCGGACAGGTGCAGGTGGGGTCGATGGGGCCGTCATCGTGCGCAAAGCGTGCGTTGCGGAAGTTGAGGCGACCCTCGCTGGAGAACGCCGTGCCCATACGGCCGGTGCGCGTCGGCAGCACACAGTCGAACATGTCGATGCCCACGCCCACACCGCGCACGAGCGTGGTCGGATTGCCGACGCCCATGAGGTAGCGCGGCTTGTGCTTAGGCATGTACTCGCTCGCGAGCGGCGCCAGGGTCTCGAACATGGTCTCGTGGTCCTCGCCCACTGAGTAGCCGCCGATGCCGTAGCCAGGGAAGTCGCCGCACTCCTCCAAATGGCGCAACGAGCGCAGACGCAGGTCCAGATGCATGCCACCCTGGACGATGCCAAAGAGTGCCTGGTCGTCGCGGGTATGCGCCTTATAGCAGCGCTCGGCCCACATGCTCGACAGCTCCACGGCGCGCTCAACGTAGGCGCGCGTGGCGGGATAGCCCGGGCACTGGTCGAGCTGCATGCAGATGTCGGAGCCGAGTTTCATGGCGATTTCCATGTTGTCCTCGGGCGTCCAGAACACGTGGCGACCGTCGTAATCGTTGACGATAAAGCGCACACCCTCGTCGGTGAGCTTGACGGCGTCGTTGTGGCTGAACACTTGGAAGCCGCCCGAGTCGGTAAGAATGGGGCCATGCCAGTTCATAAACTTGTGCAGCCCGCCCAGCTCGGCGATGGTGTCCTCGCCGGGACGCATGGACAGGTGATAAGTATTGGCAAGCACGATCTGGGCGCCGAGCTGTTTAACGGTCTCGGTAGGAATGCCCTTGACGTTTGCCTTGGTGCCCACGGGCATGAAGGTCGGCGTCTCGATGTCGCCGTGCGGGGTGTGCAGCACGCCGGCACGCGCATGCGTCGTCGGGTCCTCGGCGATCAGGTCGAATTTAAAAAGGCTCTGGTCCATAAACTGGAACTCCTTGGTTGCGGTTCATACGCAAACCATTATACGGGCAACCAGCAAACCGCACCGACTCGACAGAAACTGATGCATTAAACGACTAGTCGTCGAGGACAATCTTCAGCGCCATCTTGCAAAGGAGTGTCCCAATCTGCCGGCACTTAGGGACTGTCCCCAAGTGCCGGCAAGAGTGTCCCTTATGACTAGTCATTTAAGAACGTCCCCAACGACTACGAGATCATCTCCAACAGCCAAGGCAACGCCGATGCTCTGGCGACGTCAGACACTATGACCCAATCCAGGGGCACGGAAACGACAGGAGCCCCCGCTCGTGACCGCGGGTCGGGGCTGCGACAATGTTGTTGAAGTGCCAGAGGCGCAGCCGCGCCGCAACGAGGTTGGGAGGCTCCCGTGCCTAGATATTCTACCGCCTTCGGAATGGACGTACACCTCAGGTCCACCACCGTCTGCGCGCTCGACGCGGAGACGGGCGAGGCCGTGACGAGGAGGTTCCGCGGCAACCCCTGGGGCGAGGTCGCGGAGTGGATGTCGGGCTTCCCCGGCCCGTCGCTCGCCGCCTACGAGAGCGGCTACCTCGGCTTCGCCCCGCAGAGGGAGCTCTCCGGGCTCGGCGTCGACTGCGTCGTCGCGGCCGTCTCCAGGGTCCCGAGGTCGGCGGCAGACCTCTCGTCCAAGAACGACCGCAACGACGCGGCCAGGATGGCCAAGGCGATACTGTCGCACGATATCTCCCCGGTATGGGTGCCGTCCCCCGAGATCGAGGGGCTCAGGGACCTCGCCGGGGCCCACGACGCGGCGACCGCGAGGCTCGCGGCGGCGAAGCAGCGGCTCCTGGCGTTCCTAGCCCGCCGTGGCTACGCCTACGGCGGCACGACGCCGGCCGGAAACCCCCGGAGGTACTGGACGTACGACTTCCTCAGGTGGCTCGACAAGGTCCGGCCCGCCGACGACGGCGGCATCCGGGCGCTGGCGGCGCTGAGGAACGAGGTCGAGGCGGCCGCCGAGACGCGCGACGACCTCCTCGCCGAGTACAGGGCCGCCGTCGCGGCGGGCCCCCTCTCGGCGGAGGTCGAGGCGCTCCAGTCGATCAAGGGGTGCGGCTTCGCGCTCGCCGCCGCCTTCGCGTCCGAGGTCGGCGACTTCTCGAGGTTCCGCTCCGGCAGGCAGGTGACGGCCTACTTCGGCCTCGCCCCGAAGCAGAGGTCGAGCGCGGACTCCGTGCGCCTCGGCGGGATCAGCGGGGCCGGCAACGCCCTCGTCAGGAGGCTGGCCGTCGAGGGGTCCTGGAGCTACGTCCAGGCGAGCCACCAACCGAAGCTGATGCCCAAGGGCAGCGGCGTCCCGCTCGAGGTGAGGATGCACGGGAGGAAGGGTTCCGAGCGCCTGCTCCGGCGCCGCGAGGAGATGCTCGCCAGGGGCATGCCCCAGGCGAAGGCGAACGCCGCCACCGCCGCCGAGCTCGTGAGGTGGCTGTGGGCCCTCGGCGCGATGTGCCGGGAGGCAACCGAATAGACATAGCCCCCGTCCCGGCGAGCCGGGCAGCCTTCGGGGATACCCCCGCTTTCGCTGGGCGCGCGGCAGCGGCCGCATGCGCGTAGTCAGACTTGGGGAGCCCCGCCGAAGGAGAGGATTGCGGGCCGCCGGAGCGGTATCCGCGGATATGAGACTGAGCCGAAGGCGTCGACGACATGCCGGGGGCGGACCGGGACGGGTTCAACGGCAGGCCCCGCCGACCGATTGCAAGCGGTCGGCGGGGCCATTGTGGCTCTTGACAGCGGATTGGGTCATATGAGCGAGCGGTCGCCAGGGCGAACAAATTGGCATGAAAAGAGGGCGGCATAGACCTTCTGGTCATGCCGCCCTCTTTGAATGACAAGTTGTCGCCCTGGTGACCGCGCAGCGTCGAGCCGTTACGCGGTTTGGAAAAACCGCGTAACCCTACGGCCGCTGGCCCATGCCACCCTCGAGGGTGACGGTCTCGCCGTTCATGTACTTAAAGTCGGGACCGCAGAGCTGAACGACCACGCGGCCGATCTCCTTCTCGACGTCGCCGTAGTGACCAGCCGGCGGCATGTGGACGTTGGCCTTAAACGCCTCGGGATAGGCATCCTGGAAGTTCTCGAGCGCAGCGGTCCAAGCAAGCGGGCAAACGATATTGACGTTGATGCCGTCCTTGCCCCACTCGTTGGCGGCAACGCGGGTCAGGCCGCGGATGCCCTCCTTGGCGGCAGCATAGCTGCACTGGCCATAGTTGCCAAACAGGCCGGCACCCGAGGCAAAGTTGACCACGGAGCCCTTGGTCTCCTTCAGGTGCGGATAGGCCTTCTGCATGTACAGATAGGTAGCATACAGACCGGAGTAAATGGCCAGATTAAACTGATCCATGGTGTGATCGGCGATGGTCACGCCCGAGGCGCTGGCCTGAGCATTGTTGACGACGGCGTCGATGCGGCCAAACTCCTCAATGGCCTTGTCGATGACGTTCTGGACGACGGCTTCGTTGTCCTGACCGGCTGAAACATCGGCCTGAACAGGCAGAACCTTGACACCGTACTCGGCCTCGAGAGACTCCTTGGCGGCCTCGAGCTTAGCGACGTTGCGGCCGGTGATGACGAGGTTCGCGCCCTCCTTGGCAAAAGCGATATCGATGCCGTAGCCGATGGAGCCAGCGGAACCGTCCTTAAGCGTGGCCTTGCCGCCGCCGGTGACGATCACGGTCTTACCAGTGAAAAGTCCCATACAAAGTCCTTTCAAATCGCGACGGGCCCACCCGCCGACTGCGCGCATCCAACTTCACGCGCCAAAAGCTGAAATGCAACTTTAGCGGGTTCAAGTGAAAAATAAAGACCGCAGCAGGCGAACGGCACAACGTCATTCGGCGAAGGGAATGTCAAGCACGAACTGGATAAAGAGGCCGAATTTTTGTCAGCCAAACGAGCCATCGAACACGTTTTGAAACTTTGCTGCGGCGCGCGGGATGTCGGTGCGAGACTTTATCATAGGGTGACAAACAACGATGAGGAGCACATGCCTATGACAGACGAGCTGGACCCCCAGACTCAACAGCATATTGATGATTCCGCAGACGTCACCGCAGATACTGACGCTGTGACCTGCGATAGTATCGACATCGACGACCCCATCTTGGACGAAAGCGCTACGGCGGAAACCCCCGAAACAGAAAACGCCGATGAGCAAAACGACGATGCGCCCGCTCAGGACGACGCCCCGCAAGCAGCGGGCCCCATCGAGGTATCTTCGGAAGAAGAGCTCGATGCCGTCATGGACTCCATGATGGATGCTGTCAAAGCGATGAAAGACGCCGTCGCCGATGCCGATATTGATGCCGAGGAAGAGGAGGCCGCCGAGGCGGCCTCGACCTTTGTGCCCGGCGAGACTCCGGTTGCCGACCAGGGCAGCACCATGCCCTCGTTTCTGCAGCTCGAGCACCCCACGATTGGCGCCGATGCGGTCGATCCGCACGCAGCAGGCTTTTCTGTGGTCGAGGGCGGTACCGGCAATATCGCCGCGCCGCAGGCTGCCGATGCGGACGCTGCCGACACCGCTCGCCCGACCGCCCCGCACTCCCCCGCCGCGAGCCGCGATCTGGGGACCGCTGTCTCGAACACTGCGAACGCCGTGGGCACCTTTATCGCCCAGGGTGCCTCGGCCATGCGCGAGATGAACGCCGCGAAAAAGGCACTTGCCGATGCCCGCGCCCACCTGGCCGAACTTGAGCAGCGCATTGCCGATCAGGCCGAGGAACTCGAGACGCGCCAGGATATCGCAGGCCGCTACGAGCAGATCGTCGCCGACCAGCGTCAGGCGATCGCCACAGCGCAAAAGACCGCTGCGGCAGCCGAAATCGATCGCGATGTCCATGCTTCCAAAGTAGCAGAGCTCAAGGGTCAGCTCGAACAAATGAAGACAGAGGATGACGCGACCGAGCTCCGCCTGAAGGCCGCGCTCGATGCCGTGGAGGCCCGCGAGGCGAGCTCGCGCGAGACCGGCAACCGCCTCGTTCGCCGTCTTGAGGATTCCAAGCGCATCCGCGACAAGGTGCAGGCCGAGCGAGACGCCGGCATTGCCGCCGCACAACAAACCGTCGACGCCACGCGCGCCCAGCTCGAGACACTGCGTCATGAGTATGCCGAGCTGCAACGCAATCCCTCGGCAAATCCCGCCAACTATACGGTGCGCACCAGCGAGCTCTCGATGCAGATCTCCGACACGGCAGATGCCCTGCGTAAAGCCGAAGAAGATGTCCCGCGTATCACCGCCGACCTTGAACACTCGCTTGCCGCAGCCGAGCAGGCCGTCGAACAGGCGCAGGCCCCCATTGCCGAAGCCAAACGCGCGCACCAAGCCGTGACGGCAGAGGCCGATGCCGCGCGCGACGAGCTGCAGACCGCAAAAACCGCCGCTGCAACGCGCCAGCGCGAACTGCGCGAGAAGATCGCCGCCGAGGACAAGGCGCGTCGAGAGCAGGAGCAGGCCATCGCCGATGCCCAGGCGGACGTCGCGCACGCACAGTCGATCATCGAGCAGGCGACCGAGGTACATGACCATCCCGAGATTACCGAATCGCTCGCAGGCTCTCTGATCCGCGATAAGGCCGAGTACGCCGAAACCGAGCGCGAAGTGGCCCAACTCGAAGCCGCCGAGGACGACGTGCGCGAGCGTACCCGCGACTCACGCATCAAATTCACCGGCGCCATCGTCTGCATCGTCGCCGCAATCCTGGTGATCATCCTAGTCTGGCTGTTCGCAAGCAAGTAAACCGGCTGCCAAAAAAAACGCTCAACGCAGTTGCGGTGAGATAGTTCCTGTTTAGCCTCAAAAAAGGCCAATTCAAGAACTATCTCACCGCAACTTATTTAGATCGACGCAAGGCAACCTACCCCTCTTGCACCGATCTCTTGACATAAGGACTGTCCCCAGGTGCCGGCACAAAAGGAACGTCCCCAGGTGCCAAGCGCCGCAAGAGTGCCCCCTTTTGACTAGTCATTTAAGAACGTCCCCAATGACTACCCAATGACTACCCAATGACTACAGCGACAACCACGGCAACGCCGATGTTTTGGCAACGACAGCGAGCGGGTCGCATTTGAGGCAAGGTGACGTGAAACGAAAGGGCGCTGACCTTCTGGTCGCGCCCTTGAAGTTGAACGTCAGATTGTCCAAATGCGGCCCGCGCAGCGTCGAGTAGTTACGCGGTTCGTAGAACCGCGTAACTAACAAATGAGCATTGCGTCGCCAAAGCTGAAGAAGCGGTAGCGCTCCTCGATGGCGGCGGCGTAGGCATCCATGATCTGGTCGCGGGAGGCAAGCGCGCTTACGAGCATCATGAGCGTGGAGCGCGGCACGTGGAAGTTCGTGATCAGCGCGTCAACCACGTGATAGGTCGAGCCGGGCATGAGGTAGAGCTGCGTCGTAGCATTCTCGCGCACCACGATGTCACCGCGGCCGAGCGTGTCGGCCCCGTCCTCGCGGCCCTCAAAATAGCGCGCCGTCACAGCCGGATCGGACACCGGCGCGTCCGCGTCAAACGCGCTCTCGAGCGAGCGCACTGCGGTAGTGCCGACGGCGATCACACGATGGCCCTCGGCCTTCGCCTTATGCACAGCGTCGACAACCTCCTGCGACACGTGGTAGCGCTCGGTGTGCATCACGTGCTGTGTAGGGTCGTCCTCCTCCACCAGACGGAAGGTATCGATACCCACCTCGAGCTCGACGGCGGCAAACTTCGCACCCTTGGCCTCGATAGCGGCCATGAGCTCGGGAGTAAAGTGAAGACCCGCCGTAGGAGCGGCAGCCGAGTGCTCCTCCTTCATGGCGTAGACGGTCTGGTACTTCTCGGGATCGCCCTCGTAATCGGTAATGTAGGGCGGCAGCGGCACGTGGCCGGCAGCGTGGATGGCCTCGTCGAGCGTGCGCGGGTCGCCGGCGGCATTGCAACCGGCCGGCTCAAAGCGCACCAGACGGCCACCGCGGCTATCGGTAACAAAGTCGACGACCTCGGCCGTCAGCACCACGGGCGCGCCCTCGGGCGCATGGGCGCCGCCCGCACGATACTCAATCTGAGCACCGGGCTTCAGGCGCTTACCCGGCTTGACCAGGCACTCCCAAACGTGACCCAGCGGATCCACATCCTCGCGGCGCTTGAGCAGCAGCGTCTCGACCACGCCGCCCGAGCCGGCCTTGCGACCGATCAGGCGGGCCGGCATCACGCGCGTCTTGTTGATGACGAGCACGTCGCCCGGCTCGATATAGTCGATGATGTCGCGGAAGATGCGGTGCTCAACGGTACCGCCGTGCTCCAACGGCGTTCCCGCCCGGGAGCCCTTGCGATCCACCACCAACAGGCGGCAGGAGTCGCGCGGCTCGGCAGGAGCCTGTGCAATCAGTTCCTCAGGAAGGTTATAGTCAAAATCATCGGTACGCATAGACACGTCGGATACTCCTTATATAGCTAAAGTCCGCTCTACATCCTAGCAGGCTGACGTCCCAAGTGAACTACTTTTTGGCGGCTTTGCGCTCGTCGCGGATGCGGGCGCGGTCCATGGCCGCCTCGACGGCCGAGAATCGGCAGCCGCAGTAGTTCTGCCGATACATGCCCAGCTCGCGCGAACGGCGTGTCGCCTCGGGGTAATACGGGCGAAAATCGCGAATCACCGGGGTGAGCCCATGTGCCGCCGCCAAGCGCTCCAACACATCATTGCAGGTTTCGAACAACTGATACGGCGAGACGGCGAGCGTCGTACCCACAAACTCAAACCCACGCTCCTGGGCCACGCGGCACGCCTCGGCCAAGCGCAGGGCATAGCACGCACGACAGCGACGGGGCCGATCGGCACCCAGCGGTGCCACGCCGGCCTCCCAGCGCTCACGGTCCTCCCCCGCCTCGATAAGCTCGATGTCGCCATCGGCACACCACCGGCGCAGCTCGTCCAAACGCCGCTGCCATTCATCGTGCGGCTGAATATTGGGGTTTGTCCAGCAGATTGTGGGCTCAAACCCTTCCTCGCGCAGCAGGTGGACCGGCTCAAGAGAGCACGGCGCACAGCAGGCGTGCAACAACAACGGCTTCATCGACATCTCCTCACCCGAAAAAGCGCACGCCGAAGGACGTGTCCTCGCAGGCGACAATGCGGCGGTCGCGCAAAATGGTCCGCACGTAATACCAGTCGCCCACACAGCCCGACAAATGCAAGCCGGCCGCCAGGTAGCACAGCAGCGGATAGCCCGAAAACGCAAACCCCAGGGCAAACGCCGCCGTCACAACAACCGTCGGCGCCAGGCAAACCGCCATGTACCGCCGGCGCGAATACACAACGCCCTCGGCGCAGGCATAGATCATCGCCGTCTCGCGATTCGCCCCAAAGGTCACCTGCGCGCCCGCAGGCGCCAGCAGCTTAAAAAACACACCGTGCGCCAGCTCGTGCACGGCAAATGACGCCGCCGAAACCGCAGCCAAGCCGACTATCCAGCCCAAGACCGTGGTCCAGCCGCCCGCGTCAGCCGCATCCAAGTCCGCAGGCCCGCCCATCAGCATAAACACCGGCACCAAGCACACGGCAAATGCGCCGAGCACGGCCATCCCCCACACAAAGCAGGCGTGCAGAAAATCCTCGTCTTCAAACGCATGTATGTTGGAAATCTCATTCATAGCATCTTAGGATAGCGCCCCTGCCACGTACCCGTCCGCATGTGCGATAATGTCGAACGATATGCACGAATTGATCACCGCGCCGCCGAGCCTCGCGCCCGGCCGTGCTCTCACCATATGCGAAGGAGTCCCATGGCATCCAAATACTCCATGAACGACCGTCCCAGCTGGCCTCGCCGCGCCATCGTTACCGCCGGCGAGCCCTACGGCAACAAGGGCCTTCACTTTGGCCACGTTGGCGGCGTCTTTGTCCCGGCCGACTTCTTCGCCCGCTTCCTGCGCGACCGTCTGGGCCGCGAGAACGTTATCTTCACCTCGGGCACCGACTGCTACGGCTCGCCCATCATGGAGAGCTACCGCAAGCTCAAGGAGAACGAAGGCTACGACAAGTCCATTAGCGAGTACGTCGAGTCCAATCACTCCCGCCAGGCCGCGACCCTCAACAACTACAACATCAGCTGCGATATCTACGCCGGCTCGGGCCTTGAGCCGGCGGCCCAGATCCACAACGAGGTGACCGCCGAGATTATCGAGCGCCTGCACGAACAGGGCACCATCTCCAAACGCTCCACGCTGCAGTTCTACGACGCCAAGGCCGGCACGTTCCTCAACGGCCGCCAGGTGATCGGCCGCTGCCCCATCCAGGGCTGCAAGTCCGAGAAGGCCTATGCCGACGAGTGCGACCTGGGTCACCAGTTTGAGCCCGAGGAGCTCATCGCGCCCAAGAGCCAGCTCACCGGCGAGGTGCCCGAGCTGCGCCCGGTCGACAACCTCTACTTCGACCTGCCGGCCTACCTCGACTTTATGAAGACCTATACCGCCAAGCTCGCCAAGAACCCGCAGGTTCGCTCCGTGGTCTCCAAGACCATGGAGGAGTGGCTGCTGCCGGCTCAGCTCTACATTCAGAACAAATTCCGCGAGGCTTTCGACGCCGTCGAGGACCAGCTGCCCGAGCACACCGTGCTGGAGCCCGAGGGCAACAAGAGCAGCTTTACCGTCACCTTCCCCAGCTGGAAGGAGCGCGACGACGCCCACGCGGTGCTCGCCAACGGCGGCGTGCGCTTCCGCAGCGGCAAGGCGCTCGTGCCCTTCCGCATCACCGGCAACATCGACTGGGGCGTTCCGGTGCCCGAGGTCGACGGCGTGAACGACGTCACCTGCTGGTGCTGGCCCGAGAGTCTGTGGGCGCCCATCAGTTACACCCGCACCGTGCTCGCGCGCGATGCCAAGGCCGCCGGCGTAACCGAGGGCGTCGCCGCCCAGGATGCCGCCCTCATGGGCGAGCCCGCCGCCGATTCCACGCAGGTCCCCGCGCCCACCTACCAGCACAGCTCGCTCGACTGGCGCGACTGGTGGTGCTCTGACGACGCTCAGATCTACCAGTTCATCGGTCAGGACAACATCTATTTCTACTGCATCGCGCAGACCGCCATGTGGGAGGCCCTGGGCTGGGACCTCACGCAGAGCACTGTCAGCGCCTGCTATCACCTGCTCTACATGGGCAAAAAGGCCAGCTCGTCCTCGCAGACGCCTCCCCCGCCGGCAGACGATCTGCTCAACCACTACACCTGCGAGCAGATGCGTGCGCATTGGCTGTCGCTCGGCCTATCCGAGAAGCCAGTGAGCTTTAGCCCCAAGGCATACGACACGCGCGTGACCGGCAAGGACAAGGACGGCAACGAGGTGCGCGCCTGCGACGACAAGCGCGTTATCGATCCGGCCCTTAAGGAGAGCGCCCTTTTGACCGGCGTCTTCAACCGCCTGGCCCGCAGCTGCTTCTACGGAGTCGCCATCAAGGAGGGCGACGAGAGCCCGTACCGCAACGGTTGCATTCCCGCCGGCGCCGCTTCTGACACCGTGGTCGAAGCCGCCGAGCAGGCAGCCCTCGCCTTTGAGCAGGCCATGTACAAGTTCGAGACGCACCGCGCGCTCGCCGTGTGCGACGACTACCTGCGTGCCGCCAACAAGCGCTGGAGCGACGCCTCCAAGGCCGCCAACAAGCTCGAGGGCGAGCCGGCAAACGCCGCCATGAAGCAGGCCCTGGTCGACGCCTTTACCGAGCTGCGCGTGGCGACCGTCCTGATGCACGGCATCGTTCCGGCCGGCTGCGAGCTCATCTGCGAGTACTTCGACGTCGATCCGGTCGCCTTCTTTAGCTGGGATAACATCTTTGCCTCCACGGACGAGTTTGTGGAGAGCCTGGGCGATAAGCCCGGCGAGCACCGCGTGAAGCCGCTGCCCCCGCGCTTCGACTTCTTCAGCAAGCACGAGAGCCAGTACTAGGCCAACGCCAAGGCAGAGTAGTCAATTTGGGACGGGGCTATTTTAGCTACCCCGTCCCAAATTTAACTGCAACGCCTGCCGAAACGGACGGGCAGCTAAAATAGCCCCGTCCCAAATTGACTACTTTTAATGGAATGGGAAGGAAAGACGGATGTCCAAGCCGCGTCGTCGTAAGCAGAAAAAGCAGGTCAAGGCCGAGCTCAAGCTCAGGCAGTTTGCCGCTACCGAGCTTTCCGACCAGCTTGCCGCCCTTCCCTGCGCCGCCGACCTGCCGCGCTTTATGGTCGACACGGTCGCCGGCGCCTATGCCCCCACCGATGCTCAGCTCATGATCGAAGGCTTTGGCGCCGCGGCCACTCGCCCGGTCACGCTGCGCGCCAACACGCTCAAGGCAACCGCCGAGGACATCGCCGCCGCGCTCGACGAGGCCGGCATCGCGCACCAAACCGTTGCCTGGTATCCGGACGCCTTCATCCTGCCCGAGGCCCAGGTTTCCGACCTATGGGACCTCGACATCTACCGCGACGGCAAGATCTACTTGCAAAGTCTGTCGTCCATGATGCCGCCGTTGGTCCTGGGCGCTCAGGCCGGCGAGGACATCCTGGACATGTGCGCGGCCCCCGGTGGCAAGACGACGCAGATCGCCGCCCTCACCCAGGGCCAGGCACACCTCACGGCCTGCGAGATGAGCATTCCCCGCGCCGAAAAGCTCGAAGCCAACCTCCACCGCCAAGGCGCAAAAAACGTGCCCGTCATGCGCATCGACGCACGCGAGCTCGACGAGTTCTTCCGCTTTGACCGCATCCTGCTCGACGCTCCCTGCACCGGCACGGGCACCGTCATCAGCGGCAACGAGAAGAGTCTGCGCGGCCTCACCGAACAGCTGCTCGGCAAGTGCGCCCGCTCGCAGCGAGCACTTCTGGACCGCGCCATGGGAGCCCTCAAACCGGGCGGCACGCTCGTCTATTCGACTTGTTCGATCTTGCCGCAGGAAAACGAGGATGCCCTGCAAGAGGCCCTCGACAAGCACATGGACTGCGAACTTATCCCCCTCGATGGCACGCCGAGCGAAAGCGAAACGCGCCGTGCTCAGGAAGCTGGCGAAGAGCCGCGCATCGAGTCAAACGCTCTCACCGAGGCCATCGCCGCCGGCCACGTCTCGTCCGTCGCCAACGGTATGCCCGGCACGCTGACCATTCCGCCCAGCCGCGACTTTGAGGGCTTCTACATTGCCCTGATCCGAAAACGCAGCTAGCGCACGGATTCAAAACTCAACAAGCTATCTTTGTGCGCGCTTGTCCTGCTGGTCACGGTGCTGCTTAAGTGCTTCGCGTTCCTTGCGCTCGGCCCTTTTGCCCTTAATGGCCGTAACCACAAAGTAGATGACCGCGGCGGCAACGATTGCGCCCACACACAGGCCAATCGAGCCCAACATTGCTGTGAATTCCATACCGCGTCACCTCTCTTTTAAACGGGACATTCAAGATAGCACCTCAATACCCGCCACCACAGCTCCTTCACGTTCGCCGGCCCTTCGGTCTAACGGATGGCGCGGCGGGGAAAAATCAACTCGTCAAATGATTTAGCAAGCACAACGCTGCCGGCACCCTGCCGGCCACCATCGCATAGAATCGAGCCTCCATGGATACCCTCAACGATTTGAACGAGCGCGTCGACGCCTTTGTCGGCACCAGCTCCTTCGATATGCCTGCCGCGCCAGACAACCAAGCCCCCATCGATGTTCCCGCCGAGGTTCACGAGGACATCGTCGCCTCGGTCGATTTTTCCGAGGTCGAGCTCGCAGACGAGTTCACCGAGCCCCAGGTAGCCGTGACCCCCAACGGACTGCTTCCCATGGAGCCGCTGCCCATCGACGGGCGTCTGCGCAAGGCGGCCCTCCGCATGCCCGATGAGATTGAGGAGGCCAGCGGCTTTACGCTCTTCGGTCGTCGTATCAAGTCGCTTATCTACACCACCGACGTCGCGGTCATCCGCAACTCCAATGCCGACGCTGTGTTCGCCGTCTACCCCTTCACGCCACAGCCTGCCATTACGCAGGCGCTGTTGACCGTCGCCGAGTGCCCGGTCTTTGTAGGCGTGGGCGGCGGAACTACGACCGGCAAGCGCTCCGTACAGATGGCAGCCGTCTCCGAGATGCAGGGCGCGGCGGGCTGCGTGGTCAACTCCCCCGCCACTGCCGAGATGGTCGAGCACATCACCAACATCGCCGACATCCCCGTCATCGCCACGGTCGTTCGCTGCGACGACGATGCCCACGCCAAAGTGCGCGCCGGAGCCAAGATCCTCAACATCGCGGCCGGCAAGAACACGCCGCAGGTCCTGCGTGAACTGCGCGAGCGCTATCCCAACCTGCCGCTCATCGCACCGGGCGGCAAAACACCCGAGAGCATCCGCGAGACCATCGCCGCCGGTGCCAACGCCATCATCTGGACGCCGCCTTCGGCCCAGCAGCTGCAGACCGACATGATGCAGCGCTACCGCAAGATGAAAGAAGACGCCACGCCCGTCATCTCGCACGACGATGTGCCCATTATCGACCAAGTCGCCGCCGCCGAGGTCAGCCAGGTCGAGAACATGAATCCCGACGTGCCGATTCCCGACGAAGTCATCGAACGCGTCGCTTCGATCCACGATCATATCGAGAAGCGTCGCGCCAACCGTGGGCTCAAGCCCTCGCTGCACGGCTTCTTCTTCCGCGGAAAGAAACGCTAACCGCAACAGCAAGGCCCGCCCCGCAAACAACGGGACGGGCCGTTTTCGTTTGAGCAATCATGCAGCGACGTGATGGGCCAAGTTAATCCACGCGCTTGTCGCCCATAAAGAAGAGCGCCACCGTACCAGGTCCGGTGTGCGAACCGATCAGAGCACCGATATTGTTGATCTCAATCTTGCCTTTGAGCTGCGGAACTTGTTCCTCAATCAGCGCCGCAACGGCCTCGGCATCCTCACGGCACGCCGAATGGGACAAGACGCACTTACCCGAATAATCCGCACCGTCCTGCACGTGTGCCATCATGGTCTTAGCCATCTCGGAAATCGCGCGCTTCTTAGTGCGAATCTTCTCACGTGGCGACAGCTTGCCTTCGCAATCGACCGTCATAAGCGGGCAAATCTTAAGCGCCGTGCCGATGATCGCGCTCGCGGCCGAAATGCGACCGCCGCGCAGGTAGCTCGACAGATCGGTCGAGAAGAACCAGTGGTGAAGGTTGAGTTTATGCTCCTCAATCCAAGCGGCCGTCTCGTCGAGCGAAGCGCCGCTATCGCGAACGTCGGCGGCACATTCCGCCAGCAGGCCAAAGCCCGAAGACGCCGCCAACGAATCGATAACGCGCACCTTGCCGCCCCGAGGATAGCGATCCGCGAGCATCTGTGCCGCAACGCAGGCCGATCCATACGTGCCCGAAATACCCGACGACAACGCCAGGTGCAGCACGTCTTTACCCTCGGCAACAAACGGCTCCCAAAACTCCTCGTACTCACCCACGCTCACCTGAGACGTCTTGGGCATGGCGCCCGCGGCAATCTGGGCAAAAAACTCGTCCGGCGTAATCGACTGATACAGATCGTCCGTATAGACAACATCGTCGATCTCGTAATGAAAACACACGACAGGGATATTGCGCGACACAAAGAACTCACGGGTTCGGTCGGCGGCGGATTCACAGGTCAGGACAAAATCACTCATATGAGGCTCCTTAAGTATTGCTGCGCAAATTATCGCACAGCAAGCCTAAATACGATACAAACGTCCACTATTTACCAATTCGAACCATTTGCATTGAATATCTTTATCATGAACATCCCCATCCCCGCCATGGGCCAACATGGGCAAAATCACCCCCTTCGTCTCCACCCAACCGACACATCAACCTCAACTAAATCGATTTACCAAACCGTTCAGCCGACAATTCAGCCGCCGGCGCAAAATCGAAACAAAGCCGGCGCATACTGATAAACGTTTGACGCTGTTTATCAGTTTTACCAACCATATCGGAAGGTGTTTCATGGTCGCATTCGATCGCAACCCGCAAGACTTTAAGTATCTGCGTCTGCTGTCGAGACAATTTCCCACCGAGCAATCCGCGTTTACCGAGATTATCAATCTCTCGGCCATTCTCAACCTACCCAAAGGCACCGAGCATTTTATGAGCGACGTGCACGGCGAGTACGAAGCCTTTATGCACATCCTCAACAACTGCTCGGGTGTCGTGCGCGAACATGTCGACGAGATCTTTGGCGACACGCTCTCCTTTGACGAAAAGGGCGAGCTATGCACGCTCATCTACTACCCGCGCGAGAAGATCGAGCTGGTCCGCAGCCGGCGCGAGGACTCCCCCACCTGGTACAAGACAATGCTCGACCAGCTCATCATGGTTGCCCGCTCGCTTTCGAGCCGCTATACGCGCTCCAAGGTGCGTAAGGCCATCCCGCGCGATTACGCCTACATCATCGACGAGCTGCTGCACACGCATCCGGATGAGAACAACTACCGCGTGCGTTATCACGAGCGCATTATCGAATCCATCTTGGAGACCGCCAGCGCCGACGACTTTATCGAGTCGCTCGCCTCGCTCATCAAGCGCCTCGCCGTCGACCACCTGCACTTGGTGGGCGACATCTTCGACCGCGGCGGCGGTGCGGCCAAGATTATGGACCGCCTGCTCACCTACCATTCGCTCGACATTCAGTGGGGCAACCACGACCTGCTGTGGATGGGCGCCGCTGCCGGTGAGCCTGCCTGCATCGCCACGGTGCTGCGCAACAACCTGCGCTACGACAATTACGAGATCCTCGAGAACGACTACGGCATCTCGCTGCGTGAGCTCGTCGCCTTTGCCGATGCCACCTATTCCGCCGGCGAGTCCATCACCCCGCTGATCAAGGCCATCAACGTGCTGCTCTTTAAACTCGAGGGCCAGATTATCCAGCGCCACCCCGAGTTCGACATGACCGACCGCCTGCTGCTCGACAAGATCGACCACGACACCGGCACGGTCACGCTCGCCGACGGCAGTGTGTGGCCGCTCACGACCAACGACTTCCCCACCGTCGATCCGGCGGACCCCTACACGCTCACGCCCCAGGAGCAACACATCATCGACAAGCTCGTGTCCGAGTTTGTTACCGCCGACCACCTGCATCGCCATATCGATTTCCTCTACACCCATGGCTCGATGTACAAGGTCACCAACGGCAACCTACTGTTCCATGGCTGCGTGCCGCTCAACGAGGATGGTACCTTTAGCAGCATGAACTGCTTGGGCACCTGGCACGCAGGCCGCGATTATCTCGATTTTTGCGACCGTATCGCCCGCCGCGCCTGGCGCGTGGGCGACCGCGACGCCCTCGACTGGATGTGGTACCTGTGGATCGGCTTTAACTCACCCGCGAGCGGACGCCTGGTGCGTACCTTTGAGCGCGCCTATATCGCCGATAAGAGCACCTGGATCGAGCCGATGGACCCGTACTTTACGCTTACCAAGTCGCCCTCGGTCTGCGACGACATCATGCGCGAGTTCGGCGTTGCCCCCATGGCATGTTCGCCGACCGGCCACATCATCAACGGCCATACGCCCGTCAAGACGACCAAAGGCGAGCAGCCCATCCGAGCCGACGGCAAGCTACTGGTCATCGATGGCGGCTTCTGTCGCGCTTATCATCCCAAGACCGGCATCGCCGGCTACACGCTTATCTCCAGCTCGCGCGGCTGCCGCCTTAAGTCGCACCGGGCCTTTACAACGGTTGCCGAAGCGCTCACGCGCAACGTGGACATCGAGAGCGAGACCAACCGTTTTGACGAGGCCGACCGGCGCCGCATGGTGAGCGATACCGATACGGGTGCCAAGATTCGCAGCCAAATCCAGGACCTGCGCCAACTGCTCGATGCATATAGAAACGGTGCTATCGAGGAGCGCGCCTAGCCCCGCCTGCGGGGATTGGCTAAACTTGCTGAGTTCGTCATCCCCGCGGCGCTCCGGCGCCACCCTAAGGCAGGTACCATGCAAAAACTCCTTGCGCAGATCATGAAGTTTGGCGTCGTCGGCGTCGTCGCCACGGTCATCGACTTTGGCATCATGAATCTGCTCCACTACGGTCTGGGCCTTAACATCCTGATCGCCAATACCAGCGGCTTTATCGTCTCGCTCATCTTTAACTACGTCGCGAGCATGAAGTACGTGTTTGCGCACAAGGAGGGCATGAGCCGCCGCCGCGAGTTCATTATCTTTGTCGTGCTGTCCGTGATCGGCCTGGCGCTCAACGACGGTATCGTGCTGGCGCTCAACGCCGGTCTGGGGCTCGAGGCCAATATCGCCAAGATTTGCGCCACCGCGCTGGTCATGGTCTACAACTTTGTGACCCGAAAGATCTTCCTGGAGGGCGAGGAGACCAAGTAGCTAGACTTTCCCGCACAGCTACGGGGCCCACGGACGACGTGCGTCGAACGCTGCGTTGTTCGTGGGCTTTGCTCGTTTACGGCAGGATTTGCAACGTTTGCGGATTACCCCTTGAATATTTGGCAAGTTCATATAGTTCTTGCCAAAGCCCTTACGTTTCCCTTGCAAAAGCTCTAAAGTATCCTCTGCTCGATTCGTCAACGCATTGGACGTGATTACGTGCGCAAGGCACTGGCACAACCTCATACTAAGCAATTCCTCAAGTTCGCTGTCGTGGGTCTTATCTCCTTTGGCATCGACTGGGGCATGCTCATTGCGCTCGTCGAGCTGTTCCATCTCGACTTTTTGATGAGCACCACGATTTCGTTTATCACGTCCGTCGTGGTCAACTACTGGCTCAGCATGAAGTACGTGTTCGACCATCGCGAGGGCATGAGCCGCAAGCGCGAGTTCACGATCTTCACCATCCTGTCGGTGATTGGCCTGGGTCTCAACGACCTGTACATGTTTGTGGGCGTCACGTTTTTGAGCATCGGCTACCAGGCCATGAAGGCCATCGCCACGTTCCTGGTCACCTGGTACAACTACTTTAGCCGTCGCTTATTCCTCGAGGGTGCGCAGTCGTAGACGATTACTATTTGCTTGAATGTATAACCGGTTGGAATTCCCATTCCAACCGGTTTTTTGTTTACCGAGAGACCTGGCGACCCAGTCCCATTCGCATGAAAAACGAGCGGCTCGGATGTTGGTCCGAACCGCCCGTTTGGCGTGTTATGTCGAGGCTCCTAGCCCGTTACGTAATACCACACGACAGTGTCGCCGTTGGAGAGCACGTAGTTGCTGCAGGCCGTATTGGGTGTTACGCCGTTGACGGAATACATCCAGCCGCTCGTACTACCGTGCTCCTTCTCGGCCAAACCGCCGATGGCTGCGACATACGTGCCATACGACGAACCGTGCGCATTAACGGAAAGACCCAGCGCGCAGAGAGCATCATAGACCGTAGCGCCCTCATTGAAGGTAAACGTACCGCCCGACGAGACAGGATTGCCCACGGCACTTGAAGTGACCGAGACCGTCACCGTAACGTAACCAGGCTGCTGCGAGCCGCTCTGGTTGCCCGTGGAGGCGCTGCCGCCGCCGGACGCAGACCCACCGCCGGTTGTCGAGCCGCCGCCCGAAGAAGAGCCGTCAGAAGCGCTCGATCCACCAGCGGATTCGGAGCCCTGGCCATCAGATGCGTTGCCGGACTTCTTGCCACCTTTGCCTTCGGACTTCTTCCCTTTCGAGTCCTTGTCCGACTTCTTGTCCGAAGATTCGGAATCGTCCTTGGAGCCAGATTCATCCGAATCCTTGGACTCATCTTTCGCATCATCCGAGGATTTGGAATCCTTGGACCCCGTCTTGTCCGAAGCGGCAGTCGAACCGGAGCCCGAGGCATCCTTTGCAACGACGCTCTCCCCTGCCACAGTCTGCACGATCCAATCGATAGACCATGCGCCGCTGGAAGAGGGCCGGACAAAGCCCAACGAGACGACAATCAGCACAATGCAGACGGCTGTCAGGGCACCGAGCAGCGTCTTGTACCGAGGGGCGGACGCCGCCGAAGCGGCGCCCTTTTGCTTCGCATCGTCGAGCTGAATAAACGAGGAATCGGGCTGCTTGTCATCGTTTTGGGGCCTATCGGACATTGCCGTCACCCTTGCCGCGCTTGGTCAGTACAAAGACGGCAATGAGCGCCAGACCGATCACGCCAGCCGCAACGCCAACGATGGCAAGCGGGTTGAAGGCAGACTCCTGCTCAGAAGCCCCAGCGGACTTCTTGACAGTGGTCGCGGCAGACGAGCCCGCGTCAGACTTGCCAGACTTGTCGTCCTTCTTGTCAGACTTATTGTCGGACTTGTCGGGGTCCTTCTTGGAATCCTTGTCATCCTTGGTCTCGGTCGTAGTCGTGGTAGACGACACCGGCTTCTGGCCAGGCGAAACAGCGCCGCAGGTCTGCTGACCATTCGTACCGCTACCGGAGTTAGCGCCACTGCCAGAGCCGCCAGCGTTGCCATTGGAGCCAGAGCCATTGGAGTCAGATCCGCCGTTACCCGAGCCGGAACCGCCGTTGACATCGGAGCCGCCGTTGCCACCAGGGTTGACGGCATTCTTGGTCCACTTGGCATACAGCGTTATATCTGCCGTCACCGCGGCGTCAAAGTCGTACGCCTCAGTGCAGGCCTCATCCGTGTACCAACCGGCAAAGGTATAACCCTCACGCGTCGGATCGGCGGGCTTAACCAGCTTGTTTCCCTTGAACACGGCAGAGCTCGAGGACGACCCGTCACCATATGCCAGGACGACGTTAATGCCGTCACTCAGGCGGAACAGCGTGCCGGAATCGTTGATGTAATACAGGTTGCCGTAACGGTCGGAAACAACAGGCGAGTCACAGTACTCGTTGTGACCAGATGCGTCATATGCCAAGGTCGCCTCAGCATCACCCATCTTGTAACGGTACACACCGCCGCCGGAAATACGGTTTCCCTTGCTATCAGACTGGGCGCTATTGACCGTAAAGTACACGTAGGTTCCCTCGGCCTGCTTTGAGACCAGCGGCGCAGCCTTAATGCCGCCCGCGGGCAGCGCCGCACCGTCAGAGCCAGAGACAAACTTGACACTCATTGTCTTAAGGTCAACGATGGCCAACGCAGACGAATCGCCCTTTTCGCCACCAACCAGCAACGTGTTGTTATCAAGAAGCGTCGGAATCGACGCGCAGCCCGTCAAACCAAGGTCAACGGTCTTTTCGGACAGCGACGCCTCACTCCGCAGCGAATCGTCAAACGAAATCACATGCAGCTTGCCGTCGCGCGTGACCAAATACATGGTCTTGCCATCCTGCGACACCACGATACTCGAGTTTGTCGTCACGCCCAGGGAAAGCTCGCCTAACACCTCGCCAGTCTTTTGATCGAGCACTTCCACCGTTCCGGAAGACGTGGGAACCACGAACTTGCCATCCACAGCAACGCCACCGGTCCAGTAGTAGCCCTCATTCGCGTTATTGTGCCTCCAGACTTCCTTACCCGACTGGATGTCAATGCAGACGACAAAGCCGTTGACGAACTTGGTTATGTCACGAGTCCCATCAGCCGTCCCAATATACAGGTAGTCGCCATCGACCGTTAGCGAAGAGCTCGACTGGGCCTCGGCACTTACTGCCGAAGTCATCCAAACCGTCTTGAGCTTGTCGACCGTCAGAGCCTGCACCGAACCACCACTGAGCGGCACCATGACCAGGCCCTTTGCATACACGGGGCGAGCAGTGTAGCTTACGCTCGCCTTGAGCTTGGCAGATGAGGCCACCTTACCCGTCTGACAATCAATCTTAAGAAGCTGATCATTAACCGCCAAATAGATGTAGCCGTCAACGATCACAGGCTCGCTCGCGTTTGCATAGCTTCCGCCAACATACTGCTTATAGTTAAACGTCCAAGCCTCTGCCGTGGCACCCGTGGGGGTATCGGCATTCGTTACGGCATTTCCAAAGCCAGTGGCGTCAGATTTGGAATCGACAGGCCGATCGGCGTCCGGCTCAACGACAACGCCGTCCACAAGCTCGGCGGGACGCTTGCTGTCGACCAGATAGCGCCAAACGAGCTTATCGCCAGAGTTGAGCTTGGCCTCATCCAGACTGTCATCGATGCGGACGCCGTTGACGTATGCCTGCCAGTAACTGGTCGACAAATTGGCCAGAACTGTGCCATCGACAGTCGACGTCACGCTATAAAGCTCGACGCCGCCCAAGCCATACGGACGCAGGTTGATAAGCTGGTAATCGATGCCGAGACTCTCAAAGTAGCGCTCGGTGACTTTCTGAATCGTCGAGCCCTCATCGACAGCAAGGGATGCCTCCCCTGCCCACGGCTGGGACATCTTGTCACCATCTACGCCATAAAGCGTCGCGGAAACCGTAATCTGCTTGGCGGCATCCTTGGTCCACTTGGCGTACAGGGTAACGTCGCCGGAGACGGGCGTCGAGAAGTCGTAGGCCCGCGTGCACCCCGCATCGGAGTACCAGCCGGCGAACGTGTAGCCCTCGCGCGCGGGGTCTTCCGGCCTGGCGGCCGCCTTGCCGTCCTCGACCTTCTGCGCGGCGACCGCGGAGCCCTCGCCCGCGTCGAACGTCACGGTGTGGATGGCAGGGGCCTCGGGCACCTCGTATACCCAAGAGACGTCGTCGCCGCCCTTGAGCACGATGCTGCTCGCGCCGAGCTGCGCATACTCACCGTTAACCACAAGCGACCAGTATGCCCACCGGTTGTTACCCATGTCGACGGTACCGAGCACGCGGCCGTCGGGCGACGTAATGCTATTGAGCCTCCAGCCGTACTGGGTGTCCGGCGTGGCGTCGTACACGAGACCCGCCCGCTCAAACAGAGCTTCGGAAAGGTCGGCCGCCGTCGCGCCCTCGGGGAGCTCGAGCGTAGTCTTGTCCGCCCAAACCTGACTCTTGTTCTCGGCATCGACGCCAGCCACCGAGCCGGTAACCGAAATGGTTGCGGGAACTTCCTTCTTGCTCCACTTGGCGTAGACCGTGACGTCGGACGAAATGGCCGAATCAAAGTCGAACGGCTGCATCCCGTCCGCATCGGCGAACCAGCCATCGAAGGTATAGCCCTCGCGCTCGGGGTCGGCAGGCTTTACGGCCTTGCCCCCCTCGTCGACCGCCTGGTCCGCAACGGCCGACCCCCCGCCCGTGTCAAAGCGAACGGTGAAGGTCTTGACGGCAGGAGCCTCCTTGCCGGCGATGGCAAACAAGCTGCCCGAGTCGTTTATGTAGTAGAGCGTGCCGTCGGCACCGACCGCGGGCGTGCACATGCCATAGTCCCGGTTGGCCGAAGCGGGGGTATAGATCTCCTCGGCGGCCGCATCCCCGACCTTATAGCGGTAGAGCGCCCCAGGCTTGTTGTTGCCCGTGAAGTACACGTAGGTGGCGTCGCCCTGCTGGGAGACGACCGGGGTGGACTTGACCTCGCCCGAAATGTAGCCGGTCGTCGTCTTGGAGACAGACGCGATAACGGACATGTCATCGGTATCGATGACCGTCAGCTGACCGTAATAGCTGCCGTACTTGCCCGCTCGATCAGCGCTCACGCCGCCGACGTAGATCCTGCTACCGGCGAGAACCGGCGTCGAGGTGGGGCCGAACGACTCGGCGCCCTTGCCGTCTTTGCCGCTATTGGAAACCGAAACCCTACCGAGCTCCGTCAGGACGCCAGCGGTACCGACGCCGAGCTTGTGCAGGTAGCCGTCGTAGCTGACGACGTAGACAACCTTGCCGCCGGGCGCGACCGTGACCCCGGACCTCACGGAGGCGCCAAGGCTCAGGCTCGAGACCGACTTGCCCGTGGCGAGATCGACGGTCTCGACCGTACCGTCCATGTTGCCGACAAAGCCGTAGTCTCCCGACACTCCCATGCCAGTCCAGTAGTAGTTGGCCTTGGCGCCGACAGCCCGCTGCTTCCAGACAGTCCTGCCAGTCGCCAGGTCAAGGCAGACGGAGTAGCCGCCCGGTCCGGACCAGCCGGCGCTCGTCTGGAAATAGACCTTGCCGGCAGACACCGTAAGGTTACCCTGGCACTGCTGCGCGCCGCCTTTGCCATCGGGCAGCTTCTCGCTCACCCAAACGGTCGTGAGGGCGTCTGCCGTCAGCGCCTGCACGCGCCCGTCACCTAATGGGACAAGCACCAGACCGCCTGCGTATGCCATGCGGGACACAGACGAGATGGCACTCACGAGCTTGGCGCTCTTAACGACATCACCGGTCTTGGCATCACGCTGGTAGAGCGAATTGCCCGCCGCGATAAAGAGGTAGTCGCCGGCGGTAATCGGTTCGGAGACATACGTGGACCAGTCGGACGACTCCTTGAGCTTGGCGACCCATTTTTCCTCGGCAGCGCCCGTGGGAGTCGGGGCATCGGTAGCACCCGTTCCGGCCGCGGGCCACGAGCTGCTCCAGTCGGGGCCCTTAGCACTCGGGTCGACGACAACGCCGTCGACCTCGGTTGCCGGCTCCTTAAAGTTATAGAGATAGATCAGGGACAGGGAGTCGCCCGGCTTAACCTTGTAGCTCGAAACGCCCTCGGAGGCAGATTCGCCGTTGACGTAGAAGCCCCAGCTGCGAGAGTAATCTGCCGTGGTGCCCAGCTCCACTCCGCCGGCAGACGTAATCGACTTGACGAACACGCCCCAGGACTCGGTGGGGGCATCGTATGAAAGGCCGGCGGCATCGAGCGCCTGCTTGATGAGGTCCCAGGCGGTGGCGCCAGAGTCGGCGGCATATGTCACGGCGACGCTGTTGAGCCAGGCATCCTGCACCGGCGTCGCGGCATCCGGGTTTTTGACGCCCACGATCGAGACCGTGGCGGACTCATCCTTGGTCCACTTGGCGTACAGGGTAACGTCGCCGGAGACGGGCGTCGAGAAGTCGTAGGCCCGCGTGCACCCCGCATCGGAGTACCAGCCGGCGAACGTGTAGCCCTCGCGCGCGGGGTCTTCCGGCCTGGCGGCCGCCTTGCCGTCCTCGACCTTCTGCGCGGCGACCGCGGAGCCCTCGCCCGCGTCGAACGTCACGGTGTGCGTAAGCACCGCAAAGCCGTCAAAGTAACGGTATTCGATAGTGTCTCCCGGCTGAACGGCATATTGCGTCGCGCCGACATCCGCCATGGCGCCGTTGACATAGAACGACCAATAGCGATAGGGGGCATTCCAATCAGAACCAAGAATGCGACCATCTTTGGCCCTCAGTGAAGTCAGGCCAAGCGAATTGGTCTCAAAATCGGTACAGCCGGCGTTCTCGAGCACTTGCTCGAGCACATCTTCTGCAGTCTTATGGTCATCATACTGAACCGGAACCTGAGTCAAAGGCACAATGGACTCGGGCGAACGCTCGGAGTCGCCAGCGTTACCCGTGAGCCCTGTCACGCCCGCTTTAACGATAATTGTCTTTCCGGCATTAGGATCTTCGACGCCAGTTGTACCCAAAACCGTCAGTGTTGCCGATACGTCTTGGTTGGCAAGCTTGGCATACGTGGCATTGTCGGAATAACGCTCGGCATAGCGAGCATACTTCTCACTCGTCAGGCGCGAGGAGACGACAACCTTCGTGTTGTACTGCGGCTGCGTGACCTTGAGGTTCTCAGCAGAGACAATAGAGCTGTTGCTCGACTTAAACAGACGCCAGTCCTGTCCAGACATCGCGTCATAACCAGGCAGGTCAACCGGAACAATGCCGAGGGACGTCGAATCGGTCGTTGCCTTGTTGTAGCTCCAGGCAAGGTTGCCGTCAGCATCCAGATACGCTTTCTGGAACGCGTGCATGTCACCGGTAACAGCAGCGGCATCCTGACCGTTAAGGATAGCAGCAGCGTAGCCGGCCTTCGCCTTTTCCATAAGAGAAAGCTCGGTATCGAGCTCGCCCTGGTCCTGCGGAGTAATGGCGAAGTCGAGGGTCTTGCTTGCCGTGACCTCGGCGTTGGACTTATCGGTCACCGTGAGGGTAATCTTGGTCTTCGCCGCCTCGGTGCCAGGCAGCGGCTGATAGACCGTGCCCTTGTAGCCGTTGAACGTAATGTCATCGGTGCTGGCAGAGTACTTGACCTCGTAATACTTGCCGTCGATATTGAGCGTACTCGTGCGCGGCATCTGCAGGTCGGCGGTCAAGCCGTCCTTGTTGGCGGGCGTTTCGGTGCCGGAGTACTTGATATTGTCGTAGGTAAAGGCCGCATCGACCTTCTCCTGCAGTGCCTTCTTGTCGGCGGCGACCTTCTCAGGATCACCCTTGACCGTCACGACAAAGTCATGCGAGCCGGCAAGCTTGATGTCGCCGCTCGTAACCGTAACCTTGGCGGTCAGCGTCACGTCTCGATCGCTCGATGCGCGCGAAACCTTTCCCGTCTTATCTTCCCAGCTATAACCAGAAACAAACAGGCGCTCGGTGTCGGAGCTTGTCCATTCAACAGAGAATTTCTTTGCGGAACCCGCCTTGTACGGAAGCGTGACATTTTGGGTCACGCCATCGGCGGACTCGCCCGACGCGTAGCCAATCTGCAGGGATTCGGCAGCACTGTCAAGAAGGTCTTGCAGCTTAGCCTCGTCCCAAGCAACCTGTACCGACTTGTTGGGCTGGTAAGGCTCAGTCTTGCCATCGCGCGACAGCTCAAACACCACATCGGCGCTACGCAGACCGTCGATGTTGTAACCGGTGTAGTCGTTGGGGTCGATGTAGAAGAACGTCACATCGCCGTTGGTCTTATCCTGGGCGTCGGAGATGCCGACCGTGGCCTTAGCATCCTCGGCCTTAAAGAGCACGCCACCCTCGGAGACCTTAACGTCAACGTCGCTAAATCCCAGATCGGCAAGCTGCGCCTTCAGCGCGTCGTTAACGTTGCCGCCCTTAGCGCTGTAATCAACGGAGATCTGCTTATTGGAATCGTTGAGCTTTTGAACTGCGGCCTCAAGAGAGCCTGCGGCGATCACAGGGTTGGCAGAGACGAGCTCGACCGTCGAGCTGCCGCTCGTGGCGACAGCCTTCAGATACTTGCCCGCGGCAGAAGCCGAGACAGTCGCCTCGGCGCCCGACATATCAGACAGCAGCGTCCAGTCGGCCTCCGGAGCCTTCGCATCGTCCGCCGCATACCAGGCAACAGTCGCCTGACCGGTGACGTCGATACCGTTGGTGGTCGAACCGTCGGCGCGCTTGGCCTGCGCCGTCGCCTTAACGCTATCGCCCGAGACGAGATGGGTCGAATCGCTATTGATCTGCGGCGTAGTGGTCACGCGCAGCAGGTTATACTCCCCCGCCGCGGTAACGCTGTCCGACGAAACCCATTCAACCGTGTTGTCGAGGGCGTTCGCCGTGACCTTGATCCTCTTGCCGACAAGCGCATCCGTAAGAGTCAGGCTACCGTCGGTCTTATCGATGCCGTCGGTGAGCTCGGTCCAATCGGCATCGCCCTCGCCCTTGGCATACCACGCCATGGTGAGCTCGGCATCGTCGGGCACGTCCTTCGTCGAGCCCGACCAGCTGCCCGGCACCTGCACACTCGGCGTGATCTTTGAACCAACGCTGAGCGTAACGTTCTTATCGGCAAGCTCAATGCCCGCCAGCTTGTACTGGCCCTTGAGCGTCACGGGGCCGAGCGGAGCTACGGACTGCGTGCCGCCGTAGGAGCTCTTCTTCTGCGTGCTGGAAACGGTATTTTCGCTCGTAACCTTCACGCGCAGGTACTTGCCAGCATAGGCGGCGTCAACGGTATAGGCGGCCTCGGTAGCACCGGGGATATCGGTATAGGCGGAGTCGTAGCTCGAGCTGCTGTTTGCATACTGCCACTGATAGGTCACATTGTCGGTGCGGTCGATATAGTGATAGTTGGAGCCGTCCTTTTTGCGCACCTTGGTCTTGAGCGTATCGCCCACATGCACGCCGCTGGTGGCAGGAGTGCCCTCAAACTGCACGTCGTAAAGCTCAACTTGGCCAGCGACGGAGACAGGACCCGCCGCATAGTACGGCTTCTGCTCGCCATAGCCGCCGTTGGCCTTGGCCACGACGTACCAGCCCTTAAGGGCGGCGGTCACCGTCAGGGTGTTACCGGTCTCACCCTCGATAGGCGTGTTGCACGAGCTGGCGGCATTCGACTTGCCCTTGTACCACTGCCACGTGACATGCGAGTCGGAGGTAACGTCGGTGGAGCCCGCCTTGGCGGTCGCCGTAATCGTGGAACCAACCTCGACTTTGCCCGAAGTCGGGCTCATAGTCACGCTCGAGACATTAATTGAACCAGCAGCAGCGACGAGAGCGCCCGTCGAGTTAGTCAAGCTCGAAGAGCCGATCTTCGAGGACACCTTGCACTTGAGGTACTTACCACCCAAAGCGTCGGTAAGCTCGAGGGTCTCACCCGTGGCACCCGCAATGTCGGCATACGTGCCACTCTTGGTGTCAGAGCACTGCCACTGATAGTTGAGCTTGCTCGCGTCGACGAACGCGCCGTACGCGCCGCCCTTCTCCTTGGCGCGGGCCTTAGCGGTATCCCCCACCGCAAAGACGCTCGTGTTGTCCTTGGGGTTAACGATGGACACGGCCGAAAGCTCGACCGCACCGGCCTGTTTGACCTTGCTGGAAGTGGTCTTGTTCACCGTGTTGACGCCGGCGTTGGCCTCGACCCTGATGTACTTGCCCTCAAGGTCATCGCCCACCACGAGCGAAGAGCCCGTCTCGCCCTCGATCTTGGTAAAGCCCGAGTACTGCGAGGTGGATGCGGACCACGTGTAGGTGACCTTGGCATCGGCGGGGGCTTGCTGATAATAGCTTATGTACGGAGTCGCCGTCAGGGTATCGCCTATGCTCGGCGTGTCGCTATTCAGCTTGACGCTGTTAAGCTCCATCTGGCCGACGCCCAGCACGGGACCGGGGATGTAATTAGCGTTGATGCCCGAGCCGTACGCAGCGGGACCATAGTAGTCCTTGCCGTCTGCCGTAACCTTGCAGATGAAGTACTTGCCCACCATAGCGTCGGTAACGGTGAGCGACTGCTCGTGGCCTACGACCTCGGTGTAGTCGGCGACATTGCCGCTGGCCCTGGTCGTGCCGGCGAGCCAGGTGTAAGTCCAGGTGCCGGGATTGGCAACGGACTCAGTCGAAGTGCCGTACCAGTCGTCCTCGACCTCATCGAACATATTTGCCCAGAGTGTATCGCCCGCGCTGAGCGCACCAGACTTCGTGGAATACGAGTTGTCCTTATCCTTGGCGTCCTGGATATAGACCTTGGCCTCGCTCGAAAGCGTCGTGGCAGAAGCGGCGGCAACGGCGTTCTTCTGCTCCGAGGCAGCAGGCACCGCGGGAGAGCTCTCGGACTCAGTCGCGTTGTCTGCGGCGGTGTCAGCACCATTCGCGGCACTCGCAGTTGCGCCCTGATCTGCGCCGACGCCATCGGCAGCAGCGCTCGCCGCAGCACCGTTCGCGCCGGTGTCGGCAGCGGTGCCATCGTCGGCCGCCGCGCCGTCGTCTGCCGTCGCAGCCTGAGCCACGGCATCGGCAATGCCCTCAGCGCCCTCGGCCCAAAGTTGCGCCGGCGTGGTGCCAAAAGCCATGGCAAAAGCCAGGAACGCCACCAGACCGCGCTTGGCTACGCCACGGGCAATCGCTCCATGGCGACGCCACGAGGCGCGCTGGCGCTTGTCTTCAAACATATCCATTTGTCTCCTATTGTCTGAACTTGGAGCATTGCCCAGCGGCTGCCCCACGTCATCGCGCACGTTGCGCTCGAGTACCCCCATCGGGGCCCCCTTCCCTCCAGAGCCCAACGCGTACCGGCGGCATGCGCCACGGTCGCGTGCAAGATGGGAGGCGATCCGACTTAACCTTACCGACCCGGGCGCGCCGTCCGATCTGCGACGTGACCATCCCGGGCCAAGAGGAATTACGGTTACTGGTACAGCCGGGGACTTGCACCCCGATTCTCCCAAACACGCAGGAAAACCGCGCATTCGTGCGTCTCCGCACCACCATCTAGGCCATCGATTATTACTGTCGATATGGTAGCACGCAAAAGGGCCCCGCACACAGGCGAAGCCCAAGGTAAAAGCTATGGTTTGCGATAGGAAGGACTGTCGTCGGACCTTGCAAGAACAGCCCGTTTCAAAACTATGCCGGATTACGGGACTGATTCAGCACTTCGCAACCATATCAACCATTTTCGAAAACCAACGACTCATCTACCTGCGGTTTTAAAAGCACGGATTCCGGCATGGTCGAGGTTCGGCACTCCAGCCCCGTAAACCGGCATAGTTTTGTTCGGACCAGTCCACGCCGACGCGACGCAAGGCAAAATGATCCGTTTTCCTCCGTCCCCCAGGGGTCATTACCGCTTGCCGCCGTGGCTGTTGCGCCAAATCTCGCGGCCCAGCATCAGCGCCAGCACCAGCGCGCTCACGTAGCCCATAAAGCCGATGACCGGGATACCAAACACAACCGGCTCGATGCGCGCGTAGTACACCACCGACGAACCGATAAACAGACCGGCGATCACAATTGCCATCGACATGCGGTCGATAATTCCACCCAGCTGTCGCAGCGCTTTATCGCTGCTCATGATCTGCGTGTTTACCTTAAGCTGACCGCGTGTGAGCATGCGCGACGCCAAGCCCAGATACTCGGCCGCCTCGAGCGAGCCTTTTGCCGCGCGATAGCTGCTCGCGGCAAGATCGCGCCCCATTTCGCGGACGCGCGCATAGGTGCTCTTCTCGTTTTTGATGTGCGTCTGGATGATCTGAATCATGTTGACGTTGGGCATGTACTCGGTCAGCAGGCCCTCAAGCGTCACCATGCCGCGCGCGAACATCGTCACCACGCTCGGCAGCTCAACGTCGTTTTTGCGCGCCAAATTTAGCAGCGAGGTCAAAAACTCGCCGATATCAAGATCCTTAAGGTCAAGACCCGCAAAGTCGGCGACGATAAAGTCCAAGTCGGACAAAAAGGCCGAATGGTCGAGCTCGGCCGAATCGCCGCGCGTCACGGCAAAGCGCATGAGCGAATCCTTGAGCTTGGGAACGTCACCCTCGGCCACGGCGAAAATCATGTCCTTAACGATACCGCGGTCGTGGCTCGACATGCGCCCAACCATGCCCAAGTCGATAAAGTAGACGACGCCGTCCTTGAGGATGATGTTTCCCGCATGTGGGTCGGCATGGAAAAAGCCGTCGTCGAGCACTTGCGTCGAATAGTCTTCGACTATCGCGGCGCCAATCTTCTCTAAGTCATAGCCCTCAGCCACCAGGCGCTCGGGATCGGCAATCGAGATGCCGTCGACGTAATCCATGACCACGACATGCTCGGTGCAAAGGTCCAGATAGGACTTGGGACACGATACGCCATGGACGCTCTTATGGAACTCATAGAAATCGTTGAGGTTTTTGGCCTCGGCCAAAAAGTTGGTCTCCTCGCGAAACGAGGTCCACAGCTCCTCGACCACGCCGTGCAGGTCAACAAACTGATCGGTGTTAACGAACTTGGAAACGATGCGCACCACCGAGCGAATGATGTCGATGTCCTGCGCCATGACCTGCTGTGCGCCGGGGCGCTGGACCTTAACGGCCACATCCTCGCCGGTCACCAGGCGGGCACGGTGAACTTGCGCAAGAGAAGCGCTTCCGAGCGGGTTGGGGTCGATCGCGTCGAACATCTGCCCCAAGCGCTGGCCGTACTCCTCTTCCAGACAGCGGAGCACTACCTCATACGGCACCGGCTCTACGTCGGAGCGCAGGCGACGCAGCTCGTCGCAAAACCGCTGCGGCAAAATCTCGGAGCGGTTAGCCAGAATCTGCCCCATTTTGACGAACATGGGGCCGAGCTCTTCGAGCAGGCGGCGTAGGCGCACCGGCGTGAGGTTGTCCCACACGCGGTACTTTTTGATCAGGCGAACAATCTGCCCGATACGTTCGCGGCGGCCCGCCGGCGTGAGCTGGTATTCCTCGTCCGGCGCCATCGCGTCGGGCTCCTCAGGGACCATATCGACAGCGCGCGGCTTCTTGCGAGCGCCCGAGACGGCGGCCTCAACCTCATCGACAACCGCCGTCTCGTCACCCAAGGGATCTAAATTGTTGTAATCGGTGGTGGAATCTGCCATCTGCGCTGCTACTCGGCCTCTTCGGCGTCCTCTGCGTCGTCGGGCTCAACAGACTCGACGGGCACCGAGGTCACGTTGTCCTCGACCGAATCGACGATGTCGCGCACATGGGCCAAAAAGGCCGTGCGCTCGGGAGCGGTCATGACGCGGACGCGGGCCAGGATAAGCTCGTCGAGCACGCGCTGTGCCGCGGTCTCGCCCTGCATGCCCAGGCGCTCGGTCAGGTCGGAGATGGTGCCACCCGCCTGCTCGAACATGTCGGACACGCTGCGGGCGATATCAGGGGTGCCGGCATCCTTGCGAACCTGCTCGCCCTTGGTGCCCAGGTCGTCAAGGACCTTCTTGCCGCCCTCGACGGCAACGGCGGCGGCGCCAAAGCCCACGTTGATGGCACCGTTAACAAGCTGATCGAGTTTCATAACCATGGTTGGCTCCAATCATGAACAATTGCATTGGCCTTCTTGTACCCAAGATTGGGCGAACGACACAAAATCGTTTTACCGTCAAGATAGGAATCGAGCGGGGCAAAGCCTTTGACGGCGTTTGTCCCGCTCGCTCGTTGCAAGGTTGTCTTTACCTCACGTTGTCGTTCATCGCGAAGGAATTCTTCATGGCACAGCTCGTGGTGTAGAGCACCTTGCCCAACAGAGCATCGGTCTCCACGCGTACGAGCTCGGAAAAGGCCTCGTTGGCGCGGGCGAGTTCGGCGGGCACCTCGGCCTCGGGCAGCGCGGCTACGGCAGCGTCAACGTCGTGAATCTGCTTGTGGCCCATGCCGCCGACCTTCTCCTGATAGTCCTCGACCGCGCGACCACACTCATGGAAGCGAACATCGGCCAAGGCACCGATCAGGCGGTTGGCCCAGTAGAAATTCTCGGACGTCACGCGCGCCTGGGTGTCGGCATAGTACTCGGGCATGGTCTCGACGTTGGCATACAGCGGGACGAGCGCGTTAAACGAGTTGGAGCCAAACGCCATCCACTGTACGGCGCGATACGCCGGCTGTGCATAGGGGCGCAGCTGCAGCACGGCGAGCTGGCTGTTGCGATTGATGCCGATGGGACGATAGGCGCCGCGTGTGGCGGGTGTACCCTTGCTGCCGTAGCAGTCGTACTCCGTGCCCTGGTAGTGGCTCGAAAGCACGTATTTGATGTCCTCGATGGTCACCTTGCGCTCGGGCACGCGGCTCCAGGGGATGTCGTCGCTCTCGGGCGTGTAGTCGGCCTCGGGACCGTCCCACACATCGCTGGGGTTGAGACAGCGCTGCATGTACCAGGCGCGCGGCGTGTTGTAGACGTGGTCGCTGTCGCTGTGCGAGCCAAAGGCCTCGCGCGGGTTAAAGACCGCGGCCGGGCCGTCGCCCTCGACGCCCAACGTCAGGTCCAGATGCCACTCGGCCATCCAGGAGCGCAGGTCGGCGGAGCACATATGATCTGCCTGGGTGCCCTCGGCGTCGTCCAGGTCAAAGCTATCGATACCCAGCTGGTTGGGCATGGTCACATAGGCGTCATCGGGCACGCGCTTGGCGATCCAGTGGTGGCCGCCGATGGTCTCGAGCCACCAGATCTCGTCAACGTCACTAAAGGCAATGCCGTTGTTCTCGTAGGTGCCATAGCGCTCGAGCAGGTCGCCCAGGATGCGCACGCCGTCGCGGGCGGACTTAGCGTACGGCAGCACCAGGGTCACCATATCCTCCTCGCCCAGACCGCCGGGCTGTGCCGGAACATAGCCGTCCTCGCCCTCGTTGCCCTTGGCGGGCACGTAGTCCACGAGCGGATCGGCGCCGCGGACGCGCTCGTTGGTGGTGAGCGTCTCGGTTGCGGACATGCCAACATTGAGCTCGTTGAAACCGGCCTCGGCCCAAATGCCGTGACCGGGAACGACGTCGGGGACGCTCGTGTAGCGCATGGGGTTGTCGGGCAGCTCAATGGACAGGTGGCTCAGGACACTCGTGTAGACGCGCGGCTGCTCGTCGGGATGCACCACGCGCATGCGCTTGGGCTCAAACACCCCGTTGGACGAGTCCTCATTGCGGGCAACCAGCGTCGACCCGTCGTAGCTCGCGTTCTTACCAACCAAAATCGTTGTGCACGGCATGCGCATCCTCCTTGAGCGAAGAAATTAAATGGCAACAGTGTATCGCTTTGGCTCAAAAAGGGCGAAGCCACAGCTCCGGCAACCCCTGTGGTCAAAAAATGCCAAATATGAGTACTGTCACCAATTTAGTAGTAGCAAATTTCCTTGTAACGAGTGTCAGAAATCCCCATTTGTCCAAAAGCAAGACAACGTTATTCCCCATAGGTTCAATAAAATGGGCTCCCTAACGATAATGGATATCGCTAGGGAGCCCAAATCTCATAAAAAATATGTGACTATCTTGGCAACAGTACTCATATTTGGCGTTTTTTGACCACGTGGTATATGGCTAACCCCTCAAACAGCCCAAAACGCCTATTTCGATGCACGCTCCGCCGCCTCGATCACGTGCTTGGCGAGAATCGCAGTGGTCACAGCCCCCACGCCGCCCGGCACGGGGGTGATGGAGCCGACAACCGGCTCAGCAGCATCAAAATCGACGTCGCCGACCAGCTTGCCAGCGGCCTCGTCCCAGTTAATGCCCACATCGATAATCGTCTGGCCCTCGCGAACCGCACCCGCGCCAATCGTGCGCGCACGTCCAACCGCGGCAACAACAATGTCGGCAGAACGGCACTCGGCAGCCAAGTCGCGCGTATGCGTATGACACGTCGTCACTGTGGCATTGCGTGCCGTAAGCATGGCGGCAACGGGACGCCCAATTACCAGCGATCGACCGACGACCGCGACCTTGGCCCCATCCAGCTCAACGCCGTAATGGTCCAGCAACGCCAGCACGGCCTCGGCCGTGCAAGGGGCAAAGCCCTCGCCTCGCCCCGAAAGCGTGGTAAGCAGCGAGGCCGGAGTCATGGAGTCAACATCCTTGGCGGGATCGAGTGCCGCGGCAACTGCATCCTCGTCAAGCCCAACGGGCAGTGGGCGAAACATCAGGCAGCCATGAACAGCAGGGTCAGCATTGATGCCCTCGACAGCCGCCAGCAGCTCATCCTGCGAAACATCGGCGGGAAGCAATACGCGGCGAGCCTCAATGCCAACCTTCTCGCAGCGCTTGAGGGCGCCGCGCTCGTAGGACAGGTCGTCCTCGCGCTCGCCCACGCGCACGATAGCAAGCGTCGGAACAACGCCGCGCTCGCGCGGAACAGCACAACGATCGGCAAGCTCCTCAGTCAACGCGCGGGCGACGGGAGCGCCCTTCAACAGCTCAGCCATGGCTATCCCCTCTTCCTTGCGGCGTCAGCGGCGCGGCGCGCCAGCGCATCGGCGCGCGGCAGCCACGTATCGAGCAGATCGTCGCACGCCGCCTCGAGCTCCTCGGCGCGGGCACGGTCCTTCATAGACGTGGTGTTCGCAAAGAGCGTCAAGCTCGCGCCCTGCATGGCGGCGCGGCAGAACACGGCGCCGCATGCCACGTCGGACAGCAGCTGTCGGGAGCCCTTGTCCGCCATGTCCTCGAGCAGCGCCAGCGCACGCCCGCACGCATCCATAATGCGGTACGGCGGCATGGCTGCCACGTGCAGCGCATCCTGAATCGCAGCCGGTCGAGCCGGATCATCGCGCGGAATACCGTATGCCGCAGACACCTGGCCGTACGCACGAACGTCCTCGGCGACCAGACCCACAAGCTCCTGAGCCAGCTCATCTGCCTGGGCAAATGCGTGTGTCAGATCGTCCGCGCGATCGGCAAGCGCGGGGTTCGTCGCGCCATAGCGCGCGACCATCCCGCAAAGCGAGGCGCCCAGCGCGCCCACAAAGGCGCTCGCGCTGCCGCCGCCGGGAACGGGCTCGCGCGCGGCAAGCGCCTCGGCAAAACCGCGACAGGTTTTATCCATCATCTCTTGGCTCATCGAAACACCTCTGCCCACCGCGCCGGCCACCACGGGCCGCACGCATAATAAAAAATGGGACAACGACGCCAGGAAGCGGTTGTCCCATTCATCGATCTTGTCCAAGCCAGTCTAGCCCATAAGACAAAGGCTGTCAGGAGCTCTGGCTATCGGCGTTTCCGATTGCCGGCTATAGGCACGGGCGCCTAGTCCACCTGGAACGTCGGCAACAGCGTATCGATAATCTTCGACCCCATGTCGCGGTTTGCAGTCGAGTACTCCAAATGCGCCGCGGCAATCGTCGAATCCGTGACGATCGTCTTTTCGTAAATGATCGTGTCGCCCTCGCGCCACGAGACCACGTACCAGTTGTCGCCCTCTGCGGTATAGAGGTCGGCCTTGCCCGAGGTGTCCGCGTCGACGAACATCTCGTGTGCGGTTTCGTCGTTAACGTTGACGTAGCCAGACAGGCCGATCACAAAACCCGTCTCCGGATCCTCGTACCTTGTGCTGCTGCCGCTGGGAGTATCTTCCATCTCAAAGCGATTGGGAATCGACATGCTATAAGGATGCATGTCGTTCGTGTACGTATGCACGTCGGTTAGGTAATCGTCCGAATCGCCCGAGCCGTAGTATGCCGATTCGTCCTCGGGAACGGCCTCGTCATCGGACGACGAGGATTCCTTGGACTTGGACTTGTCGCTCTTCTTCTTGGCAGAAGAATCTTTCTCGTCCGAAGACCCGGTATCGATCACCGAAATCTGCGTGCCGGAGTTCTTAGACCCGTTGAGCACCGTAAGCGCAAACACCGTGACACCCCCAAGGAGTACCACGGCGGCACACGCCACCGCGATGACAATCGGCGCCTTGCTCTTGGACTTTTGAGGCGCAGGTGCAACCGGCGGCATCGATTGGGTTAGGCCCGGGGCAGAGGAAGGACCAACGCCCGCGGACGTCGGCGCGGAACCACCCGCAAGCGACGCCCCGCAATGCGTGCAAAACGTCGATCCATCGGGAACTTGCTGTCCGCATTTTTGACAGAACATCGTTCGACCTTTCGTGGTTTAGCTTTTGTCACAGCCAAGTCTAAAACCTCAAGCCGGCATTGCTGTTGCGCAACATTAGGAGCATCAACCAAGCCGCACGCTTGCCCAGCGCCAGGCCCACCTTGCGGCAAGCCCGCACACGCAAACATGGGACATCTGGCCCACCTTTCGAGACTCCCGGGCAGCACAAGCTGGGGCATATCTATAAGTAAGGAACCCGTTGGGGCACGGCCGCTCAACGGCCACAAGCGATGAACGGAGGCATAAGCCGCACAGTACACAGAGACATCCGCCGCCAGCGCAATCAGTACCCCAACAGCATACGGCGCCGTGATGTCACCGACAGACAAGGAGGACGCCACCATGATGAAAAAGACCCTATCGATCCTTTCCCTGTGCATCGCCCTCTTTGCCGCGTTTGCCCTTGTCGGCTGCGGCGGGATCGCATCGGGCGGAGGCGGCAGCACCTCAAAGAGCGAAGGCAAGGAAAAGGCCCCCGTCGCCGAAAAGACTGGCTTTATCTGGTTTAAGGTCGAGATGCCCGAGGGCGTTGGCGTAAGCGACTCCGCCGGCAAGAACGCCGACAGGGTCCAGCTCACCTTCCCCGAGAACGAGAACACCGCGGTCGACCGTTTCATCCCCGTTTGGCAAGAGAAGATGACGGCCGAAGAGTCCTTTGCCGAGCAGGCCGAAAGGCATACTGGTACGTTCCAGTGGGAAGACGGCGACCCCGTCGAATACAGCGGCAGAACATGGCTCACCGGAACGTGTAAGGACAATGGCGGTACTTATACCTACCTCTTTACCGACGTCGACACGGGAAGCATCTACATCATGATTAGGAACGTCGACCTTCACGAGAAAGAAGCTGAGGCGCTCCTCAACTCCATTGAGTTCCCCGATGACATGAAGGCGGCCGTGAGTGAGGCACGCGACGTCGAGATTTCGAGCATCGAGATCAAGTAGCAAGTGCCCGCGCGCGTCCGCGCACTCGTCCATTAAAAGCGCGGGCCCCAACCCCGGGGAGGGCCGACAGCACCGGCCCTCCCCTCTTTTGCATCCACGCATATTGCCACTTAACGGCGCAAATCCGGCACTCAGAATGGGACACATGGCCCACCCTAGCGAGCCGTCCGCGCGTACAGTAAAGGCAGGTAATCCATGGGCGGTTACAGATCGAGGAGGACACGACCATGAAAAAGAAGGCCTTTGCGATTCTCACCCTCTGCATCAGTCTCTTTGCCGCGGTTGCCCTGGTGGGCTGTGGCGGAAGCGGCGGCGCTACCGGCAGTGGCGGTGGCGGCGGAGCAGAAAAGCCAGCCGTGGATATGAGGACCGACTTCATTTGGTTTAAGGTCGAGGTCCCCGAGGGCGTCGAGATTACCGACGTCGCAGGCGATACCGCCGACAGGGCCCAGTTTAAGTTCACCGAGAGCGAGCACGCCAGCGATCGCTTCATCCCTGTCTTCGACTCTGACAAGAACGCTGACGAGCTGTTCGACTACGAGGCAAAATGGAATGCCAGCTTTGAGTGGACCGAGAATGACCCCGTCAAGTACAACGGCAAGACTTGGCGCAACGCTTCCTATACACACTCGGGCGGCGTGACGACTGAGTACTTCACCGAAGCAGGCGGCGGCAGCGTCTACGTGCGCATCGACAACGTCGAGGAGCACAAGGACGCCGTCGAGACCATGATGAAGTCTCTGGAATTTGCCGACGACATCGCCAAGGCAAAGACCGAGGCCATGGACGTCAAGCTCGACGACATCGAGATCAAGCGCTAAAGCTCCAACGGCATGCAGCAGCGCCGTTTTAGCTCAGCCGGGATGCAAGGTGCGACTCCTTGCATCCCGGTTTTTTGTGTTCGAAAGCGCCCGGTCACATCACCATATTGAGCACGCTGACGAATTCCTGAGCCTGGGAGTGACTGCTCAGCCTGTAGGAACAGTCGGTCAGCAACCTATTACGGAGGAGCACGCGCTTGCCCTTGACCCTGTTGACACCCGTAATATCCTTGAGGTAGACGATCTTGGTATGGGTACCGAAGAAGTCGTTCTTCACGACCGCCTCGATGCGATTGGGATAGATGCTTATTCCCTTGAAAACGCCGGCACCCTTATCGTGAAACAACAACGTGTTGTTATCCACGCGCGCCACCCCCATGGAGTTCGATAAAACCATCTCTATGACCACATTTTAGCCACCGCAAACCCTTTTCGCGGTCGTGCGCAGAGCACCAAATCGTGTCCGCACGAGGCTTTAAACTAAAGAAAATAAAGATGTTCGATGCGCTTGGTGGGCTCTTAGGATGTTCCTCAAATCGCCGGCATCGGAGGAGGTCTTACGTGGTTTACGTATGGGAATTCGAGTTCTTTGATTCGGACGGCATTGTCGATGCTGTGCCATGTGACTCGCTGGGCGGAGGAGGAACGTTTGGCTCCGATCTAAACGACGCTATCGAAAGCGCAGCTGATTTTCTTGCATGTATGGTCGACGATCACCTTATGGGCGGCGTCGATCTTCCCGCGCCGAACTTTGGACACCAGCCACAACACGGCGGCAAGATTATCGCCGTGGCCGTCAGCCGCGAGCTCGGCGACATCCCCGCCGTCACCGCAGCGGATGCCGCGCGTATGCTCGGTGTTAGCTCAGCACGGGTATCGCAACTGATAAATGCAGGAATGTTGGATTCATGGAAGGACGGCACCAAGCGCATGGTGTCCAAAGCTTCCATCGAGGCACGACTCGCCGACGCACCAAAGGCAGGGCGCCCGAAAGAAATGCCTGTTGCCGTGTAAAGGACGTCTAGGCATACCATTTTGGCATATTGACCATTGAGTTCTCTCGATTCGCGACGCACTGCGTCGCGAATCGAACTGAACATATTGCCGCTGATTGCCACGCATCTCCAATCCGAAGTGCAAGAGGAGTTTTCCATGACAGGCATCAATCAGGCCATCACCGAAAGCGCACCTAAAGTGCGTTCTGCCGAGGACATGGCCACACGACGCAAGAGCGATTCGGAGGGATTTCGGCTCATCTCGCCAGCGCCCCCTACAACGAAACGTGGATACACGTCGAAACCAGCGCTACGCGACTGCATCTATGGGCTTGCCGTCGGCGACGCACTGGGCGTTCCCTACGAGTTCAGGCCTCGTGGCACGTTCGAATGCGCGGACATGATTGGCTACGGCACGCACGGGCAGCCCGCCGGCACCTGGAGCGACGACACATCTATGACGCTTGCTACCTGCGACTCGATTAGGGAGCTCGGGCATATCGACGCCTCAGACATGCGCGACAAGTTCGTAGGCTGGATTGCCCGTGGCGAGTATACGATCGACGGCGTTTTCGATTACGGCGGCACGACCGCCCGCGCCTTGCACACCGGCAAAGGAGGCTCCGGCGAACGCGACAACGGTAACGGTTCGCTCATGCGCATCGCTCCCCTGGCGTTCACCGATGCGACAGACGAAGAGATCAGCGAGGTCTCCGCGATTACGCACGCCCACAGAACGTCGACCGACGCGTGCATCATATTTGTCGAGCTGATGAGAAGCGTGATGAAAGGCGCGCTTCCCTCATGGGTGCTCCAGCTGAAAGACGTGCCCGAGCGTGAAATCAGGTCTGGCGGCTTCGTGCGCGACACCCTTAAGGCCGCCAGCTGGTGCTTTGTCAACACCAACAGTTACGAGGATTGCGTCCTTGCCGCCGTCAACCTGGGCGACGACACCGACACCACCGCAGCCGTTGCCGGCGCCCTCGCCGGCACGGCATACGGTCTCAAAGCCATCCCGCAGGAGTGGATTGACACCCTGCGCGGTAAAGAGCTGATTGAGCAGTGTTTGTTTTAGGGCTCACATACGATAGGAACTGACCAGGGGGCACCATGGAAAGAGAGGTCGCAAATATAGACGAGTTCCAAGTGGACGAAAACGGGATTCCGCTATTTCCAGCAGGGCTGAAGGAAGAAGCCAACCTTTATGTCCTCCCCGATGGGCGTTACCTCCCCTGCGGGGTCTACAGGACCGCGGACGGCGGTTCGCTCATTTATGAGCCATCCGAACTAAGCTTCTTCGGGCAGATGCTTGCTCAATTCAAAGAGTACTAGAGGTTTGATCGCCCGTTAGATCGACACTGCTCCAAACCATGGGATGGGTAGGATGCCTCCCACCGCGGCCTGTGAGGTAAAATCTTGACTGCTGCGGAATCCGCCTGCGGGCAACGCTCCGATCTCCGATTGGGGTGAAGCCTATGAACTTGTTTCTTGAAATCCTGCGCCTCTCGATGTATGCGACCGGCATTGCCCGGAACCTCTACTCAATCTGGCGGGAATATAAGCAGTAACGGATAGCGAAGGGAGTCATGAAAAGGGCCGGTTGCAGCCGGCCCTTTAGACGATAATACCTGCGTTGCCCGCGCTTCCGAAGTGTGACTAGCTGAGGAGCGGGTTCCGCGGCACAACCTGATTTTACCCAGCGAGGCGGATCTTTTGCAGCCGCTCCACCGTTTATTTACATCTACCACCACAAGCGGATTCCGCACGAACGAGAGCAAAGAAACAACGCCGGCGCGGCCAACAGAGCAGACAATCCATGCGACCAAAGAAATAGAAAAACGCCCGCGGCCTCGGTTCCCCACCCAGGTCTAGGCGCTTTTCTTGACACCATCGCACCACATCCGCCATCGCCTCCGGCCCGACACTCATAAAAATGCAAGCGGGAAACGACCTCAAGATCACCAACAACAGCTTCAAGCAAGCGCTTGGGCAACTGTCGCAACACGAGCGCCCATAAATAGGGGCCAATTAATAAGTAAGAGAGCCTTGCCACCAATTGTCATTCAGGCACGATCAGCCAATAGGTCAAATGGCAACTAACGGGTGTCAGATATACCAATATACGCAAGATTAACTGCTAGAATGCAATGGTGGACAGGCTCACCAACGTCGTGGAAGCATAAGGTAAGGAGTGCGCATGATTGCTGTCGACTACAGCTCCTCAACGTCATTTAATGAGGATGCTTTCGAACAAGGCATCATTGACCACTTGCAAACGAGCCTGGGGTACGAGCACCTCTATGGACCCGATGTCGCTCGTTCCTCCGACGCGTTTGACGACGCCTTCCTACCTGACGTCATTGGGCCCGCTCTTGAGAGCATTAACCCCACGCTCAATCGACGTGCGATTGATGCCTCAATAACCAGACTAAAGGAAATCGAGGGCAGCGACCTCATCGCCAAGAACAGCATCTTTATGGACATGCTCCAGAACGGTGTGGAGACAAGCTGGTTTGACGGCAAAGAAGAGCATACGGACATCGTGCGCTTGGTCGATTACGACAATCCCGAAAAGAACTGCTTCCACGTTGTTAACCAGTGGACCTACATCGAGTGTGGCACCAACAAACGTCCAGATGTCATCGTATTCGTTAACGGTCTTCCGCTCGTTCTCTTTGAATTGAAGTCCCCCGCTCGAGCCGACGCTGACAGCGAAGATGCCTACCAACAGATTCAAAACTACAAACGACAGATTCCATCGCTTTTCGTGTACAACGCTTTCTGCGTCACCAGTGACATGCTTCACACCAAGGTTGGCACGATCACCGCCAACGAGTCACGCTTCGTTGAGTGGAAGAGCGTCGATGGGAGCTACGAGGCCACCCAGTACGCCGATTGGAAAACCCCTCTGGACGGCATGTTCCCCAAGGAGCGGCTCATCGACATCCTGAAGAACTTCATTCTGTTCTCCGAGGACGCGAAAATCCTCGCGGGATATCATCAGTACTTCGCGGTGAACAAAGCGCTCGAGAGCGTGCATGAGGCCATCGGCGGCGACGGCAAGGGCGGCGTCTTCTGGCACACGCAGGGCTCGGGCAAGTCGCTTTCAATGGTTTTCCTTGCCCATCTGCTCGAAGAGAAACTCGACAGCCCCACCATCGTGGTGATCACCGACCGCAACGACCTCGACTCGCAACTGTTCGCGCAGTTCTCCAGATGCTCAGACTTCCTGCGCCAGACGCCCGTTCAGGCGCAGAGCCGCGCCGACCTTGCGCAGCAGATCTCGAGTCGCCGCGCCAACGGTATCATTTTCACCACCATGCAGAAGTTCGAGGAGGAGGTCATCGCCCTCTCCGAGCGCAAGAACGTCGTCGTGATGGTAGATGAAGCGCACCGCGGGCAGTACGGGTTCGAGGAGAAATACGACCGTGACGGCAAGAAGCACACGGGCACCGCGTTGCTCATCCGCCGCGCCCTTCCGAATGCGACTTTCATCGGCTTTACCGGTACCCCTATTTCTGCCGAAGATCGATCGACTCGCGAGGTTTTCGGCGATTATATTGACGTCTACGACATGACTCAGGCAGTAGAGGACGACGCAACTCGACCCGTGTTCTACGAGAGCCGCGTTGTCGCACTCAAGCTGGATCAGGGCATCCTTGCAAAAGTTGACGATGAGTACGAAAAGCTCACCGAGCAGGCTAATGCCGAAACCATTGACGCAAGCAAGCGTAACTTTGCAAATCTAGACGCCGTTCTAGGTGCACCAGAAGTCATCGATGCCCTATGTCAGGACATCGTAGAGCACTATGAGACCAACCGTGCGCACGAACTCACCGGCAAGGCAATGATCGTTGCGTATTCGCGCCCCACTGCCATGGCTATATATCAACGTATATGCGAGCTGCGACCCTCTTGGAAGGACGAGGGCAAGCTCGGCGTTGTCATGACCATGGGCAATCAGGACCCCGAGTGGTGGTTCGACGTCGTAGGTAATAAGGCCCATGTGAAGGAGATGGCAAAGCGCTTTAAGGATGACGCCGACCCGCTCAAAATCGTAATCGTCGTAGACATGTGGCTCACCGGTTTTGACGTGCCGAGCCTTGCCACTATGTATGTGTATAAACCCATGCGCGGATATAACCTAATGCAGGCAATCGCACGCGTAAACCGAGTATATAAAGACAAGGTTGGCGGACTGGTTGTTGACTACGTAGGCATAGCTAACGCCCTTAAACGCGCCATGAAGGACTACACCAAGCGCGACCAAAAGAAATACGGCGACATGGATATCGGGAAAACCGCCTATCCCAAGTTCTTGGAAAAACTGGCGGTCTGTCGCGACAAAATGTTTGGTTACGATTATTCGGAATTCATGAGCACCGAGTCCGCCGCACGTCGAAGCGAACTCATAACGGGTGGAGTAAATCATATCCTTGCACCCGGCGACGAAGATATCACCCGCGACTTTGTTGAGCAGGCAGGAGTCATGCTCAAAGCCTATGGACTCGCCAAAAGTCGCGCAACAGACATGCAGCGCATTGAGGCCGGCTATTTCCAGGTTGTTCGAGAGCTCATCCTTCAGCTCACCGAGCAGGGCGGCACCCGCAGCAAAAACGGAGGCAAACTTACCCTTAAGCAGGTAAATGACCGCATCAATGCACTACTCGAACAGAACATCGTCCATACCGACGGCGTAATAGACTTGTTTAAGGTGGAAGACGAAACGGTTTCGATTTTTGATCCCAAGTTTCTGTCGAGCCTCTCGCGTATGAAAGAGAGGAACCTGGCTTACGAGCTGTTGAAAAAACTCATCGACGACCAGATTAAGGGCTACCGCAGAAAGAGCATAACGCAGGCAAAAAAGTACTCGGAACTCATGCAAAGCATGGTAAATGGCTATCTCAACGGGCAGCTCACAAACGCTGAGGTATTCGAAGAAATGCTCAAGATGGCGAAAGAGATGCTTTCCGAAAACCAAAAGGCAAAGGCGCTTGGGCTTAGCGAAGAGGAGTTTGCGTTTTACGAGGCGCTAACACAACCGCAAGCAGTCGCTGATTATTATCGCGAAAGAAATGACGAGCTGGTCGCCATCACGCAAGAGCTCGCCGCGAAGATGCGCGAAATGCACACGGTCGATTGGCAGAAAAAGCAAAGTGCTCGTGCTGCCATGCGTGTTGCAATCAAGCGCCTGCTCAAACATCATAAGTATCCGCCAGAGGGCATGGAGTCGGCACTGGCCACCGTGATGGATCAGTGCGAACTCTGGGCCGACAATGCAGCATAGGGAGTTAAAACAGCATGGCTAAAAGCAAGGCTAAGGACACCAAGAAGAACACGGCCGACGTTGGCTTTGAGGATCAACTGTGGAACGCTGCAGATGTGCTGCGTGGCAACTTGGACGCTGCCGAGTACAAAAACGTCGTGTTAGGCCTTATTTTCCTGAAGTACCTCTCGGACCGTTTCGACGAACGCTACCTAGAGCTCGTCGCAGAGGGTTACGGCGACGAGGAGGATCGCGACTGCTACATGGAGCAGAACGTCTTCTTCGTTCCCGAAGAAGCACGTTGGGTGAATATCTCGCAGGCGGCGCATACGCCCGAAGTTGGCCAGATCATTGATAATGCCATGCGCGCCATCGAGCGCGAGAACGACAAACTCAAAGACGTGCTGCCCAAGAACTTCGCTCGTCCCGAACTAGACAAGAGGCGCTTGGGCGACGTCGTTGACTTATTCACAAACGTACAAATGACCGATAACGAGAGCGAGAAAGACCTGTTAGGGCGCGCATACGAATATTGCCTGCAGAAATTCGCATCAATGGAGGGCAAAAACGCCGGCGAGTTCTATACGCCGTCGTGCATCGTGCGCACGCTGGTTGAAATCCTCCAGCCTTTCCACGGTCGTGTGTACGACCCCTGCTGCGGCAGCGGAGGCATGTTCGTGCAGTCCGCCGCCTTCGTCGAGCACCATGGCGGCAACGTGGTACAGGACATCACCATCTTTGGCCAGGAGAGCAACCCTACCACGTGGAAGCTCGCAAAGATGAACCTCGGTATTCGCGGCATCGAGGCCGATTTGGGCAACTATGCAGACACCTTCAGCGCCGACCAGCACAAGAATGAAAAGTTTGACTATGTGTTGGCAAACCCACCCTTCAACCTCAAGAACTGGGGCGGCGAAGCGCTGCAGGAAGACGTACGTTGGAAGTACGGCATGCCGCCCACGGGCAACGCCAACTTCGCTTGGATGCAGCATATGATTTGGCATCTTAACGGCACGGGCAAGATTGGCCTCGTATTGGCAAACGGGTCGCTCTCGAGCCAGACGAGCGGCGAGGGCGATATTCGACGCGCTATCGTAGAGGACGATTTGGTCGAGGGCATTGTAGCCATGCCGGGGCAGCTGTTCTACAGCACCCAAATTCCCGTGTGTCTGTGGATCCTGAACAAGAAGAAGGCTCAGTCCGGCAAGACGCTATTCATCGATGCCCGCGAAATGGGCACCATGGTCTCTCGCAAACTACGCGAGTTTACCGAAGAGGACATCAACAGAGTTGCATCCGCGTTCGACTCCTTCCGCAAGGGCGAGTTCGAGCCCGTGAAGGGGTTCAGCGCCATAGCTGATTTGGATGAAATCGCCAAGCAAGATTTCATCCTGACGCCCGGTCGTTACGTAGGCATTGCCGAGGTCGAAGACGACGGTGAGCCGTTTGATGAGAAGATGGCACGCCTGACTAGCGAGATTGCAAAGTGCTTTGAAGAGTCCAACCGCTTGCAGGAGCAGATTAAGAAGAATCTGGAGGCGATTGGTTATGGGATGTAGAGTCGCACTTGGTGACGTTTGTAGCTTCTACCGCGGCGCCAGCGTCCCCCGTACCCGCATGTACGATAAGGGTGCCTATCTTTACATTCACTATGGAGATCTTTACAAAGGTTTCGACCTACACATCGACGTTGAAGACCCCGCAAAACCCATCCCATACATCCTTAACAACGAAAAGATAAAGGACAGTCAGCGTCTCAGAGACCAAGACATCGTATATGTGCTGACCTCAGAGACAGTCGATGACCTTGGTCATGCCTATTTGTTTAACAATCCAAAGGAAAAGCCTACCATTTCAGGCACCGAAACAACCATCGTGCGCGTCAATCGCCGAGACCTCGTCGTGCCGGCTTACCTCAACTATCTTATGAGCTCTCCGCGCTTTATCAGAGAGCTCCGGCAGTACACGAGAGGTATGAAGGTATTCCGTGTCCATCCCAAAGACGTGGCACGAATCGAAATCGATTTACCGCAAACTGAGGTTCAGCATCAAATTGTTTCAATACTTGACGCGATATATGCAAAGCAGCAAGCAAACTCTAAGCTAAATGGCTATTTAGCTGCGTAAAATTGACCCTTGAAACGTCGATCTTGCCCGACATAAGTTTGGGGAGAAGAGCGTCACGAAGAGCAGCCAGTTTTCGGTTCTGTGTCGAATTCTGAACAATCTGTTCTCTCAATGGCTCTGCAATAGTATTAAACCTCTCGAGATCTCCTCTTGCAGGAATAGGCACGTTCAACGCTTCCAAATCGCCTTTTCCCATATGCGCGACGGTAGTACCAGAGGCGTAGTTCTGGATGAAAGCCAACAATGGGTTCAATGCCATAAGCAAATAACTTCTTGAAACTCCCGAATTGGCAGCGGGCTCGAACAGGCAAACTCGCTGATTCAGTACAGCCGTTTCACCCTGCCAGAGACATGGCGTGAATTCGGCATCCATTCCCGCTAAAACGTCACCAGGATGTACGAATACCCTTTTTGGATGAGCCTCATTTGTCCAATACTGCGGAGAGAAGGTGCTCAAATCACGTATGCGGATCAGAGGATACCCTACCTTTTCCTCGTTAAACAAGGCAGACTTGAACGCTGCTCCATAAACAACATCAGCAATGTCATAAATTGACCCGAGGGTTAACTTGTTGCAGCAGAAGGAATGTTGGTACTGAACATTCATCAACTCAAGTAAATAGCCATTTAGCTTAGTGTTGAGTTCAATTTTATTGTCCAGTGAACCCAAGACGCCAGAAATAGCGGTCTGTGTTTCGTAATCCGGAACACAGACCGGGCATAGATGAACGTGATTGCGATTTATGCCCGGCACGGCGCTTGCAGTTAAGTAGTCTCGCCATGGAAGAGTCTTGAGTAGGTAATAAACAAATTTAGGATCATTGCCCTTAAACTCCGTTGAGTACAAAGACGTATTTAACGGCCAACAAGCCGCATCGGAGTAAAAAACTTGCCCAATAGTTCCATAACGCCCAGTTATGACACATGGCCCCTTAACGGCGGCTTCCGAATGCGTGCCCGTTTGTCCCGAAGATGAGAAAACAGGGTAGGGGCCATCAACTCTGCAGCTGGAGGGAAGGTCAAACCCCCTTTTTAGATTAACAATCTCTCCCAAGGTCTTTTGCGTCCAGCTCATTCCAAATACTTCCTATGCGAAGCCTTCACATTGCTCTGATTCACCATGGCGTAGTGCATGGTGGTGTCTATTTTCGCATGGCCTAACAGCTTTTGCACCTGCTCTATGGGCATTCCCTTATCGATGGCATGAGTGGCAAGCGTACGGCGAAACTTATGCGGATGAACGCGGTTGATACCGGCGCTTCTGCCTAGGTCACGTAAACGGAGTTCTATGCTCCCCACCGTAATACGTCGAGCTGAGGAATCGAGCGCGACAAATAATGCAGGACTCTTGTCAGCACGGCTCGAAAGATATTCCGTAAGATGAAGCTTAGCGCGCGCATCGAAGTAAACGGGGCGCTGCTTATTTCCCTTTCCCATTACAAGGCATTCGCGCTCGTGCAGATTAACATCCTTCCTGTCGAGTCGCACAAGTTCGCCAATACGCATGCCCGTCGAAGCGAGTAAATCAACGATGGCAAGATCTCGCTTGGACTCACAGGCGTCTCGCAATACCTCCAGTTCCTCATCGCTAAGCACCTCTTTGGTTACTTGAGCAGTTTTGACGCGACGAATGCGCCTTACAGGACTTTTCACAATGTAATCCTCATCTTCAAGCCACGAAAAGAAGCTCGACATGATACGACGTATATTATCGATTGTGACCTTACTAGAACCGCGTTTCACCTCGTAATCATTGAGATAGCGGCGCAAGTCGTCGCTATCAACCTGGGTATAGGGCTTAGCAAGCGCTGTGTTCACATGCCGTAAGGTTGCCTCATAGTATGCAATGGTTTTAGGAGAGCATCCCTCGACCTCTTTAGCGGTGAGAAAGAGCGCAAGCAGATCTTGCCCTGGCTCTGTTTGTTTCGGTCCGAGTGCCCGTCTAAGCGTAATGGTTAGATGTTTGAGCTGGTGTGGGTCGAGAAGGCTCTGCATTTCCGAAAGTACGGTATTGATGACAGTTTCCACGCTGATCCTTTCGTCGAGTACGATAGCCACAGTGTGGACGGCGCGTTGTACATAGTGAAGTAAATGGCTATTTAGAAGAACTGTTCGACTTGATCTTTCAACGTTTAATAGACGACGCGGGTTCTGATTGGGATACCGCTTCTTTGCTGGACATTGCTGACTATAAAAACGGACTTGCAATGCAAAAGTTCCGCCCAGACACTGGAGATGAAGGTCTGCCCGTGCTGAAAATTCGCGAACTGGGACAAGGCTTTTGCGGAAGCGATGCCGAGCGTTGCAAGAGTGGCATTGTCGATAGCGCCAAGGTTCACGACGGTGACCTCATTTTCTCTTGGTCCGGGACCCTATTGCTGGATTTTTGGGCGGGCGGGAACGCCGGTCTAAATCAGCATCTGTTTAAAGTGACTTCTTCTGCGTATCCAAGCTGGTTCTATTATGGCTGGACCAAACATCATTTAGCACGATTTATTATGCTTGCCAAAGACCGTGCAACGACAATGGGGCATATCAAGCGCAGCGCGTTGGCAGAGTCCGAAGTTGTTATTCCACCTGAAAATATTCTTCTAAGCCAAACTCAGCTTATGCAGCCGATTATTGATCAGTATGTCATGAGTAAGATTGAAGCTCGAAAGCTTGCTGTTTTTCGCGATAGTCTTCTCCCCAAACTCATGTCGGGCGAGATTGATGTTTCAGAGGTTAACCTCACGCAGCTAAATAGCCATTTAGCTGAAACCCTACGACCATTCGGATGCCATATCCCCGCAATACAAAAAACGGGGCAGCCCGCGCTCCTGCGAACTGCCCCGTAGCTCCGGCCATCACGTTGCAGCAACAACCAGCACCGCCCCCCCTACTTCCCAAAGATCGCGCCGAACAGGCCCTTGCGTTTGGGCTTTTCCTCTCGGTAAGAGCCCTCGGCAGTTGCTGCCACTTGGCGCGGTGGCTCGCCGCCTCCACGGCGTACAATCTGGTATAGGAAGGGCGATTTAACGTATTTGACCTCGATGGGCGTGGCGTGCACGGTGCTTTCGCTCGACAGCATCACGCTGGGATTGAGCGGTGCTACCACATGCGTCTCGCGCTTGTCGCCAAACACCACCGCTGCCGCGCGACCCGTCTGGCCGTTTACGGCAATACGCACCTGCTCGCCGTCGCGGCTGTCCGACGCCGGGCGATCGATAAAGTAGACCGGCACCATCACCAGGCCGTCCTTATGCTTGCGGGCCTTGCGCGCCCAGGCGCGGATGCTCTTTTTATTGAGCCCCAGCACCGCCTCGGCATCGTTGCCTGCAACGTCGAGCGCCAGCTTATCAATGACCACCTGGTCCTTGGTAGACGCATCGACGGAAACGACGCGGAAGTCGCCTTCCTGCATGGCGGGATCGAACGGCCCCACCTTGCCAAAGTCCCACGGCTCCAAAATGCCCATAAGGCGAACGTCCAGGTAGTTTGCCCTGGGATATGCCCAGTCGAGCACCTCGTAGTACACCAGGGTCTCCTTGCTCAGCCCTTTGCCCGGGAAGGACGCCATCATGCGCAGGTCCGCCAGCGCCATGGGGAAATAGAAGAGCATCATGTCATTTTGGATCGCGTCTTCTACGTCGTGCCCGGCAAAGGCGTCGGGGTACTGGCGCACCAGCTGCAGCGCGTTGGCACGTGCCTGCTGAGGCGAGATTTCGCAGGGGACGCCCTGTTCGGGAACGTATTCGGCACCCACGCCCATGGTCAGGCGCTTGCTGAAGGTGCCGGGCTTGAGCAGGTCGGCAACGCCAATCTTATTGCCGCAGGACGGGCACTCAAACACGCGCTGAGTGGACTCGCCTTCAAAGGATGCGCCGCAGAAGGGGCACGGGATGCTCACATGCGTAGCCTCTTGGAACTCCTGCGCCGTGCCGCGGTCTTCCCACAGCAGATGCTCCAGAACCGACTGATTGCGCCAGTACGAATTAAAGAAATACCAGTCCGGGTCCTCCGGGCGCTCGAGCTGCGAGACGTGCGTGAGCTTGAGCAGCCCGTCAACCACCGTCAGCGGCGTATGACGGATACCCAGGACGCTCTTGGGCTCCCCCGCATCGGCCTGCCACGGAACGACCGTGCCGCAATAGGCGCACTCAAAGCTGCGTTTAGCCTGGTGTGAGTACATAGGGCCGCCGCAGTTTTGGCATTTAATGGCAAACATCTCGTCCATGGATACGTCCTCCTTTGCACAGGGGCTGTCGACATTAAGTATGTCGGGCAGACAGGCACATGCCCATACCCATGTGGCCCAAAATGGAGCACCCGGTCGGACAAGAAGCCCCACTCGTTAGCGCCGGCAGACCATTGCTGCATTTTCTGAGCATCGGTACATGTTGCGTCTGTGCGAGCTACACTATCCCCTTAATAAGAATGCGAGGAGATACACCATGCTATTTGTAAATCGGCTGGTACATACGCTTGTTCCCGGCAGCGAAAGCGAGCCGGTCGATACCTCCTGCCGCACCAATGCGGGTTTTGCCGCAAGCCTCATCTGCATCGGCCTCAACATCACACTGTGCCTGGCCAAGGGCATAGCCGGTCTGCTCGCAGGTTCCGTCTCGCTTATCGCCGATGCCTTCAACAACCTTTCCGACGCCTCGAGCAACATCGTGAGCCTGCTCGGATTCCGCCTTGCCAGCCGCCCGGCCGACGAGGGGCACCCCTATGGCCACGGCCGCTACGAGTACCTGGCGGGGCTGTTTGTCGCCGTTCTCGTTTGCGCCGTCGGCATCAACCTGATCCTGGAGTCGGTCACCAAGATCATCAAGCCCTCCCCCACCGCGTATTCGGCGCTCTCCATGGCAGCCCTTGTCCTGTCCATGCTCGTCAAGTTTTGGATGGCGGCGTTCAACCGCACGCTGGGCAACCGCATCGATTCCGAGACGCTTATCGCCACGGCGCAGGATTCCAAAAACGACGTCATTACCTCGGCCTCGGTCCTGGCCGCAGCGCTTATTTCGCAGACGACTGGCTTTGACCTCGATGGCTGGGCGGGCCTGGGCGTGGGCATCTTCATCTGCATCAGCGGCATGGGCCTGGTGCGCGACGCCATCAGCCCGCTGTTGGGGCAAGCGCCCGACCCCAAGCTCGTCCAGGCAATCCGCGACAAGATCATGTCGTATCCGCAGGTCCTAGGCACGCACGACCTGATGGTGCACGACTACGGCCCCGGTCGGCAATTTGCCAGCGCACACGTGGAAATGCCCGGCGAGGGCGATGCGTTTGAACATCACGAGATCCTGGACACCATCGAACACGACATCAAACGCCAGATGGGCATCGGTATCACACTGCACTGCGACCCCATCGCCACCACCGGCGACGACCTGCGCGGCTGGGTCAAGCGCGGCGTCATGCAGATCGATCCCGCGCTCTCCATCCACGACCTGCACGAGCACGACGGATTCGTTTCGTTTGATCTGGTGCGTCCCGACGGCTTTGACATATCCGACGAGGAGCTGCTGGAGCTCGTCACGCGCATCGTGCACGAGCGCCGGCCCGATGCCTCGTGCGTCGTCACATTTGACTCCGGCTTTAGCTCGCCCGACCGGCCGGCCGAGCAGCTGTGATCGACAGCAAAACGGGACGCAGGACCGCCGACCAACGCGCCTACGCGCCCGGTCACGCGGTCCTGCGTCCCGTTTTTGTTTGAGCTGCTAAGGCTCTAGCCGCTCGGCCGCTAGTTCCCCTGCGCGCCCGAAATGCCGTTTTGCAGGGCATCCCAGGCGTTCGTTGCCATATCGCCCAGGTTCTGTGCGGTATCGCCGAGGTTCTGAGCCGTGCCGCCCAGCTCTTGGACCTTATCCCCCAGCTCCTGCGCCTTGTTGCTCAGGTCCTCCAGCGTGTTGGAGCTCGAGCTGTCCGCGCCGCCCTGGTCGCCGGACGCATTACCCGACGAGCTGCCCTTGCGCGTGAGCTGAATCTCGAGGTTACCGTTGTCGTTATAGTAGGCAGACGTCACGACCCAATTGGCATCGACAACGGGCGTTGAGCCGTCATCGGTCAGAATCACGGCATTCGAAAGATCGGCCCCGCGCGACTTGAGGAGCTTCTTGGCGTTGGACCAGTACTGACCCGGGATATCGCTCAGGTCGACGGTGCCGGACTGGGTAGTCTCGGTCTGCTCGGCCGTGGTATCAGTCGTGGCGCCCCGCTTGTTGAGCATGCCCGACACAATGGCAAACACAACCGACAGGGCAAAGAAGATCGCCAGCACGATGAGGATCTTCTTGATCACGCTCGACGAACGCGAAGGCTTCTTCTCCTCGTCCTCGCCATACTGGGGGATGGACTTGGGATACTCACGATACGGCTCGCGCGCATATCGGTCGCGCGACTCGTAGCGCGGCTGTGCCGTGCGCGGCATATATGTCGTCTGCTGAGGTTGCGGAATGGGATTTTGCAGCAGGTCATCATAAGGGTCTGCCGCCGCGTTGCCGTAGGGGCTCTGCGACGAGGCGCCATACGGGTCCTGCGCTGCGTTTCCGTAATTCACAACGCGCGTGGGATCGGCCGACGCCTGCGTCGTATCGGGGGCAGCGTAGCCGGGATTCGGCACGACGCGGGTCTCATCGGCGCCATTGCCCGTCCGCGGGGAGCCGTAGCCACCCATTACGGTCGTCTTATCCTGGTCCATGCAACGATTCCTTTCCGTCGCCTGTAAGCATCAAGTTATCCATGCATTCTACCCGCGCAAAAGTCTATGATGGGCAAAGCTCGTCGGTATCTACAAGACATGCGCGGCCGACGGTCACAAGCGAATCGAGGATATGTCATGGCAAAAAGCAAGCTCATCAAGGACACAACGCGCGCCGAGCGCGAGGAGATCATTAAGCTGGCACTCGCTGGCTGCGGCAACGGCAGCTGCGACAACTGCGGAAGCTGCAGCTTGGGAGCCGGCGATCCATATGGCACCTACCAGCCCTACATTGACGGCGAGATGGAAATCGCCGATATCAACATGATGGTCGCCGAGCGCAACGCCAAACTCTTCGGCCTCCAGCGCGGCTAACGATCCCTTCTTGGGCTGTGAACCATAAAATGCGCCCATCTACTACGTTTAACCCAAGGGTGCCAACCATAGCCATATTTGTGTTAACAAAACCGCAGGTAAACGTCTTGCTTCATTGTTAAAAAACGCTCCATGGTCGGTCCAACCCTGGCAAACGTAGTAGATGGGCGCTTTTCGTGGCGCGGCTGGCCCAGATAGCTCGTTTCGGAGCCAATTTGCATCAAAAAGTCCCCGGTGGCGCTACATTGGCGTTGCCGGGGACTGTTCAGTTCACTTTCTGCAGCCTCGCCTTACTCGTTAAGAGTGTACGTATAGCGAGGATACTCGGGGGTCACGTCCTGGCCGCCGGAATAGCTCGAGTCAAAAGCATGTGCCACCAGATCGTGTGTACCCCATGCGTCGCAGTCAAATACACCGGTATCGAGCACCACAACATAGCCTTTGCCGTCGTAGTAGAAATGGTCCTCGGTAAAGTTGTCATCATCTTCGTAGCTATTGGCGTATGAAGAATACATATTAGTTTTCGCAGCCTTAATCGCCTGTTTAGCCTCACTCTTGAGGGTGTCAAACGAGAGCCCGTGCTGTGCGAGCGAGTCCTCGAGCGAAACCTGCTCGCCTGTCTTGAGGTTATAGCATGCCGACCTTGTCACCTGCTCCGAGCGATACGGAGGCTGATAGCTATCGGTGTAGGTACGCACACAGGCGATATCCCCGTCAATCGAGACAATCTCAGCGTAATACACCGTGGTCACACGATGGTTCTCATCATATGGCGTCGCCTGCTTGCTCGCGTCAAGCGCATCAGCGACGAGCTGAATCATATCTTTGTTGAACTTGGCGACACCTACACCCTGGCCTTTTACCTGAGGATAGGTCCACGTAGCCGAAATCTGGCACGTAACGTCGGGATCAGGCGCACCCTCGCCCACCGGCGCCGTAAAGCTGACATCCTGCGTGGCAGAGATGGCCTCGTAGCTCGCCTGCGCATCGTCAGAGTCCTTCGACTTCAGCTGCTCCAGCGTCGTGGCCACCGTGCCAATGGTGCTGTTAACCGAGCTCTCGTCGGCATACAAGAAACCAAAACCGCCCAAAGAGGCAGAACCGACTTCATTCGGGGCAACAAGGTCGGTCATGGCTTTGAATGACTTGCCGTCGTAGCCAATGAATTTAACTTGGTATTCGTGAGCAGAAGGACCACTTTCGCCAGAGAGATCGCTTTGCTTAATTGCTGTCCCATGGTCATACCACTGCGAAAAACCAATCTTGCCCTCGTATTCATCAAGCCAGACAGACACACACGCCTCCTGATGAGATACGTTTACCTCTGGCGTGTAGACCTTCTCAATCTCGCCATTCTTATACGCCCAGACCTCAAGATGCGCAGCGGCTGCGTTATCCCCACGGTCCACCGGTTCATCGGAATACTCAATCAGCAGCTCATCTTGACCATCGCCATCAAAGTCAATGAGCTTGGCGTAAGCAACGCCCTGGGCTCCATACGCATATTCATCGAACCCGACAGCCTCACCCTCGCCGTACTTCTTCTGGTACTCGAGAATCTTATCGGTGAACTGCTCGTTTGCCGTCTTGACCGCCGCCTTGGCAGAGGCTTTGGCCTCCTTCTTGGACTGCGTGAGCTCAACGTTCTTAGGGGCGTCCGAGCCTTCCTTGGCGTAGTCGACCTTCATGGTGGTCGTGCTCTTCTTTTTGCCCTTGCCCGAGGTGATGGTCATCTGGTACTTCTGGTCGGGCAGCTCGCCAAAGTCCTCCATGGCAAAGCCGTCCTCGCCATCGACCTTGATGGTGTAGCCCTTGCCCTTACCGGACACCGGCGTCAGCTCGACGGCATAGCTCTTGAGCTTTTTGCCCTTGCTGTTCTTGGGCAGCACTTTAGTCTCGCATGCGCAGACAACGTAGCCCTTGCCGCCCGAAGTCACCTCGGACGACGCGCCGATACGCGGCACGATCACGATAGCGGCGACAATGGCGACAACGGCAACACCGCCGAGAACGGCCGCGACGATGCGGCCCTTGTGCTTGGGCTTCTTGGACTGCGGCGTCGGAACAAACGGCTGAGCAGCCTCGGCGGGCTCGGTCATAGGCTCCTCATAACGAGGCTGCGCCGCCATATGAGCCGAGACACCCTGAGGAGCTTGCTGTCCCACAGGAGCGGACGCCGGCGCGTCCTCCACCGGAAACGCCACGGGCTCCGCTTGGTCCTCGGCGACGCCCACGCGAGCCCCGCAGCTCGTGCAAAACATGGAGCCATCGGGTATCTGAGCTCCGCACTTGGTGCAATACATCGCATCTCCCGTCTCTCATCGCAGCCGCAATGCGCCCGCGCAGTTCTTCCAACTACACCGTACGGGAGAAATCGTGATTCTTGTTGCGCAACATTGCCGCCACAAAAAATGATCCCTTGGGGACGGAGGAAAAAGCCCCGCCGGGCCTTGGTAGGCACGGCGGGGCGGGCAAGCGGCTATGAGCAGCAGGCTTAGAACAGGCCGGTGATATTGCCGTCGTTGTCGACGTCAATGTTCTCGGCCGCGGGAACCTTGGGCAGGCCGGGCATGGTCAGAACGCTGCCGGTCAACGCAACCACAAAGTGAGCACCGGCGGAAACCTTGAGCTCGCGCACGGTGATGCGGAAGCCCTCGGGAGCGCCCAGCGCCTTGGCGTTGTCGCTAAAGCTGTACTGCGTCTTGGCGACACACACCGGCAGGTTGCCAAAGCCGTTCTCGCGCAGCTCTGCGAGCTGACGCTTGGCAGCCGGCGTAAAGTCGACGCCATCGGCGCGGTAAACCTTGGTGGCAACGGCCTCGAGGGCATCGGCCACATCGGTACCGTCCTCGTAGGCAAACTTGAGCTCGCTCGGCCGCTCGATCAGGCGCATGACCTCATCGGCCAGGTCGAGCGCGCCCTCGCCGCCCTTAGCCCAAACCTCGGACAGCTTAACGTTGACACCGAGCTTCTGGCACTCGGACTCGATGAGCTCGAGTTCGGCCTCGGTGTCCGTCGGGAAGCGGTTGATGGCGACCACGCAGGGCAGACCGTAGACATTCTGAATGTTGTCGACGTGGCGCAGCAGGTTGGGCATGCCTGCCTTGAGGGCCTCGAGGTTCTCCTCGTTGAGGTCGGCCTTGGCAACACCGCCGTTGTACTTAAGCGCACGGGCGGTGGCGACAATCACGACAGCGCTGGGGCGAACGCCCGTCATGCGGCACTTGATATCGAGGAATTTCTCGGCACCCAGGTCGGCACCAAAGCCGGCCTCGGTAATGGCGACATCGCCAAAACGCATAGCCATACGCGTGGCCATGATGGAGTTGCAGCCGTGGGCGATATTGGCGAAGGGACCGCCGTGGACAAACGCAGGCGTGCCCTCGAGTGTTTGAACCAGGTTGGGTTTGAGCGCGTCCTTGAGCAGGGCCGCCATGGCACCCTGAGCCTTAAGGTCGCGGGCGCGGACGGGCTCGCCGGCATAGCTGTAGCCGACAACAATCTCGCCCAGGCGCTCCTTGAGGTCGTTGATGCTCGTGGACAGGCACAGGATTGCCATGACCTCGGAGGCAACAGTGATGTCGAAGCCATCCTCGCGCGGCACGCCTTGGGCCTTGCCGCCAATGCCGTCAATAACATGGCGCAGCTGACGGTCGTTCATGTCGACAACGCGCTTCCAGGTGATGCGCTTAACGTCGATACCGAGCTGGTTGCCCTGCTGAATATGGTTGTCGAGCATGGCTGCCAGCAGGTTGTTGGCGGCACCGATGGCATGGAAGTCGCCGGTAAAGTGCAGGTTGATGTCCTCCATGGGGATGACCTGGGCCCAACCGCCACCGGCGGCACCGCCCTTCACGCCAAACACAGGACCGAGCGAAGGCTCACGCAGGGCCACGGCGCTCTTGACGCCGCGACGACGCAGACCGTCGGCCAGGCCGATGGTCGTGGTGGTCTTGCCCTCGCCTGCGGGCGTGGGATTGATAGCGGTCACGAGGACAAGCTTGGCCTGGTGATCAGTTGGCTCGTTGAGCAGGGAATAGTCGACCTTTGCCTTGTCAAAGCCGTACGGAATCAGATGCTTAACGTCGACGCCGGCGTTCTTGGCCACCTCGGTAATAGGCAGCGGCGTAACAGAACGTGCGATTTCGATGTCAGTAGGCATGGGCGGTCCTTTCGTTACCGGATGAGAAAAAGACCAGTCCAGCATAGCACGCGCGCGCAATAGTAAAACGCCCGCAACCGACGAACGGCGATATGTTTACCCGATGCCCAGCGATAGCCTACAGATGCGCTAAAACAAGCCCATTCCTACAGGGTCGGTTCAATACCCAAATGCTCAAAGGTGCGCAAGGTTGCCTGACGGCCCTGGGGCGTGCGGATCATCAAGCCGCACTGCAGCAGATAGGGCTCATAGACATCCTCGAGCGTACCCGGGTCCTCGCCCACCGCGCTGGCAAGCGTCGTCAGGCCCACGGCACGGCCGGAGAACGTCTTGGCAAGCGTCTCCAAGATGCGAATGTCCATCCAGTCCAGGCCGAGCTCGTCGATCTCGAAGAACTCGAGCGCCTGACGGCAGATATCGAGCTCGATGGGGCCGTTGCCGCGCACCTGCGCGTAGTCGCGGACGCGCTTGAGCAGACGGTTGGCAAGACGCGGCGTACCGCGCGAGCGCGAGCCGATCTCGAGCGCGCTCGGATGGTCTATCGTCACGCCCAGGATGGTCGCCGAGCGCGTCACGATCTGGGCGAGCTCCTCCACCGTGTAGTAGTCTAGGCGATACGAAATGCCGAAACGGTCGCGTAGCGGGCCGGTCAACATGCCCGAGCGAGTCGTTGCCGCCACCAGTGTGAACTTGGGGATATCCAGGCGAATCGAACGTGCGGCGGGGCCTTTACCGATCACGATATCGAGGGCAAAGTCCTCCATCGCAGGATACAGGACCTCCTCGACCGAGCGGTTGAGGCGGTGGATCTCGTCAATAAACAGCACGTCACCCGGTTGCAGGTTAGTCAGGATAGCCGCCAGGTCACCGGTACGCGCGATGGCCGGACCGCTCGTCGTCTTGATCTGAGCGCCCAGCTCGTTGGCGATAACGGTGGCCAGCGTGGTCTTGCCCAGGCCCGGAGGACCCGAGAAAATCACGTGGTCGAGCGTCTCGCCACGGCTCTGTGCCGCTTCGATCAACACGCGCAGGCTCTGCTTGATGTGCTCCTGGCCACAGTAGTCGTCCAGACGCTGGGGGCGCAAAGTGCGGTCGACATCGAGGTCCTCGGGCGTCAGCTCCGAGCCCACCATGCGCTCACCGTGCGCCATGGATGCCGCCGGCGAGGTGCCGGGCGTCGCCCACAGGTCCTGAGAGTCATCGGCTTCCCACATCACGCATCCATTCCAAGTCGCTTAAGCGCCGCGCCGAGCAGATCCTCGACACGCATATCCTGCCCATCATACCCGCTCAGGGCAACATCGGTCTCCTGCGGGCTAAAGCCCATGGAAAGGAGCGCCGCGCGTGCATCGTCGATGGCCGAGGGGGCGGCAGCGGGCACGGGCATCGCAACCTGTCCGGGAATCACGTCGACCGGCACAAAGCCCTTGTCCTTGGCAAAGGTGCTCTTGAGCTCCAGGATCAGACGCTGCGCAGTCTTTTTGCCCACACCGGGCACCTTGGCCATGCCCTTGTCATCCTCCGCCATCACCAGGGAATACAGCTGGCCCACGGTATAGGTGGAAAGCACGGCGAGCGCCAAGCGCGGACCGACGCCCGAGACGGACACGAGCCGATCGAACATCGTGCGCTCGTCCTTGGAGGCAAAACCAAAGAGCGTCATGGCGTCCTCGCGCACCTGCATACGGGTATAGAGGCGAACCTCGCCGCCGGGCGTCGGCAACGTGGCCGCGGTGCTGCCCGAGATGCCGAGCTCAAAGCCCACGCCCGACACATCGACGACGGCCGAGCTCATCGTGGCCTCGACAAGCGTTCCATGGAGCTGGGAAATCATCAGTATCCGGTTCCTCTCTGTTGATAGAACTCGCCGCCGGTAAGCGCGCGGGTGCGGCTGAGGTTAACGTGGCAGATGGCGCAAGCCAGGGCATCGGCGGCATGGTCGGGATGCGGGTCGTGATCGAGCTGTGTGAGCGTACGAACCATATACGCGACCTGCCGCTTATCTGCAGCGCCGGTGCCCACAACAGCCTGCTTAATCTGCATAGGCGTGTACTCGCCAATCTCGAGCGCGCACTCCGAAAGAGCCACGAGTGCAGCACCGCGGGCATGCGCCGTAGGGATGGCCGAGCGAACGTTGGCGCCAAAGTAAATGCTCTCGATAGCAGCGGTATCGGGCCGATAACGCTCCACGACACCCTTGAGGTCGCGGGCGATATGCGACAAGCGCACCGCGAGCGGACTGCCCGCGCTGGTCTCGATACAACCGTAGGCACGACAGCGAACCTCGCCGCGCCGCTCCTCGATAATCCCCCACCCCGTATGGGCCAAACCAGGGTCGATACCCAAAATGACCAAGCCAACCTCCCCTCGCCACTAGCACGGCGCGAGACAAAGCCCCGCGCACTATTCACGAACGTCTGTTCTAGAATAACACAACGCAAGCCCTATAAGTCAGCCGAGATCGAATTGTAGGTTGAGCATACGCAAGCGAGCGCCCGCCAGAGCGAGCAAGGTGCCTTGAAAGAGGAGGGCATTGACCTGGCGGTCATGCCCGACGATTGAAAGGCAGATTGCCGCTCTGGCGGGCGCGCAGCGACCTAGTTCTGCGAGAAGAACGGGAACTGTCTCGGATCCACCGGCGGTTGCGGCATCGGCGTGCCCTGGGGCCCACCCTGCGGGCCACCCTGGCCGCCCATCATCTTTTCGATGGCGTCCTGGACCTCGCCCTCAAACTTCTTCATGCCCTCATGCAAGCGACGCTGGCCGTCCTCGGAGCGCAGCTCCTCCATCTGCTCGGGCGAAATACCCAACAGGTCACCCAGTATGCCCATCATCTCGCCACGCATGCGCTCGCTTGTATCCTCGTCGGCAAAGCGGTTCACCTCGGCGCGCGCCAGCGCATCGACCGTCATGCGTTCCTTGCCGCTCAGCCCCAGGTCGGACCACGCGAGCATGTACGGCCAGGCACGCTCGACAAACGAACGGGCCGAGACGATCGGCGCCATCGGCAGCTGGCGGCGAGCCGCTTCTCCCTGGCGCACGAGCATCAGCAGCAGCGAACAAGCCTCGGGCTTGCCGGCGGCCATTGGGATGTCGTCGAAAGAGCGATTGCGGTCCACGTGCGCCTCGAGCGTGCCATCGACCTCGCCCGGCTCAAGCCCGCCGAGCAGCTGCGCCGCGCGGTCGAGCATGTCGACCGGACCGTCAAGCGTCGAGAGCGCTTGCGCCAGCACGCGCTCCATGCAATCCTCCACCGCGTTGAGCGTCACGAGCTCCTGCGGCACCACGGCAGACGTGCGGTTGCGCACGCGCGCCACAAACTCGAGGGTCGACAGATACACATCGCCAAAGGGCGCGTAATCGCCCTGGTAGCCACCGCAAAGCGCCGGTGCCGCCAATGCGTACTCGGTCTTGGAAAGCGGGCTCAGAGCCATCGCGCCCAGCTCGAGCGCCGTGTCCTCCAACATGAGGCCCAGCGTGCGAGAGCGCAGGCGCTCGGCGTCGCCCGCCGACACATCACGGTCGAGCACACGCGCGGCATCCGGCGCATCGCGCTCAACCGTGCGAATATGCAGGCGCTCGGCAATGGCGCGAACGGCGGCACAGCGAGCAGCCTCGGCCTCCTCCTGCGCCGGCGTAAAGATGCGGTTGCGTCCCAGCACCAGGCCGACCACATTGCGCGGACCCAGAGCGTCGACGGCAAGCGCCGCCAGCAGGGACGACGGCAAGTCGCCCTCAAGCGCCACCACGGCGCGCGACGTACCGCGGGCGCGGGCGTTATCGCGAACAGCGAGCACCAGTGCCTGCCACAGCCATTCCTCGGAGCGAAACTCGGGCAGCTCGTGGTCCTCCAAGGCATCGAGCATCACACCGCGCTGGATCTCCTGAACCAGCAGGCTCTCCTCAAAACACGGCGCTTGGGCCACCACGCGACCGCAGTCGTCGAGTACAAACGACCCGCCGGTATACACCGACTCGTCGTACGCACCGACCGGCGCCATGCAGGCAAACCACACGCTGCGCTTAGATGCGATCTTGCGGTAGGCTCCGCTGCGCACGGCGGCGATCGCGGCGGTCTCGCGGTCGGTCATATCGAATGCGTTGAACTGGAAATAGGCAATGAGGTCGACGCCGGTCGGCAGCATCTCGAGCTCGCGGTCCAAGTCGAAGATCACGGCGATACGCACGCCGTCCACGTCAAACACCGGCGGTGCCCAACGGGCATCGCCGTTCCCACCGCGCTGCAGGGCAATGCTCGAACGGGCCGGCACCACATGGCCGTCCTTGAGCATCATGTAGTCGAGCAGGGGCTGGCCCTCAAACGAAACTGCCGCGGGCACGATGCAGATCATATCGAGCTCTTGGATACGCTCGGCGACGCCGGTCAAGCCGGCAAGTATGTCGTGCTCAAAGTCGGCAGCGCCCACCAGGCCGCCGGGCAGGGCTCCCATAAAGAGCGGAGCCGGCACGCACAACACGCGCGCACCGCGCTCATGGGCCAGGCGCGCCTGGTCCTCGATGCGACCGCAGATACCCTCAATATCACCCAGGCGCATATCGATCTGTGCAAGTGCGAGCTTCATGGCTCAGCCCTTTCCGTCGTAAACCATCGTTGTCGTAGTAAAAGCGCCGGCCGCATGATGCAGTCGGCGCTCGCATGTGCATATGCTAGCTATGATACCCCGAGCGGGGGCGCGCTCCTAGAACGTCGCGGACCACAGCCCGTGCAGGTTGCAATAGGCATAGACGGTACCGGTCTTGGAGCCGCCGGCAAAAAACGTCGCGGGCTTCATGCCGGGCTGGAGGTAATGGACCTCCAGACGGCCCTCGGCCTCAAGGGCAATCCACTCGATGTAGTGCTCGGGCACCATAGGATGCTCGACCGAGCCCACGCGCGCACGGATCACGTGACCGTCGCGCTCGCTCTCGACGACGGGCACGTGCTTCTCGTGCGCCGCGTCCTCGGTGTTCGCGGTCAGCTCCGTGCAGCCGGCAGGGGTTGCAACGTCGTTGCCAAGGGCGGCAATGAGCTTGCCATCGGGGTCCTTAAAGAATTTCGCCATGATGTTCTCCTTTGCTGATGTGCCGATGTTCTTGAGGTTCTTATGCCCAAAGGCAAGCGAACCATCCACGGCATCGCAAATGAACACATAACGAGCGGGGACGATGGGACAGCGCGGGCTATCCGCCCTGGCGGCCTCACCCGAGCGGGTTAACGCCCGTCACCGCCGAGCAGTGCCAGAACATCCTCGCGGGTAAACAGCGCCGAGGAGATGCCGTCGCCGCCGAGCACGCTGTTGACCAGGTCGCGTTTGGACTCCTGCATCTGCATGATGCGCTCCTCGATCGTGTCCTTGGCGATGAGCTTGTACACGGTCACGGTATGTTGCTGGCCAATACGATGCGCGCGATCGGTCGCCTGGTCCTGCGCGGCAACGTTCCACCACGGATCGTAGTGGATGACCACGTCGGCCGCCGTCAGGTTGAGGCCCACGCCGCCCGCCTTGAGCGAGATCAGAAACACCGGCACCTCGCCCGCTTGGAACTGCGCAACCATCTTGGCACGGCTCTCCTTGGACGAAGCGCCCGTGAGCTTAAGAAAGCCGATGTCCTCCTTGGCCAGGCGCTTGCCGATGATATCGAGCATGCCCGTGAACTGGCTGAACAGCAGAATGTGGTGCCCGCCGTCGAGCGCACCGTGCACGAGCTCCATGCAAGCGTCGAGCTTGGCGCTCCCCGCCTTGTAATCCTCGTAGTGTAGACGCGGGTCGCAGCAGATCTGGCGCAGCTTGGTGAGCTCGGCGAGCACCTTGAGCTTGTCTTTCTTAAACTCGGATGCCTCGCGGTGCTGCACCTGCTGGGCGATGCGGTCCTGGTTGGCCAGGTAGAGCTTGCGCTGCTCGCCGGTGAGCTGTGCCATGACGGTGTCCTCGATCTTCTCGGGCAGATCGGCCACCACGTCTTCCTTAACGCGGCGCAGCACAAACGGCGACACGAGCGCCTGCAGGCGAGCGGCGCTATCGCCCTCGGCATGCTCGACGGGGCTCTCAAAGCGCTTAGCAAACGACTCGCGCGTCCCCAAAAGGCCCGGCATAAGAAAGTCGAAGATGCTCCAGAGCTCGGACAGGCGGTTTTCGATGGGCGTGCCCGTCAGGGCAAAGCGCACACCGGCCGGCAGGCGCTTGGCGGCACGCGCTACCTGCGTGAGCGGGTTTTTAATGTACTGGGCCTCGTCGAGCACAACGCGAGCAAAGTCCCGCTCGGCATACTCGTCGATATCGCGGCGCATGAGGTCATACGACGTCACGACCACGTTATGCTCGTCGGCGCCAGCTATCTGCACGCGGCGCTGAGCCTTGGCACCCACGATGGCGCACACGTCGAGCGAAGGCGCAAAGCGCTCCAGCTCGGCAGTCCAGTTATACACGAGCGACGCAGGGCACACCACGAGCGTGGGCTTGGCGTCCCCCGCTTCCACGCGCGCCAGGATATGCGCGATCATCTGCAGTGTTTTGCCCAGGCCCATGTCGTCGGCCAAGATGCCGCCAAGGCCCAGGTGCTCGAGCGAGCCGAGCCACTGATAGCCGTCGACCTGGTAGCCACGTAGTGTGGCCTTGAGAGATGCCGGCACCGTAAAGTCCATCTTGCCGAGCGTGTCCAGGCGCTCGACGGTACGGCGGAACGCAGCGTCGCGATCGGCCTCGAGCACAGGCGTGCGCGCGAGCATGCTGTCGACGAACAGGGTACTCGACGCGGGAAGCGACACGCCGTCGAGCAAGTCGACCGCATCGACGCCCAGGTCCTCGGCAAGACCAAACGCGGCACGGGCACTCTCGTCCAGGCGTACGATGTCGCCGGACGTCAGGCGCGCAAACGTCTGGTGGCGCTTATACGAGTCCAGATAGATGGCAAGGTCTGCCGCCGAAAGGCCGCTCGCGCCCAGTTCGACGTCGAGCAGGTTACTCTTGACGGTCGCGCGCACCGAAAGCTTGGGCGCTGGGCGCACCGAGATCTGGCGTAGGCGGTCGCTGAGCATGACCTCGCCCAGCTCGGACAGGGCAGACAGGCCCTCGGTCAGCAAGTGGAACAGGCTCTCGTCATCGCGTTCCTCAAACGCCAGGCCGCCCTCGTGGAAATCGAAGTACATGGCAGCCGTGTCCATAACGCGAAACTCTGCCACCTCGTCGCGCGGTGGCACGCCCGGGCGTTGCTCTTCGAAGGGGCTGCCCGGAGCACCCAGGCTAAAGAGATCTGCCGACCAGTCGCCGTAGGTAACCGTAATCTTGCAGGTCACGAGTCCATCGTCGACGCCGATCGCCATGGCAAAGCTCGGCTCGGGCGCCACGGTGTCGAGCACGGCGGGAGCGGTGAGGTCAGTGTATTCGCGCAGCACGGGCAGTGCCATGCGGCAGAATTCGCCCACCTGTTCGGCGGCGATATGGACCGGCGTGCGACAGGGCAGCAAGCGCGATAGGAACGGCGCGGCATGCTGGGCAAACGCCGCATCGGCGCGGCGCGCGCGGTGCGTGTCGACCAGATAGGCAACGTCGCCCGAGGCAAAGCAGTACATATCGGCGGGCAGGCGCAGGTCGTAGCTGCCACCGGCCGCCGGCGCGATCTTGGCGGCAAGGAGCGGCGGTTGTTTTGCCGAGACCTCGTCCACCCCCACCGGCGACAACTCAACCGCAACCTCGTAGGAACGATGCGTCGTCGTTCCCCGCGACCAGGCGGGCTCAAAGGAAATGGTCCGGCCACGCAGCAAGTCCAGCATGTATACGATGTCATGCTCGGACAGCGGCAACTGGCGCTCGGCGACAAAGCCGCTGCGTGCAAAATCGTACGACGCCGAACGCGAACTCGTGATGTCGCTCAGATACACAACCGTTGCCACAACAAGGTCGAGCAGGCGCACCGAAACCTCGTCGAAGGCCTCGGGCGCACGGACAAACGTGAGTTTCTTGCCGTACGAGAACGTGCCGCCGCGCACGTAGGCGGCGGCCATGCCGTCGATGTCCTTGACCACGTAGGACACCGAGCCGCAGCGGATGCGAAGCTCGAGCGCCCAGCTAAAGCGGTCGGCAAACAGCGGATTGTAGTACGGCACCAGCGAGGGCTCCAACACCGCCTTGGGGGCATCGGGGTCGACAGCGCCGGCGAGCTTGCGGCGCATGCCCGCCAACTCATCCATGCGCGCATCCGAAAGATCGGAGAGCGCCTTCATGAGGCTCGGGCTCGTGGGGACGGGCGCCGGGAAGGGAAAGTTAGGGTTGACCGCCGGTGCGGCAGACGCGGGACGCACGGCTTGCTTGGGCGCCGCCGTAAACGTGCGAACCGGCGTGCGCAGGCCCTCGACGGGCTCGATGCCGCTGGCGTCCAGATACGCAAGAGCCGTGGCGATGGCGTGCTTGCACATGCCAGGGTAGCGATAGGCAGCGGGGCAATCGCAGTCGTAGTCGATCACCTCGTGCTCGTCCATGTCGAGCGCCACGTGCGTCTTGTACAGGTCGCCGCGCGAGCCGCGCACCGAGCCCTCGACCGTCACGTTTTTGGAGAAGCGCGAGCCGCTGTCCTCAATCGACAGCACGGCGCCGTTGAGCATGAGCGAACGCCCCTTCATAAAGGTGCCGCTCAGCGCCGCCTCTTTCCGGAGCGCCTGCACAAACGTCCCCTGCGCCATCACTTCCTCCAATCTCGCACCGAGTACCTCTCAGCAACGCCGTCCCTAGATCACCGTCACTCTGCCCTGGTTACCCACAATGGCCTTGGCCTCTGCCAACAGCGGAATCGAGCGTGCGTTGACCTTGGCAGGCACCTCGGCGCGCAGCACGCGCCCGTCTACCTGCTCGATAAAGATCTCCACGCGGTCGCCGCCCGGGTTAGCGGTGAACACCGTGGCCAGGCGCGCCATATTGCCCTGGCTAAAGCGGCTGTTGGGCACCATGACCTCAAACACCTTGGGTTTGTTGTTCTCCTCGTTGAGCTCCAGCGGCACGATCTCCTGCGCGATGATCTGGTCGCCGCGGTCCGAGCGCTCGAGCTTGCCCTTGATGCGCACAAAGGCGTCGGACAGCTGCGTGCCGGTCTCGGGATCGACCTCGCCGTACAGGTACCCCTCGGCCTCTTTATAGGTCTTGGGGAACACGACGACGGTGGCCTCGCCTTCCATGTCCTCGAGCTGCACGATGCCCATGGGGTCGCCGTTTTTGGTCACGCGCTTGGACACGCTCGAGACCATGCCGGCCCACCACAGCGCCTTGCCCTCGGGAATCTCCTGGTTGATGGTGCCGCCCGTAGGATTCTGAACTTCGTAGCCGGTGTCGATCTGCGAGAACGAGAAGTCGCGCGCTTTGCTGAGCGCATACTCAAACGGGCGCAGCGGGTGGTCCGAGACATAGATGCCCAGAACCTCCTTCTCCTGGCTCAGCTTAAGGTGGCGGTCCCACTCCTGGCCGTCCGGATCGGGCACGCTCACCTCGAAACCCGAGCCCTCAACATCACCAAACATGTCGAAGAACGAGGTCTGGCCGCTCGCGCGGTCCTTCTGGCGCTTTATCGCGGCGTCGATGATGTTCTCGGGGTTGTTCTTGTCCACAAAGTGCATCATCTGGCGGCGCGGATAGCCCGTGGAGTCGAAGGCGCCTGCCTTGATGAGCGATTCGATCACGCGACGGTTGGCCTGGCTCGAGTCCACGCGCTCGACAAAGTCGTGCAGCGTCTTAAACGGACCGCCTGCCTCGCGCTCGGCGATAATCGCCTGCGCCACGCCGGTGCCCACACCGCGGATGCCGGCCAGGCCAAAGCGCACGCCTTCCTTGGTAGCCGTGAACTCGGTGCCGGACTCGTTGACATCTGGCGAAAGCACGGGGATGCCGTCGTGGCGGCATGCCGAGACGTAGTGCACGATCTTGTCGGTCTTGCCTGTGTAGGACGTCAGGACGGCCGCCATGTACTCGTGCGGATAGTGCGCCTTGAGCCACGCCGTCTGCATAACCAGGATGGCGTAGCCGGCGGAGTGCGACTTGTTGAAGGCGTAGGACGCGAACTCGAGAACATCGTCCCAAATCTTCTGGGCGACCTCGCGCGTGTAGTTGTTCTTGATGGCGCCGTTCATCCAGTGGTCGTAGGTGGTCTCGTCCGAGCCATCCTCCCAGTGGAGCACCGTCGACGTGAGCAGCTTGATCTTTTTCTTAGCCACGGGCTTACGGATACGCGAGTCCGATTCGCCCTTGGAGAAGCCGCACATCTCGACGGAGATGAGCATAACCTGCTCCTGGTAGACCATGGTGCCGTAGGTTTCGCCCAGGATGTCGTCCAGACGGTCGTCGTAGGAGACGGCCGGCTCCTTGCCGTTCATACGGTTGATGTAGGACGAAACCATGCCGGCGCCCAGCGGGCCCGGGCGGTACAGGGCGATCAATGCCACGACGTGCTTGTACTCGGTGGGCTTCATGTTCTTGATTGTGGCCGTCATGCCGGCGGACTCGACCTGGAAGACGCCGGCGGTGTGGCCGGAGCCCATGAGCTTAAAGATCTCGGGGTCGTCAAAGGGAATCTCTTCCTCTTTGATGTCGATGCCGAAGTTCTTTTTGATGTTTGCCTTGGCCTTAGAGATAACCGTCAGCGTACGCAGGCCCAGGAAGTCCATCTTGAGCAGGCCCATGTCGGCGACGGTATGGCCCTCGTACTGAGTAATCTCGACGCCGCCCTTGGTGTCGAGCTTGGTGGGCACGTGCTCGTTGACGGGGTCGCGGCAAATCAGAACGGCGCACGCGTGCACGCCCTCGCCACGGGTGAGGCCCTCGATCGAGAGCGCTGTGTCGATGATGCGGCGGGCGTCGTCATCCTTTTTATAGGCCTCGGCAAAGTCGGGGTTAAACAGATCCTCTTTGCCGGGTTGCTTTTCGAGCACCTGCTTGAGCTTGACCTTGGGGTCGCTCGAGACCATCTTGGACAGGCGCTGGCCCATGTAGACCGGGTAATCCAGAACGCGCGCGGCGTCGTTGATGGCCTGCTTAGCCTTGATGGTCGAGTAGGTGATGACGTGGGTGACCTTCTCGGGGCCATAGAGCTGGCGAACGTGCTCCACGACCTCGAGGCGCCGCTCATCGTCGAAGTCCATATCGATATCGGGCATCTCGGTACGCTGCGGGGACAGGAACCTCTCGAACATCAGGCCGTTCTCGAGCGGGTCGAACGCGGTGATGTTCATGGCGTAGGCGACGATAGCGCCGGCGGCCGAGCCACGGCCGGGGCCGACGCCGATGCCGTTGTCCTTGGCCCATTGCACGTACTCGGCGACGATCAAAAAGTAGGCGGCAAAGCCCTTGTCGCAGATGACCTTGTATTCGTACTCAAAGCGCTCTTTGATGTTGACGCCACCGATCTCGCGCGTGGCCCAGTCGTCACCATAGTGCTGGCGCAGGCCCTTCTCACACTCGCGGCGGAACTGGCTCTCGTGCGTCTCGCCGGGATCGAGCAGCGGGAAGCGCGGCAGGATGATGGAATCCCAGTCCAGCTCCACGTAGCACTTGTCGGCGATCTCGAGTGTGTTGTCGCAGGCCTCGGGGCAATACGGGAACATCGCCCGCATCTCCTCCTCGGTCTTCATATAAAACTCCGAGCCGGTCATGCGCATGCGGTTGGGGTCGTCGACCTTGGCGTTCATGCCAATGCACATGATGACGTCCTGCACCGGCGCGTCCTCGCGGCGCAGGTAGTGGAAATCGTTGGTGGCGATGACCTTGACGCCCACCTGCTTGGCGATATCGATGAGCGTGCGGTCCATCTGCTCGTCGGTCAGGCCGTTGTCGGTGGTGATGCCGTGTTCCTGGATCTCGATGTAGAAGTCGCCGGGCTCGAAGGTATCACGGAAGGTCTCGGCCCACTTGATGGCGCCTTCCATGTCGCCGCGGTCGATGTATTTGGGGATGATGCCCGCGATACAGGCGCTCGTGCAGATCATGCCCTTGGCATGGCGGCGCAGGTTGTCGAGCGTCACACGCGGCTTGTAGTAAAAGCCCTGCACGGCGGCCTCGGAGACCGTCTGCATCAGGTTGACGTAGCCTTCCTGGTCTTTGGCCAGGAGGATCATATGGTAGAGCTCGGGCTTGTGGTCGCGGGCAAGGGTCTCGTCCGGCGTAAAGTAGACCTCGCAGCCAAAGATGGGTTTAATGACCAGGGGCGGCTTGAGCTCGTCGATGTTGCCCTTCTCGTCCCACATGGCCATGTCCTTGACGTACTGGGCATGCTCGCGCGGGTTTGCCTCGGGGTCGGGCTCCACCAGCTCGTCGCGGCGGTCCTTTTCCAAGAAGGCCTTGTCGTGACTCCAGGTTTTGTACTCGGGCGTGTTGTGGTTAACGGCGTCGCAGGCCAGCGCCAGGTCGGGCACGCCATACATGTAGCCGTGGTCGGTAATGGCAACGGCGGGCATGCCAAGCTCAACGGCACGGTTGACCATATCCTGGATACGGGTTGCGCCGTCGAGCATGGAGAAAACAGTGTGATTGTGCAGATGGACGAATGCCATGTAATGAGCTCCGATGCGGGTTCGTGATCTTAGGGTTACGATTCTACCGCACAGCGCGGACGGCACCCGAACCTAGCCCAAACCCACACGGCTCCTCTTGCAGTTGCGGTGAAATGCGGACTGTTTGGCGGCTTTTTTGACCAAAACAGTCCGTATTCCACCGCAAGTTATCTGAGGACTAGAGATTGTAGGTGACCACTTGAGGTTCGGCGGGATTGACGAAGATGGTTGGATTCGCCCGCTCCACGCGAACGAACTTGACGGTCACGACCTCAAAGCCCGCCTTGTGCAGAACGTCGGCGTAAACGCGCGCCTGCAAGGCGTGTTTCTCGAGCAGCTGCTCCGGCGTCTCATCCGGCGTGCCACCCGTCTTGTAGTCGATGACCAGTGCGCGCGACGGATCCGCCGGGTCGGTTGCCAAGGCATCGATGGCGCCCTCGGCATAGGCGCCGTAGCGGGCGATATCCTCGTCCTCGCAGCCCAGCGAGAAGAACGGCACCTCGGCACGGATGCACGGCCACGCGAGCAGCTCGGCACGAACCGACGACTTGAGCCAGCGATCCAGAGCGACATCGAAGCGCTCGCGCTGTTCCGGCGTCAGGCGCCACAAGCGAGCCAGGGCGTCGGCACGCTCAACGGGCAGCGCATCGGCACCCATCTCGATGAGCCACTGGCAAGCGGCGTGGAAGGCCGAGCCCAGCGCCATGGGGTTGCCGGCGGGCTCGACAGCAGCCACGTCCGCATCGGCCATCTCCGAGCCATCCGACTCCGCATCATCGCCGGACTCGTCCATGGGAACAAGCGCCTCGGCGGCACGGTCCTCGGACTCGGCATGCAGCGCCACGGCAATTGACGAGTAGCTATACGAGTCACGCACCGGGAACGGACAGATGCCCATGCGCACGCCCACTGCCTGGGGATACACGAGCTCAAACGAATCGGGCTTGGGGTCGGCAGGACCGGGGACGATTGTACTGGCCGAATCGTCGGCAGCATCTGTATCGGCATCGCCACGAACAAGCCTGCCCTCGGCATCCAGCGAAGCGTTGGCCTCAAACGCCTGCTCGCCAAAGGTAAAGCCCGCGAGCGAAATGAGCTCGTAGTCGCCCGGCTGGGAGTTGTCGAACACCAGGCGGTCGGCATCGAGCTGCGGCATGTCCAGAGCGTCGGTCGGCAAAATACGGCGCAGCACATCGTAGGTCAGATCGGTCTCAACGTCGAAGGTCGGCGCCGTCACCTTGCCACGGCTCACGCCGGTATCCATCGCCAAGATCACCAGCTCGCGCGCACGCGTCATGGCAACATAGAGCAAGCGGGCCCGCTCCTCGAGCGAAAGCTGCAGGTCGTCGTTGCGCAGGCGAGCAAATGCCTCGGCGGGAGAACCCGTCGCACAGACGTCCTCCATGAGCTCCGGCGGCAGCCACAGCGACGTGCCCTTGCCCTTAAACGCATGCTCAAACTGCTTTTTGACGTCGTCGCCCTTCACAAAGGTACCGTCGGCGAGCTTAACGCCGTCGAAGCGCGCCGGCAGTGCCACGACCTGTGCTCCGCCCTCGACGCGGCCCATCTGTGCCGCACCCGAGGACTTACGCACGCCAAAACACTCGGCAACCGCCACGACCGGATACTCCAGGCCCTTGGACGCATGCACGGTCATGATGCGCACCGCGCCGTCGCCCTCCTCGTTGAGGGCGCCCGGGGCCTCCTTGCCCGCCAAGAAGCGGTCGAAGGCGAGCGCGATGGAGCGCGGAGAATTGCCGAGCTCGGCCTCTGCCTCGGCCACGGCATCGAGCGCCTTGAGCACGTTGGCGGCAATGGCCTTGCCCTCGGGACCACGCTGTGCCAGACGTACAAACCAGCCGGAGGCGTTGACCACGTCGCGCGCGATGGCGGCGAACGAATCGCGGCCAACGCGACGAAGCGCATACCGCAGCACCTCGCGGGCGCGCGTCACGAGCGGCAAGTCTTGCAAACCCGGCACATCGGAATCGCTCATGATGCCCGCATCGATGTTGCGGCGCGACGTCTCGCCCGTCTGATCGTCGAGTTTGGTCGCCAGCGCCAGGAACTCCTGGGCGCCGAGTGCAAACATCGGCGAGGCGAGCAGCGGCATAAGGCCCTGCGCCGTATCGGCCGGATTGGCGAGCGCACAAACCAGGGCGCGCACCGTCTGCACCTCGGCTGCTTGGGCAAAGACCGAGCCGCCCGCGATGACGCAGTCGAGCCCCTGGTCGCGGAAGGCCTGGGCGTAGACGTCGGCGTTGGTCATGCGGCCCAGCAGCAGCACCATGCCGCCCTGGGGCTGGCCGGCATCGGCAAGCGCGCGGAAGCGCTCGGCGATCGCACGGGCCTTGGCCTGTGTGCGCTCCTGCGTACTGCCGCCGGCAACAAAGAGGGCCTGGCGACGCGAGGCGTCTGCCACCAGCGTGTCCTTGCGGCCGTCGCTCGCCTCAAGATCCAAAAAGCCCTGCATCAGGCCGCCGTCATCGCCATCGAAGACGCGCGCCACGTAACGCAGCACCTCGTCATGGCTGCGGAAGTTGCGCACGAGCTTGACGAGTTCACCGGCCGGTGCCCCGGACGAGGCCGACACCTCGGACGAAGCGAGGACGGCGCCCGGGGTGCTGGCAGCTGCCGCCGCGCCCGAAGCGCCTACCTTGCGCTCCTGGCGACGGAACACCTCGACCTCGGCGCCGCGGAAGCGATAGATCGACTGCTGTGCATCGCCCACGGTGCACAGCGCGCGCTCCCCCGCACCCGTCAGGTAGCAGATCAGATCGACCTGCATCTGGTCGGTATCCTGGAACTCGTCGATCATGACCATCTTAAAGCGGCTCTCGTATGCCACTCGGATGGCCGGGTAATCGCGCAGGGCCTCGTAGGCCATGCGCAGCAGGTCGTTGTTGTCGAGGGCAGACTGGGCAGCCTTCAGCGCGCGGTACTCAGCCTCTACAGAGCGGGCCAAGCCCACCAGCGCATCGAGCGCCGGGCCACCGCAGGCAAGCACGATATTGATAAATGCATCGGCAGCCTCCGCCTTGAGCAGCTCGACCTGCTCCTTGGGGAACGCCTTGCTCGCGCGCGGCATGGTGCACGACATCATGAGTCGCGCCGCATCGGCCATGGTCTTGCCGCTCGCCTCGAACGCGTCGATGGCATCGAGCGCCGTCTGCGCCTTCTCGGTCGCGGCCTTGCTTGCGCCCAGCGCCGCACGATAGGCATCGGCAAGTGCCGAGGTATCGGCCTGGCCGCGCGCCACGCACACGTCGTCCATACCGCCCGGCAACTGGCTCGACAGCTCCAGCAGGTCGCGCACCAGGCCCTTGATGGTCGTGCCGGTGCCAAAGGGGCCGCCCTCGCCCGCCATGGGATACCAGGCATAGAGGGCCTTGAGCGATGCCGCGAGCTCGGGGGCGGCATCGGGCGCCGTCGCGCGGGCCAACACATGCTCAACAGCTTGGTCCATAAGTTCGTCGGTATCGGTGAGCACCGTGAACTCGGGGTCGATACCCAGCTCCAGCGCATGCGCGCGCAGGATACGCGAGCACATGCCGTGAATGGTCGAGATCCACGCGTCGTCGACGGTCAGTGCTTCCTCGTCCATGCCCTCGTCGATAAGCGCACGGCGCACGCGGTCGCGAATCTCGGCCGCGGCATCTTTGGTAAAGGTAATGGCGAGCACCTGGTCCAGATGCTCAACGAACGGACCTGATTCGGGCGAGAGCGCGTAGACGATGCGGCGCGTGAGGGTAAAGGTCTTGCCCGAACCGGCGCCCGCCGAGACAAACAGCGGACGGTCGAGCGTTTTGACAATCTGCAGCTGTTGCGGCATCAAAGTCGAAAGATCCATGGTCTACACGTCCCTCCTTACAAACGTTCCTTCGTGGTTATACGAGCAGCGCGCATGCGCGGCCTGAGCCGACGTCGGGTCGATGGCGGCAACGTTGCCTGCCTCGAGCTCGCGCAGGCGCTCGGCGATGCCAGCCTCAACGCGATCGAGCAGGGCGTCGAAGTCCATGCTGCCACCCTCGCCGGGGAAACCTTTCTTAAGGCCCGGGATGCGACCGTCGCCGCGCTCTTCCTCGAGCAGCTCGGCGCTCGCAGCACCGCGCAACGCCGGCTTGCCACCCTTGGTCGAAAAGTAGAGCGCCGCGCGGGTGTCCAAATCCAGCGCCCGGCGCATGGCCTGGGCGTAGATGAGCGTTTGGGTATGTGGTGGCAACCAGCGTGGATCGTCGATGGGCGCCGTGCCCGATTCCTCGTCGCGCACCGTAGGGTCGGCGAGCTTAAACTCCTCAACGCCCGTGCGATGCTTGTAGTCGATCACCACGGCACGATTCTCGGCGTCCACGTCCACGCGATCGATGCGCCCGCCAAGCGGCCAACCGGCATACTCGACCTTGAGCTCGTTGAAGGCGAACTCCAGGTAGCGCGGGGCAAAGGGGGCAAGTGCCTCGGACTCGTAGGCAAGCACACCCTCCAGCTGCGGCAAGATCTCGGCCACCTGGCGCTCCTCCACCGCAGAGAGCGGCACCAGCGGGCCCTCGTTGCCACGCTTGGAGGCATGCTCGGCCAAGGTCTCGTCAAAGACCTCGCGCAGCAGCTCCTGAGCACGTGGCAGGTTCTCGGGCGTCACGCGCTCCATGCCCTCCTGGGGCAGACGGGCGTGCAGGTGTTCCAGCACGTCGTGGACAAAGTTGCCCTTCTCCATATTGCCAAAGCCTGCGTCGATCGACTGGGGCTTCACGCGGTACGAGACGAACCAGCATAGCGGGCAGGTCGAATAGGCCTCGATCTGCGAGGCAGACGTCAGGCGCGGCACGAGCGGCGCGTCCTCACCCTCGCCATCGCGACGGCGCAGGACCAGATACGGAATGGCTTCATCGCTCAGATGCTGAGGAGCATCGCAGGTCACGCGCTCGCGCCTAAGACCTTCGCCTGCAGCGGGATCAAAGTCGGCGATGATATCGCCCTCGCCCACGCGCATGGGCTTGGCAGCGCCAGCGGCCTCGGCATGTGCCCACAGCTCGGTCCATACGGCTGCCGGGTAGCACTCGCGTGCCTGGCGATCGTGCGTCACACGGGCGAGCGCGACCGGACCGCTCGCCGCCTGCATCGCACGGCCAAAGCGCACGCGCAGCAGGGCAGCGGGCTCCAAAGACACGCCGTCGCGGCGCAGCTCGGCTGTCAACGTGGCAAGCGGGCCCTCTTCGTGCGAAAGCGGATAGCTGTCCAGGTCGACATCGGCAAACAGCACGGCATCGTAGCTGCCAGGGCGAAGAACCGACGCATCGGCAAGCGACGCGAAGCGCACTTGTGCTCGTGGTGTGCGATCGACCTCATAGGTCTCGTAATCGTAGGCGGTACTGCGCTTGTCCACCTTGGTTCGAACGCCGTCGAGAACCGGCACGGTCGCAGCCTGCGACACGTCGAGCGCGCGAGCATCGTTCATAAGGATGTCGATGGCATGGCGCAGCAAAGCCGTCTCTGCCTGGCGACGGGCCTGGCCGTCAAGGCCGCCTAGAGCGCGATCGGGCAACGCCTCGGCAACGCCAAGCATGGCCTTAAGCGCCGTCACGGGCTTGTCACGCCACAGCGCCTGGAACACGTCCGAGACCACACACGGTACGTTCTTAAACCAGTTATCGTCGCTCGTCGCCTTGCGCGCGCCCCTCACCTGGCCCTGAACGCTCTGCAGCAGGCTCTTGACGCCCGCGGTAGTCTTGCTGCGCGAGAGACGCATATTCTTATCGAAGGTACGGGCATTGACGGCATCAGCGCCCGAAAGCGGACTGTAGATCCAGTCGGTAAGCTCCGGCGCGGGCCACCACTCAGTCTTGGAAGCGGTGCCCTCGTCGGCGGCTTTCATACGCTCGATCAGGTTGGCGAGCGCCGTAAACTGCCTGCCCGCGATGGACTGGGAAAACGCCGTGAACTCAGTCGTCTCGGCCGCAATGTGACGCGCCGCCAAACGGGCGGCGAGCTCGCCGAACAGCTGGGGTGCCCGGGCAGAAACGACGAGCACGCGCACGGGGTCGGCGGGCGTTGCAGTAGCTTTATCGGCCTTGGACTCCTTGTGCGCTTTCACCAACTTATCGATGGCGTCCGCATAGACATGAGCACGGGCATGGGGGCCGGCGACCTCAATAAAGGCAGGCTGAGCGGCGGCCCCGCAAGCGACATCAGACGCGACGGCGTCCTCCCCCAGCGGCGCGATCTCAAACAGCACACCGCGGGCATCAAATGCCGTGGCAAGCTCCTCGCGCATCGCCGCCTGCTCGCGGGCAAGCAGCACGACGACCTCTCCCCCATTGTTCGCCACGGCAGACAGCAGCTCGAGTAGACCGTGCGTAAACGACGTGGTACCGCGCACGCATACGGCGCGGGCGCACGCCGGCAGGCTATCGGCCAGGGCACCGGCCATAATGTCGGCTGCCTCGCAGGGCTCGACCATATCTCGACGGTCCAAACCGCCCGCGTAGGCACGCAAAAGCTCAAACACACGAGCCTCGGCATCGCTTTTTGGCTCAGGCTGGCAATTGTTGCCACCGCATCGCTCGGCCGTCGTCCCCGCCACACCCGGCAGCACATCGCGGGCCATGCGCGCGAGCATGCGCACCGTGCCCTGGCTACGCGAAAGCGGCTGCAGGTCGGCATCGTCGCGGCGGGCAATCATATCCGAAAACAGCATCTGACGTTGCAGGTTGTCGACGAAACCGCGTCCGTCGCCCAAAAGCTCCCAAAGCGAGCGAAGCCACGATGCGGGTGTCTTGTAGTCGATACCCAGCGAAATGCCGGCTTCCGCCGCATCATGACGGCACAGATCGAGCTCGGCAAACGTTGGTGCCAGCAACACGGCACGCCCGTGACGGGCAATAAGGTCGGCAAGCAGCGCCGACTCGGCATCGCTCAAATCCGTGCCGGCATTGGTGGTATAGATTCGAACAGGCATGGTCCTCCGCTCAAACCGTTCGCAATAATCAATGCATCCATCCTACCCGCCCAAGCGGACACATTGCCACCGCAGTTCCATCTTTTGGTACAAAGCAACCTGAACCCAACGCACCAGGCGATTGCAGGCATATAAAAACCGCCCCCGGAGGGACGGTTCTTCGTAATTCAATGTTGTCGCTGGCCTACTCGCCATCCTCCAACTTAATGAGGATCTTGCGGTAGCCACCGTACTCGCCGTTCAGCGCCTTTGAAACGCGGCTCACCGTGGTGGACGAAGCGCCGGTACGGGCCTGAACCTCAACATAAGGCTCGCCCTCGTCCAAATAGCGCGCAACCTGCAAACGCTGAGAAAGGTCGCAAATCTCGCGCGGCGTGCAGATATCGGTCAAAAACGCTTGGATATCCTTCTCGTCGTCCAAAAGGCTAAATGCGTGGACCAGCTGCTTGACATCAGGCTTGTCAAACATGTTCTCGATATTCATCGATCACCGCCAAACCCGCCAAAAGGCATCGAAGTTGATACTGACATCGGGCATCGTTCACCCGTTCTATGCAATAGGGCAACGCCTGTGGCTTTTGCCCGTAGCAGTGTAGCACACCACCAAACTAAAGCGACAAGACTCTCTGCCAGCGGCGCGTTTTTCAGGACGAACGCCGTTTAGAAACCGTATGCGCACGTAAGCTCCACGAATATTTGAGACAATGGGCGCCCAAACACCGCGGCGCGCCCGCGCAACCATCCAGGTCGCCGCCGCAAGCCGCTTCACGCGACGCCAGCAACCCCGGCGCAAGAAAGGATTCACGCCATGCGCTTTATGCTTAACTGGCTCTTCACCTCGATCGCCATCGCGATCGCCACGTTCCTCGTCCCCGGTATCCAACCCTTCGGCTTTGCCGAGACCTGGGTCTGCTTTGCCTTTGTGGGACTGTTCCTGAACATTGTCGATTCGCTCGTCAAGCCGTTCCTGACCGTCATCTCACTGCCGCTCACTATTATTACGCTTGGTGTTTTTCAGCTCGTAGTCAACAGCTTTATGCTTGAGCTCGCGAGTTACCTGTCGGTCAACCTGCTGGGCGTCGGCATCTCCATCGCCAGCTTTGGATCGGCCTTTATGGGCAGCATCCTGGTGTCCATCACGCGCAGCATCCTCGACAGCATCGCCGAGGACTAAAACGGCCATTCCGGCCGTGTCCGTCTCAACAGCCCAAAACGAAGGCCGCCCATCGCAAAAATGGGCGGCCTTCTTATTTGCCAAGTCTCAAAGGGCGAGAAAATCTACCATTTCCACCCCGTCCCCAAATGCAGGTGTGGGTTAGATGACGTAGTCGTAGCCATGGTTGGGAGCGACAAGTTGATCGAGCGTCACACCGTCGAGGTAGTCGTTGATGAGCTTGTCCAGGTTCTTCCACACGTCGAGCGTGGGACACTCATCCGAACGCGAGCAGCCCTTGCAGTCGCCATCCAGGCAGGCGACCGGCGCCAGACTGCCCTCGGTCAGGCGCAAGATCTCGCCCACCGTGTATTGCTCGGGCGGGCGCGTGAGCACATAGCCGCCGCCCTTGCCGCGCATGCCCGAGAGCATGTTGGCGCGCACGAGCGTAGCCAAAATGTTCTCGAGATATTTCTCGGAAATCCCCTGTCGCGCCGCGATCTCTTTGAGCGGGATGCGACCGGCCGCCTGGTGCTCGGCCAGGTCGACCATAACGCGCAGGGCATATCTGCCCTTAGTAGAAACCAACATGTATAGTGCTGCCTTTCGGTCATTTAGTCCGTAGAAATTCTAGCCGAAATATTGGTTTTGAAAATACCCGTTCCGGTCAAGATGGTTAATCGACTCGTAATAATCTTCTATTTCCTATTGCGTTACTAGGCTTTACTGTCTACTATGCTTGCCAACAGCAAAACGAACAACCTATAAGGTTTGTGGGTTTCGTTGCTACACACACCGTAAAACCACACGGTATCCAGTCATTTGAACACTTTGGAGGTTCATCATGAGCAAGGTTTACACGTCCATCGATCAGCTTATCGGCCACACCCCGCTCCTGGAGCTCACTCACTTTGAGGCCGATGAGGACCTCAAGGCCCGCGTGCTCGTCAAGCTGGAATACTTCAACCCCGCCGGGTCCGTCAAAGACCGCGTCGCCAAGAACATGATCGACGAGGCCGAGAAGGCCGGCAAGCTCGTGCGCGGCGGCGGCTACACCATCATCGAGCCCACGAGCGGCAACACCGGCGTCGGCATCGCCTCGGTGGCGGCGGCTCGCGGCTACAAGGTGATCATCACCATGCCCGAGACTATGTCCGTCGAACGCCGCAAGCTTATGCAGGCATATGGCGCACAGCTCGTGCTCACCGACGGTTCCAAGGGCATGAAGGGCGCCATCGCCAAGGCCGAGGAACTGCAGAAGGAGACGCCAAACAGCATCATCGCCGGCCAGTTTGTGAACCCCGCCAACCCCGCCATCCACAAGGCCACGACCGGCCCCGAGATCTGGGATGACACCGACGGCGAGGTCGACATCTTCGTCGCCGGCGTTGGAACCGGCGGCACCGTGACCGGCGTGGGTGAGTTCCTTAAGGAGCAGAACCCCGAGATTAAGGTCGTCGCCGTCGAGCCCGCCACCTCCCCGGTGCTCTCTAAGGGCCAGGCTGGTCCGCACAAGATCCAGGGCATCGGCGCCGGCTTTGTGCCCGACGTCCTCGACACCCAGGTCTACGACGAGATCATCCCCGTCGAGAACGACGACGCCTTTGCCACCGGCCGCGCCGTGGGCCACAAGGAGGGCGTGCTCGTGGGCATTTCGTCCGGTGCCGCCGTGTGGGCCGCACTGCAACTGGCCAAGCGTCCCGAGAACGAGGGTAAGACCATCGTGGCCCTGCTTGCCGACACCGGCGAGCGCTACCTGTCCACGGCACTGTTCCAGGACTAAGGGCCCGTCACTTGTCGATAGGCCCAAGGCACGCCGGTCTACCCTCTCTTCTGGCGGCCTGAGCTCATCTCGTTAGGGTGTCCCACGAGACGTCCGAACTTGCTACAATGTCTGCGGCGCGGAACCAGCCTCCCGCGCCGCTTTTCTTTTTTGGCCACATGCCACCAAGGAGAACCTCCCCATGCACAACAAGCGCGTGCTCGTCGCCATGAGCGGCGGCGTCGATTCCAGCGTGACCGCGTACCTGCTCAAAAGCCAGGGCTACGAATGCGTCGGCGCCACCATGCGCCTCACCTGCCCCGCACCCGATCCCATCACGGGCATGAGTAAGGTCGACCGCGACATCGCCGACGCAAAGGCCGTCGCCGAGCGTCTGGGGATCCCCCATCATGTGCTCGACCTGCAGCAGACGTTCGACCGCAACGTTATCGAGCGCTTTGTGAACGCCTACCAGGAGGGACTGACGCCCAACCCGTGCATTATCTGCAACCGCCACATTAAGTTTGGCGCGCTGCTCGATGCGGCGCTGGACATGGGCTGCGACTACATCGCAACGGGACATTACGCCAAAACAAGCCAGGCGGCAGACGGCACCTGGCAGCTACATCGCGGCGAAGATTCCAAAAAGGACCAGAGCTACTTTTTGTATTCGCTTACGCAGGAGCGCCTGGCGCACACGATCTTTCCGCTGGCGGGCCTAGACAAAGAGCGCAACGTGCGCCGCATAGCCGCCGAGCAGGGCTTTACCAACGCCCAAAAGGCCGAAAGCGAGGACATCTGCTTTATTCCAGACGGCGACTACGCGGGCTATATCGAGCGCCGCTGCGGACATCCCGCTGCACCGGGCGACATTGTGTGGCGCGACGGCAGCGTGGTCGGACGCCATAACGGCGCGTTGCGCTATACCATCGGCCAGCGCAAGGGCTTGGGCGTCGCGATGGCGCATCCCGTGTATGTGACGGGCGTCGATGCCGCCAACAACACCGTGCATCTGGGCGAGGCCGAGGACCTAACGGCCACAGCACTCACGGCCGACGACTGGATCTGGAGCGCCCCTGCCGACCGCATGGAGGCAGAACTCGATGCCGGCGGCATTCGCGTGGGCGCCAAGTACCGTTACCGTCAGAAAGACCAAGCAGCGACCCTTACGCGCGGCGAAGACGGGCAAATGCTGCTGACTTTTGACGAGCCGCAGCGAGCCATCGCCCCCGGCCAGGCCGTTGTAGTCTACCACGGCGACATCGTCCTCGGCGGCGGCACGGTGACCGGCGCACTTAAGTAGCCCCATCCCCTTCATAAATTGCGGTGAAATAGGGACTGTTTAAGCGTTTAAAACCGCCAAACAGTCCCTATTTCACCGCGACTTAGAGAGGACGGCCTCGGTCGGTACTGCCGTATCAGCCGAGGCCGCTGCATCGTTAGCGCTGTACGTAGGCGCGGACGAGCTCGTAGGTGTTGCGCACGCCGTCCATGTGGCTGCGCTCGTAGTTGTGGCTCGCGTACACGCCGGGGCCGATCAGGCCGTGACGGATGTCGTAGCCGGCGGAAAGCGTGGCCTCAACGTCCGAGCCGTAATGCGGGTACACGTCGATAGCGTAATCGAGCTCAAGCTCGCGCGCGATATTGGACAGCGTGGTCACCAGGTCGTAGTTGTACGGACCGCCCGAATCCTTGGCGCAGATCGACACCATGTGCTCGGTGCAGCCTAGGTCGTCGCCCACGCAGCCCATGTCAACGCTGATCATCTCGCGCGTGTCGGCCGGCACGAAGGCGCCGCCGTGGCCCACCTCCTCGTACACGGTAAAGAGCAGCGAAACCTTACGCGAAAGCGTCACCTCACCAGCGGCGACGGCACGCGCCAAGCCCAGCAAAATGGCGGCCGAAAGCTTGTCATCCAGGAAGCGGCTCTTAATGTAGCCGCTCTCCGTCACCGTGGTACGCGGATCCATAGCGATGATGTCGCCGGTCTGAATACCCAGCTCGAGCACATCGTCCTTGCTGTCGACGTTCTCGTCGAGCAGGATCTCCATGTTCTTCTCGACGGTCTTGACCGGCTCGTCGGCAACGTGCGCCGAAGGCTCGGTATTGAGAACCACGCCCGTGTACACATTGCCGTCACGCGTGTAGACAGTGCAGTTCTCGCCATCGGCCGTAGACCACTGGTGCCCACCAAGCGTCGTGGGACGCAGGCGGCCATTGTCCTTAATGGAGCGCACCATGGCGCCCAGGGTATCGACATGGCTCGCCAGTACGAGCGGCTCACCCTCGCCACCAAGTTCAACGAGCACGTTACCCTTATTAGAACGCTCAGGCCCAAACCCCATATCGCGCAGCGTCTCCATCAGATAATCAGTCGCCGCACGGGTATAGCCCGTCGGCGAAGCAATAGAAGTCAGCGTCTTAAGCTGTCCCGCGATATAGGAGAGCGTCTCCTCTAGAGAAGCATCGATTACAGAAGCCATGTGCATCCTTCCAAGTAAAACTAAGACCGAGTCCCGATTTTAACCGTTCTGCACGGTCAATGCCCTAGGAGCCGAGCCGCCTCCCGACGTCCCCGCACCGGTTTTGTGCACGCGCACGGTTTACAACCCGAATCTTGCATAAATCCTATCAGTATCTGCATAAATATGAGACATCTTTTTGCTTCGTCTCAGGGTACCCCACCTTGGACCGTGCAAAAAACGGAGTATTCAGCACCGTGGGCCCCAACGACCCCATCACAAACGACAAAACGACGCGGTTACAGCAGTGTTGTAGACCGTCGCAAACCAAAAACGCGGCGACAGCCATCTCCGTCCATCGATAGCCCGCCCACAGGGGCTGTCGATGGGCGCCCGCGGGCCACTACGGCCCATTCACAACGTTATGCATTTTTCAGAGCTTGCTGAATACTCCCAAAAATGCACGCTGGGAAGTGCACCACCTATCCGCAGCGGGCAGCATGCTTTGGTTTTACCCGTCTCAGGACATTGACGCAGCACAAAAAGCCCCGCCGTGCGCAGCACGGCGGGGCCAGCAGCAAGTCAAAAGACCATACGCCTACGGGCGAAGGACCACCAAACTGGGTTAGGCAGCCGGGCAGATCTTCTTGAAGAGCTCGATGACGTCGTCGAGCGTCGCCTCGCGCGGGTTGCCCGGGAAGCAGGCGTCAGCCATGGCGTCCTTGGCCAGGATCTCGATCTCGTCAGCCTTCATGGCCTCGCAGACGTGTGGGATGTTCACGTCGGCAGAGAGCTGCTTAACGGCGGCGATGGCGGCATCGGCGGCCTCGGCGGTGCTCATGCCCGTGGTGTCAACGCCCATGGCGACGGCAACCTTGGCCAGGCGCTCAGCGCAAACCGGCTTGTTGAACTCCATGGCGATCGGCAGCAGCATGGCGCAAGCGACGCCGTGCGGGGTGTCGTAGTGAGCGGACAGGGTGTGAGCCATGGCGTGGTCGATGCCCAGGCCAACATTGGAGAAGCCCATGCCGGCGACATACTGACCAAGAGCCATGCCCTCACGGCCGGAGCCGGGCTGGCCGGACTTGGCCTCGGCGACGGAGTCGCGCAGGTTCTCGCTGATCAGCTTAATGGCCTCAAAGTGGAACATGTCGGAAAGCTCCCAGGCGCCCTTGGTGGTGTAGCCCTCGATGGCGTGGGTCAGTGCGTCCATGCCGGTGGAAGCGGTCAGGCCGGCGGGCATGGAAGCCATCATGTCAGGGTCGACGACGGCGACCTCGGGGGCGTCGTTGGTGTCGACGCACACGAACTTGCGGACCTTCTCGGGGTCGGTGATGACGTAGTTGATGGTCACCTCGGCAGCGGTACCGGCGGTCGTCGGCACGGCGATGGTGAACACGGCATGGTTCTTGGTGGGAGCAACGCCCTCGAGGCTGCGGACATCGGCGAACTCGGGGTTGTTGATGATGATGCCGATGGCCTTGGCGGTGTCCATGGAGGAGCCACCACCGATGGTCACGATAGCGTCAGCCTCGGCGGCCTTGAAGGCCTCGACGCCGTCCTTGACGTTCTGGATAGTGGGGTTGGGCTTAATCTCGGAGTAGAGGCTCCAAGCGATGCCGGCGGCGTCGAGCTCGTCGGTCACCTTAGCGGTAACGCCAAACTTAACCAAATCGGGGTCGGAGCAGACGAAGATCTTCTTGTAGCCGCGACGCTGGAGCTCGCCGGGGATCTCCTTGATGGCGCCGGAACCATGATAAGAGATGGTATTGAGAACGAAACGATTAGCCATTGATAGCCTCCCATCGTGTGCGGGGCATCCATTACGCCCCACGCTATGAGTCCCATCCTAACGCTTTTGAAACAAAAAACGCGTGAGAACATCAAAAGTGTTAAAGCGTTTCAACAGATGATGAAAAATATTGCGGCAAAGGGACAGCCCCTTTGCCGCATTCGGTTACTTTCGGCAGCCCTCTTTCCAAGCCTCGGCCGCAACCTTCCAGCGTAAGCGCAAATCGCGCTCGCGGTCGATGAACATGATGGCAAACGCGACAAACAGCAGCAAGCTCGCCACGACGATGGCGTGCAGGCCCATGCGCTCAATACACCAGTTGCCCAACACGGCGCCAAACACAAAGGTAAAGATCACGCCAAAGTACAGCAGGCCGTTTTCCAAAAAGCCGCGCCTGTGGGTGATGATGTAATCGTCCACGTTTTGCAGCGCGTTGCGCAAGTTGCCGATGCACATGGTCGTAGCGATGCCGTGACCGTGGATCTTGCGGAAGCTCTCAACTTGCATACCGCAGGCAAACGAGGTGAGGCAGTTGGCGAGCAGGTTGAAATTGCCGCCGGGGATAAAGCTCACGCCCAGCAAGATGACGGCTTCAAAGAACACCGTCACCTGACGCCAGTGGATCACGCTGCCAAACCGCTCGTGCACCAGGTCGGCAAGCATAATGCCCACGGCAAACGACACCACGGGGAAGAAATAGCGCCCCGCCAGCGCCCAGTTGCCCTCCGAGATGCTCACGCCCACCAGCAAGATGTTGCCCGTCTGCGCGTTGGCGAAAACATGGTCGCGCCCAATGTACGAATACACGTCCATAAAGCCACCGGCGAGCGCCAAGATGATGCCCAGCTCAATAGACTCCGATATCTGTTTGGCACGCTGCATCGTCGTGCATCCTCCTTGTTGACGACTCTCTCGTGCGTTGGCGGAAATATAGCCGCCGTTCATACTGTAACCCATTGACAACATGGCGTGCGCGCGAGACGGCTCCTTCGACGCAGGGATACACAGTCTGGAAACAAACGGTGGGCGCGGCGACGCTCCCACTCACTAGTCCATGTACTCCCCCAGTCTTTTTAGCCCCGTCCCAAAAAGACTGGTTACAATTACGTGCAGCATACAGACACCGGGAGGGATCGTGGCAAAAAAGCCTCAGCACGCTCAGAACAACCAGCGCAGTCAGCAGGGCAAACAGGGCCAGCAGCAAAAGCGCGGCGGCAAGGAGCAGGCCACGGTCGCCCGCACCAAGCATTCCCAAGCGACGCCCGCCCGCCCCTGGCGCCCGGGCCGCGATAAATTCCTCCCCGTCAGTCGAGCCGACATGGATGCACGCGGCTGGGACCAGTGCGACTTTGTCTACATCTGCGGCGACGCCTACGTGGACCATCCCAGCTTTGGCATGGCCATCATCAGCCGCGTCCTCGACGCGCACGGCTACAAAGTGGGCATCATCTGCCAACCCGACTGGACCGACCCCGCCAGCATCACCGTGCTCGGCGAGCCGCGCCTAGGCTTTCTCGTCAGTGCCGGCAACATGGACTCTATGGTCAACCACTATTCGGTGACCAAGCATCGCCGCCACACCGACGCCTATACCCCCGGTGGCGAAGAGGGGCGCCGTCCCAATCGCGCCGTCACGGTCTACGGCAACCTCATCCGCCAGACGTTTAAGGACGCCCCCATCATTATCGGTGGCATCGAGGCAAGCCTGCGTCGCCTGGCCCACTACGACTACTGGCAGGACAAGCTCAAGCGCTCGGTGCTGCTCGACTCGGGCGCCGACATCCTCATCTACGGCATGGGCGAGCACGCGATTGTCGAGATCGCCGACGCGCTCGACGCGGGGCTACCCGTCGACCAGATCACCTATATCAACGGTACCGTCTACCGCACGAGCTCGCTCGACGAGGTCTACGACTACGACCTGCTACCCAGCTGGGACGACCTTGCTGCCGACAAGCTCAACTACGCACGCAGCTTTAACGTGCAGCAGCAGAATATGGACCCCATCACCGGACATCGCCTGGTAGAGCCCTACCCCAACAGCATCTATGTGGTGCAGAACCCGCCATCGGCGACGCTCACCACCGACGAGATGGACGAGGTAGCCGAGCTCCCCTACGCACGCGACTGGCATCCCGACTACGACGCGGCAGGCGGCGTGCCGGCCTTTGCCGAGATTAAGTTTTCCATTAGCTCCAACCGCGGCTGCTTTGGCGAGTGCTCGTTTTGCGCCCTCACCTTCCACCAGGGCCGCGTGCTGCAGATGCGCAGCCACGACTCGATCGTGCGCGAGGCCGAGCTGCTCACGCGCGATCCCGAGTTTAAGGGCTACATCAACGACGTGGGCGGACCGACGGCTAACTTTAGCCGCCCGGCCTGCGACAAGCAGCTCAAGCACGGCGTGTGCAAGAACAAGCGCTGCCTGTGGCCGAGTGTGTGCAAGAACATGGTGGTCGACGAGAGCGGCTACACGCAGTTGCTGCGCGACCTGCGCCAGCTGCCGGGCGTCAAGAAGGTCTTCGTCCGCAGCGGCATCCGCTTTGACTACACCATGGCCGACGCCTCGGACGAGTTTTTGCGCGAGCTGCTGGAGCACCATGTCTCGGGCCAGCTGCGCGTAGCGCCCGAGCACGTGAGCGACGCGGTACTGTCCGTGATGGGCAAGCCGAGCCGAGCTGTCTACGACGCATTCTGCCGTAAATTTGAACGCTTGAATCGCGAATACGGACTCAAGCAGTACGTGGTGCCGTATCTGATCTCGAGCCATCCCGGATCGACGATGAAGGAAGCCGTGGACCTTGCCGAGGCCGTGCGCGACATGGGCTACATGCCCGAGCAGGTGCAGGACTTCTACCCCACACCGTCCACTATGTCGACCTGCATGTACTACACCAGCGTGGATCCGCGCACCATGGAGCCGATCTATGTGGCGCGCGACCCGCATGAGAAGGCCATGCAGCGCGCGCTCATCCAGTATCGCAAGCCCGAGAACTACAAGCTGGTGCGCGAGGCGCTAGAGAAGGCCGGGCGTCGTGATCTGATCGGCTATACCAAGCATTGCCTGATTCGCCCCGTGCCGCCACGCCCGGGCGAGACGTCTGCCGGCGGTGGGCATGGCACCGGCAAGAAGGGCGGCAAGGCCCACGGTGGCGCCGCCGGCAAGGGGCCCAAGGGCAGCAAGGGTCACGGCGGTATGTCCCGCGCGCAGAACACTGCCGGTCGCAATCGCGCGGCACAGGGGCGTCAGGGCGCCAACGGAGGCGGCAGACGCAACTAGCGCGGCGAGGCGGCATGCCGCCGTTGGCGACACGACACGCCCCACCAATAAAATGCCGCTCGCTGGGGCGTCGCAGAACGATTCCCCGGCGAGCGGCCGATTAATATTGTCTATCTCAAAACGTCGTTACTTTTTGTCGAAACGACCATAGAGCGCAAACGAGAGCGCCGCAGAGATAACCCAAGTCAAAGCGATGCAGACGACAATCATGATCAGGTTCATGGGATTGCCGCTTGGATCGGCATAAACGGGCAACGAGGTAATGCCGGGCATAACAAAGCCGAAGCACTTTGCGCCGAGAACAACGGTAAGCGCACCGCCAATGCCATCCGCAATCATCGCAGCGATAAGCGGAGTCCTGTTAGGAACCTGAACGGTAAACAAGGCGGGCTCGGAAATTCCCATAAATGCTGAGAAGGCGCACGTCATTGCAGCGGACTTGAGCTTTTCGTCGGTCATGCGCAGGGCTGCACCAAAAGACGCACCGCTTTCGGCGAGGTTATGGCAGAAAGAGATCGGGAGCAGATAGTCATACCCAAGCGTTGCGATATTGGAAATCTGGATAGGGCTCGTTGACTGATGCATGCCGAAGAGCACGATAAGCGGCATAAAGAAGCCCAGCAGAAAACCGGCAACGGGGCCTAACGTCGAGAATAGCCAAACGATACCGTTGGCAAGACCAAGACCGCACCAGGCACCAATCGGAGCGAGCACAAACAGGTTGACGGGAATCACGATAGCAAGGGAGAGCGCCGGAACGACAACGAGCTTAAAAAGATCCGGCACGACTTTGTCGATTGCACGATATACAAAAGACAAGCCAATGACGCCAAAGATAACCGGGAACACGGAATCGGCGTAGCTAAAAATCGGCACCGCAAAACCGAACAGCGCAAGGGGCGTCTCGCCCGTACCGACAGCGTTGACAATGGTCGGGTACATCAGCGATCCGGCAACACAAAGCGCAAGCGAACGGTTGACCCGGAACTTATCAGCTGTAGACATTGCCAGCAAAAACGGCAAGAAGTAGAACGGGATATCCGAAATCATATTGAATATCGCAAAGTCGCCGGCACCCGTGTCGATTCCAAAAGCCGCGATAGCAGCCAGGATGCCCTTTACGATGCCTCCCGCCACCAGTGCGGGAATGATAGCGGAAAAGATGCCGGTGATGATATCGAATACGCGAGCCGAACCTTTTTGGAGCTCAGGCTGCTCGGCGTCGGCGGAGACCTCGCCACCCATCCTGTCACCTAGCATGGGCTCCAATTCGTCATATACCGACCCCACGCTGGCGCCGATGATAACTTGCCACTGTCCGTCTTTAACCTGCGCGCCCAAGGCGCCGTCAAGCGTCTTAAGGGCCTCCAGGTCTGCCTTGCTATCGTCCTTCAGGTTGAATCTGAGCCTTGTAATGCAGTGCGTTGCCATAACAACGTTATCGGCGCCGCCCACGAGCTCGAGGACACGAGCGGCCAGTTCCTTCTTGTCTGCCACGACAATCACTCCTACCCAAGATCCTCGCCATTAGTGGCGATACATTTCTGATACCAATAGAAAGAGTCTTTACGCGAGCGCTCCGCAGTGCCGTTGCCGCAATTATCCAGATCGACATAGATAAGCCCGTAGCGCTTGTCCATCGTAAGAGGACCGCAGGCAACAAGGTCAATGAATCCCCAGATCATGTATCCGCGCACGTCAACGCCATCGATCACCGCTTCTTTAAGGCACTTTATGTGCTGGCGCAAATAATCGATTCGATACTCGTCGTGGATGCTGCCATCCTCCTCGACTACATCAGATGTACCGAGGCCGTTCTCGGCGATATACAGGGGCAGCCCATAGCGGTCATACATCTGGTTAAGGGTAACCCTCAGGCCAATGGGATCGAGCTGCCAGCCCCACTCACTCGTCTCGAGATAAGGGTTCTTGTTTGCCATGACCAGATTTCCCGCAGTCTTCTCCCATCCCTGGTCGCAGGTGGATACCTGGGAAAAGTAGTACGAGAAGGCCAGGAAGTCGACCGTGTTGCGAGCGATGAGCTCTTCATCGCCCGGCTCCATTTGAATCTCGATATCGCACGCGTCGAAATAGCGATTCATATAAGCGGGGTATTTTCCACGAGCCATCACGTCCGTATAGAACCAGTTGGAATACTGGTCGTCGTGAATAGCCTGCATGTTATCTTCGGGACGGCAGGTGGCGGGATACGTACAGAATCGAGCGATCATGCCGCCAACGGGAGTATCGGGCGAAAGACGATGGACAATCTCGACGGCACGCGCATTGGCAACGAACTCGTGGTGCAGGCACTGGAAGATGGCTCGATCGAAGTTCTCCCCCTCTTCGTCTTTGACCAGACAGACCCCGTCCCAAGGCGAAAAACGCGCTGCATTGAACTCGTTAAAAGGCAGCCAGAAATCGACCAGATCGCCCAATTCCGTAACGATTGTCTCGACATAGCGGGCGAAGAAATCAATCGTCTTGCGATTCTTCCATCCCCCATATGTGGTGACAAGATTTACCGGGATGTCATAGTGGAGCATGGTGACGAAGGTTTTAATGCCGTGCTTTTTGCACTCACCCAGCATGCTTCGATACCACTCGATGCCTTCGCGGTTAGGCTCAAGATCATCTCCGTTAGGATAGATTCGGCTCCAGCAAATAGAAGTGCGGAACAGCTTGAGGCCCATCTCCGCAAAAAGCGCGATGTCCTCACGGTAGTGATGATAGAAGTCGTTACCGCGCCTAAACGGGTAGAACTCAACACCATCATCTGCGAGAGCGTTCATTAGTTCGTCATGGCAGAAGGGGTTGTTTTGATGCTTGTCCTCAATCTGGTCATGAGTCCAGGTACCATCCAGCCATCGACAATCCTGCGTCGACTTTCCCTTTCCGCCCTCATTCCAGGCGCCATCGGCCTGCGAGCACGATATGGCTCCGCCCCATAAAAAGTCGGAGTCAAACCCATGTTTTAACTTACTCATTTGCCCTCCTTGATCGGATGCTCCAGCGGATAACCCAATACTAGGAAGAACAAGATGCATAAGATATCGCATAGAAAGCGTTTGTTTATAACATTTTTTTAGATATAATACCGTTTAAGGCATCGATTCTACCGTTCACCCCTGGAGCACCCCATGGATTCGAATCTCAAACAGCTGCTCTATACGCATACCGAGACCGAAGAGTGGCATCGCACACATCCGGGAGAGCTCAGCCCGCGATATAACAGGGTGGAAACCACAACCATTAACGGCGAAGAGGTCTATCTGTTTGATTGGAAAGAAACTCTCGACGAAAACCCCGTGGGCCTTATCAAGGAGTCGCGCTTTACCGATATTCCTCCTCATATCAATCGGGATATGGAGCTTAACTACGTGTACGACGGCGTCTGCACGTTTATCGTCAACGGACGGCGACTACTCCTTAAAAAGGGCGACGTGCTCATTTGCAACACCGGCGTAGTCAGAAGCGTTCCATACGTTAAGGGCGAGCATGATATCGTCATTTCGATCGTCTTCAAAAAAGAAATGTTCGATTCGTTGTTCCTGAGCCAGCTACCCGGCGCGTCACCATTAACGAATCTTCTATTTGATTTTGTGTCCAAAAACCGCGAGGCCCGAAAATATCTCATTCTTCCAGAGGAATACGCCCGACATGCGCGACGCCTCATCGAGATGCTCTTTATCGAATATCACTTTAAAGATGCCTATTCCAATGAACTCATGAGGCACCTCGCCGTCAGCCTATTCCTTGTTCTCATTCGAGGACTGTACCGACGCTCCGCAACTGATAACCAGGCGATCATGTCGGACGAACGCATCGTGTCGATTCTGAATCATATTGAGCGAAGCTACGGCGACTGCACACTCGAAAGCATTGCGAGCGATACGGGTTATAGCACCAGCTATCTCAGCAGCTTGATCAAGCAAAAAACCGGCAAAACGTTTTCGCAAATCAAGCTCAACCAGCAGCTCACAGAGGCGGCATATCTTCTCAATAACACCGAGCGCAGCGTGCAGTATGTAGCCCGAAAAGTCGGCATCTCCAACATGTCATTCTTTTACTCAAAATTTAAAGAAGCATTCGGCGAAACGCCAGGTGCGTTCAGGACGCATCGGTCTAATTAAAGGCGTTATTACTCAGACCGATCAGCTTCGCGCGACACGGGAATGCGCAATCGAAGCAGCGAGCGCATCGCCTCTACCAGCACAAAGCCGGCGATGCCAACCGTGACCACAACGTCGAGCGGTGTGCCCACAAACCACAGCAGCCCCATGAGATACGACCCGGCATTAAAGGCAAAGTGCAGCAGGATCGTGTAGCGGAGCTTTCCGGTGGTCACGAGCACCCAACCAAAAATGAGGGCGGCGGCGCCCGCATAGCAACCCTGCACCCAGTTCATGTGCATAAAGCCGAAGACCGCCGCCTGCAGCACGATTGCCGCGGCGACGCCCCAGGTACTCGGGGCCGCCCAGGGCACTATGGCGCCGTCCTGCGCGTTCGCGCGGCGCCGGCGCTTCCAGAGCGAACGGCACTGTGGATTAAACGCACGCAGCGAAAACTCAAAGATGATGCCGCGCACCAGCAGTTCCTCGCAAAACGGCGCGCCGAGCACCGTGGTCAGGACGGCAAGAAGGCCGGTATCGCCCATGCCCGTTTCCTCGACGAGCTCGCTATAGTCTGCCGCGACCTCGGGCAGCAGCGACAGCACGCCGTCGCATAGGTAGCTAATGACCACCTGCATGGATAGGCCGATCACGACAACGCAGGCGATGCGCTTCCATGCAGCATTTGCTCCCCCGCCGAGTGGGCACTCACCTTGCCGGCGCGCCATGAAAGAGCGGGGCCACAGGTAGCGCCACCACAGCAGCGCCATCAAAAACGACGCCGTCTGAGCGGCGGCTTGAAACCATTGAATATCGAGGTTGTCGATCGGGAAACCCGTCAGCGCCGACTCGATGTCCAGCGCGGAGAACAAAACCATGCCCAGGGCAATATCGGCAGCAACAACACCAAAACAGGCAAGCGACCACGCCATCGCATTGAGCATGCCAACCTCCTCAAAACCCGGCACTTAGGGACGTTCCTTAACTGCCGGCAGATAAGGAACGTCCCCAAGTGCCGGCAGTTTGGGACAGTCATTGTTGATGAGAATCGGGCGCAGCGCCAAAAGCCCCGCTCGGCGAGATGTCGAACGGAAAGGTGCCGCAGCGATTGAAGGCGGCGATGAACATGCGGATGGCGTTGGACGGCGTGGTGCCCACGAGCTGGGTTGCCGCCGCGAAGGCCGCCTTTTCCTCGGGCAAGACCTTCGCGACAACCGGGGTCATGTGTTCTGCCATGGCGCTTCCCTTTTGAAACGACGGTGGTGCGGATGGATGCGGGCCACGCGGCTGGGCGACGGGCTGTGAAGGCAACCCGATTGGCCCGCATCTGGAGTTTGTTCTACGGCGTTGGTATTACTTGGTATTCCTAAGTATTACCCCGCAGATAGAATACCATACCCGACCCCATGGGGACGGAGAAAAAACGGATCAATTTGTCGCTGAGTAAGTCTTTAGAGCGTGATGATGTCCGAGATATTGAGGGCCCGAGCGTCAGCGGAATCGTGCGTGGCAAGCAACAGCATACGGCCGTCGAGCAAGTCGAGCACGACCTCGGTGCATGCGTCGCGCGCAGCGATGTCTAGACCGGTAAAGGGCTCGTCCAGAATCACTGCGCCGCCCGGACACAGCAGGGCTCGGGCAATCTCGACGCGACGGAGCTGCCCGCCCGAGAGCTCGGCCACGCGGGCATGCACATCGATCCCCGGTACCAGCAGGCACAACAGGGCTGCAGCACTCGAGGCATCCACGCGCGCGTCGGCGCACACCAGCACGTTATCCAAAGCAGAGGCGTCCTCAACCAGGCGCGTATCCTGAAACACCATCGAGCACGGCGTGCGCTCCCCCGCCGCCAGCGCAAGCAACGTCGACTTGCCCACGCCCGAGGCGCCCATCACGCAGGCGCGCCCACCGGCAGACACATGAAGCACCAGTCCGTCGAGCGCCGGCGCCCAGGGCGCCCGGTCGCCCACAGCAAGCGCAAGCTCCGCCGCAGCCCTGCCGCCAGCAGAACCGCCCGCACGCCCGTGCAAGCCGCGTCCATGCGACAGCACCGCCGCACGCCACGCCGCAGGCCCCGAAGCCCGCAGCAGCCACACCAGCACGCGCTCGCATGCCCACGAAGCCATAACAACCAGCACGGTCCAGGCCAGCAAATCGGCAGTCTCAATCAAAAGCTTCGCCTGATAGATGCGTTCGCCCACGGTGCCCGCCGCCATGCCGATCAACTCCGCCGCCACGCCGGCCTTCCAGCTCATGCCGATCACGGCGCGGGCGCACGAAAGCACAAACGGCAGGACTTCGCGCCAGGTGTGGGCGCAAAACAGTCGCCAGCCCCGCACGCCATGCAGACGAAACATCTGCTCCAGCGGCTTATCCACTTGCGTCAAACCCTCGACCAGCGAGAAAAACACACCCGGCAGCGCCATCAAAAAGACCGCGGCGATGCTCACGCGCGCCGACCCCAGCCAAATGAGCAGCAGGACCACCACGCAGGCAACCGGCGTCGCCTTTACAAACGAAAGCGCCGGTGCCACCAGGCGGGCAAACGCCCGCGAACGCGACGAAATCCCGGCAAGCACGCCACCACACACCGCAGCAAGAGCCAGCCCGCCCAGTATCCGCGCGCCCGAGCCCGCCAAAATCGCCCAGGTACCGCCATCGCACACCAGCCGCAGCAACGCCACCACAACAGCGCCCGGCCCCGGCAAAATCAACGGCTGCGCCACGAGACCCGCCACCAGCACCCACACGGCAAGCCAAAAAGCGGCAACGGCACCTGCTGCCGCCACCGCCTTCACACGCACTGTCATTTGTCGAGCAAACACACGCACGGGCTACTCCATGTAGTAGAAATCATCGGCCGGGAGCTTGCCGCCCACGGCGCTCGCGTCCGCATCAGCCAGCACCTGCAGATACCCGTCGAGCGCCGCCTTCATATCCTTCCCCGTCTGGCACACGAGCATGCACCCGGGAATCGCCTTTTCGGCAATCGCGGCGTTATCGACGATGCCCGCATCGACCACGGCCTGAGCCCAGTCTGCCGGCGCCGCGTTCACGGCCTCAACGCTCGCCGCATGGCAGCTCAAGAATTCCGCCACGGCCTCGGGATGTTCCTTGGCAAAGGCCCGGCGCACCACGGTCACGCCCGTCAGCAAACGGGAGCCCGTGTCACCCGCCAGCTCATCCCACACATCGGTCAGACTTACCGGCGCCGACAGCTTGCCTTCGCTCTTGGCGATGGCCGCCGTCTTGAACGGCTCCGGCAGCACGCCCACGGCGGACGGGTCGACAAGCAACGCCGACAGCACCTCGGTGGGCTCGCTCTTAAACTCGAGCGTCACCTGGCCGGTCAGGCCCGCGCGCTCCAGCAGGAAGTTCATGACGTACTCCGGCGTGGTGCCCTTGCCCGTCATATAGACGGTATGGCCCGCCAGATCGCCAAACGAGGCCACACTCGCGTCGCCCGTCACAACGTTCAGCACGCCCAGCGTGTTGATGTCGATGACCTGCACCGCGCCCTCGGTCTTGTTGTAGAGCACACTCGCCACGTTGGCGGGCACCAGGGCGATATCGATATCGCCCTGAATGACCTTGGGCACAATCTCGTCGGCGGCAGTGTTGATCGCAAAGTCGAACGCATTGTCCGTCTCGCCATCGGCAGCCTGGTCCATAAACTGCACCAGGCCAATCGAGGTCGGCCCCTTGAGCGAGGCGACGTGCACCTCGACCGGCTCTGCGACAGCACCGGCGCCGTCCGTGGCAGCCGAGCCCGCGGCGGACCCCGCCCCCGCAGCTCCGCCGCCACAGCCAGCCAGCGCGAGCGACAACGCGCCCGCGGCGAGCGCCGAGGCAAACCCCCGGCGCGACAGCTCAACATTAAACGCGCGCATCGCTAGCACGTCCCCTCGTTAGGCATCGTCCATGCGTGATGGTCGGTATGCAGCAATTCCTCGGCCAGCGGCGAGAGCGGCGCACCCAAGAACTCGCTATAGCACGCCTGAACATCGGGATTCTCGTGCGAGAAGCGAATCTCGGCGTTCGCATCGAGGCCCCAGAGCACCTGACCGCGCTCGGCTGCCAGCTCGCAGCCGTCGTGAATGGGCTGACCGCCGCCACCGGCGCAGCCGCCCGGGCACGCCATGACCTCAACGAAGTCATAGCTCACACGGCCGTCGCGAATCGCGTCGAGCAGACGTTCAGCGTTGCCCAGCCCGTGTGCCACGGCGACGCGCACCTTAGTGCCATCGATATCGGCGACGGCTTCCTTCCAGCCGTCCAGGCCGCGCACGTCGGTAAAGAAATCGGCATCCGGGTTCTTACCCGTCACCAGGTAATATGCCGAGCGCACGGCAGCCTCCATCACGCCGCCCGTGGCGCCAAAAATCACGCCCGCGCCCGTGCCAAAGCCCAGCGGCGTATCGAGCGGCTCCTCGACCAGCGTGTCAACGCTCACGTGGCTCGCGCGGATCATACGCACCATCTCGCGCACCGTCAGCGCAACGTCCACGTCGGGCGCGCCGCCCTCGCCCATCATGCTCGGCAGCGCACACTCGGCCTTCTTGGCCGTGCACGGCATAACGGACACCACGAACAGACGCTCGGGCTCCACGCCCAGCATCTTGGCGTAGTAGGTCTTGGCGATAGCGCCGAACATCTGCTGCGGCGACTTTGACGTGGACAGGCTGTCGACAAACTCGGGGTAACGTGCCTTCACAAAGCGCACCCAGCCCGGGCAGCAGCTCGTAAACATGGGCCAGCCGCGGCTGTCGCCCTCACCCTTAGCGGCGGCGCCCAGGCGCTCGAGCAGCTCGGAGCCCTCCTCCATAATGGTGAGGTCGGCCGAGAAATCGGTATCGAACACGTACTCAAAGCCCACGCGGCGCAGCGCGCAAGCCAGACGCTCGACGGTTGCCTCCTCGCGCGGAATGCCGAGCTCCTCGCCCCAAGCACTACGCACGGCCGGCGCGATCTGCACCAGCACGATCTTGTCGGGATTAGCGAGCGCGTCAAACACGGTCTCGGTGTCGTCGCGCTCGCGCAGCGCGCCCGTCGGGCAATGCGTGATGCACTGGCCGCACGCGACGCAATCGGTCTTGCCGATCGGCACGCGCCCGCGGGTGCCCACGGCGGTATGCGTGGCGCGGTTGGTCAGGTCCCAAATCCCTAGGCCCTGTACGCTCTCGCACACCTTGATGCAGCGCATGCATTTAATGCACTTGTCGTTTTCGCGGATGATGGGGAAATCGAAATCCCAGCCCTCGCCCGCCAAATGCCTTTGAAACGGCAGATAGAAAATGCCCAGGTCGTTGGCAATGGTCTGCAGGTTGCAGTTACCGCTGCGCACACAGCTCGTGCAGCGTGAATCGTGCTGCGAAAGCAGCAGCTGCACGTTGGTGCGGCGCGCCTCGCGGGCCTTGGGGCTGTTGGTGTGGACCACCATGCCATCGAGCACGTAGTTGTTGCAGGCGGCAACCAGCTGGTCGCAGCCCTCAACCTCGACCACGCACACGCGGCAGCCGCCGATCTCGTTCAGATCGCGCAGGTAGCACAGGGTGGGAATCTGGATGCCGACGGACTTGGCCGCATCCAGGATCGTGGTGTGCTCGGGTACCACGACCTCGCAATTATCGATAGTGAGCTTGACCATGTTGTGCGCTCCGTTTTCGCTGTTGTCGCCGACGGTGGTTTTGTTGAGCTCTACCATTCCAGGTTCCTCCCTCCGCGGAACGCGCCAAAGCCAAAGTGGTCGCAGCGCAGGCAGCGGCTCGCCTCCTGGCGCGCCTCCTCCTCGGTGAGACCCTGCTCGACCAGATTCCAATCGTGAATGCGCTCGCCGGCCTCGCGCTCGCCCAGCTCGCAGCGGCCGCACTCGTGCTTGCCCTTAAACTGCACGGTCGGCAGCTCCACGTCGAGCTTGATCTTGTGGTCAAAGCCCAGGTAGCGGTCGATGTTTGCCGAAGCCACGCGGCCGGCGTTGATGGCACGGATGACGGTGGCGGGACCGGTCTGGCAGTCGCCGCCGCTAAAGAGGCCATCGAAGTTGGGCACGGCGCCGTCCGAATCGGTAACGACGCGACCCCACTTGCAGGCGATGCCCATGTCCTCAAACGGCTTGGAATCGATGTCCTGGCCAATGGCCACAAACACGCGCTCGCAGGGAATGACGCGCTCGGGCGTGGCTGCGGCACGCGGGGCCGGACGCCCACGGCGAGGCTCGCCGATAATCTGCGGTTGCACGCGCAGGCCGCTCACGCGACCATCTTCGCCCGTCTCGATGGCAAGCGGCGCCGTGAGCTCCAGAACCTCGCAACCCTCGGCCTGGGCGCCGGCGATTTCGGCGTCCTGGGCCGTCATATCGCAGATGCGACGGCGGTAGACGATGCTTACCTTTTCGGCACCGCAGCGCACGGCGGAGCGTGCCACGTCCATGGCAACGTTGCCGCCGCCGATGACGCACACGCGCTGGCCGCTCAGGTCGGGCAGCTCGTCATCGCCGATGGCGCGCAGCATCTTGACGGCCGATTCCACGCCGGGCGCCTCTTCACCCGGAAGGCCGAGCTTCTTGTCACTGTGGGCACCGATGGCCAGGTAGACGGCATCGAACTCGTCGCGCAGACGGGCGAGCTCCTCGCCGCTCACGGAGTGGTCGAGCTCCACGTCGATGCCGGCGCTCAAGATCCAGTCGATCTCGGCCTGCAGGCGCTCGCGCGGCAGACGATAGCTGGGGATGCCGTAGCGCAGCATGCCGCCCAAGTGGTGGCGCTGCTCAAAAATGGTCACCTTGTGGCCCATCACGGCCAGGTAGTAGGCACAGGAAAGGCCGGCCGGGCCGCCGCCGATCACGGCGACGCGCTTACCGGTGTTGTCCACTACATGTGGCTTGTGGTCGTTGAGGTCGCTATGCTCAACGGCAAAACGCTTGAGGGCGAGGATGTTCATGGGGTCGTCGACCATGCCACGGCGGCAATGCATCTCGCAGGGATGCTCGCACACCAGACCACAGACGAGCGGTAGCGGGTTGTTCTTGCGGATGACCTTGACGGCGTCGGCATAACGGCCTGCCTCGACGAGCGAGATGTAACCAGGAATGTCGACGTGCGCCGGGCAGCCCGAGACACACGGGACGCGAGCCTCGCGGTCAAAGCCGCAGGAGTGCTCGCGGATGTGGTGCTCAAAATCGTCGCGGAAGCCGCGAATGGCCGTGAGTGCCATGGCGCCAGCTTCGTAGCCGATGGCGCAGTCGCTCGAAAGGTAGATGGTGCGGGCCGTGCGCTCAATCAAGTTGAGCGTGGACTCGTCGGCGCGGCCCTCGAGCACATCGGCGAGCAGGTCGCTCAGCGCGCTCAGGCCCACGCGGCAGGGCGTGCACTTGCCGCAGCTCTGGGTGGAGCACAGGTTGACGAGCGCCGCCGTAAACTCGACGGGGCACGGGGCGAGTGAACTCACCGCCAGACGACGTCCGAGTGCATCGTGCAGGTCGTCCATGACGGCCTGAGCGTGGCTGCGTTCCATTACGTGCAGTCGAGCCATAAGATCCCCTCTCACATGGCAGCCCGGAGGCGAGGCCGGGCGAAATTGCTACACGCACAACACTGACCTAAAAAGTTGTTAGGTCTCCACGCAGTTCGGCAGGCGGTATGAAATGTCACCATCAGCGGTGAAAATGAACATTATCGCAGATAAATGCCATATTTGATAAAACGCGTTACCAAACGACAATGCCCCGCCCACGCAATCACGTGGGCGGGGCATTGCTTCAGGCATGCGGCCAGCGACCCTGTTGCTTTTACTTAAGCTCGGGCCAGTAACCCTTGTTGGCCTCGATCATGTCGTCGAGAACCTCCTTGGCGACCTTCATCGACGGCACGGTCTTGTTGAGCGTAAAGGCCTTAAGCGCCTTCTCGTACGAACCCTCGATCGTAGCCTCGACAATGAGCTTCTCGGAGTTCAGCTGCTGCATCATGAGGCCCTGCTGGAACAGCGGAATGTTGTCGCGGCTGATGACCTCGGGGCCGTTCTTGCCAATGTAGGCAGGCAGCTCGACCATAGCGTCGTAGGGCATGTTGGGGATGGCGCCCTTGTTCTCGCAAATGACCAGGAAGCGCTGCTTGGTGTCGTTCTTCAGAGCGATAGCCAGATCGGCAATCCAGTCGCCGTGGCTGCCCGCATAGAACGTGCTCTCGTCGATCTCGCCCGTCTTCTCGTAATGGTCGATACCATCAAAGAGGTTCTTCTCACGCGTCTCCTCAACCTCGTTAGCACGGGTGCGCTCGGGGTTGGAGTGCTCGACGAACTCCTTCTGCTGCAGGTAGTAGTTCAGATACGTGTTGGGCAGGTACTCCGGGAAGCACTCCATGATCTCGTACTCGCCCTTCCAGACGTAGTACCAGCTGCCCTTGGTGTGGCGGTTCTGCTCGGGGTGCTCGTCGACGGCCTCCTCGGGCTTCTTTGCCATGAGCGAGCCCATGCCCTTGAGGTAAGAGTCGGGCAGCAGAATCTCATGCTCCTTGATGTACTCGCGCAGCTGCGGGAGCACCTCCTCGCCCTTGTGGCGGATCGAGGTGAACCAACCAAAGTGGTTGAGGCCAAAGTAATCGTACTCGACATCCTTCTTGTCGATATCGAGCGCGGCGCAAACCACGTCGATGATCGCGATCGGCATGTCGCAGATGTTGATGATACGAGCGTTGGGACGCAGCACGCGGCAGCCCTCGGAGACGATGGCGGCAGGGTTGGAGTAGTTGAGAATCCAGTAGTCCTTCTTGGCGTACTTCTCAACGTCATCGATCAGCTCGACCATGGGGAAGATGGTGCGCATGCCGTAGGCAAGGCCGCCGCAACCGCAAGTCTCCTGACCCACGCAGCCGTGACGCAGCGGAATCTTCTCGTCCTGCTCGCGCATGGCGTAGCCGCCCACGCGCATCTGGGCAAACACGAAGCTCGCGTCGGTAAAAGCCGTCTTTTTGTCGGTGGTCACCGTGAGCTTGATGTCCAGGCCGAGGTCCTCGTGCAAAATCCAGTCCACGAGCACGCCGATCTTGCGCTGGCGCTCCTCGTTGATGTCGTACAGACGAATCTCGTCAACGTCGAGCTCGTCCTTGCGCAGGGCGATGGACTTGACGATGCCGGGGGTAAAGGTGGATCCGCCACCACACAGAGTAATGATCATTGTTTACTGCTCCTTCTCAATTGCGTTTTCGACCTTGTCGCGCATCTCGGCGACCTTCATGCCAAAGATGATCTGGATATTATTGCCGTTGCGGTTGATGCCGCTGTTGGGCACGTGGTTGATGAGGTCCTCATTGATGAGGTCCGGGTTCTTAACGTTCACGCGGAGACGCGTAAAGCAGTTCTCGAGCTCCTCGATGTTGTCCTTGCCACCAAGACCTGCGACCAGGTCGGCAATACCTGCATCGACGCCCTCTGCGGGAGCCGCGGCAACAGCGCCCTGCTTCACCGCGACAGACGCGGCGGCCTCGCCCTCGGCAACGGACTCGGCAAGCTCGGACTCTTCCTCGCGACCAGGCGTGTGGAGGTTGAGCTTCTTGATAAGGAAGGTGAAGAGGAAGAAGTACAGAGCGGCGTTGACAACTCCAAGCACCAGCATAACCGGCCAGTTGGTCTTATCGACACCGAGGACCAGGTTGGAAACCACGATGTTGATGATGCCGCCTGCAGTCGAAGCGGGCACGGAGAGGACCTTGAGCAGGACCAGGAAGATGCCGGAAAGAACCGAGTGAACGACAAAGAGCACGGGAGCGGCAAAGACAAAGAGGAAGTCCATGGGCTCGGTCACGCAGGAGAGCACGGCGGTGATGATCAGCGGGATAATAACGGCCTTGGTCTTATCCTTGTTCCCCTTGTAAGCGGTGACGATAAAGGCGAGACCGATACCGATGTAGGGCCACAGGTTGTTGAAGGTGTAGCTGTTGAAATACGTACTATCGGAGAAGGGCTGACCCGTCATTGCCATCTCGGCAACACGGATGGGATAGGCGCCGGCAATAACCTGATCACCCAGCGTCAGGGTGCCACCCACATCGGAGAACTGGAACGGGGTGTAGATGAGGTGGTGCAGACCGGTGGGAACGAGCAGCTTGTTGAGCATGCCGTAGATAAACAGACCGATGTTGCCCGACTCCTTAATGATGCCGGCAACGGAGGAGATGGCACCCTGAACCGGAGGCCAAACGATGCAGAAGCCAGCGCCCATGATCCAGGAAATGATGATCATAATCAGGAACGGGAAGCGGACGCCCGAGAACATCGAAAGGGCAATGGGGAACTGCTTGTTCGAGTACTTGTTGAACACGGCACCGGTGATGCAACCAAGGATGATGCCGCCGAACACGCCGGTATCGAGCACCTGAATGCCCATAACGGTGGCCTGGCCGGTTCCGGTAAGACCGAGCATGCCGCTCGCATCGGCAAGAGAGCCGGTGGCGTTGAGCACGATGTTGTTAGCCTGCAGGAACAGGAAGAACGACATCAGGGCAATCAGCGAAGCATGGCCCTTGTTCTTCTTTGCCATGGCGCCGGCGATGCCCACGCAGAACAGAATCGAGAGGTTGTTGATGATAAACATCAGCGACTGATAGACAACGGCGCCCACAAGCTGGAACGGACCGGAGCCCAGTACGGGGACCAAAGCGCAGATGGTCTTGTTGGTCAGAATGATGCCCACGATGAGCAGGATGCCGGCAACCGAGAGATACATCATCGGCTGAACGATCGACTTCGCGAACACCTCCAACGGCGCTTTGAAATTGAACTTCTTTTTTGCGGTCATAGCGGTACTCCCCTTCCTTTTCCGCAAATTAAGACAGATGTGCCCTGGACAAGACCGTGAGCCTTGCCTTATATCAATCGATGTGTGGGCACGTTATGCCTAGAGACCAGGTTCTCCAAGCAGGTTAACAATGTGATATGCGAGATAACTCTTCTCGGCATCGGTAACGACAACGTTATAGGTAGACGACAAGTGGGCGGCTATGGCGTCCGCGCACGAGAATGCGCACGGATACGCCGTTTCATCGATTCGGAACAGCGCGTCTCCGTTGATTTGCCCTGCCGTAGGATCGAGCGCTCGCTGTGCGAAAAACTGCAGGTGACGAACGAAACGTTCGTAAGGCAGCGAGGTGTCATCGAGGGTCGTAGCATAGCGCTCAGAAACAATCGCGAGCACGTCGCGAACAAGCTGGACCGAAACAATCAGACGATCGGAGCGTTGCGGCATGGTGGCGTTGACGATATGCAGCGTAATGAAACCCTGCTCTTCTTCGCTCATCTGGATGCCCATATACTCCTTGATAATCTGCAGCGCACGGCCCGCAAGCGCGTACTCCTTGCGATAGAACTGCTGGATCTCGAGCAGCAACGGATTCTCACAGGAGACGCCCTTGCGCTCGCGCTCCAAAGCAAGGCTGATGTGGTCTGCGAGAGCAATGAGAATCTTGTCATTGATATCGACATTGAGCTCTCGACGAAGCATCTGAACGATGTCCTCGGAAATCACGAGGTTGACGGTGGGGATGGACTCCAAAAGATGTGCCAAGCGGTCAATCGTACGCGAATCCTGAGAAGTTCCCTCCTGCAACGCGTAGGTCTTTTCGATCGACGCCTCGTCGATGGCATCGCCGGCATGACGGCCAAAGCAGAGGCCTCGACCGATGACGATGAGCTCGGAGCCATCGTCCGAAGTGACCATTGCGACGTTGTTGTTAAAAACTCGCTTGATAACCACGGTACCCACCACAAGAATTTACTCGGAAAGCCAGACGACAGGCTCTTTAACAGCAACAGGGCCGGAAGCATGCTCACGAAGAGTCGAGTTCTCCGAGCGCTCGCACACGATAACGAAGACCGTGGGATCGAAGCCGGCGGCGCGGACCACGTCGAAATCGACCTCGACGAGGGGCTGGCCCGCGTCAACGTGGTCACCCTGGGCAACAAGCGCATGGAAGCCCTTGCCCTCAAGTTTAACAGTGTCGATTCCGATATGCAGCATCACCTGAGCAGAGCTGTCGTCGGACATGATGCCCAGCGCGTGCTCAGTCGGAAACAGAGCGGCGACGGTACCGGAAACAGGAGCGCACACCGTTCCCTCTTGGGGAACCACGGCAACGCCATCGCCCACTGCACGGCTGCTAAAAGCGGGGTCATTGGTTTTTTCTAGATTAACAAGCTCGCCGGAAACGGGAGCGAGGATTTCGAACTCGGAAGCCGCAGTCGTCTGCTTATCCGAACCACCCATTAGGCGAGAAAAGAAACCCATGGTGACATGTCCCTTCATAAATATAGCCCAACCAAAATCAATCGAATGCACCCATTGAGACACACCCGTTCTAAGACTTTGGTTAGGCCCACGTCCGAGGGGACTCGGTAACCTTCCGCATTTCTTTTACGTGGGTTATTATAGACAAGCCCAAAGCCGGAACAATCATTATGACCGGCGAACGGTATTTTTTCTCCGATAACCTTGATTATCAACTTTATCCGAACACCTCCCACATTCATCCGCACATGTGCGGATGAATGTGGGAACCCGATACCCTGAGGGCCGGGCCGGCCGGCCCCGGGAGATCGGAGGACGGCATGTCCGGAAAGAAGAAAAGGGACTCCGCAAGGGCGGTCCCGAGGGCCTACGGAAGGCTCACGAGGCACGAGCGGGACACGGTCCAGAGGATGCTGGAGCGCAGGGCGTCGTGCAGGGAGATCGCGAGGGAGCTGGGCAGGTCGCCCTCGACGGTGAGCGCCGAGGTGGCGTCGCACAGGTTCGTGACGGCGCCGAAGGCCAGGCGCGGCGAGCGCGTGGACGCCTCCGCCGACCTGTCGGCGGCCTGCCCGCGCCTGGCGGCGTGGCCGCGATGCTGCAACGGCTGCGGGCGGTACCGCGCGATCGGCTGCAAGCGCCGCCCCCACGTCTTCTACGAGGCCCGGGCCGCGCAGCTGTGCGCCGACTCGGTCCTCGTCTCGTCCAGGCGCGGGATAGACGCCGACGAGCCCGCCGCGGCGGCCAGGCTGGAGGCGATAAGGGATTGCCTGCGCCGGGGGCTGTCGCCCGAGCAGATGGCGGCGCGCAACGGCGGCCCGGTGGACCTGTCGCCGTCGACCATCTACCGCTGGGTCTCGGCGGGCTACGACGGCATGACCAACATGGAGCTCAGGCGCAAGGTCGGCTACAGGCCGAGGAAGCGCGCCGCCGGCCGGGCGGCCACGCGCCACTCCGCCCGCAGGTCGCATGCCACGTTCCTCGCCCTCGGGGAGGACGCGTGCGCCGCGGCCTGGGAGATGGACACGGTCGAGGGCGCGCGGGAGGACTCGGCCTGCCTGCTCACGCTGCTGCACCGCCCCAGCAGGCTCCAGCTCGCGCTGCCGCTGGAGGAGAAGACCGCCGCGTGCGTCGCGGACGCCCTGGAGGGCGTCCGGGCCATCCTCGGCGCCGACGGGACGCGCCGCGTGTTCCGCGCCGTCCTCACCGACAACGGCGCCGAGTTCTCCGACGAGGCTGCGATCGCGGCGCTGCTCGGCGAGGGGCCGGGCGAGACGAGGCTGTTCTACTGCGACCCGAGGCGCAGCGACCAGAAGGGCGCCTGCGAGCGAAACCACGTCGAGATAAGGAAGCTGCTGCCCAAGGGCTCCGGGCTCAGGTTCGACCGGCTCGCCCCGGCGGACCTGGCGCTGGCCATGTCGCACGTGAACTCCGAGCCCCGCGGCGCGCTCGGCTTCTCGACGCCCGCACGCGCCTTCAGGGCGATGCTCGGGGAGGACGCGGCGGCGCTGCTGGACGCCTACGGCGTGGAGGAGGTTCCCATCGGCGAACTCGACCTGACGCCGGGCCTCATCGAGAGGGCGCGCGCAGAGAGGGGCGATGCCCCGCTGGCCTAGCCTAAGGGCGAAAACGGAATAGACGGACCGACCGTCCGGCTGAGTCTGGGAAGAGGTGCCGGGCGGCGGGCGGAGCATGGCCACCGGACCCATCGAAACACATCTCCACCGTTCCTTCAACTGGGAAAACGACGCCCCCGTGGCCTGAATAGGGCCTCGGGGGCGTTCGGCTAACTGCGGGAACGGCCTATCCGCTCAATGTGTTCGGCTGAGATCGGAAATCAACCTTTTCTCCGATAAACGGTATTTAAGCGGCACTTAGGGACGTTCCTTTTCTGCCGGCACTCGGGAGCACTCCTCACTCTGGTGCATTGGGGACAGGTTTGTTTGCACCAGGTTGGTGCAGATTAACCTGCCCCCATTGCGCCAATTTCGTATGCGCTAGATGAAGAGCTCGCATTCCTTCCGCACGACGCAAACCTTGCTCAGCATCTGGGAAACAGCGGATAGTTTGCTGGAATCAAGCTTGCGAGCACCTCGCGGACATACGGCGATGCAGCGCATGCAGGAGATGCACGCCTCGCCAGCTGCTCGTTTGGGGTCACCCTTGTCGATAGCACAAACGGGGCACGCCGCGGCGCATGCACCGCAGGAGACACAATCCCCTGTTGCCTCGGGTGCCATGCGGTGACCTCTGGCTTGTTTATAAGGACGATTGCCGGGGATAGAGGGCTCGGACGCATCCTCAGCCAACAGCTTTTGCTGAATTTGCTGCGCAAACTCTGCGAGCTGCGCCGCATCCTGCGCATCCGGACGACCGGCAGCAAACTGTCGTGCAATGGAATGTTCTGCAATGGCTGCAACTGCCGCGATCACCCGGAATCCCGCATGCTTCGCAACGTCCTCCAGCTCTACGAGCGTGTCCTCAAACGCGCGGTTTCCGTATACGCAAACCAAAACAGCCCGAGCCCCGTTGCCGCGCACCATGCCCAACCGGTCAGCCACCACAGCCGGGATTCTACCGGCATACGCCGGCACAGAGATTACGGCCACGTCGTCCTCGGTCATCGAGACAGCGCTGAAATCTAGCCCGCTAACGGTCAGATCGACGGTAACGGTATTCTTGTCCAGTGCCCCGGCCACAAGGCCAGACACCTTCTGCGTTCCACCCGTCGGACTAAACACAATTTCGAATACGCTCATCGAGACACCCTCCCCCTACGTCTGGCAACGCGTCAAGCCGTTTTCACATCCAGCCAGAGTATACGGCACGTGGGATCCCCATTTTGGTGCATCAAGCACCCCAATGCACCAACCCTACGCTGTCTGCCTCTTCGTTTTGTATAAATTACGGTACAGATTGTATATATTTACGGGATACCGCCGTGTTCTCCCGAGGTACCCCATCCTGGCCCGTGCAAAAAACGGAGTATTCTGCAACGTGACCGCGCCAGCAATACCCCGAGCGGGCAAACCTTTAGGGCGCTGCGTCATTTTGGGTTCCGACATGGCGAGAATGACGCGCCCCTGCTCCGGAAAACGACGAAATCTGACTCAGAACGCTCGCTAGGGATATCCGAAAGCCACCGTTGGCGACGTCAAATCATATGCAGACAACTCGAACTGCAGAATACTCCAAAAAATGCACGGCGCACCCCATGGGACCCATTGCCGCATGGTAGGAAACAGGCCCACGGCATCCTCTAGATGCATTCCCGAGGAAATCACATTTGAACTAGCGATCGGATACGGCAAACAAAAAGGGCCCCGAGCGTAGTTGCTCGGGGCCCTTGGTTCACCTCGCTCTAGCGGGCGATGCGTATGTTACTTGCGCTTGCCGCCGCCGTCACCGGGGCGACGGGAGCTGCCGCCGCGCTTGCCGCCACGACTATTGCCATAGCTACCACGATTATCGCGACCGCCGGCACGGCCGCCGCGGGAGCCGGCCTGGTTGCCGCCACGCCCGCCACGATAGCCGCCACGACGCTCCTCGCGGGTATCGTCGTAGTTGCGCCAGTCATCGCGACGATCGCGGCTGGCACGCGGATCGCGGCGATCGCGCGACTCGTTAGAGCGGCCAGCACCGCTGCGGCTGCCATTGCCACGAGTGCCCTCGCGATGCTCGCCGCCACGGCCACCGCGCTCATCAAAGCGCTTGCCGCCACGGGACTCGCCGCCGCGAGTACCACGCTCGCCACGCGAACCGCGGCTCTCGCCGCCACGGCGCTCATCACGGCCGCCGCGCTCGCCATCGCGACCGGAACGACGACGATCGCCCGAACCACGCTTGCCGCCACGCGAGCCACGGCCCTCGTCCTCGCGCTCAACACGGCGACGACCGCCGCGGTCCTCGTCCTCGCGGCGACGGCGATGCGCCTCGCCCTGGAACTGCTTGGCACGGCGCTCGGCACGGTTGCCGCGCGGGGCCTGCTCAACGACACCAGCACCGCCGCGCTCCTCGGCAGCCACCTCGCGGGCCACGCTCTCCACAGCCTCGTCCACGCGAGCCTGAACGCCCTCGCGCACGCGGGTCTTGCCGCCGCGCTTGGGACGGCTCGGACGCTCACCGTCGCCGCGACGCTCGTCTCGACCGCGGTTGGAACGACCGGCCACATCACCGTAATCGTCGCCGTTGCGTTTGCCGTCGCGACGCGCCTGCTCAAGCTTCTTCTTGCTCTTGGACTTGCCGCGCTTGGTCTTCTTCTTCACCTTAAAGGCCGCAGGATCGCGCTCGGGGTCAACCGCGGGCGGATTGGGGCCCACATGCAGGTCGCCGGCCTCGTAGATGTCGGCGGTCTTGTCCATGAGCTTCTCGATCTCGTAGAACTCATCGACATCCTGCTCGGTCACAAACGTGATGGCCCAGCCCAGCTCGCCGGCGCGGCCCGTACGGCCAATACGGTGGATGTAGTCGGTCGGCTCGGCCGGCACGTCAAAGTTCACGACGTAGCGCACGTCGCTGATGTCGATGCCGCGGGCGAGAACATCGGTTGCCACCAGTACGTCGACGGTGCCGTCGCGGAAGGCAGAAAGCGCGCGCTCGCGCTGGGCCTGGCTGCGGTTGCCGTGAATCGCGGCGGCCTTGATGCCCTTGCGCTCCAGACGACGGCAGCAGCTGTCGGCGCGGTGCTTGGTGCGCATAAAGACGATAGTGCGCTCCGGGCCCTCCTTTTTGAGGAACTCGGGCAGCAGGTTGTTCTTGGCCTCGATGGACACCGGGAACACAAACTGGTCGACGGTGTCGGCGGTCGACGTGGCGGGCGCGATCTCCACGCGCGCCGGGTCGCTCACCAGGTCGGTGATCTCGCCCACGGCCTCCTCGTCGAGCGTCGCCGAGAACAGCAGCGTCTGGCGCTCGGCCGGCGTCTCGCGCACAATGCGGCGGACGGCAGGCAAAAAGCCCATGTCGAGCATACGGTCGGCCTCGTCGAGCACCAGCACCTTGACCTCGTCCAGATGGCAGGCACCCTGCTCGATCAGATCGACCAGACGACCCGGCGTGGCAACTAGGATATCGCAACCGTACTTGAGTGCCGCGGTCTGCGGCTTGTAGCTCACGCCGCCCACGACGGTCACGGCAACGTGGCCCGTGACGTCGGCGATTTTGCTTGCGACCTCGTCGATCTGCTGGGCAAGCTCGCGCGTGGGGGTGATGACGAGCATCACGGGGCCACGGCCGTTGCCCTCGGGCTTTTTAGCACCGCGACGGCGGTTGCGGCCGCCACGCTCGCGCACGGGTTTGGGAGGAGCGATGTGCTCCAGATTGTTCATAGTCGGCAGCAAAAAGGCGGCCGTCTTGCCGGTGCCGGTCTGGGCGGCGGCAAGCAAGTCGCGGCCCTCGAGCACCACGGGGATCGAGCCAGCCTGGACAGGCGTCGGCGCCGTGTAGCCCAGGTTCTCGATAGCACGAAGCATCTCGTCCGAAAGTCCCAGCTCGTCAAAGGCGGGCAGACTATCGGTAGCGGACTCGACGGCCTGGGCGGCATTTGCCTCATCGGCGGCATCGAAGGCAGCCTGGGTCATGGCCTCACGGGTCTCGTCCAGGATCTCGGCGTCCGTGACGTCGGATACAGAATTACGCATATGTTGTTGTTCCTTATCTGCACGCGCAATGGGCACGGCATGCGGCCGCGCGGGCGTGCTTTGTAGTGCGCTAATACATACAAAAACGGGTGCGCACAGAGAGGACGTTGCTCAGCACGCTGGCGATCGCTTTGGCAGCCCTATCACGCGCCGTCCAGACGCAGCAGCTCTAAGCGATGGAGCAGATTCGCCGCCGGTTAGTATACCCGTGCTTCGCATGCCCCCACGTAAACCACAGATGACGAGGCGGACGAGGTGGGCCCGGCTGATTGTCTCAATCTGTAACATCTACAGGGCAAATCTTCCTCTACGTGTTACAGATCGAGACAAACGGTCGACACAGTTCACAAACGTCTCAATCTGTAACAGTTACCGAGTAAAATCGGCCCTAATTGTTATAGATCAAGACAGAGGGGGATTTCCGTCAAGGGTTGATTTCCGATCTCAGCCGAACACATTGAGCGGATAGGCCGTTCCCGCAGTTAGCCGAACGCCCCCGAGGCCCTATTCAGGCCACGGGGGCGTCGTTTTCCCAGTTGAAGGAACGGTGGAGATGTGTTTCGATGGGTCCGGTGGCCATGCTCCGCCCGCCGCCCGGCACCTCTTCCCAGACTCAGCCGGACGGTCGGTCCGTCTATTCCGTTTTCGCCCTTAGGCTAGGCCAGCGGGGCATCGCCCCTCTCTGCGCGCGCCCTCTCGATGAGGCCCGGCGTCAGGTCGAGTTCGCCGATGGGAACCTCCTCCACGCCGTAGGCGTCCAGCAGCGCCGCCGCGTCCTCCCCGAGCATCGCCCTGAAGGCGCGTGCGGGCGTCGAGAAGCCGAGCGCGCCGCGGGGCTCGGAGTTCACGTGCGACATGGCCAGCGCCAGGTCCGCCGGGGCGAGCCGGTCGAACCTGAGCCCGGAGCCCTTGGGCAGCAGCTTCCTTATCTCGACGTGGTTTCGCTCGCAGGCGCCCTTCTGGTCGCTGCGCCTCGGGTCGCAGTAGAACAGCCTCGTCTCGCCCGGCCCCTCGCCGAGCAGCGCCGCGATCGCAGCCTCGTCGGAGAACTCGGCGCCGTTGTCGGTGAGGACGGCGCGGAACACGCGGCGCGTCCCGTCGGCGCCGAGGATGGCCCGGACGCCCTCCAGGGCGTCCGCGACGCACGCGGCGGTCTTCTCCTCCAGCGGCAGCGCGAGCTGGAGCCTGCTGGGGCGGTGCAGCAGCGTGAGCAGGCAGGCCGAGTCCTCCCGCGCGCCCTCGACCGTGTCCATCTCCCAGGCCGCGGCGCACGCGTCCTCCCCGAGGGCGAGGAACGTGGCATGCGACCTGCGGGCGGAGTGGCGCGTGGCCGCCCGGCCGGCGGCGCGCTTCCTCGGCCTGTAGCCGACCTTGCGCCTGAGCTCCATGTTGGTCATGCCGTCGTAGCCCGCCGAGACCCAGCGGTAGATGGTCGACGGCGACAGGTCCACCGGGCCGCCGTTGCGCGCCGCCATCTGCTCGGGCGACAGCCCCCGGCGCAGGCAATCCCTTATCGCCTCCAGCCTGGCCGCCGCGGCGGGCTCGTCGGCGTCTATCCCGCGCCTGGACGAGACGAGGACCGAGTCGGCGCACAGCTGCGCGGCCCGGGCCTCGTAGAAGACGTGGGGGCGGCGCTTGCAGCCGATCGCGCGGTACCGCCCGCAGCCGTTGCAGCATCGCGGCCACGCCGCCAGGCGCGGGCAGGCCGCCGACAGGTCGGCGGAGGCGTCCACGCGCTCGCCGCGCCTGGCCTTCGGCGCCGTCACGAACCTGTGCGACGCCACCTCGGCGCTCACCGTCGAGGGCGACCTGCCCAGCTCCCTCGCGATCTCCCTGCACGACGCCCTGCGCTCCAGCATCCTCTGGACCGTGTCCCGCTCGTGCCTCGTGAGCCTTCCGTAGGCCCTCGGGACCGCCCTTGCGGAGTCCCTTTTCTTCTTTCCGGACATGCCGTCCTCCGATCTCCCGGGGCCGGCCGGCCCGGCCCTCAGGGTATCGGGTTCCCACATTCATCCGCACATGTGCGGATGAATGTGGGAGGTGTTCGGATAAAGTTGATAATCAAGGGATTTCCGTCAAGTCCAAACCAAATCTCTCAGTCTTCCTGCAATTTCGAACATGTGGCCTATAATGTTGCTTTGGTTACACTATTTATTGCGCAGCCATTTAATACGTCGCCCACCGGGGGCCATTAATTCCTATCGCCATATTGGCTTGGAAGCAATCAAAGGAGGTATCCGTGGCAGCAGAGACGCCTTGCTCGGTCCTCTATAACGATATTCGCTCGTTCGGCGGTCTTAAACATCTCGAGATCGCCCGAATGCTCATCAATGGAAACTCTTATCTCGGCAGTACCCTGCTCGAGAAATGCTCTTCCAACCGCTCGTATCTCACCCGTTACATCGTCCATCGCAAGCCTGACCAGTGCGCGCCCTCCATCTACAGCGACTTTACCGTCACCACGCTCAACCTTTCCTCGGCAATCTGCAGCAAGCTCGGCGGCGGCGAGTCCGCCTATCGGGCAATCGCCGAGCACTATCGCGGTCCGGCCGCCAACGAAATGATGTCGGCTCTCGCCAGCTACAAGCTGGACAGCCGCCTATATGCAAATGCCCTCAATCGCATCGACAACTTTGACGGCAATGCCGTGCGCGAGAAAAGCACGCTTTACCTTATGCTCTTTGTGGCAACGGGGGCGCTCGCCGATCCCGTTCAGGGCGTGGCCACCGTCGAGCGCTTTTGCGACAGCAAGACGGGCGAGCACTTTGGCACCACCGAAACTACCGTCGGACGTGGCTTTATGAGCAGCCTGGAGCAGCCGCGCACCGTCGCCCCCAACCTCGGTCTGCTCAGAACCCATGCCGACAACTGCGCCGGCATGCAAATCCATCCCCTCACACGCGATCCGCGCGGCACCGTGATTGGTTCTTTGCCCAAAACCTCGCCCAGCATCACCGATGTGGGCGCCGACGCATCGCGCGAGCATCTTCGCATTTGGCTTGAGGGTGAGCACTGGTACGCCCAGGGCCTTGGGTCGACCAACGGCACAGTGCTCGAATCGGGCGCGGGTGACGGCGATATTGTGATTGAGCCGCCGCGCGACCAACGCGAGCCTGGCAAGATCTATCCCCCAGTGGAAATCGAAAACAGCGACAGGCTCCATCTGGGTCTCTACACGACATTCCTTGTCATTGTGGACTAGCGCGGACGGCGATCGGAAGACGGTCGCCGTCCGTCTTTCGTCTTCTACCTTCTGCGTCGTAAACGACAATGCTCAGCGGTATACGTGGGCAGTGCGGCTATCATGGTACTTTACCGATATCCGCACTGCTCGCGTATACGTGCGGCAACCCATGCCAGACAAAGGAACGCCATGGATACTACCGATAGCGCCTATGGCGACAAACTCATCCGTCTCGATACGTTCGATACCTCCGTGGCGGTCAACCCCAGCGCCGAGGACGACGCCAAACGTCGGTTTATGACGCTTATTCTCCAGACGGCCCACCGCAACAACGGCAACATCGGGCACGTGCTGCGCGCGACCAACACGAGCGGCGAGGTCTTTGCCGTCAAGCTGCTCAAGGACAACGCTATCCTTTCCGGCCAAGCCCCCGACCGCTCCGCCGAGCAATCGGCAGCGCACCTGGCCAGCACCGCCGCGCTGTTCGAGGAGTACCGTCATCTGTGTACCGTCTCGCACCTGCGCGGATTTCCGCGCGTCTATGGCTACGGATCGTGCGAGGATGACCCTCTCATCCTCATGGAGTGGGTCGAGGGCACCTCGCTCAAGCAGGCGCTGCCCCTGCTTCCGCACGACGCCTCGGGCGGGCTGACCACCCAGATGGTCGCCGCCGTCGGAAACGCCGTGCTTCGTGCGCTCTTGATGACCCAAGGCCTCGTGAATCCGGTCATCCATCGCGACCTGTCGCCTGCCAATATCATGTTCCGCACCACCAGCCGAACGCTCGAGCAGCAGATTGCTGATTGTTCCTTTGACCCCTGCCTCATCGACATGGGCTCCGCGACCATGGCTCTCGGCGACGACACGATCACCCGGCGCGCCGACATCTGGCGTTTTGCCACGCCCGCATACGCCGCGCCCGAGATGCTCACGCAGGATATCGAAGGCATCGCGGCCCTTCGCCGTTCGCCGGCAATCGACGTCTATGCGCTTTCGAGCATTCTGTACCAGCTCTACAGCGGTCGCAAACCGTTTGACTTTGAGTCGACGGACGCCGCTGCAACCGGCTCGTTCTATCTCGTAAAGACCAAGACCAAGCCGGCACCGCTCGAGCCGCGCTGCGAGGGCGATGAGGCGCTCGTCCAGATCATCATGAAGGGTCTCTCAGTCGAGCAGTGCGATCGTCCCACCGAGCAGCAGATGCTCGAGGTGCTCTCGGCATACCTCACCGACGCCGAATCCGAAGGCCGCGAAGGTGCAGGAGACGAGGCCGCAATTGATATCGATTCTGGCACGCACCTTAAGGTCGACGTCGCCGGCGAGCGCGCACGAGAGATCCTGAATCAGGCCCGCCACGATGCCATGACCCGCCGCCGCTTTATTATCGGCGGCGCTATCGCAGCCGTTGCGGGGCTCAGCGTTATCGGGGCGGCAACCCATGGCTTTGGCATCCCCGACTACCTCGACGGCATCCGCGGTTCACTTGACGACTACACCTGGGATCAGCTGCAGGAGATTTCGCTCAAGATTAAGGCCGCCGAGACCCGTAGCGAGGCACGCGAGATTGCCAAGCGCTATCACCTGCTCGATGCCGATGGGCATATCCCCTATCCGTGTACCAAGCGCGTGAAACTCACCAACGGGCTGGAGGTCGGCGCGCAGCTTGTGGGCATCCGTCACGATGAGCTTCTGGACGGGACGGGCAAGGCCGGACTGACGTTTATGTTCGACGCGGGTATTGCCGAGCGCAACGCTGCGGCTGAACCGCCGAGCGCCGGCTGGGCAGTTTGCGAGCTGCGGGAATGGCTCGACGGCGACGGCCTTAAGCTGCTGCCCAACAAGTTGCGCGCGCTCATCAAATCTGTCAAAAAGGTCTCGAATAACGCTGGCGCCGCCAACAGTGCATCGTGTCTGAGCGAGTTGCCCGCAACCCTTTGGCTGCCCGCCATGGTCGAGCTGTGCGGTACGCAACCGCCCGATTCGTTTGCCAAGGACTATCACTACCTGGCAGAAATCTACAACGGCGAGGGCAAGGAGTATCAGCTCTTCCGCGAGCTCAAGGTGAGCCCGTATTCCACGAACGAGACGATGGTCCGCCAGTGGAAGGGCAAGGACACCTGCTGGTGGGAGCGCACGGTGAGCCCCGACTCATCGGAGACCGAAGGCACGCTCTACATAAACCGTGTGGGCCACGACGGCGACGTCTTTACGTACGCAACGCCTGCGGAAAAGCCAAACAAGCTAACCTGTGTGATTCCCGGGTTCTGTATCTAGGCGGCGGGCGTCTTGCCGTGACGGGACCCCTCCCCGGCAGTTGTCTCGATTTGTAACACTAGCTCGGCAGATACAGGTCTAGATGCTACAGAACGAGACAAACCCCAATCCCGCGAGACAACATCTCAATCTGTAACAGTAAGGGGTCAAAAACCTCTCTAGATGTTACAGATCAAGACATTTGAGTTGGCCGCGGACGGTCTGTCTCGATCTGTAACAGTAAGGGGTCATATTTCCCGCCAGATGTTACAGATTGAGACATTGAGTTTATTGCTGAAGGTTCGTCTCGATCTGTAACATCTGGAATCCAAAAACCGGTCTAACTGTTACAGATGGAGACAAACTCAAACCTCTCAAAACAAAATCTCAATCTGTAACAGTTAGAGGTCATTTTCCCCGCTAGATGTTACAGATCGAGATATTGATTTGCCGCCGGAGAGTTTGTCTCATTCTGTAACAGCAGCTCGGCAAAAACTGGGCTAGATGTTACAGATTGAGACGAAGGGCGGGGATGGTGCACCGACCCGGCAGTCGATCTCCGCATCGGAATGTCATACATTTCAACTTTTGCTAGACACCCCCAGGGGGTATGGGTGTATAGTATCGGTGGGTTAACAATTCGAACACCGAACTACAGAAAGGAGAAGCCATGGCTCAAGATAAGTTCGACGTGGGCGGCATGACGTGCGCCGCCTGCCAGGCGCATGTGGACCGCGCCGTGAGCAAGCTCGACGGCGTCCAAAGCGTCGCGGTCAACCTGCTCGCCGGTTCCATGATGGTCGACTACGACCCCGCGCAGGTCACCCCCGACGATATCTGCACCGCCGTCGACCGCGCGGGCTACTCGGCCTCGCCCGTCGATGCGGGCACCAGTGCCGCCGGCTCAAACGGCAGCGCGCAAGCCAGGTCCGGCGCCGCCCATATGGAGTCGCCCACCAAAAAGCTGGAGGCCGCCGCCTCTGCCATGCGCACCCGCCTCATCGTCTCGATTGTCTTCCTCATCCCACTGTTCTACATAGGCATGGGGCACATGCTTGGTTGGCCGCTGCCTGACATTTTCACCGATCACACCCATAGCATGACGCTCGCCCTCACCGAGCTCGTCCTGCTCATCCCCATCGTCTATGTCAACGACGCGTACTTTATCAACGGGTTTAAATCGCTCGCGCACGGCGCGCCCACCATGGACGCCCTTATTGCCGTGGGCGCCACCGCCTCCATTGCCTGGTCGCTCTACGCCATGTTCATCATGGCCGACCAGCTGGCCACAGGTCAGGTGCACGAGGCCATGATGACGAGCATGGACAACCTGTATTTTGAGAGCGCCGGCACCATCCTGTCGCTCGTCACCGTGGGCAAATACCTCGAGACGCGCAGTAAGTCCAAAACCGGCGGCGCCATCGAGGCGCTCATCGATCTGGCGCCCAAGACCGCGACCGTCGTTGCCGATAACGGCACCGAAACCACCGTCGACGTCGACAGTATCCTTCCCGGCCAGGTTCTGCGCGTGCGCCCCGGCGAGTCTATCCCTGTCGACGGCGTGGTGCTCGAGGGCGCGTCGGCCGTGGACGAGAGCGCACTCACCGGCGAGTCCATCCCCGTGGAAAAGACCGCCGGCGACACCGTCAACGCCGCCACGGTCAACCGCACCGGATCGTTTACCTTCCGCGCCACACGCGTGGGCGCCGACACGTCGCTTGCCAAGATCATCCAACTCGTCGAGGACGCCAATGCCACCAAGGCGCCTATCGCCCGCCTGGCCGATAAGGTCGCCGGTGTGTTTGTGCCCGTGGTGTTTGTGATCTCGGCCGTAACTTTTGTGGCGTGGATGGCGCTCACCGGCAACATCAACGAGGCGCTCACTTCCGCTGTCGCCGTGCTGGTGATCAGTTGTCCGTGCGCGCTCGGCCTGGCCACGCCCGTCGCCATTATGGTGGGCACCGGCAAGGGCGCCGAGATGGGCATTCTGTTTAAGAGCACTGAGGCGCTGGAGAACCTGCGCAGCGTGGGCAGCGTGGTGCTCGACAAGACGGGCACCGTCACCCGCGGCAAGCCTGCCGTAACCGACATTGTGGTTGCCGCGCGCGCCGACGGCTCGCCGGCTATGAGTGAAAAGGCGTTACTGAAGCTCGCTGCCGCGCTGGAGCGCTCAAGCGAGCACCCGCTGGCCGAGGCGATTATGGCCGAGTGCGAGGCGCGCGGAATCGTGGCGCGCATGGTCGAGGACTTTGCCGCCGTGCCTGGACAAGGCGTTACGGCACGCGAGGGGCAGAATGTCATCGCAGCCGGCAACGTGCGCCTGATGAACGAGTTGGGCGCTGCCGTGCCCACGGGCCTTGCCGAGCAACTTGCCGCCGAAGGCAAAACGCCGCTGTTCTTTGCCAAGAACGGCGAGCTTGTCGGCACCATCGCCGTGGCTGACGAGGTCAAAGAGACGAGCGCTGCTGCCATTGCCGCACTGCGAAAGCTCGGCGTCGATGTGCGCATGCTCACCGGCGACAACCGCGTGACGGCCGAGGCCATCGCCCGTCGCGTGGGACTGAGCAGCGAACAGGTTATCGCCGACGTCCTGCCCGCCGACAAGGAGCGCCACGTGCGCGAACTGCAGGATGCGGGCGGCAAGGTCGCCATGGTGGGCGACGGCATCAACGACTCCCCCGCCCTGGCGCGCGCCGACGTGGGCCTTGCTATCGGCACCGGCGCCGACATCGCCAAGGAGGGAGCCGACGTGGTACTCATGCGCAGTGACCTCATGGACGTCGCCCGCGCCATCGAGCTTTCGCGCGCCACGATCCGCAACATCAAGCAGGACCTGTTCTGGGCGCTGTTCTACAACGGCATCGGCATTCCGCTGGCGGCGGGCGTGTTCTTCCCGCTCACCGGATGGCAGCTCTCGCCGATGTTCGGCGCCGCGGCCATGAGCCTGTCGAGCGTGTGCGTCGTAAGCAATGCCCTGCGCCTGCGAACCTTTAAGCCCAAGACGGCGCACTGAAGCACCCGACCTTGTCCCTCAAGCCGTCGCTCGCGTACCCAAGTACGCTTCGCTCCTCTTTCGGGGCAATCTCGGGCACCTCAGCACACCTTTAAGATGACGCTGTTCACGACTAAACTGTCAGATAATCTCAATCGATAAGGAGTACACCCATGCGTTACACGATCAAGACTTCCGGCCTCATGTGCGGCCACTGCGATGCTACTGTCGAGACGGCACTGCTCAACGTTGCCGGCGTGACCGACGCCGACGCCGATCACGAGACCCAGACCGTCCAGGTAGAGTGCGCCGACACCGTGACCGCCGAGCAGCTCGCTGCCGCCGTCGAGGGTGCCGGCGAGAAGTTCCGCGCCCTGTCCGTGACCGCTGCGTAGCAGCTACCAGAGGCATTCGACCCCATCGACCAGAAACGAGGACCCGCCATGATGGCAGACCATAAATCGGTGACCCGCATGCTCAAGACGGCACGCGGTCAGATCGACGGCATCCTGCGGATGGTCGAGGAGGACCGCTACTGCGTTGATATTTCCACGCAGCTCATGGCAACGCAGGCGCTCATCGCGCGCATTAACGCCGACGTGCTCAAGGCACATATCGAGGGCTGCGTGACTTCGGCAATCGAATCGGGCGACGAAGACCTCAAAGCCGCCAAGCTCGCCGAGATCGAACGCGTCGTCGACAAGCTCTCCAAGTAATTGGGGCATTGGGGACAAACTTCTTTGCACCGTCTTGGTGTTCCGGGGACAGGTATGTTTGCATCACATTGGTGCAGATTAACCTGTCCCCTTTGCTCTAAATCGGGTATAAAGGCGTGCAGCATATCGAACGAAAGGCAATTCGCATGAATGACTTTATGAAAGGTCGCAACGGCGCCGATGAGCTCACCATCGTGATGGGCTTTGCCGGAATCGTCATCGCGATGATCGGATCGATGGCCCGTATCCAGTGGCTCAGCTGGATCGCCATCTCCGTAATCGTGCTCGGCGTGCTGCGCGGCCTGTCCAAAAATATCGACGCGCGCCGCAAGGAGAACGAGGCCTTTGTCACGGCGACCGCAAACGTCCCCGGCCTAGGCAAGTTCGTCGCCAGCTTGGGCGGCGGCGCCGCAGCTGCCAACGCCTCGCGCGCGGCCGGCACCAGCAAGGAAGACTTTGAGCGTGCCAAGCGCACGGCCAAGAAGATGTGGAAGGGCCGCAAGACCACGGCGTACCTCAAGTGCCCCAACTGCGGTCAGATGCTGTCCGTCCCCAAGGGCAAAGGCAAGATCCGCGTCACCTGCCCCAAGTGCCATGCCAAGATGGAGACGCGCTCATAGCTGCCATACTATGGGACAAATAAAAGCCGAGGCCTCGCACTGGGACCTCGGCTTTTTCTGATTATGACAAAAGGATTGTCCCTTTGTCGCATCGCCATATCGCGCGCTTACGCCACGCCATCGCGGGCAAGCTCCTCGGCCAACGCCTCGGCAGGCATGGCCATAATCGCGTCGAGCTCGGCGTCCACCTCGGGAATACGCTTCACCTTGAGCTTGCGCACCAGATCACCGCGACACATCACGTGCGTCGGATCACGCAGTGCGCACAGGTCATCGAGCGGGTTCTCGCGCGTCACCAGAATATCGGCGGCCTTGCCGCACTCGATTGTGCCGGTCTCGCCGCCCAGCCCCAGCAGCTCGGCATTGACCTGCGTGGCCGTATGCAGCGCGAAAGCGTTGCCCACGCCCACGTACTTGGCAAAATAGGCCACCTCACGCCACATGTCGTACTGCGTCACGAACGGGCAGCTCGAGTCCGTGCCAAGGCCCACCTTAACGCCAGCTTCCAGTGCGGCACGGGCGCTCTCGATGATGCCCGAGCACACGATGTCACCGTTCTTCTTTTGTGTATCGGTCGAATGGGTCTTTTCCGGGTCGAGCAATACAAACGGCAGCGCCGGGCTGATAGTGCAGGTAACGCTGGGCGCACGCCCCTCGAGCTGCGTGCCCGCGGCGCCGCGGTACAGTTCCAAGATCTCGGGAGTCATCGGGGCACCGTGCTCGATCGTATCGACGCCGGCCTCAAGCGCGGCCTTCACGCCTTCGGTGCTCTCGACATGAGCCATAACCGGCAGGCCCACCTCGTGCGCCGCCTTGCACGCCGCCGCGGCAACCTCGACCGGCATACGCAGCACACCCGGCTCGCCCACCTCGGTAGCGTCGAACACGCCGCCCGTCACGAACAGCTTGATGACGTCGGCACCGCGCGCATACAGGTCGCGCACCTGTTCGGCCGCCTCGGCGGGACTGTTGGCCACCTGGGCGAACAAACCCGCACCATGGCCGCCCGGCACCGTGACACCCGTTCCCGGCGCCACCAGGCGAGGACCTTGATACTTGCCGGCATCGATAGCATCGCGCACGGCAAGATCGGCAAACAGCGGGTCGCCCGCGCCGCGCACCGTGGTCACGCCACTTGCCAGTTGTTGTTGGGCGCTGCCCTTAAGAATATGGCGCACGATGGCGCGCCCCACGGGATTATCGAGCTTCTTCATCAGCGCGCCCGCATCGCCCGCCGAAACCGGCTTGCCCGAACCGCACAGATGCACATGCATATTGATGAGGCCTGGCATGAGATACGCACCTGCCAGGTCGATAACCTCGGCACCCGCAGGCGCCTGCGCCACAGCACTCGGCCCCATCCACGTGATGACACCGCGCTCAACGGCCACGGCCATATCGGGCTGCGGCTCCATATGCTCCGAACCATCCAGAATGGTCGCATTGATAAACAGCGTAGAACGATCAGCAGACGCCATATCGAGCTCCTCCCTCACGATTAACATGAACATTTGTCCATTATCACCTAATGCAGCGATCTAAAGTCGAACATATCGGTTAACGGAAGGACGAGGGGATGTGGGGGACGGAATACGTTGCAGCCCCACCCCAGCAACATCAGGGGAATGTCTCGATCTGTAACAGTTACGGGCCCAAACAGCCGCCAAACGTTACAGATTGAGACAAAGTCAGGGCAGCAGGGCGACACCAGCCACATCCCCTACTCCCACTCCTGCTCGTAGATGTTGAGCGACTTTACGTAGCGCCCCTGGGCGCCCATGATGTCGCGGACCAGACGCAAGAAGAAGCTGATGCACGAGGTGTCAAAGCCGTCCTGCAGGTCCTCCGGATGCACCGCGCCCGGCCCGTCGACCGCCGTGTCACTCAGGCGCGCGATGTCATACAGGTAGAGCTGCCCCGCCGTCAGCCAGACATCGTCGACGCACGCGAGCCGCACCGCGATCGCGCCGTCGCTCCAATGCTCCTTTTGCACGATATGCGGGTCGTAGACATCAAAGCGAAGGTCGGTGCGCGTATCCTTCAGCACAACCATGCCGTTCGCAGGATCCTTGTCCAAAATGCCAAAGCGCGAGAAATACTGCGTGTCGCGCACCTGCTCGAGCCGCTTGAGCGAGGCAGGCGAAAGCGATGCCGGCGGCTCGTCAACATACAGCTCGAGCAGCGTCTTGCCATGGCGATAGGGGCGCTCGAAGAGCAGCCAATCGGTAAATGCCATGTTGTAGGCCATGATTTCGTTTTGGGAAGGCTCGGTGCAATAGCCGAGCCACGGGTCGACAATGATCTCGAACTGCTCGCGCGCCGGCTCCAAAAACTGAAACTTCCGCAGCATCCAAAAATGGGCCATGTCGGCAATATCGTTGCCGACGGCTTCAGCCAGATGTGCTCGGTCTAAAACGTGATCAGTCACGGCATCCTCCTCAAACTGATGAACCTCAATTTGAGCTTACGAGGAGGGTGGGCAGCCACTGTTGGCACGGACAAAATAGGCCTCCGGCTGCAAACCAACTGCTGACCAAACACTTGACGGGATGCTTGACCGAAAATGCGCACCGCAAAGAAACGGCAGGTAGATATAGACAGCTGACCCGCCATTTTGAGCCAGATGCCCGCTGCCACCACAGAAACAGCAGAGCACCACAGTCGCAAACGTCGACGAATGAATACTTGTACGTCGACAAATGACAAAGTCGCCCGCAAACCCGCAAGGGGTGTCCCTGGGTGCCGGCACATAAAGAACGTCCCCAGCTGCCGGCACTTGGGGACGTTCCTTTTGGGCCGGCCGTTGGGGACAGACCTTGACGATTCAGCTGTGGACAGCCGCCTTACAGCTCCAGCGCATCGGCGACTTCGGCTGCGCAGGCCAAGGCATCGGCCATGGCGTTCACCACGAGCGAGCTGCCGTTGCGGGCATCACCGGCCACATACACCGGCGCGGCATCCGCAGCAACGCCATCCACGCGGGCCGCAAGGTGCGAGCCTTCGGAGGCCATCACGGGCAACGGACGGCCCGCCGTGGCAACAGGCACGCCGACGGCATCGAACACGCTGCGCTCTGGACCCGTAAAGCCACAGGCGATGAGCACCAGCTGGGCCGGCACCTCGTGCTCGGAGCCCGCAATGCGTTCGGGCTTGCCGGCCGACCAATCCAGGTCGACCACGCGCAGGCCCGCGGTCGCGCCCTTCTTATCCAGCAACACCTCGAGCGTATCCACGCCCCAGGCACGCATCTCGCTGCCCATGGCAGCGATAGCCTCCTGCTGACCGTAGTCGGTCTTCTTAACATTGGGCCACTGCGGCCAAGGGTTGCTCGCCGCACGCTTATCGGGCGCGGCCGGCAGGAACTCAAACTGGCGCACGCTGCGCGCACCCTGGCGCACCGCGGTGCCCACGCAGTCGTTACCGGTATCGCCGCCGCCAATGACCACAACGTCCAGGCCGCGCGCGTTCACCGCGGGCTCGCCGCCATCGAGCACCGAGACGGTCGAAGCCGTCAGATAGTCCACGGCATACACCACGCCGGGCGCATCGATGTTCGCAGCCGAAAGCCCACGCGGGGCGCGGGCACCAGCAGCCACCACGACGGCGTCAAAGCCATCGAGCTTGGCAGCAACCTTAGGATCGCTCACGTCGGCACCCAGCTCGAACGCAATGCCCAGCTCGCGCATGAGTGCCACGCGACGCTCGACCACAGACTTCTCGAGCTTCATGTTGGGAATGCCGTACATGAGCAGGCCGCCCGGGCGGTCGTCACGCTCAAATACCGTCACACGGGCACCGCGACGTGCAAGCTCCCATGCAGCCACCAGGCCAGCCGGGCCAGAGCCAATCACAGCGACCGTGGGTGCATCCTCCCCTGCCGGCTCAAAGCGGCGCGGACCGCCATTTGCCCACTCATGGTCGCTGATCGCACGCTCGTTGTCATGGATCGTCGTGGGTTGGCCATCGACCGAACCCAGGTTGCACGCGGCCTCGCACAACGCCGGGCACACGCGACTCGTAAACTCGGGCATGGGCGAGGTGAGCGACAGGCGCTCGGCAGCCTCATCCCAGCGGCCACGGTACACCAGCTCGTTCCACTCGGGAATCAGGTTGTGCAGCGGGCAGCCGCTCGGGCGTGCCTTGCCAAAGCTCGCGCCCATCTGACAAAACGCCACACCGCACATCATGCAGCGGCTCGCCTGGGCACGGCGCGCATCGTCGTCGAGCTCCACGTACAGCGGATCGAAATCGCGGCTGCGCTCCTCCACGGGGCGCAGCTCGTGGGTCACGCGATCGATATCAAGAAAAGCACCGGGCTTACCCATGGCACTTACGCCTCCTTCTTGGTCGAAGCAACAGAGCTGGCGGTGGCGGGCGCAGCGCCAGCGACACCACCCACCACATCAAAGCGAGCGACATCGGCGGCGTCGGCGCGACCGGTCACAATGTCAAACGCCAGCTCCTCGGCCTGCGCATGCGTCTTGCCGACGGCCTCGGCGGCGGCGACAATCGCCAGCACGCGCTCGTACTCGGTCGGAACGACCTTCACAAAGTGCTTGCTCATCGTCTCAAAGCTGTAGAGCAGCTTAATGCCGCGCGGACTCTGCGTCGCGTCCACGTGCTCCTGGATGAGCTCGCGAATCTGCGCCAGCTCGCCGGCCGTCGGGGCCTTGAGCTCAACGCTCTCGTGGTTCACACGGGCATCGAGCGTGCCGTACTGGTCAAAGACGTAGGCCACGCCGCCTGTCATGCCGGCGGCAAAATTCTGCCCGACCTCGCCCAGGATGAGCGCCAGACCGCCCGTCATGTACTCGCAGCCATGGTTGCCGCAACCCTCGACCACCACGGTGGCACCGGAGTTGCGCACGGCAAAACGCTGGCCGGCAAGACCGTTAATGAAGCCGCGGCCGCTCGTGGCGCCAAAGAACGCAACGTTGCCCACGATGATATTCTCATCGAACTTGTAGGTCGCATGCGGGTTGGGGCGCACCGACACCTCGCCGCCCGAAAGGCCCTTGCCAAAGTAGTCGTTGGCGTCGCCGCACACGTTGAGCGTAATGCCGCGTGGCAGGAAGGCGCCAAAGCTCTGACCGGCCGAACCATCGCAATCGATGGTGATGGAGCCGGCGGGCAGGCCCTCGGGATGCGCCTTGGTCACCGCGTTGCCCAAGATGGTGCCCACGCAGCGGTTGACGTTGGCGATATCGGCGCGGAAGCGAATCGGACGCAGGTGCGCACGGGCATCGGCCGTATAGGGCACAAACAACGTGGAGTCGAGCGTCTTTTCGAGCTCGCTGTCCGCAGCCATCTGGGGCAGGAAGTGACGGCCGTCGGCACCCGGGATGTGGGCACCAAACTCACAGGTCGCGCTCGCCAGCACGGGCGACAGATCCAGCAGGTTAGCCTTGCGGTTGCCCGGGACCTCAATCTGGCGCAAGCACTCGGGATGGCCGACCATCTCGTCGACGGTGCGGAAGCCCAGGCTCGCCATGACCTCGCGCAGTTGCTCGGCAACAAAGAGCATAAAGTGCTCGACGTGCTCGGGCTTGCCGCGGAAGCCGCGACGCAGGCGGCAGTTTTGCGTAGCGATGCCGGCGGGGCAGGTATCCTGCTGGCAGTCGCGCTGCATGAGGCAGCCCATCGAGATGAGCGGCATGGTCGCAAATCCAAACTCCTCGGCACCCAGTAGGCAGGCGACGGCAACATCGGTGCCGTCCATGAGCTTGCCGTCGGCCTCGAGCACCACGCGCGAGCGCAGGCCGTTTTGCAGCAGCGTCTGCTGGGCCTCGGCAAGACCGAGCTCCAGCGGCAGACCGGCGTGCCAAATGGAATCGCGAGCAGCGGCACCCGAGCCGCCGTTGTGGCCGCTGATCAAAATCTTGTCGGCAGCGCCCTTGGCAACACCAGTGGCGATGGTGCCGACGCCGGCCTCGCTGACCAGCTTGACCGACACGCGCGCGCCGGGGTTGGCGTTCTTAAGGTCAAAGATCAGCTCTGCCAGGTCCTCGATGGAGTAGATGTCGTGGTGCGGCGGAGGCGAGATCAGGCCGATGCCGGGCGTGGACTGACGGACCTCGGCAATCCAGGGGTAGACCTTCTTGCCGGGCAGGTGACCGCCCTCGCCGGGCTTGGCGCCCTGGGCCATCTTGATCTGAATCTCGAAGGCGCTGCACAGGTAGCGGCTCGTCACGCCAAATCGCGCACTTGCTACCTGCTTGATCGCGGAGTTCTTGGAGTCACCGTTAGCCAGCGGGGTCTCGCGGCGTGGGTCCTCGCCGCCCTCGCCCGAGTTGGAGCGGCCGTGCAGGCGGTTCATGGCAATGGCCATGCACTCGTGTGCCTCTTTGCTTATGGAACCGTACGACATGGCGCCGGTGTTAAAGCGGCGGACGATGTTGAGCGCAGGCTCGACCTCGTCGAGCGCCACCGGGGTACGGCCGCCGGCATCAAAGTCGAGCAGGTCGCGCAGGCGCACGGCACGGCCGGTGCGGTGCAGGCGGGCGCTGTACTCCTTAAAGGTGTCGTAGCTGTCCTCACGGCAGGCGGTCTGCAGCAAGTAGACAGTCTGCGGATCGATGAGGTGATCCTCGCCACCAAGCGGGCGCCACTTGGTCAGGCCCAGCGTGGGCAGTTGATCGGGAGCCGGGCTCTTAAGGATAGCGAGCGCGGCGTCGTAGCGCTCATTCTGCTCGCGCTCAACGTCCTCGACACCCATACCGCCCACACGGCTCACCGTGCCGGCGAAGTACGCGTTGACGAACTCCGGCGTAAAGCCCACGGCCTCGAAGATCTGCGCGGAGTGGTAGCTCTGCACCGTGGAGATGCCCATCTTGGACATGATGGAGACGATGCCGGCGGTCGCAGCCTTGTTATAGTTGGCGACGCCCTGCTCGGCCGTCACGTCCAGGTCGCCGCGTGCCGCCAAGTCGCGGATGCACGCATGTGCGTTGTACGGATAGATGCCGCTCGCGGAGTAGCCCACCAGTGCCGCAAAGTCGTGCGGGGACACGGCGTCGCCGCACTCCACCACGATGTCGGCAAAGGTGCGCACGCCGGCGCGGATCAGGTGGTTGTGCACGCAGCCCACGGCGAGCAGCGACGGCACGGGCACCTCGCCCGCAGCGGCACGATCGCTCAACACCACGATGTTCACGCCGTCGCGGACCGCAGCCTCAACGTCCTCTGCAAGCTGCTTGAGCGCGGCCTGCAGCGCGCCCTCGCCGGCATCGCGGCGGTACACGGCACGGAAACGGCGGGTCTTAAAGCCCACGCGGTCGATGGCGCAGATACGCTCGAACTCCTCCTCGTTGAGCAACGGGCGCTCCAGGCGCACCAGCTGGCAGGCCGTACGGGAGTCCTCGAGCAGGTTGCCGTGGTTGCCCAGGTAGAGCGTGGTCGAGGTGACCATATGCTCGCGCAGGGCGTCGATAGGCGGGTTCGTGACTTGGGCGAACAGCTGATAGAAGTAATCGAAGAACGAGCGCGTCTTCTTGGACAGGCAGGCCAGCGGCGCATCGATGCCCATCGAAGCGAGCGGTGCCTTGCCCTGCTGGGCCATGGGGCGCACGACCTCGTCAACATCATCCCAGTGATAGCCGAGCTTGGCCATGCGCACGGCGGCGGGCACCTCGGCATCCTCAGCAGGCGCGGGCGCGGCGGGCTTGTCGAGTGCGTCGACGGTCAGCGTCTCCTCGGCGATCCAGTCGCGATAGGGCTTTTCCTTGGCGTAACGGGCGCGCAGCTCGTCGTTGTAGATGACGCGGCCGCGGGCAAAATCGACCTCGAGCATCTGGCCCGGTCCCAGGCAGCCGCTCGTCAGGATGTTCTCGGGGCTCACCTCGATGGTGCCCACCTCGCTTGCCAGCATAAAGCGACCGTCGCGCGTCACATAGTAGCGGGCGGGACGCAAGCCGTTACGGTCGAGGGCGGCACCCAGCGTGCGACCGTCGGTAAAGGCGATGGCCGCCGGGCCATCCCACGGCTCCATGAGCATGGACTGGTAGGCATCGTAGGCGCGGCGCTCCTCGCTCAGACTGTCGTTGTGGTCCCACGGCTCGGGCAGCAGCATGGATGCGGCGCGCGTGAGCGGACGGCCGTTCATGACCAAAAACTCGAGCACGTTGTCCAGAATCGCGGAGTCGGAACCCTCACGGTTGATGATGGGCATCACGCGCTCAAGATCGTGCTGCAGCACGGGGCTGTACAGGTTGGGTTCGCGGGCGCGAATCCAGTTGACGTTGCCCTTGAGGGTGTTGATCTCGCCGTTGTGGATGATAAAACGGTTGGGGTGCGCACGCTCCCAGCTGGGCGTGGTGTTGGTGGAGTAGCGCGAGTGAACGAGCGCCACGGCCGTTTTGACGGCGGCGTCGTTGAGGTCGATGAAGAAGCGGCGCATCTGCGTGGCGACCAGCATGCCCTTGTACACGATGGTGCGCGAGCTCATGGAGCACACATAGAAGATCTTGTCGCGCAGAGCAAACTCAGCGTCGGCCTTCTTCTCGATGGTGCGGCGGCACACGTATAGGCGGCGCTCAAAGGCATCACCGGCGGGTGTGTCGTCCGGACGGCCCAGGAAGGCCTGCAGGATGGTAGGCATGCAGGCGCGGGCTGTCTCGCCCAGATCGTGCGGGTCGACCGGCACCTCACGCCAAAAGAGCAGCGGAACGCCGGCTTCGGCGCAGCCCTCCTCAAACACGCGGCGGGCATCCTCTACGCCCTTGCCGTCCTGCGGGAAGAACAGCATGGCCACGCCATAGTCGCCCTCTGCCGGCAGAATCTGGCCGCACTTTTGGGCCTCTTTACGGAAAAAGTGATGCGGAACCTGGAACAGGATGCCGGCGCCGTCGCCGGTGTTCTTCTCGAGTCCCGTACCGCCGCGGTGCTCCAAGTTGACCAGAATGGACAGCGCGTCGTCCAGAATCTGGTGATGGCGCTCACCGTTGATATCGGCGAGCGCGCCGATGCCACACGCATCGTGGTCGAATTCGGGGCGATAAAGGCCCTGCTGCTGAGCGGAATCTGCCTGCATCGCGATCCTCCCCTAGATATTTAGACAGTCAGTTGACTAGGCATACTAGGAGCATCGCCGGCCCGTTGTGTTTCCCACCCGTTTCGAAACAATCGCGTAACGCGCGCCCTGCGAGTGGACACCGCCGAGCTCAAGGGCGGCAGCAAGGGCCCCCAAGTTCGGCCTGTAAGCTCGCCGCTTCAAACATCTCAATCTGTAACAGGAAGACCCAATTACGACGACTAACTGTTACAGATTAAGATGTTTTTGAGAGACGGATCCGAATGTCTCAATCTGTAACACAAAGGGCCGGTTTTGGCGGTCAGCTGTTACAGATCGAGATTTTCCATAGGACCATTTCTTCCTGTCTCGATCTGTAACACCTAGGCCCAATTTCCATCCTTAGTTGTTACGGATCAAGACATTTCGGCAACTCCTTTCCCCATCCTATTCAAATACAACAATTTTGTTAGTCTCGGTTAACCTTTAAGCCTAAAACGGGTACCCTTTACGGCGTCAAACAAACGGCACGCAGGAGTGCACCATGCTCAACCATCTCAAACAACACTTTGGTTCCCGGCGCACCGGTGGTCACGGAGGCCTAGACATTGCGCGGCATATCGGCCCCGGGTTGCTCGTCACCGTCGGCTTTATCGACCCGGGCAACTGGGCCTCCAATATGGCCGCGGGCTCGCAGTTTGGCTACGCGCTGCTGTGGATCGTCACGCTGTCCACGATCATGCTCATCGTGCTGCAGCACAACGCGGCGCACCTGGGCATCGCCACGGGCATGTGTCTTGCCGAGGCCACGACGCGCCACCTACCCCGCCTCGTCGGGCGTGCGATACTCGGCAGCGCGTATCTAGCCACGGTCGCCACCGCCATGGCCGAAGTCCTGGGCGGTGCGATCGCGCTCCAGATGCTCTTTGGACTGCCCGTGCGCGCCGGCTGCGTCATCGTGGCCGCGGCATCGATGGCAATGCTCATGACGAACTCCTACAAGCGTGCCGAGCGCTGGATCATCGCCTTCGTCGGCGTGGTAGGACTCTCGTTTTTGGCCGAGCTTGCGCTAGTCAAGGTCGACTGGCCGCAAGCCGCCGCAAGCTGGATCACGCCCAGTATGCCCACCGGCTCTGCCGCGATTATCGTGAGTGTCCTGGGTGCGGTCGTTATGCCCCACAACCTTTTTCTGCACTCCGAGGTCATCCAATCCATGCACTTCGAAGGCCAAGGCGAGCAAGTTATCGAGGAACGTCTGCGCTACGAGCTCTTCGACACGCTCTTTTCGATGGGTGTGGGCTGGGCAATCAACTCGGCCATGGTCATCCTGGCCGCAACGACCTTCTTTGCGCACGGCATTGTCGTAGACGACCTCGCCGTCGCAGCGGCCACGCTCTCCCCCATTCTGGGCCCGGCAAGCTCGACCATCTTTGCAGTGGCACTGCTGTTCGCGGGCCTATCGAGCAGTGTGACGGCGGGCATGGCAGCGGGCACCATCACCGCGGGCATGTTCGATGAGGAATACGACATCCACGACCGACATTCCTCAATCGGGGTGGCGACCTGTTTCGTCGGCGCAGTGGCGGCGTGCCTGGTCGTCCCGAATCCTTTTGAGGGTCTCATTTGGAGTCAGGCACTGCTGTCGCTTCAGCTGCCGATTACGGTCTTTGTGCTCATACGACTCACCAGTTCGCCCCGCGTCATGGGCAAATACGCCAACTCGCGCCCGCTCAACGCGCTGCTCGTAGGGATCGGCGTCATCGTGACGATTCTCGATGTCGTGTTGTTGACAGGGATGTAATGGGGCGGGGCACCTACCTAGGCAAACGTCTCGATCTGTAACATCTAGACCCGCTTTTGATGTCTAGATGTTACAGATCGAGATCATTCCGAGGGACAGCTCCGTTTGTCTCAATCTGTAACACGTAGACCCCGTTTTCACTGCTAGATGTTACAGATTGAGACCAAAGGTCGGCCGGACTCACGACAGACTGGATCGGCTAACAGCAGCCGTGATCCCTTGGGGACGGAGTAAAAGGGTCCCGGCCGGAATATCCGACCGGGACCCTTGGACAGAGCTATGTGTTGCTGCAAATCGCGTATCTGCGAGTTACTCTTCGACGAGCTCAAACTGATCGGGACCGACGCCGCAGACCGGGCACACGTAATCCTCGGGCAGCTCGGGCGTATCGACCTCAACCTCATAACCGCAAACGGTGCACACGAACCTGTACGTCTTCTTTTCCTCAGCCATGATGTTCTCCTCTCGAACGTGACTGCTGGTGTACTTGCTTATTAGTATATATTCTCAATAATATAATGCAAGTAATTTTCCACCATTTCTACCCCTTGATTATCAACTTTATCCGAACACCTCCCACATTCATCCGCACATGTGCGGATGAATGTGGGAACCCGATACCCTGAGGGCCGGGCCGGCCGGCCCCGGGAGATCGGAGGACGGCATGTCCGGAAAGAAGAAAAGGGACTCCGCAAGGGCGGTCCCGAGGGCCTACGGAAGGCTCACGAGGCACGAGCGGGACACGGTCCAGAGGATGCTGGAGCGCAGGGCGTCGTGCAGGGAGATCGCGAGGGAGCTGGGCAGGTCGCCCTCGACGGTGAGCGCCGAGGTGGCGTCGCACAGGTTCGTGACGGCGCCGAAGGCCAGGCGCGGCGAGCGCGTGGACGCCTCCGCCGACCTGTCGGCGGCCTGCCCGCGCCTGGCGGCGTGGCCGCGATGCTGCAACGGCTGCGGGCGGTACCGCGCGATCGGCTGCAAGCGCCGCCCCCACGTCTTCTACGAGGCCCGGGCCGCGCAGCTGTGCGCCGACTCGGTCCTCGTCTCGTCCAGGCGCGGGATAGACGCCGACGAGCCCGCCGCGGCGGCCAGGCTGGAGGCGATAAGGGATTGCCTGCGCCGGGGGCTGTCGCCCGAGCAGATGGCGGCGCGCAACGGCGGCCCGGTGGACCTGTCGCCGTCGACCATCTACCGCTGGGTCTCGGCGGGCTACGACGGCATGACCAACATGGAGCTCAGGCGCAAGGTCGGCTACAGGCCGAGGAAGCGCGCCGCCGGCCGGGCGGCCACGCGCCACTCCGCCCGCAGGTCGCATGCCACGTTCCTCGCCCTCGGGGAGGACGCGTGCGCCGCGGCCTGGGAGATGGACACGGTCGAGGGCGCGCGGGAGGACTCGGCCTGCCTGCTCACGCTGCTGCACCGCCCCAGCAGGCTCCAGCTCGCGCTGCCGCTGGAGGAGAAGACCGCCGCGTGCGTCGCGGACGCCCTGGAGGGCGTCCGGGCCATCCTCGGCGCCGACGGGACGCGCCGCGTGTTCCGCGCCGTCCTCACCGACAACGGCGCCGAGTTCTCCGACGAGGCTGCGATCGCGGCGCTGCTCGGCGAGGGGCCGGGCGAGACGAGGCTGTTCTACTGCGACCCGAGGCGCAGCGACCAGAAGGGCGCCTGCGAGCGAAACCACGTCGAGATAAGGAAGCTGCTGCCCAAGGGCTCCGGGCTCAGGTTCGACCGGCTCGCCCCGGCGGACCTGGCGCTGGCCATGTCGCACGTGAACTCCGAGCCCCGCGGCGCGCTCGGCTTCTCGACGCCCGCACGCGCCTTCAGGGCGATGCTCGGGGAGGACGCGGCGGCGCTGCTGGACGCCTACGGCGTGGAGGAGGTTCCCATCGGCGAACTCGACCTGACGCCGGGCCTCATCGAGAGGGCGCGCGCAGAGAGGGGCGATGCCCCGCTGGCCTAGCCTAAGGGCGAAAACGGAATAGACGGACCGACCGTCCGGCTGAGTCTGGGAAGAGGTGCCGGGCGGCGGGCGGAGCATGGCCACCGGACCCATCGAAACACATCTCCACCGTTCCTTCAACTGGGAAAACGACGCCCCCGTGGCCTGAATAGGGCCTCGGGGGCGTTCGGCTAACTGCGGGAACGGCCTATCCGCTCAATGTGTTCGGCTGAGATCGGAAATCAACCCACCATTTCTACCCTTGGTACGAAGACGCCTTAGGCGGCGTTTTGCCCTTTAGCACCTTATGGTAGTAGTCATAGGTCAACGGAGTCTCGCCGCTCAGGCGCTCGGCATCCTCAACCTCGCCAATAAAGAGCAGGTGTGTGCCCACGTCAACAGTGTCAATCAAATGGCAGCTAAACAAGGCCGCCGCGTGCTCGGGAACATAGGGCATGCCAAGAGCCGTCTCGCGGGTCTCGTACTTGGCAAACTTGTCATAGTCGCTGCTGGTGCGGAACCCAAAGTTGCCAATGTAGAGCATATCGGCCGTCTGATCGATCACGGTCAGCGCAAAGGCCTTGGCAGACGAGATAACACCAGACGTGACGTTGTCCTTGTTCACGGCAACCGAAATTCGCGGCGGCATGGACGTCACCTGCACCGCCGTGTTGATGACGCAGCCGGCGCGCAGCCCGTCTGCCGCGGCGCTCACCACGTACAGACCGCTCGGCATGGTAAAGAACGCAGTTTTGTCCATAACGATCACTCCCCTAACCCGGGTTGGTACCTCATGGATGTATGTACCCACAAAAAAGGCGGCGCCCATAACGGACGCCACCTTTGAGACATATGTGTCAGAACAGTAAGGGAGATGAGACGCCCGCAGTTGCGGTGAAATAGGGACTGAATAGCCCCTCAAACAGGCAAAACAGTCCGTATTCCACCGCAACTTATACAGAGCGCCTAGCGGTTGCGTTCCTTAAGGGCGCGGTCGATCTCGCGTTGGACATCACGCTTGGCCATGTCCTCGCGCTTGTCGTAGAGCTTCTTGCCGCGACCCAGACCCAGCAGCAGCTTTACGCGGCCGTCGGTATTAAAGTAGAGCTCCAACGGAACCAGCGCATAACCACGGTTGCGAAGTTTGCCGTCAAGAAAGTCAATCTCCTTGCGGTGCAGCAGCAGACGACGCCGACGGTCGGGATCGCGATTCCACACGCCACCATGGCTATAAGGGTGGATATGCAGTCCGACGAGCCAGCACTCGCCGCCACGAATCAGCGCAAAAGTGTCAGTGATCTGACAGGCGCGCTCGCGAATCGACTTGACCTCGGTGCCGCTCAGCTCAATACCGCACTCAAACGTCTCATCGATAAAGTACTCGTGATGTGCCGAGCGATTCTTGGAAATGAGTTTGCGCTCGCGCTTACTGGGCATCGCCGGCCTCCTTGGCTCCATCGGCGTTTGAGCCCGCAGTCTCGCGCTTTGCCTTGCGCTCGGCATTGAGCTCGGCATCGCTCTCGCGCACCAGTTTGATAATCGCCGCGCAGGCCTCCTCGCCCACCAAGTCGCGAGCACGTACCGTCAGGCGCGTCGCCTCCTGCTTGTCGCCGTCGCCTGCAGCATCGGTCGCGCACATAATCAGGCAGATGGCAATCTCGGCCGAAGGCGAGGTCGGCACGCCTTGCAGGGCCAATTCACCCATCACGTGGTCGTCGCTCTCATCAGCGGCATCCGGATAGGTGGTATGGATCTTGTTGAGCAGGCGCGTCGTATGCGCATCGTTGGGCGCCAGGCGCAGCGCCAGACGCGCGCAGCCCACGGCAGCCGAAACGTTCTCGGTCTCGGGCTCCAAGAAGTACTGACCTAGATTGGCGTAAGCGCGGGCGGCGCACTTGCCATCGCTTGCACGCTCCAGCACCGAGAACGAGAGCGATGCCCATTCCTGCTTGTCCTCGAGAGCGCGGAACAGCTCGGCCAGATCAAGGCGGTAGTTGCAGTTCATGGGGTCCCAGCGCACGGCCTGCATCAAGGCGTTGCGAGCACTCACATAATCCTGCTGGCGAATGTAGGCAAACGCCATGTCGGAGTACAGGCGGTCAAACGGCACCTCGACCTGCACGAGCTCGCGCGGATCCTTCTCCACGCGGCGATAGGCCAAGCGCTCAAACTTGCTATCGAAGCTAAAGTATTGGCGCTTCTCCTCCGTCTTGCACTCAGCGTCGATATACTCCTCGGCGAGCTCCACCAGACGCTCCAGCAGCGGCGTCGCCGTAGCCAGGTCGCCCTGCGCCAGATAGTTCTCGGCATACGTGATGTCTTGCAAGCTGATGGGCAGATCCATGGCTACTCCTCGATCTGAGCGAAACACGGCAGGCGCCGTATATACGGTTAATACACAAAACCCGGGTCTCTTACGAGGCCCGGGCGTTCAATTTTGGTAGCCCGTACCAGATTCGAACTGGTGATCTCCGCCTTGAGAGGGCGGCGTCCTAAACCGCTAGACGAACGGGCCATATGTAGCAAATGCAATGGCTGGGATGGAGGGAGTCGAACCCCCATTGACGGAACCAGAATCCGCTGTCCTGCCATTAGACGACATCCCAATGACTGCATCGCTGCGCTCGGCTGTGCCTTTGCGCAAGAAAGAAATATACGGGAAGTCTCGCCGTGACGCAAGCCCCAATTTTGACTTTTTTGAAATTCAGTCAAATTGGCCTAATTTAGTCCAACCCGTGAAGGACCTGTGAAGCCGACCGCTGTACACGAAGGGCAAAACGCCGCGAGCGGTAGCCGTCAACCGTTGGCAGATTCTACCGCGAAAACGATAGCACCAGGCAACACAATCGAAGTATCAATGATCACGTAGATATCGAGGCGCCATGGACGAAGAGCTTGATTACCTATGGGAGACCCTGGGCCTCGAGATCACTGCCGACCTTTGGCCCGAACGGGACAAAATCCATCCCACACTGCGCCCCGCCATTACTGTGGTGCAGGCAAAATACCGCCGTGCATCCTTTTTGATCATGCGGATGTCATGGCACGCGGGACTCCCCGACCTTAAGCGAATCCAGGCAAGCCTCGTCGAGTTGTCCGGCATGCCGACCGTCATATCCGAGGCGCACCTGGAGCAGCGCCAGCGCGAGCGACTGCAACAGCAGCGGATTCCCTTTATCTGCCCCGGCGTTCAGGCATATCTGCCCTTTATGGACGAGGAGTACTGGAGCGGCAAGCCCAACAAACACGTAAAGGTCTACGATCCGCACGAATGGGCACAGCTGGCGGACTGACTGGGGCAGGCCCGCCGGCGGAAAGTGCGTCCCAGATTTCAAGCTCAAACTGGTCCCCACTTTCCCGTCGAGCCCTCAACCGGAAACCGTGTCCCACAATCGAAGCTCAGAATGGGACGTGCTTTCCGCAACCGGCCACTTTGGGAAAGCGCATCCCATTCTGGAAGCGAATTCCGGGTCGCACTTTCCGCAGCCGCTACAGCAACGCCTCGGCCCAAGCCGATTCCCTAAAGCCTGGAATCACAAAGTCGTCGCCCACCAGCAGCGGACGCTTGACCAGCATGCCGTCGGTCGCCAGCAGCTCGTAGCACTCCCGATCCGTCATGCCCGCATCCAGACGCGCCTTCAGGCCCAGCTCTCGATATTTCATGCCCGACGAATTAAAGAAGCGCCGCACCGGCAGCCCCGAACGAGCAATCCAGGTCGCAAGCTCATCAGCCGTGGGATTGTCCAAAACGATATCGCGGTCGATGTACTCTACCCCATGTTCGTCCAGCCATGCCTTGGCCTTCTTACAGGTCGAGCACTTGGAATATTCAACAAACAGTACGGTCATGGGAATCCTCCGAATATAGATCGGCCAACGCAGGCACACGCCACACGAGGCGCCTTCGTATGATGGGCCAATTGTAGCCCGCGGGTCACACGTTAAACGAACCGTACCCCGAATCCGCGTTTGATGAACGGCAGCAGTTCCATTGCCTCGGGCGTGATATGGCCCGCAACGTTCATGCGCTCGTCACCGGGAAGATCGACCCGCGCAATCTCAAGCTCGCCTTCGTAGCGCCCATATCCGCTATTGCTCACAGCGATCGACCCCGCCTTTCGCGGCAGGCCGGCTCCGGCATCCGTCGGCACGGAATCCGGCTTAAGCGTCGTACGTGACTCCTGAGACCTAAAGATGAGGACGCTCGAGTCGGGTCGGTCGTGATGAATCTGCCCGCGCACATAGGCATAACTGAGCTCAAGCTCGCATTGCAGGTCCACGTATCCGGCGGAAACTTGAGCAAACTGCGCCCAGCCCGCATCGGAAAGATCGGGGTCGCCGACCAACACAATGTCGCAATCGGCGCCATGTGCAAGCTCAAGCATATTGAGGGCAACCTTTGACGCGCGACCGCGCTGCGCCTCGACCGTCGGCAGTCCCTCGAATACCGGCCCGCGAACGTTAGCATCACCCGGCACAAAAGCCATGATTTCGAATCCAAGCGCCGCAAGACGAAGATTCACCCGAGCAATGTCCTCCAGAGCTAAACCGGTATAAGGCTTGGGGTAAAAATTGTGGCAGGCGGCAAAACGAGTCACATCGGCACCGGCCTCACGCCACGATGCGATTTCATCAGAACTCACTGTCGATGCATTGACCACAATGCGAAATACACCGGACAGCTCCGCGACCCGCTGGGCGCTAAAGCCATAGTCCAAACGAAGGTATTCCAACCCCAGATCGCGCAAGTCCTCGATGCGCTCAAGCCCGAGCAAATCGCACGTGCGAGGCCCCACATCGGCAATGAGCGCAATGCCGCGGGCGGAAAGCAGCGACAGCACATGACGGACCTTATCGGCATACGCCGCTCCCCCATCCTCGGGAATATGCAGCGAGGTGAACGCATAGCGCGCACCCGCCGCGGCACCACGCTCAATCGTCCGCTCAATATCCTGCAGAGGGCTGGAAAGATAAATCGAAATACCCGTTTTCACGCTTCAACGCTCCTTTAAAAAAGGCCGGCGGAGCAGTTAGCCCCGCCGGCACAACCATAGCATCAAGAAATCTGCCGCGCACCGCGAGCCCCGAGCAACACGGCTCGCGATATCAAACTACTCGCCAAAGAACTCGTTGATCTTCTGCTCGTCGACGCCAAAGAACCACGTCAGGACAAAGCCGGCGGCATAGGCAAGCAGCATAGCGGCAACGTAGCCGAGCTGCTGGCCAGGAACAACGATCAGTAGGCCAAACAGACCGGAAACGCCCTGAGAAACCGTGCCGATGTGAAGCAGCGCCGCGAGCGCGCCGCCAAATCCGGCACCCAGGCAGGCCGTCACAAACGGACGAACGAGCGGCAGCGTAACAGCATACATCAGAGGCTCGCCCACACCCAGGATTCCAACGGGAATGGACTCTGCGACGTACTTCTTGAGCTTGGCGTTCTTGGTCTTAAAGTACAGCGCCAAACCGGCACCGACCTGGCCGCCGCCAGCCATCATAAGGATGGGAAGCAGGTAATTGATACCCTTGGTAGCGCCGTCGGGATCGTTGAGCATAGCGTGGATCGGCGTGAGCGCCTGATGCAGGCCGACGGACACCAGCGGCAAGAAGCCTGCCGACAGGATATAGCCGCCCAGGACGCCCAGTTTCTCGAAGATAAAGGTCAAAACGCTAAAGATGGCAGTCGTCAGCCATGCGCCAACCGGCTGGATGACGAGCATCAGAGCAAAGGCGCCGATGATGAGCACCAGCAGCGGGGACAAGAACGTGTCGAGTGCGTTGGGCATAACCTTGCGAATCTGACGCTCCATCCAGGCAAAAAATGCACCAGCGATGAGAGCCGCGATCATGCCACCCGCCGCGGGGTTGTACTGCGCACTGGTGAGCGGCAGCAGAATGGCAGTGGCAGGATCAGCCGCGCCAGGCGCAAGCAGGGGCATGGCACTGTTGGCGATACACATCATGCCGGCGATGCCGCCCAGCGCAGCGGAGCCACCAAACTCACGTGCCGCGTTATAGCCCACCAAGATGGGCAGATAGGCAAACAGAGCCCAGCCCATGGAACGAATGCCCTGGTACCACCACTCGCCTGCAAGCGCGCCTGCCGTCGAGACGTTAATGACGTTACAGATACCGTTGATGAGGCCAGCCGCAATGATGCCGGGAAGCAGGGCGACGAAGACATTGGAAATCTTCTTGAGGAAGGCCTGAACCGGCTTGGACTCGTACTTGGCTTTCTGCGCGGCCTTGTTTGTGGCCGCAGCGTCAACCACGCTCTCGTCGGCAACGCCTTTCGCAAGGCCGGTGAGCTTGGAGAACTCCTCGAGCACCTTATTCACCTTGCCCGGACCCAGCACGATCTGCATCGTGTCGTCCTCGACCAGGCCCATCACGCCGTCGAGCGCCTTAATACCCTCCGTGTCGACGTTGCCCGTGTCTTTGACGGTCACGCGCAGGCGCGTCATGCACGCCGCGTTTGCGAGCACGTTGTCTTTACCGCCCAAAAGGTCCAGCAGCTTTTGAGCCAGCTCTTTGTTCGTCATAACTCCTCCTTGTATTGGGTATCTCGTCTAGATGTCATATCAGCTCACGCCGTGCACCTATTGGACATCGGCATTGCTCTTCTCATGGCCACTCACCGCAGTACGGACATGGCCGTGCGCCCGTTCAAGAGCTACCGCAGCCTGCTCGGCATCGCAGTCCAACAGCACCGAGACAATAGCGGTTTTTACGTGGCCGCCGGCATCCGCAAGCGCCTGAACAGCGCGCTCGCGCGTGCAGCCGGTCGCCTCCATCACGATGTTCTGGCCGCGCACCACCAACTTCTCGTTCGTCTGCTGCACATCGACCATCAGGTTTTGGTATACCTTGCCGATCTTGACCATGGCACCGGTCGAAATCATGTTGAGAATGAGCTTTTGAACCGTTCCCGCCTTGAGCCTCGTTGAGCCGGTCAGCACCTCGGGACCGGGCACGGGCTCAATGGCAAGATCTGCGCTCTCCCCGATCTTCGACCCTTGGTTGCAGGCAATTGCAATGGTCTTGCACCCAGTTGCCTTGGCGTACGCAAGGCCGCCCACCACATAAGGAGTACGGCCGCTTGCCGCCAGGCCAACGACAAGATCCTTGTCCGAGAGTCCACGCTCCCGCAGGTCGCTCGCGCCAAGCTCCTCGCTGTCTTCGGCACCTTCGACAGCCTTGATAAACGCCGTCTCGCCTCCGGCAATGAGCCCGACAATCAGATCGGGTGACACGCCAAACGTGGGCGGACACTCCGAAGCGTCGAGTACGCCCAGACGACCGCTGGTGCCTGCGCCCATGTAAAAGACGCGCCCGCCGCGCTCGAGTGTCTCAGCAGCCCAGTCGATTGCCATGGCAACCTGGGGCAACACTTTCGTGACCGACTGGACGGCACGAAGATCCTCATCGTTCATCGTCGTGACGATTTGCAGCGATGTCATCGTATCGAGGTCCATTGACCTTTGATTACGCTGTTCGGTCGTGAATTTTGTTAAATCGAGCATTTCATTCACCTCATCTTTCCTGTTTCTCGATGTAGTTTTGCTTTATGACATGCGTCGCCCGTTCGTAGTCGCTGGCAACGTAAGCAGCGTACAGGGCATCGACAACCATAAGCTGGGCCATACGCGAAGCCATGGCACCGCTGCGGACCAAGGGTTCACTCGCAGCGACGCCGAGCACGGCATCGGCCATGGTGGCAAGCTTGGATGATCCATCTACTTTGGTAACGGCCACAACGGGACAGTTGTGACGTTGAGCCTCGGCGGTGCAGTCCAGCACCTCTTGCGTCAAGCCCGAGTAGCTAAAGGCGATTGCCATATCGCCCTCATGCATGTTCTTGGCACATAAGAGCTGATCATGCCAGTCGTCGTACAGATGGCACTCTTTGTCGACACGCATGAGCTTTTGCGCCAGGTCGTGCGCGACCAAACGAGAGGCACCAATACCGAACAGATTGACCGCGCGTGCCCGCTTAAGACGGGCCGCGCATCGCTCCAAGACGGTGTAATCGAGCGTTCGCGCCGTCGCCTCGATTGTGCGCACGTTGCTTTTCATCACCTTCCCCACGATACGTTCGACGCTGTCATCCATGGAGATGTCCTCGAGGGCTATGTCTTTCTTGTCACCTAAGAGCGCCAGCTCGGCAATCAGTTCGCGCTGGAACTCCTTGTAGCCCGCAAAACCCAAACGCTTGCAAAAGCGCAAAATGCTCGAGGGCGAGGAGAACGTGACATCGGCAAGACCGCGGACGGACAGCCCGACCACCTCGTGCGGATGAGCGCTTACATATGCGATGACATTGCGTTCCGCCGGGCTCGCGCTGAGCTCACGCTCGCGAAGCCGCAAAAGCAATCCGTTTGCCATCTCAAACACCTCCGTTGAGAAGAATTAAAGACCAACGAACGATTCGTACCGGATACAAACAGCTTTTGCGGTACATTGTGCCGCATCGTGGCGCACAAAGGGCGAGCGTTCTACCGCTCGCCCCTCAAATCCGACCGCTCGGAAATACGCGCGACACAAAATAATTCAACAAGGTCGCATTATCAGAAACGGGTTTGTTACCGGCTAGCGCCTCGCATGGGCGCCGATCGGCCGAGTCGCATGGCGCACTAACGCCGCCGCCAGCAATACCAACAGCATGGCGGTGACATAGCCCGCAGCATCGAATCCTAAATCGATAACGTCGAAATGCCTGCCGGGAACAAAGATCTTATGTACCTGATCGCCAACGGAGCAGGCGGCGCAAAAGAGCAATACAGGCACGCAACGGGAGCATACGCTCCACGGACGCCTGGAAAAGCAAACCACGACCACCGAGGCGAACAATCCGACGAAGAAAAACTCTACGGTATGGGCAACGCGACGGACGTTTGTGCCCACCCACATGCGAATGGAAGCAAGTCGGCCAGACCGGACATTCGAGGCAGCCGAATCGGCGCCCCCGGTCATTCCGTTCTCTGTCTGGGCTTCACCCGTGGCATCGGCAGCCTGAACGCCCGTAGCCTGACCCTCCACCACACGCGCGGTGGACTCGCTCAGCAACGACGTCTCCACCGCATTTTGCTCCGTCAGCACCCAGATGCCCGCCAGCGTTGCAACGAACAGAACGATCGCGGTCCATCCGATTATTTGTTTTACGCGCGCCAAGGGCCAACCTCCTTTTTTGAATATCAGCGAGTGTAGCCCCAAATGGCATCGTCACCGTATCAAAATTTGAATCGCAACAGGAAGCGACAAAGCGACGCAAACCCCTACCCCGCCTCGCGCATCCAGCGATCGAACGTCCCCACGCACACGCCCAGGCACTTTGCTGCCTGGCTGCGGGTAATATCGCCTGCCTCATAGCTATCGCGCACCAGCTCAAACTGAGGAGGGCACGGCTTGCGAGGTCGACCGAAACGAACCCCTCGCGCCCGCGCCGCTGCAATTCCCTCCGCCTGGCGCCGATGGATATTCTCGCGCTCCACCTGCGCCACGTAGCTCAGCAGTTGCAGCACAATATCGGCAATCAGGGTGTTGGTCACATCCGGCGCGCCGCTGGCCCTAGCGCGCGTGTCAAGCAATGGCATGTCCAACACCACAATGGCAACCCCGAGCTCCTTGGTGATGCGTCGCCATTCCTCAAGAATCTCGGAGTAATTACGACCAAGTCGGTCGATAGAAAGCACCACCAGCACGTCCCCGTCTCCCAGGACGTGCAGCAGCTCGCGATAATGCGGTCGATCGAAGTCCTTGCCGCTCACATGGTCGGCATAAATATTCGCTGAGCCCACGCCATAGGCGCCCAGCGCATCCAGCTGCCGATTCAGATTCTGATCGCGCGAACTCACCCGCGCATACCCGTACACCGTCGCCATCTCATCCCCGCTTTCTTGTAAACCTGCCAAAAGGGACAGGTTTATTTTGGTAGGTTTTACCTCCCAAATAGCAGGAAAGCGGGCGGCCGAGCAGACGGCAAGGTAGCCACGATTCAAATGCGAAGGGCGGTCCCGAAAGGCCGCCCTCCGCTCCCCCACCATGAGTCGGGATTTGGCTAATGGATAAGCTTAAAGTCCAAGTGCCCACGCGTGGTATTGACGCGCGAGACCTCGATAATCACGCGCTGCCCCAGCTCGTAACGGGTGCCCGTGTCGGCACCTGTGAGCGTGAGCGCGTCCTCGTCGAACTCGAACCACTCGTTGCCCAGACTCTTGATCGAAACCAAGCCTTCGACCTGCGTTAGGTCCAAGCGCACAAAAAGGCCCATGCTGCTAACCCACGAGACGGTTCCGGCATAGCGCTCGCCCAGACGGTCCTCATAGTACTGGGCAATCTTGATCTTTTGCGTCGCATGGCTGGCGGCATCTGCCGCGCGCTCGGCATCGCTGCATGCGCGGCAGATCTGCGGCAGAATGCGCGGCAGCGACTCGCGCCCCTTGCCGATCAGCCGCGGCGTACGGACCAAGGCGTCCTTGCCGCCGAGCCGCTCATAGGCCAACTGCAGTTTGAGCACGCGGTGCACCACCAGATCGGGGTAGCGACGGATGGGACTCGTAAAGTGACAGTAGCACGGCGCGGCGAGCGCAAAGTGGCCCTCGTTGCGCGGCTTGTACAGCGCGCGCTGCATGCTGCGCAGAAGCAGCGTGTTGACGAGCGGTGCGTTGGCCGTACCGGCGGCAGCATCAACTGCAGCCTGCAGCTCATCGGGGCTCCCCAGGGCAATACCGGCAGCACGGCGATCGTCGATGATACCTAGCTGCGCCAGCGCAACGGCGGCACCGTGCAGGCTATCGGGGCTCGGATCCTCATGCACACGATAGCAGGCCTCGATATCACGGTCTGCCAGCCACTCTGCAACGCACTCGTTGGCGAGCAGCATGGCTTCCTCGATAAGCGACGTGGCACACGAACGCTCACGCGCCACAATCTGCACGGGCACTCCGCCCTCATCCAATAGAGCGCGAATCTCGGCTGTGTCAAAATCGACTGAGCCGCGGGCGCGACGAATACGACGGCGAAGTTCGGCGAGTTCGTTAGCGGCAACAAGGAAATCGCCGAGGTCGATGTTGTAGCCGCGGGCGGCCTCCTCGCACGCAAGACCGCGCTCAAGCGCTTCCTCGCGCGAGGTCTCGGCAGCCGCAACATCCTCGGCTGCACCCTCCAGCACCGAATACTCAACCGCGCCGGCACGCACCAGCAGCGCCTCGGCGCCGTCATAGTCCATACGCACACGCGAGCGAATCACGCTGGGATACGGATCGTAATGCCGCACGCGACCCTGCGCATCGAGCTCGATATCGACGGTAAACGCAAGACGGTCCTCGTCAGGGCGAAGCGAGCACAGGTCACAGGACAGGCGTTCGGGCAGCATGGGAAGCACGCGATCGGCCAGATACACCGATGTCGTACGATGGCGAGCCTCAAGATCGATATGCCCGTCCCAAGCCACATGGTGTGAAACGTCGGCGATATGCACACCCAGCTTGTAGCCACCCTCGGGCGTGCGCTCCAACGAAATGGCATCGTCAAAGTCGCGCGCGTCGACCGGGTCGATCGTGATGACAAAGCGGTCGCGCAGATCGCGGCGGAGCGGGTCCTTAAGCGCCGCGGACACATCGAGCGAAAGCCCCTCGGCCTCGTCCAGCGCGGCCTCGGGATAGCTATCGGTATAGCCGTAACGCGCCATCACATATTGAACGCCCAAATCGGGCGCGTCATCTCCGCCAATGCGGCGTTCGATCGTCACGGTACCCGATTCCAGGCGCGTCGGGTAGGTCAAAATGCGCGCGACGACGACATCGCCAGGGCGCACGCCCAGGCGCTCCGCCGAAGTGTCCTCGGGCAAAATAAAGAAGTCAGCCTTCAGACGCGAATCGAGCGGCTCGATCACACCGAGCGGACCGGCGGTCTGGTACGTGCCCACCACGCTTATGGCTGCACGCTCAACCACGCTTTCGATCACGGCGCGCCGCTCACCGTGCGGGCTGTTCTTAATGCTCACGGCAACGGTATCGCCATCCATGATCTCACGCTTGCCGCGGCCCATGACCTTGTAGTCGCCGTTTTCGGTTACAACGTAGGCGCTATGCTCATGGAGCTGCACGCGCCCGGTCAGGCTCGGACGGCGTTCGCTGCGCACCGGCCCGCGCTGATTGCGAGCTCCACGCTTATGCTTGTTATTGCGCCCCATGGCGCCTCCTAACTATCGATTGCGAACTCCAAAGAGTCTACCCAAATGATTCGCTTTCCTGCCGTCCCCTAGGGATCAAAAAACGGGCCGCCCCATAAGAGACGACCCGTTGGAAGGGATGAATTCCAAGCATGCCTACACGCGCAGGTAGCGGCGCATGGCGATGGCAGAACCAAAGAGACCGATAATCACGCCGACCAGAATCAGCGCAGCATAGGTCACCAGGTAGTACTGCATCGGCAGGGCAAACGACATCCAGCCGATGCTCTCCTGCAGACGCGGGATCATCAGATTGCGCAGCAGCTCCAGAACGCCGATGGAAAGCAGCGAGCCCAAAATGGCCTGCAGCACGCCCTCGGTGATAAACGGGCCACGAATGAAGCCGTTGCTGGCGCCGACCAGACGCATAATCGCAATCTCACGACGACGCGCCGTGATGGACAGGCGAATCGTGTTGTTGATGAAGATGAATGCGATAAAGGTCAGAAGACCAACGAGCACCACGGCGGCGATGCGGATGTAGTTGGTCACCTGGAACAGGCGGCTCACTTCCTCCTGGCCGTACAGCACGCTCGCGTTGACGTCGCCGTCATCCGCGATCTTCTGGAAATCGGCATCCTTCTTGAGCTTCTTTGCCGTGCTCTCGACCTTGGACGGATCGTCCATCTCAATAGCGAAGGAAGCCGGCAGCGGGTTCTGGCCATCGAGCGCGCTCATGGTGGCGTCGGCGTTGCCCGACATCTTGCTCGTATACTCGGCCAGCGCGTCGTCCTTGTCCTTATAGGTCACGGACTTGACGTTATTCCACGTCTTAAGCTCGGCCTCAAAAGCCTGAACATCGGCCTGATCGGCGTCATCACTAATGAACGCGTTGATGACAACCTGATCCTCGACGGTGCCGATCACGGAGTTCAGCATCGCAGAGCCCATGATGAACAGGCCGATGATAAACAGCGAAAGGAAGATCGTGATGACGGCGCCGAGCGAGGTAGTCCAGTTACGGAAGAAGTGGCTGATTGCCTCTTTGAAGGAGTAGCCCACGTTAGTTGGTGCCATAGTTGCCGTAACCTCCCCTCTCCTGGTCGCGGATGACGTGGCCGCCCTCGAGGGCGATCACGCGACGGTGCATGCTATCGACCATCTCGCGGTCGTGCGTGGCGACGATCACGGTGGTGCCGGTGCGGTTAATACGCTCAAGCAGCTTCATGATGCCCAGCGAGATCGCCGGGTCGAGGTTGCCCGTGGGCTCGTCGCAGATCAGCAGCGGCGGACGGTTGACCATAGCACGGGCGACGGCAACGCGCTGCTGCTCGCCACCGGAAAGCTGGTCGGGCAGCGAGTCCATCTGATCGGCCAGACCGACCAGACGCAGCACCTCGGGCACCTGGCTGCGAATGACGCCCTTGGGCTTGCCGATGCACTGCAGGGCAAACGCCACGTTTTCGTAGGCGGTCTTTTGCGGCAGAAGCTTAAAGTCCTGGAACACGGCGCCAATCTGGCGGCGCAGGAACGGAACCTTACGGTTCTTGATCTTCATGAGGTCCTGACCGGCAACCAGGATGCGGCCGCTCGTCGGCTTGACGTCGCGGTTGAGCGTCGACAGCAGCGTGGTCTTACCCGAGCCGGAGTGACCGACCAGGAAGACGAACTCGCCCGGATAGATCTCGATGTTGATGTCGTCGAGTGCAGGCTTGTTAGGCTGTGCCGGATAGATCTTGGTGACATGCTCCATAAGGATGACGGGCTCGACACCGGCCTGCTTGGCCATCTTCTTGCGGCTGGCCTGCGGATCGATGGGCGCAAACACCGACGTAAAATCGGGGTTGTTGAGCGCGTTATCGAGGCTTGCGACCTCGGCTGCCTGATCGCTCTCGACCACCGGGGCAGCAGGCTGCGTGGGGTCGGGAATAGCGGCAAAGAGACCGGACTGCGCAGGCTGAGGAGCCGGCGTCGCAGGGGCCAAGGGGTCGGGAATGCCGGCCATGGTAGGCTGCGGCGTGGCGGCACCAGCCTGAGGCTGCTCCACGCGAGCGGTCACGGCCTGAACGGGCTCAAAACCCGCCGTGCCGGAAAGCGCGACATCGCTGGTTGGATTGTAGGCAAAGGGATCGGATGCCGGCTGTGCCTGATCTGCCGGCTGAGCGGGGGCCTGAGCAACAGGCTGGCCCTCTGAATCCGGAGTGGCGAAACGACTGCCCTGGACGCCTGCCTGCGTCTTGGGGGCATCATCGCCCGCACCGGAGGTACGGAAGTGGTTACCCACTGGTGCTCCTTATCGTCGTGCGTTTAAACTACATGAGCGCTTTGTATTTTAGCAGCATTAGCTTTGCTGCACATAAGAAGCATGGCGTGCTTAGGGATCCCGTCGGCCGTGCACAGGGTTACTCTCCAAATCGTCCTCGGACATGTCGGAGCCCCCGCTGCGCACTACGTGCGGCGGGGGCTCCTCCGTCCTGCGGAAAGATTTGGAGAGTAACCCTGTGTCCGGCCTGCGATAACTAAGGGGTCGCTGCGTTTATCTTGAGGTGCTGCATATACAAAGCTGGAAGGGTCTGAATTGCGCTTTGTCGATATATGCCCTTTTTCCTGATGGGACCGTGCTTGAGGGGCGTCTTCATGAGTTGCGGTGAAATAGGGACTGTTTTACCAGTTAAAAGGTCTAATCAGTCCCTATTTCACCGCAACTGAAACAGGGGCGCTCTCCAAGAGAGCGCCCCTGCCGGGTTTCCATAGTTCTGGCGAAGCAGTCCTTGAGATCCGCCTTGCCTTATGCCAAGAACTCCTTGGTGGTCGCCACGATGTTGGCGGCGTCCAGGCCATACTTGTGCAAGAGCTCGGCACCCGGGCCGGACTCGCCAAAGGTGTCGTTGACGCCGATCTTCTTGAGGGGCGTCGGGCACTGCTCGCACAGGACGTCGGCAACGGCGCTGCCCAGGCCACCGATTACAGAATGCTCCTCGACGGTCACGACGTGGCCGGTCTTGGTGGCGCTCTTGACGATCAGGTCGGCATCGATGGGCTTGATGGTGTGCATGTTGATGACCTCGGCGTCGATGCCCTCGGCAGCGAGCTGCTCGGCGGCCTCGAGAGCCTCGCCGACCATCAGGCCGCAGGCGATGATGGTGACGTCGGCGCCCTCGCGCATGACAATGCCCTTACCCAACTCGAAGTTGTAGGTCTCGGGGTCGTTGATAACCGGCGAGGCCAAACGAGCGAAGCGCATGTACACCGGACCGTCGCACTCGTAGGCGGCGCGCGTTACGGCGCGGGCCTCGACGTCGTCGGCAGGAACGATCACAGTCATGCCGGGGATGACGCGCATGAGGGCAATATCCTCGCAGCACTGGTGCGTGGCGCCATCCTCGCCCACCGAGATACCGGCATGCGTGGCACCGATCTTAACGTTGAGGTGCGGGTAGCCGATGGAGTTGCGGACCTGCTCAAAGGCGCGACCGGCAGCGAACATGGCAAAGGTGCTCGCGAAGGCAACGCGGCCGGTGGTCGCGATACCGGCGGCGACGCCCATCAGGTTGCTCTCGGCAATGCCCACATCGAAGAAGCGGTCGGGGCAGGCTGCCTTGAACTTGCCGGTCTGCGTGGCGGCAGCCAGGTCGGCGTCGAGGACCACAAAGTCATCGTGCTCGTTGGCGAGCTCGACGAGGGCCTCGCCGTAGCTTACGCGCGTGGCGATTTTCTTGACGTCTGCCATCCTAGAGCTCCTCTCCGGCGGCCGTGAGCTCTGCCATGGCCTGCTCAAACTGTTCATCGTTGGGGGCCTTGCCGTGCCAACCAACCTGGTTCTCCATAAAGGAAACGCCCTTGCCCTTCATGGTCTCGGCGATGATGGCGGTCGGCTGACCCTTGGTGGCGCGGGCCTCGGCAAAGGCGGCGCGGATCTGATCGAAATCGTTGCCGTCGGCAAGCTCCACCACGTGGAACTTAAAGGCGCGGAACTTGTCGGCGAGCGGCATGGGGTCGTTGACCTCCTCGACGGGGCCGTCGATCTGCAGGCCGTTGTGGTCGACGATCACGCAGAGGTTATCGAGCTGCTGGTTGCCGGCAAACATGGCTGCCTCCCAGACCTGGCCCTCCTCGCTCTCGCCATCACCCAGCAGGGCGTACGTGCGGTAAGTATCGCCCCAGTGCTTGGCGGCAACCGCCATGCCCACGGCGGCGGAGATGCCCTGGCCGAGCGAGCCGGTGGACATATCGACGCCCGGGGTGTCGTTCATGTTGGGATGACCTTGCAGGTGGCTGCCGATATGGCGCAGCGTCTCGAGATCCTCCTTGGGGAAGAACCCACGCTCGGCGAGCACGGCGTACAGGCCCGGAGCGCAATGGCCCTTGGAGAGCACAAAACGGTCGCGATCGGCCTTGCGGGGATCGGCCGGGTCGACGTTCATTTCCTCAAAGTACAGATAGGTCATGATGTCGGCAGCGCCAAGCGAACCGCCCGGATGGCCGGACTTGGCAGCGTGCACGCCGGTGACGATGCCCTTCCTTACCTCGTTGGCAACCTTTTTGAGCTCTTCGTCGCTCATTGTGCCTTCCTTTCATCCTCATTAGACAAAATGCGCACGGCACCGAAGGTAATCCCAACACAGCCGCAATGCACGTACGTCATTCATTATGCTGGAAACTGATGGCTTTACCAGAGTTTTTATCATTATTTGAACAATTTAGCAGGCAGAACCGCTGATGAAACGGTTTATCAATGTGAACGTCTTTTGGATGGAACGCGGTCGACCCTACGCGCTAATGTCCTTGAATCCCTCGCCGAAGGCTTCCGTAACGTCAGCGACCGTCACAATGGCGTGAGGATCGCGCTCGCGCACGATCGTCTTGAGGGTATTGAGCTCTCGACGGCTCACGATGACCATAATCACCGGCTTCTCGGCACCCGAATACATGCCAGTCGCCTTAAACTTGGTACAACCACGACCCAGGCCATACATGATATCGGCAGCGATATCAGGGAACTTGTCCGAGATGATGAGTACCATACGGCGTTTGTTGCCACCATCGACCACGGCATCGATCACGTAACCGCTAATGACCATCGAAAGGCCTGCATATAGTGCGTTTTCGATTGAAAAGACCGGAGCCGACAGCGCGCATACGGCAACATCGATCGCCATGACGGTCGAGCCCACCGGCAGCGAGGTGTTACGCGAGATGATTTGGCCAATCGTGTCCGAGCCGCCGGTGTTGGCGCCGGCGCGCAACACCATGCCGTAACCGATGCCCGTTATAATGCCGCCCCACATGGCAGGGAGCATCAGGTCCGCATCTGCCAGAGGTGCTACAAACGGGGCGAACAGATCGGTGAAGAAGCCCAGCAGCACAAAGCCCGTCGCGGTCTGCACCACGTAGAACATGCCGCCCTCGCGCATAACGACCAGCAACAGCAAGGCGTTCATCACGATCGTCTGAATACCAACGGGAAGCGATAGGCCGCGCGATGCACCGACCGCCTGGATAATGGTGGCAAGGCCCGTAACGCCACCGGCAGCAAGGCCGTTGGGAATCAAAAACAGGTCGGTCGCAATAGCGGCCAGAGCGCACCCCAACATAATCTGGGGCAGGTCGTGAAAAAAGTTCATCGAAAGAATGCGCTTGATGTCCAGACGATATGCCATGCTGCCTCCCTCAAAAAAGCGCACCCAAACGGATGCGCTTCGAACTTCTTGCTGTATTCGATTCTACCGATTCGCCAGGCAAAAACCACCCCTGCGCAGGGTTTGCTCTGGATACAAAACCACACCGCTCGGAGGGTTTTAATCCATTTCCACATAAACCCGGGCGGTTTAAGCAGACGGGGTCTCCGCGTCAGCGTTGCCGGTGGCCCAGCGATGGTAGCCAATAACAAACGGGTCCAGGTCGCCATCGTCAAGAACGGCCTCGACATTGCTGGTCTCCACGCCCGAGCGCAGATCCTTGACCATCTGGTACGGGTAGAGCACGTAGCTGCGAATCTGGTTGCCAAAACCAATCGTGGTCTTGGGTCCGCGAATCTCATCGAGCGCCTCGGCGCGCTTCTCGAGCTCAATCTCGTACAGACGAGCCTTGAGGATCTGCATGCACGCGGCCTTGTTCTGGATCTGGCTGCGCTCATTTTGGCAGGTAACCACAATGCCGCTCGGGAAATGCGTCACGCGCACGGCGGAGTCGGTGGTGTTGACGCCCTGACCGCCCGGGCCGCTCGCGTGGTACACGTCCACGCGGATGTCATCGGGACTGATTTCGATGTCGATATCATCGGGTAGCACGGGGATGACCTCGACGCCGGCAAACGTGGTCTGGCGGCGCTTCTTGTCGTCGGTGGGGCTAATGCGAACCAAGCGGTGGACACCGGCCTCGGCGCGCAGCATGCCAAATGCGTCCTTGCCCTCGACGGTAAAGGTCGCGCGGTCGATGCCGATGACCTCGGCCGCGGGACAGTCGTTGATGGTGACCTTCCAGCCGCGACGCTGGCAGTACTTCATGTACATCTTAAAGAGCATGAAGGTCCAGTCCTGGGCCTCCAGACCACCCTGTCCGGGCTTGATGGTCACAATGGCATCGCCGTGATCGAACTCACCGGTAAACCAGCTCGAAAGCTCAAGCTCATCGATGGCACGGGCCAGGCGCTCAGCCGTGGCTGTAGCCTCCTCGCGAAGGGCGACGGCATCGGGGTCATCCCCCATCTCCTCGGCAAGCTCCAGCGCGGCGCGGGCATCGGAAAGCTCGCCCCGCGCGGTATCCACGGCAGCGATATCTTCCTTGGTACGCGCGATCTCCTCCATGGTGGCACGGGCGGCGTCGGCGTCATCCCAAAAGCCAGGGGCAACACTTTTGGCCTCGAGCTCGGTCACGCGCGTGCGCTTTTCGTCCAAATGGAGATACGACTCGACCTCGCCGAGCCGGTCCGCGAACGCGTCCAGCTCGGCGGGCGTTACCTCTAAAGCCTCAGCCATTAACGATTCCTGCCGTGGCAGTACTTAAACTTCTTGCCGCTACCGCAGGGGCACGGGTCGTTGCGGCCCACGTTGACGTACGGATCGTCGCTCTCGGACTTGCGATAGGTGGTCACCTTGCCACCGTTGTTGACGGCAGCCGGACCACCCTGGACGGCGGTGCGGGCCTGCACCTGCGCCTGCTTGCGCAGCACCGAGTCGCCGTTATCACCATCGACCTCGGCAGGACCGGAGAAGCGCGCGCCCTCGAGCGCGGGCTCCTCCTTGTGCTCCACGGCACGCGGGGCAGCCTTGATCTCGATGCGCAGAACCGTGCGCAGGTAATCCTCGTACATGGTGTCGACGAGCATCTGGAACGCGCCGTAGGCCTCGGTCTTGTACTCGACCAGCGGATCGCGCTGGCCAAAGCCGCGCAGGCCGATGCCGGTCTTGAGGTAGTCCATCTCCTGCAGGTAGTTCATCCAGCGGGTATCGATGACGCGCAGCATGACCTGGGTGTTGAGCTCGCGCATCAGGTCCTCGCCCAAGCGCTCGGCCTTCATGTTGTAGCACTTCTCTACATAAGCCAGGACATCGGCAGCCAGGGCCTCATAATCCTCGTCGGGGAACTTCGGCGTATCGATGTGGCCGGTGAGCTCCACAACCCACTTGCGCAGGCCCTCCAGGTCGCGCTCGCCATCGTGGCTGTCCTTGGTGCAGAACTCCTGCACGCAGCGGTACACGGTGTCGTGCATGACCTCGGTGATGTGGTCGGTCAGATCCTTGCCGTCCAGAATCTTGTTGCGCTCGGCGTAGATGACCTGGCGCTGCTTGTTCATGACGTCGTCGTACTCGAGGACGCTCTTGCGCATGGAGAAGTTAATGCTCTCGACCTTGTGCTGGGCGCTCTCGACGGCCTTGGAGATGATCTTATGCTGAATGGGCATGTCGTCGCCCATTTCTGCCGTGACCATCATCTTGGAGACGCGATCCATCTTGTCGCCACCGAACAGGCGCATCAGGTCGTCCTCGAGCGACAGGTAGAACTGAGTCTCGCCCGGATCGCCCTGACGACCGGAGCGGCCGCGCAGCTGGTTGTCGATACGACGGGACTCATGGCGCTCGGTGCCGATGACGGTCAGGCCGCCGGCGGCAAGCACGCGCTCGCGCTCGGCCTTGCAGGTCTCCTTGGCCTCGGCGTTAAACCGCTCGAGCTGCTCGGGCGTCACGTCCTCCATGGTCAGGCCCTCGTACTCAAGGCGCTCGCGCACCAGCTCGTCTGGGTTGCCGCCCAGCAGGATGTCGGTACCACGACCGGCCATGTTAGTAGCGATGGTCACGGCGCCGTAGCGTCCGGCCTGGGCAACGATATGAGCCTCGCGCTCGTGATGCTTAGCGTTGAGGACCTCGTGCGCGATGCCGCGCTTGGTAAGGGCGGCCGACAGCTTCTCGGAGCTTTCGATGGAAACGGTGCCCACCAGGACCGGCTGGCCCTTGGCGTGACGTCGCTCGACGTCGTCGGCAACGGCGTTGTACTTGGCCTGGATGGTGCGGTACACCAGGTCCTCGTGGTCAACACGCTGAACGGGCTTGTTGGAGGGGATGACCTCGACGGGCAGCTTGTAGATCTCGCGGAACTCGGCATCCTCGGTGAGTGCCGTGCCGGTCATGCCGGAGAGCTTGTCATACAGACGGAAGTAGTTCTGCAGGGTGATGGTGGCCAGGGTCTGGTTCTCCTCGCGTACGAGCACGCCCTCTTTGGCCTCGATGGCCTGGTGCAGGCCCTCAGAATAGCGGCGGCCTTCCATAATGCGGCCGGTGAACTCGTCGACGATCTTGACCTCGCCGTTGGTGACCACGTACTGCTTATCGCGGTGGAACATGTACTGGGCCTTCAGCGCCTGCTGCAGGTGGTTGACCAACTGGCCGGAGAGATCGGCATAGATGTCATCGATACCCAGGCGGCGCTCGATTTTCTTAAGGCCGCGCTCGGTGGCGGCAATGGTGTGCTTGGCCTCGTCCATGACGTAGTCGCCCGTGGGCTCCACGTCCTCGGTGGCGGTGAGCATGTCGTGCGACACGTCCTCGCCGCGCTCAAGGCCACGCACGGCACGCGCGAAGTCCTTGTAGGTACTGGCGGACTTGGTGCCAGCGCCCGAGATGATCAGCGGGGTGCGGGCCTCATCGATCAGGATGGAGTCAACCTCGTCGACGATGGCGTAGTTGTGACCGCGCTGCACGCGCTGCTCGGGACGGGTGACCATGTTGTCGCGCAGGTAATCAAAGCCGAACTCGGAGTTGGTGCCGTAGGTGACGTCTGCCTGGTAGGCCGGACGCTTGAGCTCGAGCGGCATGTTGTTCTGGAGCAGACCGACGGTCATGCCCAGGTACTTGTAGATGCGGCCCATCCACTCGGAGTCGCGCTTTGCCAGGTAATCGTTGACGGTAACGACATGCACGCCCTTGCCGGCGATAGCGTTGAGATAGCCGGCCAACGTGGAGACGAGGGTCTTACCTTCGCCGGTCTTCATCTCGGCGATGTGGCCCTCGTGCAGTGCCATGGCGCCAATGAGCTGCACGTCAAAGTGGCGCATACCCATGGTGCGCTTGGAAGCCTCACGCACGGTGGCAAAGGCCTCGGGGAGCATGTCGTCGAGCGACTCGCCGTTGGCGTAACGCTCGCGGAACTTATCGGTCTGGCCGCGGAGCTCCTCCTCGGTCATCTTCTCAAACTGGGGCTCAAGACCGTTGATCTGGTCGACGATCTTGTAGTAGCGCTTAAGGTCCTTATCGGATCCAAAGGACAGCAGCTTTGACATGAATCCCATGTGGTTTTCCTTTTTGGCCATCGCCCACGTCGTGCAGTTGCGGGCGAGTTAAACACAGATGATTGTACTTTAGCCAAACAAGGCGCGGCCTATACGGTCGACCTCGACCGCCACGTAATAACTACGACCAACCTGCCACAATGGGACAGGTTAATTTTGGCAGGTTTTATCTGGGCAAACGCCGCCTCTCTGCCATTTGGTGCAATGGGGGCAGGTTGGTTTACACCAATAAAAAGAAAAGGACCGCGCACCCAAACGGATGCACGGCCCTTATGCCATGAATACGAGTGATTCCGCGGCGAGCTATTTACTCAGCAGCCTCGGTGGTCTCGGCCTCGGCAGCGGCCTCCTCGACGGGAGCCTCTGCGGGAGCCTCGGCGGCCTGCTTGGCAGCCTCCTCGGCAAACTTAGCAGCACGCTTAGCCTTCTCGGCAGCCTTAGCCTCAGCGGCGGCCTTGCGAGCAGCCTCGGCCTCAGCAGCCTTGGCGGCCTTGGCAGCCTTGGCCTCCTCAGCCTTCTTGAGCTGGGCGGCAGCGGCGCCACCGAACTTGTCGGCGAAGCGCTGGACGCGTCCACCGGTGTCGACGAACTTCTGCTGGCCGGTGTAGAACGGGTGGCACTCGTTGCAAAGCTCGACCTTCATCTCGGACACGGTAGCGTGCGTCTTGAAGGTGTTGCCGCAGGAGCACGTCACCGTGCACTCGACATACTGGGGATGGATACCCTGCTTCATGGTAGGACTCCTTATTGGTCAGGCGCTGGTTACCGATCAGCGCATAAGGCGTCTTGGTTTCCGACCAAGACAACAAACTCGGCTATGGTACCACGGCGCCGCGCGTCCCACAAAAGGTTCACGGTCTTTGTGCAACGCGGCGCGACCAACCGCAGCGGACACGCACCCTGTTGCCCCTTCTCCCATGTTGCAGACGTGTAACGCCGCAGTAAGCACACCCCTTTTGGCGCCAGACAGGTACAATGATGAACACTGTACCGTAGCGGAGCGCCCCGCGCGCGCCGCAATCACGCGAAAGGGTTTCCCATGGCCGAGATCTCGTCCTCCCGTATCGTCATCACCGTCCTTGGCAAGAACCGCCCCGGCATCGTCGCCGGCGTCACCCGTGTCCTAGGCGAGGCCAACGTCGACATCCGCGACATCACGCAGTCCATTATCGAGGACATCTTCACCATGACCATGCTGGCCGACACCGCCGAGTCCAAGCTCGACTTCGCCGAGCTGCAGAAGGCGCTGGCCGAGGCCGGCGAGCTTTCGGGCGTCAACGTGTCCATCCAGCGCGAGGACGTCTTTAACTTTATGTACCGCCTGTAGCGAACAAGCCGCTCGGGGCAGCTTGACGTCATATCGTCCAAGCGCGCGGCCCCAAAGCGGACCGGAGAGGAGCGCGCATGGCCTACGACGCCAAGAAAATCTACTACCGCTTCGACGATCACCTGAGCCGCCTGGTTCTGGATTACGAGGCGAGCCGTCAGATTTCGCCCGAAAGCGAAAACCTCTACCACGGCCTGCCGACCGACCCTTATGACGAGGACCTGTTTGTCGAGCACAATGTCAAACGCGGCCTGCGCAATGCAGACGGCTCGGGCGTGGTCGCGGGCCTCACTCGCATCTCGGACGTACATGGCTACAACAAGGTCGACGGTAAGGTCGTGCCCGATCAGGGCAAACTCACGCTTCGTGGCTACAGCATCGAGGATCTGGTCAACAACGCCCAGGCCGAGAACCGCTACGGCTACGAAGAAGTCGCCTATCTGCTCATCACGGGCTCCCTGCCCACCAAGGAAGAGCTTGACGGTTTTTGCGGACGCCTGGGTGCTTTTAGGCACCTGAGCGACGAATACGTCCGCGAGTTCCCCATGACCACGGTGTCGTCGAGCATCATGAATGTGCTTCAGCGCGCCGTGCTGCTGCTCTACGCCTTCGATGCCGAGCCCGACGCCATTACACCCGAGCACGAGATCGACGTGGCCATCTCCATGCTCGCCCGTCTCCCCCGTATCGCCGCCTTCGCGCATATGGCCTCGGTCGCCAAGCGCCGCGGCTCCGAGGTTCATGTACCGCACCCCACACCCGGCCTTTCCACCGCCGAGACCATCCTGCAGGTGTTGCGCGGCGGTATGGCATTCACCCGCGACGAAGCCATGCTGCTCGACGTGATGCTCATGCTGCATGCCGAGCACGGCGGCGGCAACAACTCCACGTTCGCCTGCCGTGTGCTGTCCTCCTCGGCCACCGACCCGTATTCCGCCTACGCCGCGGCTATCGGCTCGCTCAAGGGCCCGCGCCACGGCGGCGCCAACGCCAAGGTCGTGTCCATGCACGAGGACATCCGTGCGCATGTTTCCAATTGGGAGGACGAGGACGAGATCGCAGCCTACCTGGGCAAGATCCTCGACAAGCAGGCCTTCGACGGCACGGGCCTCATCTACGGTATGGGCCACGCCGTCTACACGCTGAGCGACCCGCGTGCCGAGGTGTGCCGCCGTTACGCGCGCACGCTTGCCGCCAAGAAGGACCTGGGCGAGGAGTTCGCGCTCATCGAGCGTATCGAGCGCCTGGCCCCGCAAGTAATGCGTGATCACGGCATGACCAAGCCCATCTGCGCCAACATCGACCTGTACACGGGCTTTATCTACAAGATGCTCGGCGTGCCCGAGACGCTCTTTACGCCGCTGTTCGCCGTCGCCCGCATGGCCGGCTGGTCGGCGCACCGCATGGAAGAGCTCTTCTGCGCGCATCGCATCATCCGCCCGGCATACCGTCCGGTGATCGATCCGCTGGAGTACAAGCCACTCGCCGATCGCTAAGACGCGGACCGTTATAGAACCCGAACGTGGCCAGGGCATCACCGCCCTCGGCCACGCTTTTTATGCCAGTAGAAAGGGCTGCATCAAATGATTGTGTTTTCCGATATGGACGGAACGCTGCTGACGAGCGATAAGCAGATGAGCGACGCCACCTGGGCAATGCTCGACGAGCTTGCGCGCCGCGGTATTGAGTTTGTGCCCTGCACGGGGCGTCCGCTGTCGGGCATCTTTGAGCCCATCCTCGCCCATCCCGCCGTACACTACGCGGTCTGCGCCAACGGCGCCAGCGTCTGGCAGCTCGACGACGGTACGCCCACCGATGCCTCACGTGCCACACGCATTTTGAGCCGACCGCTCGACCGCGCCATCGCCCACCGCATCCATAGCATTGCCGCCGGCCATGACGTCACCTTCGATATCTTCGCGGACGGGCGGTGCTTCCTCCCCCGCTCGCTCTACACGCGCCTGGACGAATTCTGCGGCGGCGACCCCCACATCGCGGCTTCGCTCAAGCGTACGCGAACACCGATCGACATGGATATCGACAGCAAGATCGACGAGGTCGAGACGCTCGAACGCATCGCCATGTACTGGCACGACCCGGCCGATCGCGACGCCATCGCGGCGGAGCTCGAAACGCTCGGAGGCATTGAGGTCACGCGTTCGTACGCCATGAATATCGAGGTCATGGGCGAGGGCGCCACCAAGGGAACGGCCCTCACGTGGCTATGCGAATACCTGGGCGAGCGTCTCGCCGACGCCTGGGCGTTCGGCGACAACATCAACGACATCCCCATGCTGCAGGCAGCGGGCCACGGCATGGCCATGATCAACGCCGAGTCCGAAGACCGCGAGGCCGCCGACGCCATCACCGAATACGACAACGACCACGACGGCGTCGCCCGCACCATCATGGCCGCCCTCGCTTAGTCGTTGGGTAGTCATTGGGGACGTTCTTAAACGACTAGTCGTTGGGGACAGTCTTCGCGAAAAAGCTGCAAGGACTGTCCCCCACTGCCGGCAGAGACGATATGAGCAGGACATAAAAACATTGAGAGCCCCTGCTGCATGAAAGACCGCGGATTAGGCCGACAATGGTGAGTGTCTAATCCAACCGTGGCGGCCACGCCGCATTCATGGAAGGGGCTCCCATGCTCGATACTACCACCTTCGTCGGCCTCGACGTCCACGCCCGCTCGATAAAGGCAGTCTCCCTCGACGTCATGACCGGGGAGGTGCGCTGCGCGACCTTCGGCTACGACGCCGGCGCCGTCGCGGAGTGGGTCCGTTCCGTGGACCCCAGGGCCAGGTGCGTGTACGAGTCCGGGGTCACGGGGTTCGACCTGCAGAAGAGGCTCTCCGGCCTCGGGGTCGACTGCGCGGTCGGCGCCGTCTCGAAGATGATCAAGCCCAGCGCGGACAGGCGCAGGAAGAACGACCGCAACGACGCCGAGTTCCTCGCCCGCATGCTGTCGGTCGGCAACGTGGTCGAGGTGTGGGTCCCCGACGACGAGTGCGAGGCCGCCCGCGACCTGACCAGGGCGCTCGAGGACGCGAGGGACGACCTCTCGCGCTCGAAGCAGCGGCTCTCCAAGTTCCTGCTCAGGCACGGGCTCGTCTTCGACGAGAGGACGCCCACCGGCCGCAGGAAGGGCAACTGGACCCGGGCGCACTGGTCCTGGATCGAGTCGATAAGGTTCGCGGAGGGGGCCGACAACGACGTGCTCGCCTACTACGTCGACGCGGTCAGGCGGGCGGCGGAGGACAAGGCGAGGCTCGAGGGGCTCGTCGAGGCCGAGACCCGCAAGCCCAGGTGGAGGAAGAGGGTCGACTCCCTGCGCTGCCTCAAGGGCGTCGACACCGCGACGGCCGCCGACCTCGTGTTCGAGGCCGGCGAGTTCTCGAGGTTCAGGAACGCCCGGTCGTTCGCCGCATGGGTCGGCCTGACGCCCTCCGAGCACTCCAGCGGGGAGAGCGACCGCAGGGGCGCGATCACCAAGGCGGGCAACAAGCACCTGAGAAAGGCGCTGGTCGAGGCCGCGTGGCACTACCTGACGTGCTCCGCGCGGCCGAAGGAGCCCGCCAGGGGCCAGGCCCCGGACCCGGGCGCCCGCAGGCATGCCGCCAAGGGCGTGCGGAGGCTGGTCGAGAGGCGCGGGACCCTGCTCGCGCGCGGGGTCCACGGCAACAAGGCGAACGTCGCCACGGCGCGCGAGCTCGCCTGCTGGGTGTGGGCGGTCGGCCTCATGGCCGAGGAGGCGTAGGGGGGCGGTCCCCCGCACATAAGCCAGTCACCCCGGAAGCGGTTCGATCCGAAGCCGTTGAGGCGAACCTCAGGTCCCTTTTCTGCGAGCGCCCAGGGCGCCACACGCGTGCACAGACTGTCGGTTCGACGTAGAAGCCTCAGCCGTAGCAACGGATTGCCCAGCGAGAGATCGCCGCGGGCGGATATTAAACTGCAAAGACGAGCGTCGGTAAGACACGCCGAGGTCGCCGCGGACGGGCTGATATAGGGAGAGGGCCTGACCCCATATCGTTGGGGCCAGGCCCGATTTTGCCTCTTGACAATGTCCTGCTCATATTAAAAGGAACGTCCCCATCTGCCGGATTAAGCGAGACTCTCCAGCACGCGACGGAGCTCCTGCTGGACGGCGTGGTCGCGATTACAACCCACCACGCGATCGGCCACCGCCTTGAGCGCGGGACGCGCGTTTTCCATCGCGCAGCCCGTGCCGACAAAGCGAATGATCTCGTAGTCGTTCATCGAGTCGCCAAACGCCATGACCTCGTCGCGTTCGACGCCATAGTGCTCCATGAGCTGCTCGATTCCCGAGGCTTTCGACACACCGGGCTGCATGGCATCGATCCATGCGTTTCCAGAAGGCGCAAAGGTAAAGAGCTGGCCAAGCTCGCGCTGCAGTACGTAGGCACTGTCCATAACGGCACAGTCATCGCAAAAGATACTCGCCTTGATGATATTTACGCTGGGATCGGGCAGCTCCCAAATGCGCTCGGCATTGGGAAGGTCCTTATCGACCTCACGCACGAACTTGCACTCGTCATCGAGCAGGAAGGACTTGGTTCGGTCAAAGAGCGCAAGATGCAGACTGGGAAACGTCCTGACGGCTTGGGCGAGCCTTCGAATCGCCAGGTGGGAATACACCTCACGGTCTACCATCTTACCGTCGGCGTAGACTTGGGCGCCGTTAGCGGCGACAAAGTCCATCTTGTCGCGAACGGGCGCAAAGAACTCGCACAGGCGATCGTAGCGACGACCTGACGATGCAGCGAAATGCACGCCATGCTCGTGTAGCGCCAGAATCAGTTCGTAGGTCTCGGGAGGCACCTGGCCGTTTTCGTCAAGCAGTGTGCCGTCCATATCGGATGCAATCAGTTTAAACATAGAAAAGCTCCCTTCGGGCTTGATGGAATCGGACGTATATCCAAAATCACCGTACCCAAAGGGAACTCAAATAAGACTCCGCGGGCGCAAACGTTACAAGGACCTAGCAAATAGCTCACGCGCGCCAGAGGCCCCACGGTCGCGACGTCAGGCAGCCCGCCAAAGAGTGTCCCCGACGATTAGTCGTTTAAGAACGTCCCCGATGACTAGTCGGCATAGGTGAAGGTTGTAACGTCGAACATGCCCTCGGGGCGGATGCGGAGCGTCGGGATGACCGGCAGGGGCAGGAAGATGATGCCCATGATGGGGTCGAGCGGCGGCTCAATACCCATGGCGCGCGCCTTGACCATAAAGTCGTCGTGCTGCGCAGCAACGTCCTCGGCCGTGCCTTCGCTCATAAGGCCACCGAGCGCCAGCGGAATACGCGCCACGACCTTGCCGTTGCGCACCAGCACGTGGCCGCCCTGGCCCACGGCCTCGACGGCAGCCATCATATCGGCCGCGTTGTCGCCCACCACGCACACGTTGTGCGAGTCGTGGCCGATCGTCGAGGCGATAGCGCCGCCCGTGATGGTAAAACCGCGCACCCAGCCGCGGCCGATATGCTTGCCGACGAGTCCCATGCCGGCGGGACCGTCGCCATCGGTGCCCTTGGCCTGCAGTGACACGCCGCGGCCGTGGCGCTCGATCAGCATAATGCGGCGCAGGCCCCCGGCGTTCTCGGGGCGAGCCATACCCGTGATGGCCTTGCCCGGCACCACGTCGATCACGGCCTCGCCCGGCTTAAAGGCATAGTCGAACACGTCGAGCGATAGCTTCGGCAGCTTAACGGAAGCACGCAGCTCATCGGCAAGGGCCGCAACCTCGGCCATCTCGGGTGCGATCTCGCCCACAAAGGTGCCGTCCTGCGCCACCAGAGCACCGGCGGCATATACGCGATGCGGAGCCTTGGCAAACGTCAAGTCATCGAGCAACAGCAGGTCGGCGCGCTTGCCCGGGGCGATTGCGCCGCGGAGCTCGTGCGGGTCGCGGCAGCCGTGGTCCAGGCCAAACGCCTCGGCCGTGGACAGGGACGCCATAGAGATGGCAACCACGGGGTCAATACCGGCCTCGATAGCCACGCGGCAGGCATTGTCAATCATACCGGTCGAAAGCGCATCGGAGGGAGCACGGTCGTCGGTCGCAAAGCAGCAGCGGCGGGCACGGGCAGGATTCTCCAGCAGCATAGGAGACAGGTTGGCCAGGTCATGGCTGCACGTGCCCTCACGCAGCATCACGTACATGCCGCGAGACAGCTTGTCGAGCGCCTCCTCGGGAATCGTCGACTCGTGGTCGGCGATAATACCTGCTGCGGCATAGGCGTTGAGGTCCTTACCGGCAACGAGCGGCGCGTGGCCGTCAACCTGCTTGGACGGCGTCTGGTTGGCAGCATCGATGCGAGCACAGGTCTCGGGGTCGGCCATAAAGACGCCCGGCAGGTTCATCATTTCGCCCAGTCCAAAGACATCGCCTGGATGCTCGGCAAAAAACGCCTGCATATCGGCAGCCGAAATAACGGCACCGGCCTGCTCGTCGGGCAGCGCGGGCACGCACGAAGGCATCATGTACTTGATGGAGATGGGTGCGCGGCGGCCATCCTCGATCATAAAGCGCAAGCCGTCGAGACCGGCAACATTGGCAATCTCGTGGCTGTCGGCAATGGCGGTGGTAGTACCGCGCGTCGCGGCCATGCGAGCATACTCGGCGGGACGGATGTTCGAAGACTCGATATGCAGATGCCCGTCAATAAAACCGGGAGCGAGATAGCGACCCTGGCAGTCGATGACCTCAGTTGCCTCGTAGGTACCAGCGGCATCGTCGCGACCATCGTAGAGCACGCCGACGATCACACCGTCCTTGACGGCAACGCTACCGGGCGCCATACGCTGGCCATACACGTCGACGATCTGCGCATTGGTAAACAGCGTGTCGACGGGCACGCGGCCCTCGGCGGCCTCGATCACAGTCCTCATGACCTCAACGGACATACATACTCCTTTAACCGTAGAAAACAGCTGCGGAGCGGACAGACCTTCACTGCAGCAAGCCAATAGCCATTGTATGCCCAAAAGAAAGTCCCGCTAACACCCCTTCCGCTTAACGGCACCGCCAAATGACCCCTCCGTCCCCAAGGGATCGTCGTAACCAAAAAAGGCCGCGGCCGGAAATCCCGGCTGCGGCCTTATTGCACTTGTGAGGTCAACTCGCTCGTTAGACCAACTTGAAGCCCTTGCGCTTGCCTACGGAGAGGGTGTCGCCCAGCTTGAGGGCGCTGGGATCGATGTTATAGCTCTTGGGAGCCACGGCCTTGCCGTTGATTTTGACGCCGCCGCCGTCGATATCGCGACGAGCCTGGCCGGCGCTCGCCGAAAGACCCAGGTCCTTGAGCAAGCCGGCGAGGTAGATCTGGCCCTCGTCGTTGACGGTCAGCTCAACGTGCTTCTCGGGGAAGTCGGCGAGCTGGCCCTCCTTGAACACGCGGTCGAACTCGGCCTGAGCCTCGTCGCCGGCACCGGCGCCGTGGTAGGTGTCGCACAGGTCGCGACCCAGAGCGCGCTTGAGCTCGTAGGGGTCGGCAGAACCATCGGCCAGGGCAGCGTCGATCTTGTCGACCTCGGCCGGGGTGAGCGAGCTCGCCAGGCGGTAGTACTTGCCGATCATCTCGTCGGGGATGGACATGGTCTTGCCGAACATATCCTTGGGAGCGTCGGTCAGGCCGATGTAGTTGCCATAGGACTTGGACATCTTGCGCACGCCGTCGGTGCCCTCGAGCAGCGGCATGGTGAGCGCGATCTGCGGCTCCATGCCCATCTTCTCCATGAGCTCGCGGCCGGCGAGCAGGTTGAAGAGCTGGTCGGTGCCGCCCATCTCCACGTCGGCCTTGATCTGAACGGAGTCGAAGGCCTGCATCACGGGGTACAGGAACTCGTGCAGGGCGATCGGCGTCTGAGACTGGTAGCGCTTAGTAAAGTCGTCGCGCTCAAGGATGCGGGCGACGGTGAACTTGGAGCATACCTGCAGCAGACCGGCCAGGTCCATCGAAAGGATCCAGTCACCGTTGTGCACGATGGTGGTCTTCTCGGGATCCAGGATCTTCATAGCCTGGCTCACGTAGGTCTCGGCATTGGCCTCGATCTGCTCCTGCGAAAGCTGCGGACGCGTGGAGTTCTTGCCCGAGGGGTCGCCGATCAGCGCGGTGCCGTTGCCGATGATGAGGGTAACGTTGTGGCCCAGGTCCTGGAACTGACGCATCTTGCGCAGCGGCACGGCGTGGCCCAGGTGCAGGTCGGGGCTGGTGGGATCGACGCCGAGCTTGATGTTGAGGGGCTCGCCCTTCTCAAGCTTCTTGCGAAGGTCGGCCTCGGGGACGATCTGCGCGGCGCCCGAGGTGATGATACGCATTTGCTCGTCAACAGACAGCATTGGGTATCCTCCTTTTGCTATAGCACCCTCACCGGATACGGCGGTGCTGGAAGTCCATAAACTCTCATATGATAACAAACTGACGCGACGCGGCACCTACGACAGGAAAATCCTCGTCCTGCCGCACGCGTCAACGGCGACCGGCAGACGTGTACCGTCACGCTCGACCAGATAGCGTACCTGCCGACGGCGCAAGCAGTCGCGGCAACGGACCTGTCCCGTCGCATCGGTAGCGCAGACGCCCTCGGCGGTCAGCAGGCAGTGCTCGCACACCATAAGCTCGGGACGGTCGGCGTCGACCGGACCCCAGACGCCGGGTTCAGCAGCCAGTTCGGCAATACGCTCCGCATCATTGCCGAGCAACTCGGCCGGCAAGTACACCCGCCCCGCACCGAGTCCGCGCAGCCAGGTAAGCGTGGCCCGATTCGCGCAGAACACCGGCGCCGCCACGTCAAACGTCACGCCCAGCTCGCGAGCGATCACCACCTGTCCCAGGTTGCGGCAGACAACGCGCCCGGCACGCTGCATCAGTGAGCGGGTCCAGTCAGCGTCACCCGTGCGGCACACCTCGTCAAGCACCACAACGGCGTCGGACAAATCGAGTTCTCCGCGCGGGTCGGCATCCATCAGCTGCCAAGCAAAAACCATGCGAGCGGGAGCCGCGCACTCCACCAACTCCGTCGACGCACCGCCATCCACCGCAACGTCCTCAAAGGGCAGCACCTCAACGGCACGTGCAACGGGCGCAATCGCATCTGCCTCGGCCCGCATGCGCTCCAACACCGCCGCCGTCTGATCCAACACGCCGGCGCTGCGAATCAGGTACACCTCGCAGCCCGCGTCCACCTTACGCTTGCAATGCACGACGACGCGCTTCCCCGCTGCGGCATCCACCGGGCAGGGCACCTGCGGCCAGCGCTTGGGCACATCGGAACGCGCGTCGGCACCCGGATAGAACCGAATCTCGAGCGTGTCACCCGCCGCCACGGCGGCATCGAGCTCGACGGTCACTTCCTCGTGGCCAACGGCCACCAGGCGTCCCACGCGCACACCTTGGTTGATCGCACGCTCAAAGCTCATAAGCTCGGCGCCCGAACGCCCCCGCAGATACGCGTCGGTAAACCCACGGTTGAACGACCGGCCCAGCTCGCGTTCAAGCTCTTCCACGGCACCGGGGTCCCACGCGCCGTCGCACAGCATATCGAGCGCCCGGCGCCACACCCGCACCACGTTGAATACGTAATCGGGGTTCTTCATGCGCCCCTCGATCTTGAGCGACGCCACGCCGGCATCTACAAGCTCGGGCAGATGCGCAATACCCAGATAGTCGCGCGGGCACAGCAGGCGATCTCCCTCGACGGCGACAACACTCTGTCCCGCCTCGTCCACCAGGTCGTACGCCAGACGGCACGGCTGCGTGCAGTCGCCGCGCATCGCCGAGCGCCCACGCCGCAGGGCCGAGAACTCGCACGCCCCCGAATATCCGATGCAAATCGCACCGTGGCAGAATACCTCGATGGGCACGCCCGTGGCACATAGCGCCGCAATCTCGTCGACCGTCAGCTCGCGTGCCGTCGTCACGCGCTCGACCCCAAGCTCATCGGCGGCAAGCCGCACGGCGCTCTCGCTATGAGCGCCCGCCTGCGTGGACAGGTGAATCTCGACCCCGGGAATCGCCGCGCGCAGCGCACAGGCCAGCCCAGCATCGGCGACAATCAGAGCATCGGCGCCCAGCTCCAGTGCATGAGCTCCCAACGCCACCGCGTCGGACAACTCATCGTCAAACACGAACACGTTGAGCGTCACGTACACACGCACGCCATGGACATGCGCCACGGCGCAGCCGCGCGCAAACTCGTCATCGGTAAAACCGTGCGCGCTCACGCGGGCGTTAAAGCCGCCCAACCCCGCATAGATGGCATCGGCACCCGCGGCGATGGCCGCAAGCATCTGGTCGAGTCCGCCCGCCGGCGCCAGCAGCTCGGGCAGCGCCGCACCGGTAGCATCCAATCCAGTCTCGTATTGTCCGCTCGGCCCCATAGCCCGAATCGCCATCGGAAAACTCCTTACCAAGGTATGCATTCACTCTGAAAAATGCCGTCTTCCAGCATACACGAGGCCTCGCGCGCCCCGTTTGGTTTATCGTGTAATAACTTATGTCCATCCTGCCCCGACGGCACATCCACCGTCCGGCACGACATACCTGGAGGTCAATATATGGGTCCTCGCCAACGACAGGGACGCAGCCGTTCAAAGACGCATGCTCTGCCCATAATCCTGCTCTCGTTTTTGGGCTTTTTGCTTATCGCGGGCGTGGCATTTGGCATCGGCATGGTCGGCAACGTCAACCGCTGGCTGTCCGATCTGCCCGACTACACCGACGCTAACGCGTATCTGGTGAGCGAGCCCACCGAGATCGTCGACTGCAACGGCAACAAGATCGCGAGCTTCTACACGCAAAACCGCAAGTCCATCACCAAGGACGAGGTCTCCCCCTACGTGCTGCAGGGCACCGTTGACGTCGAGGACGAGCGCTTCTACGAGCACGGCGGTATCGACCTGTGGGGTATCGCGCGTGCTGCGGTGGCAACCCTCGGCGGCGGGCACGAAGGCGCCTCGACTATCACCCAGCAGCTGGTGCGCAACACCATCCTGCAGGAGGAGCAGTTCGACTCGACCATCGAGCGTAAGGTGCGCGAGGCCTACATCGCCGTAAAGATGGAGGACATGTACTCCAAAGACGAGATCCTCATGATGTACCTCAACACCATCTATTACGGCCACGGCGCCTACGGTATCGAGGCCGCCGCCGAGACCTACCTATCCAAGAGCGCCGCCGACCTCACCCTGAGCGAAGCCGCACTGCTCATCGGCCTTCCCAACTCGCCTTCGCAGTACGACCCCACGGTCAATCCCGACCTGGCACTGTCTCGCCGCAACAAGGTCCTCGACAACATGCTGCGCCTGGGCCACATCACCCAGGAGGAGCACGATGCCGCACAGGCCGAGCCCATCACCCTCAACGTGACCGAGATTTCGGGCAGCGGCGTCGACGTATACTCGCAGCCCTACTTTGTCGCCTATGTTAAGCAGCTGCTGGAGCAGGAGTTCTCGACCGACGTGCTCTTTAAGGGCGGCCTGACCGTCAAGACCACCATCGACCCCACGATGCAGCAGGTGGCAGAGAATGCCGTCCGCGAGCAGCTCGACACGCTCTCACTCGACGGCCTGGACATGGGCATGGTCGTCGTCGACCCCAAGACCGGCTACATCAAGTGCATGGTGGGCGGCTACGACTACAACGCCGACGAGAACCACGTAAACCATGCCACGGCCAAGCGTCCCGTCGGCTCCACCTTCAAGGCCTTTACACTGGCAACTGCCATCCAAAACGGCATGAACCCCAACGTCACCCTCAACTGCAACTCGCCGCTCAAGGCCAAGGGCACCACGACCGAGGTCCAAAACTACGCCAACCATAGCTATGGCAACATCACGCTTAAGCAGGCGACGGCATACTCCTCCAACACCGGCTACATCCAGGTGGCGGAAGCCGTCGGCAACAGCAAGATCATCTCGCTCGTCAAAAAGCTCGGCATCGATCCCGCCAAGGACAACATCGAGGACGTTCCCGTCATGACGCTCGGCACCGGCTCGATCTCGCCGCTCGAGATGGCCGCCGCCTACGCGACGTTTGCCAACGGCGGCTACTATCGCCAGCCGATCGCCATCACCGAGATTGACTCTCGTACCGGTTCGGTGCTGTACCAGCACACCGACAATCCCTCACAGGTGCTTACCGAGGGCGAGGCCGCCGCGGTCACCGATGTTCTGTCCGGCGTCATGCAGGGCGGCGGTACGGGTGCTGCCGGTGCCCTGAGCGTCAACCAGCCCTATGCCGGCAAGACGGGCACCACCGACAACACCACCAACCTGTGGTTCTGCGGCTATACCCCGCAGCTGGCGTGCGCCCTGTGGACCGGCTATTCCGCGGGCGAGATCCCCATCCAAAAATACGGCACAGACCTGCTGGGCGACAGCACCAACCTGCCTGTCTTTAAGCGGTTTATGAACACCGTTCTGACCGGTACCGAGCGCGAGGAGTTTGCGACCGGAACGGCGCCCACCTACAAGAACAACAGCGTCTGGAAGTTCTACGGCACCAACAACTCCAAGAAGACGGAGAACGACGACAAGGACGAGAACGAGGACGAAGAGGAGGACGAAGAGGAAACCACCACAACGACTACCACGACGACCACCGAGACCACGGGCGGCGACACCACCGGCGGCACCGGTACCACCGGTGGCTCGACGGGCGGCTCCACTGGTGGTTCGACCGGCGGCGATGGCGGCACGCCTACGCCTACGCCCACTCCCGACCCCTCGCCCACGCCTGACGATACGGTCGGCTAGAAATTCATCCAGCCATAAGCAACAAGGCCCCCGAGCAGCTTATTAAACTGCTCGGGGGCCTTTTTAGTTTAAAGCGACCTGATGGGCGATCTTTATACCGGCAGACAAAAAGGGGGTACCGACCAACGTCGATACCCCTTACAAGCCACTATGTCAGCGCGCACAGTGCCGAGCGCACGACCCGCACGCCTACTTGCGAGAATTGCTCAGCTTATTGATCAGCGCCTCAAGACGCTCGCCGTCCTCGGCCGTCTGGGCAATAACCAAAATCGTATCGTTGCCGGCAAGCGAGCCAAGCACATCGGGCAGCTCTGCCGCATCAACAGCGGCGGCGATGCCGGAAGCCGTACCAGGCTGAGCCTTGATCATAACCAGATTATCGGTGCGCAGAACGCCCGTTACGAGCTCAGAAACCATACGCTGCAGGTGCAGGTCCTCTGCCAGAACATAGATGCCCTCAGGGAGCTTACGCAGCCCCATATCGGCAATATCGCGAGAGACAGTCGCCTGCGTGCAATCAAAGCCCATAGCGCGGAGCTCATCGACCAGCACGCGCTGCGTGCGGACGTCCTTATTGCGCACAATATCTCTAATGGCATCCTGGCGCCCATTGCGTTTTTTAGCCATACAAACCCTCTCTCCAAAAGATGGCGGAGACAATCAATCAGTGATTGAATAGTTTAACGCTATTTGAAGGCTTTTGTGTATAAGAACGCATTTCGAAACAATTCTATGCAAATTTGTTTCGAAATGAGCCGTTTAGGCGGTTTTTGCGCCCGTCCGGTTAAGAAAAGCTGCCAGATGCGTACACATCACGCAGCGCATGGGCTTGGCGCTGGCGATCGGCCCAAACAACAGACCGAGTCCCCGATGGTTGTCCTTGAGCGCGGCGACCATCTGACGGGTTCGAGGCGCCTCGAGCATATCACGCATGCGGGCGGAACGCTCAATTGACGACACCCCATGCGGGCTCAGACACAAATTCTCGATGCAGGCGACCAGTCCGGCAAAGTAGAACTTTTGGCTTGCCAGCTTGAGCCGACCACCGCTATCTGCTTCCGAGAGTGAGTCCGCAAGCTCGTCGAGCGCTCGAGTGTCATCGGATATCCTGGCATACATGGTGGGATCAAAGGCATCTGTAAGCTTAGGTGCCACCGCGTGGAAACAAGCGTCGCCGCAGCCGGACACGAATCGTGCCTGCGAGAGCGCATAAGCCATAAACTCAACCGTACGATACGCCTTGCCGCGCGACAGGCATGCCTCAAACAGCGAGCGGCTGTACATCACGCCAGAGGTCTGAGCGACTAGGCCGCCTAAAATCAACTGAGGCAGCCCGGCCACCATCGAAGATTTGCTATCAATGGAAATATGAGTAGCATCCAAGACGCGCGAATGGCGCTCTCGATGTGCATCATAGCGGTCGAGCGACACCGTGGGGAACACCATGTCTGCCGCTGTATCGCACGCGATATCGACCATCTTGGAAAGGGACTGCGGAGCAAGCCACTCATCGGCGTTCATAGCGATGATTTGAGAGCCACGCGAGGCAGCAAAACCGGCACGAAGACAAGCACCGCGCTTCGCGTCCTCGACGTCAATCAAATCAATATGGATGTCCCTGTCGGCAGCAACTTGAAGCGAATGGCGCACACCGGGCGCAGCATCGCGGCAGACAACGACAATCTGCAAATCGTAGAGGTCTTGGTTCTGGATACTCTCGAGCGCACGCATCGCATAGCTGGGCGAACCTTCTACCATAAGGATCACCGAAAGTCGCGGATGCGAGCCACGTCGAACCAAGTTATCCGTTCTCTCGACAGCAATGAATCAAACCGTGGTTCATGGTACACCCCGTAAATTAAAGCAATGAGACACCGATTGTATTGCACGCCAAGAACAGATGTTGCACACGCGCAGCTCACAGATGGCAGGTGTCGACGCACGACGCGTCGAGCCCTCCCCTAGTCGAGCACGACAAGCTCGGCGGGATCGTAATCCACGCCCATAAACGTAAGGCCGCAGGCAGGAGCCGTGGGGCCCGCAGCGGTACGGTCGCAAGCGTCGATGACCTCGCGCATCCACTCGGGTTCGCGGCGATGCATGCCAATCTCGACAAGCGTGCCCACGATCGTGCGGACCATCGAATGCAAAAATGCGTTGCCCTCAATGGTAAACGTCAGGATATCCTCGCCAAAGGCCACCTCATGGCCAAACTCGGCCCGCATCACGCAGCGGTGCGTAGGCTTGCCCACGGCAGAGGCGACCTTGCAAAAGCTCTTAAAGTCCCGCTCACCCAAAAGCGCGGGACAGGCCGCAGACATGGCCTCGACGTCCAAGGGATAGCGATGCCACCACACGGCACCACGGGACAGCACGGGGCGCGCATCGCGATCGGCAATACGGTACGTATACGTACGGGAACGCGCGTCAAAGCGTGCAGAAAAGCCCTTACGGGCCCTGTAGACCTCGTTTATGGCGATATCTTTAGGCAGCAGGGCATCCATAGCCCGCAGCCACCTACGGCGCGTAAGGGCGAGCTCAGCGTCCGTTACGGGCACGCTGATGTACTGAGCCACGGCATGCACGCCGGCATCGGTACGACCTGCGCACGTCAGATCGATCGGACGGCGAAGCAGCGTCTCGATGGCTCGACGCAGCTCACCCGCAACCGTCGTCTGTCCCGGCTGCTCGGCAAAGCCGCTATAGGACGAGCCATCGAAGGCCACGCGGAAAACGAGCGTGGCATCGAGCTCTGGAATCGAATTGAAATCAGACGGCGCGGTCATGGGCGCTCCCAACAAATAGGCAATGGCATTTCGACAAAAAAAGAGGGGTACGCGAACGTACCCCTCGAATATAGCCTATGCAGACGGATTGTCTACTCAGCGGTCTCCTCAGCAGGAGCCTCCTCGGCAGACTCGACCTTCTTGGGAGCAGCGGCCTTCTTGGGGGCCGAAGCAGCCTTCTTGGCCTTAGGCGTGCAAGGCTCGGTGACGAGCTCCATGATAACGATGGGAGCATTGTCGCCCTTACGGTTACCGAGCTTCATGATGCGGGTGTAACCGCCGTTGCGGTCCTGCCACATACCCTGGGCAGCCTTGTCGAAGATCTCGGCAACGAGCTGCTTATCGCCGAGCTTGGCGATAGCCAGACGACGAGAGTGCAGGTCGCCCTTCTTGGCCCAGGTGATGATCGGATCGACGACCGAACGCAGCGCCTTAGCGCGGGTCTCGGTGGTCTTGATGCGGTCGTTCTCGAAGAGGGCCTTAGCAAGGCTCTTCTTCATGGCCTTGGTGTGGCTCGCATCGGTGCCGAGCTTCAGGCCCTTCTTAACGTTGTGACGCATGGTCTAGTTTCTCCTCAAATATGCGAAGCATTAAGCCTTCAGGCTCAGGCCCATGGACTCAAGCTTGTCCTTCACTTCCTCGATCGACTTAACACCGAAGTTACGGATGTTAAGCAGATCGTTCTCCGAGAACTCAACGAGCTGACGGACCGAGTGAATGCTGGCGCGCTTAAGGCAGTTGTAGGAACGGACGGAAAGGTCCAGATCCTCGATCTGCTTGTCCAGCTCGGCGTTGTCGTTGGTGACCTCGGGAGCGAAGATCGAAGCCTCCTCCTCGACCTCAGGGGTCTCGGCAAGGTTCATAAAGGCGGCCATATGCTGGTTGATGATATTGGCAGCCTGGACCACGGCGTCGCGCGGGGCGATGGAGCCGTTGGTCTCGATCTCGAGGACAAGGCGGTCGTAGTCGGTGTGCTGACCGACACGGCAAGCCTCAACGAGCTTGGCGCAACGGGAAACCGGCGAGTACAGCGAGTCGACGTGGATCACACCGATGGGATCGTTGTCGCGCTTGTTGGCCTCGCCAGAAACATAGCCGCGGCCATAGCCGATGCGCATGCTCATGGTGAGATGGCCACCCTCGGTGAGCGTTGCGATGTGCTGCTCGGGGTTGACCAGCTCAAACTCGGACGGAATAAAGAAGTCCGCACCGGTGACCTCGCAGGGGCCGTCAACCGAGATGGTGGCGGTCGCCTCGTCGGTCGTGCCGAGAGCCCTGAAGACAAGACCCTTGACATTCAGGACGATGTCGGTGACATCCTCGACCATGTTAGGGATGGTCATGAACTCGTGCTGCGCACCATCGATCTGAATAGCCTCGACGGCGGCACCCTCGAGCGAGGACAGAAGAACGCGACGAAGGGAGTTACCCAGCGTATCGCCGTAACCACGCTCGAGCGGCTCGACGGAGACACGAGCAGACGTCTCGTTGATCTCTTCGACCTGAACCTGAGGCCTAATGAATTCTGACATGTATTACCTCCAGCCTCAGCAGCCCGGATGGACTACTTAGAGTAGAGCTCGACGATGAGCTGCTCGTTGATATCACCGCTGATCTGCTCACGCGTCGGCAGAGCGAGCACGTTACCAGACAGCTTCTCGATATCGACCTCGAGCCAGCCAGGGACCTCAAAGCGCTCGGAGGAAATCAGGGCCTCCTTGATGGGGAGGAGGTCACGGAACTTCTCGCCGACAGCGACGACGTCGCCGGCCTTGACGCGGTAGGACGGGATGTCCACGCGCTTGCCGTTCACGGTGAAGTGACCGTGACGGACGGACTGACGAGCCTCTTTGCGGGTGCGGGCGAAGCCAAGACGGAAGACGACGTTGTCGAGGCGAGACTCAAGGATGATCATGAGGTTCTCACCGGTGACGCCGTTCATCTTGCGGGCCTTGTTGAAGTAGCCGTGGAACTGCTTCTCCAGAACGCCATAGATGAACTTGACCTTCTGCTTCTCGCGCAGCTGCATGCCGTACTCAGATTCCTTGCGACGGCGCTTGGGCTGACGGATAGATTCCTTCTTGCTGCTGTAACCGAGCTCAGCGGGATCGATCCCGAGCTGACGGCAGCGCTTAAGAACAGGAGTCCTGTCGATTGCCATATTGATACGATCCTTTCAGTTACACGCGGCGACGCTTCTTGGGGCGGCAGCCGTTGTGCGGAATGGGGGTCTTGTCCTGGATGCTCGAGACCTCGAGGCCAGCAGCCTGGAGGGAGCGGATGGCGGTCTCACGACCTGAGCCGGGGCCCTTGACGAAGACGGAAACCTTCTTCATACCGTGCTCCATGGCCTGCTTGGCAGCAGCCTCGGCAGCCATCTGGGCAGCGAACGGCGTGGACTTACGGGAGCCCTTGAAGCCCACCTGGCCAGCCGACTTCCAGGAAATGACGTTGCCCTGGGGATCGGTGATCGAAACGATCGTGTTGTTGAACGTAGAACGAATGTGAGCCTGGCCCACGGAAATGTTCTTACGGTCCGCGCGCTTCAGACGGGCAGCGCGAACGTTCTTCTTAGCAGTAGCCATCTATCTAGCGCTCCTTATTTCTTCTTCTTAGCACCGATCTGACGCTTCGGGCCCTTGCGGGTACGAGCGTTAGTGTGGGTGCGCTGGCCGCGGACCGGGAGGCCCTTGCGGTGACGAAGGCCGCGGTTGCAGCCGATGTCCATAAGGCGCTTGACGTTCTGGTTGCGCTCACGGCGGAGGTCGCCCTCAACCATGATCTGGTTCTTATCGATATAATCGCGGATGGCGTTAACCTCATCCTCGGTGAGGTCCTTAACGCGCGTATCCACGTTAACGTTGCACTCGACGCAAATCTTCGTCGCAGTGGTGCGGCCGATGCCGTAAATGTAGGTCAGACCGATCTCAACGCGCTTCTCACGCGGGAGGTCGACACCATTAATACGGGCCAACGTAGTCTCCTCTCTTAACCCTGACGCTGCTTATGACGGGGGTTCTCGCAAATGACGAGGACCTTGCCATGGCGCCTAATGATTTTGCACTTATCGCACATCTTCTTGACCGAAGGACGTACCTTCATCGTTCTTCCTTTCGGTAGCGCTCAAACTACTTCCCTACTATCTACTCGCCCAGCCGCAGGCGTTTAAAACTATGGCTGGTCTTCACACGCAAACCGACCGTAGGTTGAGCTAAGCCTGCAGTCGGAAATGGAGTGCGTGTATGCGTGCCGCTATTTGTAGCGATAGGTGATGCGGCCGCGGGTCAGGTCGTACGGGGAAAGCTCCACGACAACCCTGTCACCGGGGAGAATACGGATGTAATTCATTCGGATCTTGCCAGAAATGTTGCACAGAACCGAATGACCGTTCTCGAGCTCGACCTTAAACATGGCGTTGGGCAACGGTTCCTTTACCGTACCCTCGAGCTCAATTGCGTCTTCCTTCTTCACAAGCAATCATCTTTCTCTAGAAAACGACAGCGATTGAGTATTCTACAACACGTATGCACGCATCGTAATAACTTCGTAATGGCTCCACAACTAAGTGGAACTTGTTACATTTGAAATGTAAAACAAAGCCGTTCCCTGATGCCCAAGATCGCCTTGAAATGAGAAGGCATAGACCTTGGGGTCATGCCTTCGAAATTGAAAGGCGAGGTTGGGCATCAGGAGGCGGCGACTTTTACATTTCTCCGCCTTGGAGCGAACACCAAGCACCTTGGGCATCCGTGGTGAGAATCACCGGACCGTCATTGGTAATGGCGACGGTGTTCTCGTAGTGCGCGGCGGGCAGGTGATCGTTGGTCGTAACAATCCAACCGTCGGAGCCCGTGCTCACATGGTTGGAACCCATCGTAACCATCGGCTCGATGGCAATGACCATGCCGGCCTGGAGGCGAACGCCCCTCCCCTTCTTTCCATAGTTAGGAACGTTGGGGTCCTCGTGCATCACGCGGCCAATGCCATGGCCTACATAATCACGAAGCACACCGTAACCGTGAGACTCGGCGAGGGACTGAACAGCATACCCGACGTCCCCGATATGGTTACCGGGAACAGCCTGCTCGATGGCAGCCTTTAGGCAATCGCGCGTAACCTCGCAAAGGGCCTTGGCCTCGGGCGTGGGGGTGCCGACGAAAAACGTCCAGGCGTTATCGCCGACCCAACCATCAACGACAGCTCCCGTATCGATGGAGATGATATCGCCATCGCGCAGGATCATATCGGGGTTGGGAATACCGTGGACCACGGCATCGTTGATTGATGCGCAAATGGTTCCGGGGAACCCGCCGTAGCCCTTAAAAGCCGGGGTGCCGCCATGCATGCGGATAATCTGCTCCGCGAGCTGATCGAGCTCAAAGGTGGAAACGCCGGGGCGAACCATGGCCCCAACGTGGCGGAGCGCCATCTTAGATAGCGCTCCTGCCTTCTTCATCTGCTCAATTTGCGTTGCAGACTTAATCTTGATCATAGACCGAGAGCCTCTTTGACATCCCCGTACACGGTCTCGCGAGCCTGGTCACCGTTGACCGACTTGAGCAGACCCTGGCCACGATAGTAGTCGACGAGCGGGCTCGTGGACTTCTCGTAGACGTCGAGACGGTTCTTGATGGTCTCGGGCTTGTCGTCGTCGCGCTGATACATCTCGCCGCCGCACTTAGGGCAGGTGGCATCGGCAGCGGTGCCGGTGTAACCGCAGGCGCGGCAGGTGCGACGCGAAGACAGACGATCGATGATGACGTCGGGGGCCACATCGACCAGAAGGGCGCAGTCGATCTCGCGACCCATGGCGGAGAGCTCGGAATCGAGCGTCACAGCCTGGGCGGTGTTGCGCGGGAAGCCATCGAGGATGAAGCCCTGCTGGGCGTCATCGGCGGCAAGGCGCTCCTTGACAAGGTCGATCACGAGCTGGTCGGGAACGAGCTCGCCAGCGTCCATGTACTTCTTAGCCTGAATACCAAGCTCGGTGCCACCCTTGACGGCAGCACGCAGCAGGTCGCCCGTGGAAATGTGAGCGACGCCAAACTCGGCGACGAGCTCCTGTGCGACGGTGCCCTTACCGGCACCCGGAGCTCCGAGCAATACGAGGTTCATGAGCAATCCTCCTCTAGCCTATTTAAAGAATCCATCGTAATCATACATCTTGATCTGGCCTTCGAGCTTATCGACCGTGTCGAGCACGACGCCGACCATGATGAGGATGGACGTGCCGCCAAATGCCTGGATCAGATGGTTACCCGTGAAGGAGAAGATGATCGAAGGCACGATGGCGATGAGCGCCAAAAAGACAGCGCTGGGAAGCGTGATCTTGTTGAGCGCGTTCTTGATGTAGGCCGCGGTAGCCCTACCCGGACGCACGCCCGGAATAAAGCCGCCCTGCTTCTTAAGGTTATCGGCCGTGTCATCGGGGTTGAACACCATGGAGGTGTAGAAGTACGCGAAGAACACGATGAGGACAACGTTAAGCACCCAGTTGAGCCAACCGGTCGAAAGCGCGGAGGCAACTGCCTGAATCCAGCCGATGCCGGGGAAGAACACGGCAATCTGAGCCGGGAAGTACAGCAGCGCCGAAGCGAAGATGATCGGCACGACACCCGCGGTGTTGACCTTGATGGGCAGGTAGGTGGTCTGGCCACCCATCATGCGACGGCCCACGACGCGCTTAGCGTAGGAGACCGGGATGCGGCGCTGGCCGCGCTCAAGGAAAACAATCAGCGGGATAACCAGCAGGATGATGGCGCAGATGATCACCATGGTGATGATGCCACCGGCATTGCCCTCGGTGCTGGAGAAGATAGCCTGCGGCAGACCGGCCATGATGTTCGCGAAGATGATCAGCGACATGCCATTGCCGATACCGCGCTGGGTGATGAGCTCACCAATCCACATGATCAGCATGGCGCCCGCGGTGAGCGTACCGACGATCATGAGGTCGAAGATGATCTCGGGAGCGCCGGCGCCATTGAAGCTGATGCCGAAGCTCTTAAAGAGGAAGAGGTAACCCACGGAGTTGAGGATTGCCAGAGCCAGGGTGAGGTAACGCGAATACTGCGTAATCTTGGTCTGACCGACCTCGCCCTCGCGGGCAAGCTCATGCAGGGAAGGCACGACGGCCTGGAGCATCTGGAGGATGATCGAGCTGGTGATGTAAGGCATGATGCCCAGCGAAAACACCGACACATAGCTCAACGCGCCGCCAGAGAAAAGATTCAGGAGGGCCATAGCACCTGCGGCGACCGAATTGTTATCGGTCGAGAAAAGGCCCAGCATCCCCTGGAAGGGAATGCCGGGCACAGGAACGTGCGCACCAATGCGGTACACGACGAGCATAGCTATGGTAAAAAGAATCTTTTCGCGCAATTCTTTGATGCGGAAAGCATTCTTAAGACCATTTAGCACGGCAGCTCGACCTTTCCGCCGGCGGCCTCGATCTTGGCCTGCGCAGAAGCGCTGACCTTGTCGACCTTGACCGTGAACTTCTTGGTGAGCTCACCATTGCCGAGCACCTTGACGGGCTCGAACTCGCTCTTGGTGATGCGAGCGGCCTTAAGAGCGGCACCGTCGATCACAGCGCCGTCCTCGAACTTACGCTCGAGACGCTCAACGTTAACGGCGGTGTACTCGATACGACGGGGGTTGCGGAAGCCCGGAAGCTTGGGCAGGCGCATAGCCAGCGGAGTCTGGCCACCCTCGAAGCCGGCACCCTTGGTGCCGCCAGAGCGGGAACCCTGGCCCTTCTGGCCGCGGCCAGAAGTGGTGCCGTGACCCGAAGAATTGCCACGGCCGACGCGCTTGCGGTTCTTGGTGGAACCGGGCGCGGGAGTAAGATCGTGAAGCTGCATTTGCTACTCCTCTACAATCTCGACAAGGTGCTTGACCTTGAAGATCATGCCGCGGACGGACTCGTTGTCAGCAATCTCGCGAACCTCGCGGATCCTGTGGAGACCGAGGGCACGGACAGTACGGACCTGGTCCTGCTTGCAACCGTTGGTGCTGCGGACCTGCTTGATCTTGATGGTGTCAGCCATGCTTAGTTCTCCTTACCGACGAACATCTCGGAGACCGTCAGGCCACGGCGAGCCGCGACGTCCTCAGGGCTGGAGAGCTCCTTGAGGCCCTCGACGGCAGCCTTGATGATGTTGAGGCCGTTGTCGGTACCGAGGGACTTGGACAGGACGTTCTTGATGCCAGCAAGCTCAAAGAGGGGACGCACAGCGCCGCCGGCGATAACGCCGGTACCCTCGACAGCGGGCTTGATGATGATGCGGCCGGCACCAAAGTGGCCGAGAACCTCGTGCGGGATGGTGCCCTGCTCGGTCACCGGCACGTGGAACATGTTCTTCTTGGCATCGAGAGATGCCTTGGAGATGGCCATGGGCACCTCAGCGGACTTGCCCATGCCAACGCCGACGTTGCCCTTGCCGTCGCCAACGACGACGAGAGCGACGAGGCTCATGCGACGACCACCCTTGACGGTCTTCGACACGCGGTTGATGTAAACGACGCGCTCCTCGAACTCGGAGGCCTCGCGCTGCTGCTTCTGATTACGAGCCATGTGCTACATACCTCCTAGAACTCGAGACCGGCGGCACGAGCACCGTCGGCGAGGGCCTTGACGCGGCCATGGTAGATACGGCCACCGCGATCGAAGGCAACCTTGGTGATGCCGGCCTCGATGGCGCGCTTGCCAACGAGCTGACCGACCTTCTCCGCAGCCTCCTTGTTCGAGGTGTGGGTGCCCTTGAACTCGGCCTCGAGGGTCGAGGCAGAGACGAGCGTCAGGCTGGAGCCCTTGCTGTCGTCGATGATCTGGGCATAGATGTTGGCGTTAGTACGGGTCACGCGAAGACGCGGACGCTCGGAGGTACCCGAGACCTTGCCGCGAACACGACGCTGACGACGCTTGAGGCCTTCCAGCTTCGCCTTATGCTTGTTCATACGTAAACTCCTAAAAAGGTTGATCTTGCCAGCACCTGACGGGGTGCTGGTCTTATGCGAGTGAGTCGGTTACGACTACTTGGCGGCCTTACCCAGCTTGCGGCGGATGTGCTCGCCAACGTAGTGGATACCCTTGCCCTTGTAAGGCTCGGGAGGACGATGGCCGCGGATCTCAGCGGCGATCTGACCGACCTGCTGCTTGTTAATACCCTTGACGTTCACGTGGGTGTTGTCGGGAACCTCGAAGGTGATGCCCTCGGGAGCCTCGACGATCACGGGGTGCGAGAAGCCCAGGGAGAACTCGAGGTTCTTGCCCTTCTGCTGCACGCGGTAACCGACGCCGGCGAGCTCGAGCTTCTTCTCGAAGCCCTCGGAAACGCCAACAACCATGTTGTGGATGAGGGCGCGGGTGAGGCCGTGGCGGGCACGGGTCTCACGCTCGTCGTCGGGACGGGAAACGGTGAGGACGTTGTCCTCGACGTTGATAGCGAGCTTCTCAAAGACATCGAGCTCGAGCTGGCCCTTGGGGCCCTTGACGACAACGTTGTTGCCGTTGACTGCCACTTCGACTCCGGCGGGAATCTGGACAGGCTTATTACCGATACGAGACACGGTGATCTCCTTTCCTTCTACCTACCGAGCGAATTACCAGACGTAAGCGATGATCTCGCCGCCGACGTTGTGCTTGCGAGCATCGCGGTCGGTCATGACGCCATGGCTGGTGGAAATAATGGCGGTACCAAGGCCACCGCGGACGCGGGGCATGTCGGCAACGCCGGTGTACTTACGCAGGCCCGGCTTGGAAATGCGGCGGATGCCGTTGATGACCTTAGCCTTCTTGGGACCATACTTAAGCGTGATGTGCAGAGTCTTCTGGGGAACGGTGTCCTCGACATCGTAGCCCTCGATGTAGCCCTCCTCGTGCAGAACACGAGCGATCTCGACGAGCTTCTTGCTGCTCGGCATGGAGACCGTGGCCTTGTTCACAGAGTTAGCGTTACGGATGCGCGTAAGCATATCTGCGATCGGGTCTGTAAGGTTCATACAGATTCTCCTTCGTTCTTGATGAACACGTGCTCTTGGTTCTTCGCCGCCCTTAACGGCAAAGCCTTTTTAGCGCGTTTTCCCTGTTCCAAACTGATGCTTGAAACGCTGGTAGTGACTTACCAGCTGGCCTTCTTAACGCCGGGAAGCTCGCCCTTGAGTGCAAGCTCGCGGAAGCAGACACGGCACAGGCCGAACTTGCGGTACACAGAGTGCGGACGGCCGCAGCGCTGGCAGCGCGTGTACTCACGAGTAGAGAACTTCTGCTTGCGATTGCACTTGACGATCATCGATGTCTTAGCCACTTATATCCTCCTCACATAGAGTATTGTTCGCCCCAAGCGCCGCCCCCTTGTGGGAACGGCGCTTATAGGGCAGGTGAACCTATTTCTTGAACGGGAAACCGAAGGCGTCCAGAAGGGCCTTGGCCTCCTCATCGGTGTTGGCGGTGGTCACGAAAGTGATGTCCATACCGCGCTGGTGATCGACGGAGTCGAAGTCAATCTCGGGGAAGATGAGCTGCTCGGTGACGCCCATGGAGAAGTTACCACGGCCGTCGAAGCTCTTGGCGGAGATGCCGCGGAAGTCGCGGATACGGGGGATCGCGACGGAGGTCAGACGATCGAAGAACTCCCACATACGGTCGCCACGCAGGGTAACCTTGCAGCCGATCGGCATACCAGCGCGCAGGCGGAAGGTAGCGATGGACTTGCGGGCACGGGTGATCATCGGCTGCTGGCCGGTGATGGCGCGCAGGTCGCGCACGGCACCGTCGATGGCCTTGGAATCGGTAGCGGCCTCGCCGACACCCATGTTCACGACGATCTTCTCAAACTTGGGGATCATCATGACGTTCTCGTACTGGAACTTGTCCTGAAGCTGCTGCTTGACCTCGTTGTTGTACTTGGTCTTCAGACGCGGCACATACTTCTCTTCTGCCATTGTTCACTCCTTCTTGGGGTTTTAAGCACGGGGCGTGGCCACGATGGGTTGTCCTCGTGCCTCCTGGCTGCATCCGCGCCGCTCATGGCATTTTGCGGTTTGGACTCGACGCAGCAGGAGCCGACAAAACAATCGGTACTATACGCGCATCGGGAGCGTATTTCCAGAAAAACCTCGTCTGCCTGCACAACTCCACAACTCCCCCGCACAAATGGATCCCAAAAAGCAGTTGCGGTGAAATAGGGACTGTTTGGCGGCCTAACAGGCTTAAACAATCCGTATTTCACCGCAACTTATTGGTGGGGATCCGATTAGCGCTTGCGGGGGACGAGTTTGGTGCGGCGCAGGTGGATCATCTCGGCGGCTATGGAGATGGCGATCTCCTCGGGGTCCTCGGCCTCGATGGCAACGCCGATCGGAAGGTGCAGCTCGTCGATCTGGTCCTGCGTAAAGCCCTCCTGCTCCAGGCGGGCGCGCACAAAGGCCGTCTTGCGACGCGAGCCCAAGCAGCCCAGATAGGCGGGTTTGGCACGCATGGCCTGAATCACCACGTCGATATCGGACTTGTGACCCGCCGTGGCGACGACCACCAGGTCGCGCGGGCCGATGGGGCACTGCTTGCTCAGGCTCTTGTAGTCGACCAGACGACGGTCGTAGACACCGGGCACCCAATCGGGGGTCAGCGTGCCGGGGCGGTCGTCGCACGCCACGACGGCAAAGCCCGCCGCCGTAAGCACCCGCGCCGTCGCGGCGCCCACGTGGCCGCAGCCAAAGATATAGGTCAGGCCCTCGGGGCAGAGCGTCTCGATGTGCGCCGCGGGAATCTCAGAGGCCGCGTTGGTGTAGGTGACCTTACTCCCCTCCTCCACCAGCGAAAGCCCGGGGCAGCCGGCAATGGTATGGCGCGATGCCTCGCCATGGTACTCGGCCACATCGCCCTCGAGCGCGCTCGCGATAAACGGCTCAAAGTCGATGACGAAGTCGCCGATGCGCCGATAGACCAAGACGTCGGCAATTTCCTGGAACAACGGTGCCTGGGTCGCATCCAGATGCAGATAGCACAGGCAGATGGCTCCGCCGCAGATCATGCCGGTATCGGAGTTCTCGCCGCCCATGGTGTAGCGGACCAGACGCGACTGTCCCGCGCTCAGGAGCTCGCGCGCCTCATCCAGCGCAAAGAGCTCAATCTTGCCGCCGCCGATAGTGCCCGCCTGGCTGCCATCGGCAAAGACGGCCATCCATGCGCCCACACCGCGCGGTGACGACCCCGCCGTGCCGGCCACGACCACCAGCTCGCACGTCTCGCCAGCACGCAGGGCGGCAAGCGCCGCATTCACAACATCGAGCTTTTCCATTGCCGCCTTCTATCCTCTAAAGATATCGGTGAGCATAGCGAGTGCCTCGAGCACGCCGCCGCCGACCGACGTCGCCTTGTCCGAAATGTAGTTGATATAGTTGGCATCGCCGCGCGGGTCGACATCGGCGCATTTAAAGCCTTCAGTCACCTGCACGCCGTTCGCCAAAAGCCCGCGAAGGCAGCCATCGATCTGCGTGTACATGGGCGTATCGCCCGCGTAGCCAATCACGTCTCCGGCGCGCACGATGTCGCCGATTGCGCGGTCGGACCGAAACACGCCGGCGGCGGGGCTGTGGATAACGCGCTCTTTACCATAGCCGGCGATAATGCCTGGCACGCCCGTGTTGGGCTGGGGCGAACCTTGGGTAATGACACGGCCGAGAAAATGCCCGCGCATGGTCTCGACCACGGCATCGCAGTCAACCGGCGCGGTAAAGCCCGGCCCCACGGCGATGACGGCAGGCGCCATGTCGCGCGTGGTGCCCAAGTTGCGCTTAGCCAGAATCGCGTCGACCACGGCAGCGGGTTTCAGCTCGCCGAGCATCTTGGCCTGGGGGTCCACCACAACGGCGACGTCTCCGGCCTCGGTAATCGCAAGTGCCTCTGCCGGCGTCTGTGCCAAGCGAGCGCGAATACCCTCGACCTCGACCTCGCCCAGACGAATGGCCTCGCAAAAACTGATCGTGCGGCGGATGCACGTGGGAACCGCGATATCGGCCATAACGACCGACACGCCGGCGCGCACCAAGCGAGCGGCGACGCCCGTGGCGATATCGCCGGCGCCGCGAACATAAACGAGCATTCCCGGGGCACCTCCCTGTGCTACGGTTTGAGCAGAGCAAAAGCGGTTCGACCGCTACTCTGATGATTATTTATTATCACAGTATTATACGGCGGTGAACAGATGGAAACGACGAGCGGAAACCTTGCCTCCGCGCTCAAGATCGAGCCGGGCATTACCGCAATTATCGGCAGTGGCGGCAAGTCGACATTGCTGCGTGCGTTGGGTCTCGAGCTCATGCGCGCCGGCGGCAGGGTGCTTCTCTGTACCACCACGCACATGTTTCCCGTCGCCGGCGTACCATGGGACGGGTCGAATCGTCGCCTGGACGCCGCGCCTTGGAAGCCGGGGGCCCTGCATGTTCCCGGCTGCACCTGCGAGGCATGCGCGGGCATGAACCGCGGAAGTATCTGCCAGGCGGGTGTTTTGGGCCCGGAGACAGGCAAGCTCTCCGCCCCCGTTGAGCCGCTCAACGAGCTGGCGCAGCGCTTTGACTATGTATTGGCCGAGGCAGATGGCAGCAAGCGACTCCCGCTCAAGGCGCATACCGCCTGGGAGCCGGTAATTCCCTCCGGCACAGCAAACGTTGTCTGGGTCGTCGGCGCCTCGGGGCTGGGCAAGCCCGTCGCCGAGGTTGTCCACCGCCCCGAGCTCTTCTGCGAGCGCTGCGGCTGCGAGCCCACCGACGCTGCCACCCCAGAGCGCGTCGCCATGGTGCTCAATGCCGAGCTGCGAATGCTGAACCTCAACAATGCCCGCATCATGCTCAACCAAGTCGACACGCTTGCCGACCCAACGATGGCAGATCGCTTCGAGGCAGTCCTCGACCGTCCCATCATCGCCACCAGCCTCAAGGGGTAGCTAATTTGGGACGGGGCTCTTTTAGCTACCCCATGTTGAGAGAAAAATCATCAGGCAGGCAAGGGTAGCTAAAAGAGCCCCGTCCCAAATTAGCTACCCTGGCGGCCTTCCTGCTAGCGGGGCACGTAGCGACCGGGCTGGGCTCCGGTGGGCTCGCCGTCGCGTGCCGCCAGCACGCCGTTCACAAACACGGCCTTGGCGCGGCCATGTGCCTCAAAGCCCTCGAGCGGCGTGTAGTCCACGGCCTGATGCTGCGTCGCGGCGCTGATCGTCCAACGCGCGCAAGGATCCCACACGCACACGTCGGCATCGGAGCCCTCGGCAAGACAGCCCTTGCGCGGATACATGCCAAAAACGCGCGCCGGGCTCTCGCTCATCAGGCGGCAGAGGTCCTCGGGGCCCAGCTGGCCCTCAAAGCTCGTGGCAATCGCGACGGGACGATGCTCCACGCCGGGCCCGCCGTTGGGAATCGCGCGGAAATCGTCGCGCCCGCGGTCCTTTTGCCCGTGCAGGTTAAAGCTGCAATGATCGGTTGCAATAGTATCGATCTCGCCAGCCACAAGCGCCTCGCGCAACGCGGCACGGTCACCGGCATGGCGCAGCGGCGGGCTCATCACGTACTTGGCGCCCGCAAAGCCGTCCTCGCCCTGCTCCAGATAGCAGGTGTCGTCGAGCATCAGATACTGAGGGCAGGTCTCGACATAGATATTCTTCTGCCCGCGCGCTTTGGCAGCACGGATGGCCTCGAGCCCCAGCTTGGTCGAAAGGTGCACCACGTTGACCGGAGCGTCCCCGGCCAAGTGAGCCAGATACAGCAGGCGGCTCACGGCCTCGGCCTCACACACGTCCGGACGGCTGAGCGCATGGCCCTCGGGCCCGTGGATACCCTGCTCAAACACGCGCTTCTGCAGCGCGTTGACCAACGTGCCGTTCTCGCAATGCACGCACAGTATGCCGCCAATACGCTTGAGCTCCTCGAGCACCTCGAGCGTCTCGGCATCGTCCAGGCGCAGATGATCATAGGCAAAGTAGGTCTTAAACGACGACACGCCCGCCTCGCGCATGGCCGAAAGATCGGCGCGGTTGCGTTCATTCCACTCGGCGAGTGCCATATGAAAAGCGTAGTTTGCCGTGCAGGTTCCGTCGGCGCGGCGATGCCACTCGGCCAAGGCATCGGGCATGGTCACGCCGCGATCGGCCGTCGCGTAGTCCACGATGGTCGTCGTACCGCCGCAGGCAGCCGCGCGCGTACCGGTCTCAAAGCTATCGGCTGTCCAATCCATGCCGGTCCAGCACTGCATGTGCGTGTGGCCGTCGATAAAGCCGGGGAACACCCAACAGTCCGTGGCGTCCTCGACGGTATCGTCCTCGCCCGGCTCAATCGCCACGGCAATCCGCACGATCTTGTCGCCCTCCATGGCAAGGTCGGCGCGGCGAAGCCCCTGGGGCGTCACGAGCGCGCCGTTTTTGATAATGATCATAATTGCTCCTTATTGATTGATGCAGTTGGCCACGCGATCAAAATACGAGCAGGCGGCAATATGCTCCGTTATGCGTCGCTGTCCCTTGACGGTATCGACGTCCCACAGCTCGTAGGCACGCGCCTCGACCAGCGCAACGTCGACGCGACCTTCGAGAATCGAGCCCCCGCCGTCCTTGCCCTCAAGACGCATGAGCGCATCGAACAGTTCCGCCGGAAAGAGCACCGGACTCGAAGGCTCACCGTTGCACGCAAGACGCACCGGATGCTTGCGGCCACGCTCGTCAAATGCACGAACCATAGCCTCAAAAGAATCCGAACTCACGAGCGGCTGGTCGCCCGGCAAAAAGAGGCAACCTTTCCAGTTGCGTTCGACTCCCCACGAAAGGCCCGCACGGACGCTATCGCTGCGCAGCTCGCCATCGTGCAGCACGCACGGGCAATGCTTGTCCTCGCAAATCTGAGCGACCTCGGGCCAACGCGTCGAAACCACGACGTCAAAGCCCCGGGGAACCGAATCGATGGTCCGGGCAATCAGCGGCTCGCCATAGATATCGGCAAGCATCTTGTTAGAGCCAAACCGCTTGCCCTCGCCCGAAGCCATAATGACGCATCCAAGTTTCATGGTGATACCTCCCCTGAAACCATCGTACCCATAACTCGCGCCGCGGGCATCCACATCGAAAGCGCTTATCCCACACGCCCGCGATGCAAAAAAGGGGCACCCCGCCGGTTGGCAGAGCGCCCCCTTTACATGGCTTACCTCAACCCGGCTTTAGGCCTGGAGCCAACGGGCGGTGTTGCGCTCGTCGAGGGCCTTGAGGGTAGCGGCGGGATCGGCAACCTTCTGCAGGAACATCATGGCTGCGATGGCGTACGGCTTGTAGCTTGCCTCCTTGTACATGCCCACGCGGTGCATGTCGAAGACGTCGGCGTTAACCTCGCCGTGCTCGCAGGAGACACCGGAGATGTCGGCGGGCAGCGGGTGCATAAAGATGGTGTCCTGGCCGTTGGCAGTCTTCTCCATGAGCTCGGTCGTGGAGCACCAGTCCTGATGGGTGGCGTTCTGGGCGAGCAGCTCCTTCTCGAGCGCAGCGATGCCGGCGTCGTCGCCCTCGGCGTACAGATTGGTACGCTTCTCCATGGCGGCAAACGGAGCCCAGCTCTTGGGGATCACGATGTCGGCGCCCTCGAAGGCCTCGGCCATGGTGTTGACCTGCTTAAAGGTGGTGCCGGACTCGGCGGCATAGCCCTTGGCGCGCTCGACGACCTCGGGCATGAGGTCGTAGCCCTCGGGGTGGGCCAGGGTGACGTCCATGCCAAAGCGGGGCAGCAGGCTGATCAGCGACTGCGGGCAGGACAGCGGCTTGCCGTAAGAGGGCGAATAGGCCCAGGTGACGGCAACCTTCTTGCCCTTGAGGTTCTCAAGGCCGCCAAACTCGTTGATGAGGTAGAGCATGTCGGCAGAGGACTGCGTGGGGTGATCGGAGTCGGACTGCAGGGAGATGAGCGTGGGACGGTGATCCAGAACGCCGTCCTCGTAGGCCTGCTGGACAGACTCGGAGACCTCGGCCATGTAGGCGTCGCCCTTACCGATGTACATGTCGTCGCGGATGCCGATGACGTCGGCCATGAAGGAGATCATGGTAGCGGTCTCGCGGACGGTCTCGCCGTGAGCGATCTGGGACTTCTTCTCGTCCAGGTCCTGCAGCTCAAGGCCGAGCAGGTTGGCGGCCTTAGAGAAGGAGAAGCGCGTACGGGTGGAGTTGTCGCGGAACAGCGAGACGGCCAGGCCCGAATCGAAGATCTTGGACGAAACGTTGTTCTCGCGCAGCTCGCGCAGAGCGTCGGCGACGATGTAGAGCGCCTTGAGCTCATCGGTGGTCTTATCCCAGGTGTGCAGGAAATCGCTGCCGTACATACCCTTAAAATCGAGGCCGTTCAGTTGCTCGACGAGCTCGGTAAACTTAGCGTCCATGGAAATGTCCTTTCTAAAGATGAAACGATCGCAATGAGTAGATGTGTTCCGGCATGCGCGTGTGGCTAGAACATGCAGAGCACCATGACGAGGACCCGCCACCGTTGAGGAAGCATGGGAGATAACGACCGCGGGCCCCAAGTCAACAGGGGGTGCCGGGGACACGAGCGGCCCCCGGCTCAACAAAATCGAGGAATGGGACTAATCGATCTTGTTGTTGGTCAGACCGGCGCGGAACACGGTGGCGTCGCCATCGGCCTGGCTCGGATCGTAGAGGTTCAGGGCAGCCACGTACATGGCGGCAGCGGTGACCAGGTCGTCCTTGTAGGTGACCTCGTTGGGAGCATGAGCCTGAGACTCGGCACCCGGGCCAAAGCCCACGCAGGGGATGCCGTAGCGGCCCTGGATGGAGACGCAGTTCGTGGAGAAAGTCCACTTGTCGCACAGCGGGCGACCGGTGCGCTTGTCCATGCTGGGCTCACAGCCGATGCGCTCGTCACCAAACATGGCCTTGTGGGCGTCGACGAGGGCCTTGACGTGCGGAGCGGTCTCCTTGTTGATCCACGTGGGGAAGTAAGCCTCGGTCTCGTAGACCTCGCCGGTCCAGGACGGACGGTCGTACATGTACATGGAGACCTTCACGTCGTCGCCGTACTTCTTGGCGGCCGGCAGGTTGCGGATCTCGTCCAGGCAGGACTCCCAGGTCTCGCCGGCGGTCATGCGACGGTCGATGGAGATGGCGCAGGAGTCAGCGACAGCGCAGCGGCTGGGGCTGGTGTAGAAGATCTGGCTGACGGTGCAGGTGCCGCGGCCCAGGAAGCGGGCATCCTCGAAGTGCTCGGGATTGTACTTGGGGTCGAGCATCTTGACGAGACCCTTGATGTCGGTCGACTCGTCGCAGCCGTTGTTGTTGAGGGCGCGGACGTCGGCGATGATGTCGGCCATCTTGTAAATGGCGTTGTCGCCGCGGTCGGGAGCGGAGCCGTGGCAGGAGGTGCCGTGAACGTCGACGCGGATCTCCATGCGGCCGCGGTGACCGCGGTAGATGCCGCCGTCGGTGGGCTCGGTGGAAATGACGAACTCGGGCTTAATGCCGTCCTTGTTGTAGATGTACTGCCAGCACATGCCGTCGCAGTCCTCTTCCTGGACGGTGCCGACGACCATGATCTTGTAGCCCTCGGGGATGAGGCCCATGTCCTTCATCATCTTGGCAGCGTAGGTAGCAGAAGCCATGCCGCCCTCCTGGTCGGAGCCGCCGCGGCCGTAGATGATCTCGTCGGTCTCGTAGCCCTCATAGGGATCGGCATCCCAGTTCTCGATGTTGCCGATGCCGACGGTGTCGATGTGGGAGTCGATGGCGATGATCTTGTCGCCCTCGCCCATAAAGCCCATGACGTTGCCCAGACCGTCGACCTTGACCTCGTCATAGCCAAGGCTCTCCATCTCGGCCTTGATGCAGGCGACAACCTCACCCTCCTCGCAGGACTCAGAGGGATGGGAAATCATAGCGCGCAGGAAACGAGTCATATCAGCACGATGAGACTCAGCAGCAGCCTTGATAGCGTCGAAATCGAGTTCTTTAGCCATTGTTCATAACCTTTCAAACGAAGGAATCTACCTGTGAGGTGGCGGAGCGATACCTATTTACTCCGCCCCAACGATTAGCAAGTGGGATATTCGCCTTCCCAAACAATGCGGCGATACTGGTCGGGATCGGTGTCGCCCTCGGTGGAGAAGCAGAGCACGGAGCTCGTCTTGTCCAGGCCGATGAGTTCCTTGAGCTCGGCGTACTCGGGATCGAGCATGAGGGTCTCGACCAGGCCGGTGGTCACAGCGCCGGACTCGCCGGAGATGACGCGCGGGTCGCCCTTCTCGGGAGCGCCCAGGGTGCGCATGCCGCGAGCGGTGACCCAGTCGGGGCAGGACACGAAGGCGGTGACGTGGTTGCGCAGGATATCCCAGCCCAGGATGTTGGGCTCGCCGCAGCACAGACCGGCCATGATGGAGGGCATGTCGCCGTCCACGATGCGCGGATCGCCGTCGCCGGCGGCAGCGCCCTTGTACAGACAGGCGGCAGGCGCGCACTCAGCCACGACGAAGGTGGGCGGGTTATCGGGATACAGATTGGTGAAGTAGCCCACCACGGCGCCGGCGAGCGAACCCACGCCAGCCTGGACAAACACGTGCGTCGGGCGGTTGATGGCCATCTCGCGCAGCTGCTCGGCAGCCTCAGAAGCCATGGTGCCGTAACCCTCCATGATCCAGGACGGGATCTTCTCGTAGCCCTCCCAGGCGGTGTCCTGAACGATGACGCCGCGCTCGCAGGCGTCGGCCTCGGCGGCGGCCATGCGCACGCACTCGTCGTAGTTGACCTCTTCGATGGTCACCGTGGCGCCCTCGGCAGCGATGTTATCGAAGCGGGGCTTGGTGGAACCCTTGGGCATGCGCACGACGGCCTTCTGGCCGAGCTTGTTGGCAGCCCATGCCACGCCGCGGCCATGGTTGCCGTCGGTGGCGGTAAAGAAGGTGGCCTGGCCAAAGTCCTTGGCAAGCTGATCGGAGGTCAGGTAATCGAAGGTGCACTCGGCAACGTCCTTGCCGGTCTCGTCGGCAATGTAGTTGGCCATGGCAAACGAGCCGCCCAGGACCTTAAAGGCGTTGAGGCCAAAGCGATAGCTCTCGTCCTTAACGCACAGGTTGGACAGGCCCAGGCGCGCGGCCTGGCCGTCCAGGCGGGCAAGCGGGGTGACGGTGTACTGAGGGAACGACTGGTGGAAGGCGCGGGCCTTCTTCACGTGGTCGAGGCTCATGATTCCCAAGTGCTTGTCATCGCTCTTGGGCATCGTGTTGCCCGCCCACTGGATCTTATCGGCCATACGGTGAACTCCTTAAGTCCTCTCTTGCCGGCCCCCGCATACGCGTTTCAGCCCATTCCCATTCATGCGACTGAACTTTTATGTGGATGCCAAACAAAAAGTTTGTTAGCACTGTTCTATCACACTTTTTGATTGGCAAACCTAACAAATTGTTTGTTGCCGTAATCGGTACTTTTTCGCCGCCGAACGGTCATGAATTGCCTTGTTGATGGATTTGTTTGCGAACAGATGTGGTTTATGGCAAAGTGTGCCCAAACTAATTTTTAGGAAGGCACCCATGACCCCCGCACAGATTGAGTTTTACAAGCGCCTCGCACACGGCCTGGCGCTCCAATTTGGCCCCAACTGCGAAGTCGTCGTCCACGATCTGGAGACCGAGGACGTGGACCACTCCATCGTAGTGATCGAAAACGGCCACGTCAGCGGGCGCAAACTGGGTGACGGCCCCAGCCATATTGTGTTTGAGTCCATGCACGAGGGCAGCACCGACGTACACGACCGCGAGCCGTACCTCACTAAAACCACCGATGGCAAGCTGCTCAAGTCCTCGACCATCTTTATCCGCAACGACGAAGGCAAGCCCGTCGGCATTTTGGGCATCAACTTTGACATTACGCTTATGAAGGCTTTTGAGCGTTCGCTCGACGCCTTTACCGGCACCGGCGGCACGGGCTATACCGAGCCCGAGCCCATTACCAAGAACATCGGCGACCTGCTCGAGGACCTGCTGCACGAGTGCGAGCAGTTTGTGGGCAAGCCCGCGGCACTCATGACCAAAGACGAGCGCATTCGTGCCATTGGCTACCTCGACCGTCGCGGCGCCTTCCTCATTTCCAAGTCGGGCGAGCGCGCCTGCGAGTTCTTTGGCATCTCCAAGTACAGCTTCTATAGCTACCTCAATGAGGCCAAGGCGGCGGCCGGCGACAAGTAGGCACTCGCCTGGATTGCCCCTCCCCTTTTGGGTGCGAGTTCTGGAAAGCACGAATCCAAGACCGGGCCGCTTGGGAAGTTCCATATAATCGATGTCATTAGTATTTCGAAAGGATGGAACAGAATGGCGTTGAGCAAGGCATCATGCACCGGTCGCGGATTGATTCCGGCAATTGGTGGACATGTGCACCGCATGTTCGATGAGGGTGAAGACGACCTGTTTTCGCTAAGCCTTGACGACGTGATGGATGATCGCCCGTGGACCGCCGACGAACTCATGGGCGGCGGGGATCGCCCGTCAAGCCCCGATCCCACACTTGCGCCTAAGCCCGCATCTGCGCCGACTCCTGCGCAGTCGCCTGTTTCGACGCCCGCGCCTACGCCCGCACCCACTTCGGCGTCCACGCCCGCTCCCCGCCCCGCAAGCGACCCGTCCGAGACGGCGGCATTTCTCGCTGCAGCGACGCAGGGCAAATCGGCCGACAGCACCGTTATGTACAGCGCCCAGCAGTTGCCTGTTCCTGCGGCACGCAAGCCTCCGGTCGCAAGGCTCGATGAGCCCGTTGCCCATCAGGTTGCCTACGATTCCTGGGCTGCAGCCGATCTGGATGAGACCTCTACCGGCATGCCGGCGCTCGACGTTCCAGTTAATCCGCTTTTTGCCGCCAACACGAGCGCCGCGGACTATGAGGGCGGTGCGGCATATTCCGATTATTCCGATGGCTATGCTGGCACCAGTCGCATCGAGACCGAGGATTATGGCACCGCACCGAGCGATTATCTCAACGATCCGTACGCTGCCACGCGTACACCGGAATATGACCCGGAGGCCGCGTCCGCACCGGCGTACACCAAAAGCACGGGCGAAGAACGCTTCGCCGATTATTACGCCGAGGAAAAGGCGCTGCGTTTCTCGGAATTTCCGCAGGCAGTCAAGGTTGCATTTATCGCCATTGTCATTGCCCTGTTCGGCGTCATTGCGTTTGAGGGATTTCAGCTGTTCCGCGGCCCCACCCAAGCGGAGTCGGAGACCCAGCAAAAAGAGGACGATAACCAGTACCTGGACATCAACACCCTCAAGGGCGACCCCAACGACGGAGACGATGAGTAGCGGGAGCTGAAGGCGGCCGCAGGATCCCGCATCCAGCGCCGGCTTCTAAGTGCTGTTTTGTCATCCAGCCACACTTTTCCGAAGTTTTAAGGTGCCTATTTCGACACTTTTCCGTACTTTTACACGGCTGATTTCGACACTTTTCCGGATGAAAGCCGAATAATCACTTGGGAAACCAACGCCATCCGCGCGTCATTTCGCGGATGGCGCTTGATTTCTGTCCGTACACGTTGATAGACTTCCTCTTGCCCGCAAGGAGCGGGCACGTTTTATCCAGAGTCGGGGTAGAGAGTTGGCTCCACGATCCCGACGCCAACCGGCCAAAAGGCACGGTGGCCCTGCCAACATCGATGAAAGGAGTCCGTATGGACAATTTCTCTGTGCGCAGCGAGCGCAACTTCCACAACCTGGCAGCCAAGCCAAAACGAATGCATCTTCTGGACAAGCAGAACGGCTACGCCTCGGCCATGGTCAAGAGCAGCCTCTCCCACCAGATGCGCTTTACCGTGCAGGCGCTCGAGAAAGAGCTCTACACCGCCGGCGACCCGCACGTACTGCAGATCAAGCTGCTTGGAGACGACTCGCGCGAGCTGTCTAGCTGGAAGCTGTTTGCCGACGGCACGTGCGTCGCAAGCGGTTCGGGTGACTTTGCCCGCGAGTGCTTCTGCGAGGGAGCTGAGGTGTTTCTGGACCTGTGTCGCGACGCCGTCGAGACTGCCGAGCTGTGCCAGTGGAGCGAGAGGGAGTACGAGCTGTTGGGTGCCGCGTGCGGGATTGCGGGGGGTGTAGGAACAGAAGCCTCATGACGGTGGCCTCAGCTGGAATGACGTATCGCTCGATAAATGATCTCAACAACGTAGCCGATGCGCCGCATTTCACCTCAAAGGCATTGAGCGATCAGGAGGCGTCCAGCATTTCTTTGATATCCCCAATTGATTGTTCCGAGAAAGTCTCTTCATGTCCTTATAATCGCCCTTACGAGAAACGTGGACGAGACAGGCGTCCATATGCCGTCTCTAAACTAACGAGCCGTTCGCGGAAAGAACATCTGGCTAGCATGGGCCAAAGATATACTGGTATCGCTGCAACAATTATGGAAGATCGGCACCACCAATGACCTCCTTGAAATTCTCCAGGCGCTTCGCGCTTAGCCTGCTCGCCTCGCTGTCCGCCACCGTAGCGCTTGCTTTGCCCTCAACCGCCCTAGCCGCGTCGGACCCGAACCCGCCCAGCATCTCCAACGTGACGATATCCGCGACGACAGTCACGGCCGGCTCCACGCTGCATGTCGGCTATAGCGTCGATGACCCTGACGGGGTACGGTCCGTCACGCCCATAGTCGAAGTCCTTGTCGAAAACGATACCGGAGACCATGGAATCAGTTCCCGTCTCGCCTTCTCGTCGACCGGCAACACGACCGCGGGCTTCGATATCTCCACCTCCCCGAGCGACCGGCCCTGCAGGTACCGGATCATCGGCCTCGGCGTGACCGATAGTCTTGGATGGGTTACCGATGTCTACGACACGACGTATGCCGAGGAGAAGGGGCTCGACTGTCCGACCTTCACCACCGACCCCCTCGAGTATGAGGTGACCGAGGGACCCGAGGACCAAAACCCGCCGACCGTGTCCTCCGTGTCGCTCTCGAGCAGGGAGGTCGCAACCGGTGCCGACCTCCACATCTCTTGGACCGTCTCCGATGCCGACGGCGTTCGCTCCGTTTCCCCCATACTGCGGCAGGGCTGGGAGAATTCGGACGACGGCTGCTCTGTTTCGTCAGCCTATTATCACGGAGGCTCGTCTATCGACGGGTTTGACCTCACATTCGACAGCAATAGGATCGGAAGGCACAGGCTGATCGGCCTTTCGGTCACCGATGGCCTAGGGTTCGAGACCGATGTGTACGAGAGTTCCTACGCCAGGGCCAACGGCATTTCGGGCGCGACTTTCTCGGTTGGCGACCCGAGCGAGCTGTGCTTCGAGGTGACCGGCAGCGCGATCGACCGGAACCCGCCCACGGTCTCGAACGTTTCCATCTCCGCGAAGAGGGTCCCCGTCGGCGGGATCCTCCGTATCTATTGCAATGTAGGCGACGCGGACGGCGTAAAGTCTGTCTCCCCGATCCTCGGCGACCCCGGCTATGTCGAGGACCCGAACTCTTTAAAGACCCGCAAAACGTTGAGCTGCAGCTACGATGCGGCAAGGGGCTATATCGAAATCGAGTTCCCCACGTCGCTCTCGATGGGCTCGTTTGAAATCCAAGCCCTCGCGGTCCTCGACAAGACGGGCCACGAGACCTTCGTCTACAGCTCCGCCTACGCCGAGCGTAACGGCAAGACCGGCGTTCAGACCTTTGATGTCGACGACGCGGGGGACGTCACCTTCGACGTGACCGCTCCGCTGTATGCCGCCACCAAGGGCGACGGGCAGGCGTATGCAAAGGACAGCGAGGCCGGTCTGACCTTCCGCTTCAGCGGTCCTCTCGATGAGTTCACGCGTCTCCTCGTGGACGGAACTGAGGTCTCCGCCGAGAACTACACCGCAACCAGGGGCAGCACGATTATCGAGCTCAGGCCGTCCTACCTGGACACGCTCGCCGGCGGCGGACACACCGTCACGGCCGTCTGGAAGGACGGGACGGCGACCGATGCGTCCTTCACCGTGGAGGGGAAGGCCCAAGGGGAGCAGGCGGGCGGAAAGACCGACGTAGATTCACCCGGCGACAACAAAAGTGATCCTGCCACTCCTGAAAAGGACGCCGACGAGGCGGCTACAAAAAAGTCGGGACGCACGACAGCCGATGAACCAAAGCTCGCTGCAACCGGCGACTCCACTTGGATGGCCAGCATCGCATTGGCCATGGCGGCCACGGCCTGCTTCACGGCAGCGAGAAGGCTTGAGCCCAAGCAGCATAAGCACGAACAGTAGCTCAAAGCGAACTCAACTGGGAAGGGCAGATGGATAGCCGTCCTTCTCTTATAATCAACCCAATCCGCTGAAATGCAATCAGTTAACGAGTTTCGCCAGACGCTCGGCCTCTACCCCGCTCTAGCAAGCCACCAGGCGATGAGATAATGCCCACGACTATCAACGTAAGCAAGGAGCGCGCTATGGCAGACAACGAGACCAAACCCTCGGCGAACGACGGCCGAGAGGAGCTCGTGGCAAAACAGCTCGCATCGACCAAAATCCACCTCGCGCTCACTCAGAAGCGGGTGGACGTCTCCGGCGCCATCAAGCTACCGCTCGAGCGAATTCCCCAACTCGGCGTGGCGTTCGCCTCGCTCCCCTCGATGTTTCGCACCGTCACCAACACGGTGAGCGTGCCCACGCTGCTCCAGGCGACTGACAAATATGGTAACCCGCTCGATCCGTCGAAACTCAACACGTTCAAGGACGGCAGCGGTCTCACAGGGGGCTACCGCGACGCCGCCAAGGGCCTTGGGCAGGCGCGCTTCCACGTAGTCGAGGGCGACATCGCCACGAGCGTCACGCAGGTGCCTTACGATCCAACATCGCTATTCATGGCAGCCGCAATCGCGCAGATAAACCAAAAGCTCGACTCCATCCAGGAGTCCGTCGACGAAATGTTCGAGTACATGCGTCAGCGCGACAAGGCCAACATGCGTGGCAACCTCAAGACGCTCGCAGACATCCTCAACGGTTACGGCCTCAACTACGGCAACGCCACCTACATGGCAAACGCCCATATGAAGGTGCTCGACATCAAGCAGTCGTCCGCGCAGGACATGGAACTCTTCCGCTCGCAGGCACAGGCGGATCTGAAAAAGAAAGGGTTCATCGAGGTGCGAGACGGCTTGGGCAGACGCCTCGACAAGGTGCTCGACTACCTCAAAGACTGCCAGCTCGCCACCTACATCCACGCGTTCTCGCTGTTCCTCGAACCCATGCTCGCCCAGAACTTCGAGCCCGCAAAGCTCGCGGACGCCACTGCGAAGATCGAGGCTGATTCGATCGCGTACCGCGAGCTCTACACCGACTGCTACAACGCACTCGAAGCGGGGGCTGTCGACACCGTCGATGCGGCACTGCTGGGCGGTATCGCGTCCGCGGGCAAATTGCTCGGTCACGCCATCGCAAAGACCCCCGTGGGCGACCATACACTCATCGACGAGGCGCTCGAAGGCGCAGGAGAGAGCATCGGAAAGTTCAACGACAAGCAATCCGAGAAACTCCTCGAAAAGCTCCATCAGGCAAAGACGCCCGACGTCACGCCGTTCAAGCAGAGCGTAAAGGAGATCGACACCCTCTACAACCGCCCCGCGCAGATCGCCGTGGACGCCGAGAACGTCTACATCTTGCCTGCCAAGCAGCAGGAAGAGTAACGATACGCGACAGGCACGCGCCATGCAGACAGCTAACGCCCCTACCTTCCCGCCGCCTTCAGCTTCAGCAGCAGGTCGCCCAGCTCGGGGCACTTGCTAGAGAGGCGTGTCTGGGCCCGCTCGCCCATCCCCCAACGTTGGCGGACTTCCTGGGCGCGCGGACTCACGCGGTAGTCCCCGTCCATCGCCTGCTTGAGCAACTTGGCGGTTACGCGCGCATCGGCCAGCGCTGTGGGCGTGGCCCGTCGACTCGTCGAACTCGATGCCAAACCACGCCGCCGCGTCGCCCAGCGAGACGCGCCCGTGGCTGCCCACGTCCATGATCGAGGTGTAAAACGCCTGCAGGTCGGCCCAGTCCGTAGGAAATGCGGAAAGGTCGATATGCTTTGCCTGGCACTCGGTCAAAAGCTGTCGATGGTCCGCCCCGCTCCAACAGACCACCTGGGCGGAGTAGCGACCAATCCAATCGCTGAGCCTTTTGATCACCACATAGAGCGGATCGGCCATCGCGGTGTCCACAGCCGATATCCCTGTGAGCTCGCGGACGGGATACGCAACGCCTTCGGTAAATTCCGTCTGCACAAACTGCGAGAACTCGCCCATAGCGTTGCCGTGGTAATCGAGCTTGACGGCGCCGACCTCGATAATCTCATTGCGCAGCCCACGGCGCTGGCGCTGTTTTGGCACCGGCGCAAACTCAAAGTCCAGCACAATCTGGCGCGCAAAGTTCGTCGTATCGATAGCCGAGATACACGGCGTCTTTTCAGCTGACACGGTTAGGGCCTTTCTCCGTTGCTTGCCGCTTGTTACATAAGCGGCTACATTGCCGTAAGGATAGGTGGCCGCGCGGACATGAAAGCTGGGCGCAATACCATGCGCTAATCACACGCCATGCAGACGGCCCCAAGAGAGTCGCCCGCTCTATTCAAATGGATGAAAAGATTTAGGCCCGGTGACTTGAATCAGCGGTCATCCCGGGCCCATCAATATGCAGTGTACCTACAGAGGGCTGGTTAATCAAACGGGCTTTCGGTGACGAAGACCTGCGCGTCTAGCCCCAATCGCCCAGCGCCGTCTTCTGCCGCCCTTACGAAAGGCTGCTATTCGAGGGAATCACGTTGCTGTTATTATCGAACATATATTCGTATTTATGACCGCGCTTTGATAGAATGGCAGTTGTTGACGGCAGTTCCATGTGCCGGGCAGCGCCCTCCATGCGACGGGAGGTGATGCCCATGACCGATCTGATTGATTTCGTGAAGCTCCTGACCGCTTTGGTCTCGCTCCTCACGGCGCTTATCGGACTTTCCGAGGCGCTTAAGCAGCGTACGAAGCAAAAGAAGAGGGGTCGACGCCGTTAAGGCATTGACCCCTTAATCGAAGTAACGGCGCTGCCCAGCTATCCACAACTTGGGCTGCCGTCGACCTTATTCTACCCACGGACATTGAGTTTAACAAATGGTTTTTTCGGTAGCGAAGCCTCGGTCCCTCAGCCGCTCAGCACCTGCTTCCTACTCCAGCCACCATTCCATATCCACGGAGCACTCGACCTCGATAGGCTCTGGCTCCAGCACCGTCTCCTCGGAGCCTCCGGACGCCCCATCGGGAGCACACGCGGCAACACAGTATGTTCGACCATAGCCCGCCGCCCGACTGTTATACGAGATATGCTTGACGCCGCCCAGCATAGACCCCGCCGCAACGGCAAGTGCCTGCGCGTTGCCGCGAGCACGTTCAACCGCACGGGCAATCAGGGCGTCTTCCGCCGCGCGCTGATCCGCCAACTCAAATCGAATGCTCATGTCGGGATGTGACTCGCAGGTATTGAGTGCGGTCCACACAGCAGCAAAGTCAGTCGAATCGACAGGCGCGGCAACCGTACCGTACGCATAGTAGTTGTAGCCCACAATCGTCGCCTTCTTGCGCGTCATCTGCGCATAACAAGTGTACCGACAGCATGTTAATTCGCTATCCAAACCAAAGGGCGCCAGCGCGGCGGCTACGCGGGCGCGATCGGTGTTGTAATCCTCCAGGCACGATTCCTTGGTGGTGCGGCGACCACCAAAGCCAATGCTAAAGATCACGCGGTCGGGCATAACCTCGTCCTCTATCTCGGCGCCAACGCTCACATAACCGGTCTTATCCGTTGCCATGACATCCGTCCTTTCCACGAATGGCTACGTTGCGGTAAGCGTAGCCACCCGTGCGGACACAAAAATGGGATGCTGTGCCACGCGCGCCAGGCACGCGCCATGCAGATGGCCCCAAGAGAGTCGCCCGCTCTATTCAAATGGATGAAAAAGATTGAGGCCCGGTGACTTGAATCAGAGGTCATCCCGGGCCCATCAGAGCTCGTAGAGCTCTTGGTTGCTTTGGTCTCGCTCTTCACGGCGCTTATCGAACTTTCCGAGGCACTCAAGCAGCATTCGAAGCATAACAAGTCGCTGCCATTAAGGCACCGACCTCTTGACCAAGCAACGGCGTTTCCCAGCTCTCCAGAACTTGGGCTGCCGTCAACTTTATTCTATCCGCGAGCATCTGGTTTACCAAATGGATTTTCGGTAAAGGAAGCACGGCACGCCCGCAAAACCACTGCGCCCCAAGTGCCGCCATGGGGATCACCGCCACGCCGTCGTCGCGTGTGTAGGCAATGCTCCCCTTTCCAACCACGACCGCCAAAACGCCGGCGCGGCATTCTGGGCGGCAGGATTGGAGAGCACTTTCCTCTCCAGCGCCTTGAGATTTCTCGCTCCATCGTCTGCTTTCGCATCACTCAGCTTGACCTCGATGGCTCCCATCCGCACAGGTCCTCGGTCAGCTTGAGCCTGTTGAAGAGATCCAGGTGCGCAGCGATGGTCCTCTCGTCGGGGCCCGTCTCACCGTACGAGGCGTCCTTTATGAGCGTCTTGTACGTGACAGCCTGGCTCTCGTTCATGGCAAGAGCTCGCAAAAGGCCGTGTGCAAGCTCGGGCGATCATGCGATATACGAAATTACGCCATTCTCAATGCTGTTTTTACGCCGTTCTCAATGTAGTTTTTACGCCATTTTCATTGTAGGTTTTACGCTTGGCATCCTTAGCGCGACCCATTCCGAGCAATCACATCAGAGCGCGCTTGGTTATCTCCGCTCGCACATCTCGGCAAACGAAATCAGCTTGGTATCTCCCCTGCTCGCCGCAGCTTCCTGACATCCTTGCGTAAAGCCACGCTTCGAGAAGATCACGTAGCTTTTATGCTGACGCCTAAAGAGCTCGCTTCGGTACACGAGCTTTTCCAGAACATCCTCGCCTGCCGGTTCGTTACGCCATTTGCACTCCGCAAAGAGCGCCGCGCCCTCTCCGTCGTCGACAATCAAATCGATCTCTTCCTGCGTACGCGTCCGATTGTCCGTTCCCCACCAACGGCCAACTGTTGCCGGCACCACACCAAGTTCGCCCGCGCGTGCGAGTTCGTACACGTATTGTCTGCATATAAGCTCAAAGACCGTACCCATGTAATCCGATACGTGCGGCTCAATGCGCCTATACGCCATCTCGGCCATATCGTTTTGAATCAGCCCAATGTTCTGCGGCACAAACTTGTACCAGAACCTAAACATCTGGTCGCTCAGCAGATACACGGCTCGCTTATTGCTCGTCTCGTTTAGGGGCAGCTCGCGCTCGACAATCCCAAGCGACGCCAGCTTATCCACATAGCTCTTTACGTTGCTCGCAGGGATTCCCGTAGAGCTCGCAATCTCCGAGATCTTCGAGCGCCCCTGAGCAATTGCTTGCACGATCGCATCATATTGCTCGGGATTGCGGCACTCTTGCAATAGCAGGTTACTCGGCTCCTCAAAGAGATAGCCCGTAGGAGTAAGAAAAAGACGTTTGATGTTGTCCTTGAGCGGTGCGACAGGATCGACTTTCTCGATATATGCAGGAATGCCGCCCGTCATGCCATAGCAAACCGCAGCGTCTTCGCGACTCATGCTCTGCCACAGGCCGAGGGTCGTCATAAAATCGAGCGGCATGATCTTAAACTGGGCCGTACGCCTACCGTATAGCGGGCTCTCGTAGCCCAACACCTGTTCCTCCATAAACGAAAGAGACGAGCCGCATAGAATCAGCATGAGCCTGGTCTCTTTGTACAGGTGATCAATCTTGTCTTGCAGCAACGAGCTGATCTCGGGATTCGATTGGGCGAGATAGGGATACTCGTCAATCACGACAATCAAACGTTCCGTGCGAGCCATGGTGGCCAATGCATCAAACGCCTCGTCAAAGCTACGAAACGACACACCTGCAGCACCAACCGAACCCGCAAGTATCGCCTGGCTAAAGCCGTGCAGGTTTGCCTCCGCATTGGTACGACGAGCTTGAAAGTAAATAGCCTTCTTGCCTTGGATGAACTCTGTGATAAGGCGCGTTTTACCCACGCGACGGCGGCCGTAAATCACAGGCATCTCAAAGGAGCCCGTGCCATACAGTCGATTGAGCTCGGACATTTCCGCTGTTCTTCCGATAAACATAGGGCCATCCTTCCTTCACGTTATAGCTAGCCATATTATACCTTCCTATAATATAGCTAGCTATAACGTAATTCGACAAGCGGCGCACGAAAAGAGGCGGTACACCCCCGCACGTGGACCGTTCCGGAAAATGTATCCCGTTCTGGAGCCAAAAACTGGGCCGTAGTTTCCGCCAAACATGTCATCCGGAAAGCGCTTCCCGCTCTGAGCCTGAATTCTGGGATGCACTTTCCGCTGAAGCTTCTACCGGAAAATGCATCCCATTCCGAGCGCTCATTCCGGGTCACAGTTTCCGCAGATACAAGGCGACAGTCCGCTGCCCTTATCACATGCCTTCAAATATGCGATCCAGAAACACAAAACAGCAGATAGAATGCTCTTTTTCAAAAAGTACACGTCCCGAAACTTACCAAGACTTCATATCCAGCTACCGTTCACGGTCGCCGATTACCGCTCACCGATTCAAACAAGAAATATGTCGCCAAAAGCAGGTCATCTACCTTCATGGTTAGATTTTGGTCAGCTTTTGGTCAGCTGAGCGGCAAGTTCCGGCTGATACGTTTTTGCTACCCAAAAGGAGGCGGTAGCTCATGACCCATTGCAATGACCAACTCATCGACCAACTGCTCACCCAAGCCGAACAAGAGGGGCGCTGTCTGATTCCCCCGAGCGCGGCGATCCGAAAAGCGCTCCTGCGGCGCATCGGCGACATGGTCGTCTCCCCCATGCCGGGATTGTTCGCGCGCAAAATACGCTGGGATGAACTAAACCGAGCGCAACGCCATTGCGAGATTATCCGCGCCCTTGCGATCATCCACCCCGATTGGACGTTCTGCTCGTTTTCGGCTGCCTGCCTGCTGGGGCTCGAGGTCTCGTGGCGACACCTGAATGTCGTGCATGTCTGCAGCTCGACAAAGCCGTCGGCTCGTCCGGGCGCACATATTCAGCGGCACCAGATTGAGCCGGCCGGAGCAATACGCAGAGTCGGCATATCGGTAACGCCGCCTATCCAAACGGCCACAGATTGCCTGCTGCAAACTGGTTTTGCCGACGGCATGCCCATTGCCGATTCGGCGATCTCAAAGCTCGGCCTTACGCGGGAACAGCTGATGGAGGCCGTTGAGCAACGAGCGACTGCCCGCAATGGTCGCGCAATTCGCACCGCCCTCACAACGCTTCGATATGCCGACGTCCGCGCCGAGAGCGGTGGGGAATCGGTCGCCCGAGCCGTCATGATCGAGACCGGTTTTGCGCCCGACTGGCTTCAATACGAGCTGACGGACCCCTTCGATTCGACCGAAACCATGCGAACGGACTTTGCCTGGGAGACCCAGGCGCGGGAGCTCACGTTGGGAGAACTCGACGGGCTCGTCAAATATACCGACCAGGCCATGCTAGCCGGGCGCACCACCGCCGAGGCGCTCGTTGCCGAACGACAGCGCGAGGCGCACCTATCGCTCTACGGTCACCCTCTGCTGCGCTTTACCATGAACGAGGTCCGCTCGGCAGGAATGCTCACCAAAAAGCTTCAGACGGCAGGCATCCGGCAGACCGCGCTGCCGACGTGGCTCAACGAAGTGGAGCTGTAGGAGCTGCTAGGCCGCGCATCGCCGGATCGCATCCCCCCTATCTGGGCCGCGTTTTCCCAACGGCCACGCCAACGGAAAGCGCGTCCCATTCTGAGGCATGATTCCGGGACACAGCTTCCGGTTGAGGGGCGATCCGGAAAGCACGACCCGTTCCGAGACCGAATTCCGGGACGCAGTTTCCGCTTGAGGCTTCAACCGGAAAATGCATCCCAGGCTGGAGCCATATTCCGGGACACACTTTCCATTTGAGGCCTCTACCGGAAAACGAATCCCATTCTGAGCGTCGAATCCGGGATACAGTTTCCGTTTGAAGCCCGTCCGGAAAGTACGCCCCATTCTGGAGCCGAAATCTGGGACGAATCTTCCGCATGCGGAGGCGCTCCAAACAAAAGGCCCCGGCTCGCGATGGAGCTGGGGCCAAAGGCGCAGCGTATGTAATTGATGCTGAGCGCGAACGGCTCGTTAGCAATGGCCGTACGCGCTCTACCCTACCCGCGGTGACGGGCGCGGCTGTAGGGCGTATCCACCATGGGCAGATCGGGACGCAGCTTGCCGTCGAATGCGCGATAGGCGTTCTGTACGGCGGGCGCCGTGGGGATCGTTGCGATCTCGCCGATGCCCTTGCCGCCGTATGCCACGGGCAGCAGCTCGTCCTTCTCCACGTAAATGGCGTGGATATCCGGAATCTCGGGCGCACGGAACAACCCGAGCGTACCGTACCTTGCCTGGGGCACGCAGTCCTTGAGCGGCCAGTCCTCGGTAAGCGCATAGCCCATACCCATGAGCACGCCGCCTTCGATCTGACCCTGGATGGAGATGGGGTTGACCACCTTGCCGGAATCGTGCGCAGCATAGATCTCGCTCACGCGGCCGTCATCGTCCAGAATGACCACATGTGTGGCAAAGCCGTAGCAGATGTGGCTCTTGGGATTGGGAACATCCGCACCCAGCTTGTCGGTCGGCTCCAGATACACGTAGCCAAACTCGCATCCCTCGAGCGCCTTGATGGCGGCCGCGGGATCCTGAGGATGCATACCTTGGCCGGCGACGAGCTCCTGCGCGCGCAGCTGATAGGCGCGACCGTCGTCGTACTCGATCTTGACGCCGTCGCCATGCGCGCTCACGGGAGCATCGGGTGCAGGCTTGCCCGCCTCGATGCCAACCATGGCATCGCGCAGCAGGAAGGCGGCGCCGCGCACGGCCTCGCCGGTCACGACCGTCTGACGCGAGCCAGACGTAGTGCCGGAGTCGGGAGCGTTCTCGGTGGAGCACTCGCCATTGGCAATGCAGCTCAGCGGCAGACCGCAGGCCTCGGCAACGTCTTGCAAAAAGACGGTGTTACAGCCCTGGCCGATGTCGGACGTGGCGGCGTAGACCACGGCGCGGCCATCCTCGATGCGGATCTTGCAGCGGCCGGCATCGGGCAGGCCCACGCCCACGCCGGCGTTCTTCATGGCGCAGGCGATACCGGCGTGTCCGGGATGCGCGTAGTAGGCATCCTTGACCTCGAGCAGCGTCTCTTTAAGCGCCGTGGAGCAATCGGCAATCTGACCGTTGGGCAGAACCTCGCCCGGCTCGATGGCGTTGCGGTAGCGAATCTCCCACGGATCCAGGCCGACCTTCTCGGCCAGCAGGTCGATCAGGCTCTCGAGCGCAAACTCGGACTGACAGACGCCAAAGCCGCGGTACGCGCCGGCAGGCGGGTTGTTGGTGTAGTAGCCAAAGCCGCGGATGTCGGTGTTCTGGTACTTGTAGGGGCCGACGGCATGCGTACAGGCGCGCTCGAGCACCGGGCCGCACAGCGACGCGTAGGCTCCGGTATCAAAGTTGATCTCGCAATCCAAACCGGTAAAGTTGCCCTCGGCGTCGCAACCCAGCGTAAAGGCGCCGTCCATGGCATGACGCTTGGGATGGAAAGCAAGCGACTCGGCACGCGTGAGCTTGCACTTCACAGGACGCTGGAACTTATAGGCAGCGAGCGCGGCCAAGTGCTGAATGGACACGTCCTCCTTGCCGCCAAAGCCGCCACCCACGAGCATGGTCTCGACGACCACACGCTCGGGCTCGTTGTCCCAGCCAAACATGTGGGCGCACTCTTTGCGCGTATCGTAGGCACCCTGGTCGGTCGACTGCACCTTGACGCCGTTCTTGTACGGGAAGGCGACGGCGCACTCGGGCTCCAAGAAGGCATGCTCGGTAAAGGGCGTGGTAAAGCGCTGCGTCACGGTGAATGCGCTCTCCGCCAGCGCCTTGGCGGCGTCGCCACGCGTCACATGGCGGCTCTGGCACACGTTGTCCTTGAGCTCCACCGTGTTGCCAAAGGCAAAGAAACTGTCATGCAGGCGCGGGGCGTCGGCGGCCTTGGCCTCGGCGATGTTGCGCACGGGCTCCAGCGGCTCGTAATCGATCTTTACGAGCTTCTTGGCCTTCTCGAGCGTCGCCTCGTCCTCGGCAACCACCAGCGCGATGGCATCACCCACGCAGCGGGTGATATCGCCCTGGGCGATCATGACGTCCCAGTCCTGGATAAGGTGGCCGACCTGGTTGACCGGCACGTCCTCGGCGCGCAGAATGCCTACCACGCCGGGCAGGGCCTCGGCCTTGGAGGTATCGATGGAGAGCACGCGGGCACGCGGGTACTTCGAGCGCACGGCGCTGGCATAGGTCAGGCCCGGCTGGTCGAGCTCGTCGATGTCGTCGGGGTACTTGCCCTCGCCGAGCACCTTCTTGCGCACGTCGATACGGAAGGCGCGCTTGCCCACGCCGTAGTCATCGCCGCGCTCCAGGTCCTCGTCGATCTGCTTTTCGCCGCGGAGCACCGCGGCTGCCAGCGAAATGCCCTCGATAATCTTCTTGTAGCCGGTGCAGCGGCAGACGTTACCGCGAATGGCGTACTTGATCTGCTCCTCGGTGGGCTCGGGGTCCTCGGCGATGAGCGCCGCACCCGCCATGACCATGCCAGGGATGCAAAAACCGCACTGCACGGCGCCCACAGCGCCAAAGGCGTACACAAAGGCCTCGCGCACGTCCTCGGGCAGGCCCTCGACGGTCACGATGTTGCGACCGGCGGCAAGAGCGGTGGTCAGCACGCACGCCTTGACGGCTGCACCGTCCACATGGATGGTGCAGGTGCCACAAGCACCTTCGGAGCAACCGTCCTTGGCGGAATGGATATGCAGGTCGTCGCGCAGGTAGCGCAGCAGCGGTTTGTTTTGGGTCGTCGTGCGCTCGACGCCGTTAACGGTAAAAGTGAATTCCTGTGCCATGGTGATTCCCTTCTACACGCCGGCGGCGATGCCGGTGCGGTCGTGGATGGCGCCATGCGGGCAGACGACGGCGCACATGCCGCACGACAGGCAATCCGCACCGTCGATATGGGCGCAGTTGTCCTCGATGCGGATAGCGCCGGCAGGGCACTTTTTGGCGCACATGCCGCAACCGATGCAGCTCGTATCGCAAATCTTACGGGCGATGGCGCCCTTATCGGTGTTGTTGCAGCGCACCAGGATATTCTGGTAGCCGGGAACGAAGGCAATCACGCGCTGCGGGCACGCCATGCCGCACAGGCCACAGCCCGTGCACTTTGAGCGATCCACGCGGGCGATGCCATCGACCAGCGCAATGGCACCGTGGGGGCAGGCCGTGACGCAGGCGCCACAGCCAATGCAGCCTTCGCTGCAGCGGGCGTCGCCGCCTGCGGAGGCGCAACCGCTTCCGCAGGCAACGTAGGCCACGTTATGTTGAATGGATTTGGCCATAAGAGACTCGCCTATTTCTTAAGGAGATACGGATAGTTGTCGCGCACAGCCCTGATGGTCAGGCGGACGGCCTCGGGAAGGCCGGTGTTGACGGCATCGACCGAGACGGTGCGGACCGTGCCGGCGACGCGGACCTTAAAGTGGTCCTCGTCCACAGCCAGGAAGCCCTCGTTCTCGGAGTTCTCCATGTCCTGCTCGCTCCAGAACAGGGTGAGCTTGTCCTTGTAGGGACGGCCCTCCTGGTAGGGGCAGAACACAGCGCAGTTGCCGCACTCGTTGCACATGCCGTCGACGTGGACGACCTGATGCTTGGCGAGACCCGGCACCTTAATGACAACGTTGGCGCGGTTGGGGCACACATCGCAGCAGACCTCGCACACCGAGCCGCAGCCCAGGCAGCGGGTTTTGGTGCAGTTGCGCTTGTCGCGGCACAGCGACCCCTTGCGCTCGTAGCAGGTGTCCTCGCGACCGGCCTGAGCATTCTGGTCGGCGTACTTGTTAAAGTCCACACCGGCGATGGCACGGGCGACCTCGGCAGCATCGGCGATAGCCTCGACCACGGTGGCAGGACCGCGACGGCAGTCGCCGGCAGCCCAGACGCCCTCGACGCCAGTGGAGGTGGCGGCAAGGCGGCCGCGACGGTCGTGCTCAACGCCCGCGGCATCGTACAGGCTGGCATCGATGCCCTCGCCCACGGCGCAGATCACCGTGGTGGCGGAAAGCTCGACGGTCTCGCCCGTGGCGACGGGGCTGCGACGGCCGCTTGCATCCGGCTCGCCAAGCTCCATGACGTCGCAGGTCAGCACGGCGCCGTTAAGCGCCTTGGGGGCCAGCAGCTCGCAGAACTCAACACCATCGGCAAGAGCAAGATCAAGCTCTTCCTCGTCGGCGGGCATCTGCTTCTTGGTGCGGCGATACACCAGGCGCACGTTCTTCACGCCAGCCAGGCGCTTGGCCACGCGAGCCGCATCCATGGCGGTGTTGCCGGCGCCAATGACCACGACGTCCTCGCCCAGCTCGAGCTTCTCGCCCCTCTTGGCGGCCTCGAGGAACTCCAGCACGTCGAGCTCGGCATCCTCGCCCAGGCCCGCAGAGCCGGGCATCCAGGCGCCGGTGGCCACGACCACGTCGGTAAAGCCCTGGGCCTTGAGCTCGTCAATGGACTCCACGCGGGCATTGAGCTGCACCTTGGCACCAAAGGCCAGGCAGAGCTCGGCATCGTGGGAGATGTCATCGCTCGCAATGCGGAACTCGGGGATGACGTGACGGACCACGCCGCCGAGCGAATCGCGGGCCTCGAAGATGGTGACGGGCACGCCAGCGCGCGTCAGGAAGAACGCCGTCGCCAGGCCGGCCGGGCCGCCGCCGATAACGGCAACGTTGCGCTCGCCGTCGTTGGCGATGGCCTGGGCGCGCAGCTTGGGCAGCACGGCGGTCATGGCCTCGCGGGCGGCCTTGAGCTTGCTGGCGCGGATCTGGGCGCCCTCGGGCTCGTAGAACGCACGCTCGCAGGCACGGCCGCAGGGATGCGGGCAGATAGTGCCGGTAATGAACGGCAGGGCGTTGCGCTCGATGATGATGTTGAGTGCGTCCTCGTAGCGGCCCTCGTCAACAGCCGCCAAGTAGGCGGGAATATCCTGCTGGATGGGGCAGCTCGTGCGGCACGGCGTGGTAAAGCAGTCGGAAAGCGGGCTCTTGCCGGCAACCTTGCGGTCGGGTAGCGGGCGCAGCGGCTTCTTGTAGAGCGGGTTGGTGAGCGAGTCGGTCTGGATCGCGGTCACAGCCTCGAGCGAGACGCCCGCGAACGGCTTGCCATCCAGGTCGGTAAACTCGCCGGCCATCTGGCTAAAGCGCTCGTAGCCACCGGGCTTGAGCACGTCGGTCGCCAGGGTGACGGGCCAAATGCCGGCATCGTACAGGGCGCGGATGTTGTAGACCGTGGCACCGCCGGAGTAGCTTATGCGCAGTTTGCCATCAAACTGCTCGGTAATGCGGCGGGCAGCCTCGATGGTCAGCGAGAACAGCGAACGGCCGGACATGTACATCTCGGTGGAGGGCAGCTCGTTCCTCGTCACGTCGACGGGGAACGTGTTGGTCAGCTTGACGCCAAACTCCAGGCCGCGCTCGGCGCACAGGGCAATCAGGCGCTCGAACATAGGCACGGCATCGGCCCACTGCAGGTCCTCGCGGAAGTGCGTGTCATCGAAGACGATGTAGTCAAAGCCCAGCTCGTTGAGGCGCTGGCGGGCAAACTCATAGCCCAGCAGCGTGGGGTTGCACTTGATGTAGGTGTTGAGACCCTTCTCGGTAATCAGATAGGTCGCGATGCGCTCGATCTCCGCCGGCGGGCAGCCATGCAGGGTGGACTCGGTGATGGAGTTGGAAACGCGTGCCGGGATGGACTCGACAAACGCGGCGTCGACATGCTCAAACTTGTCCAGGTTAGCGAGCGCCCACGTGCGGCACTCGTTCCAAACCTCGGAGCCGCTGGCGTCCTTCATGCCCTCAATGTACGCATCGACCTTGGGGCTCTTGATGCCCTCGAGGTCATAACCCACGGACATGTTGAAGACAAAACCATCCGGGCTGCCCAGGCCGTACTCGCGAGCGATCAGGTGGCAGGCAAACCATGCCTTCACGTACTCGGCAAAGGCCTGCGGAACCTCGAGCTCGGTCGACCACTCGCAGTTGTAGCACTCGTCCTGCGCCACGATGCAGGGCTTGTTCACACACTTGGAGAGCTCCTCGCCGTCCATAACCTGAACGGTCTTGAGCTCAAAGAAGCGGGAACCGGCCACGTAGGATGCCACGATGTTCTGGGCCAGCTGCGTGTTGGGGCCGGCGGCCGGGCCAAACGGAGTCTCGATGCGCTCGTCAAAAATGGGAAGCGCGCCCTCCTGGTTGGTCGTGACCATCTTGCGCACGCCAAAGACGGCGCCCTGGGTCTTGTGCTCCTCGATGATCCAGTTCATCAGCTGCGAAAACGGGATCGGCCTCATGATGTCGCTCATAATGAGCTCCTCTCTGTAACGCCCGGCGAGACCGCGCGGCGGGCGCAAATACGGTGTAGCGCTAGCACAGCGCCGGCGACCCCGCGGAGGTCGCCTATACGCGCGTCGGATGCGGCGAAACATCCGACGCGCGCGAATCTACTTGTAATTAGTAGGCGCGATCGTTGAGCGTGCTCCAGAGCTTCTTGGACTCGGCCATGGTCCACGCGTTGATCTTGTCCTCATCGATACCGACAAACTCGCGATCCTTGTACAAGACGCGGCCGTTGATGATGGTGGTACGGCAGTTTTTGCCCATCATGCCAAAGAGCATGTGGCCGTCGATGTTCTCCTCGCTCAGCGGCGTAAAGGGCTTGTAGTCCATGACGATGACGTCGGCGGCAGCGCCGGGCTCAAGCACACCGAGCTTGCGATCGAAGTACTTGCTCGCCATCTTGGCGTTGTTCTCAAACAGCATCGTCATGGCCTCGCACCAGCCCACGTTGGGCATGGCGGCGTTGTGGCGCTGAATGATCAGGAAGACCTTGAGGCTCTCGAGCATATCGTGGGTGTAGGCGTCGGTGCCCATGCACACGGGGATGCCGCGGCGGAAGAACTCGAACACGGGGGCGCAGCCCACGGCGTTGCCCATATTGGATTCGGGGTTGTTGACGAGCCAGGTGCCGGACTCCTTGACGATATCCATCTCGGCAGGCGTCACGTGGATGCAGTGGCCGAGCATGGTGTCGGGACCCAGCAGGTTGTGCTGCAGCAGGCGCTCGACGGGGCTGATACCACCGCGGTTGAGGCGGGAATCCCACACGTCGTTCATGCCCTCGCACACATGGATGTGGAAGCCGGTCAGACCGTTGTTGGCCTCGGCCATCTTATCCATGGTCTCGTCCGACAGTGTAAAGGTGGCGTGACCGCCAAACATTGCGGCGATCATGTGGTTATCGTTATCGCGACGCTCCTTGGCGGCCCACTGGGCAAACTCGGCGTTCTCGGCAATAGCCTGATCGCACTTTTCCTGGCCACGGCGGTCGGAAACCTCGTAGCACAGGCACGAACGCATGCCCAGCTCCTGAGCGGCGTCCTTAATGGTAAAGAGGCTGCCCGGGATCTCGCAGAAGCTTGCATGGTGATCGAAGATCGTGGTGACGCCATCGCGGATGGAGTCCAGAATCGTGGCGTAGGCGCTTGCCTTGGTGCCGTCGAGCGTCAGGTTGTCGTCAATCTTCCACCACTGCTGCTCAAGATTTTCCAGGAAGTTGGTGGGGTTGCAGCCCTTAATGGCAAGGCCGCGGGCCAGACCCGAGTAGATGTGGGTGTGGCAGTTGATAAGTCCGGGCATGATGAGGTTGCCCTGGGCGTCGACGTACTCGGCATCCGGGTACTTGGCCTTGAGCTCGCGCTCGGGGCCCACTTCGACGATCGTATCTCCGTCAATAGCGACTGCACCGTTGGGAATGAACGGAGTCTGAGCGTTGCGGGTAAAGACGGAACCGTTAGCGACCAGAAGCATAAATGCTCCCTTCAACATCAGAGGCGGGGTTTGACACCTCTGACATGGCGGAAGTGCGAAGCGCCGGCCTACACCGGAAACGGGCCCTCTCCCGTCAACGCTTCACCAAAGGGACAAACCCTTTGAAGTGCGGCTTGGCGCCGCATGACGTCGGCGGACGAGGCGATGCGTCCGCCGACGAATAGCACCGAATTGGCTACTTCTTGCTCTCGGGCAAGACCAGATCCACGGCAGCGTCCTTGGCAGCATCGATGTGCTGAGCCACGACCGGCGTCTGTGGAAGAATCAGGTTAAGAACAATGGCCATGATGGCGGTAGGGGTTACGGCGTTGGAGCCGATGACGGTGGACACCCAGGTGGGCATACCCTCGCCGGCAAGGCAACCGCTGGCCATCCAGATACCCAGACCAAAGACGACGGAGGTACCGACGATGGTGGTGGTGCGCTGCGTGAGGCCCTCGCGGGTGAACATGCGCACGCCGTTCATGGTGATGGTGCCAAAGACGCCGACGGTCGCGCCGCCGATGACGGGCTGCGGGATAGCGGAAAGGACGGCAGAGAGCTGCGGGAACAGACCGGCGATGGCAAAGACGGCCGCGATGATCACAAAGACCCACTTGTTGACGACCTTGTTGGAGCAGATGATGCCCACGTTCTGGCCAAGGGCGCTGGTGGGAAGACCGCCCAGCAGGCCGCCGACCATAGAGGTGAGGCCCTGGGACACGATGGCGCCGGAGAGTTCGCGCTCGGTGGGCATACGGTCGATGGAGCCCAGGCAGGCGGCGGAGACGTCACCGATAACCTGGATGGCAACCATGGGGAACACGACGGCGAGGGTAATACAGACCTCGGGATCAAACTCGAGCGCGTAGGGCATGAGCTTGGGAAGGGCGAAGACCTGAGCGGTGGCGACGCTGGAGAAGTCGATCATGCCAAAGGGGATCGAAACGATCATGCCAACGATCATGCCAAAGAACACGGACCCCAGCTTGAGCGTGCCCTTGCCAAAGTTGGCGAGCGCAAAGACCACGGCGAAGGTGATAAGAGCGACGCACCAGGCCTGCGGAGTGCCCCACAGCGGCGTACCCATACCGCCGGCCATATACTTGACGGCCGTGGGATACAGCGAAACGCCGATGGAGAAGATGACCGTACCGGTCACGACGGGCGGGAACAGCCACTTAATCTTGCTGTAGGCCAGACCAAAAAGGACCGCAACGGCACCGCCGACGATCTCGCCGCCCAGCAACGCACCAAAGCTAAAGCCCGAGGCACCCATGGCCTGCAGGGCCGGCAGGAACGCGAACGAAACGCCCATGACGATGGGCAGGCCGCCGCCGATACGACGGAAGGGAGCGAAGGCCTGAAGGGCCGTGTCGATTGCCGAAAGAATGAGCGCAACCTGAATGATGTCGGTGCTCTGCTGGCTATTAAAGCCGTAGACGCCGGCCATGATGACCGCCGGGGTAATGATGCCGGCAAACGATGCCAGTACGTGCTGAAGGGCACACGGGATCATTTCCTTAACGGGAGGCACGCCTTCGCGAGTGAACAGGGCTTCAGTGCCGTTCGTAACCGTCTCCTGGGTCATTTGACCACCAATCCTCGAAATAGTTGTTTTCGCATCTAACGCTCTATTGTGACGCAGTGCGGGGTTGAGGTTGTGCCTTCGTTGCATATCGTATTAAAGATGATTCTCATTCTCAATAATAATTTTTTGTTATCAGACTATTCTTCAGCTGAGATAACGCATTTCCGCAGGTCAGGAAAGTGTCTGGTCAAAATAACATCTTACTTTTCTTTTGGTCAACCGTTTACCGCTAAATTCCTACCGTTCGTCTGTATTACGCAATGTACCTGCGGATATACGAGATGATGAGCAGCGTGTTACCATGATAAAAAATTGTTATGAACACTTCGATAGAACCAAAAGGAGTTGCCCGTGAACGAGACCGTACGTCGCTTTTTGCCGATGGTCGATTTCCTGGAGCAGATACTCGGCAAAAACAGCGAAATCGTGCTGCACGATTTCTCGGATCCCGACCACGCCATCGTCGATATTCGCAACGGCATCGTGAGCGGCCGCAAGGTCGGCGGTCCCGCCACCGATCTGGCACTCAAGATCATGCACGACGCCAAGTATCGCGACCTGCCGTTTATTACGGGCTACGAGGGACGCGGCGCCGGTGGCAAGACGCTGGAGTCGGCGACGTACTTTATCCGTGAGGACAACAAGATCGTCGGCATGCTTTGCGTCAACACCGATCTTTCCACGATACGCTCCATCAACGCCATGACTCAGCAGCTCATGGCCTGCTTCGACGCTGTGCCAAGGCAGTCGGAGCCCGCGTCTATCGAGGTCGAAAGTCTTTCGGAGTCTACGCAGGAGCTCATCGACCGCAGTATTTCCGAGTTGCTGAGCGCGCGCGGGCTGGATGTAGCGTCGCTTGGTCAGAGCGACCGCGTTGACGTCATTCGCCACCTCAACGGCAACGGGGTGTTTATGCTCAAGGGCGCCGTGGCCTGCGCCGCCACCGCGCTGGGTATCTCGGAGCCCAGCGTCTACCGCTACCTGCAAAAAGTCCGCAAGGAAGGCTAAACGTTAACCCTTGGGGACGGAGGGAAACGGATCATTTTTGTCGCATCGCTTGACAAAAGACCCTGCAGTTCACACGCACTGCAGGGTCTTTTTTGCATGTCATGTTTTGTTTTCGCCAGCGTCTTAGAGAGCGGCGACGACCTCGATCTCGACCAGACCGCCGGCCGGAAGAGCGGCAACCTGGAAAGCGCTGCGCGCGGGGAACGGAGCCTCGAACTTGGAAGCGTAGATCTCGTTCACGGCAGCGAAGTCGGCGATGTCGGCCAGGTAGACCGTAGTCTTGACGACATCGGCAAAGGTGGCGCCGGCAGCGGTCAGCAGGGCCTCGACGTTAGCAAGGGACTGCTTAGCCTGGGCCTCGACGCCCTCGGGCATCTTGCCGGTTGCGGGGTCGATGCCCAGCTGGCCGGACAGGAACACCATGTTGCCGGTCTGGATGCCGGGGGAATACGGGCCGATGGCTGCAGGTGCGTTATCGGAAGACACGACGGTCTTGCTCATGTTTTTCTCCTTACGATCAGATAGAGAGCGTGAGCGCGGCGTTCACACCGGGAGGCACAATTCGGTCTGAACACCGCGCTTGATTTGGGATAGTACTCAAGGTTTCCGCGCGATGCAAGATTATTATCACGTTGCGAGAATATTTTATCGCTCAACGGCGCCTGTCGACCGCTGAACGGCACGACCGGACGGTGAAGCTCAAAATGATCCGTTTCCCTCCGTCCCCATCGGATCAGGTGATCCATAGGGGACGGAGGGAAACGGATCATTTTTGCTGCAAGGGCTGCTGAAGACTTTATCCTGCTTGGGCCACAGGGCTCGTCCGCCGCAACAGCACCACTATACTTTTGAGTATCTGAGCATTTTGAAAGGCAGGATATGACCGTAACCGCCAGTCGAACCACCAACCGCAGACCCGAGCTCTTGGCGCCCGCCGGAGGGCCCGAGCCCTTTGCCGCCGCACTCGCCGCCGGGGCAGACGCCATCTACTGCGGCATGGGCAGCTTCAACGCCCGCCGCAAGGCCACCAACTTTACCGACGAGGCCTTTGAGCAGGCCTGCCGTGCTGCACACCTGGCCGGGTCGCGCGTCTACGTCACGGTCAACATCGTCATCAAGCAGTCCGAGATGGGCGATGCGCTGCAACTCATCCATCGCTGCTCCACGCTGGGCGCCGACGCCTTCATCATCCAGGACTGGGGCCTGTTCTTTGAGGTCAAGCGCACCATGCCCGGCATCGAGACGCATATCTCGACCCAAGCGAACATCCATGACGACCGCGGAACCCTTTGGTGCCGCGAGCAGGGCGCCGACCGCGTGACCCTCTCGCGCGAGCTTTCCATCGACGAGATTGCCGCCATTCACGATGCCGCGCCCGATGTGGACCTTGAGGTCTTTAGCCACGGCGCCATCTGCTTTTGCTACTCGGGTCTGTGCCTGCTGTCGAGCTTTGCTATGGCGGGCCGCTCGGCCAACCGCGGCATGTGCGCTCAGCCCTGTCGCCTGCCTTACGAGCTGATCGACGAGAACGGCCGCGCGCTCTCCCCCGCCGGCCGCGAGCGCGCGCTATGCCCGCGCGACACCAACACTTCGCAGCTTGTTCGCCGTCTGTATGACGCCGGTGCCGCATCGCTCAAGCTCGAGGGCCGCATGAAGGCGCCCGATTACGTGTACTCCATCGTTGATGTGTATCGTCACGAAATTGATGACATGCTGGCAGGGGTCGCCGTTGCCAAGGACGAGGAAGCCGCCCGCCAGCGCCAGCTCAAGCGCTGCTTCAACCGCGACTTTACGCACGCCTATCAGGACGGCACCTCGGGCGACGAGATGATGAGCTACGAGCGCTCCAACAACCGCGGCCAGATCGTGGGCACGGTGCTGGGCAGCCGCCCGGCCAACCGCGATGTGCGAGGCCTCAAGCCCGACGACCGCCGTCGACGTGCCGCCATCGCCCGTATTGAGCTGTTTGAGCCCGTGGGCAAGGGCGACCTGCTGGAGCTTCGCCACGACGATGTGTTCGACCAATTCCTGACCACCATTGCCGCCGATGATGCCGCAGCCGGCGATATCATCGAGTGCCGCGTGCCCCGTAGCATGCCCGAGGGTTGCCGTGTGCGCGTGATTCGCAGTCAACGCGCCATTGACGCTGCCGGCGCCGCGCTCAAGCGCGATGTGCTGCGCCGCCGCGCCGTAGATGTGTCCGTCGTGGCGCGTCTGGGCGAGCCGTTTACCGTTACGCTCACCTGCTGCGACGACCCCGCGCTTACCGCCACCGCCACCGGCTTTACCGTCGAGGCCGCCAAGACCCGCGCCGTCGAGGCGGCAGACCTGGTTGAGCATGTGGGCCGCATGGGCTCTTCGCCCTTTGAGGCAGCGAGCTTTGACATTTCGCTCGACGCCGGCTGCGGTATGGGCTTCTCCGCCGTGCACAAGGTGCGCGCCGCCGCCTGTAAAGCGCTCGAGGAGGCCATTCTGGCACCGTACGAGGAGCGTGCGAAAACGCTCGAGTTGCCGGCGATTGTAACCAGTGATTCCCGCCCCGCGCCCGAGCATTACCGCGATGAGCCGCAGATTTGCGCCGCCGTCACCTCGCTCGAAGCCGCCGAGGCAGCGCGCGTGGAGGGTGCAACGCGCATCTACATGACCACCGACGCGCTCGATGCGGCCGGGCTCTCCCCCGCCGATGCATTTGAGCAGGGTATCGTGCCTGTACTCGACGAGGTCTGCCGCGCCGTCGACCACGAGCGCGTCGATCCCTGGATCAATGCTGGAGCCACCGTCGCCGTCGGCAATATCTCCGAGCTCGCCGTAGCCGCGCATGCCGGCGCCACGGCCGAGATTCGCTCTTGCCTGCCGGTGCACAACACGCCCTGCATGGAGGCGCTTGCCGAGCGCGGAGCCGGTGCGTTTTGGCTCTCGCCCGAAATCACGCTCGACGAGATTGTCTCGCTCGGCGCCGCCGCGCCCGCGGCTCTGGGCATCACCGTCTTTGGCCGCCCGCGCGTCATGACAAGCGAGCACTGCATTCTGCAGGTTGCCAACGGCTGCATCCACGATTGCGCCAACTGCCGCCTGCGCGCCCGCAAGCTCTCGCTCAAGAATATCGACGGAAAGGTCATGCCCGTCCGCACCGACATCCACGGCCGCTCTCGCCTGTACGATGCCTACCCCATCGACCTCACGCCGCAGGTCCCTCAGCTGCTCGATGCCGGCGTGCGTCGTCTCATGGTAGACGGAACGCTGCTCGAGACGGATGAGGTGGGCCGTGCCGTCGCCCGCGTCCGTCGTGCCATCGAAGCAGCGCAGGCCGGCCGTAAGCCCGCCGCCCGTCTGCGCGGGGCGACCTCGGGCTGCATGTTTGTGGGAATCAGCTAACCGAAAGGCTTACACGTGAACGAAGAACCTCAAGTCCTCTACTGCGACGCCTGGCTCATGGCCATCGACAAGCCCGCCGGCATGATCGTCCACGGCGACGGCACCGGCGAGCGCACGCTTACCGACTACGCCAGCGACCTGCTGCTGGCGATGGGCGACGGCTTTGCCGCGACCGACATGCAGCCGCTCAACCGCCTGGACCGCGACACCACCGGCGTAGTGCTGTTTTCGCTCGACAAGCAGACGCAGCCCGCCTTTGACCAGATGGTCATCGACCACGCATTCGGAAAGCACTACCTGGCGCTCGCCGAGGGCAAGATCGACTGGAACGAAAAGCTCATCGACAAGCCCATCGCCCGCGACCGCCACGACAGCCGCAAGATGCGCGTCGGCGCCAGCGGCAAGCCGTCTCAAACGCGCGTGAAGGTGCTCAAGCGTCTTAAGAGCCGTCGTGGCCTGCCCACGCGCTCGTATATCGATGTCGAGCTGCTCACCGGCCGCAAGCACCAAATCCGCGTGCACCTGGCAAGCGAGCGTCATCCCCTGGTTGGCGACGAGCTCTACGGCACGCCGCGTCCCTGCGGCCTGATGCTCCATGCCCACAGCGTGTCCTTTACGCATCCCGTAACCGGCGAGCACATCCACATCGAAGCCCCCTGCCCCTGGGAGCCCTAAACCACCACAATGGGGACAGGCACCTTTGTGGTGGTTTTGCCGCAATGGCCCAGCCGCGGTCCCAAAACGTCTCGATCTGTAACAGTTAGAGCCCATTTTCCGGTCTATCTGTTACAGATCGAGACATTCGAATCCCCCTTAAGGGAAAATCTCAATCTGTAACAATGACTCGGCAAAATCGGTCCCAGATGTTACAGATTTAGACTAAACCGGTAGACAACGAAAGCGGCAACGCCCGTAATGGACGTTGCCGCTTTTCTATTGAGAAAACTATTCGGTTTTCGTTACTAACCACCACAATGGGGACAGTGAACTGCCTCCCATTTCTTGGACATCGGGAAATGGGAGGTTTTCCATGAGTATAGACCTCAGGGTGAAGCACGACCTGGAGTCCAGGAGGCGGGCCGTCGAGCTCTTCGACGCCGACGTCGGCTGCAAGCCGGCGGCCGAGGCTCTGTCCGTCCCCCGCGAGACCGTGAGAGAATGGCAGTGGGTATATCGGGCGTTCGGAAGCGAGGCGCTGCTGTCCATGGGCGGGAAACAATCCAGGTACACATTCGAGCAGAGGGTCGCCGCGGCGTCGGCCGTGGTCGACGGCGGGATGGCGAAGACCGACGCCATGGCCGAGTTCGGGATCAGGTCGAAGTCCCCACTGGAGCGCTGGTGCAGGCTCTACCGCGAGGGCGGCGCCGAGGCGCTGCGGCCCGGACCGAAGGGCAGGCCGAGGGGGTCGAGGTCGAAGCCCCGGGCCCGCACCCGCGAGCAGGAGCTCGAGGAGCGCTGCCGCAGGCTCGAGGCCGAGGTCGCCTACCTAAAAAAATTGCGCGCCCTGGTCGAGCGGGACGGGCTCTGACCAGGGCGGCGGCCGAGGCGGTGAGGGCGCTGAGGGCGGAGGGGCACTCCCTGCGCCACCTGCTGGAGTGCTCGGGGCTCAGGAGGTCGACCTACTACTACGCGCTGGCGCACCCGCGGAGGCCGACCAGGCCCGAACTGCGCGACGCCGCGGCCGAGATATTCTCGCGCACCGCCAACGGCTGCGGGCACCGGCAGATAGCCATGTGCCTGCGTGCCGAGCTGGGCGCGGTCGTGGCCGACAAGACCGTGCTCAAGATGATGCGCGAGATGGGCATCCGGTGCGGGATACGCCGCCGGGGCTCCCGCCGCCGGTACAGCTCCTACAGGGGGCTCGTGGGGAGCACGTTCGAGAACGTCATCGCGAGGGACTTCGGCGCCGAGGGGCCGTGGCAGAAGCTCGGCACCGACGTCACCGAGTTCAAGGTCGCCGGCGCCAAGGCCTACTGGGCCCCGGTGCTCGACTTCTGCACGAAGGAGATCGTGGCGAGCGACATATCGACCTCGCCGGACCTCGCCCAGCAGCACAGGATGCTCGACCGGCTCCTCGAGGCCCTGCCCGGCGGGGCGGCGCCGACCATGCACTCGGACATGGGCTGGCAGTACCAGCACGAGTCCTACACCTCCAGGCTGGAGGGGGCGGGCATCACCCAGAGCATGTCGCGCAAGGGGAACTGCATCGACAACGCCGCCACCGAGCAGCTCTTCGGCCACGTGAAGGACGAGTTCTACCGCGGCAGGGAGTGGGGCAGCTTCGAGGACTTCAAGCGCGACCTGGAGGAGTACATAGCCCATTGGAACACGCGGCGCAGGCAGGTAAGATTGAAGGGCCTGACGCCGGAGGAGTTCCGGAACCGGGCCCTTGCGGCGTAGTCGCTATTTATTCAGTCCAAGTTTCGGGGCGCAGTTCACAGGCACCTTTGTGGTGGTTTTGGCCTTGTCCCATCGCTAGACCGTGATGACGTTGTCCATCGACTGGTACTTGGCTGGCACCTCACCCGCGGTAATAATCGTTGCGTCGCGGAAGTCCGCAAACTTGACGGGCGCCACCATGCCAAATTTGCTGGCGTCCGAGATTACGAAGCGTTTGGCGGTATGGCGCATCGAGACACGCTTGACCTGCGCTTCCTCGATATCCGGTGTGGTGAGACCTTGCTCGGCGGCGATGCCATTGGAACCCCAAAAGCCGCAGTTGAAGTTATAGCGGTCCAGAGTTGCCAAGGCATCGGGGCCGACGAGCGCCTCGGTCTCGGGCTTGAGCTCGCCGCCCAGCACAACGGTGCGCATCCCGCGCAGGGCGAGATGCTGAGCGTGAAGCACGGAATCAGTCACATAGGTGACGCCCTCAAGGCGCGGAAGATGCTCGATGAGCTTGAGGGTCGTGGAGCCCGAATCGATATACACAAAGCTATCGGGCTCCACCAGGGCCGCAGCACGGGCGCAGATGCGCTCCTTGTCATCGTTATGGAGATCACTGCGCTCGCCGATCGTCAGGTCGCGCGTCACATGCGCGCGCTCCAGACTCGTCGCGCCTCCGTGTACCTTGGCGATACGGTGTGCGCGGTCGAGCGTCTGCAGGTCGCGCCGAATGGTAGACGCCGTCACGCCCAGGGCCTCAGCAAGCTCCGGCACGGTAACCGAGCCGGCCTGCTGCACCATCGACACGATCGCGTTGAGCCTATCTTCCGCAAGCATCGCTTACTCCTCCTCGGGGTACACGACTCCCCAATCGGCGCGGAGCTTGGTCATCAGATCCATAACATCAGAAGCATAGCCTAGAAGCTCGCGCTTCGAATCATCGCCAGCAACGGCCTTCTCCAGGTCGGCCATCTCGTAGCACAGTGCGTAGGCTTCGGTGCCAGCGTGGACCTCCTCACGGTGACCGTCCGCAGTCCACACGATGGTCGCATGGTCGGCGCGCGGATACTCGTTGACCTCGATATAGCACTTATCGAAACTGATGACCGAGCGCTTGGGCTGTTTGGAGTGGAGCGTAAGGCTCACGACGCCCAGCTGCTGCTCAGCATTACGGCAGACAATGCCACCCGCAACGTCAACGCCAGTCTCGCAGGTATTGCCCAGCGAGACGACCTCGGCGGGTTGGCTGGCCATAAACAGGCGCATGACGGAGAGCGCATACACGCCAATGTCGAGCATGGCGCCGCCGGCAAGGCTACGGTTGTAGAAACGATTGGTCAGATCGCCGTACTCCTTGTAGCTGCCAAAGTTGAGCTGAGCGAGATTCATGTGGCCAAACTCGCCAGCATCCATGCGACGGCGCAGCTCCTGATACAGCGGCATGTGAAGCACCGTGGTGGCGTCCATAAGGACCACGTTGTGCTCGTCGGCGATGGCACGGGCCTCGTCGAGCTCGGCAGAGTTAAGGGTAATGGCCTTCTCGCAGAGCACATGCTTGCCGGCGGCCAACGCGGCACGCAGATAGGTGATATGCGTGTTGTGCGGCGTGGTGATATAGACGGCGTCGATGTCCGGATCGGCGTAGAGGTCCTCAACCGTCTCGTACACCTTCTCGACGCCATACTGCTCGGCAAAAGACTGGGCCTTGGACAGCGTACGGTTGGCGACACCCGCGAGTTTGCGGCCGGCCAGAGCGAGGGACTGGGCCATCTGGTTGGCGATAACGCCGCACCCGATCACGGCCCAGCGGAGCTCGGGGGCCGTAAAGATATCATCGGGGAACGGCTGATCCTGGACCGAGGCAAACGCCGCCTTTGCGGCTGCCTCGGCATCGAGCGGAGCCTGTTTGGAATCTGCCATCATGTGCCTCCTGAGTCATCGAAGGTTCTTCATTTCTAACAGCCCTATATTCGCACAATTGCGCGCGTATTTGCTCGTATTTGCGTGTCTATTTGCTTTTCAGTCACTATTTAGCCATAGTTTGCGCATGTTTGCGCCGTTACACGCATTATCGCGCAATAATATGCGCATAAATGCGCGTGCGAAAGTCCTTGCGAAACATAAAGGGGCGAAAAAACAAAGCCCTAAAAGACAGAGAAGGCTGTATTACTTCACCCCTCTGGGGGCATCAGACATCAAAGGACCGTCCCAAATTGCCGGCACCTGAGGACTGTCCCTAAGTACCGCTTTCGTTGAAGCCCATCCCAGATGGCCAGATATATTAATCTAAAGACTGTCCTCATAGGCTAGTCGTTTAAGAACGTCCCAAACGACCAGTCATGTAAGTCTGTCCCCAATGAGTGTATGCTTACCCAGTTAGGGTACTCATTTAAGTCTGTCCCCAATGAGTAGGGATACCAAATGAGTGGGGATAGAAAAAGGCCCGGGTGCCGTGGCATCCGGGCCATTGCTAGCAACTTGATGTTGCGGGCAGCTTAGAACTTGTGGCCGCACTTCTTGCAGACGCGCAGCTTGTTCTTGCCGTCCTTCTCGTGACCGACGCGGGTAACCTTACCGCACTCGGGGCAAACGAGATTGACGTTGGAGGCATCGATGGGAGCCTCCTGCGAAACGATGCCGCCCTGCTGGTTGGCAGCGTTGGGCTTGACGGCCTTCTTGACGACCGAAACGCCCTCGACAACGACCTTGTTCTCTGCGGGGAGAGCACGCAGGATAACGCCCTGCTTGCCGCGATCCTTACCAGAGAGAACCTGGACCTTATCGCCCTTCTTGATATACATATATCTCCCCTAACTACAGGGTCTCGGGAGCGAGCGAGACGATCTTCATGTACTTCTTGTCACGAAGCTCGCGAGCGACGGGCCCGAAGATACGGGTGCCGACGGGCGAACCATCGTTGTTGATGACAACGCAGGCGTTCTCATCAAAGCGAATGTAGGAGCCATCCTTGCGGCGGATCTCCTTAACGGTGCGAACGACGACGCAACGGACAACGTCCTTCTTCTTGACGTTGGCGCCAGGGGTAGCCTCCTGGACAGCACCGATGAACACATCGCCGATGCCTGCATAACGACGCTTGGAACCGCCAAGCACCTTGATGCAGCGAATCTTGCGAGCGCCGGAGTTGTCGGCGACGTTCAGCATGGTTTGCATCTGAATCATGGTAGATGTTCCTCCGAACTAAGAACCGAAGAGAGGTGCGCAGCCTTTATACGGCCCGTGGTATGCAAGCCAGGCATACGCACATCTTCGGAAACGTACAAGTCGTAAGAGCGACTGCTTATTTAGCGCGCTCGACGACCTCGATGAGGCGCCAACGCTTCATCTTGGACATAGGACGGGTCTCCATAACGCGGACGGTATCGCCCACGCCAGCCGTGCACTCCTCGTCGTGAGCGTGCAGCTTCTTGGAGCTGGTCATCATCTTGCCGTACTTGGGGTGACGCTTGCGCTCGGTGATGGTGACAACAATGGTCTTGGCACCGGAGACGGAGGTAACGACACCCGTACGGACCTTACGCGAGTTACGCGAATCAGTCATGTTCTCTCCTTAGGTCCTACTCGGCGACAGCGGACTTCTCCGCTGCGATCTCGCGGGCGCGCTGCTCCGTGAGGACGCGAGCGATGTCCTTCTTCACGGTGTTGACGCGAGCGGTGTTGTCCAGCTGGCTGGTGGCCATCTGGAAACGAAGGTTAAAGAGCTCGGCGCGCATTTCCTTCAGCTTCTCAACGAGCTGAGCGTCCGAGAGCTCACGAATCTCTGCGGGCTTCATTAGTTCTCCTCCTTGGCGGCGGCGGCGTCCTCAGCAGCCCACTTGGCCTCGAGAGCGGCCTCCTCAGCCATCTCCTTCTCGATGCGCTGCTCAGCGTTCTTAGCAGCAACAATCTTGGTCTTGATGGGGAGCTTGTGCTGCGCAAGACGCAGAGCCTCGCGAGCGACCTCCTCGGGAACACCCTTGACCTCGAACATGATGCGGCCGGGCTTGACGACGGCCACCCACTCCTCGGGGTTACCCTTACCAGAACCCATGCGAGTCTCGGCAGGCTTCTTGGTGATGGGCTTATCGGGGAAGATCGTGATGTAGACACGACCGCCACGCTTCATGTAGCGGGTCATGGCAATACGAGCGGCCTCGATCTGACGGTTGGTGATCCAATGGGCCTCGAGAGCCTGGATACCAAACTCGCCGAAATGCAGCTCGGTATTACCCTTGGCCTGGCCCTTCATGGAGCCACGCTGCACCTTGCGGTGAAGAATACGCTTAGGGGCAAGCACTACTGACCCCTCCTCTCGGAGTTACGACGACGAGGACGGGAAGAGCCCTCGAGTGCAGGGTTGGGAACAGGCTGGCCCGGGAGCTTCTCGCCCAGGTAAATCCAGACCTTCACGCCGCAAGCGCCCATGGTGGTGCTGGCGACAGCCGTGCCGTAGTCGATCTTGGCACGGAGGGTGTGCAGAGGCACGCGACCCTCGCGGTACCACTCACGACGGCCCATCTCGGCACCGCCGAGACGACCGGAGCACTGGATACGGATGCCCTTAGCGCCGGCCTTGCGGGCGGACTGGACAGCCTTGCGCATAGCGCGACGGAAGGCAACGCGGCCCTCGAGCTGCTCGGCGATAGACTGAGCAACGAGGTTGGCGTCGAGCTCGGGGCGCTTGATCTCGACAACGTCGACGGAGAGCTGGCCCTTGGAGACGCCAGCGACCTTCTCGAGCTCGGTACGGAGGGTATCGATCTCGGCACCCTTCTTACCGATGACAACGCCGGGGCGAGCAGTGAGGATGATGACCTTCACCTTGTCGCCAGCGCGCTCGATCTCGACGCGGGAGACAGCTGCGCGGGAAAGACGCTTCTCGAGGTACTTACGAATCTCGAGATCGTTACCGAGGGTCTTAGCGTAATCCTTCTCTGCGAACCAGCGGGAGCGCCAGTTCTCGGTGATGCCAAGACGGAAGCCGGTGGGGTAGACTTTCTGACCCATACAGCTTTACGCCTCCTTTCGAGGAGCAACGACGACGGTGATGTGGGAAGTACGCTTCAGAATGCGAGAAGCGGAACCCTTGGCGCGGGGACGGATGCGCTTAAGCGTCGGACCCTCGTCAACATAGGCAGCGGCGACAACCAGGTTGTCGGCACGCAGACCGTTGTTGTTCTCGGCGTTCGCAACGGCGGAACGGAGAACCTTCTCGACATCCACGGCGACGGCGCGGTCGCAGAAGTGGAGGATGTCGAAGGCCTGAGCGACAGGCTTGCGGCGGATCAGATCGACCACCAGGCGGGCCTTGCTGGGGGAAACACGCACGTACTTAGCGACGGCGCGAACCTCGGTGGCCTCAGTTTCAATAGACTTAGTTGCCATTTACGGTTAACCCCCTATTTGGCCTTGTGGCCACGGAACGTACGAGTCGGCGCGAACTCGCCGAGCTTGTGACCAACCATGGACTCGGTAACATACACGGGCACATGCTTGCGGCCGTCGTGGACGGCGATGGTGTGACCAACCATCTCGGGGAAGATCGTGGACGCGCGGGACCAGGTCTTCACGACGTCCTTCTTGCCAGCCTCGTTCATCGCGGTGATACGCGAGAGAAGGCGAGTCTCCACGAACGGGCCCTTTTTGAGACTTCTGCTCATAAGTGCTTTCTCCTAAAACTCGGTATCCGAAATTACTTCTTACGGCGACGAATGATGTGCTGGTTCGAGACCTTCTTCTTCTTGCGCGTACGAAGGCCCTTCGTCGGCTTACCCCAGGGGGTAACGGAGGGACGACCAGAGGTGTGGTTCTTGCCCTCGCCACCGCCGTGCGGGTGGTCGACAGGGTTCATGACGGTACCGCGGACGGTCGGGCGCACGTTCATGTGACGCTTACGGCCGGCCTTGCCGATGACGATGTTGGAGTGATCGGCGTTGCCGACCTCACCGACGGTAGCGCGGCAGGTAACGAGGATGCGGCGCATCTCGGAGGAAGGCATACGGACGATAGCGTACTTGCCCTCCTTACCCATCAGCTGGCAGGAGTTACCGGCGGAACGGGCGATAGCAGCGCCCTTGCCCGGCTGGAACTCGACGGCGTGGATGAGCGTACCGACGGGGATGTCGGCGAGGGGCAGAGCGTTGCCCGGCTTGATGTCGGCGTCAGAACCGGACATGACGGTCTGACCGACCTCGAGGCCCTTGGGGGCCAGGATGTAGCGCTTCTCACCGTCAGCGTAGTGCAGCAGAGCGATGCGAGCGGAACGGTTCGGATCGTACTCGATCGTGGCAACCTTGGCGGGCACGCCGTCCTTGTTGCGCTTGAAGTCGATCACGCGGTAACGACGCTTCACGCCGCCGCCCTGGTGGCGGGTGGTGATGCGGCCGTTGTTGTTACGACCGGCCTTCTTGGGCAGGGGCTCGAGAAGAGACTTCTCGGGCTTGGTGCAGGTGATCTCGGAGAAGTCGGAGATCGTCTGCCAACGCCTACCAGCGGAGGTCGGCTTAAGGTGCTTTACAGCCATTACAATCCCTTTCAATAGGAATCCGTTAGCCACCGCAGACAGGGATTCGAGGTTCTGCCTCGGGTGCGATGACACCGGACGTATACACGGCTCCGGGCGTGTCCATTTTATACGCCCAAAACCTTGAGCTCTCGCCTCCCCTATTTGGGAGGCATGAGCTCACTCAACAGCAGCGAGTCTTAGGCCTGGTTGCCAAAGACCTCGATGGTGTCGCCCTCGGCCAGCGTGACGATGGCCTTCTTCCAAGAACGGGTCTTGCCGGCGACATAGCGCACGCGCTTGGTCTTGGGCTTGACCGTCAGGGTGTTCACGCGAACGACCTTGACGCCGAAGATCTCCTCGACAGCGTCCTTGATCTGATACTTGTTAGCATCCTTGGCGACCTCGAACGTGTACTTGTTCTGCTCCATGCCGGAGAAGGAACGCTCGGACACGATCGGACGGATGATGATCTCGTGGGCGGTCATTTATGCAAGCACCTCCCCGAAGTGAGCGGCGATGTCGGCGGGCATCAGCACAGCGTTGTTGTTGACGAGATCGTAGGTGTTGGCCTCGTCAGCGGTGATGATGAACGTCTTGGGAATGTTGCGGAACGACAGGTAGGCGTTGACGTCCTCATCGCGAACGATGATGGTCAGACGCTTGCCCTCAAGACCGAGAGCCTTGAGCATGGCGACGGCAGCCTTGGTGGAAGGCTTCTCGAAGCCGTAGTCGTCGACGAGCACGAGCTCGCCATCGGCCAGCTTGGCGGACAGCGCGGAGCGCATAGCCAGCTTGACCTCCTTGTTGTTCATACGCTTAGCGTAGGAACGGGGCTTGGGGGCGAAGACGACGCCACCGTGACGCCACTGGGCAGCACGGATGGAACCCTGGCGGGCACGGCCGGTGCCCTTCTGACGCCAAGGCTTCTTGCCGCCACCGGAAACCTCAGAGCGGCCCTTAGCGGACTGGGTGCCCTGACGCCAAGAGGCCATCTGGCACTTGACGATGTGGTGCATAACGTGGATGTTCGGCTCGATGCCGTACACCTCAGCGGCGAGCTCGGCCTCGGCGACCTTCTTGCCCTCGCTGTTCTTTACTTCAAACTTTGCCATTTAAGTGTTCTCCTTGGTATGACGCTGGGCTAAATGGGCTGGGCCCTTAGGCCATACGGATGGCGACGAGACCATTCTTGGCACCCGGGACAGCGCCCTTGACCAAGATGAGGTTCTGCTCGGCATCGATGCGGACAACGGAAAGGTTCTTGACGGTAACGCGCTCGTTACCCATGTGACCGGCCATCTTGACGCCCTTGAGGACGCGCGCAGGATAGGCGCACTGACCGATAGAACCGGGGTGACGCTGGAAGTGAGAACCATGCGTCATAGGACCGCGGCGCTGACCCCAGCGCTTGATGCGACCCTGGAAGCCCTTACCCTTGGAGGTACCGATGACGTCGACCTTCTCGACATCAGCGAAATCAGCGACGGTGACGACCTCGCCGACCTTGTGCTCCTCGCCGTTCTCGACGCGGACCTCACGAAGGAAGCGGACAGGCTCGACGCCAGCCTTGGCGAAGTGACCAGCCATGGGCTTGTTCACGTTCTTGGCCTTGATGTCGCCGAAACCGATCTGGACGGCATCATAGCCGTCGGTTGCCTGAGTTTTAACCTGCGAGACAGCGCAGGGGCCAGCCTGGATGACCGTGACGGGAACGACGTTGTCGTCCTCGTCCCAAACCTGGGTCATGCCAATCTTGCGGCCGAGAATCATGCTGATCAAGATATGATCCCAACTCTCGCGTGGTCTTGGGACAATGCGTACACCACCGAGCGTACGCCCCTAGAGGACCACTACTTACACGACGTGCTCCCCAGCCTTGTATTTCGCCCGGACTACCTGACAACCCTATTAAGCAGGCATTTTGTCCAGCCAGAATACTCCCCTGGTTACACACAGCTGTTTAGTATACACGGCTGCGGGCGTATCCATCGAGATTCATATTTCACTCACATTGTTTACGCAGGTAAAGTGCGTGGAGTCGCCTGGGCTTGGCAGAGGGGCGGCGAAATATATTAAGTTTGCTGCTCTACAGTCCTGCGCAAGACGGAAAGCACATTAAGTGCTTTCCTTTGCGTGCGGAACTCGCGACAAACTTAATATATTTCGCCGCCCCTCTGCCAAGCTCGGGAGACGACACGTTGATGTCTGCTTAACTCTGCTCGCTCAGGCTAATGACTTTGTTGGGGGTCCACTATTTGCTGGAGAGTGAACTTGCATTGGGGCCTGTCGCTCTTTCCTTGCAAATCTTCCTCATCAAAATTGAAGATCATGATGGCGCAGTTGGGGAGTTTTGTTGGGAGCTCGAAGCCCTCTGGGGCTGCGGCCTTGATAAATTGGCGGCTGGCGCTGCCGTGGCTTACTGCTAGAAGGGTTTCGATGCCCTCGGAGCCCATGATATTGGTAAGCGCATCCACCATACGTTCTTGCAGCGCCTGGCTTCCTTCTCCTCCGAAGGGGACCAGGTCCTCGCCCGGATCCCAGACGTCGGTGGGCAGCGCGCCGTGCGGGCCTTCTTCGAAGGAGCCGTAGCAGCGCTCGATAATGCCTTCGCAGGGCTCGGCTGCTGCGTCCGGGCCGAGGAGCTCGCATGCGACGAGCTGAGCTGTGTCCATGGCTCGGCCTAAGGGCGAAGAGACCACTTTGTCGGGGACGACGCCGTGGCCCTTAAGCCATGCGGCTGCCATCCCGGCTTGCTGACGGCCCAGATCGGTCAGCGGCGAATCGCAGCGGCCCTGGACCAGCTTTTTGACGTTGAACTCCGTCTGCCCGTGGCGGAGTAGATACAGTTTCTTCATGCTCTCCCCTTCTGCATAACCTGCTTTGCCGGCACAGCCTTACTCGTGGGTATGCCCTACGTAGTCTTCGTCGATCGTAATCTTGGCAATCGACTTGGGATATTCCGATTCGACCCGTTGTGCCAGCGCGTGCTTTAAGTCTTCGGCACTCATCTGCAGATCTGAGGGACGCACGCAGTCAAAAATCACGTTGGTGTGCGTGGGGCCCGGCACACAGCGCAGGTCATGAATCGAGAGGCGGTTATCGATCTCCTGGGCCATGGCGTTAATGCGTAAACGCATGCTCGCCACCTTAGGGTCGTCGGTCACGATTGGGTCGTAATGAAGCGTGACAATCATGCCGTCTTCGTTCCTAAACGCCTGCTCAATATTGTCGAGTGTGTCGTGACTTTCCAGCGGGCTGGCCTCGGCCGCCATCTCGGCATGCGCACTTGCAAACTTTCTGCCCGGGCCGTAGTCGTGAACCATCAAATCGTGAACGCCCAAAACGCCGGGATAGCTCATGATCTTGTCTCGAATGTGCTTGACCAGCTTAGGATCGGGCGACTGACCCAAAAGCGGGCTCACCGTATCTTGAATAAGTTCAAAGCCGCTCCAGCCAATATAGGCGCCAATGGCAAGGCCGACCCATGCGTCAAGATTGATGTGCGTCACCTGCGAAACAATTGCGCACGCCAGCACGGCGCCCGTGGCAAGGACATCGTTCTTGGAATCCTGCGCGGTCGCATGCAGCGTCTCGGACTCAATGCGGTCACCGAGCTTTTGGTTGAGCGCCGCCATCCACAGCTTTACGACCATCGAAAGCGCCAGGACTGCCACCAGGGCAAGCGAGAACTCGACAGGCTCGGGGTGGATGATGCGCTCAACCGACGACTTCACCAGCTCAACGCCAATAAGCAGCACGAGCGCCGCCACGACCAATCCCGAGAGATACTCATAGCGACCGTGGCCGTAAGGATGCTCGGGGTCGGCCGGCTTGCTCGCCAGCTTAAAGCCCAGCACGCTCACAATGTTCGAACTTGCATCGGACAGGTTGTTCATGGCATCCGCCACAATCGAAACCGATCCCGAAACCACACCAATTGCGCCCTTCGCAGCACATAGTGCCACATTGGCGAGAATACACACCACGCCCGTCAACGTGCCCACGCGCGCACGGTCGCCCTGCGCGCGCTTAACAATCCACTCGACCATCTGCATCCGCCCCCACGGTACTACCTATATATCTATTGCTCAAACGGATTGTAGTGTAGCCACTTTGTCCCCCAGATACAAAAAAGGCCGCAACCCACACGGGCCACGGCCTTGGAATATGGCAAAGGAATCGTCCTTGTGTCGCACAGGTTTACGCGCTTGCTTCGGCCACGCTCTTCGAGGTTTCGGGTGAATCGGCTCCGTCCCCCGTCGTCTGCCCCTTCGCCGGCACCACGCCAAAGCAGTAGCTCAGCGCCGCAGACACCGCAAATGCCACACCGCCGGCAGCGCAGCACCACAGCAGGTTCGAGATGCCGCCCGTGGCAAAGCCAATGACCATGAGGACATTCGTCATGCCGATGGTATAGGCCGTAACGTGGCCCACGGCTGCAACAAGGCCTCCGACGGCGCCGCCAATGGCCATGCACGTCAGGCACCTGCCATATTTAAAGCCGCAACCGTACAGCGCCGGCTCGCTTACGCCGCCAAGAACACCCGAGATTGAGTAGCCCAGCATGAGCGCCTTCTCGTCCTTATCCGCAACGCGGAGCGACGCGCCAAAAGGCATGCCCCAAACGGCGAACGTCGCCATCGTCGCGGCAATCAGGATGCACGAATCCGTTCCCACACTCATAAACTGCGCGTACGCAAGCGATAGAACGACGTTGCTGACGCCCGCTATCTTTAGGAACTCCCAGCCCGCGGCAAGCCCCATGAGCGTGAGCAGCGACACGATGCCACCGGAATTGCCAAGCATAAACATAAGCTGGCCCAACAGCATGCCCAGATAGCTGCCCGCCGGTGCCGTAATACACAGCGAAACCGGAACCATGACAAGCATGGTCGCAAACGGAACAAACGAAAACGCCACGGCCCTAGGGATAACGCGCTTAAAGAAACACTCCACTCGCCATAGCACAGGCACCGAAAGGAGAACTGGAATAACAGTCGTCGTGTAATCGTTGACCGCCGCGGGAAGCAGACCATACACGGAAGTCATCGATGCCCCCGTCGTCGATGCGGCATCGACGAGCTTGAGCAGATCGGGCGCAATCAATACGCCGCCCAGCATCATACCCAGCTGCTCCGAGCAACCGAGCTGGCGGGCGGCCGCCCAACCAAGATAGATGGGCAAAAAGTAGTAGCCGGCGTTATAGAGCCAACTGTAGAACAGGCGATAGATTTCGGAATCGGCAGACCACAGGCCCAGCATGCCTTCGCCCATAATGACGGCGACGGTGCGGAACAACGCCGCGCAGACAATAAACGGCAGCGCCGACATCATGCTTTTGGACAGATAATCGACCACGGCCATGGCGTTTGATGAAACCGACGTTGTAAACGAGGTGTTAGAAACTTGTAGCATGGAACGCCTTTCCCAATATGACATGCGGGCTGTCCCTTTGTCACATCGTGTGGTACCGACCGATTGCGCGGTACTTTTCGTAGCGGAGGTTTGTGAGGGTCGCGTCGTCGAGCTGCCCAAGCGCATCGAAGGCATCAAATGCCGAGGACATGACGGCACCGGCGATCTCCTCATGCGACAGGCCCTTATCGTCAACAATGCCGTCGATGATGCCGAGCGCCAGCAGATCGGGGGCCGTGAGCTTAAGCGCCTCGGCGGCCTCATTCGCGCGCTCGGTATCCTTCCACAGGATCGACGCACAGGCCTCGGGGCTCACGACCGAATAGGCCGAGCTCGAGAGCATCAGGATGCGGTCGGCCACGGACAGCGCCAGCGCGCCACCAGAGCCGCCCTCACCTGTCACCACCGAGACAATCGGCGTCTTAAGGCCGCTCATCTCCATGAGGTTCTGGGCAATCGCCTCACCCTGGCCGCGTTCCTCGGCACCGATGCCGCAAAACGCGCCCGAGGTATCGACCAGGCACAGAACCGGTCGACCAAATTTTTCGGCCTGGCGCATCAGGCGACGCGCTTTGCGGTAGCCCTCGGGATGTGCCATACCAAAGTTGCGACGCATGCGCTCTTTGGTCGTGGTGCCGCGCTCGATGGCGATGACCGTTACGGGGCGTCCGTCTTTCCAGCCAATGCCAGCCACCACAGCAGCGTCGTCGCCAAAGTAGCGGTCGCCGTGCAACTCCACAAATCCATCCAGGCCCAGCGAGATCATCTCGCCTGCCGTGGCGCGATCTGCCGAGCGGGTCTGCTTGACAATCTCGAGCGCGGTTTTTGGTGCGGCCGAGCGCTTGAACAAGTGTCCCAGCTTTTTGCCGCGGCGACCCGTATGCACGATCTCATGCGGTGCCCCCAGGCCGGGCGCGTGCCCTTCGTGCAGCGCCAGCAGCTCGCCTACCGTGAGCGCAATCTCGCCACGCGGAACAACGGCATCGCAAAAGCCGTGCTCCAGCAAAAACTCGGAGCGCTGGAATCCCTTGGGCAGGCGCTTGTGCATGTTCTGCTCGATCACGCGCGGGCCGGCAAATGCCGTCAGGGCATCGGGCTCGGCCAGGATAATATCGCCCTCCATGGCAAAGCTCGCGGTTACGCCTCCGGTCGTGGGGTCAGTGAGCACCGTGATATACAGGCCGCCCGCCTCGCTATGGCGCCTAACCGCCGCAGAGATTTTGGCCATCTGCATGAGCGAGGTCACGCCCTCCTGCATGCGGGCGCCACCCGATACGGTAAAGCCAACGACCGGCAGTCCCAGCTCGGTCGCACGCTCAAATGTGCGGCAGATCTTCTCGCCCACCACGGAACCCATCGAGCCCATCATAAAGTTGGCGTCCATAAAGAAGAGCGCCGTATCGCAACCGCAGATTTTGCCCTTGCCGCACACAACGGCATCGCGCTCGCCCGAACGTTCGCTCACGCTCTTGAGCTTGTCGGCATAGCCGGGAAACGAAAGGAAGTCCTCCGGCGCCAGACTGGCATCCCATTCCTCAAACGTGCCCTCGTCAATCGTCATGCGCATGCGGTCGCGCCCGCTCACGCGAAAGTGTTTGCCGCAACGAGGGCAGACCTCGAGGTTGTCGTGCAGGCGCGCCTCATCGATCACGCGGCGGCACTCCGGGCACTTGATAAACACGTGGCGCGCGGGAAACTCGGCGCACGACTCGGTCATCGGTCCCTCGAGGACGTTAACCGTCTTCGCTTTTCTATTCATCAGCATAGAGATGCCCCATCAGATCGGTGTGATACATGCCCGACAAGAACTCGTCGTTTGCCAGCACGTCGAGCTGAAGCTCGCTGTTTTCGCTCACGCCCTCAATCACGAGCTCGCCCAGGGCCGAGCGCATCTTGCGAATGGCGCCGTCACGCGTGGGCGCACACACGATGAGCTTGCCAAGCATGGAGTCGTAGTACGGCGGAACTTTAGCACCGGTAAACATGGCGGAATCCCAGCGCACGCGCGGACCACCCGGCACACGCAACGCGGTGACCGTTCCGCATGACGGCAGAAAGTCCGGCGTTTCGGCATTGATGCGGCACTCCATGGCGTGGTTGCGGACCGGCATGTCCTCCTGCTCAAAGGGCAGAGGCTGGCCGGCTGCCACGCGCAGCTGCCACTTGACCAAGTCGGTATCGGTCACAAACTCCGTAACCGGATGCTCCACCTGCAAGCGCGTGTTCATTTCCATAAAGTAGAAATTGCCGTCGTCCGAATACAGGAACTCGATGGTACCGGCTCCTTCGTAGCCGACGGCACGAGCCAGGTCACGCGCTGCCTTGTGCATGCGAGCACGAACGTCGTCGTGTCCGTCGAGGCACGGCGCGGGGCTCTCTTCGATTAGCTTTTGGTTGCGCCGCTGCACCGAGCACTCGCGCTCGCCGAGCGAAAACACATGGCCCTGCTTATCGGCCATAATCTGTACCTCAACGTGATGCGCCGGCGCGACGAACTTCTCCATGTAGCACTCGCCGTCGCCAAAAACGGCCTCGCCCTCGGCGCGTGCTTCAATAAAGGCCTTTGCCGCATCTTCCGCGCGCTCGACCTTACGAATACCGCGACCGCCGCCGCCCGCACGCGCCTTAATAAGCACGGGGCAGCCAATGCGCTCAGCCTCGGCCGTTGCCTCCTCGGGACTTTTGAGCAAATCGCAGCCCGGCACGATGGGCACGCCCGCCGCGGCAGCCGTTCGACGTGCGGCGTCCTTGTCGCCCATACTGTCGATGACCTCGGCCGAAGGACCGACAAACGCCAGGCCATACTTGTCGCAGTCGCGCACGAAGCTCGCCTTCTCGGAGAAAAAGCCATAGCCGGGATGAATTGCCTTAGCTCCCGACTTTACGGCACAGGTGAGCACAGCATCGTCGTTGAGGTAGCTCTCGGCAAGACGCGGGCCGCCAATGCAATACGCCTCGTCGGCAAGCTGCACGTGCAGCGCGTCCGCATCGGCCGTGGAATAAACGGCGACGGTTTTGATGCCCATATCGCGGCACGCGCGGATAACACGGACCGCGACTTCGCCGCGGTTGGCGATGAGCACTTTGTCGAACATGAAGCCTTCCTTAACTTTCGTGCATGAGTGCAAAGGACATATCGGCGCTGCAGCAAACCTCACCGTTGACGCTTGCAGTACCCGTCGCAAAACGGAACGGCCCGCGCGCACGCGTGATGGAGCACACCAGATCCACCGTATCGCCCGGGCGCACCGGACGCTTAAAGCGCACCTTGTCCAGACTCGTGTAGAACGGCGTCGCGCCGCGCGCTTCCTCATCGCCCATCAGCAGCACGCAGCAGTTCTGGGCGAGCATCTCGCACTGAATCACACCGGGGACGACCGGGTTTCCCGGAAAATGCCCCTGCAAAAAGTACTCGTCGCCCGTAATCGTGATCTTGCCGTGGGCCTCGTCGCCCACCAGCTCGGCCTCGTCGAGCAAAAGCATCGGTTCGCGATGCGGCAACAGTTCCTTAAGCTCTTCTTTGTTCATGGATATCACCTATCCGATCCTCATGAGGCAGCTGCCAAACTCCACGAGGTCGCCGTCGGCCACGCAGATCTCGAGCACCTCGCCGTCTGCCTCTGCCGTTACCTCGTTGAGAACCTTCATGGCCTCGATGATGCAGAGCGTCTCGCCGGCCTTGACCTTAGAGCCCACGTGCACAAACGGCTCGTCGCCCGGCGCCGGGGCAGCATAGAAAACGCCGACCATGGGAGCGGTCACCTCGGTGCCCTTGGGCTCCGGTGCGGCGGCAGGTGTCTGCGCGGCGGGCTCCGGTGCGGCAGGCGCGACTGTGGGAGCTGCAACTGGAGCGGCCATAGCGCTCGGCATGGGCATGGGCACGGCAACCGGCTGTGCGGCGCTCGCGCGCTCGAGTTCGACCGCGGTGCCATCGGGCTCCTCAACGCGTACGCGCGTGAGGCCGCGGTCCTCCATAACATCGGCTATCTCGGCAAGTCTTTTGGAATCCATGCTCTAGCTCCTCGTATATCTACGCAGCGCGATGGCGGCGTTGTGTCCGCCAAAGCCCAGGTTGGTCGAAAGCGCCCAGGTAAGGTCAGCGCGAACCGCGCGATTGGGCGTGTAGTCAAGATCGCAGGCGGGATCGGGCGTGTGGTAGTTAATGGTCGGCGGCACCACGCCCTGCTCGAGCGCCATGGCGCAGGCCATGACCTCGATGGCGCCCGTGGCACCGATCATGTGGCCGGTCATCGACTTAGTCGACGAGACGTGCGCGGCACGCGCCGCGTCCTCGCCGAGCGCACGCTTAATGCCCGCCGTCTCGGACGAATCGTTGAGCTTGGTCGATGTGCCGTGGGCATTGATGTAGAGGCCCTCGGAAGGCCTGACGTCGCCCTCGGTCACCGCCAGCGATATCGCGCGGGCAATGCCGGCAGCCTCGGGATCGGGGCTCGTGATGTGATAGGCATCATCGGTGTTGCCGTAGCCCACGACCTCGGCATAAATGTGCGCACCGCGCGCCTGCGCATGTTCCATGCTCTCGAGCACGAGCACGCAGGCGCCCTCGCCCATCACAAAGCCGTCGCGGTCTGCATCGAACGGACGGCAGGCCGTCGCGGGATCGGGGTTGGTGGTCAATGCGCGGCAGGACGTAAAGCCCGCAACGGCATCGGGGATAATTGCAGCCTCGGCGCCGCCCGCGAGGATCGCGTCGGCATAGCCGTGCTTGATGGCGCGGAACGCCTCGCCCACCGCATGGGCCGAGGTTGCGCACGCGGTCACCACGGGCAGGGTCGGGCCCTTTGCCTTGTGGCGGATTGCGATATTGCCCGATGCCATGTTGGGGATCATCATCGCGATCATATAGGGCGATGCGCGGCGGGGCCCACGTTCGGCAATCGTATGGACGTTGTCGACGAGCGTCGTCATGCCGCCCACGCCCGAGCCCACGTAGACGCCCAGGCGCTCGCGATCGATGGCGCCTTCGACATCAAAGCCCGCATCGTGCATGGCTTCGTCCGAAGCCGCCATCGCAAACTGAACGCAGGGGTCGAGATGCTTGGCGTCACGCTTGCCAAAGTACTCGTTGCCGTCAAAGCCCTTGACCTCGGCCGCCACCTTGACGGCAAACGCATCGGTATCGAAGTGCGTGATCGGGCCGATGCCGCACGTGCCGGCGCACATGGCCGCCCAGGTGGCAAGCGCGGTGTTGCCGAGCGGCGACACGGCACCGATACCGGTGATTGCAACTCTCTGTTCCATCATGGTCTCCTCATCCAAGCCGTTCTTCGGCCCTGGTTTCTACATCGCCATTCCGCCGTCGACGCGTACGACTTCGCCCGTAATGTAGGCAGCCGCATCGCTCACTAAAAATCGCACCACACCGGCCACCTCTTCGGGCTGCGCCATACGCTTAAGGGGAATCTGCTCCTCGGTTACCGTACGCACCTTCTCCGAGAGCTTTGCCGTCATATCCGTCTCGACAAACCCGGGGGCAACCGCGTTCACTCGTACGCCGCGGGGCGCAAGCTCGCGCGCCACCGCCTTGGTCAGGCCGATCACGCCCGCCTTGGAGGCAGCGTAGTTGGCTTGCCCGGCATTGCCCATCAGGCCCACGACCGAGCTCATGTTGACGACGCAACCGCCACGCTGGCGCATAAAGGTCTTGGTGAGCGCGCGCGTCATGTTGAATGTTCCCTTGAGATTGACGTCGAGCACGCGGTCGAAGGCGTCATCGCCCATGCGCATGAGCAGGCCATCGCGGGTGATGCCGGCGTTGTTGACGAGCGCCCAAATGGAGCCAAAGTCGTTGAGGACCGCTTCCACGCACGCGTTGACGGCAGCGGGGTCGGCCACGTCACATTGATATGAGCGCGCCGTGGCGCCAGCCGCCTCGCAGGCGTCGCACGTCTCGCGCGCCGCATCGACGCTGCCGGCATAGACGACGGCGATATCGTAGCCATCCTCCGCCAGACCGATAGCGCAGGCGCGGCCGATACCCCGCGAGCCGCCCGTGACCAGTGCCACGCGACGTGAGTCGTTGCGCTCGAGCGCGCCATTGTTCAAGTTGCCCATGTCATTCCTTTCGGGTTACAGCCCTGTGGACTATGCGAGCTCGTCGGCAATAGCTGCGACCTGCTCGGCCGTCTCGCACGAATACACACGAACGTCGCTCAGCGTACGCTTGACCAGGCCGGACAGCGTTTTGCCGGGGCCGACCTCAATAAATGTGTCGATGCCTTGATCCTGCAGAGCATGCAGTGTATCGACCCAGCGTACGGCATGGCTCACCTGATTGGCCAGCACCTCCGATGCCGTCTGGGGGTCCGCCGGATAGGACGCCGCTGTCATATTTGCCAAAACAGGAATGAGCAACGGGGACGGCGCGTGACCGGCCTCAATATATGCGGCAAGGCCACAGGTTGCCTCGGCCATATAGGGGCTATGAAATGCACCCGACACCGCGACCTTCATGGCGCGGCCGCCAGCCTCTTTTACTAGGACGTCGAGGGTCTGCAGCGCATCGGGCGCTCCGGCCACAACCGTCTGCTGGGGACTGTTGTAGTTGACCGGCCAGCAGTCCTCGCCGGCCTGCGCAGCCAGGTTCTCGACTTGCGCAGCATCAAGTTTGATGACGGCGCGCATGCCGCCGGGGTGACGCTCGGCCGCCGTGGCCATCAATGCCGCGCGCTCACACACGAGCTCAAAACCCGCTCGCGTATCGAATGCCCCCGCAAAGGTGAGTGCAGCGACCTCGCCCAGCGAGAATCCCGCACAGGCGGCAGGCACCACACCGCGCTCGCGCAGGGCGACGGCGACAGCCAAGTCGTGCACGAACACGCAAGGCTGCGTGTTCTCGGTCTGCGAGAGCTCCTCCTTGGAGGCGCTCCGGCACTGCTCGCTCGTCCCCGGGCGCACCTCATCGGCAATGGCGAACACCTCGGCAGCCGCCGGCGATGTCTCGATCAAGTCGACGCCCATCGCGGGGTGCTGGGCACCCTGGCCGGCAAACAAAAACGCTACGCCACCCATGCGCACGCACCCTTCAGGACGTGCTCGGCGCCATCGACCAGGTCGTCAACGATTTCGCGTGCGCTCTGGCGCTCGTTGACCATGCCGGCAATCTGTCCACACAAAAACGAACCCTCTTCGTAGTTGCCGTCCTTGGCGGCCTTACGCAGCGCACCGGTTCCCATAGCACCGAGCTCCTCGGCACTCGCACCGGAACCCTCGCTCTTGGCATAGGCGTTGGTGAAGGGGCTCTTGAGGGCGCGCACCGGATGTCCCGTCGAGCGACCGGTCGCACGCGTCGAAGTGTCGTTGGCCTTCAGGACCATCTCCTTGTACTGCTCCGAGACGGTACACTCATCGGCAACGAGAAAACGCGTGCCCACTTGGACGCCAGCGGCGCCAAGCATAAAGGCGGCCGCCACCCCGCGGCCATCCGCGATACCGCCGGCGGCCACAACGGGAATGTCGACCGCATCGACGACCTGCGGCACCAGTGCCATCGTCGAGGTCTCGCCAATATGGCCGCCCGATTCGGTACCCTCGGCAACAACCGCCGTGGCTCCACGACGTGCCACGAGGCGCGCCAGCGCCACCGAGGCAACGACCGGGATGACCTTGATGCCCGCCTCGTTCCACGCCTTCATGTACTTGGCGGGATTGCCGGCGCCCGTCACGACGACCGGCACTCGCTCGTCAATCACGACCTGCGCGACCTCGTCGGCAAACGGGCTCATGAGCATGACGTTGACGCCAAAGGGCTTATCCGTCTTGGCGCGCAGCTCATGAATCTGGTCGCGAAGCCAGTTGGCGTCGGCGTTCATGGCCGCGATGATGCCTAAGCCACCCGCCTCGGACACTGCGGACGCCAGCGAGGCATCGGCAATCCAGGCCATACCGCCCTGGAACACGGGCTTTTCGATGCCGAGCAGATCGCAGAGAGGAGTCTTGAGCATCTCTACTTCTCCAATGCCGCCTCGACCGTATCGGCGAACTCGCCGACCGTCTTGGGGTTCTCCTCGGTATCGAGCTGGATGCCAAACTCGTCCTCGACGGCGACGAGGATCTCGACGGTGCCCAGGCTGTCGAGACCAATCTCCTCGAGCGTGGACTCGGGCTTCATCTCGACATCGTCAAGACCGGCGGTCTCGCGGATAACGTCGCAAACGCGCTCGAAGGTCTTCTGATCTGCCATGGTAGTTCTCCTTTGTTTGTGCCCTAGGGGCGTTTTTTCCTATGTGCAACTACTTCCAACGAAGCAGATAGCCACCTATATCCAGGCCGGCGCCAAATCCAACGAGGGCGATGGTGTCGCCCGCATTCAGTGCGTCGGTGCGTGCCAGACGGTCAAGCGCAAAGGGAATGCAGGCGCTCGAAATGTTGCCGGTCTCGCGCAGCGTTCGAACCACGCGCTCATCTGGCACGCCGAGGCGCTTGACCGCCTGACTCAGGATTCGTTCGTTAGCCTGATGGAATACAAAATGGTCGATGTCTTCGACCGAAATGCCCGCATCGCCCGCAAGCTTATGGACCGTGTCGCAGATGGCGTTGACGCCGAACTTGAACACGCGGCGGCCATTCATGGACAGCACGCTCTTGCTATCTGCGGAAGCCTTAAACGGCGAGGTGCCGACCAGACCGGGAACGTGTAACGTCTCGACGTCGGGCGCCGTCGAAAGCTCAACGGCAAGGGGGCTGTCTCCCCCAGCCTCAATCACTGCGGCGCCTGCCCCATCGCCAAAGAGCACGCAGGTGGCACGGTCGGTCCAGTCGAGTGCGCGCGTCATCTGCTCGGCGGCAACGACCAGCACGTGCTCGGCGCGACCGCGGGCGATATAGCCCTCGGCGACATCGAGCGCAAATACGAAGCCGGCACAAGCCGCCGAGACATCGAAGGCAGGGCACGTCGCGCCTAGTCGCTCAGCAACGGCACACGCCTCAGCGGGAACAAGGTGATCACCCGTCGTCGTCGAGCAGACGATCAGATCCAGCTGGCTCGCGTCGATTCCGGACACCCGGAGTGCCCGCTCGCTCGCCGCTACGGCAAGGTCGTCAAGTGACTCGGTGGTGCAGACGTGGCGGCTCTTGATACCTGTGCGGGTAAAAATCCACTCATCCGAGGTATCGAGGAACTCAGACAGCTCGTCATTGGAAACACTGCGCTCAGGAAGCGCCGAGCCTGTTCCAAGAATCGTGAAACCCATCACTAACCTCCTTTGAGTTGTTGACGTGTTTACATCGACCAAGAGAGGATAGCGCATTTTAGTCGTTGTTGACGTGTTAACATTAAATTGTCCAAATGCGACAAAGGCTTCACATTGTGTCTATCTCTCGACACCATTGCGCGATTGCCTTATTAACTTAGGAGGTAGCAGTTGTTATGGATGCCAAATTAACGATAGTCGACGTAACCGGATCGACCAACGATGACCTGCTCGAGGCAGGAAAACAGGGTGCGCCGCACGGCACAGGACTTGCCGCCCGCACGCAAACGGCAGGACGCGGCCGGCGCGGCCACAAGTGGGATTCAACCGCCGGCAACCTATTGCTTTCGATTGTCCTGCGTCCATGCGTTAATCCCGCAAAGTACTCTGGTCTTGCCGCCGTCAGCGGCCTAGCGGTGCTCGAAGCACTCGAAAAGCAGGGTCTTGCAAACGAGATTGGCCTCAAATGGCCCAACGACCTGGTCGCGAGTGGACGCAAACTCGGCGGCATTCTGGTCGAGGCCGCACGCGATAACGAAGGCAAACCTTTCGCCGTCTGCGGCATTGGTGTCAACGTAAACTACACGCCCCAAGAGGTGCCCGATGGCGGCCTGGCGGCAATTGGCCTCTCGGACCTCAACGAGAGCGTTCCCGCCGTCGACATGCTCCTCGATGAGGTCTATCACGCAGTTATAGACGCTGTAGATACCTGGGCAGAGCGCCTCAACGCCAAGGAAGAAGACGCCGGTCCGCTCGCGCCCGTCCACGACGAATATATCGCTCACCTCAATTGGATCGGGAAGCACGTTATCGCCCGCTCCCCCGCTGGAGACGAGCTGGCACGAGGCATCTTTAAAACCGTCGATGCCTTTGGTCGCGCGTGTATCGAAACGGAAGGCGGCTTGCGATCCTTCCATTTTGAGGAGGCATCGCTGCGCCCCTTGAGCGAATAGGTCGCCGCAGCCGTCGGCTCGGCAGCATTACCCGGCAGTCCAAACCATCATTCAAAACAAAAGAGCCCCGCTACCAAGATGGCAGCGGGGCTCTGTAAGCTATGAGCGATATCGCTTAGAGCTTGATGTCGATGTCGACGCCAGCGGGGAGGTCGAGACGCATGAGCGAATCAACGGTGCCCGAGGTGGGGTCGAGGATGTCGATGAGGCGCTTGTGGGTGCGCATCTCGAACTGCTCACGGGAGTCCTTGTTCACGTGCGGCGAGCGGATAACCGTGTACAGGTTGCGCTCGGTGGGCAGGGGGACAGGACCGGAAACGCGAGCGCCGGTCTTCTGAGCGGTCTCGACGATGAGCTTCGCGGACTGATCGACGACCTCGTGATCATAGCCCTTGAGGCGAATGCGGATCTTCTGGGTAGCCAACTTAAACCTCCAAAGAGTGCGAGAGATGTTCTCGCGGATTACGTAACAGGGAGCTCGAACTTAGGCGTTCTTGCTCATGACCTCGTCCACGATGGACTTGGGCGCGGGCTCATAAGAGTCGAACTGCATCGTGTAGGATGCACGGCCCTGGGTCTGGGAGCGAAGGTCGGTAGCGTAACCGAACATCTCGCCCAGCGGCACCTTGGCACGGATGAGCTTGCTGTTCTTGCGATCCTCCATGCCCTCGATCTTGCCGCGGCGACCGGAGAGGTTGCCCATAACGTCGCCCATGTACTGCTCGGGGGTCTCGACCTCGACAGCCATGATCGGCTCGAGCAGCTGCGGATCGGACTTCTTGAGGGCGTCCTTGATAGCCATAGAACCGGCGATCTTGAAGGCGGCCTCGGAGGAGTCGACCTCGTGGTAAGAACCGTCGAACAGGGTGACCTTAACGTCGAGGACCGGGAAGCCGGCGATAACACCGGTGTTCAGGGCCTCCTGGATGCCCTTGTCGATGGACGGGATGTACTCCTTGGGCACGACGCCGCCGACGATAGCGTTGACGAACTCGTAGCCGAAGCCCTCCTCCATCTTCTCGAGCTTGATGACGGCGTGGCCGTACTGACCGCGGCCGCCGGACTGACGGACGAACTTGCCCTCAGCCTTCTCGACGTCGTGACCAGCGGTCTCGCGGTAGGCAACCTGGGGCTTACCAACGTTAGCGTCAACCTTGAACTCGCGGAGCAGACGGTCGACGATGATCTCGAGGTGCAGCTCGCCCATGCCGGCGATGATGGTCTGGCCGGTCTCGTGGTTGGTGGACACCTGGAAGGTCGGGTCCTCCTCGGCGAGCTTGGTCAGAGCCAGGGACATCTTGTCCTGCTCGGCCTTGGTCTTGGGCTCGATGGCAACGTCGATAACGGGCTTGGCGAACTCGATCTTCTCGAGGACGATCTCGTTGCCCTCGGCGCACAGGGTGTCACCGGTGGTGGAGTTCTTGAAGCCGACGCAAGCGACGATGTCGCCGGCGGCAGCGTCGTCACGGTCGATACGCTCGGCGGCGTTCATCTCGAGGATGCGGCCGAGGCGCTCGCGCTGACCGTTGGAAGCGTTGATCACGTAGGAGCCGGACTCGGCACGGCCGGAGTAAACGCGGACGTAGGTGAGCTTACCGACGAACGGGTCGGTCATGATCTTGAAGACCAGGCCGGAGAAGGGCTCGTCGAAGGAAGGATGACGCTCGATCTCCTCGCCGGTGTCCGGATCGGTACCGGTGACGGCCTCGACGTCAAGCGGGCTGGGCAGGTAGTCGACGACAGCGTCGAGCAGCTCCTGGACGCCCTTGTTCTTGTAGGCGGAGCCCACAAAGACGAGGTTGAGCTCGTTGGCCAGAACGCCCTTGCGCAGAGCAGCCTTGAGCTCCTCGACGGTGAAGTCCTCCTCCATGAGGATCTTCTCCATGAGCTCATCGTCAAAGCTGGCAGCAGCGTCGAGGAGCTCCTCGCGCTTGGTGGCAGCGATGTCAGCGAACTCAGCCGGGATCTCGTCCATCGGCTCGGGGTAGGTCATGCCCTTGTCGTCGGCCTTGAAGTCCCATGCAGTCATGGTGACCAGGTCGATGACGCCCCAGAAGTTGTCCTCGGCGCCCATCGGGACCTGAGCGGCCACGGCGTTAGCGTCGAGACGATCCTTCATGGTCTCGATAGCGTTGAAGAAGTCAGCACCCACGCGGTCATACTTGTTAATGAAGGCGATGCGGGGGACGTTGAAGGTAGAAGCCTGACGCCAAACGGTCTCAGACTGGGGCTGAACGCCGGCAACGGCGTCGAAGACGGCGACAGCGCCATCGAGGACGCGCAGGCAGCGCTCGACCTCGGCGGTGAAGTCAACGTGGCCCGGGGTGTCGATGATCTGGATGCGGTAGTCCTTACCGTCCTTGTTCCAGAAGCACGTGGTAGCAGCGGAGGTAATGGTTACGCCGCGCTCCTGCTCCTGAACCATCCAGTCCATGGTGGCAGCGCCCTCATGGACCTCACCGATCTTGTGGGTCTTACCGGTGTAGTAAAGAATACGCTCGGTCGTGGTGGTCTTACCGGCATCGATGTGAGCCATGATGCCGATGTTACGGGTATCGGAAAGCTTGTACTTAGGCTTAGCCATGTTAGTTCCTTACCTTAACTTACCAACGATAGTGAGAGAACGCGCGGTTGGCCTCGGCCATCTTGAAGACGTCCTCACGCTTCTTGACGGAAGCGCCCAGGCCGTTGGAAGCGTCGAGGATCTCGTTGGCGAGACGCTCGGCCATGGTCTTCTCCTTGCGAGCGCGGGAGAAGTTGACGATCCAGCGGATACCCAGAGCGGTGGAACGACGGGAGTTAACCTCCATCGGGACCTGATAGGTAGCGCCACCGACACGCTTGGGCTTAACCTCGAGCGTGGGCTTGACGTTGTCCATAGCCTTCTTGAAGGTAGCGAGAGCGTCGCCACCCTCGGACTTCTCGGCAACGATCTCGAAAGCGGTGTAAACGATGCGCTCAGCGGTGGCCTTCTTGCCGTCAAGAAGGACCTTGTTGATGAGCTGAGTCACCAGGCGGTTGTTGTAAACGGCGTCAGGCTGAACCTCACGACGATTAGCTGCTGCACGACGCGGCATGTGAAATCTCCTTAAGTGTCTACCGTGCGGCGCTTAGGCGGCACACGGCGAAAGTATCAAAACGTTATCTGGCTTATTTAGCCTTGGGGCGCTTAGCACCGTACTTGGAACGGGCCTGCATACGGTTCTGGACCGGAGCAGCGTCGTAGGCGCCACGGATGACGTGATAACGGACACCAGGGAGGTCACGGACACGACCGCCGCGGACGAGCACGATGGAGTGCTCCTGCAGGTTGTGGCCCTCACCCGGGATGTAAGCAGTAACTTCGATGCCGTTGACAAGGCGAACACGGGCAACCTTACGAAGAGCCGAGTTCGGCTTCTTGGGGCTCGTGGTGAAGACGCGGGTGCACACGCCGCGCTTCTGGGAGTTGTGCTGCAGAGCAGCGTTCTTGGACTTCTTGGGCACGGAACGACGGCCCTGGCGAACCAGCTGGTTAATAGTAGGCAAAGCGTACTCCTTCTCGAATGATTCCAGCTTTCTGTAAAGTGCAACGGCTTGAATCGAGGGGTCAGCATCCCCCTACGAAACACGCAGTTCGATAGGATACGTGCCGTTAGCTGTGTCGTCAACAGACCACGCCGCCGGGCGTATCCCAAAATTGGCACATTTCCGCAAAGCCTACACAAAAGGAATCCCCTTCTGTGCGCGGGGGCGGATTCCCGGTCCGGGCGGCCCGCTGTTTAAGTTTGCTGCTCTACAGTCCTGCGCAAGACGGAAAGCACATTAAGTGCTTTCCTTTGCGTGCGGAACTCGCGACAAACTTAAACAGCGGGCCGCCCGGACCGGGAATCCGACGTGCTCGTCGGGGCAACGTTCCCTACCAAAAAGGGACAGGTTTATTTTGGTCGGTTTTATCTGGGGAAACGTCGCGCTCCAGCGGTGATCCGACCTCACTAACACTGTAGATTGACGGTGTTTTCGGAAGTATGCGGCAAATTATGAACTTACCGAGCACACAGGGATTTTGCGATAACAAACCCGCAGGTAGAACGCTTGAGCATATACGGTGTGGTCGACCCATCAAGATTTTGCCGCATACTTCAGAAATGCAGGCGAATATCGTGCGGTCTAACCGCCCATTTACCGCAAAGAAGGCCGCTTCCCCTAGTAGGAAGCGGCCCCAAATCTTACGAATAGACGATGGTAAAGGGTTCCGACGTTTCGGCGCCCCCTGTTGAAGTGCAGCGTGTGCCTTCGAGCGTTACTGAAACCACTTGGTCGACATCAATCAACTTCGTTGGCACCCAAATGTTCTCTCCGCTATTGCGTGCCATCGAAACATAGAAATTGTACGCCCCTGCGTCGTCATCTTCGATAATCTGCTCCGATCCATCCTTGTAGCTGACGGTCAGTTTATGATCAACTGCTTCATAGCCCAGATCATCGATGTGCGTCTGGATGGAAAACGGGCTGATCTCGAGAGGCGAGTCATCGGAGCGGAGTTCCTTTGTATCGACGTACGCTCCAACGCTAAACTCGGGCGTCGATGCTTCGAACAGCTTCGCGTCCTCGCCTTCGCCCTCAGTCCAGCAGATATTCCAGGTGACCGCATGTCCCAAATCTCGCTCGCGATCCCACGAGGCAAAGTACATCGTGCCATTAATGACCGTGTCGCTTGATGTGTCCTTATCAATTGTGCAGCGTGTGTCAGCCCATTCCTCGCCGAAGTTCATGCTGGGCGTGCCGATGCCTTGTTCTTCTTCACCATAGAGAACAAGTTCGCCTGTCTCTGCTGCCGGCTTGTAGTAGTTAACGCCATTTGAATTGGACAACGTAAACGTCACGGCTCCGCAGCCGTTTTGGTCAATAGCCATCTCATGGATATCAAGCGTATAGCCGTTACCCTCGACGGACAGATTAACCTCCTGAACTGCGCCCTCCAGGCTTTGGGGCGCGATGCCGTCACCAAACTCTCTGGTGTAGGTATATTTAGTCCCCGATGAACCGCCGTTGGTCCAGGTAATGGAATCCCCGTTGCCGTGGTTTCCCCAGGCTGAGGCAAAATAGCTGGAATTGATAACGGCGTAGGCGACCCCTCCGGTCGCCAACACTCCGGCAAGACATCCGATTACGGCAACATACAGAGGCTTCGCGTGACCCTTTCGACGAAGCGGCTCTCCAGCCGCAGCATCAATAACACGGTCGGCAAGGTCGCTATCGGCTTGGATGGACTCGAAGGCCTGCTTGATTTGATTGGATTTCACGGTCGCCCTCCTCTAAGATGAATTTGAGCTTCGATCGACCGCGAGCTAAACGCGTTCGAACGGTCGCGGCTGGTACATGCATCAACTCGGCAATCTCTGAGGTCGAAAAGCCCAGGTAGTAATAGAGCACGATGGGAACGCGGAATCGCTCCGGAAGTCGCATAACGTCTGACAGGACCGCCTTGGTCTCATCCTGCGCCGCCGAAAGCGAATCGGCCAGATTCTCAATATCCTCCACACGCCTCCATGGCTTTCGAAAGAGCGATTTGCATTCATTGATCGTGACCCGGACAAGCCAGCGGCGAAGATGTTCCCAACTTTCAAAGTGCCCATCGCTTTTAAGCAACTTAAGAAAGACATCTTGGGCAACATCGTCGGCATCGGCACGATCGCGCAGGTACGTCAATGCGATTCGAAACACGACATCACGGTGATCCTCGACCGCCTGTCTAAATGCTTGTTCTTCCATAATCACCTCCCGGTGACGTTAATAATTCTTGGTGAGGCCCTCACCTTAGATACGCTCTTGTCGGGCGAAATGTTTCAAATTCAAGCAGGAAAAACCTACCAAAATATACCTGTCCCTTTTTGGCAGGTTTTCTTTAACAAAAAGACCCGCTTCCCTGTTGGGAAACGGGTCTTTGGAAGGACGGTTAACGTACTAGGAAATTACTCCTCGTCGTTGTCCTTGGCCTCTTCGGCGTCGTCGGTGTCCACGAGCTGGTTGAGCAGCTCGTCGAGGGAAGCCATGTCCTCGTTGATCGCGCCGTTGGCGGGAGCCTTCTTGTCGTCGATCGGGGCGCCCAGGAGCTCCTCGTCGGCGTCGGCGTGATGCGTCGGAGCGGCGGAGGTGCCCAGCAGGATGTCGTCCGGACCGTCGGGGCTAAAGACCATCTGCAGCAGCTGCGAGAGGTCTTCCTCGTCGGCAACGTCGTCGTTGTTCTCGAGGATGTAGAGCAGGTCGTGGGCCTCCAGGCCGTCACGGAGCTCCTCGATTGCCTTGGCACCGATGCCATCGATGCGCAGCAGATCCTCCTCGGACTTACCGACCAGGTCGCCGACCGTCTCGATGCCGACCTCGCTGAACTTGTTGGTCCAGCGCTGCGACACGCCCAGGTCGTCGAACAGGTACAGGCGAGCCTTCTCGGCGGAGATGGTGTGGCCGTTGCGGGTGAACGAACCGTCAGCACCGCCGAACTCGTCGTAGCCGGCCCAGTCGAGCTGCTGCGGGAGCCGCTCGTCCAGGTCCTTGAGCTCAACCGGAGCCCACTCGGGCAGCGACTTGGCGTTGGGCGAAGCCGGGCCGTCGATGTCCACGTAGCCGTCGGCCGTGCGATACGTCAGCTTGGCGTTGGCGTACGGCTTGAGGCCGGTACCAGCCGGGATCTTCTTACCGACGATAACGTTGGACTTAAGGTCGAGCAGGTGGTCAACCTTGCCCTCGATGGCAGCCTCAGTAAGGACACCAGCGGTACGGATGAACGAAGCGCTCGACAGCCAGGAGTCGATGTTGGACGCGACCTTGAGCGTACCCAGGATGACGGGCTCGGCCACGGGAGCCTGACCGCCCAGACGGGCAACGCGCTCGACCTCGTCGGCGAACTCGTAGCGGTCGACGTACTGACCAAGCAGGTACTTGGAGTCGCCGGGGTTGGTGATCTGAACGCGACGCAGCATCTGACGTGCGAGCACCTCGATGTGCTTGTCGTTCAGGTCGACGCCCTGGCTGGTGTAGACGTCCTTGACGCTCTCGACGAAGGTGTGCATCGTCGACTCGATGTCGGTCAGCTTGCGCAGGTTGCGGAAGTTGACGAAGCCCTTGGTGATCTGGTCGCCGGCGCGAACCTCGCAGCCGTCCTCGATCTCGGGCATAAAGCGCACCGAAGCGGGAACGCGACGCTCGTCGAGGACACGAGTGTGATCCTCGGAGTCGGTGAGCGTCAGCACGTACTCGGACTTCTCGGGCTTAATCGAGAGGTGGCCGGAGTACGGAGCCAGCTCGGCCTCGCGACCCAGGATCTTCTCGTTGACGTTGCCGACGATATCGAACATACGGCTGACCGTAGGCAGACCCTGCGTAATATCGTCGACGCCAGCGACGCCGCCGGAGTGAATGGTACGCATCGTAAGCTGCGTACCGGGCTCGCCGATGGACTGGGCGGCAATAATGCCGACGGCAGTACCGATAGCGACCGGACGACGGGTGGAAAGATCCCAGCCGTAGCACTTCTGGCACACGCCGTACTTGGAGCGGCAGGTGAGCAGCGCGCGAAGCTTGACCTTCTTAAGGCCCGCATCGACCATCTTCTGGATGTCGGCGACCTTCTCGATGTAGCCGTCCTGCTCAAAGAGCACGGTGCCATCGGGGGCCACGACGTCCTCAATGAAGCAACGGCCGACGAGGTCGGTGTTGAGGTCGGTGGTACCGGGGATGATGAGGTTGTAGGTGACGCCCTCGTGCGTACCGCAGTCCTCCTCGCGGACGATGACGTCCTGGGCCACATCGACCAGACGACGGGTCAGGTAACCAGAGTCCGAGGTGTGGGATGCGGTATCGACCAGGCCCTTACGGGCACCGTAGGTCGAAATGAAGTACTCGAGCGGCAGCAGGCCCTCGCGGAAGTTCGCCTTAATGGGAAGGTCGATCGTCTCGCCGGACATGTCTGCCATCAGGCCACGCATGCCGCCGAGCTGACGCAGCTGGGTCTTAGAACCACGGGCGCCGGAGTCGGCCATCATGTAGAGCGGGTTCTCCTCGTCGAACATGTCGAGCATGAGCGCTGCAACCTTATCGGTACAAGCGGTCCACTCGTTAACGACTTCGATGTGGCGCTCCGTCTCGTTGATGAAGCCCTCCTCGAAGTACTCGTTGATCTGGTCGACGTTGGCCTGGGCGCGGTCGAGCAGCTCCTGCTTCTCCGCAGGGATGAGAGCGTCCCACACCGAGATGGTGAGGCCGGCGCGGGTAGCGTAGTGGAAGCCGGAGTACTTGATGGCGTCGAGGATCGGGCCGACCTTGGCCTCGGGGTAACGATCGCAGCAGTCGGCAACCAGCTTGGCCACATCGCCCTTGACCATCTTGTAGTTCATGAACTCGTAGTCTTCGGGCAGGCACTGGCGGTTGAAGATGATACGGCCGATAGAGGTCTCGAAGCGCGCGGTCTTGTTACCGGTGACGTCGTAGTCGACAAACTCGTTCTTGCCGTTCTTGACGCGGAAGATACGGGTGCCGTCCTCGTTGATGACGTTGGCGTCGGCAGCGGACACGCGGACCTGGATCTTGGCCTGCATGTCGACCTCGGAGCGGCAGTCATAGGCGTGCAGCGCGTCGTCGAAGCTCGAGAACACGTGGTTCTCGCCCGGCAGACCCTCGCGAACCTGGGTGAGGTAGTACACACCGATGATCATGTCCTGCGAAGGGATGTTAACCGGCTTGCCGGATGCCGGCGAGCGCAGGTTGTTCGCAGAGAGCATGAGCACGCGGGCCTCGGCCTGAGCCTGGCTGGACAGCGGCACGTGGACAGACATCTGGTCGCCGTCGAAGTCGGCGTTGAAGGGCGAGCAGACCAGCGGGTGCAGGTGGATGGCCTTGCCCTCGACCAGCACCGGCTCAAAGGCCTGGATGGACAGACGGTGCAGGGTCGGTGCACGGTTGAGCAGCACGACGCGGCCGTCGATGACCTCTTCGAGGATGTCCCACACAAAGGTGGCACCACGGTCGATAGCGCGCTTGGCGCCCTTGATGTTCTCGACCTTGCCAAGCTCGACCAGGCGCTTCATGACGAAGGGCTTGAAAAGCTCCAGCGCCATGGTCTTGGGCAGACCGCACTGGTGCAGCAGCAGCTTGGGGTCGGTAACGATTACCGAACGGCCGGAGTAGTCGACACGCTTACCCAGCAGGTTCTGACGGAAACGACCCTGCTTGCCCTTGAGGGCCTCGGCGAGCGACTTGAGCGGGCGACCGCCACGGCCAGAGACCGGGCGACCACGACGGCCGTTGTCGAACAGGGCGTCCACGGACTCCTGGAGCATGCGCTTCTCGTTGTTCACGATGATCGCGGGGGCGTCCAGGTCGAGCAGGCGCTTGAGTCGGTTGTTACGGTTGATCACGCGACGGTACAGGTCGTTGAGGTCGGACGCAGCGAAGCGGCCGCCGTCGAGCTGGACCATCGGGCGCAGATCGGGCGGAATGACCGGGATGACGTCCAGGATCATGTTCGCGGGGCTGTTGCCGCCCTTCAGGAAGGCGTCAACGACCTCGAGGCGCTTGACGGCCTTCTCGCGCTTCTGCTTCTGGGAGTCCTCGTCGGCGATGATGGCCTTGAGCTTCTCGGCCTCGGAGGGGAGGTCGATGGCAGCAAGCAGGTCGCGGACGGCCTCGGCACCCATACCACCCTTGAAGTACATGGAGTAGTAGCGGGTCATCTCGCGGAACAGCGGCTCATCGGAGATGAGGTCGCGCTCGGTGAGCTTCATGAAGGCGTTGAAGGCGTCCGTGCGGAGCTGCTTCTCGTCCTTGCACTCTTCCTCGATGTCGACGATGCCAGAGGCGATTTCCTCGGGGGTCAGCGGCTCCTCATCGGAGAACTCGTCAAAGTTCTCGGGGTTGCCCTGCTCCTTGAGGGATTCGATCTGGCGGGCGCACTCGGCATCGATCTCTTCCAGATCGGCGGCGAGCTCCTCGCGCAGGTCGTCAGCGTCGGCCTCGCGAGCCTCGTAGTCTACCTCGGTGATGATGTAGCTGGCAAAGTACAGAACCTTCTCGAGGTCCTTGGACTTGATGTCGAGCATACGGCTCATCGGGAAGCTCGTGGGGCTCTTGAAGTACCAGATGTGGGACACGGGAGCGGCGAGCTCGATGTGGCCCATGCGGTCGCGACGCACCTTGGCCGAGGTAACCTCGACGCCGCAGCGCTCGCAGACGATGCCCTTAAAGCGGATGCCCTTGTACTTGCCGCAGGAGCACTCCCAGTCCTTGGCGGGACCGAAGATCTTCTCGCAGAACAGGCCGTCCTTCTCGGGCTTGAGGGTACGGTAATTGATGGTCTCCGGCTTCTTGACCTCACCGTGCGACCAGGAACGGATCTGGTCGGCGGAGGCAAGGGAGATCTTTACCGAGTCAAAATCAGTAGCTTCGAAATCTGCCACAGTCAACTACTCCTTATCAGTGGTCGTGGCGGCGACAGCCTCGGGTGCCTCGGCGGTCTCGGCATCCTGGGCCTCGACGTCGGCGTCAACGCCGGCGAGCGCGGCCAGGTCATCGAGGGCAGAGGTCTCCTCGGCGGTCACAGGGGCGGAGGCGTCCTCGTCGGCATCGTGCATGGGCTCGATGTCCAGCGCGAGGGAACGGATCTCCTTGACGAGAACCTTGAAGGACTCGGGGATACCCGGGACAGGAACGTTCTCGCCCTTGACGATGGACTCGTAGGTCTTGACGCGGCCCACGGTATCGTCGGACTTGACGGTCAAGATCTCCTGCAGGACGTTGGAAGCACCGTATGCGTACAGTGCCCAAACTTCCATCTCGCCGAAGCGCTGGCCGCCGAACTGAGCCTTGCCGCCCAGCGGCTGCTGGGTAACCAGGCTGTAAGGGCCGGTCGAACGGGCGTGGATCTTGTCGTCGACCATGTGGCCGAGCTTGAGGATGTAGGACGTACCCACGGTAATGGGCTCGCGGAACTCCTCGCCGGTGCGGCCGTCGAACAGGCGGGTCTTGCCGCGCTCGTCAAGCTGGGTAACAAACTCGGGGCGCATGTGATCGCCAAAGGCAGCGGTGGCCTTGTTGAGCATGTTCTTGTTGGCGCGACGGATGACCTCGGCGATCTCGTCCTCCTTGGCGCCGTCGAAGACGGGCGTCGCGGTGAAGAACGGACCGGGGACATACTTGTCGGAGTCGGCATCCTCGGTATCCCAACCGCAGGCAGCAGCCCAGCCAAGGTGGCACTCGAGCAGCTGGCCGACGTTCATACGCGAAGGAACGCCCAGCGGGTTGAGGATAACGTCGATCGGGGTACCGTCAGCCATGTAGGGCATGTCCTCGACCGGCAGAACGTTACAGATAACACCCTTGTTGCCGTGGCGACCGGCGATCTTATCGCCCTGCTGGATCTTACGACGCTGGGCGACGTAGACGCGCACCTGCTCGTTGACGCCGGGGGCCAGGTCGTCGCCGTTCTCGCGGCTAAAGCGGACGACGTCGATGACGCGGCCGTAAGCGCCGTGAGGCATCTTAAGGGAGGTGTCGCGAACGTCGTGAGCCTTGGCACCGAAGATGGCGCGCAGCAGGCGCTCCTCGGCGGTCAAAGCGCTCTCGCCCTTAGGCGTGACCTTGCCGACCAGGATGTCGCCAGGGCCGACCTCGGCGCCGATGCGGATGATGCCGTCCTCGTCGAGGTTGGCAAGCATGTCCTCGGAGAGGTTCGGGATCTCGCGGGTGATCTCCTCGGGGCCGAGCTTGGTGTCGCGGGCGTCGATCTCGTGACGGGTGATATTGATGGTCGTCAGCAGGTCCTCGGCCACCAGGCGCTCGGACACGACGATACCGTCCTCGTAGTTGAAGCCTTCCCACGGCATGTATGCCACGGTGAGGTTCTGGCCCAGTGCGAGCTCGCCGTGATCGGTCGAAGGACCGTCGGCCAGAGGCTCGCCCTGCTCAACGGTGTCACCGACGCGCACGAGCGGACGGTGGTTGATGCAGGTGGACTGGTTGGAGCGCTGGTACTTGGCCAGGTGATACTCGTCCATGCCGCCGGCATGCTTGACGATAATCTTGGAGGCGTCGGCAAAGATGACCTCGCCGGCGTTCTTGGCCAGGGTAACCTCGCCAGAGTCCAGGGCGGCGCGACGCTCCATGCCGGTACCGACATAGGGAGCGGCAGGGTGAACCAGCGGCACGGCCTGACGCTGCATGTTAGCGCCCATCAGCGTACGCTTGGCGTCGTCGTGCTCAAGGAACGGGATCAGCGTGGCTGCGACGGAAAGCATCTGACGCGGCGAGACATCCATGTAGTCGACGTCCTCGACAGGCACGTCGGCGGGAGCGCCGAAGGAGCCGTCGAAGTCGCGGGTACGGGCGATCACGGTGTGCGGACGGACGATCTTGCCCTCGGCATCGGTCGTGATGAACTCGTTGGTCTTGGGATCGAGCGGCGTGTTGGCCGGCGCGATGACGTGCTTCTCTTCCTCGTCAGCGGTCATCCAGTCGATCTGGTCGGTGGCAACGCCGTTCTCGACGCGACGGAACGGGGCCTCGATGAAGCCGTACTCGTTGACGCGGGCGTAGAGGGCGAGCGAGCCGATCAGGCCGATGTTGGGGCCTTCGGGGGTCTCGATCGGGCACATGCGGCTGTAGTGCGAGTTGTGAACGTCGCGGACGGCCGTCGGCACGTTGGTGCGGCGGCTGGAGCCCGACTTGTGGCCGGCAAGACCGCCAGGGCCGAGTGCGGACAGACGACGCTTGTGGGTCAGACCGGTCAGGGGATTCGCCTGGTCCATGAACTGCGAGAGCTGCGAGGAACCGAAGAACTCCTTGATGGAGGCCACGATCGGGCGGATGTTGATGAGCGACTGCGGGGTGATCTCGTCGATGTCCTGGGAGCTCATGCGCTCACGGACGACGCGCTCCATACGGCTCATGCCGATACGGAACTGGTTGGCGACGAGCTCGCCGACGGTGCGGATGCGGCGGTTGCCAAAGTGGTCGATGTCGTCAACCTTGAAGCCCTGCTCGCCGGCAGCGAGGGACAGCAGGTAGCGCAGCGTCGCGACGATATCCTCGTCGGTGAGCACCGTGACCTCTTCCTCGGTGGTGAGGTTGAGCTTCTTGTTGACCTTGTAACGACCGACGCGGGCCAGATCGTAGCGCTGCGGGTTGAAGAGCAGGCCCTCGAGCAGGCTGCGGGAAGCATCCACGGTGGGAGGCTCGCCCGGGCGCAGGCGACGGTAGATCTCGATAAGGGCATCCTCGCGGGTGAGGGCGGTGTCGCGCTCCAGGGTGCGCTTGATCACATCGGAGTTGCCGAGAAGCTCGATGATGTCGTCGTTGGTGACGGCGATGCCAAGGGCGCGCAGGAACATCGTGGCGCTCTGCTTGCGCTTACGGTCGATGGAGACCATGAGCTGGTCGCGCTTGTCGACCTCAAACTCAAGCCAGGCACCGCGGGACGGGATGATCTGGGCCTTGTAAATCTGCTTGCCCGAATCCATCTCGGAGCTGTAGTACACGCCCGGGGAGCGGACGAGCTGCGAGACGACGATACGCTCGGTACCGTTGATGATGAAGGTGCCCTGATCAGTCATCATGGGGAAGTCGCCCATAAAGACGAGCTGCTCCTTGATCTCGCCGGTCTCCTTGTTGGTGAGACGGACGTCGGTCAGAAGCGGAGCCTGATAGGTCATGTCCTTCTCGCGGCACTCCTCGACGGTGTGCGCGGGGTCCCCGAACTGATGCTCGCCGAAGGTAACCTCGAGAACATGGTTCTGGCTCTGGATGGGGCTGGATTCCTTGAACGCCTCACGAAGACCCTCGTCCTTAAAACGCTCAAAGGATTCCCTTTGAACAGAGATAAGGTTGGGGAGCTCCATGGCCTCCGGGATTTTCCCGAAGCTGACGCGCTTGCGCTCAGTGGCAGTATATGCGTAGGTCACCAGGTTTTTCCTCCTTCACGGAAATGCTCGGTGGGTTGGCGAGGCATAGCTTCGCCAGTTATCGCAACCTAATAGTTTATCAGGTACCGACCGTTGGGCAAGAAAAGCCTTGACGCGATTGAGTTTTTGGAGTAGCAAAGTTTTTCGACAGAAAATACGCAGGTAAATGTATGTGTATCGAACATCTGTTCATATATTTTCTGTGAACAGAGAGTCGACAATCGAAGCTCTTATAAAAAACGGGCGCGAACCGAGGTCCGCGCCCGTAAATGTCGATGCCCGAAGGCTTACTTGCGCATCAAGCCGCCGCGCTCGTCGATGGCGTCCCAGAAGGCGCCGGCAAAGCGAGGATCGCTTGCAGCCATGAGGGCGTTGGTGGCCATCCAGCCAGAAGGCGTGCCGGTGTCGTAGCCCGACAGCGGGTCGATGACGACAGCGTACATGGCCTCGCGGTCGAGCGAGCGGGCCATGGCGTCAGTCAGCTGGATCTCGCCGCCCTTGCCGGCCTGCTGATCGGCCAGCAGGTCCATGACCAGCGGGCTCAGCAGGTAGCGACCGACGATGTACAGGTTGGACGGAGCCGCCTCGGGAGCGGGCTTCTCGACCAGACCGCCGATGCGCCAGACAGCGCCCGGCTCGGCATCGGCAACGCCCTCGGCGCCCTCGAGCGAACCAACGCGCTCGCCGGCGATAACGCCGTAGCGGCTGACTTCCTCGGGCGAGCAAGCAGCGACGGCGATAACCGAAGCGCCACCGTGCTCCTTGGAAACGGCAAGCATCTTGTCGCAGATATCACGGTTAGGCACAACGTAGTCGCCCAGAAGAACCAGGAAGTTCTCCCCTGCCACGGCGTCGGCAGCAGAGCGGATAGCATGGCCGAGGCCCTTGGGCTCGTACTGATAACGGAAGTCGACCGGCATACCGCCAGCGTGGGCGACGGCATCGGCATAGGCGTTCTTGCCGCGCTCGCGCAGCAGGTTCTCGAGCGAGCGATCGGGCTGGAAGTAGTTCAGTAGCTCGGGCTTACCGGGAGAAGTAACGATGATGGCGTCGTCGACTTCCTCGGGATCGAGCGCCTCCTCGACGACGTACTGAATGACGGGCTTGTCGAGCACCGGCAGCATCTCTTTGGGCGTACACTTGGTGCCAGGCAGAAAACGCGTGCCAAGACCGGCGGCGGGGATGATTGCCTTCATGTTATTCAAAGATCCTTTCGCAGGCGCAAAAGCGCCCCATGCGTGCGGCGCACAGCCGCAGACCAAATTGCGATACCCAAGCATCTTACCGCTGGAACTATATGTCGCTACAAGGCAGAGACAATTCTTCAGCAGGTCAACGCAAATTATTGCTCGAATGGTGCAATTTTATTGCCCAACGGCAGGGCGCCCGATACGACGCAAATCACAGAACATGGCAGTTTGAGCTACCGATGTCGAGGGACCGAAAAACAAAAAAGACGGGGCTCGCAATGCGAACCCCGTCTGCAAAGAAATCTGGCGAGAAAGCCTGATTACTTGAGGGTGACAGCAGCGCCAGCAGCCTCGAGCTTCTCCTTGGCAGCCTCGGCGTCCTCCTTCTTGGCACCCTCGAGAACAGCCTTGGGAGCGCCCTCGACGACCTCCTTGGCCTCCTTCAGGCCAAGGTTGGTGAGCTCACGGACGGCCTTGATGACCTGGATCTTGTTGTCGCCGAAGCCCTCAAGCACGACGTCAAACTCGGTCTTCTCCTCGGCCTCAGCAGCGCCAGCAGCGGGAGCGGCGACAACAGCGGCAGGAGCAGCGGCGGAAACGCCGAAGGTGTCCTCGATAGCCTTAACGAGCTCGGAAGCCTCGAGAAGGGTCATTTCCTTAAGAGCATCGATGATCTCATCGGTGGTAAGCTTAGCCATTTCTAAGTCCTTTCGGTTTCCGTGTCTGTGCACGGAGATCAGTTAAAACACGGCGCGAATGCGCCAGGGGTGCGGCGTTGCCGCCGCGGGTGAAAACAGCGACTAGGCTGCCTTCTGCTCGGAGACCTGCTGGATCGAACGAGCGAGACCAGAGGAAACGCCGTTGACGCAGACAGCGATGTCGCGAGCGAAACCGGAGATGAGACCGGCGATCTGGCCGAGAAGCTGATCCTTGGTGGGAAGCTCGGCGATAGCCTTAACATCATCAGCGGAAACGGCCTTGCCGTCGGAGATACCGCCCTTGATCTCAAGGACGCCCTTGGACTTAGCGGAGAAGTCCTTAAGGGCCTTAGCGGCCTCGACCGGCTCGGACTCGTAGAACACATAAGCGACGGGGCCGGCGAGAATCTCGTCGAGCTCGGGCTGCTCCTGGTTCTTGAGGGCGATCTTGACCAGGTTGTTCTTGTAGACCTTCATCTCGGCGCCGCACTCGCGAAGCTGATGACGCAGCTCCTGAGCCTGCTTAACCGTCAGACCGTTGTAGTTGACGACGAACAGACCGGCGTTCTCGGCGATACGGGACTCGATCTCTGCAACCTTGTCGATTTTGTACTGCTGGGGCATGAATTACACCTCCTCGAATTCTTTCCGGGCACGGTCCGCCACAAGGACGTGACGGGGGCATGTCCAAAAAGAAAGCCCCCGCGCTGCATGAGCGACGGGGGCGAGAAGACATATCTACTCGACCACCTCGGCTGGCGGGATATCCCATTAAGCTCGCGGGCGATGCCCGTTTGCACCGGCTGTCTCTGGCAGCGGATTCGTGCGTGAACCGAAAGTATTATGGCGGGGACCCCGGCGTCGGTCAACGGAAAACCGGGCTGCACACAATTCCACCATCCGGCACGCTCCGCCGAAGGCCGGGCGCAAGGTTTTCGCTCGGTCAAGTCCTGGGCTCGCACGAAGGCCACATTAAGTGGCCTTCGGCTCGTGCGGAATCTACGAAAACCTTGCGCCCGGCCTTCGGCGGCGCGGCCTGCGGTGACTTTGGGGCAGCCCGGGTTTTCGTTGGCTGACGCCCCCACTCATAGTGCTTGAGTCGGTGGGCTGATGTGTTGCGTCCCGCTGGGCTATAAGGTCGAAATGAAGGTGGACAGGCGATTTAGGCCTTCGTCCAGATCTTGGTCGGAAACGCAGTAGCTTAAGCGGATGTGGCCTTCGGTTCCGAAGCAGTCTCCGGGAACTAGGGCTACATTGGCTTCTTTGATGACTTTGATGCAGAAGTCTTCGCTTGTTAGGCCGAATTGTTTGATGCTCGGGAAAGCGTAGAAGGCGCCCGCCGGTTCCACTACGTCGAGGCCCATGGCGTTTAAGGCTACGAGCACGCGTTCGCGGCGAGCTTGGTAGACATTGAGCATGGGGGTTGGGTCGACGGTCAGGGCTCGCGCTGCTGCGTCCATCTCAAATGAAACGGCACTCGATACTAGGTATTGGTGTGCTTTTGCGATCTCGGCGATGACGGGGGCTGCCGCTGCGAGCCAACCCAAGCGCCAGCCGGTCATGGCCCAGGGCTTGGAGAAACTCTCGATGATCACTGTCTGCTCGCGCAGCTCCGGGTGTCGCTGGGCGAAGCGCTCGTAGCCATCCACATAGACCAGACGGTTGTATACGTCGTCGCAGACTACGTAGATGCCCGCCTGCTCCGCTACGCGCGCCACGGCGTCGAGCGATGCCGCGTCGAGGATGCAGCCCGTAGGATTGTTGGGCGAGCAGATGACGATGGCCTTGGTCGCCGGTGTCACGCAAGCACGAAGTGCGTCCTCGTCAATCTGGAATTGCGCAGGCTCCGTATCCAAAAAGACCGCTTTGGCGTGGTTGGCAACGACGATGCTCTCGTACAGGCCAAAGGCCGGCGTGGGGATAATGACCTCGTCGCCGGGGTTGAGCATGGCCATAAACGTTGCCGACAGGGCCTCGGTCGCGCCGTCGGTCAGGATGACCTCATCGGCAGAATACGTAAGGCCCGCATCCCCCATGTAGGCAGACAGCGCCTCGCGCAGGGCGGGGCGACCGTTGTTGGGCGGATAGTGCGTGTCGCCGCGGTCCAACGAAGCAGTCACCTCAGCGCTAATCACATCGGGCGTAGGAAAATCGGGCTCGCCGAGCGCGAGCGCAATGCATCCCGGATGCTGGGCGGCGAGCGCATTGATCCGGCGGATGCCGGAGGGCTTGAGCGTGGCAAGCGAGGTATTCATGGGCAGACGCATGGCGTTCCTTTCGTAAGGGTTGCACTAGGATAGCGCGGCGGAGCGCCACCAGACGGTGTAACCTAAACGGAAACCAACCGGAAAGGAGGCGGCATGGAGACGACCGCGCGCGGCGATGTACCAAAAACACTGCATAACATCGCGTTTGTCAGTATTCCCGAAAGCGCCGATCTTGAGTTTTTGCTTTGGGACCTGCAGGATGCCATCGCCGCCTATGCCCGGCTTTCCGACACCGTACTCCCCCACCCGGTTGACTTGAAGGCGGATGATGCCGGTGCAGTCGATGGCATAGTGCTCGCTGTTGATGATGCATTTGACGATGAGGCTATGATCGCTGTCGAGCAGATACTCGATCGCCTTGGGAATACAGAAACACGCGTCTATGTCGTCGTCCAGGCCCTGTCCAACAACGCCAAGCAGACGGACGAAGTCCTCGACCGCCTGTATCGGGCATGTCTTCTACGTGACCTGCCATGGTGCGACGGCGTTGTCGTCTGCACCGGCACCGGCATCGCAGCGCTTCGCCACTCCCCGCGCATGGGTCTCTTGCGTCGGCCATTTTCGGAAGCGATGGATAAGCTTGTGGGCGCCGTACGCATGGGCTGCTCCATTGAGCATGCGCAGCTGCTTGGCGGTGGCAATGCCGGAGGCGTCGATGCCGACGGCATGGTGCGCGTCAAGCCCGCGCTGCCCGCACCGATCTGGCATGCCATCATGAAACGCCTCGGCACCCGCGCCCAATCAGATATCTAAATTACAGAGCGCCCCAGTCAACGGCCTCGCGCCAGCGCCCAACAAGGCGCTCTAGGCGCCATGCCGCATTGGCGGGACTTGTCGACGGCAGAACGATGGCCGGCAGCCCGGTGCGTTCTTGTAGATAGCGCTTGTAGAGCCGGCCAGCTGTACCACCGTTGCATATCACCTGCTTAATGGGAGCCGCGTCGGTAATGCGCTCGATATGTGCCGGCACGACGTTGCGAATGCTCGCGTCGCTCGAGCCCTTAATGTCGCAGATCTCGATCACATCCCACAGGGCCACGCCGCCGTTCAGCAGCATGGTCCGCTTGGCGGCAATGGAGGCATCGAGCGTCGCGGGCTCACCGCTTGCCAAAGGATCGCCCTCGTTGGGCGGCACAGGCATACCGAGGCACGTGGCCATCACACGCCAAAAGCGATTCTGAGGGTTGCCGTAATAAAAGGCATTGGCGCGCGAAAGCACCGAGGGAAACGACCCGAGCACCAAAACGCGCGAGTGCTGGTCGAACACGGGCTCAAACCCATGCTCAATATGTTGATAGCCCTCGTCCGGCGCTGTCATGATCTAGGCCCTCAACAGATAGTGCACCTCGTAGGGCGCAAGCTCAAGGGTGCCCGTCAGCTCGACCGTGGGCGCATCGTCGGCAAGCAGGTCGACAAAGGAGCCGTTGAGTTCGCCGGCGCCAAAGGTGTAAGGCTCACCCGTGGCATTCACCGCCACGAGTACCGTCGCGCCGTCACAGGCGCGTTCGAACAGCAGCTGCTTGTTCTGGATCACCACGTTGCGATAGGCACCGTAGTTGAGGGCACGGGCCGCCGCGTCGTCGGCCGAGCGAAGGTGTGCGAGTTGCGTGATGAACGCCGTCAGCTCGTTGGGCGCAGGCTCATCGAGCGCAGGGCGCAGCGCCCAGTCGCCATCGGGGCCGCCCTTTTCGCCAGCAATTCCCCACTCGCTGCCATAGTAGACGCACGGGATGCCCGGCATGCCAAAGAGCATGCCATACGCGGGACGCAGACAGGATTTGTCGGTGAGGATACTTGCCAGGCGCGGCACATCGTGGTTGTCGACAAACGACAGCAGATGTTTGCCGCGGTAGATGCACCACGGATCGCCGCCAAACTGGCGGTGCAGCGAATGGGCGATCTCGAACATGTTGACCGAGTTAAAGCTGGAGTACAGGCCCTTGTAGCACTCGTAGTTGGTGCAGGAGTCGAGCATCTCGTCGTTGACGATTTGGTTGTAGTCGCCGTGGAGCGTCTCACCGATCAGCACAAAGTCGGGCTTGAGCTCACGGGTAAAGGCGTGCAGGTGACGCATAAAGTCGCGGTCGAGCATATAGGCAACGTCCAGGCGCAGGCCGTCGACGCCAAAGACCTCGGCCCAGCGGCGCACAGACTCGAGCAGGTAATCGACCACAGCGGGATTTTGCAGGTTGAGCTTCACAAGCTCAAAATGGCCTTCCCAGCCCTCGTACCAAAAGCCGTCGCCATAGCAGGAGTCGCCGTCAAAGCTAATATGGAACCAATCCTTGTAGGGCGAGTCCCACTTGCGCTCCTGCACATCGCGGAAGGCCCAAAAGCCACGGCCGACATGGTTGAAGACGGCGTCGAGCACCACGCGGATGCCGTGGGCATGCAGTGTCTCGCACACGGCGGCAAAGTCGGCATCCCCACCCAAGCGACGGTCGATGTGGCGCAGGCTGCGCGTGTCGTAGCCGTGGCTATCGGACTCGAGCGGCGGGTTGATGAGCACAGCGCCAATACCGAGTTTTTGCAGGTAGTCGGCCCATTGGGCGATTTTCATGATAGGGGCATCGGGGTTGGGCACGGCGTTAGCAGCCTGGGCGAGCTCATCCTCGGCAACGGGCGCGGCGTTTTCGCGCGGAGCTCCACAGAAGCCCAGCGGATAGATCTGGTAGAACGTCGTCTCGTATGCCCACATAGTAACCTCCCGGTAAGCTCAACACAACGACATCCATTGTATGCCCGGCAGGGTAGCTAATTTGGGACGGAGCTGTTTTAGCTACCCCGACCCCTTTCCAAGTTGCGGTGGAATACGGACTGTTTGCCGGGTTTATTGGACCCAGCAGTCCGTATTTCACCGCAACTGATAGGGGGATGTGGTTAGGCGACGGGCTTGGCGCGGCGAATGGCCGGGAACATCACCGTGATGGCGAGGATGACGCCCACGACGGCAATCGCCCCGCCCGCGAAGCCAATCCAAGCGATACCGGGACCCGAAACCACGGCGCCGCCGATTGCGGTGCCCGTGCCGATACCCAGATTGAACAGACCCGAGAAGATCGACATGGCGACAGCCGACGAATCCGCGGGCGTGTACTTGATGAGCTCGGCCTGAAACGCCACGTTAAAGGCCGTGGCACAGCAACCCCACAGTGCGCAGACGGCAAGCACCAACACGAGCGCCGAGGCTGCGGGGGCCATAAGCAACAGAGCCACCGGCACGCCGGAGAGCGTAATAGCCAAGAACGGGAAGCGGTGCCCGTCGAACAGACGGCCAAACAGCCAGCTTCCGAGCAAACCAGAGCAGCCAAACGCCGTCAGCGTCATGGTAATGGCGCCCACATCGACGTGCGCGACCTGCGCCAGGAAGGGCTCGATATAGCTGTAGCTTGCGTAATAGCCGGTCGCCATGAAGACCGTGACTGCGTAGAGCGCGATGAGGAGCGGGTTCTTGAGCAGCTCGGGCAGCTGTTTGACGGTAAAGCGCTCACCCGCCGGCATGGCCGGGAACACCGCTGCCTGGTAGACGACCGCGATGGCTGAGAGGCCCCCGACCACGGCAAACGTCATGCGCCAGCCCACGGCCAAGCCAATGGCGCGACCGAGAGGCAGGCCAAAGATCTGCGCGATGGACGAGCCCGTAGCGATCATGCTGATGGCGAGCGCGCCGTGGCGAGTGTCGACCAGGCGCGAGGCCATAATCGAAGCGACCGACCAGAACACGGCGTGCGCGCAGGCAACCACCAGGCGCGCGCAGACTAAGATGGGATAGGTCGGTGCCAAGGCGGACAGGAACTGGCCCAGCGAGAACACGGCAAGCACGCCCAGCAGCATCCGTTTGAACTCGAAACGCGAAGCGAACACCATGAGCGGCAACGACAGCAGCATGACGCCCCAGGCATAGACCGAGATCATGATGCCAGCTTGGGCCTCGGTGAGCGAGAACGACGCGGCAATATCAGTCAGAAGGCCGATGGGCATGAACTCCGACGTGTTGAACACGAACGCACAGCAGGTGAGCCCGACGAGCGGGAGCCACTGCCTGAGCGTGATGCCGTCTTGCCTTGTCTGAGTCATATATAACGTCTCCAATCGTTTTGAACGGAGGCGATTATATAGCAACGGCCCCGCATCCGTCAGTACAGATGCGGGGCCGAAAACAATTCGATACACAGAGGTTGCGCCGTCAATTCATAACTAAGCCAACCCCAGCAATATGCCCGCCGAATGCACGACAAACGCCACGATCCAGGCAACGGCGACCTGAAACGCGAATACGGCCACGGCATAGCGCGCGCCCAACTCGCTCTTGACGGCGCCGATTGCCGCCACACAAGGCGGGTACAGCAACGTAAAGACCAAGAACACGTAGGCGGTAAACGGCGAAAACATGGTCGACAGCGCCGCGGGCGACGTTGCGCCCAAAAGCACCGTGAGCGTCGAGATGACGCTCTCCTTGGCAATGAGCCCCGTGACGAGCGCCGTCGAGGCGCGCCAGTCGCCAAAGCCGAGCGGGGCCAACACCGGCGCGATGATGCTACCCAGACCGGCAAGCAGGCTTTGCGACTGGTCGGCGACCACGTTAAAGCGGATGTCGAACGTCTGAAGGAACCAGATGACCACGGTCGCGGCAAAGATAATGGTAAAGGCCTTGGTGATGAAGTCCTTGGCCTTATCCCATGCCAGCATCACCGTCGTCTTGACGCTCGGCAGGCGGTAATTGGGGAGCTCCATGATAAACGGCACCGGGTCGCCCTTAAATGCCGTGCGGTTGAGCACCAAAGCCGCGACGCAGCCGACCACGATACCGATCAGATAGAGCGAGACCATGGCGGGAACCGTCGCCTGCGGGAAAAACGCCCCGCACAGCAAGCCGTAAACCGGCAGCTTGGCTGAGCAGCTCATAAACGGCGTGAGCATGACCGTCATCTTGCGGTCGTGCTCGGATGGGAGCGTACGGGTCGACATGATAGCTGGCACGGTGCAGCCAAAGCCGACGAGCATGGGCACGAAACTGCGGCCCGACAGACCAAAGCGACGCAACACCTTATCCATGACAAAGGCCACGCGCGCCATGTATCCGGAGTCTTCCAGAATGGAGAGGAACAAAAAGAGCACGACGATAATCGGCAGGAAGGTCAGCACACTGCCCACGCCCGTAAGCACGCCGTCGACAGCCAGCGAGCGCACCACGTCGTTGGTACCGAACGCCTTGAGGCCCGCATCGGCCGAGGCGATGATGACAGCGATACCGTCCTCCATGAGTCCCTGCAACGCCGCGCCGATCACGCCAAACGTCAGCCAAAAGACGAGGCCCATGATCACCAGAAACGCCGGAATGGCTGTGTAACGACCTGTCAGGATGCGGTCAATCTTGACGGAGCGCACGTGCTCGCGGCTCTCGTGCGGCTTGACGACGCAACGCCCGCACACGTCGCCGATAAAGCTAAAACGCATATCGGCCAGCGCAGATAGGCGGTCGGTGCCGGCCTCGCCCTCCATCTGGGTGATGATGTGCTCGATAGCGTCGAGCTCATTGCGATCCAGGTGAAGCGCCTCGGTTACCAGCTCATCGCCCTCGACCAGCTTGGTCGCCGCAAAGCGCACCGGGATGTGCGCCGTCACGGCATGGTCCTCGATCAGGTTAGCAATACCGTGGATGCAGCGATGCAGCGCACCGCCGTCCGGACCGTCGGGCGCGCAAAAGTCCAGGCGACCAGGGCGCTCGCGGAACCGCGCCACGTGCAGGGCGTGGTCCACCAGCTCGCCGATGCCCTCGTTGCGGGCAGCGCTAATGGGGACAACGGGCACGCCCAACAGGCTCTCGAGCAAGTTGACGTCTACGGCGCCGCCGTTGGCGGTCACCTCGTCCATCATGTTGAGCGCGATGACCATAGGACGGTCAAGCTCCATGAGCTGCAGTGTCAGGTACAGGTTGCGCTCGATGTTGGTGGCGTCAATGATGTCGATGATGGCGTCCGGACGCTCGTCGAGGATGAACTGACGGCTCACGACTTCCTCGCCTGTGTACGGCGACAGGGAGTAAATGCCGGGCAGGTCGGTAACGCTCGCCTCGGGATGGTTACGGATGGTGCCATCTTTGCGGTCGACCGTCACGCCGGGAAAGTTACCGACGTGCTGGTTGGAGCCCGTCAGCTGGTTGAATAACGTGGTCTTGCCGCAGTTTTGGTTGCCGGCGAGGGCAAAGTGCAGCGGCGCGCCCTCTGGCACGGCCGTCTTTGCCGCACGGGGCGAATACGTCCCCTCGCCCAGGGCCGGATGCTCCGTCGTGCCGATTGCGGCGTTAGCGCGCGGACCCGTATCGGTGTCGTGAATACCCACGAGCTCGATGCGAGCGGCATCGTCCTTACGCAGTGTCAACTCGTAGCCACGCAGGCGGATCTCGAGCGGGTCACCCATGGGGGCGTACTTCATCATGGTGACTTCGGTGCCCGGCGTTAGACCCATGTCCAAAATATGCTGTCGGAGTGCCTGATCGTCCGATGCCACCGATGCGACAACGGCGTCCTTTCCAATCTCGAGTGTATCGAGCTTCACGTCCGTGTTCCTCCCCCGGCGCCCGCAGGGCGTTGTATTTATGTTCACCATGGCTAACCGTTTGCCATGGCTAACCAATTTTAAGCTTACATGATAGCGTGAACACACAACGACGTTCAATCGACAGATCGGTGCAAGGGGAATTCTGGGCCATTGCTTCCCAGACGGGCCTGTTGCGGAAACCGAATCCCACTCCGGAACACCTAAACGGGACGGGCTTTCCGGTTGAGGCATCTAGCGGAAACTGCAGCCCGGAATCGGCGCTCAGACTGGGATGCGATTTCCCGATCGAGCCCCTCGGGGAAACTGCGACCCGGAATCTGCGCCCAAAACGGGTCACGATTTCCCAAACGGGACGTGGTTTCCCGCGGGAGCAGAAACAGCCGCCCGCTCCCTCGACAAAATGATCCATTTTCCTCCGTCTCCAACAGATCAAAACGAAGTTGCGGTGGAATAGTTCCTGTTTAAAGCCCCGTGACTTTAATTGGAACTATTTCACCGCAAGTTATGAGGGACGGGATGGGGCTGGCCCTCTTACTCTTACAGATGGCGCTCCAGGAAGCGGAAGGCTAGGCGGATCCAGGGACGGACTGCCACCTGCTTGTCCTCGTTGTCGACCGCGGTGTTGGCGTTGCCGAGCGAAAGGCCGTGACCACCCTGGTCGAAGACGTGCATCTCGCATGCAACGCCCTCCTCGGCCATGCGCTGCGCAAACGGGTAGACCTGCGCGATCGGCGCCGTCTTGTCGTCGGACACGCCCCACACAAAGGTCGGTGGCATCTGACGCGAAACATGCGTGGTGGAGCAGATGTCGGCCAGATGCTCGTCAGTTGCCTCGCCGCCCGTCACCATCGACAGGTAGTCGTTGAGCAAATCGCGCCCCGTCTTGCCGCCCGTCTTGGGCACACGCAAGTCAATGCGCGGATCGCGCGCCTGCATGTCACGCACATAGGCAAAGTCGAGCAATGGATAGCCCAGCACCACGGCATCGGGACGAATGTCGTCCGGACGCGCCCCGGCAAGTGCCGCGAAGGGGCCGGTCTTCCACTGTGTTGCCAGCGAGGCGCAAATCATGCCGCCAGCAGAAAAGCCCACGACGCACACGCGCTTAGGATCGACATGCCACTCGTCGGCGTTGGCGCGCACCGTGGCGACCATCTTGGCAAGATCTGCCTGGGGGTGCGGAAAACTTACGTCACCCGTGCCGCTCGTCACATAGTTGAGCACAAAGGCCTGGTAGCCGTGATCCAAAAACGCAAACGCCACGGGATCCTGCTCATGCGGAGCGATATGCGTAAACGCACCTCCGCCGCAGATAATCACGGCAGGGCGGCGGCCATTCGGTTTATCGGGCAGCGGCTCGGCACCCAAATACGTAAAGGTCGCCGGATATTCCTCGGTCGGCTCCTCGCCCCACAGCGCATGGTTCTCGACAATCATATGTGCTCCCTTCGCGCAAATTAAGCGCCCTTGTTTTTTGCCTTCAAGCGTACCCCACTTGAACCCGTGGCGCAGAAACACTCCGGCAATAAGTTTCCCTTCAACTGATATATCACATAATCCCAGTTCAGAGGTATCTTTGAGCAGCGTAGAATAGGGGCGTTGACCAAGCCGCGAAACACATATGAAACGTTTCCGGCAAACCAAACGCGCGATATGCGCCTATTTAAGTTGGAGGCAACTATGGGTCTGCTCGATTCGCTTAAGTCCACCTTCACCTCGACCGGCGAGGCGTCCGTTCCGCCCGCAGCAAGCTTCGCCACCCGCGAAGGCGTCATCTATGCCCCCGTTAACGGCGTGCTCGTCAACCTGGACGAGGTTCCCGACGAGACGATCGCCTCGGGCATGCTTGGCCAGGGCTATGGCATCGAGCCCATTACCGGCACCATCTATGCGCCCGCCAACGGCCGCATCGGTGCCACCACTGTCACCAACCACTCCATTGGCATGATCACCGAGGACGGTCTTCGCGTGTTTATCCATGTTGGCCTGGGTACCGTGGAAATGAACGGCAAGGGTTTTGCCCGCTTTGTCGAGATGGGCGATGTGGTCAAGGCAGGCCAGCCGCTCATCAGCTTCGACCGCGAGGCCATTAAGGCCGCTGGTCACGAGGACATCGTGACCGTCATCGTCTCCGAGCTCGATCGTCTTAAGAGCATCGACCATGTCGGCGAGTCTGGAACGCTTATCGGCGGCAACCCGCTCGTCAAGCTTGGCGACCCGCTGCTGGTAGCCAAGACCAAGTAGCCAGGCCCCGCGCCACACAGCCAAAAGGCACCTCGTCAAGCGCCCGCGACCATTTGGCCGCGGGCGCTTTTCGTTTGAAAAACCATCCCGCCAATGCCTTATCTGTATAGCCCAAATGAGACGAGCTGCTAGAATAACGAACTGTATGGATAACTATCATTCAACCGTTATGGGAGGATACGTGAACCGCACCAAAATCGCGCAGCTCTATGCCGATGCCGAGTCGCTCGGCGGCCAAACCGTCACCGTCGCCGGCTGGGTCAAGTCCGTCCGCGACATGAAGAACTTTGGCTTTGTTACGCTCAACGACGGCAGCTGCTTCCGCGACCTGCAGGTCGTCATGAACCGCGAGGCACTCGACAACTACGACGAGATCGCCCATCAAAACGTCTCGGCCGCACTCATTTGCACCGGCACCGTCAAGCTGACCCCCGATGCGCCCCAGCCTTTCGAGCTTTCTGCCACCTCCATCGAGGTCGAGGGCACGAGCGCCCCGGATTACCCGCTGCAGAAGAAGCGCGCAACCGTCGAGTTCCTGCGCACCCAGCAGCACCTGCGCCCGCGCACCAACCTGTTCCGCGCCGTGTTCCGCATCCGCTCTGTCGCGGCTGCCGCCATCCACCGCTTCTTCCAGGAGCAGGGCTTTGTCTACGTCAACACCCCCATCATCACCACGAGTGACTGCGAGGGCGCCGGCGAGATGTTCCGCGTGACCACGCTCGACCCCAAAAATCCGCCCCTCACCGAGTCCGGCGAGGTCGACTGGAGCCAGGACTTCTTTGGCAAGCATGCAAGCCTCACCGTGTCCGGCCAGCTCAATGCCGAGAACTTTGCCATGGCCTTTGGCGACGTGTACACCTTTGGCCCCACCTTCCGCGCCGAAAACTCCAACACCACGCGCCACGCCGCCGAGTTTTGGATGATCGAGCCCGAGATGGCCTTTGCCGACCTTAACGACTACATGGATAACGCTGAGGCCATGCTCAAGTATGTCCTCAAGGACGTCATGGCCACCTGCCCCGACGAGCTCAATATGCTCAACAAGTTTGTGGACAAGGGTCTGCTCGAACGCCTAGACCATGTCGCCAACTCCGACTTCGCCCGCGTTACCTACACCGAGGCCGTCGAGATCCTGGAGCAGGCAGTCGCCGCCGGTCACAAGTTTGATTACCCCGTCAGCTGGGGCATCGACCTGCAGACCGAGCACGAGCGCTTCCTGACCGAGGAGCACTTTAAGCGCCCGACCTTCGTAACCGACTACCCGGCCGAGATCAAGGCCTTCTACATGCGCATGAACGAGGACGGCAAGACCGTCGCCGCCGCCGACTGCCTGGTTCCCGGTATCGGCGAGATCATCGGTGGCTCCCAGCGCGAGGAGCGCCTGGATCTGCTCGAGGCCCGCATCAAGGACCTGGGTATGAATCCCGAGCAGTACAAGTACTACCTTGACCTGCGCCGCTACGGTTCCTGCAAGCACGCCGGCTACGGTCTGGGCTTCGAGCGCTTGGTCATGTATCTGACCGGCGTGGGCAACATCCGCGACGTCCTGCCGCACCCGCGCACCGTGGGCAACGCCGACTTCTAATCGTCGAACGCTAGCTCGCGTCGCCACACGCCAACGCTCATCGCACAAGCGTCTCTCGACATCGGTCGAGAGACGCTTTTTTCAACAGCATCCGTCAAGCTTTTGGCAAGTTTTTGGTCAGTTGAGCAGGGCTGTTGAAAACTCGACCCGCCGTTTGCCGACGACTACCGACCGCCCAGAGCGCCCTGCGCCCCTGGGAAAGCCCCGCGTCCTAGGCTCCATACCGTCGCCACCCAAAACGGAAAGGACGTGGGCACCATGACCGAAGCCGCTGTTGAAACCTACGACACCACGACGAGGGGCGCCGCCTCGATGGCAGCCTATCGCGCCGTTCGTATCCTGCAGCTCTTGAGCGAAAACACCGGCGAAGACAAGGCCATGCTTTCCGATGAGCTGATCCGGCGCCTCGCCCATCCCGACGACCCCGCCCGCATGCCCATCTCGGCGGCGCGGCGCAGCATCTACACCGCCATCTCCGCGCTTCGCCATGCCGGATACGAAATTGAATACAAACGCGGCGTGGGCTACAAACTTCTTACCCGCCCGCTCACCGATGAAGAGATCATCCGGCTCCACGGTATGGTCATGCGCAACCGCTCCACGCCTATCGCTATCCGCAAGAGCATGGCGCAGCACTTAGTTGCCATGGCGAGCGCCGACGTTCGCGGCTACCTCGATACACCCGAACCCGCTCCAAGCGCAGGCAGCAAGGCTACCAAGGCAACACGCACGCCCATCAAGCGCATCGACACGTGCGAGCTCGTCGAGCAGGCCATCGACCACGGAACCACGGTGAGTTTTGATATTTCGAGCGTCACGACACGCGGCGAAACCGAAGCAGCACGGATGACACTCCGTCCCTTTGCCATCAGGCAGCGCGATGGCATCTCGTATCTGCTGGGAACGGTCTACGACGCCCGAGGCACCGACGATACGCTGCGCACCGTCGAGATCGCCCGTATGAGAAACGTCAGCACGCGCCTGCTCGACGGCAAGAAGCTCTTCGCCGCCCTGGACGAGGACGACGCCTCCTCCGCCGCATAAGACCCTCCGCCGCCCATTCGACTATCCGTACCGCCCATCCGATTCTGTATTAAAAAACCCGCCAGGCTGTTGTAAAAATGGACATCAGCGCTACTATAGTCCCACTTGCACTTTGTCCCAGTGCAGTGTTTCCAGCCATTTTTATACTGGGGGTAATGATATGAAGGACATCACCATCAGCCGCAGGAGCCTTCTGGTCTCCGCCGGCCTGCTCGCGCTCGCCCCGCTCGCCGGATGCGGCGGCAACTCTGGTTCCGGCTCCGCTGCCGCCGGTTCCGACTACACCATCGGCGTTCTGCAGCTCACCGAGCACTCCGCGCTCGATGCCGCCAACGACGGCTTCGTCAAGGCCATCAAGAAGAGCGGCCTTAAGGTCAAGATCGACCAGAAGAACGCCCAGAACGACCAGTCCACGTGTAAGTCCATTGCCGACAAGTTTGTGGGCGACAACGTCAACCTGATTTATGCCATCGCCACGCCCGCCGCGCAGGCTGCCGCCGGCGCCACGGCCGATATCCCCATCGTGGGCTGTGCCATCACCGACTACGCCGCCTCCGGCCTGGTCCAGGACAACGACAAGCCCGGCACCAACGTCACCGGCACTTCCGATCTCACCCCGGTCGCCGAGCAGCTCGAGATGATGCAGAAGGTCCTGCCCGACGTTAAAAAGGTCGGCCTGCTCTACTGCACCGCCGAGTCCAACTCCGACGTCCAGATCAAGGCCGCCAAGAAGGAACTCGACAAGCTGGGCCTGGAGTACACCGATTTCACAGTCTCGAGCTCCAACGAGATTCAGTCCGTCGTCGAGTCTGCCGTGGGCAAGGTCGACGCGCTGTACTCCCCCACCGACAACACCATCGCCGCGGGTGCCTCGCAGGTCGGCCAGATCTGCAAGGAAAACAAGCTTCCCTTCGTGACTGGCGAGGAGGGTATGTGCATGGCCGGCGGCCTGTTCACCCTCTCCATCAATTACGAGGACCTGGGCTACGCCGCGGGCGAGATGGCCGTTAAGATCCTGAAAGGCGAGGCCAAGCCCGAAGACATGCCGATCAAACACCTCTCGAGCAAGGACCTGGTCGTCGTCAAGAACGACGAGATGGCCGAGGCTCTGGGCATCGACCTCTCCGCTCTGGACGCGTAATGCCATACGCGGCATGCGTCTAGAGCCCGTGCTCGCGCTTTAGCCGCGTTATTCAATATCTGAGCCACAGGGGCGGGCGCTGTAGACCGGCGTCCGCCCTGCTTGTTTCAGGTAAAACAAAACGTCTGTCCGCAGCTCTTTTATGCATTGTTACCGCTATCATGGTGACTCACGTGTCCACCCTATCCTAGGAGGTATGAAGCATGCTCATTGCATTGCAGGGCGCCGTTTCGCAGGGCGTCCTCTGGGGCATTATGGTGCTTGGCGTGTTTATCACGTTCCGCCTGCTCGACATCCCCGATATGACCTGCGACGGCAGCTTTGCCCTCGGCGGCTGCGTCTGCGCCGTACTCATCGTCAACAATAACGTCGACCCGTTGCTCGCCGTGCTGACCGGCATGTGCGCTGGTGCCATCGCGGGTGCCGTCACGGGCATTCTGACCACCGTCTTTGAGATCCCCGCGATCCTCGCCGGAATTCTCACGCAGATCAGCCTGTGGTCCATCAACCTGCGCATCATGGGCAAATCCAACACGCCCATTCTTGCCAAGGGCACTATCTTCTCGTCCGTCAGCAACATGACGGGCCTGCCGCAGTCCACCGTCGCCATCATCCTGGGTATTGTGCTGGCCGTGGCCATCGTCGCCATCCTGTACTGGTTCTTTGGCACCGAGATCGGCTCGGCGCTGCGCGCCACCGGCAACAACGAGTACATGATCCGCGCCCTGGGCGTCAACACCAACTCCACCAAGATGATCGCCCTCGTGCTCTCCAACGCCCTCATCGGCCTTTCAGGTGCGCTCATCTGCCAGAGTCAAAAGTATGCCGACATTGGCATGGGCACCGGTGCCATCGTCATCGGCCTTGCCGCCATCGTCATTGGCGAGGTGCTCGGTCGTCTGCTGCCCGGCGGTCTGACGCAGTTTAGCGTCCGTCTTGCCTCCGCGGTCTTTGGCTCCGTGGTGTACTTCCTCATCCGCGCCATCGTGCTGCAGCTGGGCATGGACGCCAACGACATGAAGCTGCTCTCCGCCGTAATTGTCGCCGTGGCCCTGTGCGTGCCCGTGGTTTGGGAGCGCTACAAGCTCCGCAGCTCCTACACGAAGGGAGATGAGGCAGATGCTTAAGCTCTCGCACGTCAAAAAGACCTTTAACAAGGGCACCGTCACCGAGAAACGCGCGCTCACCGGCGTCGACCTCACCCTCAACGACGGCGACTTTGTGACCGTGATCGGCGGCAACGGTGCCGGCAAGTCCACGCTGCTCAATATGATCGCCGGCGTCTACCCGCTCGACTCGGGCGTCATCGAGCTCGATGGCACCGACATCTCGCGCCTGAGCGAGTCGCAGCGCGCCAAGTACCTGGGCCGCGTGTTCCAGGACCCCATGCGCGGCACCGCAGCCGACATGCAGATTGCCGAGAACCTGGCTCTCGCCAAGCGTCGCGGCCAGCATCGCGGTCTTTCGTGGGGCGTCACCAAGGCCGAGAAGGACGAGTACGTTGAGCTGCTCAAGCGCCTGGACCTTGGTCTGGACACGCGCCTCAACGCCAAGGTCGGTCTGCTGTCGGGCGGCCAGCGCCAGGCGCTCACCCTGCTCATGGCCACGCTCACCAAGCCGCGTCTGCTGCTGCTCGACGAGCACACCGCAGCACTCGACCCCAAGACGGCATCCAAGGTGCTCAACCTGACCGAGGAGATCGTCGACGAGAACCATCTGACCACGCTCATGGTCACGCACAACATGAACGATGCCATCCGCCTGGGCAACCGCCTGATCATGATGCACGAAGGTCACGTGATCTACGACGTGGCGGGCGATGAGAAGAAGTCGCTCACCGTGGCCGACCTGCTGCAGAAGTTCGAGGAGGTCTCGGGCGGCGAGCTCGCCAACGACCGCATGCTGCTGAGCTAAAACCTGCCAAAAAGGGACAGGTTTATTTTGGTAGGTTTTATCTGCGCAAACATCAAAACCGCCGCAAAGGGGCAGATACCCTTGCGGCGGTTTTCGCATATTATGTCGCTAATCCAGCGTCAGCAGGGACCACTGGCTAAGAACTAAGGAAACTGCCATGAGAAGACCTCTTCCTCGTCTTGCTTGACCGCCGCACTCCTTGCCGGTGTGCTCGCCGGCGCCCCAGCTTACGCCACCGCGGCCACCCCATCTCAAGTTATCGGCCCGTCCAAATGTGATCGGACGGGCTTTTTGGTGGGTATCATGGATGAACGAATCTTTAGGAGGTACACCTTACATGGAATTATTTGAGCCGATTCTTCATTTCTTTGCGCAACGATGGGTCCACAACATCATCTGGGCTGGCATCTTGGCGATAGGCACCGCCGTCGCCGCCAAGGTCGCATCAAAGACCCTGCACCACCTGCTCAACCGCGACGACAATCCGCTCCCCTCCTCAAGTATCTTCATCAACATCGCGCGCGCCATCATCTGGATGATCGGCGGTAGTTTTATCCTCGACAACTGCTTTGGCATTAACGCAAACGCCCTCGTCGCCGCTCTTGGCGTCGGCGGCATCGCCATCTCGCTCGGCTTTCAAGACACGCTCTCAAACCTCATCGGCGGCATGCAGGTGACGTTTATGGGCATCATCAAGCCCGGCGACAATATCGAGGTCGATGGCGTATCGGGCGTGGTCCAGGACATCACCTGGCGTCATACGACCATCGAGGACGCCTGCGGGCAGACCATCATCGTCCCCAACTCCAACATCTCCAAGAACACGCTCGTGCACCTCATGCCCTTTGGGCGTGTGGCTGTGCCCGTTGCCGTAAAGGACACGTCCAAGTGGGCCTCGCTCGACGCACTGGCAGATGAGCTCACCGACGCCGCCAAGGCGGCCGTGCTTTCCATCTCGAGCTTTGATAAGGAGCCTTACGTGCTCTTTAGCGAGATCGGCGACTTTGGCATCAAGGGCAAGATCATCTTTATCGTCAGCGACGACAGCACCACCTTTACGGCAGCCGATGCCTGCATCCGCGCCATCGCCCCCATCATTGCCTAAACCACCACAAAGGGGACAGGCACCTTTGTGGTGGTTTCGCATCGTGGTACCATGGTTCATATCGTTATTTAAACGACTAAGGGAGCAAAACTATGGAAGAGGCCTATCGTCAAGCACGCAAGCGCGGCGAGCAAGGACGTCGACGCGCCATTAGCCAAAGCGAGCATCCATACCTCACGGACCTCGACAGTTTGGTTGCCCAGCTCCCCTTAGGCCAGCGGGAGAATGTCGGCCTGAGAGACATTCCGCTCGAAATGGTCGTCGGTACGGTTACCAAGGGCCGTCAGTCCGCCTTTTCATGCAACTTTATGCCCCTGCTGCCGTTTGGCACCGAGTTCGCCCGCAAGTGGTCCAACCTCTACGACATCCAGGTAACCGAGGGTTATCGCGACCCCATCATCGTCACCGAGTTCATGCATCGGTTCTATGTCCAGGAAGGCAACAAACGCGTCAGTGTCCTCAAATTCCTGGACGCCCCGACGGTTTCGGCCAAGGTCACCCGCCTCTACCCCGGCAAATGGGATTCCGTCGAAAGTCGCCTGTACGGCGAGTTCTGCGCGTTTTGGCACGTTTGTCCCCTATACGAGATCGAGTTCTCGCGCGAGGGAAGCTACGAGACGCTCGCCAAGATGCTCGGCCAGAACCTTATCGAAAAATGGCCGCAGAAAAAGGTCGACTACCTGCGCCACACCTTCCTGCTCTTTAAGCGCGCCTACCTTCGCGCAGGCGGCGACCACCTGGACATTACGCCCGCCGACGCCATGCTCGTCTACCTCAATGTGTACAACCAGGACCGCCTGCTGGATACGCCGACGGATATCGTCGTAAAACGCCTGTGCAAGATTTGGCGCGAGCTGGTCATTGCCGGCAAAAATGACGAGGACAAGGTCGATCTTGTCGAAGCACCGAACGTCGATGAGGAGGAGTCGCCCGCCAAGTCCACCTCCGGCGTGCTCAACTTCTTTATGGGCAAGACCGTCTATTCGGCGGCCAACCCCCTGCACATCGCCTTTATCCATGAATTCACCTGTGCGACGTCGAGCTGGGACAGCCTGCACGACCAAGGGCGTCAGTATCTCGATGAGCACTTTGGCGGTATCGTGCGCACCGAGGCGTTCGAGGACTGTCACGATCCGGACGTGTTCTACGCCGCGGTGGAAACGGCTGTCAAACATGGAGCAAACGTCATCTTCTCGACCTCGCACCGCCTGATGGAATACACGCTCAGAGCTGCCGTTGAGTATCCCCAGATTCGGTTCCTTAACTGCTCCATCGGCCTTCCCCATCAAAGCGTCCGTTCGTACTTTGGCAAGATGTACGAGGCCAAGTTTCTCCTGGGCGCCCTTGCCGCCAGCATGGCGGACAACCACCGCATCGGTTACCACGCGTCGGTCTTCGCCTCGGGCGCACTCAGTGAAATCAATGCCTTCGCTATCGGTGCCTCGCTGCTCGACCCCCGTGCGCAAATTATCCTGACCTGGGGCGATGTGCCCGCCGGAGGCCTTGCCGAGGCCATGTGCCGCGAAGGTGTAAGCGTCATGACCGGCGCCGACATGTCAAAGTCGCTCGAAGACCCCACGGCCTACGGACTTCACCGCCTGGTCGATGGCAAGGTTACCGGCATTGCCATGCCGGTATGGAACTGGGGCCGATACTACGAGCTTATCGTGCGAAGTCTGCTGCATGGCACCTGGGATGAGACCAGTGACGACAGCCAGGTTCGCGCCGTCAACTACTGGTATGGCATGAGCTCGGGCGTTATCGACATCCGCTACGCTCCGGGCCTGCCCTATCAGACACGTAAGCTTGTGCAACTACTCCGCAACGGCATCGTCGAGGGCTCTATCAACCCCTTTGGCGGCGAGCTTCACAGTCAAGACGGCGTGGTGCAGATCGAGGGATTCCCTCCGCTGCCGAGCACGCAGATCGTCGAAATGGACTGGCTGGCCGACAACGTAGTGGGCACCATTCCGCAGCTCGATAATGAGCCGGGAGTCCGCGCCCTATGAAGATCCTTGCCATAGCCGATACCGAAGAACGATGTCTTTGGGAGTGCTTTCGCAAGGAGCGCTTTGAGGGTGTCGACCTGATTTTGTCCGCCGGCGACCTGGACCCGGATTATCTTGAGTTTTTGGTCACCGTTATCAACAAACCGCTCATCTACGTGCGCGGCAATCACGACGACCGCTACGCGCGTCATGCGCCGGGCGGGTGTATTTGTGTGGAGGACAGCGTGTACGTGTACCGCGGCGTGCGCATTGCGGGGCTTGGCGGATCCATGCGTTACCGAGATGGCGCCAACATGTACACCGAACGCGAGATGGCCAAGCGTGTACGCAAGCTCTCCCGCAAAGTAAGGATGGTCGGCGGCTGCGACATTCTGCTTACCCATGCGCCCGCCGCAGGTATGGGCGACCTGGAGGACTTACCGCATCGAGGGTTTGAGTGCTTTAACACGGCACTCGAGTCCTGGAATCCCGACTACATGGTGCATGGACATATACACCAATGCTATAGTCACGACTTTCAACGTGAGCGTCAGCACGCATGCGGGACGACAGTCATCAACGCCTGCGGCTATACGCAATTTGAGCTCGACGAGGCGCGCTACCCCATCCGTGGCTGGCAGGCAGCCTGGCTCAATTCACAAACCATACGCCGCGAACTCAAGCGCCACGAAGCCATCGAATCCCCAATCGCCAGAACCCTCTGGTAACCACCACAAACCACCACAAAGGTGCCTGTCCCCTTTGTGGTGGTTTTGGCACGCGATAGCAAGAAACCCGGTCCTGCGCGGGGCAGAACCGGGTTTCTTTAGCAATGCTTGCTTTGCTCAGGCAGTAACAAAAAGTTACTCAGCCAGGAAGTCACGCTGGACAGCGGGATCGACCTTGACGCCAGGGCCCATGGTGGAAGACACGGAGATGGACTTGACGTACTTGCCCTTAGCAGAAGAGGGCTTGACGCGCAGAATCTCGGTGTACAGGGCAGCGTAGTTCTCGACGAGCTGCTGCTCAGAGAAGGACTTCTTGCCCAGGGGCACGTGGCAGATGCCATAGCGGTCAGCGCGGTACTCAACGCGGCCAGCCTTGAGCTCGGAGACCATCTTGGCGACGTCCATGGTCACGGTGCCGAGCTTGGGGTTCGGCATGAGGCCACGGGGACCAAGGATCTTACCGATGCGGCCAACCTTGGCCATCATGTTCGGCGTAGCGATAGCGGCGTCGAAGTTGATCTCGCCCTTCTGAATCTGGGCGACGAGCTCGTCGGAACCGATGATGTCGGCGCCGGCAGCCTCAGCCTCGCGGGCCTTCTCGCCCTCGGCGAAGACGGCAACACGAACGGTCTTGCCGGTGCCGTGGGGCAGGGAGATGGAACCACGGATGTTCTGGTCAGCCTTACGAGTATCGATACCCAGACGGAAGTGGGCCTCGACGGTCTCGTCGAACTTGGCGGTGTCGAGCTCCTTGAGGAGCTTAGCAGCCTGAAGGGGGGTGTAGAGCGTGGCGCGGTCGATCTTCTCGGCAGCGGCGTTATAGCTCTTACCATGCTTAGCCATGTGCATTACCTCCTGTGGTTAAACGGGCGTGAGCCCTCCCACATCGTATCGTGTGCCCTATTGCACACATATAACGGGCGCCCCGGTCGGAGCACCCGTCATTACCTAAAGAAATCGCTACTCAGCGATGGTGACGCCCATGGAACGGGCGGTACCGGCGATGATCTTCTTGGCGGCGTCAATGTCGTTGGCATTGAGGTCCGGCATCTTGATCTCGGCGATCTTGGTGAGCTGCTCCTGGGAGAGCTGACCAACCTTGTCAGCCTGGGGCTTAGCGGAACCAGACTTGAGGTTCAGCTCCTTCTTGATGAGGTGAGCCGCCGGCGGGGTCTTGGTGATGAAGGAGAAGGACTTGTCCTCGTAGACAGAGATCTCAACGGGGATGATGTCACCCTTCTTGTCCTGCGTCTCGGCGTTAAAGGCCTGGCAGAACTGCATGATGTTCACGCCAGCAGCGCCCAGGGCGGGGCCGACGGGAGGAGCGGGGTTTGCTGCACCAGCAGGAATCTGGAGCTTAATGACGTTGGCAACCTTCTTCTCAGCCATGGTCATTCCTTTCGAATCACGAGTGTGAAGTACTTGCTATATCGTAAGCACGCACGTGTTAGAAGCACTCCTGAGATGAGCAGTCACAGAAGAAGCACGCTCGCGCGAACGGACGAAAACTTAAGCGATGACAGCGACCTGGTTAAAGTCGAGCTCGACCGGCGTCTCGCGGCCAAAGATCATCAGCGTGACCTTGAGCTTGCCAGCCTCGGTGTTAACCTCGGAGACCTTGCCATCAAAGTCGGTAAGCGGGCCATCGGTGACGCGGACGGACGTACCGACCTCAATATCAACCGAGGTGCGCTTGGGCGAATCGCCCTTACCGGGACGACGAGTCATCTTGTTGTACTCGTCGCGGGAAAGCGGAGCGGGCTTGCCGTTGCCGCCTAGGAAACCGGTGACGCCAGGCGTGTTACGAACGCACGTCCAAGCATCGTCATCCATCTCCATGCGGACCAGGACATAACCCGGGAAAATCTTGGAATCCTTGGTCTCACGCTTGCCACCCTCTTTAATCTCGGTGACGCGCTCCATAGGAATCTCGATATCAAAGATACGGTCCTGCATGCCCATAGTCTCGATGCGATGCTCGAGATCGGACTTAACGCGGTTCTCGTATCCAGAGTAAGTGTGAACGACGTACCAACGCTTAGACATGGTTTAGCCCCTCAATCCAGAGAACAGAGCAAGAGCCTCGCCAAAGCCAGCATCGAGCAGAGCGATGACGACGCCGACGACGATCAGAGAAGCGCAAACAACAACCGAGTAGTTCACTAGCTCCTTCTTATCGGGCCACGTGACACGCTTCATCTCGGACTTGACCGAAGCGAAATACTTCTTGGTGCGGGCGAAGAAACCAGGCTTCTCGTTCTTCTTGGACTTCGCAGCCTTCTCGTTCTTCTTGGCAACGGCCTTCTTGGCCTCAACCTTGGAGTTGGCGGCAGCTTTGTTGGCAGGTGCCGGCTGCTGAGCCTTCTTCTTGTTCTTCTTGTTGGCCATTTGGGTTACCTCCGCGCAATGCGCTTATACATGAGTAAACCGTAAGCCCCCAAATGGGAGCTTACGGAATAATGACTGGCACGCCAGGAAGGACTCGAACCCTCAACACTCGGTTTTGGAGACCGATGCTCTACCAATTGAACTACTGGCGTATGTGACTAGAGACTAGCGAGTCTCTTTGTGCAGCGTGTGGTGACGGCACCAGGGGCAATACTTCTTGATCTCCATACGATCAGGCATGGTCGACTTGTTCTTGGTGGTCGTATAGTTGCGGCGCTTGCACTCAGTGCACGCAAGAGTAACTAGAGTACGCATGTATCCTGAACCTTTCATTTCCGCCCCGTACGGGCACGAGTTGTTACTTTATCAGCTCCACGTAAGTGCTGTCAATGAAAACCTCGAGTCAATTGGTTCTCGGTGGATCCATTCATATTTGGAACACATCAATGAAGCCATCGAGAGCTAATCGACGGTGCATCCAGGACCATTATCGATCCTCTCGACACCAGCAACGGCTCAATATCCATTGCAGAAAAGAACCCGGCACCCATATAAGTGCCGGGTTCTCTAAGTCAGCTATATCAAAGAGCTAATTTACTCAATGATCGTGGAGACGATGCCCGAACCGACGGTGTGGCCACCCTCGCGGATAGCGAAGCGCAGGCCCTCCTCCATGGCGATCGGGTGGATGAGGTCGCCCTCGATGGTGATGTGGTCACCAGGCATAGCCATCTCGGTGCCCTCGGGGAGCTTGACCGTACCGGTAACGTCGGTGGTACGGAAGTAGAACTGAGGACGATAACCATCGAAGAACGGGGTGTGACGGCCGCCCTCCTCCTTGGTCAGAACGTAGATCTCGCCGGTGAACTTGGTGTGCGGGGTAACCGAACCGGGCTTGCAGAGAACCTGGCCGCGCTCGATGTCCTCACGCTTGATGCCGCGGAGCAGCAGACCGACGTTGTCGCCAGCCTCGCAGAAGTCCATGGACTTACGGAACATCTCGATACCGGTAACGACGGTGTTCTGGGTATCCTTGATGCCGACGATCTCGACGGGCTCGTTGAGCTTGAGCTCACCGCGCTCGACACGGCCGGTAGCAACGGTACCACGGCCGGAGATGGTCATAACGTCCTCAACGGCCATCAGGAACGGGAGGTCGTTGTTACGAGCAGGCGTCGGGATGTACTCGTCGACGGCCTTCATGAGCTCGCGAATGGCGTCCATCCACTTGGCGTCGCCCTCGAGAGCGCCCAGAGCGGAGCCACGGATGACGGGGATGTCGTCGCCGGGGAAATCGTACTCGGAGAGGAGCTCACGGGTCTCCATCTCGACGAGGTCGATGAGCTCGTCATCGTCGACCATGTCGCACTTGTTCAGGAAGACGACGATGTAGGGAACGCCGACCTGACGGGCGAGCAGGATGTGCTCGCGGGTCTGAGCCATGGGGCCGTCGGTAGCAGCGATGACCAGGATAGCGCCGTCCATCTGAGCAGCGCCGGAGATCATGTTCTTGACGTAGTCAGCGTGGCCCGGGCAGTCAACGTGAGCGTAGTGACGGGCAGCGGTCTCGTACTCAACGTGGGAGACGGAAATCGTAATGCCGCGCTCGCGCTCCTCGGGAGCCTTGTCGATGTTCTCGAACGCAGTGAAGTCAGCCTTGCAGCCCTCGGTCTCGGAGAGAACCTTGGTGATGGCAGCGGTCAGCGTGGTCTTGCCGTGGTCGACGTGACCAATGGTGCCGATGTTAACATGCGGCTTAGTGCGCTCAAACTTCTCTTTGGCCATAAAGCCCTCCTCTTAACAGGTCGTCCCCGGACGGGACTTTGCCTTTATACCATAGTGGCCTCTCAACATACTATTGAGAAGCCACCGTGTTACCTATGGTAGCGGTGACTGGATTCGAACCAGTGACGCCACGGGTATGAACCGTGTGCTCTAACCAACTGAGCTACACCGCCGGATGGAGCCTGCAACCAGACTTGAACTGGTGACCTCTTCGTTACCAACGAAGTGCTCTACCGACTGAGCTATACAGGCACTTGACGGGTGGGAGCTATAGGATTCGAACCTATGTAGGCAGAGCCAACGGGTTTACAGCCCGTCCCCATTAACCACTCGGGCAAACTCCCAATCGTTCAAGTATCCGCAGGTCCTTTGGTCTTTTGGACCGCCGCCCCCGCGAACGAAGAAGATAATACGATGCCACCTTGGGGGCTGTCAACGAAAACCTCTAGATACACGGTGCCGGGCGTATCTATATAGCCGTGACCTGCGGTTTTATTGAGTTTGGATATGAAGGACAGTGGTTTTGGATACTGAGGTGACGTTTCCCAAGGTAACACTTTGCTGTAGTGGAGTACACCTTCAGTATCGAACTTCGATACCAGCTTATTTGCACCTATATATAGGTCGAGATCGGGGCTGCCCAGACAGAAGATTGCTCTTCCCAGGCAAAATCGAGCGTGGATTTTCTTCCGTTTGAAATCGAGCGTGGATAATCTCCCACTTTGCCGTGCCATCGAATCCAAAGTGGCAGATTATCCACGCTCATTCACTAGGCGGAAGATTTTCCACGCTCGTGTGTCCGATAATCCACGCTCGATGACGATGACCAACCTCGCCCCGGCCTATGTCTCGACCTGTAACAGTAAGAGGGTTATTCCTCCCCTATCTGTTACAGATCGAGATGTTTCGCAGAAACCCCCGCTTACGTCTCATTCTGTAACAGTAAGAACGGTTTTCAGCCTCTTCGTGTTACGGATCGAGATGTTATCGGCCTTCCCTTGGCAATGTTTCGATCTGTAACTATAAGGAGGGTCTTCAGCCCACTCGTGTTACGGATCGAGACAAACCTGAAGCTTGGTTGGCGCCAAACACGCTGACTTATCGACATAAATAGAAACGGGCCCTGTCCCACAAGGAAACAGAGCCCGAAACTCTCATGGAGCCAGTGACAGGAATCGAACCTGCAACCCACTGATTACAAATCAGTTGCGCTACCGTTGCGCCACACTGGCACACTTGGCGCTTTCACGCGAAGCGAGTTAAGAATAAAGGAATTGCGGACGGGGCGCAACAGGCCGCACGGCGTTATACAAATATGCAAAATCCAGCAACAACGCGTACCAGGCCCGTTCATTTCTGTCAGTGCGCCCTCAATCTTAAAACCATTCGCCAGAACGAATAGTTTTAATTACAATTGCTATATATAAAACTATTCGTTCTGGCGAAGGGTTTCGCGATGCTTACTACCAAAGAAGCCGCCGAGCTGCTCGGCATCACTCCGCGCAGGGTGCAGGAGCTCATAAAAAACGGAGCACTTGAGGCCCGCAAGGCTTCTGGTGTATGGCTCATCGACAAAGACAGCGTCGACACGCGACTCCGCTCTGTGACCAAAACGGGGGGACGTCCCCGCCGCGGCCACGGTAAGAGCGAGATCGCGTTCACCCTCATGAACCGCACGTACGAAGTCGCTCAGCTGGTCTACAGTACATCGCGAAAAGACTTTACCCACATCGGTGCCGACATCGATTACGCCCACGCCCCTATTGGAGTATTTGGCCCTAATAGCCCCATATCGCTAGACTCCTTCCGCATCTGGTGGCGCGGCCGCGGTATCCCGCTCGCACGCATTGGGCTAGCCTCCCTGCTTGCAGAAGCCGCAGTCGATGTTCCCGATGAACTCGTCCAGCGAAATCTCGGCCTCTCCTTATCCGACCAGTATTGGATTAGGCCCCAAGGTTCCGGTCTCACCTGGGAGGATATCAACTTCTTCAATAACGCCTTTGATGACGTCTCGCTGTCCATTGCACCCTTTGCCCCAGAGGGAAAAGCGGCTGCCGCAAAGCCCGATAACACCTCGGACGGCAATCTTCAAAAGTACTGGACGTGCGAGGGCGAACGTCGAATTCTGCATAAGGCAGGAGCGCACCTGGACCAGGAACCTTATAACGAGCTGGTGGCGACCGCGCTCCACCGTCGCATCCTAAACGCCTGCGATTATGTGCCTTACTCGCTCGAGGGCACGGGCACTTCCGCCCTGAGCACATGCGATGTCTTCTTAACTGATGAAGAAGAGTATGTCCCTGCGTTCTATGTAAACCAGCACGCAAACGCAGATGAACGGCTAACCGACTACGAGCGATATGTAGCAAACTGCGAGGAGCTCGGGGTGACAGGCGTCAAGGATGCCCTTGACCGCATGATCGTATGTGACGACATCATTGCCAACTACGATCGTCATTGGCGCAACTTCGGCCTCGTGCGAAACGTAAACACGCAAGCTTGCAGACCTGCCCCCATCTTCGATTCGGGCTCATCGCTCTGGTGCAACATATCACTAGAGGAGCTTAGGGCGGGAGAGCACAGTTTTACCAGCGCACAATTTCATTCAAGCCCCGCCAAACAAATGTTGCTCGTCGAGGACATGGGCTGGTTTGACTGCGACAAACTCGAAGGCTTCGTTGACGAGGCAATCGAGATTCTGTCTAAAAACGATGCTCTAGCAGCGAGACTACCTTATCTAAAAGAGGCGCTAACGTGGCGCCTCGAAAGAATGATCGACATCGCTGAATGGAGTTAGCAAGGCAGCATTGCCCCGCCAACTCCCCTACCGTCCGCGCAACGCCTTGAGCTTGGCCAGGGTATCGGGGCTCAGGCGGCTGCCCAGAGTCATCTTGATCTGCGGAGCTTCCTCTGCCTCGTGAACGTCGTTATCGATCTGTTTGATCTCGTCCACCAGCATACGGCTCGAGATGCGCGTGACGCCCTTGCCCATGACGACGGCCTGTATTGTGCCGTCACTCGATACCACGGAGCACGCGCGGCCTTCCTCGCGCGCCTCGATGCAGAGCTTCTGCACCACGGTATCGGCAGAGACGCCCGTCGGTGAGAACTCGATACGCACGCCGCGGGCCGGCAGGTTGGGGCGCTCGCTGGAGATATTGCCCGCGCCGTCGAACACGACTACGGCCTCGTAGCGGCCCTGGGCAAACGCCGCCACGTCGTTGATGAGCGCGGTGCGCGCCATATCGTGGACGTCACTGGAATACGGATCGTCGGAATGGTCGTACACGAGCTTTTCGTAGCGCGGCGTGCAGTGGATCACGTTGTAACCGTCGACCACCAGCAGCTCGGGCTTATTGGAGTGCACCGTCGAGACTGGGTCGGCGATGGCCTGCGCAAACGCATTGCCGCCCACGCCATAGGTCGCGGCCGAAACAATCGGCTTGGCCGAGCCCTCGCCAAAGCGCTTGGCCTTGGACTTGGCGCGGTTCTTCTTGGACATGCGCTACTCCTCCCCCATGAGCTCGCCGGCATTGCGGCGCAGCCATTCAAAGCACAGCGCCGTGGTCGCCTGGGCAACATTGAGGCTCTCGGTCATGCCGCGCTGGGGAAGCTTGGTCAAAAAGTCGCACTTCTCGAGCACCAGGCGCGAGATGCCGTCGCCCTCGGAGCCCATGACGAGCGCAACGCGGCCCTCGAAGGGAGCGTCCCAGCAGCTGCCCTCGGCGTGCTCGGAGGCGCCACCCACCCAAAAGCCAGCGGCCTTGAGGTCATCGAGCGCACGGGCGATATTGGGAACCTGTGCGATGGGCAGATGCATGACGGCGCCGGCAGAAGTCTTGTAGCTGCCCACGGTCACGCCGGCGGCACGCTTGTTGGCGATGATGACGCCGGCCGCGCCCACAACCTCGGCGGAGCGCACGATGGCGCCAAAGTTGCCGTCGTCAGTCACGTGGTCGAGCACCACGACAAGTGCCGGGCCCTCGCCTGCGCGGTCGAGAATATCGGCGACATCGGCATAGGGGAAGTTGCCAACCTCGAGCGCAATGCCCTGGTGAGCGCCATGGCTCGACAGCGCATCGAGCTGCGCGCGCGGCACATACTTAATGCGGACGCCCGCGGCGTTGAGGTCGTCGACCAGGCGCGACAAGGCAGCATCGCGCTCCCCGCCCTCGGCGATGAGTGCGCACTTGATGGGAAAACCAGTGCGCAGCGCCTCGGCGGCAGCACGACGACCTTCGATAAACTCGCCCTTGGGAGCCTGGACAACGTCGCGGTTGCGATCGCGCTGCGGACGTGCGGCCTGGGTGCGATCGCGCTGGCCCTTGGAAGCGGCAGAGCGATCATTGCGGCGAATCGGACGCGAGCCAGAAGCAGCCTGCTTGCCTCCACGCGATGCACGCTTGCGATTGTCGGCCATAAAGCGGCCTCCTTTAAATACTTTTCAAACAGGACAAAAGAAGCGACCGCTTAAGACGAATAGCTCAAGCGGTCGGTACGGGTTTTCCAAGTGCCCGAGATTGCCGTGAAAGAGGAGCGACGCGTACTTGAGTACGCGAGCGACGGTTTGAACGGCAAGGTCGGGTGCTTGGGAAACCCGCGGGGATTAGAGAGATTTGATACGGGTGCCGGCGGCGGTATCCTCAATGGTGAGGCCCAGGTCCTTGAGCTGGTCGCGGATGGCGTCGGCCAGATCCCAGTTCTTGGCGGCACGGGCCTCGGCGCGGGCCTCGAGAATCTTGGCAGCAGCCTCGTCCACGTCGTCGCCCGTGTAGGCGACCAGGCCGGCGGCAACGCCTAGCAGACCCAGCGGCAGCTCTACCTTGGGCTCGGGGAGCTCAACGCCAAACGTATCGAGCAGCTCGGCCAGCGTGTCGGCGGCGGCAAGCGCGGCGGCCTTGTCGGCAGCATCGCCCGCCTGCTCCAGGTACTGGTTGCACTCGGTCACAAAGCCAAAGACGGCACCCATGGCACCGGCGGTGTTAAAGTCGTCGTCCATGCACTCCTTAAAGGCGGCGCGGGTCTCGGCGGCCTTGGCGGCAAACGCCTCGGCGGCAGCCGCATCGGCATCGGCCGTCGCATGGTTCGCGGCCCAACGCAGGTTCTCGACCGTACCGGCGATACGCGTGAGCGAGTTCTCGGCACCCTCCAGGCGCTCCCAAGAAAAGTCGAGAGGTGAGCGATAGCTCGTCTGCAGCATCAGCAGGCGCAGGGCGGCAGCGGAGTGCTGCTCGAGGACCTCGGCCAGCGTAAAGAAGTTGCCGAGCGACTTGGACATCTTCTCGCCGTCTACCAGCAGCATGCCCGTGTGCATCCAGGTGTTGGAGAAGCCCTGGTGCCAGGCGCAGGTGGCCTGGGCGCACTCGTTCTCATGATGCGGGAAGGCAAGGTCGGAGCCACCGCCGTGGATGTCAATCGGGGTGCCCAGGTAGCGGTGCACCATGGCGGCGCACTCGGTGTGCCAACCGGGACGCCCCTCGCCCCAGGGGCTCGGCCAGCTGGGCTCGCCGGGCTTGGCGGCCTTCCACAGGGCAAAGTCGAGCGGGTCGTTCTTGTCCTCGTTCTCCTCGATGCGCGCGCCAACCATAAGGTCGTCGATGTTGCGGCCCGAGACCTGACCATAGTTGGGATCGCTGCGCACGGCAAAGTACACGTCGCCGTTATCGGCGGCGTAGGCGTGGCCCTGCTCGATGAGCGTCTTGATCATGGCGATCATGGGGCCGATCTCCTTGGTGGCGCGAGGACGCACATCGGGATCGAGCACGTTGGCGGCGCGCATAACGCCGATAAACTTGTCAGAGAACTCCGTCGCAACCTCGGCGGCGGTACGGCCCTGCTCGTTGGCGCGCTTGATGATCTTGTCATCGACATCGGTGAGGTTCTGGGCAAACGTGACCTCGTAGCCGCTCGCGATGAGCCAGCGACGAATCACGTCAAAGCTGATGAACGTGCGGGCATTGCCGATGTGGATGTTGTCGTAGACCGTGGGGCCGCACACGTACATGCGGACCTTGCCGGACTCGATGGGCTGGAACTCTTCCTTTTTATGGGTAGCGCTGTTATAGATACGCATTCGTTACTCCTTAACGGTTTTCTGTAGCAGGCAGACGGCCCAGGCGCCGATTCCCTCGCCCTGGCCTTCCCAACCGAGCTTTTCGGTCGTAGTGGCGGCGACGCCCACGTTTTCGACGTCAACGCCCAGGGCATGGGCAAGGTTGGCGCGCATGGCATCGCGGTGCGGGGTGATCTTGGGTTGTTGACAGGCAATGGTGCAATCGGCATCGACAAACTCGAAGCCCAGCTCGCGCGCATAGCCCATCACGCGAGCGAGCAGCACCATCGAATCAGCACCCTCATAGGCGGGGTCGGTATCGGGGAATAGCTTGCCGATGTCTCCCCCGCGGCAGGCGCCCAGAATGGCGTCGGCCAAGGCGTGCGCGAGCACATCGGCATCCGAGTGGCCCAGCAGGCCGCGCTCGTAGGGAATGTCGACACCGCCGATGATACATCGACGCCCCTCCACCAGACGGTGGACGTCGTAGCCATGGCCAATGCGCAGGTTACTGAACATGGGGAAGGTCCTCTCCCTCGGCCATGCGGCCAAGCAGAATCGCGGTTACGGGACGCAGGTCCTCGGGCACCGTCACCTTAAGGTTATCGCGCGGGCTCTGGACGCAGCGGACGCGCCCACCCATGCGCTCGACCAGCGACGAATCATCGGTGCCGATAAAGCCCTCGGCAATGGCTGCAGCATGGGCGCGCTTCATAGCATCGACGCTAAAGATCTGCGGCGTCTGCGCTGCCCAGTAGAGCTCACGCGGCGGCGTCTCGACGATATTGTCGCCATCGACGATCTTGAGCGTGTCGATCGCGGGCTGGCCGCACACGACACCGTCGAGCGAGCGGTCGCTCACGAGCACGTCGATAGCGTGGTCGATGGCCTCGGTCGTAATGAGCGGACGGGCGCCGTCGTGGATAGCGACATATTCGAAACCCGCCGGCACCGCGTGCACGCCGGCGCGGGTGGAATCCTGACGAGTATCGCCGGCATCGGCAAAGCTGATGGGCGTGTCATAGTCAAACGGGTCGATAGCCAAGCGGCGCATCTCGGCACGGCGCTCGGCAGGGCAAACCACGACGATATGGCCGACCTTGTCGCTACGATCGAACGCGCGGATGGACCAGCTCATGAGCGGACGGCCCGCCACGTTAACGAGCTGCTTGCCGCCGGGATTTCCAAAGCGCTGGCCGCTGCCGCCGGCAACGACCACGGCGCATACGGGCGCCATTATGCGTTCCCCTGTTTGGTGCCCTTCATGCGGTACAGCGAGTCCGCAAGAATGGCAGGGTTGTTGACGCCAAAGTCGCCCAAGCGCTCCGGATCCTCGCTGATGTCATCCATGAGCTCCTGCAGCGAGCCGTACTCGTCGACGATCTTCTCGGCCACGCCGTCGCGCACGACGGACACGCGCGAAAGCGTGCGCAGGCCCAGCGGCGTCATGACGGAGTCCTCGTCCAAGTCGTCATAGCCCAGAACTGCCGCCACGTGCTGCGGGTCGGACAGGTCCTTAGGCGTCATACGGGCAAGCTCAGCGCGAATCTTCTCGGCGTTGGCCTCAGAGGAATCGCTTGCGTAGTCGCGGATCATCAAGTCGTATTCGGTATCCATGCTGGAGCCCGCGAGCTGCTCGAGCTGCATCTGCACGAGCTTGCCCTGGTTACCCAGCTTGACGATGCAATCCTTAAGCTCGGTCTTTGCCTGTTGCATGATCTCGAAACTCGAGAAGATGCCGGTGATGTCGGCGAGCGTGACGTAGTCGTCGAGCTCAAGGGCCGTCAGGCGCAGCAGGGAGCGATCGAGCGACTGACGGGTAGTCTGGAGCGTGGCGACGAGCTGGTTGACCGAGCTCATGATGGTGGTGACGGGCTGGATCTCGTAGCTCTTGCCGTGGACGTACACGTTGACGACGGCACGACGAGCCGAAACCGAGATCACGATGGCGTCGGTGAGCACCGACATGCGAGCGGCAGTACGGTGACGCATGCCCGTCTCACTCGTGGCGAGCGAGGGATCGGGATTGAGGTGGAAGTTGGCACGCAGGATCTGGGTGAGGTCGCCATCGATAACGATGGCACCGTCCATCTTGGAGAGCTCGAACAGGCGGTTCGAGGTAAACGAAATGTTGAGCGGGAAGCCGTCGTTACCGGCGGCGAGCACGTTTTCGGTGTCGCCGACGCAGATAAGGGCGCCCAGGTGACCGGCAATGATCATGTCGAGGGCGGTGCGGATCGGCTGACCGGGGGCAGTCAGGCGGATGGCCTGTTCCATACGCTTTTGCAGCTCGTTCTTATCCAAGGCATCGCTCCCATCGTATACGCTCCATAAACGTCAATAAGTTTCTCACGGTTTGCCCCTGTGACGCCCGCAAAATCCGATGCTTACAGAATGAGCGAACACAGCTGAGAGCCCCAATCCAAATGAGCTGCTTATGTGGTAGCATCGGGATTCGCATAAATGAGGGAGTAGTCGCGTGATCGGGTTCGCCTCCGGTGGCGCGGCAAGTCAACACACTGGCCGATGCGGCCTGGCTTGCCTTAATGAACGAGACTCGTGGCTGTGCGCGCAACGCGTACGCCACGAGTCTTTTTTGTTACTCCCCCAAGAGGTACACGCGGGCCCGCCCGCAGAGAGGGAGCCAGACTATGGGACTCGCAGAGCTCGTGTTGCTCGCCGTTGGCCTTTCGATGGACGCCTTTGCCGTATCCATCTGCAAGGGCCTTGGCATGAAGAAGATCAACCTTAAGGTCGCCGTAGTGCTCGGCCTGTTCTTTGGCGGCTTCCAGGCAGGCATGCCCGTGATCGGATGGGCGCTTGGCAGTCAATTCATGAGCATCATCGGCCCCATCGACCACTGGATCGCCTTTATCCTTTTGGCCTTCATCGGCAGCAAAATGCTGTGGGAAGCCTTTACCGAAGACGAGGATGAAGACGACGGCAAGGATGCCGAGAAGATTGAACTGGGCGAGTACCTGATCCTCGCCATCGCCACCTCAATCGACGCCCTGGCCGTGGGCATCTCGTTTGCCGCGCTCTCGGTTGACATCGTGCCCGCTGTATCGCTTATCGGCGTCACAACGTTTATCTTCTCCGTCGCCGGCGTAGCGATCGGCCACACCTTTGGCGCGCGCTACGAAAAACCCGCCACCATCGTGGGCGGCGTTGTGCTTATCCTTATCGGGCTTAAGATCTTGCTGGAGCACCTGGGGATCCTCGCACTGTAACGAATAACGGCCGCCCGACATTACGCCAGGCGGCCGTTTTCATAGCCAGCCGTTTTAGAGCGGCTTAACCAAAGCGACCTTTACGCAGCGAGGCGCTTGAGGACGTCGATGAGCAGCTCGTAGAAGCGCTCGGCAGAAGCGAGCTCCATGCTCTCGTCCGGGGTGTGGACATCGGAGAGCGTCGGGCCCACGGCGATGGCGTCCAGGCCGTGCAGGGCCTCGGCAAACAGGCCGCACTCAAGGCCGGCGTGAATGGACTCAATGCGCAGCTCGGAGCCAAAGAGCTCGCGATAGCTCTCGACAAAGACGTCGCGGACCGGCGAATGCTCGGCATAGCTCCAGCCGGGATACTCGAACTCAAACTTGGCGTCGAAGCCCAGGACATCGGCCAGCGTCTGCAGGCGGTCCTTGAACTCGTTCTGCAGCGAGGTGATCGAGGAGCGCGGGGACAGCATGATCTTGACCTCGTCGTCAGAAGTGGCAACCACACCGATGTTGGAGGAAACCTCGACGGAGCCGTCGGTGGCGACGTTGCGGCGAATCACGCCGTTAGGGGCAAGACGCAGGGCGCGGATGAGGGCAAGCGCGGACTTCTGGTCCATGGCCTCGACCTCGGCGTTGTCGGCAATCTCGACGGTGCAGGTAAAGCCGGGGTCGAAGACCTCGAGCTCGGCAGTGACGTCGGCGATGATGCCCTTTGCGATCTGGACCGCGGCCTCGGCGGCAGCGTGGTCGGCGTAGACCAGAACAGCCTTGCACTCACGGTTGATAGCGTTGTCCTTGGTGCCGCCGTTGAAGCTGACGATGGCGGGCTCGCCGGCAACCATCAGACGGTCGATGATGCGGGCCATGATGAGGTTACCATTGCCGCGCTCCAGGTGGATATCGCTGCCGGAGTGACCGCCCAGCAGGCCGGAGATGTCGAGCGTGAGGGTGCTACCGGTCTTGTGCTCGCGCGCGATCGGGCAGGTGTAGGTAACGACGACACCGCCGGCGCAGCTGACGGTAGCAACGCCCTCTTCCTCGGAGTCAAGGTTAATCATGGTGCGGGCGCTAATCTGGGACTTGTCGAGCGTCTCGGCGCCGACCAGGCCAGTCTCCTCGTCGGTGGTGAATACGCACTCGAGGGCGGGGTGAACGATCGAATCGTCATCGAGAACAGTGAGCATCAGAGCGACGGCAATACCGTTGTCGGCGCCCAGAGTGGTGCCGTTAGCGGTGAGGACGCCGTCCTTGACGACCAGGTCGATACCATCAGTCGTAAAGTCGTGCTCAACGGAGCCCAACTTGTCGCACACCATATCGATGTGGCCCTGCAGCATTACGGTCGGGGCATTCTCGGCGCCGGCAGATGCGGGCTTGCGAATGATGACGTTGTAGACCTCGTCCTGATACACATCGAGACCGCGCTCCTTGGCAAACGCGACCAGGAAATCGCTGATGCCTTTCTCGTTGCCAGACCCACGGGGGATCGCGCTGACCTCCTCAAAGAAATGGAACAGCTGGGCGGGCTCGTAGCCGGTAATCTTGTAGTCCATGGTGCCTCCTTGGCGCAACTGGTTAGACAGTAAGACATGCGCCTTGTATATTCCCAGACTTTGTGTGCATAAACCAGTCGAAAACGCCGAGCGCCCCCGCATCATCGGCTAACGGTGGACCGTATAGCGTAACGGTCACAGTTACCGCAGCTCTACAAATCGAGGCGCCCTTGCCAGAGCGCCTCGATTGCGCGTATCAAATTGTCGCCATGCCCTACAGCGCGCCAGAGCCGGCTTGCATCATGCCACCGGGGCCCGAGCTCACGCCGCTGCTCACAGGCGCGGCGTTTCCGGTGTGCGGCGCCGCCGGAGCGGTATCGCCCCCGAGCGCACCCGCCGGACGCGGCGCCGGGATCTCACCCGTGCCGTGGCTAAAGACAAACTTGCCGTCGGCCACGTCGCACAGGACGGTATCGCCCTCGCCCCACTCGCCAGCCAGCAGTTCCTCGGACAGCGGATCCTCGATGAGCTTTTGGATGGCACGACGCAGCGGACGCGCGCCGTTGGTGAGGTCGGTACCCTCCGCCACAATCTTGTCGTAGGCCGCATCGGTGAGCTTGATGTTCATGCCGTTGGCAATCAGGCGCTGACGCAGGTCGTCCACCAGCAGGTGCGCGATCTTGGTCAGGTTCTCGCCCGAGAGCTTCTGGAACACCACAATGTCGTCGATACGGTTGAGCAGCTCGGGGCGGAATAGGCGCTTGAGCTCGCCCATCGCACGGCCCTTGATTTCACTCGAGGTGAGGCCCTGCTCGCCGGTGGTGCCAAAACCGACACTCGCATCCTGCGCGATCTCGCGGGCGCCCACGTTGGACGTCATGATAATCACGGTGTTGCGGAAGTCGACCGTCTTACCCTGGCTATCAGTCAGGCGACCCTCCTCCAGCACCTGCAACAAAATGTTGAAGATGTCGGGGTGTGCCTTCTCGATCTCGTCGAACAGCACGACCGAGTACGGGTGGCGACGAACGGCCTTGGTGAGCTGGCCACCCTCGTCGTGACCGACGTAACCCGGAGGGCTACCGATGAGCTTGGAGACCTCGAACTCGCTACCGAACTCGGACATGTCGAAGCTGATGAGCGCATCCTTGCTGCCAAAGAGATACTCGGCGAGCGTCTTGGCGAGCTCGGTCTTGCCCGTGCCGGTGGGGCCCAGGAAGATAAAGCTGCCGCCGGGGCGACGCGGATCCTTGAGCGGCGAGCGACTGCGGCGCACGGCCTTGGCAACTGCCTCGACAGCCTCATCCTGACCGATGATGCGCGTCTTGAGCACGCTTTCGGCCTGCAGCAGGCGACGACTCTCGCTCTCGGTAAGCGAGGACACTGGCACGCCTGAAGTCACGGACACGATGTCGGCAATCTGACTCACATCGATGGTGAGCGGGCTGGCGTCGAGCTCGGCGGTCCAGGCAGCCTTGGCCTCGGCGAGCTCAATCTCGGCGGCCTTCTGCTGCTCGGTGATCTCGGCGGCCTTGTTCATATCGTCGCTCTCGGTGGCCTCCTGCGCGGCGGCCTTGAGCTCCTCGATGCGATGCTCGGCCTCGCGCACCGGCTCGGGCGCGCGATTCGCGGCGATGCGAGCGCGGGCACCGGCCTCGTCGATGAGGTCGATGGCCTTATCGGGCAGGAAGCGATCCTGGATGTAGCGGTTGGAAAGGTTCGCGGCGGCCTCGATAGCACCCTGCGTATAGCGTACATGGTGGTGCTCCTCGTAGCGTGGCTTGAGCGCGGTCAGGATCTTGACCGTGTCCTCGACGCTCGGCTCCTCGACATCGATGGTCTGGAAGCGACGCTCGAAGGCCGGGTCCTTGGTGAGGTACTTGCGGAATTCCTCGGCCGTGGTGGCGCCGATAATCTGGAAGGCACCGCGCGCAAGCACGGGCTTGAGCATGGAGCTCGCGTCGATGGAACCCTCGGCAGAACCGGCACCGATGATGGTGTGCATCTCGTCGATAAACAGGATGACGTCATCGGCTTCGGTGGCCTCCTGGATCACGTTCTTGAGGCGCTCCTCAAACTCGCCGCGATACTTGGCACCCGCCACGAGGCCCGGCAGGTCGAGCGTCCAGATATTCTGGTTCATGAGGTTCTCGGGCACGTTGCCGGCTGCAATCTGCTGAGCCAGGCCCTCGACGATAGCCGTCTTGCCCACGCCGGGGTCGCCCAGAATGAGCGGGTTGTTCTTGGTGCGGCGCGAAAGAATTTCCATCATACGCTGGACTTCCTTTTCGCGACCGATTACAGGGTCGAGCTCGCCGTCGCGCGCCTTCTGTGTGAGGTTGGTCGCGAACTGCTTAAGCGTATCGGTGCCACTCCCCTTTTGCTGAGAGGCATCCGAGCCGCTAAAGAACGGCAGGCCCGCACCGGGACGACCAGCACCGGCGCCGGCGAGCGGGCGCTTCTTGTCCTGGTCCTTGGCGGTAAGCTTTTCGATGGCCTTTTTAATGGAAGCGGACGACACACCCAGGCGCATGAGGATGTCCATGGCCATGCCGTTGCCCTCTTCGACGATGCCGATCAGCAAGTGCTCGGTCGACACGTAGGTCTGGTTGTTCTCACGCGCCACGCGGAATGAACGCTCCATCACGCTAATGACGAGCGGCGTAAAGGCGAGCTTGGCCGCCTCGGTCTCCTCGCTGGGCTCGGGAACCGTGGTCTGGACCTCTTTGAGAGTATCCATGATGTCATCGTAGGAGATGTCGAGCGAACGCAGCGCCTCGGCGGCAATGCCCTCGTCCTCCTTGGCAAGCGCGAGCAGCAGGTGCTCGGTGCCCACCTTATTTGAATGAAGATCGAGCGCCTCCTGTTTGGCCATCGACATGACCTTGCGCGCTCGATCGGTAAATCTATCTAACATGCTCGTTTCCTTACATGAGTTCATCGAAATCAAAACGCCCGCCCGTCGGCGGCGCTTTTGTCTCTTTACCCACAGGTCGTCTATGTTAACAGCTGGAGGAATATCTATAAACCCGGCTCACATGAATGCAGGTTATGACCGCATCGCGGGACTCACCGCGCGATGCGCGACGGGCGCCCCGCAAGAGAAACCCTAGACGTCTTTCACCACGTCGGGACTCGTCGCACGCGATGCGCGATAGGCATCGGCCTCCTTGGAGACGCGTTCGAGCAGCTCGGATGTATCGACGCCCTCGACTTGCGCGACCGTTTCAACCGTCTGCATGGCGACCGCCCTCAGGTACGCGCACGCGCTGTCCCCCAGCTGCTCGAGGTCTATCTCCTCGCCGCCCTCCCGGGCAAAGCCGACCGCCATCACAAAGCCCATGATGCCCGAGACCAGAAAGCCCACCGCAAAGCTCGAATCTGCCTTGAGCTCTTCTCCGTCAGGGTGGACGATCTCTCTCACGCGGTCGATGATGATCGTATGGATGCCCTGCACGACCTGCTCGGCGGCACCCGCCCTCATGGTGATGACGATGCGCCGCAGCAGGCAGCGGACGTCGCGCCGGTCGAACGCCGAAAGGTCGCCCTCGCTCGAAAAATGCCAGAGGGCATCGGTGATGAGCTCGTTATCCTGCAGCAGCTGGGTCATGGCGATGGCGACGAGCTCATCGAAATCGTGAAAATAGTAGTAAAACGTTCCGCGATTGCACTGGGCGGCGCGGGTCACCTCGCCAACCGACAGCTCGAAGATGCTGTTGTTCTCGATGAGCTCCCAAAACGCCTCGATGATACGGGTGCGCGCATCGGGCGCATCGGCGTCCTTACGCGGTCTCGCCATGCGCCTCACCGCACCCCTGCGCCTTGGCGTTCATGATGAGCATCTGAAGACGGTTCTCCACGTTGGCGAAGCTCACGTCGGGATCGTAGTCGAGCGGCAGGAACTGCGCCGTGGGATACTGCTCCTTGAGCGCATGGATGAGCCCGCGCCCCACGACATGGTTGGGCAGACACCCGAACGGCTGCAGGATCACGAAGTTGCGGCAGCCGCGCTTGGCGTGCTCGAGGATCTCCGCCGGAATCAGCACGCCCTCGCCCGCATCGAACGTATGGTGCAGGATCTTATCGCTCGCGCGCACGAGCTCGGGCATGCGCGTCGGCGGCTCGTAGAGCGGGCTCGCCGCGCCCAGGCGGTCGCAACGGTCGTGCGCGAGCTCGAACAGGTTGTCCGCCGTGGCGTACCAGGCCTTTTCGGGCAGCGACAGGTCGACGTGGAACTCGCGCGACTGCGCATGCTTGTAGAAATAGGTCTTGCGGATCACGTCGGTCATGCGCGCCTCGATGACCTCGAGCCCGTTGTCCTCGAGGTAGCGCTCGATCTCGTGGTTGGCGCCGAGATGGAAATTGAGCAGGTACTCGCCCACGATGAGAACGGTCGGATGCGGGTTCGAGCGGTCGTACGGAACGGCGCCCATGATCGCAAGCGCGCGTTTGAAGCCCGTCGCCTGGCCTCTCAGCCCGGAGCGCTCCATGCCCTCGATAACCTCATCGAGCGCGCGGTCGAACGCAGCGTCCGCCGCGCCCTTCTCGAGCTCGTAGGGACGGATGCGCCTAAGCATGGCCTCGAGGGCATCGATCATGGGAAGACCGTAGGCGATCTGGATGCTCGGGCCAAGGCCGAGCTTGAAGCCCGGATGCGCATTGTGGGCATCGACGTCGTCGTTGGTGAGCACCGGGACATAGTCGTATCCCGCGTCGTCGAGCGCGCGGCGCAGCAGGGGCATGTAGTGCGTCAGGCGGCAGTCGCCGATATACTTGCCAGTCACCACGGCGACGTCGTGCGGGTCGTACTTACCGCTCTCGAGTGCCGCGAGCGCCTCGCCGATCACGATTTGCGCGGGGAAGCAGATGTCGTTGTGCACATAGCGTTTGCCCAGGCGGATGGCATCCTCGCGCCCGATATCAAGGGCCTCGGCGCGCACGCCCTGATTGCGCATCGCCGCGGTCATGAGCCTGCAGAACGCATGGGAGGTGTTGGGGACCAGCGCGATCTTGTCGTGCCGGTCGCGCTTGGTGTACTTGACCTTATACGGGTCGTCGAGCGGATGGACCGCGTGCACCCGGGCGCCCTCGGCACGCTCCTCCGCGCGACGACGGTTGACCGACTCGATAAACGAACGCACGCGAATGCCCATGGGACCGGCGACGTCGCTCTCATCGAGCTTGATCATCATCGGAACCTTGGAGCCCATCTCGCCCATCATGCGCGCGATCTCGTCGGTGAGATACGCATCGTGGCCGCAGCCGAAGCTGCCCATCTGCACGAGCTCGAGCTCGGGCGTCGATGCGACGATGACCGCGCACGACAGCATGCGCGCATGGTAGTTGTTCACGATGTCGATGCGGCTGTTGGAAAGATCGACGTTGCAGACCCCCGGCACCGCATCGGGCGTCAGCACGGGGATGCCGCGCTCAGAAAAGAGCTTGGGCAGCCCGTGGTTGACCAGCGGGTCGTTGTGGTACGGGCGCGAAGCGATCACCACCGCGTAGCCGCCGTCCTCGCGCACGTTCTCGAGCACCTGCCTGCCGCGCAGCTGCAGCTGGTTCTCAAACGTCTGCTGCGCGCGGTCCGCCTGCTCGGTCGCCTTGGCAACCAGGTCGGCATCGATATCGAAGGTCTCCTTGCACCACGCCTTGAGCTGGCGGTTTCGGTCGCCCTCGTCGTACCAGTGGAACAGCGGCGTATCGAACGGAACGCCGAAACGCTCCTCCGGGTTATCGGAATTGCGCATCACGTAGGGGTATCCCTTTACGACGGCGCACATCCACTCGCTGGTAGAGGCGGTGTTTTCGGTGGGCACCGTCGTGATGATGGGCATGAAGATGCGGTCGACGCCGGCGTCGACGAGATTGCGGATGTGCCCGTGGACGAGCTTGGCCGGGAAGCACACGGTGTCGGATGTGACGTGCGCCAGACCGCGCTCGTACATCGCCTTGGTGCTGCGTCCCGAGACGCGCACCTTAAAGCCGAGCGTGCTGAAGAACGTCGACCAGAACGGCATGGTGTCCCAGAACTCGAGCACACGGGGAATGCCGATCGTGACATCGCGCCCCCCGCAGACGGGAACCGTGGGGTACGACTCGAACAGCAGCTTCTCGCGGTCGACAAAGAGATTGGGGGCAGCCGCGGTCCGGTCGCGCCCCGTGCCGGGCGCCTGTGCCTCGCAAGCACCCTGCGGACGCAGCTCCTCCGCCGCGGGAACCTTGCGCACGAGCTCATCCCATGAGATGGCGCCGCCGCGCGGGCAGCGATTGCCCGTGACGTAAAGCGAGCCGTCGCCAAACGCCACGACCGCGCGCTGGCAGCGGTTGTTGCACCGACGGCAGGTAACGCCGCCGAACTCGCGATGCTCGAAGCGCTCCACGGCATCGAGCCCGATAAACGACGTGCCGGCGTCGCCCTTGCGGCATTCCTCGCGCGCGAGCAGGGCGATACCGATAGCGCCCATCAGCCCCGGGTGGGGCGCACGCGTGACGGGTTTGCCCAGATACTGCTCGAATGCGCGCAGCACCGCGTCGTTTCGGAACGTGCCGCCCTGGACGACGACTTTGTCGCCCAGACGGTTGAGATTTGAAACGCGAATGACCTTGGTGAACACGTTCTCGATAATCGAACGGCAGAGACCGGCCATGATGTCGCCCGGACCCTTACCGCGCCGCTGCTCGGAAACGACGCTGCTGTTCATGAACACCGTGCAGCGGCTGCCGAGAACGGCGGGGGCTTTGGACGAAAATGCCTCGGTCGCGATATCCTCAACGGCTATTCCGAGGTTTTTGGCAAAACCCTCGAGGAACGAGCCGCAGCCCGCAGAGCACGCCTCGTTGACGACGATATCGGTCAGCACGCCGTGGTTGAGCCAGATGGCCTTCATATCCTGTCCGCCGATGTCGAGCACGAAGGTCGCATCGGGAACGCATGTGCACGCGGCGCGGGCGTGCGCGACCGTCTCGACCGTATGGTAGTCGGCGTGGAACGCGCGCGCGAAAAGCTCCTCGCCGTATCCCGTGGTGCCCACGGCATCGATCGCAAGCGTGACTCCCGCTGTCTCCCAGCGGTTCTTCAAGCTGACAAGACCCTGTTGGGCGACGTCGAGCGGTCTGCCGTTATTAGACGCGTAGAACGAATCGACAAGCTCACCCGCCTCATCGACCAGGGCGAACTTGGTCGTCGTGCTCCCCGAATCGATACCGAGCGCCACACGCACCGTCTCTCCGGGCGCATACGCATCCGGACCCTTTGCCGGCGTCTCTTTGCCATGGCGTGCCGTAAAATCCGCCTGCTCGGCAGGTGTGGCAAAAAAGGGCTGGGCAAGACGTCCCTCCCCGCTTGCGGGCGCGACCGTCTCGAGCTTATCCAGCCGGACAAAAGCGTCGGGAAGGTCGATCGGTTGGGACGATGCGAACATGTCGGTCAGCGACAGGGCGGCACCGCGCGCGACCATGATCTGCGGATCGCGCGGGACGATAACCTGATCGTCCGATAGATTCAGTTGCTCCCGGAACACGCGGACCAGCGTGGGGTTGTAGGCGAGCGTACCGCCCTCGAAGATTACCGGCGGCTCGATGTCGATACCCTGGGCCAGACCGCCGATCGTTTGGCGGGCGACCGCGTGAAGCGCCGAAAGCGCCAGGTCGGTGGTAGGAATGCCCTCGTTGAGCAGCGGCTGGATATCGGTCTTTGCGTACACGCCGCAGCGGCCCGAGACCTCGTGGACGGTCGTTCCCCGGCTTGCGAGCTGCTCGAACTCGCCCGATTCGGTGCCGACCCCCATGAGCTTTGCCATCTCGTCGATAAATGCACCGGTACCGCCTGCGCACGAGCCGTTCATGCGCATGTCGGCAACCTCGATGTCTCCCTTATCGTTGGTGCGGAAGAAGATCATCTTGGCGTCTTGGCCGCCCAGCTCGATGGCGCAGCGCGTCTGCGGATAGAACCTGCTGATCGCGAGCGCGTTGGCGACCACCTCCTGAACGTACGAGGCGCCCAGCGCGGTCGCGATATCGCGCGCACCCGAGCCGGTCACCGCAACGCGCAGCGACTCATGGGGAAAGCGCTCGGCGAGCTCGCCGAGCATGGCGCGCACGCTCGCTGTCTGACACGCCCCGTGGCGGCGATATCCCCACCACGCCTCGGTCATATCCTCGTGCATCGCGTAAACTTTGGTCGTCGTCGACCCTACGTCCAGTCCTACTAGCAACGCCATAATGCTCCGTCTCTCGCATTTTTCCCGCTAGAGATATACCACTCTACGTAATACAACAGACTGTTGTATTTAAACTCCGTATAAAAAGCGGCTGCCGAAACGCTTCAGCAGCCGCCGAATGCACCAACAGATTGTTCTGCGCGCTAGCACGTCGGGCAACGGAGCAGCACGGGCCCTCCGGTCATGCGCACCGCTCACGCCCGCGATGTCGCCGAGAGAGCTATCCACGCTTAGGGCTCCAACCAAGCAAGTCGCCCGCGCTCAGCAGATCCCTAAGCGAGCTACTCGCACTCAGGAGCCATAGCCTGCTCCAAGAGCTCGGCATGCTCCTCCTCGAAAACCGTCCCCACAGGGAAGGCGCGACGGAAGACGAAGCGGGAAATCGGACCGGCTACCAAAAGGTTCCACGGCAGCGCCATCACAAAATTATGCGGGATGTTGATCATCCAGATCGCGGGCACGGAATACAGGTTCGCAAGGATGCCGCCGGGCATGTGCGTCAGACCCTCACAGGCACCGTACAGCGACATGATGATGACCATGGGAACGACCATGCAGGAGCTGACGGCGAGCGTCATGGCAAGTGGCGAGCTCTTGCCCGGCGTGACCAAGTACTTAAAGGCGAAACCCTTGGCGAGCGGGCTGGCGACGAACCAGTCGCAGCACATGGCAAAAATGTAGGCAACGGGGAAGCCGAGCCACGCAGTGGCAACGACCTCGCCGTTGATGGCCCCGTGCTGCAGGGCAACGTTGTAGATGCTCATCCAGAGCACCATGCAAAAGCACATGATAAAGGTGAACAGCAGGCTCTCTCGTTTGTTGATAGGCATAAAGGGCAGATTCCTCTCTGTGTTGTACCGCGGCGCCACGCAACAAAAACGGGCGGGCAAGATGGAGCTGTTGGAACTTCATCTCGCCCGCCCGTGGTACGCGCGTCTGCGACTACTTATGTGGTGGAACTACCCTAACACGAACGGCGCGCGCTTCGTAAGCGTTGAGTTTGTGGAGATGCAGGGCAACAAAACCCCCGACCCCATAAGTTGCGGTGGAATACGGACTGTTTTGACCCTTTAAGCAGCAATTCAGTCCCTATTTCACCGCAACTCATTTGGTGCAAAGTAACCTGTCCCCCTTGTACCAATTAGCTGGTGTGGCGCCAGCGAGGGTCGGTGAGCGTACGCGCCACACCCAGTCCAACGGGCAGAAACGCTACGATGAGCACTGCGCGCACAAACCAGCCGAGCATATTGACCGTGTCGAAGGTGCACATGTAATACATCGAGCGATACAGATACAAGCCCGGCACCATAATGACAATCGAAGGCACCGTGAGGGCGATGCGCGGGTAGGTGAGCTTGACTTCAGCCAAGCTTGCGAGCAGCCCCGATACCAGCGCGCCGATAAACGCTGCTGCCTCGGGAGGCATTCCCGTGCTGAGGCCCAGGAAGGGAATCATCGTCGGCGCATCGACAAGGGTCAGACGCAGGGTATTGGACACGGCGCCGATCAGCCCAGCTGCCGCGGCCATCTTTACCGGGCTGTTGAACATCACCGAGAAGCCGAATACGCCAACGAAGCTCATCACCACGCGCAGGAGCGTAAGAGCAAGCGGCGAAAGGCCGAGCGGCGCAAAGTCGTCCGGCGCCAGGCCAACACACTCGGCAACCATCCAACCTACGAGCGTCGCCATCACAATAATCGATACGGCATATGACAGACGTTCGATACCGCTTCGCATGTCGAGCTTAGCGATGTCGAGGCCTGCCGTAATGAGCGGAAAGCCGGGAATCACAAAGAGCATGGCACCGATATAGCCTTCTTGGTGCGACATTGCCCCCGGTATGACCTGGCCAAGGCCGAGCAATGCCAGCAGATACGAAACGCAAGCGAGCGCAACGCCGGTCGTCAGCGCGCTGAACTGACCAAGGCCTTGCTTGAGAATATGGGAGCGGGCAAAGTTGCCGACACCCGCGCCCACGAACGCGCAGGCCATCTCGATAGGGCCGCCGCCGAGCAAAAAAACGAAGGCGCCACAGGCGCAGGCCGCCGCAAGGCCCTGTTGCCAAGGCACGTAATCAGGTTTTGAGCTCTCAACGGTCTTGAGCATCTCGTGATACTCATGCACCGTAAAACGGCGACCATATGTCTCGATTTCCTTTAGGAAGCTCTCCATCATCCAAATGCGATGGGTATTGACGCCCGTTGTGGGCAAGCTGACAACCTCATTAAAGCAGTGACCATCTTCGATGCAAGTACATTCAAACGACAGGAGACTTAAGTCAACGTGGATGGTCACACCGAGTACGGCGGCGACGCGATTCATGGTATCGCGAACACGCCAGGCACCCGTTCCGCTCGCGAGCATAAGCATACCGGTTCGGCAGATGATGGATGATTTATCGGTTAGCGGCGCATCGACGGCAAGCTCATCGCCTGCCGTCACGATCTGGTGCCAGTCAGTTTTCATATGGAGCGCGCCGGCACGAACACCGTGGTGCATGGGGGCTCTCGAAAGCAGCGAGTTAAGGCGCGAAGACTGTGGGGGCTCCGTTGATTCGTCCTCAACCTCATCAGCCTCTTCATCGACCAGATCAAAGGAATCAAGCGGCGCTGGCTCGCGACGGTCGATCAGCTCCTCGTCCTCATCATCAAAGTAGTTGAACTGATCGAGCATGTCCTCTTCAATCGCGCGCTCGCTCGCATCGTCCATCCCGGTGCTCCCTTCCTATCGACTAACCCCCATCCTAGACAGCGACGGCTAAAGGAAACATAAAAGAGACGGCTGTCATGCGAGCCATATTCGCAATAGCCATTGGGTAGTCATTGGGGACGTTCTTGAATGACTAGTCGTTTAAGAACGTCCCCAACGACTAGTCGTTTAAGAACGTCCCCAATGACTACATCGATGTTTTGGCAACGCCAGCGAGCGGGTCGCATTTGTGACAAGGTGACGTGAAACGAAAGGGCGCTGACCTTTTGGTCGCGCCCTTGAAGTTGAACGTCAGATTGTCCAAATGCGGCCCGCGCAGCGTCGAGCCGTTACGCGGTTCGTAGAACCGCGTAACCCCTAGTACATCTTTGCGCCGGCAGGGATGGAGGCATCGAGCTGGATCAGGTTGAGGCGCTCCTCGCCCTCCTCCTCGTGGATGGCGCTGATGAGCATGCCGCAGCTGGGGATACCCATCATCTTGCGCGGAGGCAGGTTGGTGATGGCGAGCAGGGTCTTGCCGACCAGGTCCTCGGGCTCGTAATAATCGTGAATACCGGAGAGAATGGTACGGTCGGTGCCGGTACCGTCATCGAGCGTAAAGTTCAGCAGCTTCTTGGACTTCTTGACGGCCTCGCATGCCTTGACCTTCACGGCGCGGAAGTCGCTCTTGGAGAAGGTATCAAAGTCGACGAACTCCTCAAACAGTGGCTCGACGGCAATCTTGGAATAATCAACCGTGGGCTTGAGCGGCTTGACGAAGGGGCTCGCGGTGTTGCCGGCCTCGGCAGCCTTGGCAGCAGCGGCACCGGACTGGAAACCCTTCTCGGGCTTCATGTGCGGGAACAGCAGCACGTCGCGGATGGAAGCCTGGTTGGTGAGCAGCATGACCACGCGGTCGATACCGATGCCGATGCCGCCCGCGGGAGGCATACCGTACTCGAGGGCGCGCACGTAATCCTCGTCGTACTCCATGGCCTCGTCGTCGCCGCCGGCCTTCTCGGCCATCTGGGCAGCGAAGCGCTCGGCCTGGTCGACCGGATCGTTGAGCTCGGAGAACGCGTTCGCGTACTCGTGGCCGGCGATGACCAGCTCAAAGCGATGGGTCAGGCGCGGGTCATCCTCAAAGCGCTTGGCAAGCGGGCTAACCTCGATGGGGTAATCGCACACGAAGGTGGGGTTGACGATGGTGTCCTCGCCCAGCTCATCGTAGATCTCGGCGATGATCTTGCCGGCGGTCCACTCGGGCTTGATCTCCAGGCCCTTCTCACGTGCGGCGGCAGCAAGCTCCTCAACCGGCGTGTCGATGGTGACCTGCTTACCAATCACGTCAGAGACGATATCGGTCATGGGGCGACTTGCCCACTCACCGGACAGGTCGATAGTCTGGCCCTGATACTCAATAACCTCGGGGTTGCCGATAGCCTTGTTAGCGGCCTTGATGACGCCCTGGGCGAGCGCCTTCATGCCCTCGAGATCGGAGAAGGCGCGGTAGGCCTCCATCGTGGTGAACTCGGGATTGTGGGTAAGGTCCATGCCCTCGTTGCGGAAGATACGACCGATCTCGAACACGCGCTCAAAACCACCGACGATGCAGCGCTTGAGGTGCAGCTCGGTGGCGATACGCAGGTAGCACTCCTGATCGAGCGCGTTGAAGTGCGTGATGAACGGCTTGGCAGTAGCTCCGCCCTGGATGGTCTGCAGGATGGGGGTCTCAACCTCCATGTAGCCATCGGACTCCATAAAGCGGCGGAACGTGGAGAGGATCTGCGAGCGCTTGCGGAAGGTCTCGCGAACGTCGTCGTTGGCGATCAGGTCGACATAGCGCTGACGATAGCGGGTCTCCTTGTCGGAGAGACCGTGGAACTTCTCGGGCAGCGGGCGAACGGCCTTGGACAGCAGCGTCGCACTCTTGGGGGCAACGGAAAGCTGGCCACGCTTGGTGCGCACGACTACACCGGTCACGCCCAGGATATCGCCCAGGTCGAGTGCCTTGAGCGTGTTCCAGGCGGCCTCGTCCATATCGTTGATGCGGCAGAACAGCTGGATCTCGCCGGTCGCGTCGCGCACGACGATGAACATAATCTTGCCCTGACCGCGCTTGGCCACCACACGGCCGCCGATCTTCACGACGTCCTCGGTGTCCTCGCCATCGGTGAGCTCGGCGTACTTAGTCTCGATGTCGACGACGTAGTCCTCAATCTCGGAGTGCTCGGGATACGGGTTCTGGCCCGCCTCGAACAGGGAGGCACGCTTTGCCAGCCGGGTGGCGCGCTCGTCGTTGAGCGTCGATGCCTGATCGGCGGCGTTCTGGTTTTCTGCCATAGTTAGCTCCTCAAACTAAAACGCTCCCCAGGATTCGGTCCCAGGGAGCGAAAACATACCTTTACGCGGGACCGTGGTCTAGCGTGCGATCTTGGCGATGGTGTAGATGCGGGTCTTGCCGGAAGGCGTAACGACCTCGACGGAGTCGCCCTCGCCATGACCAATGATGGCGTGGCCGACCGGAGACTCGTTGGAGATCTTGTGCTCGAGCGAGTTGGTCTCGGTGGTACCGACAAGCGTGACCTCCATGACCTCACCGTTGGGATCAATCAACGAAACGGTGGAACCGATGGAGACGGTCAGATCACCCGTGGTGGCAGCAACCTGGGCGTTGGCGAGAATAGCCTGAATCTCGGCGATGCGAGCAGCATTCTGGGCCTGCTTGTCCTTGGCGGCATCGTACTCGGAGTTCTCCGAAAGGTCGCCGAACGCGCGGGCTTCCTTGATGTCCTCGACGATCTCCTTGGCGTAATCGCCCTCACGCCAAGCGAGCTCCTCGACGAGCTTCTGGCGGCCCTCAGCGGTCAGTACGATCTGGCTTGCGTCCATACGGATATCTCCCCAACTATGATGTAACGATCAACTGTCAACAAAAACGAAAAAGACCGGCTAGCCTGCGGGCAAGCCGGTCAGGTGCTCACCCCAAAGGGATGGGACTACTCTGCGTCCGCGTCGCTGTCCTCTGCCTTCTTTTGCTTGGCAGCAGCGAGCTTGGCCTCGAGCTCTGCGATCTCCTTGTCCTCCTTGGACTCCTCGACCACAACGTCCTCGGCCTGCTTGGTTTCGCCCTTATCGTCGCCCTCCATACCCTCGCGGATATTCTTGACGGTAGAGCCGAGGGACTTACCGAGCTTCGGCAGGTTCTTAGGCCCAAAGATAATCAGGACAACAACGAGAATAATGATGAGCTCAGGAGCCCTCAGTCCAAACATGTAGACCTCCACAATACAGCGAGACAAGCTCGAATGAGTATACCGCGGGTATCGCGGTATCACAACAATAGCTAAAAAAAGGGACCGCAAGAAGCGGTCCCTCCTCATGCTCTGGTCGGGTTGACTGGATTTGAACCAGCGACCCCTGCGTCCCGAACGCAGTGCTCTACCAAACTGAGCCACAACCCGTTAGCTCGACTATAGTAACAAAGATTTCCGTCGTGTGCCAGAGAAATTTTTACTTCTTTGGCGCTTCAATGCGAACCGTGTCGGAAACGAGCTCCGTTGCATAAGCCCACCAGCCGTTTTGTTGAGCGGCTGCCGCAAGATTGACTGCCGTGGCGGCGCTATCGCAGAGAGCAAACGAGCAGGCACCCGAACCGCACACGTTTACGGCAACGGTACCGTTCTGCGAACGAAGCCAGTCGAGCACCGTTTGAATCCGCGGCTCCATCTGCGCGGAAATGACACCCAGGTTGTTGTGGACGAGCGCGTAGGCCACCTCTGCATCTCCCGAGTGAAGGGCAGATGCGATCGCTCCGGGCTTGTCCGCAGGCGCAGGGGTCTCGTCAAAACGTCGATAGGCTTCAATTGTTGAAACGCTTGCCTCGCGCGGCTTGACCAGCACGACGGGTGTCGCGGGTAGTGCGGGGTACTCGGTTGCCAGCACGTCTCCCCCACCCACGTAAAATGCAGGGCTGGCATGCAAAAAGAAGGGAACGTCAGCGCCAATGCCGCGCGCGATGTTGTCCAGCGCGGAATCGGCACGGTCGATGCCCCAACTCTCTGCCAAGGCGACAATGACCGCCGCGGCATCCGTCGAAGGACCGCCCAGGCCGGCACACAACGGGATGCGCTTCTCGATCGTGATGCAGACATTGGCTTCGCGACCATAATGCTCGGCCATAGCAGCGGCCGCACGATACGCCGTATTCTTTTGCATGGGAAAATCGGATGCCGGAATCGTCTGGACGGTCAGTGCCTGTGCCGGCGTAACCGTAACGGTATCGACAAGACCGACGGCTGCCATCAGGGAATCGACCTTATGGTAGCCGCGGTCGTCGCGCTCGGTATGAACCCCCAGATAGAGGTTGATCTTTGCCGGCGCGGAAAGGGTCAGGGACCAATCGGTCACCGCTAGTGCTCCTCGAGCTGATTGCCGAGCGGAGTAAAAATGTGCTCGCCGCTCTCGGGGTCAAACAGCTCGACCTGGCCGGTGAGAACATCAATATACTGGTAGGACTGACGCGACTTGCGGCCACGGCGCTCGTCGACCTCGACGATAAAGACTGCCGGATGGACGCTCTTGATGGTGCCCATGCGCTCGACGACGCGGGTGCGGCCCATGTTGGCCTTCACCTTAACGCGATCGCCCACCATATCGGTCAGCTTCTCGTGGATGTCGTCGACGTGATTGACTTCCATCTCTTCCATGAACAGGGCCTCCAGAAGGTGCAATTCAAAAAGGGGATAATACCCCTAAGATAGACAAAACTCTAATACTATAGCACCCTGTTGTGGCCATACGCAAGTAGCTAAATAAGCCCCGTCCCAAATTGACTACTTACAGGCTATCGGTGTCCAGGACTATGGTGAATGGACCGTCGTTGACGAGGTCGACCTTCATGTCGGCGCCGAAGATGCCATGCGCTACGTGCTCGACGTCCTCGCGCACAAGCGTCAGGAAGTACTCGTAGAGCTCGTTGGCGACATCGGGGGCGCCGGCATCCGTAAACGATGGGCGGCGGCCGTGACGGCAATCGGCGAACAGCGTGAACTGCGACACCACGAGAACCTCGCCGTCGACATCGGCAAGGGCCAGGTTGGTCTTGCCGTTCTCGTCCTCGTTAATGCGCAAGCCCCGGAGCTTGCCCCACAGCTTATCGGCCTCGGCGCGCGTGTCGCCGTGGCCCACGCCCAGCAGCACCAGATAGCCGCGCCCAATTTTGCCCACGCACTCGCCGTCGACCGTCACGCCGGCGTTGAGCACGCGCTGCACCACCGCACGCACGGCCTACTCCTCGCCCGTCAGTTTGGCGGATAGGTGCTCGAGCGCATGGAATCGATGGCTGATGGCGTTCTTCTCATCCGTCGTCAGCTCGGCCATGGTCTTGCCCGGCGTGTCGACCGGCAGGAACAGCGGGTCGTAGCCAAAGCCGTGATCGCCGCGGCCCTCGTGTGCGATAACGCCCTCGCAGGCGCCCTCACCATAGGTGACCAAACCGTCCGTGTCGATGAGCGCGACGACGCTCATAAAGCGCGCAGTGCGGTCCTCGTCGGCCACGCCCTCCAGATTCACGAGCAGCTTGGCATTGTTGGCGGCATCGTCGCCGTGAACGCCCGCGTAGCGCGCGCTATACACACCGGGCTCACCGTCCAGCGCGTCGACGACTAGGCCCGAATCGTCGGCAATGGCCATAAGGCCCGTCTCCTCCACCGCAGCCTGGGCCTTGATGATGGCGTTCTCCAAAAACGTCGTGCCGTTTTCCTCGGGGTCCTCAAAATCGCCCAGCTGGCCGAGCGCCACAAAGCGAACCTCGGGCATAACCTTGCCCAAAATGGCCTCGATCTCGGTGAGCTTATGGGCGTTGCCCGTTGCCACGACGATGGTCGCCGCCGGGTCGAGGGTGTCGATGTCGATCTTCTCAAGCGCCATGAATGGTCTCCTTGTTCTTATAACAACGCCACACAAAAGGTAATTAGGCTCTCAAGCCCCTCCCCTCGCGCGGCAGCAGCCTTACAGTTCAGCGTTTCCGCAGATAAAACCTGCCAAAATAAACCTGTCCCTTTTTGGCAGGTTAGGCGAGGGCTTGGTGCTGGAGCTCGATGAGCTCGGCAATGCCCTTGTCGCCCAAATCGAGCAGGGCATTGAGGCGCTTGCGGTCGAAGGGCGCCTGCTCGCCAGTGCCCTGGAGCTCGATCATCTCGCCGGTATCGGTGGCGACAAGGTTCATGTCGACCTCGGCGTGACTGTCCTCGGAATAATCCAGGTCGAGCAGGGTGTTGCCATCGACAACGCCCATGGAAATCGCGGCGACCTGGCCCATGAGCGGGATGCGCTCGAGCTTACCCGCCTCGACCCACATGGCAAGGGCGTCGTGCAGTGCCACCCAGGCGCCAGTAATGCTCGCCGTTCGTGTGCCGCCGTCTGCCTGAATCACGTCACAGTCGACGGTAACGGTGTACTCGCCGAGTGCCTTCATATTGACGACAGTACGCAGGCTGCGACCGATGAGGCGCTCGATCTCCATGGAGCGGCCCTTACGGTTGGCATGCTCGCGCTTGCAGCGCTTGCCGGTCGATGCCGGCAGCATGGCGTACTCCGCCGTTACCCAACCGGCCTTGGCGCCCTTGCGCCAGCCCGGCACGCCCTCCTCGATAGTGGCAGCGCACAGCACGCGCGTGTCACCGAACTCAGCCAGGCACGAGCCGTGGGCATGCTTCATAACACCACGGGTGAGCTTGACGGGGCGCAGCTCATTGGCGGCACGGCCGTTGGCGCGGTTGACCTGCATGTACTCCATAGAAATATCCTTTCGGCAAAAGAAGGGGGCAAGTCTTTGGACGGTAACCCTACATCTATTTCAGTTCGTCGATATCGATATGTTCGATGCTCTTGAGCGGCTGACCAAAGATAAAACTGCCCGCCACCGCAAACTCGGCAATGTTATCGGCCGTCGTTGCAAAACGATGCTGCGGCTCGGCTGCGTCACCCGCCAGCTGCTCGCGGCGCGTGAGAATATCGGTCAGCTCACGCGTGGTCTCCTCGGCGGAGCTCACCACGCGCACTCCGGGACCCAGCGCATGGCGAATAGGCCCCACGAGCAGCGGAAAATGCGTGCAGCCGAGCACCACGGTATCGATACCGTGGTCGCGCAGCGGTTCAACCGTGGCACCGACCAGCGCGCGTACGGCAGGCGTATCAAAGATGTCCTCGTTCTCGAGCCACTGCTCTTGCAGATGCGCGCCCGAGGCGAGCTCGTGCTCAACGACCTCGACAAAGCTCGAGGCAGGGCAGCCGTATACGTCGACGCCGGCATCCAGGTCCTGGATGGCACGCGTGTAAGCGCCTGAGCGAATGGTGAGGTTGGTGGCGAGCACGCCCACCCGGCGCGTGCGGGTGCTGTTGATTGCCGCGCGTGCGCCCGGTGCGATCACACCGATGACGGGGACGTCGAGCACCTGCTGGGCCAAACGCAAGGCCGCGGCGGTCGCCGTATTGCAGGCGATGACCATGATCTTGACGTCGTGCTTCGACAGCCAACGGCCCGCCTGCAGTGCAAACGAGCGCACCTCGTCCTCGGTGCGGGTGCCGTAGGGGCAGCGTTTGGTGTCGCCAAAGTAGTAGACGGACTCGTGCGGCAACGCCGTTGCGATGGCGCGTGCAACCGTCAGACCGCCCAGACCAGAATCGAACACGCCAATCGGGCGCGTGTCGCCTGCCGGATTCTCGATATCGGACATTACCTCACCAGATTCTCTCTCGAAAAGATATGGCTCAGCGCGATAGGACCGCACTACGAACGGACCGCGACGAGCAGCTCTGCCGTTGCCGCCCAGCCGTCGACAATCTTGCCGCGCGTGACGTAGGCGTTATCGCAGGCATCCAGGAACTCGGGCGCGCCGGCGATGGTCAAACCGTTCTCGACCAGGCAGAACGTGCCCACGTGGTCAGCCATGTAGAAGTCGGACTCGGAATCGCCGAGCGCCAGCGTCTCCTCGCGCTCGATACCCAGGTGCTCGCAGAAACGTGCGATGGCAACGCCCTTGTTGAGGCCGGCGGGATTGATGTTAAACGCGCGGCCATCCTCGACACGCTCGAGCTCGAGCGTCGTCGGTTTGGACAGATGGGTCAGATGGCCGTTGCAGGCCCAGATCAGGCCGCAGCCGGCCTCGTCAAGAATGGCCTGGACCTCGTCGTCGGGCACATCGCCGCGCATGCCGACGGTGACCTCGCGGTATTTGTAGCCAGTCGACATGTCGTTGTGGTACTCGATCTTATGCGGCCAGCGGGCAAGAATCTTCTCGCACACGCCGGTCTGCTCGATCACCTGATGCGGCGTGAGGCCGCAGGCGGGGTCGTAGGGCATATCGCCGGTCAGATACTCCCAATCGTTGGCCTTGAGGTCGTACATGACCAGGCCACCCATCTCGCCGATGTAGGAGTTGAGGCCGAGCACGCGCGCATCCTCGTGGATCATGGTGCGGTTGCGGCCCGAGGTGGGAACCACCTGTATGCCGGCGCGGGCAAGTGCCACGACAGCCTCGACGAGCTTGGTCGAGGGGTTCCCGTCGTTGTCGCGCAGCACGCACGAGCCGGGTGCGAGCATCGTGGCGTCCAGGTCGGTAAAGACGTACTTAACCTTGGCAAGACGCTCGCGCATCTCGCCCGAAAGCTCAGCGACGGTCGGCAGGGTATTGTGGGACATGGTCACTCCATTACGTAGAAGGGGCTTCTGGTCTTAGGCGGCGCGCCCCGCTTGAGGGGAAACGCGCCTGCAACGGCAGCGCGCTCAGGACGCCGCCCTCATCGCAGTTCATTAGTCAAACTGGGTAACATCGATTAAACGGTTGGCAAGCGAAAGATCGCTCTCGATGGGCTCGAACTCATCGCCCACGTGCATGAGCTCCTCGTCGCCCTTTGCCAACAGCAAGACGATGGTGGGCGCATCGGGGCTGACGTATTCCTCACGCGCCGCCTTGAACGCCTCGTGCACAGCAGCCTCGCGATCGAGGATGATCTTGTTTGGGGTATCGTCGGGAACATGCTCGGCAAGCTCGCGACAGACTTTCATCGGGTCCTCGTGAGCCGGATCCTCGTTGGTAAAGATCAGCAGATCAGAATATGGTGCGGCCTCGCGCGGAAGCTGCTCACGGCGCTCCTGTGCCTTGCCTCCAGCGGCACCAAACAGCGCAATGACCGGGCTGGCGGGAAACGCGCGCTTGACCGACGAAAAGAGCGAGCGGAACGAAAGTTGGTTGTGAGCGTAGTCAACAACGCAAACCACGCGGCCATCCTTCGACTCCACGACCTCCATGCGGCCCGGCACACGCAGCTTGGAGAGGCCCTTCTTGATGGCATCGATACCGATACCAATCTCGCGCGCGGCGGCGATAGCGACCAGCGCGTTTTCCACGTTAAAGTCTCCCGCGATACCCAGCAGGACCTTCTCCCCCTCCTCGGGCTCGTCAGCGCTCATGCCATGCAGGTTAAACTCGATGTTGAAGCCGACCATGCGGACATCGCTTGCCCACAGGCTCGCCTCGGGATGCTCGACGCCAACGGTCACCAAGCGCTCGGCCGTCGACGCGGCCTCCAGCACGCGTTCGACTTCATCGGTGCCCAGATTCACTACGGCGGTCTTAGCCTGATCAAAGATCCTGAGCTTGCTCTTAAAATAATCCTCGAAGGTCGGGTGCTCGATCGGCGAGATGTGGTCACGCCCGATGTTGAGGAAGCACGCTACGTCAAACGGCAGGTTCTCGACGCGCTGGTACTTGAGCGCCTGGCTCGAGACCTCCATGACCATGGACTGGCGACCAGACGCGCGACAGTTGGCGATATGGCGCCAGACCTCGGGGGCCTCGGGCGTGGTGTTGGTGCTCTCGTAGCACTCGATACCATCGTCGGTGTTCACCGAGCCGATCATGCCGCAGGACTCGCCCGCCGCCTTGATGATGGACTGGAGCATAAAAGCGGCCGTGGTCTTTCCCTTGGTACCGGTGATGCCCACGATCTTGACGTCATGGTCGGGACGGTCGTAGACCTCGGGCGGCAACAGCGCCATCGCCGTGCGTACGCTATCAACAACCAACATCGCAGCACCGCTCTCCTGCGCCAGCGGCTCCAGAGACTCGACCAGCGATTCTTCGCACACAAATGCGACGGCGCCCGCATCGAGCGCCATGCTCAAAAACGCGGACTTAAAGGCAGCGCCCTTGCAAAAGAACACATCGCCCACCGAGACCGCACGCGAGTCAAACGAACAGCCGGTCACGGCACGCTCGTCAACCTGCTCCGAAGCACGCAGCTCGCCGCACACATCGAGCAGCTTGGCAAGCGTATCGACCGTGGTCACGGTCGCGGAATCCGAATGGTGCATCTTTCACCTTTCTCAGCCATTTGGCAGGGACGGTTTTCATAGTAACTGAAACGTGCTCGCGCAAAAACGGCTCCCGGAGGAGCCGTTACGCACAGGCATTCGTAAGCCGAGACTAGGCAGCCTTAACAGAAGGCTGGCCCTCGTCGATAAAGAAACGCTTGTACCACACCAGGAACACGAGTGGCGTATAGATCTTGCGCTGGAAATTACCCTTGCCCGCAAAGTGAAGGTCGAGCAGGTGCATGAGCTCGTCGGTATTGAAGAACTCGCTTGCCCACGGCGCGGTGAAGTACTCCTTGACGTAGTCGTACCACTTTTGCTCGCGCAGCCAGTAGACGATCGGTACTGGGAAGCCCACCTTGGGACGGGTGGCCCACTCATCGGGCAGCGACTTGTTGGCGGCGTGGCGAAGCACCTGCTTGTTGCCGTTCTCGTTGATGCGGTAGCGGTCGGGAATGTGCTCGGCGAACTCCATGACCTTGCGATCCAGGAAGGGCACGCGCAGCTCCAGCGAGTGCGCCATGCACATCTTGTCGGCCTTGAGCAGAATGTCGCCCGGGAGCCACATGTTCATGTCCAGGTACTGCTTCTTGACCAGCTCGGGCTGGCCCTTCACGCGCGCATAGATGGGAGCGGCAAGCTCGAAGGCGCCATCGCCGGTGTTGTACTCGGGCTTGAGCACGCCGTCGACCTCGCGCTCCGGCCATACCAGAGCCTGTCCCAGGAACGACTTCTCAGGGATCTCGGCACCCTTGACCAGGAAGTTATGTCCCTTGAAGTACGGCATATGCAGCGCCAAGTTACCGAGCGCGCGGCGAATGGGCAACGGCACCATCTTTTTGTACTTGCGCACCGGAACCGTATCCTCGTAGTAGGCGTAGCCGCCAAAGAGCTCGTCGGCGCCTTCGCCCGAAAGCACGACGGTGACGTCCTTGCGCGCCATCTCAGCCAGGAACCACAACGGCACAGACGACAGGTTGGACTGCGGCTCGTCCATGTGATACTGAATGTCCTCGAGTGCGCCAAAGAACTCGTCGGCGGTAATCATCTTGCGGACATTCTCGACGCCGAGCTTGTCAGAAAGTTCCTTGGCGTAGTTGGTCTCGTTGAAGTTCTTGTAGTCAAAGCCCACCGAGAAGGTCTTGTCGGGCATGAGACAAGCGGCAATATAGCTGGAGTCGACGCCGCCGGAGAGGAAGGAAGCGACCGGGACGTCGGCGATGCGATGGGCCTCGACGCTCTCGTGCACGACCTCATCCAGCTCGTCGACGTACTCCTCGAACGGCTTCTCGACGGCAGAGTAATCGCAATCCCAATAGCGCTCGATGTTCATCTTGCCGGTCGGGATGTCTACGGTAAAGTAATGCGCCGGCGGCAGCTTGTAGACACCCTCGAAGAAGGTCTCCTCGGTTGCCGAATACTGCAGCGTCATGTACGGACGCAGGGCCTTTTTGTTGACCGCCTTGTGGAAGTGCGGGTAGTCCAGGAAGCTCTTGATCTCGGAACCAAAGAGCACGCCCGGAGCGCCGTCGCCTGCATCGGCCATGGGATAGTAGTAGAGCGGCTTGATGCCAAAGATGTCGCGGGCGCCAAAAAGCTTGTTCTTCTTCTTGTCCCAGATGACGAAGGCGTACATACCGCGCAAGCGATCGAGTACGGCCTCGCCCCACTCTTCGTAGCCGTGCAGGAGGCTCTCGGTGTCGGCGCCGCAGTGGAACTTGTAGCCCTTGGCCTCGAGCTCGGAACGAAGTTCTTGGAAGTTGTAGATCTCGCCGTTAAAGACAATGACGACGCTGCCGTCCTCGTTAGCCATGGGTTGGGCGCCAGCCTCGGTCAGGTCGAGGATCGACAGACGGCGGAAGCCCAGGGCAACGCGGCCGTCGATAAACTGGCCGCCCATGTCGGGGCCACGATGGACGATACGGTCCATCATCTTGGTGAGCACCTCGGATTGGTTATCCGTCCCACCGACAAAACCGACAAAACCGCACATATACTATCCCCTCTGCTGTTGCTGGGTATCAAATCGAATCAGTAGCTTTTGAGTATACCCGAGGGTGTAAAGAGGGACGGAATGTTCAGGCAATCTCAACTGAATCAGCTCCGCTGTGACACGCGCCAGTTACCTTTAATGGATATGAGGTGAATGGGGCGATTGTTTTGCTATACTCTCTCCGCACGGGCGATTGGCGCAACGGTTAGCGCAGGTGCTTTACACGCACAAGGCTGGGGGTTCGAATCCCTCATCGCCCACCACTGAATTGGAAACGGTCCTCGAAAGGGGACCGTTTTTGTTTGGGCCCATCGCAGAGGGATTCGAACCCGCAAGGGTGCGGAGCTGAGGAAACGCGTAAGCGTTTTCCAGCGCAGCACGCGAGGGCCGCAGGCCCGAAGCGAAAGCGGGCGGCGCCAGCCGCACGCGACATCCCTCATCGCCCACCATAGAATTATTAGGCCTCCAGCGATGGAGGCCTTTCCTTTTTCGAGCCCATCGCAGAGGGATTCGAACCCGCAAGGGTGCGGAGCTGAGGAAACGCGCAAGCGTTTTCCAGCGCAGCACGCGAGGAGCGAAGCGACGAAGCGGAAGCGGGCGGCGAAGCCGCACGCGACATCCCTCATCGCCCACCACTGATTTGATAGGCTTCCAGTAATGGAGGCCTTTCTTTTTTGCACCCGGTGCATGGGATTCGAACCCTAAGGACCCCTTATTTCAAGGTCCGTGGTCAAAAAATGGCAAAAATGAGTACTGCTACTTTGCTTGCAACATATAAAAAGAAAGTATTTACTTAAGTTACGCAACATATGTCCATTATAAGGACTAATATTTGAATCAAAATCGTGTATTCATCGCCATTTCGTCTTGCTATCTAGCCTTATTAGTCCAAAATTGCTGCTACCAAATCGGTAACAGTACTCATATTTGATGTTTTTTGACCAGCAGGTCTCCCCCGCCTTAGCAAATCTAAGACAAAACGGGGTCCAGACCGCTGAATCGTGTCGCATATGGCACGTCCGCAGTCCGGAACCCGGTCCAAATTGAGTTATTGCGCTGTGTTAGGCCAAAACGTCCGACAAAATCTCGATCAGGCTGTCCACGTCGGCTTCCTCGCAGATAAGCGGCGGCAGGAAACGCAGCGTATGAGCTCCGGTCGCGTTAATCACGGCGCCAGCGGCCAGCGCGCGGGCAACAATATCATGCGCATCGCCCGCAGCGTCATCCAGATCGCAGCCGAGCATTAAGCCGCGACCGCGTACCTCGACCACATGCGGCAGCTTGGTGAGTTTTGCCTCCATATAAGCACCCACCTTGGCAGCATGCTCGGCATAATCGCCGCGCACGAGCGCGGAGAGCGTCGCGGCGCACGCCGCGACAGCCAAGCAGCTACCGCCAAAGGTCGAACCGTGGTCACCAGGCTTAAACACGTCGGCGATCTCTTTCTTTGCCACCACGGCGCCCATGGGGACGCCGTCGGCGATGCCCTTGGCAAGACTCATGATGTCGGGCTCCACGCCATAGGTCTGGAATGCAAACGGCTTGCCGGAGCGGAAGATGCCACACTGGACCTCGTCGGCGATAAGAACGGCGCCCACCTCGTGCGCCAGGTCGCGCGCTGCCGTCATAAACTCCTCGGTCATGGGGTGTACACCGCTCTCGCCCTGGATCGGCTCGAGCATCACGGCACAAATTTCGCTTCTCAGCTGCTTAAAGATCGAACGTAGTTCGTCGACATCGTTGGGCGTGCAGGCCACAAAACCGTCCGGCAGCGGACGGAAGCTATCCTGCAGCCAATCCTGCATGGTGGCGGCAATGGTCTCGAGCGTACGGCCGTGGAAGCCGCCGCGCATGCACACGATGGTGTTGCCACCGTTACCAGCACGCTTGGCGTACAGACGCGCGAGCTTCATCGAGCCCTCGTTGGCTTCGGCACCAGAATTGGCAAAGAACGTCTCCCATACCTGCTCGCCCGTCGTCGGAGCGCCGAGCGCAGCTGCCGTGGTCTCGTCGCCGGCAGCAATGGCATCGGCAATCACGCGTGCACTGTCCACGTCGTCGTTAGCGAGCTTGGACAGCAGCGCCGCGACCTGGCCACGCTGCTCGATGTAGAAGTAATTGGAGACATGCATGAGCTTTTTGGTCTGCGCCTCGAGCGCCGAGAGCACTGCAGCGTTACCGTGGCCAAGGCTGCACACGCCAATACCAGCGAGAAAGTCAAGATACTCACGGCCGTCATCGCCGGTGAGCTTCATGCCGTGGCCTTCGACAAACTCTACCGGAGAGCGACCAAAGGTATGCATAACGTAATGGGATTCGAGCGATTGTTGAGTTGCAAGTGACATGGGATGCCTTTCGTTGGGCGCCAGACGGCGCGGGGCTATGGGTGCAGGAATGGGGCGGCTGCGGGTCAGCTAGACCGTCTGGAGCTTCTCGACCTCGTCAAGGTTCTCGGTCAGACGCGCAGCAAACGTCGAAAGCGGATGCGGATGCGTATCGAACTCGTAAGCCGTCTCGGTGGAATGGATCACGGTGCCGACGCCGGCATCGGTCAGCAGCTCCAGCAGCAGCGAGTGCGGCGTAGTACCGTTAATGATGTGGGCACGAAATACGCCGGCGGTAAGCGCATCGACAGCGGCGCGTAGCTTGGGAATCATGCCTTTGTCGACCTCGCCCCCATAGAGCATTTCGTTAACCTCGTCGAGCGTTAGGTTGGAGATAAGCGAATCCTTGTCGCTAAAGTCCTTGTACAGGCCATCGACATCGGTCAAAAAGATCGCCTTATGCGCGTGGAGCGCCGCGGCAACGGCACCGGCGGCGGTATCGGCGTTGATGTTGAAGAAACCGCCGTCCTCCCCCGCCGCGACGGTAGCGATGACGGGGATGTACTCGCTATCGAGTAAGCGCTCGATATAGTCGGTGTTGACGTGCGTCACTTTGCCCACGCGTCCGAGCTCGGGGTCGAGCGGCTCGGCGATGAGCGTGCCGGCATCGCTGCCCGATACGCCCACGGCCAGGTTGCCGTGGTGGTTGATGGCAGCAACCAGCTCCTGGTTAACCTTGCCGCCCAGCACCTCGCGCACGATATCCATGGTCGCCGGCGTGGTCACGCGCTGGCCGTTCTTAAACTCGACGGGAATATCGTAATGGCTCAGCGCCTCGTTGATAGCCTTGCCGCCGCCATGCACGATGACGGGGCGCATACCGATGATCTTGAGCAAAACGATGTCGCTCATCACGTCGCGGCGCAGCTGCTCATCAACCATGGCGGCTCCGCCATATTTGATGACAACCGTCTTGCCGGTCAGGTTCTTAATCCACGGCAGCGCTTCGAACAGCAGCTGCGCGGTAACTTCGTTGGATTCGCTCGAGCGACAATCGCGTGCGAACTTCATAGTCTGCCTCGTCTTTCGTGTAGCTATCGCGCCGTACCTCGTTGCCCGCGATTGTCGCGGGATGCACGGCACATCGAGAGTCTAGGAACGGTAGTCACCGTTAATGGAGATGTACTCGTGCGTGAGGTCGCAAGTCCACACGGTGGTCGCCGCGTCCCCTGCGCCCAGGTCTGCCGAGATCACAATCTCGGGCGCCTCAAAGCGACGCAGCGCCTCGTCCTCGTCAAAGGGAACGGTCAGGCCATCACGGCAGACGGGCATACCCATCATGTCGATGGACACATCTTCTTGGTTAAACTGCACGCCGCACTTGCCGAGCGCCATGGCAACGCGGCCCCAGTTGCAATCGTGGCCGGCAATGCAGGTCTTGACGAGCGGCGAGTTGGCGACGGCACGAGCGGCGATATCGGCCTCCTCGTCGTTCACGGCGCCGGTAACATTGACCGTCACGAGCTTGGACGCACCCTCGCCGTCGGCGGCGATGTTGCGCGCCAGGCTCTCGCACACCTCATGCACGGCAAAGGCTAGCTCGTCGAAGGCGTCAGAGCCCTCGACAATAGGCTCGGCATCTGCGGCAGCGGCGCCGGAGGCAAGCATGATGCAGGTGTCGTTGGTCGAGGTGTCGGAATCGACCGTTACCTTGTTGAAGGTCTGCTTGACGGTGGAGAGCAGCAGGGCGTGGAGCGCCGCCGGCTCGACGGGGGCATCGGTAGTGATGACCGCGATCATGGTTGCCATGTTGGGCATGATCATGCCCGAGCCCTTGCACATACCGCCCACCGTATAGGCATTGTCTGCGTGCCCCGCGGCCTCGCTGCGGTAACACACGGCATACTCCTTGGAGTGCGTGTCGGTCGTCATGATAGCGCGGGCGGCATCGGCGCCACCGTGGGTGGAGAGCGCCTCGTAGGCGGCAGGAACGGCGGTCTCAAACGTGTCGATCGGCAGAATCTGGCCAATCACGCCCGTGGAGGCGACCAGGATTTGCTGAGGCTCGCAGCCGATGACCTGCGAGGCGATGTTGCACGTCTCGCGCGCGCAGGCAAGGCCCGTCTCACCGGTGGCCGCGTTGGCGTTACCGGAATTGACCGAGACACCGGCGATGATGCCATAGCCCTTATCGGCACCGCCCAAATTGGCGCGGCTCACCTGCACGGGCGCTGCGCAAAAGCGGTTGGTCGTAAACACACCGGCACCGGGACAGGGCTTATCGGGCACGACGAGCGCGTAATCCAAGCGCTCGGGATTCTTGCGAAAACCTGCATGAATACCCGCGGCCTTAAAGCCGGCCGCTGCCGTAACGCCGCCCTCGACGGCGCGAATCTTGATATCGAGCTGCTCTTTATTCATCGTCCCTACGACTCCTTATATCAAACAAAAAGCGGGCATCGGCTGGCACGCCATACCGGTCGCAACTACTAGACCAGCTTAAAAATGGCGCCCAACTCGATACCCGACTGCCAAATCGTTAACAATCGAATGTGCTACACCGGGCACGCCACTGAGGGCAAGCCTCGTCGCTCATCAAATCCAAAGACGATGTTGGCGCACTGGACCGCCTGGCCCGCAGCACCCTTGCACAGATTGTCGATCGCTCCCGTCGCCACCAGCACGCCCGCACGCTTGTTGAGCGCAAGGCCAATCTGGGCGGCATTGGTGCCGACAACCGAGGCCGTCTTGGGCTGCTGGCCGGCATCGAGCACGCGCACAAAAGTGCGGCCGGCGTAGAACTGCTTGTAATGGTCGACGACGTCCTCAAGGGTCAACGTGTCGAGAGCCTGCGGCGCGAGCGGCAGCGTCACCGTGGAGAGCAGACCGCGCTTGAGCGGTGCCAGATGCGGGGTGAAGACGATGCGGTCGGCCAGGCCAAGTATCTGCTCGATCTCGGGCGTATGACGATGCTTGCCCACGCCATAGGCTTCCAGGTTCTCGTCTGCGCTGCAAAAATGGGTGCGGGCGTTACAGGACTTACCGGCACCTGTCACGCCGCTGATAGCGTCAACGACCACGGGGCCGCTCTCGGCCACCCAGCCCGCACGCACGGCAGGCGCGGCAGCAAGGCTCGTTGCGGTGGGATAGCAACCGGCGCAGGCAACCAGCACGGACTTGCCGTCAGCATAATCGGATGCAGCGGTCTCCAAGTCCTGGCAGAACAGCTCGGGCAGGCCAAAAGCGCGGATCTTGAGCAGCTCGGGGCTCGTGTGCTCGGCGGCATACCGCGCCTCGAACACGGCCGGATCGCTCAGGCGGTAGTCGGCAGACAGGTCGAAGCAGGAAACGCCTGCGGCAAGCAGGGCGGGCACCTGCGCCATGGCGGCGGTGTGCGGCACGGCCAAAAAGACAGCATCGCAGGATGTAAGCTCGGGAGCATCGTGCGTCGTGAAGACAAGATCGCTCACGCCGGCGAAACTCGGATATACCGCGGACAGCGGTTGGCCGGCATCGGCATTGGACGTGATGGCGACAAGTTCAAACTCGGGATGGCCGAGTACGAGGCGAATGAGCTCGGCACCGGCATATCCTGCCGCACCGACGATTCCAACCTTCAAAGACATATCAGACTCCTTGTCTGCGATTTATGCACCGATGCGCATTTCGCAGCGGTCGTTATGAAGTGGGTTGAAACTTTAGCACCAAAAGATGCATTTATACGCAAATCTTTTGCATATTCATGCATTGAAACAAACCAGACACATTCACGCGAAGGAATTGACAAATAACAATGGGCCCCATATCGCCCGGTGCACTTTGCGGTGCCGTTGCGATGTGGAGCCCGACATAGACGGGTATTTAAATTGTTGGGGCCGGCAGGAGAACTCTTTTAGATCTCGACCGGCACCCATTCGTCGTGGTTGCAAATGAAGGCCTCCGGCTCCTCGACGCTAAAGAAGACGAGCGTGGGGTCGGCTGCGCCCTCGTAGTGCTCGCCTAGGCGCTCTAGGTGCTTCCAGCCAGCCTCGCGCATATCGGGGGCAGCCTGGTCATCCAAGCCGGCGCGCCCGCGCAAAATGAGCCAGCCATGGCCCGGCCACCAACTCGTGGCCTCAAAGCGCTGGTTTTGCAGCAGCTCCTGCCACACATCTTTGGTGCGTGCCGTCACAAACCACAGCTTGCCACCCTGAATCTGCGCAAACGAAAACGGACGCACATGCGGCTGCCCATCCACGCTCGTCGCCAGATACCACGCCGGCACCGACGTCAGATACTCCAACACCGTATTCAATCCGTCCACGTTTTCTCCTGCCACTAGCTAATTTGGAACGGGTAGTTAATGTGAGACACGCTAGAGCTCCAGGCGCTCTTCGCTGCCGTCGATATCACAGAAGCGGGCGGCGATATTGCGCACCGAGAAGAACGCAAGGCGACCGTCGTTGGCGCTCTCGTGATCTTCGCCGATGCCCACCATGTGCTTAAAGCCGGCTTGGCGCACCCGGTCGCTCACGACCGCGTCGTCCTCGAGCGCGGCCTCGCCAGTCAGCACAATCCAACACTCCCCCGGTTTCCAACCCGAAACCTCAAACTTGGGGTTCGCGCTAAGCTCGGCCCACACGTCCTTATCGCGCGAGGTGCAAAACCACAGCTTGCCATCATCGACCATGGCAAACGAGAACGGCCTCACGCGCGGCTGATGTCCGTCCGTCACGTCGATCGTGGCGAGATACCAAGCCGGAATACGCCTAAGATACGAACAGGCGCGCTCGAGCTGCGCCGTGCGGTCGTTGTCGGTCATAGGGACCCCTTTCCTGCGCTCAAATCGCGCCTAAACAAGTTGAAGATTGATGACGATGACGCAGATGAGCAGCAACGCCGTCACCACCACCGCCAACGCATCGCCGCGGCCAAATGCAAGCGCATGCAGACGTGTGCGGCCCTGCTCGCCATGATAGCAACGGGCATCCATGGCGGCAGACAACGTCTCGGCATGACGGAACACGCCCGTGAACAGCGGAATCGCCACACTGCCGAGCATACGCACGCCGCCGAGCGGGCCTCCCGTCACGCGCGCACCGCGGCTCGCCTGCGCGTCGGCCGTCTGCTTCATCTCGGTGGCAAACTGCGGCATAAAGCGCAGCGCGATACCCATAATCATGCCGAGCTCGTGCGCAGGAAGTCCCACACGCGCAAACGGCGCGAGCAGGCGCTCAAAACCCGCGGTGAGGTCGAGCGTCGGTGTGGTGAGCGTGATAGCGCTCATACCGGCCATCATCAAGGTCAGGCGGCACGCCATAAAGGCAGCGGAATGCAGCGAGCCCTCGCTTATCTGCAAAAAGCCGAGCTGCCACAGGATGCGCCCGCTCTGGTCGGAAAACAGGTTGAGCACCGCGACCACCGCGACGATCGCCAGCAGCGGCGCCATCGATGACAGGACGCGACGAGCCGGCACCCGAGACACGGTATAGATCAGGACAACGAAGATTGCGACCGGGACCAGTCCGCGGAAGCTACTGACCGTGAGCGTCGTGATCAGAAACACAAAGCCCAAGAGCAACTTAGTTCGCGGGTCCAGGCGGTGGATTGCACTATCGCCGGGATAGTAGCTGCCAAACGAAAACGCCTCCATTAGCAGCCCTCCTCTCGCGCGACCGTCTTGGATTTAGCAATGTCCGCGACGTTAGAAGGACCGTCCGAGCGACCGATTAGCAGGTCCACCAACTCGTCTGTCAGCGACTCAACCGTATAGAGGCCGTCAAAGCGCAGCGGCACGCCTGCCTTCGCAAGCGCCAGCGCCATGCGCTGGACAGCGGGAACACCCAAGCCGATTGATTTAAGCTCATCGGCATGCGCAAAAACCTGAGCGGGCCTGCCCTCGGCAAACACCGTGCCCTCGTTCATCACGACAATACGGTCGCAGCAATTGGCGAGGTCATCCATACTGTGTGAGACCATGACGACGGTCAGGCCCCCATGGTGAAGTCGATCGATGAGCTCCAGGAAGTCACTGCGCGCCGCCGGATCGAGCCCCGCCATGGGCTCATCGAGTACCAGGACCTCGGGCTCCATGGCAAGCACGCCGGCAAACGCCACGCGCCGCTGCTGCCCGCCCGAAAGCTCAAAGGGGCTCTTGTCGCCCACCGTAGCCAGGTCGAGCCCCACGCGCGCGAGCGATGACTCAACGCGGCGGGCAACCTCAGCCTGCGACAAGCCAAGGTTATGCGGACCAAATGCCACGTCCTGTGCCACGGTCTCGGCAAACAGCTGACGCTCTGGATACTGAAATACCACGCCGACCTTTGCCTTAACCGCGGCGGCATCTTTCTTGTTTACCAGGTCGAGCCCCAACGCGTAAACGGAACCCTCCTGGGGACGAATCAGGCCGTTGAGATGCTGAACCAGCGTCGACTTACCCGAACCGGTATGGCCCGCAAGGCCCAGGAACTCGCCACGGCGCACCGCTAGCGACACATTGCGCAACGCCCAGGGGCTGCTGGGGTCGTTACCCCAGAGGGCCTGTTTGTTCGATGCGCCCTCGGCGGCCGAGCGCTTGTGCCAACGGCGACGCTCGCGGGCGCTCAGCGAATAGCTATACGAAAGGTGCGAAATCTCGATGACGGGCTCCAGCGCGTCTGCGCTATCGATTGCAGAGGAGACGTTGTCGGGAATACGAGGATCGGATGCGAAAGGCCACCCGGCGATGCCTGTCCTCCTCCGCTCGGCATAAGCCTGCGCTATATCGGCGACCATATCCGCCTCGCGCACCCGTGCGCAAATGGGCACGCCCTTCGCGCGAAGCGCCCTGCCAAGACAGCACGATGCCGGCATATCCAGGTTCAGCCGCGCGAGTTCGTCCGCCCGCGTCAAGATTTCCTCGGGCGTACCGAGCATGGCAACGCGCCCCGCCCGAAACACCGCGACACGATCGGCCTCGGCGGCCTCTTCCATAAAGTGCGTAATCATCACGATGGTCATGCCGCGATTGTGCAACGCGCGGCAAGCCTTCATGAGGCCCTTGCGTCCACGTGGATCGAGCATCGAGGACGCCTCGTCCAAAATGAGCACGCGCGGCTCCATGGCGAGCACGCCGGCAAGCGCCACGCGCTGCTTTTGTCCGCCCGAAAGCGCATGGGTCTCGTGGCGTTCAAAGCCCACCAGACCCACGGCCTTCAGCGCCTCGCGAACACGCTGCGCGATCTGGGGCGATTCGACCCCTAAGTTCTCGGGACCAAAGGCAACATCGTCCTCGACAAGCGTCGCCACCAGTTGATCATCCGGGTTCTGGAACACCATGCCCGCAGTCGAGCGGATGTCGTAGACCAGCTCGGGATCGGACGCGTCCATGCCGTTGACGCACACCGTTCCCGCATCGGGCTGCAGCAGCGCGTTCAAATGCTTGGCAAACGTCGACTTGCCCGACCCGTTCCCGCCGAGGATGCAGAAAAACTCGCCATCCTCGATGCTCAAATCGATGCCATCGAGCGCTTTCGCAGCGCCGTCGTAGCTAAATGAGATGCCCCGGCACTCAATCATGCGCGGCCTTTGACCTGGTCCTTTTTAGGCGTGATGAGATTAGAGACCGCCTTGTACACCGCCAGCGTCAACACCGAGTTAAGCACGGTCTTGATGAGGTTAAACGGCAAAACGGCGGGAATCATGAGCGGGGCGATCACATCAACCGAGCCATACCAGAACCAAACACCAATGGTAAGGTTTGCGACCATAGACAGCGCCGTAGCGGCAATGACGCCGAGCACCAGACCAATCACGGCGCCCTTGTAGGTGTGCATCTTTTGGTAGACGATCGCCGCGGGCAGAATATAGCCCAGCGTAGCCACCAGGTTCATAAGCGCACCGACCCAATCGCCCGTGGTAAGCGCATGGATAACGATCGCCATAGCGGCAACAGCGGTGCCGGCACTAGGGCCATACGCAAATCCACACACCATCGCCGGCACCAGCGACGGGTCATACGTCAAAAACGGCGCCGAGGGGAGAATGGGCAGCTGCACATACATAAACAGTGCTCCCAAGGCGCACATCAACGCCATAGTAACGAGCTGTTTGGTGCTCCACCTATTCGTGTTCTCAAAATGGATATGCTGCGACTGTTCAGACATAAGATCACCTGCCTCTTTCATCCGGACTCTAACCGTTGGTACTGGGATCTCACCAGTTCAGCCGGTATGCGAACCAACGCACACGCGGGTCGCGGACTCATCGGCTCGGTCGCAGGCATCTCGCCTGCGCCACGGCGTCCCTTTGACACCGCCCGATTTACCGCCAGTGGGGAATTTCACCCCGCCCTGAAACAGCAATTGCAAGTGTAGCACCAGCAGGCTTTCGCGCAAGTATGCCAAGGGTAATTTATGGCGGGGACCAGTTGTCGCAACAACCACGTTCCCCACCCATCCCAAAGTAACGCGCTTTTCGCGGCAAAGCCGCGAAACAGCAAAAGGGACCAGTCAACCCAACAAACATGTTCTCCGTTCGCTCCAAAGTAGCGCGCCTTTCGCGCAAAGCGCGAAACAGCGAAAGGGACACGTACTCCTATCAACTACGACTTTCTCCGCGAGCCGACCTCAAGGCCGTAAACGCAGGGAATCCGGGGGCGTGACGGGGGGGCTTCTCTCCGGAACATTCCGCAGGACGCAAAGAGGCTCCGCAGCGCGAAGCGCGATGCGGAGCCTCTTTGCATGTCCGAGGACGTTCCGGAGAGAAGCCCCCCGTCACGCCCCCGGATTCCCGGTGGGAGTTCTAGACCTTGTCGGCCTTAGTACATACCGCCGCCCTGCTGACCAGCGGTGGCAGCAGCGATAGCGTCCTCAAGCTGAGTGTTCTTGGGCACATCGGAGACGGTGGCCTCGGTGATGAGGATCAGGCTGGCGACAGAAGCAGCGTTCTGCAGGGTGACGCGGCTGACCTTGACGGGGTCGAGGACGCCCATCTCGATCATGTCGCCCCACTCGCCGTTGGCAGAGTTGAGACCCTGGCCAGCAGGCAGCTCGGCAACCTTGTCGACCACGACAGCGCCCTCAAAGCCAGCGTTCTTGGCGATGGTGGCGACCGGAGCGGTCAGAGCCTTCTTGACGATGTCGACGCCGATCTTCTCCTCGGGGTCGTCGATCTCGACAGCGTCGAGCGCAGGAGCGGCGTCCATGAAGGCGACGCCGCCGCCGGCGACGATGCCCTCCTCGACAGCAGCGCGGGTAGCCTGCAGGGCATCCTCGACGCGGTGCTTGATCTCCTTGAGCTCGGACTCGGTAGCAGCGCCGACCTTGATGACGGCAACGCCACCGGAGAGCTTGGCCAGGCGCTCCTGGAGCTTCTCACGGTCGAAGTCAGAGGTGGTGTTCTCCATCTCGCCCTTAATCTGAGCGATGCGGGCGTCGATGGCCTCCTTGGAGCCAGCGCCGCCGACGACGACGGTGTTGTCCTTGGAGATGGTGACGGACTTAGCAGTACCGAGCATATCGGCGGTGATGTCAGCGACCTTCACGCCCAGCTCGTCCAGAGCGGCCTGGCCACCGGTGAGGACGGCGATGTCCTCGAGGATGCGCTTGCGGCGATCGCCGTAGCCCGGGGCCTTGACGGCGCAGACGTTGAGAGCGCCACGGATCTTGTTGAGGACCAGGGTCGGCAGAGCCTCGCCGTCGATGTCCTCAGCGATGATGAGCAGGCCACGGCCGGCGCGCTGGACAGCCTCGAGAACAGGCATGATGTCCTGAACGCTGGAGATCTTCTGGTCGGTGATGAGGATGTACGGATCCTTCATCACGGCCTCCATGCGGTCGTTATCCGTGACGAAGTAAGCGGAGACATAGCCCTTGTCGAACTGCATGCCCTCGACGGTGTCGATGGTAATGTCGAACGTCTGGGAATCCTCGACGGTGATGACGCCGTCCTTACCCACGACCTCCATGGCCTCGGCGATCTTCTCGCCGACCTCGGGGTCACCGGCAGAGATGGTACCGACGGAAGCGATCTGCTCCTTGGTCTCGACCGGCTTGGCCTGCTTCTTCATCTCGGCGACGGCGGCGTTTACAGCCTTGTCGATGCCGCGACGGATGGCCAGCGGGTTGGCGCCGGCGGCGACGTTACGCAGACCGTCGTTGACGATAGCCTGAGCGAGCAGGGTTGCGGTGGTGGTGCCGTCACCCACGGTGTCGTTGGTCTTGGTGGCGACCTCCTTCACCAGCTGGGCGCCCATGTTCTCGATGTTGTCCTCGAGCTCGATCTCCTTAGCGACGGAAACGCCGTCGTTGGTGATGGTCGGGGCACCGAACGTGCGCTGCAGAGCGACGTAACGGCCCTTGGGGCCCATGGTGACGGTAACGGCGTCGGCCAGAGTGTTGACGCCCTTGGCGAGCTTAGCGCGGGCATCGGTGTTGAACGTAATGTTCTTTGCCATGGTAGGTAATCCTCCAAAAGAAATGTGACTCGCGTCGCCGTTTCCGAGTCTTATACGGCAGACGCGTTCAAAGACGAATCAGAGATTCTGACGAGACTAGGCCTCGACGACGGCGTAGATGTCGTCGGCGCGCATGAGCAGATACTTCTCGCCGTCGACCTTGACCTCGTTGCCACCGAACTTACCGTAGATGACAACGTCGCCGACCTGAACGTCCATGGGGATGCGCTCGCCCTTGTCGTTGACCTTACCGGCGCCAACGGCAACGATAGTGCCGCGCTGCGGCTTCTCCTGAGCGTTGCTGGCGATGTACAGACCAGAAGCGGTCTTCTGCTCGGCCTCGTCGGGCTTGACCAGGACGCGATCTGCAAGCGGCTTCAAAGACGACATGCTTGTTTCCTCCTTTTTGGGCCGCGCGGTTGAGCCGTGCGGGTTTCCCTACTTCGTTTGCGTACGCGTTGAATGGTACCCACGAATGGCGGGTTATACAACACAGAGTCAAAAAATCTTATTTTTTGGCACTTAGATTTTCTGAATGCCGGGGGATAACTTGTGCGCGGCTCCCGTGTGGCGCCGGAGGGGCGGGATATAAGGTTTCCTGCTCGGGCAGTCCTGCTCGCACGAAGGCCACATTAAGTGGCCTTCGGCTCGTGCGGAACTCGCGATAAACCTTATATCCCGCCCCTCCGGCGCCACACGGGAGCTGAGTCAACGTTATCGGGCCCGGCATTCAGAAAAGTCTGTGCAGCAAAATGGCGATGCGGATGGCGACATGGGCATGGTTTTCGCCGCGCGCACGGGTCCCCCGGGGAGCACCGTGCATTTTTGGGAGTATTCAGCAGGCCAGGACGGCTGCATACGCGCCGGACACCCCTTATTGGCCCCAAAGACGCCTTCGACCGGCGATTTGGGTCGGCAGACAGACTTCGTCGAGACAAATAAACATGTCTCGCGTCGCACCGGACCCCAAAATGACGTTGATCTCCGCAATGTTAGCCAACTGCAGCGGCACCGGCGGAACTTGCGTTGCTGAATACTCCGTTTTTTGCACGGCCCAGGCGGGGGTACATAAGGACCAGAAAGAACATCCCATCCTATTTTTGCAATCTGCAATGGAAAGTATGCAAAACACCAAGAGACGGCATTACTGATGTCCAAATTGAGTGCACGGAGCAGCTGCGCCTCCGCCCCGCGCCCAAATCAAGCAGAGCGGGAACGCTCCTAACGGACCCGATCGGCAAACAAACGCGGCCCGAGCGCCATCCCAAAATAGGCTGCCCGAGCCGCGTTTAACGGTACGGCATGAATATTAGCGCTCGTAGATTAAGTTGCCTGCCAGGTAGGTTGCCTGAACTTTGGTAGCCTGGAGCTCTTGGGGGTCAACGGTGAGCGGGTTTTGGTCCAGGACTACCAGATCGGCGTATTTGCCGGGTTCCAGGCTGCCGAGGTTTTGCTCGTCGCCTGCCGCGTAGGCGCTGCCCAGGGTGTAGTTGCGCAGGGCAGTTGCCGCGTCGATACGCTCGCTGGGGAGCCAGCCACCCTCGGGCCAGTGGCTGCGGGGGTCTTGGCGCGTGATGGCCGTGTAGAGCACGTTCATACTGGTAACGGCTGTGATGGGGCTATCGGTACCGAAAGCTTGACGGATACCGCGCTGCTTATAGGTTGCGAACGGCCACATGATGCGGCTGCGTTCCAGGCCCAGGTCGCGCTCCGGGCCACCCGGGTCGAGCGTGATGTGGCAAGGCTGGCTCGAGGCAATGACGTTGAGCTTGCGCAGACGATCGATGTCCTCGGGCAGCAGATTCTCCAGATGCTCGAGTGTGTTATGACCGTGCGGGGGCAGACCGTAGAGCTCTGCCGCCTCCTCAAAGATATCGAGCGCGGCATGGATGGCGCCGTCGCCGATAACGTGAATGCGCACGGTGTGGCCACGCTCGGCTGCCGCCAGAACCAACTTGCGCATGCGCTCGACAGGAACCGTCAGGCGACCCTGGTCACCCGGGAAGCGCGGGTTAGTATAGGGCTCAGTGAGGTATGCGGTATGCTCGCTCGACACGCCGTCGAAGAACTGTTTAAAGCCTGGCGCCGAGAGCAGCGCGTTGTTCGCGTATCGGGTCTGGAGTTCTTCCAAGCGCGATTGGTCATCCAGCAGCGTGGGAAACAGATGGGCGCGGATGCCCAGTTTGCCGGCGGCTTGCAGCTTGTCGTAAACATCGTCGCGAATAAAGTCGCAGCCCGGCATGGGCATGAGCGACATATCGCAGATTGAGGTGATGCCTTGCTCGGCCATACGCTTCATCTGGTCGGCGTAAGCGCTCGCGATGCGGTCCTCACCCAGCCACTCCAGGCAGCGTGGTAGCAGCTGCATGGCAGCCGCCTCGTGAGCGATACCCGTAAGCTCACCGTTTGAGTCTTTGTCGTAACTGCCACCCGCCGGAGGCTCGCTGTCGCGCGTCACGCCGAGGGCTTCGAGCGCGCGGCTGTTGAGCCACAGGGTATGCCCATCGCCCGAATACATAACACAGGGGCGATCGGGAAATGCTGCATCGAGGGAGGCCTTGGTAGGGTGCTCGGGCGGATCCCAGCGGTAATCGCGCCAGCCCTGCGTCACGACCCAGGCGTCATTGGGCAGGCCCTGGGAAAACTCGAGCGCATGCTGCACCAGTGCCGCCTCTGACGTGCCCATATCCATGAGCATGTACGGCGAGGAACCGACCGAGGTATGGAAGAAGTGCAGGTGCGCGTCATGGAAACCGGGGCAGACAAACTGCTCGCCGTAATCGACCACCGGCGTGGCGGCAGGCGCGGCGGCAATCACGTCATCGGGCGCGCCGATTGCGACGATGCGATCACCAGCGATGGCGATCGCCAACTCGCGGGCGGCATCGATGCCGTCTTGGGCAGTAAAAACGTTCTTGGAGCGGATAATCCGATCGATATGCTGCATGGGCATCCCCATCTCTGGCAGGAAATTCAACACCCCCGAGTGTACTCCCCCGCCCTTGTAACAAAACCCCAAGCGGCAAACGGCAACTTTACCAGCCCTAGCGGCAGGTGGCATACTGGAGAGAGCCTGTACGATTTTGCGATCAACCCAGCAAGGAGCAAATCGACCATGACGAAGACCAAGGCACAGCAAATTATGGCGGCAACCGAGGTTCGCGCGGCAGACGACGTCACCGCGGCCATCCGAGATATCGCCGCCGAGTTTGAACCCTACATCATCAAGCAGCGCCGGCACTTCCATAAGCACCCGGAGCTGAGCCTTGCCGAGGAGCGTACGACCTCCGACATCGCCAACCAGCTCGACGCCATGAATATCCCCTACGAGCGCCCGCTCAAGACGGGCCTGGTGGCGACGCTCCGCGGTACCGCGCCCGATGCCTACCGCGAAGACGGCACGCCGCGCCGCCGTATCCTGCTGCGCGCCGATATCGACGCCCTGCCCGTCACCGAGCAGACCGGCGAGGAGTTCGCCAGCGTCAACGAGGGCTGCATGCACGCCTGCGGCCACGACTGCCATATCGCCATGATGCTCGGCACGCTGCAGATTCTGCGCCACATGACCGATGACATCCACGGCGAGATTCGCATCGTATTCCAGCCCAGCGAGGAAAACGGCCAGGGCGCCAAGCTCATGATCGGCACGGGCGTACTCGATGGCGTCGACGGCGCCTATGCCGCGCACATCTGGAGCGAGGTCAACGCCGGCACCGTGAGCTGCGAGCCCGGTCCGCGCATGGCAAACACCGACTGGTTCCGCATCGACGTCCGCGGCACCTCGTGCCATGGCGCCATGCCCCAGCGCGGCCACGACGCCGTTATGGTGGCGGCAGAGATCGTCAACGCCCTGCAGACCATCGTCTCGCGCGAGATTAGCCCCTACGAACCCGCCGTCATCACCGTCGGCGAACTGCACGGCGGCACCGCGCGCAACGTTATCGCCGGCACGGCGTACCTCGCCGGCACGGTGCGCACCTATGGCGACAAGACGCATGAGGAGATGCCCGAGCTCATGCGCCGCATCGTTGAGCACACCGCAGCGGCACTAGGCGCCGAGGCCGAACTCACCGACTACACCATCGCCAACTACAAGGTCGAAAACGATGCCGCCTCGAGCGAGCGCTGCCGCCAAGCTGTGCTCAAGTGCCTGGGCCCCGCGGGCGAGGGCCATTACCGCGGCACGCTTTCGGGCGAAGACTTCTCGGAGTACCTGCGTCGCGTGCCAGGCGTGCTCGCCTTTGTCGGCGCGCGCAATCCCCAAATCGGCGCCACCTATGCCCAGCACTCCTGCTTCTACAAGATCGACGAGAGTGTGCTCGCCAAGGGCTCCATGGTAGCCGCTCAGTATGCCATCGACTTTTTGGCCGAGCCCACGCAAGAAGAGCTCGACGGCCCCACGATCGCCGCGGTTGCCGAGACCAATCCCGGCCTGGCCGCCAAGTTGCGCTCTGCCAAGGCAACGGCCGCCGAGGCCCGCGACGCCATGCACGACGCCCGCACCGCCCGCCATGCCGCCATCAAGGGCATCCACGATGCCCGTGCCGCTGCTCGCCACGAGGAGAAGCATAGCGAGTAGCCGTCACGCCCACCCATAACAACCTGGCTAGAGCAAAGCGGGGGCGAACGTTATCTCAACGTTCGCCCCCGCTTATGTGTCGACTGCTTTTCTAGCGCGTCCTCCGTCACGACAGGTAAGAGCGAAGGATGGTGAGCCAGCGTGGGGTTTCGAGGTGGATGATATCGTCGGGGACTCCGGCGGGCGCATGGCCGCCAAAGAGTAGACCGGCATCTGCCGGATTGATGAGGCGCACAATCCATACGGCAACGACCAGCACGCACAGAACAACAACCGCAATGTCGATGCCGCGCTTTAGCTTGCTCGATGCCACCTCCTCGCGCACGAACGCGAGCGCAAACGCAATCGGCACCACCCAAAACAGCGGATGATAAGCGAAGGCGGCCGCAAAATCGAGGCGCAGTGCTGCCAGCCAGGCCCTCGTCATGCCACATCCCGGACAGGGAATGCCCGTCATCAGGCGAAACACGCAGCCGATATCGAGCAGGTAGAGTGCGAGCCAAGCGACAAAGAGCGCGCCGATGCAAGAAAGGGCGCGGCGAATGAGCTCCGCCGCGCCCTTATGTCCCTGAGTGTCACTCACAATGTCTTAATCGTTAGGCACGCACGCCAAGACGGGTGTTGTAAGCCGTTGCCATGGCATTGGTATTCTTGATGATGATGTTCATGGCAAAGATGGGGCCAAGACCGCACAGCAGCGCGCCGACAATCTGCCACATAAGAACGGTGGTACCGTTCTCCTGGAACATCAGGCCATAGCGAGGAGCATTAGCCTGCAGGCGGTTACCGATCTTGTAGTACCAGTAGAGTCCGTAGAAGCCGCAGGTCACAAACGACAGCAGGATGAATGCCGCCAGACCCGGCGTGGAATCGCCGTCGTCCTGGCACATGACATTGATGTCGCGGGCGAGGCAATAGAGGAAGTAATACGAATAGATGCCGCAGGTCACGATGGAAAGCAGGAGCCAGCCGATCACGCCACGGTCGGTCTTAATCGGAGCATAGCCCATCGGGGCAGGCGCAGGCTGCTGAGCATACTGCTGCTGACCGGTGTACTGCTGCTGAGGCTGAGGCTGAACTGCCTGAACCGGAGCGGGCTGAATCTGCGTGGGCTGCGGAGCAGGCTGGGGCTGAGGCGCGGGCTGCGGAGCAGGAGCAGCGGAAGCGGCACCGACGGCAGAACCGCAGACAGGGCAGAATTTGGCATCATCCGAAATGGGAGAACCACAAGTGGGACAGAACATAAGCTTCTCCTTTTCCTAAGGCGTTGCACGCCTTCAAACCTTACACGTCTATGTTCTCAACAATAGCCGCGACGTTGTTGCGCAACATTGACCAATTTCCGAGAAATTTTGCTGCAACCGTTTTCCCGGGCATTTTCTTGCTTTCGCAGTAGAAAAAGGCACCCCGGGCTCAGTTGCCCAGGGCGCCTCGACCGACTATTCGGTTTGATTGTTTTCGGCAGCAGGATTATCGCCCGGCTCATCCGCCGGCGTGGCAACGGCATTCCAATCGGGTTCCGCAGGCGTCGCCTCGGGCGCAGGCGCGGGTGCCGGGGCAGGGGCAGGCGCGGATGCCGGGGCAGGTGCCGGAGCAGGTGCAGGCGCGGGTGCCGGGGCAGGTGCAGCACCAGTGGCGGCCGTGGGATTGAACCCCGCAGGAGCAGGCTTCTTCTCACCCGGGAGCACAAACGTCAGGACATCATCGGTATCCTCATCGGCCCACCCGCTGGCATGGCGCGCGGCCCAGTAGCCAACGGCACGATATTTGAGCATCGTGCCAAACACATTCAGGAACACGGTGACAAAGGCGATGATCATCAGGAACAGGATGAGCGTAATGCCGCCACCCTCGATGATTGCCTCAAGACCCGAAGGACGAGAATAGTAGCCGTAGTAGCCATAGCTGCTAATGCCCAGCGCGGCAACAAAACCAAAGATGGCGGTGAAAATCCAGGTGATGATATTGGAAACAATGCCCGTCAAGAACTCGGGAAGAATCGAGGCACAGAACAGCTTGCCCAGGTTGGCCTTATAAGACTTCCAGACCTTCTCGAGCGAAAACGCGCTTTCCACGCGGCCGGCAACTGCAAAGTGCATCACAGCGGCATCACCAAACATCTTAAAGAAAATGCCCAACACCGCCGATACGATCATGGCAAAGACGAGCAGACCCATCGACCCGATGAGTGCGCCCTCGAGGCCGCTCGAACCGAAGTAATAGTACGAACCAACGGCACCGATCACAGCGCTCTCAAGCACCGAGAACACCACGCCAATCACTGGAATAATGGCCACGAACCCGAGCACGTTCGTAATAACAGACGAGAAGATGCCCAGTCCAAAGGAGGTCGAGCGCAGCAGCGGACGCTCCATGCCGTTATCGTCCTTGAGCGACAGGTCGCGACCCCACTCGATAGCAAAGCCAGCGCCGCACACGCTTGCCACGTAAGCGAGCAAAAAGCCAATGGCCGCCGCGATGCCACCGATAACGGGGATAAACAGCACCAGCACCGACACGACGCAGATCAGCGCCGGCAAAAAGGCAATCTGACATACGCGAACCAGGGCGCCGGGAACCTTAATCATGTCGTTGAAGGCCTGCACCATGCAGCCCTTGGGCACGTTCATAGCCGGCTGGGGCGCAACGAACGGCCGCGGCTGCGGCTGGGGCTGGGGCTGGCCCTGCGGGACAGAGCCGGCAGCGGCATGGGGGCCTCGGTATTAGGGGCACCGCACACGCCGCAGAACTTGTCGTTATCGCCCATGGGGGCGCCACACTGCGAACAGAACATCGAAATCATCCCTTCGTATCTAGAGCGAATCACCTGGATCGCAAACGATGTCTTTGGCAACATTATCGCCCAATGTGGGGACAAATACCCCAAGATGACCGATTTGCAACGTAGGCGGCTTTATTCAATGATTCGAAGGGTATATCCGCGCTAGTTCGTGCCGCGGAAGCCCTTGCCCACAATCTCGGAGCTGTCAACGATCGTGATAAACGCATTCGGATCGATATCGCGGGTATAGCGGCGCAGTTGTACTGCCTCGCGACGGCTCAGCACGCTCATAATCACCGTGACGCACCTGCCCGAGAAGGCGCCGTAACCACGGCTGATTGTTGCTGTGCGGTTGAGATGCTTGACGATAAACTCCTCGACTTTGCGCGGTTCGGCGCAAATAATCGTACAGACCTTGCGCAGGTGAATGCTCTCGATGGCCTTGTCGACCACGAGCGTCTTGGCAAACAGGCCAAGTACGCAGTACAGGCCGACGCGCGGGCCATACAGGAAAGCCGCGACGGTCACGATGCCGATATCGACCAGCAACAAGGCGCGTCCGATCTCGAGCGTCGTACGACGCTTGAGGATCATGGCAAGGATGTCGGTGCCGCCCGTCGAGGCGCCAATGTCAAAGACAATGGCACTGCCCAGCGCCGGCAAGATGACGGCAAAACACAGGTCGAGCCACATATCGCCCGTCATCGAAACATCCGTCGGGATGAAGAGCTCAAACAGCGAGACGTAGGCCGAAAGCGCAAACGAGGCAAAGACGCTCCAAAGGATTGCCTTGCGCTCCAAAAAGATAAAGCCCAGGATGACCAGGACCGCGTTGATAATCCACATAAAGACGCCGACGGGCAGAGTCGGGAACAGCGTGGAAAGAATGACCGACACACCCGAGGTGCCGCCGAAGGCAAAGTGATTGGGCGTTTTGAAAGCCACGATGGCAAAGGCCGTGAGGATCAGCCCCAAATTGAGCTCGGCAAAAAAGCGCGGAAAGCCTGGCTCCTGGCTGCGCTTGCGGCCGGCACGCTCGCCACGTTCGATATCCTCGCGACCGACAACGCGCTCCATCGGCACCACCGGAGGACGATGCACCTCCTCGGCGGCACGCGACGCCGCCTCTGCCGCAGCGGCCTCAATCGCCCATGCCTTGCTTTCGGTCTCGTGTTCGTCGGCCATTACGGCAACCCCTCGTTAACAATTTGGAAACAATGCGCCCATTAGGGTAACGCGGAACGCGAAGATTGCAACCCTTAGTTAGACGAGCGGTATGACTGCATCGGGGGCATACAAATAACGGCCGGCCGCACATACATCCGTGCGACCGGCCGTTTGGCGTTTTCGCAGGTAAAACCTGCCAAAATAAACATCCCGTTTGATAGGTTACTCGTGCTGGCTGGTGCGGTGTTCGTACTCCTCGGGGGTGATGACATCCTCGATGCGCAGGTTGACGCCTGCCACCTCAAGGCCGGTCATCGCGGCCAGACGCTCGGTGACGCGCGCCTTAACGTCGTCAAAGATCGCAGGCGCATAGGCGCCGTACTCGATGATGACCGAGATGTTGACGACCACGCGGTTGTCGTCGGTGACCTCGACCGTCACGCCCTTGGTCAGGTTCTCGGCACCAAACTGCTCCTGCACAAAGTGCATGAGGTTACCCTTCATGCCCAAAACGTGCGGAACCTCGCGGGTGGCCATGGCAACGATCTTCTCGATCACACCGTTGGAATAGGTCAGCGAGTCCTCGGACTCGTCTGTTTCCTCATCATCCTCGTCCGCGTCATCGGCGGGCTCGGCCTCGACGAGCGCCTCGTCCTCGAGCGTTACGTCCTCGGCCTCGGCGGTGACGGTCTCGTCTGCCTCGAGCTCGGTATCGGCAACATCGACCTTCGTATTAAAAGCCATGGTTCCTCCTTATGCCTGCCGCGGATGCGACAGTCGAATACATATTAGCGGCCGCTAAACAGACGGCCGAAGAAGTTGACAATCCCGTTTTCGCCGTCGCGAATTTGGCCGATCACGGCGCCGATCAGCACGAAGAATGCAATGACGAGCGTGTCCCACAGGCCGAGCGTGAGCACCAACACGGCAAGGATAAAGCCAGCGACGGCACCGAGCGTGGTGTTGGGATGACGCACAGCATAGCTCCAGATGGCAGCGCCCGTACCCTTGATGAGACCCATAGCCTCGTCAAAATCCGCGGCCGCCGCGTCTTGTAACTCAGTTGCCTCTGCTTTGGAATCAACAGGTTCGCTCGCCGGCGTGGCGCTCTGGTCAATCGTCAGGCGCGGCGTACGAGCGGTCTTATCTTGATTGGTATCACTCACCGGAAACCTCCACGGTCTGGACGGTAGTCTTGGACGGCAAAAAACGGACGCGTGCGGTCGTGCCCGGCGTGCCGAGCATGGTGTCGCAGGCCTCCTCGATACGTTGCTGCATCGCAGTTGCAAGGGAGGCCACGTCCCGGTCGTCAAGCGCGATGGCGTCGACCTTAAAACAGACGCGCGATTCGTCGGAGCCCTGTACGCGCGCCTCGACGCGCTCGACCATCACGCGGTCGTCGCGCTCGGCAGCAGCCCTGGCACACGAAGAAAGCGCCGCGAGCGTGACCTCGATATTGCGCTCCCCCGCCGGATGCACGCAGGACGGCTCGCGACGAGCAAACATCAGGCGGAAGAAGCTTACCAGCACGCCGATCGCCACAACTCCGCCGCATGCCGTCACGACAATGCGCGGCATGGGGTCGCGCATCAGCAACATAAAGCGATACGTATACGGCCCCCAAAACTGGCAGACAAGCGTACCCAGCGCCACGATGGTAGCGGCAAGGTACACGATCGCTAGGGCTCGTTTGAGTACGCGCACGCGGCGCTCCCTTCAAATCTCGGCTCTCGAAATGCAAAACGGTTCGCATCATTATAAAAGAGCCGGGTCCGGTGCTCTACGCACGCGGATCCGGCTCATCTATTCCACGAGGCTTGCATGCTCGCTTCATTATGCCCAGATATGCACGGCTTAACCCGTGCGGGCGCTACTCCTCCTCGAGGGCAGCGATGACCTCGTCGGTCATGTCCATGGTGCTGTAAACATCCTGGACGTCGTCGAGCTCCTCAAGACGGTCGATGAGGCGCTGAACCTTCTTGGCATCGGCGCCGGAGACCTCGGTCGGGGTGGTCGGGACCATGGTGGTCTCGGAGCCCTTGACCTGGACGCCCTGCTCCTCGAGCGCCTTGGAGACAGCCATAACGTCGTTGGCAGCAGTCCAGACGATCCACTCCTCGCCGGCGTCCTCGTAGTCCTCGCCACCGGCCTCGGCGATGGCCATCATGAACTCATCCTCGTCACCGGCAGCGCCGTTGGCGATCATGGTCTCCTTCTTGGCGTTCTCGTCCAGGATCTCCTTGGCGACGACGATCTGGCCCTTACGCTCAAACTGGAAGGCAACGGAGCCGGAGGTGCCCAGGTTGCCACCAGCGTGGGAGAAGGCGGAACGGACATCAGCGGCGGTACGGTTGCGGTTGTCGGTCAGGCAGTCGACGTAGACGGCGACACCGGCGGGACCGTAGCCCTCGTACACGATGTTCTCGTAGACGGCAGCGTCGGCACCCGAACCAAAAGCCTTGTCGATAGCGGACTTGATCTTGTCCTTGGGCATGGACTGAGCCTTGGCCTTAGCAACAGCAGCAGCGAGGCTGGCGTTGTTCTCAGGCAGCGGGTCGCCGCCGAGACGGGCAGCAACGGTGATGTTGCGGCTCAGCTTGGAGAAGAGGGCGGAACGCTTGGCGTCCTGCGCGCCCTTACGATGCTTGGTTGTGGCCCACTTAGAGTGTCCGGACATACGTGTCTCCTATCGGTTTCGACCTAAAGCCCAGCGCAGATGCTCGGGCAATATAAACAAACGTCGTTATGATATACCTACTGGCCTGCGAGATAAACCCCAAAATGAAGGCGTCGTGATGATACAGCCCCTTGGTGCAAAGTAACCTGTCCCCTTTGCACCAAATTAGGACCAGAGGAGGTCGCTGCGGGTGATGGTGGCGCCGATGGCAAAGGGCATGCAGGCGATGACCGGATACAGGTAGCGCATGTAAGTCGAGCCGTTGCACGGGCCAATCAGGCACACAGCGAGCACGCCCAACAGCGGCACCCAGATCGCCAGCGCACGCCATGAATGACGACGCAGCAGATAGACCACCACGGCGATCATGATCCACACATAGGTGGCCGAGCTCATGGTGAGCGAGATAAACGGGATGCGCTGCACCGCCACGCGATACAGGTTGATCAGGTGGTCGCACCAGCGCACAACCTTGCTATCGACCGGATGGAAGTCGAAGTACTTGAGGTTATCGGGCTTTGCCATAATCTCGGCACTGCGCGCCGTGCTGTAGACCCACGCATCGCGGGCACTCGGATAAAAGTAGCCGTAGTAGTTATTGATGAGCGCCGAGATATAGCACTCGGGATCCTTTTTGAACATCTGGGCCCACACCTCAAAATAGGCCTTGATGTCCTCCTGCGAGGCGTACTCGTTGAAGCAATTTTTGACAGCGTCCGACTTATCCGGGTTGTAACGGCGGCCCAGATTCTCGTACTTGAGCACACGGTCGATCACGGAGCGCTCTTCGTCGGTCACCAAGCCGTCGCAAGGAGCCTCCACGATGGTGCCGTCCTCCTTAACCGTGGGGTTGACACCCGAGTTGAGGCCGTCGTGCTTTTGGACGAAACGAGCCGTCTGCTGGAACGGAATCGAGAGGATTTCGCGCTTGGAACCAGGCGTGATGTCGTGCGCCGGCATAAAGACCTTGGTGAAGTACATATTGGAGGCAAGACAGAGCGCAAGCACCGCAAGAACGCCCACCCAGCGGAAACGCGGGATGGCGCCCGAAGGCGCAGCACCAGCCTGTTTGGCCGCACGACGAGCCACATGCGCGTCCCACGCGCAAAACGCCGCCGCGATCACGCATGCCGCCAGGGGAAACACCAGGCCGCCATTGCGCAGAAACGTGGAACCCATGGCGCCCAGAGCGAGCAGCAGCCAGTCGTGGCGCGCAAAGAGCACAGGCCTCTGTTCGCCTGCACGCTCGACATTGGCATCGCGACGGGGCAGGCCGCAGGCCACGAGCTTCACGGTCTGCACCAACAGCACCAAAAACGCGTCGGCAAACAGCACGTCTTTGGTAAGCAAGGCCGCGTAGTTGGAGAACATGGGCATAAACACAAAGAACAGCAGGATTACGCCGCGGACCGGCAGGCTCACGCCCAGCTTGCGCAGCGACGAGATGGAATAGGCCATGCAGGCGGCCGTAATGACGAACTGAGCGCAGGTGTAGATGGCAAGACCTGCGTTGGCGCTGTTGAACAGTGAAAGCCCCAGCTGGACGCACGAACCGATGATAGCCGTGTGCACCACGGGGTGATGTCCGTTGAGCAACACGTTGGGATTGAGCAGGCGCAGGTAGTCACTCGTACCGTTGGGGTAGTTGAACCACTGGCGAATCTGCGCACCCGTATCTCCCATAAAAAGGCCGGGCAGCGAAGCGATGAGCGTGGGCGCCCAGGCGACCATAAGCACCAGGAAGGGCCCGGCAAAGGGATGGACCGAGAGCACGGCGTGAGCCATACGCCATACGCGGCCAAAGTGCGCTTCGGAAAACGGAATACGCCGAGAGCTCAGCCAATCTAGACACTCAAAGACAAGGTAGAAGGCAACGACTGCCAAGAGCATCCAGCCCGCACCGCCTATCCAGGCGCAGATAATGCGGGCCTTGTCGCCGAGCACGATCTCGGCCGAATCGGTGAGGTCGTAACTGCGGCCAAACACCATGCAGACGGCAAAGAACAGCGACGGAAGGATCACCGAGGGACGCCAAGCGTCGCCGCGGCCAAAGAATACGTAGCGAAACGGCAGCGTGAGCAGGCAGGCAAGCGCAAGCAGCATGACCGCGTCGGTATGGCCGGCAAACGAGAGGAGCACCTCGTAGCACACGTACAGCATGCCCGAGGCTTTGGGGTCAATCGCCAAGACCGCGTTGCTCGACACCGGGGCGGGATCGATGGAAAACGCCGTGGTCGCCAACAGCGCGAGCAAAAATGCGATGAGCGTCTGCTTGGCGGGGTAGCGCTTAAACCAGACGATGCGGGCAGCGTCGCGCGCAGCCGTTGTGGAGAGGTCGGGATCCTTCACAGTCCGAAAGCCTTTCTAGAAACCTGCCAAAAAGGGACAGGTTTATTTTGGCAGGTTTTATCTGGGGAAACGTTCCGGTTCTGTCATCGTTGCCCAGCAAACCACCACAAAGGTGCCTGTCCCCTTTGTGGTGGTTAGGCGTCGAGGTAGATGCACTGGGGCTGGTTGTGGCGACGAGCAAAGATGATGAGCGCCAGGCCCGCAATCACGAGTGGCAGACTCAACAGCTGACCCATGGTGATGACGCCGCCCAGCAGATAGCCCAGCTGCGCATCGGGCACGCGCACAAACTCAATGAGGAAGCGGACGATGCCGTAACCCATCACAAACACGCCCATAAACGTGCCTTGGGGCAGTAGCGGCTTTTTGCGGCTGAGCACCTGCAGAATGCAAAAGAGCACGATGCCCTCAAGAAATGCCTCGTAGAGCTGGGAGGGGTGACGCGGCATATCGCCCGCGGTGCCACCGAAGACCACGCCCCAGGGCAGATCGGTCGGCTTGCCCCACAGCTCACCATTGACAAAGTTGGCACAACGGCCCAGGCACAAGGCCAGCGGCGCGCCTATGACGGCAAGGTCTGCCAAAGTCCATGCATCGAGCTTATACATGCGGCACACAATGATGCCGCCGATAATGCCGCCCACCAAACCGCCATGGAAGCTCATGCCGCCCTCGTTGGTGGCAAAGATCTCGAGCGGGTGCGCCCAGTAGTAGCCATCACCGTAAAAGACGACGTAGAACAGGCGCGCACCGATAATGAGGCCAAAGACCACGCCGACCACGACACTCGTCAGGTCGTCAATCGTGATGTTAAGGCCCCAGCGACGCTGCGTGCGGTACATGACGACCGCCGTGAGCAGGGCGCCGACCACGTAGGCCAGGCCGTACCAGTAGATGGTGATGGGGCCCGCCGAGATCGCGACAGGATCAAGCATATGGTAGAAGTCGTTGAGCATATCGATCCTCCTGCTCCCTACATACAAATGCGGCCGCGGGCCTTGCGCTCGCAGCCGCATATTTGGGCGTAACGTCTATGCGGAGTATGCCGTCCGCAGCTTTCGCAGCTTAGAACGGCGCGTACTCGTCGTACAGGTCCTCGGCCTCGCCGGAAGCATTGACCTGCTCGACACGGGTAACGCCGGGCACATGCTCCTTCAGGATACGCTCAATGCCCATGGACAGGGTCAGCGAGCTCATGGGGCAGCCGGCGCAAGCGCCCTGCAGCTCCAGTTTGACGACACCCTCGTCGTCGACGCCCACATACTCCATATCGCCGCCGTCGGCCTGCAGGTTGGGACGAATCTCTTCAAGAACCTTCTTAAGCAGCTCTTCGTTAACAGCCACAGGGGCTCCTTTCTCACAATTACGCGGGCGCGCCCGCGGACAGAAGCTATGTTACTACAGCCGTGTACCCGCTCACGAGCCGTCCATGCGCGCAGACGCGACTTTCACGAGTAGTCAATTTGGGACGGGGCTCTTTTGGCTGCCTTTTGTTGCCAGCTGGCGTTGCCACGCGCTACTGCTGAGCCCGCCCCTCGGTGCCGATGTGAACATCGACGATAACCTGGCGGTAGCTGATGCCACAGGAGTCGAGAATGCGGCGGCTGATACGGCCGTCATCGGTGTCGGCGTACTTGTTGTCCAGGTAGACAACCTCGCCCACGCCCACCTGAGCCAAAATCTTGGCGCAGTCATGGCACGGGAACAGCGTGACGTAGACCGTGGAACCCTCGAGGTCCTTGAGCGAGCCACGGTAGTTGAGCACGGCGTTGGCCTCGGCATGGACCACGTAGTTGTGCTTGTCCTGCAGCGGGTCGTCGCTCGTACCCCACGGAAAAAAGTCGTCGTTGAGCGCCGAGGGCGTACCGTTGTAGCCCACCGAAAGGATGCGGTGGTTGGTGCTGGCGATGCACGCGCCCACCTGCGTGTTGGGGTCCTTACTGCGGCGCTGCGCGGCGATGGCCACGCTCATAAAGAACTCATCCCAGCTAATAACGTCGCGGCGCTTGCCCGACGCGGTTTGATGAAGATCGTCCGACATGGCAGACACCTCCGAAATCGCAATAGTTTGACCCATTGTAGCAGGTGAAAGATAGGGGCGCTTATCCCACCAGCCCCCGCCCTACGCGCGGTGGGGCTTTTGGTTGATGTGGTAGAGCTCGGCGAGACCCCGCAGCGTCAGCGCATCGTCGACCGTCAGGCTATGGCCGACCAGCGCCGCAAGCGCCTCGGCATCGTCGCCGGTAATGACGATGGGCACGCTGCCCTCCCCCGCGGCCTTGGTCGCGCGCATCTCGGCGAGCACCATGTCGAGCATGCCGTCGATGCGGGCCACCTCGCCCAAAACCACGCCCGAGCGCATGGCCTCACGCGTGTTGCGGCCGATAACGTGTGTCGGCGCTGAGGGCTCAACCTGGGGCAGGCGCGCTGCTGCCGCCGAAAGCGAGCGGGCGCCGAGCGCCAGCCCCGGCGCGATAACGCCGCCGACAAAGGTGCCGTGCGCGTCGATGACCTCGATATTGGTTGTGGTGCCTAGGTCGATCACAATGCACGGCGAGCCATAGACGGCGCGGGCAGCCACGGCGTCGGCGATGCGGTCGGGACCGATCTCGGCCGGGTCATCGTAGTGCACGGGCATGCCGGTCTTGAGGCCCGGCCCCACCGTGAGCACGCGCCCCGTGCAGGTACGGGAAAGCGCTGCCTTCCACGGGCGCTCGAGCGCCGGGACCACGCAGCTCAGCACAGCAGCCGCGGGCACAAGCGCACCCGGCATGCCCGCATCGGCCGCCAGTGCGGCCATGACCTGCACGAGACGCATGCGCGCCTCGTCTGCCGTGATGCTCGACGGCGTGGTGATCTCGCACGTCGCAAGCGGACATTCCTGCGCCGCGGCCGAATCCTCTGCAAACAGGCCAAAGCGAATGAACGTGTTGCCCACGTCGACCGTCAATATATATGCGCACCCATTAAGCATCGTCGGCGCTCCTTTCGTCTGCCCAGCAGTATATCGCCTACCCGAACCAGCCATCCCAGGTAGTCATTTTGGGACGGGGCTATTTTAGCTACCCCAATATGTCGGTTGATATTTGCCCCAATCCCAAATAATTCGTCGACTGTCAAAGGGTAGCTAAAATAGCCCCGTCCCAAAATGACTACCTTGCCGCTATACTGGTGCGCGGTCGTTTGCGAGCTCACGCGGCGGCCCTTGGTAACCCGACTTCCCGCGCCGTATCCGTAGCGGCGCTCCCGGGGAAGCGGATATACGCAAAGGAGTTCTATATGAGCAATCCCTCGAACCGCACTTCGATGCGCGGGCAACTCACGCTGCGCGGCGTCGTCATCGGCGTCCTTGGCTGCGTGATCATCACGGCAAGCTCGGCCTATACCGCCCTCAAGATGGGCGCCCTCCCCTGGCCGATCGTCTTCGCTGCCGTCATCTCGCTGTTCTTCCTTAAGCTCATGGGCAACGCCAGCCTCAACGAGGCAAACGTCACCCACACCATCATGTCCGCAGGCGCCATGGTCGCCGGCGGTCTGGCGTTTACCATCCCGGGCGCCTGGATGCTGGGCTATGCCGACCAGATCAGCTGGCTCGACATGTTTATCGTGGCACTCGCCGGCACCATCCTGGGCCTGCTGGCCACCGCGCTCATCCACCGTCACTTTATCGTGGACGCCGCGCTTGAGTTCCCCACCGGCAACGCCGCAGCTCAGACCCTGCGCGCAACCGAGGCCGGCGGCAAAACCGGCAAGCAGCTCTTTGGCTCCATGGCCATCGCCGGCATCTATAGCGTGCTGCGCGACGCCCTGGGCATTGTGCCCAGTATGCTATGCACGCTCAACATCCCCGGCGTGACCTTTGGTATCTACAACTCGCCCATGCTGCTCTCCGTCGGCTTCCTCGTGGGCTTCGCCCCGGTCGCCTTCTGGTTTGCCGGCGCCCTGCTGGGCAACTTTGGCATCATCGTGGGCGGCACCGCTGCCGGTCTGTTCGACGTTGTGACTGCACAGGGCATCGTCAAGTCCCTGGGCATGGGCCTCATGATGGGCTTTGGCGTCGCCGTCGTCCTCAAGGACATCCTGCCGCAGGTCGCCGGTATCGTCCGCGGTCTTGCCGCCGACAGCTCCACCGACACCGACGAGCAGTCGCTCATCTCGGGCTCCCTTAAGCTCGACGCCGGCATCATCGGCCTGGGCGCTGCCGCCATCGCCGTGATCATCGCCATCGTGCTTGACCTTGGCCCCGTTCCGGCCGTCATCGTGACGCTGTTCACCTTTGTCACCACCATCATGAGCGCACAGAGCTGCGGCCAGACGGGCATCGACCCCATGGAAATCTTTGGCCTCATCGTTATGCTCATCGTGGCTGCCTTCGCTCAGATCGCTCAGGTCAAGCTGTTCTTTATCGCTGGCATCGTAGCCGTGGCGTGCGGCCTTGCGGGCGACGTCATGAACGACTTTAAGGCCGGCGCCGTGCTGGGCACCAACCCGCGTGCGCAGTGGATCGGCCAAGCCATTGGCGGCATCGTGGGCGCCCTGGTCGCCGCCGCCGTCATGGTCGCGCTCGTCACCGCCTATGGCCCGGACGCCTTTGGCCCCGACAAGAGCTTTGTCGCCGCGCAGGCAAGCGTCGTCGCCACCATGGTCTCGGGCATCCCGAGCGTGCCGTGGTTCGTTGGCGGCTTTATCGCCGGCATCGTCATGTACTGGCTCGGCATTCCGGCCATGATGATCGGCCTGGGCGTGTACCTGCCGTTCTACATGTCACTCACGGCATTCCTGGGCTCCTGCGTCAAGCTCGCCTACGACAAGTGGTCCGCCCACCGCGACGCCACCGCTGGTCTTTCTGACGAGGAGAGGGCTGCCAAGGACGCCGCCTTCCAGGAACAGGGCCTGGTTGTCGCCAGCGGCCTGCTCGGCGGCGAGTCCATCGTCGGCGTTATCCTGGCGTTTGTCTCCGTGGGCTTAAGCCTGCTGGGCTAAGTCGAGCAGCTGCTCGACAGCAACCATATTGCCTACGGCTTGCCCGGTCGGTAGCTTCTGCGGCTGCTGACCGGGCTTTTTGATATCGAAACAAAGAAAGGCCGGCGCGCTGCGTTTAACAGCGCGCCGGCCTTATCGGTTAAGCTATCGAAGCGTTCCTGCTATGAACCGAAGTTCGTTGCAGAATCTACGCTCGAAACGCTACATCTGCTTGCGACGACGATCGCCCAGCGTCACGCCCGCTGCCACGAGCGTCACACCGCCGATGACGAACACCTCGCCCGCAAGCGCGGAATTGTCGCCAGTCTGGGCGAGTGCGGCAGGCGCAGCCTGTTTCTTGGCAACGGGGGCCTTTGCAGCAGCCTGCGCAACCTGAGGCTTGGCCTGCGGCTCAGCCTTGGGATGGTACTTGTCGTACTCGGCCTGAGCGGCAGCCAGGGCATCCTTGGCATCTCCGAGCTCGGCAAGCGCGGCGGCATAGGCGTCGTTGGCATCGGACAGCTTGGCATCGGCATCGCTCAGAGCAGCCTTGAGGCCAGCGGCGGCATCGACGGCGGCCTTATAGCGAGCGTAGGCAGCGTTCAGCTTGACCAGCTTCTCGTTGCCCGTCGTGCCCGCGGCAAGGGATGCCTTGTGGTCGACAGCCTCAAGATCGGCCTTGAGCGCCTCGTCGTTGGCAAGCTCGGCCTTGGCCTCGACGATCTCGAAGGTCGCATCGACGACGGCTCCGTTGGCGGCCTCGAGCTGCTTCTGGGCATCGGCGACACCGGCGACGGTAGCGTCATAGGTGGCCTTGGCGTCGTCGACCGCCTTCTGGGCGCCGGCGAAGCGCTCGAAGGCCTTGTTTGCACCGGCCAGCTCGCCCTCGGCAGCCTTGACCTTCGCCTGTGCGTCGGACAGGGCCTGCGTCTTGGCGGCAACTGCCTGCTTGGCGTCCGAAAGAGCGGTCGCGGCGTGCGTATCTGCGGCCTGAGCCTTGTCAACGCCAGCCTGGGCAGTGTCGTCGGCCTTCTTGGCATCGTCAAGCGAGCCCTGCTTATTCGCAAGGTCCGCCTGGGCGGCATCGCGCTTGGCGGCAAGGTCCTTGACCGAAGCCGTGGCGTTGTCATACGCCTCATTGGCCTGTTCGGACTTTGCCTTGGCGGCATCGCGGGCGCTGCGAGCCTTCGCCTTGTGAGCAGCGGCCTCGGCTGCCTTCGTCTTGCTGTCAGCAAGCGTGGCGTTTGCCTTATCGAGAGCTGCCTGGGCAGTAGCGGCCTCGGACTTGGCGGCATCGAGGTTCTGCTTGAGGGACTCGATGTCGATTCCGCCGAGCGCGTCCTTCGCGGCGTTGTATGCCGTCTTCGCGGCGGCGGTGCCGGACTTAGCCTTCTCGTACTCGCCCTTGGCGGTGTTCACGTTCGTGTCGGCTGCGGTATAGGCGTCTTGTGCGCCTTTCTGATTATTGAGAGCAGCGAGATATGCCGTATCGGCCGTGCCCAGCGTCTTCTGCGCCTCGGCGAGCTTGCTCTGGAGCTCCTTGAGTTGCGCCTTCTGCGCCTGCGTGCCGCCAGCGTTATAGGCAGAATCGATGTAGTCGTTGACGAGCTTCTTGAACTCGGAAACAGTGAAATCAGCCTGAGTGTCATCAGCGCTGTAATCGAATATGGTTACCTCGGAATCGGTGTTCTTACCGCTACCGGTCGCGATGCCGATAGCCACCGTAGCGGAATCGATAATGTTGAGATAGTGCCCGCAGGCGTCTCCTCTTTGATTGCCATTCTTATCTTTTGTACCGTGGTACACATCGTAATAGTTTTGGTAGATATAGTACGAATCATAGCGATGAGCCATGAGATCTTTGCCGGCCTCGCTATCCACACCGTACTTTTTAATCCAATTCTCGTAATTAACCTTCTCCTGAGTGTAGAGACCGGTGTAGGGCCAGCCCAGGGTATCCTCGGTCTCACCACCGGTATATGCACCGCCACCACCTGCGAGATTCTCAGCATTATCGAAGTAACAGTTCGAGTGATCCCAAATATTCGATGAATATGAGGCGTTGAGTGCAGCTGCTGCGGTCATGCGGAGGCTGACGCTGAGCGCCGACTGACCGTTCGCCTTGCGGAGGTTGTTCTGGGTGTCGAGATATGTCAGGGCGTTGCGCAGCTGTTCCAAGGAAAGCGGATTGGTGTCGCGAGACATGTCCTGATCGACGTAATCGTCATACCACTCGGCTTTGTCGTCAGCGCCGGTGAGTGTAGCCATTGCGTCCTTGGCGTTCGATTTCTGCATAGCCGTGAAATCGCTGCTGTTGCTGATGTAGGCCATAAAGCCGAGCATGCCCTTATTGATGACTTCCTGGTCAACGGTCATGTTGGACTTGAGGTCAGCAATCTGCTGCTCAAGAGCCTCAACCTGGACATTAGCAGCGTCATAAGCCTTTTCCGCGGCGTTCGAAGCAGCGCAGGCTGCCTCCCACTCACTGCGCTTCTGCTTGCGAACTTCGACAAGCTTATCGTACGCGGTCTTCTTGTCGGCCTCGGTCTGCTGAGCCTGCTCGTATGCCGTCTTCGCGGCGTCACGCTTACTGGCCGCGTCCTTGTACTCCTTGTTTGCCGCATCGTATGCAGACTGGGCAGATGCTACAGCAGCGTTGGCGGCGTTGGCCTTCTCCTGCGCGGCGGTGACGGTAGTCTGCGCAGCCTGCAGGTTCGCCTGTGCGGTGGCGTCTGCAGTCGTCGCGGCTTCGAGCGCGTCCTGCGCGGTCTTGAGCTCACCGGCAGCAGCGATCTTGGCGGCCTCAAGCGCGCTCAGGTCAACACCCGTACCCGAGACGGCAGCATCGAGCGCGGCCTGCGCCTGGTTGAACTTCTGCTGGGCGTTATCGCGCGCGGTGGTTGCGACTGCGAGAGCAGCGGCAGTCTCCTGCTTCTTGGCCTGGGCAGTCGTCAAAGCTGCCTCGGTATTCTGCTTTTCCTGCTGGGCGCTGGCCTCGGCAGCCTTGGCCTGGTCCAGATTGTCCTGTGCAGTAGTAACGGCCTTATTGGCGTCATCGAGCTTTGCCTGCGCGTCCTCGACGGCCTTCTTGGCGGCCTCGTACTCGTCCATACCCATGGCCTCGAGCTTGGCCTGGGCATCATCGAGGGCCTTCTTGGCCTCATCCTGCTTTGCCTTGGCGTCCTTGAACGCCTGGGTCTTATCCTCGACACTCTTGTTGGCCTGTTCGAGCTGATCGTTCAGGTCGCCCAGCTTCTTCTGCTGCTGCTCGGTCTTTTCGACGGCCGCTTTAAGCTCGTCAATCTTCTCCTGAAGCGCGGCTACCTCGGCCTCGTTCTGCTCGGCGGCGTTATCGGTCACGGCCTGCGAGGCCTGATTCTTTTGCTGCTGCGCCTGCTTTTGAGACTGGCCCGCCGCGTCGGCCTTCTTCTGGGCGGCATCGTAGGCGGCCTGAGCGTCCTTGAGCTGCTTTGCCGACTCCTCGGCCAGCTGGGCAGCCGTCTTTACGACCGCTTGGTTACCGGCGGTAACGGTATTCTCTACAGAACTACCCCCCCCCCTGAACAGAATCGCCGTTACCGGTTGACGGTGCGGCGATTGCCGCCAGCGGCGACATGAGCGGCTGAGCGATGAGGCCCGCCGTCAAAACGGTTGCGACGGCGCGGTTGGCAACGCCCTTGACGTTGACGGCCTTGGCCCGAGGCTCAAAGTGCTGTGGGCTGTAGTTTGCCATGGCTTTCTCCCTTTGACACGGATGTATCCATACGCTTCAAATTGTAGGAGCTGATTTTTGAATTCTGTTGCGCAACATTGGTCACCAGCGGATTTTTTGAAATTCGCACTCTCGTGCTTCACAATTTCGTCACATATGTAGGAGCTGGTGCATCATATTCTTGCGGGATGGAATTGAGTCTGTGATTTGCATTTGCTCCCGCGTCATCCGCCCTATCGGATTCCGCATGCAACAGACACCCCGCCCGCCACGGTGTAGAGTAAGGACAACGGGCGCGTTGCGCGGACCGCGCTGGAACGAGGTGGACATGGAGCTCGATAAACAACAGATCAAGCGACTGCGCGAGCGCCATCATCGGCGCCATGGCATCCGCCCTGCCCATAGTGAGGCTGCCGAGCAGGCTGGTCGCTTTTTAAAGCGCGCGTTCAACATTCGCGAGGGACGCGCGCCCTATCACGTGATCCGCAAGCGTTTTGTAAACGGGGCGCGTCTGACTGGCTCTCACCTGTGTATCCTCATCATCGCCATGCTCATCGCGAGCATCGGTCTCGATATCGACTCGGACATCGCCATCGTAGGTGCCATGCTCATCTGCCCGCTCATGGGCTCGGTTCTTGCCATGGCATACGGCATTGCCACGCTCGACCGCGAGATTGCCGTCGAAGCCATCGCCAGCCTTGCGCTACAGATGGCCTTTTGCCTGGTCACGTCCACGTTGTACTTTAAGCTCTCACCCCTTGGCACCACCACAGCTGCCATCATCGACAACTCGACACCCACCGTCTGGGACCTTACCGTCGCGCTCGCTGGCGGCTTTGCGGGTGGCCTGGGCAACTCGCGCGACCAGGAACCCGCCACGCTCATCGCCGGCGTGGCCGTGGCGACCGCGCTCATGCCGCCCCTGTGTGCAGCGGGCTACGGCATCGCCATCGCAAGCGGGTCGCTGTTTCTCTCGGCACTCTACGAGTTTGGCATCAACGTGGTCTTTATCGCGCTGGCAGCCGAAGCCGTGCTACTTCTTTTGCGCGTGCCGCTCAAGCGCGACCTGAACGGCGACGGTATTGTGACCGCTGAGGAAGACGCCGAGGTCGACGAGCTGTCACGCAAGGTGCGCCGCCGCATCATCGTGGGCACGGTGATCTTTGCCATCCCCTGCATCGTCATGACGGCGGGCTCCATTGGCTCGGCGCAGGCCGGCGTACAGGACGGCTACGGCGTCACCGAAACCACGCGCGAGCTTGCCGCGGTGCTGCCGGGCTTTAAGGACTACACCGTCGCCGTCGAGACCTCGGCCACCGAGGGCGACAAGGAGGGCCTTGTCGAGCGCGAGGTTGTCGCCCACGTGACGACAGGCGAGGCGCTCGGGGCGCACAACCGCCACGTCGCCCGCAAGCTCATCAACCTCAATGTGCCCGAACTCGATCGTGTGGAGTTTGACGTAAAGTAATGCGGAGCATGGGATGGCTCCCGCGCACAGGCGCAAGTCGCGGCGAGGCTCAGACGCGACGCAGGCACATGCAAAAAGCGGGACGTAGTTCACGTCCGCGCCCCGCTCGCTGTTTTATTGCCGTGAATCAGACGTCCGCATCGACATCGCCAGACTCCACCGTAAACGCCGGATCGGTGCTCACAAGATAAAATCGGGTCACTTTGCTATCTCTAAATAGATAGAGCTGGCCCTGCTCGCGTCGGCGTGACGTATACGCCACGTGAACCGTACCGAATTCTTCGCCGTTTTCCTTCTTTAATATCAGGATGTTGGGGTCATCCGTACGCTTAAACTGCCCGTCTACGCAGCTGCCGTCTTTGTCGACCAGTTGCCACCGATGGTTATCCTCTTCAAGAAAGGCCAGGGTTTCCAGACTCGTCTTGTCGTCCCGATAGTAACCGTCAATGGCAAACCCTTCGGAAGCGCATTCCTGCATATAGGACGTTTCTCGACTTATAGCAAACAGCCCTGTAGCGCCCAGGAGCACAGCCAGGCAGACCACTGCAAGGGTTATCGAAATAGCACGGCGACCCATGTTAGCCCAACCGATAGTTGTTTAACGGAGCGTGAAACATACCTGGAACCTCCGATATCAGGGGGAACGTCGCCAGCAGGCTGGCGACAACTATATGTTTCTGACATCAAACCATATGGCTGCCACTCGCGGAGGGGGCATCGGCGAACGGCGTGTTTTCATACTCCATTGGTCAAACCTAAGCGCAACGCTACAGCTCGTACTTGTACACTCGGTAGATGTACTTTTCGGCTTCCATCTCGTAGGTGGCGATGGGTAGACCGTAGCGATCGTCTCGTCGTTTGGCAGATAGGTCACACTGTGCTGTCCCGCGTTGAGCGAAAAATCGCCCTGGGCTTGCAGCAGCTTGTCCTCAAAGCCCGAACCGGCCCAAAAATCGGGCGAGCCCACGGAAGGCTGCAGCGAGATCATTTGCGCAACATATGTCCAGCAAAAACGGGTGGTAGCCGGTACGGCTACCACCCGTTTGTCTCATATCTAGCCCATAGCAGGCCGTCTACTTCTTAATGCCACGTCCCAGACGCTTGGCGACCGATGCAACGGCTTCCTCGCTGGCCGGTCCGCAGCTCACGCAGCCGTCATGGGCACGCATCTGGCCGGTGACCTCGTCCATCGCGAGCGGCGCCACCTTCTCGAGCTTAAAGCCCTTGCCGGCGCGCATGTTCTCCTTGGCCACGCTAATCATGAGCTTAATGCGGTTGAGCTGGTTGACCTCGGATGCACCGGGGTCGTAGTCCACCGCGACAATGTTGCTCTCGGGATGTTGGCGGCGCAGCTCCTTGATCACGGCCTTGCCCACCACGTGGTTGGGCAGGCACGCGAAGGGCTGTGTGCAGATGATGTTGGGCGCACCGTGGTCGATCAGATCGAGCATCTCGGCCGTGAGCAGCCAGCCCTCGCCCATGTTGTTGCACACCGAAAGCACCGTGCGGGCCTTGTCGGCCATGGTGCCGATGCGCTCGGGCGCCTCAAAGCGGCGGGACTTTTCGAGCATCTCCTCCACCGGCGTACGCATCCAGTCCACGAGCTTGATGAGCGCCTGCATGCCCGCACGCGTTGTAGCAGAGCTACCCAGCTCGTCCTTCTGCAGCTCGGCGTTGCTCATGGAGTACAGGAAGAAGTCGAGCAGGCCCGGCACCACGGCCTCGCAGCCCTCGCGCTCGATAACGTCAACCACGTGGTTGTTGGCCGTAGGGTGGAACTTGACCAAGATCTCGCCGACCACGCCCACGCGCGGCTTGGTGCCCTCGCCCACGAGCGGCATGGTGTCGAACGCGCGGATGGCCTCGCGAGCAAGCTTGGTGTAGTTATGCCTGTTGAACTTAGGCGCCAGCTTGCGGGCGCGCGCCATGTACTCCTCGTAGAGCGCGTTGGCGGCACCGGGCGTGGCCTCGTACGGACGGCAGCGGTAGAGCATCTGCATCATCACGTCGCCAAAGAGCACCGCGTAGACTGCCTGCTTAAGCAGCGCCGGCGTAATCTTAAAGCCGGGGTTGTCCTCGCCGAGCGCCACGGCCGAAAGCGAGATCACCGGGATCTCGGGGTGGCCGCTCTCACGCAGGGCCTTGCGGATGAGTGCGATGTAGTTGGTGGCACGGCAGCCACCGCCGGTCTGGCTGATAACAACGGCCGTCTTGGACAGGTCGTACCGACCGCTCTCGATGGCCTCCATAATCTGGCCCGTCACCAGGATCGACGGGTAGCAAATGTCGTTGTTCACATAGCGCAGGCCGGCCTCGACGGCATCGTGGTCGGTCGAGGGCAGCAGCTCCAAGTTGTAGCCAGCACCGCGGAACACCTCTTTGACCAGGTCAAAGTGAATCGGCGCCATCTGCGGGCACAGGATGGTGTAGCCCTCGTCGCGCATCTGCTCGGTAAAGGGCACCTTAGGCCATGCAGTCGATGCGCTCTCGCGCTGGGCCTCAAACGTGTACTTGCGGCTCGCGAACGCGGGGGTATCCGTGGAGGGCGCCACCGGCGCGGCATCGCCCTGCTCGTAGGCCTCGCCCGCGGCCGTGGCCTCGGCCAGGCGTTCGGCCTCCTGGTCCTTGAGCGCCGCCATGAGCGAGCGAATACGGATACGCGCGGCGCCCAGGTTGGATACCTCGTCGATCTTGAGCACGGTGTAGATCTTACCGCTGGCCTCCAGGATTTCCTGCACTTGGTCGGTGGTCAGAGCGTCCAGACCGCAGCCGAAAGAGTTGAGCTGGATCAGGTCCAGGTCGTTGCGCATCGTCACAAAACGGGCGACGGCGTACAGGCGGCTGTGGTACATCCACTGGTCGACGACGCGAATGGGGCGCTCGGGCTTCACCAGGTGCGCAAGCGAATCCTCGGTAAAGACCGCAAAGCCAAAGCTCGAGATAAGCTCGGGCAGGGCATGGTTGATCTCGGGGTCGTTGTGGTAGGGGCGGCCGGCGAGCACAATGCCGTGACCGCCGTGGTCCTCGACCCACTTAAGAGCCTCCTCGCCCATGGTCTGGATGTCCTCGTGGAAGCGCGCATCGGCCTCAAAGGCAGCGTTGACGGCGGCATCGACCTCGGAGCGCGTGATCTTGGGACCGCGCACGCGGCCGCGACCGGCTTGCGCATCGGCCACGCGGTCGACGGCGAGCACCTGATACAGGCGGCGCTTGAGCTCGGTCTTGTCGTGATAGGGCACAAACGGATACAGGAACTCGATGTTCTGCTCGCGAATCTCGTCGATATTGAGCGCAAGCGCCGTGGGGTAGCTCATGACGATGGGACAGTTATAGCAGTTACCGGCGGTCGGATCCTCCTTGCGCTCCCAGCGCACGCACGGCATCCAAATGAAGTCGACATCGCGGTCGATAAGGTTCATCACATGGCCGTGGCTCATCTTGGCCGGATAGCACACGCTCTCGGACGGCATGGACTCGATGCCCGCCTGGTAGGTCTTCTTGCTCGACTGGTCGGAGAGCTGCACGCTAAAGCCCAGGCGCGTAAAGAACGCGTGCCAGAAGGGGTAGTTCTCGTACATGTTGAGTGCGCGCGGGATACCCACGGTGCCGCGCGGGGCCTCGTCGGGGCTCAGCACCTCGCGGTTAAAGAGCAGCTCATTTTTCTTTTTGAAGAGGTTGGGGGCCTCGGTCTTCTGCTTTTTGTGGCCGGCGCCCTTCTCGCAGCGGTTGCCGGTAATGAAGCGCCTGCCGCCGCCAAAGTCGTTGACGGTGAGCTGGCAGTTGTTGGAGCAGCGACCGCAGCGGACATGCTTTTGCGTCACGGTAAGGTGCGCGATGTCCTCGGCTGAAAGGATGGTCGAGGTGCCATCGGCGCCGGCGCGATCGCGAGCGAGCAGGGCCGCACCATAGGCTCCCATGCAGCCGGCGATGTCGGGACGCACGGCATGAACGCCGGTGAGCTGCTCAAATGCGCGAAGCGTGGCGTCGGACATAAAGGTGCCGCCCTGGACGATCACCTGGCTGCCGATCTCCTTGGGGTCGCGCAGCTTAATGACCTTGAACAAGGCGTTCTTGATGACGGAATAGGACAGGCCAGCCGCAATGTCGCCCACCGTGGCGCCTTCCTTTTGCGCCTGCTTGACGCGCGAGTTCATAAAGACCGTGCAGCGACTGCCCAGATCGACCGGGGCCTTGGCATGGATGGCGGCGTCGGCGAACGCGCGCACGTCCATGTTCATAGACACGGCGAAACTCTCGATAAAGCTGCCGCAGCCCGACGAGCAGGCCTCGTTGAGCATGATGTGCTCGATGACGCCGTCCTTGACGCGCAGGCACTTCATGTCCTGGCCGCCAATGTCCAGAATGAACTCGACGCCGGGCAGGAACGCCTTGGCGCCGCGCAGATGCGCGACGGTCTCGATCTCGCCGGAGTCGGCCTTGAGGGCCTCAATGAGCAGCGCCTCGCCGTAGCCCGTGGTGGTCACGTGGCCGATGGTGCAGCCAGCGGGGATATGGTTGTAGAAATCGGCCATGATGACCTTGGCCGTGCCCAGGATGTCGCCGTTGTTGTTGCCGTACCAGGTGTGCAACAGCTGGCCGTCCTCGCCCACGAGCGCGGCCTTCATGGTGGTGGAACCGGCGTCGATGCCAATGAACACGCGGCCGGTGTAGCCGTCGAGCTTGCCCTTGGGGACGACTTCCTGGTCGTGGCGGGTTTTGAACTCGGCGAAGTCCTCGTCGGTGGCAAAGAGCGGATCCAGGCGCTCGACCTCGGCACCCTGTGTGTCACCCAGGGCATCGATAGCCTCGATGAGCTGCGGGAACGTGCTGAGCTTGTTGGACTCATGCGCCATGGCGGCGCCGCTCGCCACAAACAGGTGAGCGTTTTGGGGCACAATGCGGTGCTCCTCGTCCAGGTTGAGCGTAAGGTAGAAGCGGTGGCGCAGCTCGGAGAGGTACTGCAGCGGGCCGCCCAGGAAGGCGACGTTGCCGCGGATGGGACGGCCGCACGCCAGGCCCGAGATAGTCTGGGTCACGACAGCCTGGAAGATGGAGGCCGCCACGTCCTCGGGGCGGGCGCCTTCGTTGAGCAGCGGCTGGACGTCGGTCTTGGCAAAGACGCCGCAGCGGCTGGCGATTGGATAGATGGTGGTGGCGTTGGCCGCGAGCTCGTTGAGGCCGCTGGCGTCGGTGTGCAGCAGAGTGGCCATCTGGTCGATGAACGCGCCCGTGCCGCCGGCGCAGGTGCCGTTCATGCGCTGCTCGATGCCGTTGTCGAAGTAGATGATCTTGGCGTCCTCGCCGCCCAGCTCGATGGCGACATCGGTGGCCGGGATAAGGGTCTCGACGGCACGCTTGCTGGCGATGACCTCCTGGACAAACTCCAGGTCGAGCCATTGGGACAGCAGCAGGCCGCCCGAGCCGGTAATGGCGCAGGTCATCTGGGCCGTCGGCAGCACGGTCGCAGCGCCCTCGAACAGGTCGCGGGCGCAGGCACGGACGTCGGTGTGGTGGCGCTGGTACTTGGCGTAGACGATCTGGTTGTCGTCGTTGAGCACGGCAAGTTTAACGGTGGTGGAGCCCACGTCGATGCCCAGGTGCAGGTTGCCGCGAGCGTTCTCGGGGTTGAAGATCGCGCCTTCGGGGGCGTGGGCGGCGGCTACGGGCTCAGCGGCAGTGGCGAGCTCGCTAGCGACGGACGTCTCCCCTGCCGCGTTCTTGGCATCGGCAACTGCCTCGGCAACTTTCTCGGCAGCTGCGGTCGCGGCCTTCTGCGCGGCGTCCACCACGGCGGGCGCGGCCTCGCGTGCGGCAGCGACCATGCGGTCCTTGATGCCCTCGACGAGTTTGCTCATTGTCTCTCCTCTTAGTTGTTGGACTCGACGGTTGCGGTGGTGTCGACCGCATCCTCGAGCTGCAGATTCAATAGCTTCATGCCGTATTCCGGCACGTTGATATCGATTGGTTGGCCATACAGGTCGCCGGGGCGCACGAAGGCGATAACCGTCATAATGCGCGCCATGGTCTCGGGCGATTCGGTGAGCCCACGCTCAAACCAGCGCTGAATCAGGCCGACCTCGGCACTCACGACATAGGTAACGTAGTAGTCAAAGAAGGTGCCCAGTGCCAGGCCCAAGATGCCCGTCTGTGCACGCGGCACCACGGCCTCGCGTGCGGTATCGATGATCTTTTTAATAAAGGCGGGGTCGCCGCCCGGGCCCAGTAGGGCCCCGATAAGGTCGCGATTAGCCGCAAGATAGCGAAGCAGCTCAACCGAACCGGGTGCCGGCTCGAGCTCGTCGATGTTGCGGTAAAGATCGGGTAATTGAGCTGCGGTGATAAGCTCCACCCGCTCGCGAATCTCGGCAAGCAGGCCGTCCTCGATCTGGCTGATAAAGTCGGGGATATCGCGGTAGTGCGAATAGAACGTTCGACGCGTAAGACCGGCGCGCTCGGTGAGCGACGCGACGTTAATGCGCGAAAGGTCGCCGCTTTCGGCAAGCTCGCTGGCAAGCGCCTGGCGAAGGGCGCGCTGCGAGCGAAGGGACCGGCGATCGCATTTCTCGAGCTGGGACAAGCGTCCTCCTTGTTACTCAGACTGTACGCTATTGCACAGTGCGAGTATTATTGCACACCGTGTGTATCAACACGTAAAGGCAATATTTGGAATGTGACAAAGGGCAGTCCCTTTGTCACATTCAGCGACCGCCTAGGTTGTGCCAGTTGTGCCTGGCTTTTGGAGCGGCATTGCCGATTGTTCAAAATGTCATTCGTGGGTAGAATAGTGTCGACGGCAGCCCAAGTTCTGGAAAGCTGGGCAGCGCCGTTGCTTGGATTAAGGGGTCAACGCCTTAGCGGCGGCGACCCCTTTTACGTTGCTTCGAACGTTGCTTGAGTGCCTCGGAAAGCCCGACGAGCGCCGTGGAGAACGAGACCAAAGCGGTCAGAAGTCTCACGAAATCAATCAGATCGGTCATGGGCATCACCTCCCATCAGATGGAGGGCGTTGCCCGGCACATGGAACTGCCGCCAACAGTATCAATTCTATCAAAGCGCAGTTAGATATGCGAATGTTTGTTCGTATTTCAAGAGACCAGCGTCACCTGTGACAAAGGGGCTGTCCCTTTGTCACATTATTCGATTACGGTGCAGGAATTCTGCTTGTGCATGGTGGCAAGCATGTGTTTGGGAACGGCGTGGGCCATGCAGCTACCGATAGTCGCGCTCGCGGCGGCCTTGGCCGCGTCACTGCCGTTTTTGGTCGCGTAGCTATGGCGGAAGCGTTTGAGCATGGCAATGTCGTTGCCGCCGTCTCCGTAAACCGCGACCTCGTCCTCGGCAATGCCGTAGTAGCCCGCCAGCCAGGCCACACTCTCGCCCTTGTTGCACGCCACGTCCGTGATCTCGAACATCACCGGATCAAACGGCGCGTTGACCACACGGTCCGAGCGCTCGGCCAAATACGCCTTAAGGTCGCGCTCCAGCTCGGGCGAGGTCACGCGACAGTTGATCTTGCACACATCGTGGCGCAGGATGTCACCGATCGACTGGTCGAAATACTGTTCCTCGTGGTACCCGCCACGTGCACGCATACCGCGCATCACGATGCGCTTGATAGGACTGTCTTTTTTAAAGCCTGCCTGGTGCATCTCGAACGATCCACTCGAGAACATGCCATCGGGCGTGGAGCAGTCAAAACAGATATCCGGAAACTCCTTGAGCAGCTCCTCGGTAATCTGCGAGTCGATGGTCCAGGTCCTGAGCACCTCGCCATGGCTGTCGCGCACGATGGACCCATTGGAGCAGCAGGCGTCGAGTGCCAGGCCCGTAAAGCCATGCTCGCCAATCGGCAGCGTCGAGCGCCCGGTCGCGGGAACCACATGCAGGCCAGCCTCGGTCAGCTCGCGAATGGCACGGCGGATGGTCCCATCTGCCTCGTGCAGGGCGTTCAGCAGCGTTCCGTCTAAGTCACTCGCAAACATCTTGATCATGGATACGCCTCTCCTTCGTCTGCACGATATTGTAGACGAAGGAGAGGCATGCCTAAACAATGCCGTCCCGGCGCGGCGTGCCACTGTCTCCACAAATTCACGGTCCCCCAGCGCCTTAAGACATTCGCCATAAGCGACTTTTCAGCCGATTAAACAGCGCCGTCGTCGACGTCAGCACCGCCAACATGCCTGCGAATACAATCGCCGGAGCCCATCGATCATATGCAAGCCCGTAAACCAATTGGCCAATAGGCGTTGCACAGGAAAGTGTCATATAAACGAGTGCCAGCACTTTTCCGCAGAGTTCCTTTGGCGCTGACCGCTGAACAAATGAAACGATTCCGACCGATGCAATGCTTGCCCACGCCATGACCCATGCCGAGCCGGCCGCAAGCGCGGCAAACGCTAATTCATCAGGACCGCTCAGTAGCGTGACAATAATCGGTACGACTCCAAAACAAATCATCGCAACATATCGACATATGCCCTTGAAGGAAAAACGATGCGGCCAAATACCGACCAAACCACTGCCGACAAAACCACCTAAGCCCATAGCCACCTCAATAATCCCAACAAAGGATGACTGCATTCCGAGATGCTTTGCAACAATAACGGGAGCACCAATCGTTAACCCAACTAACGCAAGGTTCAAAATAGCCGCAAGCAAAAACACAACGAGCAATGATGCGTTTTGAAACAGGTACCGAATCGACTCCCGAAAATCGCTTCGGCATGTCGAGCAAGTCGTACTGTCCCCTGTCATTCCAGATGAGGCATTTTGCTTGAGTGCGCCCCCGAACAGCAGGGCTGACATCGCAAACGTCAACGCCGCGGTTTCGCATAGAGCATCGATACCAAAGCACCCATAGACTGCCGTCCCGACTACAGGCCCCAAGATATTGCTCGCCATGGTTACCTGCGAGACCAACGCTGTGGCACGCTCAACCTTTTCTTGGCCCATCATGTGCACCGTCTCAATTTGAAGCATCGGTTTCAGCAGCGATTGGATGCCATATTGGACGCAAAGCACTGCTGCCACGACAACCGCAAGAGGCAGCGAACACTTCATGGGGATAAACAGCAGTGATGCAGCCATCAGAACAATGCCGAGCACCACAAGAACCCCGCGATGTCTCCCGTGATCCGCCAAGATTCCGCCAGCCGGAGTCGCAAGCACGCCCGGCACGAACGCTATCGCCGCGACAGCACCATATAACGTTGACGAGCCGCTGCAATCGAACAAGTAAAGCGGGCACGCAAAGCACAGTGCCGACAACATCGAATACGCGCACAGCTGTGCAACAAGAAGACCGAAAAGCCTGATAGATCGCACTGTTTTTTGCGCCAACGAGACATTGCTCCTCCGCATTCCAGCCATAAGCCTGCCCCCTATACATACCATTAGTATGTATTTAATGACTTGAAAAGGGCAGCCGTGGCTACCCTTACAAATCAATTACATACCGTCAGTATCTATATTACCACCCAGCACGGTTCCATACGTCCCAAATCTGAGCCGTTGTCTGGAGCACTTCATTACCCAAATCGAGCCCCACCGCGGCCGCCATCTGCGCCAAACATTGCGCGCGAGCGAGCATTCGATCCTTGGTCTCGAGCGGACGGAACAGCGGCAGCAGCCAAAGATTCGCCAACAACGATACGGCCTCAGCCGCTTCGCGCGGGCATTTGCACGCAATGGAGCCGTCGGCGATGCCCTCCTCGATCACTGGCAAAAGACAGCCATCGGCCGACTCGTCGAACGAGCCCTGGTACTGCATCGCCAGTAGACGCGAGCTTTTTACCGGATCTGCCGCAGGATGCATGCGTGCCCATAGCTCAATTTGCGGAACGACAGACTCGGGCGCGTACAGTCGCTTGAGCTTTTGGGCTCCCGTCATATTGCCAGCACCGAGTGTCGCGCGGCGGCGCTCAACAATCGGAGCCATTGCCCGATCAAATGCGGCGTTGAAAATCTCTTCTTTGCTCTTAAAGTGATGATAGACAGCACCCTTGGTCATGCCATCGAGGCGGTCGACGATATCTTGAATGCTCGTCCCCTCATAACCCTGTGCGCAGAATAGCTCCAGCGCCGCGTCGAGAATCTTCGCGACTGTCTCCTCGGGATATTTATTACGCCCCATAATCTGTCCATCCGCAACGCAAGTCTTGTGCCTCATTGCAGTATTTTAACGTTGCGGATGGCAGGCGGTCGATTCTACACCGCGGCGGGGCCGTGTTCGCCGGTACGGATGCGGATAACCTCCTCGACCGGCTCGACCCAGATCTTGCCGTCGCCGACGGCTCCGGTGCGAGCAGCGTTGCAGATAATCTCGACAATGCCGTCGACATGCTCGTCGGCGCAAATAAGGGTGAACCGTACCTTAGGGATCGTGTTGACAAGCAACTCGTTGCCGCGCACGTATTCCTTCCAGCCATGCTGTGCGCCGCAACCCTGCACCTGATTGATAGTCATGCCGCGAACATCAGCAGCAAACAGCGCGTCTTTAAGAACCTCAAGCTTTTCGGCACGAACAATCGCCGTAATCTTCTTCATAGTAAATTCCTCTCTTCAATAAAAGAAATGAATTGACCCTCACATGGCACGGGTTTTCCAGGTGCCACAGACCAACCTTGTAGATCAGATAAGTGCAGCTAACAGGTCTTAGCAGGTTTCCCAAGTGCCGCAGATCGGCCTGAAAGAGGAGTGCCGCGTACTTAAGGTACGCAAACGACGATTGAAGGCCGAGGTGCGGTGCTTGGGGAAGCTGCTAATCGAGTCCGGAGAACGAAGGGTAGGCGCTCTCGCCGTGCTGACTCGCATCCAGGCCCAGCGCCTCGTCGGCCTCGTCCACGCGCAGGCTGCCGTGGAACAGTGCCTTGACCACCGCGGCGATCACCAAATCGAGCACCAGCACAATAGCGACCGTCACCACAATGCCCAGGATCTGCGAGACCGGCAGCGACACATCGCCCGTGTAGAACAGGCCACCCTTACCGGTCCACGAAAGCTGCGGCACGCAGAACAGGCCCGTGAGCACGCCGCCCAAGATGCCGCCGATACCGTGGCAGCCAAACGCGTCGAGCGCGTCGTCGTAGCCGAACTTGGTCTTAAGATGGCTGATGGCCAGGTAGCAGACGGGAGAGACGATCAGGCCCATGACCAGCGCTGCCCACGGCTCGACAAAGCCCGCGCCCGGCGTGACCACCACGAGGCCCGCGACCAGACCGGTGCTAGCGCCCACCAGCGTGGGGCGACCGGTGTGCACGCGCTCGACGGCAAGCCACGAGACCATACCCGCCGCGCTGGCCGTCACGGTGTTGAGGATGGCGAGCGCCGCCACGGCGTCGGCCTTAAACTCGCTGCCGCCGTTAAAGCCAAACCAGCCAAACCAAAGCAGGCCGGCGCCCAGCGCCACAAACGGCACGTTATGCGGGCGATAGCTCACCATGCCAAAACCGCGACGACGGCCGAGTATCAAACAGAGGATCAGGCCCGTCAGACCGGACGAGATGTGCACCACGTCGCCGCCGGCAAAGTCGAGTGCGCCGATGATGTCGCCGATAAAGGAGCCATCGCCGCCCCAGACCATGTGGGCGAGCGGCGCATAGACCACGAGCAGCCAAATGCCCAGGAAGGCCGCCATGGCACCAAACTTAACGCGGCCGGCCAGGCTGCCCGTGACGATAGCGGCCGTGATCATGGCAAATGCCATCTGGAAGGCGATGTTGATGATCTGAGGGTAGACGGCACCGTCCGACGCGGTGCCCTCAGCCGCCTGCAGCACCTGGTTGAGCACCGGCAAGCACAGCAGCTGGTCAAGGCCTCCAATAAACGGGCTGGAACCGTCGCCGCCGTAGGCCAGCGACCAGCCGGCAACAATCCACAGCACGCCGACCAGGCCAATGGCGCCAAAGCACATGAGCATGGTGTTGATGACATTTTTGCGCCTGGACAGGCCGCCATAGAAAAACGCCAGACCCGGTGTCATTAAAAACACGAGCATGGTGCAGATGAGCATAAACGTTGTCGATCCCGTATCGTACATTCGCTCCCCCTTGATCGCGTGAACGTTGTCGGCGCCCATAATGCGGCCGAGGGGCAACTGGTGTAGACCAGATACGGCGTTGTTAAACGCTGCGTTGTCGAATGGAAACGGTGCCGCAATCTTGGAAACGGCGCGGCAACGGACGCGAAACGAACGGGAAATACGCGAGCAAGGGAGCCGTGAGCGCGCCCATCCCGGCTAGCGCCGAAACAGCTCGTGGGCGCGGTCGCGGAGATTAGTTGCTCGAATGACACCTTCGTAGCGATTGATGCGCAGACGCGGGAAGGCATTGAAAAAGCGCAGGTCACGACGACTGAGTGACACGCTCGGTACCGGACGGCTCATGCGCTTACCGGCAAGGCGACGGCTGAGCGACGGACGCGGCATGCTCGGCGCGGCATCGGCCACGCGGCGGGCAGCAAGTGCCAGGCCGCGAGCACCATCCGCGATAAACGTCGGCATCGAAGCCTTCTCGCGCAGGGCATCGAGCGCCGCGTCGCCCAGCTCGGCCAGCCACGCGTTAACGGCACGGCTACGGATGTGCGTCTGTGCCACCGAATCAATCGTAGAATCGGGAATACGTTCGAGCATTGAGTCCGAGGCATCGGCAAGCGACTCATTGATGCGGTCGGCAAGGTCGGCGCGCACACGCTCCAGCTGATCGGACAGGCGGCGCCAGCTGGCCAAAGAGCACACCGCGTCGACCATCATCGCGACCGCGACGATAAAGGCGGACAGCCGCACAATCAGCACCGGCAGATGGCCAAGCAGCCCCAGCAATGCCGGCTCCACTAAACGGCAAATGCACAACGCACCCAGGCCAAACGCGCAGGCCCAGTACAGGCAGATGCGTCCGTGCAGGTTAAACGGCAGGTGCGAATAGTCCCAAAAGCGAGCGCCCGTTGTTTTTTCCAACAGCACGCCTACGCTATACTCAATCACGCTGCATACGAGTGCTGCAGCGACAAACTGGCTCGAGGCATCCGGAATCCCGCGCAACAGCAGCCAGCAGGCAATGCCGCCCACGCCATAGATTGGGCAGCACGGCCCCAGCAAAAAGCCGCTGTTGGCAAATCGTCCGTGATTGAGCATGGCACATACTGTCGACTCCCATGCCCAACCGCAAAACCCGTAAAAGGCAAACGAGAGCACCAGTGCCGAGAGTGGGCAGGCGGCAAGCGTCGCGCCGCCAAACGCCATATCAATCGCGGTTTCCACCGTCTACCCTCTCCTCTTTTCGCTCGATGCTTTACTCACGTCATCGTCCGCCTCGTCCTTGCGCCGCAGACGACCGGCGACCGTCTCGCGCAGAGCGCACCATTTATCTGCCAGGCATACAATCCAAGCCTCACGACACGTCGGCGGCACTGGCACCAGCGGAAACATATGCCGCACGATAATATTCCGTTCGCGCGGCGTCAGCTCAAAATCTTCCTCCGCACGTGCCAGGGCAAAAAACGGATGTCGAAATCCGTGCAGTCGATGGCTCGGGTCGGGGTCGTGCCAATCATAGAGAAAGTAGTCGTGCAGCAAGGCCCCGCGCAGCAGCGAGGCACGGTCGATCGAAATGCCAGCACGGCCCAAGTGCTCGGCAAAGGACAGACTTGCCCGTGCCACCGAGGTCACATGTGCATAGACCGTCACGTCGCCATGCTGGATAAACTCGCGCGTCAGGTCCAAGCGGCCCGCCTGGGCGAGCTGGCGGGCGGCATCGTCGACCTCGTGCGCGATTTTCTCGGCACGAACGGCGTCGGACATGCTGCCTCCTTCCAGCGGCTCACGGCGGCAAGCCACGGCCCGCACGCATTGAATAAATCATCATCGAATGTATCAGTATGGCATCGGACAAAACGTTTTGCCCCGCCAGTTGGCGAATTACCGCGCCGCCGTCACATATCAAACGCCAAAATGTGCGAGACTGTTTTGTGCAATTGTGCCGGCCGAGGGAGCGCCGGCGCTCGATTCGCATGGAGTAACCCACAACGATGCTGCTTACGCAAACGACAACGCCCGAGGACGTCAAGGCTCTTAATCGCGCTGAGCTCCCGCAGCTCTGCGATGAGATTCGCCACGCCATCCTCGAAAGCTCCGCCGCTGTCGGCGGACACGTTGCACCCAACCTGGGCGTCGTTGAGCTCACGGTCGCGCTCCATCGCGTGTTTAACTCCCCCACCGACAAGATTGTCTTTGACGTGTCGCACCAGACCTACGCCCACAAGGCGCTGACCGGGCGCGCGTACACCTATATCGACCCGGAGCGCTTTGGCGAGGCCTCTGGCTTTGCCAATCCCGACGAGTCCGAGCATGACCTGTTTGCCATGGGCCATACCTCCACGTCGGTGAGCTTGGGCTGCGGCCTTGCCCACGCGCGCGACCTGGCGGGTGACACGTATAACGTCATTACTGTTATTGGCGACGGCTCGCTTTCGGGCGGCCTGGCGTTTGAGGGCTTTAACAATGCCGCCGAGCTCGACAGCAACCTGATCATCATCGTCAACGATAACGACCAGTCCATTGCCGAAAACCACGGTGGCCTCTATCGCAATCTGGCCGAGCTGCGTGCCAGCAACGGCACCTGCGAGCGCAACGTTTTCCGCGCGCTGGGGCTCGGCTATCGCTACCTGGCCGCCGGCAACGATGTCCAAGCGCTGGTCGATACGCTGCAGGAGCTGCGCGATATCGATCACCCCATCGTGCTGCACGTCTCGACCGCCAAGGGCAAGGGCTTTGAGCCAGCCCAGAGCGATCCCGAGCACTGGCATCATGTGGGGCCCTTCGATATGGCAACCGGCCGCAAACTTTGCCCGGGCCACCCGAGCGAGCCCGCACCGCGCACCTATGCCGATATTACGGGCGAGGCGCTCAGCGCCGCCATCGAGCGCGATCCGCAGGTCGTGGGCATCACGGCCGCCACGCCCTACATCATGGGCTTTACACCCGAGCTTCGCGCCGCGGCAGGCAAGCAGTTTGTCGACGTGGGCATTGCCGAGGAGCACGCCGTGACCTTTGCCACCGCGCTTGCACGCTCGGGCGCCAAGCCAGTCTTTGGTGTGTACGGCACGTTTTTGCAGCGCGCCTACGACGAGCTGTGGCACGACCTGTGCCTCAACGACGCCTCTGCAACCATCCTGGTGTTTGGCGCGTCGATCTTTGGCACCACGTCCGAGACGCACCTTTCGTTCTTTGATATTTCCATGCTGGGCGGACTTCCCAACATGCACTACTTGGCGCCGGCCTGCATGGAGGAATACCTGTCCATGCTGAGTTGGTCGCTCGACTACCGCGAGCATCCCGTGGCGATCCGCGTACCGGGCATTGGCCTGGTTAGCCGCCCCGATTTGGCGCCCGCCGAGGACACCGACTACAGCGCCGTTCGCTACAACGTGGTACGCCAGGGTCGCGACGTAGCCGTGCTCGCGCTTGGCGATTTCTTTGAGCTGGGCGAGCACGTGGCAAACCGCTTGGCCGCCGAGTACGGCATCGAGGCCACGCTCGTCAACCCGCGCTTTGCAACCGAGCTCGACCGCGAGTTCCTCGACAGCCTTGCCGCCGAGCATCACGTTGTTGTCACCCTCGAGGACGGCATCTTGGACGGCGGCTGGGGTGAGCGCGTGGCATGTTATCTAGCATGCACGCCGTTGCGCACGCGCACCTTCGGCATCGCCAAGGGCTTCCCCGACCGCTACGACCCCAACGAACTGCTCGCGCAGAACGGCATGACGGTCGAGAACATGGCCGCCGAAGCCGCAAGGCTTCTCAACGAGTAAAAAACCTCCGCAAGGGAAGCACCCCTGCGGAGGTTTTTATTTTCGCGGCGCGATTATCTCAGTCTGTAACACCTAGGGCCCGAATTCCCGTCTACCTGTTACAGATCTAGACAAGACGTCTTAGTCCCTAACCTTTGTCTCAATCTGTAACAGATAGAGACCTTTTGTCCGTCCAGATGTTACAGATTGAGACATTCGAATCCCCCTAAGGAGATAATCTCGATCTGTAACAGTTACTCGGTAAAAACGGCTGCAGATGTTACAGATCGAGACAAAGCAGCAAGGCAACTAACGGTAGCTGTTCTTGAGAATTTTGACGACGTCGGAGTCGGTCAGCGTCACGGGGTCGTGGCTGAACAGGACGCCGTTGGTCGTCAGGGCATTGTGCGCGATGGTCGGCAACTCTTCGACCGTAATCCCCCACTCGCTCATGGCAAGGTCGGCCACATGGCAAGCCTCCAGCAGGCGCGTGAGCTCAATCACAAAATCGTGCGGATCATCCGCGGCGGCATTGCCCATTAGACGCGCCATGTCGATATAGCGCTCTGGTGCGGCACCGTGATCGATCATCCACGTGTGATAGGCACGGGCAATCATAATGAGGCCGGCGCCGTGCGGCAGGTCGTGATGATGCGCGCTCATGCCATGTTCAAGACCATGCGAGCCCGTGGTGCCCGAGGCATCCATGGCATAACCGCCGAGCGTGTTGGCAAACGCAAGGCTCGAGCGCGCCTCCAGGTCATCGCCATTATTAACGCACGTAGGCAGTGCCACGGCGGCACGGCGGATGCCTTCGCGGCAAATCATGTCACCCACGGGCGTGTTGGTATTTGAGATGTAGCACTCAACACAATGGAACAGGGCGTCGAATCCCTGATAGGCGGTCAGACGTGCCGGAACGCTCACCATGAGCTCGGGATCAACGATCGAAAGCACCGGGAACAGGCGCGGATCGCCCAGACGAAGCTTCTCATCATTTTCTTCGCAGGACAGAACACCGCCTGCATCGACCTCGGAGCCGGTACCCGCCGTGGTGGTCACGCAAACAAGCGGCAGCGGATCGTTGGGGATCGGCAGGCCGAGCGCAGTGCCGCCATTCACAAAGTCCCAGATGTCACCGGGGCACTCGTTGCCCTCGGTATCGGCATGCGGGTTGGTCGCCACTGCGCAGATGCCCTTGCTGCCGTCCATGACCGAGCCGCCGCCGAGCGCCAGGACAAAGTCGCAGCCATGGATACGCGCCACCCAGCCACCCGCGTTGACGGTATCGCGCAGCGGGTTAGGCTCAATGCGATCGAACAGCTCGTGCGCCACGCCGGCGCGTTCGAGCTCGGCCTCCAAACGTCCTAGATATCCAAAGCGCTTGACCGAGTTGCCACCCGTGGTAACGATGAGCGCTTTGGTGCCGGGCAGCTTCTGCGCGCCCAGCTCGCCCAATTTGCCCGCGCCAAACAACACCTTGGTCGGTGCGAAAAACGAATAACCGTTCATACGCGATCTCCTTACTTATATATGCGTCGCGTTGCCGCCATTATAGCGACCGCTGCGAGCGATCATGCCGTCGGCAAAACGCTATCCCAGCCGTAATAATCGACGTTTCCCCAGATAAAACCTACCAAAATAAACCTGTCCCTTTTTGGTTGGTTCAATAACCCATAAGGTAAGTATGTTTCTGAGTTATTTCGTGTTGACCCATTTGAGCGCGATAGGGTATAACTCTACTCAACCGCTAGGGATTTTATTGAGAAAGGTGTTCTACCATGAGCAAGAACCTCTCCCAGCAGGTCGTTCTCGACCGCCGCGGCTTCGTTGCCGCCACCTTCGCAACCGTCGCCGGCCTTGGTCTTGCCGGCTGCTCTGACACCAGCGCCGAGGCCGACAAGGGTTCCGCCGCCGGCTCCTCCAAGGGCTCCGAGGATACCGAGGTTTCCGCCACGCTCGATGCCAAGGCATTCGACAAGCTCGTCGACAACGGCCCCAAGGCCGATGACGACGCCATCGCCGCCAGCACCTGGGCCACGGCCGTCAAGGACGCCGGCGTCTTTAAGATCGGTGGCGTTCAGACCTCCACGCTCTTCTCCCTCCTCAACGAGAAAGACGGTCAGACCCGCGGCTTCGACGCCGGTATCGCACAGCTCCTGTCCAACTACATTCTGGGCGAGAACAAGGTCGAGATCACCCAGGTGACCTCGGACACACGCGAGTCCGTCCTGCAGAACGGCCAGGTCGACGCCGTCTTTGCCACCTACACCATCACTGACGAGCGCAAGAAGCTCGTCTCCTTCGCCGGCCCCTACTACTACACGCAGCAGGCCATCCTGGTGCTCGCCGATAACGACGACATCAAGAGCGTCGACGACCTGGCCGATAAGAACGTCGCCGTCCAGTCCGGCTCCAACGGCCCCGCCATCCTGGAGGAGTTCGCCCCCAAGGCCAGCCAGCAGGAGTTCAAGACCGACGAGGAGGCCCGCCAGGCACTCCAGCAGGGCCGTGTTGACGCCTACGTCATCGATAACAACATGCAGCAGAGCGCCCTGGTCCGCGAGCCCGGCAAGTACAAGATCGCCGGCAAGCCCTTCGGCAGCAAGGAGCCCTATGGCATCGGTCTGCCGCTCGATTCCGACGGCGTCGCCTTTGTCAACGACTTCCTTAAGAAGATCGAGGACGACGGTACCTGGACCGAGCTGTGGCAGATCTGCATCGGCGACCGTACGGGCGACACCAATGTTCCCGAGCTGCCCGAGATCGGCGCCTAGGCAGCGAGCCTGGTAACAGCCGCAACGAAACCATACGGAAACGCATGATGCGCTTTATTGCGGTAAACTGTTTCCTCACTGAGTTGTCGGGGCTTCCGTACACACGGGAGCCCCTTTCCTTACCGGCAGGAGGTCCGCATGAGTCTCTCCGAGCTCTGGTCGCTCTATGGCCAGAACTATATCGACGCGCTGCTAGCAACCTGGGGCATGACGCTTGAGTCGTTTGCCATCGCCATGGTGCTGGCCGTCGCCGTCACTGTGATGCGCGTGTCGCCGCTCAAGCCGCTGCGCGTCTTTGGCGACCTGTATGTCCAGGTCTTTCGTAACATCCCCGGCATCGCGCTGCTCATCATCGTCGTCTACGCGCTGCCGCCGCTCAAGGTCGTCCTGCCCTACCGCACCTGCGTTATCGTCGCCACGGTCCTTTTGGGCTCGGCCTTTGGCTCCGAGAACTTCATGAGCGGCATCAACACCGTTGGCGTCGGCCAGGTAGAAGCCGCCCGCTCGCTGGGCATGAGCTTCAACCGCATCCTCGCCAAGATCGTGATTCCGCAGGCACTGCGCTCGAGCGTGCTGCCCATGACCAACCTCTTTATCGCCGTCATGCTCACCACCGCGCTCGGCAGCCAGGTGCCGCTTAAACCGCAGGAGCTCACCGGCGTGGTGAGCTATATCAACACGCGCTCACTTGGCGGCGTCGCCGCGTTCTTTATCTCGGCGCTCGGCTACCTGGGCACGGCCTTTGTGGTGAGCCACATTGGCAACTACATCGATAAGAAGGTGAGGATCCTCCGATGAGCAAGCATTCCTCCCCTGCGCTTACCATGCGCGATGCGCTCTACGAGGCTCCCGGCCCCAAGATGCGCACCAAGATTCGCATCGGCACCGCCATCTCGCTTGTTGCCGTCGCCGCGCTCGCCGTCCTGGTACTGCAGCGCTTTTATGTGACCGGCCAGCTTTCGGTCCACTATTGGTATTTCTTTACGCACCTCACCACCTGGAAGTTCCTGCTTGCCGGCTTTGAGGGCACCGTTAAAGTCGCGCTCACCGCCGGCGCCATCGCACTGGTGCTGGGCTTAGGCCTCATGCTCGGCCGCACGAGCGACATCAAGCCGCTGCAGCTGGCCTGCCGTGTGCTCACCGACTTCTTCCGCGGCGTGCCGAGTCTGCTGTTCATCTACTTCTTCTTTTTGGTGCTGCCTCAGTACAAGATCGCGCTGCCGTCGTTTTGGATGCTCACGCTTCCCGTCGCGCTCGCTGCAGCCGGCGTACTTGCCGAGATTTTCCGCGCCGGCGTCAACGCCGTACCGCGCGGGCAGGTCGAGGCGGCCCAGGCGCTCGGTCTCTCCAAGGCTAAAATCACCTTTAAAATCGTGCTGCCGCAGGCTATTCGATTTATCATTCCGTCGTTGATTTCGCAGCTCGTGGTCGTAGTCAAAGACACCACCGTCGCCTACGTGGTGAGCTACCCCGACCTCATGCAAAATGCCCGCGTGCTCATTACCAACTACGATGCCCTCGTGTCGGTCTACCTGGTAATCGCGGTCATCTATATCCTCATCAACGTCGCGATTAACAAGGCCGCTGTCTACGTTTCGCACAAGACCGGCGCGACCATCATCCGCTAACGCTTTACCATTTCGAGTCATAAGGAGCCGAGCACCATGGCACAGAGCACTTCTTCTACCGGCAATCAGCCGCTGATTGAGCTCAAGCACGTCGATAAGCACTATGGCGATCTGCACGTTCTCAACGACATCAATCTCTCGGTCGACCGCGGTGAGGTCGTCGTTGTGATCGGACCCTCGGGCTCGGGCAAGTCGACCATGTGCCGAACCATCAACCGCTTGGAGACCATCGACTCGGGCGAGATCCTCATCGAAGGTCAGCCGCTTCCGCAGGAAGGCAAAGACCTTGCCCGCATGCGCGCCGAGTTGGGTATGGTGTTTCAGCAGTTCAACCTGTTCGCACATATGACCGTACTGCAGAACGTCATGCTGGGGCCGGTCGACGTGCTGGGCGTCTCCAAGGATGAGGCTCGCGAGCGCGCCATGGACCTACTGGGCCGCGTGGGCGTTGCCGAGCAGGCCGATAAGGTGCCCGCACAGCTCTCGGGCGGCCAGCAACAGCGCGTGGCCATCGCCCGTTCACTCGCCATGCAGCCCAAGGCCATGCTCTTTGACGAGCCCACAAGTGCCCTTGACCCCGAGATGATCAACGAGGTGCTCGAGGTCATGGTGCGCTTGGCTCAGCAGGGCATGACGATGATCGTCATCACGCACGAGATGAACTTTGCCCGCCGCGTGGCCGACCGCGTCGTGTTTATGGCCGACGGCCAGATCGTGGAAACCGGCACGCCCGACGAGTTCTTCGACCACCCCCAGACCAAGCGCGCCCAGGACTTCCTCAACTCCATCAAGGGCCACTAGCCCAATTGCCACGCGGGCAAATTCATCACCAGCGTTTGTCCCGCGCCACCCCTATGCCATGTCCACCCGGATTCGAAAGCCGCACCCATGATCGGAACACGTACTTCCTCGTCCTATACCCCGCACGTCGACGTTGCCCCCGCCGACCGTCCGCTCATCCTCGTCGCGCCGCGTTGGGAAGAGGCAAAACCGTTTTTGAGCGAGACGCTCTCCCCCAACGAGGAAATCGCAAGTGTCTTTGTCGATGCCATCCTTGCCGCCGGTGGCCTGCCGCTGCAGATGTCCATCACCGAGGACATTGAGGTCATCCGTCATTACGTCGATATCGCCGATGGCATCGCCATTCCCGGCGGCCCGGATGTCAACCCCAAGCGCTGGGGCGACGATCGGCCCTACGACCCCACCCTCTGCTGCGAGATCCGCGATAGCTTTGAGTTTAAGCTGGTCGGCGAGGTGCTCCGCGCCAAAAAGCCGCTCTTTACCACCTGCCGCGGCACACAGCTGCTCAACGTCGCCACCGGCGGCACCCTGTGCATGGACGTGCCGAGCCTGGGTGCGCGCGAGGGTCGCACGCAGTGGCGTCACACTCACGTGCTCAACGATCCCGTGCACCCCGTCGAGGTCGTGCCGGGCTCGCTGCTGGAACGCGCGGTTGGCGGGCACAGGCTTATCCAGACCAACTCCGCACACCACTGCTGCGTCGACCGTCTGGGTAAGAGCACGCGCTTGGTCGCCAAGGCAACCGACGGCGTTCCCGAGTGCATCGAGGTCGAAGGGCAGCCATTCTGCCTGGGCGTGCAATGGCATCCTGAGTACACGTGGATGACGCTCGAGACCGACTTTAACCTGTGGAAGTCGTTTGTCGAGGCAGCGGCCAAGGTAAAGCAGACACGCTAGCTCGCGAACCGCATAACAGATAAGGGCGCCCCGCCGGCCACATGGTCCGACGGGGCGCCCTTTTGCCTATACGCGGCCGGCATACAGCCCAAGGCTCGCAAGCTCTTATTCAGCCGCCTCGCGCAGGGCCGACATCGTAGCCGCATATTGCTGCTGCAGTGCATGCATTCCCTCGCGTGCGCCGTCAACGGCATCGGCGCCGCGCAGCGCATCGGTCACCACAACCGCCGGCTCGTACAGATTATCGAATCCCAGGTTCTGGCTCACGCCCTTGAGCGTATGCACTGCCATAAACGCACCTTCAGCGTCTCCCGCCGCCATGGCAGCCTCCAGCTTGTCCATGCTCTCGTCATCCAAAAACTTGAGGGCAAAGCGGGCAAGCATTTCCTCGCCCATCAGCCGAGCGCACGCGTCATCATAATTAGCGCCGATCTTCTCATACGCCTCACGCATGGAAATCATGGGTTAAAAACTCCTTTGGTCAAACTAAATCGTGGGAAACGCGACGACGTCAGCGGGGCGTGCCAACGTCTCGGCAATTTGGTCCTGCACCTCGAGCAGGCAATCGAGCAGCAACGGGTTAAAGGTACCGCACTTACCGTCCAGGATCATCTGGATAGCCTCCTCGTGCGGGATGGCATCCTTGTACACGCGCACGCTCGTCAGCGCATCGTACACGTCGGCCACCGAAACCACCTGTGCGGCAATGGGAATTTCGTCGCCCTTAAGGCCATCGGGATAACCCTTGCCGTCCCAGCGCTCGTGATGCCAACGCGCAATCTGGTACGCATATTCCATAAGCGCATTGCCGGCGTGATGGCTACCCAGCTCAAGCAACATGTCGGCGCCGATCGTGGTATGCGTCTTCATAATCTCGAACTCCTCGGGCGTAAGGCGTCCGGGTTTGTTGAGAATCGCATCGTCAATCGACATCTTGCCGATATCGTGCAGCGCCGAAGCCAGGGTAATCGTGGAGCGCTCCTCATTGTCGAGGGAGATCGCGCCGCTACGCTGGACCAGACAGCCGAGCAGCAGCTCGGTCAGCTTTTCGATGTTCGTAACGTGCCTGCCGCTCTCGCCGTTGCGAAGCTCCATGACGCCGGCCATGATGTCGATGAGCATGCGACTGTTCTTGACGCGCTCGTTGTACTGCTGGGACAGCAGGTTCGTCAGGCGGCGCTGTTTGGCGTATAGGCGGATGGTGTTGCTTACACGGCGGCGCACGACACGGGAGTCAAACGGGCGGTTGATATAGTCCGAGGCGCCCAGCTCGTACGCGCGCAGAACCGCATCATCGGAATCTTCGCTCGAAATCATGATGACAGGCAGATTATCGATACCCGATCGGCGCGACAGATCGGCCAGCACCTCAAAGCCACTTATGCCCGGCATGACAATGTCCAGCAGCACGAGCGATAACTCATCGCCATAGCGGTCGACCATGTCGAGCGCCGTACGACCGTTGTCGGCCTCGAGGATGCAATACTCGTCCTTGAGCATCTCGTTGAGAATGGCTCGGTTCATCTCGGAGTCATCGGCGATAAGCACCAAAGGCTTTTCGCTTTGGAAGGCCTCGATGGAATCGGCATCGGTCACGACCGTACCGGCTTTTGCCTTAGCGCGGCTCAGTAACTGGACAGCACGGCCAACGCCCTCATCGACCGTCTCGCCATGAATGCGAACGCCACCAACACATGCCGTCAAGCTCACGTACTCATGGTCCGGAATAATCGTGGAATGAACGGCTTCGGATACCTGATGCAGGCGACGGGCGAAGTCATCGGAGGGAATATTGGGCATGACGACCACAAACTTGTCGCAGCCATAGCGCACAAGCTCGTCAGTCGAACGAATTCCGCTGCGTATGGCTGTCGCCACAGCACCGAGTGCAAGGTCGCCGGCATGACGGCCACACGTATCGTTGAAGGCCCTAAAATCATCAAGGTCGATCATCGCAACGCCGGCATTCATGCGGGCGCTTCGGAGCTTTTCCTCGTAATATCGGCGATTGTGCACGCTCGTCAGCACGTCGGTATAGACAAGGTCCTCTTCTGCAGCCTCTTGCTCATCGATCGGACGCACCATCAGCAGGACGTGAGGCTCGCCCTCGACCTTCAGAGGGCGCAGATGAGCGCGGTACTCAACGCCATCGTTGAACAGCCGCTCCGATACACCATCGGAACCTGCCAAGGCCTCAAGACTTGACTGACGCAGGCAAGGGCACCGATTGCCGGCGAGTAGGCAGTTAGGCTCGTTCTTAATCTGATCGGCCGACAGCAAACGCACCACGGGGTAGGTCTTCGCGACACGGGCGACCTCGGCGGCAGCCTCCTCGTCGGTTAGATTGACCTCGTGATTATTGAGCATATGGGGCCCTTTCGATAGTTTCGCATGAAGCGGTGGGTTCCAAATGTTACAAGGGTAACACCTTGTCGATGCAGGTAAGCACGTGAATCCTGTTACATTATTATGAGTTGGCAGACGGCACGATTGAAGCCGCAGACGTGAGGTTTTGAGCACAGTTGTTAACACGGCCGAAACGTTTGCAGGTGAAGGCCGCTTTGACTATTGCGGGTGTTAGAGCCCCAGGATGCCGCAGACAGCCCGGGCAGCCGCTGCCGGGCGATCGCGCAGGCCGTTGTGCGCGCCGGGAACCATTACGAGTGAACAGTCCAAAAGCTCAGCCGCTATCCTCGTGCCCGCCTCGCGAGGCGTGCCGATCGAAAGCTCGCCCAAAAGCACGGCGTTCACCGTTCTTGACGCGCGGACGCTATCCCAATCGGGAACGCAGGTCATAGTAATCCCGTATTCGTTTGCCATGAAACTGCGGCCGTTGCGTAGGGCATGTTTGGCTTCCGCCTCGGTTAACTTGGGGGCCTCAGGGTCCGAATCGCCGATGGCGCCAAGGAAGGCCCGCAATGCCCTGGAGACCTTTCCCGCGGCGATCATCTCGAGCAAAACCGGGGCCGCGCCCAGACCGGCGCCCTCGTTTGTCACGGCGGGTTCGTGCAAGATCGCACGCGAGATTATGGCGGGGTTTGCACGGAGAAGCTCCAGCGTCACCAGCGTACCGGCACTGTGCGCGAGCACGTTTGCCGGAGCGCCAATATGCTCAATAACGGCCTGCAGGTCGGCGGCCTGGACGGCGAGGTCGTAGCGTCCATCTGCAGCGTCGCCGCTCTCGCCGCAACCGCGGCGGTCGTAAGCAATGACGCGATAGTCGCAGGCGAGCTCGCGGGCGACGCCGTCAAAAAAGACACCGTCGACGCACGCACCGTGCACGCACACCAAGGCGGGTGTATCGGACGATACATCCGGGCTGGCATACTCGCGGCAGGCGATCGTGGTGCCCGCATTCTCGACTGTAAAATCCATACTGTGTTCCCATCATCAATGCCCATCCAGTTGCACGTCAGTACGGTTGGATGGACCCGCATTGCCTTACGCCTTGTTAACAGATTAACTGTACCTGACCCGAGACTTTTCATGGCACCGCATAATGAGCGACGTTAAAAAACGAAACTTGTAAAGCAAGAGCCCTCACCTTGCCCTGGAGCCGATGCTATGCTTAGGCACAATTGTCTTGAGGAGCATATGCCTATGTCTACGTTTTTGAATGCCAGCCCCATCTTTGGGCCCGTTCGCAGCCGTCGCCTAGGTCTCTCGCTCGGCGTCAACATGATGCCGGCCAGCGGCAAAATCTGCACGTTCGACTGCATCTACTGCGAAAACGGCCTCAACGCCGAGCGCCCCTGCCATGAACCGTACAACACAGCTGCCGTGGTACTCGACGTGCTCGAGGCAAAGCTGCGCGAGATGGCAGCTGAGGGCGAGCTCCCCGATGTGATCACCTTCGCAGGCAACGGCGAGCCCACCGCCGCACCGGAGTTTCCGCAGGCCATCGCCGGCGCTGTCGCGCTTCGCGATCAGCTGGCCCCAAACACCAAGATTGCCGTGCTTTCCAACGGCACGCGTGCCGACCGTCCCCAGGTACACGATGCGCTCGTGATGGTCGACGACAACATCCTCAAGCTCGATACCGTCGACCCGGCATTTATCCAGCTGCTCGACCAGCCCGTTGGTCCCTACGATGTGGAGCACCAGATCGAGACGTTCGCGAGCTTTAACGGTCATGTCATTATCCAGACGATCTTTTTGACCGGCGAGTATCAGGGCAAGCTCATCGATAACACCGGCGAGGAGTACGTTGCCCCCTGGCTCGCGGCGCTTGAGCGCATTCGCCCGCAGGAGGCGACCATCTACACGGTGGCGCGCGAGACACCAATCGCCGGCCTTGCCAAAGCGGCGCCCGAGGTGCTCGACGCCATTGCCGCGCGCGTGCGCGCCCTCGGCATCCCCTGCCAGGTGAGCTACTAGCAAAACCACGCAGCAGTTAGTGCCCGCCATCCCGCTCCATCAGTTGCGGTGATATAGTTCCTATTTATGCTGTTAAACCGCTTAAATCGGAACTATATCACCGCAACTTTTATGGACGCGTGGGTGGGCTATACTAGCTGCGGATGAAAGGAAGTTAGCCATGTATGACAAAGGACCCGTGCCCGGCCGCAACGACGCTTGCTGGTGCGGCAGCGGCAAAAAATATAAGAAATGCCACAGTGCCTTCGACGAGCGCCTCGAGCGCTTGTGGGAAGAGGGCTGGGAGGTTCTGCCTCGCACGCTCTACAAGACGCCTGCCGACATCGAGGGCATCAAGCGCTCGGCCGCCATCAACGTGGGCGTGCTCGACTACGTGGGCGAGCACATCGCCGCGGGCATGACCACCAACCAGATCGACCAGATGATCTACGACTACACCGTCGAGCACGGTGGCACGCCGGCCGACCTCAACTACGAGGGCTATCCCAAAAGCGTGTGCACCTCGATCAACGACGTGGTCTGCCACGGCATTCCCTGCGATACGGACGTGCTGCACGAGGGCGACATCATCAACGTCGACTGCTCCACGATTTTGGACGGCTACTTTAGTGATTCGAGCCGCATGTTCTGCATCGGCGAGGTCTCTGCCGAGCGCCAGCGCCTGGTCGACGTCACCCGCGCCAGCGTGGAGGCGGGTCTGGCAGCCGTCAAGCCATGGCTGCCGTTGTCCGTTATGGCCGAGGCCGTGCAAAAGACGGTCGAGGACGCCGGCTTTAGCGTGGTGCGCGAGTACGGCGGACACGGCATTGGCAAGGAGTTCCACGAGGACCCGTTTGTGGGCTTTACCACCGAGGCACCCGATGTGGACACTATCATGGCCCCGGGCATGGTCTTTACCATCGAGCCCATGGTCAACGCCGGAGCGCCCGACATCAAGATCAGCAAGGGTGACGGTTGGTGCGTGCGCACCAAGGACGGCAGCGATTCGGCCCAGTGCGAGGTACAGCTCGTGGTGACCGAGGACGGCTACGAGCTGCTGAGTTGGTAGCTGTAGATGCGCCGGATGCTGACGGGCACGCTCGTCTTGCATCCGGCGTTTTTTTGAGCGTTTTGCCTGATAAAACCTGCCAAAATAAACCTGTCCCTTTTTGGCAGGTCGAGCGGAGAGGACTGCTTGTGAACATCCTGGTTTTGCTGCCCGTCAATGACCGCCATCGCGCAATTCTTGAGTCGAGTGCTCCGGGCGAGGACTTTATCTACACGAGCGCCGACGCCATCACACGTGAGCAGGTCGCCAACGCCGACGTGATCTTGGGCAACATAGACCCTGCCCTGCTTACCGCGTGCGAGCACCTCCAGCTGCTGCAACTGCAGACCGCCGGCTATGACGACTACCTTGCCGCCGGCACCGTGCCGGCTGAAGCCAAGCTGTCTTGCTCAATCGGCGCTTACGGTCAGGCCGTGAGCGAGCATATGTTTGCCATGGTCCTTTCCATGATGAAGCGCCTGCCCGGGTATCACGATTTGCAGCGCGAACATCGCTGGGAGGATTTGGGGCCGGTTACCTCGCTCAAAAACGCCAACGTGCTGGTGCTGGGCGCGGGCGATATCGGCGGCCACTTTGCCACGCTCTGCCGCAACATGGGCGCACACGTCCGCGGCATCAAGCGCCATCCGCTCGTCTACCCCATTGTGTTTGAGGATATGGATGGCATGGACGCCCTACCTGAGCGCCTGGCCGAGGCCGACATCGTCGCATCCTTTATGCCCAGCACGCCCAAGACCCGCGGCATTGCAAATGCCGAGTTCTTTGCCACGATGAAGCCGGGTGCCTTCTTTGCCAACGGCGGCCGCGGCGATCTTGTGGTCACCGACGACTTGGTAACCGCCCTGGAGTCGGGTCATCTCGCCGGCGCCGCGGTCGACGTCACCGACCCCGAGCCGCTGCCCGCCGCAAGCCCGCTGTGGGATGCACCCAACATGCTCATCACGCCGCACGTCTCCGGCTGGTTCCACCTAGCCGCCACGCTCAATAACGTGGTCGACATCGCCGCGGAGAATCTGCGTCACCTGCAGGCAGGCGAGACGCTTCGCTGCTGGATCGAACACTAATTGTTCCGGCGTTTTCCAAACGCCGGAACCCCTCGACGCTGCGAGCCCACCGTTTGGCCAATCTGCCGTTCAATTTCAAAGGCGCGACCAGAAGGTCAGCGCCTTTTCATTTCACGGCACCTTGGCTCAGACGGCGGGCTCTCGCTGACTTTTGCTCTACCTGCGGCGTTTCGCTGGCGCCAGCTTTATCTGCAAGCCTTAGCAGTTCCGTCTTGCCGTTGGCGTTGTGGCATTTGCCCAGATAAAACCTGTCAAAGTAAACCTGTCCCTTTTTGGCAGGTATTAGAGCTCTACGCTTTCGGCGCCGTTGATGGTTAGGTTTCGCTCGTAGAAGGCCGTGAGGGCGCGGATGGCGTACATCACGTCGCGCACGCCGCCGGTCTCGTAGCTCGAGTGCATGGCAAGCTGCGGCAGGCCCACGTCCACGGCATGCATGCTCGCCTGCATATTGGACAGATTGCCGAGCGTGGAGCCGCCGGCCATGTCGCTCTTGTTGGCGAAGGCCTGCGTGGGCACGTCGGCGTCATCGCAGATGGCCTGGAACACCGCGCGGCTAAAGGCATCGGTGCAGTAGTGCTGGTTGGCGGCTTCCTTGATGACGATGCCGCCGTTGAGCACAACCTGATTGCGAGCATCGCACTTCTCGGCGTGGTTGGGGTGCACGGCATGCGCGTTGTCGCAGCTCACGAGCATCGAGGCGGCAAGCGCGCGATGATACGACTCGTCATCGAAGCCCAGCGAGCCGTTAATGCGGCGCAGCGCGTCGGCCAAGAACGTCGACATGGCACCCTGCTTGGTCTCGGAGCCAACCTCCTCGTTATCGAAGCAGCAGAAGACCGAGACGTCGTGCGCGTTCTCAGCGCCCAAAAATGCCTGTAGCGAGGTATAGGCGCAAGCCAGGTCGTCAAGCTTGGGCGTCGAGATAAACTCGTCGGCCCAGCCCCAAATGCGCGCATCCTGACGATTGACCAGGAACAGATCGCGGCCCAGAATCTGCTCGGGCTCGACGTCCAGCTCATCGGCAATCAGGGCATCAAAATCTCCCTGCTTGAGTTCGCCGGCGCTAATGAGCGGGCACAGGTCAACGGCTCGGTTGGGAGCAAAGCCCTCGTTAACGCCGCGGTTCATGTGGATGGCAAGACTCGGAATGATAGCGACCTCGCGCTCGGTGGCAAGCAGGCGGCTCTCGATACGGTCGCCCTCGCGCACCAGCACGCGGCCCGCGAGTGCCAGCGGACGGTCGAACCAGGTGTAGTCAATCATGCCGCCGTAGGCCTCGGTGTTCAGGCGCAGCGTCTCGCCCGCGCCGTCGAGTTCGGGCACAGCCTTGACCTTAAATGTCGGCGAATCGCTGTGCGACGCCGTGAGCTGAAAATGATAGTCACCCGCAACGCCGTCCTCGCCCCACGTCGCGGCCAGGTCCTCGCCCACCTTAAAGGCGATGACGCTCGAGGTATTGCGCTGCGTGTAATAACGCCCGCCCGGCTCGATGTCCCACGCCGCATTCTCGGGCAGATAGGTGAAACCCGCCTCGTCGAGCTCGGCCATAATGGTTGCCGCCGTATGGAACATGCTGGGGCATGCCTCGATAAAGTCGATAAGGTCGTTGGCGGCCTCGATATCATCGGCCGTCACATGCGCGCGCTCGGGCGTTTCCTGATCCGTCATGCTCTCCCCTTTCGCTGGGTTGATGGTCCCCTCCAGCATACCCCGCCACGCCAGCGCCACACTCTTCATTCCGTGCTTAATTCCGCGTTGCCCACCGGCTTGCGAATTTCTAACATTGCTTACATTTCTATACGCTTGAGCTAACACGTTTTACCTCCGTATCAACAGTGTGCGGGGGTAAACTTATGCGCATGTTATAACTTGCCCGGAAGGATTCATCATGCTTAGGATCGGTCTTCTTACCAGTGGCGGCGACTGCCAGGCGCTCAACGCCACCATGCGCGGCATCGTCAAAACGCTTATGACCAATAGCGAAGAACCTATCGAGATCTATGGTTTTGAGGACGGCTACCAGGGCCTTATCTACAGCAGGTTCCACGTCATGACGCCCGCCGATTTTAGCGGCATCCTTACCCGTGGCGGCACTATTCTGGGCACGAGCCGCACGCCGTTCAAGCGCTTGGACATTCCCGAGGCCGATGGCGTCGAGAAGGTGCCCGCGATGGTCCACACCTATCATAAGCTGCAGCTCGACTGTCTGTTTATGCTGGGCGGCAACGGCTCCACCAAGACCGCCAACCGCCTGCGCGAAGAAGGCCTCAACGTTATCGCCCTGCCCAAGACCATCGATAACGACACCTGGGGCACCGAGTTGACGTTTGGCTTTACGAGTGCCATCGACGTCGCCACCAAGTGCATCGACGACATCCACACCACCGCTTCGAGCCATGGGCGCGTGTTCGTTATCGAGATTATGGGCCACAAGGTTGGCTGGATCCCGCTGTATGCCGGCGTCGCGGGCGGCGCAGACGTCATCCTAATTCCCGAGATCCCCTACGACATGGACAACGTCATCAAGACCATCGAGCATCGCATGGAGACCGGCAGCCGCTTTACGATCGTAGCCGTCGCCGAGGGCGCTATCTCCAAGGAGGACGCGGCACTGTCCAAGAAGGAGTACAAGAAGAAGCTCGCCGAGCGCACGAGCCCGTCGATTGTCTACGACATCGCCAAGGAGATCGAGGCCAAGACCGGTCGCGAGACCCGCGTCGCCATCCCCGGCCACACGCAGCGCGGCGGTCAGCCCGACGCCCAGGACCGCATCTTTGCGACCCAGTGCGGCGTCGAGGCGGTACTCGGCTGCCTACGCGGCGAGTTTGGCTACATGATTGCCCTGCGTGATGGCAAGATGTGCCACATGCCGCTCGAGGATGTCGCCGGCAAGCTCAAGTATGTCGATCCCCAGAGCGATCTGGTGCGCGAGGCCAAGGCGTTGGGCATCAGCTTCGGCGACGAATAGCCTCGGCCGAAATCCATCCCATCGGGCCCTCCGACCCCGCCCGACGTATTTCGATTTGGCTCCTCCCTTGACTCCGTCAAAGGTCGCCAATCGAAATCGTCGGGCGGGGTCGGAGGGCCCTGCGTTTACATACTCGCCGAGGCTATTCATCTTCTTGCTGCGGGTGCCTGGTCTGATAGTAAATTGCGGTGGAATAGTTCCTGTTTGGGCTCAAATAGCTGAATCTAGGAACTATTCCACCGCAACTTACGAATGATCGGGGCGGCTACAGCACAAGCGTCGGCGTTCGTTTGATGGTCCGCCACGAAAAGGGGCCATCTACTACGTTTAACTCAACGGGGCCAACCATGACCGCCTTTTTCGAAATTCGACAGCCCTTCTACCTGCGGTTTTAATTTCATAATCTTTGTCATGGTCGAGGGTGTGGCAGCAAACGTAGTAGATAGGCCCGTTTTGTGGCATACGGCCCATTCAAGCCCAATCTCGAAGGCTAAAGAGAGTCTCTCATCCACCCCTGCGAGCAGAAGATAGCAAAGCATATCAAAGCAACAAACGCCGGGTCGCCCGTAGGTGCCCGGCATTTGCCCAGATAAAACCTGCCAAAATAAACCTGTCCTTTTTGGCAGGCTACTCGGCGCTCTTGAGGGCGCCGACCATGTCGATCTTGTTGAGCGTTCGATTGGTGGCAAGGTTGACGATAAACGTAAAGCCAAAGGAAAGCACCACGGCGAGCACGTAGCTTAGCGGCTCGACCTCAACATCAAAATACAGCGACGGCATCTGCAAAATGTAGGTAAAGCTCTCGGCCAGCAAGCCGCCTAGCGGTACGCCCAGTGCGGCGCCAATCGCCGTGAGGATCAACGTCTCCTTGTTGACGTAATGGTGCACCTCGCCGCGACGGAAGCCCAGCACCTTGATGGTCGCCAACTCGCGTTCGCGCTCGGAGATGTTGGTGTTGGAGAGCGTAAACACCACCACAAACGACAGGCACGCCGCCATAAAGGTCACGAGCACCACGACAGAATTGATAATCGTAAAGTTCGCCTCATAGTTTTCCCAATGCTCGGCCGTACTCGAAATCGTAAGCCAACCGTCACTCTTAAGATTCTTGCTAAACGCAATCTGGTTGGCCGACGAACCCTTAAGCAGCACAAAGACGCCGTTAAGGCGCGCGCTTCGACCGAACGTGCGCTCATAGGTGCTCTGCGTCATATAAAGCGTGTTGCCCAGATAGTTGAGCGAAATGTCGCTGACTTTGACCTTGGCAACATTGAGCGACGAATCCTGGACGTGAGCCGTATCGCCCGACTGAATCCCCAGCACCAGCTGTGAACTTTTGCTCAGATACACGTCTCCGTCACGCAAAGGCAGCGGTTCTTTGGACTCATCCTCCAGACGCACGTAATCGCCCAAGTCACTCGTGCGGTCATCGGGCACCACGATCAGCTGCACGGTCTCGCTCTTGCCGCCAAATGTAAAGGTGACGTTGTCGGTCATAATCGGCAGCGTCGAAGTCACGGTCACGTCGGAATCCTTGGCTGCGCTTCGCTCATCCAATGCCGCGCACGTCTGCGAAAAATCGTCGGGATTGGCAACCGCCAGCAGGTCATAGCGCGTGATATGCCCGTACTGCTTGGGCGAAAGCGCCACCGACGTATCGCGGATGCCCATGCCGCAAATCACAAGCGCCGTACAGCCCGCGATGCCAAAGATGGTCATAAAGGCGCGCTTTTTGTAACGAAATAGGTTGCGTGCAGCGACCTTGTTCAAAAAGCCCATGCGGCGCCAGATAAAGCCGATGCGCTCGAGCAAGATGCGCGAGCCGGCGCGCGGGGCCTTGGGGCGCATGAGCGAGGCCGGAGTCTCGGCCATCTCGTGGCGGCAGGCGATAATCGTGGCGCCCACCACGCCCACGGCAAACAGCGCCACCGAGACGATCGAGGACACGATGTCGTACGAAAGCAACATCTGGGGCAGCGAGTACATGTCGTCGAACACCGTAAACAAGAACAGCGGCAGGCCCACAAATCCGATGATGTTGCCGAGCACGCCGCCGATCAGACAAGCCCACAGCGCATAGTCCACGTATTTGGACAGGATGCGTCCGCGCGAATAGCCGAGCGCCTTATACAGGCCGATGAGCGTGCGCTCCTCCTCGACCATACGCGTGGCGGTGGTAAGGCTGATGAGCACGGCGACGATAAAGAAGATGAACGGGAACACCGTGGCGATGGCTTCAATTGACGAGCTATCGCTCTCCACGCTCGAGTAGCTTGCGATATTGCCGCGGTCCTGGATGTACCAGGTGCATTCTCCCAGATCGGAAAGCTCGGCGCGGGCGTCGGCAAACTGTTGGTCGGCGGCGGCACGGCGCTGGTCCAGGTCGGCTTGCGCCTGCGCACGCTCGTCGCTGCCCTCGGCCATGCGATTGATGTTGTCCTGCTCGATCCCAAAGAGCATGGCGGCCTGACGCTCGGCCGCATCCAAGCTTGTCGGCGTGTCGACCGTCAGCTCCTGAGCGCGCGCCTTCTCACGCTCCTCGCGGATCTTCTCTATATTGCCCTTGACCTCATTGATCTTTGCCGCGTAGGCATCCGAATATGAGTTGAGATCCTTGGCTCCCTCGACGACCACGTGGACCGCGGAGTAGGAAGAAGATGTCGCGGCGTCCTCGCTCACATAGAACTTATAGTCCGCCGCCGAGGCGGCACGGAAGGCGTTGACCGTCGAGTCGGAGCTCACATCAGTGGGATCGAGAACCTCGGCCGTGATGGTGTAATCGCCATCGGCAAACTGATCCTTGGCGCTTTGGTTCGACGAGCTCGCATCGTTGGCAGCAAAGCTCACCGTATCGCCGAGCTTTTTGCCCGAAGCCTTCAGGAACTTCGAAGTCACCGCGACCTCATCGGCGCTCTCGGGCAAATCGCCGTTCACGAGCACTGGCTGATCGATATTCTCCTTGGAGAGACTTTGCACGACCACGCGCTCGCGCGTTGTGCCCACGGCGGTGTAGGCGGTCTCGGTGTAGATGCCCTCGGCCGTTTCGACGCCATCGACCTCTTGGATGGCGTCGAGATCATCGTCAGTCAGGCCATAGGTCGACTGCACGTTAATGTCATAGACATTTTGCTGGTCGAAGTAGGCGTCAACCGAATCGCACAGGTCCTCGCAACCCGCCTTAAGGCCGCACATCACGCTCACGCCGAGCGCGGTGATCACGACGATAGACAAGAAGCGTTTGAGGCTGCCGCGAATCGTGCGGTAGACACCGCGGCGAAACACCGTCGGCACCATATCGTTTGAGCTTTGGGCAGTGCGGTAGGTCGTAAAATCCTGCTCGCGCTCCGTGTTCTGCGCGTCGCGGCGTTGGCTGTTTTGGCGGTCCTGATCCATGGGCGCTACCACTCGATCGTCTCAATAGGCACGGGATTTTGCTGGACCGTCTCGCTCTCCACGCGGCCGCTCTTAAAGCGAATCAGGCGATCGGCCATGGGCGCGAGCGCGGAGTTGTGCGTGATGATGATGACCGTAATGCCCTGCTTGCGGCAGGTATCCTGCAGCAGCTGCAAGATCTGCTTGCCGGTTTTATAGTCGAGCGCGCCCGTGGGCTCGTCGCACAGAAGCAGCTTGGGGTTCTTTGCCAGTGCGCGGGCGATGGACACGCGCTGCTGCTCGCCGCCCGAAAGCTGTGCCGGAAAGTTGCCCAGGCGCTCGCCCAGGCCAACCTGGCGAAGCGTCTGTTCGGCATCGAGCGAATCGGGGCAAATCTGAGCTGCGAGCTCAACGTTTTCGAGGGCCGTCAGGTTGGGGACCAGATTGTAGAACTGGAAGACAAAGCCGACGTCGGCGCGGCGGTATTCCACGAGCTGCGCCTCGTTAGCGGAGCTCACGTCGCGCCCGTCCACCGTCACGGTGCCGGAAGTTGCCGTGTCCATGCCGCCCAAGATGTTGAGCGCCGTCGTTTTACCGGCGCCTGAAGCACCCAAAATGATGGCGAGCTCGCCGCGCTCGACCGTAAAACTCGCGCCGTCGAGTGCGTGAATGCGGGCGTCGCCCTCGCCGTATGCCTTGATGACGTCTTTGAATTCGATATAGGCCATCGATTAATTCCCATCTGGTCGGATAACTCTTTAGTATTACCCATTTCGCACCGACCAAAAAGGGACAGGTTCATTTTGGCAGGTTTTAGAGGCGGACGGTGAAGGTGATCTGGTTGCCGTGGCCGCAGACAGAAGCGCTCCCACCATGGGCTTCGGCGATGGCACGCACCACGGATAGGCCCACGCCCGAGCCGCCCGTCTTGGAGCTGCGCGACACGTCCGCACGATAGAAGCGGTCGAACAATCGATCTAGGTCGCCTTCGGGCAGCTCGTCCACGGCGTTCGAAACGACAAGCTCGGCCGAACCTTTGCCTGCACCGCGTGAGACGGCACGCAGACTCAACTCAATTACACTGCCCTCACTCGCATAGCGCGTGGCGTTATCCAGCAGCAGCTCAACCACCTGCGCCACCGCTGCAGCATCGGCATGGGCCCGCACGCCACTCGCAATCGACGTCGACAGACGCTTGCCACGCGAAACCGCCACCGACTCAAACGGCGACGCCGCCTTGTCCACTGCCTCCGAAAGATCGATCGATATCATGGTAAAGCCCGCCGAACCCTCGTCCATGCGAGCCAAAAACACCAGACGCTCCGTGAGCGCCGTCAGCCGCGCGACCTGCTCGTGAATGCTCTGCGTCCACTCACTCTCGCCGCTCTCGATCTCTTGCACCTCATTGGCGGCGTCAATTACAGCCAGCGGCGTCTTGATCTCGTGGCTCGCATCGGTAATAAAGCGCTTTTGCTTGCTGTAGCTCTCGACCATCGGTCGAATCACCGCGCCCGAGGCACCCGCCACAATTGCCAGCACCGCCAGCCAGCCAATGCAACTGATCGCCACGCTCGCGCTCAAAAACGAATGAAAGCTTGCAAGCTCGCGCGAGCAGTCCACGAACACATAGGTGGTCTCATCGTCTTGAACGTCAGTCGTATAGCGATAATTGCCAGAAAAACCCGAGGTCCAACCCTTGGAATATAGTCCTGCAGCGATGCGTGCAGCACGCTTGGCACCCACCGCGGCAATGCGGGCCGTGTTGACATCGGTCACCTGCCCACCGGCAATCGACACCGTAAAGTAGCGCGTGTCGAAGGGAGACTCCGCCGTCATACCTTCGAAGTGCCCGGTGCGCATGACCCCCCTGTCACCGGCAGCGGTCTTACCGGCGCCCACATCCTGGCCGGGGTCGGTCTTAGGCTCATCCGTCCAATCAATGCCGTTCTTGCCCGCCAAGATATAGTCCAGGCGAGCATCGGCCATCTTGCAGATATGCGAGTAGTTGACGACGTTGATGCCGGCAATGATGAGCGTAAGCACGACGGTCACGGCACCCATGGCAACCAGGATGAACTTGCGACGCAGACGACGTCCCATTGCACTGGCAGCATCGACGCGCCCCGGATTACCCGAGTCCGCTCCCATGCCGAGCTTTGTCGCCATGCGCTTCCACCACGCGCTCGCGCTCACGCTTATTCGCCCTCCTCGACAACCTCAAGCGAATATCCCTGATTGCGCGATGCGCGGATGGCCACGTTGGCACCCAGCGCCGTCAGCTTTTTGCGCAGGTACGAGATATAGACCCACACTACGTTGGCGCCTTCGGGCGCATCCTCACCCCAAACCTCGAGCATCAGACGTTCGGTGGGCATACGCGTGCCGGCGTTGCGCATAAAGAGCTCCATAAGCTGAAACTCACGATTGGCCAGGTGCTCCTCGCCCAAGGGACCCACAAGCGTGCACGATGCCGTGTCGAGGCGCATATTGCCCACACTGAGCGTCGTGGCGTCAATTGCCGTCGCGGCACGCGTCATGGCACGAATGCGAGCGAGCAGTTCCTTGGCGGCAAACGGCTTGGTCAGATAATCGTTGGCACCGGCATCCAGGCCCTCGACCTTATCGGACACCTCGCTTTTTGCCGTGAGCATGATGATGGGCAGTCGCTTACCGGCGGCACGTGTGCGCTTGAGCACCTCAATTCCATCCATGCCGGGCATCATGATGTCCAGGATTGCGGCGTCATAGTCGTTGGCGAGCAGATATTCGAGCGCCGTCAGACCGTCGAGCGCGGTGTCGACCTCGTAGTCGCTATGTTGAAGAATCGCGGTAAGGGCGCGGGAGAGGCCGGGTTCGTCCTCGGCAAGCATCAGTTTCATGGTTGCTCCTTTGGCGCACGGCTATACAAGTTTCGATACTGCCGATGATAGCGCACCGTCAGCCTCCTTAGCGCAGCCTTAGCTGCTCAACCTGCGCGTTTTCAAATACGCAGGATATGGCTTAGCCAAACTTAAGGCGCAGACGCCGAGCGCCTGGACGCATGCCAGCCGCGAAAAGACAGCGACTCGTCCTTTCGCGGCGTCCTAGTTATGCAAAGTGTTCGAGCGTTACTCCTCGTACGCGCCCTCAAGCCGCAGCAGCCACTCCTTGCGATCAAGCCCGCCGGCATATCCGTTGAGCGATCCGTCGGCCGCCACCACGCGATGGCACGGCACGATAATCGAAACAGGATTGCGAGCGACCGCGGCCCCCACGGCACGGGGAGACACAACGGGCGCCTCGTTTCCCGGTACACGATGTCGAGCCGCAACACGCTGGGAGATCTCACCATACGTAGCGACCTCGCCACGCGGAATAGAAAGCAGCTCGTACCAAACTTCACGCTGAAACGCCGTGCCAATCATATGCAACGGCGGCGTAAACCGAGGCTCCTGCCCCGCAAAATAAGTATTCAACCAAGCCCAAGAACGCTCAAGCACCGAAGAAGCCGCGCCATTTGCCGGACTCACCGAAGACATCCCACCGGTACCAGAAACCGCATCGGCACCTTCAACATGTTCGGGATCTTCTTTCAGAAGCGTGGAGCCAAAGTGCTCCTGCCCCTCAAACCAAAGCCCCGTCAAACCGCGGCCATCAGCGGCAAGCAGGATTTCGCCCAAAGGCGAAGCAAACGTCGTCGTGACCACCAGCGGCTCCTTTCAAAACTCCGCAAACATAATACCGCGAATTGTGCAGACAACCTCAATCGACCCCAAAGTTGCCCAAGGCAGCAAGCGCAACGCGCCGCAGCTGCCGGCCGCGCCCCACAGTCCCCCCAAGGCGGCAGGCGCAAAGCGCCGAGGCCGCCGCCGGGACCAGGGCCCGCAACAACCACGCGCCCCACATCAGCCCAGCGGCCCCAACCAACAACGGCCCCATCGCAGACCGCTTGCAGCAGCGTCACCTCAGGCGGAGGCCGGCTTAGTTTTCAGAACACTCCGCAGACCAGTGTGGCGCCTTGTCCGCGGCTCCGAAGGAGCAGGACAAGGCGCCACACATGGTCGAGGACGTTCTGAAAACCAAGCCCGGCCCCCGCCGGACAGGTCACACTACTCGCAGAGCAGCTTAGCGATCTGGACGGCGTTGGTTGCCGCGCCCTTACGGATTTGGTCGCCGCAGCACCAGAAGGTGATGCCACGCGCGGCCTCAGGGTTCGAGATGTCGCGACGCACGCGGCCGACCCAGATCAGGTCCTGGTCGGACGTATCCATCGGCATGGGGAAACGGTCGTGCGCATCCTCGGCAGCCATATCGTCAACCAGCTTGACGCCGGGAGCGGCAGCCAGCGCAGCACGGGCCTCGTCAACCGTAATGTCGCGCTCAAACTCAAGCGTAATGCTCTCGGAGTGCGAGCGCAGCACAGGCACGCGCACGCAGGTGCAGTTCACGCGCAGCTCGGGCAGGTGCATGATCTTGCGGCCCTCGTTTTGCAACTTCATCTCCTCGGAGGTAAAGCCCTCCTCCTTGACGCCGCCAATCTGCGGAATCAGGTTGCTCGCGAGCTGGGCGGCAAATGCGCGCGGCTCGGGAATCTCCTCGCCACGGCCCAGGGCGGCCAGCTGGGCCTCGAGCTCGGCCATACCGGGAGCGCCGGCACCCGAAGCCGCCTGATACGTCGAGACGATCATGCGCTTCACGCCAGCGAGCTGGTGCAGCGGCCACGTGGGAACCAGGCCGATGATGGTCGCGCAGTTGGGGTTGGCGATAAGGCCGTGATGCCACTTGATATCGTCGGCATTGATCTCGGGCACGACCAGCGGCACCTCGGGATCCATACGGAAGGCGTGGCTGTTGTCGACCACGACGGCGCCGCGCTTGACGGCCTCGGGCAGTAGCTCCTTCGCGATGTCGTCGCCGGCGGCTCCAAGCACAATGTCACAGCCCTCAAAGGCCTCGGGACAAGCCTCTTCGATCACGATCTGCTCGCCGCGGAACTCGACGGTCTTGCCCGCAGAACACGCGCTCGCCAGCAGCTTGAGCTTGCCAACCGGGAACTCCTGCTCGTTGAGGCACTCGAGCATCTGGGTGCCCACGGCTCCCGTCGCGCCCAAAATAGCAACCGTGTACTGTTTCATGCTTCCCCCTTTAAAGGTTATGGCTTTTGCCCGCACGCCGAGCAGGCCGATTATTGTTGCCAGTGTATACAAGAACGAGGCGGGCACGAAACCCGCCCCGTCGAAACGAAACCGAAACGAAACGCCCCGCCGTAGATTTTTGAGACATGACCCAAAAAATCTACCGAGCAGTCGCTACTTTTTGAGCGCAGCCAGGGTGGGATCGATCGGCGTGGGAGCCTCCAAGTCGGAGACCTTCACAATGCCGTTCTCGTCGGAGAAGGCACGGTAAATGGTCTGAATCGCCAGGTCGAAGTCTTTCTCCTCAACACCGATAATGATGTTGATCTCGTCGCAGCTCTGCGAAATCATGCGCACGCTCACGCCGGCCTGGCCAAGCATGCCAAACAGGTGGCCCGAGATACCCGCGCGGCCGCGCAGGTTACGACCGACGGTAGCGATGAGCGCCAAGCCCTCGACAACCTCGATCTCGAGCGGCTCGACCTCCTGCTGAATGTCGCTCACAAGCGAGTACAGCGAATCGTGAACGTCCTGCTCCTGCACCACGGCGCCAAAGCGGTCGACACCGGTGGGCATGTGCTCAACGGAAACGTCATAGCGCTCGAAGACCGAAAGCGCGCGGCGCATAAAGCCGACACGGGGCTTGGTGCGGTCGCGGGCCACATTGATGGCGACAAAGCCGCGTTTGCCGGTCACGCCGGTAATGATGGGCTCCGCCTCGCCCTCGTCAGCCGTCTCGCTAATGATGGTGCCGGGGTCCTGCGGCGCATTGGTGTTCTTGATGACCAGCGGAATGCCTGCCTCGCGCACGGGGAACACGGCCTCCTCGTGTAGGACGCTTGCGCCCATGTACGAAAGCTCGCGCAGCTCCTCGTAGGTAACGCGCGCAATGGGCTGAGCCTCGGGAACAATACGCGGATCGGCAGAATAGAAGCCCGAAACGTCGGTCCAGTTCTCGTACAGATCGGCGCCAAGGCACTTGGCCAGAATCGAGCCCGAAATATCGCCACCGCCACGATCAAGCAGCTTGATCTGGCCCTCACGCGTCGCGCCGTAGAAACCGGGCATAACAAAGCCGCCCTGCTGGCCGTACTCCTGCACCAGCTCGGAGGTGCGGTTCATGCTGAGCGTACCGTCGTGATGGAACGCCACAACCGTCGCGGCGTCCAGGAACGGCAGACCCAGGTACTCGGCCATCAGGCGAGCGGTGAAGTACTCGCCGCGGCTTACGAGCTCCTCAGTAGAGTAGCCACCGGAGCGAGCACGCTCGGCAAAGGCCGCAAACTCTTCGCGGATGGGATAGGTGAGCTCCAGCTCGTCAGCGATATCAAAATAGCGCTGGCCAATGTCCTCGAGCAGCTCCTCACACGACACGTGATATTTAACGTGCGCGTTAACCAAGTAGAGCAGGTCGGTCACCTTGGTGTCGCCCTTAAAGCGGCGACCGCAGGCGGAAACCACCACAAAACGGCGAGCCGAATCGGCATCGACGATGGCCTTGATCTTCTTGAAGTGTTCGGCGTCGGCGACCGACGAGCCGCCAAACTTGGCAATTTTTATCATGGCGTGGAGGTTACCTTTCTAAAAGCCTCTGCAAACCTGTTTTGCGCGCTCTGATACCATGGGTTCACCGATTGGGACCAAGGTATCCGAGGAGCACTGTTATATGGGAACTTATCATAGTACACGAGGACGCACTTTATCATGCTCAAGTAAGGTGGCAATCCGCACCGGCATCGCTCCCGACGGGGGTTTGTTTGTCTCGGACGAGCTTGGCACCCAGCAGGTCGATATCAGCTCGCTTGCAGATAAATCGTACTTTGAAATCGCTCAAAATGTGTTGGGAATGTTACTGAACGATTACACGGACGAAGAAATTTCGGCGTGTGTCGACGAGGCATACCGCGGCACGTTCGCGAGTGAAGAGGTCACGCCGCTCGTCAAGCTCGACGCAGCACCGGGCACCGACGTCCCTCAAACCTATGTGATGGAGCTCTTTGGCGGCCCCACGAGCGCCTTTAAGGACGTCGCCCTACAGATGCTCCCCCGCCTGATGGCCCGCACCTCCGCCCAGGACGGCGGCGCCGAGCGCATCATGATCGTCACCGCCACGTCGGGCGACACGGGCAAGGCAGCACTCGCCGGCTTTGCCGACGCCCCGGGCACGGGCATCACCGTCTTTTATCCCGAGGGCAAAGTCAGCCGCGTGCAGAATCTGCAGATGTCCACTCAGGAGGGCGACAACGTCGCCGTCTGCGGCATCCGCGGCAACTTTGACGACGCCCAGAGCGCCGTCAAGCGCATCTTTGCCGATAAGGAGCTTGCCGAGCGTCTGGAGGCCGCTGGCACGGTGCTTTCGAGTGCCAACTCCATCAACGTCGGCCGTCTGGTACCGCAGGTCGTCTACTACTTTGCCGCTTATGCGCAGCTGTTGCGCGCCGGCGCCATCGAGGCCGGCGACGCCGTGGAGTTCTGCGTACCGACCGGCAACTTTGGCGATATCCTGGCCGGTTACTATGCCAAGCGCATGGGTCTGCCCGTCGCCAAGCTCATCGCCGCGAGCGACAAGAACAACGTGCTGGCTGACTTCCTGACCACCGGCGTCTACGACCGCAACCGCCCGTTCTTCACGACCATCTCGCCTTCGATGGACATCCTCATCAGCTCTAACCTGGAGCGCATGCTCTACTTCCTGTCCGATGGCGACTGCGAGCTCGTTGCCGGCCTTATGGAGCAGCTGGCACAGACCGGTCGCTACGAGGTTCCCGCCGACCTGCTGGCAAAGATTCAGAGCGTCTTTGGCTGCGGTTGGGCAAGCGAGGACGAGGTCCGCGCTGCCATCAAGAGCTGCTGGGACGCGAACGGCTACGTGATCGACCCGCACACCGCTTGCGGCTATCACGTCTTTGACAAGGTCGCCCCCGCCGAGGGCGCCAAGGCCCGTGTGCTGCTTTCGACCGCCAGCCCCTACAAGTTCCCGCGCGCCTGCTGCGACGCCCTGGGCCTCGACGTTCCCGAGGACGACTTTGAGGCTATGCGCGTACTCGAGCAGGCCACCAATGCGGTCGCCCCGGCGCAGCTCGCCGAACTCGAGTCCAAGCCCGTCCGCTTCGAAGACGTCTGCGACGTAGCCGACATGGCCAACTACGTAGAGTCTGCAGCAAAAAAGATGGCTACCAACTAAAACCCCTTATAAGGCGCCGGCGAAAGCCGGCGCACTTTCTTTTATCAGATACCCACCGGGATGATGACGAACTGACATGCGGGTCTGCCTGTTTAGTTCGTCGCGAGTTCCGCACGAGCCGGAAAGCACTTAATGTGCTTTCCGAGCGAGCCAGGACTGCCCGAGCAGCGAACTAAACAGGCAGACCGCCCAGGAGATTCCCATGATCAAAATCACCGTCCCCGCCACCAGCGCAAACTTAGGCATTGGCTACGATACCCTCGGCATGGCCGTCAGCCTCTACTCGCACTTCACCTTCGAGCGCGCCGATAAGCTCACCATCACGGGCTGCCCCGAAGAGTTCCAAAACGAGGACAACCTGGTCTACGTCAGCTTTGTCGATGCACTGGCCGCATGGGGCGAGACGGCTTTTCCCGTTGCCATCGACATTCAGACTGACGTTCCCGTCGCCCGCGGCCTGGGCTCCAGCTCCACCTGCGTCGTCGCCGGCATTATGGCCGCCGCCGCACTGACAGGCCACACCGTCGACCGCGCCGAGCTGGTTCGCATTGCCACCGAAGTCGAGGGCCATCCCGATAACGTCGCCCCCGCCATCCTGGGCGGCGCCGTCTGCTCCTTTACGCCGACCGATTCGCTCCCCCAGTGCCTGCGCTACGAGGTGAGCGATCGCCTGCGTTTTATTACCGTGATTCCGCCCTACGAGGTACACACGAGCGAGGCGCGCAAGGTCGTGCCGCAGGAGATTCCGCTCTCCACCGCCGTGTGGCAGATGGGCCGCATCGCCGGTATGACGCGCGGCTTGGAGACTGGTGACCTCGACCTGATTGCCGCCGCCAATGACGACCGCATCCAGGAACCCTATCGTCGCCGTCTGATTCCCGACTACAACACCGTGCGCGACACCTGCCTTAACGGCGGCGCCAAGACCATCTGGATCAGCGGTTCGGGCTCGACCCTCATGGCCGTGACTGACGACACCATCGTGGCAAAGTTCCTGCAGGTCAAGCTGCGCGAGCAGTTCCCTAAGTGTGATACGCATATCCTCACGTGCGACACCGAGGGCGCTCAAATCGAGTACCTGTAGACATCCTCCTCATATACCTGTCCGGGACGGTCGGGATGTTCCCTCAAAATCGTCCTCGCGCATGAAGGCCCCTTGTCCTGCTCCTACGGAGCGACGGACAAGGGGCCTTCGCGCTGCGGAATGATTTTGAGGGAACATCCCGACCGTCCCTGCGCCTACCTTGCTGAGGATGTCTACAGGGACCCACGCTTTGAAGGGGCGCTGGGCCGATAGTTTGGCTTTTTATTGATAGGGGCTCTTGCTAGGCTGGAGCACTTCCTAGAGGCGGGCATCGGCTGCGTGCTTGGTTTACGCTGCGCTGGTTTCTTTGTATTCGAAGACTGGTTCTAGGAGGTCTTCGATATTGCAGTGGAGGGCTTTTGCTATAGCTCTTACGGTTGTTACCGAGGCTTCGTTGATGTTTCGTTGGCGCTGTTCGTACATTTGGATTGAGCGGAGTGATACGCCCGATTCGTATGCCAAGTCTTGTTGGGTTTTCTTAAGCCTCTTTCTTGCTAGTGCTAGCTTGGTTTGACGAGGTGTTTTCTTCGCCATATCGCAAACAAGACTCGCCACACGTTCCTCTGAGGCTTCATGCCAGGGGTAGTACAGGTTGCGCAGCGCGTCAAACGGAACGACATGCAGCAGATCTTCGAAAGACTCTCCTAGGCGCCACTGCAGGTATGCCAGCATCCAGCCCGCCCAATATTCCGGCGTCTTCTCAAATCGATAGGTGCAGTCCGGTATAGGCCCGTTTTGATAGCCCGACCTTTCGGCGATAAGCGCGAACAGCTCAACACCCGATTTTCCCGACACTACCCATGCATTGCCGCGCTCAAACTCTCGAGCAACCCCGCTCAGGCAAAAGAGTTCAGCAACTTCCGATCCTTCTGCTCCGTAATCGTTAACGGCATAGTCGAAGCAATCCCCGAGGTTGTTCATTGCGTCCTCAAGGTAATAGACGGGGTATGTCCTACTCGGCCCACAATCCGTTAACTCTTGGATCATTTAAATCAACCCTCCCTGCCATCAAATCCCTAATGTCGACACCATCAGAGTCAAATCCGTTTACCGTATCCAGGTACTTTCGTCGAGCGTTCTGTTCTCGCTCAAATCGTTTGGGATAAAACTCGGCTCCTGAGGCCTGCTTCCAATCGCGGAACCTGATCGCCGAGAACGCGCGCTCACTCATAAGCGCATATTGAATGCCCAAATCCCCCAAAAACATAATGCGCTGCAGTTGCCTGAGCGAAATCATGCCGTTAACGAACTGTCTTGCAAACGAAAAGTAGGAATCGTCAGCGCGATAGCCTCGAATGACGTCATAAGGAGAAATATCAATCAGGCAGTTGTCCAGCAAATACCGAAGTCCTTCGCGTGCCAGCGGCGTCGAGACATTAAACTCCCGGTTGTCGGCCAAAATCGCAAGCCAATTGAGGATTGAAAACTCCCCAGACTCTAAATCCAAGACCGAAAGGCCATCTAAATCAAGCTCATATCGATTGGCAATGCCATCAGACTCGGTTCGACATGCCCACTCCATTGCCATTTCCTCATGCGGTGTGCAATAAAACCCGCGCCCATAGTCATTGAATTGTCTGCATTTATCCAACGATGGATGATCAACAACAACGTCCGACCCGTGCCAAAGCTCCATATCGACCTCCAAAAATATCACTTCAGTGATAGTTTACCAATAACTATCACTGAGGTGATATTGATAAGAGCTTTTGAGGGGCCGCGGCCTGACTAAAGGCAGGCCTCGGCGATGCGGCGCTTGAGTTCGCCGATGCCCACGCCGGTCTGGGAGCTTGTGATGATTACGTTCTCAGCCGGGACGTTGAGCTGCTTTTTGATGGCTGCTGCCTGGCGGGCCTGTTGGGTGCGGCTGAGCTTGTCGGCTTTGGTGAGGCAGACGATAAAGTTGAACTCGTTGCCCTGCAGGTAGTCGATCATGTCATGGTCGAGTTTACTGGGGTCGTGGCGAATGTCCACCAGCGACACAACCAGGTTAAAGCTGCGCTCTGAGTCGAAGAAGTCGCCGATAAGCTCAGCCCAGCGGTCGCGCTCGGCCTTGGAACGACGGGCGAAACCGTAGCCCGGCAGGTCCACAAAATGCACGTCGTCGGCCTCAAAAAAGTTGATGTTGCTCGTCTTGCCCGGCGTGCTCGAAACCTTGACCAGGTTCTTGCGGCCAAAGAGTTTGTTCATGATGGAGGACTTGCCCACGTTGGAGCGGCCGACGAAGCTCACCTCGGGACAGGTTGACTCGGGAATCTGCGAAACCTTGCCGTAGCTGGCGACGAACTTGGCAAGCTGGTAGTTAATTGAATCGGCCATGGACACTCCTTGGTCGTAGGTTCTTACAAAACGGGCGTGCTATTGCGCGGCGGCGATACGACGAACGATGTCAAGCGTGATGCCGCTCGCGGTGCGAGCGTACTCGTCCAGATCGAACTCGCGCTCGCAAAACGCGTCATATGCCTCGTCACAATTATCGCTGATAGCGCGCAGTACCAGGCAATCGACACCATTCTTGGCCGCGATGTGCGCAATTGCCGCGCCCTCCATCTCGACGCAATCGGCATGCGTGGCCTCAATCGCAGCGTTACGCATGGCGTCACCCGTAACAAAGCGATCACCCGTGGCGATAGTGCCACACAGGAACTGCTTGGGGTCCTTCTCCGCAGAAGTCTCATCCGCCGAGGCATCCACAAATCCATGCTCGGCAAGCACGGCGGCGGCAACATCAGCCAACGCCGGTGTCGAGACAAACTCCTCGAGCCCCGGCGCGGACTCGGCGATGAGTGCCGTATCGGTATCCAGATAGCGCAGGCACTTGCCTATAACCACGTCGTTAATATGGAGTTTAGGGTTTAGGCCGCCCGCAATGCCCGAAAACACAACGGCCTGCGGGGCGTATTTGCTGATGAGATGCTGCGTTGCGGCAGCGGCGTTCACGGTCCCCATGCCTGCCGTCGTGGCGACTACTGTCAGACCCGAAAGCCCACCGTTCACAACGGTCAAGCCCGCCTCCTGCGACTCATGCGTGCCACTCAGCTCTTCCTTAATCTGCGCAACCTCTTTTTCGAGTGCGCCTATGATCGCGATGGTTGCCATGCCATCCCCCAAATCCGTGCAAATTGCTTATCCACGGTATGGTACCAGCATTTTGGCTCAACCGTGTCAGCACCAAGCCGTTAGGCCAGTACAGCTCGGGTATCATAAAGGGGCAAAAATGGCTTGTTAGCCGATGGCCGACCTGAGCTCCGCACGGCGCTTTTTCATGCCGGTCATAACGGCATTGCGCAACTCGGGCATGCGCGCGGTATCCATCTGGGGCACGCCCTCGAGCTTATAGGGAATGCCCAGTTGCTCGTACTTGACGACACCCATCGTGTGATACGGCAGCATTTCCAGGCCCACCACGTTGTGCCATGGAGCGATGAGGCGACCGAGCTTCTCGCACTCCTCCACCGTGTCGGTAATGCCCGGCACCACCACGTGGCGGATAACGACCTTGATCTTGCGACGTGCAAGCTCATCGCCAAACGCCAGGATGCGTGCGGGATCACAACCGGTCAGCTTTTTATGCTCGACCGGGTCGGCATGCTTAATATCGAGCAGTACCATGTCGGTCTCGTTGAGCACGGCATCGAACTTCTCGGGATGCTGAGGGTCGAAGGCGTAGCCACAGCTATCCAGGCAGGTATGCACGCGGCCATCGGGGTTGTTGTGCATTGCACGGAACAGGTCGGCCAAAAACTCGGGCTGCAGAAGCGGCTCGCCACCCGAAACCGTAATTCCGCCGCTGCGGTAAAACTCATGGTTACTCTGGAACTCGTCCATAAGGTGCTCGACGGTCACCATGGTGCCGCCGCTAACCGACCAAGTATCGGGATTGTGACAATACGCACAGCGCATGGGACAGCCCTGAACAAACACCACAAAGCGGATGCCGGGTCCGTCGACCGTTCCCATCGTCTCGATTGAATGCACGCGGCCTAGGGCAAATGCGGAATCCTCAGGACAAGCGTCCACACCCTCAAGCGTCATCTCAGCCATTCCCGCTACCTTGCCTCTCCTTGGATGCAACCAATTAAAATGCCAGAGCCATTCTAGCCCATGCGCTTGCGTTTAAACGTCTCGGGCTAGAATGGCACGTTTTAATCTATCCCCCATCACCATGGCTGGGGTCTACGTCGAGATGTCAGGCTGAAGAACGCTCGCCTGCGGCCTTTACGCCTTAAGCGTGAGCACCGCACCGAAGGCGGTCGGGCCACAGTGGCTCGAGATGACGCCGCCGACTTGAGTCCAGGTAACGTCCTTAAAGCCCAGGTCATGCGCATAGACTTCCATGTCATCGCGCAGCTCCTGGGAAAGGCCCACCGAATACGCCAGGCCAATGTGCGAGTAGTCAATCTCGCCCTTCGCAACCATGTGGTCAATGAAGGCGCGGGCGCACTTGAGCATAGAACCGCGGAACTTCTTGGTCGCCACGAACTTACCGCCCGTCACCTCAATGCAGGGCTTAATCTTGAGCAGATGGGCACCAAGGAATGCGACGTTGGACAAGCGACCGCCCGCCTTAAGGAAGGCAAGGTCCGTAGGAACAAAACCCAGCAACACGCGGTCCATGACGGAGTTCGTAAATGCAAAGATCTCGTCAACGGTGGCATCGGGATGAGCCTCAATATACTTGGCGGTCTCGACGACAACGAGCGACTGGCCCACCGAGACAAAGCGCGTGTCCATGGAGAACACGTAGTCGCGCCCCTGAGCCGCAATCTTAGAGGACTGATGCGAACAGGTCGTGGCCTCGGAATATGCAAGATGCAAAATAGTCGCGTCGGGTTGCTCGGCATGGATGCGGTCGTACACATGCGCAAAATCCGCTGGCGAACAGCCACTGGTCTTGGGCATCACACCAAACTCGTTGCAGCGCGAATAAATCTCGAGCGGATCGATCGAGCCGTCCTCGACGGTCTCGTCACCAATCGTGACATGCATGGGCACGCGCACGATGCCGTAGCGCTCGCAGAGCTCCGGCGTTACATCCGACCCAGACTCAACCACGATTACATACTTGCCCATTCTTATCACGACCCATCTCGACATTGGCTTTTCAATACATGACACGCGCGTCGCGCTGTTGCACAACGGCATCTAAGCGCCAAAGAGACGCCGCCCTTTGCACATAACAAAGGACAGCGTCTCCCTGGAAAACTCCGTGCTTAACTGAGATTTTACACGGTTTATTAAGGAGTGTTACTTATTCCGCAAACGGTCGCTATACGCGATAAACGGTAGTTGGCCGCGGCAACTGCGACACATTCCGCCCAACAAGTCCAATCGTGCTCCATGCACGGTTAATGAGCGAGGCGGTAGAAATCCATCGACGCCGCGCCCTCGGCGTGCAGCGCCATCGCCGGAACCGCCGACGAATAGGTACGGCTCGTAAGTGCCGCCTCACCGCCGTTGGCAAAAATCTCGACCATCGTAGTGTCCGAAAGCACGCGCAGGTCGCGAAGCTCGCCGAGCTCAATCGACCTCTGGTCGCGCCCATAGCCTTCGTCACCCATGTCGAGGGTAAGCATCCCGTCCGCATAGCGCACAAAGACACCCTTGCGAATCTCGAGCTCAACCATCTTGGCGCCCTCACAGGAAACCACGAGATCAAACAGGCGGCCCGGCTCCTCAACGGTTTCACCGCCTGTCGTGCGAACGCAGTCGCCGCGCATCCTCTCAATCTCGTGCGCCGGCTGCTGGCAGAGCTTACCATCGCGCATGCTCAGCTCTCGCGGCACCGTCAACGCGCACTGCCACCCGCGCGCCACCGTCGGGTTTTCCGCCGTCGCATCGGGGCAACCCGACCATCCGATCATCAATCGCCGGCCTGCAGCATCCTCAAAGGACTGCGGAGCATAGAAATCAAAACCGGCATCGACCATCGGGGGCATGCCCTTCCCGACGATTTTAAAGCTCGGCGCCTCCCAATCGGCCTCGATGGGGAACCACACGCACTGATGCGGATTGCGGTAACGCCAACCATCGGCAGGCACACCCTGCGGACAGCAAACGAGAATAAGCTCGCCATCAAGCTCAAACAGATCAGGGCACTCCCACATAAAGCCAAACTTCTCGCCCAGCTCAATGCGCGTCGCATAGCTCCAGACCCCTAAATCACGCGAAGTATAGACAAGCACGCAGCCACGGTCGTCTTTCGTACGAGCGCCCAGAACCATGTAGTAGATACCATCGTGCTCAAGGATCTTGGGGTCGCGCACGTGCGTACCGATATCGTCGGGGTAATCGACTGGTCCAACAGCCATGCGCTTCTCGCCCAATTCGTCGGGATTCTCGGCAACCATATGAATCTGGTTTTGCTCACGGCCCGTCAACACGTAGTCGTAATCATCGCGGTCAAAATGCTTGACGTTGCCGGTATAGAAGTAGTGAATCTTGCCATCACGTACAAAGGCAGAACCAGAATACGCTCCGCTCGAATCCAAATCGGAATCGGGGAACAGCACGGGGCCGTGATTCTCGTACGTCACAAAATCCTTTGTCGTCAGATGGTTCCAAAGCACTGGACCGCCATGCGCAGCATCGAACGGATCGTATTGATGATAGATGTGATACGTATCACCAATCTGAACCAAACCGTTGGGGTCGTTGAGCCAGCCAAGCTCAGGCTCCACATGGAACAGAAGCCTATCGGGGTCGGACGCGATGCGAGCCGCCGTCTCATCCTGTCCGACACGCCACTGCTCATAGTCCGCGCGTGTCACCTTGTTTTTTTGATTTAACATCGCCGTTGACTTTCTCGTCTATGGGGAAGGACGCTCGACTCACACGAGTCGAACGCCCTTCCTCAAATGGACTTATCCTCAGATTACACTGAACGGCTCAACTAGAAGCTAACGTCGAAGCCAGCGCCAGCGCCCTCTTCATCGGTGGTCGGCACGCCCTTTGCCTTGTTGTAGGCAAAGATCAAGACGATCGGCACGATAAAGGCGATGAGATTGCCAGCCACATACCACACGAGGGTCTCGGGCGTGACGATGAGCAGGCCAAGCACGCCGGTCAGACCCTGACCGATAGCGCGCACCTCAAAGAGCTTGACGAAGGCACCGCCGCAGCCTGCACCGATGCATGCGCAGATGAACGGAATGATCGAATAGCGCATGTTTGCAGCAAAGATAGCGGGCTCGGAGATTCCGACCAGCGTCGGGATAAAGGACGACATGCAGATGTTGCGCTCTTTGGAGTGCTTCTTGTGAATGAGGTACATACCGATGGCGCCGCCGCCCTGGGCGATGATGGAAACCGACCAGATGGCCTGGATGTAGTTGAAGCCAGTCGTGGCAACAAGGTTTGCCTCGATACCCTGGATGAACTGATGCGTACCGGTAACGACGAGCGGCTGCAGGAACGCGGCGAAGACAAAGGCACCAAAGACGCCCATCCTGTTGTACAGGATATCGATTACGCCGGCGAGGACGTCACCGATCAGGTTGCCGAGCGGGCCGAACACGGTGAACAGGGCAACGTTAGCAAGAATCAGGGTAACGGTCGGGACAAAGACGAACGAAACGACCTCGGGGATGTACTTCTGGGCAATCTTCTCGACCTTGGCCATAAACCAGGCAGTCAGGATTGCGGGGAACACACCGCCCTGGAAAGCAACCATGGGAATGGATAGCGGACCGAAGTTCCAGTACTCAGCACCCGTCGGGTCCATAACGAACGTGTTGCGGTTCATAAGGCTCGGGTGAACCATGACGATACCGACGAGGATGCCCAGGATCGGGTTACCGCCAAAACGCTTGACCGCGCTGTACATAACCAGGACAGGCAGGTAGTCGAACGTGGTGGCGATAATGGCAAAGAAGCTTGCGAGGTTCTTGAGGAACTCGCTGTGATCGGCGAGGCTGCCCTCCATGCCAAAGAGGCCGTTGGCAACGATCAGCGACTTAAGGCCGATGATGATTGCAGCGCCGACGAAGGCGGGAATGATGGGGATAAAGATGTCCGAGAATACCTTGAGGACCGAGAAGAACTTGCCCTTCTTGTCCGCCTCGGCGCCCTTGACCTCGGAAGCACTGATCTCCTTAACGCCCGTCAGAGCCATAAACTCATCGTAAACCTTGTTGACGGTACCGGTACCGAAGATGATCATGAGCTGGCCGCTGTTGTACAGCACGCCCTTGACGCCATCGATGTTCTCGAGCTCGGCCTTGTTGTATTTGCTCGTATCCTTGAGCACCAGACGCAGACGGGTCACGCAATGCGTGGCGCCCTCGATGTTCTCCAGTCCGCCGACGTTGTCGACGACTTGCTGGGACACTGCCTTGTAGTCCATGTTCCTCTCCATTCCTTTTCTAAATCATAAAACGGTTCGTTGCCGCTACAGAGACGCGATCGTTGCGTTTGCGCACTTGAGCGCACCGTCGGTGACGGTAAGCGCCACACCCTGGCCCTGCTTATTGCAGAAGCGCGCGTTAAGCGCAACATCATCGACAAAGATGGTCGCGATATCGTCGTCAACGACCAGGCGCACATGATGAGTGCCCTCGCCCTTAAAGAACAACGGACGCTCGAGGCCCATGTTGTTGACCTGGAACCACGGATACTGGGGGGCCGCCGTAAACTCGAGCTTGCCCTCACGCAGGTTGGCGCGGAACTCATAGGCAAGACCGGACTCGGCGTCCTCGGCAAGCTTCACCGAGAAGCCGGCAGCGTCACCGGCGAGCTCGATGTCGGCATCGAGCATATAGGTGGAACCGGCATCCGCGGCGAGCACCTGCTCGACCTTGCCCGACTCGCAGGAAAGCTCAAAGGCCTCGACTGCCTTAGCCTCGCCAAAGGCGCCAAGCATGCTGTCGGGGAGCTTGGTGCCGAGCGTTCCGTCAGCACGCTGAACGATCTCGAGAGGCATAAAGGTGCCACCCCACAGGTAAGAGCTGGGGTCACCGCCCTCGTCACGCGTAGGAACCCAACCAAAGAGAACGCGGCGCTCGCCATCAAATGCGGTACGCGCGGCATAGTACGCGCGGCCATCGAAGGAATCGTCCGCAGGAGTGATCCAAGGACCGTTGATAGAGCGAGACATGCGGTAACGGGTCTTGTTGCCATCACTGTACTCGGAGAACACCAGATACCACCAGTCGCCCATCTTAAAGAGATCAGGCATCTCGAACATGGTGTACAGGCCCGGATTCCACCAGTCGCCCTGGAACTCCCAGGTATCCAGGTCCTTGGAGGTGAACTTGACCAGACGACCGGTCATCAGACGCTTGTCCTCGCCCACACGCGTGCCGAGGATGAGCATGTACTCTTCGTTCTCCTCATCCCAAAGCACAAAGGGATCGCGCCAGTTGCGGTCATCGTAACCCTCCTGGGGCGGAAGCAGCGTCTCGGCAATGTTCTTCTCCCACTTGACGGCGTCGTCACTCGTTGCGTGAAGAAGAACCTGCTTCATCAAGCGTGCCTTGACCTTATCGCGATTGCAACCAGTGTAGAGCGCATGGTACTTGTCGCCCACCTTAAACACCGTGCCGGCATAAACATACTGGTCGACTTCCTCGTCGCCGCCACGCTCAAGGCTCTCGCCAAAGTCTTTGTAATTGACGAAGTCCTTGGTCGTAGCGAGTGCCCAGCCAAACGGCTCTCCGAAAGGTCCGGGGTTACGCGTGTCACGCTGGTGATAGAGATAGAACGTGCCGTCCTCGCCGTACGGCATGATGTCGCCTACCCAAATTCCCTCAGGCTGGTAATACACCTTGTGCATCCGAGACTTCCTTTCTCACGAGATACTAACTCGGTACAACTGCAAGATATGTCAATCGTTTTCATATGTCAAACGTTTTCACACCAATACATCTTTTCGCAGTTCCAGTCGTCGGCAAACGGTTGACATATGCCGGCGAACGGTCATCAGAGGCGTTTGAGGAATTCTTTTGGCACGGGATGAACTACGCGGTTTTACCCTCAATGAGTTCAACGGGGAGCTTGATATTCGATTCGGGCTTTTCGCCGTTAACAAGAGCGACGATGGATTGCGCCGCGAGCTCACCGATGCGATCGATATCTTGGCGTACGGTTGTTAAGTCAGGCATAAACGTCATAGTGCGGCGGGCACCATCCGCGCCCACGACCTTAATATCATCCGGAGCGCTCAAGCCGCGCTGCTTCATCACGTTAAGACAGATAGCCGCCATCGTGTCGTCTCCCGCAAAGATGCCGTCAATATCGGGGTTCTCATCGAGGATCTTCGCAACGACCGCGCTCTTTTCGTCGTCGGGCTTAACGAACTCGACCTCACGGACAAGCGCGGGCAAACCGGCCTGCTCAACAACATCGAGGTAGGCATCGGTACGCTTATTGGCAGGCATGCGCATGCGGCTATTGCTGCGCAGGCACAGGATGCGTGAACATCCGTCATCGATCAGGCGACGCGTGGCAAGTTCGCCGATGCTATAGCTGTCGCTCGCAATCTGAACAGAGGCTTCGCCAAGGTCGCAGTCGATACCAACCAGACTCAAGCCCATCTCGGCATACGCCTCGGCACCGATATTAAGCGAGTTGACGATGACGCCATCAACCATATTGCGTCGAAGCATGTCGATATAAGAGCGCTCAAGCTCGGGTCGATTGGCGCTATTGCACAGCAGCATCTTAAAACCGTTTTCGGCCAGGGTATGCTCAATGACTTGAACCACTTGGGCATGAAACGGACTGCTGACATAGGGGACGATCATACCGATAAGATTCAGGCGACCGTTGAGCATGGCACGGGCGATATCGTTGGGCGTATAGTTGATGCGCTTCATCGCGGCATGGACCTTATCGCGGGTCTCTTGGCTAATATAGCCGCGATTATTAAGCACGCGAGATACCGTAGTAGGCGAAACCCCCGCCACCGCTGCAACTTCCTTGATGCCAGGCTTAGCCGTATCCTTAGAACGAGCACTCTCGCGAGCCATAACACCCTCCCCCATCAACATGTCATACGTTTACATACGAACAAAGCATACCCCAACAACAGCGGGAAGACGGTAACAGCACAAGTAAGTAAACGACTCATCCAAATAATTAGGAGAGTTCCGCCTAAAGGGTGACTACACAGGACCCCGCCGGGGCTGCTTGGGCTATCTCCCAAAATATTCCGCAGGACGCAAGAAGCCCTCGCCGCACGAAGTGCGCAGCGAGGGTTTCTTGCATGTCCGAGGACGTTTTGGGAGGTAACCCAAACAGCCCCGGCGATCCTGCGGGAGTTAAATCCCTTTAGAACTTGTCGTGGAAGGTACGCGAAATGACCTCGTCCTGCTGCTCCTTGGTGAGCGTGTGGAAGTTCACGGCATAGCCGGAAACGCGGATGGTCAGCTGCGGGTACTTCTCGGGGTGAGCCTGAGCGTCGAGCAGCGTCTCACGGTTGAAGACGTTGATGTTCAGGTGGTGGCCACCCTTCTCGGCGTAAGCGTCGAGCATGTGGACCAGGTTATCGGCCTGAGTCTCGGAAACTTCAGAAACCTTCATAATGTGTCTCCTTCGATTGATAGGCGCCGGCCGAAACCGGCGCACTAATCAGTAATCGTTATTGTTAGTATAGCACTAACAATAGTCACTCGCCCAGCTGATCAAGGTCGATATCGCCAAAGAACACCTGATCCTCCTTGCCGAGCGCACTCGGAATGATGGAGAAGGTGTTGGAGATGCCGTCCTGAGCATCGCGGAACGGGAGCTTGGAAACCGAAGACAGCGAAGCGATGGCGCCGTGGCTATCGCGCTTGTGCATGGGGTTAGCACCCGGGGCGAACGGCTGGCCAGCCTTGCGGCCGTCGGGCGTGGAGCCGGTCTTCTTACCGTACACGACGTTGGAGGTAATGGTCAGAACCGAGGTCGTGGGCACGGAGTTGCGGTAGGTGTCGTTCATGCGGATGTACTCCATGAACTGGTGCACAACGTCGTGAGCGATCTGGTCGACGCGGTCGTCGTCGTTACCGTACTTGGGGAAATCGCCCTCGGTCTCGAAGTCGACGATAATGCCGTTCTCGTCACGGACGGGGTGGACCTTGGCGTACTTGATGGCAGACAGGGAGTCAGCCACGACGGAAAGGCCAGCGATACCCGTAGCGAACCAGCGGTGCACGTGCTTGTCGTGCAGAGCCATCTGGATGCGCTCGTAGCAATACTTGTCGTGCATGTAGTGAATGATGTTCAGCGAGTTAACGTACACGCCAGCGAGCCACTTCATCATGTCGTTGTACTTGGCCACAACGTCGTCGTAATCGAGCGTATCGCCCTCGACGGCGCGATACTTGGGGCCGACCTGCTTCTTGGAGACCTCGTCAACACCGCCGTTGAGTGCGTAGAGCAGGCACTTGGCAAGGTTGGCGCGGGCGCCGAAGAACTGCATCTCCTTGCCGATGCGCATGGAGGACACGCAGCAGGCAATGCCGTAGTCGTCACCGTGATAGACGCGCATGAGGTCGTCGTTCTCGTACTGGATCGAGGAGCTGGCGACGGAAGTCTTGGCGCAGAACTTCTTGAAGTTCTCGGGCAGACGGGTCGACCACAGAACGGTCATGTTGGGCTCGGGGCTGGTACCCATGTTCTCGAGCGTGTGCAGGTAGCGGTAGCTCATCTTAGTAACGAGCGTACGGCCGTCAACACCCATGCCGCCGATGGACTCGGTGACCCACTGCGGATCGCCGGTGAACAGGGCCTGGTACTCGGGGGTACGGGCAAACTTGACCATGCGGAGCTTCATGATGAAGTGATCCACGAACTCCTGGATCTGCTCCTCAGTGAAGGTACCGTTGGCAAGGTCGCGCTCAGCGTAGATGTCGATGAACGTGGAGGTACGGCCGATGGACATAGCGGCGCCGTTCTGCTCCTTAACGGCAGCGAGGTAGGCGAAGTACATCCACTGGATGGCCTCCTGCGTGTTGGTAGCAGGGTTGGAAATATCGAAACCATAGGTCTCGGCCATCATCTTAAGCTCGCCGAGGGCGCGGATCTGCTCCTGCAGCTCCTCACGATCGCGGATGTTGTCGGCGGTCATGACCGTCGGGGTGGAAGCCTTCTGGGCCTCCTTGTCCTTGATCAGGTAGTCGACACCGTACAGGGCGACACGGCGGTAGTCGCCGATGATGCGGCCGCGGCCATAGCCATCGGGCAGACCGGTGATGATGTGGGCCGAGCGGCAAGCACGCATCTCGGGGGTGTAAACATCGAAGACGCCGGCGTTATGGGTCTTGCGCTCGAAGGTGTAGCGCTCGACAACGTTCTCGTCGACCTTGTAGCCGTGCTGGCTGGCAGCCTGGCAAGCGATGCGGATACCACCGTTGACGTGCAGCGCGCGCTTGAGCGGCTTGTCGGTCTGGAGGCCGACGATGGTCTCCTTCTCGCGGTGGGCGTTATCGATGTAGCCAGCGGGGTGGCTCACGATACCCGTGACAGTCTTGGTGTCCATATCGAGGACACCGCCCTGCTCGCGCTCCTTGAGCAGCAGGTCGAGAACCTCGCCCCACAGCTCCTTGGTACGCTCGGTCGGACCGGCGAGGAACGACTCGTCGCCCTCATAGGGGGTGTAGTTCTTCTGGATGAAGTCTCGGACGTCAACTTCTCCCGTCCAGATGCCTTCCTTGAAGCCTTCCCATGCCTCCTGCATTGTGTAACCACGCTCCTAGTTACGTGTAATGCGGCGCTCTCTCACACCGCTGCTTATTGAATTCTTGAATTATCGGCTTGCACTACCGGCTTCTTCCGTTCTTCACCACACGTTGGTACAGGGAAAAACGTTTGTCCACCTTGGAACTGCAACCCAAAACCCAAGATTTCACCCGTCTGAGAAGGATAACATAGCCACCCCCTTCATCAGGGCTGTTATATGTTTCTTTTTTTATACCATTAGGGCGTTTTTAACAAATCCGCAGGAAATGCGAGCGCGAGCAACTACCGTTCACCGATTTGTTTGGTATTTTTCCTTGCCTTTGTACGACGTTCGCTCTAGCTGTTATGCCAGCTTTAGCAGAGTAAAGTGCCTCTGAGTAGGCTTTGGGACATGCCTTACGATCTACCCCTTACTTTGCTGATACCGACGGTGTACGGAGGTCGCCTAAAGGTTGTTTTCTAGGCATGACCCAAAATCTACCGTATAGGGTGCGCGTGCAAGGGTATCATCTTTCACCGAAAATAGTTTCTAGTGTTAGGGGTTTTCGGTGGAAGATACCGATTTCCATGAGCTTGGACGTCAGCTCCTTACTGAGTTTGGCGGCATTCACCAGCGCGTTTCGCGCTTTGTGGACAAAGTTCTCAGCGGCGAGATGGCCGTCATGCGCGCCCTCATGCGCGCCGGCGGCTCGCTCACGCCGAGCGAACTCGCCGATCGTGCCTGGGTCTCGAGCGCCCGTATCGCCAATATCCTGCGCGCCCTCGAGGCCAAGGGTTGGGTCGAGCGCGAGCACTCAAAGACCGACCGTCGTCGCGTACACGTCACGGTGACCGACAAGGGATTCCAGGTCATCGAAATCAAACGCCGGGAATTCGAGGACCGCACCGCGGCCTTCCTCGAGCAGCTCGGCGAAACAGATACCCAGGAGATGGTGCGCCTTCTAAGACGTGCCAACGAAATTATCGACCGCAATCAAGAAAGGAGAGATGCCAAGTGAGGATTCTCAAGCTCTTTAAAAAACATATCCTGGCACTGTTCGCAGCTATCGTACTTATCGTAATCAGCTGCAACGCCGATCTGGCGCTGCCTACCTATATGAGCGACATCGTCGACGTGGGTGTACAGCAAGGCGGCATCGCGTCGCCCGTGCCCGACACCATCCGCGCCGAATCGCTCGACGACCTCGAACTCTTCATGAGCTCCAAGGACGCCAAAGCTGTGGAGGCTGTGTTTGGCAAGGCGGACAATAACGGCATTCGAACGTACAAGGGCACCGAGGAGGAGCGCGCCGACGGCGGCAAGATTGCCGACATCATGAGCCTCCCCGAGACTGTCGTCCTTTCGTTCAACCAGGGCATCGATGCCAACTCCATGGGCGACATGACCGGCGCATCTACCGAGGCAAGCGATGGCGGCACCGCTCAGGCCATGCCCACGCCCGAGCAGATGGCGGCGATGACGCCCGAGCAACTCGCCGAGATGCAGCAGAAGGCCGCAGCGGCGCAGAGCATGCAAAAGCAGATTGATGCCGACGGTGGCAAGATCACCATGAAGAGCCTGCGTCTAGGCGTTGAAGGCGGCCTAATCGACCAGGGCAAGCTCGTCGAGGGCGCCAACGATATGGCAGACAAAATGGGCTCCATGTCGGGCTCCATCGTGACCCAACGCGCCGTGAGCTATGTGCAAGACGAGTACAAGGCGCAGGGCATCGACCCCGCCGACGTGCAGAACGCCTACCTGAGCCGCATGGCAACCACGATGTTTGGGCTGTGCCTGGTGTCGCTCGTCGCCACCATCCTGACCGGTGCCGTGGCTTCGCGCACCGCCTGCTCCATCGCCCGCGACCTGCGCCGCGAGACCTTCAACAAGGTTATGCACTTCTCGCCGGCCGAGGTGGGCAAGTTTAGCCAGGCCTCGCTCATCACCCGCTGCACCAACGACATTCAGCAGATCCAGATGGCCGCAACCCTGTTTATCCGCATGTGCCTGATGGCCCCCGTCATGGGCATCGTCGCCGTCATGCGCGTCCTGGCCAACCACACCGGCCTGGAGTGGACCATCGCCGTGGCCATCATCGCGGTTTCGGCCGTTGTCGGCGTGCTCATGGGCCTCACCATGCCCAAGTTCAAAAAGATGCAGAGCTTTGTGGACCGCGTGAACCTTACCGCCCGCGAGCTGCTCGACGGCCTTATGCCCATCCGCTCGTTCAACCGTGAGGAGCATGAGCTCGAGCGTTTTGACAAGGCTTCGCTCGACCTGATGACCACGCAGCTCTACACCAACCGAGCCATGAGCTTTATGATGCCGCTCATGATGCTTGTCATGAACTGCATCACCGTGCTTATCGTCTGGTTTGGCGCGCAGGGCGTGTCCGACGGCGTGATGCAGGTCGGCAACATGATGGCGTTTATCTCCTACACCATGCAGATCGTCATGGCGTTTATGATCCTCACCATGGTTTCGGTCATCCTGCCCCGCGCCGAGGTCGCAGCCGAGCGCGTGGAAGAGGTCATCACCTGCCCCACGAGCATCAACGACCCCACCTCACCCAAACTGCCCGCTGCCAGCGCGCCGCGCGGCGAGCTCACCTTCCGTGACGTGAGTTTCCAGTATCCCGATGCCCGCGCCGACGTCATTAGCGGCGTGAACTTCACCACGCACGCCGGCCAGATGCTCGGCATCATTGGTTCCACGGGCTCGGGCAAGTCCACGCTTGTACAGTTGATTCCGCGCCTGTACGACGTCACGGGCGGCAGCATTTCGCTCGACGGCATCGACGTGCGCGACATGACCCTCTCTGAGCTGCGCCGCCGTATTGGTTATAATCCGCAGCAGGGTCGTCTGTTCTCGGGTACCGTCGAGAGCAACCTCAAGTTTGCCGGCGACATGGTGAGTGACGAGGATATGCGCCAGGCAGCACGCGTCGCCCAGGCGGAAGACTTTATCGCAGAGCGCGAAGGCGGCTACGACTCCCCCATCAGCCAGGGCGGCTCCAATGTCTCGGGCGGTCAGCGCCAACGCCTGGCCATCGCCCGCGCCCTGGCCAAAAAGCCCGAGGTCGTGGTGTTCGATGACTCGTTTAGCGCCCTCGACTACAAGACCGACGCTCGTCTGCGCGAGGAGTTGGCCAAAAACGTCACCGACGCCGCGCTCGTGGTCGTGGCCCAGCGCATCGCGACCATCATGCACGCCGACCAGATCATCGTGCTCGACGACGGCCACGTAGTGGGCACCGGCACACACGAGGAGCTACTGCGCAGCTGCCCGGCGTACCTAGAGATCGCACAGTCGCAGCTTTCCGCCGAGGAGCTGGGGCTTACCCAAGAAGAAATTGCAGCCGTCATGGAAGGAGGCGAGCGCTAATGGCAGACGAGACCAAGACTCAGATTCCCAAGCCCACCCGCCAGCGTGGTCCCATGGGCCGCATGGGTGGCATGCGCCGTGGCGAAAAGGCCAAGGACTTTAAGGGCACCATGAGGCAGCTGCTCGGCTATATCGGCCAGCACAAGATTGCCGTGTTTGCCGCCGTCGCCTTTGCCGTGTGCTCGGTCGTCTTTAACATTGTGGGACCCAAGGTGCTCGGCCAGGTTACCACCAAACTGTTCGAGGGCTTGGTTGCCAAGGTCAACGGCACCGGCGATGTCGACTTTGCCTGGATTGCCAAGACGCTCGGCTTTTTGCTCTGTCTGTATCTGGCGAGCTCTGTCTGCAGCCTGATTCAAGGCTGGCTCATGACCGGCGTCACGCAAAAGATTTGTTATCGCATGCGCAAGGAGATCGCCGCCAAGATTGCTGTCGTTCCGATGAGCTACTTCAACGGCCACAGCAAGGGCGACGTGCTCAGCCGCATCACCAACGACGTCGATACGCTCGGCCAGTCGCTCAACCAGAGCGTGACGCAGCTCATCACCTCGGTGACGCAGATTATCGGCGTGCTCGTCATGATGCTGTCGATCAGCCTGCCGCTCACCGGCGTCACCGTGCTCACGCTGCCGGCAGCCGCGATTATCCTGACCGTGATGATTCACTTCTCGCAGCCGTACTTCCGAGAGCAGCAGCAAGTCCTGGGCGCCGTCAACGGCATTATCGAGGAGGACTTTGCCGGCCAGAATGTCATTCAGGTGTTCGACCGCGCCGAGGCCTCGATCGAAGAGTTCGACCGTCAAAACGACCGCCTCTTTATTAGTGGCTGGCGCTCGCAGTTCCTGTCGGGCCTGATGATGCCGCTTATGAGCCTGGTGGGTAACATGGGCTACGTGGGCGTTGTCGTGGTGGGCGCACAGCTCGCACTGACCGGCAACGCCACGCCCGGCGACATCCAGAGCTTTATCCAGTACGTTCGCAACTTTACGCAGCCCGTGCAGCAACTGGGCAACGTGAGCAACACGATGCAGTCGATGGCAGCCGCCACCGAGCGCGTCTTTGAGTTCCTGGCCGCGCCCGAGGAGGAGCAGAAAGCCGACGCGCAGATTCCCGAAAAGCGCCCCGGCCATGTGGAGTTTGATCACGTCAAGTTTGGCTATACGCCCGACAAGACCATCATCCACGACTTTAGCTGCGAGGCGCAGCCCGGCCAGACCATCGCCATCGTCGGTCCTACCGGCGCCGGCAAGACCACGCTCATTAAGCTGCTGCAGCGCTTCTACGATGTGGACGGCGGTTCGCTGCGCGTCGAGGGTGTCGACGTGCGCGACTGGGACCGCGCGGCGCTGCGCGGCGAGTTTGCCATGGTGCTGCAGGATACCTGGCTGTTTAACGGCACCATCCGCGAGAACATCCGCTACGGACGCCCCGATGCAAGCGATGCCGAGGTCGAGGCCGCCGCACGCGCTGCACGCTGTGACCACTTTATCCATACGCTCGCCGGCGGCTACGACTTTATGATCAATGAGGAGGGTACCAACCTCTCGCAGGGCCAGCGCCAGCTCGTGACCATCGCCCGCGCCATTTTGGCCGACCGTCCGGCGCTCATTCTGGACGAGGCGACCTCCAACGTGGACACCCGCACCGAGGAGCTCATCCAGCGCGCCATGGATGCGCTGATGCAGGGCCGTACCAGCTTTGTCATCGCGCACCGCCTGTCCACGATCCGCAACGCCGACGTGATCCTGGTGATTCGCGACGGCGATATCGTCGAGAAGGGCACGCACGATGAGTTGCTCGCCCAGGGCGGCTTCTACGCCGATCTCTACAATTCGCAGTTCGACGAAGCGGCGTAGATTCTGCCGCAGGGAACGAATGATGCCCGAGAACGGGGGCGCAGGACAACCTGCGCCCCCGTTTTTTGTTCTGCGGCCCTCGAACCGCCTCCCCTGAAACTCGATCGACGACCTCTTCCAAGCCACGTGGCATCATTCCATTCCAGGACCAGCTGACGTTTACCCAGATAAAACCTGCCAAAATAAACCTGTCCTTTTTGGCAGGTTTCGGGGTGACAAGGGCTTGCACTTTAGCGTGCGACAGCGGATAATGCCGAACACTCGACAATACGCTTATTGTTCTTTCTATAGATTGAGGAGGCCCCGCATGGCCATGGATTTCAAACGCAGGCTGCCGATCCCCATGGAGATCCGCGAGGAGATGCCGCTTTCCGCCGAGCTTACCGCCAAAAAGCAGGCATTTGACGCCGAGGTCGCCAAGGTCTTTACCGGCGAGGACGCACGTAAGGTGCTCATCATCGGCCCGTGCTCTGCCGACCGCGAGGATTCGGTGCTCGAGTATATGAACCGACTGGCCAAGACCGCCGAAGAGGTCAAGGACAAGCTCATCATCATTCCGCGCGTCTACACCAATAAGCCGCGCACCAAGGGCACCGGTTACAAGGGTCTTCTGCACAACCCCAACCCCGAGGCTCCCGACGACCTGCTCGAGGGCGTCAAGGCCATCCGCCATATGCACCTGCGCGTTATTGAGGAAACGGGCTTCTTCACCGCCGACGAGATGCTCTATCCGTCCAACTACCAATACCTCGTTGACCTGCTGAGCTATGTCGCCGTGGGCGCACGCTCGGTAGAGAACCAGGAGCACCGTCTGGTGTCGAGCGGCATTTCGGTACCCGTCGGCATGAAGAATCCCACTGCCGGCTCTACCACCGTTATGCTCAACTCAATTTACGCCGCCCAGGCGCACCAGAGCTTCATCTTCCGCAACTGGGAGGTCGAGTGCGACGGCAACCCGCTCGCACACGCCGTTATGCGTGGCTACATCGGTCTCGATGGGCGCACCTACCCCAACTACCACTACGAACACCTGGAACGCCTGGCCGAACGCTATACCGAGCATGCCGGCTATGCCAATCCGGCAGCGGTCATCGACTGCAACCACGACAACTCGGGCAAGCGTCCGCTGGAGCAGTATCGCATTTGCAAGGAGGTGCTCGACAGCTGCCGCCGTAACGAGTCCATCTCTAAGCTGGTCAAGGGCTTTATGATCGAGTCCTACCTGGAGGACGGCAACCAGCCGGTCGACGGCGGCGTCTTTGGCAAGTCGATCACCGACCCGTGCCTGGGCTGGGAAAAGACCGACTACCTCATCCACGAGATCGCGGAACGGGTGTAGGTTACGGCGTTTTACCAAACGCCGTAACGGCTCGACGCTGCGCGGGCCGCATTTGGACAATCTGACGTTCAACTTCAAGGGCGCGACCAGAAGGTCAGCGCCCTTTCGTTTCACGTCACCTTGTCTCAAATGCGACCCGCTCGCTGTCCGTCCTCTACCTGCGGCGTTATCTTGCTCCGGATGTGGCAGTTAGGGACGCTCCTTTTCTGCCGGCGGTTTGGGACACTCCTTGGGTAGCCGTTGGGGACGTTCTTGCTTGACTAGTCAAACAAGAACGTCCCCAACGGCTAGTCGTTTAAGAACGTCCCCAACGGCTACCCGGGGGAGTTGCCTTCCCTCGTGGCGGTCTTCTAGCAGAAAAACCAAGTGAGTAGGCTTTTTGCAGAAGGCCGAGCACGCCCTAAAACGCCACAGCTCTGACCTGCAGTTTTATAGATCATTTGTCGCGATGTGCTCGGCAGGTTCAAAAAAGTCTACTCACTTGTATCTGAGACGCACCAGATTGGCAAAAACCGCCGCGAAAGGGCCCCTGGTCCTTCGCGGCGGTCATACGCCTCTAATTTTGCGACGGTTTTGCCCGCTTGTTACTCGCTGTAGCGGGTGGCGATGGCGGCTCGCACCATGCCGGTGCTCATGAGGTAGGTCACCAGGAAGTAGCCGCCGTAGGCTGCCAGGAAGATTGCACAGGTGAGGCCCACGGTGCCACCGATGCTCATATTTCCGAATATGCTCACCAGCTCGATGATCACCTTAAGTGCCACAAAGGAGTGCGCCAGGCCCACTGCCAGCGGGAACAGGAAGAATACCGCTTGCTGCGCCATCACCGAATGGCGGATCTGGCGGTCGTCGCAGCCGATCTGTGCCAGCACACGATAGCTGCGGCTGCCGTCGGCCACGTTGGAGAGCTGCTGGATCGACAGAATCGCCGCGCATGCAACGACCAATACAAAGCCGATGTAGATGGCTAGGTAGCTAATAAGACCGTTCATTTGCGCTGCTTGCGTGTACATCTCGGAGCGTGTGATAAAGATTCCCCACGACCCCGGCTCCTTGCCGTCAACGAGCAGAGTGTCGAGCAGAGTGTGTTTAATGCTCTCGTCTGCCTCGGTCGTATCCATCCCCTGTTTGTAGTTAACGAGCAGGCTACTGGAATACGGCTGCAGATTAAGCTGGGACAACAGCTCGTCGGCAACGACGACGGTACCCGGATTGCTGCCCATCGCCGAGTTGGCGATGGCCGCCGTATCTTCGTCCGACTTATCGGTTGCGGGCTTGAGCGTATGCCCGCCCAAGGTAAGGGCATGGCCGCCAGCCATATACTTGGTGTACAGGTCGACCAGCTCGCCGCCCATATCACATGTGAGCAGATACTGGTCGTGACCGATGTGCACCGGCTCCTCGCCCATCATCTGACGCAGTTTGTTGTACTGGCTCGCCGGCGTCACAAACAGACCCATCGTATCGGCATTGCTACCCCCGAACGCCTTGGGAAGCTTTTCGCCCATGATCTTGCACATCTCACTTGGGGTCACCGAAGGATCCGAACCGCCAAACGGGTAACTCAGATACGAATCGATCTGCACATGCTCACCGGCAACATCGGCGATATTGACCTTCTTGCCGGTCTCGTCGTTGTTGCCCGCCGACTTGCCCTTGCCGTGCCATGCGGAGTACAAATCGACCGTACTATCGGCCAGCACCATGCGATCGGCTTCAGACGGATTGATGTACTCTTTGTAGTAGTCGAGCGTATCGGGCGTGTAATAGACATACGTCTGAGACACGTCTACAGGGTTATAGCGCTCCAGGTTTTCGTTCATCACGTTGGCAATCGACATACCGCACGTCACCGAGGTGATGGCCAAAAACAGGAGCATCGCGATGACGCCCATCGAAAAGCACACCGTGTTGACCTTGGCCGCAGGCTGGCGCACGGTAAACATGTTGAGGCCGCGCCAATACACGCCGCGCAGGCTCTGCAGCAGCTTGATGAGCATGCCCGAGAGTCCCCAGAACAGGGCAAAGGTGCCCACGGTAACCATAGCGGTCGTAATACCAAACTGGTTCATGGCCTCTTGCAGCTTGCTGTCCGTCGCGGTTAGCGGGAACCCATCACGTAGCAGACGGTAATAGGCCACGCCCACCAGCAACACGCCCACGACAAAGATGGCAATCGCGATCCAGGGGTTGCGCGTCTTGATGCTCTCGTTGCGACGCTCGGCACCCATAAGCTCGATGAGTTTGGTACGACGCACGGCGCGAAGGTTCAGCAGTAGCGTGAGCACAAACATTACGAGCATGCAGGCAAGGGTCAGATTGAACGCATGCACCGAGAAAAAGAAGTGGAAATTGGCGATCTGTGTCTTAAAGAGCGAGGCCGTAAAGAACGTCATGAGCTGGGAGAGTCCCACACCCAGCACAATGCCGGCAACAAAGGCCACCACCGAGACAATCACCGTCTCGAGCGCCATGATCGTGGCGACGCGCCCGCGCCCCATGCCGAGCACCTGGTACAGGCCAAACTCCTTCTTGCGGCGTTTCATGATGAAGTTATTGGCATACACCATCAAAAAGGCCATGACACCGGCCAAAAAGTACGTCAGGTCGCCGAGCATGCTGCCCATAACCTGCGCCAAGCCCTCTTCATCGATTCCGGCGATGTCGACCTGCATCGAGATGGTGTTAAAGGCATAGAAGACCGTGACGCCCAGGGTGAGCGTCAAAAGGTAGACGAGGTAGTCGCGGCCGGCACGGCGGACGTTGCCCCAAGCGAGTTTACAGAGCATCGGAGCCCTCACCGCCCATCATGGCAACGACCTCCATAATGCGGTCGAAGAATTCTCGGCGGTCGGTGTCGCCGCGGCGCAGCTCGGTGAAGATCTTGCCGTCGCGAATGAACAGCACGCGGCTCGTGTAGCTGGCGGCAAAGCTGTCGTGCGTGACCATGAGCACGGTGGCGCGTAGGCGGCGGTTAAGGGCCTCCAGGCTCTCGAGCAGCAGGCGAGCGCTCTTGGAATCGAGGGCGCCGGTGGGCTCGTCGGCCATGATCATGGTGGGGTCGGTGACGAGCGCGCGAGCCGCGGCAACGCGCTGCTGCTGACCGCCGGACATCTGGTAGGGATACTTGTCGAGCACCTGACTGATAGACAGGCGCGCTGCCACATCCTGCACGCGGGTCGAGATCTCTGCCGAGTTTGTGCGGGCAATGGTGAGCGGCAGGGCGATATTCTCGCGTGCCGTGAGCGTATCGAGCAGGTTGGAGTCCTGGAAGATAAAGCCGAGCTCCTCGCGGCGGAACTGCGAAAGCTTAGCCTGCTTCATGCGCGTCACGTCCTGCCCGTTGATGCGGATGGTGCCGCTCGTGGCGCTATCGATGGTCGACACGCAGTTGAGCAACGTCGACTTGCCCGAGCCCGAAGCGCCCATGATGCCAACGAATTCACCGCGGTTGACGGTAAAGCTGACGTCGTTGAGCGCGCGGGTCACGTTGCCTAGCGCTCCATAAACCTTTTCGAGATGCGCGACCTCCAGTACCGGGGTCGCCATGTGCGTGGTTTGCATACCGAGTCCTTTCTTGCAATTAGTCTACGGCATCTATAGTCGCAAGAAGACGAGTCGGCTACCATCGATATGGCTTACGCTTGCCTTACCGTTGTGTAAGGTACGGGTAGCTACCCTGCCGCGTGTTGATGTTGAGAGAGGACTCCTGTTGAAGACTGTTCATGTTGCCGCTGGGATTATTCGCAAGGAAGGATCTGACGAGCTGCTTGCCGTGCAGCGCGGCTACGGCGACATGCAGGGACTTTGGGAGTTTCCCGGCGGCAAGCTCATGCGCGGCGAGACGCCCGAGGACGCCGTACGCCGCGAGCTCATGGAAGAGCTGCAGGTAAAAGTCACCAACCTGCGCGATTTCTATACCGTTGAGTATGACTACCCCGATTTTCATCTCTCCATGGAGTGCTACTACTGCTCGCTCGCCGATAAATCCGATGAGCCTCAGAAGCACGACCGCCAGCTCGATATCCGCTGGATTCCGCGCACCTCGCTTGCCACGGTGGAATGGATGCCCGCCGACAAAGGGCTTATCGATGCTCTGATTGAGTTGAAGGAAGATCGGCTCGAGACAAGCTCCGCCGATGACGCCATGCCCAACACAGCCGACAAACCCGCCACCAAACCCAAGCGCGCACCTAAGCGCCGCAGCAAGAAGCGTCCCAAGCCCGGTCTGCTCGACGGCATCGATACCTCGGACCTCTCCGCTGACGAGCGCGAACTGGTCCGCCGTCGCGCCGCCATCAAAAAGTCCATGAAGGGCAACAAGCGCGCCAACACCAAGCCCGAGCTGCTCGTACGTCAGCGCCTACGGGCCGCGGGCCTTACGGGTTATCGCTTGGAATGGAAGGTTCCCGGCAAACCCGATATCGCCTTCCCCGGACGCAAGATTGCCATCTTCGTCAACGGCTGCTTTTGGCACCGCTGCCCCAAGTGCAACCCTAGCCAGCCCAAGCGCAACGTTGAGTTTTGGGAGGCAAAGTTCCGTCGCAACGTCGAGCGCGACCGTGCTGCTGTGACAGCACTCACTCAAATGGGCTGGACGCCCATAACCATCTGGGAATGCGAGCTCAAAAAAGACCGCATCGACACCACGATGGAAAAGGTCATCGAGCAGGTGCGCGCCGCAGAGCCGCAGCGCTAACAGCGAGCATTCACACGCTCCGCACGTCCGCGCCACATCCACGTCACAAACCTTAGAAAGCCCTTAAGCTCAAAACCTTTCAAGAGTGTTACTCGATAGCTTTTACCTGCGGTTTCATCGCAACGTCAAACCTCATTAAGCCTTTCTTTAGCACTTCCTTATCTGCACCCGCGGCATAATACTGCCAACGCACGGGACCTAGCAGCACACCCTGTGCGCAACCTTTTGGTGGACATCGAGGAGGCCGCATAAGCATGCATTCTTCCAATGACGCAGCACAGCAGCCATCCCTAAAACATGCAAACCTTTTCTCCTTCCCCCCGACACAGAGAAACGGTCTCCTCGACTCCCCCACCACAAAAACCAAGCGCTCAGCCGATCAGAGCCTCAACTTACGAGCATCCTTCGAAAAGCTCCAAGCATCCCTAGACAAGGCGTTCCCCGAACAGGCAAGAGCAATCTAAGCCCATCGCGCTTTATACTGATGCCATGCGAAACATGGATCACATAGAATTGCACCGCGGAGGACGCGAGGAAGCGTTTCCCGAGACCGCCGAAGACTGGCCCTATATTGCCGAACGCGCAGAATTCGCTCGCTATCCGGGCAATTCCGTCCCCTGGCACTGGCATTCCGAAGTTGAGCTTTTCTACATGGAGCAGGGAGCGATTGACTATCGAACGCGCGCGGCTCATGAGCACGTACGCTTTGAGGGAGGGTCCGCCGGCTTTATCAACGGCGGCGTTTTGCACAGCACGCTGCAATCGCCCAATTCGGCGCCAGCCATTCAAATGCTGCATATCTTTCAGCCGTCGATGCTCGGCGATCCCGCGGGACGCCTTCAAAAGCGCTATATCAATCCTTTGCTGCAATGTCGAGGCGTCGATGTGCTCAAATGGTCGCCCACCAACCCCGACGATATGCCCTTTATCGATTTGCTAAAGAGTTCCTTTAGCCACGACCTTCAACGGCCGCAGAACGAGATGGCGCTTCGAAATAACTTGTCAGAGCTCTGGATTCAGATTTACGCCAAGGCCGAACCGCTCTTTTCCTCCGACGGCGCCTCTTGGATGACCAGCCGCGACGTACAGTTCAAGGCAATCCTGGACTTTATCCGCGCAAACTATGCAGCCGCTATAGATGTGCCCCAGATGGCATCTGCAGCCGGCGTAAGCGAAAGAGAGTGTTACCGCATTATCGAAACTTGTGCAGGAACGACCCCGGCGGCATATCTACGCGCATACCGCATAAACCGTGCTTGCGAACTTTTGGCACACACCACGCGAACGGTACAGACAGTCGCGCGCCAATGCGGATTTATAACAGCAAGCCATCTTGGCCAGGTATTTAAAGAACAAATGGGGTGCACTCCTTCGAGCTATCGAGCAGCGAGGCAGAATCTCGATAGCACCAGGCAGAAATCCCGCTAGCCCTTCTTCTGTCACTGCATCAAACTTGCAGGCAAACAACAGAGAGGAGCAATCATATGAAGCACTTTGACTATATCGTGTTTGACGTTGATGGGACATTGGCAGATACAGAAGAAAGCGTGCTGTCATCGCTTGGCCAGATTGTCCAAGAAGAAACCGGCAAAACGCTCCCCCGACACGAGCTTGAATTTGCCCTCGGCATACCCGGCAAGAACGCCCTTGAGAAACTTGGGATCTACTCGCAGGCAACGCTGGATCGCTGGTGCCAAGTTGCCGCCAGCTTTAAAAGCACCATCAGCGTGTTTCCAGGTTTGCTTGAAGTCATCGCAACACTCGCCGATAGCGGCTGCAAACTTGGCATCGTCTCCTCACGTGCGCGCGACGAATACACAGACGAAATTGCATCCCTTGGCTTCGATAAGTTTTTTGAACACATCATCCTTGTCGAAGACACAACCGAACATAAACCCGCACCCGCTCCCATGCTCGAATATCTCCGGCGTACGGGCGCGAATCCTGGCAACGTCGTCTACGTTGGCGACACCGTCTACGACGAACAATGCGCAACTTCAGCAGGGGTCAGTTTTGCCAGAGCAGCATGGGGATCACACCAAGACATCCCAAACGCCACCTACAACCTCAAAACCCCCAACGACCTGCTAACCCTAACAACCAAGTAACCCCCGCGCCCCACCCTTTCAGCCCCAACGCCACAAGGGCGACGACCTCGAGTAGATCAACCTGGGAGGGACGAGGGCTTAGTTCCCCAATCTTTCCGCAGGGGGGGGGCAAAAAGCAACGTCTTATTTTTCCGACACTAACGCCACAAGGGCGATTGAGCAGGACGGTTTGGGCGGGTCCCGTACCTAGTTTCCAAAATCATTCCGCAGCGCGAAGGCCCCCGTTGTCAACGCTTCGAAGAAGCGAGACAACGGGGGCCTTCATGCGCGAGGACGTTTTGGAAACTAGGTACGGGACCCGCCCAAACCGTCCGGTGGGATCAGAGTACCCTTGCTGTTACTCTGCTTTGCCCACGGAGTTGAGGTTGGTCATGCGGATCTTAACCAGCTCGGTGATCTCACGCATACCCTCCTTGGCCGGCTTCTTGGGATCGAAGCAGGCAGGGTTCTCGGCCATGTAGGCCATGAAGCCCTTGGTGTAGGCCTGACGCAGCTCGGTGGCGTAGTTAACCTTGCAGATGCCGTTCTTCACAGCCTCGGCAACCTGCTCATCGGGCACACCGGAGGTGCCGTGCAGAACCAGCGGCACGTCGACGGCGTCGCGGATAGCCTTGACCACGGACTGCTCGATGTGCGGATCGCTCGTGTACACACCGTGGCTGGTGCCAACGCCAATTGCGAGGGAGGTGCAGCCGGTACGCTCGACGAACTCCTTGGCCTCAGCCGGATCGGTGTAGGGGCTCTCGCCCTCAACCGCGGGACCGTCGTCCTCCTTGCCGCCAACCTTACCGAGCTCGGCCTCGACGGGCACGCCCATGGCGCGGCCAGCGTCGGCGACGGACTTGGTCAGGGCGATGTTGTCCTCGAAGGACTCGTGCGAGCCGTCGATCATGACAGAGGTGTAGCCCGTGCGGAAAGCCTGCATGCAGCGGTCATAGCCATCGCCGTGATCGAGGTGCAGAGCGACGGGCACGGAAGCGCGCTCGGCGGCAGCCTTGACCATGCCGTAGAAGTAGTCCAGACCAGCGGTCTTGATGGTGCCCGGGGTGGTCTGCATGATGACGGGGGACTTGGTCTCCTCGGCAGCGGCCAGAACGGCCATAACAAACTCGAGGTTCTCGACGTTGAACGCGCCAACAGCGTAGTGGCCGGCCTGAGCGTCCTTGAGCATCTTTTCGGTGGTAACAAGTGCCATGAGCGTTTGCTCCTCTCCCTCGCCCGCATCTGGACATCGGGCGTAGTTGTTCACAAGGCGTTTTACCTTGCGTTTTGCTGCGCTCATTGTATGAAATTCAGCAGCTTTGCACGTGCGAGATATTGAGCCCATGCAGGTCAATACAGTCATTTTTGAAAAGCAAACGGAAGAAATTTGAGCCGAGTGAACATGTTCGATATTGAATTTTGGGCGTTCAGCGTCTTTTTTTTATAGAAAAGATAAGTAATCGAAAGGTGTTTTCTTACTCAAAAAGAAAATGAACGAAAATAGAGTCAACACAATTCCTGCAAATTTAGCCGAGAATGGAGCAAGCATGGCCCAAGCCACCAACCGCGCCTTTGCCGACGAACGCCGTACCGCCATTTTGGAAATGCTCGATCATAATGCCTCGGTGCAGGTAGCAGAAATCGCCCAGACCTTTGGCGTGTCCTCCGTCACCGCCCGCGCCGACCTTGACGCGCTCGCCGAAGCAGGCAAGCTGCGCCGCACACATGGTGGTGCCGTATCGCTCCACAAACGCCTAACCGTTTCCACGCAGGATCGCCGCATCAATGTCAACGTCGCCGCCAAGCAGGCCATCGCGCAAAGCGCCATCGAGCTCGTCAATGACGGCGACACGCTGCTCGTCGACTCGGGCACCACCGCGCTCGAGTTCGTCCGGCTCCTCGATCAACGCGACGGTATCACCGTCATCACGGCCGACATTACCATTGCCGATTACATCGACGAGAGCATGCCCTCAGTCGATGTCGTCATGCTGGGCGGGGCGCTGCGCAAAGGCCATCGTTATTTGTACGGACCGCTCACTATGCAGGCGCTCCAAATGGTCCATGCCGATCTGGCCGTCATGTGCCCCGGCGCCTTTGTCCCCAGCTGCGGCTTTACGACCGACTTTCCCCAGATGGCCGAGACCAAAACGGCTATGATCGCCGCGGCCCATCAAAGCGTCGCCCTCATGGACGCCAGCAAGGTTAACGGACGCGGCATGTACCGCTTTGCCGAGCTTGCCGATGTCGACTCCATCGTGATGGACCGTGACCCCGACCATGCCGTCGCCACCTCGATCGCCGAGGCCACTGACAGCTCACGTCCAGCCCTCGTCATCGCCGGCGCTTAAACAAAAACCACCACAAAGGTCTCCTTTGTGGTGGTTGAGCATCAGAAGTGAATGTGTCGCTACTTGGACAGCTCGTCGGCGAGAACCTCGATCTGAGCGCGCGAGGCGTCGTTGAGCGAGCCCAGCACGGTCACCTTGTTCTGCGCCAGGGTGATGTCCTTCATGCCCTCGAGCTCCTTGGTCATAACCTTGGCAGCGGTGGGCGCCCAGGAGCCGGCCTCAACGAGTGCCACCGTACGGTTCTGATAGGCGTGCTCGGCAAGCGTGTGGATAAAGGTGCTCATGAACGGGAAGATCTCGCCCTGATAGGTGATGGAGGCGAGCACCAGACGGTCATAGCGGAACGCATCCTCAACGGCCTCGGCCATGTCGTCGCGAGCCAAGTCAAAGACGGAAACCTTCTGGCCGCGGGCCTCGAGCGCAGATGCAAGCTCCTCAACGGCGGCCTTCAGATGGCCGTACACGCTCGCATAGGCAATCGTGATGCCCTCGTCCTCGGGCTGATAGCTCGACCAGGTGTTGTAGGTGTCGAGGTAATAGCCCAGATTCTCGGTAAGAACAGGACCATGGAGCGGACAGATGATCTGGATATCCAGATCGGCGGCCTTCTTGAGCACGGTCTGCACGAATTTGCCGAACTTACCGACGATGCCAAAGTAGTAGCGGCGCGCTTCGCAAGCCCAGCCTTCCGGGTCCTCGATGTCGTTGGCGCCGAACTTGCCAAAGCCGTCGGCACTAAAGAGCACCTTGTCGGTGGACTCGTAGGAGAAGATCACCTCGGGCCAGTGCACGTTGGGGGCGCCGACAAACGTTAGGCTGTGGCCACCCAGGTCGAGCACGTCGCCCTCTTTGACGACCATCTTACGCTCGGGGTAGTCGGTGCCAAAGTAGTTGACCATCATGCGGAAGGCGCCCATGCTGGCCACAATCTGTGCCTGGGGGTAGCGCTCCATAAAGGCGGCGATGCCAGCAGAGTGATCGGGCTCCATGTGATGGATAACCAGGTAGTCGGGCGTACGTCCATCGAGCGCGGCCTCGAGGTTGCCGAGCCACTCGTCAACAAAACCACCATCGACCGAATCGGCGACAGCAATCTTTTCGCCCAAGATAACGTAGCTGTTGTATGCCATACCGTTCTCGGACACATCGTACTGGCCCTCGAACAGGTCAATGTCGTGATCGTCGACGCCAACGTAGCGGATATCCTTGGTGATCTCCATCAGGCAAAGCCTCCTAGATAGACAAAATAACCCGTCTATCATAGCACTCGGCAGCATTCCAACTGTTATCTGCCGGCATCCTTACCGATTGTTATTGAAATACGATAAATCGCCGTTTACCTGCGCAAACTATGAGCGTGGTATCGCCGTGCTATGTCGAATAATGAGCTGGCCGGGAATACGGATGGCAACGGTTTTGCCCGCCGTACCCGCCTCGGGAACCGCATGCTCAAACACCTCGCGTCCGCGCTGATGTAAATCGAATCGCACGGTCGTGAGCTCGTTGTGTGCCACAAAATCATCGAGCGAATCGTCGACGCCCACCACGCTCACGTCCTCGGGCACACGCAGGCCGCCATCGCGTAGCGCCGCAATTGCGCCGTTTGCCATCTGGTCGTTTGCCGCGTAAATCGCCGTCATGGTGTGATCGTGCTCGGCCAGGTGCCTGCCGGCCTCGTAGCCGCTGTTGGCAGACCAGTCGCCCTCGAGCGGCTCTGCCGGCTCGATGTGTTTACGCTCGAGTGCATCCTGCCAACCGGCGCGACGAAATTGTTCGTCGACCGAGAACGACGGGCCGCCAATATAGCGAATCTGCTCGTGCCCCAGCTCAAACAGGTGATCCATAAGCAAGAGCGAGCAGCCGTAATGATCGGAGTCGACCGTGGTCACCCGCGGGTGCGCGTACATGGTGACGATAACCGTGCCAATGCCCGGCAGTGGATCAAACGTCTCAAAATCGGGCGCCATGCGGCTCATGCCGATGATGATGCCGTCCACCGGCAATGCGGCCATACGACGCGTGGCCTCGGCAAGCGAAAACTCCTCGGTCTTGGACATCTCGACCAGCGTGATAGCGCAATTATGCTCGCGAGCAGCGCTGGCGATGCCGTCGATCATTGAGAGGTTGCCAAACTTGGTGACATCGTTGACGCACAGGCCGACCGAATGGTAACGGCCGTCGCGCAGCGAGCGACCAGCATAACTCGGACGAAAGCCGAGCTCTTGCATGGCGGCCTGCACGCGCTGTCGCGTCTGCTCGTTAACGTTGGGCAAGCCGTTGGCGACGCGCGAAACCGTCTGCTGCGAAACGCCGGCAGCGCGGGCGACGTCGGCCATGGAGACCGGACGCGAACTGGTATCGTTGGACGGGCGCCTTGCCACAGAATCACCTTCACCCTTGCGAGATCTGAATAGCGTGAATGCCGGCCCGGGCAGAAATACACCCCGCGCCGAGGCCCGCTATCATCGGACGCATGTTAACGTACTCTACTTTTTCTATCTGCATCTCTTCTGCTTTATAAGTCCATACGGCACTACCGTTCACGGCCAAATATCGACCGATTACCAGATTCTCAAAAAGTGACAAGCGTTGTGTTATGAGTACGTTAACATAGCCCGTAACGTGCGATATCGTGAACACCTGGTTCATGCCGCTTCAAGTTGTTAACGTACTCATAACGACGCAAAACTCACCCGTGCGCGCCAAGGAAAGGACTCCCATGACCACTCCCGACGAAAAGACACTCGCCACGCTCACCAAGCTATTTGAGGAGGAGCTTGGCCCCATCGGCGACCGCCAGGTGCTCTACGTGCACGCGCCCGGCCGTTCCGAAATCAGTGGCAACCACACCGATCACGAGGGCGGCCACGTTATCGCCGGCTCGCTCGATGTCGCCGTCGACGGCATCGCCGTAGCGACCGACACCAACAAGGTCCGCGTTGCCGATGAGGGCTACCCCACCTTTGAGATCACGCTCGATACGCTAGACGTTCAGGAGTCCGAGAAGGGCACGTCCGCAAGCCTCGTCCGCGGCATGGCCCACGAAATCGCCTCTCTGGGCGTTGAGCCCCAGGGCTTCGACTTTGCCTTCACCTGCTCCGTCCCCTCGGGCGGCGGTCTTTCGAGCTCCGCTGCTGTCGAGGCGGCATACGGTCGCGCCATGGAGACGCTCTGGGACGCACCCGCCATCGAGCCCGTCGCGCTCGCCCAGATGAGCCAGCGCACCGAGAACAACTATTACGGCAAGCCCTGCGGTCTGATGGACCAGGCCGCCGTTTGCTTGGGCGGCCTCGCCTACATGGACTTTGAGGATCAGGCTCAGCCTAAAACCCAGAAGCTCGAGCTCAACTTTGAGGATCACGGTTATGCGCTCGTGCTCGTTAAGATCGGTGCCGACCACGTGGCCGCCACCGATGACTACGCCGCCGTTCCGCGCGAGATGCAGGACGTCGCCGCCGAGTTTGGCAAGGCACGCCTGTGCGAGGTAAACGTGGCGGACTTTGACGCCAAGCTCCCCGAGCTGCGCGCCAAGCTGGGCGACCGTGCCTGCCTGCGCGCCGTTCACTACTGGTACGAAAACGGCCTGGTCGACAAGCGCTGGGCAGCCCTGAACGCCGGCGACATCGACCAGTTCCTGGTCCTGACGCGCGAGTCCGGCGCCAGCTCTGCCATGTACCTGCAGAATGTCGTTGCCAAGCTGGGCTCCGAGCAGCCTTCCATGTATGCCCTGGCGCTGGCCGAGCACGTGCTCGACGGCCGCGGCGCCGTTCGTATCCACGGTGGCGGCTTTGGTGGCACCATCCAGGCCTTCGTGCCGCTCGACCTGGTCGACACCTTCATCGCCAAGATGAACGGCTGGCTGGGCGAAGGCTCTGCCCGTCACTACGCCATCTCTGACAAGGGGGCTTACGCGGCATGGCTGTAATGACTGACGTGCGCGAGGCCGCGCAGAACCTGATCGAGTACGCTATCCACCGATCGATGATCGGCCAGGACGATCGCATCTGGGCATACAACACCATTTTGGAGTGCATCGGCGCCACGGGCCCCGCACTCGACATGACTTGGGCACTCCAAGTTGAGAAACTCTCGCTCTTGCACCCCGATACCCTGCCTGACTTTGACCTGGAGGGCACGCTCGCCGCGCTTGCCGAGGCCGCCGTTGCCAACGGCGCCGCCGAGGACACGGCGTCGGGCCGCGACCGCATCGCCATGCGCATCATGGGCGCGCTGATGCCGAGGCCTTCGGTTGTAAACGAGGAGTTCGACGGCCGCATGGGCGTCAACGAGCCCCGCGCCGCGACCGACTGGTTCTACGGTCTGTGCTGCGACGCCGGCTACGTGCGCCGCGCCGCCATCGCGCGCAATATCAAATGGAACACCCCCACCAACTGGGGTGACCTGGAGATCACTATCAACCTGTCAAAGCCCGAAAAGGACCCGCGCGATATTGCCGCAGCCGGTGCCGCCAAAAACACGGGCGAGAAGTATCCCGCCTGTCAGCTCTGCATCGAGAACGAGGGCTACCCCGGACGCTCCGCCGCAGCCGACGGCGGCGCTCATCCCGCCCGTCAGAACCTGCGCGTTATTCCCATCCAGCTCGACGGCGAGCGCTGGGGCTTCCAGTACAGCCCGTACGCGTACTTTAACGAGCACTGCATTGCCATGAGCTCCGAGCATCGCCCGATGCACGTCGACCGCAAGGGCCTGACCTGCCTGCTCGACTTTGTCGACCTGTTCCCGCACTACTTTATTGGCTCCAACGCCGACCTGCCCATCGTGGGCGGCTCGATTCTGTCGCACGACCACTTCCAGGGCGGTGCGCACGAGTTCCCCATGATGCATGCCGCCGAGGTCTCGCAGTTTAGCGTGCCCGGCTTTGACCAGGTCACCGGTACCGTGCTGCAGTGGCCGCTCTCGGTGCTGCGCCTGCGCTCGCATGACCGCGCCCAGCTGCTCGACGCTGCCGAGAAGATTATCCTCGCCTGGCGCGAGTGGACCGATGAGTCTGTGGGCGTCATCGCGCACACGGCCGATGGCGTGGCGCACAACACCGTGACGCCCGTCATCCGCCGCGTCGACTCCCGCGGCAATGCCGGCGGCGAGATTTACGAGGCCTACCTGGCGCTTCGCTGCAACATCACGACCGACGAGCATCCGCTGGGCGTTTTCCACCCGCATGCTGAGTACCACCACATTAAGAAAGAGAACATCGGCTTGATTGAGGTCATGGGCCTGGCCATTCTGCCGCCGCGCCTGGTTCCCGAGCTTGGCGCTGTCCGCGAGCACTTGCTGGCGGCCAAAGCCGATGCCAGCTACGACCTTGCTGGCGCGCTCGAGGGCGACGACCTTTGCCGCAGCCACGCCGCATGGGCCAAGGACGTCTTTGCCCGCCGCGCCGACGAGCTTACGGCCGACAACGCCATCGATATCCTGCACGAGGAGGTCGGCGTGGCGTTTGGCCACGTGCTCGACAACGCCGGCGTCTTTAAGTGGGACGAAGCCGGCCGCGCCGCCCAGCAGCGCTTTATCGACTCGCTATAGAGCACGGGCCCGAACGTTCAACAGCAGCCCGCACGACATAGCCACCTACACGACAACGGCGCCCGCCGGCAACATCGCCGGCGGGCGCCGTTTTTTGAGTGTAGTCATCGGGGACGTTCTTAAACGACTAGTCATTAAAGAACGTCCCCAATGACTACCCCAAGGAATGTCCCAGACTGCCGGCAGAAAAGGAACGTCCCTAACTGCCGCATCCGGAGCAAGACAACGCCGCAGGTAGAGGACGGACAGCGAGCGGGCCGCATTTGAGACAAGGTGACGTGAAACGAAAGGGCGCTGACCTTCTGGTCGCGCCCTTGAAGTTGAACGTCAGATTGTCCAAATGCGGCCCGCGCAGCGTCGAGCCGTTACGCGGTTTGGTAAAACAGCGTAACTCTACAGCTCCGTTACTTCAACGTTGTTGAAGATCTCGTCCCAGCGGTCCATGACCAGGTGGCCGGTCTTGGGATCCATGGCGTTGAGCTTGCCGCAGGTATTGGCGGTCTTGAGCACCGTGACGTCGTCGGCGCCAGCAGCAATGGCATGTGCAAAGCCGGCGATGGTCGAGTCGCCGGAACCCGTTGCGTTCATTACAGTCGAAATTGTCAGCCCGGGACCGTCTCGGGCTACGATTGAGGCGCGCCCAGAACGGGCCGCCGACCGGGCGCCCGCGCACGGCCGAACGTCCCTGCCCCCGAGAGGGCCAATTGGGTGCTGCCGGCGCGGGACGCGCCGCCCCCGACGGCTGATAGGAAAGTGCCGGGCAGGTGCCGCGGCTGGTAATGTGAGTGCCGAGGGGGAGGCCATCCGGTCGAACGACTACCGGAAGGATACCACCGTGAAAGCGCCATCCACCAGACCCGCGGCCGTGCTCGGCCTGGACGTCGGCAAGTCATCGCACTGGGCCTGCCTGATCGACCGCGACGGGGAGGTGCTGGCCAGCGCCCCCGTCCGCAACAGGGAGGCCGAGCTCGACGCGCTGTTCGCCTCCGCGCCCGCCGGCACGCTCGTCGTCGTCGACCAGTTCCGCAACATAGGGTCCCTCGCCGTGAGGCGGGCCCGCGCCGCGGGGCTCGGGGTCGCCTACCTGCCCGGGCTCGCCGCCAGCCGCGCCGCCGGCCTGTTCGCCGGCGAGGCCAAGACCGACGAGCGCGACGCCGCGGTGATCGCGCGGACCGCCCTGGGCGTGCCGGACTCCCTGTCGGGGGTCCCGGGCCGCGGCGAGGCCCTCGAGGCCGCCCGCGCCCTCTCGTCGCAGCGCGACCACGTCGTCGCCTGCGCGACCAGGGACAAGAACCGCCTGCGCGCGGTGCTGCTCGAGTCCTGCCCGGCCCTCGAGGCCGCGGTCGACCTGTCGGACCGGCGGTGGCTGGAGCTGCTCGCCGGGTTCGGCGGGGCGTGGGGGATCGCCCGCTCCGGGGCCGGGGGCCCGCGGGCCGAGGCCGCCGGGGAGGCCGCGGCCGCCTCCACCGCGCCCCCGCCGGCGCTCGTCGAGGCCGAGAACAGGCAGGTCAGGTTCCTGGCCGCCCGGATATCGGAGGCCCTCGACGAGGCCGGGGCCCTCGAGGCCGAGACGGCGGCGCTGCTCGAGGGCGACGAGACCTACGCGTGCCTGCTCACCGTGCCCGGCATCGGCCCGAGGACCGCGGCGCAGCTCGCGGTGTCGGTCGATATCGGGAGGTTCCCGGACCACGACCACCTGGCCTCGTACTGCGGCATAGCCCCGAGGGTGAGGAGCTCCGGCACGTCGGTGAGGTCGGTCAGGGCGTCCAGGCGCGGCGACGCGAGGCTCAAGTCCCTGCTGATCTTCTCGTGCAACAGCCTGGTGAGGTCCTCGGGGCGCTACGGCGAGTACTACCGGGCCTGCAGGGCGCGGGGCATGGGGCACGGGCGGGCGCTCAAGGCCGTCGCGAGGAAGCGGCTCAGGGCGATATACGCCGTGATGCGCGACCGGGTGCCCTACCGGGAGTAGCCCCGACGGTTGACAAAACTATAGGAACACCCAATGACTACCCCAAGGAATGTCCCAGACTGCCGGCAGAAAAGGAACGTCCCTAACTGCCGCATCCGGAGCAAGACAACGCCGCAGGTAGAGGACGGACAGCGAGCGGGCCGCATTTGAGACAAGGTGACGTGAAACGAAAGGGCGCTGACCTTCTGGTCGCGCCCTTGAAGTTGAACGTCAGATTGTCCAAATGCGGCCCGCGCAGCGTCGAGCCGTTACGCGGTTTGGTAAAACAGCGTAACTCTACAGCTCCGTTACTTCAACGTTGTTGAAGATCTCGTCCCAGCGGTCCATGACCAGGTGGCCGGTCTTGGGATCCATGGCGTTGAGCTTGCCGCAGGTATTGGCGGTCTTGAGCACCGTGACGTCGTCGGCGCCAGCAGCAATGGCATGTGCAAAGCCGGCGATGGTCGAGTCGCCGGAACCCGTTGCGTTCACAGCCGCAATCGCGGGCGTCTTGGCGCGGAACGCGCGACCCTCATGGAAGCCCACCGAACCGGCAGCGCCCATCGAAACGACAACCCAGGGGATACCGGCAAAACGGTCATCGGCGGCAAGCGCCTCGCGCAGGGCATCGACATCATCGGTCGTAAAGGACGTACCCAGTAGGCCGTTAATCTCGGTCAGGTTGGGCTTTACGAGCTCAGGCTTAGCGTCGGACTCCAGCGCGGCCTCCAGCGATGCACCCGAAGTGTCGAGCAGCACCTTGGCGCCCGCCTCCTCGGCGATCTTGACGAGCTCGGCATAGTAGCCGGCATCGACGCCACGCGGCAGCGAGCCCGAAAGCGTCACAACGTCCGCCTTCGCTGCAAGCTCGGCAAACTTGGCCGTAAAGGCCTCGAGCTCGGCCGGAGCGATCTGCGGGCCGCTCTCCAGCAGCTCGGTCTGATTACCCTCGTGCAGAATATTCAGGCAAATGCGCGTCTCACCGGCGATGGGCACAAAGTCGTTCTTGACGCCGTCGGCATCCATAAGCTCGGCCATATAGGCACCCATGTGTCCGCCGAGCAGACCGGTCGCGAGCACATCGTCGCCCAACTGCAGCAGCACACGGCTCACGTTGAGGCCCTTGCCGCCAGCGGTCTTTTCGGGCGTCACACGGTTCACGTCGTCGATGATCAACTTGTCGAGCTGATAGCGCGTATCAATCGACGGGTTCATGGTAACGGTCAGAATCATGTTGAACTCCTGTTCCGGGGCGGCATAACCCGCCCCAAACATACGATAACTCGTTAAAGGATCTCGATCTCAAAGCCGCGGGTGACGGTCTCTCCCGGCTTGGCCTCCAGGCAGCCACGCTTGTGCTCCAGAATATCGTCCTCGTCGGAGCAGGTGGACAGGCCGCCCCACGGTTCCACGGCCACAAAGTCGCCCTCGGGCTTGCTCCACACAATCAGGTACGGCATATCGGGGAACGTCAGGCGCACGCCCTTGTCCTCGGTCTTCTTGGTCAGCGTAACCACGCGGCTCTCGAGCACGTCAAAGATGGTCTCCGCGAAGTCGAAGAGTTCGTGGGTCAGCGGCAGGTCATGGCCGATCATGGGGTTCTTGCTGCGATGCTCAACATCAATCAGGCCCGTCGAGGGAACGGCAGTACAGAGCTCGGTGGCCTCACGCTGCTCAAAACGAAGCTCGTAGTCGTCGTAGGACTCGCCCTCGTCAAGCGGGCACTTAAAGCCAGGGTGACCGCCCACAAAGAACGGCATGTCCTCGGTGCCCTCATTGGTCACCTCGTACGACACGGCCACCTTCTCCGCATCGATCGTGTAACGAGCAACGATCTTAAACGGATACGGGTACTGCTCGAGCAACTCGGCATGGTCGGCAGAGCTTAAGCTCAGCGCAACCATGTTGTCGCTCTGCTCCTCGAGCTTCCACTCCTGCTTGCGAGCAAAGCCGTGGCGGGCGAGCTTGACCTCGCGGCCGCCCGTGGTCATTGCGCGACCGTCACGAAGGCCGCCGCAGATCGGGAAACAAATGGGTGCCTGGCCCGACCAGACCGCCGGGTCACCCTGCCACAGGTACTCACGGCCGTTGGCCGCAATAGAAGTGAACGACCCGCCCGCCGTGCTCAGTGCTACGCGGATAGAACCGTTATCAAGAACAAACTCCATAGGAGCCTTCCCTTTCTTACGACAGCCCGCCAAGTCAATAGGGCTGATAGAAAACCGGCCCGCGCCCCCTCACAGAAACGCGAGCCGTCAATTGAAAAGCTGCAAATCGCCAAGTACAGCCAAGAGCGAAGCACTCAAGCCAAGCAAGCAAACGTGTTATCGGAGCAGCTCGCCGTATCGGAAATCTTCGCAACAACAGCGGTAACCCCACAGGTCACCTCAACGTCAGACACTATGACCCAATCCAGGGGCACGGAAACGACAGGAGCCCCCGCTCGTGACCGCGGGTCGGGGCTGCGACAATGTTGTTGAAGTGCCAGAGGCGCAGCCGCGCCGCAACGAGGTTGGGAGGCTCCCGTGCCTAGATATTCTACCGCCTTCGGAATGGACGTACACCTCAGGTCCACCACCGTCTGCGCGCTCGACGCGGAGACGGGCGAGGCCGTGACGAGGAGGTTCCGCGGCAACCCCTGGGGCGAGGTCGCGGAGTGGATGTCGGGCTTCCCCGGCCCGTCGCTCGCCGCCTACGAGAGCGGCTACCTCGGCTTCGCCCCGCAGAGGGAGCTCTCCGGGCTCGGCGTCGACTGCGTCGTCGCGGCCGTCTCCAGGGTCCCGAGGTCGGCGGCAGACCTCTCGTCCAAGAACGACCGCAACGACGCGGCCAGGATGGCCAAGGCGATACTGTCGCACGATATCTCCCCGGTATGGGTGCCGTCCCCCGAGATCGAGGGGCTCAGGGACCTCGCCGGGGCCCACGACGCGGCGACCGCGAGGCTCGCGGCGGCGAAGCAGCGGCTCCTGGCGTTCCTAGCCCGCCGTGGCTACGCCTACGGCGGCACGACGCCGGCCGGAAACCCCCGGAGGTACTGGACGTACGACTTCCTCAGGTGGCTCGACAAGGTCCGGCCCGCCGACGACGGCGGCATCCGGGCGCTGGCGGCGCTGAGGAACGAGGTCGAGGCGGCCGCCGAGACGCGCGACGACCTCCTCGCCGAGTACAGGGCCGCCGTCGCGGCGGGCCCCCTCTCGGCGGAGGTCGAGGCGCTCCAGTCGATCAAGGGGTGCGGCTTCGCGCTCGCCGCCGCCTTCGCGTCCGAGGTCGGCGACTTCTCGAGGTTCCGCTCCGGCAGGCAGGTGACGGCCTACTTCGGCCTCGCCCCGAAGCAGAGGTCGAGCGCGGACTCCGTGCGCCTCGGCGGGATCAGCGGGGCCGGCAACGCCCTCGTCAGGAGGCTGGCCGTCGAGGGGTCCTGGAGCTACGTCCAGGCGAGCCACCAACCGAAGCTGATGCCCAAGGGCAGCGGCGTCCCGCTCGAGGTGAGGATGCACGGGAGGAAGGGTTCCGAGCGCCTGCTCCGGCGCCGCGAGGAGATGCTCGCCAGGGGCATGCCCCAGGCGAAGGCGAACGCCGCCACCGCCGCCGAGCTCGTGAGGTGGCTGTGGGCCCTCGGCGCGATGTGCCGGGAGGCAACCGAATAGACATAGCCCCCGTCCCGGCGAGCCGGGCAGCCTTCGGGGATACCCCCGCTTTCGCTGGGCGCGCGGCAGCGGCCGCATGCGCGTAGTCAGACTTGGGGAGCCCCGCCGAAGGAGAGGATTGCGGGCCGCCGGAGCGGTATCCGCGGATATGAGACTGAGCCGAAGGCGTCGACGACATGCCGGGGGCGGACCGGGACGGGTTCAACGGCAGGCCCCGCCGACCGATTGCAAGCGGTCGGCGGGGCCATTGTGGCTCTTGACAGCGGATTGGGTCATATGAGCGAGAAGCCAGCTGGTGAGGCAAGGTGCCGTGAAGCGAGGCGGCATTGACCTTCTGGTCATGCCGCCGAAGCTGAACGGCAGATTGCCCACCAGATGGCTTCGCAGCGTCGACCCGTTACGCGGTTTGGTAAAACCGCGTAACCTCCTTAGTCGTGGTACTCGCCGCGGTCCCACTTCTCGAGGAACTCGTCAAAGAAGTGCGGGTCAGCCTGAGCCTCGGCGTCGGCCTTATTGCAGGCATCGATCTTGGCGATCAGGGCATCGTGCTCGGGGGTCTTCTCGTAGGGCTCCTCCAGGAAGGCAAGCATGATATCGGCCATCAGGAACTCGCCGGTAATCTTGCCGCCAAAGCCCACGATGTTGGCGTTGAGCTCGCGACGGGCATACAGGGCAGAGGTCATGTCGCGGACCAGGGCGCAGCGGGCGCCGGGAACCTTGTTGACGGCGTTGGTGATGCCGATGCCGGTGCCGCACAGGGCCACGCCAAAGTCGGCCTTGCCGCTGGCAACAGCCTCGCCCACGGCCTTACCGTAGATGGGATAGTGCGTACGGGTGTGGCTGTAGGTGCCGCAGTCGAGCACCTTGTAACCAGCCTGCTCCAGGCGGTCGGCCAGATAGATCTTCTCGTCCGTAACGATATGGTCGCAACCGATTGCGATGGTCTTCTTCATCAGAACGTCCTTTCGTCTGAATTCACAAGTTGAGGTAGAAGTTCGAGTTCTCGGTGGCTCTCGTTAGGCCATCTTGTTGAGCATGTCGACACGGATCTGGTGACGGCCGCCGGCGTACTGTGCACGCAGGAACTCGCGGGCGATCTTCTTGGCGACCTCGGTGCCCACAACGCCCGGGCCCATGGTGACCATGCGCGAGCCGTTGTGCTCGCGGGTCATGTAAGCGGAACGCTCGTCGGAAATGTTGGCGACGACCATGCCCTTGATCTTGACGGCGGCCATATAGGAGCCGACGCCGTACTTATCGAATGCGAAGCCCTGGGAATCCTTGTGCTCCAGCAGGTCCTTGGCAACGGCGGTCGCGGAATCGACAAAGTCCGCGGCAGGGGTCTCGGAATAGTCGACGACCTCGTGACCGTCGGCGATGAGCATCTCCTTGATGGACTCCTTCATCGACATACCGTCGGCATCGGAAGCGATTACAACCCTCATGACATCCTCCTTGAGAGATACGCAGGTGCGTAGTTTCTGTTTGGAAGTGTTGAATCGCGTTCAGGTCCGGGCATCTGAATGTGCGGTTCTTCACTGTTCATGTTTATTTGAACACATTCGAACAGTAACTGCAACAACTATTTGTTTAACTTTGTTCTTTTTTGAACAAATATCGTTCACGGATGATTGCTGACCGTTTGAGCCGGGCGCGGACGTAGCGACCATGTGTTCAACAAACAAAAGGGCGGCCAAGAACGTGTCTCGGCCGCCCTTCGGCGGTATTCCCCGGTATATACAGCTGTTTTAGCTACTCGGACTGCCCACCCTATTTGGCGTGCTTGGACGGAGCACTCAGAAAGCGGCCCGTCAAATAGTTCGCCGGGCCGGAAATATCGATCCCCAGCAGTACGTGTCCCAGCCACAGGAACGCCACGAGCACCAGCAGCGGGATAACGCACGAAGTCACGATCATCACGATGACGCCTTCGATGAGGTCGGTCACCTGCTGCACGATCTCGTCGGTCATCTGCTTGGCACCGCTGGTCACCGACGTAACAAGGCTCGAGGCCCCATCAGTCAACTGCTCGAGCACGTTTTTGGACTCCGTGGCCTCGGATTTTTTCTTGTTCGATTTTGAGCTGGTCTCGGCTGACTTGTCCGTGGTGTCGGCCGCGTCCGCAGCGTCCGCAGCCTTTTGCTCAGCTTGCTCAATACTTACGCGATACGTTTCATCGACCTTCTGCGACACCCAAACGCTTGCAGGCACCAACGCCATGCCGATCACGGCAACTACCAGCACGCGTGTCGCCACACGGCGCAGGACAGCGCTCGTGCTCCAGCGCCCGTGAATGCCGAGCGACACCGCAAAGAGCACCAACGCAAACGGGATTAAGATGCCCAAGCCAACCGACCACAAAATGGTTAGCAGGTATTTCTCGAGGTAGAGCACGGCAAGCACGATACCAAGGTTGCCTGAAAGCTGCGCGAGCTGCTCGGCAACCGGCGTTCCCGTATCACCCGGCAGCGCGGTAATGCCCGCAGACAGCGCCACGCACGAGGTCGTGAGCGCCAGTACGTTACCCTTCTTTTGGTCGATGACCTCGATGGTGGAGTCCCAAGTTTTGGTATCGGCGAAATGCGGACGAGCTACAAAGCCCGACAGCAGCGCCAGGACCACGAGCGCAACGATAAAGCCAATCTGCAGCTTTTTGTTTGCGCACACGACATCGGACAGACTGGGCTGCAGCTCGGTTACCGCCGTGTGCTCGGTTATCTGGACAGGACGCCCATGAGCCATCTCGTGCGCATCTTTCTTTTGAATCAATCCGTTGTCCGGCATTTGGATACCTCCTCATTCCGGCCTGTATTGCGGATGGAAGTATACCCACCGAGCAAAAATCGAACGGGAGGACGAACGGAGCGCACCAAGACTGTCCCCAATGACCAGTCGTTTAAGAACGTCCCCAATGACTATCTCGGGATGAGTTGCGGTGGAATAGGGATTGTTTTGCGCCCGCCGGCCCCTATTCAGTCCCTATTTCACCGCAACTTGGAGGAGGACAGAAAAAGCCCTGTCGCGGGTGCGGCAGGGCTTTTGGAAGGGAACTTGGTTGTGAGGGCTCGTTAGGCGAGCTTGGCCTCGAGCTCAGCGATGCGCTTGTAGGCATCGATGGTAAAGCGGGCCTGCTTCTCCAGGATCATAGTGGTCATGAGAGTGTCCTGAGCGTGAGCCATGATGAAGGTCATCTCCATCTCGCCACCGCCGGCCTCCTGCGAAAGCAGCTTGGTCTGCGTGTCGTGGGCGCCGATAAGTGCATCGCTGGCATCCTTGTGCAGCTGTTCGGCCTTCTCAAAGTCACCCTCGCGAGCAGCATCGAGCGCTGCAAGCAGATCGGTCTGGGCGTCACCTGCGTATGCGACAATCTCGAATCCAACCATCGAGATTTCTTCTTTGGTTGCCATATTGCGTTCCTTTCACATATGAACCAATGGAGAGCATCGCGTCCGGGCATACGCGCTGCGTTGTGTATGACAGAAACAATAACATTCAAACAAAAAAGAACAGCGCAAAACGTAATTTTGAGCTATGAACGGTCACTATTCGCCCGTGAACGGTTTTTAAACCAATCTGAACAATATCGAACACAATTAGCGGCAACCCAAACAGACCCGCGCCCTAGCGTACATCGCGCACCGTATCGCCCTCGACGAGCACGCCCGGAAACAGCATGTGCTCCACACCGGGTGCAGTGCCCTCGGCGCCGGCAATCTTGTCGACCGCCCACATGCCGACGCGTTTGTTGTCAAAGCGCACCGTGGTCAGGCGACGATCGGGCACGATATCGCCCAAACTATCGTCAACACCCACCACGCTTACGTCCTGGGGCACGCGCTTCCCGCGCGACTCGAGCCCACGGATGCAGCCATATGCCATGGCATCGTTGGAAGCATAAATGGCCGTACAGGTCGGATCGTCCGCCAGAGCCTGACCGGCAGCATATCCACTCTGCGCTGTCCAGTCGCCGCGCACGAGCTGCGGTGGCTCGATGCCATGCGCACGCAATGTCTCGCGCCAGCCTTCCTCGCGCCGCATGCCCGAAAGCGAGCGCTCGGGACACGAGATAAAGTGCACGGTCTTGTGCCCCTGCCCCAGCAAGTACTCGACCACTTGGCGCGAGCAATCGAACTGGTCGTTATCGACCGTTGAACAGAGCGGGTGCTCCAGCATGGTAACGAGCACCGTCTGCATACCGGGCAGCGGCTCAAAGGTGCCAAAGTCCGCCGGCATGCGGTTCATAATCACAACCATGCCGTCCACCGGCAGTGCGCTCATGCGCGACGATGCGCCCTCGAGGGTATACGGATGCCCGTCTACTTTAGTGAGAGTGATGGCATAGCCGTGCTTATCGGCGGCGGCGGCAAAGCCCTCCATACGGTCGAGGTTGCCGGTGCCGGTAATATTGAACATGGCGACGCCGACGGTCTTAAACTTACCGCGACGCAGCGATCGACCGGCAAAATTGGGGCGATACCCCAGCTCGCGCATGGCGGCACGCACGCGCTCCTTGGTCTCGGGGCGCACGCTGGGCGAATCGTGAACGGTGCGCGAGACCGTCTGTTCCGAGACGCCCGCGAGACGCGCCACATCCTTAACGGATACCGATTTTTTAACAGCGGCCATAGGTCGATCTTTCTATGTCAACGATGCCATTGGTGACACCCTACGCAGTCATTTTTAACGCCTTCAAGTATATCCAACGCCTCCCCCACCATACGCTCACCACCCAAAACCTACCGTTCACCGACATTTTTGCTTCCCCGAACAGCTTTTGTCGACCAAATGTTAACGTTGCCATTGTGCAAACACAGAGCCACCGGGCGGCTCAAACGTTTACGCGCAAGGAATCGACGGTCCACAGGCACAGGGGCCATCGGTTCGCGTCTTATTTTGTGTCGCAAAATGGCAACGTCAACATTTTGGCAACCAAACGTCAAAAGCTACCATCGTTGCCAACCCACCGACTCTTAGGAGCTTTGCATGGAGCAACTCATCGCCATCATCGAAAAGGGGCAGCCCTTTTTCAACGCGATCGCCCGCAACAAGTACCTCAAGGCGATCCGCGACGGTTTTATCTCCGTCATCCCCATCATCATCTTCTCGTCCATCTTCTGCCTGGTAGCCTCGGTTCCCAATATCTGGGGTTTCTACTGGCCCGATGACATCAACAACGCCCTATGGAAGTGCTACAACTACTCCATGGGCATCCTGGCCATCGCCTGTGCCGCCACCACGGCCAAGCACTTCGCCGACGCTCAGAACCGCGATCTGCCCAAGAACAACCAGATCAACTTCATCTCGTGCATGTGCGCGGCCATCATCGGCTTCTTGCTCCTTTCGAGCGACACGATCGCCACGGACGCTGCCAGCGGCTTCAACACCACCTACCTTGGTTCCAAAGGCCTGCTGACCGCCTTTATCGCTGCGTTTGTGACCGGCATCATCTACAAGTTCTTCATTAAGCGCAACATCACCGTCAAGATGCCCGAGCAGGTTCCGCCCAACATCTCGCAGACCTTTAAGGACATCATCCCCTTCTCCGTCTGCATCACCGTCTTTTGGGTCTTTGACATCGCCTTCCGCGCTGCTTTTGGCTTCTGCTTTGCCCAGGGCGTCATCCAGGTGTTCCAGCCCCTGTTCACCGCTGCCGACGGCTACATCGGCCTCGCTGTGATCTACGGCGCTATGAGCCTCTTCTGGTTCGTGGGCGTCCACGGCCCCTCGATCGTCGAGCCCGCCATCGCCGCCGCCCTCGTTGCCAACATGACCGACAACCTGGCTGCGTTCCAGGCCGGCCAGCACGCTTCCGCTGTCCTGACCCAGGGTGCCCAGTACTTCGTCGTCTGCATGGGCGGCACCGGCGCCACGCTCGTCCTGGTCTTTATGTTCTGCTTCCTGGCCAAGTCTCAGGAGATGCGCGCCGTCGGTAAGGCCGCCATCGTCCCCGTCTGCTTTGCCGTCAACGAGCCGCTGCTGTTCGCCGCGCCCATCGTGCTCAACCCCGTCTTCTTTGTCCCGTTTGTCTTTGCCCCGATCGCCAACATCTGGATCCTCAAGATCTTTATCGACTTCTTGGGCATGAACGGCTTTATGTACACCCTGCCTTGGACCGTCCCCGGCCCCATCGGCACCATCATGGGCCTGGGCTTCCAGCCGCTCGCTTTTGTGATGCTCGCCCTTATCCTGGTCGTCGACTTCGTTCTGTACTACCCGTTCTTCCGTGCCTATGACGCCCAGAAGTGCGCCGAGGAGGCCGAGATCTCCCAGGAGGAGCTCGCCGCCAAGAACGCCGAGAAGGCCGCCAAGCTCAACGATGCCTTCCAGGGCAAGGCTGACGCCAAGAGCGTTGCCGCCGGCGCTGCTGCCGAGGCCGTGAAGGCCGACTCCCCCGCCGCTTCCGCAGCACCCGCTGCCGAGACAACGACCGCCAGCGACCTCAACGGCAAGCGCGTGCTCGTGCTCTGCCAGGGCGGCGGAACCTCGGGCCTGCTCGCCAACGCGCTGGCCAAGGCCGCCAAGGAGCGCGGCATTAACCTCGAGACCGCTGCCGAGGCCTATGGCAACCACGTGGACATGCTCCCCGACTTTGACCTGGTCGTCCTGGCCCCGCAGGCCGCAAGCTACCTGGCCGACCTGCAGAAGGACTGTGAGCGCGTGGGCAACAAGTGCGTCGCCTGCCGTGGCAAGCAGTACATCGAGCTCTCCCAGAACGGCGACAAGTCTCTCGCCTTCGTGAGTGAGCAACTTTCGAAGTAAGTAACGCCCAGGGCCAGCCGACCATCCAAGACCGGCTGGCCCTTCGATTTAGACGATTGGATCATCATGTCCGTTAATCCTGCTAGCGTCACCAACCCGCCCGCGCAGTTTCCCGAGGACTTTGTCTTTGGCGGCGCCACCGCTGCCTACCAGGTAGAGGGCGAGACCCGCACTCACGGTAAGGGCAAGGTTGCCTGGGACGACTTTCTGGAGGCCCAGGGGCGCTTCTCCCCCGATCCCGCTTCGGACTTCTACAACCAGTACCCTGTCGACCTGGAGCTGTGCGAGGAGTTCGGCATCAACGGCATTCGCCTCTCCATCGCCTGGAGCCGCATCTTCCCCAACGGCACCGGCGAAATCAACCCCGAGGGCGTCCAGTTCTACCACGATCTCTTCGCCGAGTGCCACAAGCACCACGTTGAGCCGTTCGTCACGCTGCATCACTTTGACACGCCGCTTCCCCTCTTTGAGAAGGGCGACTTCCTCAACCGCGAGACCATCGACGCCTTTGTGGACTTTGCCACCTTCTGCTTTAAGGAGTACGCCGACCAGGTGACCTACTGGTTCACCTTTAACGAGATCTGGGCCGACGCCTCCAACACCTACATCGAGGGCACCTTCCCCGGTGGCGTCAAGGCGCATCTGGCCGAGGCCTTCCAGTGCGAGCACAACATGATGCTCGCCCACGCCAAGGCCGTGCTGGCCTTCCACAACGGCGGCTTTAAGGGCAAAATCGGCGTCATCCAGTCGCTGGAGTTTAAGTACCCGCTCAACGAGAACGACCCCGCCGACATCAAAGCCGCCAACAACGAGCACGTGCTGCAAAACCAGTTTTTGCTCGACGCGACGTTCCGCGGCGAGTATGCCCCCGACACCCTCGAGTGCGCCAACCGCCTGGCTGCCGTCTCGGGCGGCACCATCGAGATCTTGGACGAGGACCTCGAGATTATGCGCGAGGCAGCGCTCTACAACGACTACCTGGGCGTTAACAACTATCAGTGCCGTTTTTTGAAGGCTTACGATGGCGAAAACGACCTGCACCACAACGGTACGGGCGAGAAGGGCACCGGTCGCTGGCGCGTCAAGGGCATTGGCGAGCATGTGAACAAGCCCGGCATCCCCACCACCGACTGGGACTGGATCATCTATCCCGAGGGTCTGTTCGATCTGCTCGTCTACATTAAGCAGCGCTACCCCAACTACAAGCAGATCTTCATCACCGAGAACGGCATGGGCTACAAGGACCCCTACAAGAACGGTTTTGTGGACGACCAGCCGCGCATCGACTACATCGAGCAGCACCTGCGTTGGCTGCTCAAGGCCATGGAGGTGGGCGTCAACGTGGGCGGCTACTTCCTGTGGAGCCTGCAGGATCAATTCTCCTGGACCAATGGCTACAACAAGCGTTACGGCTTCTTTTACGTTGACTTTGAAACCCAGAAGCGCACGCCCAAGGCAAGCGCCTACTGGTACAAGCACGTGGCGCAGACCCGTCGTCTGGACTAGTGGCTGGCGGGGTTGCCCGCTCACACAACCTGTCCCCATTTCTCAGCCGGGGGCGGCACGTCACACGGCGCGCCGCCCCCGGTCTTTTTGTTTTTGGGCTGGTCGGGAGCCGTTTGTCTCGATCTGTAACATCTAGCCGAGTTTTTTGGTCCTAGCTGTTACAGATTGAGACGAACAGGATTGCTCTTTCCGAAGAATCTAAATCTGTAACACGTAGCCCGCTTTTGACCGTCTACCTGTTACAAATCGAGACAAACGGAGTAGGACCTAACCCCGTATGTCCCTAACAGTCGAGCGTTCGACCAGCGTACTCGGCACATGAATCGCCTCGATAGACGAGCTCTCTCCAATCGCCGCCTCAAACGCAAGCTTACCGACACCGCGCAAATCAAATCGCAGCGTCGTCAGCCGATTGTGAGGAACAAGTCCCTCGAGTGCGTCGTCGATACCAACCACGCTCACGTCGTCGGGCACGGACAGGCCCGCGTTCTCGAGCGCGGCGATAACGCCCAGCGCCATCTGGTCATTTGCCGCAAGCACGGCAGTCGGCGCCTGCGACCCGCCGGCAAGCACCTCGGCCGCAATCCGCTCGCCCATGGCGTACCCACTGTCCGCACTCCAATCGCCACGCAGCATCGGAGCGGCATCGACATGAGCACGACCCAGCGTATCGCGCCAACCGGCCTCACGAAAACGCGAGGAAATCGAGTTTTCCGGACCCGCCACAAACCGCATATTCGAGTGACCATGTTCCAGCAGATAATTGGTCAACAGCTCGCACGAACCATACTGGTCGGAGTCGATCGTCGTGCAGCGCGGATGCGCATACATGGACAGGATGACCGTTCGCACTCCCGGCTGGGGAACAAACTCCTCAAAATCGGGAGCCATGCGGTTCATGTTGAGAATCATGCCGTCGACGGGTCGCTCGACCATGCGGCGCGAGGCATCGGCAAGTGTATAGGGCTTGTCGCCGCCCATCTCGATCATAGTGACGGCAAAATCGTGCTCGCGCGCCGCTTGCATGATACCCTCGAGCGTCGCCAGGTTACCGACACGTGTGATGTTGTACATGCACAGGCCAATAGAACGATACGACCCGCCGCGCAACGCCGCTCCAGCAAAATTGGGACGAAAGCCCAGCTCTTCCATGGCGGCCAGCACACGCTTGCGCGTCTTTTCCGTCACGTTGGGCATACCGTTGACCACGCGAGACACAGTCTGGCGGCTCACGCCAGCGAGCGCCGCAACCTCTGCCGCGCTCGCCGAATGACCATTCCTTGTCTGCTGAGCCATGCCTTCCACGCTAACCTGCTTCCCAACTATTCCCCGCGCCCATGGCGCATCGTACATACATTGATAACGTGCTCATGATACCCGAGCCATATACCACAACATGAAAACTTCTGTCAATCAAAACCGCTTACCGAACAAATACAACCGTTCGCGGCTGTTTGAAGTTGTTTTGTTTCTATACATCCCAGCCGGATGTTAACGTGCTCATTGTCAAATGTTCACGTGCTCATTTTGGTTCTAATCATTTTAAGATAGTGTTTATCGGGCTTTTTCACCGCTGAACGCTAACCAGGGAGCCTCCTGAGCGCAAACGCACAATATCGAACAGCGAGACGAGAGGGTGTATGCATATGTCTTTGCTAAACCGCGTACAGCAGCTGCCGAAGGGCTTTGTTTGGGGCGCCGCAACCGCCGCGTACCAAACGGAAGGTTCCACGAAGGTGGCAGGCAAGGGTAAGACCATGTGGGACGATTACCTTGTCGCCCAGGGTCGCTTTTTGCCCGACCCGGCCAGTGATTTCTACAACCGCTACGAGGAGGATATCCGCCTTTCTGCTGAGCATGGACTCAACGCCATTCGTGTGTCCATCGCCTGGACCCGCATCTTCCCCAACGGCGACGATGCCGAACCCCTCGCCGAGGGCGTTAAGCACTACCACGAGCTGTTCGCCTGCTGCAAAAAGTATGGCGTCGAGCCCTATGTGTCCCTGCATCACTTTGACTCCCCCGCCGCCCTGTTCAACCAGGGCGACTGGCTCAACCGCAAGACCGTCGACGCCTATGTGCGCTATGCCGAGTTCTGCTTCCGCGAGTTCCGCGAGGTCAAGAATTGGTTCACCATCAACGAGCTCATCAGCCTCTCGCACTCCCAATACATCCAAGGCAACTTCCCGCCCAACCATCACTTTGATGTGACGAGCGGCATCCAGAGCCAGCACAACGAGCTCGTTGCCCACGCCCGCGCCGTCAACCTGTATAAGGATCTTGACGAGACCGAGCACCTGGGCGGCCGCATTGGCATGGTCAACGTCCTGACGCCGGCATATCCTGCCACCGACTCGCCCGCCGACCAGCACGCCGCCGACCTGTACAACGCCTTCTACACCGACTTCATCATGGACGGCGCCTTCCTGGGCCACTACTCCGCGCGCACCCTCTCACTCATCAACGAGATTCTGCGTGCCAACAACGCCACGCTTACGGTTGAGGACAGCGACATGGAGGAGCTCGCCAAGGCGGCGCCCCGCAACGATATGTTCGGCCTCAACTACTATCAGTCGGCGTTTATCGCCGCCTACGATGGCGAGTCCACCAACAGCTTTAACGGCACCGGAGACAAGGGCACCTCGTGCTTTAAGTTTAAGGGCGTCGGGCAGCAGGTCGATATGCCGGGTATCCCCACCACCGACTGGGATTGGCTCATCTACCCGCAAGGCCTCTACGACACGCTCAAGCACATCAGCGCCACCTATCCCAACCTCCCCGTCATCTATATCACCGAAAACGGCCTGGGCCACAAGGACCCCGAGCCCGACGCAAACGGCATCGTCGCCGATCCCGAGCGCATCGACTTTGTCGACCAGCACATGGAGAAGGTGCTCCAGGCGCGCGCCGAGGGCGTCGACGTCCAGGGCTACTTTATCTGGAGCCTGCAGGACCAGTTCTCGTGGGCCAATGGCTATAACAAGCGCTACGGCCTGTTCTACATCGACTTCGACACGCAAAAACGCTACATCAAGCAGTCGGCACTCTGGTACAAGGAGCTCGCCGACACTATGGCGGACGCGCAGTAGCGCATCGCCTCGCTTTCCCCCGAGAAGGGAGCGGCCCTATGCGATACAAACCCAGCCGCTCCCCTCTCTCCCCCTGGGACCGACCCCGCCTGCACCCGGGCTTTTAGCAAGCGGGAGACCATATAGGTTTTCAACGTCCATGCCATTAAGATTTCATGCAAAGAGGAGCGTGAACTATGGAATCGATCGTTAAGTTCTTGGAGAAAGGTCAGCCGTACTTCGACAAGGTCTCTAAGAACATCTACCTTCAGGCCATTAAAGACGGCTTTTTGGCAGCAATGCCCATCATCCTGTCTTCTTCTGTCTTCCTGCTTATTTCGACCCTGCCGGGCGTTGTCGCCACGGTCGGCGGCTTTACGCTGCCCGACTGGTGGAACGTCGACGTCGTGAACTTCTGCAACAAGGTTTACAACTTCACGATGGGCGTCGTGGGCATCATGGTCGCCGGCACCACCGCAAGCGCGCTGACCGGCTCCAAGAACCGCCGCATGCCTGCCGGCAAGGCCATCAACGCCACGAGCACCATGGTCGCCGCCATGTGCGCTATGCTCATCTTGGCCGTTACCCAGACGAGTGCCAAGATCGACGGCGCCGATGTCTCGGTGTTCTTTACCGACAACATGGGCACCAAGGGCCTGCTGAGCTCCTTTGTCGCCGCATTTGCCACGGTCAACATCTATGCCTTCTGCATTAAGCGAGACATCACCATCAAGCTGCCCAAAGAAGTCCCCGGCGCCATCGCCCAGAACTTCCGCGACATCTTCGCCTTCAGCTTCTCCATCCTGTTTGTCGCCGTCATCGACGTTATCTGCCGCACCTGCTTGGCCGTCCCGTTTGCCAACGTCATCTCCACGCTGGTGAGCCCGCTGTTCGCCGCTGCCGATTCCTACGCCGGCCTCGCCCTCATCTGGTTCATGATCCCGCTGTTCTGGTTCATGGGCATCCACGGCCCCTCGGTCGTTAAGCCTGCCCTCAACGCCGCGCTGTTTGGCAACATCACCACCAACCTCGCCACGCTGCAGGCCGGCGGTCACCCCGCCCTCGCCCTGACCGAAAACTTCGGTAACTACATCGGCGAACTCGGCGGCACCGGCGCCACGTTCATTGTCCCGATCATCTTCCTGCTCTTTATGCGCTCCAAGCAGCTCAAGGCCGTCGGCAAAGCCTCTGTCGTGCCCGTGATGTTCGCCGTCAACGAGCCGCTGCTGTTCGCCGCGCCCATCATCCTCAACCCGTACTTCCTGATCCCGTTCCTGTTTGCCCCCGTGGCCAACGTCCTCATTGGTAAGTTCTTCATCGACTTTTTGGGCATGAACGGCTTTATCTATGCCATGCCGTGGGCACTCCCCGGACCGATCGGCACCTTCATCGACACCAACTTCCAGCCGATCTCTCTGGTCCTGGTTGTCGTCCTGCTGGTCGTTGACTTCTTGATCTACTACCCGTTCTGCAAGGCCTACGACAACGTCCTGTGCAAGCAGGAGGCCGAGACCCTGGCCGAAGAAGAGGCCGAGGAGACCAAGGCCGTCAAGACCGCTGCCGCCCCCGCCGTTGAGGCTCCTGTTGTCGAGACCGCTTCTGCCACTGAGGCCTCCGCAGCTCCGTCCGCCCTTAAGGGCAAGGATCTGAGGGTTCTGGTTCTGTGCGCTGGCGCCGGCACCTCTGCACTGCTCGCCAACGCGCTTAAGGAAGGCGCCGACGAGCTGGGCATCGACATTACCGCCAACGCCGGTGCCTACGGCAGCCACTACGCCATCATGGACCAGTACAACGTCATCGTCCTGGCTCCGCAGGTTCGCACCTATTACAACGAGATGAAGGCCGACACCGACCGCCTGGGCATCACGCTGCTGTCGCCCAAGGGCAAACAGTACATCGACCTCACTAAGGATCCCAAGGGTGCCGTCGCCTGGATCGAGGAAAACCTCGAGGCATAAGACGCTGACACCACCTGCCGCTTGCAGACAATAAATGGCCCGTGCATCGATGTGTGATGCGCGGGCCATTTTGTTTAGACCGCACCCGTCCTCCTGTTCATCTCAATCTGTAACATCTAGCCGAGTTTTTCGGTCCTAGCTGTTACAGATCGAGATGAACGCACAGGCCAAGCCGAAAATCTCAATCTGTAACATGTAGACCACTTTTGACCGTCTAGTTGTTACAGATCGAGACAAACGGAATAGGCCGAGCACGTCTACGCCCGCAAGTCCTTTACGCTGGAACGCTCGACCAACACGCCCGAGACGAGCGTACGGCTTCTGGAGCTCGGAGCTTCCAGACCCGCGACGACCTCGTTGAGCGCACGGACGCCCAGCTCGCGGTGGCGAAACTTCACCGACGTCAGAATCGAGTTGGGAATCGTCTTATAGAGCTCATCGTCGAAGCCGATCACGGACACATCATTGGGCACACTGAGCCCTTTGTCACGTAGAGCCATCATCACGCCGTTTGCCATGCAGTCGTTAGCAGCGAGGACCGCCGTGCAATCGGGCTTATCGGCAAGCACAAGGCCCGCGGCATAGCCACTATCCGCATTCCAATCGCCTTGCAGAGGCTCGGGCGGCTCAATGCCACGCGCCTCGAGTGCCGCACGCCAACCTTTCATACGGCACTGGCTCGACAACGACTCTTTCTTACCAGAGACGAAGTACACGTTTTTATGCCCGTGGTTCAAGAAGTACTCGCACGCCATGCGCGCGCCGCCCTCTTGGTCGTCACTGACGGTGGAGCAGGTAGGATGTTCCATCGGTGTGATAATCACCGTCTTGAGGTCTTTCGGTGCCTCAAAAGTATCAAAGTCATCGACCATCTGACGCAGGTTGAAGATCATGCCATCAACAGGCAGCTGCGACATCCTACGCGCCGCTTCGGCAAGGGTCATCTTCTCCCCCGCCCGCTTTTTGATCATCGTGAGCGCAAAGCCGCGTTCTTCGGCGGCATCTGCGATACCGTCAATCATGTCCACGGCACCGCCCGACAAGTGGAACAGCACCACGCCAATGCACCCGTAACGGCCCAACTTGAGCGAACGCGCGGCAAAGTTGGTTCGAAACCCGAGCGCCTCCATTGCGGAATGAACCTTATCGCGTGTCGACTCTCGCACGCTATCGGGCTCGTTGATCACACGCGAAACCGTCTTGAGAGAAACACCCGCAGCAATCGCCACATCGTTCATTGAGACATTTTTCTTGTCCATCGTTGCCACTACTTCTCCAGTCGGTTTTGCATCGCTTGCTTTTTGCGTTCTAGCATACACTACCTGCCCGACTGACAAATCAACCGTTTACCGGACAATATCGACCGCTCACCCGTATATCCTTGTTGCTCTTCCAAAAATGTCTTACGTTGTCATTAACGAAATGACAACGTTGTCATTTCGCAATGCCTTCCTTAAGCAGGAAGGTTTCCGGGCAGTCCTGACCATCCATCGACGACCAGTTCCATCCACATGCATCGCGCATCAAGTAGCAAAGGAGCTCTATGGACGCCATCGTAAAGATGCTCGAAAAGCATCAACCGTTCTTCGAGAAGATCTCGAGAAACATCTACCTCCAGGCCATCAAAGACGGATTCCTTGGGTGCATGCCCATCGTCCTTACCTCTTCGATCTTTCTGCTGATCGCCACCCTTCCCGGCGTAGTTGGAATCACGTTGCCCCAGCCGCTCATCGACTGGTGCAACAAGCTGTACAACTTCACCATGGGCGTCATGGGCATCATGGTTGCCGGCACCACCGCCAAGAACTTTACGGCTTCCATGAACCGTCGCATGCCCGCCGGCAAGGTGCTCAACGACGGCTCCACCATGGTTGCCGCCCAGTGCAGCATGCTGCTGCTCGCTGTTACGCAGTTCACCACCAAGTTCAACGGCTCCGAGCTTTCTGTCTTCGATTGCACCAGCATGGGTACGCGCGGTCTGTTCTCGGCCTATATCGCCGCGTTCATTACCGTGTGGGTCTATAAGTTCTGCGTCTCGCGCGATCTGACCATTAAGCTGCCCAAGGAGGTTCCGGGCGCCATCGCACAGAACTTCCGCGACATCATCCCCTTCGGTGGCGCTGTCATCATTTGCGGCATCATCGATGTGGTTGTGCGCAACCTCATGGGCGTTCCGTTCTCCGAGCTGCTTATCAAACTGCTCTCCCCGCTCTTCACTGCGGCAGAGACCTACCCCGGACTCATCCTTATTCAGGCAGCCACCGCGTTCTTCTGGTTCATCGGTGTCCACGGCCCTTCGATTGTCCAGCCGGGCATCGACCCCATCCGTCTTGCCAACCAGGCCGAGAACCTGCAGGTTCTGCTGGCCGGTGGCCACCCCGCCCACTCCCTCACCTTTAACATGTCGCTCGTGGGTGAGTTCGGCGGCACCGGCGCCACGTTCATCGTTCCGCTTCTGCTGATTCTCTTTATGAAGTCCAAGCAGCTCAAAGCCGTCGGTAAGGCCTCGATTGTTCCTGTTGCCTTCGCCGTCAACGAACCGCTGCTCTTTGGCGCGCCCATGATCCTCAACCCCTACATGCTCATCCCCTTTGTTGCCGCCGGCTGCGTCAACGTAAGTGTTGCCAAGTTCTTTATCGACAACGTGGGCATGAACGGCTTCTCCTTCGTGGTGCCTTGGGCTACCCCTGCCCCCATCGGCATCTTCATCACCACAAACTTCCAGCTTATCGCCCTGGTATTTGTCGCGATCATCATCTTGCTGGACGCCATCATCTACCTGCCGTTCTTGAAGGCATACGATAAGCTGCTCTGCGACCAGGAAGCCGAGCGCGCCGCCGAGCTGGGTCTCGAGTCCGATGGTGCTGCCACCATCGCCGCCAGCACCTCTGCGCCCGCTGTCGAGCAGGCCACCGCTGCCGTCGAGCCGACCGCCGCTGCCGCTGACAGCAAGCCTGTCGCCGATCAGCCCGAGCCCGCTGCCGATGCATCCGCTAAGAAGGATGTCGACGGTCTGAAGGTCCTCGTCCTGTGCGCCGGCGCCGGCACCTCTGCCATGCTTGCCAACGCCATCAAGGAAGGTGCCGCGCAGACCGGAGAGAACATCGCTTCCTCCGCAGGCGCCTATGGCCAGCACACTGCCATCATGGATCAGTACGACGTTATCGTGCTTGCCCCGCAGGTCCGTAGCTACTACAACGACATGAAGGCCGACACCGATCGCCTGGGCATTAAGCTGCTCGCCCCGCGCGGTAAGGAATATATCGACCTTACTCGCGACCCCGCTGGCGCCATCAAGTGGCTCCGCGAGAACCTCGACTAGGTTCCTCCCTCTGTTGGTGCCCGGATCCCCAGTTCGGGCACCTCTCCCTATTCGAATCCCACAGAAAGGATGACTCATGACCAACCCCATGCAGTTCCCCGACGGCTTTGTGTTTGGCGGCGCCACCGCCGCTTACCAGGTTGAGGGCGAGACCCGCACGCACGGCAAGGGCAAAGTGCCCTGGGACGATTTCCTGGCAGCTCAGGGTCGCTTCTCCCCCGATCCCGCAAGCGATTTCTACAACAAGTACCCGGTCGATATCGACCTGTGCCAGCGCTTCGGCATCAACGGTATCCGCGTCTCCATCGCTTGGAGCCGCATCTTCCCCAACGGCACTGGCGAGATCAACCACGAGGGTGTCGCCTTCTATCATGAGCTTTTCGCCACCTGCAACAAAGCCGGCGTTATCCCCTATGTCACGCTCGATCACTTTGATACGCCCGAGGCCTTTTACCAGGACGGCGGCGAGGGCTTCCTGACGCGCACGACGATCGACGCCTTTGTCGAGTACGCCAAGTTCTGCTTTGCCGAGTTCACCGAGGTCAAGCACTGGTTCACGTTTAACGAGATTCCCGCAACCGCCGAGGGCAGCTTTATCGTTGGCAACTGGCCGCACGGCGAGAAGTATCGCCTGGACAAGGCCTTCCAGCTCATGCACAACATGATGGTGGCCCACGCCAAGGCCGTCGTCGCCTTCCATGAGGGCGGCTTTGAGGGTGAGATCGGCATTGTCCAGAACCTGGAGCCCAAGTATCCCCTCGATCCCAACAACGCCGCCGACTGCGAGGCAGCTCGCATGGCCGACGTCATCAACAACCGCTGGGTACTCGACGCCACCTTCCGCGGCCACTATGCAGCCGACACCATGGAGGCTGCGACCAAGCTGGCCCATATCGCCGGCGGCGAGCTCGACGTCCGCGACGAGGACATCGCCGCGCTGACCGCCGCGCTCCCCTACAACGATTGCCTGGGCGTCAACACCTACAAGTGCCAGTTCCTGCGTGCCGCCGAGGGCGAAAACGACATCAACCACAATGGCACCGGCGACAAGGGCTCCTCGCGCTGGTTCCTCAAGGGCGTGGGCGAGTCATGCGTGCGCGAAGGCGTACCCACCACCGATTGGGACTGGATTATCTATCCCGAGGGTCTCTACGACCTGCTGCTCCGCATTAAGAACGATTACCCCAACTACAAGAAGATCTACATCACCGAGAACGGCATGGGCTATAAGGACGACTTTGAGGACGGCTTTATCGACGACGCCCCTCGCATCGACTACATGCGTCAGCATCTCGCATGGATTCTCAAGGCAATCGACGGCGGCGTGAACGTCGACGGTTACTTCGTGTGGTCGCTGCAGGACCAGTTCTCCTGGACCAACGGCTATAACAAGCGCTATGGCCTGTTCTACATCGACTTTGAGACCCAGAAGCGCTATCCCAAGGCGAGCGCGTACTGGTACAAGAACGTCTCGGAGACCGGCCTGCTTATGGCCTAACTTTTGCCGCATACCCCCTGTCGGCCGCATGCGAATCCCTCCACGGGTTCGCATGCGGCCTATTTTTTTGCTCGGCCCGTGCAGGCCGTTTGTCTCGATTTGTAACATCTAGCAGGGATTTTCAATCCTAACTGTTATAGATTTAGACGAACGGGCGACCAGGGCTGAAAGATCTCAATCTGTAACACGTAGCCCACTTTCGACCGTCTAACTGTTACAGATCGAGACAAAGATGATGGCTGGGTAGACAAAATCTCGATCTGTAACATCTAGTCGAGTTTTTGGGTCCTAGCTGTTACAGATTGAGACAAATGCACAGGACAATCCCCCCCCCCCCAATCTGTAACATCTGGTTGGTGATTTCACCCCTACCTGTCACAGGTTGAGACAATTTGATAGTGGAGTCCTCATTTACGCGTCATATCGCGTAGCGCTCACGCGTTGATTCCCCACAATGACAGGAGGTAAAAGTCCTCCCGCATCGCCTGTTGGCAATCCCATAGCGTTAGCTAGCAGATGACCTGCGTGTGTTCCTCGATGGCGGCACGATTCTCGGCGGCGATACCCGGTTCGCACACCACGGCATCCAGGCTGTCCAAGCGACAGAAGGTGTAGAAGTCGCGCTTGCCGATCTTGCTGGAATCGGCGATCAGATAGCGTGAGTCGGCCTTGCTAAAGGCGAGCTGCTGGATACGGCCCTCGTCCATGTTGGACGTAGATACGTCGCCATCCAGAATGCCGTTGGCGCCGATAAACGCCGCATCGATACCCAGCGCACGCAGAGTATCCTCGGCCGTTGGCCCCACAAAAGCGGCGGTGCGGCGACGGTACATACCGCCCACGAGGCACAGGTCGCAGTCTTCGCGCGCCTCGAGCAGGTTAAACACCGAAAGCGAATTAGTCACGATGCGCAGGCGAAACGCCGGCAGCATCGAGGCCATCTGCTCCACCGTAGTGCCCGTGCCCAAAAAGATGGTCGAGCCTTCCTCGATGAGCTCCACAGCGCGGCGCGCGATCTGCAGCTTTTCCTCGGCATGCTTGGTGCGCTTTTCGCTATGCGAATACTCGTGGCGCAACATAGCGTGGGGACGGCCCTGTGCACTACGGGCTCCTCCGTGCACGCGTTCAATCTCGCCCAGGCTCGCAAGTTCTTCGAGGTCGCGGCGGATCGTCATATCCGAGACACCTAACGCATCCGAAATCTCCTTGACCGAGACCGTGCCCTGCTCTTCGAGCAGCTGACGAACCTTATCCTGTCGCTCTGCCTTAATCACGATGAATCCTCGCCGTTCTTTGCGCGCATATCATTCAAACAGTAACGAACAAATTGTATCAGACTCGTGCGCGTCAAAAATGAATGCCCGCACAGCTCCAATCATCACTTTTTTGAGAAAAATACCCCCTGCTTTAGTGGGGTGTAGTGATAATCTCGCCTGTTCGCGCTACAGTTTGTCGGAAATACCTCGATGTTAGGAACCAAATGATCACTTCCGAGCTTTTCGGCACCGCGCCGTGCGGTACCCCCGTTCATCGTTACACCCTCAACGGGCCCGAGATCTGCGTTCGCATTATGGACTATGGCGCCACCGTGCTGGGTATCGATGTGCCCGACATTCCCGGCAACGTGCGCGATGTGGTGCTGGGCTTCGATAAGCTCGAGGATTACTTTGACAACCCCGCCTGCTTTGGCGCGACCATCGGCCCCGTGGCCAACCGCACCGCGGGCGCCACGATTACCATCGACGGCACGGACTGGCATATGCCCGCCAACGAGGGCGCCAACAACCTGCACAGCGATCTTGAGCACGGTCTGCATAAACGCGTGTGGAACGTTGAGCTCGACGAGGCCCATAACGCCGTGCGCATGACCACCTCGCTTGAGGATGGTGAACTGGGCCTTCCCGGCAACCGCACCTTTACGGCCGTGTTTACCGTTACACGCACCGGCGTCTTTCGCATCGAGTATGGCTGCGAGAGCGACCGCGCCACCTACGTGTCCATGACCAACCACACGTACTTTAACCTTGCCGGTCATAACGCCGGCATGGACTGCGAGCACTTCTTTGTTGCTAACGCTGCCCACTACTTGCCCATCAACGAGCAGAATATCCCCACCGGTGAAATCGCTCCGGTCGAGGGCACGCCGTTTGACTTCCGTGAGCTGCGCCCCGTCGCGCCCGGCATGGAAGCCGACGACCCGCAGATTAAGCAGGCCCGTGGCTACGACCACTGCCTGTGCATCGATGGCTATCAGTACGGCCGTAATCTGCGCCGCGCGATGCACGTCGAGGAGATGTGGACCGGTCGTGAGTTGGATTACTACACCACCGCCCCGGGCGTGCAGCTCTACACCGGCAACTGGCTGGGCGACGAGCACGCCAAGGACGATGCCAACTATGGCTGGGGCGCTGGCTTTGCCCTCGAGGCAGAGATGTACCCCGACACACCGCACCAGCCGCTGTTCCCGCAGGGCATTGTGGGCCCGGGTCACCCCTACAGCAATGTGATCGAATACCACTTTATGAGGCACTAAGCCCACAACGCAACATATCGCACAGCAGCGCCCGCCGGCACCACTGCCGACGGGCGTTTTTCTACCTAGTCATTGGGGACGTTCTTAAATGACTAGTTGGATGGGGTCGGGATTGGAGCTGGGGAGATAGCGGATTTCTAGCTCTATGCCGAGCGCCTGCAGCTCTTTGAGGGCTGCGACATCTGCGTCATCTACGGCGACTGCGGGCGTTATGGGGTGCTTGCCCTCCCCCGCCTGCATATGGCCAATGCTGATCTTGGTGATCGGCACACCACCCTTAACCAGCGCGAGTGCATCCGTGGGCGACGCCACCATGATGAGAATCCTTTGGCGCGGCGTTGCGGTATGAATGATGTCGACAGTCCTTTGCACCGAGAAAAACCGCGTCCAGACACCCTCGGGTGTCGCCACCCTCATAGGGGCCCACTTGCGCGAATCAGCCGCAATCTCATCGTTGACGATTAGGACAAGGTTGGAACCCACGGCTTCGTTCCACAGCTCAACGTCTTGTCCGTAAATGAAACGGTCGTCGATGCGTGCGAGAAGAATCTTGGGTTGAGTCATCGCTGCCCCATTCTGTTTGAGACCCGTAAGAGCAAGACATCGCGTCTCCAATATTAGTGCATTTAAAGTGAGAAAAGCCGTCAGAACACTTGCGCGGATTTGCGATGTCCCGTATCATAGACATCCGTTGACGCCTCAGTTGCGCCATCACATGGCCGCCAGCGTAGCTCAGTTGGTAGAGCACCGCTCTCGTAAAGCGGGGGTCACCGGTTCGAGCCCGGTCGCTGGCTCCATTGCACAAGATAGCCGCCTTTGGGCGGCTTTTTTGTTGCTGATTTCGGGCGCGCTTCCGCCAATCCAAGCACAACGCCGCCGGAAACTCTCCTACTCAACAAAAGCCCCGCCAACCGCAATCCCCAAAGGAACCGCGTTCAGCGGGGCCCAAGCGAGCTCCCCCAAGGGATAACGCTCGCAACACGAACAGCTCAGCCGAGCAGCGCGCTACTCCTCCCAGTAAGCATCTGCAAGCAGCTTAAAGCAAATCTTCTTGACCGGCTGCGCGCCATCGCCCTGGAACTCGAGCGTGGGCATGTGAGGCTCGCCGGCAACAAACAGCGCAAACTTGTCGTCAGCAAGATCGCCGGCGATCGAGGCGTCGGAATCGACCAGATCGTAGTCGTCCTTCTCGTCAAACTCCTGAACCAGCGTCAGGCTGCCCGTGGCAACCTTAAAGGCCTCGCGACCCTCGACGTCGATCTGCAGGTCGTGATAGCGCTGATGCGTCTCATAGTGAGCCTCGGCTTCGGGACGCGTCGTGGGAGCCATGACGTTCGCAAAGACCTTGTCGCCCAGAATCGGATGGCTGCCGACCTCGAGCTTCGCCGGATCGTTCTCCTCGAGCCAGTCGATCAGCACGTCGAGGCCCTTGAGCATTCCACGGTACTCCTCGATATCGCCCAATGCACCGTAAATCATCTAAATCCCCTCTCGGATCGTTTCTTTGGCGGCTACTCGGCAAACGCATTACCGACGCTGTTGCCACCCACATGCGTCTCGACCAGGGTAAGGTCGGGATTGAACACGACAGTGTCGGCGTCGCGCCCCGGCATAATGCTACTGCACTTGTCGTCGACATGAGCTGGCAACCGATGCCGGGGCCGCAGCACAAGCTCCTACAGCTCGGTCACGACAACGCCGTTGTAAACCTCGTCCCAACGATCCATAACCAAGTGGCCAGTCATGGGATCCATGGCATTGAGCTTGCCGCAGGTGTTGGCGGTACGCAGCACCGTCTCGTCGTCGGCTCCGGCAGCAATCGCATGTGCGAAGCCGGCAATGGTCGAATCGCCAGAGCCCGTAGCGTTAACGGCGGGGATATCGGGGGTCTTGGCGCGGAACGCACGGCCGTTATGGAAACCAACGGAGCCGGCAGCGCCCATGGATACGACGACCCAGGGGATATCGGAGAAGCGGGCGTCAGAGGCGAGCGCGGAACGGAGCTCGTCCACATCGTCGGTGGTAAAGCTCGTGCCCAGAAGGCCGTTAATTTCGGTCAGGTTAGGCTTAACCAGCTCAGGCTTGACCTCGGACTTGAGCGCAGCCTCGAGCGAGGCGCCCGAGGTATCGAGCAGCACCTTGGCGCCGGCGTTCTCTGCAATGCCCGTGATCTTAGCGTAGTAGTCCGCCTCGACGCCGCGGGGCAGCGAACCCGAGATGGTAACGACATCGGCCTTGCTCGCAAGCTCGGCGAACTTGGCGGTAAAGGCATCGAGCTCCTCGGGGGCAATCGTCGGGCCGCTCTCGAGCAGCTCGGTCTGGTTGCCGGCGTGGAGGATGTTGAGACAAATGCGAGTCTCGCCCTTGATGGGCACAAAATCATTCTTAATGCCGTTAGCATCCATGAGCTCGGCCATATAGGCGCCCATATGACCACCAAGCAAGCCGGTTGCCACGACATCGTCGCCCAGCTGGCCCAGGACGCGGGCCACGTTGAGGCCCTTACCGCCGGCGGTCTTTTCGGGCGTCACGCGGTTGACGTCGTCGATAATGAGCTCATCGAGCTGATAGCGCGTATCGACGGACGGGTTCATCGTAACGGTGAGGATCATTTCTAGCTCCTTATCTCGCAGGCTCCTTATGCCTTGCAAAACGAATTGGCTACATGCGACTACAGAATCTCGATTGTGAACGAGCGCACGATGGTTTCTTTGGGCTTGGCGATAAGGCAGCCGCGCTTGTGCTCAAGCACGTCGTCCTCATCGGAGCAGGTCGAAAGACCGCCCCAGGGCTCAACTGCCACAAAATCACCCTCGGGCTTGCTCCACACAATGAGGTACGGGAAGCCCTCAAAGCTCAGGCGAACACCCTTGTCCTCGCCCTTTTTGGAAAGCGTGACCTGACGGCTCTCGAGCACGTCAAAGATGGTCTCCGCAAAATCGAAGAGCTCATGTGACAGAGGCAGCGTCTTTCCCACCATGGGGTTCTTGGAGCGGTTGGTCACGTCAATCAAGCCAGTCGAGGGGACGGCAGCGCAAAGCTCAGCAGCCTCGTCTTTCTCAAAACGCAACTCGTAGTCCGTATAGGCCTCGCCCTCATCGAGCGGGCACCTAAAGCCGGGGTGTCCACCGATAAAGAAAGGCATGTCCTCGGTGCCCTCGTTGGTAACCTCATAGGAGACGCGCACGGCGGCGTCCTCGAGCGTATAGCGGGCGACAAGCTTAAACGGATACGGATAATCGCTCAGCAGCGCGGCGTTATCCTCCGAAGCCAGGCACATCGCCAGCTCGTTCTCGCTCTGGCTCAGCAGCTTCCACTCCTGTTTGCGCGCAAACCCATGGCGGGCGAGCTTCACATGATGTCCGGCAAACGTCATGGCGCTGTTATCGCGCAAACCTCCGCAAATCGGGAAGCAAATCGGTGCCTGGCCGGACCACACGGCGGGATCGCCCTGCCACAAGTACTCGCGACCTCCAGCCTCAATCGAGGTAAACGAACCACCGGCCGTGGAGACCTTGATAGAAATCGAATCGTTGGAGAGAGCGTATTCCATTGTCCATCCTTTCGAACAACTGCTTTTTGCTCGCAAGAACCCGTCTCGGCCCTGACCAAAGGACAAACCCGCACGTTCATCGATGCGTCCGGTTTCCCAGCCATGCAACGGGGTACCATACAGACATTGATGCAATTACAGCTGAAAGGCCTTCTTATGCGAACCATCATCCTTTATGCCTCACACCACCACGGCAATACGAAAAAGCTCGTGGACGCCATCGTCGAGGCGCACCCCGAGATCGATACCCTCGACGTGAAGTCACTCGGTAAAAACGAGTACCCCGACCTGCACGAATACCATCTGATCGGTGTCGCCACGGGCATCTATTACTCCGAGATCGACAAGGACATGGCACGCGTGCTCACGAACGTGCTGCAGCCGCAGGACAAGGTGTTTGGCCTTATGACCTACGGTGGCAAAAACAAGTGGTACGGCAAGGATATCGATGGCATCTGCCGCATGAGGCAGGCCATCTTTATGGGCGTCTACGGCTGTCCCGGCTTTGATACGTGGGGGCCGTTCAAACTCACCGGCGGCGTCCAGAAGGGACACCCGACCGATGAGGAAATTAAGGGCGCCGTCGACTTCTTCGACAAGATCGAAGACGAGTATGGCGACATCATCGTCGAAGAGTACGCCAAGCGCGAGAAGCGTCTAGCATACGAAAAGGAGCATCCCGCGGGGGGTCTTGTGGCCGGCGTCAAGCGCACGGCAAAGAAGATCGTTAACAAGCTGTAACTGTTAAGGTGCTTTTGAGCGTTTAACCCATACGGCGGGTCCGAGCAGATTCGGGCCCGCCGTCTTTTTCTATCGTTAATCGGTAAAGGCGTTGCCGACGCTCTGGCCGCCAACATACGTCTCGACGAGGGTGAGCTCATGGTCGAACACGACAAAGTCGGCGTCGCGACCCGGCATGATGCTGCCGCACTTATCCTCGATGTGCGCAGAGCGAGCCGGCACCTCGGTTGCCATGCGAATGGCGATATCAGCGCTGGCGATGCCCCAATCGACAATGTTCTTGACGCCCTGGGCAAGCGTGAGCACCGAGCCGGCAATGCTTTTGCCGTCGGCGAGCCAGCACAGGTTGTCCTTCATGATGACGTCCATGCCACCACTGGTGTAGCTGCCCTCGGGCATGCCGCCGCAGCCCAGGCAGTCGGTGATGAGCACCGTGTGCTGCCAGCCCTTTGCCTGCAGCAGTGCCTTGATGGCGGCAGGGTTTACGTGCTTGCCGTCACAGATGATCTCGGCGTAGGTCTCGGGCGTGGACATGGCAGCACCCACGACACCGGGCTCACGGTGATGCAGACCGCGCTGGCCGTTATAGGTATGCGTAAAGCAGCTGGCACCGGCATTGATAGCGGCGATGCACTCATCGTAGGTGGCGTCGGAGTGACCGATGCTGGTCACCACGCCCTTGGCGTTCAGAGCAGCCGCATAAGCAGCGGCACCGTCGCGCTCGGCGGCCATGGCGCTCTTAACGATGCGACCGCCCGCAGCCTCCTGCCACTGGTCGAAAACCTCCTCGGAGGGGTCAATCAGGTAAGCGGGGTTCTGCGCGCCCACGTGCTTCATGGTAAAGAAGGGGCCCTCCAGGTAGATGCCCTGAATGCGGGCACCGCAGAAGTCGGGGCCGCGGCCCTCGTCCGCCTTGGCGATAGCAGCGCAGGCGTCCTTGATCTGTTCGACGCCATCGGTGAACGTCGTGGGCAGCCAGCTGGTGGTACCGCGACGGGCGAGCTCGGTTGAGCTGATATCGATGCCCTCGGGATCGTTATCGGTAGTTGAGTGGTTGTAGAAGCCATGGATGTGAGTATCGACCATACCCGGTGCGATCCACGATCCCGTGTAGTCCTTAATCTCGCAAGAGGGCTCGTCGGCCTGCCAGGCGCCAAAAACGCCATCCTCGACCATAAGATAGCCGCCCAGTTGCGGGCCTGCCGGCAAGAAGAACTTGTCAGCCTTAATTGCGTACGTGCTCATATGCACTCCTCGCTTCTAAAGCAGTTGACTGTGGTAATGCTTATACCCAGCTCACGTAAAACAAAAAGCGCCCGCCCGCCGTTATGAGCGGACGGGCGCCCTTACAGGGGGACGCGATTAAGCGGTGAAGGGGTGAATCGTCACGCCCTTAACCACGCGGTTGACCGTGCCGGTGGGGCTCGGCGTATCGGGCGTGTTGCCCACGCGGACGGAGTTGAGCAGGCTGATAGCCTGGGCAAACATCACGAACGGCAGAGCAAGGTAACCCTCGGGAAGTGCCTCGTAGCCCTTAAAGGTGAAGGACTCACCCTCATAGACGGTGGCACCTTCCTGCTGAACGGCGATGGTGTGCTGAGCGATCTCGTCGCCACCGATCTCGTTGAGGATGTCGATGTCGTACTGACGGGTGTAGGCGTCGTTGTTGACGAACACGAAGACGAGCGTCTTATCGTCGACGAAGGACTTAGGTCCGTGACGATAGCCCATGGAGGTGTCGTAGGAAGTAGCGACCAGACCGTGAGCGAGCTCGAGGATCTTGAGCTGGCTCTCCTGAGCAAGGCCACCGAAGGAGCCAGAACCCAAGTAGGTCACGCGGTTGAAATCGCCAGCCAGGTAATCGGCGATCTCGGGCTCACGGGAGATGACCTCCTCGCCCATCTTGGCAATCGTCTCGACCCACTCGGCCTTCTGCTCGTCAGAGGCAGTGTCGAAAATAAGGGTGGAGAGCAGGGTCATGCAGGAATAAGAACCGGTCATGGCGAAGCCCTTGTCGTTGGCGCGCGGAATGAGCAGCGTCAGCGCATTGGGATCATCGGCAGACTCGACGGCAAGCTTGCCCTCGGGAGCGCAGGTGATGTTGAGGAACTTGACGTTGTGGACGAGCTCCTTGGCAACGGCAACGGCGGCAAGGCTCTCGGGGCTGTTGCCAGAGCGGGCAAAGGAAACCACGAGCGTGGGATCCTCGGCGCGCAGGAAGTCGCGCGGGGCGCTCACGATGTCGGTCGTGGCGATGGGCTTAAAGTCGTAGAGATCAGTGTTGCCAGCGTGACGCAGGTACGGGGCGCAGGTATCGCCAACGTAGTCGGACGTACCGGCACCGGTGAAGACAACGGACAGACGACCCTCGCCCATAGCGCGAGCCTCGGCCAGGAAGGCCTCGATGGCCTCCTTGTTCTCGCGATAGATGTTGAGCGTATCACGCCAAAGCTCGGGCTGCTGAGCAATCTCGGCCGTGGTGATCTGGGCGCCGAGCTCGGTGAGCTCCTCGACACTCTTCTCGAACATTTCTAATACCTCTCTCTAGAAGTAATCCTCTGACGTGCAATTATACACTTCGGTTGGTTATCTGGTAGTAACCAGTTAAATGCAAAGAATCACCATATGGAAACGATGCGAGCACTAGTTACTGCGCTGGTGGTAAACCTTGTATTTAAACTGATCGGCACGAGCAACCGAGAGTGTGTACTCCACTACCTCGTTTGACTCGTTATACGTAGTCCTGACCAAATCGAGCACAGGCGAGCCCTCGACAATTCCCAAAAGGTGGGCATCGGTGGGACGGGCTATGCTCGCATAGAACTCCTCTTCGGCCACGCGAATCTTTTGCTGAAAGTCCTGCTCAATCACATCGTAAAGCGGCTTACGCTCCAGCAGCGGTCGCTTTAGGGACAGAAATTGACGAACCGGTAGATAGCTGCGTTCGACCATCATGGGCATGTTGTCGGCAGAGCGAAGGCGCTTGAGCTTAAAAATGCGATCACCGATGCGCAATCCCATATGCTCGGCCAGATTCTTATCGGCCTCCATCTCGCAAAACTCGAGAATCGTGGTCTCGGGTTCTCGACCCATCGCGCGCATCTGCTCGGTAAAGCTGTAGGACTGCATAAGATTGGTTGCTTTTGCCGAACGGTCGGTCACAAAGGTACCGCGACCGTGCTGCCGAACCACCAGTCCTAAACGCTCCAGTTCCTGCAGAGCCAGGCGTACCGTAGTGCGCGAGAGACCATAGCGCTCCGAAAGTTCGCGCTCGGAAGGAATCATGTCACCGGCGCGATATTCATGGTCAATCTTTTCGGTCAGAATATCGACCAGCTGATCGTACAGCGGTTGCTTACGCGCTCCGATCGCCATCCTATCCTCCCTTTTGCTCGAATTCGGCTAACTACCTAGGGTGTTATGCATTATCTGTCTGCCACACCCGAATCATTAAGAAAACAAAAGCCGCGCGCTCTTTCGAGCACGCGGCTTTTAACATACACATGGCTTAAGGGGTCGGGGTGTGAGCCGCGTAGGGACACACCCCTCAAGCTAGAGCCTTACCAGATGCTCGGCCAGAGACCAAGCGGGCCAGCGCCCAGGATGCCAAGGACGAAGAGCAGGAGAATGCCCTTGGTCGGGGTCCAGCTGTGCTTAGCGAACATGTAGTAAAGCAGCAGCGTAAGCATAAGCGGGACGAGCTTCGGGACGATGGTGTTGAGGGTGTCGGCAACAGAGAAGTTGACCGGATCCTCGGTAACGGTGCCGTAGGTCACGGACTCCATGCCGTTACCCAGATCGGTGACGCCGCACTCGACAGCGTTGCCGTCGGCATCGGAAGCGGTAAGGGCGTTGCCGTCCTTATCGGTCATGGCGATGGTACCGGCCTCAGCGGTCTCGGTATCGATGCCCTCCATACCGGTGAAGTTCTCGGCCTCCTTCTCGGAGACGATCACGGTAGTAGCGGAGAGACCACGGGTGGTGCCGTTGGGGATCTGGAGGTTGATCTGGGTGCCACCCATGGTGACGACCAGGCAACCGACGACGAAGACGCCCATGATGGAAGCGGCACGCGTGAAGGCCTGCATGTTGGCGGTCAGAGCGTCAATAGCGCTGGTGCCAAGCTTGTAGGACCAGTTCATGAGCCAGAAGCGCAGAGCGAACTGGACGACGTTGAAGATCACCAGGAAGATGATCGGTGCAGCGGCGTTGCCGTTGATGGCCATGTTGGAGGTGATGCCGGCCGTGATAGGCACGAGCGTCAGCCAGAACAGGGCGTCACCGATACCACCGAGCGGGCCCATTGCGGCGACGCGGACGGCGCGGATCGTGGGGATGTCAACCTTGTTCTGCTCGAGCGAAAGCACGATGCCCATAACAAAGGTGACAAGGAACGGGTGGGTGTTGAAGAACTCCAGGTTGTGGCTCATGGAAGCCGCGAGGTCGTTCTTGTTGGTGTGGATCTTCTCCAGACCGGGGATGATGGAGTAGAGCCAGCCAGCGGCCTGCATGCGCTCGTAGTTGAACGATGCCTGCAGGAAGCAGGAGCGCCAAGCCATCTTGTTGAGGGTCTTCTGGTCGAGCTGCGGAGCAGGAGTGAGATCCTCGTAGTGCTCCGGGATCACATACTCATTAGATGCCATCTTCGAAGTCACCTCCGTCAGAAACAGCTGCACCCTTCAGCTCGGTCTGCTGCTGGAAGTCCCAGAAAGCGATGCCGAAGCCGATGAGAGCGAGGATGAGCAGAGCAGGGGTTGCCAGCGAATCGTTGGCAACGGTGATGAGCGCGAGGCCAAAGCCCATGAGGAAGAAGCCCCACATATCGCGGTTCATCATAACCTTGAGCAGGACGGCGAAGCCGACGAAGCGCATCATGCCGCCTGCAGCGGACAGACCGGTCTGCAGCCAAGTCGGGATGGCAGAAGCGATGGTCTGGCCGATGGTAGCGCCAGCGATGAAGAACAGGGTGACGACGACAGCGAAGATCAGGCCGAGCAGAGCCATGGCGAAGTAGTTCAGGCGCTCGATGCCCTTGGTGTCCGCGTTGTGAGCCATGTTATCGGCCGTGGACATAAGCGGGGACATAAGCGTGAAGACCAGGGTAACGCCAAGCTGACCAAGCAGAGCGAACGGAATGGCGAGGCCGACTGCCGCGTTGGGCTCGAGGCCCGTGGCGATAGCGAGAATGGCTGCCATGATGCCGCCGATGACGGCGTTAGGCGGCTGAGCGCCTCCGATCGGCATGTTGCCGATCGTCATGAGCTGATAGGTACCACCCACGAGAAGACCGGTGTTGAGGTCGCCAAGGATAAGACCGATGACGGCGCCGGTGACGATGGGCTGATAGAGAGACTCGAGGAAGTCAAACTGGTCGATTGCCGCGATGAACGTGACGACGAAGACCAGAGCGATCTGGATGATCGAGTATTCCATCTTGCTCCTCCTTTCAAAATGTATGTACGCACTTTGGATTTCACGTACAGAACGTCAGGGTTTCACTCCTGACAACGTGGATCACGAGGATTACGAGAAGAGCTTGCTCGTGTCCTCAACAGGCGTGCTCGGAACGCGCCTGATCTCCAACTCCACCCCCAATTCCTGCAGCTCTTTAAACGCAGCGACATCCTCGTCGTTAACTGCGACGGAGGTGGCGACTTGGCGCTTTCCTTCCGACATGTGCATGTTGCCGATGTTTACCTTCTTTATAGGCACACCGCCCTTGACGAGCGTAAGCACGTCTTCCGGTGTTTCGGCCACGATGAAGATCTTCTGGCGCGGGCTCGCCTTGCCAATGACGTCGATGGTCTTCTGCAGAGAGAAGAAACGCGTAGCGACGCCGGCGGGAGCGGCCATCTTCATGAGGTTCTGGCGCATGGTGTTGGACGCCACGTCGTCGTTGGCGACGAGGATGAGGTTGGAGCCCAGGGTGGAGTTCCACTGGGTGGCAACCTGACCATGAACCAGTCGGTTATCGATGCGGGTAAGAAGAATGTTGGGTTCTGCCATGTTGATCAGCTTCCTTTCGTTATTTGCTGACGACAGTTACTTGATCTCCTGAATCGCGTAACGCGAAACATCTACGACGGCTCCGGATCAGACTTTGATCTGGACCTTCTCGCCTTCGATGCCTTTGACGGTTCCGTAGATACCGCCGGCGAAAAGAACCTCTTGACCCGGCTTGAGCTCGGTGTGCAGCTCCTTGAAGTACTTCTGCTTCTTCTTCATGTTGATTTGCGACCAGATGGTGTAAATCAAGCCCATGATGACAAGCAGGCCTAAAAGGGCGACCGAGGAGCTCAGGACGTTGGCTCCGAAATCGGCCATTAGATGCCGTCCTCGTCGCCGAAGATATCCTCTTCGTCGGAGCCGGCAACGGATGCGACCGTCTGGGCGGTGATGCCCGTCTGGCCAACGGTCACGGCCTGCTCGCCAAGCTCGGCGAGCGTGGCGTTGCCGCGGAGGAACAGAAGCTCAATAACCATGGGAAGGTTGGTGCCGGTCAGAACCTCGACGTTGTCGACATCCTGGGCAATCATCATCGCCTGGTTGAACGGGGTGCCACCAAGCAGGTCGGTAAAGACGAGCACGCCATCGCACTCCTCGCGCATGGCGGTAATAGCGGCGCGGAGATCCTCACCGTAGGAAGCAGCCTGGTCGCCCTCAAAAGGAACGACGGTAAAAGCGGGCTGGTCGCCAGCAACCATAGCGATAGCGCTTGCGAGGCCGGGTGCGAACTGTCCATGACCGGTAAGAATAAAGCCAACCATTCAAATTTCCCTTCCGAAGGTGTGTACGATCTGAGTCCGATGATTTTCGGAAGCCAGCGGGCGCTCGCCCTTAAAGCTTCTTAGAAAGCGTACTTTGAAGACCAGTGGTTTCTAAACTGGTAGTAACCACGTGACGTGTTGTTGTCACTATATCACCCCAGAAGATGTCGCTTTCGTTGATTCATACGGTAAAACGTTTTTGCACCGCTCACGGTGATAAATCGACCGTTTACCGGTCGTTAACACTTCTACCTGCGGTTTTGAAACCGTTCCGAAATGCTTTGGCAAAAGATCGGATCTTTTCCTGTGTCTAAACAACGCAGGGCGGCTAAAAATAGCGTGTAGAAAAATTGCAGGTCATTGTGAAGATATGTGAATTGGTCTTTTTGACTTAATACCAGTTAGAACCAGTTTTGAGATTATCGGTGAACGGTAGTTTTCGACCGTTCACCGGTTACTTGCAATCGTTTGCAGTCGTTTTCCCAGATGAATTAGGGAAACACAATGGAGCGCTTGCGCGATCAAGGGAAGTTTTGACATTTGTCCTCATCCCCCGCGCGCCAAACTCCGACACCCAAAATGAGCCATAGCTCTCGCTATTCGTCTCACAAACATTACTTACTCTAATCTGTAATTGTTTATCGTTTATCATTAAATATGATATAAGATACAAGTATCATCCAAGACATTGGTTGGAGGAGCTATGATCCGCTGGAACGTATCCAAATCGAATGAAGCCATCGACCGTGAACAGGCAATAGCCGATCTGAGGAAGCTCACTCGCATCTGCAAATGGGCCACAATCTGCACCACCGTGGCGCTCGCTCTGGGACTTCTCGCAGTCATTGCGATTGACCTTCTACTCGTATTGCCTAGCCTCTCCCAAGGGTCGTGTCTCCAATCCGTAGAACTTCAAGGCGGCGAAGGGCCGTGCCTGGCTATCGTCGGTACCGATGCGCAGACCCCACTTATGCTCGTCGCACACGATGGTCACACTGCCATAGGGAGCCTCTTGATGACATGCCTCGCGCTTACCATCGCGCTAAGCGTGCGCAGGCTTTTCTTAAACATTGAAAAGGAAGGCAGGCCCTTTGACCTTGAATGTAACCAGACACTTCGTCGAGTAGGACATTTATTCCTTATCGGCGGCGTTGCCGTGAGGCTTCTTGGTGCCGTAATCACGGGAATGATACTCTCAGGATTTGGCGGCAGCTTTACGGATGCGTTCGCCGGCCAGTTATTCGAGCCCTCCATGCTCTTTGCGGGCCTGATTATTTGCCTGATTGCCAGCATCTTCCGCTACGGGTATATCCTGCAAAAACAAGATGACGAGTTGCTCTAGGGGGAATCCATGATTATTCTGCGGCTTGACCGCATGCTCGCCGAACGCAAGATCTCATCCAAAGAGCTTGCGGGACGCGTGGGCATCTCCCAGGTCAATATGTCACGCATTAAGACGGGCAAGGTTTCTGCCATACGTTTTTCAACTCTTGACGCGATATGCCGGGCACTCGACTGCCAACCGGGCGATGTACTGGAATATATGCCTGACGATGAAGCCGATAACCTTTTTGGACTTAAAGATTGATAGGCATAATTTAGCCACCAGCGCCTAAACGCAAATAGCCCGCTAGAACAACATCCGTTCTAGCGGGCTTATTCAGATATTTCGGTTACGCGCTCGGCGGCTCAGACAGATCTTTATGCAAACAGACCATAGATGCTGATGTTGGCCTTGGCATACAGGCCGTTAGCATACTCGGTCCACTTGGAGCTGGCGCTCGAAGCCTGCGAAGAGTACTGCTGGTAGGCGGTGTAATAGGCGGTCATGGCCTGCTTGTAGGTAGCGCTATCAGCCGTAAAGGCATCGTCAGCGAAGGCCCTAGCGTAGGTGCTATCGGCGTCCTTCCAGGTGCCCTTTTCGCTATCCCACTCGTCGCCGGCAAGTTTGATGATGTAATCGGCGTAGTCCTTGCTCGCGGTCTCCTCGTTGCCGTCAGCAGGCTCGGTCGGGGCGGTCGGCATGCTTGCGGAGCTATCGCCCACCTTCTTCTTGTAGAGCTTCTGCAGCGTCGCGGACTGACGGACGATCTGCTTGGCCTGGTCCTTGGACACGCCATACTGCGTGGCCATGGTCTTGTAGTCCGAAATGCCGATGGAATCCTCGGCGTACTTCTTCATCTCCTTAGAAGAGACGGTGATGCCCTCGTCCTCGGCAGCGTCGAGCAGGATCTTGTTGCGCACGTAGGACAGGATGACGTCGGCAGAGGGAGCGGTGTAGTTGCCATCGCCATCCTTGACGGTGTCGAGGCTGTACTGGCTCTCAATGGCCTCGCGCGCGGTGATGTCGCTCTTCTTGCCGTTGTAGCTGTAGCTTGCCACGGTCGAATCGAGCTGGTCCTCGGTGAGGGTCGCCGAGCCGACACCCTTGCCGCCAAAACCACCATTGCCAATAAAGAAGCCAATCACGGCAGCAATCACGACTGCAACCACAAAGGCGGCAATCATCGTCTTCTTGTGCTTGGATGCGCGGTCGTCTTCGTCGGAACCCAGGATATCGTCGTCCTCGTCCTGCTCCTCGGGCATGAGGTTCTCGTCGGCGGCGTCCGCGGCGATCTTTGCCTCCAGGCGAGCGTCCTCCTCCTCGGCCGTCGTACCGGCGGCAATATGTTCGGCAGACGTACCGGCGACCAGATCGATCTTCTCCTCCTCATCACCATCGGGGCCTTCGCCGCGTTCGATGATCTGGATGCCGTCGATCTCGTCCTTCTCGTCCTTCTTTTGAATCAGACCCATATCAGTTACTCCTTGTTAGGAAACATAGTCCGCAATAGAATACGCCCGACAAAGCGCCGGGCGTATTGATTCTCAGGTTATACGCAAACACTTAAGTACTATTTAGGCGTTTGCAGTCTGCATGCCTTAGGCCAGGTGCGCGATAACGGCATCGGCAAAGGCCTGCGTGCCCACAGCGCCCTCAACGGAGCCGGTCTGGGCACGACGAACGTCGCCGGTAACCTGCTCACCCTCGTCGAGCGTGGCAGAAACGGCGGCGCGAATGCGATTGGCCGCGTCGTTCTCGCCCAGGTGATCGAGCATCATAGCCGCGGACAGAATCTCGGCCGTGGGGTTAGCGATATCCTGGCCAGCGATATCGGGCGCGGAGCCGTGCGTCGCCTCGAAGATGGCGCAGTCGGCACCGATGTTGGAACCCGGAGCCATACCCAGTCCACCTACCAGACCGGCGCACAGGTCGCTCACAATGTCACCGTACAGGTTGGGCAGCACCAGGACATCGAAGTCGTTGGGGTTCTGGACCAGGCCCATGCAGGTGGCGTCGACAATCTTGTCGTTGAACTCGATATCGGGATAGTTGGCGGCCACCTCGCGCGCAACGCGCAGGAACAGGCCATCGGTCGCCTTCATGATGTTGGCCTTATGCACGGCCGTCACCTTTTTGCGGCCGCAGCGGCGGGCGTACTCAAAAGCGTACTCCACAATGCGGCGGCTCTTGGCGATGGAAATCGGCTTGATTGAGATGGCGGAATCCGCGGCGAAGGTCTTCTGACCCGAGCGCTCGACGAGCTGCGAGAGCTCCTCGACCTCGGCAGCGCCCTCATCGAACTCGATGCCGGCATAGAGGTCCTCGGTGTTCTCGCGCACGATAACCAGGTCGACGTCGCGGAAGCGCGAGCCGTCGCCCGGCTGCGACAGGCAGGGGCGCACGCAGGCGTACAGGTCAAAATGCTTGCGCAGGGCGACGTTAACGCTGCGGAAACCCGTGCCGACCGGCGTGGTGATGGGGCCCTTGATAGCAACCTTGGTCTCGGCGACCGCATCGAGCACATGTTGGGGCAGCGGCGTGCCAAACTCGTCCATGACGCCGGCACCGGCCTCCTGGACGTTCCAGTTGATCTGGACACCAGTGGCCTCGACCACGCGGCGCATAGCCTGCGTAATCTCGGGACCGATACCGTCACCAGGAATCAGGACTACATCGTGCGCCATAATCTGTTACTCCTCGTCTTCGGCGTCGTCAAATTTTTTTACGCTAGCACGCTTCTTCTTTTTGGAGAGATCCAGGCCAAAACGTTTAACAAGCATTTCGCAAATCTCGCTCGAACGGGCCTTGAGATAGCTACCCTTGCCGTTCTCGGCATCGAACTTAAGGCGCAGCGCGAGCTTCTCGGCGACCTCGGCGTCAATCTCGCCCCGGCCAAACTCGTACAGGCAACCGAGCATGTCGCGATACTCGAGGTCGCCGTGGTAGCACTGGATGGCCTCGTCCAGGATGGGCCAAGCCTCGCGCGAACGCTCGACGCTCGTGGCGCCCCACACGCACAGCAGGCGGAAGGCGGCATAGCGCAGCGTGGACGAAATCTCATCGAACAGCGCGGTCTCGGCGCCCTCAAAGGCATCGCCCAGCTGCTCGGGGCAGGCGGTGGCGAGCGCCGCCAGGGCATCGAGAGCCTCCCAGCGGGTCTGAGCCTCGGGGCGGTCGAGCGCCTCGATCAGCGCGGGCACGCAGGGCACGACGCGCTGCGGATCGCGCTCGGCAAGCAGGTGCAGCACGCGGGCGGCAAACTGACGGATGCGGCGCGTGGGGCAGCCGAGCTCCTGGACCAGGCGGTCGACGGCGTTCTCGTTCTCCTCTGCCAGCTGGAGCTGTGCCAGCTCCTCGTCGGTGAGCTGTTCGTCTTTGTTTTCTGCCATAGTTACCTCTTTTTACTATTTCTTAGCGTGCTTGTCAGCACCCTTGCTGTCATCGGTGACCGAGATGAGCTGTCGGTCGGCCGCGCCATTGCGACGCGCACGGCGGCGCTCCTCGGCGTCGCCCGCGTCGGCGGCGGCGCGATGGGCCTTGTTGACGTTAAAGACCTCGTCGTGCTTGCGCCACGGACCGACGGACTCGCCAAAGCTCATCTTAAGGCCGGCGATAAAGCCGCCGAGCCAGCCGATCGGCGCAAACTGCACCAGCGGGAACAGCGAGAACACCCAGGTCAGCAGGACGACTGCCGCCGCACCCGCAAAGTTGGCAATCCAGTAGTCGCGCTTGGTGATCACGCGCTTTTCGCACGCCCACTGGCCGCACAAAAAGCCGATGTAGATCGCAAAGAGAAAGAGCGCCAGCGCAAGCACCACGAACGTCCAGCTCATGGGCGTTACTCCTCGTGATGGTGGCCGCAGCAGCACTCGTGGCCGTCGTCATGGCCGTGGCCGCCGCAGCACTCGTGGCCCTCGTCGTGGTGGTGGCCACAACCGCACTCGTGATCGTCGCCATGCTCGCCGCAACCGCAGCCTTCCTCGTGAGCACCATGCTCCTCGGGACGATACTGCGACCAGTCCAGACCGGCGGCGATGGCGTCGGCCTCCTCCTTGTAGAGCACCGTGATGGCCTGGGTGCCCAGCTTGGCACCACCGATGGCGTCGAGCATGTCGTAGAGCGTAAAGGCCACGTCGGCACCGGGCAGCGCAAGCTCGCGGTCGTCGGCATAGGCGAGCGCCAAGCGCAGGTCCTTGATGAAGTGCTCGACCATAAAGCCGGGCTTGTAATCGCCGTCGAGCGCCTTGGGCGCCAGGCTCTCCATAGCGCCGGACTTGCCGGTGCCGCCCAGGATCATCTGACGGGTCTTTTCCAGATCGAGGCCGCTCAGCTCGGCAAATGCCATGGCGTCTGCCATGCCGACCATGCAGGCGCCCAGCGACACCTGGTTGGCGAGCTTGGCAGCCTGGCCCTTGCCGGCGCCGTCAAAGCAGCAGATGGTTGCCGCAAAGGTGGAAAGGATGTCGCGGACCGGGGCGATGTCGTTCTCGGTAGCGCCCACGATAGCTGTGAGCGTGCCGGCGATAGCTCCCGACTCGCCGCCGGTGACGGGGCAGTCAAACGCCATGCGACCAGAAACCTGGGCGGCCTCGGCAATGTCACGGGCAAGCTCGGGCGAGCTCGTGGTGAGGTCGATCAAGACCGCACCCGGCTTGGTGCACGCGAGCAGGCCGTCGCCCGCCAGGTAGAGCTCCTCGACCTCGGAGGGATAGCCCACCATGGTAAAGACAACGTCGGCGTTCGCCGCGGCATCTGCCGGCGTATCAGCCCAGACGGCGCCGCGCTCAACGAGCGCTGCAGCCTTGGACTTGGTGCGGTTGTTGACCGTGACGGGATAGCCAGCGTCCAGAATGTGGCCGGCAATGGGGGCACCCATAATTCCGGTGCCGATAAATGCGACAGAGAGCTTGTTTGCCATGAAACCTTTCCTTTTGGGTTGGGTGTTATTACCAGGTTGAATACTCGGTGCCAGCGTTTGGGCTGTGAGTCGAGGGCGATTACGGACGCAGCGCTTGCCTACTGACCGCGCACGCGGCGGGCGATACGGTCGGAAAGCGACGCCTTGTCGGCGCGGTTCTTACCCCAAAACGCGCAGGCCACCATGCCGGGGCCCACGTGCGAGCCAATGGTGGGACCCACGGAGCCGCGAATGATCGTGACGTCGGCGCAGCCCTCCTCCTTGCGAATGGCGGCTTCGAGCCAGTCGCCGTCCTTTTCGGCATCGGCCGTCATGATCGCGATGGGCATGGTGCGGTCGGGCACGTAGTTCTCGCGGAACGACTTGAGGATGGACTTGAGCGCCTTCTTGCGGCCGCGGTTGACGCCGATCAGCGACAGCGAGCCGGCCAGGTCGTAGGAGAGCTCGGGCTTGACGTCGAGCTTTGCCGTGAGCTGCGCCGCCGCGGGCGGAATGCGGCCGCCGGCAGCCAGCGCATCGAAGCTCTCGAGCGTAAAGTAGCCGTGGACGTAGGTCTTTGCCTCGTTTGCCCAATCGACCAACTGCTTGGCGGTCAGTCCCGCCGAACGCTGGCGCACGGCCTCGAGCGCCAAGAGCGCACCGGTCGCGCAGGGCAGAGCGTTGTCGACCACGTAGAGCTCAAAGTTGGGATACTCGGCGCGCACGGCATCTGCCGCCTGGCACGCGGAGTTGTAGCTCGACGACAGCGCCGAGGTAAAGCACAGGTAGACCGTGGGCGTGCCCTCTTTGGCGCACTCGGTAAAAAACTCGATATAGCGACCGAGCGACACAGCCGAGGTGGACACGCGGGCACCGGCGCGCATGCGGTCGTAGAACTCCTTGGGTGTGATGCTCGACCAGATGTCGTCCGTGCGCTCTTCGCCATCGATAATGAAGGGGAAACCCAGGATATCGACATCGAGGTTCGCGGCGACCTCGGGGCTAAAGTCGCAGCAGGTATCGACGACGATGCGGCAACGGTCCGAATGACCGGCGGATGCGGCCTTGTCCATCAAAGCGACTCCTTACGTAAAAAGGCGGCCACCCGCATGGGATGGCCGCCAACCGTTAACTCATGCAAGTTAACGTATTTTACTCGTCAAGTGTTTCGATGCGGGGCTTGATGATGCCATATCCACCATTCTTACGGTGATACACCACATTGATGAGGCCAGTCGTCGCGTTCTCGAACACGTAGAAGTCGTGGCCGAGCAGATCTGTCTGCACCAGCGCCTGCTCCTCAGTCATCGGGGTGACGTCGATAACCTTCTCGCGGACGAGCAGGTCGTCCTCTTCCTCGGGCAGCAGCAGGTCGGCCAGATCCTCAACGCGCTCGACCGGTGCGACATCCGCGGCGCTGGCACCGCCCTGGCGGTTGTCCACAACCTTGGTCTTGAACTTGCGCAGCTGGCGGGTGACCTTATCGGCGGAGAGGTCGATGGCGGCGTACATATCTGCACCGTGCTCGGCAACGCGAATCACCGAACCGCGGGCACGAACCGTAACCTCGACGATTGCCGGGTTGGGGTTCGAGGGGTTCTTCTCATAGCGAAGTACAACGTCGACCGTCATGGGCTCGATATCGAAAACCTTGAGCGCCTCGCCGATCTTCTCATCCACATGCGCACGCAGAGCATCGGTTACCGTCGTCTTGCGTCCAGAAACCTTGATATCCATACGTGGCTCCAATCTGCCTCGGGGACTTACTGTACTGGCTATGTACCCATTGCCGTGCATTTAATCACGCGGATTCCTAAAGACCCGAATAACGATTGCTTGATACCGCATACCGAAGTCTCGTACTTTTCCATGGCAAAGTGCGCTATAGGAGGGGGCCGGCCGCTTTGTATTTGGTCCCGAAAATTGGCTTTGACCTGCTGGTTTTATTGGGATGAAAAAGCCGGGCTCCCCCATCGGGGAAGCCCGGCAGTGCGTGTTGAAACCGTGAAGAGGTGTCCTTTCCAACGTATAGGAGACACCACCCCTAGCAATAACTAGCTATTGAGTTTGTTAATGTCGTCGTCGGTGATGGTGGCTTCCTGGCTGGACGATTTGTCCTCGGAGGATGCGGTCTCATTGTTGGAATCGGAGGACTCGCTGCCGGAGGACGTGGTCTCACTGGACTCAGAGCCGCCCGGCTGCACGTTAGCGCCCGAAACCGTCTTAGTGGTGAGGTCGTAGGGCATCGTGCCATACCAGACGCAGTGGACTGCCTCGAGCGTACCGTCGACCGTGATGTCGTCGAGGGCGTCGCTCACGGCACGGCACAGTTCGTCATTGGACGAGGCGCCCGCAACACCAAGCGTCGAGGGCGCCTCGAGCGCACCGACATAGGAGACCTCGCTCATCAGGCGTGCAAGGTAGCCGCCGGCCGTGGAGTCGCAGATCACATAGTCGACCTCGCCGGACTCGAGCGCCTCAAAGCACTCGTTGATGTTGGAGTAGGTCTTTTGGTTGGCGGTGATGCTCTGCTTAGCAAGCGCCTCCTGCGAGGCCGAGGACATCTGAACGCCCAGAGTAGACGTGTTAAGGGTATCGGTGGAAACGCTTAGCGACCCACCATCGCTGGTTTTACCGAACACGGAAGCGGCATCGTACAGGCAGGTGCCGAGCGAGCTAACGTCCCCGTCCGTGGAGTTGATCTCGCCGATAAAGATATCAGCCTTTTTTGTCGCCGAGCGCGGAACCTGCCGAGGACGCATCGACAAAGGCAACCTTAAGGCCCATGCGGCTTGCGAGGGCGCGGGCGGCGTCGACCGCATATCCCGTGAGCTCGCCATCGGCGCCCTGCATGGCCTGCGGCGCATCGGAAGTATCGAGGGCGACCGTCAGGGTTCCGGGAGTGACCAGGGCGTCGTCCGACACCGCCGGCGTGACGGTCTCGTACTCGATCTGGTCGATCGTGGGAGTCGTGAACGTAGACAGCGGGTTGAACGCGCATCCGCTCAGGCCCAAAACGGCGATGACCGCTGCGGTCCCAGCACCTAACCGAGCCGCGTGCATCAAGCTGCCCCTCACCATGTCCACTACCCTACCTTCTGTGTCGTATACGATCCGTGCGTTGCACGGAATATCAGGTTGTTCCCACCAGCTGACCTGGTATTTGACCCCACACTTGCGCACCGGGGTGTTTGCTCGGGAGGCCGCAGCCACCTTCACGACTGGCCCGCTCGCCCGCGAGGCGGTATTGCCCCAAAGAAAGTCGAACGGACGGTGCGGCTTACATCTAGGACGCGCCATGATCGCGCCGCGCGCACGCGGTCGCTTACGTGGATCCCTTTGACCGCGTCTGTCTTGGACTAGGACGGGCATTTCGTCCGTCCGCAACCACAGCCTGGTAGGAACGAAGCGCATTATAGCTAAGTTCAAGCTAAAGTTTAAGGTTAGGGGCGTTATTCGCATCGCGAGTACAGATTTCGCAGGTCAGGACGGACCGCACGTACTCTGATTGAGCCCGTCGCTCCCCTATGGAAAGCCCCAACACACCCGTCTTAGGGCGCCGTGGCCAAAAAATAGCAAATATGAGTACTGTTACCAATTTAATAGCAGGAGTTTTTGGCTCTGCAAGCTGTTTTCACGCTCTATAACGTCAGATTGATGCCAGGATATTCCACATTTGTTTAATAACTTTCTAATTTACCCCCTCTTCCAGTCCCAAAATCCCTGATTTTGCTGTTACTGAATTTGTAGCAGTACTCATATTTGCTATATTTTGGCCAGAGCATATATCCAACCCTCTGTTTCAGAGCATTGTTAGGCGGGTTTAAGCCCAAAACACGCCCGCAGCGTGTTAAGCAGCGCCTCTTGCTTTTTCCTGCGGGCATCGACACGATTCCGGTACCGCTTTCGCATACGCTGGTGCATGCGCCATGCGAGCGCCTCCATTGCTTCCATGTCGCAGAGCATCTCGTTATTGACCGTCGCGACCTCGATTCCCATAGTAATCAAGCCCGTGTTGCGTTTTTCATCATGGATACGTCCCCTCCGGGAGGAATGGCCCAGCTCACCGTTGTATTCCAGGTCAAACTGGGCTGCTTCCTGATACGCATCGCAAACTGCATGCGGCATCCCCGAGATTGCCTGCGCGCGGTCATCGAACTCGATCTTGCAGTCGGTCTTAAAGGGACCGCAGGCAAATCCGCCATAGGAAAACGGAAGCGAAAACAGAGCGAGCATGATGCACTCCATGGGTGAGCGCAGGTTTTCCGACAGATAGGGGCACAGACGCCGCAGCCGTTTGGCCGTGCTTCCTTTGCACGCCGCGAGGTAATCTGCCAGGCGATCGGGTGTCAGCACGGGCTCGACCTCAAAGTAACCGACATCTGGCGGCTGGTCTTTGTCCTTTGCCAATTTGTTTACGACAGGCGATGTGTAGGGAGGTAGATACTGCCCGCGATCGCTCAGCGAAATCTTGGAGCACAGTTCCTGGGCCAGGGCAAACGCCTGGATACAGCCGACTTCGCGCGCAACGGCTACGCAGAGGGCCTCGGGAGACAAGCTGTACACCCCCGGCTCCACCTCCAGAATCGAGCCGGCGGGCAACTCGGAGCATACGGACCAGCTCACGCCAAGAATACGGCGGCGCTGCGCTGCAGATCCTACCAGCAAGCACAAATCCTCTTGCACCTCGCCGCTTGCGGCCCCAATCCGCACCAAATCGGGAAGATAGATGTCCTCGGTCGAGGGCGACGACGTGCGCAGCACACGGCGCTCTTCATCGGGATTAAGATCCTTCCGGCTTATGTAGCCCATCTGCCGGCGCTCGGCGCGCATCATGCGCAGCGCCGAGGCACCCGTCAAAATTACGGAAGCAGCCAGCTGCTCGCTTGCAGGCTTGCCACGCTGCCCGATCTTTATTGCCATCTGAACCACCCCTACCAAACGCGTGCGATAGCGAGGCCATCAACGGCCGCAGCGCCGGCGCGCTTGAGTTCCGCCGAAGCCGCTGCCATCGTCGCGCCCGTGGTGATAACGTCATCGATAAGCAGCAGGCGCTTGCCCCGCACGTCCTCAACCGTCTCGTACATGCCTTGGGCACGCTCGCGGCGCTCCTCACGACCGAGTTCGCGCTGGTCGCCATGCCCGTACTTGACGAGAGCATCGAGCAGGGGAACACCCGACAGCTCGCAAAATGGGCGCGCAATGGCCTCCATATGATCAAAACCACGCCGCCGAAACGCTGCCGCCGTCGCAGGCACAAACACCACCGCATCCGCGCCGGACAGCACACCTCCGTAGCGATCGGGCGCTACGACCTGGGCATGCAGGGCGGTGTCGTAGAGCAGCTCCGCCAGATACGGAGCCAGACGTCGCTCGCCCGCGTCCTTGTACGCTTTAATGATGCGCGGCAGCGGATGCGCATAGACGGCGCACGCCAGGCAGCGGTCGAGCGCCTCCGCCATTGCCGAGGACGTGCCCTCGACCGAACACTCAGTGCACAGCAAATCCCCAAACGGGGCGCCGCATCGGGTACAGCTATGACGTGGGTCGATGAGCGTGAGCGCGGCCAGGCAGTCTTGGCAAATAAGCGCACCGGCGCGCTCGCAGCCGGCACATCGTGTTGGCGACAATGCCTCGAGCGCCTCGCGTGCCACCCGCTCGGCAAACGGTAGCAATTCGTCCGCAAACGGTAGGGCACCGGCACCCTGCAGACAGCTCAATATGTTCAGATGGCTCTTCAAGACACAACCCTCCCTACGCTCGGTCGCAGGGAGGGTTGTTGATTCAGCGCTATGATACCCCAATGCGCTCGGGGCAAGGCGAGCTAAATCCGCTCGCGGGCGTTATTCGCCGGCGGGCGGTTGTGGTGCGGACGAAGACGGGGTCGAGCCCTCGCCACCATCCTGGCGCGGCTTGCGGGAACGGCGACGGCGATGGCGCTTTTGACCCTGGTCGGCCGAGCCCTCGCCACCGCGCGGCTCGCGTTCGTCGCGAGCGGCGCCATGCGAAGCCTTGGCAGCCGCTCCCCCGCCATCTCCGGGACGACGGCGCGTGACCTTGACCTCGCCATCCGAGACCTGATCGGCCACGGAGGGCACTGAAGGCTTCTGCTGCGCGCCCGAGGAATGGCGACGGCGCGGACGCGGCGCGCGCTCCTCCTCGCCACGTGACTTGCCGCCCTTGTCGACAGGCGCATCGGAGGCCGAGGCGCCCTTGGAAGCGGCACCGGCCTCGCGAGCAGCTGCGGCGCGGAAGGCGTCCTCGCGCTCCTCGCTCGACAGATGACGGCGGCGGCGACGTGTGGGGTTCATGCCGCCGCCGCGATTCTGCTGCTGGGGCTGCTGAACCTCGCGCTCGCGAGAGGCGTTCTTGCCCGCGGCTGCAACATCGGTAGCATCGCCCGAGCCCGCGCGCTTACGACGGCGACGGCCATCGGCCGCCCCCTCGGCCTCGGGTGTCTCGGCCTTACCGCGGCCCTTTCCACGGCCACGGCCCTCGCCCTGGCCCTGAGCGGCGCGAGCATCGGATTCGGCATCGCGACGACGGCGCTTGGGCATCGACGTGCCGGCCAGACAATCGGCACTCGACAGGCCATCGCCCACATCGACGCCGTTCTCGCGATCGAGCTCCATGAGCGCCAGGCGCATCTCGGGCGACTCGATGCGCTCGAGCACGTCGCGCGTCACGCAGTCGGGGCGGCAGTTGCAGCCCTGCTCGGCGGCCTTCTTTTTGCAGCCCTCCGAGCACGTCATATCGGCCAGGTTGACCTTAAAGACTTTGCCGTTCTCCAGGCGCAGCACCAGCTGCTCACGCGGCGTGTCATATTCCTGAATACGCGCCTTGCCGAGCGGCGTATCGATGAGCGTCTTCTTTTTGGGCGCACGGCTCTTAAAGTCCTTGTACGCCTCGAACTCATAGCGTAGGCAGCACATCAGGCGGCCGCAAACGCCGCTGATCTTGGACGAGTTGAGCGGCAGGTCCTGCTCTTTTGCCATGCGAATCGAGACGGGCTCAAACTGTCCGCCAAAGCGCGTGCAGCAGAGCTCCTGTCCGCACTGAGCATAGCCGCCCACCAGGCGAGTCTCGTCGCGCACGCCAATCTGGCGCATGTCGACGCGAATGTGCAGCGTCGAGGACAGGTCCTTGACGAGCTGACGAAAATCGACGCGCTCCTCGGCCGCAAAGTAGAACACGGCCTTCTCGCCGCCAAACAGGTACTCGACGCCGACCGGCTTCATCTCGAGGTCGAGCTCTTTGACGAGACGGCGGAAATCGACCATCGCCTCGTCGCCCTGGATGGCTAGGTCGTCGGCAAGCTGCAGGTCGATGTCGCTCGCCACGCGCAGCACGGGCTTGAGCGGCTGGCCGATCTCATCTTGCGGCACCTCGAAGGGATCGGCCGTGACCAGTCCGATCTCGGTTCCGCGCTCGGTGGAGCAAATGGCATAATCGGCCTCAAGGATATCCAGATCCTGCGGGTCAAACCACAGGTCGCGCGAGGCGTAGGTAAACTTAACGGGTACGACTAACGGCATTTCAGTGCCTTCCTGATATCGAACAGCATGACCTCGATGGCCAGCTGGGGAGTAACGTTTCTGGCGATGTTGCGCTCGGCGGTCGCGACCGCCTCGAGCGCCCGGGTGGCACCCGCAACATTCGTCGCGGCGGCAAGCCGACCGATCGTGTCGCGCACGTCTTCGTTCACGACGTCGGCCGCCTCATCCTGAAGCGTCAGCAGCACGTCGCGCATGAGCGTCCGTGCGCTCGCCAGCGCTTCCATGATACCCGAACGCTCGCGCGCGTTGAGTTCGCGCTTGTTACGGTCCTCAAGCTGCTTCAATGCTCCACGCGACAGGTAATCGGCGTTTTGCTCGAGCACCTTTTCCTGCGTGGACTTGACCTCGGCGAGCGGCGCCTTGACGGCGACGATGAGCGACTTGGCGCGACTGAGCACATCGGCCTCGTCGGCAGCGATGAGAGAATCGATGGCGCGGACCATCTGGCGGCGAGCATCCTGGCGCTCGGCACTCTTAAGGAACTCGATGCCGCGCGTGGGGCTCCCCGCCACGGCGACCGCCATGCGGCAACGCGCGATGTCCTGACCGGTGGCGCGGCTCACGGCCTGCGCGGCCGCGGTGGGCGACACCAGCCGAAACGGCACACACTGGCAGCGGCTCACGATGGTGGGCAGCATCACGTCTGCCGAGGTGCCCAGCAGGATGAACATGACGCCCTCGGGCGGCTCCTCGAGCGTTTTGAGCAGCGCGTTGGCGGTGTTGGCGCGCAGCTGCTCGGCACGGTCGATGATGTAGACCTTGGCCTTGGCACGGATGGGCGCCAGGGGCACGTCGTCGAGTAGCTCGCGCGTCTGGGCGATGAGGTAACCCGTGGCGCTCTCGGGCGTGTAATAGTGCACGTCGGGGTGCGTGTGCCGCGCAACGCGCACGCAGCTGTCGCATGCGCCGCAGCCGTCCTGCTCGCACAGGAAGGCCTGGGCGAGCGCCCACGCGGCGTCGAGCTTGCCCGCGCCGGGCGCGCCCAAAAACAGGTAGGCGTGCGATGCGCGACCGCTGGCGACGGCATTGGTCAAAAAGTCGCGCACGCGCTCTTGGGTGTCGAGCTTGGCCAGCAGACTTGCCTGAGCGGGGGCCATGCTACTCGGCCTCCTGGGCAAGCGCAGCGGTGACGGCGTCCTGGGAAATGTCGAGGCCGTAGGCGCGAACCCGCTCGACCGTCTGCGCGAAGACTTCCTCGATGGACGCGGTCGCGTCGATGAGCTTTACGCGGTTTGGTTCCTCGGCGGCAATGGCGCAAAATCCCTGGTAGACGCGCTCTTGGAAGGCCATGCCCTTAGCCTCCATGCGATCTGCCGCACCACGGGCTGCCATGCGCAGCGCCGCCTGCTCGGGCGTGATGTGGTAGACGAGTGTGAGCGCCGGGTGCGTACCCGCGACGGCCAGGTTGTTGGCATCGCGCACCATCTGACGATCGAGGCCGTCGGCAAACGCCTGATAGCAGGTCGTGGAATCGTAGAAGCGGTCGCACAGGACCACCTTGCCGGCCGCGAGGGCGGGCGCGATGACCTCGTGCACCAACTGGGCGCGCGCGGCCTCGTAGAGCAACAACTCGCAGGTGTCGCCCATCGCCGTATTGGCGGGGTCGAGCAGCAGAGCACGGATCTTTTCGCTGATGGCGGTACCGCCCGGCTCGCGCAGGGTCACAACCTGGTAGCCGGCAAGGTCGAGCGCACGGGCAAGCAGGCGCGCCTGCGTAGATTTACCGGCGCCATCGACACCCTCGAGCGTAATGAAGCTATGTTGAGCGGGCTCAAAAGCCATGGGCGCAGCCCCTTCCTACAAGGCGCGTAAATGCGAGTTATAGCAACCAAGCCATGATACCCCAGGGGCAGGCGCGTCCCAAATCCAACCTAGCCATCGAGGCATCCCCGAAGTTGCGGTGAAATAGGGACTGATTGAAGCTCTGAGACCGCCAAACAGTCCCTATTTCACCGCAACTTATGATGGGGAATTTTGGACGCTGGGTATAATCGTCGTATTGCATTGAAATGTGGCGAAAGGAGTGGCAATGTCTCGGTATTGCGCCTCGTGCGGCAAGCTTCTTGCAGATAATGCCAAGTTCTGCACCTCGTGCGGTGCACCCGTTGAGCAAACAGTCGCGAGCGATAGCCAGCCCGCTTTTGAGCAGACCGGTTCCCTCGATACGCCGCAAGCCAAGGCGGACGACCCCCTCGCCTATCGACCCGACCCCGCCGCAAGCCCCGCGGCCGTCGAGACCACGCAGCGCATACCCGTCGCGAGCGGCTCGCCCCAACAGCAGCCGGCTCCCGCATACGCGCCCGCTTCGTCACAGACCCCCGCTCCCAAAAAGAGCGGCACCGGGCCGCTTATCGCCGTTATCGTTGTGCTGGTGGCGATCATCATCGCCCTGGTCATCTTCTTTGCAATCAGACCTTTCGACAACGCCGCCACGCAGACGGCTGCCGAGGTAGCTAAGCTGCACCATGACGTCGACGACGATGACCTAAAGCCTCTCGGCGATCCCAACAGCCTGTACGACGATGATGACGATGACGACGAGGATGGCGGCGAAGCAACGCTCTCCGAGCAGAACCTCTACCGTCGCCTGAGCGAATACTACGACTTGCTCGAAGACCTCGACAACTACGTCCGTGGCTGCGCGCAGAACTTCAACGGCAGCTATCTGGAAGAGGATCGGACCACCCGTCAAAATCTCGCCGACGTCGCCGAGCGCACAGAGGACACCATCGAGCAGTATTACGACATCGTCGAGGACCTAGACGTCCCGACGAGCTCCAAGAACTATAGCTCCTGGAAGGACATCATCGCCCTGTATGACGACCTGGACAACCGCATTGACGCAATCTGTGATGCCTGGGAGATCAGCCTGAAATACGCCAAGCCTGCGGATCACAAGAATGAGATCGTGGCGCCGCTGTCGCGCGACAACGTGGCGGGCACCAATGACAATAAGTACCGCCTAGACTTTGAGGAGCGCTACCCCGGCGCCAAACCCGTCGAAGTGAACTAGCGCTTTGTCGTTCCCGAGCCGGCAGTTAGGGACGTTCCTAAACTGCCGGCAGAAAAGGAACGTCCCTAACTGCCGGTCAAAAAACGAGCGAGGATCGTGGGGTCCTCGCTCGTTTTTTTGGGCAATGTTTCGACTGCGCCGTTACTTGTCGGCGGCTGCTTTCTTGGTAGTCGACTTCTTCGCGGTCGTCTTCTTGGCGGCAGTTGCTTTCTTGGCCGTCGTCTTCTTGGCCGCCGTCGCCTTCTTGGCCGTGCTCGCCTTGGTCGTAGTCTTGCGGCCGCGGGCCGGCTTCTTCTCCTTGGTCGGACAGTCCATGTTGACGCAGATACGCCACGGGCCGCGCGCCGTGTTGACCACCACGATGGGGGCGCCGCACTCGGGGCAGGTCTCACCCGTCGCCTCGAGCTTACCGCGCGCCGGTAGAGGATAGCTCACGCCGCAATCGTCATAGTTGGTGCAGCGGATAAAACGCTTGCCGCTCTTCTCGCTCTTGTGCGCGATCAGGTCGCCATGGCGTCCGGCCTCGGCACACACCTTGCACTCGCCCACCTTAAGGTCGGGCTCGTAGTTGGTGGGGCATGTGGGGTTCACGCAAATCTCGAAGGCCTTCTGGCGGAACGGCTGACACTTAATGCGCGGCGCACCGCACTCGGGACACACGGCGGCCTCGCCCTCGAGCGGGCTCACCTTGACGCCGCTCGGCACCGGATAGGTCACGTCGCAGTCGGGCCAGCCCATGCAGCCAATGAAGCTGCCACGGGTCTTGGCGCTCGTCTTCATAACCAGGTCCTTGCCGCACTTGGGGCAGGCGCCCACGCGCGCATCGGCCGTGACGGCGTCGCTGATGGCGTCGCCCAGCTCCTGCGTATGCTTGAGCAGCTCGTCGAGCACGCCAGCCAGCAGCGCGCGCGAGTGCGTCACGACATGCTCTTCGGTATCCTCGCCGCGCTCCACACGGGTCATGTCGCCATCGAGCTCGCTGGTCATATCGGGGCTCGTGATGCGCGGGGCAAACTGCGTCAGCGCGTCGATGATGGCGATGCCCAGCTGGCTCGGCTCCACGGGATCGTTTTTGAGATAGCGCACGGCGTACAGGCGCTCGATGATGCTCGCGCGCGTGGACTTGGTGCCCAGGCCGCGCTTTTCCATCTCCTGCACGAGCTTGCCCTGGCTGTAGCGCGCGGGCGGCTCGGTCTGCTTGGCCTCGAGCTTAATGTCGAACACGTCGACCGTATCGCCCTGCTCCAGCGGCGGCATCTGCTCGTCGCGCTTGAGTCCGTACGGGTACGCCTCGCGGAAACCCGGGGTCACGAGCACATCGCCCGAAGCCACGAACGGCTCACCGTTCACGTCGAGCTCGAGCTTAGTGTTTTCGATGGTCGCGGGACCCATAAGCGTCGCTAGGAAGCGGCGGGCGATGAGGTCGTAGAGCTTGCGTTGGCCGCCGTCGAGCGTGGACGGATCGCCCTCGCCCGTGGGATAGATAGGCGGGTGGTCGGTGGTCTCGACTTTGCCGCGCGTGGGCTTCATAGGGCCGGCGAGCACCTTTTTGCACACGGGCGCCAGCGCCGGGTTGATCTTTGCCAGGTCGCTCACCACGGCGCCCAGATCGAGCGTCGCGGGGTACACGGTGTTGTCGACACGCGGGTAGCTGATGAGGCCCGCCATGTAGAGGGACTCGGCGATGCGCATGGTACGCGCAGGCGAGATACCCTCGGCTGCGGCGGCAGCCTGCAGCGAGGTGGTCGCAAACGGCGTGGGCGGCTGCTGCTTGCGCGAGCGCTTGGTCACCGCGGCGACGGTTGCCGTCTTGGCACCGTCAACGTGACCGTACGCCGTCTCAGCAGCATCCTTGTCGGTAAAGCGCGCCGTCTTGTGCGCGATCATAAAGCGATCGTCCTCGGCAGCGCCTTGCGCGGCGCCCATGCCGCGAATCTGCCAATAGTCCTCGGGCACAAACGCCATGCGCTCGCGTTCGCGCTCGACCACCAGGGCAAGCGTCGGCGTCTGCACGCGGCCGGCGGAACGCACGTTGCCAAAGCCGCCAAACTTGGCGAGCGTCAGGTAGCGCGTGAGCACCGCACCCCAAATGAGGTCGATGTGCTGACGGCTCTCGCCGGCGTCGGCCAGGTTCTGGTCGAGCGAGACAAGGTTATCGAAGGCCTGCGTGATCTCGGCCTTGGTAAACGAAGAATACTGGGCGCGGGCGACCGGCAAGTCGGGCGCCACCTCGCGCACCTTGTTGAGGGCGTCCGAACCGATCAGCTCGCCCTCGCGATCGAAGTCCGTGGCAATGATGACGCTGTCGGACTTTTTGGCGAGGTTCTTAAGCGAGCGAATGAGCTCTTTCTCAGCCGGCAACTTAATGACGGGCGCCCAGGTGAGGTAAGGCAGACTCTCGAGCTTCCAGCCCTTAATGGAGATGCCATCGGCAAGGAACGGCTTACGCTTGGTGTCGTAAGGCGGACGCGCCAGGCCATCGGGCATGTCGGCCGGCAGTATCTCGCCGTCCTCGGTGACCGAATACCAGCCCAGCTTTTTATCGAACAGCACGCTGTCGCAAAAATCAGGCGCAAGGATGTGACCGGCAAGGCCGATCGTCACGCACTCCTCGCCCTTCCACTCAAAACGGTAGATGGCGGTGTTGTACACCTTGTCCTTTTTGGGTTTGCCCGCGGACAGACGCTCGGCAATCTGACGCGCGGCGTCGTTTTTCTCGGCGATGATGAGCTTCAAAAGAGGCTCCTATCTCGTGTCTCTGCGGCTACGCCCGCCCGTATGGCGGCCGATTTACGCCCTTGCTTGCTCGATCTGCCCGATGAGCCAATCGCACCAGGCATCCATGCCCTCGCCCTTGCGCGCGCTCACGGCAAACCGCGGCGCCTGTGGATTGAGGTCATCGAGTGTCTTAGTATACCTATCCATGTCAAAATCGAAAGCCGGGGCCACGTCTATCTTGTTGAGCAGCTGTGCGCCGGCGTGCTGGAAGATGCCCGGGTACTTGATAGGCTTGTCGTCGCCCTCGGGCACCGAGAGAATCATGATGGACAGGTTCTCGCCCAGGTCAAAGTCGACCGGACAGACCAAGTTGCCCACGTTTTCGATAAAAATGACGTCGATGTTATCGAGCCCAACGGCCTGGTCAAACGCGTCAACGGCCTCCATGATCATGTTGCCCTCGAGGTGGCACAGGCCGCCCGTGTTGATCTGGATGGCGGGCATGCCGGCTTCCTTCATGGTGATGGCGTCGACATCCGAGGCGATATCGCCCTCGATGACGGCACAGCGCAGGCCGGCCTTGTCACGCAGGCGCTCGTTGGTGCCCAGGATCGTGGTGGTCTTGCCCGAACCGGGGCTCGACAAGACGTTGATCACATAGGTGCCTGCCTCATTAAATCGCTGACGCAGCCGATCTGCCAGGCGCTCATTGCGCGACAGAATCGGCGACGCGATATCAATCGTTTTCTCAGCCATACTCAGCGCTCCTTACTTTTGCCCCTTTATACCCCGTCCCCAGGTGGCTGATGGGCTAATCGTCGGGGGTTTCGATTTCGATACTTGCGATGTCGAGTTCGCGGCCGTGCAGCAGGCGCACGTTGGCACCACCACACTGGGGACAGCGGCAATGGAAACGGTCGTGCTCAAAGACCTCCCCGCAGTCCAGACACTCGCTTTGTGGATGGACTTCCTCCACGGCAAGCTCGCAGCCTCGCGTGAGCGGGTCCTCATCGCGAAATGTCTCCCACGCAAAGTCGAGCGCCTCGCGCACAACTTCGGCCATATCCCCGATACGCAGCGTTACCAAAACGGCGCGCGAGGCCCCCGCCCCACGCGCCGCGCGAATCACTGTATCGAGTATGCCGTTGACAATGCCAACCTCGTGCATACCGATTTACTCCTCGTCGTCCTCATCGTCCGAGAACAGGTCCAGACGGCTCACAAACAAGCCCTCCTTGCCCTCGCGCGCGGTAATGACCACGCGGGCAATGGCGAGCGAAATCTCGTAGAGCGAGAGCAGGGCACCATACATGAGGCCCAGCGTAACGGGCGAGCCGTCGGGCGTAATCACAGCCGAGCCCACAAGCAGGCCCACGTACACGTAGCGCCAGGCGCCGCGGAAGGCCGCGTAGGACACGATGTGGAAGACGGACAGGTAGAAGATGATGAGCGGCAGCTCAAACGCCACGCCAAAGCCGATCATAAAGAGCAGCTCCATGTTGACGTAGTTCTCCAGGTCGGGCAGCGCCGTGGCGACGGCCGAGGTCTCGCCGATAAGCCACTCAAAGCCCGCCGGGATGATGATGAAATAGCAGAAGATGGCGCCCAGGAAGAACAGCACCGTCGAGGCGAGCACCGTGGGCACGACCCATTTGCGCTCGTTGGGACGCAGTGCCGGCAGGAAAAATGCCAGAATCTGCCAGATGATCATGGGCGTGCACATGACCACGGCCATCTTGATGGCCAGCGAGAAGCGCAGGCCAAAGCCGCCGAGCGTGGTGGTGATGTAGAACTTACCGTCCGGCACAAAGGAGCGGATGGGGTCTTCCAGGATGTCGAGCACCACGGGCGTGGCGAAATACAGCACGATGGCGGCGGCAAACACCGACACGACCACGATGGTCAGGCGGCGACGGAGCTCGCCCAGGTGATCGAAGAGCGGCATGCGCGCAGGTCCGATAGGCATTACTCATCGCCTCCCTTCGGTGCATCGGCGGCAGCGGCGTCGTCCTCGGCCTCGAGCTCGCGGGCAAGTTGGTCGACGACGGCCTTGCGCTTGCGGGGACGACGGGCGTAGAGGTCGGCCGTCGTGGGCTCTGCCGGCTCGGGCTCGGGCTCCGGTTCTGCAGCAGGCTCAGGCTCGACGACAGGCTCAGCGGCAGCGGCAGGCTCGGCGCCCTCGGCCTCGGACTCCTCAGCAGCACCCTCGCCCTCGGCGGCAGCCTCGCTCGCGGCCTTCTCGGCAGCAAGACGGGCGCGACGCTCGGCAAAGGTCTCCTTCTTGGCGGGCGCTGCCGTCTCGGCGGCATCCTTGTCCGCATCGGAATCGTCGTCGGTCGCAGCAGCCTTCTTGGGCTTGACCGGGGCCGACGCGGCCTCGCTCACCGGATCGATTATCTCGGACTGAACAACGGCCGTCATCTTTTCCTGCGTCTCGCGGAACTGACGAATGGCACGGCCGATCGTGCGGCCCATCTGTGGGAGCTTATCCGGGCCAAACAGCAAAAAGCCGAAGACCACGATGATCGCGAGCTCACCCTCTCCAATACCAAACACACATACCTCCAAGGCTCGATGTGAGTCGAGCCCGCACCGCGCCATTCGGCCGGAACTCGTCTATTCATTCGGTCAAGTATAGCGCCCGGACACCAAAACGTCCGAGCGCATCACAAACATATGCCAAATGGCACGCCCTTTTGGGGGCAAAGGTTATGCAGCGGTGATCGAAATCTCCTGGTCGACACCCAACAGCTGAACCACGCGCATCACCGGGGGCTGCACATTGGTGCAGCTAAAGAGTTTGCCGTGGTCGACCGCGTGGTGTGCGGCGCCCACGAGCACGCCAATGCCCGTCGAATCGATGTAGCTCACCTGGGCAAAATCGAGCTCAACGGCCTCAGTGGGCTGCTCGAGCGCCAGGTCGATGGCATTGCGCAGGCTATCGGCGTTAGAGATATCGATCTCGCCGGTTACCTTAATGGTGTAGAGCTCTGGCGTGGGGTTGGTGGAAATACCCAAATCCATGTATACGCTCCTTTACGTATCGAAAGTGCGGATAGTACGGGAAGCCGCGCGTTAGGCGCGCTCGGCACGCGCAAGCTCGGCAGCGACAAGCTTGACGGCCAGCACCAGCACATCGAGCGCGGCCTCCAGGTCCTCGACCGTGGGATAGCTCGGCGCGATGCGGATGTTGGTGTCGCGCGGGTCCTTGCCATAAGGCCAGGTGGCACCAGCCGGCGTGAGCTTGACGCCCAGGTCGGCGCAGAGCGCGGCGACCTTCTGGGCTGAACCCTCGGGACCATCGAAGCTTACAAAGTAGCCGCCGCGGGGGTGCGTCCAGGTGGCGCAGCCCGTGTCGCCCAAGCCCTCGGTGAGCTTGCGCTCGACAGCCTCAAAGCGCGGGCGCAAGAACTCGGCATGCTTTTTCATGTGCTCCTTGACCGCCTCGATGGTGGGAAGGAAGCGCACGTGACGCAGCTGGTTGAGCTTGTCGGCACTGATGAGGCCGGCCTTCAGGCGCTTGGAGAACTCCGCGATAACCGCGGGGCTCGCACCGATAAAGCCGATACCGGCACCCGGGAAGGTGATCTTGGACGTCGAGGCGAATGCCACCACGCGGTCCTCGGTGCCCGCCGCGCGGGCAAGATCAAAGATGTTGGCGAGCTCGTCGGTCTCGTCGTACAGGTCGTGCACGCAGTAGGCGTTGTCCCAGAAGATGCGGAAATCGGGCGCGGCCGTGTGCATCTCGACCAGGCGGCGCACGGTGTCCTCGCTAAAGGTGATACCCGTGGGGTTGGAATACTTGGGCACGCACCAGATGCCCTTGATGGAATCGTCGGCGGCAACGAGGCGCTCGATCTCGTCCATATCGGGGCCGTTGTCGGTCATCGCGACGGGAACGTTCTCGATACCCAAGTCGGCGGTAATGCCAAAGTGGCGATCGTAGCCGGGAACCGGGCACAGGAACTTGACCTTCTTGCCGTCATGCGCGGCCTCGTAAGCCTCCCAAGGCTCGCTGCCGCACGAGCCGCAACGCCAGAACATGCCGGCGATATCGTGCTCGATCAAAAGGCTCGACGAACCCAGTACGAGCGTCTGCTCGGCGGGGCAACCCAGGAACTCCCCCGCCAGCTTGCGTGCCGAGGGAATGCCCTCAAAGCAACCGTAGTTGGAGCAGTCGACGTTACCGTCGTGCAGATCGGCATCGGCATTGAGGATATCGAGCATGGGTCGAGAAATGTCCACCTGGGAGGGCGACGGCTTGCCGCGGGCCATGTCGAGCGCCAGGCCCTTGGCCTTGACCTCGGCGACCTCGGCTTTGAGCGCCTCGATGGCGGCATCGAGTTCGGTGGTTTCCATCTTCTGGTAGATCGTCTGCATGGGTGCGACCTTTCGCGAAGCGGGACGTTGCAGTTCGTCTAAGTATAGACCGCCACTGCCGCAACGGTATGAAGCCGTGATAGATTAAGTCCATCGCAATGAATTACGACATCGCCGCGCATGCCGGTGTGGGGCGCCCAAGGAGGCACTATGGAGTACGGATCGTTCCAGGCCGAGGAATTCGGCGACCTGCAGCGCCTGGTCGACGGACTGTTTTATGACCGCCGCGCCATCGACCGCCTGGATCTCATCGTGCAGGCCGAGATCTTGGACCTCGCGCCCGACCTCATGGAAATCGTCAACCTTTTGCCGCCCGGCTACTACGACCGCCAATCGCTTTGCGACCAGCTCAACTCCGCCTTGGCCGCCCACGGCTGGGGCGCCGTCTACGGCACCGTGGAATAAGCCTCGAGGCCGGCGATTTGGCCCGTTTCCCGACCTTGGCGAGGCTTGTTTTAGGGCTTGTGGCCAAAAAAGGGCAAATATGAGTACTGTTACCCTTTTAGTAGCAGCTATTCTTGGTCGAAATCGGCAAAACTCGACTTGAAACTCGGTGGCGCGCGCAGACGTGGTGTAAGAGTGTCCTGAGGTCCGTCGCTGCAAGCCCCGATGTTACTCCTTCTTGAGGCCGCGCTTCTCGACTATCTCGTCCACTATCTCCCTGGCGCGCCGCCCGAGCGCGCGGCGCCTCCCCTCTGTCGGGGCCGGCCTGTCCGCGGTCTCGGCGAAGCCCTCGGCGGCCGAGTGGATTGGCTACACTGATGTGGACAGTTCCGGGAGGGGCGCAGGAGACGGGAGGGCCGTATATGAGGGACCCCAGGCACCCGAGGCATTTCACCGACGAGTTCAAGAGGCAGATAGTCGACCTCTACAACGCCGGCAAGCCCAAGCGCGAGATCATGGACGAGTACGACCTCGGCAAGAGCACCGTGGAGAGGTGGATCAAGTCGATAAACGCGACCGGCTCGCCGCGCGCCGCGGACAACCGCACGCCCGAGCAGAACCGGATCCTGGAGCTCGAGCGCGAGAACCGCAGGCTCCGGATGGAGGTCGACGTCTTAAAACAAGCGGCGCTGATATACGCTCGAAAGTGAGGGCCATAGCGGCCAACGAGGGCCGCTACCCCATATCAGCGCAGTGCAGGCTCCTCGGCGTCGCGAGGTCGACGTACTACTCCATGCGCTCGCGGGCCGACCGGCCCGCCGCGCCGGACCCCGCCGCGCCGGCCGTGGTCGCGGCCCACGCCGCCAGCAAGGGCCGGTACGGCTCGCGCAAGATAAAGGCGTCGCTCGAGAGGTCGGGCGTCACCGTCAGCCGGCGCCGGGTCTGCCGCATCATGAGGGAGAACGGCCTGGTCAGCGCATACGGCAGGAAGAGGTTCAAGGTGCACCCCGGGGCGGTCAACGAGGCCGACGTGCCCAACGTCGTCGCGCGCGGCTTCGGCGGCAGGGCGCCGCGCACCCATATATGCAGCGACCTGACCTACGTGCGCGTCGGGGCCTCGTGGAACTACGTCTGCCTGCTCGTCGACCTCTACAACAGGGAGATCGTCGGCCACTCCGCCGGGCCCAGGAAGGACGCCCGGCTGGTCAAGTCGGCGTTCGCGACGCTCTCCTTCCCCATCTCGGACATCGAGGTCTTCCACACGGACCGCGGCAGCGAGTTCGACAACGCCGAGATCGACCTGATGCTCGAGGCCTTCGGCATTGAGAGGTCGCTGTCGGCCAAGGGCTGCCCCTACGACAACGCCGTCGACGAGTCGACCAACAGGATACTGAAGGCCGAGCTCGTCCACCGCGAGACGTTCGGCACGACGCGCGAGCTCCGGGCCAAGCTCTCGGACTACGTGCACTGGTACAACAACTTCAGGATCCACTCGACGCTGGGCTACATGTCTCCGGTCGAGTTCAGGGAGGCGGGGCTGTCCCTCCCGGAATCGTCCAAATAGGTGTTGCCAATCCAGAGGCCTCGGAGAACACGCGCTGCTGGGACCACTGCCCCTCGGTCTCCATGAGGCTCGCGCACGTCAGGCGCAGCATCGACTCCCTCGAGGGGAAGGACTGCACGACCCTGTAGCGGCGCTTGATCTCGCGGTTGGCGCGCTCCTGGACGTTGTTGGTGCGGAGCTTGGCCCAGTGCGCCCTGGGGAAGGCCGTGAACGCCAGCGCGGAGTCCTCGGCCTGCTCGAAGACCTCGCCGGCCCTGGCGGACACCGACGCCACCCAGGGCGCCGCCTCGGCCCACACGCAGCGCGCGAGGTCGGGGTCGTCCTGGTAGACCGCGGCGTGCACGAGGTCCCTGACGGCCGCCTTGGAGTCCTCGGGCCTGCCCGAGCAGGCGCTCTGGAGGTTGCGCTGCAGGTGCGTCACGCAGCGCTGCCAGGCGCAGCCCTGGAACAGGCGCGAGACGGCGGCCACGAGCCCGGCGTGGCTGTCGGAGACCACGAGGCGGACGCCGGCCAGCCCGCGCTCGCGCAGCCCGCCGAGGAATGCCGCCCAGGAGTCCTCGCTCTCGGTGTCGACCACGTCGCAGCCCAGGAAGTGCTTGCGCCCGTCGGCGCCCAGCCCGATCGCGGTCACGACGCCCTGCGAGACGACCGACGAGCCGACCCTGCAGCTCATGTAGGTGGCGTCGAGCCACAGGTAGCAGCACGGCGTGCCCGAAAGGTCGCGGCGGCGGAACTCCGCCACCTCGGCGTCGAGGTCGGAGCAGAGGCTCGAGACCTCCGAGCTCGACAGCGAGGATATGCCCAGCTTGGACGCCACGCGCTCGACCTTGCGGGTGGACACGCCGCACACGTACATCTCCTGCACGATGGCGGCCACCGAGGTGTCGACGCGCGACCATCGCGCGAGCATGCCCTCGGGGTAGTAGGTGCCGTGCCTGAGCTTGGGTATCTCGAGCTCCACGTCGCCCACGGCGGTCTTGAGCGACCTGGGGCGGTAGCCGTTGCGGCTGTTCTCCCTGCCGTCGCTGCGCTCGTTGCGGCTCGCGCCGCACATCTGCTGGGCCTCGGAGTCCATCAGTGCGTTCATCACGCCGCCCAGCACCCTGCACGCGAACTCGCGCGCGTCGCCGCACTCCTGCCAAAGCCTCGCCGCCTCGAGGGCCTCGTCGCGACCGAGGCGCAGTACACTCTCTTCTTGGGGCATCGCCTTTCCTTCCATTCGTCACCTTCATTACTCCAACGACGAATTCTAGGCGGTGTCCCCTCCCTTTCAAGAAAGGGCGGAGGCGGGGCATGCCCCGCCTCTTACACCACATCTCTGTGCGCTACCTGAAACTCCCCAATCACCGTCAGCTAGCGCCAAATTGGAAGTCGATGGTCACTCATTAACGTACAGTTCTTATAACTTTGTTCATTATTTTCCGCACCTAAAATGAAACGCCGTTTGTGACAGTACTCACAAACGGCGTTTTTTGACCACTGGCGTGTCTGGCAGGCGGCAAGCACCACCCGAATCCGCATTTTGAACGCGCCCGAATCGGTTCTGGAGCCGGTTTTCGCGCTCTTACTCGTCCTTGGGCGCGGGATGCTTGCAGATCACACTCATGTAGATCATGCCAAGTACGGCCGCAGTGACAGAGCCGGCGAGAATAGCGGCCTTGGCGGCCAGAACCTCAAACTGGGCCGTCGGGAAGGCAAGGCCGCTGATGAGAATCGACATGGTAAAGCCGATGCCGCCCAGAATGCCCACACCGGCAATCATGTGCCAGTTGACATTGCGCGGCAGCTCGGAAATCTTGAGCTTAACCAGGGCAAACGTCATGCCAAAGATTCCGATCGGCTTGCCCAGCAGCATGCCAAAGTACACGCCGAGCGTCACCGGGTCGGTGAGCAGCGTGCTCATGTCCACGCCCACTAGGCGAACCTGTGCGTTCACGAACGCAAAGATCGGCAGAATCACAAAGTTGACCGGCGTGGAGATCAGACGCTCCATGCGGATGAGCGGCGGAGTCACGCGGTGCATGACGCGCTCGACCTTGGTGGTCGAAACGGTAAAGTCATGCTGGCCCAAGATGTGCGCCTCGTCGTCGTAGCGGTCGTCGAGCAGCGGCAGGCACTCGCCCAACCAATCGGTGAGGCTATCGAGCTTGACGCCGCACTTGGCCGGGATGGTAAAGGCCAAGATGACACCAGCAAGCGTGGCATGTACGCCGCTCTTGAACATGCAGAACCACAGCAGCAGACCCAGTACCGAATACGGGGCAAGGCGGTAATGCTGCGTCTTGTTGAGCCACACGAGCGCGCAGGTCACAAGCGCGGCGGCGCCCAACCAAAACGGATTGGGGCTCTGACCGTAGAAGATGGCGATGGCGGCGATGGAGATGAGGTCGTCGGCGATGGCGAGCGTCGAGAAGAACACGCGCACGCCGTTGGGCACGCGATTGCCCAAAAGCGACAGCACGCCCAGCGCAAAGGCAATATCGGTTGCCATGGGAATGGCCCAGCCGTTGTGTGCGCCGGCATGGTTAAAGATCAGATAGATGCAGGCGGGAACGACGACGCCGCCCACGGCCGCCAGCATGGGAAGCATGGCCTGGCGCGGGTTTTTGAGCTCGCCGACCGTCATCTCATACTTGAGCTCAATGCCCACCAGCAAAAAGAAAATCGCCATGAGGAAGTCGTTGACGAATAGCTCGACGGTGAGACCGGCCGTAAGGTTGCCCAGACCCACATACAGCGGGGTCTCCAAAAAGTGATGGATGGCCTCGTAGGCATCGGTATTGGCGCAAATGACGGCGGCGATGGCGGCGAAGACCATGACGGCGGCGGAAATCGTGCCGTTCTCGGCGATGCGCTCCCAGATGTCGTGGCGCTCAAAACGCTTGCGCTCACGAACGTTGAACAGCTGCTCAGTTGCTGCCATGGGCGGCTCCTTTCACGGGAAAGCTCCCGTCTTAAAAAAGCACGGCCCGCCCAAGTGGCGGCGCCGCGCTCTAACGTATTACGCTTGCATCTAGCCTACCCTGCACGACAAGCACGCAGGCGTGGCCGAAAAGCGGAACCACAGGTTGAACATTATTTGCTCAACGGCACGGGCACGCCTGTCCAAGAGACGACGCGGCGCCGTGCACAAAAAACGACCGGAGCGCGGGGCGTCCGCGGTCCGGTCGTGGCGTTTGGTCAACTAAACCTAGCAGGCGGCCATGATGGGGGCAGCGACCTGCTTCTTACGGGAGAGGACGCCCGGCATCCAGACGCCGTCGTGCTCGTCGGCAATGCCCAGGCCCTTCTGAGCGGCCTCGGTCTCGCCCTCGAGCAGGACCTGCGAGCCCTCCTCCATGATGTCAGTGATGCACAGGACGATGCCGTCGGCACCCTTCTCGGCGGCGTAGGCGCGCATGGCCTCGCGAATCTCGTCGATCATGCCGAGTGCGCGGGTCTTGTCGACAGTCTCGTACTGGCCGATGAGCAGCTTCTTGCCGGCAGGCTCGAACATCTTGATGTCGTTGCCGACCATCTCGGCTGCGGTGAAGGAGCCGGACGGACGGGTGAGGAAGACCTCCATGCCAAACTTGACCGGGTCGACGCCCACCTGCTCGCCGAGCTTGGCGGCGACGGCGCGGTCGACATCGGTGGTGGTGGGGCTCTTGAGCATGAGCGTGTCGGTCATCATGGCCGAGAGCAGCAGCTTGGCCTGGACGTCGGAAAGCTCAACGCCGAGCACGCCGGCGAGCTTGGTGACGATGGTGCAGCTGGAGCCCCAGGGCAGGCAGATGTAGTGCAGCGGGCCGGCGGTCTCGAAGTCGCCGATGCGGTGATGGTCGACGACGCCAAAGACCGTGGCGTCCTTAAGGCCGGCGACGGACTGGGCGGACTCGTTGTGGTCGGTGAGGACGACGAGCTGACCGGCCTCGACGGACTCAATCACGCGAGGCTCGGCGATGCCGGCGTCGGCGAGCAGCTTGGCGGACTCTGCCGGAAGCTGACCAAGGGCGCAGGCCTCGTAGGTGTTGCCGGCATACTCAACCTGGTTGAGCAGCTGGGACAGGACGACGGCGCTCATGATGGCGTCGTTATCGGGGTTCTGGTGACCAAAGACAAGAACGTTTGCCATGGATATCCTCCACTTGATATGTGTACTTGGACGTAGCTATGGTAGCACGCCGATGCCGAGCCTTCGCAGACAGAAGGGCCACGGCATATTTTGTGGCAGGCATGGGGGCCAAGGCTGTCCCTTTTGCACCATGTTGGTGCAAAGTAACCTGACCCCCTTGCACCAGCTATTTGCCGGCAGCGCGCAGGGCTACGTAGGCGGCACCGATGATGCCGGCGTCGTTGCCGAGCGAAGCGACCTTAATGGGCGTCTCGCGCGAGGCGGAAAGCGCGTAGCGCTGGAAGTGCTCGCGAACCTTGTCGAGGTAGACATCGGCCGAGGCAGACGCACCGCCGCCGATCAGGAACATCTCGGGGTCGACCACGTTGGCAATAAGCGCCAGGGCACGACCGAGATAATCGGCCATGGTATCGGCCGCGGCCAGCGCGAGCTTGTCTCCCTCGCGGCAGGCCTGGAACACGTCCTTGGAATCGGAGGGGCCGGTGAGCTCGATGGGCTCGACGCCCGCCTTCTTGCACTCGGCAAGGTAGTTGCTCACCACGCCGGTGGCGCTGGAATACTGCTCCAGGTGGCCATGGCCGCCGCAGCCGCAGGTGCGCTCCTCAGCTGGGTTCAGGCACATGTGGCCAATCTCGCCGCCAGCACCCACAACGCCCGATACCACGTCGCCATTAACGATAACGCCGCCACCCACGCCGGTACCGATGGTGACCATCACCACGTTCTGCACGCCCTTGGCAGAGCCGAGCCAGGCCTCGCCCATGGCGGCGGCGTTGGCATCGTTCTCGTACTTAACGACCGCGTCGGGGCAGTGCTGCTGAATGGCGATCCTCAGCTCGGGCAGGTTAATGGCAATGTTGGCCTTGACCTTGGCATCGCCCGACGCCGGGATGGGGCACGGAACGGCCAGGCCAATGCCAGCCACAAAGGCGCGCGGAATCTGGGCCTTGGCGACCACCTGGTCGATAGCCTCGGTCACCGCGGCAAAGCCCGCAGCGTCAACGATGGGAGGCGTAGGCACGCTGGCCTTGGCCAGCAGGTTGCCGTCCTCGTCGAACAGACCCTCCTTAACCGAAGTGCCGCCGACGTCAATGCCGATGTAGTACTGCTTAGGTTCCATGGGAGCCCGCCTTTCTCGTTTAAACATTGCCTGTATGGTACCGCTCCCAAGGCAAAAACCTACCAAAAAGGGACAGGTTTGTTTTGGCAGGTTTTATCTGGGGAAACGCAAATGGCCGCTCAACAGGCCGCACAAGACCATCCCCAAAAATAGAGGCGCCGGGAGGCGGAGACTCCCGGCGCCCGTCAAAGGGACTATGTTGTCTGTTGGACCGCACGGTCCTTCGCGGCGATAACGCCGACTAGGCCTTAAGTGCCTGCAGCTGCTTGTGGATCTCGATGAGCTCCGTCGCCATGACGCGCATGGTCTCGGTACCGGCCATCTGGTCCTCGGCATGCAGCAGAATCAACGGGGCCTCGCCGTTACGCTCGCCGTTGGCCTCTTTCTTCAGAAGCCCCATGTGAACATCGTGGCCACCGTTATAGGCCTCGTCGCCCTGCTTGATAAGCTCCTCGGCGGCGTCAAAATCGCCCTCCTTGGCCTTTTGCACGGCATTGATGTACATGCTCTTGGCGGTACCGACGTAGCTGATGATCTCGAAGCAGGTCATCTGCAGTTCGTTCATATCCTCCATACAGAGCACCTAGCCCATCACGCTGACGCAGTGGTCGATGATGCCGGCAGCGTTCATGCGGCCGTAGTCGACCATGTTGATGACCTCGACCGGAAAACGACCGGCGGCCTCCTTCTCAAAGTCGCCCTTGGTGTAGCCGATCTGCGGGCCAAGCAGCAACATGTCGCACTCGTCCAGGTGATCGTGGGCCTCATTCATGGGACGAGCCTCGACCTCGATATCCAGACCACGGTTTGCAACCTCGGCCTGCATCTTCTGGACCAGCAGGCTCGTGGACATACCGGCATTGCAGCAGAGCATGATCTTCTTCATGGTTTCCTCCTTATAACTGCGCGGCGCGCAGACGACAACTGGTTTTATTCCTTGCGGCTATTGTGCCCACCCCCCTGCATCTTTACACAAGGGAGAGAGCCGCGGGCACCGGCACCGCGTACCGGCGCCCGCAAAGGTGAAAGGGACGAACGTTAGGCGTTCTACTCGGCGAGAGCCTCCTGCTTGGCGATTGCCTTCTCGGAAATCTTCATAAAGGGCAGGTAGACGGCCATGCCAATGACAATCTCGAGAGCCTGCCACACGCCGGCGCGCCAATCAAAGCCCGTAGCGAGCAGGGCATTGATGACGGGAGGCATGGTCCAGGGCACCTGGGCGATGCAGGGGCTGATGATGCCTGCGCAGGTAAGGCCATAGGTGATGCCGATGAACAGATCGGGGAGGAGGACAAACGGAATCATGAGCGGCAGGTTGTACACGATGGGGTAACCGTAGATAACCGGCTCGTTGATGTTGAACAGACCAGGCAGGATAGCCATCTTGGAAACGGTCTCGGAAGCCTTGTTCTTGGAGAACAGGAGCGTGTCGAGCAGAAGCATGAGGGTGCAGCCCGAGCCGCCGATGAGGGCAAAGCTGTTAACGATCTGCATGTTCATGTAGTGATCGGGCTGGATGGTGCCACCGGCGGCAAAGGTAGCCATGTTGTCGACGATGAGCATGGTCAGGATCGGCTCGACGGTAGCGCCAGAGATGGTGGACTGGTGAATACCGACGCAGAACAGCAGGTTGGCAAGGGTGTAGATGAGGATAACAGCCCACGGACCGGCGTTCATGATGCTCTTGAGCGGGTTGGAGATGCACGTGGAGATGATGGTGCACAGATCGGTGCCGGCGCACACGGCGAGCAGGGCCGCGGCAAGAGCGAAGATCGCGAGGTTGAGCAGCATCGGGATCATGACGTTGAAGGAGTTGGAGACCGCGGGGGGCACGCCCTCGCCCAGCTTAACCTTGAGCTTCTCGACGCCAGAAATCTTGATGAAGAGCGAGACGGAGAGCAGAGCGATGATAATGGCCGAGAACAGACCGTTAGTGCCGGTGTTGGCAGTCGAAAGGGCGCCCGTGACCTCGGCGGAGGTGATCTTGTCGGTGAGCAGCGGGCTCGTGGCGGCAAGCGAGGCGGTGATCTGCTGCGGCATCATGATGACGAAGGCAGAGATGGCGACGACCACGCAAGCGAGCGGGTTATCGAAACGCTTGTTCTTGGCGAGGCTGTAGCCAATCAATCCGGCCAAGATAATGGCAGAGACGTTGAGGGTGCCCAGCGTAATTGCCGAACCCCACGTCTGAAGGTTGGCAAGGCCCGCCGCATCGAGCGGGAACAGAGGGAACACGACGTTATTAATAAGAACCGCGATACCCGCAAGGATATAGAGCGGCGTGATGGTCGCGAAGGCGTCACGCAGGGAACGCAGGTGAACCTGATTTCCCACCTTCGCAGAGACCTCGGCAAACTTGTCGAGGAAGCTCTTTCCGTTGTCACTGGCCATGATTGCTCCTAACTTTCAAATCCGGCCTTTTCCTATGCGCACGGTGGTCTGTCGCCCTCTGCCACCAGATGTGCCATGTGTTGCGCGCGGCGGCGCGCGGTCTGGGCGTTCGCCCGGTCGCTAATCAACCACGTGGGTCGTGGCGACCTGTTTGAGCCAGGCTGCCGACTTCTTAAGGCGGCGCTTGTAGCCGTCCATGAGATCGACCTCGACAAAGCCATAGCGATTCTTAAAGGCATTGGCCCAAGACCAGTTATCGATGACGGCCCAGTAGTGATAGCCCCGGCATTTGGCGCCCTCGGAGATTGCCTTGGCAACCCACTCCAGGTGCTGGCGCACAAAGTCGACGCGGTAGTCATCCTGGATGGTTCCTTCGGCATCGCGGTTCTTGTATTCGTCCATGATGCCGATGCCGTTCTCGGAAACGAACCACTCAAGATCGGGGTAGTTCTTAGCGCAGTCCATGCCAAAGTCGTAGAGGCCCTGCGGGTAGATCTCCCAGCCGCGGCTCTCATTCATAACGGCATCGGGCCATACGTACTCGTCGGCAAAATGCGGCAGGCCGTACTGGTCGACCTTGCTCGCCGGTGCCTGAACACGCGTGGGGTGGTAGTAGTTGCAGCCGAGCCAGTCGACAACACCCTGCTTGAGAATCTCTTGGTCGCCGGCACGGAACGGGAGCTTAACGCCGCCCTCGGCCAGGCTGTCGAGCACATCGGCAGGAAGCTCGCCCTTGGTAATAAGGTCGAGCCACCAGCGATTGTTGATGCCGCTGGTCATACGCACGGCCTCGAGGTCTGCCTCGCTGGGGTTCTCCTTGGTGTAGACCGGAGTAAAGCAGTTGATCATGCCGATCTTGGCATCGGCGCGAATAGCGCCCTCGTCATAGGCCTTACGATAGTTGGCCACGGCCAGCGCGTGCGCCAGCGAGATGTGATACTGCACGGTGCGGGCGCGGTTGAAGTCGTGGAGCTGCGGGAACCACACGCCCTCCTGATAGCGCTGTTCGGGCTCGACGATGGGCTCGTTAAAGGTGAACCAGTACTTAATCTCCTGGCCAAACTCGTGGAAGGCGACGTCGGCGTAATGCGCGTAAGCCTCGACGACCTCACGGCTCTCCCAGCCGCCACGGTTAAAGAGGTAGGTGGGCATGTCAAAGTGGTACAGGTTGACGAACGGCTCCAGACCAGCCTCGCGAGAGGCGCGGAACAGCTCGTGATACCACGCGGCGCCCTCCTCGTTAAGGTTGCCGTCGGCATCGAGCAGACGGCTCCACTGGATGGAAGTGCGATAGGTATTCAGGCCCAAGTCCTTCAAAATGCGAAAGTCTTCCTGGTACTTGGCCATAAAGTCATTGCCGGCATAAGAGCCAACGCAGTTGTAGAACGAACCCAGATCCTGGATGGACCAGGTGTCCCACAGGTTCTCGAGCTTGCCGCCCTGGTTCCACTGACCCTCAGTCTGCGGGCCGGACATAGCAGCGCCAAAGAAGAAGTCGCTGGGCAGCTGATACTGTGCCATCAAAGTCCTCGCTTTCGTGTTCTAGAGCTTCCGGTTGGAGACGGGTTTGCTTTGGCAGGTTATCCGGCGCGGGCGCGCACCGGTCATACCGATATCCAACCCGCCAAAACAAAACCGTCCCCAAACGGTCGATCCTGTTGTGCGGAAGGATTCCGTTCGTTGCTTAAACTATAGCGCTCTAATTTTAAAAGTAAAGCGTCTTTTTCTTTTTTCTTTCTCGAACTTCTTAGATAAAAGTAATATGGGTGCCCTGTTGAGGGTTATACTTACTTTTGTATTCATATATGTCGGAAAGGAGGTTCCATGATTCCCAAATACGAGGCGATAGCTGCAGATATTCGTCGAAGTATCGAGGATGGCGCTCTTAAACCGGGCGACAAGCTTCCCACCGTCGTTGAGTTCTGCGAGCTCTATAGCGTTTCCAAAATCACCGTCAAACGAGCTATTGAACAAATCACCGAGGAAGGTCTTATTACCAGCCGACGCGGATCGGGTACCTACGTTAAGGACACGGCGGGGCTTCCCGGTCAGGCGTTTTTCCAGGGCAAAAACGACCGTGCCCAGGGCTTTTCGTATGAGCACCGCGGGGAGAAGGTGACCTCGGTGGTCTACGATTTCTCGATTGTTAATCCACCAGCGGACATCGCAGCCCAGCTGGGAATTGCCGAGGATGACTTTGCCTATCACATCGTGCGCGTGCGTCAGGCCGATGAGAAGCCCATCGTTATCGAGTACACCTACATGCCCCTCGAGCTGATTCCAGGCCTTAAAAAGAAGGACCTGTACGGATCGGTCTACCACTTCATCCGCGAGCAATGTGGGCTGAAGATTTCGAGCTTCCACCGTACCATTCGCGCCGTGGCAGCAACCGAGGAAGAAGCCGAGCGCTTGGACACCAAGCCTGGCTCTCCCCTGCTCGAGCTCACCCAGATTGGCTTTTTGGACAGCGGCGCCGCCTTTGAGTATTCGGTCTCGCGCAACGTTGGCGACCGCTTTGAGTTGCACAACGTAACGTTGGCATAGGTTTTTGTAGTCATCCGGGCGCTCGCTTTGAGCTGTTTTGTGCAGCGCCCGCGCAACACAATGGGGGTATGAACATGTCCGATTTGATTAAGCTGACGCCGATCTTCCACGAGAAGATCTGGGGCGGTCGCCAGCTCGAAACCGTATTTGGCTACGACATTCCCGATGGCCCCATCGGTGAGTGCTGGGCCATCTCGGCCCACCCCAACGGCGACTGCCAGATTGCGGAGGGCCCGTATGCCGGCCACACGCTGTCGTGGCTGTGGGCCGAGCATCGCGAGCTCTTTGGCAACTGCGAGGGCAAGGAGTTCCCGCTGCTCATTAAGATTCTGGACGCCAAGGACGACCTTTCGATCCAGATTCATCCCAACGACGAGTACGCTGCCGAGCACGAGAACGGTAGCCTGGGCAAAACCGAGTGTTGGTATGTGCTGGACTGCGAGCCCGACGCCACGATCATCGTCGGCCAGCGTGCCAAGGACCGCGCCGAGGCCGCACAAATGATCGAGGAAGGACGTTGGGACGACATGCTCAACGTGTTGCCGATTCACAAGGGCGACTTTTTCCAGATTGATTCCGGTACCGTGCACGCCATCAAGACCGGCACGCTCATTTTGGAGACGCAGCAGTCGAGCGACGTGACGTATCGTCTGTACGACTACGACCGTCCCGGCACTGACGGCAACCTGCGCCCGCTGCACATTGAGCAGAGCCTCGACTGCATCGACTTTGATGCTCAGGCTCCGACCGACGGCACGGTGACCGCGCCCGAGGTGGACGGCGTGACCGAGCTCGAGTCCAACCCCTGCTACACCGTCGATCGCGTGCGCGTCAACGGCAGCAAGACCCTCGACCAGCGCTGGCCCTTCATGTGCCTGTCGGTCATCGACGGCGAAGGCACCGTCTGCGGCGACCCCGTCCACAAGGGAAGCCACCTGCTGGCCCCGAGCACCGTCAGCTCCATCGACCTCGAAGGCAAGATGGAACTGATCGTCTCGCATCTGTAGATCGCACCAACAACCCAAACGCAACAAGGGGCTCCCCCGTCCATGTACGGGAGAGCCCCTTGCTATATCTATTTATCAGCCCACCCGGCTCTCCAGATCAAAAAAGCGGACGAGCAGAGCGACGTTCGCAAGCAACGTTATCTAAGGACCTGGACGGGCGTATGGGGCAACATCGATCGCGAGTTCCGCACGAGCCGGAGAGCACTTAATGTGCTCTCCGTGCGAGCAGGACTGCCCGAGCAGGCGATGTTGCCCCATACGCCCGCCCAGGTCCGCCGGGATCACGACAGCTTGACGATCGGAGCAAAGCCCTTCATAAGCTTTTTGGTCTGGCCGGTCTTTTCGAATTGAACCTCGATCATGTCTCCGACGACCGAGATCACGGTACCCGTACCAAAGGTCTTGTGGCTCACGGTATCACCCGCGGCAAAGTCCTGCGATGCGCTGGCACGATCGACCTTGCGCTCCACCGTCGGGGACACCTTGGACGACGGCTTTTTGACGCGCGGCGCGCCCGAGCCAAAGGTCGAGGCAACACGGCCGGCGTCGGGCGAGACCCCACGATGGCGCTCGGTTCCGTAGCTACTGCCGCCAAAGAAGTCGTCGAAGCTCGATCCGCCGCGCGAACCGGAACCGCCGGTCGAGCGCGTATGCGAGCCAAACACCTTGCCGCCGTACATATCCGAGCCCATGCCCGAGCCAAAGGTGCCGTGACGGTCGCCGCGCTTCTCCCAGCCCGTGCCCTCAAAACCGGCAGAACCGATGCCGCTAAACTCGATATCCTCAAACGGAATCTCGTTGAGGAAGCGCGAGCGCGGGTTGGCAGAGGTCGAGCCGTAGGTGCGACGCGTGGCCGCATAGGTCAGGAACAGGCGCTTGCGAGCACGCGTGATGGCGACGTAGGCCAAGCGACGCTCCTCCTCGAGCTTGCCCGGATCGTCACTACCGCCAAAGTCGTGCACGTGCGGGAAGATACCCTCCTCCATGCCGGCCACGAACACCGCCGGGAACTCCAGGCCCTTGGCGGAGTGGATGGTCATCATGGTAATGGCATGCGTCTCGCCGGCCAGGGAATCCAAGTCGGAGCGCAGGGCCAGCCACTCCATGAGCGCCGGCAGCGCCTTACAGGTGAGCGGACCGTAGGTGCGCTCGATCTCGTCGGCATGCACGGCACCCGCCGGCATCTCCGTCGGCGCGGCATACGCGTTGCCCGCGATGGCGGCGGCCAGGGCATCCTGCGGAGACAGCGCCGGAGCGGCCAAGCTATCGAGCGGATTGGAGCCCGCGGCGTCACGCGCGCCAACGAGCGCCTCAAACGAGGATACCGGGGCAGATGGCCCCGGTTCGGGCGCAGGCGCGCTCACCACGACAGGCTCGGGCTCGGCGCTAGCAGGCACATCGGCAACACCGGCAGCGCGCAGCTCTTCCAAGCTCTCGAGCGTACCTTCGATATCCTCGTGCGTCTCCTCAAATTCGGCGGCGACGCCCAGGAATTCCTGGATGTTCTCGGCGCGGCTCTCGGACTCCATGGTGCCCTCGGCGCGGAAAGCCTGCAGCAGGCCCGTCTTATCGACGATCATCTCGACGACGTCCTTGAGCTCGCCGTCCATGCGGCGACCCTCGCGCACCAGCGCCACAAAGCTCGACAGGCCGTTGCGCACCTTGGCGCTAAACATGCCCGTCTCGGCTGTTGCGATCTCGCAGGCTTGGAAGAACGAGCAACGGTTGTCGCGCGCCAGCTGCTCAATCTTTTGGATCGAGGTGGAGCCGATGCCGCGGCGCGGCGTGTTGATAACGCGCTTGACGCTCATATCGTCTGCCGGGTTCACGATCATCTTGAGGTAGGCCATGACGTCGCGGATCTCGGCACGGTCGAAGAATCGCGTGCCGCCCACGATCTTGTAGGGCACGCCTGCGCGCAGGAACATATCTTCGAGGATACGCGACTGGGCGTTGGTGCGGTAGAACACAGCGATATCGTCGTAACTCGTGCCCTTGGAGTGCAGCTTTTCGATCTCGCCGGCAATCCAGCGGCCCTCGTCGCGCTCATCGCTTGCCTGGAAGGCCTGGATCTTCTCGCCGTCGCCCTCGGCCGTAAACAGACGCTTGTCCTTGCGCTGCGAGTTGTGGCGCACCACGGCGTTGGCGGCGCTCAGGATATGACCCGTAGAGCGGTAGTTCTGCTCCAGCTTAACGGTCTTGCAGTTTTTAAAGTCCTTCTCAAAGTCCAGGATGTTGGTGATGTCGGCGCCGCGCCAGCTATAAATGGACTGGTCATCGTCGCCTACGACCATGAGGTTTTGGTACTTGGCGGCCAGCAGGTTGGCGATCTCGTACTGGACGTGGTTGGTGTCCTGATACTCGTCGACGCTAATGTAGCGGAAACGCTCTTGGTACTTATCGAGCACCTCGGGGCGGGTGCGCAGCAGCTCAAGCGTGCGCACGAGCAGGTCGTCGAAGTCCATAGCGTTGGCGGCGCGCAGGCGGCGTTCCAGCTCCAGGTAGACCTGCGCGGCCTTTTTGTCGTTGAGGCTGTCGGCGGATTTGAGCATGTCCTCGGGGCCGATCATGGCGTTTTTGGCCGAACTGATCTTGCTGCGGATCATATTGATGGGGAATTGCTTTTGCTCGATACCGAGCGCCTGCATAATATCGCGCACCATGCGCTTGGAATCGTCGTCATCGTAGATGGTGAACTGACCGGTGTAGCCCAGCAGATCAGCGTCCTCGCGCAGCATACGCACGCACATGGCATGGAAGGTGCACACCCACATGCCACGGGTGCCGCTGGGAATGAGCGCCGCCAGACGCTCACGCATCTCGGCCGCGGCCTTGTTGGTAAACGTGATGGCAAGGATCTGCCAGGGCTTAACACCCAGGTCGCCGAGCATATGTGCGATGCGGAAGGTCAAGACGCGGGTCTTGCCCGAGCCGGCGCCGGCAAGGACCAGCAACGGACCCTCGGTGGTCAGGACCGCCTCGCGCTGGGCGGGATTAAGGCTGTCGAGGTCGACGAGCGGCTTGGCGGGTTTGGGTGCCGGCGCGAGAGCGTCGTAGATGTCGAGCGGGACGAGCTCGGGCTCCGGCGCAGCGGGGGCGGTGTATGCATCGAGCGGCACGGGTTCCGGCGTGGGCGGCACGGGTACCGCGGCGTTCTTTTCCCAGGGCAAGGGCTGGGTCATGGGCGACTCCTCATCTGACGGACGGCGCGCCTGCGGGCGGCGCCATAGTTTGAGCCGTACCAGTATACCGAGCCGCGCGGACACCGGCGCAAATCACACCACGACTCCGTGCGCCACCGTCAGGCCCGCCCAGCGGATTTGGCGCAATGGGGTCAGGTTACTTTGCACCAATCTATTGGCAATCACGAAACCGCCGATGTCATGGCAGCAGCAGCGAGCGGCGGCCGGGGCGAACAAATTGGCATGAAAAGGGGGCGGCATAGACCTTTTGGTCATGCCACCCCCTTTGAATGACAAGTTGTCGCCCTGACCGCCGCGCAGCGTCGACTAAGTTAGAGGCCGAGCATCGGCTCCAGAACGAAGAAATATGCGAGCACTACGATGCCCAGGATGATGCGGTAAACACCGAAGCACTTGAAGTCGTGACGGCGAACGAAGCCCATGAGCCACTTAATGGCGATGAGCGAAACCGCAAAGGCCACAACGCAGCCCACGCCCAGGATGGCGATCTCGTTGGCGCCAAAGGTACCGCCCTTGATGAAGTACTTGACCAGCTTGAGCGCACTCGCGCCAAACATGACAGGGATGGCCAGGAAGAACGTAAACTTGGACGCCACCGAACGCGTGCAGCCCAAAAACAGGCCGCCGATGATGGTAGAACCGGAGCGAGACGTTCCAGGCACCAGCGAAAGCACCTGGAAGCAGCCGATACCCAGCGCAGTCTTCCAGCTCAGGTCCTCGAGCGTGGCGATGGAGCCAAAGTCCAAATCCTCGTCATCGTCCTCATCCTCAGCGGTAGCCGCGGCAGGCGCCGCAAAGTGCGCACCGGCGGGACGTCCGCCCGACACCACAGCACGCGAACCAAACGAACCGGCAACGGCCATTTCCTCGCGCTTGTTCGCGCGCCAGTTCTCGATCACGATAAACAGCACGCCGTACACAATGAGCGCCAGCGCCACGACGGGAGCATTGTAGAAATGCTCCTCCATCCAGTCGTTGAGCGGCAGGCCGATCGCCGCGGCGGGAATGCAGCCGAGCACAATCTTGCCCCACAGCACCCAGGTGTCGCGACGGCCCTCCTTGCCCTTGCTGGGCGAGAACGGATTGAGCTCATGGAAGAACAGCACACAGACGGCCAGAATGGCGCCGAGCTGAATCACGACCAGGAACATATTCCAGAACGTCTCGCTCACGTTCATCTTGACGAACTCGTCCACCAAGATCATGTGACCGGTCGACGAAACAGGCAGCCATTCGGTGATGCCCTCGACCAGGCCCATGAAGGCAGATTTTAGAAGCTCGATAATATCCAAAGGGACCCCCTCGTTAGACACCCGCCGATATTGTTCTGCGGACGGTGCGGGCGATGTCCCATTATCAACCGTTCGGGCGCGTCTACGCCTACCCTTACCAAAAAACTCGCCCGTTCACAGAATTGCGAGCGGTCAAGCCCAAATCCTTGGGTATAACTGCAACAAGATAGAGTGTCCGGCGGCCAACGCGCCCGCGCCCGCCCGATGCACGAGCCCCGCGCCCGTGCGATAGACCAAGGAGGAAACCATGAACGAGGGCTACACCAAGGTATTTGTTTCACTCGACGGTACTGAGCAGCAGGATTTTGTGCTCGCACGCGCCATCAAGGTCGCCGCGAACAACGGCGCCAAGCTGATAATCGGCCACGTTATCGATTCCACGGCGCTCGAGAGCGCCGGTTCCTATCCGGTCGATCTGGTCAACGGCCTAGAGGAGGCATTTAAGAACTCCATCGCCAAGCAGCTCGAAGAGGCTAAGGCCAATCCCGACATCCCCGAGGTCGAGGTCATGATTCGCGCCGGCCGCATTCGCGAGACGCTTAAGGACGAGATGCTCGACGTGGTTAAGCCCGACCTGGTGCTCTGCGGCGCCCGCGGCCTGTCCTCGATCAAGTATGCGCTGCTGGGTTCGATTTCGACGTTCCTGCTGCGCAATACGGACTGCGACATCTTGGTCGTGAAGTAGCGTTGCTCCCACCGGCCGCGGGGCCTGCGGGGTTTCCACGGGCACGTCCTCGCCGCGTTGCGGCTGCGGGATGTGCCCTTAGGAAACCCCTCCCGGCCCCGCGGCCTTCGCAGCCTTACTTCAGCGAGTTGTCTGATTGAAAAATAGCGTGCCGCCCCGTTTGGGGCGGCACGTTTTGTTTGAGGCGGACATCTGCCGTGTGCGTTACTCGAAATATTGGAACTTGTTGGTTGAGAAGGCGAATGTTACGACGAAGCCTTCGCCCGGCTCCGATGCCGCGGTGACGTCGATGCCCATCTTGGAGCACAGGCGCGCCACCAGGTAGAGGCCGATGCCCGTTGCGCGCTTGGTGGTGCGGCCGTTGTCGCCGGTAAAGCCCTTCTCGAACACGCGCGGCAGGTCTGCCGCACACACGCCGCAGCCGTTGTCCGCGACGGTAAGCTCGATGCGCTCGCTCGCCAGACCCTCGTCCAGCAACGCACCCGAAAACACGATCTTTGCGCCGTCCTCACGCGCATATTTAATGCTGTTCTGAATGAGCTGGCCCAGAATAAACTCGAGCCATTTCTCGTCGGTAAAGACCTCAAAGTCGAGGTTCTCGCACACCGGAGCCACGTGCGCCGCGATAAGCTCGCGCGCGTTGGCTTTAATCGCGCCCGTCACCAAGGTCTTGAGATCCCAGCGGCGAATCAGGTAGTCGCGCTCCACGACTTCCGAGCGCGCATAGTACAGAGCTTGGTCGATATAGCGCTCCACGCGGGCAAGCTCGCGTGCCAGATCGTCCACGCGCGACAGGTCGTCTTCGCTACCGTCCAGGTTTTCCAAAATCAGATGGGCCGCCGCCAGGGGCAGCTTGGCCTCATGGACCCAGCTCTCGATATAGTCGCGATAGTCATCGGTCTGACGGCGGCCTTCGGCAACCTCGTCGCAAGCGGCTTTGCCCACCCGGCGCAAGACCTCGTACTCGAGCTCGCCCTCGGCATAGGTCGGGCATTGCACCATCTCCTGCACCCATGCGGGACTCTCGAGCTCCTCGGCCGCACGCTCCAGCTGGCGCAGAAAACGACGACGGCGCGCGTACTCGATCACGATGCCGAGCATACCAAAGATATAGGACACGCCGACCGCCACGACCACGATAGAAACGGGTGCGCCGGCGACCGTCAGCACAAAGCAGCTCAGCAGCACGCCGCACGTCCACACGGCGACGGGAAGCAGCGCGTCTTTAAAGAACTTGGCAAACGACATAGCCGGCCCCTAGACCGAATAGCCCTGGCCGCGGTGCGTGGTCAAATACCCCTTGATGCCGATTTTTTCGAGCGTGGTGCGCAGGCGGTTGATGTTAACGGTGAGCGTATTGTCGTCCACGAAGGCGTCGGAGTCCCACAGGTCCTGCATGATGGCCGAGCGCGAGACAATCTTGCCCGCACGGCTCAGAAGCAGTGAGAGGATACGCAGCTCGTTTTTGGTGAGCTCGGTACTGGTGCCGGTTTGCATGTTGGTGACCATGGAGCGAGCGAGATCGAGCTCCAGGCCCTTGTGGACAAGTGTGCTGCGCTCGCCCGCCGCCGCGGTACGACGCAGCAGTGCGTTGATGCGCGCCACGAGCACGCGCGCGCTGTAGGGCTTGGGAACAAAGTCATCCGCGCCGAGCGTCATGGCCATGACCTCGTCAATCTCGGTCGCGCGCGACGTGAGGACGATGATGGGAACCTCGGATTCGCGGCGAACCTCATGGCAGATATGCTGGCCGTCCTTGACGGGAAGCGTCAGGTCGAGCAGCACCAGGTCGGGCGCGGCGGCGAGAATATCGCGCGAGACATGCTCAAACGATTCGCAGGCCTCGATTTCAAACCCGGCGCGGGCAAGGATGTCGATAAGCTCACGACGAATGGGCTCGTCGTCCTCAACGACATAGATCAGCGCCATGTGTCCTCCCATTTCGCGTAACTTGCACCTTTCACACCATTATGCCCACAGCGTCGCAGCGATACGACCCCGTGGGCACCTAATGTGACAAAAGCGTTCGGTAGTCTTGAGAGAAAATAGGGGCCCTCGGGCCTGAGCCGATCGGCCCCATCACTTCGACCACGAGTCTCTACTCGAGCGTACGCATGTACGCGGAGATGGCATCCAGGCCCTTCTGCAGGTCGTCGGTGTTATCGGAGTATGCATAGCCGATGCGCATGCTCTTGGGCTCCTCGAAGCAATCGCCCGGAGTGACGAGCGCGCCGGACTTCTTAATCATGTCGATGCAGAACGTCCTGGAGTCGATGTCGTAGTCGTAATACACGAGCGCGGTGGTACCCGCCTCGGGCTTGACGAACGACAGGTGCGGCTCGCTCTCGACCCACTTCTCCAGAACAGCAAGGTTCTGACGGACGATGCGACGGCTGCGCTCAAGGATCACGGAAGCGTTGCCCAGAATCAGCTCCGCCACCGTCTCGCTGAATATGCCAGCGGAAATCAGGTTGTAGTCACGATGCGAGAGCAGCGCGCGACGGAGCTCCGGGCTCTTGGTGACCGCCCAGCCCAGACGCAGGCCGGCGAACGACCAGACCTTGGACATGGATGCGGTGACGATGGCCTTGTCGTACAGGTCGATCACGGACTCGGAGTACTCATCCGTCTGAGTAAGCAGACGGTAGACCTCGTCGCAGAGCACCCACGCGTCGTGTTTGCGTGCGACCTCGACAATCGCCTTGAGCGTATCGGTGTCGAGCAGGGCGCCCGTGGGGTTGTCCGGGTTATTGATGCAGATGAGCTTGGTATCGTCGGTCACCAGAGCATCGAGCGCGTCGACGTCGACGTGGTAGCCGTTCTTGCGATCGAGCTGAAGAATATCGACCTTCGCACCGCACATCTCGGGAATCGAGTAAAGCTGCTGGTAGGTGGGCTTGACGGAGACTACGTGATCGCCCGGTTCGACGAGCGTGGAAATAACCAGGGAGTTGGCACCGGTCGCGCCGTGCGTGGGCACGATATGCCCGGGCTCGACCGTCTTATAGAGACGCGCGACCCCCTCGAGGAAGCCGGGCTGTCCCTCGATGTCTCCGTAGGTGAATCGGCGCGAGCACAGGTTATCGAGCCACGCCTTCTTGTCGGTGTTCGTAAGCTCGAACAGCTGGTCGAGCGTGAGAGAGTAGACGCACGTCTCCGCAACGTTGTGGGTGCACTTGGTCTCCCACTCGTTCATCCACTGCTCGACGGCGAAATCCTTAATCTGCATTGTCGTTTCCTTTCCTTGACTTTCTTACAGTTTCACCACGGTGCCCAGCCCCGCCTCGACGGCGCGGTCGTAGGCGATTTTCGATGTCGAAAGGTCCTGAACGGCGATGCCCGACGTATCGAACACCGTCACTTGTTCGTCATCCGAACGCCCCGTAGCCGTGCCGGCGATGACTTCGCCGAGCTCCGCTCTGATGTCCTCGCGCGTGATGACACCCTCGGCAACCGGAATCTCCAGCTCACCGGACGCGACCGATTGCTCGCGATCGTCGACGTAAACAGCGGCACGGGCAACAAGTGCCGAGGCGAGCTCCTGCTTGCCGGGCATGTCGGCACCGACGCAGGAAATATGCGTACCGGGGCGCACCCATGCATCGGGGATGATGGGCTCGGTCGCCGGCGTAATCGTCACGATGATGTCGGCCTCTGCCGCGGCACCTTGGCCGTCGGCCGTCGCCTCGATGGAATAGGTGGATGCCTCGCGAGCATGCTCGCAGGCGCCCAAGATATGGGCGACCTCGTCTCGCATGCGCTCGACGCGGGCCTCGGGCGCGGCATCGGAAACCGGCTCCCACACCTTGACCTCGCTCACTTTGGGACAGGCGGCGAGCACGCCCGCCACCATATAGGTGCTCATATGGCCGGCACCCGCAACAAGCAGTTTGGACGCATCCGCCCGAGCCAACCACTTGGCACCGAGCGCAGCGGCGGCACCGGTGCGAAGTCCAGTGACGGCAGAGGCATTGAGCAGCGCCAACGGCTCTCCCGTCGCGTTGTCGCACAGCAGCGTGGTGCCAAAGATCTCGGGCAGCCCCTTTTTGGGATTCTGAGAGAACCAAGCAGTGAGCTTGAGACCGAAGAGGCCGCTTCCCGCTAACTCGCCCGAGCGGATATCCATATCGGCCACGCCGGGTTCGAACTGCTCATATACCATCGGCCACGCAACACCCTTGCCCGTTGCCTTCTGGCGATATGCCTCCTCCACGGCAGCGATTGCATCCTCAATCGTCAGCACCTTGGAAACTTCCTCGGCCGAAAGCACCACCATCTGCCCCATCATCGCTCCTCTCAGCGAAAGCTTTACGTTGCTTCACTGTACGGTTTAGTAACGATGCCGCCAAGGATCATTTCTTGTTGGAATCTACAACTATTCTCGATCTGATTTTTCGTTCTATCAGCATGTATTTGAACTATTTCCCGCATCAAAGGCATACGGATGTGCGATTATCCTATTTATACCTGTACTTATTGTAGTGATTTACAAGGTGATGTTGATGCTATACACCATCTCGGACTTCTCACGGGAATATGAGGGGTCGGTCCGTCTAATCGCCGGCAGCGATGGCGTCTCGCGTGCCGTCTCTGGCGTCGGGATCCTCGATTATGAACTTATGCCCGGCCTCAAGAACAAGTACCAGCGCGCCAACTTCAGCTCAGACGAAATCGTCCTCAGCACCTTCCTCTATGCGAAGGACGACCCATACCTCATCACTGAAGCCGTGAAATACCTCGTCGCCAAGGGAACGAGCGGTCTTATCATCAAAAACGTCCTGCACATCCCGATTCCCGACCAAGCCATCCGCTACGCCAACGCGCGGCACTACCCGGTCTTTCTCACGACCGACGACTCACTGTTCTTTGACAGCGTCATCTATGAGGTCAAACGGCATATCGAGCAGCTCGCGTCCATCGACTTCGCACAGCGCGAGATCGATGCCCTGAGGACAGACGTATCGCCCGAGTCCATCTGCCGACGCATCCGAGGCCTCAACCCGTCATTTCTGGACGAAGCGGTCGCCCTGTTCGCATCGTTTGCAGAGCCCCTCGACCCGCGTACGTTTTTGCAAATCGAACGTCTCTGTGCAAAATCGACCCTCGCCGGATGCCACAACATGCTGGCACCCTATGACGGAGGTTTGTTATTCGTAGCGACAAGCGACTCGGAGCAGACGCTCGATGTGGAGCGAATCGTCCAGGCGCTCACGGAGCTCATCGAGGCTGGCGGCATCGATGGCGGAGCGGAAGGGCTCGGCATCAGCGATATTCTGTTTGGAGACGAGGCGGTGGCGCAGGCGATCTCGCAGGCGATTTACGCACAGCGCCTATCTTGTCAACGAGCCGAGGGTCCCGTCCGCTATACGCAACTCGGCATCCTGAGAACCGTGATGCCTTTTGCGGAAACCCCGGAGATGCGATCGTTCTCGGAGGCGATTCTCTCGCCGATACGTGAGCACGACAGTGAGCATGGCAGCGAACTGGAATCCACGCTCGCCGCATTCATCGAGAACGACCGACGTATCGAGCGAACCGCCAAGCAGACTAGCCAGCACCCGAACACGATTCGATATCGCCTCGATAAGGTGACGGCTCTCACAGGACTGAGCTACAAATGCGCCCCGGAGATGGAGCAGCTGTCGCTCGCCTACGCCATCGAACGCGCTCGCTCGCTTCAGTAAGCCCACCCCGCCTTGAGGTTAGGAGCGGCGGGCACGGAGCTTTTCGTAGCCTTCGGCGAAGAAGGCGACCGTCGCGGCGTCGGCCTCGGCGGCGTCGGAGTCGGCGGCGGCAACCACACCGTGCTCGTCGCTCACCAGAAACAGCGCACCCTTGAGCTGCGCGGGAATGTCTACGCGCGTGACCGGGATGCCCTTGGTCTGGGCCAGCTGCTCGATGAGCGTCGCCGTGCCGCACAGGCACTCGTCCGCCGGCGCCACAAAGGCCAGCTCGCCGTTATCGACGGCGGCGAGCAGCTCGGGCGCCACGCCGGTTTCGTCGGCCTCGGAGCGGGCCTCGGCGGAGCGGGCACGTAGCGCCTTAGCCGACGTATCGGCCAGCGGCTCGTACTCGCCCACCGTCATGGCGGCGTTGCCATTGACGTCGATCACCAGCATGAGTACGCCGTCGTGCGCAGTGTAATCGCCCTCGGCAAGCGACCACTCAACGTGCTGTTTAGCCCAGCTGAGCATGTTATGGGTAAGCGGCTCGCCCTGCACCAGGCGCTCGGACAGTGCGCGAATGTGGCGGTTGAGCATGGGCACCTTTTTGTTGGACATGCGCCAACGGCAGACAAGCGCGGGCTTGTCGAGCGTGAACTTCTCGACCGCCTCCTGATTGGCGCAAAAGTCCTCGTACGCACGCTGATCCTCGGCATTGCCAAACAGCTCGGCATCATCAATCTGGGGCATGGTCATACCTTTCGTGTTAGTCATTTCGTCCTCTTATACCAAAAAGACGGCCCTCCAAACGGAGCAGCCGTCTTTTGCAGAGATTATTTTGTCCCAGGGCGGAACTTAGTGACGGAAATGCCTGGCTCCGGTGAACACCATCGCGATGCCATGCTCATTGCAGGCCTGGATGCTCTCGTCGTCGCGCTTGGAGCCGCCGGGCTGAATGATGCAGGTCACACCGTGCGCGGCAAGCACGTCGACGTTGTCGCGGAACGGGAAGAACGCGTCGCTTGCACAGGCAAAGCCGCCCTTCTCCACGCCCTCGCGCTCGCAGAAGTCCTCGGCGCGCTCGCAGGCCAGCAGTGCGGAGTCAACGCGGTTGGGCTGACCCGGACCCATGCCAATGCCGGCCTTGCCCTTGGAGACCAGGATGGCGTTGGACTTGACGCCCTTGCAGACCTTCCAGGCAAACTCGAGCTCGGCCATCTCGGCGTCGGTGGGCTTGCGGTCGGTGGGGAACGTAAAGGTCGCGGGGTCCTCGGTCACGCGGTCGACTTCCTGCACCAGCATGCCGCCGTCGACGGAGCGCAGCTCCACCTGGGCGCCGTGGTCCACGCCGCCGGTAGCCAACACGCGCAGGTTGGGGCGCTTGGCCATGCGCTCGAGCGCCTCGTCGGTGTAGCTCGGGGCGATGATGACCTCGACGAACTGCTTGTTCTGATCGGCAAAGTGCTCAACCAGCTCAAAGGGAACCTCGCGGTTGCAGGCGATTATGCCGCCAAAGGCGCTCTTGGGATCGCAGGCGAAGGCGCGATCGTAGGCGGCCGTGATGTCCTCGGCAACGGCGGAACCGCAGGGGTTTTGGTGCTTGAGGATTACGCAGGCCGGCTCGTCGAACTCGCGGACCAGGTTCCAGGCGGCGTCGGCATCCAGATAGTTGTTGTAGCTGAGCGGCTTGCCCTGGATCTGCTTGGAGCCCACGAGCGGGAACTGCGAGCTCGCGGTGTTCTCGCAGCCCTCGGCAAAGCGATAGACTGTGGCTTTCTGCTGCGGGTTCTCGCCATAGCGCAGGTCGTCGACCTTCTCCAGCGAAATCTCGAGCTTGGCAGAGGTGTCCGCCACGTCGCTTGCCTGGGCGGCGAGCCAGCGGGAGATGGCCGTGTCGTAGGCGGCGGTGGTCTGGTAGACCTTCACCTGCAGGCGACGACGGGTGGAAAGCGTGGTGCAGCCACCGGTCTCGTGCATCTCGGCCAGGACGGCATCATAGTCGGCCGGATCGGAAATGACGGTAACGCTCGTGGCGTTCTTGGCGGCAGAGCGCAGCATGGAGGGGCCACCGATGTCGATGTGCTCGATGGCGTCCGCGAAGGTGACCTCGGGGTTGGCGACGGTCTTCTCGAACTCGTACAGGTTGACGACGACCAGGTCGATCAGCTTAATGCCGTGCTGAGCCGCCTCCTGCATGTGCTGCTCGGAATCGCGGCGGGCCAGCAGCGCGCCATGAACCTTGGGGTGCAGGGTCTTAACGCGGCCGTCCATCATCTCGGGATAGCCCGTGAACTCCTCGATGGGGGTTACGGGAACGCCCGCGTCCTCGATGGCACGAGCCGTGCCGCCCGTAGAGATGATCTCGACGCCAAAGTCGTCAACCAGCGTCCGTGCGAAATCGACGACGCCCGTCTTATCGGTAACCGAGATCAACGCGCGTGCGATCTTCACATCAGATCCCATGCAGTCCTCCTGTCTGGTACGCCGCCGTGCTCTGTGAGTCGGTGATACGTCGATCTGCAGCGCTCGCGCAGCGGCATTGAAAATACTGATTTAATGTAGCGCATCGAGCGCATCGATGCACCCCGCAACGGGCGCATGTGCAGAAAAAGTTTGCGAGCGGAGGGGATGGGCATGGCACCGGGCACGGTGAGTTCATGGAACACAGGGGCACCATAATTAGATGCCAATGGCGTGGTAGAACTGTGCTCGATATGCATCCGCAAAAGAAAGAGGCACCATGGTCTCGCGGGTTCTCTACCGACCGTTTGATACCGAAGACTTCGACGCCATCGCGCTGATTCTGCAGCAGCTTTGGCATAACAATTCGGATAACGATGAGTACAACCGCCTTGAGGCCGCGTGCGACCTCGCCTATTGCCTTTCGTCGTCGACGTTTTCACAGGTTGCCGTAATCGACGGTCAGGCGCGTGGCATTTCGCTCGCGCGTGCGGGACAGAGCTCCGGCGCCACTATCAACGAGCATTGGATGGATACCGAACGCGCGCTGCTATCGCAGATGCGTGAGCTAGAGCCCGATGCGTGCGCCGAGTATCTCTCGTTTGTGCGCGCAACCATCCGAACCAACAACCGCCTGCTCGAGAGCAGCCCGTTGCCGCACGACAACGAGGTCACGCTGCTTGCCGTGGATCGCGATGTCCATGGCCTGGGCGTTGGCACGGTTCTGCTCGATGCCGCCGTCTCGCACCTGTCCTCGCTTGGAGCGACGAGGGCGCACCTGTACACCGACTCCAACTGCTCGTGGAAGTTCTACGAGCTGCACGGCTTTAAGCGCACGGCCACGCACCGCGCCAACCGCGAAGAGCGCCGTCACGACATGCCGCGCGAAAGCTTCCTCTACGAACTCGATCTAACAGCCTAAACCCGGCAGTTAGGGACGTTCCTTTTGTGCCGGCACCCCGGGACACTCCTTGACAGCAACCGCACCTAGTCGTTGGGGACGTTCTTAAATGATTAGTCGCTGGGGACAGTCTTCGTAGGTAGCGCGTAAAAAGGGGATGGGCTTTCCCCGACGGCTGTCGAGAAAAGCCCATCCCATAATTTACGACCGTTAGAACGTTCCGCCGCCGCCTCCGCCGACGCCGCCACCGCCGCCACCGGAAAAGCCGCCGCCGCTACCGCCGCTCGAGCTATCGGAACTCGAAGCCAGCTCGCGGATGGTCTCGTGATACACATCGTTAAACGAATCGAGCGGAGACTCGTTGCCGTAGTGATGGTAATACCACCAGTAGCAGGGGTAGTTGTCGTAGAAATCGTCGCTGTTGCGCAGGTCCGCAGGCACGGCCTCGGCCAGCTGTCGCAGCACTTCTTTCGAAACGCCCAGGGCAACGCCCATCACCAGCAGTTTGTTCCACAAGATCAGGTCGCTGGGGATGGCCTCCTTCAGGCGCGTAAAGTCCTCGAGCCAATGCTTGAGCGCCTTGCAGCGAGCCGCCACCTCGGCGCCCTCCGGCGTGTAACGGCGGAAGGTGCAGCTCAGGACAAAGCCCACAATCGTGACGGGGATCGAGATCATAGCGGCACCGACGTTGGCGTCCGCAAAGTCGGTATAGAACAGAGAGCCCAAAATGCCAAAGACAATGATGATGCCAAGAACCAGGCCGGCCACCATCGCGATAGTGCCATCCGATGCAATAAGCTCGCGCGCCTCCAGCTTGGCCTTAACTGTGCTCTGATAGTCCTCGAGCTTGTCGCCAACAGATGTGGTGCGCTCGCTAGCGTACTCCTCCAGCTCGCTAAACGTGCGCGAACGGACTCCGTCCTTATCGGGCTTAACGCCGGCGAAGAAGACCTTGAGCACATCGCGATCGATGCCGTCCTTCTTGGCAGCCTTCCAGGCCTCGTCGGTCACTGTGATGCGATACGTCTGCTCCTCTTTTTCGCGACGGAGCAGACCCTTCTTCTTGGTCTCGGTCGCTTCTTCCAGCTTGATCACGCGGTCGTCGGTCAGCTTCATCAGTGTGGCGATATATGCCTGATCGGGCACGTCGTTCCAGCTCATAAGAGCTGCAAGCACCGCGGGATGGTCGGCGGAGGGTACATCGCGGAAGTACTCGTCCTGGAAGAGCGGCTTGGGCTTGGGCCTGCGCAGCTTGAGCATCACGATCACACCGGTATAGGCAACCGCCACAACAACACACACCACGGCAATCGCGCTGGCAATCGCACGCGCGTGCTCACGGCGGGCGTTAGCTTCGTCGGCCCATTCCTTCTCTTCGCTCAGGATCGTTGACATGCGCTCTTCGACCGAGGCGGCAAGCTGCGGCACCCAGTCGCTGGGGAAGGCGATGCGTGCCTCAGCGAATTCGCCCTGATGCACGCAGGGAATGGTATAGGTGACCATGGGTTCGTCCGCATCGAGCGATACATCGCCCGTCAGCGGGCCGTGGCCCCATGCGCGGAAGTTATCGCCCTTGACGGCCGCCGTCCCGGCAGCGGCATTTGCGAAGCGCACTTCCATCTCGACGTCATCGGAATCCGCAGACCAGCCGTCGCCCACAAACTTCCAGTAGAGCTCGGCGGTATCGGCCCAGTTCATGACCGCACCGGTCATGGTGTAGCTCACGTAATAGATCGCGCTGTCGCCGCTCTCGTGGGGGCTGAACACCTTAATCCTTACGCCGTCACCGGTCTGCTCGACCGTGTAGACGCCAGAATCGCCCTTGTTCGCGCTATCGACTTTGTTAAACGCGGTGTCCTCTTCCTCGACACTCAGCACGTCGACGCCCGCCGTGCCGCCCTGCTGGTTGGTACCCGTATTGATCTCCCAAAACACGCCGTTGATGTCGTCATCGAAATCAAACTGGCGTCCCTCGACAACGGTCAGCGATCCATCGGCCTCAACCGTGGCACCGATATAGGTTTGGGTCATGGAATAACCGTCGGCGTGTGCAGCGGCGGGCAGTAGCAGCAATGCAAGCGCGACGAGTGCGCAGACGGAAGCAAATCGCGCAAACAGGCGGCGCTGCCGACAGGTTTTGGCAACGGGGGCGTTCATAGGCACATCCTTTGTCTGTGATACCAGCAACGCCATTGTCCCACGTTTACGGGCGCACATGACGAACATCTAGGCCAGCGGAGTATCAAACGGGACGAAAGTCACGCCCGCGGCCGGCACCTGGGGACGTTCCTTATCTGCCGGCAATCTGGGACACTCCTTGGCATGGCCTGCGCCAGCAATAGACACCACTTCACAGCTCTGTCACAGGTGTAGCGGCTTTGTGTGGGTGCGGCACGCGCTGATTGAGCCGCCAGCCGAGGGGCATAAAGCAGTTGAGCGAAAACGGTTTGCCCCTTTGCCGTTCGCTCGAGGATCATGTCCCCCTTTTCCGCGGAAACCCCGGCAGTTGCGAAGAGCTGCCGGGGTTTCTGTCGTTTGTGAGGCTAAGTCGGTACGCAGCGATCGAGACCTTGAGCCGCAAACCCACCGTGCGCAATGCGCACCGCCGCCAACTTGTGAGCGCGGCAACGCCTTCCCTGCCAAGCCCCGCGCTATACTCGTCCGCATGGATATCAAAACACGCAACATAGCAACGCCCGCCGCGGACGCGCCAGCGACGCCACCCGCCTCCGCCCCCGCGCCCGTCGTGGGCCGTTTCGCCCCGTCGCCCTCGGGCCGCATGCACCTGGGCAACGTGTTCAGCTGCCTGTGCTCGTGGCTTTCGGCCCGCAGCCAGGGCGGCAGCATCGTGCTGCGCATCGAGGACCTGGACGATCGCTGCAAGCGCCCGGAACTTGCCGCTCAACTGATTGACGATCTGACCTGGCTGGGGCTCGAGTGGGACGAAGGCCCCTACTACCAGCACGATCGCCTGGATCTGTACGAGGACGCCCTGCGCCAGCTGCAAGACGCCGGCCTCACCTATCCCTGTTTTTGCACGCGTGCCGAACTCCACGCCGCGAGCGCGCCGCACGCCAGCGACGGCACGCCCATCTACCGCGGCGCCTGCAGAGGTCTTTCTGCTGATGAAATCACCCGCCGCAGTGCCCTGCGTGCTCCGGCCACGCGCCTGCGCGTGCCCACCGTCGACGACCTCGCCAGCGACGTGATCGAATTCGTGGACCGCACGTACGGAGCCCAATGCGAAGCACTCGCCACCGAGTGCGGTGACTTTTTGGTGCGCCGCAGCGACGGCGTGTTTGCCTATCAGCTGGCCGTGGTGGTCGACGACGCTGCCATGGGCGTCACCGAGGTTGTGCGCGGATGCGACCTGCTGGGCTCCACGCCGCGCCAAATCTACCTGCAGCATCTGCTGGGACTTCCAACGCCGCACTACGCACACATTCCGCTGCTCATGTCGCCGGATGGCCGCCGCCTTTCCAAGCGAGACCGCGATTTGGACCTGGGCGAACTACGCGCACGCTTTGGCACGCCCGAGACGCTGCTGGGATGGCTCGCCGGGCAAACGGGCATCGCGCCGGACGCCACACCGCGCTCTGCCGAGCAGCTGGTCGAGCACTTTAGCTGGGATGTTATCCGTACGCATCGGGAGAACATCACTGTAACGGTCGAGTAGCCAGCCACCCCGCCTCTACGCAACATCCCAGGGCTGGAGTTCGTCACCCAAGCGAACGATGCAGTCATAGAGCACGGTGTGGCGCTCGGCCGGGTTGGCATCCCGATGAAAATGCCCGTAGTACCAGCGCTTATAATCCAAGCGGTCTTCCAGCTCATCGAAAAATGCAGTAAGACGATCAACGCCGGGGCAATTCCAGCCGGGTGCCGGATAGAGCGTGGGCGAGAGCATGCGCGTGGAGCAGGTGTGGGTGATTACGTAGTCGACCTTCCAACCCACGCTGTCGAGCCTTGCCCGCGCCTCCCCAAAGTTGCGCTCGTCCGGCAGCTCCTGCGGCCACCAACTGGAATACGGCACGCGATGTTCCTTGTCCACGCTCGTGGCGCCGCCCATGGTAAGGATCGTTGAGCCGTCGAGTTCAAAAACCTCGCCGCGCGTCAGGCGCCGTATGGGCGAGGTATCCGACAGGCGCTGCGTCAGCCCACCGTGCCACAACTCCATGGGTCGCTCCGCCCAGTGATCGAAACGCTCGTGGTTGCCGTCGACAAACAGCACGGTGTAGGGGCGCGACTCCAGCCAGGCGATGTCGGCACATTCCTCGGCAGAGAAATCCCACGGAAAGCCAAAGTCGCCCGCGATGATGAGATAGTCGTCGCTCGTCAAACTATCCCCAAGATCCCAGTCACGCAGCTTTTGCATGTCGACGCCGCCGTGAATATCGCCCGTCACATAGACCGTCATCGGATTACCACTTCCCCGTAAGTCGCTAGCTCACATTCTGCACGATCACTAGGTCAACCGTTCCAACCCTTCCATCCCTTAGGGCTTACCCCTCGTTCTTCCATCCAAACGGGTCAAGCACCCAAAAAACCAGATCGAGCACGCCGCCGGTCATCATGGCGCCGGCAAGGGCCATGCAAACGTGCAGAGAGACGGCACTTCGGAGCACGTCGAACGGCCCCAGAACAGCCAGCAGCGCGACCGCTGCGCCGGCAAGGCACAGCGCGAGGCACGGCCCCGCGTCCTTGACGCACTTCTTTGCGAGATGCTTGGTGTTATCGCTCATTGGTATCGAACTCCTTAGAGGGTCGTTTTTGGGTACATGCCGCCGCGGCAGAGCAGGGCGGCAGGGTAAGTGTCCCATGCCGTGCGGGCATCAATGGAGAAACCGCCTGCTCGACCAACCTTTGACGCCGTTTTGCACCGGCACCACATCCCCCGCTATCGAGGTCTAATACTTTTCCCACCGCCACCCAAAAACTCATCCAACATTAATCTTGGCTCAAGAATCGCTTAATCTATAACCTGCACTATAGAGTTCGACCAAGGGCGGGGCGGCGCCGCGCAACGCAGACCGCCGAACGCAACGCTCGCGCCCGGGCAAATCGCCCGGCGTCGCGCCCATCGAACGAAAGGACAGGTCATGGACGACCTCGAAAAAGTTGAAACCATCCGCACCAAGTGCAACGTGAGCTACACCGATGCCAAGGCCGCGCTCGACGCCGCCGACGGCAACGTTTTGGACGCCATCATTTGGCTCGAGTCGCAGGGCAAGACCCAGACCACGTCGGCGCACGCCGCCACCGAGTCCGCGCCAGTCGATGAGCCCTCAGCCGAGATGGTCGCCGCGCAGGCCGCCTACGAGAAGTCGAGCGAAAAGACCGACTTCTCCAAGAAGATGGACAGCGTGTGGGAGTACCTCAAAAAGCTCTTCCGCCTGAGCCTGGACACCAAGTTTGTCGCCACGCGCCGCGACGCGATCATCCTCAACATTCCCATCCTGATCCCCATCGTCGCGCTGTTTGCCTGGGGCGCCACGATATGGCTGATGCTGATTGGCCTGTTCTTTGGCATGCGTTACCGCATCGATAGCGACGGCGACGTACCCGGCAGCATCAACAACCTTATGAATCACGCTGCCGATGCCGCGGACGACATCAAGCAAAATCTCAACGACGACAAGTAATCGCAGACGGGGGCACGCATGGCACGGATCCTGATCGTAGAGGACGAGGAGAAAATCGCCCGCTTTGTGACGCTCGAGCTGGAGCACGAGGGCTACCAGGTGGAGCACGCCGCCGACGGCCGCACCGCCGTGGACCTGGCGCTGGAGCGCAACTACGATCTGATTCTGCTCGATGTGCTGTTGCCGCAGCTCAACGGCATGGAGGTGCTGCGACGCGTCCGCAAGCACAAGGATGTACCGGTGATCATGGTCACCGCGCGCGATGCCGTGATGGACAAGGTGGCCGGGCTCGATGCCGGCGCCGACGATTACCTGACCAAGCCGTTTGCGATTGAGGAGCTGTTCGCACGGATCCGCGTGGCGTTGAAGCGCTCGGAGGCCGTGCGGGCGGCTTCGGGCGTTGGCGGCGTTGGGGCCGGGACGGGCGCTACGGGCGCCGCTGCGATACCCCCGGCTGGCGACTCGACCCAGGCATCCGCCTCGCCCTCCCCCGCCGCGCTCACCGTGAGTTCGGTCGCACTCGATCCCGACCGCCGCGAAGTCACGGTCGGCGGCTCGCCCATCGCGCTCACGGCCCGCGAGTTCGATGTCCTCGCCCTGCTTATGGCGCATGCCGAGACCGTGCTCACGCGCGAACGCATCGCGCACGAAGCGCTGGGCTACGAATACATGGGCGACACCAACAACGTCGACGTGCACATCGCGCATCTACGCGCCAAGATCGAGGACGCCGGCGGCGCCCGCATCATCCAGACCGTGCGCGGGGTGGGCTATGTCTGCCGCGCGTAACGCCGAGGCCAAGCGCGTCACCTCCATCGCCCGCGCCATCAACTGGAGCTATATGTGGCGCCGCCTGATGAGCTACGTTTGGCTCGACCTGCTGCTAGTAGTGATTGTGGCGGCGATCCTTGTCTATGGATACAACCAGACGCTGCCCAACGGCGCGTTTACCGCAGGATGGATCCCCAGCGCCACCGTTCGCGGCATGACGCTGACGCCCGCGCGCGGCTGGGACCTGACAACGCTCACCTATACCGTCGAGCTTGCGCGTACCACCAAGACTTTCCCCCTCGCGCAGGACCTCGTCACGCTATGGCCTCTCTACCTTGTCGTTGTGGGTTGGCAGGTCATCAGCGTGCTCAACATGCTCGGCGGCGCCCGCCGCGTGCGCCGCACCATGGCGCCGCTCAACGATCTGGCCCTGCGCGTGGACGAACTCGGCCGCATGCAACTCGCCGGCGGCAAAATGGAAACACTGGAGCAGGCCATCGAGCGCGCAAGCGTCGACTCGCCGAGCGTCACCACCGGCGACGCCGACCTGGCAAGCATCGAGGTCGCACTCAACCGCCTGCTGCGCCAGATGCAAGAGGCCAAGCTGCAGCAGATGCGCTTTGTCAACGACGCGAGCCACGAGCTGCGCACGCCCATCGCGGTGATTCAGGGCTACGTGAACATGCTCGACCGCTGGGGTAAGGACGACCCGGACGTGCTGGCGGAATCCATCGCGTCCCTTAAAGCCGAAAGCGAGCACATGCAAGAGCTTGTGGAGCAGCTGCTGTTTTTGGCGCGCGGCGATGCCGGGCGCACGGTCCTGCGGCGCGCGCATACCAACTTGGCTGCACTGGTCAGCGAGGTATGCGAAGAATCGCAGATGATCGATACCGAGCACACGTATCGGCTGGCTTCTGACGCTGCGCTTGCCAGCGACCCGCGCTGCGACGCGCCCGTCGACGTGGCGCTCGTGAAGCAGGCTCTGCGCGTGATCGTGCAAAACGCCGCCAAGTACTCGGATGCGGGAACGACCGTCACATTTGGCATAACGCCGGATGCGGGCGCGGGCACGATCGACATAAGTGTTGAGGACGAGGGCATCGGCATGAACCAGGAATCCGCAGCTCACGCGTTCGAGCGGTTCTACCGTGCCGACAACGCGCGCGATGCCGGCGCACAGGGTTCGGGTCTGGGGCTTGCAATCGCCAAGTGGATCGTCGACAGCCACGGCGGCGTCATCGGTGTGACCTCGGTCGAAGGGGTCGGCAGCCGCTTTACGATTCGCCTGCCACGATAGGAAGCCCCTCGGCATAAATAAAGGGATAGGGCCACGCGGCCCTATCCCTTTTTGCCAGCTATGGCAGCTTGTGCGCTACTCGCGGCACAGGTGCACGGCGAAACCGGCGAACTCGCGCTTAAAGTACACGAGCTTGGTACCACCGTCGGGCAGCAGCGCGCGCGACTCTTCGTTGACCTCGAGCCCGCGCTCGGCAAACCACTTCTCAGCTGCATCGATGTCGTTAACGGCAAAGCCGATGTGGCCCTTGGTGCCACGACCGTTCTGCTTCATGATCTCGACCAGCGAATCGTTGAAGTACGAAACCGGGGTCTCGATGACGGGCAGGCCCATCATCGTCGAGAACAGCTCCGCGATCTCCAGGGCGTCTGCCGGGTCGGTGGCGTTAATGCCCACATGGGCAACGCGCATGCCAAAGAGCTCGACCGGGTTGACGTTCTGCTCACTCATACAGGCAGTGCCTACTGAGCCATGACGTCGAGAACGGCCTTCTCGGCAGCGACGCGGTTCATGCCGGTCATGAAGGGCACGCCGCTCACGTACGGGCAGGTGAGGCCTTCGGGGGCAACGGTGGTGGCGATCAGCAGGTCGGCGCCCTCGTCGCAGTAGTCCTTGGCCTCGGAGATGGCGCACTGCACGATCTCGTACTTGTCGGCGTAACCGTTGGCGTCGAGCAAGGTGGCGACCTTCTGGGCAACGAGTGTGGAAGTAGCAGCGCCAGCACCGCAAGCCAAAACGATCTTCTTCATAGGTAATGTCTCCCTTCATGGTTTACTTTAGGTAAGTGTACCGCAGCGAGCGATGGCACTCAGCCTCGATGAGCTTTTATGCCAGTTTGCTTGCACGCTGCGTATAATACATCTAGTACGTGTTGTCATACCGCTCGCTTTAAGAGCGACTAAGGACTCTGAAATGCCCGATTCCCGCACCCTCTGGACCGCCGTCGTTATCATCTGCATCGCCGTGTCGGTGTTCTTTAGCGTCAAAAAACGCACCACGTTCAAGCGTCTGCAGCAGTTGATGGCCGCCAAGCAGTGGGACGAGTTCGATCGTTTGCTCGACGGCAAACTCACCAGCATGCTGTACCCACGCTACAACCGCGACTACCTGCGCCTGAACTCCTATCTGCTGCGCGAGGACCACGAGCGTGCCAGCGAGATGTTCGACCTGCTGCTGGGGCTCAACCTCCCCAAGATGCAGCGCGTCGACCTGGTGATCAAAGCCTTTAACTACTATGTTGGCCAGAAGGACCGCAAAAAGTCCAAGGAGTTGCTGCACGAGATCAAGGGCTTTGAGGGCGGTCAGGCCGAGGCAGTTGCGCACGAGTGCCAGCTGATGTACGACACGATGATCCTCAAGCGCCACAACGACATTCCCGAGCTGGAGCGCATGCTCGAGGATGTCGGCGACGACCCGGTCAAGCGCTGCCGCTTGGAGTACCTGCTGGCCTTGCAATACCAGAACAAGGGCGACGAAGCCAAGTTCCAGGAGTTCCTGGAGAAGTCGGGCCAACACTCGATGGCCGTCAACGCGTAACGGACGGCTTGTGCTAGACTTCTAGTCTCACGGGGGCGTGGCGGAATTGGCATACGCAGGAGACTTAAAATCTCTCGCCGCAAGGATTGTGGGTTCGAGTCCCACCGCCCCTACCATTTGGCTTTTACGAGCTCGTGTCCCCCGGGGATGCGGGCTCGTTTCTTTAAGATGCCGGCGGGACTCGAACCCGCGAGGGGGCGAGCGTTAAGCGGACGCGCAGCGTCCGTAGCGAGCCGGCGAGGGCGCCGACAGGCGGCCGAAGCCGGTGCGTATTTGCGCAGCAAATACGCAGACGTCCCACCGCCCCTACCATGTATTGTTTACGAGCTCGTGTCCCCCAGGGATGCGGGCTCGTTTCTTTTACACGCCGGCGGAGCTCTAAGTTGCGGTGGAATAGATCCTGTTTATACCGTTTACCAGCTTATTTAGGAACTAATTCACCGCAACTCAAAGGGAGACGGTTAAAGAGCGCTCAGACTCGGGGTCCAGGTGATGGTGGGGGCGGCGCCGTCGAGAGCCTCGTTGATGGTGGCGGCCATGCCGGCAAGTAGGCTGTTCTCGCTTACGGTGAGCGTCTTGTAGCCGCCGGCACGCATGAGTTCGCGGATCACCACGGCGCCAGCCAAGATCACGCCCGCGCGTTTGGGCTGTACACCCGGTAGCGCGGCGATACCTTCCGCGTCCAACACAGACATGCGCTCGATAGCGGCCGAGACCTGCTCCAGCGACAGCTCGCGTAGGTGAACAAAGCTCGAATCGTACGGTTCCAGCTCGTGGACCAGAGCCACCAGCGTAGTCACCGTGCCACCCACCGCGACCAGACGCTCGGCGCGCTCAAAGTCGCTGGGCAGGCCTTCAAAATAGGCGGCGAACTGCTCGCCTGCCCACGCGGCAGCGGCAGCAAGCTCGCCGCGTGCGGGTGGCAGCGTCGAGAAAAACCGCTCCGTCACGCGGCGGCAGCCAATGTCCAGCGAGCGCGTCCCTTCTAGCGCAAAGATGCCACGCTCCGGCGCATAGACGCCCGTCGCGAGCTCCGTGGATCCGCCGCCCGAATCGGCAACAATGATGCGCTCGCCGGCAAAGTCGTGCGCCACGCCAAAAAACGTCAGGCGTGCCTCGACCTCGCCCGGAATCACCTGTGGCTCAAGCCCCAGATCGCGCAGGCCGTCCAGCAGCAGTGCTGCGTTGGACGCATCACGCGCGGCGCTCGTGCAGGTGGTGCAGATGCACGCGGCCCCAAAGGCACGAGCCTCGTCCACAAACATGCGGCACGCAGCGAGCACGCGCTCAACGGCCGCCTCGCAAAAGCGGCCCGTCGCGTCCACGCCCTCACCCAGATCGGTAATCTCGGTATGCTTGGACGATTCCACGATTGCCCCGCCCTCGACCTGGGCCAACACCAGTCGCGACGACACCGTTCCCAGGTCGATCGCGGCTACCTTATAGCGTTTACAATTTGTCATTGCGGGCTCCCCTCCGGGCGCTATTTGCCGTTGGACACGACCGTCTGGCCCTCGACGCCGTTAAATCCAAACAGCATGTCGAGCGTCTGAATGTACCACGGCGCGTCCTTGCCGACCTCTTCGATCTCCTTGGCCACCTCGCTGGCCTTCTTGGCGTTCGACGACTTCTGGCTCGACGAGGCATCCGAATCGCCGTCCAGGCCCTGCACTTCAATCCTCTTCTCGCCGGGCATCACCAGGCCCAGGTCCTCGGACGCCGCGTCCTTGATACCCTCCTCCGAGAGCAGCTTGTCGACGCTTTTTTGCAGCTCATCATTGTATTGCTGGCGAATCTCGACCTGCTTGGCCAAGATGTCGCTCGAGCGTTTTGCCACGTACAGGTCGCGTACGGGAAAATACAGGCTCACGAGCGCCAGCGCCACCACGATACCGATAAACAGCGGACGCAGAGAGCCATGCGTAAAGTCATAGATCGCCTTGACCACCGCATTGTCGTTGGCGTAGCGCATAAAGTCCGAGCCCGAAAGACGGCTCGAAGGCCTGCTCGACCTGTCATGCGTCTGGGCCGAGGGACGCGACGCATGTGTCGAACGTGCCGGGCGCACCGGTCCATCTGCCGAAGTATTCACATGAGCATTGGGGCGCGAGGTACTTGTCGGGCGCTGCGTGGAGCGGTCGGCGCCGGCGTAGGCGGACCCACCGAGCTGCACCGTGCGCGCACGGCGAGGCGACGGCTCACGCGAACCGGCGGAATAGTACCTGTTGTCGTAAATCTGATCCATGTGCGCCTTGTGCGGTTGAGGTTTGTTTGCGCTAAGTATTCTAGTTATAGCACGAGCGCGCGCACCGCCTTCGACAGCCTTTGCTCGACATAAAAAAGGCGCTGAGCCACACGGCCCAGCGCCCAATGACGGCCATCAGAAATGGAGCGGAGCCGAGTCAACCCCGCCCCCCCGAGCACCACTTGTTTAGCGAATGTTGTAAAACGCGGCCTTGCCGGCGTAGCGCGCGCTGCCCTCGAGCTCGTCCTCGATGCGGATGAGCTGGTTGTACTTGGCGATACGGTCGCTGCGGCACGGGGCGCCCGACTTGATCTGGCCGGCGTTGACACCCACGACCAGGTCGGCGATTGTGGAATCCTCGGTCTCGCCGGAGCGGTGGCTCACGATGCAAGCATAGCCGGCCTCCTTGGCGGTTTCGATGGCCTCGAGCGACTCGGTGAGCGTGCCGATCTGGTTGACCTTGACCAGAATCGCGTTGGCGGCACCCAGCTCGATGCCCTTCTTGAGGCGCTCGGTGTTGGTGACGAACAGGTCGTCGCCTACGAGCTGCACCTTATTGCCAATGCGGCGGGTAAGCTCGACCCAGCCGTCCCAGTCCTCCTCGGCCATGCCGTCCTCGATGGAGATGATGGGATAGGTGTCGACGAGCTTCTCCCAGTAATCAACCATCTGGGCGCTCGTGTACTCCACGCCCTCGCCCTTGAGCTCGTACATGCCGGTCTCGGCGTTGTAGAACTCGGTCGAGGCCGGGTCCATGGCGTACATGAAGTCGACGCCGGGCTTAAAGCCAGCCTTCTCGACGGCCTTGGTGATGTACTCGAACGGCTCGGCATTGGTCTTAAGGTTGGGGGCAAAGCCGCCCTCGTCGCCCACGCCGCCGCCCAGGCCGGCCTCGTGCAGCACGCCCTTGAGGGTGTGGTAGACCTCGGCGCACCAACGCAGGCCCTCGGCAAAGCTCGGGGCGCCCACCGGCATGATCATGAACTCCTGGAAGTCGACGTTATTGTCGGCATGCACGCCGCCGTTGAGGATGTTCATCATGGGCGTGGGCAACAGGTGGGCGTTGACGCCGCCCAGGTACTGGTACAGCGACAGGCCCGCCGACTCGGCAGCGGCGCGGGCAACGGCCAGCGACACGCCCAGGATGGCGTTGGCACCGAGCTTGGTCTTGTTAGGGGTACCGTCCGCGGCAATCAGCGCGGCATCGACGGCGCGCTGGTCGAAGGCATCGAGGCCCACGACGGCGTTAGCGCACTCGTTGTTGACGTGCTCGACGGCCTGCGAAACGCCCTTGCCCAGGTAGCGGCCCTTGTCGCCATCGCGCAGCTCGCAGGCTTCAAAGGCGCCGGTCGAAGCACCCGAAGGCACCATTGCGCGGCCAAAGCTGCCGTCCTCGAGCACAACCTCGACCTCGACGGTGGGATTGCCGCGGCTGTCGAGCACCTCGCGACCGTAGACGTCCAAAATATCGCTCATGTTGTCTCCCTCTCACTTGGAAACGTAGTGGATGCAAGCGACCGGCTGACCGCGCACCGTCGGTGCGCCTCCGTAAGTTAGCCATGTCGCACTTTTTGCATTATGCCCTAAGTTAGCCGAGGGATACACTTGTTTTTCGAAAAATTTAGCGGGAACGATGAGGCGTGTCAGCCTGTCGTTCCCGCAGTCTTACTCCTCCGCCTTTGCGGCATCCCACAGGTCGTTGAGGCCGTGGGTCGAAAGCTCGGCAAGATCCACGTGAGCATCGGCCGCCATCTGCTCCATCGCGGCCCAGCGACGGCGGAACTTTGCCGTGCTGGCACGAAGGGCGCTCTCGGCGTCAATGCCCTCCTTGCGCGCGACGTTGACCAAAGCAAAGAGCAGGTCGCCAAACTCCATTTCGCGCTCGGGCGAGCCAGGGGCCTCGGCCTCAAACTCGGCACGCTCCTCGGCAACCTCGTCCCACACATCCTGGACCGTCTCCCACTCAAAGCCCACGGCAGCCGCCTTGCGCGACACCTTCTGAGCCTGCATCAGCGCCGGCAGATGCGTGGGCACGCCGTCGAGCAGGCCCTCGGGCGCGGCCTCGCCTGCCGCCACGGCCTTGTCCTTGGCAGCCCTCTCGGCAAGCTTAACCTCGTCCCAAATCTTGAGTACCTCGTCGGAGCTGTCGGCATCCACATCGCCAAACACGTGCGGATGACGGCGAATGAGTTTGGCGTCGATATCGCGCGCCACGTCGGCCAGCGTAAACTCGCCGGCATCCGCCGCGATCTGCGCATGCAGCACGACCTGCATGAGCACGTCGCCCAGCTCCTCGCGTAGGTGAACCGCGTCGTCCGCCTCGATGCAGTCGAGTGCCTCGTAGGCCTCCTCGATCATGTTCTTGCCGATGCTGCGGTGTGTCTGTTCGCGGTCCCACGGGCAGCCATCGGGCTGACGCAGACGCCAGATGGTCTGCACCAGATGCTGCAGCTCGGCCGACGCGTCTATCAGCGTGGACAGATCGCGCGAGCCCTCGGCATTTTGCTGAGCCATATGCTGCGCCATGGTTATTCCTCCTCCAGGATCACGTGGCGGAACGCACCGCCCTCGTAGATGCCGTAGCTGTGCGTGCCGTCCTTGGGAATGCTCACACTGCCGGGGTTGAAGAGCCACAGGCCCGGGTGCGCGGCACTTTCCTCGTTGACCTTGATGTGCGTATGACCGTAGACGAGCGCGGAGCCCTCGGGCAGCGCGGGCGCGTGGTCGACGCTGTTGTGCATGCCGGCGCCAAAGACATGGCCGTGCGTCAGGAACAGCTCGCGGCCGGTCTCGTCAAACAGCGTGGCGTAGTCGGCCATGACGGGAAAGTCGAGGACCATCTGGTCGACCTCGGCATCGCAGTTGCCGCGCACCGCGATGATGCGGTCGGCCAGGGCGTTGAGCAGCGGGATAACGCGCTTGGGGGCGTAATCGCGCGGCAGGTCGTTGCGCGGACCGTGGTAGAGCAGGTCGCCCAGCAGCACGATGCGGTCGGGCTGCTCGGATTCGATGTCGGCGACCAGGCGCTCGGCCCAGTATGCCGAGCCGTGGATGTCGGAGGCGATGAGGTATTTCATGGTGGTCCTTTCGGTGAGGTTGATGGGGTGGGTGTGGCGCGTCGCCGACGGTGTCACTCAAATTGCAAAGCCGCGGCTTGCGCCGCCTGCATCACGCGCTGGAGCGGCACGTTATGCTCGCGAGCAAGGCGGGCGCAGTCCTCGTACTCGGGCGCTGCACGCTCGCTGCCATCGGGCAGGGTTGCCACCTTTACGGCCACCTCGCCCCAAGGCGTCGCCACTTGTTCAAAGCGGCGCGGCAGGCAGACGCGCTCCATAATCTGGCGCCGGATACCGTTGGTCGTGGTTTCCAAAAAGATAATCGTCTGCAGGCGCTCGATATCCTCATGCGAGCAGATCACCTGCAGCTGCCAACCGGGACGGCCTTTTTTGCAGTAGAGGGGCAGCCAGTGCACCTCGCGCGCACCTGCCTCGCGCAGGCGGTCGGCGGCGTAGGCAAGCACCTCGGGCGACGCGTCGTCGATGTCGCACTCCAGTTTGACGATAGTTTCGGGCGCATCAGTCTCGCGAGACAGCGGGGATGTGCTATCGCATTGCATACGGTCTGGATCCTTTCCGCGCGGGCTCGTTTTGTTCACCCAAACGCTAGCACATCGCAGGCTGCGCGAGTGTGACGGCGCGTGATGAGCGCGATTTTCCTTGTCGACAAGAAACCGACACTCCACCGCCCCGGCCAAACATGTACATCAGCCTCCAAACATGTCATTATTTGCAGCTTTTGGAGGCTGATGTACATGTATTGGAGCAAGCGAGGCCGCGCAGCCTTTCCAATCGATTTCGAGCTCCGGCGCGCGCGGCGTGTTGAGAGCTGCAACATTACAATGGAGCGGATTCGCCAAATGCAAAGGAGTCGCCATGCCCGCATGCCCGCTGGTCGATTGCCACACCCACACCTCGTTTTCGGACGGACATGCCTCGTTTGAGGACAACGTTCGCGCCGCTGCTGCGGCCGGTTGCCGCGTCATGGTCTCGACCGACCACCTCACCTTACCCGCCAGCATGGATGCCAACTGCGAGGTGCAGGTTGTCGAGGGCGACCTGCCGGCACATCGTCTGGCTTTTGAGGATGCCCGCAAGCTTGCCGCGCAGATCACGCCGGAGCTCGAGCTTATCTATGGCTTTGAATGCGACTGGTACGAAGGTTGCGAGCCTCTGGTTGAGCGCTGGTCCGCGAGTGCCATAGTGCGCTTGGGCAGTGTGCACTGGATTGGCTATCCGGGCGATATCATGGCCGGTGCCGCGGGTGCGGCGGGAACGGAAGACGTCGCTCGCCCCGATACACCCGATTCGCGCTGCGGCTGGATCGATGATGACACCAACCTGCATGTTTGGGAAAACCTGGGGGTACACGGCGTGTGGGAGCGCTACGTCGACGACTGGTGCCGCGCCTGCGAAAGCTCACTCAACTTTGACGTAATGGCCCATCCCGACCTGGTCATGCGCTTTTCGAAGGAAGGCTTTACGCCCGACTTTGACCCGACGCCGTTCTGGGGGCAGATGGCCGAATGCGCCCACGATACAGGTCGCCGCGTTGAGGTCTCGACCGCCGCACCGCGCAAGGGCCTCGACGACTATTACCCCTCGACGGGGCTGTTGCGCTGCTTCGCCCATGCCGAGGTACCCATCACCTTTGGCTCGGACGCGCACCGCGCCTGCGACATCTGCTGGAATATCCACGAGGCACAAGCCCACGCCTACGACTGCGGTTATCGAACCTTCGACATCCCCCACCCCACCGGCGAATGGGAACCCACACCCCTCGACTAGCCATCCCTTCATAAGTTGCGGTGGAATAGGGATTGTTTTGCCTGATGAAGCGCTTAAACAGTCCCTATTTCACCGCAACTTCCATGACCCCGTTACACCAACAAAGACTGTCCCAAACGACTAGTGGCGGCGGGCGTTGAGTTCACCGGCCAGTTCGTCGAGGGTGATGCCGTAGCGCTCGAGCGTCACGAGCAGGTGGTAGATCAGGTCGCCAGCCTCGTAGCGGATGTGATCGTGATCGCTATCCTTGCAGGCCATGATCACCTCGCTTGCCTCCTCGGCAAGCTTCTTGAGCAGCTCGTCCTCGACGTCGGTCAGCAGACGCGCGGTATAGCTCTCCTGCGGCGATGCATCACGACGACCGTGAATCACCTCGGCCAGACCTGTCAGCGTCTCACCGATATTTCCATCCTGAACGTTTGCGGTGCGCACACCCATGGTTCAATCCTTTCTGGTGGCCGAGCGTCTAATCGAGCGCCCGCCCTACGCGAGTTTCTTAAAGAAGCAGGTACGGTTGCCGGTATGGCAGGCCGGGCCCGGCGAGTCGACCTTGACCAGCAGCGTATCGCTATCGCAGTCGGCCCAAAGCTCCTTGACCGCCTGCATGTTGCCGCTCGTCGCGCCCTTGTTCCAGAGCTCCTGGCGGCTGCGGCTCCAAAACCACGTGGTGCCGGTCTTGAGCGTCAGCCCCACCGACTCCTCGTTCATCCAGGCAACCATAAGCACCTCGCCGGTGTCATACTGCTGAACCACACAAGGAATCAACCCACGGGCGTCATACGTAAGGTCAGACGCTTCTATTACCTCAGTCATCATTTCTCCCAAGTCATAAACGAAACCCCACAGGTCGGCGAGGGTTGTCCAGGTGCCGCAGGTTGCCGCGAAAGAGGAGCGACGCGTACTTTGGTACGCGAGCGACGGTTTGAGCGGCAAGATGCGGTACCTGGACAAGCCGCAGCACTAGAAGTCCAATCTCACGGGGATGCCCTGTGAGGCCATATACTCTTTGACTTCGCGAATGCTGAACGTCCCGAAGTGAAAGACGCTTGCCGCCAATACGGCGTCGGCTTCGCCCTCGATCACGCCCTCGGCAAAATGCTCGAGCGTGCCCACGCCGCCGCTCGCGATGACGGGAATCGGCACCGCGCGCGCCACGGCGCGGGTGAGTGCCAGGTCAAAGCCGGCCTTGGTGCCGTCGCGATCCATACTGGTCAGCAAGATCTCGCCGGCGCCGCGACGAGCCGCTTCCTCGGCCCACGCCACCGCGTCGATACCCGTGGCGTTGCGGCCGCCCGCCGTGAAGACCTCCCACTTGTCGGCACCCGGCTCTCCGGGCAAACCGACGCGCTTGGCATCGATCGCCACGACCACGGCCTGACCGCCAAAAGCCGCGGCAGCCCGGCTAATCAGCGACGGGTCACGCACGGCCGCCGAGTTGAGCGACACCTTGTCGGCACCGGCGGCAACCATGGTCCGCATGCCCGCCAAGTCGCGAAAGCCGCCGCCCACGGTATAGGGAATAGCGAGCTCCTCGGCCGCGTGCGCCGCCATCTCGATGGTCGTCGCACGGTTGTCGCTCGTGGCGGTAATGTCCAGGAAGACGACCTCGTCCGCACCCTCGCGATCGTAGGCACGCGCTAGCTCCACCGGGTCGCCCGCATCGCGCAGGCTCACAAAGTTGACGCCCTTGACCACACGGCCGTCCTTGACGTCCAAGCAGGGAATTACGCGTTTGGTAAGCATGGGCTACTCCTCCCCTCGGGCGGCGGCCAGCGCCTGTGCCAGCGTAAAGTTGCCTTCGTAGAGCGCACGGCCGGTGATGGCACCCTCGATGGCGTCCTCACCCACCGCGGCAAGCGCGCGGATATCGTCGAGCGTCGAGATGCCACCCGATGCCACGACGGGAAAGCCCGCGACCTCGGCCACATGGCGATACGCCGCCACATCGATGCCCGTCTGCATGCCATCGCGCGCGATGTCGGTATACACCAGATGCTTAAAGCCCAGCTCGGTGAGCTGTGCCACGGCATCGTCGAGTGCCACGCCCGCGCCGTCGCGCCAGCCGTTCACCTTGACCTGGCCGTCGCGAGCGGCGATGTCGGCCACGAGCAGCTCGCCAAAGCCTTGGGCCGCCACCTCGGCAAAACCCGGCTCGGTCACCAGCACGGTACCCAGTGCGATGCGGCGAGCACCGTAACCGGCCAGCTCGTCGATGCGCGCAAGCGAGCGAACGCCGCCGCCCACGTCCACGAACAGACCGTCGACGCCGCAGATGGCCTCGATCGCCGCCGAATTGGCAGCGCATGCGTCCTCGTCCTCGCCAAAGGCGGCGGACAGGTCGACGACGTGCACCCAGCTCGCGCCCTGCTCGGCAAAGGAGCGGGCAACGGCCACGGGGTCGTCGGAATATACCTTGCAGCGGCTCCGGTCGCCGCGCTCCAGGCGCACAACCTTGCCGCCGATCAAATCGATTGCGGGAAACAGAATCATCGGCCGGCCCCCTCGACGATGTTGACGAAGTTCTTAAGGATGCGCTGCCCCAGCGCGGAGGATTTCTCGGGATGGAACTGACAACCCCACACGTTGCCGTGGCGCACGATGCACGGGAAGCTCCTCGTATAGTGCGTGCGCGCCAGCACATCGGCGGCATCGGCATCGTCGGCCACCGCGTAGCTGTGGGTGAAGTACATGTTGGCACCCTCGGCAAAACCAGTAAGCAGCGGATCGGCCGCACCGGCGGGCGTCATGTGCACCTGGTCCCAGCCCACGTGCGGCACCTTCAGGCGACTCGATTCCAAGCGCGTGCACGAGCCACGCATAATACCCAGGCCATCGACCCAGGGACCGCCAGCCTGCTCGGGGGTGTTGCCATCGGCAACCGCGCCCTCGTCCGCAGGCACGCCCTCGTTGCCGCGCTCAAAAAATAGCTGAAGGCCCAGGCAGATACCGAGCAGCGGAGTTCCGGCGGCGACGGCATCGAGCACCGCGTCCGCCTCGCCGCTCTGGCGCATAAAGGCGATCGCGTCATAGAACGCGCCCACGCCCGGGATGACCAGGCCGTCGGCATTGCGGATCTGCTCCGGATCGTCCGACGTGCAGGCGGCGGCACCGGCGCGTGCAAGCCCGCGCACGACGCTCGACAAGTTGCCCTTGTGGTAGTCGACCACCACGATCTTCGGTTCGCCCACGCGACCCTCCTCTTCTCATCATCCAAAACCACCACAAAGGTGCCTGTGAACTGCGCCCCGAAACTTGGACTGAATAAATAGCGACTACGCCGCAAGGGCCCGGTTCCGGAACTCCTCCGGCGTCAGGCCCTTCAATCTTACCTGCCTGCGCCGCGTGTTCCAATGGGCTATGTACTCCTCCAGGTCGCGCTTGAAGTCCTCGAAGCTGCCCCACTCCCTGCCGCGGTAGAACTCGTCCTTCACGTGGCCGAAGAGCTGCTCGGTGGCGGCGTTGTCGATGCAGTTCCCCTTGCGCGACATGCTCTGGGTGATGCCCGCCCCCTCCAGCCTGGAGGTGTAGGACTCGTGCTGGTACTGCCAGCCCATGTCCGAGTGCATGGTCGGCGCCGCCCCGCCGGGCAGGGCCTCGAGGAGCCGGTCGAGCATCCTGTGCTGCTGGGCGAGGTCCGGCGAGGTCGATATGTCGCTCGCCACGATCTCCTTCGTGCAGAAGTCGAGCACCGGGGCCCAGTAGGCCTTGGCGCCGGCGACCTTGAACTCGGTGACGTCGGTGCCGAGCTTCTGCCACGGCCCCTCGGCGCCGAAGTCCCTCGCGATGACGTTCTCGAACGTGCTCCCCACGAGCCCCCTGTAGGAGCTGTACCGGCGGCGGGAGCCCCGGCGGCGTATCCCGCACCGGATGCCCATCTCGCGCATCATCTTGAGCACGGTCTTGTCGGCCACGACCGCGCCCAGCTCGGCACGCAGGCACATGGCTATCTGCCGGTGCCCGCAGCCGTTGGCGGTGCGCGAGAATATCTCGGCCGCGGCGTCGCGCAGTTCGGGCCTGGTCGGCCTCCGCGGGTGCGCCAGCGCGTAGTAGTAGGTCGACCTCCTGAGCCCCGAGCACTCCAGCAGGTGGCGCAGGGAGTGCCCCTCCGCCCTCAGCGCCCTCACCGCCTCGGCCGCCGCCCTGGTCAGAGCCCGTCCCGCTCGACCAGGGCGCGCAATTTTTTTAGGTAGGCGACCTCGGCCTCGAGCCTGCGGCAGCGCTCCTCGAGCTCCTGCTCGCGGGTGCGGGCCCGGGGCTTCGACCTCGACCCCCTCGGCCTGCCCTTCGGTCCGGGCCGCAGCGCCTCGGCGCCGCCCTCGCGGTAGAGCCTGCACCAGCGCTCCAGTGGGGACTTCGACCTGATCCCGAACTCGGCCATGGCGTCGGTCTTCGCCATCCCGCCGTCGACCACGGCCGACGCCGCGGCGACCCTCTGCTCGAATGTGTACCTGGATTGTTTCCCGCCCATGGACAGCAGCGCCTCGCTTCCGAACGCCCGATATACCCACTGCCATTCTCTCACGGTCTCGCGGGGGACGGACAGAGCCTCGGCCGCCGGCTTGCAGCCGACGCCGGCGTCGAAGAGCTCGACGGCCCGCCTCCTGGACTCCAGGTCGTGCTTCACCCTGAGGTCTATACTCATGGAAAACCTCCCATTTCCCGATGTCCAAGAAATGGGAGGCAGTTCACTGTCCCCTTTGTGGTGGTTTTACCCTTGTGACGGTTACAGCGATCCCTTGGTGCTGGGGATGCCCTGCACGCGGGGATCGAGCTCGCAGGCGTGGCGCATCGTGCGGCCCACGGCCTTAAAGGCGGCCTCGATAATGTGATGCGAGTTGCCGCCCGCCAGCTCGCGCACGTGCAGCGTGAGCTTGGCGTCGCGCGCAAAGGCGTAGAAGAACTCGACGGCCAGCTCGGTATCGAAGCTGCCCACGCGCTCGGTCGGCACGGGCAGCTCGCAGTAGGCCTGCCCGCGGCCCGAAATATCAACAGCAGCCATCACGAGCGTCTCGTCCATGGCGATCGCCGCGTCGGCAAAGCGCGTAATGCCCGCCTTGTCGCCCAGCGCCTGGCAAAACGCCTCGCCCAGCACAATACCCGTGTCCTCGACGGTGTGGTGCGCATCGACCTCCACGTCGCCCACCGCGTGCACCGTCAGATCGAACAGACCATGGCGGCCAAAAGCGTTGAGCATGTGGTCGAAAAACGGCACGCCGGTCGAGATATCGCACACGCCGCTTCCGTCCAAGTCGAGCTTTACGACAATGTCGGTCTCGCCCGTCTTGCGGGTTACCTCGGCATAGCGGTCCATCTACATCTCCTCCTTCACCAGCGTGGCAAACGCGGCCAGCACCTCGTCGTTTTCCTGCGGGGTGCCCACGGTAATGCGCAGGCAGTCCGCGAGCCCCGGCGCGTAGCTAAAGTCGCGCACCAAAATTGAATACTCGTCGCGCAGGCGCTCGCGCACGTGCGTGGCATGCGGCGTGCGCACGAGCACAAAGTTCGCCGCGCTCGGCCACGCCTCCACGGGCAGACCCTCGGCAGCCATTGCGCGCAGGGCGCACAGCTCGCGCTCGCGCTCGGATGCAACCTGTGCCACTACGGGCGCGTACGCATCGCGGGCACGCACGCAGGCAAGCGCGGCGGCCTGGCTCAGCACGTTAACCGAGTAGATTTGGCGAATCGCCGCAAACACATCGATGACCTCGGGCGCCGCGATCACATAGCCCAGACGCGTGCCGGCAGCGCCAAACGCCTTGGACAGCGTATGCAGAATCACCAGGTTGGGATGCTCGGCGATAAGCCCCTGCGCCGTGGTAGCCGCGCCAAACGAATCGTCCGCAAACTCAACGTAGGCCTCGTCGACCATGACCATGCCGGGGCACGCATCGCACAGGTCCGCGACAAAGTCGAGCGGTGCCACGTCGCCCGTGGGGTTGTTGGGCGAAGTCACGATGGCCAGGCTGCACTCAGGCGCCGCTGCAAGCACCGCCGCTTGGTCGAGCTCAAAGCTCGCCGGGTCGCGCCACACGTCGCGCACCTCGGTCTGACAGAGCGATGCAAAGAACGCATACTCGCTAAAGCACGGCGGGCAGTTGAGCAGGGTCCGTCCCGCGCCGCCAAACGCCAGCAGGTAGTTATAGAGCAGCTCGTCGCCGCCGTTTCCCACGCAAATATTCTCACGCGCCACGCCATGCCAGGCAGCAAGCTCATCGCGCAGCTCGTTGGACATGGGATCGGGATAGCGGTTGAGCGGTGTGGCAGCCAAGGCCGCGTCGATCGCCTCGCGCACGCCAGCGGGCACGGGATAGGTGTTCTCGTTGGCCGAAAGATTGATGCGCGTGGGCGTAAAGTTGGGATCGTAGGGCTCAATACCGGCCAGGTAGGGCTGGACGAGCTCCTTCATGCGCGGCGTGAGTTCGGCCATGTTAAACCTCCTCGCCGGTCGCGCCAGCGCCATCCGAGCCTGCAGCCGCCAGGTCCACACCCTCGGCGACCGTCGCCACAGCGTCGCCCGGCCAGGCGACCTTGGTCAGGTCGGCCGCAGCCAGCGACTTGGCACTCACGGCATCCTCGCCCTGCTCCAGCACGCGACGACGCAGGGCGGCAGAGAGCGCGTGCGCCCACAGGCCCTCGGCCTCGGCCAGGCGCTGCGTAGCGGGAGCGTCGGAGAGCAGACCCTCGGGCGTATAGCAAATGACGCTCGAGCGCTTAACGAACTCTTCGACCGAAAGCGGGTTGGAGAACATGGCCGTGCCGCCGGTCGGCAGCGTGTGGTTGGGGCCAGCAACATAATCGCCAAGCGGCTCGGAGCTCCAAGCGCCCACAAAGATGGCGCCGGCGTTGCGAATGCCGCCAAGCAGGCCCATTGCGTCCTTGCAGTGCAGCTCAAGGTGCTCGGGCGCCACGGTGTTCACGGCCTCGACGGCAGCGTCCATGTCGGCGGCCACCACGATGGTGCCCTCGTTGTCGAGCGAGGCGCGCGTGATCTCGGCACGCGGCGACTGCGCCACCAGGATGTCGATGCCGGCCTCGACCTCGCGCGCAAACTGCTCGTCGCAAGTCACCAGATAGCAGGCTGCCAGCGGATCGTGCTCGGCCTGGGCCATCAGGTCTGCCGCGACCACCATGGGCTTGGCCGTGGCATCGGCCAGTACGCAGACCTCGGAGGGGCCAGCGACCATGTCGATTCCCACGTCGCCCGAGACAATCTGCTTGGCCGCGGCGACAAAGGCGTTGCCCGGACCGGTGATTTTATCGACACGCGGAATGGTCTCGGTACCGTATGCCAGCGCGGCCACGGCCTGGGCGCCGCCCACCATATAGATTTCGTCCACGCCGCCGAGCTTTGCCGCGGCGAGCGTGTAGGGGCTGATCAGGCCGTCTTTTTGCGGCGGGGTCACCATAACCACGCGCTTGACGCCGGCAACCTTGGCGGGAATGGCGTTCATGAGCACCGTGGAGGGATACTGCGCGCGACCGCCCGGCACATAGATGCCAGCCGCCGCGAGCGGGGTCACCTTAACGCCGAGCATCGTGCCGTCCGGGCGCGTGGTAAACCAGCTCTGTTCGACCTCGCGCTGGTGGAACTCGCGAATCTGGCGCGCGGCCTTCTCGAGCGCGGCGACAAAGGCCGGATCGAGGCCTTCGAGCGCGGCATCGATCTGCTCTTGCGGCAGACGGAAGCTCTGCAGCTCAACGCCGTCAAAACGCCGACAGTAGTCGCGCACCGCGGCATCGCCATTGGCGCGCACGTTGGCCACGATATCGCGGGCGGCGTCGACGATGTTTTGCGGCAGCACGCCCTTACGGTTGAGTTGGTTGGTAACGAGGCGCTCACCGGGAGCAAGTTTGATGGTCTTCATATCGGTATCCCCTATCGGTCGAGGTTATGTTCGAAAAACGAGAGACCGGGCGGCGGCGCCAATCGGCCCGCAGCCCGTACGTTGGGGCGCCCGTGCGCGCTCGCGCTATTGTGCCGAGCCCGCGACGGGCTCAAAATGCTTGTCCTTAACGGCCGCGGCCAGGCGATCTGCCAGATTGCGTACGCGCGGATCAAGGCGCGCGGCACCCGGGTTGACAAAGAAGCGGGCCGTGCAGTCCATGATGCGACCGGTGATGACCAGGTCGTTGTCGCGCAGCGTGGCGCCCGTGGCGGTAATATCCACGATGCGATCGGTCATGCCGACGATGGGGCCCAGCTCGATGTTGCCGTGCAGCGAAACGATGTCGGCGTTCACGCCGCGCTCGGCATACCAGGCACTCGCGATGCGCGGGTACTTGGTGGCCACGCGAAGCGACCCGCGACGGGCATAGTTGCGCTCGGCCTGGCCGGCGCGCCATGCGGGCTCCGCCTCGATAAACGTGCACAGGCCATAGCCCAGGTCGACCAGCTGCAGCAGGTTAAGGTCTGCCTCGATGAGCGAGTCCCAACCGCAGATGCCGCAGTCGGCGCCGCCGCAGCCCACAAAGGCGGGCGCATCGCTGGGGCGCACGATGACAAACTCGATATCGCCGACCGTGCCCTCGTCGGCACGCGTGTCGCGGCCGCGCACGATTAGATGACGGCCGGGGTCACGCAGCTCAGAGACATCCAGGCCCGCGGCCTCGAGCACGTCGAGCGTGTCGGCCTTAAGCGAGCCCTTGGGCACGGCGATGCGCAGCGGGCCCTCGGCGCCACGGCCCGCGGCGTGATCGCCGTCGGAAGCGGCATCCTCGGCCGAGGTGCGCGCGGCCTCCAGGCGCTCGAGCGAAAAGGCGAAGCCCGCCGCCGGCACCTCGATACCGTCGCCAAATGCGCCGGTAAAGATGGAGTCATAGCGTCCGCCCGAACCGACCGGATCGGGCAGTCCGCCGGCATAAGCCTTAAAGACCAGGCCCGTGTAGTAATCGAAAGAGTTCATGATAGAGAAGTCGAACGACAGCACCTGGGCGTCCTCGGGTGCCAGGCCCTCAACCAGGGCACGCAGTTCGCGCGTGAGCGGCGCAGCGATACCGGCAGCCGCCAGTAGCGCATCCACACGGTCGAGCACCTCGGCACCACCGTGCAGGCGCGGCAGCTCGCTAATGGCGGCCTTGACGGCATCGGACTCGACGCTTGCTGCCACGCGGGCATCGAGGCCCACAAAGTCGTTGGCATGCACGCAGCGCAGAGCCTCGGCAGCCAGCTCACGATCCTCGCATACCGCGAGCAATTCCTTAAACGGACGCACGCTGCCTGCGATAATGTGTGCACCGGGAAGTGCCAGCTCGCGTACGGCCTCGGCAACGAGCGAGACAATCTCAACATCGCCCGCGGTATCTCCCGCACCGATGAGCTCAAAACCCAACTGCGTAAACTGACGCGAGCCACCGGCATTGCGCTGGCACTCGCGGACCACCGGCGCCTCGTAGCGCAGACGCAGCGGCAGATCGGCCGCGTGCATGCGGGTCGAAACCAAGCGCACGATCGGCAGCGTGTTGTCGGGACGGACCACCAGCAGGCGACCGTCGTCATCAAAGAGCTTAAACGGCGTGTCCGCAATACGGCCGCCTTCCTCGAGCGAACCCTTGTCCTCGAGTAGCGGCGTCTCGACCGGAAGGTAATGATGCTCCCTGAAGCAGCCCTTCACCGTCAGCGCAATCTCCTCGCGCGCCTGAGCCTCCTCGGGCAATATGTCCCGGAATCCCCACGGTGTGGCCGTCATCTGATGAGCCTCCTCATGCTGTGTTTCATATAGAACAGAAGACCGGCATAGCTCCGCCGATCTTCTGGGTACTTTAGCATACTAGAGTGTTTGCGGGGAGAATCGTCTTCCTCGGCTCACAGCGTATTCATTTGGAAACATAGGGGAAAGCGCGTCCCGCCCGCCAGCCAAAAACTGGGATGCGGTTTCCGGTTGAGGTCCTCAGCGGAAAGTGTGTCCCATTCTGAGCGCCTGTTCTGGGACGTGCTTTCCGCCAGAAGCCTCAAGCGGAAAGCACGTCCCGTTTCTCAAAAAGCGTCAAACGCCAACTCGGCGCCCTGTCCCACTTAGGCGCCAATCGCGCGTCGGTACTCCGCCATAACCTGAGCGTCGGCTGCCGCGGGATTGGCAAAATAGCGCCAGTCATAGGTCTCGGCCGAAACAACTCCGCGATAGCCGCGCGCCACCAGCCTATCTAGGTCGGCGCGCATATCGCGGTCGCCGTCACCCCAAGCAAGATGCGTCGTGCCGTCTGCCGCAACATCGACAAAATGCACGTGGGCGACATCATCGCCAAGCAGATCGAAATAATCGTCGATGGTATCCCCTGCCACCGCCATAGCGCCCAAATCCAGACACGCCTTAAGTGCCGGATGATCAACTGCCTCGATCATGCGCTTCGTGTCGGCCGCCGAGTTCACGATCATCGACTCAACCGGCTGTAGGGCCTCGAGCACCAGTCGCACGCCGCGCTCTCCCGCATGCTCGGCAATCGCACGCAGCATCGAGGCGCTGCGACCCCACGCATCCTCGATCGGCTCGTTCAAAAATGCCCAGCCGCTCGAGACCATGACCTGCTCGGCTCCAAGTTCCGCCGCGATATCCACAACGTTCTTAAAGTACGCGAGCGTGCGAGCGCGCGCCTCATTCCCGCGCGCCGCGATATTCCACGGCTTGGGATTGTTCTGTTCGGGACAAAGCCCCACAATCCGAACCCCATACCGCTGTGATAGCTCCCGCACCTGCTCGAGCGAATCGTATCCATGGCAATCGACATACAGATGCATCGCCCCGGTCCAAAGCTCGCAACACGTGTAGCCCGAAGCCGACGCCGAAGAAAAGAACTCCTCAAGGTCAAAATAACGATGGCTGATATTCATGACGGCAAGCTGGGGATAGCTCATAATTACTCTCCAACCCAAGCGAGGCCCCGTTCCATATAGGAGCGAGGCCCGATTACACAAACGTTATTTGCTCTTAGTAGTCGAACTGGTGATAGTAGCGACGGTAGTTGAGGTTGTGCTTGGTGACCGTCTCGTAGTAAGCGGCAAGGCGATCGGTGATCAGCGAGGAAAGGATCCACGGGGAGACGATGACGCGGAACTCGTCGTCAAGGCCGGGGATCGCGAACTCGGCGGTGTCGATGATGTTGATGTCGGTGTCGCCGGTCACGCCGCGGGTCAGGAACGCGCGGACGCGCTCGTCGAGCTTGCGGTTCTCGTCCTCGCCCATGAACAGGAAGACCGGGACGCCGGGCTCCACGAGCTCGAGGGTGCCGTGGAAGAAGTCGGCCGAGGTGATGTAGCGGGTGCGCTTCCACTGCATCTCCTCGAGGATGCACATCGAGAAGAGGATGGTCTCGCCCCACAGGGCGCCGGAGCCGATGAACATGGTGTAGGGGGCCAGGGCGTACTTCTTGGCGAGCTCCTCGGCGCGCGGCTCGAAGCTCTTGCGGATGTCGACCAGGTGGGTCCAAACGTCCTTGGTCTGCTCGATGAACTTATCGAACTGCGGGAAGCAGCCACGGCGATTGAGCAGGCGCAGGCCGAAGCAGTCGGCGAGGTAGTAGCCCATCTCGCAGCCACCGTTACCATGATCGGAAGCCATCTTGACGCAATTCTCGGCGCCGACAGCCTGGCCGATGGGGCCCTCAGGCTTGGTCATGGCGTAGACGCGAATGCCCTTTTCCTTCATCTTCTTGACGGCCTCGAGGACCTCGGGGGTGGTGCCGGACTCGGAGGCGGTGAGCACGACGGACTTCTCGGTCATGCGCTTGTGGCCCATGGCGTTCCACTCGGCGGCGTGGATCAGGTAGACCTCGAGGTCGCGGTCGCCGAACTTGTTCATGAGGTACTCGAGCTGCATGAGCTCGTCCCAGGTGCCGCCGACGCCCATCAGGAACACGGCGTCGTAGCCCTCGTCGGCGACCTTGTCGGCGAGCGCGGTCATCTTCTTGCCGGTCTCGTAGACGTTCTTGCCGTCCTCGACGTAGCCCTCCTGGCTAAAGTGCATGATCTCGATCTTCTCGGTTTCCTTCATGGCTTTTCCTTTCTGTCCTGCACGCAACTCTATACATCGCGTTTCTTTTCGATACCAATTATAGACATACACCTAATGTGTTTTTAATACCACTTATCAATCTGCTCCAATCCTCGGTGAACGGTCGAAATTCTCTGGTGAGTGGTATTAAATTAGAATTGAATGTATAGCTAACGCCTCTGGCGCCTCCCTTGTGTGACAAAGAACAGCGTTCCTACCAGCGCAATAATGGTCGATGCCCCAAACAGCACCGCCTGAACGCCCAAAGCCTCCGCCAAAAACGGAGCCGCCAGCAGCGGCAGCACGCCGGCGCTCATCAGGCCAAAACGCACAAAGCCGGTAATGCGCCCCAGGTATTTGATGTCGGCGCGCTCCTGAATCAAGATCATTTGCAGCGGCTCCAGGAACCCCCAGGCCAGACCGTTAATCGCCTGACCGATAATCGCGACCCCCAGCATATCGGTGCCCACGTACACCATGGACCCAATGCCCACGGCCATGAGCGCGCCGAGCAGCAATCGCAGGTTGACATGGCGAGCAGAAAGCTTGGTCAGGATGAACGCGCCCACCGAGGAAGTGAGGCCCACGACCGAGGACAACCAGCCCAGCCAGACGATATCCACGTTGAGCACATCGCGGTAGAACAACGACTCCAGTGAATCGAACGCGCCAAACGCAAAGAAACCCAAAAAGCCCGAGATAAAGATGAGGCGCAAGTCGTGATCGCGAAACGTAAGTCGCGCACCCTCGGCCATGCCGCCCAGAATACCGCCCTTCGGCTTTTCCCCTTTTGCGGGAGCAACACACTCGTGACAGCCCAAGGAGAGCACGGCCGCCACACCCATCATGCCAGCCATGAGCAGGTAAACAGACTGCGTGGCAAAACAGCTCACGATGGCGCCGCCGAGCAGCGGGCCGGCGGTATAGGCGATATTGCTATAGAAGACCATCAGGCCGTTCACGCGGGTGCGGCCCTCGGTGGTCGATTCAAGATAGCCCGGAAACGCATGCGTGCAGGTGTTGATAAAGCCGCCCGCAAGCCCCAAGACGCACGCGGCAAACACAAGCCCGGGGACAGACAACGGCGCCAACCCCACGCCAAGCGATAGCACCGCCGTAATCACGCACGTCACAAACGACGTCCGGCGCGGTCCAAAACGGTCGATGACCGAGCCCGACACCATATTGCCCGCCGACGTCATAAGATTGCGTACGAGCGTAATGGCAGCAACCAAAAAGGCCGTGCCAGCCAGATTATACGTCGCCGCGCCGATAAGCCCTAAAAAGTACACCGCGTTGTTGGCGCACCATTGCAGAGACTCAATAAGAATCAGCCTGACTTCTGCCGGCGTCAGGCGCATTGCTTCGCGATCCTTCGCGAACATACGAACTCCCTCTATACAAGTAAGGGGATGGAGGGCATAGGCCCGCTCCATCCCCTTACCAGGTTGCAATGACAGTCTATGCAGCCGGGCCCTTACGCCAGCACGCCGAAGAACGCGCCGACGATGCCCACGACCATGGTGGCCACGATCAGCACCATGGGGTTGATCTTCTTGGACAGCAGCCAGTAGTACAGCCAGAAGGCGATCATGCCGAGCATGCCGGGCATGATGCCGTCCAGGATGTCCTGGAGGGTCTGGGCGTCCTCGCCCGAGCCGATGGCCACCGGGATGCTGGCCCAGAACATGTCCTTGCACATGGCGCCCACGACCATGACGCCCACGATGCCCACGCAGGTCATGATCTTCTGCATGAGGCCGGTCCTCTGGGCCTCGTCCAGGAAGCCCACGCCCAGCTCGTAGCCCTTGACGGCGCCCCAGATGCGCAGCGCGAAGCCGGGGACGTTGTAGATGAGCAGGAAGGCGATGGGGCCGAAGGGGTTGCCGGCCTGGCACAGGCTGATGCCCACCGCGGCGGCGACCACGCGCAGCGTCGACAGGAAGATGGAGTCGCCGATGCCGGACAGCGGGCCCATGAGGGCGGCCTTGACGTCGTTGACGCTCTCGGGCTCGATCTCGCCGCGGGCGACCTTCTCCTCCATGGCCATCGCGATGCCGCCGACGAACGGGGCGAACTGGACGGTGATGTTGAAGAACGCGCAGTGGCGGTGCAGGGCCTCGGCGTAGTCGTCGGGGCGGCCGGCGTAGATCTTCTTGAGCATGTTGGCGACCATCAGGCAGAAGGCGATGTTCATCTGCTTGTAGTAGGTCCAGGAGAACTCCATGCCCAGGGCGCCGACGTTGACGGCGCTCTTGACGAGGTCGGAGCGCGTGATCTTGTTCTCGGGACTAGAAGTCATCGTCCTCATCCCCTTCCGCGGAGAGCTGGGGCTGGGCTCCGCCCAGGCCGAGCAGGTCGAACTTGTCGATGCCGATGATGATGGCGATCAGGGCGACGCCCAGGACGGGCACGTTGGCGTAGGAGCACAGCAGGAAGCCCAGGAAGTAGAAGGGCACGAGCTGCTTGGTGAGCACCAGGCGGCCGAGCATGGCGAAGCCCATGGCCGGCAGGATGTTGGCGGCAACGCCGCAACCGTCGATGATGAAGGGCGGGATGAAGTCGAGCAGGCCCTGGATGGCGTCGGAACCCAAATAGAAGGCGCCGCCGCACAGCAGGAAGTACTCGACGCAGCCCCAGATTCCAATTCCCCAATGAACGGCGTAGATGCCTTTGAGGTTTCCCTTGAGGGCGAACTTGTCTGCCATATCGACAAACACAGGGAACAAGGCATTGGTAATGTTGCCGATCGTCAGCGCAAGGACGGCGATGGGCATGGCGAGCGCGATGGCCGTCTCGGTACCCTGACCGAGCTGAATGGCAAACGCGCAGGCGAGCACGCCGCCGACGGTTTCGTTAGGCGGCACGTAGGCGCCGATGGAGATCGAGCCCATGAACAGCAGCTCCAGGCTGGCGCCAACGGCAAGGCCAGTCTGCAGGTCCCCCAGCACCAGGCCCACGAGCGGGCACAGGACGATGGGGCGGAACGCGTAGAGGGTGCCGAGCTGGTAGTCGAGGCATCCAAACGCTCCGACTAAGCCGACGAGGATTGCTTGGACAAGCATAATTCCTCCCAATAAGGAATCTCGAACCGTCGTCACTCCCGTCGCGCGCGTTGTTGATATCAATTCCGGGAGTTCGATTCCACGGCTCGAAGCGTACCTGGTGTGCTGCTAACACCCATGCCAGGCACAAATGATTTGATACCAATTATAGGTATGCAGGTTCGCCTTATTTAATACCAGTCGCTCAGCGGGGTGTTTTTTACCGTAAACGGCAGGCGCATCCCATTAGGCACGCTCTTTGTTTCGATGGCGGACAAGCGCCACCAGAAAGCCGTCGCCAAAAGCATCGGATGCCAAGTTGGCCACAATCACCAAAACGATCATCGCCGCGCCCAAGAACTCGTTCCAGCTAAAGACCTCGCCAAAGAAGAGCGCCGACCAGCAGGGAGCGAGCACGACCTCGCTCATGCAAACCAAGTTGGCCGCAAACGCGTTGGTTCGCGCGATCCCCTTGGCATACAGCACGCTCGCAAGGCCACTGCAAAAAAGGCCATGCACCAGCATGAGCCCCCACTCAAATGGCCTCACGGAGTCTAGGGCGCCGGCAAAATAGACGATCGGCAGCATCGAGATACCGCAGGAGATGAGCGAGGACACCATGGGCGACGCATCGGGGCGAGAGTTCAAAAAGAAACACAGCCCAAAGGTGGCTCCCGAAATGACGGCAAGCAGGTTGCCGAGCATGCCCTCGGCGCTCAAATCACCTAAAAAGAAAAGTCCCATACCCGTAAAAGCAACCACCACGGAGGCAATCTTCGCAGGCGAGGGCAACGTGCGAGTTGCGAGCGATTGATACACGATAACGAAAATCATCGAGGTGTACTGCAGAACGATCGCGTTGCCGACCGTCGTGAGCTGGTTGGCAAAGTTAAACGTGGTGCCCGTCACGAAGTTGCAGACGGCCACAAGGACAATAAGACGGCTGACGCGGAGGACGGGCCTGCCAACGAGCAGGATAAAGAGCGCCATAAATATTGCCGTAACGGCACCAATCAAAAGAGCTGACTGCGAATTGGCGCGAACGAGGATGCCGATAAAACTCCACAAGAGCGCCGTGCCAAATAGATACATCGCCCCGCTCACGCCATTATCGGGTGGATTGTCAGATCGAATCACGAAGCACCTCCAACTAGCTTTCGGTAATCAGAACCACCCTTAAAAAGGGTGGTTTGCTCTTAGGGTATAACCCACGGGCCCCGGGCTCGCGTCTAAAGGCGCGGGCCCGGACTTCGTCCAGGCCTAGTGCATCTTGACCCGTGGCGCGCCGGTCGAACCGGCAGCATCACCCCCTCTTGAAGGGGTCCTCGTACTCCTTCACGCTCAGCTTGTCCAGCGCGATGTCGTGGGACTCCTGCTCCCTGATGTACTTGGCGATCGTCGCCTCGTTCAGGCCGACGGTGGACACGTAGTAGCCCTCCGCCCAGAACTTCCTGTTGCCGAACTTGTACTTGAGGTTGGCGTGCCTGTCGAATATCATCAGCGAGCTCTTCCCCTTCAGGTAGCCCATGACGCTCGCGACGCTGTACTTCGGCGGGATCGCCAGCAGCACGTGCACGTGGTCGGGCATCAGGTGCCCCTCGATTATCTCGATCCCCTTGTACTCGCACAGCTTCCTGAGGATCTCCCCTATGTCGCTCCTGATTTGGTTGTAGATCACTTTGCGCCTATACTTCGGCGTGAACACGATGTGGTACTTGCACATCCACTTCGTGTGGGAAAGGCTGTAGGCCTTCTGGGCCATGGCGACCACCCCTTCGACTCGAATTCTTGACGGCCTGAACAATCGTCAATATCGGTCGGAGGGGTGGCTTTGTAAAGCCGTTTGTCTCCACCCGCGTAGCGGGTGGTTTAAAGCTGGCCGCTGCGCGGCCAGCGGACTAAAGTCTTGAATAAAAAACGGCGACCACAACGGGTCGCCGTTTCCCTTGGGGGCAGATAATAGGTCGGGCCCTTACGCCAGCACGCCGAAGAACGCGCCGACGATGCCCACGACCATGGTGGCCACGATCAGCACCATGGGGTTGATCTTCTTGGACAGCAGCCAGTAGTACAGCCAGAAGGCGATCATGCCGAGCATGCCGGGCATGATGCCGTCCAGGATGTCCTGGAGGGTCTGGGCGTCCTCGCCCGAGCCGATGGCCACCGGGATGCTGGCCCAGAACATGTCCTTGCACATGGCGCCCACGACCATGACGCCCACGATGCCCACGCAGGTCATGATCTTCTGCATGAGGCCGGTCCTCTGGGCCTCGTCCAGGAAGCCCACGCCCAGCTCGTAGCCCTTGACGGCGCCCCAGATGCGCAGCGCGAAGCCGGGGACGTTGTAGATGAGCAGGAAGGCGATGGGGCCGAAGGGGTTGCCGGCCTGGCACAGGCTGATGCCCACCGCGGCGGCGACCACGCGCAGCGTCGACAGGAAGATGGAGTCGCCGATGCCGGACAGCGGGCCCATGAGGGCGGCCTTGACGTCGTTGACGCTCTCGGGCTCGATCTCGCCGCGGGCGACCTTCTCCTCCATGGCCATCGCGATGCCGCCGACGAACGGGGCGAACTGGACGGTGATGTTGAAGAACGCGCAGTGGCGGTGCAGGGCCTCGGCGTAGTCGTCGGGGCGGCCGGCGTAGATCTTCTTGAGCATGTTGGCGACCATCAGGCAGAAGGCGATGTTCATCTGCTTGTAGTAGGTCCAGGAGAACTCCATGCCCAGGGCGCCGACGTTGACGGCGCTCTTGACGAGGTCGGAGCGCGTGATCTTGTTCTCGGGACTAGAAGTCATCGTCCTCATCCCCTTCCGCGGAGAGCTGGGGCTGGGCTCCGCCCAGGCCGAGCAGGTCGAACTTGTCGATGCCGATGATGATGGCGATCAGGGCGACGCCCAGGACGGGCACGTTGGCGTAGGAGCACAGCAGGAAGCCCAGGAAGTAGAAGGGCACGAGCTGCTTGGTGAGCACCAGGCGGCCGAGCATGGCGAAGCCCATGGCAGGCAGGATGTTGGCGGCAACGCCAAAGCCAGCAAGGACAAAGTCGGGGATAAAGTCGAGCACGCCCTGGATGGCGTCAGCACCCAGATAGAACGACAGCGAGCACAGCAGGAACGCCATGATGATACCGGTCAAACCGATCAGGAAGTGCATCGCATAGACACCCTTAAGGTTGCCCTGGCCGGAGAAGACATCAGCGCGGTCAACCAGGACCGGCAGGGCGGCGTTGAGGATGTTCTTGATGGCAAGGCACAGCGTGGCGATGGGCATGGCAAGCGCGATGGCTGCCTCGGTGCTCTGGCCCAGCTGGATAGCGAAGGCGCAGGCGAGCACGCCGCCGATCGTCTCATCAGGCGGCACGTAGGCGCCGATGGAGATCGAGCCCATGAACAGCAGCTCCAGGCTGGCGCCGATCGCGAGGCCGGACTGCAGGTCCCCCAGCACCAGGCCCACGAGCGGGCACAGGACGATGGGGCGGAACGCATAGAGCGTACCGAGCTGGCAGTCGAACTTACCAAATGCGGCGATAAGTCCGATGAGGATTGCTTGGGTAAGCATATATCCCCCTTTCCTAATAGGAAACTACGAAGAGCTCAGACTCTTCGAAATTGAACGCCTAGAGCACGCTGGCGCAGTCAACCTTGGGGTCATCGGCCAGGGGTCGAATCTCGACCTCAACGCCACGATCCAGCATCTCGCGCACATCGGCTTCCTCGGCCGCGGTCAGGAAGATCTGACGAGAGACCTGACGCGCATCGGGACGCTTCTCGTCCTTGGGCTTGGTGTTGCCCAGGTTGACCGACTTGATCTGCGGGCAGCCCTCAACAAGCTGCTTTGCCTCAGCAATAGTGGCGACACAGATGATCATCTTGTACTTGTCGGTCACGCCCGAGTTGATAGCTTCGATTGCATGCTCCATATCTTTGATGACGAGCTTGCAGCCGGCAGGCTTGCCCATCTTGAGCGTCGTCTTCCACACCGGGTCGTTAGCGACCTTATCGCCCACGCAGAAGATGCAGTTGGAGCCAAGGCCCTGAACCCAGGAAACTGCGACCTGGCCATGAAGCAGGCGATGGTCAACGCGAAGTAGCTGAATCATAATGTGACCCCCCAAAGGTCTTGTACCGTCTTACGGCGTGTCAGTAGGTGCTGCGGATTAGAACTCTTCTTCCTCGTCGTCATCGACCAAAAGATCGTTGACAAACTTCACGCGCGTATCGTCCGCAGCGACGATGGCGCGAATCGTCTCCTCAACCGGCGCCGACTCGTCAGAGAACAGCAACTGGATGAGGAGAGGAAGGTTCATGTTGGTAACGAGGTACGTGCGGGGACGCGTCTGGACGATCTTGGTGAACTCGTTGTTGACGCTGCCGCCAAAGAGGTCGGTGCAGACAACGACATCATCGTCGGCAGACATGCCTGCCAGCAGTTTTTGGGCCTCCTCGGCCACGTCCATGCGGCCATCGACGAACATCGAAAGATCGTGGACGTTGTCGCGAGCGCCCGAGAGCAGCTCGACGCTCTCCTTGATGCCGGTAGCGAAGTGCGCATGGCTGGCGATGATGTACTGTCTCATTCTGTGTTCCTCTCAATAGCCCGGCACGTTCCCGCACCCGTTTTCTTTAGTAGTCGAACTGGTGATAGTAGCGACGATACTTGAGGTTGTGCTTGGTGACCGTCTCGTAGTAGCGAGCCAGGCGGTCGGTCACGAGCACCGTCAGAATCCACGGGGAGACGATGACGCGGAACTCGTCGTCAAGGCCGGGGATCGCGAACTCGGCGGTGTCGATGATGTTGATGTCGGTGTCGCCGGTCACGCCGCGGGTCAGGAACGCGCGGACGCGCTCGTCGAGCTTGCGGTTCTCGTCCTCGCCCATGAACAGGAAGACCGGGACGCCGGGCTCCACGAGCTCGAGGGTGCCGTGGAAGAAGTCGGCCGAGGTGATGTAGCGGGTGCGCTTCCACTGCATCTCCTCCAGGATGCACATCGAGAACAGGATCGTCTCGCCCCACAGGGCGCCGGAGCCGATGAACATGGTGTAGGGGGCCAGGGCGTACTTCTTGGCGAGCTCCTCGGCGCGCGGCTCGAAGCGCTTGCGGATATCGAGCATGTCCTTCCAGATGTCCTTGGTCTGCTCGATAAACAGGTCAAACTTGGGGAAGCAGCCGCGGCGGTTGAGCAGGCGCAGGCCGAAGCAGTCGGCGAGGTAGTAGCCCTTCTCACAGCCGCCCGAACCATGGTCAGAAGCCATGGCGACGCAGTTCTCGGCGCCGACAGCCTGGCCGATGGGGCCCTCGGGCTTGGTCATGGCGTAGACGCGCACGCCCATGCCCTTCATCTTCTTGACGGCCTCGAGGACCTCGGGGGTGGTACCGGACTCGGAGGCGGTGAGCACGACGGACTTCTCGGTCATGCGCTTGTGGCCCATGGCGTTCCACTCGGCGGCGTGGATCAGGTAGACCTCGAGGTCGCGGTCGCCGAACTTGTTCATGAGGTACTCGAGCTGCATGAGCTCGTCCCAGGTGCCGCCGACGCCCATCAGGAACACGGCGTCGTAGCCCTCGTCGGCAACCTTGTCGGCGAGCGCGGTCATCTTCTTGCCGGTCTCGTAGAGCGCCTTGCCGTCCTCGAGATAGCCCTCCTGGTCGAAATGCATGATCTCGATCTTCTCGGTTTCCTTCATTTGTCTCTCCTTTCTGGGGTTGTTTCCACATCCCCCATGCCAACGGGCATCAAAACCCGCTTACATTCCGTAACACTCAGCCGCTTTGGCCTTAAGCGCATTGACTGACTCTTCGTAGCCCTCTGCCTTGACCTCCATTTGCTTGGAGACAGCATCAAGATACGGGTGCACGTCCCATGACTTCAGACGCTCGGCTATCATGGCCGCAATCGTCTGGAAGAACACAAGATTGGGAATTGCGCTGAGCAGCGGAGCCACCTGAGGCACCGCAACCTCGTGAGCCCTACCCTTGGGATGGGCCGTGAGCAGCACCGCTTTTGTCGTAACGTTCGATAGCGCATCAGCGATATTCGCAAGACGCTCCGACCCCTGCGGATCGTCGACGATAAACACCAGATAGCCCGGAACGATCTGCATCTCGGGACCGTGGACGAACTCCTCGCCTTCGTGATGCATGGCAGGAATCTTGATGGTCTCGCTCAGCTTGAGGGCCGCCTCTTCGGCAACGCCATAGTTGGGGCCGTTGCCGACGACCATGGCGGGCGTGTGCTCAGAAAGCTCGAGCATGTGGTCTTGGACATATGCCTCGGCGGTCTTGCACATCACGGCATTGGCCTGGATGGCCTCGCGCAGGTCGTCAAGACGCTGGGCAACGCCCTTGGCGTCAATCGTTCCGCGCGCCTGACCGCTGTAAATACCAAAGAGCACCAGGTACTCAACGAGCACCTCGACGCCCAGAGTCACAAAGTCCACCGACTCGACGCCCACACCGTAGTCAAGAACGATGTCAGCGTGTTCCTTGATGGGTGCCTCGACGTTTGCCGTGAGCGCAACTGCAGCCATATCGTGTGCGCGCATGTAATCGAGCGCCGCAATCGTATTGGTCGAATAGCCACTCTGCGAAACGGCAATGTTGAGCGCATGCTGCGGATAGGTGTGTTCAAAATCAACGAAGGCCTCGGGCGTCACAACGGACACCTGCATTTGCAGGGCATCTTGCAGGTAATCGCGGGCGCAATCGGCGGCATGGCGCGACGAACCCGAAGCAACGATGCGCAGCGCGTCAAAAGAACCGGACTGGAAAATATCAACGAGCTGCGCTACCAGCTCAGACGAACGCTCGAGGTTCTCCCCCATACGCACATGGGCAAGCTGAACGTAATCGAGCATCTTCATCGTCTCACCTCGTAACAAATCATTAGTATTTGATACCAATCACAGTTACAGATTACGGCTTTTTGATACCTCTTTGTCGATTAATTTATCCCCATCGGCGAACGGTCGATTTTGAGCCCTGTAAGGTTGTATATACAGCTGACCCAACGATCAAAACTGGTTAGTTTCCCAGCCGTTATTCACAAAATACCAGCTAGTACGTATAGGTGTAGCCGCCCGTATCGCCACGATTGAAGGACTTTACATACTCAATAGCCTGACCGCTCGCGTCATAGCTCACGCATTCCAAAAGCAAAACAAGATCGCCCTGTTCCAGTCCAAGGAGGCCGGCATCTCGTGCGCCCAGCGCTTCGATATCGAGCTTTTCCTGTGCCATGACTGGCTTTCGGCCCAGCATCTCATAGGTCTCGTACAAACTGAAGACCGACACGTCAATATCTTCGATGGTTGGGAACAGCAGGCAGGGAATCAGCGCCGTCTCAATCGATACGGGGCTACCGTTTATGCAGTTCAGGCGTCGAACGGAATAGAGCAGGTCGTCCTCGGCGATGCCAAACAGGCCGGCGTAATATGGCCCCGCATAACGCTTGGAACGCGCGAGAATACGGACGGACGGCTCGCCGCCCGAAGCACGGACCGATTCACGGAAACCGACCGTGCGTTCAAAAAAAGCAGGTACTTTCTGCGCCACAAAGGCACCTTTTCCCCGAACACGGCGAATCTGCCCGCGCCGAACCAGCTCATCGACAGCGCTTCGGATGGTCAAGCGTGTCGTACCAAATTCCTCGGCAAGGTCTTTTTCGGACGGAATCATGGAACCCATGGGATATATACTGCGCTCGATACGTTCCTCGATGCGGCGTCGAATGCGCATATAAACCGGGGTGGCATCTACTGTTTCAGCCATTGTTCACCTGCCACGCTCCTCATGCCGTTCTCTTCGCCGTTATCGGCAAAGCGGAACTTTGTGGGCAAAATCACCGATTTGCAATGCTCCACAAAACGCATGTCCTTATCAAATTCGATCGAGCTCTCATAGAACACCGGCGTTCCCTCTTCTTGCTGGAGCAGCTCGGCCTCTTCGGCGTTCAAACGCGAGATGGAGATATGCTCACGTCCATGCTCAACACGCACGCCACCTTCTTTGAGCAAGACATCGTAAAGGCTCTCGCACTCAAAATCGTGCTCGATAAGCGATGGGCACAGGGACAGGTTAACGTGAGCCGTCTCGATTGACGTCGGCTCGCCCTCAATAAGTCGAACGCGCTGCATGCGGAGCAAGGGAGCGCCTACAGCCACCCCAAGCTTGTCGGCAAGCGCCTCATCCGCCTCGATGGTCCCGGTGGAAACCAGACGAGAAGAGGGGTGCAGGCCGGCAGTCCGCACAGCATCGGAAAAGTTATACGTTTCCTGGAAAATGTTCAGCGGCTTGGGAGGACACACATACGTGCCCGATCCGCGACGGCTCTCGAGCGTTCCACACGAGATAAGCCGCGTGATACCGGCACGCAACGCCGTACGCGAAACGCCAATCTCTTCGCACAGCACGCGCTCGGCCGGCAGGCGATCGCCGCCGGCAAGCTGATGGTGCTGGATATACCAAAGAATTCCCTCAACAGCACGATCTTTGGGGGGGATTGCATAAGATTCGCCTGTCATTGCACAGACTCCTCATTCAGACACGTATGCCGCCAAAATTAGGCCAGCCCTCCCATGGCATCAAATTCGGCCTTGATCTTCTCGGCGACATTCCGATACGACTTATATAGACTTGAATCGCGTTTGACCTCGTCGGTCATAACGGGAATCTCTAATTTGGAAACCTCGTCTTTTCCCGTCTGAACCGCCACAACAACGCCCATACCAAGACACATATTACGCTTGGCAGCGTTTATTTTCGCCGCCTTGGCAGGATTTGCCAGGATACGCTGGGCAAATTCCTGTTTAGAGACCGCTTCTTCGGCCTCCGGATCGCCCGCCTCGGCCACTTCGCACTGCAACACGTCCGCATAGTCAAAAATCTTCGGCTCGCCGCCGCGCTGATGCACGGCCCACTTGCGGCGCGTGGCGTCCTGGTAGATAGCCGGCAAAAATGTAAACCGCGGCGGGTCCAAAATCGTATCCGTGATGGTAAACACATCGGGATCAAAGGCATCCTGCGGGTTTTTCTTCTTGAACAGCCCCATATCAGCCTCCCGTACTAGCATTAAACAACTCAAGCTGAATATAGCACCAATTTCAAGCCGCCGCCTTACCCTATCGGTGCGCGGCGTCTATGGCTCGCCCAGCGGAAGAGTTCACGGACGAGGGCCGGGGTGCCTGCCTTGTTTTGAGAAGTGGGCTCCGCGAACTTCTCAAAACAAGGCAGGCACCCCGGCCCCGCCGGCAAATAGCGGACACTCCGCATGCAATCTATGCAAACAAACAAGTACGCTTAGCTACATTCGGTAAGATCGAGCACGCTGCCCTTCACGATAAGCGCCGGCTCCAGAACGACTTCTTCGGCACGTCTACCGCCCCTACCGGCAAGGCGCTTGGACATGCAGCCAAAAGCATGCTCCGCGAGGATACCAGGATCCTGCTCAATCGCGGTCAGCGCCGGCTCAAAGAGAACGTCGGCGGCCGAGTTGTCGTAACTCACCACCGAGATGTCGCCCGGAATGCTCTTCCCCATCTCGTGTAAGCGCTTGAGCAGACCGAGGGCAATGTTATCCGAGCTTGCGAACACGGCGGTGGCATCAGTTGCGAGCACCGCCTCCGAGGCCTCGTAGGCACTCGGAATGTAGTACTCGCTCTCAAACTCCAAACGCGCGTCGATAGGCAAGCCAACCTCGCGCAGTGCGCGCTCATAGCCGGCAAGTCGCTTACGCCCCGTATTGGAACGGCGCGCGTTAACCAAGCAGGCAATGCGACGGTGGCCCTGCTCGATCAGATAGCGGGTGGCCATGTAGCCACCCATCTCGTGGTCGAACATCACCTTGTCGCACTCGAGCCCTTCAATGGCACGGTCGACCATTACGGCCGGGATGGGCAGGTGGCTGACTTCTTCGCGCAGGGCACGGTCGTCGGAGAACTCGTCGCCCACGACCAGGAAGACGCCATCAACGCCGCGCGTCACCAGCTGGCGCAGCAGCTCCAGATCGTCATCGGCGCTTCCACCCGAGCTGGTAATGAAGAGCGCATAGCCATCCTCGCGGCAGCGCTTTTCCAGGCTACCGGCGAGCGAGGCAAAAAAGCGGCTCTCGATGTTAGGGACGATAAGGCCCAGCGTGCGCGACTCGCGCATGACCAAACTACGCGCAATCTGGTTAGGAACATAGTGGTTGCGCGCCGCGACCTCCTTGATGAGTTTGCGGTTTTCTTCCGAGATGCGACAGGGCCGATTATTGAGCACAAGCGAGACCGACGAGGGGGAAAGCCCCACCTCCTGGGCGATCTGCTTGAGGGTGACTTTGTTGGCCATCTCGCTCCTTCCGGGTTTACGCGCAATCTCTTGAAAGTATAGCGACTACCCCTCTACCTCGGTGATAAACACTTTACCAATCCGGTAGACGGCTGTTTTATCGCCGCCAGCGCACCAAATCCGTCCAGGTGGGGTATATTGCAATCGATTGATGACAACGACCACCAAAAGGCGGATATTCGTATGCACGAGAACGACTTTTTTAACGAGGACCTGCTGTGCGCGCTTGCTGGCGTTGCCGGCGAGGACAACGTGCTGATGAGCGAGCCCATGCGCGAGCACACCACGTTTAAGATCGGCGGCCCGGCCGACGTCTTTGTCACGCCCGATACCGAGCAGGGCCTCGTCGCCACGCTCGATACCTGCTATCGCTGCGATCTGCCCCTCACCATCGTGGGCAACGGCTCCGACCTGCTCGTCGGCGACAAGGGCATCCGCGGCGTCGTCGTGGCGCTGGGCGAAGGCCTCTCCGACATTACGGTCGACGGCACGCACGTCACGGCGGCAGCCGGCGCCTTACTTTCCGATGTCGCCGCTGCGGCAGCCGAGGCCGGTCTCACCGGCATGGAGCCCATCTCGGGCATCCCCGGATCGGTCGGCGGCGCCTGCTACATGAACGCCGGTGCCTACGGTGCCTGCATGGCCGATGTGCTGGAGTCCGTGCGCGTCTACAAACCCGCTCGCCAGCTCGACGACGGCACCCGCGGTAGCGGCAACATCATCGAGTTCGATGTCGACGAACTCAACCTGGGCTATCGCAAGAGCCGCATCGCCGACGACGGCTTTATCGTTCTTTCTGCCACCTTCAACCTCGCACCAGGCAACGCCGCGATGATCAAGGCCGACATGGACGACTACCGCCAGCGCCGCGAGGACAAGCAGCCGCTCGACATGCCGAGTGCCGGCTCCACCTTCAAGCGCCCCGAGGGCTACTTTGCCGGCAAGCTCATCATGGATGCCGGCCTGCGAGGACACGCCGTTGGCGGCGCGCAGGTAAGCGAAAAGCACTGCGGCTTTATCGTCAACGCCGACCACGCCACCGCCGCCGACGTCGACGAACTCATCCGCGACATCCAAGCCAAAGTCAAAGAGCAGTTCGACGTAGACCTAGAACCCGAAGTCCACCGAGTAGGCGAATTCCTTTAACAAAGAAGGCCCCGAAAGGGGCCTTCGCCATATTTATTCAGATAACCCAGTCCGGTGTGTCGCGCCCCGAACCCGAGAGGGCCGCGTGCCCGCCCGCAATATATTTGATTGATCGCGAGTTCCGCACGCAAAGAAGGCCACTTAATGTGGCCTTCGTCTTGCGCAGGACTGCCCGAGCAGGCAATCAAATATATTGCGGGCGGGCACGCGGCCCCGTCGGCTTTACGACAGCGCAATACCGCCGAGCCAGCCCCAACGCACGCCAGAGCCAGTGCCATAGAAGCTAATAAACGAATCAAGCGACTTAGACGTAATGGCGCCCTCATTGCTCATGACGATGCCGCCGCCAACATAGATGCCCACGTGGCCATAGATCAGACCCGGCATGCCGGTGCCGCTATGCGATGAGTCGGCCACGATCATGCCCACCTGCAGCGCCGAGCGGTCGGAGCTATAGCACCATGCGTTAAACATATCGCACGCGTTACCGCCAAAGTAGCCAACGCCGGCGTTACGGAAGACATTGGTAACCCACGCCGCGCACCAGTTCTGACCCGGCGAAGGCGTGGAGTAGCACGCGTTGACGACGGCCTGCTGTTTGCCCGAGCCGGCATTCTGTTGCGGGGTTCCGGGCGCATACGATCCGCCACCCGAGCTTGAACCACCCGAGTAGGAATTGTTCTTGTTCGCGGCAGCCGCGGCAGCGGCAGCCTTCCTAGCAGCCTCCTCGGCCTGGGCGGCAGCGAGGATCTCGGAATCGCGCTGAGCCATGAGCTCCTTGACGTCGTCGGAAAGACCGTTCAGCACGGTCTGGACTTCTTGCTGCTTGGCCTGCATATCCTGCATCTGAGCCGTCTGCTGGTCCTTGAGCTTCTCTAAGTCGGCTTTCTGCGACTCAAGCTCGGTCTTTTGCGCATCGAGCTCTTCCTGGATGGTCTGAATGTCCTCGATGGCGTCGCGGTCGCTCTTGTTGATCTTCTCAACATAGTGCGCATTAGCGACGAGTTCCTCAAACGAGCCAGAGGCCAGCAGCAGCGACAGGATGTTCGTGCCGCCGGACTTGTAGCTGGCGGCCACGCGATCGGAAAGGTCGTTGCGCTTCTTCTTGAGCTCGGCCTTCTTTTCATCGATCTGGGCCTGCGTGTCGTCAATCTTGCCCTGGACATTCTCGATGTCGTTGAGGGTCTGGGCATTCTTGTTGGCCAGCGCCGCATACTCATTTGCGATGCTGTCGAGCTGGGCCTGAACCTCGTCGAGCTGGGCCTGGGCGGCATTCAGTTTATCGGTTGTTTCTTTGGAAGCCTCCGCCGCATGGGCGCGAGCGGGCAGGCCAAAAAGAACTGCCGCAGAAGCGGCGCCGAACAGGGCCTTGAGGGCAGTGCGGCGCGAGAGCTCCTGGGAAAGGATGGAATCGCTGTTTGGTGACATATGTACTCCGTTACATGTTTATTTATATGTCGCTCAACTCATACATATTAGCGTACATATGGCGCGTCCCAACGATTTCCACGAACGGCAGGAAACTACAAGGTCAGCGGCTCGTAAGCAAATGTCAAAGATCAGGTTATGCGTACGCAAGCTCTTCTATGAGTACGTTGGCACAATCCTCCGCTTTTCCTACAGCGCACGATTTGGGCGTCCCTGCCTGCGCTATACTCCCCTGAAGAAGTGTTCCTGATTCGATAGGAGACTACATGTCCAAAGCACTCGACCCCAAAGACACCTGCGTCCTCGTTACCGGTGGCGCCGGCTTTATCGGCTCGCACACCGTCGTTCAGCTGCTCGAGGGTGGCTACCAGGTCGTCATCGTCGATGATCTTTCCAACTCCAGCGCCGTCGCCGTCGACCGCGTCAAGACCATCGTGGGCGACGAGGCCGCCAAGAACCTCACCTTCTACGAGGCCAACGTGCTCGACCGCGATGCGATGAACAAGATCTTCGATACCCATCAGATCGACCGCGTCATCCACTTTGCCGGCTTTAAGGCCGTCGGCGAGTCAGTGAGCAAGCCCGTCGAGTACTACCACAACAACATCGAGAACACCCTGGTGCTCATCGACGTCATGCGCAACCATGGCTGCAAGTCCATCATCTTCTCGAGCTCCTCGACCGTCTACGGCGACCCGGACAACCCGCCCGTCACCGAGGAGGATCCTAAGAAGCCCGCGACCAACCCCTATGGTTGGACCAAGTGGATGATCGAGCAGATCCTTATGGACGTCCACACCGCCGACCCCGAGTGGGACGTCGTGCTGCTCCGTTACTTCAACCCCATTGGCGCTCATCCGTCGGGCCTGATCGGCGAGGACCCCAAGGGCATCCCCAACAACTTGGTGCCCTATGTCGCCCAGGTCGCCGTGGGCAAGCTCGAGGCCGTTCAGGTCTTTGGCAACGACTACCCCACCCCCGACGGCACCGGCGTGCGCGACTACATCCACGTGTGCGATCTGGCCTCTGGTCACGTTGCCGCCCTTAACTGGATGAACGGCAAGACCGGCGTCGAGATCTTTAACTTGGGCACCGGCACCGGCACCTCGGTACTCGAGGTCGTCGCCGCCTTCTCCAAGGCTTGTGGCAAGGAGCTGCCTTACGTGATCCGCGAGCGCCGCGCCGGCGACATCGCTGCCAACTGGTGCGATGCCTCCAAGGCCGAGCGCATGATGGGCTGGAAGGCCCAGTACGACATCGCGGACATGTGCCGCGATAGCTGGAACTGGCAGAGCCACAACCCCAACGGCTTCGCCGACGCCGAGTAGCAAAAACCTACATACCGCTCTTGCCCCGATCTCACGTTGTGAGGTCGGGGCTTTTTCATGGCATGTAACCATTCGCCGAAAATCGACCAACTTTTTTATCTTACCTGTACATGTTTAAACAACATGTTTTACAATAGGCGTATCGAATCAGAACATCGGAGGCGGACTGCACACCCATCGGCAGGCCGACCCCACAACAAGAAGGTTGGTGAGCGCATTCATGGAGCGTGCAAGCGGCGTCCTCATGCCCGTCTCATCTCTGCCCGGACCATACGGAATCGGCGGCTTTGGCTGGAATGCCTACGACTTCGTCGATTTTCTCGCCTCGTGCAAACAACATTACTGGCAGATTCTGCCCCTTACGACGACCAGCTATGGCGATTCGCCCTATCAGTCGTTCTCGGCCCACGCAGGCAACCCCAACTTTATCGACTTTGCCGAGCTTATCGAGGCAGGGTATCTAGAGCAGCGCGATATCGATGGCGTGTACCTGGGTTCTGACCCCAGTAACGTCGACTACGGTGCCATCTTTGGCGGCCGCCGTCAGATTCTCGACCGCGCCGCCGAGCGCTTTGCTGCCGACAAGCCGGCCGATTTCGATGACTTTATCCAAGCCAACGAGGACTGGCTCATCCCCTACTGTGAGTTCATGACCGTCAAAGAGGAGTGCGGTCTCAAGGCGTTTTGGGAGTGGCCCGCGGAGCTCCGCACCCGCGGTGAGGCTTCCGCCAAGGTCTGCGCCGACCATCCGGCGCGTATGCTCTACCACCAGATGACGCAGTACTTCTTCGATCGCCAGTGGAACCGCCTCAAGGCCTATGCCAACGAGCGCGACATTCTCATCATCGGCGACCTGCCCATCTATGTCTCGCGTGACTCCGTCGAGATGTGGGCGACGCCTGAGCTCTTTAAGATCGACGCCGCCGGCAATCCCGTGAGCGTCGCCGGCACGCCGCCCGACCAGTTCTCGGCCACCGGCCAGTACTGGGGCAACCCCATCTACGACTGGGACGCTATGGAGTCCGATGGCTTCTCCTGGTGGGAGGGCCGCATTCGCGCCGCCCTCGACATGTACGACGTCATCCGCCTGGATCACTTCCGCGGCTTCGAGGCCTATTGGGAGGTGCCGTTCTCCTCGCCCGATTCGTCCTACGGTTCGTGGACGCAGGGCCCCGGCCTCAAGTTCTTCAAGACGCTCGAGGAAAAGCTCGGCACGCTGCCCATCATCGCCGAGGACCTGGGCTTCCTCACCCCCGGCGTCATCGACATGCGCGACAACTCGGGCTTCCCCGGCATGAAGATCCTGCAGTTTGCCTTTGAGGGTACCGACTCGTACTACCTGCCGCATAACTACATCGCCAACACCGTCGCCTATGTGGGCACCCACGACAACGAGACGGCGCGCGGTTGGTTTGAGGGAACGGCCACCCCGCGTCAACGCGAGCAGGCAGCCCTGTACACCCATCAGCAGGCCGGCGAACCCATGGCAGATGCACTCAATCGCACCATCGCCGCCAGCGTGAGTGACACGTGCATCTACACCATGCAGGACCTGCTCAACTTGGGCAACGAGGCGCGCATCAACACCCCTGCCACGCTGGGCGGCAACTGGACCTGGCGCATGCTCGACGGCGCCATCACCCGCGAGCTCGAGCACAAACTCACCGACTGGACCGAGACCTACTTCCGCATCCCGTCGGAAGCCGAAATCAAGCTTCCTCAATAGGAGCTACCGCGCCCGGCCCCTCCCCACCGTGCGGACGCGCTTGCTTTTCCCGCGCGAGGCCACCCCAATCCCCTCGCGCGGGCTTCTTATGAATTGCAGACATGAAACAACCCATCATAGGAGAAAACATGCCCCAAATTAACCTCACGGAACTCGCCGAGCAGTCTTTTGGCACCTCGCTCGAGCAGCTCGACGACCGTCGCATTTACAAGCTGCTGGTCAAACTCGTGCAGGAGCGCTCTGCCACCTGCCCGCTCAACAACGGCAAGAAAAAGCTCTATTACATTTCCGCCGAATTTTTGATCGGCAAGCTGCTCATCAACAACATGATCGACCTCGGCATCTACGACGAGGTTAAGGACCAGCTCACCGCCGCAGGCCACGACCTCAACAAGATCGAGGAATTCGAGGTCGAGCCGTCACTCGGCAACGGCGGCCTGGGCCGCTTGGCCGCATGCTTCCTGGATTCCATCGCCACGCTGGGCTTGACCGGCGATGGCGTGGGCCTCAACTATCACTACGGTCTGTTCCGTCAGCGCTTTGTCGACAACCAGCAGAAGGCCGTCCCCGACGAGTGGCTCGGTGAGCAGGACATCCTAGTCGACGATGACCGCTCCTACACCGTCGAGTTCGGCGATTTTGCCGTTACCTCCAAGCTCGTCAACATCGATGTGCCCGGTTACGGCCAGCCCACCAAGAACCGCCTGCGCCTGTTCGACCTGGCGAGCGTCGACGACGGCCTGGTCCCCGGCAGCTCCATCGACTTCGACAAGACCGAGATCGCCAAGAACCTCACCTTGTTCCTCTACCCCGACGATTCCGACGAGCAGGGCCGCCTACTTCGCATCTATCAGGAGTACTTCATGGTGAGCAACGCCGCCCAGCTCCTGATCGACGAGGCCGTCGAGCGCGGCAGCAACCTGCACGATCTGGCCGATTACGCCGTTGTCCAGATCAACGACACGCACCCCACCATGGTCATTCCCGAGCTCATTCGCTTGCTCACCACCGAGCATGGCATCGAGTTTGACGAGGCCGTGACCATCGTACGCTCCATGGTCGCCTACACTAACCACACGATTCTTGCCGAGGCGCTCGAGAAGTGGCCGCTCGCCAGCCTACAGAAGGTCTCCCCTGCCATCGCCGACATTATCGTCAAGCTCGATGAGATCGCGAAGGCCGAGCACGATGACCCGCGCGTCGCCATCATCGACAAACACGATACCGTCCACATGGCCCACATGGACATCCACTTTGGCTTCTCCATCAACGGCGTAGCCGCCCTCCACACCAAGATCCTGGAGGACACCGAGCTTCATCCGTTCTACGAAATCTATCCCGAGAAGTTCTCCAACAAGACCAACGGCATCACCTTCCGCCGCTGGATCCATGGGGCCAACCCCGCGCTCGCCAGCCTGCTCGACGATGTGATCGGCACCGACTGGCGCAGCACCGGCGATCTGAGCAAACTCGCCAAGTTCGCCGACGACAAGGACGTTCTTGAGCGCCTGGCCGCCACCAAGGTCGAGGCCAAGGCCATCATGCGCCAGTTCATGGCGCTCGAGCAGGGCGTGACCATTCCCTCCAACGCCATCATCGACGTCCAGGTCAAGCGCATCCACGAGTACAAGCGCCAGCAGATGCTCGCGCTCTACATCATCTGGAAGTACCTCGATATCAAGAACGGCAACAGACCTAAGCACCCCGTCACCATCATCTTTGGCGGCAAGGCGGCGCCTGCCTACACTATCGCGCAGGACATCATCCATCTGATCTTGACGCTGTCGCAGTGGATTGCAAACGACCCCGACGTGGCTCCCTACCTGCAGGTTGTCATGATCGAGAACTACAACGTCACCGCCGCCGAGCGCGTGATCCCCGCCGCTGACATCTCCGAGCAGATCAGCCTGGCCTCCAAGGAGGCGAGCGGCACCTCCAACATGAAGTTCATGCTCAACGGCGCCCTAACCCTGTGCACGCTCGACGGTGCCAACGTGGAGATTGCCGAGCTCGTGGGCGACGAGAACATCTATACCTTTGGCGCCTCTTCCAAACAGGTCGAGCAGCTCTATGCCAACGGCACCTATGACGCCGGTATGCTCTACCGCAAGCCCGGCATTAAACTGCTGGTGGACTTCATCACCAACCCGGCCTTTATGGCGACCGGCAATGCCGAGCGCCTGCAGCGCCTGCACGACGACATTAAGGGCAAGGACTGGTTTATGGCCCTGCTCGACATTGAGGAGTACATCCAGACCAAGGAGCGCGTGCTGGCCGACTACGAGGACCAGGACGCCTGGATGCGCAAGACGCTCATCAATATCGCCAACGCCGGCACCTTCTCGTCCGACCGCACCATCTCCCAGTACAACGACGAGATCTGGCACCTGAACTAATTTCACTTCCCTTACCCATCCTCTTGAGAAACGGAGTCGTGGCAACACGGCTCCGTTTTTTGTGCCCGCACGTTATCCTGTGACCCGACTCGACCGAAGAATCTCGATCTGTAACAGCTACTCGGTAAAAACGGCCCCAGCTGTTACAGATTGAGACATACCGGCCCCTCCCCTTGGGTTTATCTCAATCTGTAACATCTAACGTCCGAAATCGGCCCTACCCGTTACAGATCGAGACAAACGACCGGTCAGACAATCCCAACACAAAGAAAGGCTCCCCTCTCGCCCAGTGGACGGGAGGGGAGCCTTATATGTGACCGCGGCAAAAGGATGGCAATACCGCAGTCGCCCAAAGGGAGGGCCCGGATGCACCAGGCCTAGATAAGGTTCTTGCCAGAGACCTTATCGAAGAGGTGGGTCGCGTTCTTCTCGAACTTGAACCAGATGGGGTCGCCCGCCTTGAGCGCGCCCTTGGCCTCGAGGTCGACAACGGGAATGATCAGGACGAACTGGCCATCGGGAGCGGTCACGTGGACATGCTCGGTCGAGCCCATGAGCTCGGTCACCTCGACGGTACCCTGGAGCGCGCCCTCCTCGCCCTTGTCGGCAAGCAGGATCTGCTCGGGACGCACGCCGGCCGTAATCTCCTTCACGTCGCCGCCGTCCCAGTTGAGGGCAAGCTGAGCGCAAGTCTCGGGGGCGAGCGCCACGTTCATATCCTCGGTCTTGACGGTAAAGCCGTTGCCCGAGCGCACCAGCTGGGCATCGAAGAAGTTCATCTGCGGCACGCCGATGAAGCCGGCGACGAAGATGTTCGCGGGATGGTTGAAGACCTCCTGCGGCGTGGCGATCTGCTGGACGACGCCGTCCTTCATGACCACGATACGGTCGCCAAGGGTCATGGCCTCGGTCTGGTCGTGAGTAACATAAATGAACGTGCCCTTGATCTCGTGGCGCAGCTTAATGAGCTCGGCACGCATCTGGTTACGAAGCTTGGCGTCCAGGTTGGACAGCGGCTCGTCCATCAGGAAGACCTTGGGGTCACGCACGATGGCGCGGCCGATAGCGACACGCTGGCGCTGGCCGCCGGAGAGCGCCTTGGGCTTACGGTCGAGGTACTCGGTAATGCCCAGAATCTCGGCAGCAGAGCGAACCTTGCGGTCGATCTCGTCCTTGGGAACCTTCTTGAGCTCGAGCGTAAATGCCATGTTCTCGTACACCGTCATATTGGGGTACAGAGCGTAGCTCTGGAACACCATGGCGATGTCGCGGTCCTTGGGCGCCACGTCGTTGACACGCTTGCCGTCGATGAGCACATCGCCCGAGGTAATGTCCTCCAGGCCGGCGACCATGCGCATCGTCGTGGACTTACCGCAGCCAGAGGGGCCAACGAGGACGACGAACTCCTGGTCGTGAACGGTGAGGTTGAAGTCCTCTACAGCGAGCACACCGTCCTCGGTAACCTTGAGGTTGTGCTTCTTCTCCTCGGTCTTCTTCTTTTTGCCAAAGAAGCCCTTCTTTTTGGACTCGGTGTTGGGATACACCTTCTGAACATGCTTGAGAACGATCTCGGCCATGTCTTTACCTTTCGATATGCGGCGCCATGTTGAGGGCGCCGCAGAAACTTGCAAAACAGTTACGGCATCAGCCCTTGACGGCACCTGCCACCACGCCGTCGATGATGTACTTCTGACAGAGGATGTACATGATAACGATGGGGATAACGACCATCATGATGCAGGCCATCATGGGGCCGAGCTCGACGTGGCCGTAGCCGCCGCGGAAGTACTGGATCAAGATAGGAATGGTCTTGTACTTGGTGGAGTCGAGCGTAAGGTAGGGCAGCAGATAGTCGTTCCAGACCCACATGGTCTCGAGGATGCCGACCGAAAGATAGGTGGGCTTCATGATGGGAAGGACGATCTTAAAGAACACCTGGACCGGGTTGCAGCCGTCGATCATGGCCGCCTCTTCGATCTCGAGCGGAATGTTCTTTACAAAGCCGGCGAACATAAAGACCGCCAGGCCCGCGCCAAAGCCCAGATAGATAAAGCAGATGTTGAACGGCGTGTTGAAGCCGATGCGGTCCGCCAAATTGGACAGCGTGAACATGAGCATCTGGAAGGGCACGACCATCGAGAAGACGAACAGGTAATAGAAGAAGTTCGAGATCTTGTTGTTGACGCGCACTACGTACCAAGCACACATGGAGCAGCACACCAGAATCAGCACGACCGACGTGACCGTGATGATGAGCGAGTACATAAATGCCGAGGCAAAGCCCTGCTCGTTAAGGGCGTGCATGTAGTTTGCGAGGCCGTTGAACGTCTCGGGCGTGAGCAGATCGAATGCCGTGGTGGTGCTGATTGCGGTCGCTTTCTTAAAAGAATTAAGCGCAATCATGAACACGGGGTAGATCCACGCGAGCGACAGGATCGTAAAGAAAATCGAGAGCGCGCGGTTGATAACCTTATCGCGTTTCATTACTGCTGCACCTCCTTGGACCTCGTGGCCTTAAGCTGGATCATGGAGATGGCCACGACCAGGATGCAGAAGATAACCGCCTTGGCCTGACCAATGCCCTGCCATGCGATACCGGCACGCGAATAGAACGTGTTGTAGATGTTCAGGGCGAGCATCTCGGTGGAGTGCGCGGGGGCGCCGCCGGTAAGGGCGAGGTTCTGGTCGAACAGCTTAAAGCCGTTGGTGATGGACAGGAACAGGCAGATGGTGATGGTCGGCATCAGGTTAGGGATCTTAACCTTCCAAAACGTCTGCCATGCCGTGGCACCGTCGACCTTGGCGGCCTCGATGTAGTCGGACGGAATGGACTGCAGACCAGCGATGTAGATGATCATCATGTAGCCGACCTGCTGCCACAGGGTCAGGATGATAAGGCCCCAGAAGCCAGCAGCAGAGTTAAGGGCAATGAGCTGGGCGCCCACGTTGGAGAGTAGGCAGTTGATCAGAATCTGCCAGATGTAGCCCAGCACGATGCCGCCGATCAGATTAGGCATAAAGAAGATCGTACGGAAGATGTTGGTGCCTTTGAGCGCCTTGCGGGTGAGCGCCTGCGCAATGGCCAGGGCGATCACGTTGATGAGCACCGTCGACAGGAAGGCAAACGCCACGGTAGAGAAGAACGACGTGGCAAACTGCGGATCGGACAGTGCGCGCACGTAGTTCTCGATACCGACAAAGTGCGTATTGTTGATGGTAATAAACTGGCAGAACGAGAGATAGAAGCCCTGGATAAAGGGGATCACGAACCCGATCATAAACGCCAGGCACGTGGGCAGCATAAAGAGCGGCCACCAGCGCTTGAGTGCTTTGCCCATAGAAGGGTCCTTTCAATATGCAGGGGGCGGGCAAACCAACGTCTGCCCGCCCCCTGTCGCTAATCAGATAGCTTGGGCAGCAACTACTTACTCGGAAGCAGCCTTCTCGGTCTTCCAGCCATCGACGAAGGCGTTCTTGACGCCGTCCCACTTGGTGTTATCGGCAGCGTAGGCAATCAGAGCCTGCTTGAGGTTCTTCTTCCACTCCTCGGAGGGAATGTAGACGAAGTCCCAAGCGACGGTCTTCTTGCCGTCCTTGGCCATGGCAACGGCCTGCTGCGAGAAGACGTTGGTAGTCTCCTTGGCGCTCTTGAACGGAGCGGTCAGACCCATCTTGTCGGCGATGATGCTGGTCGGGGTGTCAGCGGTGACGCACCAATACATGAAGTCCTCGGTGGCCTTCTGGGCATCCTCGGAAGCCTGGGAACTGACGCACCAGTAGTTCTCGCCGCCGGAGCACAGGCCCTGGTTCTCCTCGCCGTCAACACCGATGTAGATCGGCATCATGCCAATCTGATCGTCGGTCATGCCGGCCTTGACGAGGTCAGAGTAGGCCCAAGAGCCGTTCTGGTAGAAGACGGCCTTGCCGGTTGCGAACTCGTTGGTGGCGTCGTCGCCGGTCTTGGAAGCAAGCTGCGAAGGATCGCAGGTGGAGTCGGTGATGTACAGGTCGAAGATCTGCTTGTAGTTGTCGAGGAACTCACCCTTGATCTCGTCGTCCTCCTGGTTGTGCTCCTTCTCAAACTCGTAGTAGAGCGGCATGTTGGCAAGGTGGGTGGTGTAGCGCCAGCTGGAGGAGTCGTCCATGCCGGCGGAAGTGAAGGCACCCTCGACACCAAGCTCGTCCTTGCGGGCCTGGATGTCATCGGCACAAGCCTTCAGCTTGTCGAAGGAGTTGATGTCCTCGGCCTTGTAGCCAGCCTTCTCGAGCAGCTGCTTGTTGTAGATGATGCCGAAGCTCTCCTGGACCCAGTCGATGCACACATCCTTGCCGTCGGACTGCAGAGCCAGGGAGTCGTCAATGAGCTCACCGCGGAGCTTGGTATCGGACAGGTCGGCGCAGTAATCCTTCCAGTTCTTAAGACCGGTGGGGCCGTTGACCTGGAACAGGGTCGGAGCGGAGCTCTTGGACATCTCGGACTTAAGCTTCTCCTCGTAGGTGTTGGAAGCGGCGGTCACGATCTTGACCTCGACGCCCTTCTCCTTCTTATAGGCCTTGGCGATCTCCTTCCACTCCTTGTCGACCTCGGGCTTGAATTGGAGGAAGTAGACCTCGGCAGCGTCACCAGAAGCAGAGGAGCCGGAGCCGGCAGAACCACCGCAACCCACGAGGCCCAGACCAAGAACTGCAGCCGCGGAACCAGCAAAGCCCAGGAACTGCCTTCTGCTCATTTCGTTCTTCATTACAATCCACCCTTTCACACCGTGGCGGCACCCTTTGCCGCCGCCTTCGGAGATTGGCTCGGGGACTTTGCCCCTTTTGCTGATTTGAACGATACGCTATTTGGCTAGTTGTTTGAACAAGTATTACTAGAGCGGTAGAAAAACTTCGGTGAACGGTAATTTCAACTTGATACTTGACAAGTTTTGTATAAACAATTATTTGTTATCTAATGCAGAGAAAACGCCCGGTCAAGCCGATGTACCGTCGGTTTGACCGGGCGTTTTCTCTTTGAGGCCATGAGTCTCGTCAGGCTGCGAGCTAGCCGGCTATCGCTTGGAATTGACGCGGTAATGGAAGATCTCGGGGTGTGTGCGAGTGTGCGTCACCTCAAACAAGATGCCATCCGAGGTGTACGACTGACTCTCCATGACGGCAACGCAGTTGTATTTGCCGAGGTCAAGATAGCTGCAGTCCTCATCGTTGGCGAGCTCGACACTCACCGTACGACGGCTCGCCATCACTTTGACACCGCGCTTGTGCTCCAGATAGCCGTAAATAGAATCTGCCGCGATCTCGGGAGTCAGGCCCTTGGCGATCGACGCCAAAAAATAGCCATGGTCCACTTGGCGCGCGTTGCCGTTGAGGCTTCGGACACGCACTACGCGAATCAACTCCTCGCCCACCTTAAAGCCCAGGTGACGAGAGAGTTGCTCGGTGCAAACCAGATGTTCGAAAGACTTAACGTCCGTCGATGCAACGGCATTGTTGCGCTTTGCAAACTCGCCAAACGACTCAACCTCTTCGAGTGCGCCCAACATGTCGGTTTCGCCCTTAAGCCAAATAACGCGCACGCCCTTGCCGTGTATGGGCTGCACAAACATCCCGTCGGCCAGCATGCTCAAAGCGCGGCGGACGGTATTGCGCGTGCAGCCAAATTCCGCGGTCAGCTCGGCTTCGGTTGGCAGCATCTCCTGAAACGCATAGGTCCCATTAATGATGCGCGAGCGTATTTCTCGGTAGATTCCTTCGTATATCGCTTTTGGCATTGTTTCACCTCTACATTATTCATTTCCGGCTAGGCACGATAGCATTTCTTAAAGTTGTTTAAACCGAATATCGGTAAAGCGACAGGATTTAACCGTTGACGGTTTCTGTCATGCCCAAATCGGTTTCGCTCAAAACTGCCGGTACGACAATCGTCTGGTCCTCTACAATGAATCCATTGTTTAAACGTTTCCCCACGCGCAACGCGCCTCGATATTCGGAAGGCAGAACATGCTGCAAAAAATCCAACGCTTTGGCGGGGCAATGTTCGCGCCCGCCATGCTGTTTTCTATATCAGGCCTCATGGTCGGCGTCTCCGCTCTCGCAACGACTGCGGACATCGTCGGCGATCTCGCCGTATACGGAACCCCTTGGTACGTTTTTTGGACCATCATCCAGCGCGGCTCGTGGACGGTCTTTAAACGCCTCCCGCTCCTTTTTGCCGTAGCGCTGCCCATCGGTCTTGCCCAAAAACAACCGGCTCGTTGCTGTCTCGAGGCTCTCGTCGCCTATTTTGCCTACTGCTTCTTTTTGAGCGAGATCATTAAGCTGAGCGGAGACAACCTTGGACTTGAGTACCCGTCATCTTTGACCTCCGCCAGCGGTATCACCGTCATCGACGGCATCAAGACGCTCGACACCGGCATTATCGGCCCGCTGGCGGTATCGGCAACCGTCGTTGCCATCCATGACCGCTTCTACGATGCCAAGGTTCCCGATTGGCTCGGCACCTTCTCGGGCTCCTCGCTGGTCTACCTCATCAGCTTTTTTGCCGTGTTTGCCCTTGCCGCTATCTCGGCCGCCATCGTGCCCTCCGTATACGCAATGACCGAAACGCTGCGCCATGCACTTACGAGCGTCGGCCCCTTTGGCGTGGGCATCTTTGTGCTTTTGGAGCGAGCGCTCGAGCCCATGGGGCTGCACCACCTGCTCTACATGCCGATCTACTACGACAACCTGGTCATTAACGACGGCATCTACGCCACGTGGAGCAGCTTGCTCCCCATCCTCTCCCATAGCACGCGCCCCCTTAATGAACTTGCGCCGTGGGCCGGTTTTACCGCCACCGGCTGGGTCAAGCTCTTTGGCCTTCCCGCCATCGCAGCCGCGTTCTACTCCACCGCAAAACCAGAGCGCCGCGCCGGCCTTAAGGTCATCCTTTTGCCCGCCATCGTCGCCTCGGTGGTTTGCGGCGTTACCGAGCCACTCGAGTTTCTCTTTATGTTCACCCACCCCGGGCTCTTTTTGCTCTACGCCGTCTTATCGTCTTGCCTTGCCACAACCATGAATCTCTTTGGCATCGTCGGCATCTTCTCGGGCGGCCTCATGGAGATGGCAGCCTTCAACTTTATTCCGCTCATGCGCACGCATGCCGGTGCCTATCTTTTGGCGCTCGGTATCGGCCTTGCCTTTAGCCTCATCTTTTTTGTTAGTTTTCGAGCACTCATCTTGGTCTATGACCTTAAGACACCGGGCCGCGAGGATCATGTTGCCAATCGCGCGGCAATCGATTGTTTAACGGGAAGCGACTTTGCCAAAGAGCAATCCCCCAATGACGAGGTCGATAGTCGATCCGATCAAGATCACGTCCTCGCTGAGCGGGTAATTCAGCTTTTAGGTGGCGTTGGCAATATCGTGGGCGCAACCAACTGCGCCACGCGCCTGCGCGTCGAGGTCGCAGACCCTTCCATCGTTGCAGATAACGCGTCGTTTGTCGCGGTGGGCGCCAAGGGCCTCATCATTACCGGCAAGACCGCCCAGGTGGTCATCGGCATCTCCGTTCCCCGCGTTAAAGAGCATTTTGACCAGATCATGGGCCTCGAGCCGGAATTTGTGCCCACCACCTCGGCCTCCCCTGCCGCCAGCGCAGCCCATAAGCGCGGCGATATCTGCTTCTTCGATATCGACGGAACGCTCGCCTGGCAAGACCCCAGGCTCGCCCAAGACCTTCCCGAAGACGAGCGGGACCTCTCCCCCTATCCCAACGAGGCGGTTTCGCAGGCAATCCGCGAGTTTGTCGCCAACGGCAACATGGCCTTTATCTGCACGGGGCGCACCCTCAGCTGCATCCACCCCAAACTTCTTGAGCTGCCCTGGACCGGCATCGTCTGTCTTGCGGGCGGTTACGCCGAGATCAACGGACACGCAATTCGCGATCTGTCGATGACGCCCAGCATGCTGCAGCATCTTGCCCCCTATCTTGAGCAATCGGGCGAGGTCATCCGCTTTGAGGGCCTCAACGGCGTCGTGCGCATGAGTGCCGATGCCCCCGATGCCCCCGGATACGCGCGCACCCTGGGCGACGCAGTCACGCAGCTGCAACATTACAGTGTCTACAAGATCTTGATGTCTACATCGCTCGCCAACCACATCGCTCAAGATAAGGCACTTGAGCCGCTGCTGTGCTTTAACGAGCTCGAACTCGAGGTAACCGAAATCTCGCCCCGCGAATGCACGAAGCGCGGGGGCATCCAGTCTGTACTCGACGCCCTCGATCCCCACCACGGAACCGTATACGGCATCGGCGACGCCAGCAATGACGTCTCGCTGATGAACGCCGTCGATGTCGGTATCGCCATGGGCAATGCGCCGGACTATCTCAAAAAGCGCGCCGACTACATCACCGACTCGGTCGACAAAGATGGCGTCGTCAAGGCGCTCGAGCACTTTAGGCTTATATAAGCAGCCGGCACGCGCACACGTCCCGTTTCCCCAAATCGCCAAAACAGACGCGCCGGCAACTCCAATGTGGCAATATGGTATCTGCACACCGCAACGATGCAACCTAAGAAAGAATGCGAGAACCCGTGTCCAGTCCGTTTACCAGCTTTTTAGCCCAGCACTTTGACCAGATCAACGACTATCTGGCCACGTTCTTTGACGGACAGGCGACCTCTGCCGATATCGAGCGCTACCTGTATACCCCGCTCTCGGCATTTACCGCCAATGCCGGCAAGCGCCACCGCCCGCTCATCTGCATGCTCGCCGCCACCGCAGTGGGCGGCAGCTTTGAGAGCGCCCGCAGCGCCGCGGCGGCCATCGAGCATTTCCAGTCGGGTGCGCTCATCCACGACGACATCGCCGATAACGGGCAGCTGCGCCGCGGTAAGCCCTGCATGCACCTCACCGAGGGCACGGGGCTTGCTATCAACTGCGGCGACCTGGCACTTACCATGGTCACCAAGACGGTTCTCGACGACCCCACGCTGGAGCCCAACGTAAAACTCCGCGTGCTCCACGAGCTCACCGAGATGATCGTTCGTACCATCGAGGGCCAGGCGCTCGACCTGGGTTGGGTACGCGACGGGCGCTTCGACATCTCGGTCGACGATTACCTGGACATGGCGACGCACAAGACCGCGTACTACAGCGGAGCCACGCCGCTTGCCACCGGAGCCATCATCGGCGGAGGCAGCGAGGAGCAAATTGAGGCGCTGCGCGCCTTTGGCCTGCACACGGGCCTTGCCTTCCAGATTCAAGATGATCTGCTCAACTTGATCGGTACCAAGGAGGCCGCCAACAAGGACTTCCGCACCGACATCACCGAGGGCAAGCGCACGCTTGTCGCCGTACACGCCCTCTCCGATGAGCGCTATCACGACGAGATTGAAGCGATCCTCTCCTCGGGCACCGAGGACCCCGCGCAGCTCGCGCGCGCCGTGGAAATCTTCCAGGAGACTGGCTCTATCGATTACGCCCACGCCTACGCACTGGACCTGACCGCCAAAGCTAAGGCCGCCATCGAGGACGTTTCGCTCGACCCGCATGCACGCGAGCTGTTCCTCTCCATGGCAGATTTCTTTGTGGAGCGCCTTAACTAGCGGGGGTTATAAAACCTGTCAGCAGCGTATTTGGGTACAACTTGCTACACTGTTGAGTGCATGTTTATGCATCCCTTTGCGTTGTCTATCCGACACACGCTCAAATAGTACGAATGGTACGCCGAAAGGGGTTCGTTCATGGAACCTATTACAACGGGCATGCAGGGAGCAGCCGTCGAGGACGTCCAGTCCCGCCTTCTGCAGCTCGGCTATACAATCGATGACACCGAGGTTGCCGACAAGCGCTTTGGCACCACCACCGAACAGGCTGTTGGCACCTTTAGGCTCGATAGCGGCCTTGCCGCTGGCTGTGCCGTCGATATCCCCTGCTGGAGCGCTCTGGTCGACGCCTCGTATAAACTGGGCGACCGCACCCTCTATCTGCGCATGCCCAATTTCCATGGCGCCGATGTGCAGGCCCTGCAGCGCGCTCTCAACGTTTTGGGCTTTGCCTGTGGCGAAGACGACGGCTACTTTGGTCCGCATACCGAGGCCGCCCTGCAGCAGTTCCAGGAAAATGTCGGCCTGTTTGCCGACGGCATGGCCTTCCAGGACACCTACGCCTACATCAACCGCCTGCACCATGTGTGGGAGGGCAAGCCCTCGGTCACCGAAGCCGAGTCCCGCATCGGTTTTGCTCGCGCCGCCAACGTGCTCGAGCGCTTCCAGATTGCCGTTATCGGCGAGGACCCCATCGCACGCAGCGTTGCGTCGCGCATGTGGAATATCGCCACGGCAACGACCGACAACAGCGGCATGATGCTCTGTGACTCCGAGGTCCCAACCGACGTTGACCTGGTGCTCGAAATCGCAAGCGACGAGCTGCCCGCCGACGCCGCACCGCGCGCCACGATTGCCCTCGCCGAGTGCCACAACCTGGCCCAGCGCATCCGCACCGCCAATGTCGCCGCGCAGCAGAAGCCGGCTCGCATTCGCATTGAGCTCACGGGCATGACGCGCTACAACGGCACCTTCACGGCCAGCGACGCGCAGACACTCGCCGTACGCCTGCTCGATGGCGTTTGCGATGCCCTCGCAGATTAGGTAAACTAAACGAGTTGCTTTTGGGCAACACCACACATTGGGACGTAGTTCAACGGTAGAACTCCGGTTTTTGGTGCCGGCTGTTGGGGGTTCGAATCCCTCCGTCCCAGCCATTAAAATTGAGCGCCCTGAGCCCATAACGGCCCAGGGCGCCTTCTTGTGGGCAAGCGGAGGGATTCGAGAACCCGCAAGGGTGCGGAGCTGAGGAAACGCGAAGCGTTTTCCAGCGCAGCACGCAAGGAGCGAAGCGACGCAGCGGGGCGCGGCCGCCGAAAAGGCGGACGCGGAATCCCTCCGTCCCACAGCCGGCACTTGGAGACGTTCCTAAAGTGCCGGCACTAAAGGAACGTCTCCAAGTGCCGGCCTCCCAAAAATCTACCTTTAAAAGACAGGCGCCCCAAGCCCATAAGGACCAAGAGCGCCTTTCATCTAGAAAATATCAGCCCAGTTCCGAAAAGCGACCCGCATGCGACAACCAAGTAGCCGCAGGCCCCGGGAGAGTGGGGACACCGGCTTAGGTTTATCGCGAGTTCCGCACGAACAGGAGGCCACTTAATGTGGCCTCCGTCGTGAGCAGGACTGTAGAGCAGGAAACCTAAGCCGGTGTCCCCACTCTCCCGGGGCCGAACGCCCTAGTTGTTGAGCATGCGGTCGAAGCTTCCCGAGTCGCCATCCCGATAGTCTGCGGTCATCAGAATCTCCTGCGGAATGCGCCCGCCCTCGCGCAGCACGTTGCGGAACTGCACGCGCGTAACCATGGGCAGATCCTTGATCGTCGCTGCCAGGTTCTGCGGCACACCCTGGTTGGCAGCCGCGGGCTCGCACTCTCCGCCGGCCTTCACGCGACGCTTATGCTCGGCGAGCATGGCGCGGTACATGCCGGCATGCAGGCGAATCTCAACCACATTGGCATTGCGAGCCTGCTCGACGATGCGCGCGCCCTCGCGATCGATATCGCCCACGTAGTAGACGTAGTTAAAGCGATAGCCAATCTCGGCCAGATAATCATCCAGTGCGTGCGAGACGCTCGCTTTGCAGCCGCCGCCAAAAATCACGCCGCCCACCTTGATGCCAAAGAGCTTGGCGTGCTTGCGGCCACGCAGCAGCTTGACGATCTCGTCGTAGGTGTCCAGGTTCTCGACCATAATGAACGGCTTGTCGGCTCCCAGCGTAAAGAAGCCCGTAAAGTGCACGGGGCGATTGGGGGCGACCTTGATCGCCTGCATGCTGATGCCCTTTTCGGTCATACGCCTGATCAGGCGCTCACCGTGCTTGCCGTCAAAAGCCTTCTCGTCGTTAAAGATCTGGTAGGCACGCTGGCGGCGCGAGGCAACCGGCGTATCGGCACCTCGGTTCTGCTCGATCCAAGCCTGGATGATTGCGATTTCCTCGGCAATCTTGCGGTTGGACATCTCGTTGTGCTGAGTGCGCTGCGGAGCCTTTTTGCCGTCCTTGCCCTCGACCTTTACGATCTGTGTCTGCTGCTCCTTGATCTTGGAGAGCGCCATAGGCGTGGGGACAACCTTGAGCAGCTGCCTGCCTAAAACGCGGGCAAGGGCAAACGCCGAGACCTCGCCGTGGGCGGCCGACTCGGGCTGCCGGGCAGCAGTATCTACTGCGGCAGACTCCGGCTTCTTCTGAGACTTGCGCTTAGAATCGCCTTGGGAATTGCGCTCGCGCTTCGGCATAGACGCCTGCTTCTGCGGACGATCGGACTTGCTCTCCTTCGCTGACTGGCGCTTAGGCTGCCCCGAAGAAACCTCGGCCTTCGCATCCTCGTTCTGCGGCGTGGTCTTCTCGGTTGCAGTCTCGGCATGGGAACTGCGGCCTCCACGATGGCGACGGCGGCGAGGCTTGCTCGACGCGCTCTGCTCCGTCTGCTCATCAGTAGGCTGCTGGCCCTTGGCCTCGGCATCAACCTCAAGCTGCGGCTCAACAGGCTTTTGCTCGCGAGCCACCGGCTCAACGGCCTTCTCGTCCTGGGTGGTCGAAACCGACTCGCCCTTCTCCTGACGCTTTACGGGATACGCACGTCCCGCAAAACCGCGGCCGGGACGACACGAACCCGGAGCCTTCTTGGCAGACTCCTCAACATCGTCTGCAACCTCAGAAGACTCTTCAACCTCACGCGCGGCATCCTGCGCTGCAGCCTTAAAGTGAGCACCGCGACGACGCTTGGGCTCTTGGGCCTCCACGGGCTTTTGCTCCTTCGTGGGCTTCTGCGACTCGGCAGCAACCTCGGTCTCAACAGTCTCGGCATCCGTCTCGCCCTTTCGAGCAACGGCGCGACGGAAGCGCTCCTGCTGGGCGCGGCGCTGCGCATCGCGCTTGCCACCCCCACCAAAACCGCCGCGTCCTGCCTTGGCCGTAAAGGCACGCACGACGTTCTCATCGAGCAACTCATCGGTATCGACATGCTCACGCGGAGCAGTTTCTTCCACAGCAGGCACGTCAGCGGAATCCTCGACGACAAAATCCTCGACGGACTCGGCAGGCTGCTCCTGGGCATCGCGGATCTCGGCATTGATGGTATAGAACGCCGGGCGCCCGTTAATGCCGCTACCCTCGATCTTGGTCACGATATTTGCCGCGATAAGCTCATCGCGCATCGCCTTGGTGTCACATTCCTTATCGACGGAGCGGAAAATCTGCGCCAGCGCGCTCGACTTAATCTTGAGTGCCTTGCGGCAAAGCAGGTCGTAGGCAACCAGCTTGGCACGCTCAGCAGAAAGCGATGTCTGGCTGCTCAGACGCTCAGCCAGGGCATCGACATTATTTTGGTTATCGGAATATACCGTCTTGGCCACGGGGCCCCTTTCATATGTACACATATACGTTTATATGGTACAACGCGCGCCCTTATCCATGCAAAACATCTGCGAGAACACTCGAGCACACTCGAGCACACTCGAGCGTCACCCACTTTTGCATGAAAAAAGACCGAGCCCGCGAAGTCGCGGACCCGGTCTTTCCGAGTCAAATGGATGGGAGATTCAACCCGTCCGACCGACTAGGCCTTGACGGCCTCGGCGTCAGCGGGAGCCTCGGCGGCAGCGGCGCGACCGTACTCGGCCTTGCCCATCTCGGACCACTCGGGCTCCTCATCAGGCATGGAGCCAGCCTCCTTGCCGAAGAACTCCTTGAGGCAGTTGACGGCGACGATGAGGCCCAGGACCATCAGCAGGACAGCGAAGACAAGCTGCAGGCCCTTGGTGGCGGCGACGGAGACGGCGGCCGTGGTGGCGGTAGCCGGGATGGTGCCGAAGAAGCCGTAAGCCTGGACAGCGGCCATGCAGCCCATGGCGCTCTGGACCAGCGAGGTGAAGGTGCAGCAGAGCAGGAAGACGACGGGCACGTAGAGCATCCAGCCCTTGCGGCCGGTGCACTTGCAGAACACGGCGAGGGTGATCATGGTCATGCCGCCGAGCAGCTGGTTGGAAGCACCAAAGAGCGGCCAGATGTTGGCATAACCACCAAAAGCGAGGGCGAGACCGGGAAGCAGGGTGACGACCGTGGCGAACCAGGGGTTGCCGAGGACCTTCATGTAGCCGGCCTTGGACTCGATGGCCAGGGCGTCGTTGGTCTGGGCAAAGAACTCGGAGAACGAAGTGCGGGCGATGCGGGCGACGGCGTCGAGCGAGGTCAGGGCCAGAGCGGAGACGTTCATGGTCATAAAGACGGTAGCGAGCGTGCCGTCAACACCGAAGGCCTGCATACCGCGGGAGATGCCAGCGGCGAAGATCTGGAACGGGGTGGAAGCGACACCGGCGTTGAGGGCGCCGGTACCGGCGGTGTTCATGTCGGAGAACATGATGCCGGCGACGATGATGGCAAGGATGCCGACGAAGGACTCGACGATCATGGCGCCGTAACCGACCTTGACGGCGTCCTGCTCCTTCTCGACCTGCTTAGAAGAGGTGCCGGAAGAAACGAGGCTGTGGAAACCGGAGAGAGCACCGCAAGCGACGGAGACGAACAGGACCGGGAACATCATGCCTGAGGCAGTGGAGAAGCCGGTGAAGACCGGAGCGGTGATAGTGGCCTGACCGTTGACGCCCAGGACGACGATGCCAAGGACAGCGCAGACGATCATGACGATCATCATGATGGAAGTGAGGTAGTCACGCGGGGTCTTGAGCATCTGGATGGGCATAGCGCCAGCGAAGACCAGGTAGACCATGACGACGGCGAACCACTGGAACTTATCCAGGTAGACCGGGAACTGCATGCCGACGGCGAACATGAGAACCATGAGGACAACGCCAGTGACGAACTCGGCAGCGCCGGTGAGGTTGAACTTCTTCTGGGCCCAACCAAAGGCGATAGCGACGAAGGTGAACAGGATGGAAATGGTACCAGCGCAGCCGGCGGCATAGGACTTGGTGAAGTCGATGGCACCGGTAGCAGCACCAGAAGCGTCAACGGCCGGGGTGAACATGAACGTCTTGCAGACCATGTCGGTGAAGGCGGCGATGACGATGATGCAGAACAGCCAGCAGAACAGCAGGAACAGGCGACGGCCAGTCTTGCCGATGTACTTCTCGATGAGCTGAGCGAGCGACTTGCCGTTGTTCTTCATCGAAGCGTACAGGGCACCAAAGTCGTGGACGGCACCAAAGAAGATGCCGCCGACGAGGACCCAGAGCACGACGGGCAGCCAGCCAAAGGCCATGGCGACGATCGTACCCGTAACAGGGCCGGCACCGCAGATCGAGCTGAACTGGTGCGAGAACGCGGTGAAGGCGGAGACGGGCGAGAAGCTGTTGCCGTCCTTCATGCGCTTGGCCGGCGTGAGGGCATCCTTGTCAACGCCCCACTTGTTGGCCAGCCAGCGACCATAGCCCAGATAGCCGCAGGCGAGCACCGCCGCGGCCACAACCATGAGCAAAACTCCGTTCATTACATTTCCTCCTCTAAAAAGAACTTCCTAGACATAAAAAATGAGGGCCGTCGGTTGCGCTCGACGGCCCTCATCTTCATCAGCCGCCCGTTATCGTACGGGCTAGCTGTATGTGCTAACCCGCATCAGATAATTACTACGCTGATAATGTTTAGCTGATGCGTGAACATGTCTAAGAAATCCTCTTCAATCATGATGCGAACGATCCGTGCGTGTTCACATCCCCCAGTGGTTGAAAAGGAGTATGAAACTTTAGTTACCTAAAGTCAACGCAAATTTGTAATGAATTTTCAACTTTTTTGGATTTCTCGGTATAAAACGCCACTGACCTTGGACTTTACCCCACGACAGTTTTTGCATGAGAGATGCCCCTGAGAGCCGCGGGAGCCGGGCGGCGCATATGAACTTTCCTGCTCTACAGTCCTGCGCAAGACGGAAAGCACATTAAGTGCTTTCCTTTGCGTGCGGAACTCGCGATAAAGTTCATATGCGCCGCCCGGCTCCCGCGGCTCTCAGGGGCTCCCATCCCAAATGCGGAGCAAAGCTCCGCACACCATCTTTTTATTTCAGCTAAAGCACGCCGGAAATTCGACGCTAGCTTGTTAACCTTGCTGGACGTTGTCGACGCCAATCCGGCTCAGAAGCCGCATCGATACAGAAAGGTCCCCGGCGCTGCCCGGGCGCCAGCGGCCGCATATGAACTTTCCTGCTCTACAGTCCTGCTCACGACGGAGGCCACATTAAGTGGCCTCCTGTTCGTGCGGAACTCGCGATAAAGTTCATATGCGGCCGCTGGCGCCCGGGCAGCGTCGGGGACCGCACCCGTACGACTACAGCGTCATGTTTGGATCGGCGTCGACGTCGAACGGCGAGATTTCGCCTCGGTCGAATTTACGGCGGGCGACCTCCGCGATCATGGCTGCGTTATCGGTACAGGCAGACAAGGGCGGCACCGTTACGCGAATCCCCTGACGTCCAAGCTTCTTGATCATCATCTCGCGCAGATGCGGGTTGGCCGAGACGCCGCCGCCGATGCAGTATTCCTTACATCCGGTAGCGTGCAATGCGTTTTTGGCCTTCTTGTACTGCACGTCAAAGACAGCCGCCTCAAACGAAGCCGCCAGATCGGGCAGGTGAATCGTGCGCCCGGCTTTGGTCTCTTGCTCGATGTAGAGCGTCACCGCCGTCTTGAGGCCCGAAAGCGAGAAACGATAGTCTCCCCTGCTGTTAAGCGCGCGGGGAAAATCGATTGCCTTGGGGTTGCCTGTCTCGGCCAGCTTGGAGATGATGGGGCCACCGGGATAGCCCAGGCCCAACGCCTTGGCCACCTTGTCGAAGGCCTCGCCCACGGCGTCGTCGAGCGTCTCACCGAGCACCTCGTAGTCGCCCCATGCCTTCACGTGCACGAGCATGGTGTGCCCACCCGAGACAAGCGTGAAGATAAACGGCGGTTTGAGGTCGGGTTGCGCCAGCAGGTTGGCAAACAGGTGCCCCTCCAGATGGTTGACGCATATGAGCGGCTTACCGGCAGCGTAGGCAAAGCCTTTGGCAAAGGCAACGCCCACCACGAGGGCGCCCACCAGGCCCGGACCCTGTGTCACGCCCACGGCGGCAAGCTCGCTGGGGGCAATGGCTCCACCCTCAAGACCAAGCGATGCTGCGGCATCCTCGAGCGCCGCATCCACGACGCTCACAATCACCTCAACGTGTTTGCGCGAGGCGATCTCGGGCACCACGCCGCCAAAGCGGGCATGAAAATCAATCTGTGTCGACACCTGGTTGGCCAACATATTGCCATCCGCATCGATAATCGCCACGGCCGTCTCGTCGCAGGAACTCTCGATAGCGAGCACTAGGCGGCGGCGCTCAATTTCGGCACGCTCCCCCTCGGAGCGCCCAGGCGCAGGCAGCGGCCATACGCGCTGCTCTGCCGCCGTCGGCTCGGGCGAAGCATTGTCGACCGGAAGCACCAGGGGCAGCGGAGCCGTCATGACGATGGCATCCTTGCCGGCACCATAGTAGCCGCGGCGCCGTCCTGCCTCGGTAAAGCCCAGAGCGTTATAAAGCGCGATCGCTCCCTCGTTGCCGTCCTCGACCTCGAGCGAAGCCGTGGTGCAGCCGAGCATCTGGGCATCATAGCTCACGTGCGACAGCAGCTTGCGGGCAATACCCTCACGGCGATGTGCCGGGTCGACGGCGACATCCAGAATTTGCACATCACCGTCCACGACCATACCGCCGGCAATGCCCAGCAGCTTGCCGTCGTCGTGTGCCACCCACCAACTACGCGGCACAGCGACGTCCTCGCCCAGTTCGGACAGGAACATGCCCGGCGTCCACGCCTCGTGTCCGGCACCTTCAAAGCAGGCAGCCTCCAGCGTGCTCGCGCCCTCGGCATCCGCCGCGCCCATGGGACGGAACTGCAGATGACGACCGGCGAGCTCATCGGCAACGCCCGTAATTTCGCTCTGCGCACTCTCGGCAAGACCAAGACGCTTGCGCTCGTTTTCCTCGGCATCAGAAAGGCGCGTGTAAATCGGCAGGACGCGAGCCGGATCGCCGTCACCCGCAGCGTGCGCGAGCAGCAAGCCCTCGCCCGAAGGCCACCACAGGTCGCGCTCCACGCAGCGGGCGGTCTCGTCCTCACCCAACAGCTTGCCATAGCGCACGAGACCGTCACCAGTCAGCTGAACCTGGTCCCAGTCCGCTGCTTGGCGCCACTCATCGAGCGCCACGGCGACCTTGACCACGTGCTCGCGCTCAAATTGACGCTCGAGACCCTCATCGACCAGCATATACAGCGCCGGATATACCTCACCGCGCATAGCATCGGCCAAGATACCAAGCTTGCCGCGCACGCCAGCCTTCCACGCCGTCCAAGCGCAAGCGTCAAGCGTCGACACGCCCAGCAGCGGAACATTGGCACCGCGCGCGAGGCCCTTGGCAGTGGAGATGCCGATGCGCACACCCGTAAAGGACCCCGGGCCGCGGCCGACCACGTAGCAACCAACATCGCTGCGATCCAGACCGGCTTGAGCCAGCACGCCATCAACGGTATTCACGAGCTCAACGTTGGCGTGACGGCGACACATGTGGTCGCCACTCGCGAGCTTCGTCTCGCCCGTCTGCCCATCAATCCAACTTGCCGCGCAGGCAAGCATGTCGGTCGAGGTATCGAGCGCCACCACCAGCGCGTTGTCGTTATGCAAGCTCATCTTGTACAGCCTTATCAATCAAATGGGAAAGCTCCATTGCACGGTCACCGTGCGCCTCAAGCGTTATCGTTCGCACATCGCTGTCGCCCTCATCACGCTTGAGCGTCACCGAAAGATACTCATCCGTCAGCTCGTCCTGGAATTGTTCGCCCCATTCCAGCAGGCAAGCACCCTCGTAGCCCAGCACATCGAAAATGCCCGTATCCTCGAGCTCGTAGGCATGCTCCAGGCGGTATAGATCAAAGTGAAACAGCGGAATACGACCTTGATCGTGAACGGCCATGAGCGCAAACGTAGGACTCGTAACCATATGCCCATCGCCCAGCCCGCGCGAGACGCCCTTGGTAAAGTGAGTTTTGCCCACTCCCAGGCCACCGGTCAGGATGAGCACATCGCCGTCCTCAAGGCACGGTGCAATTAGCTCGCCAAAGTACTCCGTATCGGCAGCGCAAGTCGTTTTGTAAGTACCTACCCCCAGGCGCTCCAGGGACATATATGCTCCTTATTATTCCGAGGCGTCCTCTGGTGCGGGATGTCGCTCCAGATAATCGCCCAGCATCTTAAAGTCTTCCTCCAGCAGCTCCTGCCACGCCGGATTGCGCAGCGCTGCTGCCGGATGAAAAGTAGGCATTACTACAAAATGCCCCATCTGGTGGAACCTACCGCGCAGCTTAGTAATGCCAATCTCGGTCTTAAGCACAAAGTGCGTCGCGGGGTTGCCGAGCGTCACGATAATATCGGGCCAGATGCTTCGAATCTGCTCACGCAAAAACGGCGAGCAAGCCAGCACTTCCTCGGGACGCGGATTGCGGTTTCCCGGCGGGCGGCACTTAAGCACATTGGCAATGTAGACGTCTTCGCGTTTGAGCCCCGCCAGCGACAAAATGCCGTTGAGGTCTTCTCCCGCCGCCCCCACAAACGGTTCGCCCTGCAAATCCTCGTTGCGACCCGGCGCCTCACCGATAAACATGACGCGGGCGCGGGGGTTTCCCACGCCAAACACGATATTGTGACGCGACTGGTAGAGCTGGCAGAGGTGACAATCGCCCAGAACGGCCTCGATCTCCTCGAGTGCGACCTCACGTGGTGCCTGATGGGTATGGCCGGGGATGTGCATGACGCCCATGGCGACTCCTACACGTAGACCTTGTCGAGGCGCATGCCAAAGCCGCAGGCGACCTCGTAGTTAATCGTTCCGCGCAGTCGGGCCATCTCGTCCATAGTGATCTCGGCATCGCCATCGCGGCCGACAATAATCATCTCGTCACCATACTCGGCCTCGGGAATCTCGTGTGCCGGGTTGGACTGAATGGCGACCATAAACTGGTCCATGCAGATATTGCCAACCTGATGCACGCGCTCGCCGCGATACAGCACATCCATACGATTGGAAAGCGTACGCGATAGGCCGTCGGCATAACCGATCGGCAGCGTGCAGATCTGAACGCGCGTGCGCGGTACGCGGTAGGTAAAACCGTAGCCCACGCCCTCACCCATCGCAGGGTGTGCCACACGCGTCACGCGCGCATGGACGCTCATAACGGGATCAAGCTGCATCACGCGGCCACTCAGCTCGCACGGCTGCATGCCATACAAGCCAACGCCGGCGCGAATCATATCAAAATGCATCGAGGGGTCGAGCATCGAGGACGGCGTGTTGGCGCAGTGCACGATACCGCACTCAAAACCCGCATCCTTAATGGCCTGAACGGCCTCGGTAAAGCGCTGACACTGCAGCTTGTAGTCCCAGCCCGAAGGTTCATCGGCCGTGGCGAAGTGCGTAAATACGCCGTCGCACTGAATACCGCGATGGAAATTAATACCGCGGACAAAGTCGAGCACCTGTGTGTAGTGTACGCCGATACGATTCATACCTGTCTCGATGGCGAGATGATACTTGCCCACCTTGCCCGCCGCGACGGCACATTCGCCATACGCAAGAGCAAAGTCAGACGTATAGACCGAGGGCATGATATCAAACTCGAGCAACGTCGGAATGGCCTCGATAGGCGGCTCGCTTAGGATGAGGATGGGTTTCGTAATCCCGCCCTGTCGGAGCTCAACGCCCTCGTTAACCGTCGCCACGGCAAACATGTCGGCACCGGCCGAATACATGATCTTGGCGCACTCAACAGCTCCATGACCATAAGCATCGGCCTTGACCACGCAGCACAGGCGCTGACGTGGATTCAGCAAGTTCTTATAGGCCCTCGTGTTGCGACGGAGCGCCCCGCGGTCGATCTCGACCCAGGACCAGCGCGTCAAATCGGCTTTATTCATGATTAGTCATCCGACCCTTCGTCCATGATTCCCAGATCTTCGAGCGCATCCTTTGCCGCCAGCTCCATGGCAGGACCGATCAAGTCGATAAGATCGGTCGCGATAACGCTCTTCTCACCATACTCCGTCGCCGCGGCAAAACCGGCGTAGCTGTGAAGTGCGACGGCGTACGAATACAGCAACTCCCAACGATCCATCTCGTCGCGCATGGTGGCAAGCGTGCCGGCCAAAATACCCGCGAGAACATCACCTGAACCGGCAGTTGCCAGAGAAGCCGGACCCGAGAGCGGCAGCAGTACACGCTCAACGCCACAGATAGCCGTCGTCGGCCCCTTGGCAATGACCACCAGATTGTCGGAGCCTGCAGCCCAGACAACCTTCTGCGCGGCTGCAATCGCGGTACCAAGGTCGTTCACCTCGTCACCGGCAACCAGACGCGAAAGCTCACGATAGTGCGGCGTCATAACCAACGGCTGCTCGCGACGATACATCTCGGGGTTACTATCAATACCGTCAATGGCAATCTTAGCAAGGCAGTTGAGTGCATCGGCGTCCAAAATAAGCGGTACATCAAGCTCGAGCAAGCCCGAAACCACCTGCATAGCGCCGGCAGACGTCGTCATACCAGGACCGCACAGTACGCAGCTGTACTTCTTTGCAATCTCGCACACCGTCATGCGCGCAGCGGCGCCAAAGGAGCCGCGGGAATCAGACGGAATAGCAAAGACGGGAATCGAAGGAAGTGCCATGCGAATAAGATTGGCGCAGGCGTCAGGAGCCGCGACCGCCACGTAACCAGCACCCGCGCGAGCTGCAGACTTGGCCGCCATAATGGCAGCACCAGGATATTGCGCAGATCCGGCGACAATAAGCACAGAGCCACGGGAATACTTATCGATATTCGTAGGCAGTGGGGCAAAGTAATCAACTAAGTCACCGGGCTCGACAATCTCAGCGGCGTGGTCGACATCATCGATGACCTCGTCAAGACGGTCGTAAAGATTGCCGCAGATCAAATCGCCAGCATACTCAGGGCCATCAGCGCTATACAAACCAATCTTGGGCGCAATCATCGTCACCGTATGCTCGGCACGAATGCAGTCGTCATCAACAACGCCCGTCTCGGCATTCAGGCCCGAGGGGACATCAATGGATACGACACAATCGGCGCATTCATTGACCGTAGGAATCCAGATGGAGAACGGCGCACGCAGATTCCCGTGAAAACCGGTACCAAAAATGGCATCGACAACAACATCGGCCTTATCAATCAAAACCTCGAGTTCGTCACGCGAAGGGCCGACGCAAACGTGCACATCGCGGCCGGCAGTACGACGAGCAACATGACGTGCCAGAGCAGCAGGAATCTCATCCGGTTCAACCGGAGAAACGATATCCACGTCCACACCCTTATGGCTCAGGATATCGGCGGCAACCCAACCGTCGCCGCCATTATTACCAAAACCGACCAGAACGAGAACCCGATCGGGATTGAGCTTCAAGACCTCGTTGGCGGCAAACTCACCCGCTAGCTCCATAAGCTCGGCCTTCGAAGTCCCTTCGCGTTCGATGATATCCTCGAGACGAACGACTTCTTCGGTGCTCAAAACCGGTTTCATCTATGCTCCTAGCGTATCTTGCGAAGCATCGCCCAGGTGCTCCGTCAATGCTGAATTCTGCAGCTGCTCAAGCTCATCTAAAACAGAGCGAGCCTCTTTAAATGTCTGCGCAACGCGTTTCTTGGTGCTCACCTTTTCATCTTTTGGCTTAGGCCGAGCATCTTCGGTAATCGCGATGGCATTCGCAACGGCCAAGTCTCCCGTGAGCGTAATGGAAAGAGCGACCTCAACAACGCCCAGTTCTTGAGCGATCTCGAGAGCACGGCCCGAAAGCAGCGCCTTCGGTTTGCCGAGTTTATCACGCGTTACCGAAACATCCTTGCGACCCACGCCTTGACTAAAACCCGTGCCGAGAGCTTTAAGCACCGCCTCGCGCGAAGCAAAGCGGCTCGCATAGTGAGCGACGGGGTGCGATGACGCATCGCAATACGCACGCTCTTCTTCGGTAAACACACGCCGAGCAAACGACGGCGTCTTTTCAAGAATTGATTTCATGCGGGAAATCTCGACGATATCAACGCCGATACCAGCTTCAGCCATGTTCACCTCCATATCGCACAGACTAAGTTATTGTAGCCCGTTCACAGAAGATGCGACAAACGAGGGTTATAAAACACAGCTACTATGTGAGACAAAAGCCCGTAAACGCAAAAAGGGGGAGGCCGCGAGGCCTCCCCCTTCTCAGTTCAAGCGTACGGCTCGGTGCCGTCCACCGGTCAGCGGCGCCCTGGCCTCCCACGGGCTGACCCCGCAGTACTCTCGGCGCGATGGGGCTTAGCTTCCGGGTTCGGAACGGGACCGGGCGTGCCCCCCATGCTCTGGCCGCTGACCGGTGGGCGGCGCCCACCGTTACGGTGTCCTGGGTCTCACTCTACACGTGCCCTGGGGGCCGCATGGCGCATAGGGGAGATGACTCGGGGGCATCCTCGTGCCCGGACCGCGCGTGAGCGCATGTCCCGCGGGCCGCGAGGTGCGGTTCCGGAAGAGCTCGGGCGATTAGTGCGGCTCGGCTGAGGACGTCGCCGCCCTTGCACCTGCCGTCTATCGACCAGGTAGTCTACCTGGGCCCTTACCGGAAGGAGAACTAATCCCTGGAACGGCTTCCCGCTTAGATGCCTTCAGCGGTTATCCGCGCCGCACGCGGCTACCCGGCCGTGCCGTTGGTCGACAACCGGTTCACCGGAGGTGCGTCCACCCCGGTCCTCTCGTACTGGGGGCAGCCTCCATCGATTCTCCTGCGCCCACGGAGGATAGGGACCGAACTGTCTCACGACGTTCTGAACCCAGCTCGCGTACCGCTTTAAACGGCGAACAGCCGTACCCTTGGGACCTGCTCCAGCCCCAGGATGCGATGAGCCGACATCGAGGTGCCAAACCTTGCCGTCGATGTGGACTCTTGGGCAAGATCAGCCTGTTATCCCCGGAGTACCTTTTATCCGTTGAGCGACGGCCCACCCACTCGGGGCCGCCGGATCACTAGAGCCTGCTTTCGCACCTGCTCGGCTTGTGGGCCTCGCAGTCAAGCCCGCTTGTACTCTTGCATTCAAAAGGACGGTTGCCGACCGTCCCGAGCGGACCTTCGCGCGCCTCCGTTACCCTTTAGGAGGCGACCGCCCCAGTCAAACTGCCCGCCTGGCACGGTCCCCGAGCCGGTTGACGGCCTCGGGTTAGGACGCCGGTCGCGCGAGGGCAGTATTCCAAGGGCGGCTCCCCGGGGGCTGGCGCCTCCGGATCGATGCCTCCTGCCTATCCTCTACACGCGGGACCAGCGGCCAATGCCAAGCTGCAGTGAAGGTTCACGGGGTCTTTCCGTCCTTCCGCGGGTAAGTCGCATCTTCACGACCAGTGCAATTTCACCGGGTCCATGGTCGAGACAGCGCCCAAGTCGTTGCGCCTTTCGTGCAGGTCGGAACTTACCCGACAAGGAATTTCGCTACCTTAGGACCGTTATAGTTACGGCCGCCGTTTACCGGGGCTTGGCTTCGGGGCTTCGCCGAATCGGCTAACTCCTCCGCGTGACCTTCCGGCACCGGGCAGGCGTCAGACCCTATACGTCGCCTTGCGGCTTCTGCAGAGTCCTGTGTTTTTGGTAAACAGTCGCTTGGGCCTCTCCACTGCGGCCCGCCTCCGCTCCCCGGGCAAGCCGGTTCACGTACGCGCGGGCACCCCTTCTCCCGAAGTTACGGGGCCATTGTGCCGAGTTCCTTGACCATGGTTGACCCGATCGCCTCGGTATGTTCTACCCACCCACCTGTGTCGGTTTGCGGTACGGGCGCGCACGCGCCTGCCTAGGGGTTTTTCTAGGGACCTCGGGCTCACTCGCTTCGCTTAAGTGCTTCGTCCGGAGCCTCGCCCTTCTGCGGACCGGATTTCCCTGGTCCGCGGGCCGCGCTCCATCACGGGGACGTCCAGAACCCCGCCGAGCCACCCCCATCCGTCGCCCCGTCGGTCGTAGCGCCGCGTGCGCGGTGCAGGAATGTCTGCCTGCTGCGCGTCGGCTACGCCTCCCGGCCTCGCCTTAGCCCCCGACTGACCCTGGGAGGATTAGCCTTGCCCAGGAAACCTCGGGTTCACGGCGGACGAGTTACTCTCTCGTCTCTCGCTACTCATGCCAGCATTCTCACTCCCATGCGCTCCACCGTCGGTCGCCCTCCGGCTTCTCCGCCCATGGGAAGCTCCCCTACCGATTCTAATGAATTAAAATCCCGCCGCTTCGGTGTCCAGCTTAGCCCCGTGTATTGTCGGCGCATGTCCACTCGACCAGTGAGCTGTTACGCACTCTTTGAATGGATGGCTGCTTCTAAGCCAACATCCTGGTTGTCTGGGCGGACGCACATCCTTTGCCACTCGGCTGGAACTTGGGGACCTTAGCGGGCGGTCCGGGCTGTTTCCCTCTCGAGCACACAGCTTAGCCCACATGCTCTGACTGCCGCGCTCTGGGCCGCCGGCATTCGGAGTTCGGTTGGATTCGGTAGGCGGCGAAGCCCCCTCGTCCATCCGGTGCTCTACCTCCGGCGGTGAACGCGCGACGCTAGCCCTAAAGCTATTTCGGGGAGAACGAGATATCTCCGGGTTTGATTGGCCTTTCACCCCTATCCGCAGGTCATCGCCGCCGTTTTCAACCGACGTGCGTTCGGCCCTCCACGGGGTCTTACCCCCGCTTCAGCCTGCCCACGGATAGCTCACCCGGCTTCGCGTCCGCGGCGCGGGACTCAAGTCGCCCTGTTAAGGCTCGCTTTCGCTCCGGCTCCCTTTCGGTTAACCTCGCCCCGCGCCAGCGACTCGCTGGCTCATTCTACAAAAGGCACGCCGTCACACCATAAAGGTGCTCCGACTGCTCGTGGGCGCACGGTTTCAGGTACTGTTTCACTCCCCTCCCGGGGTGCTTTTCACCTTTCCCTCACGGTACTGGTGCGCTATCGGTCACAGGGTAGTACTCAGGCTTGGATGGTGGTCCACCCAGGTTCGGACCGGGTTTCACGTGCCCGGCCCTACTCAGGGACCGCGTCGCGCCGTCCGGTCTGGGTTCGCGTACGGGGCTGTCACCCGCTGCGGCCGGCCCTCCCATGCCGTTCCGCTCCCCAGCCGGACCTGCGCCCGGGGGCGGCAGCCCCCGGATGCGCGGCCCTGCAACCCCGTCGGCGGAACCCCTGCCGGGTATGCCCGCTCGACGGTTTGGCCATCGGTCCCCTTTCGCTCGCCGCTACTCGGGGAGTCTCGAGATTGATTTCCTCTCCTCCGGGTACTTAGATGTTTCAGTTCCCCGGGTTGTCCTCCCCCCGCCTATGTGTTCAGCGGGGGGATATGCACACTGCTGTGCATGGGTTCGCCCATTCGGAGACCCCCGGGTCGAAGGATGTGTGCTCCTCGCCGGGGATTATCGCAGCTTGCCGCGTCCTTCATCGGCTCCCTGTGCCAAGGCATCCGCCGTGCGCCCGTGGTATCTTGCGGGACCGCATCGGGCCCGCGGGATATCCACGTGTCGCTAATTAAGTTAATTAATCGATATCATGAATAGCGCTCGTATGTCGCAATTCGGGTATCTCATACCGCGGCACAGTCTGTTTCACTGTGCTCGCGATCAGATGCTCCTCACTCATTTATAAGTGAATTCTTCTTGTTTGGATCGGATGAATGATTGCTATCATTCTTACGTTTAATCGCAGAAAAGAATCGAGTCTGGAAGAAGATTCTTCCATCTCTCTCCTATCGCTATGCGGCTCTCAAGGTACGCGGGTGCGACCCCGGGGACCGGGTGCTGCGGGGAATCATCCAGGCGACATCCACCGGACGGGCTCCTGCCCTCTATTCGAGTTAAAGTTTGTCTCTCTAGAAGATTTATCTCCCTAGAAAGGAGGTGATCCAGCCGCACCTTCCGGTACGGCTACCTTGTTACGACTTCACCCCCCTCACCCTCCACACCTTCGGCGCCTCCCCCCTCTCGGTTGGGCCGGCGACTTCGGGTGCAGACGACTCGGGTGGTGTGACGGGCGGTGTGTACAAGGCCCGGGAACGCATTCACCGCGGCATGCTGATCCGCGATTACTAGCAACTCCGACTTCATGGGGGCGGGTTGCAGCCCCCAATCCGAACTGGGGCCGGCTTTCCGGGATCCGCTCCCCCTCGCGGGGTGGCATCCCTCTGTACCGGCCATTGTAGCACGTGTGCAGCCCAGGGCATAAGGGGCATGATGACTTGACGTCGTCCCCGCCCTCCTCCGCCTTGACGGCGGCGGTCCCGCGTGGGTTCCCGGCATCACCCGATGGCAACACGCGGCGGGGGTTGCGCTCGTTGCGGGACTTAACCCAACATCTCACGACACGAGCTGACGACAGCCATGCACCACCTGTATGGGCTCCTCTCGGCCACGGGGTCTCCCCCGCTTCACCCATATGTCAAGCCCTGGTAAGGTTCTTCGCGTTGCTTCGAATTAAGCCACATGCTCCGCTGCTTGTGCGGGCCCCCGTCAATTCCTTTGAGTTTTAGCCTTGCGGCCGTACTCCCCAGGCGGGACGCTTAATGCGTTGGCTGCGGCACGGGGGGATCGTCCCCCCACACCTAGCGTCCATCGTTTACGGCTGGGACTACCAGGGTATCTAATCCTGTTCGCTCCCCCAGCTTTCGCGCCTCAGCGTCGGTCTCGGCCCAGAGGGCCGCCTTCGCCACCGGTGTTCCACCCGATATCTGCGCATTCCACCGCTACACCGGGTGTTCCACCCTCCCCTACCGGACCCAAGCCGCGGAGGTTCCGGGGGCTTCGGGGGGTTGAGCCCCCCGCTTCGACCCCCGGCCTGCCGGGCCGCCTACGCGCGCTTTACGCCCAATGAATCCGGATAACGCTCGCCCCCTACGTATTACCGCGGCTGCTGGCACGTAGTTAGCCGGGGCTTCTTCTGCAGGTACAGTCTTGACTCTTCCCTGCTGAAAGCGGTTTACGACCCGAAGGCCTCCGTCCCGCACGCGGCGTCGCTGCGTCAGGGTTCCCCCCATTGCGCAAGATTCCCCACTGCTGCCTCCCGTAGGAGTCTGGGCCGTGTCTCAGTCCCAATCTGGCCGGTCGGTCTCTCAACCCGGCTACCCGTTGTCGGCACGGTGGGCCGTCACCCCGCCGTCTACCTGATGGGCCGCGGAGCCATCCCCTCCCGTCGGGGCTTTAGCCCGGGCGCCATGCGGCGCCCGGGGGTATCCGGTATTACCCGTCCTTTCGGGCGGCTATCCCGGGGGAGGGGGCAGGTTCTCCACGTGTTACTCAGCCGTTCGCCACTCGCTTCCCTCCGGAGAGGGGTGCCGTTCGACTTGCATGTGTTAGGCGCGCCGCCAGCGTTCATCCTGAGCCAGGATCGAACTCTCCGTCCAAAATAAATGGGCTTCGAGCCCGTCCGGTCCTCACAACTATTAGCTGATCGGTTCCGTTCGATTCATATGGTTCTAGTATAGGAAAAGGAATTTCTCGGGGCCGCCTCTCGGCGGCCTTGCGAAAAACAAATCCAAGTTAGACCATTTCAAATGGTTCGATGTCTGCCCGGATGCGACACATCTGGTGTGTCCATCCTCGCAGTATCCGGTTCTCAAGGTGCACGCCCCGCGGCTCATCCGGTTCCACCGGGCCGCGCGGCAAGGAGATATATTGCCAGACCGGAGGGGCCCCGGGGGCGGGAATCGCGCACTCCATATTTTGTTCACAAATTAATTAACTGGGCTCCGAGTTGCTCAGAGTCATACATATGGTCATAAACCTTGGACAGACCGTATGACCTCGGGAATCTCGCTGTCCACTGTAGACATAGCATCTTTATACCCTCGTTTGTATCCGCAAATTAACCCGTCATAAATTGAAGGACAACGTTAACAAACCTATAAAACGCCTGCGGGGGCTCTATCACTAATTAGATAGAGCCCCCGCAGGCGGAGTGTATTTGATTGAAACGCTGCCCCTTAATTGATTTACTGGAAATAAGGAGCAAAAGATCCGTCCGGATAAACGTGGCGACAGAACCCTGGAGCCGACTGAGCGCCACCAGAAAGCGACATAAGCAAGAAGATCGGCTCTACCTCACCGCGGAAGACAACGATGTCCTCGACTAAAGTCAATCCAAGCACTCCTAAAACAGAAAGGGCAATTATCAGCTTATACAACGCAAAAAAGGGGGAGGCCGCGAGGCCTCCCCCTTCTCAGTTCAAGCGTACGGCTCGGTGCCGTCCACCGGTCAGCGGCGCCCTGGCCTCCCACGGGCTGACCCCGCAGTACTCTCGGCGCGATGGGGCTTAGCTTCCGGGTTCGGAACGGGACCGGGCGTGCCCCCCATGCTCTGGCCGCTGACCGGTGGGCGGCGCCCACCGTTACGGTGTCCTGGGTCTCACTCTACACGTGCCCTGGGGGCCGCATGGCGCATAGGGGAGATGACTCGGGGGCATCCTCGTGCCCGGACCGCGCGTGAGCGCATGTCCCGCGGGCCGCGAGGTGCGGTTCCGGAAGAGCTCGGGCGATTAGTGCGGCTCGGCTGAGGACGTCGCCGCCCTTGCACCTGCCGTCTATCGACCAGGTAGTCTACCTGGGCCCTTACCGGAAGGAGAACTAATCCCTGGAACGGCTTCCCGCTTAGATGCCTTCAGCGGTTATCCGCGCCGCACGCGGCTACCCGGCCGTGCCGTTGGTCGACAACCGGTTCACCGGAGGTGCGTCCACCCCGGTCCTCTCGTACTGGGGGCAGCCTCCATCGATTCTCCTGCGCCCACGGAGGATAGGGACCGAACTGTCTCACGACGTTCTGAACCCAGCTCGCGTACCGCTTTAAACGGCGAACAGCCGTACCCTTGGGACCTGCTCCAGCCCCAGGATGCGATGAGCCGACATCGAGGTGCCAAACCTTGCCGTCGATGTGGACTCTTGGGCAAGATCAGCCTGTTATCCCCGGAGTACCTTTTATCCGTTGAGCGACGGCCCACCCACTCGGGGCCGCCGGATCACTAGAGCCTGCTTTCGCACCTGCTCGGCTTGTGGGCCTCGCAGTCAAGCCCGCTTGTACTCTTGCATTCAAAAGGACGGTTGCCGACCGTCCCGAGCGGACCTTCGCGCGCCTCCGTTACCCTTTAGGAGGCGACCGCCCCAGTCAAACTGCCCGCCTGGCACGGTCCCCGAGCCGGTTGACGGCCTCGGGTTAGGACGCCGGTCGCGCGAGGGCAGTATTCCAAGGGCGGCTCCCCGGGGGCTGGCGCCTCCGGATCGATGCCTCCTGCCTATCCTCTACACGCGGGACCAGCGGCCAATGCCAAGCTGCAGTGAAGGTTCACGGGGTCTTTCCGTCCTTCCGCGGGTAAGTCGCATCTTCACGACCAGTGCAATTTCACCGGGTCCATGGTCGAGACAGCGCCCAAGTCGTTGCGCCTTTCGTGCAGGTCGGAACTTACCCGACAAGGAATTTCGCTACCTTAGGACCGTTATAGTTACGGCCGCCGTTTACCGGGGCTTGGCTTCGGGGCTTCGCCGAATCGGCTAACTCCTCCGCGTGACCTTCCGGCACCGGGCAGGCGTCAGACCCTATACGTCGCCTTGCGGCTTCTGCAGAGTCCTGTGTTTTTGGTAAACAGTCGCTTGGGCCTCTCCACTGCGGCCCGCCTCCGCTCCCCGGGCAAGCCGGTTCACGTACGCGCGGGCACCCCTTCTCCCGAAGTTACGGGGCCATTGTGCCGAGTTCCTTGACCATGGTTGACCCGATCGCCTCGGTATGTTCTACCCACCCACCTGTGTCGGTTTGCGGTACGGGCGCGCACGCGCCTGCCTAGGGGTTTTTCTAGGGACCTCGGGCTCACTCGCTTCGCTTAAGTGCTTCGTCCGGAGCCTCGCCCTTCTGCGGACCGGATTTCCCTGGTCCGCGGGCCGCGCTCCATCACGGGGACGTCCAGAACCCCGCCGAGCCACCCCCATCCGTCGCCCCGTCGGTCGTAGCGCCGCGTGCGCGGTGCAGGAATGTCTGCCTGCTGCGCGTCGGCTACGCCTCCCGGCCTCGCCTTAGCCCCCGACTGACCCTGGGAGGATTAGCCTTGCCCAGGAAACCTCGGGTTCACGGCGGACGAGTTACTCTCTCGTCTCTCGCTACTCATGCCAGCATTCTCACTCCCATGCGCTCCACCGTCGGTCGCCCTCCGGCTTCTCCGCCCATGGGAAGCTCCCCTACCGATTCTAATGAATTAAAATCCCGCCGCTTCGGTGTCCAGCTTAGCCCCGTGTATTGTCGGCGCATGTCCACTCGACCAGTGAGCTGTTACGCACTCTTTGAATGGATGGCTGCTTCTAAGCCAACATCCTGGTTGTCTGGGCGGACGCACATCCTTTGCCACTCGGCTGGAACTTGGGGACCTTAGCGGGCGGTCCGGGCTGTTTCCCTCTCGAGCACACAGCTTAGCCCACATGCTCTGACTGCCGCGCTCTGGGCCGCCGGCATTCGGAGTTCGGTTGGATTCGGTAGGCGGCGAAGCCCCCTCGTCCATCCGGTGCTCTACCTCCGGCGGTGAACGCGCGACGCTAGCCCTAAAGCTATTTCGGGGAGAACGAGATATCTCCGGGTTTGATTGGCCTTTCACCCCTATCCGCAGGTCATCGCCGCCGTTTTCAACCGACGTGCGTTCGGCCCTCCACGGGGTCTTACCCCCGCTTCAGCCTGCCCACGGATAGCTCACCCGGCTTCGCGTCCGCGGCGCGGGACTCAAGTCGCCCTGTTAAGGCTCGCTTTCGCTCCGGCTCCCTTTCGGTTAACCTCGCCCCGCGCCAGCGACTCGCTGGCTCATTCTACAAAAGGCACGCCGTCACACCATAAAGGTGCTCCGACTGCTCGTGGGCGCACGGTTTCAGGTACTGTTTCACTCCCCTCCCGGGGTGCTTTTCACCTTTCCCTCACGGTACTGGTGCGCTATCGGTCACAGGGTAGTACTCAGGCTTGGATGGTGGTCCACCCAGGTTCGGACCGGGTTTCACGTGCCCGGCCCTACTCAGGGACCGCGTCGCGCCGTCCGGTCTGGGTTCGCGTACGGGGCTGTCACCCGCTGCGGCCGGCCCTCCCATGCCGTTCCGCTCCCCAGCCGGACCTGCGCCCGGGGGCGGCAGCCCCCGGATGCGCGGCCCTGCAACCCCGTCGGCGGAACCCCTGCCGGGTATGCCCGCTCGACGGTTTGGCCATCGGTCCCCTTTCGCTCGCCGCTACTCGGGGAGTCTCGAGATTGATTTCCTCTCCTCCGGGTACTTAGATGTTTCAGTTCCCCGGGTTGTCCTCCCCCCGCCTATGTGTTCAGCGGGGGGATATGCACACTGCTGTGCATGGGTTCGCCCATTCGGAGACCCCCGGGTCGAAGGATGTGTGCTCCTCGCCGGGGATTATCGCAGCTTGCCGCGTCCTTCATCGGCTCCCTGTGCCAAGGCATCCGCCGTGCGCCCGTGGTATCTTGCGGGACCGCATCGGGCCCGCGGGATATCCACGTGTCGCTAATTAAGTTAATTAATCGATATCATGAATAGCGCTCGTATGTCGCAATTCGGGTATCTCATACCGCGGCACAGTCTGTTTCACTGTGCTCGCGATCAGATGCTCCTCACTCATTTATAAGTGAATTCTTCTTGTTTGGATCGGATGAATGATTGCTATCATTCTTACGTTTAATCGCAGAAAAGAATCGAGTCTGGAAGAAGATTCTTCCATCTCTCTCCTATCGCTATGCGGCTCTCAAGGTACGCGGGTGCGACCCCGGGGACCGGGTGCTGCGGGGAATCATCCAGGCGACATCCACCGGACGGGCTCCTGCCCTCTATTCGAGTTAAAGTTTGTCTCTCTAAGAATGTGTCTCCCTAGAAAGGAGGTGATCCAGCCGCACCTTCCGGTACGGCTACCTTGTTACGACTTCACCCCCCTCACCCTCCACACCTTCGGCGCCTCCCCCCTCTCGGTTGGGCCGGCGACTTCGGGTGCAGACGACTCGGGTGGTGTGACGGGCGGTGTGTACAAGGCCCGGGAACGCATTCACCGCGGCATGCTGATCCGCGATTACTAGCAACTCCGACTTCATGGGGGCGGGTTGCAGCCCCCAATCCGAACTGGGGCCGGCTTTCCGGGATCCGCTCCCCCTCGCGGGGTGGCATCCCTCTGTACCGGCCATTGTAGCACGTGTGCAGCCCAGGGCATAAGGGGCATGATGACTTGACGTCGTCCCCGCCCTCCTCCGCCTTGACGGCGGCGGTCCCGCGTGGGTTCCCGGCATCACCCGATGGCAACACGCGGCGGGGGTTGCGCTCGTTGCGGGACTTAACCCAACATCTCACGACACGAGCTGACGACAGCCATGCACCACCTGTATGGGCTCCTCTCGGCCACGGGGTCTCCCCCGCTTCACCCATATGTCAAGCCCTGGTAAGGTTCTTCGCGTTGCTTCGAATTAAGCCACATGCTCCGCTGCTTGTGCGGGCCCCCGTCAATTCCTTTGAGTTTTAGCCTTGCGGCCGTACTCCCCAGGCGGGACGCTTAATGCGTTGGCTGCGGCACGGGGGGATCGTCCCCCCACACCTAGCGTCCATCGTTTACGGCTGGGACTACCAGGGTATCTAATCCTGTTCGCTCCCCCAGCTTTCGCGCCTCAGCGTCGGTCTCGGCCCAGAGGGCCGCCTTCGCCACCGGTGTTCCACCCGATATCTGCGCATTCCACCGCTACACCGGGTGTTCCACCCTCCCCTACCGGACCCAAGCCGCGGAGGTTCCGGGGGCTTCGGGGGGTTGAGCCCCCCGCTTCGACCCCCGGCCTGCCGGGCCGCCTACGCGCGCTTTACGCCCAATGAATCCGGATAACGCTCGCCCCCTACGTATTACCGCGGCTGCTGGCACGTAGTTAGCCGGGGCTTCTTCTGCAGGTACAGTCTTGACTCTTCCCTGCTGAAAGCGGTTTACGACCCGAAGGCCTCCGTCCCGCACGCGGCGTCGCTGCGTCAGGGTTCCCCCCATTGCGCAAGATTCCCCACTGCTGCCTCCCGTAGGAGTCTGGGCCGTGTCTCAGTCCCAATCTGGCCGGTCGGTCTCTCAACCCGGCTACCCGTTGTCGGCACGGTGGGCCGTCACCCCGCCGTCTACCTGATGGGCCGCGGAGCCATCCCCTCCCGTCGGGGCTTTAGCCCGGGCGCCATGCGGCGCCCGGGGGTATCCGGTATTACCCGTCCTTTCGGGCGGCTATCCCGGGGGAGGGGGCAGGTTCTCCACGTGTTACTCAGCCGTTCGCCACTCGCTTCCCTCCGGAGAGGGGTGCCGTTCGACTTGCATGTGTTAGGCGCGCCGCCAGCGTTCATCCTGAGCCAGGATCGAACTCTCCGTCCAAAATAAATGGGCTTCGAGCCCGTCCGGTCCTCACAACTATTAGCTGATCGGTTCCGTTCGATTCATATGGTTCTAGTATAGGAAAAGGAATTTCTCGGGGCCGCCTCTCGGCGGCCTTGCGAAAAACAAATCCAAGTTAGACCATTTCAAATGGTTCGATGTCTGCCCGGATGCGACACATCTGGTGTGTCCATCCTCGCAGTATCCGGTTCTCAAGGTGCACGCCCCGCGGCTCATCCGGTTCCACCGGGCCGCGCGGCAAGGAGATATATTGCCAGACCGGAGGGGCCCCGGGGGCGGGAATCTGGGCGTACACATTTCCTACACAATTTAAGATCCGACTAACGTTTGCCAGCCGTTACCTACCGCTCGCCGAGCATCTCTTTATATAAGGCAGCCTCATGGTTAAAGCGGATACGTTCCCCTAGCTAAAGCACAGCCAGCATCGAGCAACTCGTCACGTTCTTCCACCGAGAACCCCTCGGCGTAGACGCGCACCACTGGTTCGGTCCCGCTAGGACGGACCAGCAGCCACGTGTCATCCTCGAATGACAGACGCAAGCCGTCCATATGACTAACGTTTTGCGGCACCTTGCCACAAATCGACTTGGGGTTTACGCCCGGCAGCAGGGTTCGTAACGTTTCGGCATCTTCGGCCTCAAGGCGCAAGTCGCGTCGACCGTAACTCGTCTTACCAAAACTGTCCTCGAGTTGGTCGACCAGAACGCCCAAAGGCGCGTCCGTCTTTGCCATAAGCTCACACAGAATCAGACAGGCGAGGATTCCATCGCGCTCGGGCATATGCGCGGCGATGCCGATACCACCGGCTTCTTCGCCGCCTATGAGGACGCCGCCCTTCTTCATCTCCGCCGCTATATATTTGAAACCGACCGGTTTGACGGTCACGCGGCAGCCAAGCGCCTCGGCAATGCGACGCACGAGCGTCGAGCACGAAAGATTGACGACGACGCGCCCCTCCAAATTACGAAATTGAACCAAGTCGCCCAAAACGAGCGCCATGATCTGATGCGGATGTATATATCTGCCGCGCTCGTCAACCGCGCCGATGCGGTCGGCGTCGCCGTCGGTCACCAGGCCAGCGCAAGCTCCGTCCTCGATAACCGTGCGCTCGCAAGCGTCCACCCAAGGCTCAACGGGGTCGGGGCAGATATCTTCTTGGTCAGACGCCTGCCCGGCGTGAATCTCGTGCACCTCAACGCCAAGCTCGCGCAGCAAGTCGGCTAGATAGCCCTGGGCTGCGCCGCCCATGGGATCGACGACCACGCGCAGGTGCGCGGCGCGGATGGCTTCGGCATCGACAAACGATGCCACCGCCTGCATATAGTCAGGAATAATATCCGCGGTGCGATATTGCCCTTCGATCCCCATTGGCTCGGGAGCCATGGTCTCTTCGAGCTCTTCGATGACATCCTGGTTGGCGGTCGAGCCGTCACCCATGCGAATCTTGAGGCACAGATAACCCTGCGGATGATGGGACCCCGTCACCATGAGCGCGCCGCACGCCTCACCGTCATAAGCCGCCGCCCACGTAAGGGCAGGGGTCGGAACAGGTCGCGAAGCGAGCACGGCGTCCAGCCCGTGCGCTGCTAGCACGCCCGCCGCAAGCTCAGCGAACTCGCTCGCGAGGGGCCGGGTGTCGAACCCTATATATACCGTTTTGCCCGGATTGGTCTTTTGCCACAACTCGCCGACGGCATCGGCGATACGGGCAACGTTATCGGCAGTAAAGTCCTCATCGACGCGAGCGCGCCAACCGTCAGTTCCAAAATGAATTATCGCGCACACGCGCAGACACCTCACAGTGTTTGGATCATGGTACGCATGGGGTATACCCGCAACATGCACTCGGCAACCTGCCGGCACCAGCATTCACCATTTGGGCAAATGCTGCCGAGGACATGCAGGCAATAAAAAAACCGCCCCGTATGGAGCGGTTTTACCCTTTATATATCGAGTGCCTCGGCCATCGCTGCCGTAGTGATTGCCGTGGTTCCACAACAACTGCCCACCATTGCGGCGCCGGCATGTCTCCATTCGATGCATGCGCGCGCGAAAGCTTCGGGGTTCTCGTGCCATACGGGGCCATCCTGAGTCTGGACCGGATCGCCCACGTTGGGACGCACCGTGACGGGAGTAGTCGCCGATGCAACCATCCTGGGCACCGCCGCGTTCGCGGCCGCAAGCGAACAGCAATTAACACCAACCGAGTTTGCGCCGTGTTTTTCGGCGTACAAAACGGCTGCCTCGATGTTGAGGCCATCGCCCAACAGGTCGCCTTTATCGTCAACGACAAAACTCACCAGAACAGGCATGCCGTCGGCGGCATCTCGAGCGCCGGCAAGCATGGGCTGCAAATTACGGATAGACGTCACCGTCTCGATCAGCAGACCGTCAACGCCGGCATTGAGCAAGGCGTGCGCCTGTTCGCGCGCAATGCCTCGGATTTCACGATACTCGGCAGAGTCCTCGGCAAACCACTCAATACCGATCGGGCCCATCGAGCCCAGCAGCAGCTGAGGGTGCGCCTGGCGGGCATCGTCGACGGCCCCGCGATTGACCTCCGCCACGGACGGCGCAATCTGGTCGTGTTTGAGGGCATAGCTTGATGCCTGAAAGGTGTTGGTAATGAGCACCTGCGCGCCGGCGGCGACATACAAGCGATGGATACGAGAAACGGTCTGCGGCTCTGCCAGATTCCAAAACGCCGGTGGAATGTCGGCGGCATCGTACTCACTCAACAGAACACTGCCCATGGGGCCCTGCGCCAACAAGGTCTCGCTCGACAAGCGGCGCGTAAGTTCCTCGGCACCAAAGCGGTTGTAATAACTCGTATCCATATATATCCCGCTATTCCTCGACGCTGATTCCCTGCTTTTCGAGATAGGCGAGCCAGCGGCTCATCGTGTCCTCGGATAGCGCATGCTCCATCATGCAGGCCTCGGAATCGGCTCGCTCAAATTCGACACCGAGCTCCTGAACCAAAAACGTGCGGATGAGGCGATGACGGTACCAGATAGCCGTGCCAACCTCGCGGCCGCGATCGGTCAGGATCACCTTGCCGTAGTGCGATTGCTCGACAAGCTCGGATGCCTTGAGCGCCGAAACCGCTTTATTGACCGATGCCTTGGAGACGCCAAGGCGCTGCGCGATGTCGACCGATCGCACGCCGTTGGTTTCCCCCTCTTCGCTTTCAATGCGAACCATGCACTCCAAGTAGTCTTCGTTCGCCACCGTCAGATGTAGTTCGCGCGAGCTATTTGTCGTATCCATGATCTTCCGTCCCTTCTGCATTCAATGGCTGATTCTACCCCATCCAAGCGTCGTGGTATGCCGTGGCATACCGTGCTAGAGTTCTTGTTGCACACGACGACCAAGATTGGAGCGGTCTTTATGGAAAACACCACCACGAGCCCCGATGTCCTCGAACGCTTTTTGCGCTACGTCCAGATCAACACGCAGTCCGAGGATGCAAACTGCGACCAGGTACCCTCGAGCGCCGTTCAGTTTGACCTTGCCAACGTGCTGGCTGAAGAGCTGCGCGAGCTTGGTGCGGAAGATGCCCACGTGACCGAGCACGCCTATGTCTGCGCGCATATCCCCGCAAGTGCGGGCGCTGAGGACAGGCCCGCCCTGGGCCTGATCGCCCATCTCGACACCACCGAAGTTGCACCGGGCGCCGGCGTGAAGCCGCACATCGTACACTACGAAGGCGGCGACCTGGTCTGCGGCACGGTTGACGGTAAGCCCGTTGCCATGAGTACCGCCAAGCTTCCCGCCCTGAATGACCTCGCGGGTGAGGACCTGGTCTGCAGCGATGGCACCACGCTGCTGGGCGCGGACGACAAGGCAGGCGTCGCCGAGATCATGTCGCTTGTCGCGCGTATCGCTCAGGACCCTTCTCTGCCCCATCCCGCACTCGGCATTTGCTTCTGCCCTGACGAGGAGATCGGCCACGGAGCCGAGCTGTTGGATATCGATACCTTTGGCTGCAAGTACGCCTACACGGTCGACGGCGGCCCCATCGGCGAGCTGGAGTGGGAGTGTTTTAACGCCGCCGAGGCGACCGTCCGCTTTGAGGGCCAGTCCATCCACCCGGGCGACGCCAAGGGCCGTATGGTCAACGCAGGCAATCTATTCTGCGACTTCAACGCGTTGCTCCCCTACGCGCAGCGCCCGGAGTATACGGAAGGCTACGAGGGCTTTTATCACCTTGAGGGTGTATCTGCGACCGTCGATCACGCCACAGCGCGCTATATCGTCCGCGACCATGACGCCGCCAAGTTCCAGCAGAAACTCGACCTTATTGATGCCGCCGCCTCGATGCTCAACCTGCGTCTGGGTGAGGAGCGCGTGACGGTCGAGATTAAGCAGCAGTATCGAAATATGGCCGAGATCGTTCGTGACTATCCCGAGCTTATTGATGTTGCCAAGGAAGCCTACCTTGCCTGCGGCGTTGAGCCCCAAGTGCTGCCGATTCGCGGCGGCACCGACGGCGCGCAGCTGTCGTTCCGCGGTCTGCCCTGCCCCAACCTTTCCACCGGCGGCTATTGCTACCACGGCGTCAACGAGTTTGTCCCGGTCAGCTCGCTCGTCAAGATGACCGACGTCCTGCAGGAGCTCGTCGCCCGCTTTGCATAGGGAACTTGAACAATCTAGGTAAGCAAAACCGCCCCGTCCTCAAAACCGAGAACGGGGCGGTTTTTGGTGCAAAGGGAGTAGTCAGCACCGCAGGTTGAGCCAACGTCAGCGAGCAACGTCCAAGGCGCACAAGTTGGCATGAAAAAGGCAGGGCATTGACCTTCTGGTCATGCCCTGCCTTTTGAATGACAAGTTGTCGCCTTGGGCGGCGCGCAGCGTCGAGCCGTTACGGCGTTTGGTAAAACGCCGTAACTTTTTTGATCATGCCGCCGAAGTTGAAAGGCAGATTGCCGCTCTGGCGGGTTTGCAGCGTCAAGCGGTTACGCGGTTTGGTAAAACCGCGTAACTCTAATAGTTAGCTTCGTAGCCGTTGCCGTCGCCGGTGGGCTCTTCGTAGTAGTCCGAATCGCTCGAATCGCTTGAGTCATCGGAATCGTCAGAGCTGACCGATGAGGTTGCGGTACCGTTTGCGTAGTCGTCAGACGTGTTGTTGTTCAGGTCGCCGATCGTAGAGCTGGAACCGTCGGAAAGGCCCATGGTGTTGGGACCCTTGGGGTCCTTGCCGGCGTCGACGCGCTCCATCATTTCCTTGAGCTCGTCCTCGTAGACAAAGACGTAGCTCACACCGTCGATCATGGTGCTGTCGTCGGCGTACGAGGGCAGGTTGGCCGAGTAGATACCGTCGACATCCATACCGCGCATGGCGTTGACCGTAGCCACGATATCCTGAACGCTCATATCGGTTACGAGCATATCGGACAGCGAATTAACCAGGCCAAAGATCTTCGTGGCATCGAAGTTATTGAGAATCTGGTTGGCAAGGGCGCCAAGCACCTGACGCTGGTGGCGCATGCGCGTGTAATCGCCGTCGGCATAGGTGTAGCGGCAGCGGGCATAGGTAAGGGCGGTGGCACCGTCCATATGCTGCTGGCCAGCGGTAATCTTAATATCCAGGTGCTCGGGGTCGTCAACATCATCGGTTGCGTTAATGTCGATACCGCCAACCGAATCAATCAGCGCCTGCATACCGTCGAAGCTGACCTCGGCATAGTGGGAAATCTGAACACCGCACAGCTCGTTGACCGCCTCGACCATGGCCTCGGCGCCGCCAACGGTATGGCAGGCGTTGATCTTCATGGTCTCGCCCTTGTACTCGACCTTGGTGTCGCGCGGAACGGAAATGAGCGTCGCCTGCTTTTGCGTGGGGTCGATGCGTGCCAGGATAATCGAGTCGGCACGATACGTATCCTCGCCCGGACGGCCATCGGTGCCAAGAAGCAGCACGTAGAACGGATCCTTTGCCTCATCGGTGTCAACCAGAACCCGACGCAGATTGTCGGTAATGACATTAGAATCGCCGAGCTTGCCCATAATGGTGGCAAACCACAGGCCGGCAGCGGTAGTGGCACTCAGCAGCACGCCAAGCACGACAATGAGCGCGACGTGACGAATCGTGTGGCTACGGCGACGTTGACGAGCGCGCTCGGAATAGCGAGCCACGTTATCGCGACTGTAGATCTTGGCCTGCGCACCAGTTGAGGGTCTTCGGGTGGTGGTATCCGCGAGGGGCTTTTTATTAAACATAGGCAACCTGTATTAGTAGATGACGGGATCGGGGACGGTAGCATGCTCGACATGCGCACCGAGCGCCTGCAGCTTTTCGACAAACTGCTCGTAGCCGCGCTTGATGTGATGGATAGCCGAAACCTCGGTCGTCCCGTCGGCGATCAAGCCCGCTACGACGAGGGCCGCTCCGCCGCGCAGATCGGGCGAGGTAACCTGTGCACCCGAGAAGCCCTTGACGCCATGAATCATGGCATGATGGCTCTCGATACGAATGTCGGCACCCATGCGCACCAGCTCAGAGGCAAACATAAAGCGATTCTCGAAGATGTTTTCGGTAATAACGGAACTGCCGTCGGCAAGGGCGGAGAGCACCATAATCTGCGCCTGCATGTCGGTCGGGAAACCGGGGAACGGAAGCGTCTGGATGTCGACCGGCTTGATACGCTCGGCACGGTTCACATGAACGCCATCCTCGACGCGCTCGCAGTCGATACCCATGAGTTCCATCTTCTTGAGCACCATGCCCAAGTGAATGGGGCAAAAGCCCGTGACATCGACACCGCGATCGTCGGCCATCAACGCACCGGCAACGATAAAGGTACCGGCCTCGATGCGGTCGCCCACCACGCGATGGGTAACGGGATGGAGCTCTTCCACGCCTTCGATAGTCACGACGGGCGTACCGGCGCCAACAATCTTGGCGCCCATCTCGTTGAGCATGTTGGCGAGATCGACGATCTCGGGCTCGCGGGCGGCATTGTCGATAACCGTGGTGCCCTTCGCGCGCACGGATGCCATAATGAGGTTCTCGGTCGCACCGACACTGGCGAACTCGAGCGTGACGGTGGTACCGCGCAGACCTTGGGGCGCATTAGCGTTGATGTAGCCGTGGGCGGTATCGAACTCAACGCCCAGGGCCTCAAGACCAAGAATGTGCATATCGATCTTGCGAGCACCCAGGTTGCAGCCGCCCGGCATGGCGATCTTGGCGCGATGGAAGCGACCCAGCAGGGGTCCCATCACGGCGGTGGAAGCACGCATCTTGGCAACGAGCTCGTAGGGGGCCTCCCAAGAATCGACCTGAGAGGTATCAATCTCGAGCGTGTGCTCGTCGAGAACATCGATCGTAGCGCCCATGCCCTTGAGCACCTTGCCCATCACGTGGACATCGGAAATATCGGGCACGTTCTGCAGCGTCGTCTTGCCCGGCGCCAGAAGCGTTGCCGCCATGAGTTTGAGTGCGGAGTTCTTGGCACCCGAAACGGGCACGGAGCCTCCGATGGCGTGGCCACCCTCAACGCGGATAATATCCAAGGTCTACCCTTTCAAAAAGCATGCCCGGGATGGCTGGGCCATCCCGGGCATGATGTGTTCGCAAATGGTCGAACGCTAAATCGTTTGACTATTGGGCAAGCTTGAGCTTACACCATGCGATTTCATTATAGAGGTAGGCGCGGCGTGCATCATCCTCCGACAAATTACCCAGCTTCTCTTCAAAACCTTGAATATCAGCTTTAAGCTTGTCGGCATCGACGGTCGCCAAATCGCAAGCGCGCTCGGCGAGAACGGTCACGACATCGTCCGCAACCTGGGCATAGCCGCCGGCCACGGCAAACGTGTGGTCAACAGTGCCCATGGCCTTATCGGAAACGCGAACGTAACCGCGGTCGATCGTGCAGATCTCGCTGGAGTGAGCAGGCAGGACGCCAAACTCGCCATCCGTGGACGGAATCGACACAAACGCAGCGTCGCCCTCATAGGCGCAGCTCACGGGGCACACGATGCGGATACGCATAACCTACTTCTCCCCCATCTTGCGGGCGCGCTCGCGCACGTCCTCAATCGTGGAAGCATAGCGGAAAGCCTGCTCGGGCAGGTCATCGGCCTTGCCGTCGACAATCTCGGCGAAAGAGCGGACGGTATCCTCGACGCGGACGTAGACACCGGGGTTGCCGGTGAACTTCTCGGCGACGTGGAAGGACTGCGAGAGGAACTGCTGAATCTTACGGGCACGGTTGACCGTAAGGCGCTGCTCCTCGGACAGCTCGTCCATACCCAGAATTGCGATGATGTCCTGAAGGTCGGAGTACTCCTGCAGGAGCTCCTGGACCTTGACGGCGACACGGTAGTGCTCCTCGCCGACGATCGAGGGATCGAGAGCGTCGGAGGAAGACGCGAGCGGGTCGATAGCCGGGAACAGGCCGAGCGACGAAATGCTACGCGAAAGAACCGTGGTGGCATCGAGGTGCGTAAACGTCGTGGCAGGCGCCGGGTCGGTCAGGTCGTCTGCGGGGACGTAGACAGCCTGGACGGAAGTAATGGAGCCCGTCTTGGTCGAGGTAATGCGCTCCTGGAGGTCGCCCATCTCGGTTGCCAGCGTGGGCTGGTAACCAACGGCGGACGGCATACGGCCCAGCAGTGCGGAAACCTCGGAACCTGCCTGGGAGAAGCGGAAGATGTTGTCGATGAACAGCAGAACGTCCTGGCCGCGATCGCGGAAGTACTCAGCGGTGGTAAGGCCGGCCAGACCGATGCGCAGACGCGCTCCGGGCGGCTCGTTCATCTGACCATAGACCAAGCAGGTCTTGTCGATAACGCCAGACTCGCTCATCTCGAGATAAAGGTCGGTACCCTCACGGGTACGCTCGCCGACGCCGGTGAACACCGAGGTGCCGCCATGCTCCTGGGCGAGGTTGTTGATGAGCTCCTGAATCAGAACGGTCTTGCCGACGCCAGCGCCACCGAACAGACCTGTCTTGCCGCCGCGGATGTAGGGCTCGAGCAGGTCGACGGCCTTGATGCCGGTCTCGAAGATCTCGGTCTTGGTGGTGAGCTCGTCGAAACGGGGCGCTGCATGGTGGATGGGGTAGAACTCCTCCACCTCGGGCATGGGCTTGCCGTCGACGGGCTTGCCCATGACGTTCCAAATGCGGCCGAGCGTCTTGGGGCCAACGGGCATTTTCATGGGCTCACCGGTATCGGTGGCGATGAGGCCGCGCTGCAGGCCGTCGGTCGAGGACATGGCGACCGTGCGGACGACGCCGCCCGGAAGCTGGCTCTCGACCTCGAGGATCGTGCTCAGATGACCGATCGGGGTCTCGGCCTCGACCGTGAGCGCGTTGTAGATCGGGGGCACCGCACCGTCAAACTTGACGTCGACGACAGGACCGATGATTCGCACGATGCGACCATCACCGGCAGTCGTCTTCTTGGTGGCTTCCTCGACCGCAAGCTTTACGGTGTTATTAGCCATTACTGTTCCTCCAATGCTGAGGCTCCGCCGACGATCTCGTTAATCTCGGTCGTGATCGAAGCCTGGCGCACGCGACTATACGTGCGGGTAAGGGTCGAGATGATCGCGGTGGCGTTTTCCGTCGCGGAGTGCATGGCCTTGCGGCGTGCACCCTGCTCGGCAGCCGCCGAATCGATCAAGGCCTGGTAGATGACCGTCAGGATATAAGACGGCACAAGCTTGCCGAGAACATGCTCGGGAGAGGGCACGAACTCGAACGTGGACGAGATGCGCTTAGGGGCGTCGGTCTCGTTCTTACGCGGACCGTGGGCCATAGCGATCATCTCGGGGTCGAGCGGCAACAGATGCTCGACGCGAAGCTCCTGATCCACGCGGTTCTTGGCGTGGTGGTAGACAAGCTCGACACGGTCAAGCTCACCGGCACGATACGCATCGCAGATATGAGAGGAGATCATGCGGGCCTGATTGAAATCGGGCTCAGAGGAGTTGCCCTCAAAGTGCATGACGACGTTTTCGCGGTCACGGAAATACGTGGCCGGTTTGCGCCCACACGCGATGATCTCGCACTCGATGCCGTCGTTCGCCCAAGAAGCGGCGAGCTTTTCGGCCGTGCGCTCCACCGTCGTATTGAAACCGCCGGCAAGGCCGCGGTCCGAGGCAATAACGACAATCAGGCCATGCTTGACGCTCTCATGCTTCTGCAGCATGGGATCGGTGCCCGAACAGGAGGCGTCGCCGGCGACCGTCAACATGACGTCGGTCAGCGCCTCCTTATAGGGCTCGGCCTGCTTGGAGCGATCGAGGGCACGACGAATCTTGGCCGTAGAGACCATCTCCATCGTGCGCGTGATCTGCTTGGTCGTGGTAACCGAGGAGATTCGCTTCTTAATGTCGCGAAGGTTGGCCATGGGGCTTAGTTCTCCTCTGATCCAGAAACATCCGAATGGTGCTTGGCCATGAACTGCTGCTTGAAGTCGCCGATGACGCGCAAGAGCTCAGCCTTGGTGTCATCATCGATCTTCTTGGCGCGAACCTTGTCGAGCAGCGAGCCAAAGCCATTGCCCATGTACTCGATGAGCTCGGCACGGAAAGGCAGCACGTCGGCAATCTCCAGGTCATCCAGGAAGCCCTCGTTGCCAGCGAACAGCGTAACGATCTGCTCGCCAACCTCAAACGGCTTGTAGCGCGGCTGCTTAAGGAGCTCGGTCATGCGGGCACCATGGGTCAGCTGCTTCTGAGTAGCCTCGTCAAGGTCGGAGCCAAACTGCGTAAAGCCAGCGAGCTCCTGATAGGAAGCGAGATCCAGACGGAGGTTGCCGGCGACCTGCTTCATGGCCTTGGTCTGCGCATCGCCACCGACGCGGGACACGGAGATGCCCACGTCGACTGCCGGGCGCTGGCCCTGGAAGAAGAGCTCGGACTGCAGGTAGATCTGACCATCGGTAATGGAAATGACGTTGGTCGGAATGTAGGCCGAGACGTCGCCGTCCTGGGTCTCGATGATCGGCAGTGCCGTCATGGAGCCGTAACCGTTCTTCTTGGACATCTTGACGGCACGCTCGAGCAGACGAGAGTGCAGGTAGAAGATGTCGCCAGGATAGGCCTCGCGTCCGGGCGGACGATGCAGCGTCAGCGACATCTGACGGTAGGCCACAGCCTGCTTGGACAGGTCGTCGTAGATGACGAGCACGTGGCCGCCGGGGTTGGTCTCGCTGGCGGGCTTGCCGTCCTCGCCGTTGTACATGAAGAACTCGCCAATAGCGGCACCGGCCATAGGCGCGATGTACTGCATAGGGGCGGAATCGGCAGCAGTGGCCGAAACGATGATGGTGTAGTCGAGCGCACCGTGCTGAGCGAGGGTCTCACGGATGTTGGCAACCGTGGAGGCCTTCTGGCCGATGGCGACATAGATGCAGACCATGCCCTTGCCGCGCTGGTTGAGGATAGCGTCGATGGCGATGGCGGTCTTACCGGTCTTACGGTCGCCGATGATGAGCTCACGCTGACCGCGGCCAATAGGCACCATGGAGTCGATAGCGAGCAGACCGGTCTGAACCGGCTCGCACACCGGGGTACGATCGATGACGCCGGGAGCCTTGAACTCGATGGGGCGACGGTGCGTGGCGACGATGTCGCCCAGGCCGTCGATGGGCTGGCCGAGCGGATTGACGACGCGGCCGAGCATGGCACGGCTCACGGGGATATCCATAATGCGGCCAGTGGTGCGGCACTCGTCGCCTTCCTTGATGGAGTCGACGGCACCAAACAGAACGGCGCCGACCTCGTCACGGTCAAGGTTCTGGGCAAGGCCGAAGACGGTCTCACCGGTATCGGAGCTCTTGAACTCCAGAAGCTCGCCTGCCATGGCGCTCTTGAGGCCGGAGACGCGCGCGATGCCGTCGCCTACCTCGTCGACCGTTGAAACCTCATGCGTATCGACCGTCGCGGAGAGGCTCGTGAGCTGCTCCTGCAGTTTCTTGGCGATATCCTGGGCATTGAGGGTTTCGGACATTAGGCTTCACCTCCGTACGAATTAGCAGAGTTTGCGAGGGTCTCCTGCGCGATGCGCAGCTGCGTCTTGACGGAAATGTCACGACGCTCGCCGCGGGCCTCGAGCACCAGGCCGCCCACGATAGACGGGTCGACCTGCTCGATAAGGAATACCTTGCGGCCGAAGTCCTGCTCGCATTTCTTAGTGATGGTTTGACGCAGCTCGTCGTCGAGCGGGATCGCCGTGGTGACGGTCACGCCCACTACATCCTCGTCTTCCTCGGCAACATACTTAAAGGCAGCTGCCACCTTGGGAAGAAGGTCGAGCTGGTCGCGCTTGGACATGGTGTCGAGCACGGCGATGATCTCGGGGCTGGCAGAAGCCAAGCGCTCGACCATCTCGAGGTCCTCGAACACATGGTTCTCGGCCTTGGCGGCTTCCAAAAGGGAACGCGCGTAGGTCTCGAGCACCTTGTCCTGATAGCGGCTAGTCGGCATTCAGGCTACCTGCTTCCTGGATGTAGCGCTCGATGAGCTTCTTCTGCTCGGCATCGTCCTCGAGTGCCTCGCCCACGATCTTGGTGGCAACGGCAACGGACAGGTCGGCGATGGAGCTCGCGGCACCGGCGTAGATGGTCTTGCGCTCGTCCTCGACGGTCGTATGGGCCTTGGCGATGATCTCCTCGGCCTCCTTGTGAGCAGCCTCGATGATACGGGCACGCTCGGACTCGGCGTCCTTACGGGCCTCGAGAACGATGTCGGCAGCCTGACGACGGGCGTCGGTGACGATCGAGTCGGACTCAGCGCGCTTGGCGATAGCCTCCTGCTTGGTCTTCTCGGCCTCGTCGAGGCTCTCCTCGATCTTCTTGCCGCGCTCCTCCATGGTTTTCATGATGCCCGGCAGGGCGACCTTGGCCAGCACGATCCAGATAATCAGGAAGGCGATAAGCGCCGGGATGAACTCCGCCATCTTAGGGATGAGGATGTCCGCACCGGCAGCGCCGTCCTCGGCGAACGCGGAAACCGGCATGAGCAGCGCAGCCGCGGACGCGGAGAGTGCGATCGCGCTCTTCTGGGATGAAAGATTCATACTTGACGCTCCGTGCTATTTAACGATCAGCGCGACAACGAAGCCGATCAGAGCCAGAGCCTCGCCGAAAGCGGAGCCCATGATGAAGACGGTGAACACGCGGCCCTGGACCTCAGGCTGACGGGCCATAGCACCCGTAGCACCCAGAGCAGACAGGCCGATAGCAAGACCAGCGCCGATAACACCGAGACCGTAACCGATAACTCCCACGATTCCTCCTTTGTCGTGCGTGTCTTATTTCACGCAGGATAACCTTTTTATAACTGCCGGGCTCCATGGGTACGGGCACCGGCGGTTTAACGAATTGCCTTACCTTTAAGGCACGAACGGAAGACTACTCCTCCTCCGCGACCTCCTCTGCCTCGGAGACATACACGGCGGTAAGGACCGTGAAGACGTAAGCCTGGATGGCGCCGACCACAAGCTCGATCGCATAGATCAGGATGAGGATGGCAAGCCAGGCCAGCGAAGGCAGGGCGCCGACGGCGTGGGCCGCGGAAACCTGCTGAAGCAGCGGCTGCATGAACATGCTCGCCATGATGGCGAACGAGCCCATGACCACGTGTCCTGCGAACATGTTGCAGAACAGACGGACGGCAAGCGTGATGAGGCGCAGGAAGGTCGAGAAAAGCTCGACGACCCACACGAGCACGTTCATCGGGAAGCTCACGCCCTGCGGGGCGAGGCTCTTGATGTAGCCGATCACGCCGTGAGCCTTGCATCCGTAGTAGATGAAGTACACGAAGGCGAAAATGGCGAGTGCGGCGGTGGAGCCGATTGCGCCGGTGCCGGGCTTCATTCCCGGGATCAGGCCGATCATGTTATTGATCAGGATGAACAGGAAAAGCGAGCACAGGAACGGGAAGTGCTTCTTCCAGTTCTCACCCACGACACCCTTGCCGATATCGTTCTCGACGTACTCGATGATGTACTCGAAACCGTTGACGAAGAAGCCCTTGGGAACCAGGGTCTGCTTCTTCTTGAACACGGCCAGGACGATCAGGAGCACGATCGTGGAGACGATCAGCCAAAACGAGTACTGCGTGATGCCGCAGCTCAGATCGCCCACGACAGGGGTGGAGCTGAACTCGCTGACCAGATGATTAATCTCATCAGGCAGCTTTTCAAAAATTTCCACGACTTACCTTTCGACCTCATGAGGATCTCGCAGCGCCTTGGCGACGCGAACCGTGCAGGCGGCCATAAAGGCCACGAAGCCGATCGCCTCGCCCAGGAGGAACATGCGAAATGCCTCTCCGAACAACACAAACACAACCAAGGTAAAGACGAGCAGGGCGATTGCCGAGACCGCCAGACTCACCATACCCTTGAGCATGTCCGCATTCTGCTTATCGTCAAGAACCGGCTTGAGCGTAAAGACAAAGGGAAGGAAGGCAATTGCGCCCGCGATGGCGCCTGCAACGATAGCGAGCAGATCGGCTATCTGAAACACTGGCGTCCTCACTTTCCTTTTTAACGCTTCACAGAACAGTTCCCGCCAAACATTGGTGACTATTGTACGAGCCAATCGCTAAAGTACAACCGAAAAAGCATCGGTTAATACGCACCTGTTCGTTTTCTTAAGACCTTCTTTATGCCGCAGGTACGGTAATACGTTTTTCTCGAACCCTGCAGGGCAAAACGTCCGTTAACAGGAGTGCGCGCGGTCGCCTTTTGTTCGTCCGCGCGCACCGTTTCTTCGTATTTGCAGCCGCGGCCGTCTTAGCCCAGCGACTAGAGCGTGCCGTAGATACGGTCGCCGGCGTCGCCCAGGCCGGGAACGATGTAGGCAGCCTCGTTGAGATGGTCGTCGATGGCGCAGGTATAGATATGCACATCAGGGTCCTTCTCAGTCAGCGACTTGAGGCCCTCGGGGGCCGCGACGATGCACAGCATGCGGATGTCCTTGACACCGCGCTCGCGCAGGTAGCTGATGGCCATCTCGGCCGAACCGCCCGTGGCGAGCATGGGGTCGACGACCAGGCAGATGCGCTGGTCGATATCCTTGGGCATCTTGCAGTAATACTCGTGCGGCTCGTGGGTGACCTCGTCGCGCTCCATGCCGATGTGGCCCACGCGAGCGGAGGGCACCAGGTCGAGGATGCCGTCGACCATGCCAAGGCCCGCACGCAGGATGGGCACGATGGCGAGTTTCTTGCCGGCAAGCTGTTTGAACGTGGCGGTAGTGATGGGGGTCTCGACCTCGACGTCTTCCATAGGCAGGTCGCGCATGGCCTCGTAGCCGTCAAAAAGCGCGAGTTCGCGCACGAGCTGACGGAACTGGTTGGTGCCGGTGTTTTTGTCGCGTAGGATCGACAGCTTGTGCTGGACGAGCGGGTGATCGACAAGCGTCACACGGGACGCATCGTAGGTGACGGTCATGGATTGATTGCCCCTTTCGTTGCGGCCGCAAAACGGCCTTGCTGACAAGGCGTGCAGCAATGTTGCCGCCGCACGCCATGCATTAGTTTAGCGGTTTGTTGTATCGAGCAGCCCATCGCAGCCCTACTGTGAGGTGCTGAGCGAGCGCCTGACTGCATCACGCCAGCCCGCAAGGTTTTGCTCGCGGCGCTCGGCGGACATGTGGGGAAGGAAGGTCCTAACGATCTGGGCATTTTGCTCCAGCTCCTCCAGGTCTTCCCAATAGCCGACGGCAAGACCCGCCAAGTACGCGGCACCGATTGCCGTGGTCTCCACCGTCTCGCATTGCAGCACGGGGATATCCAGCAGGTCGGCCTGGAATTGCATGATGAACTCGTTGCGCGAGGCGCCGCCATCGACGGACAGGCGCTCAATCGAAAGTCCCACGTCCTGCTCCATGGCGCGCAGCACGTCATAACTCTGGTAGGCCATGGACTCGCAGGCCGCACGCACAATGGTCGCGCGACTCGAGGCACCGGTCAGGCCGCACACGATACCGCGGGCACGCGGGTCCCACCAGGGAGCGCCCAGGCCAGCGAAGGCGGGGACGAAGTAGCAGCCCTCGTTGTCGTTGATCGAAGCGGCGAGTTGCGCGGACTCGCTCACACTCGAGATGATGCCCATGTTGTTGCGCAGCCAGTTCATGGTTGAGCCGGCGGCAAAGATAGAACCCTCGAGCGCATAGCTGATCTTGCCGTCCGCGGCGATACCGATCGTGGAGACCAGACCGTTCTTGGATTCGACGACCTCGTCGCCGGTGTTCATGAGCATAAAGCAACCCGTGCCATAGGTGTTTTTGGTCTGGCCGGGATGGAAGCAGCAGTGGCCGAACAGCGACGCCTGCTGATCGCCCGCCACGCCCATGATGGGCGGCATGTTGGTCATGATGTCGCTCGCGACGCGGCCGTAGTCGCCCGAGCTCCAACGAACCTCGGGCATCATGGAACGTGGAACGTCAAAGAGCGCCAGCAGGTCGTCGTCCCAATCGAGCGTATGGATATTAAAGAGCGCCGTGCGGCTGGCATTGGTGTAGTCGGTGGCAAAGACCTGGCTGCCGGTAAGGTTGTAGATGAGCCAGGTGTCGATGGTGCCGAACATGAGGTCGCCCGCCGCCGCGCTCTCACGCGCACCGTCGACGTTGTCGAGGATCCACTGCACCTTGGAAGCCGAGAAATACGGATCGAGCGTGAGTCCCGTGCGGGAGCGCACCAGCTCTTCTGCGCCCCGCTCGACCAGCTCGTCGATCAGAGGTGCGGTGCGACGGCATTGCCACACGATGGCGTTATAGATGGGTTGGCCGCTTATGCGGTCCCACACCACCGTGGTCTCGCGCTGGTTGGAGATACCGATGGCGGCGATGCGGTCAGAATGGATGCCGCTCTTAAACTGGACCTCCATCATCACGCCGATCTGGCTGGCAAGCACCTCCATGGGGTCTTGCTCTATCCAACCGGGACGCGGGAAGCTGGTTTTGACGCTACGACGCGCCTGCGCGACGATGCAGCCGTACTCGTCGACGATGGTCGCAAGTACCGAGGTGGTGCCGCAGTCGAGCGCCATGATGTAGGAACCGCCAAAGTTAAACGAGGCATCTTCCATGCCCAGGCTGCCCAGATTCAACGACATCGCTTACACCTTTCTATTGCATCGGGTCGGACAGGACCCGTTCGATCTCTGATGCGGGAAGTGCGCCTTGGCGCAGGATCTGGAGCCCGCCGTGCTGGAACGACACGATGGTCGAGGCGTCGCGACACGGGGTCTCACCGGCATCGACGGCCACATCGACCCCCTCCAGGATGCGCTCCTCCACCGTGACAAAACTTGCCGGCGCGGGCGCGCCATGCGTGTTGGCGCTGGTGCAGGCAAGAGGGCTGCCGCAGGCGCGGATGAGCGCTTGCACCACGGGCGAAGCCGAAGCGCGAAGTGCCACCGTGTCGTCGGCGGCGCGCATAAAGGTCGGCACGCAGGGGGCTGCCTTGACCACGATAGTCAGGGCTCCCGGCCAGCATCGTCGCGCGAGTACGCGGGCATCTTCCGGGATATCCACGCCATAGCGGTCGAGTGCTTCGACGCCATCGACCAGCCAAGCGACGGTTTGCGTGAGCTCACGTTGCTTGAGAGTGAAGATACGGCGATAGCCGGTGCCGAGCGCAGGAACTGCGGCGCCATTGACGGCAGCCTGCGCATCGCGCGGCCACGATGGGAATTCGCTTGTATCTTGGGGCACGGCGTCCGAGAAGGCGTTGACTGCCACGGCGACACCGTAGACGGTCTCGGTCGGAATCAAGGCCAGGCCGCCGCGGCCGAGCACCTCGGCCGTGCGCTCGACGGCAAGCCGATGCGGCTCGCGCGTTCCCTCGTATACCCGATAGACCGTCTGCATGTGTATGCCAGCCCCTTACGCTCCGGTGCAAGTTTGTTTACTGTGGGGCATTCTCGCACGAAACATTCAACCTATTTGCCCAGAGCGCATGTTGGTTTGGTGAGCGGCTCTAGTAGTCGGTGAAAGTGAGGGGGTTAATTGAAGATTTTTAGCGCGCAAGCGTAACGGTACGATCGGGAAACTCGATGCTTGCAACCAGTTTTCCGCCGAGGCTCTCTGCGTACCTGCTCAGCGTGTCGAGCCTCATCGAACCCAACTCCCCACGCTCGAGCTCGGATACACGTTTTTGAGAAACGCCCATCGACTGGGCGACCGACGCCTGTGTTAGATCTTTTAACCTGCGAATCTGAGCAAGCTTATAGGCTTCGATACGATCGCGAGTCCTCTCCTGCTCGGCGGTAATGGAGTCGCGTGTTATCCCGCGAGATTCCATATACTCATGCAGTTCCATCTCGATCGAGCCTCCTTACGTGGCGACGGTATATTTGCTCGGCCCTTGGAATGTTGATCGCATACCAACCGTTCCATTTTGCCCTTGACGATCCCGCTCGCGACTTATCACCCGCCAATAGCAATACCGCCTGGCGCTTGGGGTCAAAGGCGAAGAGGATGCGAATCACCTGCCCACCACACGACGTCACTCTCAGCTCCTTTAAATGATGAAGCTTCGAGCCCTTTACGCGGTCAACCAGCGGACGACCAAGGCTGGGACCTTCCTTCTCGAGCACCAAAAGGTCTGCATAAATCTGCTTCAGCGTAGCTTCATCCTGCTCATCAAGCCAAGGTTCAATGTAATCAAGCACGATACGGTACCGATACAGCTGATTTGACATACCTTTCTCCTTCTATAGTAGAAGTTTTACGGTATATTGCAAGGACAAATTTGCGCAAATGTCTATTTGTTCAGCTTAAATACGCTGTTTGGGCTCGGTGACGATGGCTCGGACGATGCGGGGGCGATCGGTGAGGTCGTGGACGATGCGCACGTCCGAAAGGCCTGCCTGGCGACAGAGCTCGGCCGCGGCGTCGAGGGCACCCTCGTAGAGCTCGCAGGCAAACAGGCCGCCGGCGCGCAGCATGTAAGGCGCCGCGTTGAGCAGGCGGCGGAAGATATCGAGGCCGTCGGCACCGCCCTCGAGCGCCAGGTCGGGCTCAAAGTCCTTGACCTCGTGCGGCAGCGAGCGCATGACGCCGGTCGGGATGTAGGGCGGGTTGGAAACGAGCACGTCGAAGGTGCCCCACTCGTCGTGGGGAATGGAGCTCACCAGGTTGGTGAGGCTGAAGGCGACCTCATCTGCCGTGAGGCCGAGCGCGTCGCGGTTTTTGGTGGCCAGATCGATGGCGCGCGGCTCGATATCGGTGGCGGTGCAGGTAACGTGGCCGCGGCGCTCCCAGGCAAGGGAGAGCGAAATGCAGCCCGTGCCGCAGCCGACCTCGAGAACGCGGGCAGTGCAGGGCTCGGTTGGGGCAGGCGCAGCGGCATCCTGAGCTGAAGTCGTCTCCTGGCCGGCACCCTCGATGGCGATGCCGTATTCGTCGAGCTCGGACTCGGCGGCTTCCGCGGCTTCGGCTTCTGCTGCCTGCGCGGCGGCTTCCTCGGCCTCGCGGTCGGCCAGTTCCTCGGCATAGGCACGGCTACCCAGTACGTCGCCGCCTAGCGCCGCCTCATCGGCAGCCGTCAGGTTAGCGGCGCGGCGCTCGGCGGTCGCCCGTTCGTCTGCCAGCGCGGCCTCGGCCTTGCGTGCCTCCTCGACCTCATCGTTCCAAGGCAGCTCAACACGCTGACGGGCGGCAGCCTCGGGGCTCAGCACCTCGGCATCCAGATAATTGAGGACTTCCTCGACGAGCATCTCGGTCTCGGGACGCGGAATGAGCACGCCGGGGGCGCACGCGACGTCAATCATGCGAAACTGCGTGCTGCCGGTGATGTACTGTAGCGGTTCACCTTTAGCGCGACGAACAACGGCCGCGTGCATGGTCTCGAGCTGGGCCGCGTTAAGCGTCTCGTCCATGCGCATATATAGGTCGATGCGTGCCAAACCCGTGGCAGCGCAGAGCAGCCACTCGGCAGAAAGACGGGGGTGCTCCTCGCCGCGCTCGGCCAGGTACTCCTTGGTCCACTCGAGACAACGCTTGATGGTCCAAATCTCGTTTGCCATGGGGCCCTCCCCTCTTAAGCGCCGGGCGGCGCGCGAATGTCGGAGCAGATTGTACGCGAGGCCAGCGCTTGGCAAGGGACGATTGAAGGCAATTATCGAGAATCAGCCCAGAATTTTGCTTGGAACCCATCTGAAGTGCCCATTCGTCGACGTCTAAATCTGCATCCGTCAAGCTTTTGGCAAGGTTGACCCAAAACTGACCAATATCTAACCAAGAACTTGCCACATCGCTTGACGCGCGACGCATCAAAAATCGCCCCGCGACTTCTTGAACGATTTTTCGAGCAATATTTTCAATTGCAGATGCATACCGTTAATTGCTTTAAGCAGGTAAGCAGCTCAAAGGCCATCAAGACGGATTGAATAACATCTCAAAGCAATGTGCCCAACCTAGTCGTTTAAGAACGTCCCCAATGACTACATCTAAGGCGCCGCAGGTAGAGGACGGACAGCGAGCGACGTCCAGAGCGAACAAGTTGGCATGAAAAAGGCAAGGCATAGACCTTCTGGTCATGCCCTGCCTTTTAAATGACAAATTGTCGCTCTGGACGTCGCGCAGCGTCGAGCCGTTACGCGGTTTGGTAAAACCGCGTAACCCACTACACAGCCTGTGCCAGCTTCTCGGCTCGCTCGGCGGCGGCGAGCGCCTCGATGACGGTACCGAGCTGATCGCCCAGAAGGACGCCGTTGTAGGTAGAGTTGAAGCCGATACGGTGATCGGTCACGCGGTCCTGGGGCTGATTGTAGGTGCGGATCTTCTCGGAACGGTTGCCGTGGCCAATCTGGCTCTGGCGCTCGGCACCAAGCTCAGCCTGCTGCTTTTCGAGCTCCATCTCGTACAGACGGGCGCGCAGCATCTGCATGCAGACCTCGCGGTTCTGGATCTGGGAGCGCTGCTCCTGCGACTGCACCACGGTGTTGGTGGGCAGGTGGGTGATGCGCACGGCGGAGTAGGTGGTGTTAACGCACTGACCACCAGGGCCCGAAGCGCAGTAAGTGTCGATGCGCAGGTCGGACTGGTTGATCTGAACGTCGATCTCCTCGGCCTCGGGAAGCACGGCGACGGTAGCCGTTGAAGTCTGGATGCGGCCCTGGGACTCGGTCTTGGGGACGCGCTGGACACGGTGCACGCCAGACTCGTACTTCATAACGGAGTAGACGCGGTCGCCCTCGACCTTGAACTCAATGGACTTAAAGCCGCCGGCCTCGCTGGGGCTGGAATCGAGCACGGTAGTCTTCCAGCCGCGCGACTCGCAAAAGCGCTGATACATCTTGTACAGGTCGCCGGCAAAGATGGCAGCCTCGTCGCCACCGGCGGCGGAGCGGATCTCGACGATGGTGTTCTTGTCGTCGTTGGGGTCGCTCGGGATGAGCATGTACTTGATGTCTTCCTCGAGCTGAGGGAGCTTGGCCTCGTTTTCGGAGATGTCCATCTGGAGCATCTCCTTCTCATCGGCATCGGTGGTATCGTGCAGCATTTCCTTGGCCGCCTCGATGTCATCGAGCGCGCCGATGTACTCGCGCGAGGCGGCAATGAGGTCAGACTGGTGCGCGTACTCCTTGTTGAGACGCGTGAACTCCTTAATATCGGAGGCGACGGCCGGGTCGGAGAGCTTCTTCTCGAGCTCCTCGTAGGCCTTGATGATCTTTTCGAGCTTGTCGCGCATGGCGGGACTCCTTTATATGCGTGAAGGTGAAAATCGGCAGAGTTGATGGGGCGCACGGCGCCACTGCGGGGGTAAGCCCGGCTAGAACATGTCGATCTTCAGATACATGCGCATCCCTTCGCGTATGGGGTACATAGTTGCGGTCTAACCCATACATGATAGCGTGCGCAGGCAAACCTGCATATAACCCGCACGGAATGATTGGTGCAAACAAACCTGACCCCATTGCACCAAGGGCTTGCTTTTTGGCTAGAGCGTTTGGAGTAGAGCGATGAGGAAGCGGATGCCTTGGAGGTAGGAGCGACGGGTGATGCGCTCGTTGGTGCCGTGGACACCGCGGTCACATTCGTCATCGTCGACCACAAAGGCGGAGAAGCGGATGCACTCGTGACAAATGCGCTGGTAGTTGGCGGCATCGGTTGCACCAATCACGGTCGAGGGCACAATGCTCATCGGCTCTTGGCCCACCGCAGACGATCCGTTTTCCTCCGTCCCCTTGGGATCACGGAAATAGCGGGCGGCGATGGCGCGGACGGCCTCGAGCCCCGGACCGCCCACGCGCGGGGACGGCGAGGGCTCGGAGCTGCCGGGGCCCAGCTCGACCTCGACTCGGTCAGCGAGCCCAGCGGCGGCAACGGCCTCGCGGCAGCAGGCCACGACATCGGCCACGCTCGTACCCTCGAGCATGCGGAAGTTGATATTTGCCCACATATCCTGCGGCATTACGTTGGCACCGGTACTGCCGCCTTCGATTTGCGTGGGCGCGCAGGTGGTGGTCACAAGCGGGTACAGCTTTTTGCTGGCGAGGCAGTCGCGCACGATGGCATCCTTGCTGGCAGCAATCTCGTCTGCGGCATAAAGCCCCAGCTCGATGAGCTGCGCGGCAAGCAGATCGGTCACACGCGCCGGCCACTCGATATCGCAAATCGCGGCAATAGCGCGGCTGAGCACTTCGAGCGACGTGCCGCCGTAAGGGTTGGAAGAATGCCCGCCTTCGCTCTTCGTCCTGAGCACGATATCGGCATATCCCTTCTCGGCAAGATCGGCATGCATAAGCCAACCCTCACCCGCGCTGTACTCGGCAGCCGCAACGATACGATAGTCGCCCTCGTCGATCAGGTACTCAAGCTCAACGCCACGCTCCTCGAGCGCGCGGCCAATGGCACCCGCGCCGCACTGCGTGGTCTCCTCATCCTGGCCAAAAGCCAGCAGCAGGGTTCGCTCGTGTTGCCAGCCGTGCGCCAGCGCATACTCAACGGCCTCCAGGATGCCCGCAACCTGGTCTTTCATATCGATGGCGCCGCGACCCCAAATATAGGTGTCGTCCACGTGCCCGCTAAAGGGATCGTGCGTCCAGTCCGTCTCGGTGCCCGGCACCACGGGAACCACGTCCATGTGGCCCATGAGCATGACCGGCTTGAGGGCGGGGTCGGCGCCGGCAAGCGTCACGAGCAGCGAATGGTCGATGAGCTCGACCTCGCCCGTCGCAAACACGCGCGGCCAGGCCTGCTGCATATAGGCGCGCAGGTCGGCAAACGCCTGCCAGTCCACCGTCTGGGCATCCATGCTCGAAATCGTCGGAAACGACAGCACGCGGCCCAGGCGCTCGCATGCGCCGACCTCGTCGATATCGGCAAAATCATCCTCGTGCGCAAAGAAACGCCAAACCTCGGCCATGACATCCTTTCGATTGTGATGACGAGGGCCGCCCCACCGGAGCGGCCCTGTCATGCAAACATTTGCGGTCGGTTATTTGTCCTCGAGATAACGCGAGAGAAACTCGCGGGTGCGCTGGTGCTTGGGGTTGCCGAAGAGCTCGGCCGGCGCGGCATCCTCGAGCACCACGCCCTTGTCCATAAAGACCACGCGATCGGACACGGTGCGGGCAAAGGCCATCTCGTGCGTGACGACGACCATGGTCATGCCGTCGGCAGCGAGCTTGCGCATGACCTCGAGCACCTCTCCCACGATCTCGGGATCGAGTGCGGAGGTCGGCTCGTCGAACAGCATGATCTGCGGATTCATGCATAGGGCACGAGCGATGGCCACGCGCTGCTTTTGGCCGCCGGACAGGCGACCCACGGCAGCGTGCGTGAACTTCTCGAGTCCCACGCTCGTCAGATGCTCCATCGCAATTTTTTCAGCCTCGGCCTTGCTCATCTTTTTGAGCGTGACGGGCGCGAGCGTGCAGTTGTCGAGCACGTCCATGTTGTTGAACAGGTTAAAGCCCTGAAACACCATGCCGATGTCCTCGCGCAGCTTGTTGATGTTACAGCGCTCGGCCGTGAGGTCCTGGCCGTGGAACCAGATATGGCCCGCGTCCGGAGTCTCGAGCAGGTTGAGGCAGCGCAGGAAAGTCGACTTGCCCGAGCCCGAGGCGCCGATAATGGTGACGACCTCGCCGGGGTTAACGGACAGGTCGATGCCCTTGAGCACCTCGAGCGAACCGAAGCTCTTGCGCAGGCCCTCGACGCGGATGAGCGGCTCATTGGTCTGAACGGCGGCCGCAACGCCGGTAGTGGCGGTATCTGCCATGATGATTCTCCTCGTCTTAAGCCTAGTTAGAGCTGGGCAGCGTGGCCGGAGCCTCGGCACCGAGCTTTTTGCCAAAGGCTTCGAGCAGGCGGCTCGCCACGAGCGTCAGGATCAGGTAGACCACGAGCGCCACGCAGTAGACCTCCATCTGGCGGTAGTACACGCCGGCGACCGTGGTAGTAGCGTACATAAGGTCGAACACGCCGATGACCGAGAGCACCGACGAATCCTTGATGTTGATGATGAGCTCGTTGGTGAGCGCCGGAATCGCATTTTTAATGCCCTGGGGGAACACGACTTTGCGCATGGCCTGCCACTGCGACAGGCCCAGCGATCGCGCCGCCTCGGCTTGGCCGGGATCGATGGACTCGATGCCGCCGCGCAGGACCTCCATCATGTAGGCGGTGGAGTTGAGCGAGATGGTGACGAGGCCGGCGGTGAAGGTGCTCCAGATCTGGTTGGCCTGGGCGGTCTCGAAGCCCATGCCGCGCAAAACGGTGAAGCCCGCGTAATAGATGAGTAGGCCCTGGACCATCATGGGCGTACCGCGCACGATGGTGGAATAGATGGTCGCAAAGCCGCGGCCGATACTCTTAAAGAAGCGCACCAGGTCGTTGTCCACGCGGTCGAAGGTCTGAATACGCAGGAACACAAAGAGCAGCGCCAGGAAGAATGCGATGACCGTGCCGAAGGTGGCAAGCGCGATGGTGATCTCGATACCGCGAATGAAGAAGTCTCCGCTCTTGTAGGTCATGTAGACCAGGCTCGACAAAAAGTCGCTGGGGTTGGAATCCGAGACAATGCTCACCTGCACCAGATCGATAAACGACATGACGCAGCGGTCGATAAAGAAAACTGCCGCGATGGCGACCATGACGTAGCTGCCCAGGCGTGCGCCACGACGGCAGCGCTCGGATGCGAACGGCGACTTTTCGCGATAGTCGTTCCAGTGCATGAGCTTGGTGACCAGCGCCGCCGCCGACACGACGAGCCAGGCCCAAAGGATTGCCCAGAGGCAGTCTTGGAAGATACCGGTGGGGGCCAAGAAGCTCAGCGGCATGGGGTTGCGTTGGCTAAACGCCAGGCCGAGCGCCGCGATAACACTCGTGCCCAGGTATACATAACGGTGGTCGGCCTTGATAAAGGAGGCCAGGCGATTAATGGTTTTCATGCTGCCTCCCTATGCCGGCTGACGGTCGAGGCACGCGTCCCACATTTGGTCGCGCTCCTCTTGGCTAATGCCCTTGAGTGTCTTGTCGATGAGCTTAAGCAGCTTGTCCGAGCCCTTGCGGCAACCGACATTTGCCGTGACCTCCTGCTTAAAGCCCTCGCCCTCGGCAAACTGGATGGGGACGATACCGGGATTTTGGGCCATATAGCCCTTCTCATTCTCGGTGTTGTAAGTCACGGCGTCGCAGGTGCCCTGCAGCAGATTCGAAAACACCGTGGGGACCGAGTCGACCGGGTTTTTGTGGACAACGCCCGGGATCTCGTCGATGACGGTATCGAGCATGGTGTCCTTTTGCCCGAGCACCGTAGCGCCGCTAAAGTCGCTGAGCTTGGTCGCGTTTTGGTAGGGGGAACCCTCTTTTACGAACAGGCCAAAGTAGCCAATGAAGTACGGATCGGAAAAGCCGACGGACTCCTCGCGCTCGGGCGTGGCGCTCATGCCGGCAATGATGAGGTCGATCTGGCCGTTGTTGAGCGAATCGATAAGACCCGAGAAGCTCTGTTTGACGGCAACGGGCTCGCCGCCGAGGGCCTTGCAGACGATCTTGGCGATCTGCACGTCGTAACCATCGGCATAGGCGCCCTGCACGTTGTCGATGGGGATGGTGTACTCGCTGGCTTCGGAGACCTGCCAGTTGTACGGGGCGTAGGCCGCCTCCATGCCAATGCGGATCTTGTCCTTGCCGATCACGGAATCGGACAGGTCGTCGCGACCGCCGCCCGTCGTGGGCCGAACCACCTTGAGCGTTGACGGGCGCTGACAGCCGGCAAGCGCGCCGGCGACGACGGAAGCGCTCGCAGCGAGAGCGCTACCCAAAAAGATGCGACGGCTGCATACCGGCTGTGGATGCGCGTCGCGTTGATGGGGAGAATGCATAATCTGCCTTCCCTGTTGAATCGTATGCTGACGACTTAACAGGATATACGCCAGCAACTAGCAGCGCAGCACAAGCTCGAAAAATTAATAGACACGCGGTAGTCATTGGGGACGCCGATGTTTTGGCAATGCCGGCGAGCGACGTCCAGAGCGAACAAGTGGCATGAAAAAGGCAAGGCATGACCAGAAGGTCTATGCCTTGCCTTTTGAATGACAACTTGTCGCTCTGGACGACGCGCAGCATCGACCGAGCGGCGGAACCTCTAGAGCAAGGTAACGCTAAAACTGCGCTTGTCCGTCTCGCCCGGGGCCAGGGTGATGGTGTTGACCTTGTGCTCAAAGACATCGTCCTCGGTGTCCATGGTGGTGTGACCGGTCCAGGGCTCGAGCGCCACAAACGGAGCGTCGTTGGCGGCAGACCACACGCCAATGTACTTAAAGCCCTCAAAGTCGATCTTGACGCCGTGACCCGACTTGCGGCCGCGCAGCGTGAGCGTGGAGCCCGGGGTATCGGTGAACATGATGGCGTCGTTATCGAAGCTGCGGTGCGTGATGGGCAGCACGTCCGAGTTATCGGGAGCCTTGTAGCTGCCCTCGAACGTCATAAGACCGTCGGGCGTGATGATGGGAGCCTCGTTAGTCCAAGCCTCGGTAAACGCCAGCTCGTAATCCTCGAATGCCTCGTCCTCGGCACCGGGAGCCGGTACGTTAAACGCAGGGTGGCCGCCCACCGAGAACGGCAGGTCCACGTCGCCGGTATTGGTGACGGCAAAGGTCTGCGTGAGGATGGCGTCGCCGGTCAGGGCATAGGTCATGTTGAGCTTAAAGTGGAACGGAAAGGCCTTGAGCGACTCGGACGTGTCGGTGATCTCGTACGTTACCGAGGAGCCGTCCTCCGAAACCTCGACCAGCTTGTGCTCGACGATGCGCGCGAGTCCGTGGCGCGGCATCTCGCAGGTGCCGGCCGCAGACGTTGCCGTGTTGTTGCGCAGCGAACCCACAATGGGGAACAGGATGGGCGCATGCTTGCCCCAAAAGGCGGGGTCGCCCTGCCACAGATACTCGTTGCCGTTGAGAGCAAGGCTCGTGAGCTGGGCGCCCATGGAATCGATGGCCGCGGTGAGGCCGCCGCGCTTGATGGTAGTGACGGTAGACATGCTACTTCCTCCAAAAGTAAACAATAGTGTCGAGGGCTATTGTCCCACTCTTGGCGGCGGGACGGGACGGCAGGCGATTATTGAGTAGCCATAGCGGAATGAGCGGCGAGCGCCTACTGGGTATCTACGTAAAGGTCAAACCCGCCCTGTGGCGTGGTGTCGACCGTATCGGGCGCCTGCGAGTTAAAGCTCACGGGAACCATGCGCTTTGAGGCACGGAAGCGCGTGCCGTCGGTGGCGACGGGCGGTTCATCGACGGTGAGCTCGTAGTCGCCGGGCTTAAGTTCGATGCCGTCACCAGCGGAATTGACGTATTGATACTCGTCAATCGTCTGCCCTTTGAGCGTGCGCCCCACGATATGGATGAGCATTTGGCTGTCGCCGCGCGCGGTGTCCCACGTCGCGCCGTCCTTGACCTCGACCGACACATGTACCGAGCGCGTGCGGCCGAGCGATTGCTCGACAGACATCTCGACCCTGGCGGCGTCTTTTCGCTGCTGCTCGACATGGCTCCAGACGTTTCCAATTACCGAGCATGCGATAACGCCGGCCATGAAGGCGATAAGGATGGGGCCAAGCGGAGAGCGACGTCCTGCATCTTCCTCGCGAGACAGATTGGGGCGACGTGTGGGTGCGGGCGCCTGAGCGCCCTGCGAGGGCACGTCGAGAATACTGAAGGATGCCGTGCTGTCGGGATCGATGGTGTGACGCGGCTGCGGGGTCTTTGCCGGCGAGATCGACATGTCGGCTGGCTCGCCGAGCGTGGCCGTAGCGTCGGCCTTGGCCTCGTCTGCCTCGGCCTGGGCCCAAGCTTGTTCGAAGGTCAGGGGCTCGACGGGATCGAGGGCGGCGTCCGAGTCGGCGGCGACGTCGTTGCCGGTCTCGTCCTCGTCGCTCGACACGCCACGCGGCGTAGGCTCGTCCCACCCCTCGTCCGGAGTCTCACCCTCGCTATACCACCATTCAAAGTTATCGATATCCATACGGGGCGCCCCTTAGGCCTCGCAAATAAACACTCGCTAGTTTTATACCCCCAGACGACACCGAAGCTCACCCGCGCCGGACACAAAAACCGTCACAACATTCGACGCTTTTCCTCGATTTCGAGATTTTCGCCGAATGTTGTGACGGTTTGGGCGACTGGCCGGCAGCGCAATGCGACAAAGGGACTGCCTCTTTGTCACATTCTGTTAGAGTTGCAGGGATTGAATCCCGCTTATTAATGCGACATTGGAGTGACAGCCTTGACCGCCGCAACCACGCCTAAAAGCAAGTCAACCGCCGCCGCGCTTTCACCTGCGCGCACCAATCTTTGCCTGGCGCTGCTCGTGTTGTTAGGTTTTTCGCTCGGCTGCTCGGAGTTCGTGGTCATCGGCATCGAGAGCGACCTGGCGACGGAGCTCGGCATATCGCTTGCCACCGCAGGCCAGCTCATCAGCGTGTTTGCGCTTGTCTACGCCATCGCCACGCCGGTGCTTGCGCTCAGCACGGGACGTTTTCGCCGCTACCAGCTGCTCGTGTGCTACAGCATCGTCTTTGTGCTCGGCAACCTGGTCATGGCGTTGGCGCCCAACTTCCAGGTGCTGTTTATCTCGCGCATCATCCTGGGCTCCGTCTCTGGCGCACTGCTCGCTGTGGGTGTGACGTACATCCCCGAGCTGCTGTCCCCGCAGCAAACTTCGTTTGCCATCTCGGTGGTATATGGTGCGTTTTCCGTGGCAATGGTCTTTGTCACTTCGATCGGCAAGTTTGTGGCCGACACACTCGATTGGCACGTGGCCATGTACGGCACGCTGGCCTTTGCCGTTCTGATCTGCGGAGCGCTCGTGATGTTTATGCCGCGCGCTGGGCAAACCGACGAACCTGCCACCTTTCGCGAGCAGGCGGGGCTGCTGCGCGAACCGAGCATCATCACCGGTATGCTCATCTTTTTGTTTGGCGTGGGCTCGGTCTATGTGTTCTACGGCTACGTGACGCCTTATCTTGAGCAGGTGCTGGGCATGGGCACGGTCGAAGCCAGTACCACGCTCATGGCCTACGGCGTGTTCTGCCTGATCTCGAACATCCTGGGCGGATGGATCGATGCTCGCTTTGGCATGAAGGCGCTACTCGTGACGTTTGTGCTGCAGGCTGCAGCGTTACTCGGACTGTTTGCTGTGGGCGGCACCATGCCGCTCGCGCTGGTCTTTGTCTTTAGCCTGGCGCTGCTCATGTACCTGTTCTCGGTGTCGTGCATCACGCACTTTATGGACGTGGCACGCAGCCGCCATCCCAAGTCGATGGTACTCGCAAGTTCGGTTGAGCCCATGGCGTTTAACGTCGGCATCTCGTTTGGCACCGCAGTGGGCGGCGCCGTGGTAAGCAGCGTTGGCATTGCATATGTAGGCGCAGTGGGTGCCGCGTTCTCGCTTGTGGCCTGGGTGCTTACGCTGGTGACGATTAAGTTGGCTCGCTGGGAACGCAAGAGGGCGATGGCGCAGGCGTAGATGCGATACTCGAGCTCGATGATGGCGATCGAAAGGAAACCGCATATGCAACGTGTACTGTTTATCTGCTATGGAAACATCTGCCGCTCGACGATGGCCGAGTCGGTGTTTACCGAGCTCGTGCGCCGCGCTGGGCGCGAGGCGGAGTTTGCCATCGATTCCGCGGCGACCTCGACCGAGGAGATCGGCAACCCGCCACACCACAGTACCGTTGCCAAGCTACGCGAGGTCGGGATTCCCGTCGTCGCACATCGCGCACGTCAGGTACGTCGCGCGGAGTATGGCGACTGGGACCACATTGTCTATATGGACGACGAGAACGCCCGCGCCCTGTACCGAATTTTTGGGAAGGACCCCGATGGCAAGATCTCGCGCCTGCTCGATTGGACCGATCGCCCCGGCGACGTGGCCGACCCCTGGTACACCGGCAATTTCGACGCCACCTACCGCGATGTACTCGCCGGTTGCACCGCCATGCTCGAGCAGCTGTAGGCGCTCGGGCGGCGCGGGCACACGGGCCACGCCATCGGCATAAAACGAGCGTGGATTTTCTCCCACTTTGAGCGTTCGAGTGCGCTCTAAACGGGAGAAAATCCACGCTCGTTATCTCGGTGGGAGAAAATCCACACTCATGAATGTGACAAAGGGACTGTCCCTTTGTCACATCCGGGACTGGCCCTAGACCGGCTTGACCTCCAGCTTTATCCCCTCGGCGCAGGAGTCGCCCAAAACATCCGAAAGGGCCCAGGTCGCATATAGCGGCAAATAGAGAACCGCTCCGTTGCGCTCAACGTTGCCTCTCGAGAAAACAATCCCGAGCCTTACGCCATATTCAGCCGTATCAAGCACATGACCGAGCGCAGCGTGCGCGTGGTAATAGGAGCCCGATTTAACCTCGATCGGAACAGCCGTCCCATCCGGTCCGTCGACCACAAAGTCCACTTCACCGCGCTTTTTTGTCTGATAGTAGTAAAGCTGGCGATTTTGGGCAGCCAGCTGCTGGGCCACCACGTTTTCGTAAATGCCGCCCAGATTGGGCTCCTTGCTATCAAGATACGCCGCTTGGGCGACTCCAACGGGGTAGCGCGCCATCAACATGCCCGTATCCGATTGGTATAGCTTGAACTGCGATGGCCGTGCCGTCTTGAGCAGGGGCGACTTTGGCTCGGTTACGATATCGGCTTTGAGAGCAACGCCGGCATCGACAAGCCAGACAAAATCTCGCTGGTACTTCTCATAATGCGCTTTGGGGTCAATGGAATTGAGCACGAAACGCTTGTGTTCGCCCTCGAGCATAATAGGGAGCTGATCGTAGATGCTCTGCACCTGCAGGGCTCGCCCGCTTGCATACTTGGAGATATCCCGCCGGTACTGTTCGTTGAGCTCTGACTGTAGCTGACGAACAGAGGCAAGGTCGCCCTGCGTGTCAAGGAAACGCTGCACGACCTCCGGCATTCCGCCGACAACGGTATAGGTCCTGAAGTTTGCCATCATCGCGTCATGAATGTAATCAGGAATGGGCCTCTCGCTGATACACGCGTCACGTATCGTTTGGCGAGCCCCCTCGCTCACCCCGGTTGCCCAGCAAAACTCCTCAAAATCGAGCGGGAACATCCTAAGCTCGTGGACATACCCCACGGGATAGGACCTGACGCCCTTGAACTGGGTCCCGAGCATTGACCCCGAAAACGCCCAGCGGCACCTCCCGTCCTCAACAAGGAACTTTGCCATCGTCATGATGTCGGGGGCCTCTTGGACCTCATCGATAAACACGAGCGTTTTGCCTGGTGCAATCGACTTTCCCGAAAGAAGCGTCACCCTGCTGATGAAATCATCGGCATCCCGCGCCTCGAGAAGAGCATCTTTTGCCTGGCGATTTTCCATGAGGTTAAGCTCGATGTAGGTTGCATGGCTGGCTTTGCCAAATGCGCGAATCGAATAGCTTTTGCCGATCTGGCGAGAACCCGTGATGAATAAGGCCTTTTGCTCGGCAGACTTCAGCCAACGCTCCAGCTCTGCCGCTATTTTCCTGCGCAGCATGGGCTCTCCCCTCAGTGTCATCAAATGAAATGCAAAGTTTTATGCGCTTAATTATCGATGAAATGTAGGATTTTTAGAACCTAAAATCGGATGAAATGCAGAGATTTAGGATTATAAGCAAAAAGAAGGGGCAGCCCCGGCGAATGTGACAAAGGGGCTGTCCCTTTGCCACATTGCGCTCGACTACTCGTCAACGATCTCGGCAAGCCAGACGTTCAGCGTATCGACCTCGGGGCAGCAGAACTTTGCCGTACCAGGCTCGTTGCCAGGCACGGTTCCGCCATAGCGCAGGATATCGATATAGGGAAAGCCCACATGGCAGGCCATGGCACACATCTTGCCGCGGTCGCGGTCAAAGTCGAAGACGTCGCCCGGTTTGTGACCATGGTGGCAGCGGCACGCACCCAGCTGGTCCACGCAGCTCACGCGGATACGCGGACGCTTGCCACGCGGCGCGCCGAGCGGCTTGCCCCCGCCCGCAGGCTTGGCGCCGCCCTCGCCAGCATTACTCATGGTCAATCACGTCCAGGCAGGCCTCGATGGGAAGGCCAGCCGACTTATCCTCTTGGTCGGCATTGCGCTCGATAAGCTCAGCCACCACGCGCATGGCATCGGACGTCGCGCGCTGCAGACTCCAACCTGCCATAACGCGGCCGACGAGCACCGCCGAGAACGTGTCGCCCGTGCCCGGGAAATAGACCGGGATCAGGTCGAAGGGAATCGTGAAGTACTCCCCCGCCACATGGTCGTAACCGATGACGACATTCGCACCGTCGACCACAGCGCTCGTAATGACCACCGACTTGGCGCCCAGGGCACGCACGGCATCCACAAGAGTGCGGCCCTCATCGGGCGTGATTTGCTCGGCAATGGGCGTATCGGTGAGCAGGCACGCCTCGGTGTAGTTTGGCACCGCATAGTCGGCGCACTCGAGCAGGCTGCGCATGAGACCGATCGTGGACTCGGGCACGCCGGCGTAGAGCTTGCCGTTGTCGCCCATGATGGGGTCGACGAACACCTTGGTACCCTTTTGCGCGCGACGGTGGCAGAAGTCCGAAATGATGCGCGTCTCTTCCTCGGTCACGATAAAGCCGGTAGAGATGGCGTCGAACTCAAAGCCGAGCTCCTCCCAGATGGCGAGGCTCTGGCGCACGTACTCGGTGGTGTCGTGGATGTAGAACTTGGGATAGTTGAGCGTATCGGACACAAGTGCCGTCGGCAGGTTGTGGATGCGGTAGCCCATGTGCGACAGCACCGGCAGCATGGCGGAAAGCGCGACCTTGCCGTAGCCGCACATATCGTTGATCAGCAGCAGCTGAGTGTTCTTCATGAGGGTCTCCCTTGGTTCGGGCACGGCGCAGCAGCGCCACAGTGCGACTAAGTGTAGCGCAGGGGACGTTGTGAGCGGAGTCGAGCAGCGCGAAGGGTAAATTGTTGCGGAAAGGTTACGGAAAATGATCCCTTTTCCTCCGTCCCCAAGGGATTGCATGCACCGAAACGGACCGTGGCGGAATCACAGGTTGAGGACGGACAGCGAAAACGTTCCTAAGCGAGCAAGGTGGCGTGAAAGAGGAGGGCATAGGCCTTGTGGCCATGCACGACGATTGAACGCCAGATTGCCGCTTAGGAGCGTTTGCAGCGTCGAGCAGTTACGGCGTTTGGCAAAACGCCGTAACTTAATAAGTTTGGTACCTTGACATTCATTTCTCATGCTCCTAGATTGGTTAGGCACAAAACAATTCTACTACCTAACTAAAGAAAGGAGCAACACTAATTCATGTGCGATGAACCTCTTAACCTTTGTTCGCACGAGCCCGGCGGCGACCCGTCACAGCCGGCGGATGCACCCGAAGCGGTTAGCTCAGAAGACAAGCTTGCCAAGCGCATCCTCAATGGCCTGGGCTTTTGCGGCCATTACATGCATTTTCATGGCGGAGGCGTGTCCGGCAAGGCGCCCATCATCTGCCTGCTGGCCAAGCAACCCGGCGGCGAGATGTCGCAGCAGGAACTCGGCATGCACTTTGACCTCAAGCCGGGGTCGCTTTCCGAGATCCTGTCCAAACTCGAGCTCAACGGCCTCATCGAGCGCAGCCGTAACCCCAAGGATCGACGGCAGCTCACCATTCGCCTGACCGAAACCGGCCGGGAAAACGCCCGCATCGACCAGGCAGCCCGCATTCGCTTTAGAGAGCAGGCCTTTGGTGCCCTCACCCACGACGAGCGCGAGCAGCTCGCCGAAATGCTCGAGAAAATCCGTGTAACCTGGGAGGAACTGGATGATTAAAACCCTCATGGGCAGCATCCGCGACTATATAAAAGTCACCGTTGCCACGCCGTTGCTCGTGCTTGGCGAGGTGCTCTGCGAGATGCTGATTCCATTTATCACCGCCAACCTGATCGACGCCATCAAAGATGGCACCACCGTAGCCGAGATGCTTCCCACCGCGGGCTTTTTGGTGCTCATCGCGCTGACGTCGCTTGCTTTTGGCGCCGCTGCCGGCGTCACCTGCAGCCATGCGAGTTGCGGCTTCGCTAAGAACCTGCGTCACGACCTGTTCTACAAGATCCAGACGTTCAGCTTTGCCAACATCGATGAGTTCTCGAGCTCCTCGCTCGTCACGCGCCTGACCACCGATATCAACAACGTGCAGCAGGCCTTTATGATGATCATCCGTATCGCCGTGCGCGCGCCGCTGGTATTGATCTTCGCCTTTACCATGGCATTTATCATGGGCGGCAGCGTCGCCATGGTCTACCTGGTCATCATTCCGCTGCTGGGCTTTGGGCTGTTCTTTATCATCTTTAAGGTGCGTCCCATCTTCTCGCGCGTGTTCCACAAGTACGACGCCCTTAACGAGTCCGTCGAGGAAAACGTCACCGGCATGCGCGTGGTCAAGAGCTACGTGCGCGAAGACTTTGAGAAGGAGAAGTTCGCGACCGCCGCACGCGACGTCCAGATGGACTTCACCCGCGCCGAGAAGCTGCTTGCCTTTAACAACCCCATGATGAACATCTGCGTCAACGGCGCGTTTGTCGTCATCATCTACCTGGGCTCCAAGCTCATCATCACGAGCCAGGGCACGCTGTTCGACGTGGGCCAGCTCTCCTCGATCTTTACCTATGGCTTCCAAATCCTCATGAGCCTGATGCAGCTATCGATGATCTTTGTCATGGTGACCATGGCCGACGAATCGGCGCACCGCATCACCGAGGTGCTGGCCGCCGAGCCCACGATCGCCGATCCCGCCGAGCCCGTGCTCGAGGTCGCCGATGGCTCCATCGACTTTGACCACGTGAGCTTTAAGTATTCCGCGCATGCGAAGCGCCAGGCGCTCGACGATATCGACCTGCACATTAAGAGCGGCGAGACCATCGGCATCATCGGCGGCACCGGCTCGGCCAAGTCCACGCTCGTAAACCTCATCGCCCGCCTGTACGACGCCACCGAGGGTACCGTGCGCGTGGGCGGCGTGGATGTACGCGACTACGACTTGGACGCCCTGCGCCACCAGGTGGCCATGGTGCTGCAGAAAAACGTGCTGTTTAGCGGCACGATTGCCGAGAACCTGCGTTGGGGCGACCCGAACGCCACCGACGAAGAGGTCCGCGAGGCCGCGCATCTGGCCTGCGCCGACGAGTTTGTCGACGGCTTCCCCAAGGGCTATGACACCTGGATCGAACAGGGCGGCTCCAATGTTTCCGGCGGTCAGAAGCAGCGCCTGTGCATTGCGCGTGCCCTGCTGCGTCGCCCCAAGATCTTGATCCTGGACGACTCCACGAGCGCCGTCGACACCAAGACCGACGCCAAGATTCGCGCAGGGCTGGCAAGCTATCTGCCCAACACGACCAAGCTCATCATCGCCCAGCGCATTAGCTCCGTGCAGGACGCAGACCGCATCATCGTCATGGAGGGCGGCCGCATCGCGCAGATCGGTAACCACGACGAGCTGCTCAAGACGAGCGAGATCTACCGCGAGACCTTTACCTCGCAGAACAAGATGTCTGCCGAGGGCGAAGAGGCCGTCGAGGCCGACACCGAGGCATCCGTAACGCAAGCTCAGACCCAGGAAGGAGGCGAGGCACATGAGTAAGGCAACGACCGCCGAGCGCGCGCTCAACCGCAAGGGCGGCACCATGTCGCGCCTCATCAAGACGCTCTTTGGCTTTTACCCCGTGCTTTTGCCCCTCGTCGTCGCCGGCGTGGTGCTCTGCGCCATCATCAACTCCATCGGCGCGACCTTCCTTCAGAGCGCCCTGCAGATTATTAGCGAATCGTGGCAGTCGGGCGATTGGGGAGCCGCGCAGCCCAAGATCGCACAGCTCGTGACCACCCTCGCCTGCATCTACGGCATCGGCATCCTGTCCTCGCTCTTCTGGAACCGCGCCATGGCCACCGTCACGCAGGGCTCGCTGGAGAAGCTGCGCGAGAAGATGTTCAACCGCATGCAGGACCTGCCGATTCGCTACTTCGACACGCACCAGCGCGGCGACATCATGAGCCACTACACCAATGACATCGACACGCTGCGCCAGATGATCAGCCAGTCGCTGCCCAACCTGCTCATGACGGTCATCGTCATCGTCACGGTGTTCTTTATCATGCTGTACTACAGCGTGTGGATGTGCTTGGTCATTATTGCCGGCGTCGCCTTTATGACCTTTATGACCAAGCTGCTCGGCTCCAACTCCGCGCGCTTCTTTATTGCGCAGCAGACCGAGCTCGGCGTTGTCGAGGGCCATATCGAGGAAGTCATGAACGGCCAGAAGGTCGTCAAGGCATTCTGCCACGAGTCTGCCGCCGAAGCCGATTTTGACGAGCGCAACGAAAAGCTCTTCGAGGTCTCGCAGAAGGCCAACATGTACGCCAACATCCTCATGCCCATCCTTATGAACCTGGGCAACCTGCTCTACGTGCTGGTCGCACTGGCCGGCGGCATTTTCCTAGCGCTGGGCGTGCCCAACCTGAGCATCTCGGGCATGGCGCTGTCCATCGCCGTCGTGGTGCCGTTCCTCAACATGACCAAGCAGTTCTGTGGACAGATCGGCCAGATCTCGCAGCAGATCAACGCCGTGGTCATGGGCCTCGCCGGCGCCGACCGTATCTTTGAGCTCATCGACGAGGAGCCCGAAGCCGACGAAGGCTATGTGACGCTTGTCAACGCTCAGGTGAACCCCGATACCTGGCAGCTCGAGGAGGCCGACCACCACACTGGCATGTGGGCGTGGAAACATCCGCACCGCGCAACCGGCGAGATCGAGTACGTGCCGCTGCGTGGTGACCTGGTCATGGACAACGTCGACTTTGGCTACACGCCCGACCACGAGGTGCTGCACGGCGTGTCCGTGTTTGCCAAGCCGGGCCAGAAGGTCGCGTTTGTCGGCGCCACCGGTGCCGGTAAGACGACCATCACCAACCTCATCAACCGCTTCTATGACATCGCCGACGGCAAGATTCGCTACGACGGCATCAACGTCAACAAGATCCGCAAGGCAGACCTGCGCCGCTCGCTGGGCGTGGTGCTGCAGGACGTAAACCTGTTCACCGGCACCGTGATGGATAACATCCGCTACGGCAATCTGGATGCCACCGACGAGGAGTGCATCGCGGCAGCAAAGCTCGCCGGCGCGGACGACTTTATCACCCGCCTGCCCGACGGCTACGACACGATGCTCACCGGCAACGGCGCCCAGCTGTCGCAGGGCCAGCGCCAGCTGATCTCGATCGCACGCGCCGCCGTCGCCGATCCGCCGGCGATGATCCTGGACGAGGCCACGTCGAGCATCGATACCCGCACCGAGGCCATCGTGCAAGCCGGCATGGACAAGCTCATGGAAGGCCGCACGACGTTTGTCATCGCGCACCGCCTGTCCACCGTGCGCAACTCCGACGCGATCATCTGTCTGGATCACGGCCGCATCATCGAGCGCGGCAACCACGACGAGCTGATTGCCAAGCGCGGGTATTACTACCAGCTGTACACGGGTGCGTTTGAGCTCGAGTAGGACCGGTTACTGACGGAGGGCGCCCCGGGGACGGGCGGGGTAATTCCTCCGTGCTCAAACATTCTCGCTGCGCTGCGAAACTGCGCGCGGAGGAAATACCCCGCCCGTCCCCGGGGCGCCCTCCTGCGCGCAATCAGCCCGTCGTTTAGAACGGAATAAAAGTTAGTGAGGCCCTGGCCGTTTGGCCAGGGCCTCGTTTTGTAAGGATGATTTGGGAGGTGGTGGAGGACCAGTCTTTTTGGGACGGGGCTAAATTAGCTGATTCTCCATCCCAATATCGATGAATCAACAAATCGCAACTGATCCCTAATCCAAAACCAGCTAATTTAGCCCCGTCCCAAAAAGACTGGTCAAGCTAACGGAACGCCGTAGCTAAAAATCCCCGTCCCAGAAAAATCATTGCGCAGGTAGGACGGCAAAGGTAGCCAGAAAAGCCCCATCCTAAATGAGCTACAAGATTTCGGCTAGGAGCGCTCGGCGCCCATTTGTTTTATCGCTGCAGGTAGAAAGCGCGATGATGCGTGCATCGGGGCCAACGTCATCCATGTTCTCGTGCACCGCCGTCTGCGAGACATGCGTGAGCAGCGTCTGCATCGAGGCCTGGTCCAGGTTTCCCGGCCCAAAGATAATGTCATCACTCGCAGCAAACGAGCACACGGCAACAATGCGCAGGCGGAACGCCCCATCCTTCGTGTAGAGCGTGCCCGTGCGGTGCAGGTCAAAGAAGCCCCTGTCTAAAAACCGGTCGACATCGCCAAACATCGCGCCGTTATCCATGTGGTGCGCATAGAGCAGATTGTAGGAATCGGTCATCGTGCGGCTGTTGCGCGCATCCAAAAACACCGCTCCCGAGACCGCGGATTCTCCCAAAACGTTTTTGTTGAGGTATTCCTGGTTATCTTTTCCCTGAACAAAGGGATAGTCGATGTTGGTGCCATCGATGGTAACCCATCCGACCACATCGGGATTTTTGGCCATCAGATCCTGCAGGCGTGCGCAATCGTTGGCCCCGGTGGGTTTGTAGTGCAGCAGCTCATCGCTGATGAACCCGCCGTTCATAACGTTGTTTGTATCCCACAGCGAATAGCCCCCGTACAGCAGCATGAGCAGCACGAGAAAGCCGGCAAACCACGTAAGTACGCGGTCGCCGGCTCTCGCCAGCCGAGCTATGCGTTTAAGCTCCATCGGCTGTAATCCTCGCTGCTTTAACGGCGGTTACGGCGAGGACGGAAGAAGACCACGCCCATCACGGCAGCAAACGCGACGATTGCCGCATAGGGAACGACCGTCCGAATAACATCGGTCGGAACGGTAACATCCTTGGTGTTGGTAAAGATCACCGTGGTGTCGGAATTACCGATAGCTTTCTCGGCAATAGAGCTACCTTCTGTCGAATTGGTGCCATCACCAATCTTGTACGACGTCTTATAACCGTCGCCATGATAATCCGCCTCAGTTACGGCGAATTTATCCTCCGATGAGAGACCGTAAACGATGACGGATTCCCCATGCTTAAGCGTCTCGGTAAACGTAGCTCCCGACTTGGTTGTAGTTTGGTTCATGGTAGTAACACCGTTTTTCACAGTGCCGTACTTATAAGTCTCCCCGTCAGCGCCTTTAATCGTGACGGTAAACTCAAAGTCCTTATTTTTATCGCCCTGGTTACCGGCTACGACCTTTGTGATGGTCAGCTTATGGGTGACATATTTGTTCTCAAAGCCTGAGATCTTGCTGCCCGATCCCGCCGCCGTGCTAAGAGTGCAGCCCTTAGCAACTAAACCTGAGTTGCCATTTTCTACGTAAACATCCAGGAACAGTTCCTTGTACACAACGTTGAGGCCATCCAGCTCTGGCGGCGTCTGCGTAATTTTGTATCGATAGATGCCCGGAGCCGCGAACCTTGAGGTAACAAGGCTGACGCTCATTTGGGCGGTTATTGTCTTAGTAACGCCGTCGGCATTATCTTCGCTAGAAAGACCTTCGGCAGAATAATTTACGGAAGACGGCGAAAGCGAAACGGCCCCTTCCACTCCAGCAGTAGCGGGCATACCCGTGTTCGTAAGCTCGCTCGCCTCCGCCGGCGCAATCGTATATTTAAAGTCCGCATTCGGCTCCACGGCGTACTTATCCATGGTGAGCTTCGAGGTGATCGTGACCCTCCCTTCAGTTACCGACAACTGCGGATTAGTGGATTGCCCCTCCGCCCACGCGGGCGCAGCAACCCCCACCAAAGCCAGCACCATCGTGGCCGCCACAACCGCAAATGCAGCCAGTCGCCTCTTTCCAGTTTTCATTTTGCATCCTTCCTCTCGGGCATATGCCCTTAATAAAACCAGGCTTCGTGTCTACAGGTTCGACCTGCGCAGCACGCTGATCACATTGCCTTTGATCTGCGAACGGGCAATCGGTCCATACAGGCGACTGTCGTGCCCGCCCTCGCGCAAATCTGCCAGCACAAAGAGCTCATCCGTTCCCAGATGCACGGGATAGTCCACAGCAGACTCATAGCGCGGCGTCGGCGTGGTGATATCGCTTTCCACCACAACAGCCCCGTTAACCATGAGCTCGCCCGACTCGGTAATTGTGACCTCATCACCGGGGCGGGCAACCACGCGACCCAGGCGCTCTTCGCCATCCGCGGTGTATACCACCACGTCACCCTCGTTAAAGCTCTGGCTGAGCCTCCAGTAGAGCATGACGTCACCCGAACAGATGCGGGGGGTCATCTCGCCAGTCGTGACTGCGCCCACGCCCAAGACCACACCAAAGAGCAGCCAGAGCGTCACGACAAAAAATGCCAGGCGCGCCAGAAAGCCCACGATATCGCGCCGGTCGTCCGCTTCTCCCAGATCTGGTGCCGCATGGGCGCCCAACCTCACGTTCGACGTGGCCGAATACCGCGAGCCCCGGGGTCTTCCCTGCGGGGCCGCTCGTGCGGCTGGCCCATCACCAGCATTGCTGGCGCCATGTCTTCTCATAGGCGCCCACCCCTCTTGGAGCCGCGGTGTAAACGCAGCGCAACCATGCCCGTAGCCAACAGCACGCCGGCGGCCAAAATCGCCAGGGCATAGATGGGGTTGCGCGTAATACCCGTAGGCACCGCGACCTGTCGGGAATTGGTGGCCTTAGCTTCAACGGCAACGGTCACACGCGGACCGTTGAGCGTGCCGCTCGCACCCGTAAGCTTAGCCTGATACCCCAACGAAGAATAATCGTCTTCGCTCACGGTATAGACCGCGTTGTAATCCAGCGCCTTAATCGAAACGGTCAGGCCGTCCTTAACGGCAAACGGCATGGTCGCCTTGCCCTGGCCATCGGCCGTAAAGGCCGTCTTGTTTTCCACGGTCTCGGCCCGATCATTCGGTCGCGCCACGAGCGCATGGCTGCCTTGGGCAGACGCATCCGAATACTCGATGGCGTAGGTCTGACCAGCCTTGAGGCCCGTAAAGGTCGCCGTCATCTTAAAGTAGGCACGCTTGTCGCCCATATTGCCCGTAACGCTCTTGGAAACCTTGAGCGTGTAGGTGCGTGGGGTGAACCGTGCGTATACGCATCCCGTATGGCGCTCTTTTACGTTGTACGTATAGGTGGGTGAAGACGACAGCAGCTCCGGGGCGTCCTGATTTGACAGGTCGTACCAGCCCTCAAAGTGATAGCCCTCCTTGGGAGTGGCCACCGCCTCCACAAACGTGCCGTCATCCACAAAGTAGGCGATACCCGAAGTTTTGTACGCGTCGGCGTCCTTGCCCGAGCGATCCCCGGCATCAATGGAGCCCTTTGCCCCCTTAAGCTTGGAGCTGACCGTACCGCCCGTCGTTACGTTGCTCCACGTGCCATCGGCATTTTTAAGCTGAGCAACAAAGGCCTGACGATACTTCCATTGCGCCACGAACGTCGCGCCTTGGCTCTCGGGAATGTTTTTGACCGTTACCTCATCGCCTGCAGCACCGGTATCCGAATCGACCTTCTTGCCCTTAATGGTAAGAGTGCCGGAATCCGTGGTGCCCTCGGGAGCCGTATGGGTCACCGTGTGCTCTGCGCTAAAACGAATGGCTTTTCCCGAGCCCGCGTACTCCCAGCCCATAAACTTCCAACCGTCGTTTTGCCCTTCGGCAGCATGGGAGGTATAGCTCGCTCCAGCACCAGAAAGCTGCACGAAATCGCCCGTGGACTCATTGGACGGATCATAGTGATACGCTTTGCCACCGTTCACATCGTATTGAACACCCGCCTTAGAAAACACAAGGTGCACTTTGTAGTGCTTTGTGACCTTGTCGACCTTAAAGTGATAGGTGCCATCGTCCAATTCGGTCCAGTGCGCCTTATCGTCCGCGGAATAGAACTCGCCGTTGACAAAAGCACCGATAAAGACTGCCCCGCCATCGCGCTTGGCGTCAACCATAAAGTAGGAGTTCTTTTCCTGTTTCCCTACGTAGTTTTTGGCATACGTAAAGTCCGCTGTCTCGTTGTCGGAGTTATAAAAATACGTTCCGCTTCCGTTGGGCGTCGTGTACGTCTCGATGCGATAGAACTCCCTAAACGAGATATTGTCGAGGAAGTTGCCGATCGAATTGCTCCCGTTGGCCGTGTTGTAGGCCACAAAAGCAAAGACGCTCTGGTTTTGGCCATCCGGAATGGTGTAGGTATAGTCGTAGTCAACCTTTTTGTTCTGCTCGAGCGCGTTGGAACCGTAGGAAGCCCACGCGTCGTTTTCGGACGCCATAATCCATACGCACCATTTTTCGGTATGCTCCGCATCGGCCGTCCATGAGAACGCGCTTCCGCTGGACGCATCGGCAAATCCGCCCACTTTGTCAAACTTGGTTGAATACAGGATGATCTTTTTGCTGCAGCCCGATTGGGAAAAATTGGCCACATCCAAGCCGACATAGTTATCGACGCTCATTTGAATCCATTGAACAATTTGCTGGTACTGATCGAGTGCCTTTTGATTGTCCTTGTACGGCTCGTTTTCTTGTCGCGGACCGATGATAAGGGCCATGGCGTCTCGACCCGAGCGGCCGCGGTGATCGAGCCCCCACTCGTACTGTTTTCCCGGCTCGGTCGTCACATATTGGTAGAGCGAACTCGCCTCGTGTGCGTTGAGCTCGGCTGCATAGTCACCATCGGAGGGCGTAAACGTAACAGAATGCCCAGCTGGGTCGATATAGTAGTCGTTCTGGGCAACGATCTCGATACGATGGTCTGTCTCGGTCGTACGCCAATGGGGCGAGCACAACGTAAACTTGCTGGGCCTCTGGTTCCCTAGATGTATATCCTCTTCAAAGCTGCCGTTAGCAATGTTCGTATTCTCGTTCTTAAGATTCGAGGTCGAGAACGCATAGCGCGTGAGCGTTGTCATGGTCTCGGACGAATTTTCTTGATACACCTTGGCAAAATCACTATAGATGTCGCGTGTGCCCTGCTTTTCCACATGAACGTCGTTGACCAGATTGCCAAACCACTCACGGTATTGTTCGTTCGCACCCGTAAGATTTGAATCGTAGCAAGTCAGCGCAAGCATCGTCTTTTCGGACGCTGCGGTATAGACTGCCTGATAGGCAAACTCATCGTCTTGCTCGGGAAGATCTCGATAATAATGCGTGCTGTTGGTGCCAAAGGAGAACCAACCCTGTCCGTTAGAGCTTACGAGCCACACCGAAAGCGCAATGCGGCCGTCGCTCTGTTCAAACGAAAAGTGGGATCCGTCAGCGCTGCTACCAGCAAAGCCGCCATTTGCGGCAAAGGAATCGCTGTAAACGGTGTACTGCTCAACGGTATTTCCCTGGGGCATCTTGCCCTGCGCCTTAAGCCAAGTCCGCAGCTGCATGAGCTGGTCTTGGCCTGCGTTGTTAACCGACAGATTCTCCTGTTGAGGACCCATCGTGAGCATCAGCACGTCGTGTTCGGTTGCGGCGCGATGGTTGAGGCCCCACTCGTACGTGGAGCCGCTCTGGGTGGAAAAGGTGGTGTAGGTTGATCCAGGTTCAAAATAAAGATTTTGATCCTGTGGCCTAAGATTCCACGCAAGCGCAAAACGATTACCGTTAGCTTGTTTGAGGTTTCTTTGACCGTTGAGGAGCTTCGTGGAGAGGTCGAGCTTCAACGTCTCGCCGATTCTCTTATTCGGAGAGGTCGTCGACCAACCAGAAGCTTGGTTGGTAAAGGTTGGGTTCGCTATAAGGTTGCCATCGTCACCGTACGCACGCGAGGGCAACCCCCCCCCGGCCATAACGAACGCGCATAAGACCGCTGCCAACATCACAAAGGTGCGGCGCATCGACGCTATATGACCGAAAGGACCCCGCACGGGCGCATCCCCCCCCAGCCGCAGCCCGAGCTTTCGCGCAAGCTGCACAAGTAGTTCGTTTAAGTTTTTTGATTCTACAACCAGCCCAGGGCAAAAGCAAAATCATGCGTAACCGATTTGCAGTCATTTTTCGCATTTTCCGCATTGCGCAGGTAGGACGCCAAAAGTGGCTAAAAAAGCCCCGTCCTAAATGAGCTACTTGAGGAGTTGGGCCATGGCGTTGACGAATTTTTGGACTTGGAGGGTGGGCTCGAGCGGGTAGTGCAGAAAGACTGGCACCTCGCGGCCGCACAGGAACGGCACGCCCACAAAGGCCGGGTGCACCCCCGACCATGCGCCGCAGGTGAGCACCGCGTCGCCCTTTTCCTCTGCCTCGTTAAAGAGCGCAAAGTCAAAGCTGTCCACGTCGATCACGTCCACGCCGCCGTCGGCCAACAGGTCGATGCGCAGGCTGTCCATGGCGTCGTTGCCGTGGCGGAGCACGCGCAGGCGCATACCCTCCAAGTCGGCGACCGTAATGCGATTCTTGCGCGCCAGCGGGCTCGTGCGCGGCAGGTCGATATAAAACGGCACGTTAACGATGCGGAGCTTTTGGCAGGCGTCACCCCAGCGCGGGGTCGAAAAACTCGACTGCACCACATCGACCTCGCGACCGAGGCTGCGCATGACGGTCTCGCGTTCGTCGTAGAGGTCGCTTACCGGCACGATCTCAAATCGCAGCGACGGTTCCAGATCGTGGATGCCCGACCACATCGACAGCGTTTGGCGCCCTGGGCACATCATCGACACGCCCAGGCGCACGGCACCGCCATCGCCCGCCGCGCGTCGGGCACGGCGCAGCGCGTCCTCGGACTGCCGCATGATCGAGCGCGCGTCGTCCACCAGCAGTGCGCCCGCCGGCGTCACCTTGACGCCCGAGTGCGAGCGTTCGAACAGCGTGATGCCGAACTCGGCCTCGAATCCCGACACCTGCTTGACGAGCGCCGGGGTCGACACGCGCAATTTTGCCGCCGCACGCGAGAAGCTTCCCAGCTCCGCGGCGGCCGATATGGCCTCAAGTCGTCGATCGTACACGTCAATCTCCCGTTTTCGTGCCCGTGGCCACATGGTGCCACAGGGGGTTGTTTTCGCAGGTCACACGTTCAATTTATTGAGAATAAACTGCATCGCACAGTGTAAACCTACGGTTAACGCCATTCTAACAAATATGCAATTCACCTGCGCAAATGCAAAGCATACGATAACCAGCGAAAACCACGTGGGTCGGTTAATGGGAGCGACCCACCGGGAGGCACAAGAAGGGAAGTTCCTATGAGCAATTGGCTTAAGCTCGAGGGCGATGTCTGCGCCGTGACTGGCGCGCTCGGCGGTATGGGCGTCGAGTTTTGCCGCGAGTTCGCCCGCAACGGCGCCGACGTCGTCCTGCTCGACCTGGACGAGGAAAAGGTCAAGGCCGCAGCCGCCGACCTCGCTGCCGAGTTTGGCATCCACGCCGAGGGTTACAAGATGAACGCCACCGACGAGACCGAGGTTCAGGCTGCCGTCGACGCCACCATCGCCGACTTCGGCCGCGTCGACGTTCTCGTCAACACCGCTGGCATCCTGCGCTTCGCAGCCATGGAAGACCTGCCGCTGAGCGACTGGGAGCAGGTGCTCAACGTCAATCTCACCGGTTACTTCATCACCTCGCAGCGCTTTGGTCGCGAGATGATCAAGGCCGGCCAGGGCCGCCTGGTGCACATCTCGACCGTCGCCAGCCACTCCCCCGAGACGTTCTCGGGCGTGTACAGCTCCACCAAGGCCGGCGTCAACATGATGTCCAAGATGCTCGCCGCCGAGTGGGGCCCCTACGGCGTCCGCTCCAACTGCGTCGAACCCTGCTTCGTTAAGACCCCGATGTCGGCCAACTTCTACGCCGACCCCGAGGTCGAAAAGAGCCGCAGCCGTCTGATCGCCACGCGCCGCATCGGCGAGGTCAGCGATATCGCCAACGCCGTCATGTTCCTGGCGTCCACGCGCTCGGACTTCACCACCGGCGACGCCATCAAGGTCGACGGCGGCTTCTCCAACATGATGGGCGACCTCACCGCCAAGCCCGGCGGCCGTCGCGCCTATGCCGACAACTACCTTAAGAACAAGGGTGTCGAGCTCTGGTCCGATGAGTCCGGCGTCGCCAAGCCGACTGACCAGTAAACCAACCTGACAGGGAGGTCCCGCGGACACGCCCGCTCCTCCCCCGTATCGATCAGAAAGAGTCCAATGGCTTCCACCAACTCCAACAAGGGTCGCGCCGTCGTGCTTTCCGCCGCGTGCGTCACCATGTTCTTCATCAGCTCCATCGCGCTGTATTCCGTCGTGAGCAAGAACCTGCTCGCCGTCTACCCCGAGTGGTCGAGCGCCCTTACCTGGGCCTTCCCGGTCTTTCAGACCATCATGGCCGTGACGGGCATCTTCGCCGGCCGCATCTCCGATAAGATCGGCCCGCGCAACGTCGTTATCGCCGCCGCCGTGTGCTACGGCCTGGGCTGGTTCATGTCCGGCACCGTCACCGAGCCGTGGCAGTTCTACCTGTGGTTCTCGCTCGTCGCCGCCATCGGCAACGGCCTGGGCTACAACCCGGCGCTCACCACCGGCCAAAAGTGGTTCATCGACAAGAAGGGCCTCGCCTCCGGCATCACCCTGGCCGCTTCGACCGCCGGCCCCGCTGTACTGTCCCCGGTGCTCGCCTCGCTGCTCATCCCAAGCCTGGGCATCTTTGGCGCCCTCAAGGCGCTCGGCGTCATCTTCTTTGTGACAATCGCTGCCTCCGCGCTGTTCCTGAAGGCCCCGGAGGCCGGCTGGCTGCCCGAGGGCTTCGAGGCCCCAAAGGGTGGCGCGCATGCCGGCACCTTCGGTGACCTCACACCGGGCGAGATGGTCAAGACCCCGCGCTTCTGGGTCCTCATCGTCACCTTCGCCTTTGCCGCCACCGCGGGCACCCTGCTCGTGGGCAAGGTTGCCTCCATCGCCGCCGTCCAGCTCTTCGCCGACCCCACGAGCGCCGCTGCCGTCGCCCTCGGCGGCGTGGTGGTCTCCGTCAACACCTGCGCCAACCTGGTTGGCCGTCTGTCCTTTGGCCAGATCATCGACAAGCTCGGCGCCTATAAGTCGCTGCTCATCAGCCTTGTCGTCACCATCGTCGCCCTCGTTATCATGTCGATGAGCTTTACGCAGAGCATGTTCTTCGTGGCGCTCGCCCTGCTCGGCTTTAGCTTTGGCGCTCTGCTCGTCATCTACCCGCCGCTCACCGGTGGCGCCTTTGGCACCAGCAACATCGGCGTCAACTACGGCATCATGTTTTTGGGCTACGCCGCTTCCACCTGGATCAGCCAGCCCATCACCGCCGTGCTGTATCACGCCGAGGCCGGCAGCGCCGCCTACCAGCAGTCCTTCTACGGCGCCATTGTGATCGCCGCCATCGCCGTCGTGCTCACCGTCTACATGATGGTCTCCGACAGCAAGAAGAAGTCCGCCTAGTTTTACCGATGCGACAAAGGGACAGCCCCTTTGTCGCATCCCACCGGTCACCAGTATTAAGGAGTCGAAATGTCTGAGCTCAACCCCGTCCGCATTGCCGTTATCGGCGCCGGCGCCATGGGCCGCAACCACATCCGCTTTGTCACCGAGGAACCCGAGGCCGAACTCGTCGCCATCGCCGACGCCTTTGAGGGCGCTCGCGCCACGGCCGAGGCCGCCGGCGTGCCGTTTTACACCGATCCCGCCCAGATGATGGACGAGGTCAAACCCGAGGCCGTCATTATCGCCACCCCCAACGACTTGCACCTGGGCGTTGCCCGCGAGGCTGTGAAGCGCAACATCGTGCCGTTGGTCGAAAAGCCGATCTCCAACGACCTGGAGGATGCCCAGGCCTTCGCCGCCGAGGCCGAGACCGCTGGCGTGCCAGTGCTCGTGGGTCAGCACCGTCGCCACAATCCCTTCGTCAACAAGGCCAAGGAGATCATCGAGGCCGGCGAGCTGGGCAAGCTCACCGTGTCGAGCTTCCACTACATGATCTATAAGAATGACGAGTACTTCGATGTCGAGTGGCGCCGCAAGAAGGGTGCCGGCCCGATCCTGGTCAACCTGGTGCACGACGTCGACCTGCTCCGCTACCTGCTGGGCGAGCCCGTTGCCGTCCAGGGCATGCAGTCCAGCGCCGCCCGCGGTTTTGAGACCGAGGACTCCGCCGTGGTCAACGTCCGTTTTGCCGATGGCGCGCTTGCGAGCATGACCATCTCCGACGCCACCGCCAGCCCCTGGAACTGGGAGGCAACCGCTCGCGAGGATCCGCAGTACCGCCCCTTCGACGCCGACGCCTACTTTATCGGCGGCACTAAGGGCGCCCTGTCGCTGCCCCGCCTGCACCAGTTCTCTTACGACGGCGCCTCCAACTGGCACAAGCCGCTGCAGATGGAGATTCCGGCCGTCGACCCGGCACTGCCGCACAAGATGCAGCTCAAGCACTTTGTGAAGGTTGTCCGCCGCGAGGTCGAGCCCGTCGTGACCCCCGCCGATAACGTTAAGACGCTCACGCTTCTCAACGCCATCAAGGAGGCCGCCGAGACCGGCCAGCTCGTCGAGCTGTAATGCCTTAAGAGCGGGTCGCGGCAAACTCCCCGCCGAGCGCCTTGGCCCGCCGCCAACAAGCCCCTCTTCTTTGCCCCGCGAGCAGCCTCCTGCTCGCGGGGCATTTTGCTACCTTGCCGACGATTTTTCTGGGGCGGGGGCTATTTTGCACCTCGGCTTGATTCGTTCGCCACGAAATGGGCCTATCTACTACGTTTAACCGATCGCCCTCAACCATACCGAATTTCGCGAAGTAAAAACCGCAGGTAGACGGCTTGCGTTTTTTCGGAAAACCGGGGGATGGTCGACCCATACGGGTTAAACGTAGTAGATAGGCCGTTTTCGTGGCGCGGCCCCAAAACAGTCTTTTGGGACGGATGGTATCCTTGGTAGCCCTGTGCTGCAAACGCACCTTAAACGCAAGGAGTCCCATGGATCTTATCGCCCAGCTTGCCCGCGAGCTCAACCTTAAGGCCGCCAACATCGAGGCGGCCGTCAAGCTCATCGACGAGGGCAACACCATCCCCTTTATCTCGCGCTACCGCAAGGAAGCCACGGGCGGCATGGACGACGTCGCCCTGCGCACACTCGACGAGCGCCTGTCCTACCTGCGCAATCTTGAACAGCGCAAAGAGGACGTCATTCTGCTCATCGACGCCCAGGGCAAACTTACGCCCGAGCTCGAACAGCAAATTCGCGAGGCCACGCAGCTCCAGCGTGTCGAGGACCTCTACAAGCCCTACCGCAAAAAGCGCATGACCCGCGCACAGAAGGCCCGCGAGGCAGGCCTGGAGCCGCTTGCCAACATGATCATCATGCAGGCCTCGGCCAAGGGCAGCGCGCTCGACACCGCCGCGGCCTACGTCAACGAGGAAGCCGGCTTCGACACGCCCGAGAAGGCGCTCGCCGGCGCGGCGGACATCGTGGCCGAGACGGTGGCCGAAGACCCCGAGAACGTCGCCGACCTGCGCGCCTTTACGCAAAACACCGCCGACATCGTCGTCGAGGCCACCGACCCCGCCGAAAAGACTCCCTACGAGCCCTACTACAACTATGATGAGCCGCTGCGCCGTATACCCAACCACCGCGTGCTGGCTATCGACCGCGGCGAGCGCGAGGGCAAGCTTCGCGTGCGCGTGAACGTCGACGGCGCTGCCGCCACAGCGCGCCTCAGCAGCCGTTGGCCCCGCCGCCAGGGCGTCTTCGCGCCCGTCTTCGATGCCGCCATCGCCGACGGTTACAAGCGCCTCATGGCCCCCTCGCTGGAGCGCGAGGCCCGCGCCAAACTCACCGTTCGCGCCCAGACCGAGGCCATCAACGTCTTTGCCAAGAATCTCGAGGGCCTGCTCTCGGCACGCCCTGTGCGCGGCGCCCGCGTGCTCGCGCTCGATCCGGGCTACCGCACCGGCTGCAAGGTCGCCGTCATGGACGAGACCGGCAAGCTGCTCGACCACGGCGTGGTCTATCCCACCAAGCCGCGCCACGACGTCGCCGGCACCAAGCGCGAGCTCGCCCGCCTCGTCAAAAAGGACAGCGTCAACACCATCGTCATCGGCAACGGCACCGCCAGCCGCGAGACCGAGGAAGTCGTCTCGGAGTTCATTGCCGAGCAGGCGCCCAGCCTTCGCTACGCCATCGTTAACGAAGCCGGCGCGTCGGTGTACTCCGCCTCCGAGCTCGCCAGCCAGGAATATCCCGACCTGGACGTCACCGTGCGTGGCGCCATGAGCCTGGGCCGTCGCCTGCAAGACCCGCTGGCAGAGCTCGTCAAGATTCCGCCCCAGTCTATCGGCGTGGGCCAGTACCAGCACGACCTTGACCAGGCCGAGCTCTCGCGCACTCTGGGCCACGTGGTGGAGGACGTCGTCAACCACGTAGGCGTCGACGTGAATACCGCGAGCGCGAGCCTACTGGGATACGTATCGGGCATCACGCCGAGCGTGGCCAAAAACATCGTGGCCTACCGCGAGGAAAACGGCGCCTTTACCGATCGCCGTCAGCTTAAGAAGGTCCCCAAGCTGGGACCCAAGGCATATCTCAACGCCGCGGGCTTTTTGCGCATCAGCGGTGGCAAGAACCCGCTCGACGCGACAAGCGTCCACCCCGAGAGCTACGAGGTGGCCACATCCGTCCTGGAGCGCGCCGGTGTGGCGGCCAGTGAACTCAGCCGCGGCGGCGTGCCCGACATCGAGCGCCGCCTGGGCAGTATCTCGGCGCTGGCAAGCGACCTGGACTGCGGCACCCTCACGCTCATCGACATCGTCAACGAGCTCAAAAAGCCCGGCCGCGACCCGCGAGACGACGCGCCCGAGGTGGTCTTTAGCCGCTCGGCGCTTTCCATCGATGACCTGGAGCCCGGCATGGAACTCAAGGGCACGGTGCGCAACGTTGTGGACTTTGGCGCCTTCGTCGACGTGGGCGTGCACCAGGACGGCCTCGTGCATATCTCAAAGCTGGCCAACCGCTTTGTCAAGCACCCGAGCGACGTGGTGCGCGTCGGTGACACGGTCAAGGTGTGGGTCGAAAAGGTCGATCGCGACCGCAAGAAGATCTCCCTCACCATGGTGCAGGGCAAGTAAACCGCCAAAGCAAAGGTACCCCGGTAGCGACGTGCAAAATCGCGAGTATTCTGCAATTTCCGCCGTTCCGGATGCCCCTCAGAGACGAAAAAGCAAAAAACAGCCCCCGTTTTAGCGTCGTCAGAGCCAAAACGGGGGCCGTTCCATGCTTCGGTTAACTGATAAAGACCTTTACCTTGCTGAATACTCGCGATTTTGCACGTCGCTACAGGGGGTACCCTTGCTTACGGCAGAATATGAAAGCCGAGCGAGGCGATATCCTTGGCAAAGCCGCGCACGGTGTCGAGCGAGACCTCGTACGGGTCGCGACCGATGTTCTTGCGCTTGGCCAGGATGCCGTTGGGCACCGTGATGATCTGGCAACCGCAGGCCTCGGCCTGGTAAATGTTGATGAGCTCGCGCGTGGATGCCCACAGGACCTCGCAGTTGGGCTTTGCGGCGGCCTTCTTGACCGACCCCGTCATAAACGGAATGGGATCGACACCGGTATCGGCGATGCGGCCGGCAAAGAGCGAAATGATGGACGGCGTCTCGGTGTCAACGGCCTCGACCATCTCGTCAACCTGCGTAGGCGTAAAGATGGTGGTGACGTTGACCTTGATGCCGTCGGCCGAAAGCTTGCGCACCAGCTCGGCGGTGGACTCGCCCTTGGTGGTCACGCACGGGATCTTGACGTAGACGTTCTCGGCCCAGGTAGCGATCTCGCGCGCCTCGACCTCCATGGTCTCGACGTCGTCGGCAAAGACCTCAAACGAGACGGACACATCGGTGATGTGGGTCAAGACCTCTTTGGCAAACGCACGGTAATCCGTCACGCCGCCCTTCTTCATAAGGGACGGGTTGGTCGTGAAACCCTGAACGTTGCCGTTCTCGTACATGTCGAGCATGCCTTCGAGGTTTGCACCGTCAGCGAACACCTTGATTGCCATCTGCCTGATTCCTTTCGTTAGCATACGGCCGATAAACTGCTAAACACTTTACCTACGTTTATCAAGGCGTGAACTGCGGTTTTTTATCTTCTCGGCGAACGGTATAAACACCTCAGTGTTTGGATTGATAAATCGATTGAGCATGCAAAAGCAAAGAGTCGCAGTTTGAGCAAACGTCAGAACGCGGGATTCATTAGATGAGGCCGAAATGCTGCATCGCTGTGACGGTGCCGTCGTGTGCGACATCGTCGGTCACGTAGTCGGCGACCGCCTTGACCTCAGGCATGGCGTTGCCCATGGCCACGGCCGTCTCGACCGCAGCGAGCATGCCCAGGTCGTTACCCGAATCGCCGAAGCCAAAGGTGCGCGCGTTGCCGGTGCGACCCAGGTATTCCAGCGCTCGCGCCACGCCCACGCCCTTGTCGATGCCCTTGGGGCTCAGCTCGCGATTCTGACCACCGGTGTTGCACAGCTCAAACTCGCGATCGATAAAGCCATCATCGTTGGCTACGCGAGCCAGGTCGCTCGCGACGATGCCCACCTTGCCCACGCGCAGACGGCCGTCGACGCGCATTTCCTCGGTGCCGTGCACCACAGAAGTGCCGATCAGAGACGACTGCTCAGCACCCGCGGGTTCCAGGGCAAAAGTAGCCACGTTGGTCTCGAAAAAGGCCTCAATCCCTGCCGCGGCCATACGGCGTGCCAGCTCCTCGATAACGTCCTCATCAAAGCAGTCCTCGTGTACCACGCGGCCCTCGACCTCGAGCGTCGCTCCCGCCATGGCAACGACACCCGCCGGGTTCAGCGCGCGCAGGCCATCGGCAATCAGCCACAAGGGACGACCCGTGCAGATAAATGCCTGGTGCCCCGCGTCGCGCAGACGATGAAACGCCTCGACGACCGCCTGCGAGGGGTGAACCGCCGAAAAGTCCTTGTCGGTCATGTTGTCGGGATCGAACGACGTCAGCGTGCCGTCCACGTCAAAAAAGAGCACGGCGGAATCGGGGCACGCATCAATCATATGGGTTCCTTTCGGGGGCGAGAGTAAACGAAGTATCCATCATATAATGGAGCGACGCAACCAGAGAGGTCACCCATGGAATTTTACGCAAGCTGCCCCGAGGGCTTTGAGTCCGCACTCGCCGATGAGCTTAAACGCCTCGGGCTTTCGCATGTTCGCCGGCTGAAGGGCCGCGCTACATTTGAGGGCGAGCTCGAAGAAGGCTACCGCGCCTGTCTGTGGTCGCGCCTGGCGAGCCGTGTGTTCGTGGTACTCGGGCGCTTTGAGGCGCAGGATGCCGATGAACTGTACGACAGCGTTTACGACATCGCCTGGGAGACCGTCATCCGCCCCGGCGCCACCATCGCCATCACCGCCCGCGGCGTGACCGAGCAGCTGCGCAACACGCGCTTCTCGGCCCTGCGCGCCAAGGACGCGCTGTGCGACCGTCTGGCCGAGGCCACGGGCCGTCGCGCCGACGTCGATGCCGCCGACCCCGACGTTCACCTGTTGCTTTCGCTGCGCCAGCGCCGCGCGAGCATCAGCCTGGACCTTTCGGGCGACCCGCTGTTCAAGCGCCTGCCGCCCGCGGCGACCCGTGCCGGCGAGGGCGCGCACGTGTTGCGCCCCGACTACGCCGCCCTGGTGCTGGCGCAGGTCGGCTGGACCGCACTGTGTGAGCGCGAGTTGACGGCCGACGATTACGAGAATGAAGCCCTTCCCACGCTAATCGATGCCTCGTGCGCCGGCGGCGGCCTGTTGCTGGAAGCCGTGAACATTCTGACCGACCGCGCCCCGGGCGCCGCACGCGAGCGCTGGGGCTTTGAGGGCTGGCAGCTGCACGATGCCGCTCTGTGGGAGCAGCTGCTTGCCGAGGCGCGCGAGCGCGAGGCGGCAGCGCGCGAGCGCCAGGCGCGCATCGTGGCCATGGACATTGACCCCACCGCCCGCAAGACCGCCGAGCGCATGGTCAAGTGTGCCGGCTACAAGCGCTTTGTCGATTTTTGCGCCGCTAAGTCCGCCACCGTGCTGGACCACGCGGGCACTGTCGCCGGTGCCGCCCTCGTCGCGGATACGACCGAGACACCGCTTTCACTCATGCACGATGCCATGGCGCTCATCGGCGAGCTGCGCCGCGCCCCCGAGCTCGCTTCGGCGCCGGTCGCCGCGCTCACCCGCGACGGATTGCTGGCCCGCGCGCTCCACGCCGAGCCCAAGCGCTCGATCGCCGTCATGCCCAACAACGAGGAGGCGGCTATTGAGGTTTGGCCCTCGCTCGACCACGCCGCCGCGGCGTTTGAGGCTGCGACCAGTGCAGGTGCTGAGGAGCAGACCGCAGGTGCCCAAGACGAAGCCGCCGCCCCCATGCCCGAGCCCGCTGCCACGCTCGACCTGGGCGACGGCAAGCCGCTGCCCGTGCTCATCCCCGAGTCGGAGCAGTTCGCCAACCGCCTGCGCAAGAATGCCCGTCTGCGTCGCAAGTGGGCAAAGCGCGAGGGCGTGAGCTGCTACCGCGTCTACGATGCCGACCTACCCGACTACTCCGCCGCCATCGACCTGTACGAAGGCTGCCCGCAGACGCCGGGCCGCTGGCTCGTCATCGCCGAATACGCCGCGCCCAAGACCATCGACCCCGCACTGGCCCAGGCCCGTATGCTCGACATCTTGGCCATCGCGCCGCGCATCCTTGATGTTCCGGCCGAGCACGTGCACGCCAAGGCCCGCATGCGTTCGCGCGGCGGCTCGCAGTACGGCAAACAGGGCGCCGGCAAGGGCGCATTGGGCGAGCGCGCCAACATCGCGCGCCGTCGTCTGCCGCTCATCGAAGAGGGCGGACTCACCTTTGCCGTCAACTTTGACGACTATTTGGATGTGGGCATCTTCCTGGATCACCGCGTCACCCGCAACCTGGTGCGCGAGCACGCCAAGCAGGCGCGCCGCTTCCTCAACCTGTTTGCCTACACCGGCACTGCCACCTGCTACGCGGCCGATGGCGGCGTCGAGGAGACCGTGACGGTCGACCTTTCCAACACCTACCTGGACTGGGCCGAGCGCAATATGCGCCAGAACGGCTTTGTTGGTCCGCAGCATCATTTTGTGCGCGACGACGTACTTGCCTGGATTCGCGACCAGCGCCAGACGCGCAACCGCTGGGACCTGATCTTTGTCGACCCGCCCACGTTTTCGAACTCGTCCAAGATGGGCCGCCGCACCTGGGATGTCCAGCGCGACCATGTTGAGCTTTTGGCCGGCGTATCGCGCCTGCTCGCGCAGGGCGGCCACGCCATCTTTAGCTGCAACCTGCGCGGCTTCCGCCCCGAGACGCGCAAGCTCGCCCGCGCGGGCGTGGTGCTGGAGGACATTACGGCGCAGACCATCCCCGAGGATTTCGCGCGCAACCAGAAGGTGCATCATTGCTACATCGTGCGCCGACTTCCCATCGAGGACGCCATGGCCGAGGTCGGCTTTAGCGCCGAGGAGATTGCCGAGCGAACCGAGGAGCTGCGCAACCCCGGAGCCCGCAAGCCTCGCGCAACGGCGCCCGCGCACGCGCAGACCGGCGACCGAGGGCCGCGCGGCGACGGCAAACCCTCCCCCGCCGGCAAGCCGAAAAAGAAGAAGTTCTACGCCAGCAAGCCCAAGGGCAAATAAACATAGTTGCGGTGGAATAGTTCCTAAAAATGCCTGGTAAAGGCGCAAACAGGAACTATTTCACCGCAACTCATATTGGGATGGTGGTTGGCGATCTAGCCTTGGGTGACCAAGCGATAGCCGATACCCACGTGCGTTTGGATATAGCGCGGGTGCGCGGGGTCGGACTCGATCTTCTTGCGCAGCGTGCCCATAAAGACACGCAGGCTCGCCAGGTCGCTCTTGGTTGCCGTACCCCAAATCTCGTGCAGGATAAACTGGTGCGTCAGCACCTTGTCGGCGTTATGCGCCAGCAGGCACAGGAGCTTGTACTCGATCGGCGTCAGATGCAGCTCCTCGCCATCCATCGTGGCGATGCCGGCATCAAAATCGATATGCAGCTCACCGGCATCGAACGAGCCCTCGGAGGCAACACCGCCCGTTTGTGCATACGAAAGACGCCTGAGCGTCGTGCGAATGCGCGCGAGCAGCTCCTCGACCGAAAACGGCTTGGTCAGGTAGTCGTCGGCGCCGGCATCGAGCGCGCGAATCTTGTCCGCATCCTCGCTGCGCGCCGAGACCACAATGATCGGCATGCCCGACCATGCACGCACCGACTCCACCACCTTGACGCCATCCATATCGGGCAGGCCCAGATCGAGCAGCACGATGCTCGGCGCCTGCGATGAGGCGGCGGCGATTGCGGCATGGGCGGTCTCCACGGCCATATGGCGCAAGCCGTGCGCCTCGAGCGCGGCAACAATTAGATTGCGAACGGCGGGATCATCCTCAACGACCAAGATGAGCGGTTTCACGGCAGAGTTCGACACAGCGTTACTCCTTATCAAACGAAACGTCGGCGGCGGGAAGCTCAATCGTAAAGACCGAGCCGTGCGGGTCCGCCGCGGCAACCTCTATGCTACCGCCATGTGCCAGCGCAATGGAGCGACAGAGCGAAAGACCCAGGCCCACGCTACGGTGGCTGTCGGCCAAACCGTGGTTGGCAGTGTAGAACGACTCAAAGATTCGCTCGCGGTCATCGGGCGCAATGCCCGGACCATCATCGGCCACCGAGCACGCCACGCGTCCATCGTCGACGCTAATCGAGATCATGATATGCGAGCCCGCGGGCGTATAGGCGATGGCGTTGTTCACCAGATTCACCACCAGCTGCACCATCAGGCGCGCATCGACGTTGACGAGTGCCGGCTCGTCGCACGCCACCACCTTAAGGTCGTGCTCGCGCACGGCCGGGTTCACGTGGCGAAGCGCCTCCTCGACGATATCGTCCATGAGCTCGAGCGTAGTCGACAGATGCATGCCGCCGCCCTCGAGCTTGGTAATGGCGAGCAGGTTCTCGACGGTGGCGTTGAGCCACAGCGCATCCGAGCGAATGGACAGGAGCATACCGCGGCGCGTCTGGCTATCGAGCACGGCTGTGCCGGTCGAGCCCTGGTCGAGCAGCACGTCGGCATTGCCCGAAATACTGGTGAGCGGCGTGCGCAGGTCGTGCGAGATGGAGCGCAGCAGGTTGGCGCGCAGCTGCTCGTTTTTGGCGAGCACCGCCGCCTCCTCGCGGGCCTCCATGGCGCGGGCGCGATCGAGTGCCAGCTCGCCTTCGCTCACGATGGCATCGGCAAGTGTCCGCTCCTCGTGCGTCAGCACATCGGGCTCGGCAACGATAGCCAGCACGCCCACCACCGAGGCGGGGTCGCCCGAGTGCACGAAGCCGTCACCCGTGCGAACCGTCAGGTAGATGCCATAAAACGCCGAGCCGCCAAACGTGGCGTCGAGCGGCGTTCCCACATAGGCGGACGCCGAGAGCCGCGGCGGCATCTGAGGCGCCAGTTCGTGCACCGGCGCGGCATCGCCCACGGCCGTGTACGTCGCACGCGGCAGCAGGTCATCGCCCTCGTCGTCGGCGCTGTACCACACGACCGGACAGCCCGAAAGACGCGCCAGCTGCGTGGCCATGGCGTGAACGATCTGATGCTGGTCGGCGCACCGTTGCAGCATGCGGTTGGTCTCGAGCACCATATGCGTGCGGCGGTCGCTAGCGGCAGCCTGTGCCAAGGCGCGGCGCAGGGCCAACGCAATCGAGCTCGACACAAGCGAGACCACGAACATGATGAAGAACATGCCGGGATAGAAGCGGTCGATAAGCGACAGCGAGTAGCGCGGGTCGACAAACAAGAAGTTGTAGAGCGCCACGGCGGCAGCCGAGCTCAGCAAGCAATACAGGCGACTCCAGGTAAAGAATGCGCACAGCTGAACGGCGAATACATAGACGATCATGATGCTCGGCGCGAGACCCGGATGGTCGAGCAGCGCGCCCACAATCGTCGCCGCGACCAGCAGCCCCACCGATACGCAGGCGTCATACAGAGGAGTGCGGCGCGTCAGCGTTGTGCGCCGCCACCAAAAGCTATCGGCAATATCGCCGTCCGTACGGACGTCCATCAGCGCCCCGCCCCTCTCTCAAAAACAAAAACCACCACAAAGGGACAGGTGAACTGCGCCCCGAAACTTGGACTGAATAAATAGCGACTACGCCGCAAGGGCCCGGTTCCGGAACTCCTCCGGCGTCAGGCCCTTCAATCTTACCTGCCTGCGCCGCGTGTTCCAATGGGCTATGTACTCCTCCAGGTCGCGCTTGAAGTCCTCGAAGCTGCCCCACTCCCTGCCGCGGTAGAACTCGTCCTTCACGTGGCCGAAGAGCTGCTCGGTGGCGGCGTTGTCGATGCAGTTCCCCTTGCGCGACATGCTCTGGGTGATGCCCGCCCCCTCCAGCCTGGAGGTGTAGGACTCGTGCTGGTACTGCCAGCCCATGTCCGAGTGCATGGTCGGCGCCGCCCCGCCGGGCAGGGCCTCGAGGAGCCGGTCGAGCATCCTGTGCTGCTGGGCGAGGTCCGGCGAGGTCGATATGTCGCTCGCCACGATCTCCTTCGTGCAGAAGTCGAGCACCGGGGCCCAGTAGGCCTTGGCGCCGGCGACCTTGAACTCGGTGACGTCGGTGCCGAGCTTCTGCCACGGCCCCTCGGCGCCGAAGTCCCTCGCGATGACGTTCTCGAACGTGCTCCCCACGAGCCCCCTGTAGGAGCTGTACCGGCGGCGGGAGCCCCGGCGGCGTATCCCGCACCGGATGCCCATCTCGCGCATCATCTTGAGCACGGTCTTGTCGGCCACGACCGCGCCCAGCTCGGCACGCAGGCACATGGCTATCTGCCGGTGCCCGCAGCCGTTGGCGGTGCGCGAGAATATCTCGGCCGCGGCGTCGCGCAGTTCGGGCCTGGTCGGCCTCCGCGGGTGCGCCAGCGCGTAGTAGTAGGTCGACCTCCTGAGCCCCGAGCACTCCAGCAGGTGGCGCAGGGAGTGCCCCTCCGCCCTCAGCGCCCTCACCGCCTCGGCCGCCGCCCTGGTCAGAGCCCGTCCCGCTCGACCAGGGCGCGCAATTTTTTTAGGTAGGCGACCTCGGCCTCGAGCCTGCGGCAGCGCTCCTCGAGCTCCTGCTCGCGGGTGCGGGCCCGGGGCTTCGACCTCGACCCCCTCGGCCTGCCCTTCGGTCCGGGCCGCAGCGCCTCGGCGCCGCCCTCGCGGTAGAGCCTGCACCAGCGCTCCAGTGGGGACTTCGACCTGATCCCGAACTCGGCCATGGCGTCGGTCTTCGCCATCCCGCCGTCGACCACGGCCGACGCCGCGGCGACCCTCTGCTCGAATGTGTACCTGGATTGTTTCCCGCCCATGGACAGCAGCGCCTCGCTTCCGAACGCCCGATATACCCACTGCCATTCTCTCACGGTCTCGCGGGGGACGGACAGAGCCTCGGCCGCCGGCTTGCAGCCGACGCCGGCGTCGAAGAGCTCGACGGCCCGCCTCCTGGACTCCAGGTCGTGCTTCACCCTGAGGTCTATACTCATGGAAAACCTCCCATTTCCCGATGTCCAAGAAATGGGAGGCAGTTCACAGGCACCTTTGTGGTGGTTTCCCTTGTGGTGGTTCCAAGTGTATAGCCTTTGCAGCCTGCGGTCGTTAGACAAACAGCACGTGCGCGAGCAGTGCGCACACGCACGCCGCGACAAGCAGCGTCACCACGATCGAGATCACACGGTCGGCCATGTCCATGTTGGCACGATTCGTAAAGAACCGATCTTCGGCGGCGTCGACGCGCGCCTCACGCACCAGCTCGGTCGCAAAATCGCAACCGTCAAGCACCTTTGCATCCATGGTTTCCTCCCAGGACTCAATCCCCGTCAATACAAACCCGCCCGTTCGCAGGCAAACCTCAAGCGTCGACTACGGCCGCTCGTTGGGGGCCAGGCGCTGCATCTTGTTCACAGCCTTGAACTTGGTGAACAGCGGCACGTACTCAAAGCTTACGTTGGAGTTCTCCAGGCCGTACCAACGCGCGGGCGTGCCGGCGGCGCGGCGGATGATGTACTTGAGCGTGATGGCCGTACGCTCGCTCGGCTCCACATCGCTTTCGGGCGCCAGAAGCTTACGGATCAGGACGAACTTGAACGTGCCGATGTTACCCGGATCCTTGTAGACCGAGTAGTCATGCGTCTGCGGCGGCAGCTCGCCGGTGGCGGCCAGGTCCTGAACGACCTGACGCAGATAGGCATTGACGCGCTGGTTGATCTTGTAGCCCAGGTACAGATGCACGCGGAACACGTAGTCGGTACCGAACGTCTCGACCGAATAGGCAAAGGTGTGCGGTTCGTCCATGGTCTCGACATTCACAAACCACCAGGCGTGAGCACGCTTGGGATGCTTGTCCAAGATCGAATAGACGATATCGCGGTCGATGTAGTCGGTATGGGTGTCCTTGGTCAGGTACACGACGTTGTCGCTCATGCGCTCATAGCGATCGTCGTCGCGCAGGCGCTTGAGCTGCGGCAGGTAGCTGCGCAGCGGCAGCAGCGTAAACTGGCGCTGCTCGACCGCCGTGCCGTTGTACCAGCACACCATAATGCCCATGATGAGTGCAGCCATGAGGATGGTGAAGTAGCCGCCGTGGAAGAACTTGGTGAGCGAGCTCACGAAGAAGAAGCCTTCGAGCAAAAGGAAGAAGGCCGCGAAGATCCACGGAGCAACCTTGAGCTTGCGCTCCTCGTGCAGGTAGAAGAAGAGCAGCAGCGTGGTGCACATCATAGTCAGCGTAATGGCAAGGCCGTACGCGGCTTCCATATGCGCCGAGTTCTGGAACAGCAGCACCACGATGACGCAGCCGACAAGCATGACGTTGTTGACCATGGGGATGTAGAGCTGGCCCTTGGTCTCGGCAGGGTAGAAGACCTGCATGTGCGGCATGAGGTCCAGACGGCTGGCCTCGGACACCAGCGAGAATGCGCCGGTGATGAGCGCCTGCGAGGCAATGATGGCCGCGACGGTGGAAAGGCCTACGGCAAACGGGCGCAGGCCCGGGGCGAGCATCTGGTAGAACGGGTTGAGATCGGCAATGCCCATGAGCTCGGGGTTGGCAGCGTTGTTCATAAGCCAAGCGCCCTGGCCCATATAGGAAAGCAGCAGGCAGCACTTAACGAACGGCCAGGTAGCGTAGATGTTGCCGCGGCCGACGTGGCCCATGTCGGAGTAGAGCGCCTCGGCACCGGTGGTGGCGAGGAAGCAGCTGCCCAGAATCATGATGCCCGCGTGGTTGTTGGGGCTCAGCAAAAAGGCGATGCCGCGCAGCGGGTTGAGGCACAGCAGCACGGCGGGGTGCTGGAAGACAAAGAACAGACCCGTGCCGCCCAGGAACAGGAACCACAGCGTCATGATGGGGCCAAAGGCGTGACCGATCTTGGCCGTACCGATGCGCTGTACCAAGAAGAGCGCGATGATGATGGCGAGCGTAATGGCGACGACGCGGCCTTGGTCATCGCCCAGCACGGCATGGACCGCCGGGATGGTGCGCAGGCCCTCGATGGCCGTGGTAACGGTAACGGCCGGCGTCAGGATGCCGTCGGCGAGCAGCGCGGCGCCACCCAGCATGGCGGGGATGATGAGCCATTTACCGCAGCGCTTAACCAAGCTGTACAGGGCAAAGATGCCGCCCTCACCATGGTTATCGGCGCGCAGCGAGATGAGCACATACTTGATAGTGGTCAGCAGCGTGACCGTCCACACGACAAGGGAGAGCGCACCAAGCACGAACTCCTCCGTGACGCTTCCGATGCCGCCGTTGCCGGCAACGAGCGCCTTGGTTACATACATGGGGCTGGTGCCGATATCGCCATACACCACGCCCAGCGTGACGAGCATCGCCGAGATGCTCACAGGAATCGCAGCGTGCGAGGCTGCCTCCTTGGCCTTTTGTTCCATAAGCCGGTTTCCTCCCAACTTTAACGTTCGAAAGGATTATAGGTAATCGGCCATGTTTAAATGCACTGTTTTCCCAGCTAGATAAAGATTTATACAGTCTTTAGGCTACCGCGGCGATATGGAATGTGACAAAGGGACTGTCCCTTTGTCACATTCGTCATTTTCCAAGCCAATTTTTGAACCACCACTCCATGGAGCGGCTCATCTCGGCCATAAAGGGACTCGTGTGCTTGCGGGTATAGATGTCCACGACGCGCTCGCCCACCTCGCGGGCATGCGGACGGAACATCGCATCCATCTCGGCCACCTGCGCATCCATGGTCGCGTCGTCCGCACGGCAGTAGCGCTCCTCGTGCACCAGGTTCACCACGGGATGCGCAATGGCCGGACGCTCCTTACGGGGCGTGCCGATGATGAGCATCGACAGCGGCATGGTATAGGGCGGCAGATCGAGCAACTCGGCAACTTCCTCAGCGTTCTCGATGATATCACCGATATAGCAGCTCCCCAGGCCCAGGGCCTCGGCGGCAACCACGGCGTTTTGCGCGGCGATCACGGCGTCCTGTGCCGCGATGGCAAAGTCGCCCAGACCCGGCGCACGACGGGGCGACTTGCCCGTGCGCTCTACAAACTCGGGCTCAAAGCAGCCCACGTGCTCAAACAGATCGATCCACTTGGCATAATCGACCACAAATAATAGTGCCCAGGGCGCCTTGGCGATCATGGGCTGGTGGTCGCACAGGTCGGCCAGGCGGTCGAGCGTTGCCTGCTCGCGGATGCTCACGATGGAATACATCATCATGGCGCCCGCCGACGGTGCGCGACTCGCCGCATGCAAGATCGCCGCCCGCTGCTCGTCGGTCACCGCTACGGGACGGCCGTCGTCATCACGCGCGAAGGCACGCGTGGAGGAACGGTGCTCCAACGTGTCCAGCACCGCATTGCCCGTCGTCTCGACCGGATAGCCACACGTATCCACAGCCTTGGTGCAAACCTGCTCGTTCATCGCCTCATCCTCGCTAATTCTTTAAGAAGCCTTTACGTTTCCGTGTAATTCCCGTCCATTATCGCGCAGGCCGCCACTACATTGCGCCACACCGCCGCACATGCGCGTTAATATGGCTGGTTGTTGTGCGCAGCCCGCAAATGCAGCGCATATTTAGGTAACAATCGGGTAAACCCCCGCTTTCGTAGGTTTTAAGTTTGTGAGGAGTCTCAGCATGTTCGCTGCCGCCATCTCGCTCGTCGGTCTTGCGGCGACCGTCTACCTTGTCTTGCGCGAGGCCAAGGCCATTCGCGCTCAGTCGGGCACCGTTGCCAAAAGCGCTCTTGGGTGGAGCGTCGCCTTCGGTCTTTTCCAGGTCTTTTTGACCATTTGGGGCGCCATTGGCCTCGTCGCCCAAAACGAGCCGCTCGCCTTTGTGATGCTCATCCTGACCAACGCCATCCTCACCGGCTGCGCTTGGGCCAGCATCGCACGCGACCGCATCGCCCCGCGCGTCTTTGCGTTCGCCGCGCCCGACGCCCCCGCCCCCACCGGCAAGCTCGCCCGCCTGCGCGGCGCCTTTGTGGGCAAGCCACTCGTCGCCGCCGTGCTGTGCCTGCTGCTCGCCGGCGTCTTTGCGCTGCTAGGCATGGAGGTATCGTCCAACCACGACTTTACCTGGGTCTACCCCCTGTGCATCCTGCTCGAGTGGGCCATCATCACCACGCTCATGGTCGGCCTGTTCTTCCTGTTCCAGCGCCACGGCGCAGCTCCCGCGGTCCTGGCCTTTGCCCTCTTTGTCCTGGGCATTGCCGAGTTCTTCGTCATCACGTTTAAATCCATGCCCATCCAGCCGGGCGACCTTTCGGCCATCTCCACCGCCGCCGCGGTCGCCGGCACCGGCTACACCTTCTCGATCTCACTGTTCTGCGTGCTGTCCATGGGCTTTACCGCCATCGCCATGCTGCTGTGCGAGTACGCCGGCCTGGTGGCACCGCACCGTCAGAAGGGCGCCGCCAACGCCAAGCGCATGCTGCTCACCAACCTGCTCGTCGCCGTGCTGTGCCTGGGCGGTGTGACCGCACACGTCACGCTCATCGACTACTACAACACCCTCGGCATCACCGTCTACACCTGGCGCCCGCTCGAGAGCTACTGGCGCGAGGGCTACCTGCCCGCTTTCATTAGCGCAGCGCAGTCCATCAAGCCGCCCAAACCCGCCGACTACTCCGTCGACGATGCCAAGGCCACGCTCAAAAAGTACGCCAAGGCCTACGACAAGTCCGACGCGGCCAAGAGCGACGAGCGCGCCGCCGCAAAGGAGCAGTTCGACAGCGAGAAGCCCACGGTCATCGCCATCATGAACGAGACCTTCTCGGATCTTTCGATCTACCAGAACATGCGCGCCGGCTACGAAGGCCCGCAGTACTTTAAGAACCTGTCCAACTGCCTCAGCCGCGGCAAGCTCTACGTGAGCGCCTACGGCGGCGGCACCGCCAATACCGAGTTTGAGTTTATGACCGGCAACTCCATGGCCAACCTGGGCTCGGGCGTGTACCCCTACACCATCTACAACATGGAAACGACCGGGAACCTGGCAGAGCAGTTCAAGTCGCTCGGATATTCCACCACGGCCATGCACCCCAACCACGCCACCAACTGGAACCGCGAGAACGTCTACAAGGACTTTGGCTTTGACCAGTTCCTGTCCATCAACGATTTCCAGGGAGCCGACACCCTGCGCGGTATGGTGACCGACCAGGCTACCTACGACAAGATTCTTGAGCTGCTCGACCAGAACGCCGATCCGCAGTTTATCTTCGACGTGACCATGCAGAACCACTCGGGCTACGATACGGGCCTGCTGCCGGTCGACAAGCAGATGCACCTGAACATCGACACGACCGATCTGGACACCAAGACCGTCGAGGATGGCACGCTGTCCGATGTCGACGAGTATGTCTCGTGCATCGAGCAGTCCGACCAGGCGCTTCGCTACTTCCTCAACGCCCTGAGCAAACTCGATCGCAAGGTGGTCGTGGTGTTCTGGGGCGACCACCAGCCGTTCTTCCCGTCCAAGTTCAACGATAAGTGGTTTACCGGCGAGGACGCTGCCACGCACCAGGAACGTCTGTGGCAGACCGACTACATCATCTGGGCCAACTACGACGTTGCCGGCTGCGACCAGACGAGTGAGGTCGACGACCTGTCCACCAACTACCTGTCCACGCAGCTCATGCAGCTGATTGGCGCCCCGCTGACTGACTACCAGAAAGCGCACATGACGCTGCGCGAGTCGCTGCCCGCTATCAACTCCGTGGGCTACGAGGACGCCAGCCTGCGCTGGGCGCTCTCCTCCAACGTCACCGGTGACGACGCTGCTGCCGCAGCCGCCACCAAGGCGCGCGAGGATTACGCCAAGATGCAATACTACGAGATGTTCCGCGACGGCAAGAACGTGTACACCGAGCACTTCCAGACCGAGGCCAACGAGACCGACCCCAACCTGGCACCGGGTACGACCAAGATTAAGTAGCTGCTAGCTGCTGAGCCACAACTGAAACGTCTGTCCAGGCGGAGGCATATATAAGTTGAAGGCCACGTTATGTGGCCTTCTTTGTTTGCGGAAAGTGTGTCCCGGAATTCTTGTCTGGAATGGGATGCAGTTTCCGCTTGGGACCCGATTGGGAAAGTGTGTCCCACTATTCAGCTGGATTCCGGGATGTATTTTCCGGTTGAGGCTCGTTGGGAAAGTGCGTCCCACTTTGGGGGCTGATTCTAGGACGTGGTTTCCGGTTGGCTCTCATTGGGAAAGTTCATCCCATTTCTCGGCCTAATTATGGGACGCAGTTTCCCGTTGAGGACCCTTTGGGAAAGTGCGTCCCGGTCTGGGCGCTAATTGTGGGATGCAGTTTCCGCTTGCGGAGTCTCCACTCAACAGAAAACCCGGGTGGCCTGTTTTTTGGCTACCCGGGTTTTTGGGTTGTCGATATGTTCGACTGGCTACTAGTGGGTCTTGCGGCGCTTGATCAGCATGATGAGGGCTATCACTACGAGCGTTGCTCCCGCTGCTGCTGCGGTGGCGACTAGGGCGAATGTTTGGTCGCCGGTGTTTGCGAGGTTCTTCGCTGTGGTCGTAGTCTTGACCTTGGTGTCGGTCTTAGCTCCGTTGTCGGACTTGGACTTGTCCGGGTTCGTCGGGGTCTCAGGAGTCTCGGGGTCCTTTGAGCCTTCGGAATCGGTTGGGCCGGCGGTGTTTACCAGCGTATGGTCCAGGAACTTCTTGGCGCCCGCACTTGCCTGTGAGAACAGGCGGCGCGTGCGGATCGGGGTGGCGTTCACCGTTGTGGGCGCCGTCTCCTCGGCCTCGATATTCACGAGCGTCGTGCCGGTGTCGAGGCCCACGTCGTTGTATCCCACGTGGCAGTAATACTGCGCACCGTCATCGTCTGCGGTCAGGTCAATCTCGAGCTTTGAGGCCGTTCCAGCCGCGAGGTTGCCATCGGCACCCACGAGCTTAAACTCTGTCTCGCCGCGGCCCTTGCGGTACCACATATAGGTCGGTGCCAGCCCTGTTTCGCTATCGTCGGCACCGAGTTGCTTCACATGGCCAATCGCCGAGAGCGTCAGGTGGCTTCCCGCCGTGCGCTCAACCGAAGAGTCGTATCCAAGATCCGGCCCCTCCGCAGCATCCGCCGCAGGTCCGCTCACGGTCATCGTCATGCCATCGGGCATGGTCTTGACCGTGATGATTGCCGAGCGAATACCTGTTTCGGTCGTGGATCCATTCTTAACGGCGGCGATGGCGAATCGATACTCCGTATTGGGCTGCAGCCCATCCCACTTGAGCGAGGTCTGCGTGTTGTCGGCAATCTTCCAGCTATTGACGACCGCATCCGCCGCATTGCTCTGCAGCATGCCCACGCCGTAGCTAAAGCCACTCTTGTTTGCGAGTACATCGTCCCAGCTAAACGTAACGCTGGTCGAATCGACGGCGTTTGCCGTAAAGCCCGTCACGGCCGGCGCGTCGGGCATCTCGACGTCCTTAACGTCATAGCCCACGATCCAGAACTGGTCGGTGTCCTTGGTGCCGAGCTTGTCGCCCGAGTCTGCCTCGAACTTGTCGACATCCACCGCGTTGACGCCCAGACGCCACACAAAACCGTACTTGCCCTGCGCGGCCTCGGGCAGGTTGTCGACGGTGCCGCCGTATTCGGTCGATTCACTCGAGGAGTTACCCGTAGTAAAGCCGGCGTTGGCACCAAAGCACAGGCCGCCAAACAACTCGTGCTTTGCGAGCTTCGCGCCCATGACAACGCTGCCGTTCAGCGTCAAGCCGAGCTCGAGCTCCTGCTCCTTGCCCTCCTCGACTTCGATGGTCTGCTCAATGCTCGCCCCCGACTGCGCGGCGGCGCCGTTAAACCCATCGTGCGTGTAGGCGCGCGTTACGCCAGGCTTGCCCAGGCCAAAGGAATCCCCAACGGGAGTCTCGCCGTTGAGCGTCGTTTGATAGGTTCCGGGTTCTCCCGACCGGTTGGTCAAAAAGTAGCTGAGCGGCGTCATATTGTGCTGTTTGGCAATGCGGTCATAGGCCTCGACATTAACGACCGAGGTCTGCGCGCCGAGCGACACGGGCGCCGCCATCACGCCCTTGCCACCAGTTTCCTCATTTTCGATCTCATACTCGTAATAGACCATCGGAATCGTGTAGAGCACGGCCTTGTCACCCTCGCCGGCATGCGACTCATAGCTTACGCTTGCGCTGACCGTGCGCTCGCTCCGGTAGTCATAGCATCCCTCGGCGGCAAAATCGACTGAAGCATTCATCGCGACCAGGGGCGGGCCGGTCTGCACCTCGACGGCAACGCCCAACTCGGCGCCAATGGTATAGCCCTGGGATGTCCCCGTGCCCTTTTCCTCTCCGTATGACGTGCCGCCCAACACCAGATAGCCGTATGCCTGCTCCAGATCCTCAACATAGGGCGCATCCTGCAGCACGGCAAGCACGCGCGGGTTGGTATAGACCTTGTAGCGGTCCTTGTACGTGATCTTGACGCTGTCGTTGTCGACATCGGGCAGCGCGAGCGAGATAAATGTGCCGTAGGTAGTGCCGCGACGGTTGCTCTCGCTAATCACCTGCTCCTCGCCGCGGCGCACCTTTCCGTTCTCGTCGAGCGAAAAATGCGAGGCGGTCATCCAATAGTAGTCATCGTTCTTGCGCAGGTCCTCGTCGCGGTGCTTGCCCACCACGGCGATAAAGCTCTCGTTATAGCGGTCCGAACCCGAGACGCTGCCCGCCTTGACGTCGCTGATCCACACCTGCTCTATACCCTTGTGGTCATGCTTGTTGCTGCTGTTGTATTGCTGACCGCTCATGCTCATGGTTCCGACCATGGACCCCAAGCCCTGAGCCCCGCTCTGTGCCGTGTTGCAGGCAAAGTCGCGGAACACATCGCCGCCCACGAGCACCTCGTCGACCGCCAGCTGCTCGGACAGGCCGTCAAGGTTGGCAGTGGCAAGGGCAATAGGCGCCAAGGTGCACGGATAGCGCTTATCCTGAGCGCTATCCTTCCATGCGCTGTTGGGCACATGCATCAGCCCATAGGAGGCGAGGAGCCCGTCTCTGTATTCCTTGCAATCGGAAAGCTTGAACTCGCCAGACTCCGAGTCATAATACGCGTAGCGGTACAGCGCGCCGTACAGCCCCTTACTGCCGTCAGAAGCGCCGTAATCAAAAGCGCTGCGTTGCCAGTCATAGCCCGCAAGAATAAGGCCCGTGACGGTTTCACCCGTCTTCTTTCCTTCTTCATCGTAGGCGGCAAACGTGCCGAACGTCGCATTCGCAGCGACCATGGTCTTGCCGTTCGCGGAGAGGGAGATTGCGCCCGCGTCGCCCAGAGCATCGACATGGACGAGCGCACCCTTGGATGCATCCCACGAAAACAGCTCGCAATGCGTCGACTTATCAATATTCTTCTTGCCGTAGGGTGCCGAGACCACGATGGCGAGGTCATCGCAAAAATCGCGATCGAGGTCGCCGGCCGCTAGCGAAACGACAGGAGCTGACTGAAGCTGCGTCCAGGAGTCGTTCCCGCCCTTGTTGTGCGTGGTGTAGTCCGCGGCGTTACCGGCATCGATCTTGACGACGCTTTGCTTCCAGTTGCCGCCCTCCAAGTCATACATGTCGACTACAGCCTTGCGCACGCCGTTCTCGTCGACATAGCAGCCCGCGTAGACAAAAAGCTCGTCGACGCCGTCGCCATCGACATCGCCCGCCTCGACATCAAAGACGGCGTCGTGCTCTTGCAGGTAACCGGCATCCAGGTACTTAAAACGGCCTTCGTACATCATATTAGTGTTGACCGTCACCGGCAGGTGTGTGTCGAGAGTGCGCGTACGCCCGTTGCTAAACGAGTAGAGGACCAGCTCAACCTTTCCGGCGTATGACTTGCCGTCAATCGTCGTGGAGGAACTGTCGCCGTAGGCACGGAGCTCGGCAACGCGGCTCTTTTTGCCCGTGCTGGCGTCGCTGCAGAACTCAACACTCGTGGCGTGAATGCCCGAGAAACCGTTGTTGTCGTTGGCGAGTACTGTTGAGGACTCATTGTTGCTTAGGTACAACCAGGTGCCGCCACCGTAGTCGCTATGCTTGTAGAGATCGCTGTTCGTATCGAAGTTGTTGACGTTTTGCCAGAACTTTGCGGCGCCCCACACACTTCCATAGCCATCGAAGAGTTTGCTGCTGCCGCCAATGTCACCGCGCTCGACGTTCTCGAGCTTGTCGCGCAGAGTGTAGCGATTGCCATGGCTACCGTTAGCTGCCATATAGACCTCGCTGCGCGTGGCAAACGTCGTGGGGGTATCAGTGGAATAGGGGCCAACGGTATCGGCCGGAATGTCCTCGCTCGTGCCCAGACCCAGGGCTTGATAATCCTGCTCGGTCATATCGGTGATTGCGGGCGCGTCTGCCGCCTGGGCAACCTGGGGCGTGGCCGTGAAGCAGGCGACGCTCGTGGCGATCAACGCAGCAAGCGCCGCCGTCCCAACAAGCGGGATTTTCGACAGCCTACGGATACGGGGGTGTGGAACGTACATGAGGGACCTCGCTTTATTCGAGTGGAGTGGACTCATTTTTGCAAATGATACATCCGATGCCCGATATCACGTGTCTCATTTTCGCCAACGGCGTGTCTCATTTTTGAGAATCCGAGATGCCGCGGAAATCTTATCCCAGCTCAAAGGCCATTTCTGGGATGTATTTTCCGTCGAGTGCCTCATCGGGAAACCGCATCCCATTTCAAGCGTCGATTCTGGGACGCATTTTCCCCTTAGACCCTCAACCGGAAACCGCATCCCACTTTGAGCGCAAATTCCGGGATGCATTTTCCGCTTGAGCCTCATTGGGAAACGGCGTCCCACTTTGAGGGCTGATTGTGGGATGCATTTTCCGGTTTTGCTCTCATTGGGAAAATGCATCCCGTTTCTTGACCGAATAATGGGACGCAATTTCCCGTTGGAGCGCCTTTGGGAAAGTGTGTCCCACTTCGACCGCCCAGAGTGGGATGCACTTTCCGCAAAGCACCTCAACGGGAAACTACGTCCCATTCCAAAGGCAAATTCCGGGACGCATTTTTCGAAAGCCTGCCCATCCGGAAAGCCCGTCCCACTTTGGACGCATCCGGGCACGGAACCATCGACCTATCAGGCCTCCCATCAATAAAGAGGCGTCCTCCCGGACGGCGGGGCACGAAGTTCATCGCGAGTTCCGCACGCAAAGAAGGCCACTTAATGTGGCCTTCGTCTTGCGCAGGACTGTAGAGCAGGGAACTTCGTGCCCCGACGCCCGGGAGGACGTTTCATTTAGAAAGATGGACCGACCGCCGTCAGCGATGGGAGCTACTCCCCCAGCACGGCCTTTTTGGCGGCTGCAGCCATGTTGTCCAGATCTTCCTTGGTGGGGTGATCCTTTGCGGCGACCCAGTTATCGAGCAGCAACTTAGCGCGGGCGTTGTCGGGATCTTGCTCGAGCATGGCCTCGTAGCGCTGCTTGACCGCGGGACCCATCTTGCCCTGGCACATCGCCCAGCCCGCAAGCTCGGCATCCCCAGCCAAATTGGAGGTCACGCGATCGATAATCTGCTGATAATAGCTCTGGTCGGCGCCAAAACCGCAGGTACCAAAGAGGAAAACGCGCTTGCCGTGCAGAGCGGAGAGCAGCGCGGCAACCGAAGGCGTGCACGCGCCCTTGTCGCACCAAAAGCCGACGAGCACCGTGTCGGCCGCGCAGGCGCCCTGCGCCTCGAGCGCAACCTGATCTGCATCCGCATCGTCGCTCAACGCCGCGGCATGGACAAACTCAACACCCGCAGCCTGCAGCGTACGCTTGATCGCACCCGAAACCATCCTGGTATTACCGCTCTTGCTGTTAACCACCAAAGAGCACGTCATAGTCACGTTGCCTCGTTTCCCCCAAAACTAAAGCCACTAATGCAATTTATTAGATGAATATCTTAGTACTAACGTGACAGATGTAAACCACCGTCTGTCGATTGATTAATTTGCCCCACGGGCTTGCTCACTGGGCGAATTGGCTGCGGTAGAGTTCGGCGTAGAAGCCGCCTGCCGCTAGCAGCTCGTCGTGCGTGCCGCACTCGATAATCTGCCCGTCGCGCATCACCAGAATGCAGTCGGCGTTACGAATCGTGCTCAGGCGGTGCGCCACGACAAAGCTTGTGCGGCCAGCCATGAGCTCGTCGAATGCCGCCTGCACCTGCAGCTCGGTGCGGGTATCGATGCTCGAGGTCGCCTCGTCCAGCAGCAGAATCGCCGGGTCGGTGAGCATGACGCGCGCGATGCACAGCAGCTGTTTTTGACCCTGGCTAAACGTGCCGCCGTCCTCGCCGATTACCGTATCGTAGCCGCCTGGCAGCTGCACGATAAACTTGTGCGCGTGCGCGCGCTTGGCAGCTTCGATAACCTGCTCGCGCGTGGCGTCGGGACAGCCGTAGGCGATGTTTTCCGCCACCGTGCCCTCGAACAGCCAAGTGTCCTGCAACACCATGCCAAAGGCGCGGCGCAAGCTTGCGCGCGTGTAATCACGCGAGGAACGGCCATCGACCGCAATGCGACCGGCATCGATATCGTAGAACCGCAGAAGCAGGTTGATGAGCGTCGTCTTGCCACAGCCCGTGGGACCGACCAGGGCAAAGCGCATGCCGGGCTTGGCCTCGATGCAGATGTCCTGCAGCAGCTTGCGGTCGGACACGTAGCTAAAGTCCACATGCTCAAAGGCGACCTCGCCCTGCGGGGCGGCAAGTTCCATGGCATCCGCCGCATCGGGCTCCTGCTCGCGCGCATCGAGCAGCGCAAACATGCGGCGCGCCGAGGCGTACGCGGTCTGAATCTGCGTAATGACGTTGGTGACCTCGTTGAACGGCTTGGTGTACTGGTTGGCATAGGACAGGAAGATCTGCACGCCGCCCACCGTAAGCGCCGCCGGCACGCCCGTGATCACGCCCACACAGCCAATCACAGCGACCACGGCATAGATGATGTTATTGATAAAGCGCGTGCTGGGGTTGGAGAGCGAACCCATAAACTGCGCGCGCTCGCCCGCGGTGCAGAGCTCGGCATTGAGGGCATCGAAGCGCAGCTGCGCGTTGGGACCATAGGCAAAGGCGTCGACAAGCTTTTGCTCGCCTACGTACTCCTCGATATGACCACCGAGCTGCCCTTGAATACGCTGCTGCGCCGTAAAGCTTTTGTTGGAGAGCTTGGCGATGGCGCCGGCCGCAAAGATGGAGAGCGGCGTGACGAGCACCACCACGAGCGTCATGGTCAGGTTAATGGAGAGCATAAACGCGAGCGTGCCCACGATGGTGATAACGCCGGTGAAGAGCTGGGTAAAGCCCTGCAGCAGACCGTCACCCACCTGATCGACGTCGTTGACCACGCGGCTCATGAGGTCGCCGTGGGCATGGCCGTCGATAAAGCTGAGCGGCATGCGACTGAGCTTGTCGCTCGCCTCCACGCGCATGTCGCGCACCGTCTCGTAGGACAGACGGTTGACGCAGTAGCCCTGCAGCCACTGGAAGGCCGCCGCGCCCACCACGACAATCGCGAGCTTGGTAACGAGCGGCAGCAGCGCATCGAAGTCCACCTGCCCGACGGCAACGATGAGGTCGATGCCCTCGCCGATGAGGATGGGCGTATAGAGTTGCAAGACCACCGAGATGGCGGCGCTCACAAACGATGCAGCAAACGAAATGCGGTGCGGACGAACGTAGCCCAGCAGACGGCGGGTCACCGCGCCTACGGGGTAGCGCTCGGGATCGCCGGGCTGGCGCGGACCGTCGCCCAGGTCGTTGAGGTTATCGTTACCGGACACGTTGGCCGTCATCGTGGCGACCGAACCGGAGGAAGTGTACGGATTCATTTAGCAGCCCTCCTTTGCGCAAGTGGATGCCGGGGCAGCCGGGGCGGACGCGGGACTTGGGACGGACGTGGGCGCCGCACTCCCCTGCTGGCCCTCGAGCTCCTCGCGGCGCAGCTGCGACTGGCAAATCTCGCGATAGAGCTGGCAGGTCGCGTACAGCTCGTCATGCGTGCCCAGGCCCGCAACCGAGCCGTGGTCGAGTACGCAGATCATGTCGGCATCGCGAACGGTCGAGACACGTTGGCTCACGATGACGGTCGTGAGCGGCAGCCCGCCCTCGGCGGCACCGCGCACGCTGCGCTCGCGGATGGCATGGCGAAGCGCCGCGTCGGTCTTAAAGTCGAGCGCCGAGGCAGAATCGTCCATGATCAATATCTGAGGCGAGCCCACCAGGGCGCGCGCGATGGTCAGGCGCTGGCGTTGGCCACCGCTGAAGTTCTTACCGCCCGCCTCGACCGGGGTATCGAGCCCCTGCGGCTTGTTGCGCACGAACTCGCTCGCCTGTGCCATGTCGAGCGCCGCCCAGAGATCCTCGTCGGTCGCAGCCTCGTCGCGCCAGGTCAGGTTGCTGCGGATGGTGCCGCTCACCAGCGACGCACGCTGTGGAACGGTCGCGACCACACGGCGCAGCTGGTCGAGCGGCCAGGTGCGCACGTCGGCGCCCATCACACTCACGCTGCCGGTGCCCGCATCGTACAGGCGCGGGATGAGCGAGACGAGCGTGGACTTACCACTGCCCGTACCGCCAATAATGCCGAGCGTCTTGCCCAGCGGGAGCTCCAGGGTCACATCGTTGACGGCGTTGGCAGCGCCGGCGCCAAAGGAGAAGCTCGCATGGCTCAAGCTCAGCGCAGGAACTGGAGCGACATTGCCCGGCTTGGGCAGCGCAACCGACTGATTGCCCTCGTCGGTGATGCTCGGCTCGCAGTTGAGCACCTCGTTGATACGCGAAGCACTCGCGCTCGCCTTGGTAAAGACCACGACCAGGTTGGCGACGTACACGATGGAGGTCAGGGTCTGCGTCATGTAGTTCACAAACGCCATGACCTGGCCCTGCGTAAGCTCGCCCACGTTGACCTGGATGCCGCCCACCCACAGGATGGCGCACACGCCCAGGTTCATCACCAAAAACGTGACGGGATTAAGGATTGACGAGAGCTTGCCCACCGCGATGGCGGTATTGGCCTGGTCATCGGCGGCTTGGGCAAAGCGCTCGCGCTCGTGATCTTCGCGTACAAAGGCGCGAACCACGCGGGCGCCCGAAAGCCCCTCGCGGCAAATGAGCGCGATGCGGTCGAGCTTTGCCTGCAGCTGCTTGTAGTACGGAATGCAGCGCGCCATGACAAACCAAAACACCAGGCCAATGGCGGGCGTGCAAATCAAAAAGATCATGCCGAGCTTAAGGTCGATGGCGAGGGCCGCGCACATAGAGCCCACCGCCAAGAAGGGCCAGCGGATGAGCATGCGCACGCCCAGCGCCACGGCAAGCTGCACCTGGTTGACGTCGTTGGTGATGCGGGTGATAAGCGACGGCGTGCCAAAGCGGTCGAGTTCGGCATAGCTCAACTTGTTGATGTGCTGGTAGAGCGCACCGCGGATATCGGTGCCCATGCCCTGCGAGGTGAGCGCCGCCATCTTTTGGCAGACGAGCGTAAACGAGATGCCGATCACAGCCATGGCGCCAAGCAGCATACCGTAGTGGACGACGGCGTTGACATCGTGTGCGCCAATACCCTTATCGATCATCTGGGCAATCACCAGCGGCGTCAGCAGGTCAAAGATCACTTCGATCAGCTTACACGCAGGGCCGATCACCATATACCGGCGAAACTTACCACCAAAACGCCTGAGCAGCTCAATCATGTATAGGCGCTCCCTATCATCATTCACACTCAATCCGAATCATGATAGTACGGTGAGCCCAAAAGAAGCGTAAACAACTCGTCATTTCTAATGGGATTCGGTTTCCAAAGAAGCGGAGAGGCGCGCACCCAGCCAGTGTCGGGTCGACCACTTGGTATACTTGCATTAGTGCTACCAAGTTAGTCGCCGACCCTTGAAATGAGGTGCCGAGATGAACGACATTCTCGCAAGAAGAGCAAGACGAGCAACTGCGGGCATCGCCCTTTCCGCGGCACTTGTCGCGGGAATCGCCCCCGTAACGGCGATCGCGGCAGAAACCAGCGCCCCCACCGGTGCAGTTGCCTTGCAGACGGAAGACGCGGCCGCCGCAAAAGAAAAAGCGTATGCAGCCATGCAGGAAGCGCTCAAAAACCTCGAGGCCGCAAAAAACGCCGCAAGTCCCGAGAAAATTGCGAGATTCAATGATGACATTACCCGTTTTCAAGAGTACCGCGAAAAGATGGCGGCGCAAGCCGCCGAAGGGAGGGAACTCCTTCCCACCATGCAAGCGGACGTCGATGCTACCCAAGCCAAATACGACGGGGCCATCAACCGGGTAAGCGAGCTCCAGGCAGAATTAGAGAAGAAACATGAGATGCTTAAGACACTCGAAGCACTCGGCTACGAGGAGTTTGTCGAAACTACTAAACAGCAAATAAAGCAGTTGCACAGTGAGATCATATCGGCAAAAACGCACGTAAACTATTGCGAAACGGAGCTCCGCGAGTTCCAGTACCGCCTCAGAAGAGAGGAAAGACGAGTTAATGACTGTGAACGTGCTGTAGAGAAATATAAAGCCGATATCGACCGGTTCACAGCCTGGCGAGATGCGCTCCTCGACAATTTGAAAAAAGCGCAAACGGCCTATGACGACGCCTGCAAGGCATACGAAGAGGCAAAGGCCGCGGCAGACAAGGCCACCTCGCCCGAGATAACGAAACCGACCGAGACGACGCCTCCCTCCGGCTCAACGCAACCCGCCGAGGCGACACCGCCCGTTGCCTCACCTGCAACCGGCAAAGACGCCCTACCAAGCTCCACCAAGCAGGCGAACTCGAGCAGCGGCAAGCAAGCAAATACGACCGCCGGCAAGCTCGCGAACACGGGCGACACAGCACCGAGCGCAATAGCACTCGCAGGAATCGCCGCCATGGGACTCGGAATAACCGCCACAGCCACACGCCGCATCAAGAACTCAAAATAGCCGACAGAGCATTCTGCCTTCACCAATCCACAAGCCCAGAGACAAAAAGAGGCTCGTTTCCCCAACCTAGGGAAACGAGCCTCTTTAACTGCAAAAATTCAAGCAACAGCACCGCCGCCTCTTGAACCACGTAGCCATCAATGCCCAGACAACGCCAACGAGCAGCATTCCTTAAGGGATAGATTAAATTAGATAAACGCGCCTTTACGGGTGATTTTTGGACGACGGGGCCCGGCCGGCGGCGAGGTGTTTGGTAGTCGAGCGATCCCGCAGGCGAAGCCGAGGACCAGCGAGACACCAAACACCTCGCCGCCGGCCGGGCCATGTCGCGGCACCAAAAAACGCCCGTGCGCTCGATGGATTCGGATGCCCGACAGAGGCTCCTTATGGCTGCTTCCTTCCGGACCTGACCAGATTCGGAACATGTCGTCATCCGAACCCATCGAACGCGCTAGGCGCTCGGTATATCTTACCTGCTCCCGTCCAGCAGGGCAAGTGGGGCGAACCCATCGGATGGATTCGCCCCACTCGTCCATATCGCTAGCGGCGCCTACGGTACAGGACCGCGCCGCCCGCTGCGGTCAGCGCGCCGATGCCGGCCATGGCCGCGAGCGCCTCGACCGGCAGGCTGCGGTCGCCGGTGTCGGGCATACCGCCCTTGGAGCCGTCGCCGCTAGATCCGCTGCCGGAGCCGTTATCTGAACCGCCACCCGAGCCGCCGCCCGGCGTGCCGGGGTTCTCGGGGGTGCCGGGGGTCCCGGGATTCTCGGCGTAGCTGTTGGTGAAGACTGGCGGCACGTTGGCGTCGCCCTCGTAGGAGACCTTCGCCGACAGGTAGCCCGTCTTGGTGCCGTCGGCCGCCTCGTCGCTCACCGTGACGACGATCTTGTGCACGGCCTTGTCGTAGGTCACGTGCGCCTGGCCGTCGTCGACCTCACTCACCGTGAAGGTGTAGGTGCCGACCTGCTTGAACGTCAGCGCATCGAACGTGACGCTGCCGTCCGCGGCGTTCCTGGCGGTCGACATGACCTTGCCGTCCCGGCTCTTGAGCTCAAAGCTAAACTGGCCCGCCTTGAGCTCGGCGCCCTTGAGCACCTTGGCGGCGCCCAGCTTGAGGGTGACGGGCGCGGCCTCGTAGCCGTTGGTGAACGTCACCGAGTCGTCGCCCGTGGGATTGCCCTCGGCATCCGCCAGCTCGTGCTTGACGGCGAGCGTGCCGTTTTTGGCATCGGTGACCGTCGTGCGCACGCGGTACGTCGCCCTGTCGTACGTCACGCCGCCCGCCGTGCCGGCGACCTCGCGCAGCTCGTAGCTGTGCGTGCCGGGCGCGGTGTAGGTGACGGGGCTGAGAGCGACCGTGCCGTCGGCGGCGTTCCTGCCCGTCGCCGCGACGCTCTCACTGCCGTCGGCGGCAATCTCGACCAGCTGGAACTCGAACTCGCCCTCGGCCAGGTCGCGGCCCTTGAGCTTCTTGTTCACCTTGATCTGGTCGGTGACGGAGCTCGGCGTCGGATTCACGCCGTAGGTGTTGGTGAACTCGAACGCGCCCTTGCCCTCGGGCGTGCCCTCTGCGGGCAGGACCTCCGCGGCGAGCGTGCCCGCGTTGGTGTCCTCGACCACCCTGACCGTGAAGGTCCTGGTCGCCGTCGCGTCGTTGACCACGCCGTCGACCGAACCGGACTCGCTCACCCGGTAGGCGAACGTCTTGGTGCGCAGACCCTGGCCGTCGATCTCGGCGTCGTCGAGGTCGCTCGGCTGCTTAAACGTGACGTGGCCCAGCTCGACGTTGCCGGCGGCGTCGTTGGCCGCCTCGGTTACCGTCTTGCCGGAGGCGTCGACCGGCGCGGGCACGCCGTCCAGCGGCTCAATCTTAAAGGTGTACTTGCCCTCGATGTCGGCCTGCGTGAGGCCGAGTCCGGCCTGGCCGAACGCCAGCGTCTTGGTACCCGCGAGGTCGACTGTCGCCTCGTTGGTGCCGTAGCCGTTCACGAACGACAGCGTGCCGCCGGAGCCCTCGGGGTAGACCACGCTAACGTCCAGCCCGCCCTTGCCGTCATCGGTCACCTTGACCGTGATGTCGAAGCTCGAGGCGGTCGCCGTCACGCCCGCGGGCAGCCGGTCCGTACCGTCCTCGGAAACGGTATAGGAAATGACCCAGAAGCCGTCGGCGGCCCTGGTGGCGATGCCGTCCGCCACCATCTGCTCGAGAGCGTCGGTGGTGTAGGCGATGGGCGAGAACGAGAGCCCCGCGGCCTCGCCGTCGCCGGAGGCCCGGTCGGTCGCGGTCGCGACCACGTCGCCCCGGGCGTCGCGGACGGAGAACGAGAACTCGCCCGCCGCCGCGGCGCGGCCTGTCAGCGTCTTGGTGGCATTAATTGCCACGTTACCCTCGCCGCCGAGCGTTCCGGTGGCCTCGTAGGAGTTCTCGAACGCGACCGTCACGGGCGTGGGCGTCGCCGTGGCGTCATCTGCCGTGGAGACCTCGCTGCGGGCGACCTCGACACCGTCCTTGGCAACTGTGGTGGTGACCGTGAGCTTGCCCGTCGCGGCATCGTAGGCGGGCGCGATGGCCACCGTGCGCGGCGCGATGTCGTTGGTGTAGCCCTCGCCGCCGAGTTTGGTCTCGGTGACGGTGAAGCTGTAGATCTTGCCCGCATCGGCGTCGGTAAACTTCACGTCGCTCTCCGCGGCACCGCCGACGAGGTCGCCCAGGTCGGCCTCTCCGTCATCGGCAGCGGCCACGGCGTAGGCGTCCTTGCCGGTCTTGAGGCCGAGCTTGGCGGCCGTCTCGGCGTCCGCGGTCACGGTGAAGGCGAACTGCCCCGCCTCCATGGCGCGGCCGGAGAGCGTCTTGGACAGGCGCACGCCCGCGCGGGCCGAGTAGTCGAGCTCGGTCGTGTAGGTGTTGACGAAGTCGCCGCCGCTCACCTGCGCGATCGCGGGCGTCGTGGCCGTGAGGTTGCCGGAACCGTCGTCGGTCACGGTCACCGTCATCGTGGCGGCGTGGCCGTCGTAGTCCACACCGGCGATGGCAGAACCGTCATCGGGCCTGACCTCGCGCACCTCGTAGGTGAAGGTCTTGGCGCGCACGCGCTTGCCGCCGACCTCGGCGAACCCGGCGTCCTTGATGTCATCGAGCGTGTAGCGAATGGAGCCAAAGTCGAAGGCGACCCTATCGCCCGCCTTGGTGCCGGCGGCGGCCGTCACGCTAACGGTCTTGGAGCCGTCGGCAGACCCCTCGGGCATGGGGGCGCCGCCCTCGCCCGCGAGCGCGAACTGGAAGCTGTCGCCCTCGGCCCAGTCGCGGCCCTCGAGCGTCTTGGTGAAGAGCCCCGCGGTGGAGACGTCCCTGCCCTCGGCGGCCGTTCCGTACGTGTTGGTGAACGCGACGGTCGCGCCGTCCTCAGTCACGGCGCCTTCGGCCTTGGAGCCATCAGCCCCGTTGACCGCGGTCGTGTAGCCCTCGGCGGCGTCCTCGGTCACGGTGTAGTGCACGCCCACGGGCAGGCCGGCGATGACCTTCTCCCCGCCGTCCTTGAGCGTGAAGGTCGCCTTGCCGTCCGCGAACGTCACGGCGTTCTCGCCCTTGCCGAAGGTGCCGGAGACGGGCTCGCCGTCCCCATCGGTCAGCGTGACCGCAAAGCCGAACTCGCGCTGGCTGTCGCCGCCGACGACCGTCTTCTTGACGGTGAGGCTGCCCTCGCGGGGCACGCTGTTGTGGGTCGTGTTGGTCTGCGACTCGTTCTCGCCCACCTCGACCGTGGCGGTGTTGGCGATGTCGTCGACCACGGCGGCTTCGGCGGAGACCTTCACGTCGAAGCTGAGCGTGCCCGCGGCGCCCGCAGTCTGCTCGCCGAGCGACCAGGTAAGAGTGCGCGTCGCGGCGTCGTAGGCGGCGCCGTCGGCAGAGCCCTCGACGTAGTCAACGCCCTTGGGCAGGACATCGGTCACCGTCACGTCGGCCGCCTGCGCGGCGCCCCTGTCGTCGACGCTGTTATTGGCCCAGCCGATGGTATAGGTGAGAGTATCGCCCACGCCCACCGGCTTGCCGTCCACATCGACCCTGGCGCCCGAGGCGTCCGCCTTGGTGACGGTCTTGGTGTTGTCGTGCGGCGTGAAGGTGTTGGTGAAAGTCTTCTTGCCCCGCTCGTTGGAGATCTCGGCCTTAAGACCGGCACCAGTCTGAGTCACTGTGATGTCGAAGGTGTAGGCATGCGCATCGTCCTCAATCAGGACATCGCCGTTTGCTTTCTCGGTCACGGTCGCGTGGTAGGTACCCAGATTGGTGAAGCTGAGCTCGCCAAAGGAAACCTTGCCGTCCTTGTTATTCTTCGCCTCGATTGGGTAGCCTTCGAGCACATTGCCCGCACCGTCGGTGAGGGAGAGCACAAAGGTGAATTCCCCCTCCTGGAGGCCGGGCTTGCGGCCGCCTGCGAGCACCTTGGTGAGCTCGGGGACGGACGCCGTGGCGGGAGCAGGGTCGAAGGTGTTGGTGAAAGCGGCGGCGGCGACCTGGTCGGCCGAGATGGAACCATCAGCCCTGGATCCCTCGGCTCCGTTCACCGCAGCTTTGTAGCCATCGGCGGCACGTTCGGTCACCGTGTAGGCAGTTCCCGCGGGCAGCCCCGTGATCCTCGCCGTCTGGCCATCTTTGAGCTTGAGGGTCGCCTCGCCGTCCTCGAACGTCGCGTCACCGTAGGTGCCGGATACTTTGCGGCCCATGGCATCGGTGGCCTCAACCACAAACTTAAATATCTTGTCCGCGTCGACCGCCAGGCCCTCGCGCGCCACGACGGTCTTGGAGACGTCGAGCTCGCCCGTCTTCACGGTGTTGGTCACGGTGAAGCCGCGCCCGGCGTCGCCGGTGACCTTCGAGCTGTAGCCCTCGACGGCGTCCTCGGCCACGGTGTAGGCGACCTCGGAGCCGGACTTCGAGTACTTGGCCAGGTCCTTGAAGGAGCCCTTCCAGTTATTGGACTCGTTGAGCTCGATCGACTTGCCGGTGTCCTTTCCGTCGGCGAGCAGGCGCACGGTGGCCTTGGCGGCCGCCGGGCCGACCCACTTCTTCTCGACGGGCACCGAGACCTTGGCCGTGGAGGTGTTGGTCACGGTGAAGCCGCGCCCGGCGTCGCCGGTGACCTTCGAGCTGTAGCCCTCGACGGCGTCCTCGGCCACGGTGTAGGCGACCTCGGAGCCGGACTTCGAGTACTTGGCCAGGTCCTTGAAGGAGCCCTTCCAGTTATTGGACTCGTTGAGCTCGATCGACTTGCCGGTGTCCTTTCCGTCGGCGAGCAGGCGCACGGTGGCCTTGGCGGCCGCCGGGCCGACCCACTTCTTCTCGACGGGCACCGAGACCTTGGCCGTGGAGGTGTTGGTCACGGTGAAGCCGCGCCCGGCGTCGCCGGTGACCTTCGAGCTGTAGCCCTCGACGGCGTCCTCGGCCACGGTGTAGGCGACCTCGGAGCCGGACTTCGAGTACTTGGCCAGGTCCTTGAAGGAGCCCTTCCAGTTATTGGACTCGTTGAGCTCGATCGACTTGCCGGTGTCCTTTCCGTCGGCGAGCAGGCGCACGGTGGCCTTGGCGGCCGCCGGGCCGACCCACTTCTTCTCGACGGGCACCGAGACCTTGGCCGCATCGGTATACTGCACGGCCGTTGCCGTGGTAAAGAGATGGTTGAGCTGGAGTGTGCCCAGATCGGTACCATTGGTGGCATCATCGTCTTGATAAAGAGCCATGCGGTTGATGCCCGTATCGGCAAAGATGGCCGCCAGTTTGCCGTCGCGCTCGCCACCGTTCTCGACATAGCACAAGACGGTCTTGGTGCCCTGCGTCGTCTTGTCATAGCGCATATGCATCCAGTTGTCCGCAGGACTTGTCGGGCCCCATGTCAGGTTTCCGTTGGCGTCAACGACTGCACTCTGCAGCTTGCCCTTGATGTGCGTAAGCGTGTTGTCGATGGAATCGGGAGAGCCAAACTGCGCTAGGGAAGCAATCAGCGAACCCGGGCCGCTCATGCTGCGCACACCGTCGCTCATCTCGCCGGCATCCACATACACACCCGAATCGTCCACGATCACCTTGGTGATAGTGTTGTTGATCTCATAGCCATCCGGGCTTTCTGACTCACGCAGGTAGTACGTACCCTTGATAAGGGGTTTGTGATTTTTCGAATCGAGTGGGAAGCATGCAGCACCCTCAATGTCATACGGATAGGTCATGCCGTTTGCCTGCACGGTGTCATACGGCGTGGCGCCGACTTCAATGGCATACGTGCTGGGGCTATCGCCGGTAACGTCCTCGGCCTTGTACAGCTCAAACGTCGCGCCGTTCACGGGCTTGCCCAGGTCGTCAACCTTCTGCACAAACAGACGGTTCTGAACGTTGGTGAGGTGGATCACCGTAGAGAACTGCCTGTTTGTCGCTCGATATTGGACCATGGAGGTGTTGTCTTTGGTTGCCCCCGCCAGAGACGATGCCGTGGTGTGATACACCGCCACGGTATATTCCGCCTTTGACATGTCCGTCATCATGGCGGCGTACTTCTCGATATCTCCGGGCAGCGACCCGACCGTTACCTCATAGTCGTCATTGGTGTTGACGCCGAAGACGCTCGTATCTGCCGATCTGGCAGCCTCGACCGCGCCCTCAATGCCGTGTTTGGAGCACAGCTTATAGCCTTTGAGCGGGTTGCCTGTGACCGCCGTCCACGCATTTTCGTCCGTGTCACTCTTGTTTTCATCGGTGCGCTTGAGCACAACGGCGAAGGTCGTACCCGAACTAATAACGTGGCCTTTATTGTCTTGCGTATCTTTATGTAGGGAAATGGTCTCCTTAGCGGCCAGATAGCCGCCGTTCAGCCACATGCGGCTACCCTTCCATTGTTCGCCGTCGGCTGTTTCAACCGTTGTCTGCGGCGCAACTACCACGCCACCCGAGCCGGTTGCCGCGGCTGGCTTGTACTGCAAATGCAACTCGCCTGGAGTTGCGGTGGTTGATGAGGTCAGGCTCGAGCGATATCCCGCGGGCAGGTTTTCTTCTTTGAGTACAAAGTAGTCGCAATGATTTTTGTTGTGCTCTTCGTCAAACGAGAGGACGGAGTCGCTCGGCTCGGAGTCGCCCGGCTTTAACTTTCGAAGTATCAGCTGGCCCCCGTTTTCCGTCGTGCCCCGAGCGACGAGCTCACCCGTATTCCAGTCGCAATCTGGTCCACCGGACCGGTACAGCCCGAAGGTTGCGTCATTGACTGCCTCGCCGTTTTGGTCGACCTTCGCGACCTCGGACGACGGCAGGGTGGTGAGGTTAAACTTGAGCGACATGTTCGATGCACCCGCGCCACGCTCCAGATAGAAGAAGCTCAGCGTGTGCTTGGTGCTGCCGAGGAAGGTGTTGCCGGAGAAGTTGGTGGCATCTGCGCCGGCGGCTTCGAACATCGCCCTAATGGTGGTGTCTTGAATTGTCTTTTCGGGATCATTTGCATTGTCAACATGCCCGACATGCACGCCACCGGTGGCGAAGTTGATCTTGAGCGTCGCCTTCTCGTGGATGCCACCCAGATCGCCCACGAGTACGCCATCGATGTACACCCAAACGTCGTCGTCGCCCGAGAACTCAAAGATCATATCCTCGTTTTTGGTGGTCTTGCCACCGTTAGGCTGGACAAACTCCGTGGTCATGGACATGCCAAAGTGGTGGTTGAGCTTATCGTTCTCATCGTCCGTTATTCCTATAGGAGAGAGCTGACCGTTCTCCTCTTTAAAAACCTTGCCAGCCGAGTCAAAGGGAAAGAACTGACCCAAATTTGTATCTAATACCTTGCTCTTATATACGCCCGCAGAATTGTAGACGTTAAAGGAATTCGTCGTTGGGTTATACACAGCATAGTTGCCGCTCTTGCCAGACGAGTCATCGCTCTTGCCATACGAGTCATAAACGTAATAGCCGCCTTTGAGCTGGAAAAGGCCTTGCACGTTGTTGTAAACGGCCTTGCCGTCCTGTTTGTCATTGTTAAAGAGATAATCGAGCGACTCGTCTTCGTACGTACCGTGCGTGTTATTGGAGGCGTAGGTGCCATCAATCTCCGGATAACCATTTACCAGCGTGTTCTTCACAAATGAAAGACGTCCAAAACCCTTGGTATCGCTTCTGCCCGTCCACTTGTTAATGCCCGTGCCGGCACCACCATTGAACTTGAGCTGGTGACCTTTGTTGATGCCGGTGTTGTTATTGCCATTCTTGTTGTTTATGTTCCTCGAGCTGTCGTTATCGCCATCCACGACCCAGTAGTCGAACAGATTGACCGTGGTGCCAATAGGATTCACCGTCTTCACGGTATGGTTGCTAAAGAGAACTGTCTGGTCGGCCGATGCGCTTGTCGCACCAAACATGAGTGCACATGCCGCCAGCGGGACGGTCAAAATCCTTAGAGCGCGCTTGACTGTATTGGTTTTTTCGCCAAAAGGCTTCAGCTTTTCTCGAGCTCTCGCACACACGCGATTCATGAAGGCCCTCCCCAATCCATGAGGACGGCAAGCAGCGGCTCATTATATATGTGTCGTCGTCCCCATCGATGCAAATATACGCCCCCCCCGCGCAGAAACGCAAGGCAGGACATCGCTATATGCTTAAAATTGTAGCAATTTGGGTGACCTGAAATTTCGCCTCGGGTTGCCACTCAGGCTCAAAATCGAACCACTCGCGCCATCGACATACCCCAGTAGGACAACTCGACCGGCAATCTTTATCCCCCACAACCCACAAAGTAGCTAATTTGGGGTGGGGCTATTTTGACTACTCGGCCAAACCGGACTCCCGGGGAAATAAGTTCTAGAGGCGAGCGAGGTCGTAGGATTGGGCGGCTGCTTCGCCGGCGCAGATGAGGTTGGTTGTGGCTTCCTGAGGGTTGAGCGCCTGGTCGAGGGGCATGGGCTTGCGGCAGATCGGAAGCACCAAGTCGATGCCCTGCTCGTACACCGCATCCAGGTTGTCGGCACGACCGCCCACGACGGCGACCACCGGCTTGCCATATCGCTTCGCGCGGCGGGCCACGCCCACCGGTGCCTTACCGGCGGCGGACTGCTCATCCATATTGCCCTCGCCCGTTATGACCAGGTCGACATCGCGTACACGCTCGTCAAACCCCACGAGATCGAGCACCGTCTCCACACCCGAGCGTAGCTCCGCGCCGAGCGCCAGCAACGCCGCGCCCAAGCCACCGGCAGCGCCCGCGCCGGGCACGCCGAGCACCGAGCCAAATGTCCGCGCGCCCTCGGGTGTGCGCAACAACCCCTGGGCTCGAGCTCCGGCAATCGCGGCGTCGAGCAAGCGACCGTAGCCGACCATCCAGCTGTCGCACCTGCGCAGCGTCTCGATGTCGCCCGCCGGCAGACCCTTCTGTCCGCCGAACACCGCAAGCGCGCCGCGACGCCCTACGAGCGGATTATCGACATCCGAAAGCACAACAATACGAGTGCCATCCAAAGCCCGAAGCGCTGGCGCCAAATCAACGCTCGCCGCCCGCTCAAGTCCGGCAAGACCGGGGGCGACATCGCAGCCCTGATCATCGACCACACGCGCGCCCAGCGCCTGCAGCATGCCGGCGCCACCGTCGTTGGTGGCACTGCCGCCCAAGCCAATATAGATAGTCTTTGCGCCCATGCGAACCGCGCGAAGCATGAGCTCGCCCACGCCATAGGTTGTAGCAGCCAGCGCCGACGACTCCGTGCAAGGCGAATACCCAATGCCGGCCGCCTCGGCCATCTCGATGACCGAGGACTCGCGCTCGACATCAACCAGCATCCGGGCAGACACGCGGTCGCCCAAGGGACCTGCCACCTCGCAGGTCACAATCTCACCGCCGCACGCGGCAACGGCATCGAGCGTCCCCTCACCGCCATCCGCCAGCGGCAATGTGCACACCTCGGCATCGGGCCAAACGCGGCGCACGCCTTCGGCAACCGCCGCCTCCGCCTGCGCACTCGAAACGCTGCCCTTAAAGGAGTCGATCGCCAACAGCACACGGCGGGGCCGGCGCTGCACGGGGCCAAAATCAACCGCCGCGCCAGCATCCTCTTCGGCACCCGCGAGCGCTGCGGCGTGAGCGGCGTGTGCTTCAAGATCGGCCCTACAGCCGCAATCAGCGCCGCCCGCTCCGCGCAGACCGTCAAAATAGCTACTCAGCAGCTCACGGCATTCATCCGCCAAGGCCCCAGCCGTCACGTTAAACCGATGATTCAGGCGCGAGTCGGCATTCAAATCGTATAGGGATCCCAACGCGCCCGCCTTGGCGTCGCTCGCGCCATACACGCAGCGCCCCACGCGCGCGTTAACCATAAGGCCTGCGCACATGCAGCAGGGTTCCAACGTCACATAGACCGTACAGTCGGAAAGGCGCCAGCGACCGAGCGCCTGGGCAGCGGCGCACACGGCCGCAAACTCGGCATGAGCCGAAGGGTCCTGGTCGAGTTCGCGCCGATTGTGCGCCCTCGCGGCGATCTCACCGTCGCGCACCACCACGGCACCAATCGGTACCTCGCCCACCGCAGCGGCGGCGCGAGCCTCCGCCAACGCCTCGCGCATGAACTTCTCGTCGATTTCGGTGATCGTCATCGTTCGCCTTCCCTGTTGCAAATTCAAAACGATGCTATCATTACGACTCACGGAGAGATGGCAGAGCGGTTGAATGCGGCGGTCTTGAAAACCGTTGAGCGCGAGAGCGTTCCGGGGGTTCGAATCCCCCTCTCTCCGCCACTTTTAGTGATGCACCGGCGTCATGGTCCGCTCAAACAGCGCATCGACCACGTCGGCCATCTCGGGTCGACGCTCAAGATCGTGGCCCGATTCCCACCATATCGTGAAAAGTCGAATAATACCGCCGGCGACAAACTCAGACGTCGTCTCGAGTGACACGGGGGCCAGGGCATCCTCGGCAAGCACGTTCATCACACGCTCGCGGATGGAGCGGGCAATACGGTCGCAAATAACGTTGGTCAACATGCCCGACATGCTGCTTGCCAAAATGTTATCCATGAGCTGCTCGTGCGCCAGAATCAAATCCATGGCATCGTCCAAAATCGCGTGCCGAAGCGCGCGCACGTCCTCGGCAGACACTGCGCCGGCCTCATCGGGCTGTTTTTGCGGCAAGCCCGACATGAGTTCATCGATATAAAAGGCAAAGTAATCGTTCTTGTCGCGAAAGTGCTTGTAGAACGTCGTGCGGCGAATCATGGCGCGGTCGCACAGCATGGCAACCGTCAGGTCCTCAAAACGATGCTTCTCGAGAAGCTCGGTAAAGGCATCGAACAGGGCACGGTAGGTTTTCTTGATGCGAAGGTCCACTGGTATCGCCATCCTCAGGGCAAAGACAACACTCGTCAATCTGTCGCATATCTTACACCTGTACCTCGCGCGCTTTGCCCCAGTGCCAACCCCACCGAAAACATAACGCTTACCGGAAAGTTCGGCACGGCAAAACGTTGCGGGTATACTAGTAGCGTTATACCAACGGCAGCTGGCGCATGCCGCCGCGGCCTTTCGAAACGGAGACATCATGATTACCGTCATCATCGGCATCGTTGTTGTCATTGTGATTGTCTGCGCCATCGCCGGCATCTACAACAACATGGTCACCAAGCGTAACCGCATCGATAACGCCTGGCAGAACATCGATACGCAGCTGCAGCGCCGCAACGACCTGATCCCCAACCTGGTCGAGACCGTCAAGGGCTACGCCAAGCACGAGCAAGAGACGCTCTCCGCCGTGATCAGTGCGCGTAACACCGCCGTCAAGGCCACCACGCCCGAGGCCAAGATGGAAGCCGACAACGTGCTGACCGGTGCGCTGCGCCAGCTCTTTGCCGTGGCCGAGGCCTATCCCGATCTTAAGGCAAACACTAACTTTACGCAGTTGCAGGCATCGCTCGAGGATACCGAGAACAAGATTAGCTATGCACGCCAGAGCTACAACGATTGCGTGCTCAGCTACAACAACGCCATTCAGACGTTCCCGGCTGTCATCTTTGCCGGCATCTTCCAGTTTAAGGAGCGCCAGGGCTTCGAGGCCGCCGAAGCAGCCCGCCAGGCCCCGACCGTCAAGTTCTAGTAGTTTGGCAGCGCATCCTTAATCGGCCAAATGTATAAACCGCCCCGTCGAGTGCATACTTCGACGGGGCGGTTTCCTTTTTCGCAAAGGTCCCCCTCTAAGCGCCGTGCATTTTTAGGAGTATTCAACATAACCAAGAGCTTCGGGCGCCACGATAAGTGCCAAAGACCGCGAATATCCCTGCAAATCAAACGCTGCCAGCCCATAACCCCGCCCATCATCCGTAGAAAACATCGAGAACTCCCGATTTTTTGCCCGAGGTCGGTATGCAGGGGCCTTCGATTGCAGAATACTCGCAAAAATGCACGTCGCCACCACCCCCACATGGCGCGAACCAAAACAAAAGCGCGACCTTCCTTTCCGGCGCACTCCGCAGGACGAAAGAACCTCCGCCGCGCGAAGTGCGCAGCGGAGGTTCTTTCATGTCCGAGGACGCGCCGGAAAGGCAGGTTGCCCTCGGGCCGGACATACAAGGCAGCTTACGCGACGGTGTAAACCCAGTTGTGCTTATCCTCGACAGCACCGGACTGGATACCAGTCAGGGTCTCGCGAAGCTTCTTCATCACGGGGCCGATCTCGGTGTAGCCAGCCGGGAAGGTCACGGTCTCATCGGCACCATAGACCTTGTTGTCGATCTCGCCCACCGGGGAGATGACGGCAGCGGTGCCGCACAGGCCGCACTCCACAAAGGTACCGGCCTTGACCTCGGCCCACTCGACGGGACGCTGATCGACGGTCATACCCAGATCCTCGGCAACCTGAACGAGCGAACGACGGGTGATGGAGGGCAGGATGGAGTCGGTGTGCGACTGAGGAACGACGAGGGTGCCATCCTCCTTCACGAACAGGACGTTGGCGCCACCGGTCTCCTCGACATAAGTGCGGGACTCGGAGTCAAGATACAGGTTCTCGGCATAACCCTCGCGGTGTGCCTCCATCGTGGGCTTGAGGGACATGGCGTAGTTCAGGCCGGCCTTGATGTTGCCGGTGCCATGCGGTGCGGCGCGGTCGTACTCGGAAACGCGCAGCTTAACGGGCTTAAGGCCGCCCTTAAAGTACGGACCGACCGGAGTCACGAGAATGCGGAACGTGTACTCAGGAGCGGGAGCCACGCCAATCACGTCACCGGAGCCGATCATAAACGGGCGCACGTACAGGGTCGCGCCGGAGCCAAAGGGCGGAACCCAGGCGGCGTTGGCAGAAACGACCTGCTTGACGGCCTCAACAAACTTGTCCTTGGGGAACGGGGGCATCTCGAGGCGCTGGGCAGAGTTGTACATACGCTCGGCGTTCATATCGGGACGGAAGCAGACGATGCTGCCGTCCTCGGCGGTGTAGGCTTTCAGGCCCTCAAAGACCTCCTGGCAGTAATGGAAGATGCCGCCGCACTCGGAGACATGCAGGGTGTGGTCGGTGGTCAGGCCGCCCTCGTCCCACTCGCCATCCTTCCAATGGGCCTCGTAGCTGTAATCGGTCTTCATGTAGCCAAAGCCGAGGCTACCCCAATCGATATCCTTCTTCTCGACAGTCATGTGTCGCTCCTTACATACACAGTTGCATACTCGCGAACTCGCACGCAAGGACCGAGGCCGACCGCGTCGCAACGTCGCACGCCCGGAGCGTAGAGCCGGACGGGACACGCGGACAACACCAAAGCCCATGGCACGTCGATTCGCATGCACGAGATTGTACTCCCCGCACACGCCTGATAAAACGCTTTTCTTTAACTAAGTAAAGTATTTTCATTCAACCGAAGCTAAAGAGGCCCGCCACCGTAAGCAGTGGCGGGCCTCAACGACACAGTTTGTGCGCTGCCTCGAGCTATGCGTTCTTTTTGCCCAGCTTAGCCTTAACCAAGCCGACCACGGTCGGAATGATCGACACGGCGACGATGCCGATAATCAGCAGCTCAAAGTGCTCCTGCACAAAGGGAATGCCGCCAAAGAAGTAGCCCAGCAGCGTAAAGACCGTCGACCAGGTAATGCCGCCCAGCACGTTAAAGATAACGAAGTTGCGCCAGTGCATGCCGCCCATGCCGGCGATAAAGGGCACAAAGGTGCGGATAAACGGGAAGAAGCGACCCAGGAAGATGGCCAGGTGACCCCACTTGTCCAAGAAGTCCTCGGACTTTTTGATGCGCTCGGGCGTCATGGCCTTCACCTTGCCCGAAGCGATAATCTTTCTACCAAAGAAATGGCCAATCATAAAGTTGCACTGATCGCCCAAGATGGCAGCAGACCATGCGACGGCCAACAGAGCCACGATGTTAAAGCCGCCGTTATGGGCAAAGAAACCCGAGGCGAACAGCAGCGAATCGCCGGGAAGGAACGGGAAGAATACCACGCCCGTCTCGATGAAGATGATCAGGAACACGCAGCCGTAGGCCATAAGCGGGCCGGCGGCAATCCAACTGGCGATCGCGGTGCGCGGATCCTTAAGCAGCTCGGCAATGAAATTGATGAAACCCATGAAGTAAAACCTCTCAGTTGTGGGCGCGGACACGTCCAAGTTGACCAGTATACGGTTGCGGCACGAGCACGGGTCAAACCCCTCAAAAGTCTTACTTCATTACCAGCAAGTTTGCATAACTGACACCTGTCGCGCAATGCCGCCAAGATTGTCCTTCCTAATCCCTAGCGAATCGCTATACTTTATTGAATCGCATTGCCATGGCGCTAAGGGAGGGCGGCCGGTGAGCTTTATCAATACCATTCGCGAGGACATCAAAACCGTCCAGGCGCAAGACCCCGCTGCGCAAAACGGTCTGGTCATCTTCCTGTCCTACCCCGGCCTGCACGCCAAGTGGAACCATGTGCCCGAGCACTGGCTGTGGGAGCATGGACATCGCTCGCTCGCCCGTGTGCTCTCGCAAATCACCCGCCACATCACCGGCGTCGAGATTCATCCCGCTGCACAGATCGGCAAGCATTTCTTTATCGACCACGCCATGGGCGTCGTCATCGGCGAAACCACCATCGTGGGCGACAACTGCGTGCTCTACCAGGGCGTTACGCTCGGCGGCACCGGCAACGAAACCGGCAAGCGCCACCCCACCCTGGGCAACAACGTCACCGTGGGCACGGGCGCCAAGGTGCTCGGCAACATTCGCATCGGCAACAACGTCAAGATCGGCGGCAATTCGGTTGTCGTTAAGGACGTGCCCGACAACTGCACCGTCGTGGGCGTGCCAGGCCGCATCATCAAGCGCAACGGCTGCCGCGTGTTCGAGGAGAGCTTCGATGCCAAGCAGCATCGCGAGTACATGCCCGATGACGCCGCCGAGCAGTCCGCGCTCAACCGCCAAGGCATCACCGAGAATGCCCGCCGCGTCAAGGAACTCGAGCGAGAGGTGGCCGAGCTCAAAGCCCTCGTCACGAAGCTCATGGACGAACGCTAGAAGCGGATGGCTACCGACAACATTGACGTCAACGCAAAGGCGCGCCAGGGAATTCATCCCCGGCGCGCCTTATTTGTGATATGACAAAGGGGCTGCCCCTTTGTCAAATTATGCGAACTGGCTCAGATAGAGGTCGGCGTAGGCACCCTCGGCAGCCAGCAGCTCCTTATGCGTACCCTGCTCGATAATGTTGCCATGATCCATGACCAAGATCAGGTCGGCATCCACAATTGTCGACAGGCGATGCGCGATCACAAAGCTCGTGCGCCCGCGCATAAGCGCATCCATGGCACGGCCGATGGCAAGCTCGGTACGCGTGTCCACGCTCGACGTCGCCTCGTCCAAGATGAGAATCGCCGGGTTGTTGAGCAGTACGCGCGCGATGGTCAGCAGCTGGCGCTGGCCCTGGCTAATGCTCTCGGCATCGTTGGCCACCCGCGTGTCATAACCCTGCGGCATGGTGCGCACAAAGAAGTCGACCTGCGCGGCGCGTGCGGCTGCCACGATCTCGTCGCGCGTCGCTTCGGGACAGCCATAGGCGATGTTCTCGGCAATGGTGCCATCGAACAGCCAGGCATCCTGCAACACCATGCCAAACTGCTGGCGCAGCTCGCCGCGATCCATGAGGCTCGTGTCCACACCGTCGAGGGTAATGCGGCCACCGTCGATCTCGTAGAAGCGCATGAGCAGATTGATGAGCGTGGTCTTGCCCGCGCCCGTGGTTCCCACCACGGCGATCTTCTGACCCGGCTCGGCGGTAAACGACACGTCTCGCATAAGCGGCTTGTCGGGCGCATAGCCAAAGCGCACGTGCTCAAAAGCGACGCGGCCCTCCACCTTGCCCGGCAGCTTGGCGGCATCGGCCGGCAGCGGGTCGGCTTCCATCTCGGACTCGTCGAGCAGATCGAACACACGCTCCGCACTCGCCAGCGCGCTCTGCAGCGAGTTAAAGGTAAACGACAGCTGCGTCATGGGTTCGGACGCCTCGTAGATAAACTGGAAGAACGCCTGGAACACGCCAACGGTCATGTGACCGGCGACCAGCATGCTGCAGCCCACCAGCGCGATCACAATCTGCGCCAACCGGCCGATAAAGCGCACCGCGGGGCCGACGGCATTGATCATAAAGTCGGCCTTGGTACTCACGCGCGCTAGCTCCCTCGAGGCCTCATGCACTTCGGCAGAACTCTGACGCTCGCGGTTAAACGCGCGAATCACCAGTCGGCCCGAATAGCCTTCCTCGACCGCACTCGTAATCTTGGACACCCACTCCTGGCGCTCGCCGGTCACGTCATGCGTGCGGCGCGAGACCACTTTGGTCACCAGCAGCGACAACGCCATAAAGAACAAAAAGACCAGCGTGAGCGGCACGCTAAACACGAACATCACGCCCACGGCACCCACCACGGTGCCGATCGACACCAGCAGCTGCAGCAGTCCGCGCTGCATGCTTTCGGACATCTTGTCCAGGTCGTTGGTCGCGCGGCTGACCACCTCACCGGGACGATGCGCGTCAAAGTAGGCAAGCGGCAGACGGTTGAGCTTTTGCGCGATGCGGTTACGCAGACGCAAGTTGAGGCGTTCGGCCACACTCGACATCAAAAAGCTCTGGAGCGCGTAGAACGAGGCGGCGGCCGTCCAAATCATGAAGTAGATGAAGATGGTCCTGCCGCAGTTCTCCCAGGTGATGCTGAAGGTGGCGTTGTTGACAAACGCTACCTGAATGTGGCCCCACAGCTCATCGATCACGCGGGCGCTATATGCCGGCGCGGCAGTGTTAAAGATGACATAGAACACAATGCTCGCGAACACGATATAGAAGCGCCAATGGTCGCCGGCAGCCTCACTCCACAGGCGGCGCACCGTCGCCCAGGTATCCCGAGGCGTCTCGTCCTCGTCTTCGTCGTCCACGTCGCGCATACGCTCTGCCTCGGCGCGGGCGCGCTCGTCCTCGGCACGTTCGTTTTCCTCGTAGAGCGCTTGGCGGCGAGCCTCGCGCTCGGCTGCAGCCTTGGCGGCGTCATCCAGCTCGGTCGACGCGGCAGCCGTTTCCTCGACCAGTCCCGCGGCAGCGGCGTCATCAACGCCGCCCTGCTTCTTGAGCTCCTCGGTCATGCTACTCACCTCCCTTCATCTGCGATTCCGCGATGGCGCGGTACACCTCGCAGGTTTCCATAAGCTCGCCATGCGTGCCCAGACCCACAACCTCGCCATCCTTGAGCACGACGATCTGGTCGGCGTGCAAGATCGTCGAGATGCGCTGCGCGATGATGAGCACCGCAGCGTCACGCGTCTCGTCTTGCAACGCATGGCGCAGGGCGGCATCGGTCTTAAAGTCCAGGGCCGAAAAACTGTCATCGAAGATATATAGATCGGCATGCTTCATGAGCGCACGGGCGATTGCCAAACGCTGGCGCTGGCCGCCCGAAAAGTTCGTACCGCCCTGCGCCACCGGGGTATCGAGCCCCTGCGGTTGGTCGAGTACAAAGGTGCTCTGGGCAACCTCAAGCGCGTGAAGCATGTCGCCCTCGGTCGCGCCTTCGTTACCAAAGCGAAGGTTGCTCGCCACCGTGCCCGAGAACAGCCACGCCTTCTGCGGCACATAGGCAATGCGCCCGCGGATTTCGTCTTGCGCAAGCTCGCGCAGGTCCACACCATTCAGGCGAATGGAGCCCTTGGTGGCATCGTGGAAGCGCAACAAGAGCTTGGCCACCGTCGACTTGCCCGATCCCGTCGAGCCCACAATCGCCGTGGTCTGGCCACGGCGACAGGCAAAGCTCAGGTCGCACAGCGTGTCCTCGTCGGCGTCGTCAAAACGGAACGACATATGGTCGAACACGGCAACCGCGTCTGCTCCGTCCTTTGAGTCGAACGCGCCCGCGTCGAGCGTTCGCTCGCCGTCGACGATGCTCGGCTCAATCTCCAGCACCTGTTGTGCACGGTTGAGGCACGCCGCGGCGCGCGGCAACGTCAGGATCACCATCTGCGCCATCATCACAAAGAACAGAATCAGCAGCGCGTATTCCAACACGGCCGAGATGCTGCCGATTTGCATGGCGTGGACGCCTACGCGATTGCCTCCCACCCACAGCACCGCCACCTCGGCGATATTCATCAGGAAGAAGCAGGAGCTATCGAGACCCACAAACAGGTGGTTGACCTTGATAGCGTTGGCCGCGTAATCACTAAACACCTCGTCTAGGCGCTGCTCCTCATGGCGCTCCTTGTTAAACGCGCGAATGACGCGCACGCCCACGATGTTCTCGCGCAACACCACGTTCATACGGTCGATAAAACTCTGCAGGCGCATAAAAATCGGCGCCGCGTTGGCGACCGTAAAGACCGCCGCCACCAGTACAATCGCCACGACTGCACCCAGCAGCGTGCCCATGGCGGGATCGATATGCCAAGCGAAGATGATGCCCGCCACGGCCAAAAACGGCACCGGCAGCACCAGCTGAATTGTCTGCAGAATCGCCTGCTGGATCACGTTGATGTCGTTGAGCGAGCGCGTGATCATCGAGCCGGTGCCAAAGCGCTCAAAGTCGCTGGCAGACAGCTCGAGTGACTTGTCGTAGACGGCGTTGCGGATGTCACAGGCCACGTTGGCCGCCAGGCGAGCCGAAAGATAGCAGCCCAGCACCGCGCCACCGCTGGCCATGCCGGTCGCGATAAGCATGTACAGGCCGTTGCGCAGGATGTAGTCGACATCACCCGTCGTGATGCCGGTATTGACCATATTCGCCAACATCGTAGGCACCAGCAGCGTGCCGACGTTATCTATCAGCAGCACAAACAGTGTCACCGCAATCAGCCCGCGATACGGCCTCATAAACCTCATTAAGAGTCGCACGTCTCCCCCTCTTCTTGATTTTCCACTTGGCTCTCGGCGGCCATCTGCTGTTTAAACGCTTCGCACTCCTCGTTGAGCACGTGGGAAAACTTGCCGACCAGACGCATAATCTCACGCTGTTCCCAGGGCTCGAGCGCGCCAAAGGCACGCTGCTCGGCTTTAACCGCCGGCAACGCATACTGCTCGGCGAACCGCCGGCCCTCATCGGTCAAACAAACGACCTTATTCTTACGACTGCCTTCGGCAAATTCCAGCGTTGCAAGCCCTCGCGCCGTCAGGGTTTTAATTGCCGAGTTAATGGTCTGCTTGCTGTAGAACCATTCGCTCGTGAGCCGGCTCACAGCAACGTCTTCGTCCGCCGTGCTGATATCGACGAGCATCCAATAGGCGCAATCCGAAAGGCCGCAGGCGCGCGAGAACTCCGAATAGATATGGTCGAGTCCATTGAGCAACCGATCGAAGTCGACCAGCGTAACCGCACTATTCATCTATCCCACCATTCGATTGTCCGATTTTTGACCAATTATATGTCTCTAGATTAGTCCGAGTTTTGACTATCGTCAACAGGCTCTCCGCAAATGCGCGCACTTTTATGGCCTATCGGCAGAAAAAGACCGCCGGCGCGGGGGCAGCGCCAGCGGTCACGTGAAAATCGGGTTTTATTGCCTGTTAAGCGGCGACGGCCTCATAGACCGTAGCGCCCGAGAAGCTGTCATGCAGGCTCTTGCCGGCAATCCACGGCAGCTCGACGACCTCGCAGACCGTGTTGACCAACTCAGAGCAGTCAGTAAAGTGGCCCTTGTCGTTGAGGGCCTCGCAATCCTGAACACGCCAATAGCCATCGGTGTGCGTGATGTAGTACTCGTGATCGTTGATCGACACGAAAGCGCGCGTCTTGGAACGCAGCAGCTTCAGAAATCCTTCGAAATCGGTCTCGACGACATCTCCAGCCTGGAACATGATGTTACCTCCTGGCCCGGCGCCACCACGGCGCATTGATAAACGTTGGTACTCCTTTAGTAAAACCTTTATCAAAGGTTATGCGTTCGTCATTTAGGCAAGTGGTAAAAAACCGCAGGGTAGACGGGATAAAACGTTTAACCATCCCATTTGTTTGTCACATTCTGAAGGTACTTTTATGCAAACCTACTTTCCCAATTGGAATCTATCCTTTTGGCCGGGCAATTGACCGTCTATCGTTTAAGCCCGACGGGTATGAACGGGGCATCTGCAACGCCACCGCAAGGAGACACCATGGAGACTATCGAAGCACTCATTCACCGCCGCAGCTGCCGCAACTACAGCGATCGTCCCGTCGAGGCTGAAAAGCTTGCACGTATTATCGAAGCCGGCCAATATGCACCGAGCGGCATGGGCCGCCAGCCGGTGACGTTTGTCGCCGTCACCGACCCCGCGACCGTCGAGCGTCTCTCACAGCTCAACGCCCAGGTCATGGGCAGCAACAGCGACCCCTTCTATGGCGCCAAGACCGTTGTGGTGGTGCTGGTTGACCGCAGCGTGCCCACACATCTGGAAGACGGCTCGCTCGCTATGGGCAACTTGCTCAACGCTGCCTATGCACTGGGTGTCGATTCGTGCTGGATTCACCGCGCGCATGAGGTCTTTGACTCGCCCGAGGGCCTGGAGCTGCTGGCCAGCTGGGGCCTGCCTGCCGACGGCAGCCTGCGCGGTGTCGGTAACTGCATTCTTGGCTACGCCGAGGACACGCTACCCGAGGCAAAGCCGCGCCGCGACAACATCATCTACGTAAGGTAACCCAGGAGCGTCAGCGGGGTGGCTAATTTGGGACGGGGCTATTTTAGCTACCCCACTCGCAACTTATATTGACGTCGCCGTTGTCGTCGTTTCGTTCGTCTGGGCCGTTTCGGCGTCGTCGCCTTGCTTGTCTTCGTCCTTTTGCGCATCGGCGATGGTGGAGGCCGCCGCAACGATACCGCGCTGGGGCGCAACGCCCGTCTGGGTCTGTGCGCCCTCGACAACTTCTGTGCCTGCATGCGCGAGCTCGGGCGATTTAAACACTGCGTCCAAGTTGGCGCCACCGCCGGCGCAGCCAAGCGCAGCGAGTGCGATGACGATCACTGCAACGACGACCGCGATCGGAACATAACGATGCCAACCAGCCGGATTGAGTCCGCTGCGGCGAGCCGCCCCGCGGCTGATGTAACCGAGCGTTCCATCGTGCTTGAGCTTTGAGCCCACCACGCGTTTCCGGCCCCATAGCGAGGACTCTGCCTGCATGGCCAAGCGGGCGCTTGCCGAAGGATAGCCGTATTTAGTGCGCTTGAACGAGCCGTCAAACCCCGAGGCGTGTTTACCCCACGTCACCGATGTTGTGCGTCGGTTGACCGGCGCGGCACTCCGCCTTCTGCGGCTCGGTTTTGAAGTCTCAGCCATATGCCCTCGCACGCCGTAACCGAATCGAAACAATAACGCTTTGGACTGTAGCACACGCGTCGCGCGCGGTCACGGGCGCCTCGCTCAACGGTCATCGTCCTTCAGCAAGCGCCACAGCGTTGTACGGCTTATGCCCAGCACCTCCGCCGCACGGGTTCGGTTGCCGTGGAGATGATCTACAACCAGATGCGCGATATCTCGCTCGGTATCGGCCAGCGGTCGCAGGATATACAGGTCACTTTCGAGCGTCGGGGCGCCAAAGGTTGCGGTCTTAATCACGTCCTCTTGGGCGAGCACTTCCTCCGCCACAGCGCGGTCCACCGTGCCCGCCCCCACCAATATATACAGTCGTTCCGAGACCTCGCGGAGCTGCAGATAGTTGCGCGGCCAGCGGTAAGCATCGAGCGTCTTCGTCGCCGCGGCAGACAGCGTGGGCGCTGCCGTCCCAAATGCATCAGCGAGATATTCCAAATAGCGCGCAACCTTCGTCGACGCGGCTCCCTGCTCGGCGATTGCCGGCGCCACGCTCACCGCACAGGCGAAGCGCTCGGTCACAAAGGCGGCTTGATCACTTTCGCTGCCGCCCGGCATGTCATTCGCCGTCAGCACCACATGGCAGCGCGTCGCCAACGCGGTGTCGGCCATCGTGGAAACGAGCTCGCGGAGGCGCTGGGGGCCAACCGCGTTCCAGCCCTCAATGCAAAGGGTCAGCCCCGTTTGGAACAGCGGCGATTCGGAGCTTTTGAGCATATGGCGCCAACCGCGATCGGTGAGTTCATCGAGCGCAACGGAAACAAAGGGCTGATCGGCAAAAGGACCGTCCAGATAGAGGCGCTTGGCGATCTCAACCTGACCCGCTCCCAGCTCACCCTCGAGCATAAGGGGCACACCGCGCGCGTAGCTCTCGGCAACTGGTGCAGCCACCGCAGCGGCACCCTCAACGATGCCGTACGCGCTCGATTCGTAGCGGGCCTCAACTTCGTCGGCGTTGAGCCACTCGACGCCCGCATGCGCCGCGGCACCGCGCACCTCGCGGACCACGACGGCCCAAAGGCCCCCGCCCTCTTTGTCGGTGGGGCGAACGGTCAGGCTCAGGCGCGTACCCGCACGCCCCATAACCAGACGCGCGCCGTCTCCTATACGGTCGAGGCGCTCAGCGACAAAAACCGCCACATCCCGCTCAAGCGCCGCGTCATTCATGGTCGAGATCGCGACGTCCCCATGCGCATCGATTGCCAATGCCGAGGCCCCGGCAGCAGCCAGGGCATCGGTCAAGATGTTCAGTTTGGCATCGCTATCCATGATTTGCCCCTGTCCGCGGCGTCGTGCAACCGCCGACGGTCGTACGACCGAGTGTTTCAAAATTGAACGATATTGCTTACCAAACACTATAGGGCAGAAAGCGCCGTCCTGCGAGTATAGGTGTTGCCCCGCATCGCCATCCTGGCGGGGCGATAAGAGCTCTTCGGGACTTATAAACCTGCGGACAAGCCATACCCGCAAGAGCTCCTATCGCTCCACCGCAAGCATGCGCTCACCAGCACGAAGCACGCAGCACGCAAATAAGCTACTTCTCTACCAGATTCCCAGTACGTGTTGCATTCCCAAACTCATGCACGCAATGCCAATCCAGCAGCAAAAGCCCAGCGCGATGGGCTTGCCGCCCTTTTTGACCAGCTCGACGATATCGGTATTAAAACCAATAGCCGCCATGGCCATCACAATAAAGAACTTCGACAGCTCCTTGATGGGCGCCGTAATGGATGCAGGAAGCTGAAGCACCGTAGTGATCACGCTCGCCAGCACAAAAAACAGCACAAACATGGGAAACGCGCGTTTAAGGGAGAACGTGCTTTTGGCGTCACCGCCGGCCTTGCGCGCCAGATGCATCTGCCAGCATGCGAGGACCAACGTGATGGGAATAATGGCCAGCGTCCTGGTGAGCTTGACCACCGTGGCGCTCTCGAGCACATTAGCGCCGGGATGCATGCTGTCCCAGGCGCTCGCCGCAGCCGTTACGGACGAGGTGTCGTTGATGGCGGTGCCGGCAAACAGGCCAAAGCCCTCGTTGGTCAGCCCGAGCATACCGCCGAGCGTTGGAAACACGAGCGCCGCGATAACGTTAAACAGGAAGATGACCGAAATGGCCTGGGCAATCTCGCGATCGTCGGCATCGATGACGGGTGCGGTCGCGGCGATAGCAGAACCGCCGCAAATCGACGAACCCACACCCACAAGCGTCGCGATCTTACCCGGCACGTTCATAACGCGGCAGAGCACAAAGGCGATGACAAGCGAGGTCGAGATTGTCGCCACGATAATCGGCAGCGACTGGGCGCCCTTGGACAGAATCTGGGAGAGGTTCATGCCAAAGCCAAGCAGGATAACCGCGTACTGCAAGACTTTTTTGGACGTATAGGTGACGCCAGCGGCGAGCTGTTCGCGACGATTCTTGGGAAAGACGAGCGCCAGGACCATGCCAAAGAGGATGGCAAATACCGGACCGCCGACCACCTCAATTTGTTTGCCGAGCAGCGTCGCGGGAATGGCGATGATTAGGCAGAACAAGACGCCTTTCCAGCGCTCGCGTACGATATTTGCCAGTTGCATATGGGATTCCTTCTTTCTATTTCACGTTTGCGACGGCTTATGATACGGCAACATTGAGCGCAGCCTTGCGCAAACACAGACTAAGATGCCGCAATAGTTCTCAGGCAACAGCCGAATTACCCACCGCGGAGAGCTGATTCGCGGCATAATTAACAACTGACATATGAGTTTGATAGAACAGTTGCGAGGCGCTATGGAAGAATCGATGCACGTCGGCGAGCAGGAAACGAGCCTACAGGACCAGTCCTACCACACCATTCGACGCAAAATCGTCTACCTGGACTACAAACCGGGCGAAAAGCTGGGCGTCAAGCAACTTTGCGACGACCTGGATATGGGTCGCACGCCCGTGCGCGAGGCTTTGGTTCGCTTGGCGCAGGAAGGCCTGGTGCGCACCGTGCCCCAGAGCGGCACCTATGTCTCGCCCATCAACCTCACCCTTGCCGAGAGTGCCTGTTACATCCGCGAGCATCTGGAAAAGCAGGTGATTGTGGAGTGCTGTGCGCGCGCCACGTCGGCCGGCATCGAGCAGCTCGACCGCGCCATCGTGCTGCAGGAAAAGGCCATGGCCGAAGAGGATCGCATCGGCTTCTTTTTGAGCGACAACCTCATGCATCACATGATTTTTAGCATCGCATGTCGCAGCACCGTGTGGTCGTGGCTCGAAGAGACCAATGCCGACCTGGAGCGCTTCCGCTGGCTGCGCGCCGCCACGCAGGTTCTCGACAATCAGGACATCGTGAACGAGCACAAGCAGATTCGCCGCGCTATCGCCGGTCGCGACCCCATCGAAGCGAGCTTTTTGGTCAGCAAGCACCTGCATATGATGTTCCGCAACCAGACCGAGGTTCTGGACCAGTTCCCCGAGTACTTCGAGACCAGCAAGCTCCGCTAACCTGCCAAATTGGGACAGGTTCATTTTGGCAGGTTTTATCTGGGCAAATGAAACAAGGCCCGGCTCCGCTGCAACGGAGCCGGGCCTTGGTCGCCAGAATGGCGGAACCAACTACTCCACGGTAACGCTCTTTGCCAGGTTGCGGGGCTGGTCGACGTCGCTGCCGCGCAGGATGGCGACCTCGCGGGCGAGCAGCTGCAGCGGGACGCTCGCCGTGATGGGGCTGAACACGTCGCGGACTGCTGGCACGCGGATAATGCAGTCGGCGATTTTGTTGATCTCCTCGTCGCCCTCGGTGGCAACGACGATGACCTTGGCGCCGCGCGCCTTGCACTCCATAAGGTTCGACACGGTCTTGTCGTAGGTGGCACTCTTGGTGGCCACGGCGATGACAGGGAAGCCCGGGTCGATCAGGGCAATGGGGCCATGCTTCATCTCACCGGCGGCATATGCCTCGGCGTGCAGGTAGCTGACTTCCTTGAGCTTGAGCGCACCCTCGTAGGAAATAGCGGCACCCATGCCACGGCCCACGAACAGCGCCGACTGCGCGTCCTTGCACAGCAGGGCAGCCTCATGAACGGCCTCGGTTTGGGTATCCAAAATCCACTGGATCTGCTCGGCCGTATCGGAAAGCTCGCGGAACAGCATGCGCGCCTGCTTGGTGGTCAAGCGGTACTTGACCTGCGCCAGCAGCAGGGCCAAAAGCGTAAGGCTCACGACCTGGCCGATGAAGCTCTTGGTCGAGGCGACCGCGATCTCCTTGTTGGCCTTGGTGTAGATGACGCCGTCGCTCTCACGCGCCACGGGGCTGCCCACCACGTTGGTGATGCCGAAGACCTTGGCACCCTTGATGCGCGCGTCGCGAATGGCGGCAAGGGTATCGGCCGTCTCGCCCGACTGGGACACGGCAACGACAAGCGTCGTCGGCGTAATGATGGGGTTGCGATAACGGAACTCGCTGGCCGCCTCCACCTCGGTGGGGATGCGAGCCCAGCCCTCAATGAGATTCTTGGCAATGAGGCCAGCATGATAGCTGGTGCCGCAAGCGATCACGTAGACGCGGTCGATGTCGTTGAGTTCCTCGAGCGAAAGGCCCAGCTCGTCGATGTCGAGCTCGCCGGCCGGCGTCATACGACCAACCAGCGTGTCGCGCACGACGCGCGGCTGCTCGTGAATCTCCTTGAGCATAAAGTCGGGATAACCGCCCTTTTCTGCCATGTCCAGGTCCCAGTCGATGTAGGTGACCTTGGGCTCGATAACGTTGCCGGCCTCGTCGGTGTACTCGACGCCTGTGGGCGTGAGCTTGGCAAACTGACCGTCCTCGAGCACCACGACATCGCGGGTGGCGTCGATGAGCGCGATGACATCGGAGGCGACATAGGCGCCGGTCTCGCCCACGCCGACCACGATCGGGGAATCCTTGCGGGCCACGGCGATCACGCCGGGCTCGTCAGCGCACACGGCGGCCAGACCATAGGCACCGACCACGTGGGTGCAAGCCTCGCGCACGGAGGCCATCAGGTCGTGCGTCTCGGCATAAGCCTCTTCGATCAGATGCGCGAAGACCTCGGTATCGGTCTCGCTCTTAAAGTGGTGGCCGCGGCCCTCCAGCTCTTCGCGCAGCTCGGCGAAGTTCTCGATGATGCCGTTGTGGACGATGGCGATACGACCGTCGCAGCTGGTGTGGGGGTGAGCGTTAACGACGGAGGGCTTGCCGTGGGTGGCCCAACGGGTATGGCCGATACCGCAGGTAGCGTCGCTGTCGATGTTGGAAAGCTCGCTCTCCAGACCCGCGACCTTGCCCACGCGGCGGATGACGTCGAGGTGCGCCGCGGCGCCCTCGCCCACCTCGAGCGCGACGCCCGAGGAGTCATAGCCGCGATACTCCATACGCTTGAGGCCCGTGACCAGGATGTTCTTTGCAATATCAGAGCCGGTGTAGCCGACGATTCCGCACATAAGATAAATCCCTTCGTTCGCGTGACTGCAAGACGTCCACGCACAAGGGGCGCTGAGACGTATAACGTTCGAGTATTGTACTCACGCAAACGCAAGCTGATATACCAGAAGTGGTATCTCAACTTAGATACCACTCGATGCACACACGTCCAGCCGGTCCAAACCACCACAAAGGTGCCTGCCCCCTTCGTGGTGGTCGCGCTGGCAATAGCGTTTGCCCAGATAAAACCTGCCAAAATAAACCTGTCCCTTTTTGGAAGGTTTGGGATGCTACAATCTGGCTTGTACTTGAAACGCATCAAAGGGGCCGCTATGGCAAAGGTAAAAATCAGCGACGTCGCGCGCGAGGCCGGGGTTTCGTTGGGCACGGTTTCCAACGCGCTCAACCACCCCGAAAAGCTGCGCCCCGAGACCCTCAAGCTCATCAACGAGACCATCAATCGCCTTGGCTACCTGCCCAACCAAAGCGCCCGTCAGCTCGCGGGCGGCGCCACCAAGTCCTTTGGCCTGGTGCTCCCCCGTCTCGATCACGGCTTTTCGCTCCAAATCGCCAGCGGCGCCCACAACGAGGCCCGCAAGCACGGCTACGACTTGCTCATCGCCAACGCCGATAACGACGATATTCTCGAGGACCATTACCTGCGCTACTTTATGGGCACCCAGATGTCCGGCGTCATGGTTCAGCCCATGGCATCCCCCGACTGGCACCCCGCCATGACCAAGATGCCCGTGCCGATCGTCCATCTGGACATCCATTGCTCCGAGCCCGGCTACTACGTAGCGGCCGACAACGAGGCCCAGGGTCGCATCATTGCCGAACTTGCTATCGCCCGCGGCGCGCACCATATTGTCGTCGTCGGCCGAGCAGCATTTATGCAACTCACCCTGCGCGTCCTTGGCATTCATAAGGCGCTCGCCCTGCACCCCGATATCAAGATCGAAGTCATCGACGCCGGCGAATGGAATACCGCTGCCGACGGCTACGGCATCGGTGCCCAAATCGCCGAGCGCCCCGCGGACGAACGTCCCGATTTTGTCGTCGGCCTGACCGATGTGTTGGCCTCGGGCGTCGTTTCGGCACTGGTCAACAAGGGCATCTCTGTCCCCGGGCAAGTACGCGTGGCCGGATGCGACGGCAACCCGCTCGCTTGGAGCGGATCGGTCCCGCTCACTACGGTAGCGCCCCCGGGCTACGAGATTGGCCGCAAGGGTGTCCAACTGCTGATGGAGCAAATCGAGAACAAGGTCCCGACAAAGACCAAGCATATCCACGTCAGCTCTGCCGCGCGCACCGTCACCGCGGTCACGGCCATCGAGGACATCAACCGCCAAGAACTCGTGCGGCCGTTCCTGCTGGAACGCGCCAGCACCCAGGCAAGCAGCCAGACCGACGCCACGGCCATCAACCTCGGTGCGTATCTATAGCACGCCCGCAAGTATGCTAAGTCGCCGCTCAAGCAAAAGGGGCCCGACCATTGCCGGGCCCCTTTTGCTTGAGCGCAAACGTGAGCAATCGCTCGTTTCAACGCCGCAATTTTCTAGCGCACAGTCTTGATTGCCGCCGCCAGGTCGAACAACGTATCGAGCACGGCCTCGCAGCCATCCACCACGTCCTGCGGCAGCGGCACGATATCGGGGACGGCAAAGACATGGCAGCCGGCCGTAATGCCCGAGACGCAACCGTTGCGCGAATCTTCGACCACGGCACATTCCTCGGGAGCAAAGCCCGCGCGCTCGCAGGCGAGCAGATACATCTCGGGGTCGGGCTTGCCGTGCACGACGTCCTCGCCACACGTTACCGTTTCAAACTTGTCAAAGAGGCCAACCATCTTAAGGTTGCGCTCCGCCGTAACGAGGCGCGACGACGTCGCTAGACCCACGTGATAGCCCGCAGCCAGCAGCTCGTCTAGGCACTCGGCGGCGCCGGCCTTAAGCTCCAGCTCGGTCTTGACCATCTCGTCGCGAATCTCCTTGTGGCGGACATAGACCGCCTCGGTGGTTTCATGGCTGCCGTAATGCCTATCGAGGATGTCCATGACATCGGGCAGCGTGCGGCCGATAAACTGATGGATCAGCGCTTCATCAATCGCGAGCCCCAGCTCAGCGGCGCCTGCCTTCCAGGCCTTAATCCCCAAACGCTCGGTATCGACCAGCGTTCCATCCATGTCAAAAATAACAGCCTTGATCATATCGGTCCCCCATCGACTCTCGCTGTCGCGTTGCTGCAACTCTACCGCATTTGGCAACTTGTATATAACGTATATGCCATATTGCACTTTCGTTACACAGATAGAAGTCTTATGGCAAGTAACGCATTAGGATTATAGTTTTCGATCGAGTACTCAACGATAAGGAACGTTTCATGATTTTAGACACCACGGCACCCGCAGAGGAGCTTCAAGACAAGCTATCGGCGCTCGAACAGCTGCTTTTGGCATACGGGCGCGTGGCTATCGGGTTTTCCGGTGGCGTCGACAGCAGCTTTTTGGCCGCCGTATGCGCCCGCATCATGCCTACCAATACCCTCCTCGTCCATCTCACCACGCCGCTCATCGGCACGCCCGAGCAGGCTTCGTTTGAGCAGTCCGTTGATGGGCAGGCCAATGAGGGGCCGCATTTTAAGCTCCCCGTGCTCAATCTTTCGGTGGATCAGCTGCAGCTCCCCCAAGTAGCCTGCAACGATACTAATCGCTGCTACCACTGCAAGCACGCCGGCTTTATCGCCATCGTCAACCACGCCAAGTCGCTCGGCTTTCCCACCGTCATCGATGGCAGCAATGCAAGCGATCGCGGTGACTACCGCCCCGGCATGCGTGCGGCAGAAGAGCTCGGCGTACGCTCACCCCTTATGGAGGTCGGCTTTACCAAGGACGAAGAGCGCGAGCTGCTGCGCGCATGGGGCTATCCCGTTTGGAACCTGCCGGCGGGAGCATGTCTTGCCACCCGCGTCCCCACGGGCGAGGAGCTTACACGCGAGAAGGTCGATTTAATCCGCGCCTGCGAGGATTACCTGCACGATCTTGATCTGGCACAGGTACGCGCGCGCTTGGTCGGCGGCTGCATGCATATCGAGGCCGCACCCGCAGATGTCGCCAAGATTGCTGCCCTCGGTGGCAACGCCGTCGACGACAAGGGCAAGACCCCGCTGCCCGCCGCCATCGAGTCCGCGCTGCGCGAGCTGGGCTGCGACCATATCTCCCCCGAGGTCACCCCCTACATTCACGGCAACATGAACCTTTAGGTTACGCCGTTTTACAAACGGCGTAACTGCTCGGCGCTGCGCGGGCTCCGGACACGGCAATCTGACGTTCAACTTCACGGGCGCGACCAAAAGGTCAGCGCCCGCTTGTTTCACGTCACCTTACCGCACCCGGAGACCGCTCGCTCGCATATGCTCAACCTGCACTGCGTTAACTGACCCGCCAATAAGGGACAGGTTTATTTTGGCAGGTTTTATCTGGGGAAATATCACGAGGCAGTCGCCCCCCCTAGCACCCATCTCACTTCGAGAGACACAAGAGGGGCGACTCGGCTGCATCTACTTCTTCCGATAGCGGCGGTTGCGGCTCGTCGATGAACCCATTACTTCGATGAGTCCTTTATCCGCCATTTTTGGCAGATGGTAGCGGACGGACGAAATTTTGACCCCCGATGCAACCGCTATTTCTCGCGCCGTCATATCCACTTCGGCTCTGAGAGCCTCCAGGATCCTATCCGCTGTCGAAGCTGACGATTCTCTGCTCATATCGATAATCTCAAACGTGTCTTTGCCACATTTTGACAGGACATGTTTATCGACAAGATTCCCGCAGATCAGGCGAATGTCATCCGAATCCCACTTCAGGGCCTCTCGTATTTTTTGAACATCGCATACGCACCCATGCTCCCGCATAAACATGAGCAATGTTTCCTCGCGATCCGTCAGCTCGGTGCCCACATGGCTCTGAATCCACGTGCGGTTTTCAGCAAGCTCCGCCCCGTGCCGGGAAAGCAGCACCGTAAACGAATCGGCCTTAACGATAAATTTCGGCCTTCCAAGCGAACGAGACTCCATCTCGCGAATCATAGCCGGGATACCAGATCCCTGGCTTTCTGCAACGGGCCCCTCGGCATGCTCTAACGGCGTCGCCCCCATTAGGCTCATGAGCTTTGGGTTTCGGCAGCGCGATTCCCCGTCTGCAAGATTGTCCACCGTCTTTCCGCCCCAAAGCCCACCGGGGTTTTTGATCTCTATTCTGTCTGGATAGATATCGACACTCACGGCCTGCCCCACAAACATGGGCGAATATTCTCGATGGATGCAGGCGTTTGCCAAGGCCTCGCGCAAAACCTCCTGGGGAACTTCCCAATCCTCCCTTCTGCCAGCGCCTTGCACTATCGCCGCTTTGCGCAAGTTCCGTCCAATCGCGACAAGGGCATCTTCGATGCAAGCCGGAATCGGGCCATCGCACAACTGGCGGTCAATAAACCGGGGTTGCCCGGGTGCAGATTTTTCCACATCGGAATGAACGGCGACATCAATCATGAGTTTGGGATAGAACTGCTGGGGGTAAATTCCCGCCGACAGAAGCCCTGCGAGCTTCACCGCACCATCCTTTGTAGTGATATTGAGTCTGACCAGCTGCTTTTCCAGCGTATCGGCCCCGCGCAAAACGCGGGGGGTCTGCAGCCGGCGATTTGCGATAATAGACCGCACGACATCTGGATCCAAATCCTCGACTGTTGCCTCCGAAACCACCGTGCCGTCTGCATCGCTCGGAAGCAACGCACTCTGCAGCTCATATAGCTCAGCGGGTGACATCTTGATATCTTTATCATCCACGCGCTTGTAGCTACCGTTCTGCACGCCGCGCGCGCCGATATAGCAAGGCTTCGCTTTAAGCTCAAGTTCAAAGATGCGCACCAGAAGCACCTGGAGCCCGTCGACCTCGCCTCGATCAAGCTCGTACCGTGGCGCATGGGTCACCACTGCCGCTGAGCCTCCGTCTCCGATACCCGAAACAAACTGATCGCGCACCCTATCGATAGCAAAGTTAGCCGAAGGAACAAATCCTTCGGCTTCGTTTAGGCCCAAAATAATGAGCCCACCCGCAGTGTTCGCAAAAGCGCTCACTGTCTCCCATACGTCTGCGCTCAATTTATTCGTGCAGGCTTTAACTTCTACCGATGCGTCATCAGTCCCCCGCCTGCGAAGGCGCTCAACGATAAGGCCAAGAGGTTCATCCAGCAGCATTGGCATTCCGTCTCTCTAAAACGATAGATTTATCTCTCTAAAGTATAGTATATCTCTCTAACTTTAGAGAGATAAGCACCTTATTTTAGAGAGACATTTAGAGAGATGTATCGAATTCACTGTTAGATAGCCCAATGTTATCTCTTTAACTGGCTTTCTCTTTAGAGAGACAATTAGAGAGACGAGCGCGACCTCTCTAATCAAGGGCACCACTCTTTAAGGTGCACACTCCCTAACCGTGCCCTAAGTTGCGGTGAAATAGTCCCCCGATTAACCTGCCAAAAAGGGACAGGTTTATTTTGGCGGGTTTTATCTGGGGAAACGCAAAATAGCCCCACATACACAACCACCGCAGCTCCATATGAGGCAAATGAATCAGTAGCGTCTATCCCAAATCTTGAGTATTTGTTCGACAGAACGGCCCCTGCCGGCTCCTGCTAGACTGGTAGATTCCCAACCGTCCATCCAGGAGCCGCAATGTCGCGCAAGTCCGCCTACAAGCAAGTACTTTCCATCGGCGCCGCCGTGGTGCTGGGGTTTGCGCTGTTCACAGGGTCGCTCGACGGAGCGCCCAAGTTGTTGTCGCCGCAAAGTGATGAACAGGCGGCAGCTCTGGCCGAAAAACAAAACGAAAGTCCCAGCCGCACCGACGACGAGGCGGACCTGGTCGATCGGCTCGAATCAGGAACGGCGAGCTCCCCGGACCCTCAAAACAGCCAGGACTCTGGCGATGGCTCCGATTCCGCCACAACCGACACCGGCGACGGCGCTTCCGCGGACAGCGCCGCCACCCCCATCGACGAGGTCGAAAACCCCGACCTCAACCGCGCCCGCGGTGTTTATCTCAGCAGCATTCCCGACTACGCCGGCAACCCCTACGTTGCCCTGCGCGCCGACAGCACGCACCCGCTCGGCACACCATCATTCACGCTCGATGAATACGAGCGCGCTACAGAAGAGGGTTGCTTTAAGAAGTTCTCCAAGCTTGACAGCCTGGGCCGCACCCGCAAAGCGCTCGCCTGCGTGGGCCCCGAATCACTCGATCAAGGCGAGCGCGGCGATATCTCGCGTATCCATCCCGCTGGATGGCTCCAGCAGCGCTACGACTTTATTCCGGGCCAGAGCCTCTACAACCGCTGCCATCTCATCGCCTGGTCGCTCTGCGGCGAAAACGCCAACCGCAAGAATCTCCTCACCGGCACGCGTTATCTCAACGAGACAGGCATGCTGCCGTTTGAGGAGCAGATTCTCGGCTACATCCGCGAGACGGGCAACCACGTGCTCTATCGCGTCACACCCATGTATAACGAAGAGGAACTTGTCTGCCGCGGCGTGCGCCTTGAGGCGCAATCGGTCGAGGACCACGGCAAGACCCTCTGCTTCCACGTGTACTGCTACAACCTGCAGCCGCACGTGCAGATCGACTACGCCACCGGCCGCAACCAGGCATCCGGAGACTAGTGCCGACCGCACCGCCCGTAACCCAAAAATGATTCGTTTTCCTCCGTCCCCATGGGATCAAAAAAGGCCGCCCTGGATTACCCAGGGCGGCCTTTTCGTCAGCGTCCACATTGCAGGCAAAACCACACGCTACTTGGCGCGGCCCTCCTCATAGCGCTCGACCAGCTTGGCCTGAACATCGTAGGGAACCTGCTCGTAGCCAGCGGGCTTCATGGTAAAGTCACCCGTGCCGCGCGTGATAGAGCGCAGGCGCGTCGAATAATCCGTCAGCTCTGCCAGCGGCGCCTGGGCAATGACCACGGTGTCGCCGCGCTCATCGGTCTCCATACCCGTCACGCGACCGCGCGATGCCGAGATGTCGCCCATCACAGCGCCGGCGTAGCTTTCGGGAATAGTCACCGTGATTTCCTCGATGGGCTCCAGCACCACCGGGTCGGCATCGGCGCACGCCTTGCGCAGGCCGATGCGAGCCGCCGCGCGGAACGCCATCTCGTTGGAGTCGACGCTGTGATACGAGCCGTCGTACACAGCCACGCGAATGCCCGTGAGCGGGTAGCCGGCAATGATGCCGTCCTTCATGGTCTCCTGGACACCCTTGTCCACGGCGGGGATGAGCGAGCGCGGGATGCGGCCACCCACGACCTCGTCTACAAACTCATAGCCATCGCTCGTGCCGTCGGGCCCAATGAGCGGCTCAACGCGCAGCCAGCAGTCGCCATACTGACCGGCACCGCCAGTCTGTTTCTTGTGGCGGCCCTGCGCGCTTGCCGTACGGCGAATGGTCTCGCGATACGGAATGCGGATCGGCACGCTCTTGGCCACGACCTTGGTGCGATCCTCCAAACGGTTGAGCAGCACCGAAACCTGCGCCTCACCAACGGCGGAGATAATGGTCTGGCCCGTCTCCTCGTCACGATCGATGCTCATGGTCGGATCGGCCTTGCAGGCCTTCTCGATAAACGTGTAGAGCTTCTCTTCGTCGCCGCGATTCTCGGCCTCGATGGCGATGCGGTACTGCGAGTTGGGGAACTTAAACGCCGCAGCCTCGACCTTGCCGGTAATCGAGAGCGTATCGCCCGTCTCGGCCGCCAGCTTGGGTGCCACGATAATGTCGCCGGCATAGGCGTGACCGACCTCGGTCATGTCGCGGCCGCACATCACATACAGGTGAGCCAGACGGTCGCCCTTGCGCGTGCGCGCGTTGACCAGCTCAAGGCCCGGCTCAAGCGTACCCGTCAGCACCTTAATAAAGCTGATGCGACCCTGCTGCGGATCGGCCAGGGTCTTAAACACAAACGCCACCGGACGATCATCGTCGCTTGAAATCTTGAGCGAATCGCCGTCGATAAGCGGCATCTCGCCGTAGTCGGTCGGCGCCGGGAAGTATGTGGCGATGTCGTCCATCAGCGAGTTGACGCCCTGCTCCTTAATGCAATCGCCCGCAAAGACCGGCACAAAGATGCGCTCGGCGATCGCCTTCGACAGCAGGCCTTCAAGCTCCTCCTGCGTCAGCGTCTCCTCGCCTTCCAAGTACTTCATCATCAGTTCATCGTCAGCCTCGGCCACCAGCTCGCACAGATGGTCATGGGCTTCCTCGGCCTGGGCACGATACTCCTCGGGAATCTCCGACTCAACGGCTTCGGTGCCGTTGCAATGGCGCGCCTTCATGCGCACCAGGTCGATGATGCCGTCAAAGTCCTCGCCCTCGCCCCAGGGAAGGGTCACGGCGCCCAGGCGCGTGCCAAAGCGCTCTTGCAGCAGGTCCATCGTGGTCGCAAAGCTGGCCTCGGAGCGCGACAGGCGGTTTACGAACACCGCACGCGCCAGTCGCAGGTCCTCGGCGGCATACCAGAGCTTAACCGTCGTAGGCTGCGGGCCGGCCTCGGCGTCGACCACAAACAGAGCCGTCTCGCAGACGCTCATCGCGGCAAAGGCGTCGCCGATAAAATCGGGGTAGCACGGGGCATCGAGAACATTGATGCGCGCGCCCTTCCAGTCGATCGGCGCGATGGTCGTCGAGATGGAAAATGCACGCTTGACCTCTTCGGGGTCATAGTCGAGCGTGGGCTTGGTGCCGTCGTGGCCGCCCAGGCGGGCGGTCTTGCCGGAAAGGTGGAGCATGGCCTCGGCGAGTGAAGTCTTGCCCACCCCGCCTTGGCCTACGAGCACCACGTTCCTTACGTTACCGGTCTTGGGAGCACCCATGATGACCTCCTTGCAGGGCCGCGCGCAATGCGCGACGCCAACGGGGAGAGTTCGCGGTCGGTGCCATCCCGGGAGCAGCATGGTCGGCAGCCGAGCCGACTCACCCTCCAAATGTCCTATGCCACCACCCTACCCTCACGGGCGGCTGTCCATGCATACCTTTCGGCGCACGTATGAATACAGGCGGCGAGAGGACAGAGCAAGTATGCCAGGCGATTATTAAACCCCATCGATACAAATAAAAGCCGCCGCAGTCCATAAGACCCGCGGCGGCTTCTTCTCAATACATAGCTGAGCTTAGCCCTCGATACGACTCAAGAACTCACGGGTACGTTGCTCACGCGGATGATCGATAACCTGCTCGGCCGGGCCCTCCTCGACAATGCGGCCTCCGTCCATAAAGACCACGCGATCGGCAACATCGCGCGCAAACTGCATCGCATGGGTCACGATCACCATCGTCATATTCTGCGCCGCCAGGTCTTTAATGACACGCAGCACCTCGGCCGTTAGCTCGGGATCGAGCGCCGAGGTCGGCTCGTCAAAGAATAAGATTTCCGGATCGAGCGCCAGGGCGCGGGCGATACTCACACGCTGTTGCTGACCGCCCGAAAGCTCACACGGCACCTTGTTCTCGTTGCCCGTCAGCCCCATTTGTGCAATCAGCTCGTGAGCGCGGGCTTCCGCCTGCTCGCGCGGACGCTTAAGCACGCGAATCGGCGCATCGGTGATGTTTTTCATCACCGTATAGTGCGGGAACAGGTTGTAATTTTGGAACACCAGGCCGAATCGCGAGCGCGCCTGCTTGGGCACATCGCCCTTCGCATAGACCGCGCCCGAACCCGCATCCGTCGCAACGGCAAGGTCGCCAAACGAGAGCGAGCCTCCGTCGAGTGTCTCGAGCAGCGTGGCACACCGCAGCAGCGTGGACTTGCCGCCACCCGAAGGCCCGATAATCGCCACGACCTCGCCACGCTTCACCTCAAGCGAGATATCCTTGAGCACCTCATTGCCGCCAAACGCCTTACGCGCGTTCGATATATTCATTACCGAATTAATCATGGTAGTAATCCAATTTTTTCTCGGCGGCGCCCAGCAGCATCTCGACGACGAAATTAAAGACCCAGTAAATCAGCGCCGCGATCGCAAACGGCACCATGCTCACCTGCGAGGCGACCAGCGCCTTGGCCGTCGAGAACATCTCACCCACGCCAATGGCAAACGCCAGCGACGTGTCCTTGACCAGCGTGATGATCTCGTTGCCCATCGCCGGCAGAATACGCTTGGCGACCTGCGGCATCACGATATACAGAAACGTCTGCACGCGCGAATAGCCCAGCACCTCGGCAGCCTCGTATTGACCGCGCGGAATGGACTGCAAGCCCGAGCGATAGATCTCGGCAAAGTAACCGGCGTAGTTGATGATGAACGCCACGACGCACGCCGTCCACTTGGAATCGGGCGTGAGCGAAATGCCAAACACGTAGTACGGGGCAAAGTAGATGGCAAACATCTGCAGCATGAGCGGCGTACCGCGCATGACCGAAATGTAGATGCGCGCAATCCAGCGAAGCGGCGCGATTTTGCTCATGCGCATAAACGCCACGGGGATTCCCAGCGGAATCGACCCCAGCAGTGTCAGCACAAACAACTGCAAACTGACCAAGAATCCCTGGCCAAGCATCTGCATCATGACCTGAATAGACATTACTTGAGCACCCAATTATCGAAAGATAGACCATAGCTTGAATACTTGTCGCAGAGATCCTTAACCGTACCGTAATCGTAGAGTGCCTTGAGCGACTCGGTCACGGCGTCGGCCGACTTGGTGTCGCCCTTCTTAAAGCCGACGGCGTAGTGCTCGCTGGACAGCGGCTCATCAAGCTGCGTATAAGCATCGGGCTTGGCGGCAAGCTGATACTGGGCAATCGAAAGGTCACAAGCCACGGCATCGACCGCGCCGCTCTCGAGCTGCATAAAGGCCGTGTTGTACTCGCCGATCGTGTCGAGCGTGGCAAACGTCGCCGCCAGATCCTTCTGGTCACCCTCAAGCACGTCCTGCGCAGCGGAATCAGTCTGGGTAATCACAGTCTTGCCGGCAAGATCGTCCCAGCCCTTGATGCCCGCATCCTTCTTGACCACCAGCACCTGCTCGTTGAGCATGTACGGCTCGGAGAACGTGTAGTCGTCCTCACGGCCCTCCATGGTAAAGCCGTTCCAGATGCAGTTGATGGCGCCCGAGTTAAGCAGCGTGTCCTTGGCATCCCAATCGATGGCCTCGTATTTGACCTCCCAGCCCTGCTTATCGGCAACAGCCTTGGCAAGATCGAGATCAAATCCGGTGTACTCGCCATCGTCGCCCACAAAGCCGTACGGAGGATAGGACTTATCAAAGCCCACCACGAGCTTCTTGGACTCCGCAGCGCCCTTCACATCCTTGGCCGCGGCAGAGCCAGCAGCGGAGCCCTTGCCGGCACCACCGCCGCAACCGACAAGACCAAGGCCAAGCACCGTGGCGAGCGAGCCGGCTAGACCAACAAACTGACGACGAGACATATCGGTATTCATGGTATTCCCCCTTGATGGCACTTTAGTTAAGTAAAGTGAGTCATGTAACGTTCAGAATCATACACTTTAGCGTGATAGAGCACAAGATGAGTTTGCCCGCCGCGCGAGGGGTGCGGGGGTTAAGTTTCCTGCTCTACAGTCCTGCTCACGACGGAGGCCACATTAAGTGGCCTCCTGTTCGTGCGGAACTCGCGATAAACTTAACCCCCGCACCCCTCGCGCGGCGGGCAACCGTCGTTGGACTTATCACTGACACCAATAAACCGCTTGCATATCGTCTGTTGGCCTGGCACGGTACAATGCTTGTAGCTTTAAATTTATAAATTAGTGGGGTTATCGATGGCAGAATCTCGTGCGGAGCGTAGGGCTCGTCGTGCTTTAGTGGAGGCGGCTGAGGGGTCGAAGGAGGAGAAATCTTCTACGAAATCCAAGTCTTCTAAAGCTGCAAAAAGCAAGTCGGCTAAGGCCAAGCGTCCCGGCTCTCGTCGGAACGAGGATAAGGCATCTCAGACTCGCTCCAAGCGCTCGCATAAAGATCGGGTTTCGTCTGCGCGTAAGGCTGTGGACCCCAAGTCTCCCTGTTCGATCATGAAAGCTTGCGGTGGGTGTACGGCGCTCAATCGTCCTTATAAGAAGCAGCTCGCCGCCAAGCAGGCTGCTATGGAGGAGCTTTTTGCTGCTCTTTGCGAGCGTGAGGGTATTAGCGTCGACCCCATTCGCGGTATGGGCGTCACCCTGGGCGACCCGGGCAAATATCCTGCGCCGCGTGGCTTTCGTCATAAGGCTGCCACTCCCTTTGCTCCCGGTAAGGAGGGCGCTGTCCGTTGCGGTTTCTTTGAGCGCGGCACGCACAAGATCGTTGCCGTACCCGAATGCCCCGTCGAGGCACCGGGCGCCCGACAAATTCTTAACGGCATCGCGCGTGAAGCTGAGCGCCTGCACATTCCCGCCTTTAACGAGGACAAGCATCTGGGCTTGCTCCGCTATGCCGTCGTCCGCTGCGGTTGGCGTACCGACCAGGTCATGGTTACGCTCGTGACCGCCCAGCGTGACTTACCGCATGCGCAGGAGTTCTTTGAAGCCGTGGCGGCACTCGATCCGCATATCGTCACCGTTGCCCAAAATATCAATGGCCGTCCCGGTAACGCCATCTTGGGCGAGGAGACTCGTATCGTCTATGGCGCCGAGTGCATGCGCGACCAGCTGCTCGGTTGCGAATTCGATATCTCCCCCACCGCGTTCTATCAGACCAATCCGCAGCAGACCGAGCAGCTCTATCAGCTCGCGATTGACGGCATGGACCTGCAGCAGGGCGACGTACTCATGGATGCCTATTGCGGTAGCGGAACTATCGGCCTGTGCGCAGCTAAAGATGCCCAGAACAAGGGGATCGGCATTATGCTGCTCGGCGTAGAGCGCAACCCGGCGGGCATTGCCGACGCACGCCGCAATGCCGAGCTCAACGGCCTCACCCGCAGCGCTTGGTTTATGGCCGACGATGCCACCGATTACATCCTAGATGCCGCCGACAACAACGAGCAGATCGATGTCCTTTCCATCGACCCGCCGCGTGCCGGCTCCACCCCCGAGTTCCTCGAAGCTGCCTGCGCACTTAAGCCGCGCCGCATCACCTATATCAGCTGCAACCCCGTGACCCAAGAGCGCGACCTGCACCAGCTCCTCGACGGAGGCTATCGCCTGCTCAAGATCACGCCAGTCGACATGTTCCCCCATACCGACCACACCGAAACCGTAGCGGTCCTCGAACGCCGCTAACCAACCTTAGTAGATTTTTGGGACAAGAAAGGGGGCGACCCGTCTGGGCCGCCCCCTTCGCTTGGTTTAAAAATTCCGCTATATCCCCTTGCGCAGGTCGCACACGCCGGCTGCCGCCATCTCGCGCAGCAGCGTCTCGCGATCGCGCGTCACGATCAGATCCAACGGGAAGTGAATCTCGTCGAGCATCTTGCGAGCGTAATCGAGCTTACCAATTGCCATGCCAATGTGCGCATCGGTCGAAACGCCAATGCCCACGCCCAGCTCGGCGCAGCGCTCGGCGATCTTGCGGCATACGACCCAATGCTCAGTGTCGACACCGTGTTCAAGACTATGGTTGTTGATCTCGATAATCTTGTGCTTGGCCTTAGCCGCCAACAGCACCTCGTCGATATCGAACGGCACGCCCGAACGCCCCGTGTGACCCAGCATGAACACCTTGGGGTGCTCCAGGGCATTGATATACATCTCGGTCGTCTGGGCCAGCGTCGCGCCTTCAGCAATCTGCGGATTATGCACGCTCGCAACCAAATAATCCAAATTACGCGTAACCAAATCGAACAGCGAATGCTGACGGCTGTACGAATCGCCGGCAATATCGAGCGTGACAGGAGTGTCCTCGCCAAACAGGCTTCCGTCCAGCGAAACGATATCGGCCTCGGCACCACGCAGCACCAGCACGCCGCTCCAAATGCGCGGCCAGATATCCTGGTTGATAAAGAACTGGTAACTGCGAAGGTCATTGGGGCAAGCCGTAACCATAGAGCTCAAATGGTCGGCAGATCCGAGCACCTGCAGACCACGCTCTGCCGCCCAGTACACATTCTCCTCAATGGTCGAATATGCATGCGCAGAGAACATCGTATGGGTATGAATGTCACAAGAAAGCAGGTAGGGCATCAGGTCTCCTTATCTGGCACGGCCGTCGCTTATATTCATTGTACGCATAGCCTTCGATAGTCGTAAAACCACTCCATCCCAAAGACACAACGTCCATGACAACGGGGTCCGGCTTAACACCAAACCCCGTTTCACGTAAAACATTGTAGGCAGAGCGCTTTACTTTTAACGATACTCGTCCGCCAACTGTTTCCAAGCGGGTAGCGAATTGACAATCGTTTCGTAGCTCACGCAATAGCCCAGGCGGAACCAACCCGGCATACCAAAGCTGTCCGAGGGAACCGCAAGCAACTCATACTTCTTTGCGCGCTCGCAAAACGCATTCGCATCGGACTCCAACGCTTTCACCCATAGGTAGAACGCGCCATCCGGCTCAACATAGGTGTAGCCATACTCCGCTAGTGCGTCGGTAAGCGCGGTGCGGTTACGTGCATAGGCCTCAACGTCACTCGGCTCATCGATGCAGTCGATAATTACGCGCTGAAAGAGCGCCGGCGCGCACACGAAGCCCAGCGTACGGGCAGCACCCGCAACAGCCGGCATCAGACGGGCAGCCTGCGGATTGGTGTTGGGAACCAAGATCCAACCCACGCGCTCACCAGGCAGCGACAGCGACTTGGAATACGAGTAGCACACGATGGTGTGCTCGTAGATCGAGGGCACCCAAGGCACCTCGGCACCGTACACGATCTCGCGGTACGGCTCATCCGAGATGAGCATAATCGGATTCTCGGAATCGCGCTGAGCGTTGGCCTCGCGCAGAACATTGGCCAGTCGCGTCAGCGTGTCGCATGTATATACGGCACCGGTCGGATTGTTGGGCGAGTCGATAATGACGGCAGCCGTCTTATCGGTGATCGCCTTGAGCACGTTGTCCACGCTCAGCTGGAACGTGTCTTCATCAGCAGGCGCCTCAACACACGTGCAGCCGGCCTTCTCAATCCAAACGCGATACTCCGGAAAGTACGGGGCGATAACAATAACCTCGTCGCCCGGGTTCGTAACGGCGTTGAGCGTACAGGTGAGCGAAGCCGCGGCACCCACCGTCATAAAGACGTCCTTACCCTCATAGTTCGTTCCAAAGCGGCGGTTGAGCGATTCGGCGACGGCTGCTCGACATTGCGGCAGGCCCGGAGCGGGGGTGTAGCCGTGCAACTGATCACTCGGCAGCTCCAGGGCCTTCTTAATCGACTCAGCCACGGCAGCCGGCGCCGGAACGCTCGGATTGCCCAGCGAAAAATCGAATACGTTTTCCGCACCGATCTGCACCTTGCGCTCAAGGCCATAGCTAAAAATCTCACGGATGATGGAGCTTTCCGCACCGCGAGCATACATAGTTTCGTTGATCATCTGTTCCCCTTTCGCATAGGCGCTATTGTACGCTTTAGCCGAGCAAAGTGCCGCAGCAATGTTGATTGGGGACAGACTTAAATGCGTGAAAACGCTCATTTAAGTCTGTCCCCAATCAACAGACGGCCCCATATCGCTCAAAAGAAAAAGCCTCCGCAGGTTTCCCCGCGGAGGCTTTCGCCACAAAGACTATTTGTCGGCGTCGGTGTCGGCATCGGCATCGACGACGGCATGGTCATCGTCAGCATCATCGGATGCGGCTTCGGCATCCTCCTGCATGGCCGCCTGCGCAAAAGCCGCGGCATCGGCCGCCAGCTCCTCCTCGCTCATGCGAGGCGCGCGCTTCTTGGTCGGCATGCCGGCCGCCTTGGCATTGCGCTCCTCCTTGGCCGCCAGGATATCGCCCTCGCGCTCAAGGTAGGCGTCCCACTCATTATCGAGCAGGGCATTCACGGCATCGCCCTCGACAGTCTCGCGCTCAAGCAGCACCTTCGCCATCAGATCGAGCTGATCGCGACGGGCGTCCAGGATCTCGACCGCACGACGATGGGCCTCACGCATAATGCGCTGAACCTCGATATCGATACGGCGCGCCGTCTCCTCGGAGTAATCCTGGTGATCGGCGTAATCGCGACCAAGGAACACCTGATGTTGCGCCTCGCCAAACACTTGCGTGCCCAGCTCCTCGCTCATGCCCAGGCGCGTGACCATCTCGCGCGCCATCTTGGTTGCGCGCTCCAGATCGTTGCTCGCGCCCGACGTAATGTCATCGCACATGAGCTCCTCGGCAACGCGACCGCCCAAGAACACGGCGAGCTCGTCGAGCATCTCGTTCTTGGTCTTGAGGAAGTGGTCCTCCTGCGGAAGCTGCAGCGTGTAGCCCAGAGCCTGACCGCGGCTGACGATCGAGATCTTGTGGACCGGATCGGAGTGCTCCAGGATGTGGCCCACCAGGGCGTGACCGCTCTCGTGGTAGGCAATCGTGGTGCGCTCGGCCTCGGTCATCACGCGACCCTTGCGCTGCGGTCCGGCAATCACGCGCTCCATCGATTCCTCGACCTCGTCCATCGAGATCACGGAACGATGACGGCGAGCGGCCAGCAGCGCAGACTCGTTGAGCAGGTTCGCTAAATCGGCACCAGTAAAGCCAACGGTCATCTGGGCGAGCTTCTCAAACTTAACGTCCTCGTCCATCGGCTTGTTCTCGGCATGCACGCGCAAAATCTGCTCGCGGCCCTTCACGTCCGGACGGTCGACCGTAACCTGACGGTCAAAACGGCCGGGACGCAGCAGCGCCGGCTCCAGAACGTCGGGGCGGTTGGTGGCGGCGATCAGGATGACCGACTCGCTCTCCTCAAAACCGTCCATCTCGACCAGCAGCTGGTTGAGCGTCTGCTCGCGCTCGTCGTGGCCGCCGCCCAAGCCGGCTCCGCGCTGACGTCCCACGGCATCGATCTCATCGATGAAGATGATCGACGGGGCCTGGGACTTGGCCTCCTTAAAGAGGTCACGCACACGGCTGGCGCCGACACCTACGAACATCTCGACAAAGTCGGAACCCGAGATGCTAAAGAACGGCACGCCCGCCTCGCCGGCAACGGCCTTGGCCAGCAGCGTTTTACCGGTGCCCGGAGGGCCAACCAGCAACACGCCACGCGGGATCTTGGCGCCCAGCTTGCGATAGCGATCCGGATCGCTCAAAAAGTCACGGATCTCCTCGAGCTCCTCGACTGCCTCGTCCACGCCGGCAACGTCTTCAAACTTGACCTTGGGGCGTGTGGCCTCGTTGGTCTTGGCGTTGGTCTTGCCAAACTGCATGTTCCTGTTGTTGGCGCCCATCATCTGGCGCATAAAGTAGAACATGATGGCGATAAGGGCGATCGTCGGAAGCACACTCATCGCCAAGTCGCCCCAAAAATCGGGATCGTTGGTGTTGACGATGTACTTGGTATCGGGGTGCTCCGCCATGAGCTCGGCAAGCGAATCGGAGCCGACATAGGTCGAGGAGAAGCTCTTGAGCTCGCTCGTATCGCCCTTGTCCTTCTTCGTCTTCCAGTAATGACCCGTCACGCTTCCGTCTTGAACCGTATAGGTCAGATCTTCGACGCGATCCTGCTTGATGGCGCTCACCATCTCGCTCGTCGCGAGCTTAACGGTATTGCTGGAATTGGCAAAGCCGGAGCCCATGTTAAAGAAGGCGTAGCCCAGAAGCGCGCAAGCCAAAATAAAATACAGCCAGCCCGTACGCGTGGGCTTCTTGCCTCCGGGCATCCCCGGGATCTTAGGCTCCCGGGGAGTCTGGGAATTGTTATCGTTATGGTCGTCGGGCATCTTACGAATAAACCTCCGGTTTCAAAATGCCCAGATACGGAAGGTTACGATAGCGCTCGGCATAGTCGAGGCCGTAGCCCACCACAAAGGCATCGGGGCAATGGGTTCCAACATACTTGGGCGTGATGGCCGAGACGCGGTCCTCAACGTCCTTCCACAGGAAGGCGGCGACCTCCAGCGAAGCGGGCTTGCGGCTCTCGAGGTTCTTCATCAGATACTTGAGCGTCAGGCCCGAGTCCAGAATGTCCTCGACGATCAGCACGTCGCGACCGCGGATGTCGATATCCAGGTCCTTAATGATACGCACGATACCCGAGGACTTCACACCGTCGCCATAGCTCGAAACAGCCATGAAATCGATGTTGGTCGGCAGCTCGATCTTGCGCATCAGGTCGCCCATAAAGACCACGGCGCCGCGTAGGACCGCGATCAGCACCAGATCCTTACCCGCGTAGTCGCGCGTAATCTCCTCGCCCAGGCGAGAAACGATACCGTCGATATCCTCCTGCGTAAACAGAACCTTCTCGATATCCGGATGTTGAGAAGCCATGACAACCCTTTCTTGTGCTTATCGCCCACACACCGCCGTATGGACGCGAACTTCACATTCTAGCAGCGCACGGGGAATATTTTCCAGCCCGCGCACCATCAGCGCGGGAATACCGTCAACGCCGCACAGAATAGCTGGCGTAGGACGCTATTCCGCATCGACCACACGAAGCAGATATGCCACGCGCGTTGCGGCCGTGCACTTAAAACGCTCGTCCGCGCGAACTCCGGCGACCCACACCACGGCACCTCCCGGCGCCGTCCTCACCATGGGCACGCCGGCGCGCTCGGAAACGGGAATGCGAGCCTCGCCTAACAAGTCGGATACTTTCTTGCTTCGGCCACTCATCCCTAACGGGCACATCACGTCTCCCGGTGCGGGACCGTCCACCCACAGGCGCGCCAATCGCGCCTCGACAGGGATCTTGCCACGCGAGCCCGCCAGGATCCGCTCACTATCGCTGTCGGCAAAACCCAGGGCAGCCGCGTCTACCAAAGCTGTCACTTCCCCGGCAGCCGCAAGCTCACGGGCGCGACGCACGATATCGCATCCCGGCTCAACGGCCATCGGTTCTGTGACCAGCATACGTCCCCCGCCCAACGGCAAACGACCGGGTACGGTAACCCAGTCCGCGACCAGGCCCTCGCGAGCCGCCGGCGCCTTAAACGCCAGCATGCCAAACTCAATGCGTGCGTCAATCCCCGCCGGAAGCGTGACCGAGCCGGTGCCCTCGGCAACGCAGGAAAGGACTCGCTCCACATGTCGCATCTCTGGACGAGCGTCCGGATCGATGCGCTTAATCGCCAGTCGCACGATGCGCCGCGCGATTACCACCTCGGCCGCAGCAAGGCGTCTGGCATCGAGCACTAGCGCGCCCGCCGCCTCCTTGCGCAGGCAGCTTCGAAACGCCTGCGCCGACAGCTGGGATAGAAACGCGTCTTCGTCACCCAAGATCTCACAGGCGGCGCCAATCGTCTTGCACACGCTCGCATTACGCTGTGCCACCACTGGCATTACCCGATGGCGCACGTAGTTTCGCAGATACGAGATATCCTCATTGCTCTCGTCTTCACGCCACGGCTGACCATGTACCTGTAGATAGCCCACGAGCTCGCCATGAGTTAGGTCGAGCAAGGGACGCACCACGATATTCCTCCGGCGAGGAATGCTCGATAGGCCAGCGGGCCCCGAACCCTTAATCGCGTTCATCAAAAACGTTTCCGCGCGATCCGAAGACGTGTGCGCGGTGCAGATACGAGCCGCCGTTCGCGGTGCCCCCGTCTGGGCGCAGAGCTCGCGAACATACCTCCGCGCCGCGGCATAGCGCACTTCGCGTGCCGCGGCCTCAATATTGCCCGACTCCCCATCAAAATAAGCGTGCTCCACGCACAGCGGTAAACCATATTGCGCGCAGAGCTCACGCACAAAGGCCTCGTCGCCATCGGACGCCTTGCCGCGCAGATGATGGTTTACATGCAGCACATGCAGACGCTCGCGAGCAATGGGGGCAACACCGCGTCCGTCTTGGATATCCAGCTTTGATGTGCACGCCATAAGAAGCAGTGCCGTCGAGTCCGCGCCGCCTGATACCATGAGCACGACAGGAGCAGCCTGCTGCCTCGTCCGGGTCTCATCGACTGTCCCAGGCACGGCATGGTGTCCATAATGCTGAGATACCGTAGGCATTTGCTTCCTCCTCTATTCGTCCGCACCCATTGTATCCTTTGGAATCTTATGTCTCGTCTGCACCTTCATATCCTCGGCAGTGGCTCTAAAGGCAACTGCGCACTCATCGAGGGCCCGCAGGGGCTCATTATGGTCGATGACGGACTGTCTCGCCGCGAGACATTAAAGCGCATGGCAGAACTGGGGCTCTCGACAGACAACGTTTCGGCTCTTCTCATTACTCATGAGCATAGCGATCACATCAAGGGCCTCGATGTCTGGTGCAAGCACTGGCACGGCCCCCTCTTTGCCAGCAGGGGCACTCTTTCGAGCAAAGAAAATCTTTCGCATCTGCCTGTCGAGGAATTCGATCCCGGTGACACCCTATCCATTGCCGGCATCCACGTGCAAACCTACTCAACGTCACACGATGTCATCAATCCAGTCGGCTATCGATTTGACGCCCTCGATGATTCCATCGGCTTTGCCACCGACACCGGAGAGCTATCGAGCCAGGCCATGAACACCCTCGAAGATTGTCGAGTCCTCGCACTCGAAAGCGACCACGATGTGACCATGCTGCGCGAGGGAGAATATCCCCGCTTTCTTCAGGAGCGCATCCTGTCTGCAAGGGGACACCTCTCCAATGGCCAAGCCGCCGAAGCCGCGCGCGAACTTGTTACCGATCGCACCGAACAGCTCATTGCCATGCATATCAGCCAAGATAACAATCGTCCGAGCCTTACCGTCAAAAGCTATGCCAAAGCTCTGGCCGCAACCCTAGATGACGAGGTCGGCAGCTCCGCAACCCTTCTCCAAGGATCGCGAAAACTCTCGATACGCCCTGCGAGTCAGTATCAACCGGCAACCATTCAATAGACTGTCCTAGACAGCAAAAGGGGCCGGGAATCGCTTCCCAGCCCCTTTTGCTGTCTTTTAATAGCGCAGAACACCAACGAAGTTAGTCAATGGAGATCTTCGTAACGTTCTTCTTCTCGACGATCTTGGGAACCGTAACGGTCAGGATGCCGTCAGCGTACTTAGCCGAGAGGCCCTCGCTCGAAGCGTCCTTTAGATATACGCCACGCGTCGCGCTGTACGAGCTGAACTCCTTCTGCAGGAAGTTCTTGCCCTCGTTCTCCTCGTCTTCCTCGACATTCACGCTAATGGACAGACGGCCCTCGTTAAGCTCGACATCGATATCGTCCTTGGCGACGCCGGTCAGATAAGCCTTGACCTCATAGCCGTCGCCCTTATCCTCAACGTCAACGGGGAACGCCTTGGAAGCAATCGAGTTGTTTGCAAGGTCGGTCATATCATCAAACAGATCGAACAGCGAGCTAGCAGAAGGACGAACGCCAAAAACCGAACGATAAGGAACCATGCTTGCCATGTTTACCACTCCTTTTAAGGACTGCCGAGTCATCTTCTAGGTGACTGGGACTTCTTTTGACGCTCTTATATATGCCCACCCAGTGCTCATATATACATCGACTATAAAGTTTTTTGAGTCCAGTACTATAAGCATATCTAAGTGCATTTGACTCAGGTTTTAGGAAGGTTAAGGTTCTTTGAACCAGAGCTTAAATACCGAGTATGTCCCCAGCTACAAATAACAAGGGGCTTACAATGAGCGCGTACACGTTGTTGATAACGAGCTAAAGGGCATCATGGACGACCAAAACCAGAACAATATGTTTATGCCGACGCAGGGGGAAGATACTTCCACGCAGCCGCCACGGTTCCATCGCCCCCACATCTCGCAAGAGCCCATTAATGATCCGGAGCCCGAGTATGTGACGAGAAATCGATATCAAACGCTCGAGGATGCCCAAACGGGACGCAAACATATGGGCGTCGCCTCGGGAGACCCTGTATATCTGAAAGACGCACCATTATCTAAAAACAGCGCAGCTAGTGATGAGCCGATGAAAGCATCCGCCGCTCATCAACAAAGAGGTCCTCGACCAAAGCAAACCTTGACGCATTCGGCTCGCTATCTCGAAACGCCAAAACAGGGAAAATCAATCTTCGTTTCATCAAGTAAACGACGCAAACAGCATCGACTGACAATCCTGCTTCTGATTATTGTGGCCATAGCAGTTGCCCTTGTTATTCGTTTTATTTTCTTTAAGTAAAAGCTCAATGCCAAAAAGAATTAAATCGTCTGGCGTAAATGAGTTATTTATGCCCCGCAAACGAAAAAAAGGGGGGAGGCCGCGAGGCCTCCCCCTTCTCAGTTCAAGCGTACGGCTCGGTGCCGTCCACCGGTCAGCGGCGCCCTGGCCTCCCACGGGCTGACCCCGCAGTACTCTCGGCGCGATGGGGCTTAGCTTCCGGGTTCGGAACGGGACCGGGCGTGCCCCCCATGCTCTGGCCGCTGACCGGTGGGCGGCGCCCACCGTTACGGTGTCCTGGGTCTCACTCTACACGTGCCCTGGGGGCCGCATGGCGCATAGGGGAGATGACTCGGGGGCATCCTCGTGCCCGGACCGCGCGTGAGCGCATGTCCCGCGGGCCGCGAGGTGCGGTTCCGGAAGAGCTCGGGCGATTAGTGCGGCTCGGCTGAGGACGTCGCCGCCCTTGCACCTGCCGTCTATCGACCAGGTAGTCTACCTGGGCCCTTACCGGAAGGAGAACTAATCCCTGGAACGGCTTCCCGCTTAGATGCCTTCAGCGGTTATCCGCGCCGCACGCGGCTACCCGGCCGTGCCGTTGGTCGACAACCGGTTCACCGGAGGTGCGTCCACCCCGGTCCTCTCGTACTGGGGGCAGCCTCCATCGATTCTCCTGCGCCCACGGAGGATAGGGACCGAACTGTCTCACGACGTTCTGAACCCAGCTCGCGTACCGCTTTAAACGGCGAACAGCCGTACCCTTGGGACCTGCTCCAGCCCCAGGATGCGATGAGCCGACATCGAGGTGCCAAACCTTGCCGTCGATGTGGACTCTTGGGCAAGATCAGCCTGTTATCCCCGGAGTACCTTTTATCCGTTGAGCGACGGCCCACCCACTCGGGGCCGCCGGATCACTAGAGCCTGCTTTCGCACCTGCTCGGCTTGTGGGCCTCGCAGTCAAGCCCGCTTGTACTCTTGCATTCAAAAGGACGGTTGCCGACCGTCCCGAGCGGACCTTCGCGCGCCTCCGTTACCCTTTAGGAGGCGACCGCCCCAGTCAAACTGCCCGCCTGGCACGGTCCCCGAGCCGGTTGACGGCCTCGGGTTAGGACGCCGGTCGCGCGAGGGCAGTATTCCAAGGGCGGCTCCCCGGGGGCTGGCGCCTCCGGATCGATGCCTCCTGCCTATCCTCTACACGCGGGACCAGCGGCCAATGCCAAGCTGCAGTGAAGGTTCACGGGGTCTTTCCGTCCTTCCGCGGGTAAGTCGCATCTTCACGACCAGTGCAATTTCACCGGGTCCATGGTCGAGACAGCGCCCAAGTCGTTGCGCCTTTCGTGCAGGTCGGAACTTACCCGACAAGGAATTTCGCTACCTTAGGACCGTTATAGTTACGGCCGCCGTTTACCGGGGCTTGGCTTCGGGGCTTCGCCGAATCGGCTAACTCCTCCGCGTGACCTTCCGGCACCGGGCAGGCGTCAGACCCTATACGTCGCCTTGCGGCTTCTGCAGAGTCCTGTGTTTTTGGTAAACAGTCGCTTGGGCCTCTCCACTGCGGCCCGCCTCCGCTCCCCGGGCAAGCCGGTTCACGTACGCGCGGGCACCCCTTCTCCCGAAGTTACGGGGCCATTGTGCCGAGTTCCTTGACCATGGTTGACCCGATCGCCTCGGTATGTTCTACCCACCCACCTGTGTCGGTTTGCGGTACGGGCGCGCACGCGCCTGCCTAGGGGTTTTTCTAGGGACCTCGGGCTCACTCGCTTCGCTTAAGTGCTTCGTCCGGAGCCTCGCCCTTCTGCGGACCGGATTTCCCTGGTCCGCGGGCCGCGCTCCATCACGGGGACGTCCAGAACCCCGCCGAGCCACCCCCATCCGTCGCCCCGTCGGTCGTAGCGCCGCGTGCGCGGTGCAGGAATGTCTGCCTGCTGCGCGTCGGCTACGCCTCCCGGCCTCGCCTTAGCCCCCGACTGACCCTGGGAGGATTAGCCTTGCCCAGGAAACCTCGGGTTCACGGCGGACGAGTTACTCTCTCGTCTCTCGCTACTCATGCCAGCATTCTCACTCCCATGCGCTCCACCGTCGGTCGCCCTCCGGCTTCTCCGCCCATGGGAAGCTCCCCTACCGATTCTAATGAATTAAAATCCCGCCGCTTCGGTGTCCAGCTTAGCCCCGTGTATTGTCGGCGCATGTCCACTCGACCAGTGAGCTGTTACGCACTCTTTGAATGGATGGCTGCTTCTAAGCCAACATCCTGGTTGTCTGGGCGGACGCACATCCTTTGCCACTCGGCTGGAACTTGGGGACCTTAGCGGGCGGTCCGGGCTGTTTCCCTCTCGAGCACACAGCTTAGCCCACATGCTCTGACTGCCGCGCTCTGGGCCGCCGGCATTCGGAGTTCGGTTGGATTCGGTAGGCGGCGAAGCCCCCTCGTCCATCCGGTGCTCTACCTCCGGCGGTGAACGCGCGACGCTAGCCCTAAAGCTATTTCGGGGAGAACGAGATATCTCCGGGTTTGATTGGCCTTTCACCCCTATCCGCAGGTCATCGCCGCCGTTTTCAACCGACGTGCGTTCGGCCCTCCACGGGGTCTTACCCCCGCTTCAGCCTGCCCACGGATAGCTCACCCGGCTTCGCGTCCGCGGCGCGGGACTCAAGTCGCCCTGTTAAGGCTCGCTTTCGCTCCGGCTCCCTTTCGGTTAACCTCGCCCCGCGCCAGCGACTCGCTGGCTCATTCTACAAAAGGCACGCCGTCACACCATAAAGGTGCTCCGACTGCTCGTGGGCGCACGGTTTCAGGTACTGTTTCACTCCCCTCCCGGGGTGCTTTTCACCTTTCCCTCACGGTACTGGTGCGCTATCGGTCACAGGGTAGTACTCAGGCTTGGATGGTGGTCCACCCAGGTTCGGACCGGGTTTCACGTGCCCGGCCCTACTCAGGGACCGCGTCGCGCCGTCCGGTCTGGGTTCGCGTACGGGGCTGTCACCCGCTGCGGCCGGCCCTCCCATGCCGTTCCGCTCCCCAGCCGGACCTGCGCCCGGGGGCGGCAGCCCCCGGATGCGCGGCCCTGCAACCCCGTCGGCGGAACCCCTGCCGGGTATGCCCGCTCGACGGTTTGGCCATCGGTCCCCTTTCGCTCGCCGCTACTCGGGGAGTCTCGAGATTGATTTCCTCTCCTCCGGGTACTTAGATGTTTCAGTTCCCCGGGTTGTCCTCCCCCCGCCTATGTGTTCAGCGGGGGGATATGCACACTGCTGTGCATGGGTTCGCCCATTCGGAGACCCCCGGGTCGAAGGATGTGTGCTCCTCGCCGGGGATTATCGCAGCTTGCCGCGTCCTTCATCGGCTCCCTGTGCCAAGGCATCCGCCGTGCGCCCGTGGTATCTTGCGGGACCGCATCGGGCCCGCGGGATATCCACGTGTCGCTAATTAAGTTAATTAATCGATATCATGAATAGCGCTCGTATGTCGCAATTCGGGTATCTCATACCGCGGCACAGTCTGTTTCACTGTGCTCGCGATCAGATGCTCCTCACTCATTTATAAGTGAATTCTTCTTGTTTGGATCGGATGAATGATTGCTATCATTCTTACGTTTAATCGCAGAAAAGAATCGAGTCTGGAAGAAGATTCTTCCATCTCTCTCCTATCGCTATGCGGCTCTCAAGGTACGCGGGTGCGACCCCGGGGACCGGGTGCTGCGGGGAATCATCCAGGCGACATCCACCGGACGGGCTCCTGCCCTCTATTCGAGTTAAAGTTTGTCTCTCTAAGAATGTGTCTCCCTAGAAAGGAGGTGATCCAGCCGCACCTTCCGGTACGGCTACCTTGTTACGACTTCACCCCCCTCACCCTCCACACCTTCGGCGCCTCCCCCCTCTCGGTTGGGCCGGCGACTTCGGGTGCAGACGACTCGGGTGGTGTGACGGGCGGTGTGTACAAGGCCCGGGAACGCATTCACCGCGGCATGCTGATCCGCGATTACTAGCAACTCCGACTTCATGGGGGCGGGTTGCAGCCCCCAATCCGAACTGGGGCCGGCTTTCCGGGATCCGCTCCCCCTCGCGGGGTGGCATCCCTCTGTACCGGCCATTGTAGCACGTGTGCAGCCCAGGGCATAAGGGGCATGATGACTTGACGTCGTCCCCGCCCTCCTCCGCCTTGACGGCGGCGGTCCCGCGTGGGTTCCCGGCATCACCCGATGGCAACACGCGGCGGGGGTTGCGCTCGTTGCGGGACTTAACCCAACATCTCACGACACGAGCTGACGACAGCCATGCACCACCTGTATGGGCTCCTCTCGGCCACGGGGTCTCCCCCGCTTCACCCATATGTCAAGCCCTGGTAAGGTTCTTCGCGTTGCTTCGAATTAAGCCACATGCTCCGCTGCTTGTGCGGGCCCCCGTCAATTCCTTTGAGTTTTAGCCTTGCGGCCGTACTCCCCAGGCGGGACGCTTAATGCGTTGGCTGCGGCACGGGGGGATCGTCCCCCCACACCTAGCGTCCATCGTTTACGGCTGGGACTACCAGGGTATCTAATCCTGTTCGCTCCCCCAGCTTTCGCGCCTCAGCGTCGGTCTCGGCCCAGAGGGCCGCCTTCGCCACCGGTGTTCCACCCGATATCTGCGCATTCCACCGCTACACCGGGTGTTCCACCCTCCCCTACCGGACCCAAGCCGCGGAGGTTCCGGGGGCTTCGGGGGGTTGAGCCCCCCGCTTCGACCCCCGGCCTGCCGGGCCGCCTACGCGCGCTTTACGCCCAATGAATCCGGATAACGCTCGCCCCCTACGTATTACCGCGGCTGCTGGCACGTAGTTAGCCGGGGCTTCTTCTGCAGGTACAGTCTTGACTCTTCCCTGCTGAAAGCGGTTTACGACCCGAAGGCCTCCGTCCCGCACGCGGCGTCGCTGCGTCAGGGTTCCCCCCATTGCGCAAGATTCCCCACTGCTGCCTCCCGTAGGAGTCTGGGCCGTGTCTCAGTCCCAATCTGGCCGGTCGGTCTCTCAACCCGGCTACCCGTTGTCGGCACGGTGGGCCGTCACCCCGCCGTCTACCTGATGGGCCGCGGAGCCATCCCCTCCCGTCGGGGCTTTAGCCCGGGCGCCATGCGGCGCCCGGGGGTATCCGGTATTACCCGTCCTTTCGGGCGGCTATCCCGGGGGAGGGGGCAGGTTCTCCACGTGTTACTCAGCCGTTCGCCACTCGCTTCCCTCCGGAGAGGGGTGCCGTTCGACTTGCATGTGTTAGGCGCGCCGCCAGCGTTCATCCTGAGCCAGGATCGAACTCTCCGTCCAAAATAAATGGGCTTCGAGCCCGTCCGGTCCTCACAACTATTAGCTGATCGGTTCCGTTCGATTCATATGGTTCTAGTATAGGAAAAGGAATTTCTCGGGGCCGCCTCTCGGCGGCCTTGCGAAAAACAAATCCAAGTTAGACCATTTCAAATGGTTCGATGTCTGCCCGGATGCGACACATCTGGTGTGTCCATCCTCGCAGTATCCGGTTCTCAAGGTGCACGCCCCGCGGCTCATCCGGTTCCACCGGGCCGCGCGGCAAGGAGATATATTGCCAGACCGGAGGGGCGCCGGGGGCGGGAATCTGGGCGTACACATTTCCTACACATCTAAGTACTCTCGGCTGGCTGGTTAAAAACAGGAGGGGACCTCGCATCCGAGATCCCCTCTTTCGCCCATCTATAGCAATAGACTCTTAAATACCTTATGCCAGCAGCTTGCGACCGGACTCCTCGATCGCGTCAAGTGCTGCATCTGCCTCGGCGGCATCCGCGCCCTTAGCGAAGATGTACAGCTTAATCTTGGGCTCGGTGCCGGAAGGACGAACAATACCCTTGTTGCCACCCTCAAGATCGAACTCAATAACATTAGCCTTCGGCAGGCCGTTCACGCAGGTGTTGTAATCAACGACGGCCTCAATCTTGGAACCGGCGAGCTCCGCGGGCGGGTTCTCGCGCAGACCGGCCATGATGCCGGCCATCTTTGCCGCACCCTCAGCACCCGGATAGCTCAGCGAAATCGTCTTGTTGTGATAGTAGCCATACTTCTCGTACAGCTCGTGCATCGCGTCGGCAAGGTTCTTTCCCTGGAGCTTGTAATACTGCGCCATCTGGCAAATCAAAAGCGAAGTGCTCACGGCGTCCTTGTCGCGCACGTGGTCGCCGGCCAGATAGCCGTAGCTCTCCTCAAAACCGAAGATAAAGCGATCGACCTCGCCAGCATCGGAAAGAGAAGTAATGATGTCGCCGATGTACTTGAAGCCCGTCAGGCAACGACGGAGCTCAAAACCGTACTCATCGGCCAGAGCGTCAACCATGGCGGAAGAAACGATAGTAGTGACAGCAACCTTCTTAGTGAGGTCCTCACCGCGAGCAGCGCGGGTCTTGCAGATATAGTCGAGCAGCAGAACGCCCATCTCATTGCCGGTCAGCAGCAGATAGTCATCGCTATTCTTAACGGCAACGCCAACGCGATCGGCGTCAGGATCGGTTGCAAGCAGCAGATCAGGGTGAACCTGCTCGCACAGGTCAATGCCCTTCTGCATGGCCTGGCGAATCTCGGGGTTAGGATACGGGCAGGTCGGGAAATCGCCGTTAGGCTCCTTCTGCTCGGGAACAACCGTGACATCGGTGATGCCAGCGCGCTCGAGCACCGTCGTGACGGGAATGAGGCCGGTGCCGTTGAGCGGAGTGTAGACGAGCTTAAGCGGAGCGCCAGCGATCTCCTCGGCAGAAAGGTTGGTCACGCCGCGGGCGAGAACGGCGTCATAATAACGCTCGAGGCACGAGTCATCGATCCATTTGACCAGACCCTGCTCAAGAGCCTCATCGAAGTCCATGGACTTCACGCCGGTAAACGTATCGGTCTCGGCGATAGCCTTAGAAATTGCATCGGCAGCCTCGCTGGTAATCTGGCAGCCGTCGGGGCCATAGGCCTTATAGCCGTTATAAGGCGCTGGATTATGACTAGCGGTCATGCAAATGCCACCGGAGCACTTAAGGTCACGGACGGCCCAGGAAAGCGTCGGCACGGGAGAAATCTTAGGATACACGAGAGCAGTCACGCCGTTTGCGGCAAGAATGGCAGCCGTCGTCTTAACGAACAGTTCACCCTTATTGCGGCTATCGCGAGCGATGGCAACCGTCGGATGCTCGAAGGTCGCATTGAGATAGTCAGCAAAACCCTGCGTCGCGCGACCAACCGTATAGATATTCATACGGTTAGTGCCTGCACCGATAGTGCCACGTAGACCGGCGGTACCGAAGACGAGATCTTGGAAGAAAGCGTCGGTGATGGCGTCTTCGTCACCCTGCTCCTTCATCGTGTTGAGCTCAGCGAGGAGCTCCTCGTCCTTGACATTGGCAATCCAAGTATCAAGCAGCTCATGAACATCTGCCATGTGAGTCCTTCCGTCACAATCAATAAAACAACCCGTGTAAAACAGGACAAGCGCATCAGCGCGCTAAAGCAAATATTAGTCCATTGAGAACAGAGAACCGGCCACAGAACGGTGAACGTTTATATTCACCGGTGGATGATTGGATTGATTTAATTGCTTAGTGAATGCCGCCTATAACGCAAAAAAGGGGGAGGCCGCGAGGCCTCCCCCTTCTCAGTTCAAGCGTACGGCTCGGTGCCGTCCACCGGTCAGCGGCGCCCTGGCCTCCCACGGGCTGACCCCGCAGTACTCTCGGCGCGATGGGGCTTAGCTTCCGGGTTCGGAACGGGACCGGGCGTGCCCCCCATGCTCTGGCCGCTGACCGGTGGGCGGCGCCCACCGTTACGGTGTCCTGGGTCTCACTCTACACGTGCCCTGGGGGCCGCATGGCGCATAGGGGAGATGACTCGGGGGCATCCTCGTGCCCGGACCGCGCGTGAGCGCATGTCCCGCGGGCCGCGAGGTGCGGTTCCGGAAGAGCTCGGGCGATTAGTGCGGCTCGGCTGAGGACGTCGCCGCCCTTGCACCTGCCGTCTATCGACCAGGTAGTCTACCTGGGCCCTTACCGGAAGGAGAACTAATCCCTGGAACGGCTTCCCGCTTAGATGCCTTCAGCGGTTATCCGCGCCGCACGCGGCTACCCGGCCGTGCCGTTGGTCGACAACCGGTTCACCGGAGGTGCGTCCACCCCGGTCCTCTCGTACTGGGGGCAGCCTCCATCGATTCTCCTGCGCCCACGGAGGATAGGGACCGAACTGTCTCACGACGTTCTGAACCCAGCTCGCGTACCGCTTTAAACGGCGAACAGCCGTACCCTTGGGACCTGCTCCAGCCCCAGGATGCGATGAGCCGACATCGAGGTGCCAAACCTTGCCGTCGATGTGGACTCTTGGGCAAGATCAGCCTGTTATCCCCGGAGTACCTTTTATCCGTTGAGCGACGGCCCACCCACTCGGGGCCGCCGGATCACTAGAGCCTGCTTTCGCACCTGCTCGGCTTGTGGGCCTCGCAGTCAAGCCCGCTTGTACTCTTGCATTCAAAAGGACGGTTGCCGACCGTCCCGAGCGGACCTTCGCGCGCCTCCGTTACCCTTTAGGAGGCGACCGCCCCAGTCAAACTGCCCGCCTGGCACGGTCCCCGAGCCGGTTGACGGCCTCGGGTTAGGACGCCGGTCGCGCGAGGGCAGTATTCCAAGGGCGGCTCCCCGGGGGCTGGCGCCTCCGGATCGATGCCTCCTGCCTATCCTCTACACGCGGGACCAGCGGCCAATGCCAAGCTGCAGTGAAGGTTCACGGGGTCTTTCCGTCCTTCCGCGGGTAAGTCGCATCTTCACGACCAGTGCAATTTCACCGGGTCCATGGTCGAGACAGCGCCCAAGTCGTTGCGCCTTTCGTGCAGGTCGGAACTTACCCGACAAGGAATTTCGCTACCTTAGGACCGTTATAGTTACGGCCGCCGTTTACCGGGGCTTGGCTTCGGGGCTTCGCCGAATCGGCTAACTCCTCCGCGTGACCTTCCGGCACCGGGCAGGCGTCAGACCCTATACGTCGCCTTGCGGCTTCTGCAGAGTCCTGTGTTTTTGGTAAACAGTCGCTTGGGCCTCTCCACTGCGGCCCGCCTCCGCTCCCCGGGCAAGCCGGTTCACGTACGCGCGGGCACCCCTTCTCCCGAAGTTACGGGGCCATTGTGCCGAGTTCCTTGACCATGGTTGACCCGATCGCCTCGGTATGTTCTACCCACCCACCTGTGTCGGTTTGCGGTACGGGCGCGCACGCGCCTGCCTAGGGGTTTTTCTAGGGACCTCGGGCTCACTCGCTTCGCTTAAGTGCTTCGTCCGGAGCCTCGCCCTTCTGCGGACCGGATTTCCCTGGTCCGCGGGCCGCGCTCCATCACGGGGACGTCCAGAACCCCGCCGAGCCACCCCCATCCGTCGCCCCGTCGGTCGTAGCGCCGCGTGCGCGGTGCAGGAATGTCTGCCTGCTGCGCGTCGGCTACGCCTCCCGGCCTCGCCTTAGCCCCCGACTGACCCTGGGAGGATTAGCCTTGCCCAGGAAACCTCGGGTTCACGGCGGACGAGTTACTCTCTCGTCTCTCGCTACTCATGCCAGCATTCTCACTCCCATGCGCTCCACCGTCGGTCGCCCTCCGGCTTCTCCGCCCATGGGAAGCTCCCCTACCGATTCTAATGAATTAAAATCCCGCCGCTTCGGTGTCCAGCTTAGCCCCGTGTATTGTCGGCGCATGTCCACTCGACCAGTGAGCTGTTACGCACTCTTTGAATGGATGGCTGCTTCTAAGCCAACATCCTGGTTGTCTGGGCGGACGCACATCCTTTGCCACTCGGCTGGAACTTGGGGACCTTAGCGGGCGGTCCGGGCTGTTTCCCTCTCGAGCACACAGCTTAGCCCACATGCTCTGACTGCCGCGCTCTGGGCCGCCGGCATTCGGAGTTCGGTTGGATTCGGTAGGCGGCGAAGCCCCCTCGTCCATCCGGTGCTCTACCTCCGGCGGTGAACGCGCGACGCTAGCCCTAAAGCTATTTCGGGGAGAACGAGATATCTCCGGGTTTGATTGGCCTTTCACCCCTATCCGCAGGTCATCGCCGCCGTTTTCAACCGACGTGCGTTCGGCCCTCCACGGGGTCTTACCCCCGCTTCAGCCTGCCCACGGATAGCTCACCCGGCTTCGCGTCCGCGGCGCGGGACTCAAGTCGCCCTGTTAAGGCTCGCTTTCGCTCCGGCTCCCTTTCGGTTAACCTCGCCCCGCGCCAGCGACTCGCTGGCTCATTCTACAAAAGGCACGCCGTCACACCATAAAGGTGCTCCGACTGCTCGTGGGCGCACGGTTTCAGGTACTGTTTCACTCCCCTCCCGGGGTGCTTTTCACCTTTCCCTCACGGTACTGGTGCGCTATCGGTCACAGGGTAGTACTCAGGCTTGGATGGTGGTCCACCCAGGTTCGGACCGGGTTTCACGTGCCCGGCCCTACTCAGGGACCGCGTCGCGCCGTCCGGTCTGGGTTCGCGTACGGGGCTGTCACCCGCTGCGGCCGGCCCTCCCATGCCGTTCCGCTCCCCAGCCGGACCTGCGCCCGGGGGCGGCAGCCCCCGGATGCGCGGCCCTGCAACCCCGTCGGCGGAACCCCTGCCGGGTATGCCCGCTCGACGGTTTGGCCATCGGTCCCCTTTCGCTCGCCGCTACTCGGGGAGTCTCGAGATTGATTTCCTCTCCTCCGGGTACTTAGATGTTTCAGTTCCCCGGGTTGTCCTCCCCCCGCCTATGTGTTCAGCGGGGGGATATGCACACTGCTGTGCATGGGTTCGCCCATTCGGAGACCCCCGGGTCGAAGGATGTGTGCTCCTCGCCGGGGATTATCGCAGCTTGCCGCGTCCTTCATCGGCTCCCTGTGCCAAGGCATCCGCCGTGCGCCCGTGGTATCTTGCGGGACCGCATCGGGCCCGCGGGATATCCACGTGTCGCTAATTAAGTTAATTAATCGATATCATGAATAGCGCTCGTATGTCGCAATTCGGGTATCTCATACCGCGGCACAGTCTGTTTCACTGTGCTCGCGATCAGATGCTCCTCACTCATTTATAAGTGAATTCTTCTTGTTTGGATCGGATGAATGATTGCTATCATTCTTACGTTTAATCGCAGAAAAGAATCGAGTCTGGAAGAAGATTCTTCCATCTCTCTCCTATCGCTATGCGGCTCTCAAGGTACGCGGGTGCGACCCCGGGGACCGGGTGCTGCGGGGAATCATCCAGGCGACATCCACCGGACGGGCTCCTGCCCTCTATTCGAGTTAAAGTTTGTCTCTCTAAGAATGTGTCTCCCTAGAAAGGAGGTGATCCAGCCGCACCTTCCGGTACGGCTACCTTGTTACGACTTCACCCCCCTCACCCTCCACACCTTCGGCGCCTCCCCCCTCTCGGTTGGGCCGGCGACTTCGGGTGCAGACGACTCGGGTGGTGTGACGGGCGGTGTGTACAAGGCCCGGGAACGCATTCACCGCGGCATGCTGATCCGCGATTACTAGCAACTCCGACTTCATGGGGGCGGGTTGCAGCCCCCAATCCGAACTGGGGCCGGCTTTCCGGGATCCGCTCCCCCTCGCGGGGTGGCATCCCTCTGTACCGGCCATTGTAGCACGTGTGCAGCCCAGGGCATAAGGGGCATGATGACTTGACGTCGTCCCCGCCCTCCTCCGCCTTGACGGCGGCGGTCCCGCGTGGGTTCCCGGCATCACCCGATGGCAACACGCGGCGGGGGTTGCGCTCGTTGCGGGACTTAACCCAACATCTCACGACACGAGCTGACGACAGCCATGCACCACCTGTATGGGCTCCTCTCGGCCACGGGGTCTCCCCCGCTTCACCCATATGTCAAGCCCTGGTAAGGTTCTTCGCGTTGCTTCGAATTAAGCCACATGCTCCGCTGCTTGTGCGGGCCCCCGTCAATTCCTTTGAGTTTTAGCCTTGCGGCCGTACTCCCCAGGCGGGACGCTTAATGCGTTGGCTGCGGCACGGGGGGATCGTCCCCCCACACCTAGCGTCCATCGTTTACGGCTGGGACTACCAGGGTATCTAATCCTGTTCGCTCCCCCAGCTTTCGCGCCTCAGCGTCGGTCTCGGCCCAGAGGGCCGCCTTCGCCACCGGTGTTCCACCCGATATCTGCGCATTCCACCGCTACACCGGGTGTTCCACCCTCCCCTACCGGACCCAAGCCGCGGAGGTTCCGGGGGCTTCGGGGGGTTGAGCCCCCCGCTTCGACCCCCGGCCTGCCGGGCCGCCTACGCGCGCTTTACGCCCAATGAATCCGGATAACGCTCGCCCCCTACGTATTACCGCGGCTGCTGGCACGTAGTTAGCCGGGGCTTCTTCTGCAGGTACAGTCTTGACTCTTCCCTGCTGAAAGCGGTTTACGACCCGAAGGCCTCCGTCCCGCACGCGGCGTCGCTGCGTCAGGGTTCCCCCCATTGCGCAAGATTCCCCACTGCTGCCTCCCGTAGGAGTCTGGGCCGTGTCTCAGTCCCAATCTGGCCGGTCGGTCTCTCAACCCGGCTACCCGTTGTCGGCACGGTGGGCCGTCACCCCGCCGTCTACCTGATGGGCCGCGGAGCCATCCCCTCCCGTCGGGGCTTTAGCCCGGGCGCCATGCGGCGCCCGGGGGTATCCGGTATTACCCGTCCTTTCGGGCGGCTATCCCGGGGGAGGGGGCAGGTTCTCCACGTGTTACTCAGCCGTTCGCCACTCGCTTCCCTCCGGAGAGGGGTGCCGTTCGACTTGCATGTGTTAGGCGCGCCGCCAGCGTTCATCCTGAGCCAGGATCGAACTCTCCGTCCAAAATAAATGGGCTTCGAGCCCGTCCGGTCCTCACAACTATTAGCTGATCGGTTCCGTTCGATTCATATGGTTCTAGTATAGGAAAAGGAATTTCTCGGGGCCGCCTCTCGGCGGCCTTGCGAAAAACAAATCCAAGTTAGACCATTTCAAATGGTTCGATGTCTGCCCGGATGCGACACATCTGGTGTGTCCATCCTCGCAGTATCCGGTTCTCAAGGTGCACGCCCCGCGGCTCATCCGGTTCCACCGGGCCGCGCGGCAAGGAGATATATTGCCAGACCGGAGGGGCCCCGGGGGCGGGAATCGCGCACTCCATATTTTGTTCACAAATGAATAGGTCCCTCAGTCGCATCACTGAGGTTAAAACTGAAGCATTGGCTTCTGATATTGGCGATGACCAGCTGTTTTATGTGTATTGAGACATCGGTCATCTCTGGAGCGCTACTTTACTCCAAAGGCATCAGTTATTTGTTTCCCATCGGTAAAAGGCGGGTTTTGTTCGCCAAGCGTTCTTATATATAGATAGATACGGGTTCGAACCCGTGCACCGGCAACAAAAAAGCGACCAACCGGAGTCGATCGCTTTCTTTTCTATGGTGGGCCGTCAGGGGTTCAGCCTGCTTCGCAGGCGGCCGCTGCGGCGCTTTCGCGCCTTGCGCGCTGCGCTGGCAAACGCTCACGCGTTTACTCAGCTCCGCGCCCCGACGGGTTCGAACCCATGAAAGGGCGACAAAAAAGACGGCCAACCGAAGTTGACCGTCTCAACAATCTTTGGGTGGGCCGTCAGGGGTTCGAACCCTGGACCTTGGGATTAAAAGTCCCCTGCTCTGCCAGCTGAGCTAACGGCCCGCGGGTGGCATTGTACCACGGTCTGGGACTATTCCCAACTCCATTGGCCGTTCTGGAAAATCACAACTTCACGTCCATCAGGCGTAATGCCCGTAATATCGATGTCGTCCGTGCCGATCATAAAATCGACGTGCGTGCTCGAGACGTTAACGCCATGCTCCAGGAGCTCCTCCTTGGACATGTCATACCCACCCTCGATGCATTCGGGGAAACCGACACCTAGCGCGAGATGGCAGCTAGCGTTCTCGTCATAGAGCGTGTCATAGAACAGAACGCCGCTTTCGCGGATCGGAGTGTTCTTGGAAATGAGCGCGACCTCGCCCAGATGAGCGGCACCTTCATCGGTGTCAATAATGCTCGCAAGCGTTGCCTTGCCCACGCGGGCGTCGTAGTCCACCACGCGGCCGCCCTCGAACTTAATCCAAAAATCTTCGACTTTATTGCCGTGGTGGATGAGCGGCATGGCCGAGTACACGATACCGTCGGCGCGCATGCGATCGGGCGAGGTGAAGACTTCCTCGGTGGGAATGTTGGGGAAGAAGGGGTGTCCATCGGGCGTCTTGCCCTTGCCGCCGGCCCACTCGTGACCCTTCGTCATGCCAATCGTCAGATCGGTTCCATTTGCCGCGGTGTAATGCAAGTAGTCGAAACGATTGTCGTTCAGGAAACGCAGGTTCTTTTCGAATGCGGCGTCATGGAGTTCCCAGTCGCTCTCCGGGTCCTGGCCATCGGCGCGCGCGGTGTGCAGAATCGCATTCCACAGTTTATAGATTGCAACCTCATCGGCGTCTCCTGGGAACACCTCGTGCGCCCAAGCCACGACCGGAGCGCCGGCGATGCACCACGGATTGATGTTGTAATCCAGTCCACGGCGGAAAACTTTGCACTGCGTATTCCTCGCCTTTGATGCCGCGGCCGGCTTGGCTGGATCGATGCCCTTGAGGGCCGCAGGATCCGCACCTTCGATAAAGACAAAGCAGGCACCATCCTGGGCCAAGGAATCCAGCTGCATGCGCTTCCACTCGGGTGTCTGCTCAAAATAGCTTTTCTCGACATGCTCGTACGTGAGCCTCGTCACGGCATCATCGGCCCAAATGACCGTCACGTGGCCGGCGGCGGCAGCATAGGCCTCCGCGACCACCACGCGCGCAAACGGCGCGCACTCGACCGGAGACTGAACGACGACCTCCTGGCCGGGCTTGACGTTTACGCCCTTGCGGACGACCAGGCGCGCGTAGTTTTTAATCTTGGGCTCCAGGGCCTTCATGCCCTCCAGAGCCTCTTCGACCGTCAGGGCAGCTCGAATCATGTGCCACTCCATCTATCTATAGAACAGTAAAAAGGCGCGCCGCAAAAACGACGCGCCTTATATCTTAGCGATAAGTATGTATGCAAACGCTACTTCTTCTTGGAGTCCTTCTGGTCCTCCTCGGCAGCCGCGCGCTCAATAAGAGCGTTGAGCTTGTTCTCGGACATGCCCTCGGCCTGCGCGCGGTACATGTTGCGCAAGGGACGAATACGAGCGAAGTCGTAGATAAAGTCACCTAGGATGATGACATAGGACAAAACGATGCCGACCATCTGGACAGGGCTGGACACCATGCCAGCGGGAGCGAAGTACAGCGAGGCCCAAATTGCCACGACGAGCACCATGCCAATGGCGAGCACAATCCACCAGATGCGACGGCGCTTGGTGTAGTCCTCGTCCTGCTTGAGGAGGATATTCGACACCGTATAGATGCGGTCCTCCTTGGCGCGCTGCTTGGCCTTGCGGGCGCGCTTCTCCTCTTTAGAGAGGCCCTCGAGGTTCTCGCCCTTCTCGAGCTCTTTGCGGCGTGCCTTAGACGAAGCCGGCACGACGCGAACGGAGCTCGCTGCTTGGCAGGCGGGCTTAGCAGATGCGGCAGACTTGCGCGCAACCCCGGTAACTTCGTGGGATTGCGTGCGCTTGTTCGTGGCGCTACGGGTACTCACTTATGCGTTCTCCTTCATGCTTGTGAACTGGGAGCCGGTGATGATCTGGAAGGCCTCGCGATAGCGCTCGGACGTGCCATCGATGACCTCGGCGGGCAGGTGCGGGGTCTCCCCCGTCATATCCCAGTTGGCCTTGAGCCAATTGCGGACGAATTGCTTGTCGTAGCTAGGCTGGATCTTGCCCTCCTCGTAGCTGGCAGCAGGCCAGAAACGGCTGGAGTCGGGCGTGAGGCACTCGTCGATCAGCGTGACCTTGCCATCAATAACACCAAACTCGAACTTGGTGTCGGCAATGATGATGCCACGGGTCGCGGCGTACTCGGCAGCGGCCTTGTAGATCTTGAGGGAAAGGTCACGAATCTGCGTGGCGATGTCCTCGCCCACGATCTCGCAGCAACGCTCGAACGAGATGTTCTCGTCGTGGTCACCGATCTCGGCCTTCGTGGACGGCGTGAACAACGGCTCGGGAAGCTTGGAAGCCTCGGTCAGGCCCTCAGGCAGCTGGATGCCGCAGACGGTGCCGTTCTCGTCGTAGGTCTTCTTGCCCGAACCGGTCAGATAGCCGCGGACGATGCACTCGATAGGAATCGTCTGGGCCTTCTTAACCAGCATGGCGCGGCCAGCGAGGTAGTCACGATACTCAGCAAACTCCTCGGGGAAATCCGCCGGGTCGATGGAAACGAGATGGTTGGGGACGATGTCGGCAAACTTATCGAACCAGAATGCCGAGATGCGATTGAGCACCTCTCCCTTAAACGGAATCTCGTCGGGAAGAATGAAGTCGAACGCAGAAATGCGGTCGGTGGCGACCATCAGCAGGTTTTCACCGGCATCGTAAATATCACGAACCTTGCCACGGGAATCCGGACGACGCTCCATCGTTGTCACGTGAGTCACTCCTTACCTAAATACGACAGAAATGCGGGTTCTTTCCCGCATGTTTTCGCAAACTCGGAGCGGCAGGGACGCGGCCCCTCCTTCACCGAATAGCGAAAAGCTAGTGCTCCATTGTAGTAGATGCCGCGTCTGCCGTGTGCTCGCGGGGCAGATGAATTGTAAAAGTCGTACCCTTTCCAAGCTCCGACTCCACGGATATGTAGCCATGGTGACGCTCGACAATCTGCTTGGTCACGGCGAGGCCGACGCCCAGGCCGCCAGCTTCGCGGGCGCGGCTGGCATCGGCGCGCCAAAACCGCCCGAAAATGCGCGACAGATCGTCCTTGGCAATACCGATGCCGGTATCAGAAACGGCAATGCTGACGTGCCTGCGGTCACTGAGCACCGACACCACGACCCAACCGCCCTCGGGGGTGTAGCGCATGGCGTTGCTCATGAGGTTGATAACACATTGCGTGATCATGTCGGGATCTGCCTCGACAACGTCATCGTGGCCCTGCGTCTCATCTGCAAAGCGCAAACGCAGGTCACGGTCGGCAAACAGGCGCTCCTGGCCATTCACAATCGATCGCACGAACGGAACCATGTCCACCGGTTCTAGATTGAGCGGAGCCGTGCTGTTTTCCATACGCGATAGGTCGAGCATCTGCTGCACCAGACGAGCCAGGCGACGCGTCTCGGAAGCAACGGTCTCCAAATGCTCATCGTCGGTGGGATACACGCCATCCTGCATGGCCTCGACCGTTGCGAGCATGGCCATAAGCGGCGTGCGAAGCTCGTGTGCAACGTCTGAGGTCAGGCGCTTCTCGTGTTTCATATCCTTCTCGAGCGAAGTGGCCATCTCATCGAAGGTCTCACCCAGCTGATCGATCTCGTCATCACCGCGCAGTCCCGTGCGAGCCGACAGGTCGCCGTCACGGATTTGCTTTGCGGTACTGGTGATGCGATGAATCGGCTTGGTGAGCATGCGCGACACGAGCGATCCGATAACGACCGAAATGCAGATTGCAACAACCGCGGCGAGGGCCATGGCGTTAAAGGTCTTCTCCCTAAACGCAGAGTCCGCCTTGGTGAGCAGAGCGTCGGAGCCGATGGCCCACAGCTTTACCTGTCCGACATGCTCGCCGGAAGACGTTACAATCTCGACGTTAGCAACGCTATCGGAGTCGGTTGGAGCAGACGAGACCGGGCTATGCGATGCCCTCTTGCCGCTCGTGTCGTCGGTCGTAGCCTGGTTTTCGCGTACATCGGCGGTGGCGCTTGCCGAGGGCCAGGAATCGTCATAAACGATCACGCCCTTTTTATTGACGACCTGCATGCCCAGATCGTCGGAAACCAAACTCGACGTTGCGACCGTGCGCAGTTCTCCCGCGGTCCAAGAGCCGTTTTCCTCATATGAGGTCGCCAACTTCTCGGCAGCGGAATTTGCGATTTCGACGATATTGGAGCGTGTGTAATCCGAAAAGACCGTGCCCCACACAACAGAGACAACGCCCACCAGCACCAATACTGTCATGAGCGATGTCAGAGCAAAAGCAAGTGCCATGCGCGAGGGATAGCTCATCGTTGGCCGTGAATCGGAACGAGGCGTGTTCCAACTAGCCTTGGAACCCGCCTCGCTCTCCTGCTTGTGCTTTTGTCCGATTTCAAAGCGCGCAGGTGTCATATGTGATTTCCCTATTTCTCGTCCGACTTATCGGTCTTGGCCGGAGCCTCGAAGCGATAGCCGACACCATGGACGGTGTAGAGCCACTTGGGCTTCTTGGGATCATCGCCCAGCTTGGCGCGAAGATTCTTCACGTGGCTATCGATGGTGCGCTCATAGCCCTCAAAGTCATACCCGAGCACTTTCTCGACCAGCTCCATGCGGTTATACACACGGCCGGGATGGCGGGCAAGCGTGGTGAGCAGCTTGAACTCGGAAGCCGTCAGATCGACTTCCTTGCCCTCGACCAAGATCTTGTGGCCCGAGATATCGATGACCAGATCGCCGAAGTCGAGTACCTCGACGGCGGGCTCGTCGGCCTGATGGGCACGGCGGAACAGAGCGCGAACGCGGGCGACGAGCTCGCGCGGCGAGAACGGCTTAATCAGATAGTCGTCGGCGCCGAGCTCAAGACCGATAATACGGTCCTCGATCTCGCCCTTAGCCGTCAGCATGATGATGGGGACATCCGAGGTATCGCGAATGGTGCGGCAAACGCGCTCGCCGGGAATCTTGGGGAGCATAAGGTCGAGCACGACCAGGTCGAACTGATGCTTCTCGAACTCCTCGATCGCGGACTGGCCGTCGCCGACGCCCACAACCCAGTAGCCTTCGCGCTCGAGATAGGCAGCGACGGCGTCACGGATTGCCTTCTCATCCTCGACCAGCAGAATCTTTTTTGCATCTGAAGCCATAACACGGCCCCCCTGTCTCAATTAGCTAAGAACAAGCCCATTTTAACGCACCTGAGCCCGCCGGATGCCGCTATGACGCGGCAGCTCGGCGGGCGGTACTCACAATTACAACGCGTTTATTCCCCTGTTGGCGCCTTTTTAACCCCTCTAAGCTTAAAGAGAGAATAGACGTGCAGTGACCGTCTCTGGTATACCCTGGCTGTTGCGCACCGTGGCGTACGTAAGGAATGAGTCCGATTTTCCCGCCGTAGCTGGATAATCGCCATACTCCAAAGCGCGGTCGGGCGACAGCAGCGAGCCATAGGTCTTGGCAGAGGTGTCGATCAGGAAATGCGACGCCTGTACCTTAACAAGGTATTTATTCTTCTTGCCAGCCGCACATGCGAGCGGCTCGCGGGACAGGAAGAGGTACGGCCCTCCCTCATTACCGATATATGTGCCCATATTGCCCAGGCTGCCCACGCCACTATAGGCCGCCTCGATAGAAAACACGAAGGTATCGCCCATATATACGGCCTCGAAAGGCGAGACTGACGAGGGAAGGACTAGCTGGGCACGTTTGGTGTTGTTGCCGTCGGTCAGATCGATTGCCGTTATGCCGTAGTAGACGCCCTCGTCGTTGCGGACACGCGGCGAGATGGTCAAAATGCCGTCGCTCGCGCGCGGGGCCGATGCAAAGCGGCCCGTCGATTTCCAAATTACCTCGGCCTTGGATTCATCAAGCGAGCGACGATAGCAAAACGAATCACTACTCGTTTTATTGCCGCCTGCCGAAGGCATTTTATACCAGATGACTGATGCCCCGAACGCCGTAAACAGCGGCGGATCGTAGTCCTTGCCACCTCGATCGAGCTCAACCACGTCGCCAGAGAGCGAAGCGCCCGACAGATTTTGAGCGTAGAGCTTCCACGATGAATTGGCAAAGTTCATCTCAACCCACGCGAATACGCCGTCGCCGGCACGGACATCGTAGAATGCATATCCCGTGCCCTCGATAGGATCCTCGATTAATGTGGTAAGCGAGCCATCGCCCAGGTTGAGCACACCGAGCGTGTTGGCGTGCAGTGCCGATGCGGGCGCCATCATTGCCGCGGCGTAATCGCCGTCGCAGTAGTACAGCAGCGTACCCAGAGGCAGCGTCCACGACGCCGCCGGCTCAAGATCGATGTCGACTGCCTCGTACTCATCCGTAATCGAGATGATTTTGGAATCATCCTTGATAACCTGCGGCTCGCCGGCGGCATCATCGCTGGTGCCCGTTTTTTTCGAGCATCCGGCAAGCACCGTGGCAGCGCCCGCGGCAGCCCCACCGAGTACAAAGCCGCGACGCGATATTCCGTTCTTGATGTGATCGGCGATACCCATTAGGCGATCTCGGTGCGAGCGGCCTCGATAGCGCGTGTAAGCTGGTCGGCGCAGGAGGTCTTTTTCATACCGCAGGTATTACCGGCGAGAACCTCGATTACGCGATCGGCAGGAGCGCCCTCGACCAGCTTGGAGATAGCCTTGAGATTGCCGTCGCAGCCGCCGGTAAACTCAACGCCCATCACCTTGTTGCCGTCATCGGAAAGATCAAGGTGAATATTGCGAGCACACACGCCCTGAGGCTTGTAATCAAACGAAATCATGCGATCCCCTCTCAGAATGTTATTCGAGACGACTATTATCCCCGTCTTTCCCTAAATGCAACGAGGCGCTTTGCCGGCAACACACATTACCAGCAAAGCGCCCTAAAAAGCTAACGTTATGCCCGAACCTACTCGAAGCTCAGCTGCTCCAGACGATCAAAGACCGTGTCGATACGGGTGAGGAAGTCCCACGGATCAAAGATCTCGTCGAGCTTCTCCTGACTGACGGTGCAGCGCGGGTCGGCCTCGAGACGCTCCTTAAAGGTGGGGCCGGAGACACAATCCTGTACCTCGTGCCAGGTTGCCATAGCGTTCTCCTGCACAATGGCGTACGCGTCCTCGCGGGTGATGCCCGTGTCGACGAGGGCGAGCAGTACCTTGGAAGAGAAGATGAGGCCGCGGGTCTTATTGAGGTTGGCCATCATGCGGGCGGGATACAGTTGCAGGCCGTCGATAACGCGAATGAGGCACTGGAACATGTGGTCGAGGGCGATGAAGCTGTCGGCCTGGGCGACGCGCTCGGCAGAGGAGTGCGAAATGTCACGCTCGTGCCACAGGGCGACGTTGTCGAAGGCAACCTGCGCGTTGGCCTTCACGACGCGCGACAGGCCGCAGACCTTCTCCATGGTGATGGGGTTGCGCTTGTGCGGCATGGCGGAGCTGCCCTTTTGACCCTTACGGAACGGTTCCTCGGCCTCGAGTGTATCGGTCTTCTGCAGATTGCGAACCTCGGTAGCGATGCGCTCACAGGTGGCCGCGGCGGTGGCGAGAACGCCGGCGAGGTAGGCGTGATGATCGCGGCTAATAACCTGCGTGGACAGCGGGTCGTGAACCAGGCCCAGGTGCTCGCAGACATATTCCTCGACAAACGGCTCGATGGAGCTGTACGTGCCGACAGCGCCCGAGATGGCACCAAAGGCAACGTTCTTGCGGGCATCCTCAAGACGGTCCAGATCGCGCTTGAGCTCCCAGGCCCAAGAGCCAAACTTCATGCCAAAGGTCATCGGCTCGGCATGGATGCCATGAGTGCGGCCGGCGCAGAGCGTGTTGCGCTCCTCGAAGGCGCGACGCTTGCAAATCTCGCCGAGCTTCTTGACGTCCTCGATGATCAGGTCGCAGGCCTGGGTGAGCTGGTAGCACAGGGCCGTGTCGCCCAGATCCGAGCTGGTCATGCCATAGTGAACCCAGCGGCTGGGCTTGGGGTCGCCCTCGGGAACATCGGCATCGATGTATTCCTTCATGTTGGTCAGGAAGGCAATGACGTCGTGGCGCGTGACTTCCTCGATCTCATCGACCTTCGCCTTCTCAAAGTTGGCATGGTCGCGGATCCACTGGGCCTCGTCTTTGGAAATACCGATCTTGCCGAGCTCCGCCTGGGCCTCGCAGGCCAGAACCTCGATTTCCTGCCAAATGGCGTACTTGTTCTCGAGGGAGAAGATGTGTCCCATCTCCGGGCGGGTATAGCGATCGATCATAGCGGCTCCTTTTTGGTTATTGGCACGTTGGTCGTAACCCAACCATTGTACCGTGCGCAGGTGCAAGTATGGGCAGCAGGCATTAACCTAACATTTTGGAATTGGAGCGAGCATGGGGACGTCCGCGCATTTGCTTCGCAAATACGCACCGGCTGCGGTCGATCTCCTCGGATTCACGGAGACGATGGGGAAAACTTTGTTGAATTGGCCGTCCCGAGGTCTTCCGCGCTCGGTGGAGCGGGCAACGGGACGTCCGCGTATTTGCTTCGCAAATCCGCACCGGCTTCAGGCGCCTGTCGGCGCCTTCGCCTGCTCGCTACAAACGCTTCGCGTTTGCTTAACGCTCGCACCCTGTCGGGTTCGAGTCCCGGCACTTTATTGAAAAAAGCACGGCACCGTGATGGTGCCGTGCTTGTACTCTTAACTGGAGCGGGCAACGGGACTCGAACCCGCGAGTGTCAGCTTGGGAAGCTGATGCCTTACCACTTGGCGATGCCCGCATATGTGGGGGATAGTATAACGCGGTTGTCTTGTTCGATACAAGGGTGGCGATGCTTGTTTTAGCTGTGGAGATTCGTTTGAAAATCGCGTCAATTGTGGAGACGAGGACCTTTGACTTCCTGTTCCCCTTATCTTCTACCTGCGCTTTTGCTTGATTGTTGTATTTGAGCTCAATTTGTCAGGAATTGGGCAAGCTTTTGGTCAGGCTCCGGTACTTACCCGCATGAACCTCGGGGGTAGCCTCATCCTACGCGTCGCAGCCTCCCCATGCGGCGCACGAGGGATAAGGAGCAGCCATGTCCAACGCACCCACGCACTCTGTCCACAGCGCAATCGCAACAGGTCCGCTGCTCCTGCTCCTCTTCCTGCTTTTCGGCTGCCTGGCACCGAGAGCCGCATTTGCCGTCGATGGCTACGACCAACTCGGCTTCCGCACTATTAGCGATGATTGTGGGCCCTTCTTCATCGGCAAGTATGAAGCTCAAGACGCCTCGATTGCCTACTGCATGAACCAGGAGCGCCCCGGCCCCACCAAGCCGGGCGGCCCATGGCTCAACTTTGATCAAGGCTGGGTGTGGCTCGACGACGAGTTCGCGGCAATCGTTTGTCACGGATATCCTACCGCCACGTCGTTTGGCGGTTACCATCTTTCACCCGATCGCGCCCGCGCCGCAACCCAGCTTGCCGTATGGATGCTCAACGGCACTACCCATGTCGACGGTACCTATTCCTACACGACCGCTCAGGGCAAAACCAAGAGCGGGCACTTTACCGCCGACAATGAAGTCGTGGCGGCTGCGCGGTGGCTCCACGACAACGCAAAATCAGGAAGCATCAAAGCCGCTCCGCACCGCGCGCGGCGCTATCTAGGAGCCGTATCGGGCGGCAGCAAACGTCAAGACATGCTCTATGTACTGCCGGCGGTCTCTGTTTCCTTCCAAAAGCAGTCTGCTAACACTGTTATTACCAGCGGAAACAATACCTATCAGTTTACCGGGGCAACATTCGATATTTTTGAGAGCGCCAGCGGCGCGCATGTCGGCACCGTCCAGATGGACAGCAACGGTCGAGCGCAAGCAACACTTCTGCCCAACACGGCATACTACCTAGTTGAAACGAAGGCGCCGGCCGGCTATGTCCCCCGCCACGATCGTATTGCCTTTACCACGGGGAATGACGGCGGGCGGGTCGCCATTGATGAACAGCCCGGCACCATCAACCTGCGTATCGTAAAACTCGATGCCGCGACGAATGCCGGCCACCAGGTGGGAGCTTCGCTCGCAGGAGCAGAGTTCACGTGTGTGTCGCAATCAACCCCTGGATGGGCACAAATCCTCACGACCGACGAAAGCGGTCGGGCCACCCTCGCCGATGTCCCCTTAGGAACCTTTACCATCTACGAATCAAAAGCCCCCGAGGGCTACCTGCCATCCAACGACAGCTGGACCTATACCGTTGGAGCCGACCAGCTCGGCGATTCAGGCGTGGTCGAGATCGAATCTCGCGTTTCCGATATCCCCATTGCGTTTAACCTTGAGATTTCCAAATTCAAGGATTACGGCAATAGCGACCAATCCGGCCTGGAGCAGCCGGCGGGTGGTGTTGTCTTTGAGGTTGTCAGCAACAGCTCTCAGCAGGTTGTTGGCACACTGACCACAAACATCTATGGCTTTGCCTCCACCAAAGATCAGCCCGAAGCATGGTTCGGCACAGGCAAGCGACCCGCCGGTGTCCACGGAGCCGTCCCATACGACCGTGCCGGCTACACGGTTCGTGAGGTTCCGGAAACCGTCCCCGAGGGTTTTAAACGTGCAGGGGAATGGACCGTCGGGGCAAATCAGATTTCCGACGGCGCCGAGCTTCAATATATCGTGGACAACCACGCTCTGTCGACGCATCTCCAGATTGTAAAACGCGATGCCCAAACAGGCGCTTCTGTTCCCCTAGCCGGATTCACCTTCCAACTCCTCGACAGCAATCACGAACCTGTCTCACAAACTTGCTGGTATCCAGCACATAACGTAATGGACACCTTTACGACTGACGCGACCGGGACCGTCACACTGCCAGAATCGCTCGTGCCGGGCACCTATTATGTACGCGAAACCTCGGCCAAAGAGCCCTATCTTGTCAGCGAAGAAATCGAGGTAAACATACCCGCCGACATGAACCTAACGCCCGTTGCAATCGCCTCGTATTATGACCGCGCCGCGACCGGAAACATCAGGATCGTTAAAACCGATGCCGTAGACGGCAGCAGCCTCGCGGGCGCCATCTTTGAGATCCGTGCCTCGGGTGATATCGTGCGCCCCGACGGTAGCATTGCCGCACTCGACGGTGAGACTGTCGCTACCGTCACGACGGATGAAACTGGAGAAGCACGCGCGGACAACCTCCCACTGGGATCTGGCACCGCACGCTACGAGGTTGTCGAGACTCAAGCGCCGGCAGGCTTCTTGCTCGATCAGACAACCCATATTGTCGACCTTACTTATGCCGACCAGAAAACACCCGTTGTAGAAGCACGGCTTAACGTATCCGACGATTACACCAAGGTTGATATCTCCAAGGTCGATGCAAGCGGTGAGCAGGAAGTAGAAGGCGCACGGCTCACCTTATATGGTCCCGATAAAACCGAAATAGACTCCTGGACCTCATCCGACAAGCCACACCGCGTCGAACATCTTGCACCCGGCACCTACTCGTTGCGCGAAATGATGTCTCCGCGGACCTATGACCTTGCCGAGGAGATAACGTTTGAAATAAAGGATACGGGAGAAGTCCAATCCGTCGCGATGAAGGATGCGCCCATCGAGATCAAGGGGCAGGTCGACAAGCGTCAGGAACTTGTCCAACCTATCGAAAAGGGCCTGTTGGCTAACGGCGATGGTAAAAACCGTGCCGCGATGCAAACCAATACGGATGGGCTTTTCTCCTATACCATCGACGCTCGAAACGATTCAACTACCTGGGTTGATGAGTTTACAATTACCGATGATCTTGAGTGTGCCGAGGACGATACGGCGAGATTCGTCTCAATCGAAACCCCCGTCGCCATCGGCGACCTCAACGGTCTGTGCAACGTGTGGTATCGCACGACGCCGTTGGACTCGACAGACGTCGATGAGCCGGCAAACGCGACACTTGACGATGGGCACGAAAATCCTTGGCTTGAGTCCGACGAAGTAAAGGAAAGTCTGGGTGAGGATTGCCGCCTCGTCGATTACGACGGCTGGCACCTCTGGAAGGCGGATGTCTCGACCACGGAATCCACCACACTCGAGGCGAAAGAACTCGACCTTGCGTCCAATACCGTCGTAACGGGCATTCGCATTGAATACGGTGCGGTAGCCGCCGGCTTTACGACTCGAAGCGATGCGGATTCTTGGACCCGCGATGATCTCAAAGATGAGCACGACGACCTTGACGATGCCAAAGCAATCCTTGGCACAGACGCTCGGGGCGCAATCGTGCACATGCAGGCGACGTCGGCTTATACGCCCCAAACCGCACTCACCAACAGCGCGCGCGTCGATCTTTGCCGCAATGGTGGCGGCGATAAACTTGAGTCACATGACGAGGACAGCGTTATTCAACGCTGTACCCTACCGCAGGACCTACCGGCAACAGGATCAGTTCCCATCGCCGCTTGCATCACCGCGCTCCTGACCTCGGGTGCCGCAGCCCTATGGTTCGCTCGCCTTAGGTCGATCCCAAAGAAGCGCTAGCGCGATGAAAAAGCGGGCGAGCCAGTCCCCTGGCTCACCCGCTTTCAATCATGTAAATCGCCGTATCTACTCTGCAGACGAAGATCCACCATCAACGATTGCCTGCTCGGACTCAGGAATCCCATCGGCACCCGTACTCTGTTCTTGCTCCACCTCTTCGCTGATTGCGGAGGCGGGGGTCGAACCCTTTGCACCCACGATGTAGGCAGCCCCAAATCCTAACGCAATGGCAATCAAGGTCAAAATCACGTAGACAGGCCAATGGCGCTTAATATACGAAAACACGTTGACTCCTTAGAGCTCCGTCTACGAACGGCGGATAACCTCGGTCACGACCTCGGATACCGTAGCAATGTTCGTCGGGTTGACATTGTGGGGCAGGTCGTCCTCGGTACGAGCGCAAGCCAGACGCGTGCCGTCCACGCCGGCGATAGTGAGGGCTCGGCGGCTCGCCTCGAGCGCGGCATAGGCATCGGTCTTGGCATAGGGCATCTCGAGCGCGCCACAATCGACATGGAACGACTTGCACACCTTGCTGACCAGGTTCATGATGCGGCGATCGCCCTTGAGCAGCTGCTGTTCGCCCTCAACCGTCACCACCGAAAGCCTACCGGCGCCGACGGATTCAAGATTGATAAAGAATACGCCGCGGAGCTTATCGCGATGCGAAGCCAAGAAGGCCTTCATGCCGGCGCCATCACAATCCGAGGCGCCCGTTGCCACAAACCAGATATCGTGACCGAGCAGCTCATCATCGCCCATAGAGGCGACAGCCGAGAGCATATCTTCGGAAGAAGCGCCATCGGAAGACGTAGCGCCACCCTTCCAGCCATCGTTATCGTCCTCGAAGTTATCCCACGAACCGATACCGCGACCGGACTTCTTGGCATCGTAATCGTCTTCGACGCCCAGCCAGCCACTCATGCTGTCCTGCTCGTTTTTCTTTTTACGACCGAACAGGCCACCCAGGCCGCGCTTACGAGACTTGGGTGCCGCCGGGGCGGGAGCTGAAATGGTCTCGATCGGCTGCGCGCCCGGCGCAACGGGCATAGGAGGCGCAACGGGTGCCGATGTGGGTTCGGGACCCTGAGCAGTAGCAAAGGGGTCGTTGACCTGGGCAGAGGGATCGGGAAGGTCGAACAGCGACGTGCGAGACGCAACGTTTGCCTGCTTCATCGACGGCAGCGATGGATCGGGGACCGAAGCCAGCGGAGACGAGGAGGGCGCAGGCGACGGTGCCGACGCCGGATCGGGAACATTCATCTGCGGACGCGGCGATGCCTGGGAGGAAATCTGGGCCATAAGGGAATCGACCGTTTCGTCCTGGGTGGGAGCGACATTGGCAACCGTGGCACCGGAACCACTCGGAGTCGGCATGGTGAAAATCTGCGTGGAGTAAGGCCTCGACTCATCTGTCTCGGGAGCCTCGGAAACCGCAGACACTTCCTCCTGCTCGACCTCGGTCGAATCATCTTGCTCGGCTGCCGCGTACTGCTCTTCGTCAGAGTTGACCTCGACGGGCTCGTCCTCGGTCGCATCCTGAATTTCGGCAGCATCAATGGGCTCGCCATCGCCCGCCGCGTCGTCCTGCTCATCGGAAGCAGGAAGGGGCTCGGCAATCGCGGTACCTTGCTTTTCAAACGTTATCGTGGAATCGAACTGCGCGGCATCAAACGACATGGTGCTATCGACGTGCTGCTGAGCCTCGAAAGACGTTGTAGCTTCGGCAGCGTCGACGGGTACGGACTGCATAGCCTCGTTCTGCTCGAACTCTTGCGCCGCGCGCTCACGTGCCGCCTCGGCCGCCTGCTGCTGAGCGATAGCCTCCTGCTCGGCAGCCTCGCGTGCGGCAGCGCGCTTCTCCTCGAAATCGTCGACAAATTTCTTGCCCTTTGCAAGCGCACCCTTAAAGAAGTTGGAAGCGCTGGCGCCAATCGACGAGAACGCGGATGCAATGTCGGCATGGGGCGTTGCCGCGGGAATCTCGGCCGAGAAATCAGTATCGCTCTCGTAAGACACGCGCCTCGGCTGTTCAACGTAATCGTCGTCAGACTCGTCCGCAACGTCTTGCGCCGGCGCGGCGGGAGCCAAAATGTCCAGTCCTGCCGCGAGATCGATCGCAGACACCGCCTCGAGCTCGGCAGCGGTAACCGCGGCAGACTCATCATCCACGGTGGCAACGGGCGCAGGCGCAGTCACGACGGGGGCAGGCTCGGGCTCAAACGTCGGCTCCTCGCCCTCCTCGTAATCGAGCGTGCAGGACTCGGGAAGCATTCCGAGCGCACGGATGGCATCCGAACCAAAGCGGATGTTGCCGGCGGCATTGCGATAGAGCTTGGGCTCGGGCTCGGCCGCGACAGGCTCCTCCACCGGCTCGGCAGCGGAAACCTCGTCATTGAACTCTTCGGCCTGGACAGCCTGATTCTGATCCTCGGGCACAATGGCGCCAATCAGCGTCTCGTCGGCAGACGCACCCTCAAAGCCCTCGATCTGCTCGTCGAAAGCCTCGCCCTGTTCGGGCTCGGTTTGAGCGTCGGGAGCAATCGGCTGACCGAACTCGTCCTCAGCGTAGGTAGGCTCTTCATACTCGATGGTGTTACCGTAGTCGTTTTGCTGCTGGGCCGCGGCATACTCCGCCGCTGCGCGCGCCATTTCCTCGGCACGACGCTTCTGCTCCCCAAAATAGGTATCGAACGGAACATCGTCGGGAAACTCGTTTTCGCCCTGGAAGGGAGCAACGTTGTCCATAACGCCGAGCATAGCGGCGACAGAGGACTTGTTGCACACCGCGCCGGACGTATAGGGAAGAATATGGCGGTTAGAGATGATGTTTGCCGCGTTGGCAAGTGCAACGAGGGAAGCGAGGATCGCGACAATCCACAGCAGAACCTTGAGCGCGCCGGGGAGCGGCAGGATACGCAGGATGGCAACGGCAGCGGGGGCAACCGTGGCAACGGGCAACAGCTTGGCGATGAGCGCACGATACGAAGCATAGGGCTCGCGGGCGAGCAGCTCAGCACGGGGAGAGTCGTAGTGTGCGACAACGACCACCGGGCGGTTGCGCGGAGACGCGAGCGGGCCCGAGGCCTTGTGGTAGGCGATGACATTTTGGCTCACGCCCGTCTTGCCCAGGCGCGAAACCACGGGGTGCCCTGTGCGTTCGAGCACGTAAAGAACGGCGCCGACAATGGCCAGCAAGGTGCCGACCAAGCCGATACCGCCACCGATGCCCATCAGCAGGGCACCGGCAAACGCAAGAATACCGGTAACGGCAAATGCCAACCTACTGGGCGCCGGGGCATTGAACTCCTGAACCTCGGGATCAAAGCCGTGGTTGCGGAAGATCTGAGCGATATCCTCGGCCGCCAAGCGCTCTTCTTCGCTGCATGCCGGCGTAATGCCGGTGTTCTGCAGCAGGTGGTTAATATAGTTCTGGGTGTTCGCCATGTGCGCTCCACATCCATAATCCGACAAATAGGCCCAATGCATGCACATTAGAACCGTATATAGTCGAAAGTATACCCCGAGCGAGCGCAAACGACCGAATTCGGGCCATCTTAACGCCCCGAGCGGACAAGGATATAGCCTAATCTCCATATCGGATTAAAATCATGGCAGCAAACCACCTTCTCATGCGAGGACTCTATGACGGCAAGCGACACGACCGCGACAATTAAAAAGGGGAATTCGGAGCCCAGTTTCGATAAAACGGCTCAGCGCATCCTCAATCTTTTCTTTGTGCTCAACAGCTCCCCCGAACCGCTGACGACCGAGCAGATCGTCTTGGATTCCGACCTGGGATATGGCTCCGGCAACATCGACTCGGATAAGCGCAAGTTTCGGCGCGATCGTGACAAACTGCTCGAGCGTGGCATCTTAATCAAGGAGGTTCGCCCCGCCGGTGCGCAGGAGACCGAGGAAAGCTCGTGGACAATCGACCGCGAGCACACCTTTGCAGCAGGCGGCCTCATCACCGCAGACGACGCCGATATCCTGCTCAACGCCATCGACCAGACACTAGCGGCCGGCTCATCCACTTTTGCCGCACCGCTTGCCGATATTCGCTCCAAGATTGCCTATCTCACCGGTAGGACGACGGTGGACGAAGCACCAATCCGCCGCTCTCCCACCGTCGATGCGGTATGGAGCGCCTTTGCCGAGCGATGCGCGCTGCGATTTTTATATCAGAACGGATGCGGCGAGCAGAAAGAACGTACCGTCTGCGTCTACGGCATGTTCGAACGCGAGGGCGTGGCGTACTTCTGCGGCCTCGACAATGTCACCGACGGCATCAGGACATTCCGCTGCGACCGTATCGTTCGCGCTTGGCGTCCTTCGAAGGCCTACGCCATCCCTGCGGACTTCAATCTCAACGACTATCTGTTCTTTGAATTCGATTTTGCCGACCGACCGCCCGTTGCAGCCACGTTCTCGTTCGGTCCTCAGACGCAGATCGATATGATCAACGGCCTCACGCGCGGGCGAGGTGAGCTCGCACACACCGATGCGGGATGGACCTGGACCGTTGACGTGCGTGACCTTGAAGCCGCCGCCTCATTTTGCATGGCCCACGCCATGGACGGCATGAGGCCCATGGCCCCCAAATCGCTCAAGCAGGCGTGGAACCACCTCATTGAAAGGACGGTGCACGAGCATGCCCGTGCGTAAACTCACCAGCGAGCAGAGACTCTCGCGCGCCATCGACATCATGGAGGCCCTCTACGCCGCCGGCGAGAGCGGCATGACACGAACCGAGATTTGCAGCCGCTTTGACATCACGGGGGCGTCGCTCGACGAGATTCTCGAGATCGTCTCGACGCTCGCGGACCGAGAATCGGGCGCGCGCATCATCTGCGAATGCCGCGGCGAGCGCGTGGCCCTCACTGGTGACGCCGGGCGCGTGCTACCATTGCGCCTGAGTGCCGCCGAGGGCGCTGTGCTCAACCATGAACTTGAATCGTTGGGAATCGAGCCGCAGACGGCAGCTCGGATTCGACATGCCCTTCTGCCCGAAGAGCTCGGCTATAACCAGCGCGTCTTTGACACCGTCAACCACGGGTCGCACTGGCAGCAGCTGAGCTGCGCCATTCAGGACGGTGTTCGTTGCCGCATCTCGTATCGCTCGATGGACGATGCGCGGCCACGCGAGCGTCTGGTCGACCCCTTGCGCATTACGGTAAACGGCGACCAAACATACCTGATTGCCTGGGACATCGCGGTCGATGAGCAGCGCACCTATCGCATGGATAAAATCGAGGGACTCACCTTGACGGAAGACTCCGTCGTGCCTCACACACCGGACGTCGCATCCCTCCGCGATTCCCTTGCCCGGACACAGCGTAGCGCAAAGCTCTTGATGCCATTCGATATGGCGGAGCATCTGGACTGGGCCGGCATCACTCTAATCGAGCACAGCGGGGCAGACACGGCAACGGTAACCGTGCATTACGGCTCCGAGCGTTGGCTACTGAGCCAGGTAATCGCAGCGGGCGGAGCCATCCGCATCTTGGATGACCCCGCCCTGTCAAAGCGTCTGTGCGATATGGCAAAAACCCTCGTCTGTCCGCTTTAGCGCCGCCGCTCGTGACGTGCGCGCCACAGTTGCAGATAGTGACCGATCTGCGCCGATTCGATGCGCTGGTAGGAGCTCGTGGGCAGCGACGTTAAGAACTTCTTTCCGTAGCCCTTCGTCACCAGGCGCGGGTCGGCCAGAATCAGCACGCCGCAATCGGTCGACGAGCGGATAAGGCGGCCGGCCGCCTGCTTAACCTCGAGCACCGCCTCGGGCAGCGAATAGCGCGCCCAAGCGCGGTCTTCGCGCAGGTTGCGCTCGCACGAGAGCGGGTCCGTGGGGCTCGAGAACGGCAGCTTGGGAATGATGACGCAACGCAGCGTCTCGCCGCTGGCGTCAAACCCCTCCCAGAAGGCCTTAAGCGCAAAAAGCGACGAGGTCGGCTCATTGATAAACCAGTCGCGCAGGCGACGAGGAGATGAGTTGCGCTGCTGGCAGTTGAGCTCCAGACCCGCACGGGCCATCTTGGGCTCAACGCGGGCGTACAGGTCTTCCATGTCGCGCCGATTGGTGAACAACGTGAGCACCGATCCGCCCATGGCAAGATGGGCGTCGACCAGCACGCGCTCGAGCGCCGTAAGATAGCTCTCACGATCGCGCGGATCGGGGATATCGCCCGCAACGACTACAGCCATGTTCGAATCGAAGTCGTAGCTCGAGTCCAAGTGCAGCGATGAGGATGTTGAAGCACCGATGCGATCGAGGCCGACCGCGTGGTTAAAGTGTTCAAAGCTTTTGGACACCGTCATGGTCGCCGAGGCAAAGATAGCCGTGTGAACCTCGGGCAGCCATTCGGTTGCCAAGGCCTCGCCAATGTCGATGCGCTCTGCGGTCATTGACTCTCCGCCGGCACGCAGCCTGCGATTGACCTGCAGCGAATACACATAGTGTTCATCGGTGCCATCAATGATGAGTTTGAGGTTCTCGGCCAGCTCGTGCAGGCGGCGCGAGATATCACCCAGGTCGACAACAACCTCGGGCTTGTCGCCGGCGACGGCTTGTACCAGCGCGTCGACGCTCTTGTCAGCCTGTTCCAATGCGTCGATGGCAGTGTAGGCCGACTGCAAGAAATCATGCCAGTCGTCAGATTCGCGCAACTCGGGGCCAATCCATAGATTGGCATTGTCATAACCCCCACGGGCACGGCGACCGAGCTCGCGAACGCCATCGAACACGTCGGCGATTGCCATGCTCGCGCGCGCAACCGTCGACGTTGCCTTGGCAGTAAGGCCCAGATAGAGCGTAGAGCCCTCGGAGGTTGCCAAATCACGGGAAACCTGGCTTAGCGCACCGGTGCTCGAGCCACCCAGGCGCTCAAACAGAACGCGTGATTCGTCCGCCGACACCACGCGCGCCCACTGACGGCGCGCCTCGCGCTCGATGGAATGGGCCTCGTCGATTACCCAATGACGAATCGGAGGCAAAATCCTGCCCTCGGCCGCGACATTGCGGAACAGCAGGGAATGGTTGGTGACCACCACATCGGCATGCGCCGCACGACGGCGAGCGCCGTGGACCAAACATTTATCAGGGAAAAACGGGCAGAGGCGACGAGCACACTCGCGCGAGGCCGTCGTAAAGTCGGGGCGGTTGACGCTGCGCCACCGAATGCCGAGCGAGTCGAGGTCGCCATCGGCTGATTGGCAGACGTACGCCATAATGACCGCGACCGCCGTGAGCGTGTCCGCCGGATCGCGCTTGGTGGTAATCTCGACCTGGCTGCGGCTCATGCGCTCAAGCTTGCGCAGGCACGGATAGTGGTCATAACCCTTGAGAGCGCAAAATGACAGACCACCGTCCAGTTGCTCGGCAAGTTTTGGCAGCTCATGGTACATGAGCTGGTCAGCAAGATTGTTCGATTTGGTCGCAATACCAACCGTGATGTTGTTACGGCGCGCTGCCTCGGCAAAAGGCACCAGATAGGCCATCGATTTGCCGACGCCCGTGCCCGCCTCAATTACACGATGAGTGCCCGTGACCAGCGCATCGCGGACCTCGAGCGCCATCGCGATCTGCTCATCACGCGGCTCGTAAGTGGGATACATGCGATTGACCAGGCCACCTGGCGCATAGTCCGCCTCAATCTCCTCACGACTCGGCATCTTGAGTACCGGCAGTTCGTCGGCGTCCACCCGATCGTCGGCACGATCGGCCTTGAGAACGTCAGCACGAGCGGCGATGAGAGAGAAGATAGAACCAGGGTTCTGCCCTGCCAAGAATGAGAAGATAGGACGATAGGACCAAGGCACATCCGGATGCATGTCGGCTAGGCGCGCCATGAGGCCCTGGGGCAAGTCGGTGAGCGCCACGAGCAACACGCGCCATACGCCACACAGGGCGTCGACGTCGGCATTGGCACGGTGTGATACCGAGTCACAGCCAAACAGATCGGCCATAAAAGACAGCTTGTGCGAGGCCAGGCGTGGAAGCGCGATGCGCGACAGCGCCAGCGAATCGATCCAAATATCGCTCACGTTGACGCCGCCTTTGACCGACTCGATAAACGAGCGGTCGAACGTGGCGTTATGTGCGATCACCGGGCAACCACCGACAAAATCGGCGAGAGCGGCGACGGCCTCAACGGCCGACGGGGCATCTGCCACATCGGCATTTGTAATGCTCGTGAGCTCGGTAATCTCGGCGGGAATCAGCTGCTTGGGATGCACGAAGGTATCGAAGCGGTCGACGATCTCGCGGCCCGAAAGACGGGCCGCCGAGATCTCGATCAGCTCGTTGTCCTGCACCGAAAGACCTGTGGTCTCGGTATCGAGGACGATCACATCTTCCTCGATAAGGCCGAAGGACTGCGTTTTGGCGCGTTCGGCAAGCGTGGCATAGGAGTCGATGACAAACTGCGGCGTTCCTGACGAAACCGCGTCCTCGATTAGCATGCAATGCCCGCTCGACGAAGGCCCATACGGATCAGGCTGTCACAGACCTGCGGGAACGTCATGTCGTCGGTGTGGCGGATCTCATCCGGATACAGAGACGTATCGGTCATGCCGGGAATGGTATTGGTCTCGAGGATAACGGGGCCGTCCTCGCTCACGATAAAATCGCTGCGCGAGATGCCCAGGCAACCGAGGGCCTTGTGAGCGGCACAGGCAAGCTCCTGAGCGCGAGTGTAATTCTCGGGTGAAATCTGCGCCGGAATGCGATGGATGTCCGTAGGGTCGACATACTTCACGTCCAGATCGTAGAACTCGCAGTCCTTGGGCTTACGAATCTCGACAATCGGCAGAGCGCGCACGTCGTCCTCGCCGTACACGCCGACGGTGATCTCGGTACCCTCGATACACTTCTCGACCAGCACTTTGTCGCCGTACTCAAACGCCTTGGCGATTGCCGCGGGCAGCTCGGAGGGCTCATGGACCAGGGAAATGCCATAGCTGGAACCGTTGACGGCCGGCTTCACAAAGCAGCGCTCGCCACAAACCTCGACGATATGATCGATATCGACTTCATCGCCCACCTCGAGCGCGAGGCCGGGGGCAATGGGGATGCCCGCCTTGGCGTACAAGAGCTTAGAGACCTCCTTGTCGGCACCGCAGGCGCTGGCAAGCACGCCCGAGGCCGTGTAGGGGACACCCAGGGTCTCCATGGCGCCCTGCATGGCACCATCCTCGCCGCCGGCACCGTGCATGGCGATAAACGCCACGTCAAAGCCGCCGGTCGCCATGGTTACCATAAAATCATCGGCAGCCGTGTCGAGCAGCTCCACCGAAGTGTAGCCGGCCTCCTTCAAGGCAACCACGACGTTCTTTCCCGAATTGAGCGAGATCTCGCGCTCAGCGGAATGACCGCCCGCCAAGACCGCTACGTGCATGTTCTCTAGGCTTTTACCCGGCATGGGCAGACTCCTCCTCTATAATTTCTGCAGCTGATACCATATTGTAGCGATACCCTCTACGTTTCCCCAAAATCGAAAGGCTTCCATGAATCCCAGGACTAAATCTCAGGACATTCGCGACTTGAGCCAAAACGATATTCGCGAGCTCGTGGCCGAACTTGGCCAGCCAGCCTTCCGCGCGAAGCAGCTCATCGAATGGGTCTTTGAGAAGAACGTTTGTTCGTTTGACGATATGACAAACCTTCCTAAGGCTTTCCGCGAGCAGCTTAAAGAGGCTTTTGCCTTTGACACGCCGACTGAACTAACCAAGCAGGTTTCCAAAGATGGCTCTCGCAAGTATTTGCTCGAGTACCACGACGGCGTTTCCGTCGAGACTGTCGGCATGCCCCGTCGTAACAAGCTTTCCGTCTGCGTTTCTACCCAAGCTGGCTGTGGCATGGGCTGCGCCTTTTGCGCTACCGGTCTCAACGGCCTCAAGCGCTCTCTGACCGCTCAAGAGATCGTCGACCAGGTACTTCATGTATCCAACGACTTTGGCGAGCGCGCCACGAGCGTTGTCTTCATGGGCCAGGGCGAGCCGTTTGCCAACTACGACGAGGTTCTCAAGGCGCTGCGAATCCTCAATGACCCCGATGGCATCGGTATCGGCGCTCGTCACCTCACCGTCTCTACCAGTGGCGTTATTCCCGGTATTCGCAAATTTGCCGACATCCCCGAGCAGTTCACGCTTGCTGTTTCACTGCATTCCGCCATCCAGTCGACGCGCAATAAGCTCATGCCCGGTGTTAAGAAGTACACGCTGCTTCGCCTTCACGAAGCGCTTCAGCTCTACACCGAGAAGACCGGCCGCCGCCCAACCTATGAGTATGCCATGATCGAAGGCGTCAACGATACGAATCCGGAAATGCAGGCGCTCTGCGACTTCTGCGAGGGAACGCTGTGCCACGTTAACCTCATTCAGCTTAACGACATCGAGGGTAGCCCGCTCAAGCCGTCGCCGATTCATAAGGTTGAGGATCTTCAGCGTCGCCTTGAGTCCCGTGGCATCGAGACAACGATTCGTAACTCCCGTGGTAACGATATTGACGCCGCCTGCGGACAGCTGAAGCAGCGCTTTAAAGTTCAGAAAAACGCATAGGGGAGTCGCACCCCAAAACGTTTCATGTGAAACATCGAACGACCCCGGTTGCAGGATATGCAACCGGGGTCGTTTCATTTATTGACCTTAATTTTGAATCAGCTGCTACTGGTCCCATTTTTACGGCCAAAATAAGGGGTCCTTGTCTCGTGAATCAGACAAGGACCCATCACAATATGCTAAGTAATTGTTAGGTACCTAATAGCCTACATTTTCCCATTGGTTGCTGACCCAACCCTGATTAATCTTGGGATTCTTCGTTACCTGAGCAGTACGCATTGCAACATCTTCTGTCATAACATCCATTTTCTTCTTGGATGTATCGACAATATCTTGCGCACTACGAAGCAAACGACCTCGAAGTTCATCGTCTGTCGCGATCTTATAGCCAGCAAAGGCACCAGCCGCGACAGTCGTCGCCAATGCAATCGCAGTTAAAATTCTATTCCTCATCTTGGCCTCCTTGATCAAACTGAATCATTTCGCCAAGAATACGAGAGAGCTCTTCCTCGTCTTTAAACTCAATCTCAATCTTATTCTTTCCACGCGAGCTCTTCACACGCACGTTGGTATTAAAAACCTGACGAAGCACGCGGGCTGCCTTTTTAAAAGACTGAGGGGTTGCAGGCCTCGGCGTCTTAGGTGTCTCTCCGGCAGAAAACAACGGAGCAAGATTTTCTGTCGCTCTTACGGAAAGGCCCTCTGCAACAACCTTCTCTGCAAGTCGAATTCGAGCATCCTCATAGGGAACTGCAAGAATCGCACGTGCATGACCAGCAGTAAGTTTACCCTCAAAAATCATCTGCTGAACTACTTCGGGGAGATCGAGAAGACGCAGCGAGTTTGTAATTGCAGAGCGTGACTTGCTTACTGCCTTCGACAATGCCTCCTGGGTCATACCGCTGGCATCGATGAGCTGTCGATAGCCCTTAGCCTCTTCGACGGGATTCAGATCTGAACGTTGAAGGTTTTCGATAAGAGCAAGAGCCAGCATCTCTTCATCATTTACCTCTTTAATGATGACTGGCAATTCTTCAAGGCCAGCAAGCTTTGACGCCTGGTAACGACGCTCACCAGCGATGATCTCATAGCCGTTTCCATGCTTGCGAACCAAAAGCGGCTGCAAAACGCCATGTTCTTGGATTGACTCGCTCAACTCGCGAAGTTCAGTTTCGTTAAAGTGAATTCGCGGCTGATTAGGGTTGGGAACGATATCCTCAATAGGTAGTTTTGTTTCAGATGCAGCATTTGAAGCCGATGCAGCCGAACCGCCGGTCTCATACTCGGCCTCTGAGACCAAAGCATTCAGTCCACGTCCCAATCCGCCACGTTTCTTTACACTAGGCACGCTTGATCACCTCTTTTGCAAGGTTCATATATGCTTTTGCACCCTTATTTTGAGGTGCATAGGTAATTACTGGTTCTCCAAAAGACGGAGCTTCGGAGATTTTAACCGTACGGGGGATTAGCGTCTTAAACGCCTTATCACCAAAGTACGATTGAACCTCCTCAACAACCTGATTCGATAGTGAAGTACGCGAGTCATACATGGTCATAAGCACACCATAGGTGTCTAAGCCCTTGTTCAGCCTTGATTTGACCATCTTCATTGACTCAAGCAGCTTCGTAACGCCCTCGAGTGCGTAATATTCGCACTGGATCGGAATCAAAACGCTGTCTGCTGCGGTCAAAGCGTTGATAGTAAGCAGGCCGAGCGAAGGAGGACAGTCAATGAAAATAAAATCGAACTCGTCCTGAATCGGCTCAAGCAAATCTTTGAGGCGGGTTTCACGTGCAATTGCGCTTACGAGCTCAATTTCAGCGCCTGCAAGCTGAATTGTAGCTGGAATTACGAATACCTTTTTGCAATTTGTATCAAGAACAAGTGATTCTGCCGGCACATCATTCAACAATGCATCATAAATGCAGTGATCAAGGTCTTCTTTTTCAATTCCGAATCCACTGGTGCTGTTTCCCTGCGGATCAAAATCGACAATCAGTGTCTTACGACCCTGCTCACCCAGTGCTGCTGCAAGGTTTACAGCCGTCGTTGACTTACCGACGCCGCCTTTTTGATTGATGATTGCAATGATACGCGTGTCTTTTGCGCTCTTTGAACGCTTAACGTCGCGAAATCCCACGGTCCCTCCTGGTGAGTATTAAAGCTGTCAAACGGAGGATGTTTCACGTGAAACATTCCGAATCGATATCAACCGCCATGTTTCACGTGAAACACTGCAAGTTGTTAGTATCCATTATGTTTCACGTGAAACATCTAGGCAAGCGGATTCTTCTTTGCCACGCCATTTGCACGAGGCAATGAGACGGATGCTGGATGACTCTTCTTAAGAACAATGAACTCCCTGTGACCCAAGCCTTCAGGCAAATCAATTGCGTCATTCAGAAGCAAAGTGAAGCCGCAAATCTTAGCTGCTGACATGCCGGAAGCTAGCTCCTCATCCGAAGGATTGCCCTTGGTTACAACAAATAGCCCTCCATCCTTCAGATACGGAGCCGCATACTCAACAAGAATCGGTAAAGGGGCCAGTGCGCGGGCAGTTACAACAGAGAACTGCTTCTTATGGCTTCGAGCATATTCTTCAAGACGATCATGAACCGCATGAGCATGTTTCAATCCAAGAGCATGGACAAAGGAATTAACCGCATCAACCTTCTTGCCAACAGAGTCAATATAAGTAGCTTTACGATGCGTGGTTATGGTTAATGGAATACCAGGGAAGCCCGCACCTGTTCCCATATCGAGCAAAGCTCCCTCAGGAGCCTTGTTGATATAGGGGAGCAAAACAAGTGAGTCGAGGATATGAAGTACTGCAGCATCTTCTACGTTAAGAATACGGGTGAGATTGGTTGTCTTATTTGTTTCTAGAACCAAATCCAAATGCTGAATACATTTCCTCAGCTCAACATCAGTTACGCTCAAGGAATACTCTTTGCAATAGGAAGTTAGACGACTCAACATCTCGTCAGCCTGCTGATCAGTAAGTACTAACAACGAAAGCTCCTTTCTGACAAAAATCAGTGTATCGAGAACTTTTGACAAAAAAAGGGGACGTGGAAACCACGTCCCCTTAGCATAAGCTCGAGAAGATTATCGAGCAACAATCACCACATGGCGATCAGGGTCAGAACCCTCAGAATGAGTATCGACGGCATCATTGCCACGAAGTGCAATGTGAACCAGTCGACGCTCGTAGGCATTCATGGGCGGAAGCGAAACACTCTTATGAGTGCGGATGGCACGCTCGGCAGCAGACTGAGCCATGGAAGCAACCTTGTCCTGACGGCGACTCTTGTATCCCTCTACGTCCACTACAACCGGATACCTAAAGCCAAGTTTGCGGCTCACCAGCAAAGAGAACATAACCTGAAGGGCATCAAGGGTGCGACCATGACGGCCAATGAGAACAGCAAGGTCGGGAGCCGTTACATCCAAAATCAGCTCACCCTCGTCGCCCTCATACTCATCGATAGGAGAGTTGGCGGCATCGAAGTGCGAAAGGATGGAACGCAGGATGGAAATCGCAACATCGGCAATGGTGTCGAGCTCCTCATCGGTCAGCTCTTCACCAGCCTTGTAGCGCTGTGCAATCTCGGGATAATCGCCCGCGACCTGCGGGGCAACCTCCTCAAGCATATCCTCGATGATCTCTTCAGACATAACGTACTCCAAAAGTTAGGTACCTAAATAAGATTGATATCCCGTTACTTCTTCTTGTGCGGGCGCGGCTTCTTCTCTCGACGAGTGACCTCAACCTGCAGCGGAGCGTTCTTAAGACGCTCCTCCTCATCGGCCTTCGCCTTGTCGATGACCTTCTGCGTCACAAAAATCTGCTGGATAACCTGCCAAGCAGACGAGACGTCGTAGTACAGCAGAACACCAACGGGAAGGCTCCAGCCCATCCAAAGCATCATGACCGTCATGACAACGGCCATCATACGCATGCTCTGAGCCTGCTGGCCGGTCTGGTTGCGCGACATATAGAGCTGCGGAATCAGGGTCAGGACGGCGAACAGGATCAGGCAAACCAGCGCAGGCAGTGCAACCATAAAGCCATCGGCAAAGGAAGCGCTCGGCGTGGTGGTCAGGTCGGGCAGGATGTTGAAGAACGAGAACGTGCCGTCGTTAAAGTACTGCGGCAGGTTGCGCAGCAATGTAAACAGGGCGAACAGGATAGGCATCTGAATCAGCAGCGGCAGACAGCCAGCCATGGGGTTGAACTTGTTCTCGCTGTAGAACTTCTGCATCTCCTCGGCCTGACGCTGGGGATCGTCGGCATAACGCTCCTGGATCTCGAGCATCTTGGGCTGCAGCACCTGCATGCGAGCCGTCGACTTGGTCGACTTGAGCATGAGCGGCGTCAGCAGCAGACGGATGATGACCACCAGGATGATGATGGACAGGCCCCAGTCGACCGCAAAGGTCTGGATGAGCTTGAGCAGCTCGAAAAGGATGTTAACGATCCAATCCCACATGTAAGTTTTCCTCCGATAGCGAGTGCCCGCTAGGGCACAGGGTCATAACCGCCGACGTGCAGGGGATTGCAACGAGCGATGCGCCTCACGGCAAGCCAGCAGCCTCTCAAAACACCGTGCTTCTCAATCGCCTGGATGGCGTATTGCGAGCACGTTGGGTAATAAATGCAGGCGTCAGGCAATAAGGGCGAAATAACCTGTTGATATATGCGAATAGGAGCGATGGCAACACGTCGCAAAACGTGATTGCTCATCGCTCCTCCCCGGCAACGCCGGCGCGCTTCATAAGCGAACGCAACGCCTTGTCCATCTCCTGCGGCGAAGAAACCCTCGTCTTGGGAGTTGCAAACAAGATGATGTCATAACCCGCAACGGGAAATCCGCAGCTGCGGGCGGCCTCGCGCATCACACGCTTAGATCGGTTGCGCACGACGGCACAACCGAGTCGCTTAGCACCAACGAAGGCGACCCTTCCGGAGTCGCCTTCGCCAACCGATTCACATATGGTCATTCGAATCAGAGGGTGATTGAAACGACGCCCCTGACTGAACACATGCTCGAAATCTTGCCGAGACTTAATAGTCTTCATGCGAGATGTGTGTATCGCTGCTAGACAGTGAGACGCTTGCGGCCCTTGGCGCGACGACGGGCGAGCACGGCACGACCACCCTTAGTGGCCATACGGGCACGGAAGCCATGGGTCTTGGCACGCTTACGCTTATTAGGCTGATACGTACGCTTCATCTTAAGTTCCTCCTGCTGCATTTCGAGTGTCCGCGGGGACGCGGACGCAGATATAGACACGTGAGCTTGAAGATTGTAGGGAAATCAATGTTCAAATGTCAAGAAATCAAAGGTAAAAGGTTGCGCAGTTCACACGGTTCCCCCATAAGCACAACCGAAATTTGCGCCTCATGGCAACCTTTCACGATATTTCATCGAGTTTTCAACAGGTCATGTTGGCAATGTTGAGAACTTTTCGCCCGTTTTCCAAAGTTTTCAACAAGTTTTGAAAAGTTGTCGAAAGATGAGAAACGTTGCACGGTGAGCTACTATTTGTTCGAAACCTTTTGAAAGATTGCGAGCGGCATGTCTGACGACTTTTACACCATGGTCGATTCCGGAGACCCGGCACCCGACAACGAGCACATCACCGGCGTGCGCGAAGAGCGTGCGGAAGGCGAGCAGACGACCACGCAGGCGCCAAAAGCCATGTACGCCGCGCGCATCGCCGTCTATGACGACATGCTGTCGACACCGCGGGTGATCGTCGTTGATCCGCAAGATGTCCGCACGTATTTGGAAGAGACGACCAACACCGTCTACCAGTGCATGAAAGAACAAGGTGGCCATATCTCGCTCATGGTCATCCGCGAGATTGTCGAAAACTTTATCCACGCACACTTTGCCGAGCCCATCATCTCGATTCTGGACGGCGGAGACACCATCCGCTTTGCTGACCAAGGACCCGGCATCGACGACAAGGAACGTGCTTTCGACTTTGGCGTTACCAGCGCAAACAGCAAGATGAAGCGCTATATCCGTGGAACCGGAGCAGGGTTTCCCATGGTGCAGGAGTATTTGGAAAACGCCGGCGGTGCCGTATCCATCGAGGACAACATGGGCAAAGGCACCGTGGTTACGGTAAGCCTGAACCCTAAACGCGTGCAGGAAATCGAGCGTGCCGGCGGACGCGGCGCTGCCGTGCGGCCCGAGACGGAGCAGCCCACATATCCCCTGCCGGGAGCTTTTGTGCAGCAGCCCATGGCAACGCAGCAGATGCAGCCCCCCGTGGCACAGATGCAGCAGCCCGGAATGCCTCCTACACAAGAACCCCAAGCGGCATCGATGTCGATGCCGCCAAGCATGCCAGAGGCCATGTCGCTGGCGGATCAGGATACAGCAGCAATGCAGCAGGCGACAGGGGCACCGAGTGGCCAGCAAATGGGCTATCAGCCGTACCAACAGGGATATCCATATCAGCAGATGCCGCCACTGGGGTATGGCCAGCAGTTCCCGCAGCAGTACCAGCAGGGATATCAGCAGCCGTACCAGCAGATGCCGCAGCAGCAGTACAACCCCTGGGCCCAGCAGACGCCTCCGCAGCCTTACCAACAGTGGCCTCAAAGTTTTCAACAGCAAATGCCGCCGGCGCAGAGTTCTCAACAACCAGCAGCTCAAATGATGTATCCTAATGCAGTAAATCAGTATGCACAGCCACAACCGGACGTGTTCGTAAGCGATCGCGGCAACGCCGCGCTAGGCTATCTGGCGCAAAATCAAGCGTGCGGTGCAACCGATCTGGCGAGGGCGTTTGGAAACTCGGCCCCCACTTGGTCACGCACGCTCAATGACTTGGCGCAGGCCGGCTTGGTCATCAAGCATGGCCAGAAATACCATCTGACCGAACTCGGCGCCGCTCGCGTGCGAGCTCAGAGCTAAAGAACGGGAGAGACAGTGGACGAGGAAGCAAGCATCATCCTGGGGGATGCCATCGCCTTTTGTCAGCGCGACGGCCAAGATGCACGCCTCATCAACATGCTGGGGCAATCGCGCGCCATAAGCCTGACCGAAGATACGCTCACGATCGAGGCCCCCTCGCGCTTTGCCATCGCACAGCTCAAAAAGCATCAGCCGACTATTGAGGCCTATCTGGAAGAAATCGCCTTTGCACCGATTGCGCTCGACATCGTGGCACCGCAAGGCGCCGCGACGGAATCCGCTGCCGCGACGGCGGCCGCCGCGGCTCCCGCTGCTTCCCCGGCGGTGTCGGCCTCCGCAGGCGACGTGCCGACAATCGAGCACCAGCACAGCGATGTTTCCCGTGAAACCATGGCACCGTTGCCGACCGCGGCGGCGACGCCAGCGAACGCACCCGTCACGCACATGCCAATCGCTCACGACGCAGCGGCGAGCGCGGATTCGGGCATTGCAATCAAGAACACACTCTCGGCCGATGATTTTCGTCGCATGATGAACCAGATGAAGGGCGGAGCGCCGGCTAAATCCACGCAAGCTGCGGCCCCCGCTTCACCCGTGCCAGCACCGACCGTGCCGGCCGAGCAGAATACGGATGGAGCCCCGCTCGCCGCGAACTCAAAATTTACCTTTGAGAACTTTGTCTACGGGCCCGAGAACAGCCATGCCTATCGCTCGGCACTCAAGTTTGCCGCCCTCGCGGACGAGCGCGGCACGTGCACATCACTGTTCATCTACGGCAAATCGGGCCTGGGCAAGACCCACCTGCTGCTTGCCATCAAAAACGAGCTCGCCGAGAAGTCGCCCGAGATCAAGGTCAAGTATGCAAACTCCCAGGCATATCTGGACGACCTGATGACCGAGTTCGACCGTCAAAAGAAGAGCAACGCTCCCATCATGCAGGCGTACCACGGCGTGGACGTACTCATCATCGATGACATCCAAAACATCATCGGCAAGCGCGCGAGCGTGGACTACTTTTTCCAGCTCATGGACGAGTTCATCCGCAACAACAAGAAGGTCGTCATCGCGGCAGACCGCGCCCCCAAGGACCTGAGCATGGACGAGCGTCTGACCAGCCGCTTCAACGCCGGCATGCTCTGCCTGGTCGCAGAGCCCAGCTACGAGATGAAATACAAGATCTTGCAGCGCTATTACGAAAACACCATCGTCGCCGCTCCCGAGGCAGGCGACGACTCGCTGCTGGCGGCCTATGGGGGCGACGGCGGACACCTGACCGACGAGCACTTTAAACACATGGCCGAGGTCTCGGGCACCAACATCCGCGAACTCGAGAGCTTTTGCGAGCGCTGCGCCGGCGAGGCGGGCGACCGCGAGCGCGAGGGCGGAGAGCTCACCTTTGACGATATCGACGCCATCGCCAGCCAGTACTTCGACACATCGGCCAAAAAGATCAACGTCCAGACGGTTCAGTCCGTCATCGAAGAGCAGTACGGCGTGACGCACGAGGAGCTCATCGGCCCGCGCCGCAACGCCAATATCGCCAAAGCACGCCATATCGCTATCTACCTGGCCATCGAGATGTGCGAAATGACGACCACGGCGGTGGGCGCCGAATTTGGCAACCGCAACCACTCGACCGTCAGCACGAGCTACAAAAAGGTCCAGAAGATGATCCAGGAAGACCGCACCGTCACCGAAGACCTCAAGTCGCTGCGCGATAAAATTACACTGCGCTCGTAGGGAAATAGAGACACCTGTTGAAAACTTGTCGAAACCACGGGCATAAGGTGTTTAAAACCCAACCCGCGGTGATGAAAAGTTTTGCGCAGGTTTTGAACGTGGAAAACCACCCCCGTTGCACACAGGTTGCTGTCGATTCTCTTTCTGGGTCTGACCTGCGTCTTTGGGAGTAATCAACAGTTTCGTCAGTGCTATTACTATTATTAAGATATTTATATCTATAGAAAGGTATTAAAAGATGAAGTTCACCGTCAGCCAGAGCTCGCTCACACAAGCCATCGGCGTCGTTATGAAGGGTGTCGCTTCGGCATCCACCCTTCCCATCCTGTCGGGCGTGCTCGTTAAGGCGCAAGACGGCATCTTGGAATTCCAGACCTCTAACTACACCATCTCGATCCGTCATCGCATCGCGGCGCATGTCGAAGAAGAGGGCGAGATGGTTATCCCCTGTAAGATGCTCTCCAATATCACCAAGACCCTCCCCGATGCCCCGGTCACCTTTGAGCTGTCCGAGCGCCAAGTGCTGATCAGTTGCGAGAAGAGCTCTTTTAGGCTGAACACGCTCGATGCCAATGACTTCCCCGAGTTTCCGGCCTATGCCATCGAGAGCGCCGTGGAACTGCCGACCGATATCTTGTCCGAGATGGTCGGCCGCGTGTGGCGCGTCACCTCGACCGACAAGGCCCGCCCCATCCTGGGTGGCGTGCACATGAAGGTCGAGAACAACACCGTGCGCCTGGTGGCGACCGATTCCTTCCGTTTGGCCGTGTGCGATACGCAGGTCGAGACCTCGACCCTCGAAGGCTCCTTTGAGCTCAACGTTCCGGCTGACGCCTTTAACGACGCACTGAACATCATGGCCAGCCAGGCGACCATCATGATCGGGGCTACCGACACCCAGGTCGTCTTCGAGGCCGGCAACACCACCTACGTGTCGCGCCGCATCGAGGGCGTGTACCCCAACTACAAGCAGCTCATCCCCGATTCGTGCGTGACGAGCGTCAAGATCGACGTCGCCGCCTTTAACGCCGCCCTCAAGCGCGTGGCCGTTATCGCGAGCGCCAACCCCGCCGTCAAGTTCGAGATCGATGTCGAGAACGGGCAGATGGGCCTGTCCTCCATCTCCAATGACCAGGACCTTGCGCAGGAGACGATCGATGTCGAGGCCGAGGGCGAGTCGGGCACCATCGCCTTCAACTACCACTACATCTTCGGCTGCCTCAATGCCCTATCCAAGGAGAAGGAGATCACGCTGGAGCTCAAGAGCTACTCGCAGGCGGGCATCTTCAAGTCCTACGACAAGATCAACTACCTGTACCTGGTCATGCCGGTCCGCATCTAGCGTTGCGCCATGACCATGTTCGCCCGCGATCTTTCCGTCGCGCACTACCGCAGCTTCGATAGCTATCGCCTTGCCCTGGACGAGGGCGTGACGATACTTGCGGGACCCAACGCGGCGGGAAAGACCAATCTTATAGAGGCGCTGCAGCTGCTGACGAGCGGCGCCTCGTTTAGGCATCCGACCGCAGCCGAGCTCGTCCATGATGGCGTGGGCTCGTGCAAGGTCGAGCTGAGGCTCGAGGGCGACGGCCGCGTGCTTGATATGGGATTGAGCGTGGAGGACGGTAAGCGCTCGTTTAGCCGCAACGGCAAGAGGTGCTCTGCCGCCGGTGTGCGCGGGGCTCTGCCGAGCGTGCTGTTTTGCCCCGACCATCTGGACATGGTTAAGCGAGGCGCCAGTGTGCGCCGCGCCGCCCTCGATGACTTTGGCATGCAGCTGAGCGCACGTTATGCCGATCTTGCGAGCACCTATGGACGCTGCGTGACCCAGCGTAACGCCCTGCTCAAGGAGACCTGGTGCTGTCGCGAGATGCTCGGCGCGTGGAACGATTCGATTGCCCGCGCGGGCTCGGCCCTGCTTGTGCACCGGTTGGCCCTGCTCGACCGGCTGGCGGGCCATGTGCACACTGCCTACGGGCAAGTGGCATCCGGTGAGGCTGCCAACGTGACCTATACGTCCACGCTGGGGGATTTGCCCCAGGTCGATGATCGCGAAGAGCTGAAGGGCTGGGCGTACGAGCGCATGCTGGCTGCCCTTGATGAGCACGCCGACGAGGAAATTCGCCGCGGCGTGACGTTGGTGGGACCGCATCGCGATGAGATTGAGTTTACCGTGGCGGGTCGCTCCGCCCGTTCATTTGCCAGCCAAGGTCAGCAGCGAACGTTGGTTCTGGCCTGGAAGGTGGCGGAGGTGGCCGTGGCCCGCGATGTCCTGGGCACCGCCCCGTTGCTGCTTTTGGACGACGTGATGAGCGAACTCGACGGCGAACGCCGCGGTGCTTTTCTGCGGCTGATCGGCGATGATATCCAGACGGTCATAACCACGACCAACCTGGGGTATTTTACCGATGACCTGCTTGATCGAGCCAAGGTGGTGAGCATGGGTGAGACGTGCTAATTACGAGCGCGAGAGCGAAACGGTTGCCTTCAGTGGATTTTTGAACGCAGAGCGTCAGCGCATCCTGGCGGCCGCGACACCTGAGCGCCGCGCGCAGATGGAGGCTGCCGAGGAGTCGCGCGCGGTCTATCGCGCGTGGAACGCGGTGTGCTCGGGCACGCGCGAGGGGCGGCATGTGACGGGCTTGCGCTACCTGCCCGAGTCCAATGAGCTGCTGGTATATCTCGATTCGCCCTCGTGGACGCAGGAAATGACGCTGTTGCGCGAGATCATCCGCGCGCGCATGGAGCGCGCCGGTGCGCATGTGGACGGCCTGGTGTTCAAAACCACCGCGCCAGGTCACACGCCGCCCGCCGCCAAGCAGCGCCTGCGCCCGGCGACGACCGAGCGCCCGCCGGCCCCGCACGCCGACCTAAGTGAGGCCGAGCGCACCGAGATTGAGCGCCAAGTGGCGCCCATCGAAGACCAAAAACTGCGCGAGGCCCTCGAGAATGCCATGAGAGCCAGTGCCGAGTGGGCCAAGGGCGTAGAAAGCAAAAAAGAGCCTTAAATCGCATCTGGTGGCCTTGTAGAGCCAAATACCCTCGTTCCCGAGGGTATTTTTTTACGATAAACTAGTAAGGCTGTACACATTTTCTTGACTGAAGGAGGACGTGTGGCAAACGAAAACGATTACGATGGCGGCGAGATTAAGATTCTCGAAGGTCTCGAGGCCGTTCGTAAGCGCCCGGGCATGTATATCGGCTCGACGAGCGCCAGCGGTCTGCATCACCTGGTGTGGGAGATCGTTGACAACTCCGTCGACGAGGCCATGGCCGGTTTCTGCACCGAGATCCAGGTGACGGTCCACGCCGACAACTCCATCACGGTCGTCGACAACGGGCGCGGCATCCCCGTCGACGAGCACCCTGTTAAAAAGATCCCGACGCTCGAGGTCGTCATGACGATTTTGCACGCCGGCGGTAAGTTCGATAATTCGGCCTATAAGGTCTCGGGCGGCCTGCACGGCGTGGGCATCTCCGTCGTCAACGCACTGTCCAAGCGCGTGGTCGTTCAGGTTCGTCGCGACGGCAACACCTACGAGATGGAGTTCTCGCGCGGCAAGACCGTCAAGAAGATGGAGGTCGTGGGCACCTCGGATTCGACGGGCACCACCGTCACCTTCTGGCCCGACGACGAGATCTTCGAGACCTGCATTTACGATTTCGATACGCTGCACAACCGTCTGCAGGAGACGGCGTTCCTCAATAAGAACCTCAAAATCGTGCTGACCGACGAGCGCGAGGCGACTTCCCACGTGGAGGAGTTTTGCTACGAGGGCGGCATCATCGACTTCGTCAAGTTCCTCAACGAGGGCAAGGACGTCCCCGAGGCCTTTAAGGAGCCCATCTATATCGAGGGTAAATCGGACCCGGACGCACCTGTGGCCAAGATGGGCGAGGTCGAGGTTTCCCTGCAGTGGAATAGCGGCTACGGCGAGAACGTCATGTCGTTTGCCAACGACATCTACACCCCCGAGGGCGGTATGCACCTTGAGGGCTTCCGCACCGCGCTCACCCGCGTGATCAACGACTACGCGCGCAAACAGAACCTGCTCAAGGAAAAAGACGCCAACCTGACCGGCGACGATGTACGCGAGGGCCTTTCGGCCGTTATCTCGGTCAAGCTGCCCGACCCGCAGTTTGAGGGCCAGACCAAGGCCAAGCTCGGCAGCTCCTATATGCGAGCGCTGACGCTCAAGATTGTGACCGACGGCCTTGTCGATTACCTCGAGGAGCATCCCAAGCCCGCTCGCGAGATCGTCAAGAAGGCGCAACAGGCCTGCAAGGCGCGCAATGCCGCCCGCAAGGCGCGCGAAGCGACCCGTCGCAAGAGCCTGCTCGAGACGGCGTCCCTGCCCGGCAAGCTCGCCGACTGCTCGGTGCGCGATGCCGAGCTGACCGAGCTCTTCATCGTAGAGGGCGACTCGGCAGGCGGTTCGGCCAAGGACGGCCGTCGCCGAGACATCCAGGCGATTCTGCCCCTGCGCGGCAAGATTTTGAACGTCGAACGCGTTGGTGACCATCGCGCGTTCTCGAGTGACACCATCCAGTCGCTGATTACCGCGATCGGCTGCGGCGTCACGACGAGTGCCGGCGACGGCGGCGACTTCGATATCACCAAGGCGCGCTACCACAAGATCATCATCATGACCGATGCAGACGTCGACGGTGCGCATATCCGCATCCTGCTGCTGACGTTCTTCTACAAGTACATGCGTCCGCTGATCGATGCCGGTTACGTCTATGTTGCCTGCCCGCCCATCTTTGGCATTAAGGTGCGCAACAAGATCCACTACGTGTATCCCAACGGCCGCCAGCCCGAAGACGAGATCCTGCGCGACACCATCCAGAGCCTGGGCCTGAACCCCGACGATAACGACGAGGACGGCAAGGCCAAGGACGGCAAGATCACCAAAAAGCGCAAGGGCTATACCGTCCAGCGCTACAAGGGCCTGGGCGAGATGGACCCCAAGCAGCTCGCCTCGACGACGATGGACCCCAAGACCCGCATCCTGCAGCGTGTGTCGATCGAAGACGCCGTGGTGGCGGACCGCGCCGTGCGCGAGCTGATGGGTTCCGAGGTCGGCTATCGCCGCGAGTACATTGAAAAACACGCGCATGACGCACGATTCTTAGACGCCTAATCCCTGCGGCTTTCCCAGCCACCGCACCTTCGCCCTCAATCGTCGGTCGCGTACTCAAGTACGCTTCCCTCCTCTTTCGGGCGAATCTGCGGCACCTGGAAAAGCCGTCTCCGTGGTTGGGAACTAATGGACCACGCAAACCATGAGGAGGTAACGTGGCAGACGATATCAACAATAACGAGGATATGGACGAGGCCGGCGATGCCGGTATGCCCGATGATCTGAAGCGCCTGCTTGCCCGTGCTGAGCAGGGCGAGGACGGCGATCCGGACGCCTATAACCCCGATGCCGATGATGATGAGGAAGAGGACGACGACGGTGAGCTCGAGGAGAGCTTTGGCGAAGTCGATCGTGGCGCCTCGGCCGGCGAGGACATCAACGGCGGCCAGCTCCAGATTTCGGAGTTCGGTCGCGAGATGAAGCAGTCGTTCATCGAGTATTCGATGTCGGTCATCACGGCGCGCGCCCTGCCGGACGTGCGCGACGGCTTAAAGCCGGTGCACCGCCGCATCCTGTACGCGATGAACGAGAGCGGCATCTACCCCAACCGACCGCACAAGAAGTCGGCTTGGACGGTCGGCGAAGTTATCGGTAAGTACCACCCGCACGGTGACTCTGCGGTCTACGAGGCCATGGTCCGCCTGGCGCAGTGGTTCTCCATGCGCACGCCGCTCATCGACGGTCACGGCAACTTCGGCAACATCGATGGCGACGGCGCGGCGGCCATGCGTTACACCGAGAGCCGCCTGGCCAAGCCCGCCATGGAACTGCTGCGTGACTTGCAGAAGGATACCGTCGACTGGCAGCCCAACTACGACGAATCGCTCGCCGAGCCCGTGGCACTGCCTGCGCGCTTCCCCAACCTGCTGGTCAACGGCAGCCAGGGCATCGCCGTCGGCATGGCCACCAACATCGCCCCGCATAACCTCACCGAGGCGATCGAGGCCACCTGCTACCTGATCGACAACCCCGACGCCACCGTCGACGAGCTCATGCAGATCATGCCCGGTCCGGACTTCCCCACCGGCGCCATCATCATGGGCAGCGCCGGCATCAAGCAGAGCTACGAGACCGGCCGCGGCTCCATTACCGTGCGTGCCAAGGCACATGTGGAGTCCACCAAGACCGGCCGCAGCCGCCTGGTCTTTACCGAGATTCCCTACATGGTCAACAAGGGCACCCTGCAGGAGAAGATCGCCCAACTCGTCAACGACAAGCGCATTGAGGGCATCTCGGATATGCGCGATGAGTCCAACCAGAAGGGCATCCGTCTGGTCATCGAGCTCAAGAAGGGCGTCATTCCGCAGGTCGTGCTCAACAACCTGTATAAGTACACCTCGCTGCAGACGACCTTTGGCGCCAACAACCTGGCACTCGTCAACGGCGTTCCCAAATGCCTGAGCCTGCGCGAGATGCTGCAGCACTACATCGACCACCAGGTCGACGTCGTCACCCGCCGCACCCGCTTCGACCTTAAGAAGGCCCAGGCCCGCGCGCATATCCTCGAGGGCTACCTGATGGCCCTTGACCATATCGACGAGGTCATCAGCATCATCCGCTCCTCGCAGACCGACTCCGAGGCCAGCAGCCGACTGATCGAACGCTTTGGCTTTACGCCCGAGCAGACCACGGCCATCCTCGAGATGAAGCTGCGCCGCCTGACCGGCCTGGAGCGCGACAAGATCCAAGAAGAGTTGGACGGCCTGCGCCGCGCCATCGCCTACTACGAGGACCTGCTGGCGCACGAGGAGAAGATTCTGGGCGTCATCAAGGAAGAGATGCGCGAGATCTCCAAGAAGTTTGGCGACAAGCGCCGTACCGAAATCAGCCAGGTTGAGAAGGACCTGGATGTCGAGGACCTCATCGCCGACGAGGATATGGTCGTGACCATCACCCACACCGGCTACGTTAAGCGTATCCCAGTGGCTGCCTACCGTGCCCAGAAGCGCGGTGGCAAGGGCGTGTCGGGCGTCAACCTCAAAGAGGACGACGTTATCGATGAGATGTTCATCGCGTCCACGCACGAGTACGTGCTGTTCTTCTCGAGCAAGGGCAAGGTCTATCGCCTGAAGGTGCACGAGCTGCCGGTGGGTACGCGCCAGGCGCGCGGTACCGCGATCGTCAACCTGCTGCCCTTCGAGGAAGGCGAGAAGATCGCGAGCGTCATCAGCTGCCGCGAGTTCCCGGCCGACGAGTACCTGATGTTTGCCACCAAGAGCGGCATGGTCAAAAAGACCGTGATGAGCGCATATGACCGCAGCCGTCGCGACGGCCTGATCGCTATCAACCTGCGTGACGACGACGCGCTGCTGAACGTGCGCCGCGTGCGCGAAGGTGACAAGATTATCCTGGCCACCACCGCGGGTAAGGCGATCATGTTCTCCGAGGAGCAGGTGCGCGCCACCGGCCGCGATACCAGCGGCGTTCGCGGTATCGGTATGAAGGACGGCGTGAGCGTTCTGGGCATGGAAGTCACTAACGGCAACGGCGATCTGTTCGTCATCACCGAGCGCGGCTACGGCAAGCGCACGCCGGTTGCGGACTACCCGGAGCAGAATCGCGGCGGCCAGGGCGTCTACACCATCCAAATGACCGAGCGTAAGGGTAACCTCGCGGCCATGAAGACAGTGGGCCCGCAGCACGAGCTATTCATCGTGACGGAGGGCGCGACGGTCATTCGCGTCAAGACCGACGAGATCAGCCAGACTGGCCGCGCTACCCAGGGCGTCAAGATGATGACCGTCGACGACAACGACCGCATCTGCGCCGTAGCCCGCATGACGGCCGCCAAAGAGAAGCCCGAGGGCGAAGGTTCCGAGGTCGCAGCCGACACCGAAGAGGCTCCAGTCGACCTAGGCGACGGCAACGACATGCCAGAGGATCTCCTCGACGAGTAAGTAGTCCTCTCCGGTCAAAAACATCAGACCCCATATATCGGCGGTCGGCGCACCTGCGCGCCGACCGCTTTTTTGAAAACCTAGGGACCCGCGTCCACCCCGGCCGCCCGGCGGCATATGAAGTCGATCGCGAGTTCCGCACGAGCCGGAGAGCACTTAATGTGCTCTCCGTGCGAGTCAGGACTGTCCGAGCAGGCGACTTCATATGCCGCCGGGCGGCCGGGGCGAACCCCTCCAAAGATTTTCAAAAAAGTTGTTGACGCGCGCGTAACGACTCGTCTAATATATCCCTTGCGCGATGGACCTGTAGCTCAGTTGGTTAGAGCGTCCGGCTGATAACCGGGAGGTCACAAGTTCGAATCTTGTCAGGTCCACCACTTTCTTTCGCAATAAACACCCCAGCGAGAGCCGAGTCGCCGCTGGGGTGTTTATTACTGTCTCCGTGGGGGTTTAGCTCAGCTGGGAGAGCGCGGGCTTTGCAAGCCTGAGGTCAGGGGTTCGATCCCCCTAACCTCCACCATGATGGACCTGTAGCTCAGTTGGTTAGAGCGTCCGGCTGATAACCGGGAGGTCACAAGTTCGAATCTTGTCAGGTCCACCATCAAAACTGTGAAGAGCCCTGGGGCATTGCCTTGGGGCTTTTTTCTTGTCTGCGATAAATCTCATTTTGGTTTTGTGTGCTGTGCGAAAGATTGGGTAGTATAGCTATTCAATGCGGTGGAGCTGCCGCGTGTTAACCGCTACGTACCGGAGGTGTTCCATGGTTCGTGTCGACATAGAGACCATCGTCATGGCCGCCGGTCCCGTGCCATCGCTTATCGTGCTTCGCGAGCGCTGCAGCAAATCGGACTCGCCCGCGCCGCTGCGTTCCCTTTCCATTCAGACTGGTTCGTTTGAAGCCGCTGCCATCAGCCGCGGCATCGATAGCGGCCGCGCCGAGCGCCCGATTACCCATGACCTGTTGCTCGATACTGTTGGCGCCCTGGGCGCCAAGCTCGAGCGCATCGAGATCGTTCGCGCCGAGCCGCCGGTGTTCTACGCGACGATCGTCGTACTGGCCGATGGTGACGAGCGCAAGATCGACGCCCGCCCCAGTGATGCCATTGCCCTTGCCGTGCGCAGCAATGCCCCCATGTTTGTGGAGGACGACATCATGAATCGCCTGGGCACTGTTTCTACCCACGCCGAGGAAGTCGACGACGAGCAGGAGTTCGAGAAGTTCGACGAGTTCGTCCATACGCTCTCCCCCGATGACTTCTAAATGCGGGGCGTCCAGGTTGCGGAGCGTTCGCTGATGGCCGGCGGGATGTCGGCTGAAGCGGCTGCAATCGCCCGCGAGGCCCAGATGCGCTCGGAGGCTTCTGAGGCGGCTCGCATTGCCTATGTGACGCAGGCCCGCACGCTTCGCGAACGCCGCGGCTCGTTTATCAAGATGGTTGTCATCTCCGCCCTTGTTGCGGCAATCTGCTCGCGCCTTCGTGGTACAGTTGGTGCGCTTGGGTTTTCGATCTCTACGGGCCTGGTGATCTGGGGCGTGGTCGATGCGGTAATGCTGACCAGTCAGATCAAGGTACTCGACAAGCGCGCGATGGATATGATGCGCACCCGCGACGCTGCCGCTAAGATCGCCGCCGAGGCACAAGAACTGTAATGACGCCAGACTCGATGGGAAGGTCTAAAGATGGCACAGGATATGCAGGACGCCGGTAACGTCTCCGCCGAGCTCGACGCCATGGTGTGTGACCTGATTGGTGCGTTCTTGGACGACCTTGCCGCCGGCGAGAATCCGGGCGTAGTTGTGGCGATTGAGGACGCTGCTTCCAACCGATATCTGGCGGCGCTCGACGAGGACGGCGAAGAGGCGTGCCTGGAGGCGGCCACCAACTTTATTTCCGAGCACAAGATGGGTCTTAAGGACGAGGGGCTGGGCCGCATCGCCCGCTATGCCATCGGCTACACCGGTTGTGTCGAAATTGACGGCGGCTATCACGACGCCCTGCTCGTGAGCTTCTTCGAAACCACGCTCGAGAGCGGTTTTTCGGCATATGTGCTGTATGAGGGCATGGGTGCCGGCGATGGTTTTATGTGGAGCGACCCTGAACCTGCAGGTGAGGAAACCCCTCTCATCTAAAATCGCTAAAATAAACGAGTTTTCGGTAAAAGGCTCAATATTCCCGCTGAGCGTTGTGTCGCTGGGCGGGCCGCATACGCGTGCCGTTTGTATATGGATAGAAGATAGGGGAACTACATGCGCGTAGACAATCTGAGGAACATCGCCATCATCGCCCACGTCGACCACGGCAAGACGACGATGGTCGACAAGCTCCTGCGTGCCACGGACGCCTTCCGTGCCAACCAGCAGGTCGAGGACCGCGTCCTGGACTCTAACGACCAGGAGCGCGAGCGCGGCATCACGATTCTCGCCAAGAACATCTCTATCGAGTACAAGGACGTCAAGATCAACGTCATCGACACCCCGGGCCACGCCGACTTTGGCGGCGAGGTCGAGCGTGTGCTGCGTATGGCCGACGGCGCCCTGCTGCTGGTTGACGCTTTTGAGGGCCCCATGCCCCAGACCCGCTTCGTGCTGCGTCACGCTATCGACACCGGTCTTAAGATCATGATCGTCATCAACAAGATCGATCGTCCGGGCGCCAACCCCGAGAAGGCCTACAACGACTGCCTGGACCTCATGGCCGACCTGGGTGCCACCGACGACCAGCTCGAGTTCGCCATGGAGCACGTGGTCTACGCCAGCGCCATGAATGGCTTTGCCCGCCTTGACCCCAACGACGGCAACATGGACATGTATCCGCTGCTCGACATGATCATCGACGACATGCCCGCGCCCGAGGTTGACGAGAACGCCCCGCTGGCCATGCAGTGCGTGACCATCGACCACTCCAACTTCGTTGGCCGTATCGGCATCGGTCGCGTGTACTCTGGCACCATTCACCAGGGCGATCAGATCCTGGTTGTCAAGAACGACGGCTCCAGCGCTACTGCCACCGTCAAGCAGCTCTTTACCTTCGACTACCTGGGCCGTACCGAGTGCCAGGAAGTCGGCGCCGGCGACATCGCCGCTGTTGTGGGTATTGACCGCACCGATATCGGCGATGTCTACACCGACCCCGAGAACCCTGTCGAGCTCGAGCCCATCGAGATCGACCCGCCGACCCTGTCCATCGTCTTTGAGGCTTCGACCTCCCCGCTCGTCGGTCGCGACGGCGACATCGTGGGCGCCCGTCAGCTCAAGGAGCGCCTGTTCAACGAGGCCGAGAACAACGTGACCATGAAGATCGAGGAGCTCGAGGACAAGAGCGGCGTCGAGGTCTCGGGTCGCGGCATTCTGCACCTGTCCGTCCTGATGGAGTCCATGCGCCGCGAGGGCTTTGAGTTCCAGGTCGGCCGTCCCCGCGTTCTGTTTAAGAAGGACGAGAACGGCAACAAGATGGAGCCTGTCGAGCAGGCCGTCGTCGAGTGCCCGGACGAGTACTCGGGCAAGGTCGTTGAGGTCTTCGGTACCTCCGGCGGCATCATGACGAGCATGGATACCTCGGGCATCGTGACGCACCTCGAGTTTAAGATCCCGACCCGCGGCATCATGGGTCTTAAGAACCGCATCATGAATGTCACCCACGGCGAAGGCGTGTTCTACCACACCTTCCTGGAGTACGGTCCCTACGCCGGCGAGATCGGCAACCGTCAGAACGGCGCCATGATCTCCATGACCACCGAGAAGGCCGTTGCCTACGCTCTGGGTACGCTGCAGGAGCGCGGCCAGCTGTTTGTTGAGCCGGGCACCGAGTGCTATGAGGGCATGATCGTGGGCGAGCGCAGCAAGGCTGGCGACATGGTCGTCAACATCGCCCGTACCAAGAACCTGGGCAACCAGCGTTCCTCGACCTCCGATATCTCCGTCCAGCTGGTGCCGCCCCGCACCTTCTCGCTGGAGGAGGCGCTGGAGTATATCGCCGACGATGAGCTGGTCGAGATTACTCCCAAGAACATTCGTCTGCGCAAGCGTCTGCTCAACGCCACCGACCGCAAGAAGGCCGCCGTCCGCGCCGGCCAGGTCAACAAATAAACGCTGGGGCTTATAACCGCCAATAAGAAAGGGCGTCGACCGTAATGGTCGGCGCCCTTTTTTGGTGCAAGGGGGACGGGTTAGTTTGCACCACAGCTGGGGCGACTATCCCCCCGATCGGCTTTCTAGCCAAAGTAAAGTTGTTTAAACATATACATAATTCCACCGAATATAGCCGGTATGATACAAAACTGTTAACAGATAAATATCAACTGGTATTAAATTAAAAGACCTCTTGGCCTGCGGTTTACATGATTGGTATCTATATTATATTTTATGCATGTGGCATAGACGAACCGTCTTAGAAGGCGCTCCCCAATGGGTTCTTGCAATGCGCTAGGTAGGTTCTCGTTGATGTTGGGGCTTGTGTTCGATCCGACGATTCGCCGTATTCCACACTGTGTTGTAGGAATTAAGGGACAACTATGGACGCACACCGCTCACGGTCGCTGGGTATGGCGGCCCTGATTTTCATTTTGATTAGCCTCACCGTCGCCGTTTTTCACGGCGCCGCCCCCGTGCGCGCCGAGGACGTGACGACGCCGACGCCGATTGCGATTGATGAGACGACGGCGGACGTTGCAGTTGAGCTTTATACCATTGTCGAGAACCGTAAAGTGCCTTTGGGCAATACTGCCGTGCTTTCGACCGACACGCTCTACGGTTCGTTTAATGCGGACTTTAAGCCGGACCATAACCCGAGCGCGACGCAAAATGTTGCGGAGTACTCTCTCCCGAGCAATGTTAAGTTATTGAAGGATGAAGGCGGGCCGCTCTATGACGGTCGGGACAAAGTGGCTGGCACTTGGAAGTGCGAGAACAATAAGCTGATTTTCACTTTCGACCAAAATTGGATTAATGGTATCCATCCGAAGTTCACGTTGCCGCTAATTTTTCATTCAAGCTGGCAGACGAGAATGTTGGCTCCGGTGACACAACGAAAGTCCATTTTCCCGGAAAGGGCGAAATCGACATTGTGACAAAAGATGGCGATGTGACGGGAACGAAAGCAGGGCAGTTCAAGCAATCCGGCGGCGAGGGAAAAGTTACCTGGACTCTCACGCTCAAGGTTGAGTCATATGCTCACGACGTCTGGATCACAGATGAGCTGGGTAGCAATTTTACATTTGTGCCTGGGTCGTTTAAGTTGAACGGTGATGCGCTCGACCAGCAAGTGAGCATTAGCGGACAGACCGGCGGACAGACCGCGCGTCTGAAACTTGGCGACTTGTCCAAGGGGACCCATACGATTACCTATGATTCGGTGTTGAATCCGAACGTATCTGTGAGCGACAAAGAGTGGATCAATCGCCTCGACGGTTCAAAAAACAATGCCTCCTGGACATGGGACCAAAACCGTGACGGCAAATTAGAGAATCCAGTCTCAGCAAATGATTTCCGCTATGACATGATCAAGAAGGATGGCGGCGAAGGAACGCCGTCCGATATTAAATGGACCGTTACGCTCAACAACGGTGATATCAAAACCGACATGAATGGCTATACATTCACCGACACGCTGGATGAAAATCAGACTTATACGGGTGAATACGTTGTTTATAAGGGGCTTTACGGCGAGAATAAGATTGCCGACGGCAATCTCGATGGTTCTACCGACAAGACGTTCAGCTATACGTTCTCAGGTCTATCTGACGCGGATAAGTACCAGCCCTATCGCATTGTTTATCACACCCAAATGAAAGATCAAGACTCGTATGACACGGTGAGCAACAGTGCGAGTATCTCGCGCGACAATTCCGTTTCCGGCACGGGCACCGGCACGTTTACGCCGAAGTTGGTGGGGACGCAGATTATAAAGAGACTTGTGAAAGCATCCGATGCGGCGACAACAGGTCAGGCAACCTGGAAGCTCCAGATAGCACTGGGTTCCATTGTTAATGCAATGAATCCATCAACGGTCAAGGTTTACGATACGTTTCAGACGGCCTGGAACCAAAATATCGGCCCAGACGTCGACAGCTATTCTATTAAAATCGGCGATGTCCCTTTGGAGAAGGGCGTCGATTGGTGGTTCGAAGACGGTAGTGGTTCAACGTCGTTTGGAACCAAGAAAAACTTCAACCTGTTCATTCGGATAAGCGACGAGGTGAAGAACGCGCTCAAAGATAACCCGGATGCGATAATTACTTATAAGACAAAATCTGATGCGCTTCCTGGCTGGTACTCCAATTTTGCATCAGTGGAAGTAAGTGGTACTAAATATTTCACGGACTATATCTATTACTATGTCGATGCAAACTCGACTCCTGGGGTTGAGAAACCCTCTGCGGAAACCGCTGTCTCTTGGAATGGGGATTTCGACTGGAACAAAATCGACGGGTCTAATGAGAAAGGCGCCTGGATTGTCGACTGGACGGTATACGCGAACCGCCAGAAGGGCAATAAGGGCGCAAATGGCGAGTTTGAATATTACGGCGCCGGCAAGCTAAATAACCAACCACTGAACGTCGTGGACACGCTGCCGAGCGGTATGAGCTATGTGCCGGGGTCTGCAAAATACTCACTGATCCAGAATCCGTATGACCAGAAAGAGTATAACGGTACCGCTCAGCGAGCGAAGACCGTCGCCGACAATTTACCTTTTGCGAGTGGTGGCGTCAGTGATAACAAAGGCACCGTTACCTTTTCCATCCCCACGACGGCGCTTGGCAACTATGCTGGTTACGCCAAACTTACGTATCAGACGGCGGTCAAGCGCGGCGAGCTTGACACCTCCACAAATGAGGTGAAGTTCACCAATTCTGCCCGTGCCGAGTCGGGCAATAAGGATTTCAAATCCGGTAGCGGTACCGTCACCATTGAGAACAACGTGCTGCAAAAGACCGGCGAGCAGGTCGCCAATAGCAACCGCATTAAGTACACCATTTTTGTCAATGAATCGGCAGTTGACCTTAAGAGCGACAACGACTTCCTTGAGCTTGTCGATGTCATGGATGCCAAGTGCACGCTGGTGACGGATTCGGTCAATGTGTCCCAATACGATGGGACAGGCTGGAAGTTGCTTGGCTCTGACAAATGCCCCGTTTCCGCTAGGACCATTGAAGATGAAAACGGCGCGGCGTGTACAAAGATGACGCTCCGCGTTCCCGATGAGGAATATCTCAAAGTTGAGTATGAAGTGATTCCTGCAGGTAACGAGGGGGAAACGGTTTCTCTGAGCAACAAAGCGTCGCTTACGGGTGTCTATGACGGTGATACGGTCCATTCAAAAGACTGGGTTATTCAAAAGGTGTCCGGTTTGGCTGGTGGTAGCGGTTACGGCGTAACGATTACCAAGGTCGACGAGAGTGATATCACAAAAAAGCTGCCCGGTGCTAAGTTCACGCTCTATGAGGTCGATATGGATAAGGCCTTGGATTCCGACCTCGATTCTGCGAAAACGCGGATTCGGAGTGCTGAAACAGACGAAAAGGGCACGGTAACGTTCGGCACTCCTACGCAAAAGATGGGAGCCTACAAGTTGTATTGCCTTGAGGAGACCAAGGCGCCGAGCGGATACAACGTTATCTCTAAACCGGTGTGGATTCTGCTCAAAGGCAACAATGAGGACGACTATCAGAAGGCCCTTACTAAGGCAGAAAAGCTGAGGGCAAAGGGCGTCGACATTGACACCCCAACGGCGAGCACCGACATCACGGTCTGTGATGCGCCCTATAGTGGCCAAGCTACGATTTCTGCAAAGAAGGTGCTTAAAGGTTCGACTTTGCAAAAAGACCAGTTTGGGTTTGTGCTCAAGGATGCCGACGACAAGGTGCTTCAGATCATGAAGAACGGTGCCGATGGCGATATCAGCTTTATTTTGAATTACACCAAGACGGGGACCTATGAGTATATGATCTCCGAGGTCGAGCCCGAGGGTGCTGTCGGCCATGTTAAGGATCACATCACCTATGACACAACCGAGCACAAGGTCATAGTTACGGTGACCAATGGCGAGGGGCAACTTAATACCGCCGTTACCTACGACAACGGCTCTACAACCTCGCCGACCTTTACCAACAAGTACTCGACCACGCTTCCCGAGGCGGGCGGCGCTGGCTTGACTATGACATATCTTGCCGGCGCTTCGCTGTTGTGCTTTGCCGCGACGTGGATGCATGCTCGCCGTCATCGCGATCTGGATCGAGGTGGTCGCCGTGAATAAACTGCACCGCCGCTTGTTGGCCGTCATGATGGTGGCCATGACGGCTATCCTCGCTTTTGCAGCGTCGCCCGAGACGGCCCGTGCTGCCGATGCTGGGGCCATCACGATTGGCGGCGACGTCGCGACGCAATACGATGCGTACCAGCTCTTTTCGGCAACTGTTACCGATAAAGCCGGCTTCGATCAAAAAGTTGCGACGGACTTGGCGTGGGCGAGCGATGCGGTTCGTCAGGCTGTCCTTCCCGTTCTTTATGATGCGGGGCTTGATAGCTCGGCATCGACGGCGCAAGCGGCTGCCGAGTGGATGAATGGCGACGGACACATGACGACCGCGCTGGCGACAAAACTCGCCAGAGCAATTTGCGGATCCGGCGTCCCTTCCGTGGCCCTTAACGCGGGCACGGCGGCCGCGCTGCCCAGCGGCTACTGGCTCATCGTCGCCGACGACGACGCCATCGCCCAAGGCGAGGCCGGCACCGCGCCGGTCATGGTCCTGGTCGGCGGCAGCGCCGTTACCGTCAAGCCCAAGGCGGCGACCCCCAAGGTCCAAAAACACGTGCTGGAGGACAGCACCGCCGCCTGGCAGAAGGCCGCCGACGCCACGGTTGCCGACGACCTGTACTGGCGCCTCTCGGCCACGGTCCCGGCGGGGCTCACGGCGTACGACACCTATACGGTGCGGTTCGTCGACACCATGAGCGCGGGGCTCGATCCCTCCAGGGTGGCCGCGAGCATGCGCGTGTACGTGGCGGCGGGCGCGGACGGCGGCTTCGACGCCGTCTCGGCCGGCAGGGACGGCCGCGCCGGCACCGAGCCCGCGAAGGACTGGACCGATATCACGGCCCAGTGCAGGGTCTCGGTCGAGGGCAAAGCCTTCACCGTGCGCACCGGTGACCTGGTCGCCGCGCTCGGCGGGGCAGGCGCCTTCACCGCGGGCGCCCGCGTGGTCGCTGTCTACAATGCGCCGTTGAGGGCCAACTGCAATCGGGGCGCTACCAAGGGCAACCCCAACGAGGTTTACCTGCGCTACCCGCGATCTCCTCTCGCCGACCAGTCCGGCGACGCCGGCTTCACCCGCACGCCGAGCGATGACGCGTGCGCCTACACCTGGGGACTCAGTCTGATCAAGCGCTCAAGCTCGGACGATAAACCGCTCGCGGGCGCCAAGCTGCGCATCATCGATGACCGCGGGCGCATCCTAACGACCGACGGCTCGTGGTCGACGGATGCCGACGCGTGCGTCACCACGGGCGCGGACGGTCATGTGGAATTGAGCGGTGTGGACGCGGGTGTCTACACCGTCGAGGAGGTCGCGGCTCCCAAGGGATACACCGCCTTTGAGGGCAAGCGAACGGTAACGGTTACGTCCGAGGGATTGGACGTTAAACAGGTTGCAGCCGCGAAGCCCAAGGTGACCGTGTCGGCCGAAAGCCCTCTGCTGGTTGATACCGCCGATGCCGGGATGGGTTCGATTGAGCTGTCGGTGCTCAACACCCCAAGCAAAGAAGCAAGTCGAGGCTTTATGCCCTCGACGGGAGATAGAACGTTGGTGCTGGTGGCGGTTTTGGCTGCCATCGGAGTGGCGGCTATTGTTGTCGCGCTCGTCATCAAGTGGGGAGGCGGTCGTCGTGAAAAATAATTGCCCCCCTTGCTCAATGGCGTGCTGCCTCCGTAGCGAGTGACGCGCAGGCCTACCGACCTGATGATCATTGGTTTTGAAAAAGTTACTAGAGAACCCTCCAAGAAAAGCGGGGCACCCGGTCGAATGTGGCCGGGTGCCCCGCCTCGTTTGTTGGTGCAAAGTAACCTGACCCCTTTGCACCACCACAAAGGCGCCTGGCCCCTTTGTGGTGATCGGCTGCTAAGCGGTGGGGAGTTCTGGCGTGTTAGCCGGCTGCTGCGGCTTAAGGTGGGCGTTGCGCCAGATGATTTGGATGATGTAGCCGAGCATAAAGACAAAGGCCACCCCGCTGATGAAATCGCCTACGAGGGGAAGCCCCGTGAGGGCGCCTGCGATTACGCCACCAGCGGCTGCCATGGCGTAGCGGTTCTGGCTGTGTCCGACCATGCGCGCGATCGCGCACCCTGCAAAGGCACTCGACACCAGCGCGATGCCAATAACACCGCACATGAGGGCTCCGGCAAGCGACAGACCAGCGATAGAGATAATTAGCAGTAGGACGGCGGGGACGATAGCAATCGTGCCCAGAAGACCGCTCACCCACAGGGGCATGGGGCGCTGGTGGAGCATACCGGCGGCGCTGGCAGTCGCACGCGGAAAGAAGAGCTCGAGCAGCAGAGCGACAAAGCAGGTCGAGAGTGCCGCGGCGACGATACCGCCGATGACATCGTTAACGGTGGAAGTATCCTCGTTCTCGGTGCGGTCGATCTTGAGTGCGCCGACCTCGGCTCCCGCGCCGCGCTCGGGGTCCTCGGAGACGTGCGCGTTCACGGTGCCGGTGATGTGGGCGTTCTTGCCCAGGATGAGCTTGTCGGCCCAAACCTCGACATCGCCATCGACGGTGCCGTCGATGGTTACCGTATCGCCCGCGAGCGCTGCCGACTTGGTGGAGCCTCGCAAGGCAACCGTCTCGCCTATCGCGTAGAAACAGTTAGCGGTGCTGTCGGAATTGAGAACGACATGCTGGCCAGCAACGGTCACGCTGCCATCAACCGTGGTCTTGGCAATGTCGATGGTGCGTGCCGCCAGACGGACGGCGCCGCCCACTGTGCAGTCACGGATCGAGAGGTTATCGCCCGCGGCGATGATATCGCGGTCGATGGACACATCATCCAAGTTGAGGGCCTGACCTGCCCAGTACAGGTCACCTTCGACGCCGGACGGATTGGCGTCATTGTCGGTCGCAAGTACGTTTCCTGCGGTGTCCGCGCCGGCGAACGACGCCGTGGGAAGTGCGGTGAGCGCGAGCGCGATGAGCGCGAATGCCATAAGCAGGCAGCGACGCATCTTGTGTGACGGCGCCGCCGCGGTTTGATTGAAAGCCATAGTTGATCCTTTTGTTAGGTGTTCGGCATATACCTAACAGGGTACCCAACGCGAGGACGCTCTAAAAGAACCTCTCGGTTGCATTTCGAAGGATGAGCCCGCGCCACCTACTTTTTGCGGTGCAAAAAGCGTGCGATGTCTTCCTCAGTGGGGCTTTTGATGTCAAAGCGCAGTGAGAGCCAGCGCAGACCCATGGTCACGACAACGCATACGACCAACGCGACGACATTGCTCATGATGCCGCTCATAACGAGACACACATAGCTTGTCGATCCGGCGATGGCGGCGATGGCATAAAAGTTAGTACGTTGGAAAATGCCCGGAACCACGCCCATAAAGCCGTCGCGCAACATGCCGCCGCCCACCGCGGTGAAAAAGCCCATCATGATGCACACCGCCGGCGCAAAGCCGTAGACCAGCGCCTTGTCTGCGCCGGTTGCCGCATAAATACCCACCGAGATGATATCGAGCAGGGGAATGAGCTTTTCGGGCTTGTCGACGATTGCCGGGAAGATGTAGATGATGGCCGCGGTGGCGATGGAGAGCGGGAGCGCCATCGGTTGGTTGAGGATGTAGACGTTGCCCACCTGCAGCGTCATATCGCGCAAAAGACCGCCGCCCAGTCCACAGACCACGGCGAGCGCGACGGCGCCCACCAGGTCGAGTTTGTGCTCGCGCGCAACCAGCACACCCGAGATCGATGCAGCGACAACGGCGAACATCTCGAGCCAAAAGGGGATAGCGACCATGGCATCCGAGGCGTGTGCGGTAACGGTCATAGCGGCGACGACGGGCAAGATGGGGTCCTTCTGGTTGCGGGTTTAGACAATGCCCGTACATAGTACATGTTCGGCGCCGATTGCGACCCTACTGCTCGGCAAACGGTCAGGACTGGATGCGGGCGTAGGTTCCATGTTTGGGGATCTGGGTCGATGCTGAACGCGATGGGGGCGTGGTTGAACAGGAGGGATGTCTAAATTTTGAGCAGCGCTCAAAATTTATCCGGTCGGCTTACGCCGACCGCGCTGCGCTAAAAACGCGCCACTGGCGCGTTTTCTTTACGCTCCGCGCCCTGGCGGGTTCGAATCCCTCCTCCTCCGCCGTATTTGCTTGTAAGGGACTCTAAACAAAAAAGCCCCCGTTTTCGGGAGCTTTTTCAACCAAAATGGCGGAGGAGGAGGGATTCGAACCCTCGTGACCTTATACAGGCCAAACGGTTTTCGAGACCGCCGCATTCAACCACTCTGCCACCCCTCCGCGTGGGGTAAAAACAAAGCAGGCTCTAAGGCCTGCTTTGGAATTAACTGGCGGAGAGTCAGGGATTTGAACCCTGGAGACGCTTTTGACGCCTACACGATTTCCAATCGTGCTCCTTCGGCCACTCGGACAACTCTCCGTTAAATGCGAAAGTCAGTATACACGAGGAATCGCAAAGTGCAAACAGAAAAGTTGGCATTTTTTAAAACGCTTGGCCGCGCTTGGCGTTGCAGTGGGGTTTGAGGTGCCAAAAAACGGCTTCCGACCAGCGTGGTTGATCAACTCAATTGTTCAAAAGGGGTATTCATAAGCGACTTGGCAATGAATTTAAAAATCTTTGGGCGGCGCTGTGGGCCACTGGTATGCATTTTGCGACCACAGCCTTGTGGCCGTTGACCTGCGGCTTGGCTCAGTTTGTCCCCACGGCACCGTATCTTGTCCACAAATTCGTCAAGCTCTTGGTCGGCATTTGGTTGGAATGCGCATGAAACGTGGTGCGAGTATGGACATATGTGGAGGTCATGAGGTTGTAGCTGCATATTCTTGCAGCCTGGGAGGTTGAAAGATATTATTACCAAGTCTTTTCCTGCTTCAGGCGCACCTTCACGACCTGAAGCCACATTTGCCCAGAGGAGGTGACAATATGAAGGCTTATGAACTGCTGTTCTTTGTTGACCCGTCGCTCGACCCCGAGACTCGTCTCGCTGTTATGAAGCGTATCGATACCACGATCGCTGAGGGCGCTGGCAAGGTCGACTCCGTTGACGAGTGGGGCAAGCGCAAGCTCGCCTACGAGATCAACGACCTCACCGATGGTGACTACACCCTCATCAACTTCCACGCAGATCCTACCCAGATCGCCGAGCTTGATCGCGTCCTGCGCATCACCGACGCTGTGGTCCGCCACATGATCGTCCGTCGCGACGACCAGGAGTAAGACTGTCGTTTTGGACTGGGCTTGTGCCCCAAGAGGAAGTAGTGAGTTATGAGCATCAATCGAGTGAACATCACCGGTAACCTCACGCGTGATCCCGAGCTGCGCGCCACCGCTGGCGGAACCCAGGTTCTGTCCTTTGGCGTCGCCGTGAACGATCGTCGCCGCAACCCGCAGACTGGCGAGTGGGAGGACTATCCCAACTTTGTCGACTGCACTATGTTCGGCACGCGCGCCGAGGCCGTGAGCCGTTTCCTGGCAAAGGGAAACAAGGTCGCGATCGAGGGCAAGCTGCGCTACAGCTCTTGGGAGCGCGACGGCCAGCGCCGGAGCAAGCTTGAGGTCATCGTCGATGAGATCGAGTTTATGAGCTCCCGTGGTGGCCAGGGTGGCTACGATCAGGGCGGTTACGCCCCCGCAGCCCCTGCAGCGCCCGCACCGCGTCCTGCCGCGCCGGTGGCTACGCCGCCCGCGGTCGACGTCTACGATGAGGACATCCCGTTCTAAGGGCTGTTCACCTATTTTTGAGTGAGAGGCGGCTTCGGTTCGCCGAAGTTGCCAAACGAAAGGTATTTTGACATGGCTAATGATTTTTCTGCACGTCAGCCGCGTCGTAAGTACTGCCAGTTTTGCAAGGAGAACACTGAGTTCATCGACTATAAGGACACTCAGCTTCTCCGTAAGTACATGACCGACCGTGGCAAGATCAAGCCCCGTCGCGTCACTGGCGCTTGCACGCAGCATCAGCATGACATCGCCAACGCCATCAAGCGCGCCCGCGAGATGGCTCTCCTGCCGTACACCGTCCCCGTGGTTTCCTCTCGTGGCAACCGCGACCGCGGCTAAGAAGGGAGACGCATCATGAAGGTTATTCTTCTCGATGAGATCAAGGGCAAGGGCGGCGAGGGTGACGTCGTAGAGGTCGCTCAGGGTTACGCTGAGAACTTCCTGTTCCCCAAGAAGCTCGCTGTTGCCGCCACCAAGGGCAACCTCAAGCAGCTTGACGAGCGTCGCAACAACATCGCCAAGCGCGAGGCCGTCCGTCTGGCTACCGCCAACGAGACCAAGGCTGCCTTCGAGGGCAAGACGGTCACCGTTGACGTCAAGGTCGGCGACGAGGGCATCCTCTTTGGCTCCGTTACCGCCGCTATGATCGCTGACGCCATCAAGGCTCAGCTCGGTATGGACATCGACCGCAAGCGCGTCGAGCTCGGTAAGCCCATCAAGGTTGCCGGTGCCCACACCGTTGCCATCTCGCTGTACCGCGAGATCAAGGCCGAGGTTGTCGTTCTCGTTGGCGTTACCGCCGAGGAGCTCGCTGCCGAGGCTGAGGCTGAGGAGGCCGCTGAGGTCGCCGAGGCCGAGACCGCCGAGGTCGAGACTGAGGCTGCTGCCGAGTAGCATTTGCTGCAACGCAACAATCTTGTTCTAAGAAGGGCGCTCTGGGAGACCAGGGCGCCCTTTTGTTTTCTACGCTTAGCGAGCACCATGGCAGGCGTTGTGGTGATGTCCCAAACGCGGGACCGTTCATCCGTTTCGTTCGGTGATGATTGCCGGGGCGCGGCCCGTTTTGGGACCGTGGCTGATACTATGGATGCTCGCAAGCGATATGAATGAGGATGCTCATGGCATATGACGAAAGGGAGATGGGGCTGACGGTCGAGGACCGTGGCTCCAAGTTGGGTCTCCCTCAAAACCAAGATGCAGAGGCCAATGTACTGGCCGCCATGCTGCTGTCGCCCGAGGTGGTCGAGGAGGCCCAGGTCGAGCTGCAGCCCGATGACTTCTACCGGCCCATTCATAAGACCATCTACACCGCGATGGTCGATATGTACAACAGCCGCATTCCCATCGACTCTATCTCGCTGATCGATTACCTGCGCAGCATCAACAAGCTTGATGCCGTGGGCGGCGAGGCCTACATTTTGGAGCTGATGGGTCAGACCCTGTCGCTCGTGAACTGGCAGCACCATGCCGCCATCGTCCGTCGCGACTCGATGCTGCGCGAGCTGATCGGTGCCACCAACGAGATCAACGCGCTGGCCTATAACGCCCCTACCGACACCAAAGAGGTCGTGGAGCTGGCCGAGAGCAAGCTGCTCAAGGTCACGGCGCGCGAGGTCAAGTCGAGCTATAAGACACTGACCGAGTTTATGGTCGAGGCCTATAACGAGGCCGAGGAAGTGTGTAAGGCCGGTGGGCAGGCCGCGGGCGTGCCCACGGGCTTCCCGTCGCTCGACCGCATGCTTATGGGTTTCCGCGAGGGCCAGCTCATCATTATCGGCGCCCGCCCTGCCGTGGGTAAGACGTCGTTCGCTCTGAACCTGGCGCTCAACGCCGCCGCTGCGGGCTATACCGTCGGCTTCTTTTCGCTGGAGATGTCGGGCAAGGAAATTGCCCAGCGCCTGATTTGCGCCTACGCCATGATTTCAATCAGCGACTTCCGTACGGGCCGCATTAGCCCCGAGCAGTGGGCCAATATCAACGAGGCCACGCAGACCCTGTCTAAGCTCGACATTCTGATTGACGATACGCCCGGCACCACGGTGACCGAGATCCGCGCCAAGAGCCGCCGCATGCTCCACAACAAGGAGAAGGCCATCATCATCCTGGACTACCTGCAGCTGGTGAGTCCTCCGCCGGGACGTCGCTCCGAGAGCCGTACCGTCGAGGTCTCCGAGATGTCGCGTGGTTTAAAGATCATGGCCAAGGAGCTCAAGATCCCGCTCATTGCGCTGTCGCAGCTGTCGCGTCAGGTCGAGTCCCGTACCGGCAAGCGCCCGCAGCTGTCCGACCTGCGTGAATCGGGCTCCATCGAGCAGGACGCCGACATCGTTATGTTCTTGGACCGCTCCGCCGATGAGGCCGAGGCCTCGCGTGACGATCGACCCGACGAGGGCGTTACGCGTATCGTCGTGGCCAAGAACCGTTCGGGCCCGATCGGTGACGTCGACCTGATGTTCCTGCCGGCATCCACCAAGTTCTATGAGCTTGATGGGGCGCATACCGAGGAGTAGGACAGGCGCCCGTTGCACGGGTATACTGGGAATGTTTTGTGCTTCTGTGTGCCAGCGTGGCGCGTAGACAGTCCATGAATGTAAGGAGTAAACATGCCGTCAACCGTTTTGGTCGGTGCCCAGTGGGGCGATGAGGGCAAGGGTAAGATTTGCGACCTGGTCGCCGGCGACTTCGATGCCGTCGTGCGCTATTCGGGCGGTAATAACGCCGGCCACACCATCGTCGTCAACGGCAAGAAGTACGGCCTGCACCAGGTGCCCTCCGGCATCATGTATTCCGACCATGTGTCGGTGATCGGTAACGGCTGCGTCGTCAACCCCAAGGTTGTCCTTGAGGAGATTGACATGTTCGAGGCCGACGGCATCACCACCAAGAACCTCAAGATCAGTGGCAACGCGCACATCATCATGCCGTACCACATCGATCTGGATGGTGCTTTTGAGCAGAAGCTCGGCAAGAAGAACATCGGTACCACCAAGCGCGGCATCGGTCCGTGCTACCAGGACAAGATGGCCCGCATCGGCCTGCGCATGCAGGACATGCTGGACGAGGCGCTGTTCCGCGACAAGCTGGAGACCGCTCTTGCCCGCGTGAATCCCGAGCTCGAGCTCATCTACCACCTGCCCACCTACACCGTGGACCAGATCTGCGACGAGTACCTGCCGATGGCCGAGCGCCTGCGTCCCTACATCACCGAGACGAGCCTGCTGCTCAACAACATGATTGACGAGGGCAAGGACCTGCTGTTTGAGGGCGCCCAGGCGACGCTGCTCGACATCGACCACGGTACCTATCCGTACGTGACGTCTTCCAACTGCACCGCCGGCGGCGCCATCACCGGCTCCGGCGTCGGTATGAAGAACGTCGACCGCGTACTGGGCGTCATGAAGGCCTATATCACCCGCGTTGGTTCGGGCCCCATGCCCACCGAGCTTTCCTATGAGTCCGAGGCCGGTCACACGCTGACCGAGGAGGGCTACGAGTACGGCGTGACCACCGGTCGCCGTCGTCGCTGCGGCTGGTTCGACGGCCCCATCGCCAACTACGCCTCGCGCGTCAACGGCCTCACCGATATCGCCATGACCAAGCTCGACGTGCTTTCGGCTTTCGACACCATCAAGGTGTGCGTTGCCTATGACGTCGATGGCGAGCGTTACACGAGCGTGCCCGAACACCAGGTGCGCTTTGAGCATGCCAAGCCCATCTACGAGGAGCTCCCTGGCTGGAAGTGCGATATCACCGGCTGCCGCAGCTTTGAGGAGCTGCCGCAGGAGGCTCAGGACTACGTGGCGTTTATCGAGGATCTGGCACACACCCGCGTGACGTTCATTGGCGTTGGCGCTGGTCGCGAGCAGATCATCAACCGATTCTGGAAGTAATCGGGACTATTTGGTTATTGCGATATACCCCTTTGCAGCCCGGACGGGCGGCCGAGGGGTATATTTGCTTGCAAAGGGCTCGCGCGGAGCGGGCCGTTCATCCATAGAGGAGGCACCCTTGAAGGCGGACACTCAAACCATCGACATCCTGTTGTTGGGCAGCGGCGGCCGCGAGCATGCTTTGGCAGCTAAGCTCGCAGCATCACCGCGCGCCGGCAAGCTCTACATCGCGCCGGGTAACGGCGGCACTGCGAGCTGCGGCGAGAACGTTGTTCTCGACGACTGCGATCCTGCGGCCGTGGCGGCGTTTGCGCAGAGCCACGGATGCGGACTCGTGGTGATTGGCCCCGAGGCTCCGCTCGTGGCGGGCGTGGCCGACGCCGTGCGCGCGGCGGGTATTCCCTGCTTTGGCCCGGGTGCCGAGGGCGCCCAGATGGAGGGCTCCAAGCTGTTCTCCAAGCAGCTCATGGAGCGCGCCGGTATCCCGACGGCAGCCTACGGCTCGTTTACCGACGAGGCTTCGGCTCTTGCCTATGTGCGTGAGCAGGGCGCTCCGCTGGTTGTCAAGGCTGACGGCCTGGCCGCAGGCAAGGGCGTTATCGTGGCGACTGAGCTCGAGCAGGCCGAAGAGGCCGTGCGCGAGTGTTTTGGCGGCACCTTTGGCGATGCCGGCAATACCGTGGTCATCGAGGAGATGCTGACCGGCCCCGAGTGCTCGCTGCTGGCCTTTACCGACGGCAAGACCGTGCGCCCCATGGCCACTTCGCAGGACCACAAGCGTGCGCTCGAGGGCGACAAGGGTCCCAACACCGGTGGCATGGGCGTTTACAGCCCGGTACCCATCGTGACCGACGAGGAGCACGCCACCATGGTGAAAGTCATGGAGCAGACCGTGGCCGAGCTCGCTGCCGAGGGCATCGACTACCGCGGCTGCCTGTATGGCGGCTTTATGCTCACCCCCGCCGGCCCCAAGGTGCTGGAGTTCAACGCCCGCTTTGGTGATCCCGAGACGCAGGTCGTGCTCCCGCGCCTCAAGAACGACCTGGTCGAGGTTATGCTCGCCTGCGCCAACTGCGAGCTCGACCAGATTGAACTCGACTGGCGTGACGAGTGGGCCGTGGCTGTTGTTCTGACGAGCGCGGGCTATCCCGGCAGCTACGAGAAGGGCAAAGTCATCACCGGCATCGCCGACGCCGAGGCCATGGAGAACGTGACCGTGTACCATGCCGGCACCGCCGCGGTGGACGGTCAGCTCGTGACCAACGGCGGTCGTGTGCTTGCCGTGACCGCGCTGGGCGACACGTTCGAGAACGCTCGCAACCTTGCCTACGAGGCCTGCGAGAAGATTGATTTTGAGGGCAAGACCCTGCGTCACGACATTGGCCTGCGCGCGCTGCGCGGCCGCGACGCCTGGGATGCCTAAAGTCCGAGAGGGATGAGACGGATGGACGAGAAGAACGAAGAGCTCGTGGACGCGCAAATCGTCGAAGAGGACAGCCGCATGTATGGGCACGCCGAGGGCGAGCCGGGTGGCGAGGTCGCTGACGAGCCGGCGCTGGTGCTGGGCGACGACGACCCGCACGATGCCGAGCTGCACGAGAAGATTCTTTCGGAGGAGTGCGCCTGGAAGGGCAAGATCCTCGACGTCCACCGTCTTGAGGTTGAGCTGCCCAACGGTCACCGCAGCGCCCGCGATATCGTTCGCCATCCGGGCGCGGCGGCCGTTGTGGCGCTTACCGAGAGCGGCAAGATCGTACTGGTGCGTCAGTACCGCACCGCCATCGACCGCGTGACGGTCGAGATTCCCGCCGGCAAGCTCGATCCAGGCGAGGACCCGCTCGATTGCGCCAAGCGCGAACTGCATGAGGAGACGGGCTTTAGGGCCGGTCGCATTCGCTTTTTGACATCGATTGTCACGTCCTGCGGTTTTTGCGATGAGATCATCCACATCTACTTGGCTACCAAGCTCGAGTTTGATGCGCCCAACCCCGATGATGACGAGTTTGTCAACGTGGACCTGGTGCCGCTGCACGAGCTGATTGACGCCGTGCTCGACGGCAAGATCGAAGACGCCAAGACCGTCGTAGGCGCCTTGGCCTGCGATAGCATCGCGCACCGCCTTGGGGGCACGGAGCTTTAACGAGTGGGGATAGCCCTGGGACAAGTACTACTGATTGCTTTGTCCCAGGGCCTTACGTTGCTGATATTTCTTTGAGGATCACATGCTGAAGAGGTTTCTTTCGTATTACAAGCCCCAGATGGGGCTTTTTGTTGCTGATACTGTTTGCGCTCTGGTGCTTGCTGCCATTGACCTTGCGTTTCCTATTATTCTGCGCAATTTGACCGGTGGGCTATTTACTCAGGGTCAGGCTGCCATTATGCAGGCGCTCGGCATGATCGCGGTGGGCTTGGTGCTGATGTATGCCGTCCGCTGCGCCTGCCGCTACTTTGTGAGCTATTGGGGCCACGTGATGGGCGCGCGCATGGAGTCCAAAATGCGCGAGGACCTGTTCGACCAGTATGAGCGCTTTAGCTTTGCGTACTTCGACCGCAACAGCTCGGGTGACATGATGAGCCGCGTGGTCAACGACCTGTTCGATATCTGCGAGGCGGCGCATCACGTACCCGAGTGGATCATCATCTGCGGTATCGAGATTATCGGCTCGTTTGTGATCCTCTTTACCATCGCTCCGGTGCTGGCGCTTGCCATGGCCGTGGTGACGGCGGCGTTTGCGGTCGTCATGTTTTGGCAGAACATGCGCATGCGCGAGGTCTTTAGCGACAACCGCAAGAAGATCAGCGGCATTAATGCACAGCTGCAGGATTCTCTGGCGGGCATGCGCGTGGTCAAGAGCTTTGCCAATGAGGAGACCGAACGCTTCAAGTTCCGCGCCTCAAACAATCGCTATCTTTCGTCCAAGGAGAACATGTATCACGCCATGGGCGTCTATACCGCGACGTATGGCCTGCTCTCGGGTGTGCTCTATGTGATCGTGGTGCTGCTGGGCGGCTGGCTGGTCGCCCAGGGACAGCTGCAGGCGGTCGATATGGCGACCTTTGCACTCTATATTTCGCTGTTCTGCACGCCGCTTGAGACGCTCGTCAATTCGGCCGAAACGTATCAGAAGGCTATCGCCGGCTTTAAGCGTATGGACGAGGTGCTCTCGACCGCGCCGGATATCCAGGACAAGCCGGGCGCCACGGATCTGCAGGTGACTGCCGGCGCCGTGGAGTATCACGACGTGTGCTTTAACTACGAGGACGTTGAGCTGGGCGAGGGCGATGCCGACGAGCGTCCCGTTATCGACCATATGGATCTGTCCATCAAGCCCGGGCAGACCATCGCTTTGGTTGGCCCTTCGGGCGGTGGCAAGTCCACGACCTGTTCGCTGTTGCCGCGCTTTTATGACGTGGCTGCCGGATCCATTAGCATCGACGGCCAGGACGTGCGTGATGTGACGCAGCAGAGCCTGCGTCGCGCCATCGGCCTGGTGCAGCAGGATGTCTATCTGTTTGACGGTACGATTGGCGAGAACATCGCCTACGGCAAGCCGGGCGCTACGGCGGAAGAGATCGCCGAGGCGGCCCGTCGCGCCAACATCGATGCCTTTATCGAGTCGCTTCCACAGGGCTATGACACGGTCGTGGGCGAGCGCGGCAGCCGTCTTTCGGGCGGACAGAAGCAGCGCGTTGCCATCGCGCGTGTGTTTCTCAAGAATCCCAAAATCTTGATCTTGGACGAGGCGACGAGTGCTTTGGATAACGAGAGCGAGGAGGCGGTGCAGGAGTCGCTCGAAGAGCTGGCACGCGGCCGTACCACAATCATCATCGCCCACCGTCTCTCGACCATTAAACACGCCGATGAGATTGCGACCGTTGAGCATGGTCGCGTTGTGGAGCGTGGCACGCACGAGGAGCTTCTCGCCCGTGGCGGCACCTATGCCCGTTACTATCGAATGCAGTTCGAAGGTGCGCGTACGCACGAGCTCGACTGATTGATATGACAGGAAGTTTATGGCTGACAAGAACCCTTTGACTCCGGAAGAAGTGACGGAGTTATTCTCCGAAATCGATGCATCCGGCGTCTTGGATCCCACGCTCGCCAAAAAGCGTACCGAGCGCATGCGTGAGAAGGAGGCTGCGGCCAAGCGCGGTGACAAAGCGGCGCTAGCGCAGCTGCGCAGCGAGGACCGCGCGAGCCAGGCAAAACATATCGACCCGCTGTCCGAGGACGATCCTTCGGGCTCGCAGGTGAGCCATACCATTACGAAGACCGCGATGGCCGTGGTCATTGGTATTTTGGTGCTGATCGTGGGTATGCAGATTGGCTACGGCGTGATGCGTCGTCTGAACACCGCCAACCTGTCCGAGAGCGTTTCGGTCGATACCGTTTCGACGGCGCTGAAGGGCGGCCTTGAGTGGGGCAACGGCTTTACGCAGTTCCCGCTCGACTTTACCGTCGATGAAGCCGATGAGCGTACGGGCACGGTCGAGGTGACGGTGTTGGACACATCGTCTGCCAACGAGCTCGAGCTGCTGTCCAACGGGCAGATCCAGGCCGCGGCGCTTGCGACCAACGCGCTGCTCAACGATAAGATCGACCGCGTGGTGTATAACGTTCACGCCTATATCGACGAGGATAGCAACATTCAGCACGATTCCTTCTTTGGCATGTTCCCCGCGCGGGGCCACCAGAGCGCCATTTTGACGTTCGTGTGGACCAAGAGCTCATCCAACGCCACGAGTATCGACTGGAAGATGCGCATCGTGAGTATGGATGACACCATCGCCGAGCGCATTCAGAAGCAGGTGAACTCGGTGTCGTCGTTGATTGAGGACCCGGTGGTTAGCCAGACCAAGATTGACGAGGAAAAGGCCGAACGTGACCTGGAACATCGTCTGCATGGCCGCGAGATTTTCCGCGGCGGCAAGCCCGATCGCACACCGTCCGAACTGCTGGAGCAGGACAAGAAATAATAAGACGCCATCATCCCGCGTGAGCCACAAGCCCCGCGGGATGATTTTTTAATCCCCGTCCCAGAAAAATCATTATGCATAGAAAGTCATAATTATCATTTCGTAAACATTTCGATGAAATTAACGCCATGAGGCATACTTGCGGTTACAATACCGCGAGGCCTAACTACACACCTTTAAGCCGGTCCTGTGAGACCGGGAAGGAGAATTATGGCGAACAACCATACCGCGGGCGCTGCCGCCCGCACCTTCGCGCCCAGCGAGCTTTGCCAGCGCATGCTGGCCAAAACCAGCAAGGGCACCTGCGGTCCCTGCATCCTGTATCTTGAGGATGGGACCATTTTTTATGGACGTGCATGCGGCGCCGAGGGCACCGCGACCGGCGAAGTCTGCTTCAACACCTCGCTCGAGGGCTACTTTGAGGTCATGACCGACCCGAGTTATGCCGGCCAAATCGTAACCATGACCTATCCGCAGATCGGCAACTACGGTATCGACGAGACCGACGTCCAGTCGGCCTTCCCCGGCGACGCCGTGCGCCCCGCGAGCGCTCCGGCTATGCGCGGCATGATCGTTCGCGACATGTGCGCCACGCCTTCCAACTGGCGCTCGGCCGTCAGCGTGCCGGAGTACCTGCGCGCCCACGGCATCGTCGCTATCGAGGGTGTCGACACCCGCGCTCTGGTGCGCCATCTGCGCGACAATGGTTCCAAGATGGGCATTATCTCGACCGAGATCTTCGACGTCGACGAGCTTGCCGAGCGTCTGGCCGCAGCGCCCACGCTGGTAGGCGAGAACCTGGTCAAGACCGTAAGCTGCCCCGCGCCTCACGAGTTTGTGGCCGTCGACCTGCCTGCCACGCATGACTTTGCGCTTTCGGCTGCCGCTCCTGCCCGTCACAAAGTGGTCGCCTACGACTGCGGTGTGAAGCGCGGCATTCTGGAGGGTCTGGTCCGCGCCGGCTGCGACCTTACTGTCGTGCCGTGGGATACGCCCGCGAGTGAGGTGCTCGACATGAATCCCGATGGCGTCTTTTTGTCCAACGGCCCTGGCGACCCCGACGCCGTGGTGGAGACCTACGAGCAAGTGCAGCAGCTGATCGGCAAGGTGCCGGTCTTTGGCATTTGCCTCGGTCACCAGATGATCAGCTTGGCGTGTGGCGCCCAAATGGAAAAGCTTAAATTCGGTCACCGTGGCGGTAACCAGCCGGTTATGAACCTGGTGAGCCGTCGCGTGGAGATCACCGCGCAAAACCACGGCTTTGGCCTGCTGTTCCCAAGTCTGGGCAAACTGATCCCGGAGCTTTCCGGCGGCGAGACCGAGCATGAGGCCGACGGCGACCTGCGCGCCTGGGTGCGTCGCGGCATCGCGCCGGTCGTGATGAACGAGCGCTTCGGCCGCATTCGCCTGACGCACGTGAACCTCAACGACGGCACCGCCGAGGGCATCCAGCTGCTCGATGCCCCGTGCTTCTCGGTCCAGTACCACCCCGAGGCCTCGCCCGGCCCCACCGATGCCCACTATCTCTTTACCGCCTTTACGCGACTCATGGACGGCGAGGAGAACTACCTGGACATCGACACCGCGAAGGACCGCCTTGCCGGCTGGAATTTTGCCGAGACCGCCGCGACCGAGACCGAGGAGAACTAACATGCCGAAACGTACTGACATCAAGCGCATCCTCGTCATTGGTTCGGGTCCCATCGTTATCGGTCAGGCCTGTGAGTTCGACTACTCCGGCGCCCAGGCCTGCAAGGTGCTCAAGGAGGATGGCTTTGAGGTCATCCTGGTCAACTCCAACCCGGCGACCATCATGACCGACCCGGGTCTTGCCGACCGAACCTATGTCGAGCCCATCACCGCCGAGTTTATCGAGCGCGTAATCAAGAAAGAGCGCCCGGACGCGCTGCTGCCCACGCTGGGCGGCCAGACCGGTCTGAACGCCGCCGTCGAGCTGGCGAAAGACGGCACGCTCGACAAGTATGGCGTCGAGATGATTGGCTGCGACCTGGCCGCTATCGAGCGCGGCGAGGACCGCAAGCTCTTTAACGAGGCCATGGCCGAGATTGGCCTGGAGGTCGCGCGCTCGGGCTATGCCTACAGCGTGGCCGACGCCGAGGCTATCGCCGAGCGCGTGGGCTATCCCTGCGTACTGCGCCCGAGCTTTACCCTCGGCGGCGCCGGCGGCGGCATCGCTCACACCCACGAGGAGCTCGTCTCCATCGTGAGCCAGGGCTTGGAGCTTTCGCCCGCCCACGAGGTGCTGGTCGAGGAATCCATCGAGGGCTGGAAAGAGTATGAGATGGAGGTCATGCGTGACCACGCCGGCAACGGCATCATCGTGTGCTCCATCGAGAATCTCGACCCCATGGGCGTGCATACCGGCGACTCCATCACCGTGGCGCCGGCGCAGACGCTCTCCGACCTTGAGTATCAGCGCATGCGCGTGGCCTCGCTCGCCATTCTGGAGAAGATCGGTGTCGAGACCGGTGGCTCCAACGTGCAGTTTGCCGTGAACCCCAACACCGGTCGCTTGATCGTCATCGAGATGAACCCGCGCGTGAGCCGTTCGTCCGCGCTGGCCTCCAAGGCCACGGGTTTTCCCATCGCCAAGGCCGCCGCGCGCCTGGCTGTGGGCTATACGCTCGACGAGATCGTCAACGACATCACCAAGGCCACGCCCGCCTGCTTTGAGCCCACGATCGACTACTGCGTCGTTAAGGTGCCGCGCTTTGCCTTCGAGAAGTTCAAGGGTACCGACCCCACGCTCACCACGCGCATGAAGGCCGTGGGCGAGATCATGGCGATCGGCCGCGCCTTTGAGGAGGCCTTCGGCAAGGCCATGCGCTCGCTGGAGGACGGCCATCAGGGCATTTGCGCCGGTGGCAAGGAGGGTGCCGATAAGCTGAGTGACGATGAGCTCGCTCAGGCCGTGGCCACGCCGACCGAGCACCGCATCTTCTTTGTGGTCGAGGCCCTGCGCCGTGGCTGGGACATCGCTCGCATTCATGCCACCTGCGGCATCGACCCGTGGTACCTCAACCGCATCAACGACATGGTGCAGGTTCAGGAGAGCATCCGCGGCCTGCGTGTGGAGGATATCGACGCCGACGCGATGCGCCTACTCAAGCAGTACGGCACGAGCGACGCCGAGATTGCCGCGCTGACCGGCTCGGATGAGCGCTTTGTGCGCGCCTATCGCAAGGGTCTGGGCGTGGTTCCCAGCATGAAGACGGTCGATACCTGCGCTGCGGAGTTCTCGAGCGCCACGGAGTACCACTACAAGACGTACGAGAACATCTACCGCACGAGCCCGGATGCCAAGAAGTGCGTGGCTCCCGACGAGACCACGCCGGCGGACAAGCCCAAGGCGATGATTCTGGGCGCCGGCCCCAACCGCATTGGCCAGGGTATCGAGTTCGATTACTGCTGCGTGCACGCGAGCTACGCGCTGGCGGCCCGCGGCTTCGAGACCATCATGGTCAACTGCAACCCCGAGACCGTCTCGACTGACTACGACACATCCGACCGCCTGTACTTTGAGCCGCTCACCTACGAGGACGTCATGGACGTCATTGACGTTGAGCGTCCTGACGGCGTCGTGGTGACGCTCGGCGGCCAGACTCCGCTTAAGCTGGCGCGCATGCTCGAGGAGAGCGGCGTCAACATCATGGGCACCAAGCCCGATGCCATCGACTTTGCCGAGGACCGCGAGCGCTTCGCCGCTCTGCTCGACAAGCTGGGCATTATGTATCCGCCGGCGGGCCAGGCCACCTCGTTTGAGGAGGCCGAGGCCGTGGCCGCGCACATTGGCTACCCGCTGCTGGTGCGTCCGAGCTACGTGCTGGGCGGCCGCGGCATGATGATCGCCTACGATGCCGAGCATCTGCGCGATTACATGGCAGAGGCTGCGCGCATTAGCCCCGACTACCCGGTGTACCTGGACCGCTTCCTGGAGGGTGCGATCGAGTCCGATGTCGACGCCCTGTGCGACGGCGAAGAGGTCTACATCGGCGGTATTCTGGAGCATATCGAGGAGGCCGGTATTCACTCCGGCGACTCCGCGACGTGCATCCCGCCGTTCAGCTTTAGCGAGAGCCTGCAGGCAAAGCTTCGCGAGACCACGCGCCGCATCGCGATGGCGCTGGGCGTACGCGGCCTGGTCAACGTGCAGTACGCCATCAAGGGCGAGACCGTCTACGTGATCGAGGCAAACCCGCGCGCCAGCCGTACCGTGCCGTTTATCTCCAAGGCCACCGGCGTGCCGCTGGCCAAGTGCGCGGCGCGTATCATGGCAGGCGATTCCATCGCGAGCCTGGGCCTGCCGAGCGACGAGCGTCAGCTGGACTGGTTCTGCATGAAGGAAGCCGTTATGCCCTGGGGCCGTTTCCCGGGAGCCGACGTTATCCTGGGGCCCGAGATGAAGTCGACGGGCGAGGTCATGGGTATCGCCAAGAGCTATCCCGAGGCATATGCCAAGACGCAGCTGGCGATCGACTACAAACTGCCCGATCCGAGCTGCGGCAAGGTGTTCATCAGCGTGTGCGACCGCGACAAGCGTCATATCCTTTCGGTCGCCCGTATCCTGCGCTACCTGGGCTTTGATATCTGCTCCACCGAGGGTACGGCGCGCGTGCTGCGCGGCGGCAACGTGACGTGCGAAGTCGTGGAGAAGATCAGCGGCCCGCACGACGGCGAGCGTCCCAACATCGGCGACCTCATCGCCGATGGCAAGATTGCGGTAATCATCAACACGCCGTACGGCCCGGGCTCGCGTGGCGATGGCTACCTGCTACGTACCGAGGCCGTGCGTCGCGGTGTGACCTGCGTGACGGCGATGTCTGCCGCCAACACCTACGTGAGTGCCATCGAGGCCGTGCGCGAGGACCAGCAGGGTCACGGCAGCGCCAACGACATGGGCATGGACGTCATCGCCCTGCAGGACCTGCCGCAGTACACGGTGTAATGTGACCTGGTCGGCCGGGGCGGGAGGGGCCGAGATTTCCCCCTTTCGCTCCGGCTGCAAGCAGAGTCGCTCAGGAGGAAACTCGGCCCCTCCCGCCCCGGACTGCGGTGACTTTGCTGCACCGTGTGCTGCCGAAGGGGCTTTGCGCGATGACTTAGGCTAAAGAGGATGCGGATGTCGAGTGAGGATTTTGTTCCTTGGGGAGCTTGGATTTGGGCTCTGCGTGGGACGGAATCCTCGCTCGTTTTGTTGATGGGACATTTTCCTCGCTCGGTTGCCCACGGACCGTGCGCCCCGGCTATTGCACCTTCGTGGTGAAGGTCGTCTTGCCGGCGGCGATGTGCACGTGGAGTTGGATTCGACTGTCGCAGCTGATGAGGACGCCGACTTCGAACGGGGCTCCCGTTTTGTCGTAGGTGGAGCGCACGATGCGCATGGCCGCCTTGCCGGTGGTTTGGCCCAACAGGCTGGCCTCGTGCTTGTCGAGGTTGACCGCCTCGTAGACGGCGTCGACGCTCGCCGGGAGGATGCCGGTCTTCCCGGCGATGTAGGCATAGAGCGAGCTCTCCACATCCCTGCGCGCGAGCTCGGGGCAGAGCTTCACGGGGATGTAGACATAGTTGAGCTCCATGGGCTTGTCGTCGGCAAGGCGGAGGCGACGGATTTCCCACATGGGCGTTCCTTCGGGCACTTTGAGTCCCGATGCGATGCCGCGGACGTGTTGGCGGACGAGAACTCCTCCGATGCGCAGGTGCAGGCGGCCTATGGCCAGCTCAAGCTTGCGATCGAGGGTCTCAAGGATGCCGAGAAAGGCGGAAACCTGTCACCCCGGGCTTCCGCACAGAGTCGATTAGGGGGAGGGACAGCCTCGCCCGCGTCGCGCTTGCGATAGATTGACAGGAATTATTACGCAAAATCTAAGATGTTTCAAAGACGCGAAGTAGATGATATATTTTACTTCGCGTTTCCTAATGGTTTTGAATTTTGCGAAGTAGGTTGCCATGAAACTTATAGATCGCCCGTTCTACATGAGCAAGCTTTCCAAGGTGGCAGGTACGTCTGATATCAAGGTGATCACCGGAATCAGGCGATGCGGAAAATCGAAATTGCTTGAGGCGTTTGCCAGCCAACTTCATTCAAACGACCCCTCGGCCAACGTCATACACGTCAACTTCAATCTACTTGAGTTCGAGCCGTTGGCGGAATACCATGCGCTGCATACATATGTGGAAAAGCACTATATCGAGGGTTGCCGGAATATCGTCATGATCGACGAGGTCCAGATGTGCGAAGGGTTCGAGCGGGCTATCAACAGTCTTCATGCGTCAGAGAAATATGACATTTACATCACGGGGTCGAATGCCTTTCTTCTCTCAAGCGACCTCTCGACGTTGTTCACGGGAAGAACGGTGGAGATCGAGGTCTTTCCGTTTTCACTTGCGGAGTTCTCGGCGTATCACGAGATCACTTCTCCAGCCGAGGCCCTTGCTCGCTATGTCCGCGAGGGAGGAATGCCGGGTTCCTATATCTACCAGGACGAAAGGATGCGTTTCTCATACATCTCGGATGTGCTTGAAACTCTTATCCTGCGCGACATCAGACAAAAATATCGTATACGTAATACGGAGCAGCTTAAACGTTCCTGCGAGTTCCTGATGGATAACGTCGGAAACATCTCTTCTCTCAAGGGGATGGCGGCCGAGCTGTCACGAGCGAACCTTAGGATAAGCGACAAGACGCTGGCTGTGTATATCGACTACCTGTGTAATGCGTTTGCGTTCTACCGGTTTCGTCGCTTTGACGTCTCAGGAAAGAAATACCTGTCGACGGGAGATAAATACTACCTGGCCGACCATTCGTTTCGCTACGCCGCGCTTGGCACGAAAAAGCTCGATTTTGGCCATGTTTACGAGAATATGGTGGCAATCGAGCTTATGCGTCGCGGATGGGAAGTCTACGTGGGCGTTCTCTACCAAAAGGAAGTAGACTTTGTCGCCATCAGGCGTGACCGCCGTGTCTATATCCAGGTGAGTGACGACATTTCCCAGGAAGCGACGCTTAAGCGTGAGCTTGATCCGCTGCGACGGATTCGAGACGCCTATCCCAAGTGCGTCATCGCCCGAACAGGGCACGAAACGACTGATTGGGATGGCATCAAGGTCATCGACCTGGCACGATGGCTTATGGGTGAATCAGGCGAGCTGGCCGTCTAGCACGCGTTGACGCGGGCTGAAACGAACGAGCGAGGATTTCGTCCCGCGAGGAGGCCAATACGGTCCTCTTCGAAGGACGGAATCCTCGCTCGATCTCTTGGCGGGATATTTTGCTCGGTCGATGATCAACGGTTGGTGGAAAGCGATGCCTCGTCCGTGTCACCATTCCGTGATTGCTGGTATTTTCTGCATGCTAAAATGAATGCATAAAAGACTTTATATTTGGAGGTCTCGATGCTTGCTTTAAAGATGCTCGACAATCTTGTTCCCATCAGCGATTTCAGTCACGGTAAGGGTTCGGCTGCTTTTTCGAAGGTTGGGGACGATAATCCCGTTGTGGTCCTTAAACACAATAAGCCGGCATTCGTTATTGTGACGCCCGATGAATACAGGGAGGCGAAGCAGGCGGAGGAGGACCTCGCCTTGTTGACGTTGGCCCTTAAGAGGACGGCTGCGACAAGCGATGATGAACTCGTTTCCCTATCTGATGTTATGGCAGAGTTGGGTGTGGGCCAGGACGAACTCGATCAGATGGATGAGGTCGAGTTTGAATGAGCGGGAACGAAGTCGCTTTCTACCCGGATGCTCTCAAGGATGTTAAGCGTCTGGACGGCTCCCAACGAAAGAACGTGCTTAAGGCCATCGAGAAAATCAGAGCGAATCCATTGTCGCAGAACGAAGGCGGATTCGGTAAACCCCTTGGAAACAAGGCCGGTACAGATTTGACAGGCTTTATGAAAATCAAGCTCAGAGGAAGTGGCATTCGGATTGTGTATCGCCTCATCAAGATAAAAGGGAAAATGGCCATCGTCGTGGTGGGCGCTCGCGAAGACATGGAAGTGTACCGAACTGCCCAAAGGCGAGCGGTTGATTTTGAGAAGTGGGCGGAAGAAAATCTCTAGCTGCATGGGTGAAAGACTGGTATGCGGCGATGCGCTCCAGACACACGGGTTTTGGCAAGGCTCTGGCGATTAGAGGATTCGCCAGAGCCTTTTCCTATCCGTGGAGCACTCCTCTTGGACAGTTAGTTCAGATTTGTATTTATTTGAGGCCGCGTGGAGGGCGATTTGGGCTCGATAGAGCTGTTTTAGGTGGTCTGAACTGATAAAGGCGTACGGGCAAGAGCGAGAAGGACCCATTATCGGGTCTAAAGCGGCCCAAACCAGTTTGTTAGCGCCAATTAGCACCGCCAAAAAATACATATCTGAACTAACTGTCCACCACCCTCTGTCGATTGCTCATTTAAGCCCAAAATCAGCCAACGTACGTAAAGGTATGGTCTATGTAATACCAGATAAACAGTACATTTTTTGCTTAATTGGTATTTGGTTGAAGAACCAATTGGTATGGCTTTTGAGCCCACTTAGCCGTCTACGTTCATTTTAATGCCGCTGGGAGAATTTCGAACTTGGTTGCGCAACTGCTCCCGTATGCTGATTCAAGCTAATAGGTGGCTATCTGGTTACTACCAGTTGACCCCTTGATAACGGGCGGGCCCATGCTGCAGGGTGTGTGTCTGCGACACTTCCGCATGTCGGAGGAAAGGAGTCCAGGTGCGTAGGAATGTCATTTTCACGAAACGGTGGGTGAAGGGAAGCGCAGTTCTCGTCGCAACGGCGGCGACTCTCGTGTTCGCTAGCCCCCAGCAGGCGATTGCCACGCCGCTCAAGGGCGTCGACTCGGTGACCGTGTCTCAGTCCGCCTCGAACGTCGTCGAAATCGATTTCGCCGACGGCATCAAGGGCCGTATCACATTTCTAGAGGACGGCATTTTCCGTTACAACGTCGACCCCAAAGGCGAGTTCTCCGAGTACGCCACGCCGCGTAGCAAGTCCCACACGGCTAAGATTCAGGCCCAGCCCGACACCTCGGACACCTACAGCAAGCCGAGCGCGACGGTTGTAGACAAAGGCGACGCTATCGAGATCACCGGCGGCAAGGCGACCGTGGTTCTGGACAAGGCGACCGGCAAGATGAGCATTAAATCGGGCGACCGCGTCGTGGTTTCCGAGTCCGTATCCCTCGACCTTGACAAGAAGGGTACTGTCCAGACGCTCGCCAAAGAGAAGTCCGAGAACTTCTTTGGCGGTGGTACCCAGAACGGGCGCTTCCTGCACACCAACCAGACCATCGCCATCTCCAACACTAACAACTGGACCGACGGCGGCGTCGCCTCGCCCAACCCGTTCTACTGGACGAGCGACGGCTACGGCGTGCTTCGCAACACGTTTGCTGAGGGTTCTTACGACTTTGGCTCTACGGACTCCTCGACGGTCACGACCTCGCACAGCGAGAATGAGTTCGATGCCTATTACTTCGTGGCAACCGAAACGGGCGCCTCGAACGTGGCAACCGAGATGCTGCAGGACTACTACAAGGTGACCGGCAATCCGGTGCTGCTGCCCGAGTACGGTTTCTACCTGGGTCATCTTAATGCCTATAACCGTGATGGCTGGTCAACGACCTCGGGTCAAAAGAAGTGGGAGACCAAGGGCAGCAAGTCCTCGAGTGAGAAGGGCGACGTTAAATACGAGTCCGGCATGTCGACGGGCTACAAGCTCGACGGCACGCTTGCGGCCGAGACGCTCAACGGTGAGGGCCCTACGGTTGATACCGAGAACATGAAGGCGACCGATTTCGACCGCCAGTTCTCCGCCCGGCAGGTTATCGATGACTACGAGGACAACGACATGCCGCTCGGCTGGTTCCTGCCGAACGACGGTTACGGTGCTGGCTACGGCCAGAACGGTTACTACAAGACCGGCGGCGTCAACTCCGACGGAACGAGTTCTGCCGAGCGCCTCAACGCCGTGCGCGCCAACGTCGACAATCTTAAGAAGTTCACCGAGTATGCCAACTCCAAGGGCGTGAGCACCGGTCTCTGGACCCAGTCGAACCTCGAGCCCGATAGCAACTCCGAGACCCCGTGGCATCTGCTGCGCGATTTCGATTCTGAGGTCAAGACTGGTGGCATCACCACGCTCAAGACCGACGTCGCTTGGGTCGGCTCCGGCTACTCCTTTGGCCTCAACGGCATCAAGACGGCCTATGACACCGTGACCACCGGCGCCAACAAGCGCCCCAACATCATCACGCTTGACGGCTGGGCCGGCACGCAGCGCTTTGGCGGCATCTGGACCGGCGACCAGTACGGCGGTAACTGGGAGTACATTCGCTTCCATATCCCCACGTATATCGGCCAGAGCCTCTCGGGCAACCCCAACATCGGCTCCGATATGGACGGCATCTTTGGTGGCGATCCCATCATCTCCGCTCGCGACTACCAGTGGAAGACATTCACGCCCTCTATGCTTGACATGGACGGTTGGGGCACCTACCGCAAGTCGCCCATGACGCATGGCGATCCATACACGGGCATCTCGCGCTTCTATCTCAAGCTCAAAGCACAACTCATGCCCTATATCTACACGAGCGCGGCCTCGGCGGCCAACATCGACACGGGCAACGGCGATACCGGCCTTCCCATGATCCGCGCCATGCTGCTTTCCGACAACTCCGAGTACGCCGCAAGCACCTCGACGCAGTACCAGTACATGTTCGGTGAGAACTTCCTGGTGGCACCGGTGTATCAGGATACCCAGGCAGATGAGAACGGCAACGATGTCCGCAACGGTATCTACCTGCCCAACTACGGTACCGACGAGAATCCCACCATCTGGATTGACTACTTCTCGGGCAAGCAGTACCGCGGCGGTCAGGTCCTCAACAACTACGAGGCTCCGCTTTGGAAGCTGCCACTTTTTATTAAGGCCAACGCCATCGTGCCGATGTACGCCGAGAACAACAACCCCGAGGCCGTGACCGAGACCAACACCAAGGGCACCAATCGCAGCCAGCGTATCGTCGAGTTCTTCGCCACCGAGGGTGAGGGCAGCTTTACGCAGTACGAGGATGACGGCTCCTCCATCGAGAACAACACGACCGAGGACGATTCCTACGGCACAATCGACAATATTTCCTACGGTGAGCATGTGAGCACCGTCTATAAGTCGAGCGTGGTGGGCGGCACGGCGACCTTTACCGCCGAGGCATCGCAGGGCGGCTACAGCGGCTACGACTCCAACCGCACCACGACCTTTGTGGCCAACGTCTCCGCCAAGCCCACGAGCGTCTCCGCCAAGAACGGCGGATCCGCGCTCAACGTGGTTGAGGTCGACTCGCAGGAGGCCTTTGACGCCGCGACCCCCGAGGCCGGCCAGGCGGTCTACTTCTACAGCGAGTCCCCCAACCTCAACCACTACGGTAGCGACGCAGGCAGCACCGAGGCCGAGCAGGGCGAGAGCTTCAACAACACCAAGATCACCACGAATCCCAAGGTCTACGTCAAGTTCGCGAAGACCGATGTCGCCACGGCAGCGCAGACGCTCGAACTGGGCGATTTCGTGAACGCCGATGCCACGCTCGCGGCCGACCGCTTCAACGAGAACCTCTCCGCACCCGCGAACCTTGCTGCCCCCGAGGACGCCACGACCCCCACGAGCATTAAGCTCACCTGGGGGAAGGTCGATGGTGCTACCTCCTACGACCTTAAGGTAGACGGCACTGTGTTCGCCGTGGGCGATGCGGCAGAATTCACGCATACCGATCTTGCCTACAACAGCAAGCATACCTACCAGATTCGTTCGCGCAACGCCGATGGCTACTCCGCATGGAGCGACGTGCTTGAGGCGAACTCTGCGCTCGACCCGTGGCGGAACGTGCCTGAGGCCGAGGAAATCACTTGGGAGGGCTCGCTCTACGGTAGCCATAAGGCCGAACTCGCCTTCGACCATGAGTTCCAGTCGGGCGACGGCGGTTTCCACTCCGGTGGCAACGATCTGGGCAAGGCGCTTACCGTTGACTACGGTCGCGCTTACAAGCTCGACAAGCTCGAGTACTATCCGCGCGATGATGCCGGTAACGGCACTGTGACCAAGATGCGCATCGAGACGAGCCTCGACGGCGTGCATTGGACGACGCAGGAGGTCGACTGGGAGCGCTCCGCCGCTTGCAAGACGGTGGCGTTCGACGGCGCCGTGGCCGCGCGCTACGTGCGTATGACGCCGCTCGCGTCCGTGGGCAACTTCTTCTCCGCCTCCGAGATCGCCATCTACAAGACCGACGGCACGGACGGCTTCGCTGTGGGCTCCAACCTCAACAAGGCCACGGTCTCCGACGGCGACTACTCCAACATGAAGAATTACCTGGGTCTTGAGAACCGCGAGCCCGACACCTCGACGTTCGACTCCCAGATCCGCGCCCACTTCGCCGACCTCAACGGCAACGGCGTCTACGACGTGTACGACTACTCCTTCACCATGGCGGCGCTCGACGGCGGCACCAAGCAAAAGGGCAAGGCTGCTGGCACCCTCGCGGTGATCCCGAGCAAGATGGAGGTCGAGGCCGGCGACGAGATCACGGTCGACGTCTACGCCACCGACGCCGAGAACATCAACGCGCTCGGTGCGCTCGTCAACTTCAACAGCGACCAGTTCGAGTATGTCTCCGAGAGCATCGCGCAGGATGCGTCGACGGCGGGCATGGAGAACCTCTCGCGCGAGAAAGTGCAGTTCACGGATGGCCACCAGACCATCAACCTGGCCTTCGCCAACCGCGGCGACGCCAAGCTCTTCAACAGTACTGGTGTGGTCGCGAGCTTCAAACTCAAGGCTAAGACGGCCGGCAAGGTCGAGCTGCCCTCGACGTCTTGGCTCGTCGGCCCGGCGTGCGACGCGCTCGAGTTCGTGAGTGATGGCACCGTGACGATGCCCGGTGTCCCGCAGCCCACCACGTCCGAGTACGGCCGCGACGCCTTTGACATCACGATGACCAACGACGAGCTCCCCACCGACGACGGCACCAACGTCGAGAAGCTCATCCAGCAGAAGAGCTATGACGGACTGTTCGACAACAATGAGGGCGGCAACGACTTCGAGTTCCTGTGGAACTATGGGCCCAACTGGATCGACGGCAAGATGCCGACCTACGTCAAGCTGCCCGCCACGATGACGTTCGCCTTCAAGACGCCGTCGAAACTCGATAGCGTCGAGGTCGTTAACCGCAACGGTGGCAACGGCACCGTGCAGAAGATTAAGTCCGTCGTGACGTTCGAGGACGGCTCGACCCAGGAGTTCTCGGGCGGAAGCTTTGATTCCTATCAGGCTCGCTACGCCTTTGGCCTCTCTGCCGAGAACAAGGGCAAGAAGGCGACCAAGGTCGAGATCACGCCGCTTGAGGCATCGGGTGACCAGATGCTCACGCTGCGCGAGATCAACTTCAACTACACACAGGGTGTCGAGGCCATCGAGGGTGTCGAACTGGGCAAGAACCAGACCGAGTTCTTCGAGGGCGATGTGACGCTCGTCGACGCCAAGGCCACGCCCGAGAGCGCCGGCTACCCCTTTGTGACGGTCGAGAGCTCCGATCCTTCTGTGGTGAGCGTCTCCGCTGTCCAGGCCGGCGATAGCGTGAGCTACTACCTGCGCGCCAACAAGGCCGGCAAGGCAACGATCACGGTGGCGTCGGTGCTCGATCCCTCCAAGACCGCATCCTATGAGGTCGAGGTCAAGGCTGGCGTCGACACCTCTGCGCTCATGGCAGCGCTTTCCAAGGCCGCGGGCTACAGCGAGTCCGTCTACACCAAGGATTCCTATGCAGCCCTCACCGCTGCGGTCGAGGCGGCTCAGAAGCTCCTCGATGGCGGCCAGGGCAGCTATAGCAAGAAGGATATCGCAGACGCCACGGCCAAGATTGAGAAGGCAATCGACGGCCTCAAGATGCGCCCCGTCGATGAGAAGAGCCTCATCAACACGCCCGAGAACCGCGAGAACGTCAAGGTGACCGGCTTCTCGAGCGAGGCCGACTATGAGGGCAGCAACGCCGTCAACGCTCTTGACGGCGATGAGCAAACGCTCTGGCACAGCGACTATGCTAATAAGACCGGTATGCCCCAGCACCTGACCGTCGACCTGGGCCGCGACTACGATCTCACCGACGTCACGTTCCTGCCGCGCCAGGACGGCGGCACGAACGGCGATATCTTTGAGGCCGAGGTGCTGGTCTCCGACACCGCCGACGGTTATGAGATGGGCACCGCCACGTCGATGGGTACGTTTACCTTCGACAACGACGGCCGCGTGCTCACCGACCGTAGCGACTGGAAGCAGATGAGCTTTGGTGCCGCGCGCGGTCGCTACGTGACCGTCAAGGTGCTCCACGCCGGCGGTGGCAGCGTTGACGCCTACTGCAGCATGGCGGAGCTCAAGTTCTACGGTACGGCCGTTCCCAATCCGGTGGCGAAGGACGACCTCACTGCCGCGATTGAAAAGGTTGATGACGAGGTTGCAGCCGGCGACCTTAAGGCCAGCGACTACACCGAGGCTTCCTGGACCGCGTTCCAGAACGCCTTGGCGAGCGCCCGCGCCATCCTGAGCGACGAGAACGCCACGCAGGACGAGGTCGACCAGGCACTCAAGGCACTCGAGAGTGCTCGCGACGCGCTTGAGAAGACTCCGGTGACCCCGGTCGAGAACCCGACCAAGAAGCAGCTCAAGGCCTTGGTCAAGCAGGCGAAGGAGACTGACACCAAGGGAAAGACGGCAGAGTCTGTCAAGGCCCTGACGGATGCCATTACCTACGCCGAGGACGTCTTGGGTGATGAGAATGCTTCCGACGCCCAGCTCCAGGCGGGCTATGACCAGCTCAAGCTGGCCATCGAGGGCCTTAAGGATGCCGACTCCGGCAACCAGGGCGGCTCGGGCAACACCGGCGGTTCGGGCAACCAGGGTTCCGGCAATGGCTCAAACGGCGGCAACCAGGCGGGCAAGCCCGCAGGCGACAAGGCCCAGGGCAGCAAGAAGAGCGGTTCGGCGATCCCCAATACCGGCGACCAGACGGCGGCGACCGTCGCGGCCGTCGGTGGTCTTGGCGCCATCATCGCCGCGATCGGCGCTTTCTTCCATCGTCGCAGCAAGGCTAAGTAGTCCCAGCGACAACTAAGCAAACGTGCCCGCCGCTCCGTCAAGGACGGCGGGCATTGCTTTATTATTTCAGCCAACGTACGTCATAGCAATCCCCGGTAGGTCGAGGGGCGCTTTGCGGGCGGGCCAGGCTTTATCTTCACTCCGGTTGCTTCGCAAAGTCGTTCAGATAAAGCCTGGCCCGCCCGCGAAGCGCCACAAAGACCGCAGGGACGGGAGCAGCTATACTACTCTCAGTAGTTAAGGGTCGCGGATTGGCCGCGTCACCGCTCTCAACAGGAGGTCTTTGTTTATGGCAGATCAAAAGCCGGTTGTCGGGATCATCATGGGTTCCAAGTCCGATCTGGGCGTTATGGAAGGCTGCACCGCCGAGCTCGAGGCGCTCGGTGTGCCCTATGAGCTCGTCATTGCGAGCGCACATCGCACGCCGGCGAAGGTCCACGAGTGGGCTTCGACCGCTGCCGATCGCGGTATCAAAGTGATTATCGCCGCCGCCGGCAAGGCCGCTCACCTGGGTGGTGTCGTGGCTGCCTTTACGCCGCTGCCGGTTATCGGTGTGCCTATGAAGACGAGTGACCTGGGCGGTATGGATTCGCTGCTGTCGATGGTGCAGATGCCTTCGGGCGTGCCCGTGGCCTGCGTTGCCATCAACGGCGCCAAGAACGCCGCCATCTACGCCACGCAGATTCTGGGCGCTTGCGACCCCGAGTACCGCAAGGTTATCGAGAAGATGAAGCAGGAGATGGCCGACGCCTAGGCGTTCCGCCGTTTCGCCGCAGTATAAGGAGAGCCATGTCCGACTATCAGGGAAAACGATTCAAGGCTTCTCAGATTCCCGATCCGTCGAAGCCGGGTGCTGCCAGTGCGGCGCAGCAGGGTCGGACATCCTCTCCTCAGCAGCCGCGCGCGCCGCGTCCTGTGACGCCGGCGACGCATCGTCGACAGGACGCGCCGGCTGCGTATCGCCCTTCGTCATATGGCACGGCAAAGAAGCAGGCCCGGACGCCGAGGCAAACGAGCGGCGCGGCGTCCAGCTACACTGAGCCGCCGCGCAAAAAGCGCCGCTCCATTATTCCCATTCTGCTCATCATCATCGGCATCGGTCTGATTGTTGCCGCCGCTGCCATCTTTATCAATGCACAGATTGGCTACAAGCAGGCGAGCGAGTCGTATCAGAAAATCGAGAAGCAATATGTAAGCGATAAGGACGCCAGCGGCGTGCCGACTATCGACTTCGATGCGCTTGCTCAGACAAACCCCGAGATTGTGGGTTGGATTTATGTGCCGGGAACCAACATCAACTATCCCGTGGTGCAGACCAACAACAACTCCAAATACCTCAACACGCTGTTCGACGGTACGGCCAATGCATCTGGGGCCATTTTCCTGGATAGCGATGACACCGCGCCGGGAATGGTTGACCAGCAGACCACGATCTACGGCCACCATATGAACGATGGGTCGATGTTCAACGTGATTTCGGATACGACTGACCAGGCAACGTTCGATAGCATTGAATATGTGTACTACATCACACGGGATGCTACGTATAAGCTGCGTCCGCTGGCGACCAAGGTCGTTGAGGATACGTACTCCAAGGCGCGCACGCCCAATTTTGAGGGCGATGACGGGCTCAAGAACTACCTGTCCGAGATGCTCGACGGTGCCTCTGCCGTGGCGAGCGATGCCACCGATCGTGCCGCTTCGGCAACCAAGGTCGTGACGCTTGTGACCTGTCGTTCGTTATCGCTGAGCAACACGCGTGCTGTCATGGTGCTCACGCCGGTCGAGGAATAAGTTGTTCGAAAGTAGCTAAAAAAGCCCCGTTCCAAATTGGCTACTCGACGACGGTAAGGGAGAAATGATGCTCGAGAATGGCAAAATGATGCCTTCGGTTGATGCTTGGCTGCGCGAGGCCAAGGCCGATTCGTCGGCACCTGCGTGCGGTATGTATCTGACACATAACGGTGTGGTGCGCGCGACGCCCAAGGCCGAGGCGCGCGGTGTCGAGACCGATGGCGTGGCGCCGGGCCACAAGGTGGGCGGCATGGTGTTTGGCTACGACGCCAGCAAGGTACAGGCCGCCATCGAGGCGACGCGCGCGATGCCGGGTGTCGGCTATGTGCGCGTGTGGCTGGCAAGCGGCGAGCTTGCCGTAGGTGACGACATCATGCTCGTGCTCATCGGCGGGGACATTCGCCCGCACGTGGTCGATGCGCTGCAGGCGCTCGTTGGCACCATCAAGAATGAATGCGTGAGTGAGGTCGAGCACGAGGCGTAGAGGCTTGCGTCGATAGAAGGCTCGTTTATAAAAATGCCCGCCGGTACGTGTGATACCGGCGGGCATTTTGCGTTTTGGGCGCGGTTGGCGCTACACGCGCGTCGCATCCTTGGGGCTCATGGTCATGCTCTGGAAGCGGTTCTCCATGTAGTCGTTATCGAAATACTTGCCGTAGAACTGTGCGACGGGAATATCCGGCTCCGTGCCGTTGACGCGCTGGTACCAGTAGTCGAGCGACTGCAGCGTCATGACGCCGTCGACCAGCATAATGACGGTAAAGATGACGGTAGCCGAGTAGCGACTCTTCCACGGAATCATGTTGATGAGCTTGAGCAGCCTCGGCAGCAGCAGCTTGATCCAGATAAGGCCACCCAGGCCCCACAGGCAGGCAAAGCCCGTGCAGGTGCGTCCGCCCGTAAGGACGGCGAGTGGGTCGGGCATGCCGAACAGTTTCATGTGCGAGTAGCTCCACGACACCACGCCAAATGAGGTCTGCATAAACCAGCCTACAAACACCTCGAAAGCGCCGCCGATCAGGGCACTTACCAGGAAAATGATCAGAGGATTCTTTTTATAGAAGCGGTTGAGCGCCATGGTCATGAGCACCGCGCCAAATCCGTAGATGGGGCTAAAGGGGCCAAATAGCATACCGGCCCGGTCCTGATAGACGCCGGGATCGACGACGACCATATGCCAGACTTCCTCGAGAATGAGACCTAACACGCTGCAGACGAAGAATACCCAGAACAGGTTGAAGTAGTTGAGCTTGATGTAGCCCTCGCCGGTTTCGTCGCGGCCGAGCATCCCCTCGGCGGCGGCATCGCGGTCGAGCATCTCTTGCAGACGGCGCTGCAGTTCGCGCTCCTGGCGTAGCGTGGGGTCGACGGTGGCCGACAGCGCAATGAGGATACCGAGCTGAATGGCGGGGCGCAGCAGGAAGGGTCCGATACCCTGGAGCATCACGTCAACTAAAAGCTCCACGACGGTCAATGCGATGAGGACGTAAGACAGGCGGGCGGCATTGCGCCGCTGGTCCTTGATGAGGTCCAGGCCAAAGACGATTAAGATGATCGCGCTTGCCGCCGAGAGCATAATGCCGGCGACGATAAGGCCAACCGCGACCAGGGTGTTATCACCGAGCTTAGCGGCGGCGTTGCCGTTAATGAGTGCGGTGATGACCTGCCACATAAAGACGGCGACCGACGGGAGTGTGCCCACGCCGGACAGGATGCACAGGACGGCGTACACTTTAATGATGAGGGGAATCTTCTTGACCTCCGTGGCGCTGGGGACGCTGGGGTCGAGTTCGTTTCGATCCATACAGAACCTTTCTCGCTTTGTCCTAGGTTACTAGGATACGCCGCCGACCTGCTAAAAGACAGGACGAACGTCCCAATTGCAACTTTGCAATCCCCAACGGTGGACGCGGCGGCCATATGGGGGCGCGGGCGCTTGCACTGGGCAGACCAATAAAATGTTTGGCCGCAAAACGGATTATTAGCTCGGTGGGCTTTTAAAAAGCGCTGCTCATGCGCTGGGGAGCGCGTCGCGCCGTGCGTATAATAAGGCGGGTAACGCCAAAATACGAGGCTCTGAGGGGATGCCATGTCTCAAGAAACCATCCGCGCGGCCGAGCGCGCCGCGGGACAGGTGAACGCCATGTCGACGTATGATCCGGACTCCGACCAGCTGCATGAGGAATGCGGCGTTTTTGGTGTGTGGGCGCCCGATCGTGACGTGGCTCGACTGACGTACTTTGGCCTGCGTGCACTGCAGCACCGTGGCCAAGAATCGGCGGGAATCGCTGTTGGTGACGGCGGTACGGTTATGGTCCGCAAGGACCTGGGCCTGCTCGACCGCGTGTTCTCCAATGCCGACTTATCGACGCTCTCCGGTCAGCTGGCCGTGGGTCATGTGCGCTATGGCACCGCCGGCGCCAAGAGCTGGGAAGCCTCTCAGCCGCACCTCTCTACCATCAATAGCGTCATTATCGCGCTCGCGCACAACGGCACCCTCGTCAACACCGACGAGCTGCGCCGCCAGCTGATCGAGCTGGGCGTGCCGTTCCTCTCCAACTCGGATTCCGAGGTCGCGACCAAACTCATCGGCTACTTTACTCAGCGTACAGGCCATCTGCGCGAGGGCATTCGCAAGACCATGGAGCTCGTGCGTGGCGGCTACGCCATGACGCTCATCAACGAGCAGGCGCTCTATGCATTCCGCGATCCGCACGGCATTCGCCCGCTCGTGCTGGGCAAGCTGGTGGACGAGGGCCTGGACCAGGCCGATGCCGCATCCGTTTCGAAGCTGCCGTCGCAGGACGGCGCCGCGACGGTCGACGCCACCACCCGTGTCACCCGCGCCGGCGGCTGGGTCGTCGCCTCCGAGACTTGTGCGCTCGACATTGTGGGCGCCGAGTACGTCCGCGACGTCCGTCCCGGTGAGATTTTGCGCATCAGCGCCGAGGGCCTTGTGTCCGAGCAGGGTGTGCCCGCTGCCGAAGAGCCTGCTAACTGCATCTTTGAGCAGGTCTACTTCGCCCGCCCCGATTCCATCATGAACGGCAAGAGCGTCTACGCCTGCCGTTACGACATGGGTCGTCAGCTGGCACATGAGGAGCCCGTCGAGGCCGACCTGGTCATCGGCGTGCCTGACTCCGGCCTGCCGCCCGCGGAGGGGTATTCGCACGAGAGCGGCATTCCCTTTGGCGAGGGCCTTATCAAGAACCGTTACGTGGGCCGCACGTTTATCGAGCCTACGCAGGAGTTGCGCGCCATGGGCGTGCGTATGAAACTCAACCCGCTGCGCGACAACATCGAGGGCAAGCGCCTGGTCGTCATCGACGACTCCATCGTCCGCGGCACCACCATGGTGCAGCTCGTCAAGATGCTGCGCAACGCCGGCGCCAAGGAGATTCATATCCGCATCAACTCGCCCGAGGTCATCTGGCCGTGCTTCTACGGTATCGATACCGACGTGCAGTCGCAGCTTATCAGCGCCAACAAGACGGTCGATGAGATCTGCGAGTACATTGGCGCCGATTCGCTGGCCTTCCTTTCGGTTGAGGGCCTGCTTAAGGTCATGCCCAAGGGCGGTTACTGCGATGCGTGCTTTACCGGACGCTACCCCGTAGCGATTCCCGAGAGCTTTGGCCGCGACAAGTTCATGGAGGGCTTTAAGCCCCGCAACCTGGACAAGCCGTTGCACTTTGACGACGACGCCGTGGTCGAGAAATACGACGACCGCAGCTGGGAAGAGGAGCACGGCGAGGCCTAAAATCTGCCATTTAGGGACAGGTTTATTCTGGTAGGTTTTACCTGCTGTTTTGTTGATATGACGGCGCGTGCTGTTATGGCGCGCGCCGAAATGAACGCAACTATGAGCACCGTTTGGCGCCCGCGCGGCGCCACGGTAGTGGGAGAGGAAGGCTCAGATGAGCGACAGCAAGCATGTGACGTATGAGGACGCCGGCGTCGATACCGCCGAGGGTGGCCGCGCCGTCGACGCTATTAAGCAGATGGTCAAGGACACCAACCGCCCCGAGGTTATCGGCGGCATCGGTGGCTTTGGTGGCCTGTTCTCGGCTGCCGCGCTCAAGGATATGGAAGACCCGATCCTGATCAGCGGCACCGACGGCGTGGGCACCAAGCTCGTGCTCGCCCAGATCATGGACCGTCACGAGACGGTGGGCCAGGACTTGGTCGCCATGTGCGTCAATGACATTTTGGCTTCGGGCGCCGAGCCGCTGTTCTTCCTGGATTACGTTGCCATCGGTCACATTGAGGCCGAGCACATGGCAAAGATCATCAAGGGCGTGGCCGACGGCTGCAAGCTCGCGGGCTGCGCGCTCGTGGGCGGCGAGATGGCCGAGCACCCGGGCGTCATGGCCCCCGCCGATTACGACCTCGCCGGCTTTACCGTGGGTGTTGTCGATCGTCCCAAGATGCTCGACCCCGCGAACGTTCGCCCCGGCGATGTGATCCTGGGCCTGCCCTCCACCGGCGTGCACTCCAACGGATACTCACTCGTGCGCAAGGTCATCGGTGTCGACGGCATCAAGCCGGGCACGCCCGAGGCCGCCGCTAAGGCCGAGGAACTGAGCCGTCCGCTCGAGGAGCTCGGCGGTGCTTCGCTGGCCGATGCTCTGCTGGCCCCTACGCGCATCTACGTCAAGCCGATTCTGGAGCTGCTGCGCGGCGGCGCTAACGTGCACGCCATCGCCCACATCACCGGCGGCGGTATCACCGAGAACCTCAACCGTGCGCTCGCCGACGACGTCGACGCCGTGGTCACCCGCAACGGCGCCGAGATGGGCTGGGACGTTCCGCCCGTCATCACCTACGTGTCGCGTCAGGCCGAGCTCGCGCCCAACGAGGCATGCAAGACCTTCAACATGGGCGTCGGCCTGTGCCTGATCGTCGCCCCCGAGGACGAGGCTGCCGTGACCGAGGCTCTGGTCGCGCTAGGCGAGAAGCCGTTCCGCGTGGGTGAGTGCGTCGAGGGCTCCGGTAAGGTCGTGTACTCCGATGAGCGCTAACGAGCAGATGGTTGCTGCCGAGGGCCTGGGCTTTGTACCCTACACCCGTCCGACCGGCACCGATACGGCCGAGCCGCTTAAGATTGGCGTGCTTATCAGCGGTTCGGGTACCAACCTGCAGGCGCTGATCGACCTGATCGCCGCCGGCAAGCTCAACGCCTCGATTGAACTTGTGGTGTCGAGCCGTCCTTCGGCCAAGGGCCTGCAGCGTGCCGAGCGTGCGGGCATCCAGACACTCACGCTGTCCAAGGATGTCTATGCCGATCCCATCGCGGCTGACGAGATCATTGCGCATGAGCTGCTCGAGCGCGGCTGCGAATATGTGGTCATGGCCGGCTATATGCGCATGGTGCACACGCCGCTGCTGGCAGCGTTTCCCAATCGCGTGGTCAACCTGCATCCGGCATTGCTGCCGAGCTTTACCGGCGCCCATGCGATTGACGATGCGTTTGCTCGCGGCGTCAAGGTGACCGGCGTGACCGTGCACTTTGCCAACGAGATTTACGACAACGGCCCCATCATCGCCCAGCGTGCACTGGCTGTCGAGGAGGGCTGGGACGTCGACACACTCGAGGAGCACATCCACGCGATCGAGCATGTGCTGTATCCCGAGGTCGTGCAAATGCTCGCCGACGGTCGCGTTCACGTGCTGGAGAGCGGCAAGGTCGCAATTGATGCGCCTCGCGGCTAGTGGCGCACAGTACAATTTAGCCGAGTAGTCAGGGTGGTCATTGGCGCCAAGGCGCACGTGGCCACCCTTTGTTTTGGGTAGTCACCTGCGACGTTCTTTAACGACTAGTCGTTTAAGAACGTCCCAGGTGACTAGATGAGAGAGGTGAGCGTATGGCGGATAACGAAGCGCTGTTTACGCCTGAGCTGGTGTTTTTTGATTGGGAGTGTGCGACGCCGGGCGAGGTGTTTGCGCGGCTTGAGGGCGAGCTTGCCCCGCGCGGCTACATTGTCGACGGTTGGCTCGACGCCGTTCGCACGCGCGAGGATGCCTACCCTACGGGTCTTGCCATGCCGGCGGCAAACATTGCCATTCCGCATACCGATCCGGGGTTTGTGGCCAAGCCCTATATCGCGGTGGTGAAGCCCGCCGCGCCCGTGACATTTAACGCTATGGCTGGCATGGGCGCTCCGGTGCCGGCGCAGATCGTCATCAATCTGGGCATCGTCGAGCCGGGCGGCCAGGTCGAGGCCCTTCAGGCGCTCATGAACATCTTTATGGACGCCGATGCCGCAGCCGACGTGCTCGGCCAGACCACGCCCCAGGGCATGGTCGACGCCATCCGCCGTCACTTCTAAGGTGGGGCTGAGCCGGCACTTGGGGACTGTCCCTAACTGCCGGCTGCCAGAGCTGTCCCCTCTGCACCAAAATGGTGCAGATTAACCTGTCCCCAATGCACCAAGCGTGCCGCGGGGGCTGCGTTGTGACACAATGGCGTTTGTTCGATTCGTTATGCGAAAGGCCAACTATGGCAAATAAGAAAAAGAACTCCGAGGCCGCGCCGACGCCCGAGCAGCAGGCCCGCGCTGCCTCCAGCTCTCGCAAGAAGCAGCGCAAGACGTACGTGTCTAAGACCGTCAAGATCGTCCTGGTGGTCATCGGCGTGCTGGCGATGCTGCTTTCCGTCTCGGCGATGGCGTGCTCCGGCCTTATGTCGCAGGCTGAGGACACCTCGAGCTACAAGCTGACCGGCGGTGTTGCTGCCACTATCAACGGCACCAACCTTACCGAGGACACCGTGACCAAGCAGATCATGAGCATGCGCACGTCCTACGGCTACACCAAGGATGAGGATTGGGCGCAGTATCTGGTTGACAACGACCTCACGCCCAAGAAGTACCGCAAGCAACTCATCGACTCCTACACGCAGCAGATTCTGCTTCAACAGGCACAGAAGGAGAACGGCGTGACGGTGTCGGACGAGGAGGTCGAGAAGGCTTGGAAGGACGCGTGCAAGAGCGCGGGCGGAGCCAAGGCCTTTAAGAAGACCCTCAAGACCTACGGCTATACCGAGGACACCTACAAGGACTCGCTCAAGGAGAGTCTGCCGCAACAGAAACTCAAGGATGCCGTCGCGCCCACGAGCAAGCCCAAGGACAGCGAGATTGTCGATTACATCAACGAAAACCTGTCCAGCTACAACGACGCCCGCCGCTCGTCGAACATCCTGATCAAGGTTGATTCCGACGCTTCCGACGAGGACAAGGCTGCCGCCAAGGCCAAGGCGCAGGAGTGCCTGGACAAGATCAACTCCGGTGAGCTGAGCTTTGAGGACGCCGTTGAGCAGTACTCCGAGGACACCGGTTCCAAGGAGAAGAAGGGCGATGTGGGCTGGGATAAGCTCACCACCTTTGTCGACAGCTACCAGACGGCGCTCGAGGGACTCAACAAGGGCGACGTGAGCGAAGTCGTCGAGTCGACCTATGGCTACCACATCATCAAGTGCACCGACTACTTCCATGTCGATAATCAGGTTGATGACATCAACCAGGTGCCCAAGGACATCAAAAAGTACGTCTCCAACGTGGTGAAGACGCAAGCGGCCAGCACCGCGTACAGCGAGTGGCTGGAGCAGTACAAGAAGGATGCCGACATCACCGTCAACCCCATGCCCAAAGACGTACCCTATAACGTGAGTCTGAAGGGTGTCACCAAGAGTTCGACCGACGATTCGTCGACGACTGAGTAATCATGGGGCGGTGCTCGCGCGAGTGCCGCCCACACTATTGAGGAGGATTTGCAGATGACCAACGAAGAGCTGCAGAAGGAAATGATTGCGGCCATGAAGGCCAAGGACAAGGTTCGCCTGTCCATCATTCGCCAGGTTAAGGCCGAGGTGAAGAATATCGAGGTCAATGAGCGCCGCGATGTGACCGAGGAAGACGTCAACAGCATGATCAAGCGTCTGATCAAGCAGACGAGCGAGACGCTGGAGATGTCCATCAAGGCCGGCACCGACCAGGAGCGTACCGACAACCTGACCGAGCAGGTCAAGATTCTGGAGAGCCTGCTGCCCGCGCAGGTTTCGGGCGAGGAGCTCGAGGCCCTGATCGAGCAGGTTATCGCCGAGCTGGGCGCCACGTCCAAGAAGCAGATGGGCCAGGTTATGGGTGCCCTGGGCAAGGCCACCGGTGGCAACTTCGATAAGCCGGCCGCGGCAAAGATCGTCGGAGCCAAACTCGCGTAGGGGCCGAGCGGTACATAGTTGATGTTTAGGGGGGCGTGGCCGTCATGGTCGCGCCCCTTTTTGCTGGGCTGGGCACTCATTGGGGACAGGCTTAAATGAGTGCCCGGGCTACGCTCATTGGGGACGGGCTTAAATGAGTGCCCAATGAGCAGGTACTCATTTAAGTCTGTCCCCAATGACTAGGTGGAAGGTTGCGGGTTCTTTACGGGAATGTAGTGTGGGCTGCGGAAACGTGATTCTTTCCGTACAATAGTTCAACTCGTGTAAACGCAGGGAAGGGACATTCATGGCAGACATGATCGAGATCAAGCATCTCAACAAGTACTTTGGCGACCTGCATGTGCTCAAAGATATCAACCTCACCGTCAAACGCGGCGAGAAGCTCGTAATGATCGGGCCTTCCGGCTCGGGTAAGTCGACGCTCATCCGTTGCGTCGATTATCTGGAGGAGCCCACGTCGGGCGAGGTCGTCATCGACGGTACGCCGCTCACCAAAAAGAATCACCTGGAGATGGCTCGCAAGTACAGCTCCATGGTGTTTCAGCAGTTCAACCTGTATCCCAACATGACGGTGCTGGGCAACCTGACGCTCGCACCCATCAAGCTGCAAAAGAAGAGCAAGGAGGAGGCGACCGAGATCGCCATCGCCGCGCTCAAGCGCGTCGGCATGGCGCATAAGGCTGGCGAGTATCCGCAGAATCTCTCGGGCGGTCAGCAGCAGCGCATCGCCATCGCCCGTGCCCTGTGCACCAAGCAGCCTATCATCCTGTTTGACGAGCCGACCTCGGCGCTCGACCCCGAGATGGTCCAGGAGGTACTGGACGTTATGATTGAGCTCGCGCAGGAGGACATCACCATGATCTGCGTGACGCACGAGATGGGCTTTGCGCGCCAGGTGGCCGACCGCGTCATCTTTATGGAGGACGGCCGCATTCTGGAGGAGGGCACGCCCGAGCACTTCTTCGATAACCCCGAGAACCCGCGTTGCCGCGAGTTCCTGTCCAAGATTCTGCACTAGGCGCGGTGATGGACATGACGGATATGACGAGGGCGGCCGTGTCGCGCCGTCACTTTTTGCAGCTGGCTGGCGCCGGCATGCTCGCGCTGACGGGGACCGCGCTTACCGGTTGCGGCAACTCCACCAGCGGTGAGGGCTCCGACAAGGGGTCCAAGCTTGCGGCCATCAAGTCGCGTGGCCATCTGAATGCCGGCGTTAAGAAGGATGTTCCCGGCTACGGCTATTACGACACCGCCAAGGGCCGCTTTGAGGGCATGGAAGTCGATTTGTGCTACCAGATCGCCGCTGCCGTCTTTGGTGTGAGCTACAAGAAGGCTCGTGCCCAGGAGCTTGTCGAGTTTACCGACGTAACGCCCAAGACGCGCGGCCCACTGATCGATAACGGCCAACTCGACGTGGTCGCGGCGACCTACACCATCACCGACGAGCGCAAGAAGAGCTGGGATTTCTCGACGCCGTACCGCACCGACTACGTGGGACTCATGGTCAAGAAGCGTTCGGGCTTTACCTCGATTGAGGATCTGGACGGCAAGGTCATTGGCGTGAGCCAGGGTGCCACCACGCAGGGCCTGATCGAGCAGATGATCAAGGACAACGGCTTTAGCTGCAAGCCCGAGTTTAGGGCCTTTAGCGGCTATCCCATCATCAAGAGTTCGCTCGACGCCGGCAATATCGACGTCTTTGCCATGGACCGCTCCACGCTGGCCGGTTACATGAACGAGACCGTTGAGCTGCTGCAGCCCGAGGTCAAGTTTGGCGAGCAGGGCTACGGCGTGGCGACCAAGAAGGGCTGCGACCTTTCGGCTGTGGTCGATCAGGTGGTTTGCGATCGCCTGGCCGATGGCTGGCTCGACCAAGAGGTCAAGACCTGGGGTCTTGTATAGGCGCATCGTCCAAGGAAGGAATCATATGCTCGAAGGATTGTTTGACGCCGACCGCTGGTCGACGACATTTCAAAACATGGGGCCCTTCTGGGAGGGTTTTGGCGTGACGCTGCAGGTGGTCGTTGCCGGCCTGCTGCTATCGCTGGTGCTGGGCACGCTGCTGGGCGTGTTCTCTACCACTCGTTCGCGCGTGCTGCGCGCCATAAGCCGCGTGTATGTGGAGTTTTACCAGAACACTCCGTTGCCCGTGCAGGTGCTCTTTATGTACATGGCCGGTCCGCAGTTTTTGCAGGCCATAACCGGTGCCGACCAGCCGGTGCGCATCGCGCCGTTCGTGCTGGGCTTCTTGGGTGTGGGCCTGTATCACGCGGCCTACATCTCGGAGGTCATCCGCACTGGTATCGAGGCGGTTCCGCGCGGTCAGATGGAGGCGGCCCAGAGCCAGGGCTTCACCCGTGCGCAGGCGTACTGGTACATCGTACTGCCCCAGACATTCAAGATCATTCTGCCGCCGCTGTGCAACCAGGCGCTCAACCTGGTCAAGAACACGTCGGTGCTGGCGCTTGTGGCCGGCGGCGACCTTATGTACCGTTCCGACAACTTTGTGAGTCTGTACGGTTACCTGCAGGGATACATCGTCTGCTGCCTTATGTACTTCATCATCTGCTTTCCGCTCGCCATGCTGGTACAGTGGCTCGAGCGCCGCTCCAAGGAGCGTCCGCGCGGCGTGAGCCTGGCCGAGCTGGGGCTCGACAACGTAGAGGAGGCCTAGCGCATGGAAATCTTCAACGCGACCAACCTGCTCTACATTTGGGGCGGCTTTGTTAAGACAATCGAGATCTCGGCGCTGTCGATCTTTTTCTCGCTCATCTTTGGCACGGTGCTGGCGCTCGTTAAAAGCTATGCGCCCCGCCCGTTCCGTATTTTGGTGAGCGCCTATATCGAGCTGTTCCGTTGCACGCCGAACCTGCTGTGGATTCTGTTTATCTACTTTACGGTGCAGGGTTTGGACATTGTGATTTCGACCATCGCCTTTACGCTGTTTACCAGCGCTGTTATGGCCGAGATTGTGCGCGGCGGCCTCAACTCGATTCCGCGCGGCCAGTTTGAGGCGGCGCAGAGCCAGGGCTTTGGCTTCTTTGCCACCATGCGCTACATCATTCTGCCGCAGACGTTTAAGACGATCATTCCGGCGCTGTTTAGCCAGTGCACAACTGTCATTAAGGACAGCTCGTATCTTTCGGGCATTAACGTGGCCGAACTCATGTACACGGCCAACGTCGTGATGGCCCACGCGATCGACCTGTCGCAGGTGCTTATGCTCTACGGCCTGGTTTTCGCGATGTACTTTGTGCTCAACTTTGGTATCTCGCTGCTGGTCCGAGCGTATCAACGTCGTATTGTGGCAGCGTAGTCCTGCTTCCCCAAGCACGGCATCTTGCCCCTCAATCGTCGCTTGCGTACATTTAGTACGCGGCGCTCCTCTTTCGGGGCAATCTGCCGCACTTGGGAAACCAGGACGGTCGTAAGTGACAAAATGAGAATCAGGAATCGCCTATTTCTCATTTGTTAGAAAGGAATCGCGATGAGCGATCTGGAGAACAAGAAGAATCCTGTGGTCATTACCATCGCGCGCGACTTTGGCGCCGAGGGCCACGAGATTGGTCGCATGCTTGCCGACGAGTTGGGGATTCCGCTGTACGATAACGAGCTGCTGGTGCGTGCGTCGCTGCGCGCGGGCGAGTCGCTCGACAAGATGGCCGCCTACGACGAGCGCCTGGCCGTGGAGAACATGGCGTTTCTGCCCGACCGCTACGATGCCCGTTCGTACTCGGACAAGTTGTTCCAAAAGATGAGCCAGGTGATTTTGGATCTGGGCGAGACCGAGAGCTGCATTATCGAAGGCCGTCTGTCCGATTACCTGCTGCGCAACAACCCCAGCCACATTGCCGTGTTGGTGACCGCACCCTTTGAGGACCGCGTCGAGATTGTGCGCAAGAAGCGTGGCCTTAACAAAAAGAAGGGCGCCAAGCTGGTCAAACAGCAGCAGAAGGCGCGCGAGGCGTTCTATAAGCGCTATAGCGCCGGCAAGTGGAAGATGACGAGCGGTAAAGACATCGTCGTCAACCGCGCCAAGCTGGGCCGCGAAGGCTGCAAGGACGTCATCGCCGCAGCCTACCGCTACAAGGTGGCGCAGCTCGAAGGCTAGCCGACCAAAACCACCGCAAGGGGGACAGGCACCTTTGCGGTGGTAGGGCGATCGGCATAGAAAAAGTCCCCGCCGGGCGTGTGCTCGACGGGGACTTTGCCGTTTGATGGCTAGCGCTGTAGGTGATTACTCGCCCAGCAAGCTCTTGGTGATGGAAGCGGCGGCCTTCTTGCCGGCGCCCATCGCCAGAATGACCGTAGCGGCACCGGTGACGATGTCGCCGCCGGCCCAGATGCGGGGATCGGTGGTCTGGCCGGTCTCCTCGTCGGCGACGATGTAGCCCCACTTGCTGAGCTCCATCTTGCCGCCGATCTTCTTTGCGAAGGGGTTGGCGTTGGTGCCGATAGCCGAGATCGCGACGTCGCAGGGGATCTCCTCGATGGCACCCTCGATGGGCACCGGGCGACGACGGCCGGACTCGTCGGGCTCGCCGAGCTCCATCTTCTGGACCTTGACGGCGCACACGGAGCCGTCCTCGCCAGCGACAAACTCGAGCGGGGAGACGAGCGGCAGAACCTCGACGCCCTCGGCCTTGGCGTGGTGCAGCTCGGCACGACGGCAAGGCATCTCATCCTCGGTACGACGGTAGGCGATAATGGCGTGCTCGGCGCCCAAGCGCTTGGCGGTACGGACGGCGTCCATAGCCACGTTGCCGCCACCAAAGACAACGACGTTCTTGCCGTGCTTGGTGGGGGTGTCGTACTCGGGGAACTTGTTGGCCTTCATCAGGTTCACGCGGGTGAGGTACTCGTTCGCGAAGAAGACGTTGGGCAGGTTCTCGCCGGGGACGTTGAGGAACTTGGGCAGGCCAGCGCCGGTCGCCACGTAGATGGCGTCGAAGCCCTGCTCGAACAGCTCCTCGGCCGTGGCCATGTTGCCCACGACGGAGTTGTACTCAAACTTGACGCCCATGTCCTCCAGGCCGTCAATCTCGCGCTTGACGACTGCCTTGGGCAGACGGAACTCGGGGATGCCGTAGACCAGCACGCCGCCGCCGGTGAAGAAGGCCTCAAAGACGGTGACGTCAAAGCCGTTGCGGGCGAGCTCGCCGGCGCAGGTGATGCCGGACGGGCCAGAGCCCACGACGGCGACCTTCTTGCCGTTCTTGGGAGCCATCTTGGGCGTGGAGGCGAGCTCGGGGCGATCACCCAGGAAGCGCTCGAGCTGGCCGATGGCCACAGGCTCGGACTTCTTGCCGCGGATGCACTTGCCCTCGCACTGGTTCTCCTGCGGGCAGACGCGGCCGCAGATGGCGGGAAGCATGGAGTCCTCGCGGATGGTATCGAGAGCGCCGCCGAAGTCCTTCTCGCGGATCTGCTCGATAAAGCGGGGGATGTTGATGTTGACGGGGCAGCCCTCAACACAGAACGGCTTCTTGCAGTTGAGGCAGCGCTCGGCCTCGGCCAGCGCCATCTCCTCGGTGAAGCCCTTGTCGACGGGGCGGAAGTCGCAGGCGCGCTCGGCAGCCGGCTCCTCGTTATCGGGGGTGCGGGGCGACTTCATATCGGCAACGAAACGACCGTTAACTAGTGGCATGCGCAGCTCTTTTCCTCATAGGCCTTGAGGGACTCGCCCTCTTCGGAACGGTAAGCGGCCTGGCGGGCACGAAGGTCATCCCAGTCGACCAGGGTGGCATCGAAGTCGGGGCCGTCGACGCAAGCGAACTTGGTCACGCCGCCCACCTCGACGCGGCAGCAGCCGCACATGCCGGTGCCGTCAACCATGATGGGGTTGAGCGACGCGGTGATGGGGGTGTCGTACTTCTGGGCGGTGAGGGTCGAGAACTTCATCATCGGAACGGGGCCGACGCAGAAGACCTGGCTCACGGCCTTGTCCTGCAGCAGGCGCTCCAGTGGAGCGGTGACAACGCCCTGCTCGCCGTAGGAGCCGTCATCGGTGGTGATATGGATGTGGTCCTCGTCGAGGAGCTCGCGGAACTGGTCCTCCATGAGCAGGAGGTCCTTGGTGCGGGCGCCCATGATGGCGTGCACCTCGTGTCCGGTCTCGACCAGGTGCTTGGCGACCGGGAAGGCAATTGCCAGGCCGACGCCGCCGCCAATGACGGCGCAGGGGCCCTCGGCCATCTCGGTGGGAACGCCCAGCGGGCCCACGACGTCGCGCAGCGACTCGCCGGCCTCGTAGGTGGAAAGCATCTCGGTGGTCTTGCCGATCACCATGAAGATGAACTCGACCCAGCCCTCGTCACCGTTCCAGCCGGCCAGGGTAAACGGGACGCGCTCGCCCGTCTCGTTGGCGCGAACCATGAGGAACTGTCCAGCGTGCGCATGCTTGGCGATTGCAGGCGCCTCGATGCGGAACTTGAACACCTTCTCCGAGAACTGCGTCTTCTCCAGGATCTTATACATAGAACCCCTCTCTTGTTAGGGCCGCCGAACCGTGCCTCCACGGAAATGGACGGTAGCCCGAATAAAACCGTACGCGCACAGGCGTTGTGCAGACATACGGTGCAAATTATACCCTCATGGACATGTCACTTACGTGTGTCTTCGGCGGTTGGGAGCAGGGTTTATCCACTTTGGCCTACCAAAGGGGGAGAGGTTTATTTTGGTCGGTTTTATCAGGTAAAACGGCAAATGGGGCCGGCCTCGGGTTGTGATGAGGCAGGCCCCCTTTGGGATGCTATGCATGTATGTCGGCGCGCGGTTGATTGCGATGCCGCAACTGGGGCGTTTCCGCAGGTAAAACCTGCCAAAATAAACCTGTTCCTAAATGATAGGTTTTAGTGCTTGCCGTTGGCGGAGGCGGCGCCGTTGACATGGTCGCGGGCATAGACCACGCCGTGCACGATCGCCAGGCCGGCGGCGTCGGCCGCGCGGGCGCAGGTGTCCTGGAAATCCTCGGCCTCGCGGGCGCGCAGCTGCTTGAGCACGTAGTCGGCGACGGCCATCTTGCCGGGAGGGTTGCCGATGCCGGTGCGGATGCGGCTGAAGTCGCGGCTGCCTATCTTGTCGATGATGGAACGCAGGCCGTTGTGACCGGCATGGCCGCCGCCCACCTTAACACGCACGTCGCCGGCGGGAATATCGAGCTCGTCGTGGATGACGAGCAGCTCCTCGGCCTTGATCTTGTACTCGCGGCAGAGTTTGGAGATGGGCCCGCCCGAGGTGTTCATGTACGACTGCGGCTTGACCAGTACAATCTGGCGCTTGCCGCCCTCTTCCTCGGGATCGTTGATGTTGATGAGCGCGACCTCGGCGCCTGCTTGGTTTTTCCAGTACGTGACGCCGGCCTGACGGGCCAGCTCGTCGATTGCTTTGAAACCAGCGTTGTGACGGGTCTCGGCATACTCCTCGCCAGGGTTGCCAAGTCCGGCAACCATGCGAATCTTAAGCGGCTGTGCAGCTGCCATGTTCATCCTTTCGTTGATTTGTCGCCTGCTATGGTGAGCGACCCTGTTGCTGCTGTCAAATGGAGGGCAATTGAGGTTATTTGAGGGCGTTTGGACGGCCGTCGAAATCGAGGTGGACAGTTAGTTCGGATACGTATAAGTTCTGAGAACTCGAATTGCTCGATTCAATGCCGATACGTTGTTTTGGAGCTTTAGTTAGTCCATATGACGCTGTTTTGAAGTCTACCCTGCCTTCAAATCGGGCGAATGGTATAGAGATAGCCGCAAAACAGCCTAATTCAATGTGTCCATTTATACGTATTTGAACTAACTGTCCAGTCCTGTTCGGCGGCGCGCGGGTGATTCGCCGTTTAGACCGGCGCAAGGCTGATTCCGGCCCGCAGGGCGTTGAGCCAAGCGGCCTGACGCTTGCGATAGCCCTTGATACGGTATCGGAATCGGACTCCCGCGAGTCGATGCATCGTTTGGGCGAAGGCTTCGAGTGCAACAAGGTCTTTCATTTGGTCGCGATTGATAACCAGGACGTGGATGCCCATTGCCTTGAGGCCATTATTTCGATTGCCATCGTGGATGCGAGCGTTTTGAAGCTCGTGCCCAATTCCGTTGTATTCGTTGTCGACTCCGGCTGCCGGGCAATATAGGTCACAGATGGCATAGGGGATGCCCGAGGACATGTTGACCGCAAGGGTGTCGAAGTCGATTCGATAGTTGAGTAGCAGGCCTCCCATGGGCAGGCTGCAACATCCGAATCCGCCAAAGCGCATGGGCGCTCCGAGAACGGCAAACATTAGGGATTCGGCTGGGGATGCAGATCCGGGTCGGGCGAGCTTGACTGCCGTGCGAAACGAGGTGTATGAGCTGCTTTTGGCAAGCTGTGCAACAGTCTCGAGCTCTTCGATGGTCGTGGCGGGCTCGCATTTGTAGTGTGCCTGTTCGTAGCGGGTTTCGTTCTGTTGCTCGACCACCGACTGGTTGCCCAAGCAATCGAGATCGCCCGTCGCTGCGCAGCCATCGCCCTTGGGCCAGATGTCGTCATGGGCAATGGGGTATGTTGCCCCGGGAGGAAGGGAGTAGGTTCCGAGCAGTTCCATGAGTAGCATCAAGGTTTTGGCGACTGATTCATTCTTGGAACAAAGCATGGCTGTCATGGCAGGAGACGTAGCGTAGATGTCGGCCTCGACGTGCATAATTGCACCTTCAGGAAGCGGAGCGGAGAGAATATGCTGAAGAAGTCGCTTGTCGGGGCGCCTGTTGTCTTCGTTTGAAACGAGAAGATCGAGCAGTTCGGAATCATCTTCATTCCAGGCGTCGAGTATCGAAAGTGCGCCAAAGTCTATCGCGTCATTGTTGGGAATGCAGCCAGCCAAGGCCTGTGCTTGCTGTTCGCTATCAACGGAGTCCCAGGGTAGGGCAGAGTACGCCCGTCGTGCGCGACGAATTGCGCGGAGGGCGGAGAGATGTGAAATCACGGTCGTCATAGCTATAACGTACTAAGTTGGCGGCAGAATGCGACCGCCATACCGTTCTTTTCGCTCAGCGGGGCGCTGCGCGCCATGAACGGCTGGGTGTTATGAAATCGGTGGAATCGGTTGAGGGGATTGCAGGAAATTGAGCTCTGCCGCGAAGGTTGACGATAGCTACTGGACAGTTAGTTCAGATACGTATAAGACGGCGGGCGTTCGAGGCGTTTCTAAGGGCTTTCGAGGGCGATTTGAGGGTAAATATGCGGCGGTCGTACTCGAAAGCGATGAGCTTTGGGCAGTATGGCGTTCGCCGGGGAGCTCAGAAGGCTCAGAACGGCCTTTGGAGCTTTAAAAAAATACGTATCTGAACTAATTGTCCAGGGAAGGTTGTCGAGGGGTAGAAAAAGGGTCGGAAGCGAGCTTCCGACCCTTTAAAAACACCAAAGATGATGAGATGCACGCTGGATTACAGCGCGAAGTCGCCGCCGACGAGCGTGGAGACGGGCTCCTCGTGGTAAACGGCGGAGATGGCCTGAGCGAACTCCTCGGCGACCGAGATGGTCTTGATCTTGCCGCCGACCTCGACGGGAATGGCGTCGGTGACGAGGCACTCGACGATCGGGGCGTCGTTCAGACGCTCGATGGCCGGACCGGAGAAGATGCCGTGGGTGGCGCATACGTAGATGTCGCCGGCGCCCATAGCCTTGAGCTCCTTGACGTTGGCGCACAGGGTGCCTGCGGTGTCGATCATGTCGTCGTTGATGATGCAGGTCTTGCCCTTGATGTCACCGATGATGCCCATGACCTCGGCGGCGTTGTGGCGCGGACGGCCCTTGTGGGCGATGGCCAGGTCGCAGCCGAGCATGTCGGACAGCTTCTTGGCGGCCTTGGCACGACCCACGTCGGGGGAGACGACAACCAGGTTGTCGGTGTCGAAGTGCATGTCGTTGTAGTACTGGCCAAACAGAGGCAGTGCGGACAGGTGGTTAACCGGGATATCAAAGAAGCCCTGGATCTGGCCCTGGTGCAGGTCGAGGGTGATGATGCGGTTGACGCCGGCGCGCTCGAGCAGGTTGGCGACGAGGCGGGCGGTGATGGGCTCACGCGGGCCGGCCTTGCGGTCCTGACGGGCATAGCCGTAGTGGGTGATAACGGCGGTGATGGAGCGGGCGGATGCGCGCTTGGCAGCGTCGGTGGCGATGAGCAGCTCCATGAGCATGTCGTTGACGTTGCCGCCGGCCACGGACTGAATCAGGAAGACGTCGGCGCCGCGGACGGTCTCGTCGTAGCGGGCGTAAATCTCACCGTTGGCGAACTGCTTTAGCGTAAGGCCCGAAAGCTCGACCCCAAGGAACTCAGCGATCTTCTGAGCGAGGGGACGGTTGGAGGAACCGGAATACACGCGGATGGACTTGCGCATATTCTCCGACTTCTCGGGATCATTAATCGGCATTACCCTTCTCCTTTATATCGAATGCCATATAGATGCCTTGTTGCATTGTAACCGCGCGGCGGGGTTTATCGAGTCTTGATAACGTCTTTACCGTCAACGGACACGAACCGACCACTCATCCGGCCGCGCAGGTCAGCATAGAAAAAGGAGCCGTCCCCACGGAAGCGGCTCCTTAGATGCTTGGTAAAACGTTATACCTCGTCGTCCTCGTGCAGGCGGCGGCGATAATCGGCGGCCCAGCCCTCAATATTTACCTGACGGGCGCGGCCCAGACCGAGTGCGTCTGCCGGGACCGGCTCAGTGATGACGGAGCCGGCGGCCACGAGCGCGCCGTCGCCAATCTGGGCGGGCGCGACCATCATGGTATCGGAACCGATGAAGGCATCCTTGCCGATGACGGTTTTGTGCTTGTGTACGCCGTCGTAGTTGCAGGTGATGGAGCCGGCGCCCACGTTGACGCCGGAGCCCATGGTCGTGTCGCCGATGTAGGACAGGTGCGGCACCTTGGAGCCCTCGCCGATCGTGGACTTCTTGATCTCCACGTGCGTGCCGGCCTTGGAGCCGTCGAGCATGTGGGTACCCGGGCGCAGGTAGGCGCGCGGGCCGCAGTCGACGCCGTTCTCGATGACGGCCTCGATGGCGATGGTCTCATCGATGATGCAGCCGCTGCCGACGGTGGTGTCGGTGAGACGGCTGTTGGGGCCGAGCTGGCACTCCTCGCCCACGGTGACGTGGCCGATCAGGTGCGTCTGCGGCCACACGACGGTGTCGCGGCCGATGGTGGCGTCGGGGCCGATCCAGGCCTGCGTGGGGTCGATGAAGGTAACGCCCTCGGCCATCCAGTGCTCGTTGATGCGGTCGCGCGCGATGGCGGTGAGCTGCGCGAGCTGGATGCGGCTGTTGACGCCCAGGCCGTCGCGGTAGTCATCGCAGTGGAAGATGGAGACTGCCTGGCCGTGGCCCTTGAGGATCTCGAGCATGTCGGGCAGATAGTACTCGGACTGCGCGTTGTCGTTGCCGATCTCGTCAATGTGCGCGGCGAGCTGCGCGCCGTCGAAGGCGTAGCAGCCGGCGTTGCACTCGAGCAGCGTGGCGGCCTGCTCGGGTGTGCAGTCCTTCTGCTCGATGATGCGTTCGATCTGGCCGTCGGCACCCAGCTTGATGCGGCCGTAGCCGAAGGGGTCGGGCGGGGTCATGGTCATGACGGTGCAGGCGAGCTCGCCGGTGGCGACGGTCTGCGCGAACTTGGCGACGGTGTCGGCGGTGATGAGCGGCAGGTCGCCGTTGAGCACGACGACGGGGCCTTGCGTGATGCCGCAGGCCTCGAGCGCGACCTTCACGGCGTGACCGGTGCCCAGGCGCTCGGTCTGCTCAACGCACTCGACCTTGGTGGCGCTGTTGGCATAGGCGCCGTCGATGAGGGCGCGCATCTCGTCGGCGTGGCTGCCGATGACGACCACGACGCGGCTGCAGCCGGCCTTGATGGTGGCGTCGACGATCCACTGGACCATGGGCTTGCCCAGGATCTTGTGCGAAACCTTGCAGTGGTTCGACTTCATGCGGGTGCCCTCGCCGGCAGCGAGGATAATTGCGGTTGCGTCCATGTGATCTCCTGTTACGTTATAGAGACGTGTGTTTGGAAACGATACACGGCGCAATATGATACCGCAGGCATATGTTGAGCGCGTAGCGATTGGCTCATGGCGGCCGATGTCGGTGCCGCCGGCGTGGCGTTTGCGCTGCTTGCGTGCGGCGTTGGCGGTGCTGCGGAGCTGTCGTTTGAGCGAGGGGACGGGGGTGCCCGTGGACAACATACAAGAGGAGTTTGGCGGCGAGCCCGTCGCGGCATTCTCGATGTCGCATCCGGCTGTGCCGGCCCTCTACATGGTGCTGACGCTGGGGCTCACCATGTTCTCGATGCAGCCGGTGCTGATTGCGCTGTCACTTGCGGGCGGGCTGGCGTATGGATTTGCGACGCGCGGGGCTGCCCGCACGCTGGGCGCACTCCGCTGGCAGCTGCCGGTGATTTTGATTATCGCGCTGGTCAATCCACTGTTTGGCACCTCGGGCTCGACGGAGCTGTTCCGCATTGGCATGCGCGCGGTGTATCTGGAGAGCATGGTATATGGCCTGTGCATGGGTGGGCTGTTTGTGGCGAGCGTGCTGTGGTTTGAGGCCGCGGCGTCGATGCTCGAATACGACAAGGTGCTCGCGCTGCTGGGCAATGCCGCACCGGTGATCGCGCTCATGATCTCGATGTGCATGAGGCTTATCCCGCAGTTTTTGCGCCGCGGTCGTACGGTGCTGGCGGTGCAGGATGCGATTGACGTGCCGGGGCGCGCGCCGGCCGATCCCGTGCGCTCGCGTCTGCGGGCGTCAAGCGTGTTGATGGGCTGGGGCATGGAAGATTCGCTGGATCGCGCGGACGCGATGCGCTCACGCGGGTGGGGTGCCGCGACGCGTCGTACGACGTATGCGCGGTATCGACTGGGACTCAGCGACGTTGCCGCGCTGGTTGGGCTTGCGCTGTTTGGCGTGGCCACGGCGGCAGTGGCGTGGACCGCGACGACGCAGTATTCGTTTTATCCGCAGCTCTCGGTGCCGGCGCCGTGGCTGGGCTATGTCGTGTACGCTGCCTGGATGGTGCTGCCTTGCGCGTTGCACGCGATTGATGAGAAGAGGTTTGGCTGATGGCTCGGTTGGATAGGGGCCCGGTGTCGGGCGCGGCGTGCGGCCCGGATATGCCGGCGATTGAGGTGCGGAGCCTGAGCTTTGCCTACCCCGATGCTGATGCTGCGGTGCTCGAGGGGCTCGACTGGTCTGTTCCCCAAGGTGCATTTGCGTTGCTTGTTGGCGGTACCGGATCGGGTAAGTCGACGCTGCTGTCGCTGCTCAAGCCCGAGATCGCGCCGGCGGGCGAGCGCACTGGCGAACTGCGCGTGCTGGGCGAGAACGTTGCCGACATGGACGCGCGGGCATCGGCGGAGCGCGTGGGCTATGTGTTCCAGGATCCCGAGAACCAGATTGTGTGCGAGACCGTGTGGCACGAGATGGCGTTTGGCCTAGAGAATCTGGGCGTGTCGCGCGACGAGATGCGCCGCCGTGTTGCCGAGACCAGCTATTTCTTTGGTCTGGAGGACTGGCTTCATCGCGATACCGACACGCTTTCGGGTGGCCGCAAGCAGCTGCTGTCGCTTGCCGCCGTCCTGGCGCTGCGTCCGCGTGTGCTGCTACTCGACGAGCCCACGTCTCAGCTCGATCCCGTTGCCGAGAAGAATTTTCTGCACGCGCTGTTTCGCGTGAACCGTGAGCTGGGCTGCACGGTTGTTGTGGCTACGCATCAACCGCGGCCGATGCTCGAGTATGCGACGCGTGCGTACCGGATTGAGGGCGGTCGCGTGCGCGAGGTGGCGGATATGGCTTCTTTGGGACGCCGAGAATCGCTGTTTTCCGATGAGATGTTGGGGTGGGGTGCCATCCGATGTGCAAAAAACGGAGTATTCAGCAGGCGTGAGGACAATTTGGGCTCTCTGGAGCCGCCCGGGGGCGTATCGAGCGCGAAAAAAAGTTTGGAATTGGACAAATCGTCCGAATTTGTGGCGCAAACGTCGCTCGAGAACGGCTTGGAAGCCTTCTCGCGCACGGATGGAAGCAGAATACTCCAAAAAATGCACGCTGGGTCGGCTACCACCCTGTCGGAAGGTTGGTTTCGCTACGATCGAGCGTTCGGCTGGGTGTTGCGTGGGCTCGATGCGTCGTTTTCGGCCGGTGCGGTGCATGCGATCGTGGGCGGCAACGGATGCGGTAAGTCGACGATGCTCTCGGTGCTGGCGAAGACCGCCAAGCTGCAGCGCGGCCGCATGGTGCGCGGAGCGGCCTCGGCGGCGTTGCTGCCTCAGAATCCCAAAGCATTGCTGGTTGCCGAGACGGTGTGCGACGAGCTGATGGAATGGGCTTCAGCCTGCGGATATGACGAGACCGTGGCGCGGGAGCGCGCGGCGAGCTTGGGGCTGGACGGCCTGGAGACGCGCCACCCCTACGACCTCTCGGGCGGACAGCGCCAGCTGCTCGCACTGGCAAAGCTGCTGCTGATCGGCCCCGAGCTGCTGCTGCTTGACGAGCCCACGAAGGGCTTGGACCTGGAGAGTCGCCGCACCATCGCCCGCGCCCTGCGTGACCATGCGAAGGCTGGCGGCACCGTCATCATGGCTACGCACGATTTGGACTTTGCCGAGCAGGTAGCCGACGACGTCGCCATGATGTTTGACGGCGAGATTGCCTGCATGGAGCCGCCGGCCGACTTCTTTGCCGACAACGTGTTCTATAGGGCGTGATGGGATGACGGACTGTCGTTTCTCGCGTTTGCTTGCAAAACTGGAGATCCCGCTGTTGTTGGCGGTGCCGGCGGTAATGGCTGCGGCGTTGCTGGCGGGTGTTGAGCAGGCGGCGCTTGCCATGCTTGTCGTGGTGGCGCTGGTGCTCGCGCTGTTCTTTGCGGGTTACGAGGCATCTCGTCCGGGATTGCGCCAGATTATGCCCACGCTGGTGCTGGCGGCGCTGGCGGCGGCGGGGCGCATCCTGTTTGGGCCCATTCCCGACTTTAAGCCGGTGAGCGCCATCGCCATTATCGCGGGGGCGGTGCTTGGTCGCCGCAACGGTTTTATGGTTGGCGCGCTGGCGGCGCTGACCAGCAATTTCTTTTTTGGACAGGGCATGTGGACGCCGTGGCAGATGTATGCCTGGGGGCTCGTGGGATACGTTGGCGGTGCGCTGGCGTATGCGGGTGCGTTCGACCGCGCCGACGGCACCGTGCGCATGCCAGCGCTGCTGGCGTACGGCTTTGCGTCGGGCCTGCTCTATGGCGTCGTGATCAACGCGTATGACATCATTGGATTTGTACGGCCGCTTACTTGGGCGGGTGCCGTGGCACGTCTTGCCACGGCGGTGCCGTTCGATATCACGCACGGCCTTGCGACCTGCGTGTTTTTGGCCGCCTTGTACAAGCCTTGGTGCCGTTGCATTAACCGTGTCGTCGTGAAATACGGACTGTAGGGCATTTCGCGTTCCCACACGAACTTGCGGTGGAATAGTTCTCGTTTTTGGCTATTTGCTGCCCAAACAGGAACTATTCCACCGCAACTTATAGGGGGAGAGGGGTCACATGATCTGTTTTCCTCTGTCCCCCAGGAATTGCTTGGCGCTAGAGCTCTAGCGTGAGGGTGACGGGGCAGTGGTCGCTGCCGAAGATATCGCCGCGGATGCCGGCGTCGCGCACGTTGCCGGCGATTGCGTCGCTCACCAGGAAGTAATCGATGCGCCAGCCGGCGTTGTTCTTGCGGGCATTAAAGCGATAGCTCCACCAGCTGTAGACACCCTCGACGTCGGGGTTTGCCGCGCGCCAGGTATCGGTAAAACCGGCGTCGAGCAGCTCGGTAAACGTACCACGCTCTTCGTCCGAAAAGCCTGCGTTGCCGCGGTTGGACTTGGGGTTCTTAAGGTCGATCTCTTCGTGCGCTACGTTAAAGTCGCCGCAGGTCACCACGGGCTTGCCGGTCTCGCGCTCAAGCGCGCTCAAAAAGCCGCGATAGGCATCGTCCCAGGCCATGCGCACATCGATGCGCGCGAGCTCGTTTTGGGCGTTGGGCGTATAGACATCCACAAACCAGAACTTGTCGAACTCCAACGCGCAGACGCGGCCCTCGGTTGCGGCTTGGGCGACGAGCTCGGCCGCCTCGCCCTCGCCGGCGTAGGGTAACAGCGCGTCGGCGTGCAGCACGCGCAGCGGTTCCTGGCGGCTAAAGACCGCAGTGCCCGAATAGCCTTTACGCTCGGCGTAGCTCCAGGTTTGGCGATAGCCGGGCAGGTCAATATCAACCTGGCCTTCTTGCAACTTGGTCTCTTGCAACGCCAGGATATCGACGTCGAGTTCTTGCGCGATCTGGATAAAGCTCGGGTCCTTTTTGAGCACGGCGCGCAGGCCGTTGACGTTCCACGAGGCGAAAGTGTAAGTCTGAGGCATGGTGTCCTTTCGACGGGGTTGGCAGGCTTAAGATTAGCGCAACAGGGGCGGTGGTGGGCACCGCGCGTGCTGACCCAAAGGCCGCATGCTGGGACATCGCCCGACGCTGCCCGACCAACAAGGACGGAGGACTCATATGACGCAGGCGATAACGGACTCCAAACAGGCCTCCGCCGCGCTGGCGGAGCTGTTCGGCACCCACAAGCGCGTGGTCTTCTTTGGCGGCGCGGGCGTTTCCACGGCGAGTGGCATCCCCGATTTCCGCAGCGTGGACGGCCTATATCACCAACAGTTTGCCTACCCGCCCGAGACCATGCTCTCGCATGGCTTTTACGAGGTGCACCCGGCCGAGTTCTTCGACTTCTACCGCACCAAGATGATCGCGCTTGGCGCCAAGCCCAACCGCTGTCACACCAAGCTGGCCGAGCTGGAGCGCGCCGGCAAGCTAAATGCCGTGGTGACGCAAAACATTGACGGCCTGCATCAGATGGCCGGCTCACAGCGCGTGTTCGAGCTGCACGGATCGGTCCATCGCAACATTTGCCAGTCGTGCGGCGCGGTCTATAGCGCCGAGTGGATTTGCTCGCGCGAGCACGAGGACGCCGCGGGCGTGCCCGTGTGCCCCGCGTGCGGCGGGCGCATTAAGCCCGATGTGGTGCTCTACGAGGAGCCGCTCGATGAGCATGTGCTGACCGGCGCCGTTGCCGCCATCGCCGCGGCCGATGCCCTCATTGTGGGCGGGACCTCGCTCGTGGTGTATCCGGCGGCGGGCCTTACGCGTTACTTTACCGGCGATACGCTGGCCATTTGCAATCTTGCTCCCACCGATCAGGATGCAAATGCCGACCTGCTGATTTCTTGCGACATCGCGGCCGCGTTTGCGTTCTAGCCCGCGCGCGCGGATACAATAGAAAGACTGAGTGCAAAGCGACCCCGCCGCCAGCTCCCCAAGCTCGGCGGCGTGGGCATTTTAGGAGGATGTTCATGGCGAACGACAGCAAGACATGGCGGTGCGGAAAGTACGAGCTCAGCTTTGACCGTCCGCGCATCATGGGCGTCCTCAACGTGACGCCCGATTCGTTTAGCGATGGCGGGGAGCACTTCGACCCCGATGCCGCCATCGAGTACGGCCTGGCGATGCTCGACGCCGGCGCCGACATCATCGACGTGGGCGGCGAGTCCACGCGCCCCGGCTTTACCCCGGTCAACCCCGACGAGGAGGCTCGCCGCGTGCTGCCCGTGGTGCGCGCGCTGGCCAAGGAGGGCGCCATCGTCTCGATCGACACGCGTCATGTGGCGGTTGCCAAGGCGGCCGTGCGCTGCGGCGCCTCGATCGTCAATGACGTGACCGGCTTCACCGATCCCAAGATGGTCGAGTTCGTTAAGACGAGCACTTGCGGCGTCATCGTGATGCATGCCGGCGAGGTCGCCGCGCCCGTCCGCACGCACGCAACGGTGCAGCTCGATACCTCGGCAGCGGCGTTTGTTGCCGAGAAGGCGCGCGAGGCGGCTGCCGAGGCCGCGCGTGAGGCCGAGAAGCCGGCTCGCCGCCGTCGCGGCAAGTTGCTGGGCGAGCCTAAGCCGGAGGCCAAGCTTCCGGGCGGCGTGGTGCAGCCCTCGTTGCCGTTTGGCGAACCGGAGCCCACGTCCGAGCCTGCAAGCGAGCAGGAGACGCCGGCCGCCGAGCAGGCTGCTGCCGCCGAGACCGTCGCGCCCGCGCCCGAGGCCGCGCCCGCAGCCACCGAGGCCGCATCGGAGTCCAATGACCGCCTGGCCGCCATGATGCGCCGCAGTGCCCGCCGTGAGGAGGCCTATGTGCCCACCTCGCAGCTCCGCCGCTTTACCCTGCCCGATTCGGCGCCCATCATGCGCCGCGTCATGGGCTTTCTGTCCGACCAGGCCCGCACGCTCATCCATGCCGGCGTGTCGCGCGACCGCATCTGCATCGATCCTGGCCCGGGCTTTGGTAAGTCGGCTAACGAGGACATCGTCATCCAGCGCGAGACTGCCAAGATGGCGTCGCTGGGCTACCCGCTCATGTGCGCCGTGTCGCGCAAGCGCTTTGTGGGCGCCGTCTCGGGCGTGACCGAGGCCGCCGAGCGCGATGCCGCCACGTTTGGCGTGTGCCTGGGCGCCATCCAGGCCGGTGCCAACATCGTGCGCGTGCACGACGCCGCGGGTTTTGCGCAGTTCCTGAACGGTTACTGGGCGGTTGCCAAGCCGCAGCCGCGCCGCGCGTTTGTGGCCGTGGGCTCCAACCTGGGGCATCGCTGCGACAACATCCGCGCCGCACGCGAGATGATCGCCGAGATTCCACTCACCTGCGTGTCCAACTCCTCCAAGATTTACGAGAGCGAGCCGGCCTACGAGACGCGCCAGGACGCGTTTGCCAACGCCGTCATCGAGATCAAGACCGAGCTGGCGCCGCTGGTGCTGCTTGATGAGCTCATGAAGATCGAGGCCGAGCTGGGGCGCGACCGCTCCAAGAAGGCCAAGGCCAACGGTCCGCGCACCATCGACCTGGACCTGCTGTGGATGGATGGCGAGACCCACGGCGGCAAAAAGCTGCGCCTGCCGCATCCTCTCATTGGCGAGCGCGACTTTGTGCTGGTGCCGCTCGAGGACCTGATGCACGACCCGGCGCGGTTCTTCCGCTACAACGGTGTCGAGGTCAAGGAGCCCGAGGACCGCGTGGGCCATATCGTTGGCGAATTGGGGCGTATGTAGATGATCGAGATGAATGCTGTTGCCGCCGGCACCGAGCTCGACGCGGCGCGTAACGCGGGCCGCGAGGGCGTGTCCGCGGGCTGGTGCGCGTGGAGCGCGGGCGATGCTTCGCTGACGTTTTCGCTGGTCGTGCGTCCGGATGTGAATATGCACGCCTTCCACGGCCTGCCGTTTGTGGCCGCGATGGGCATGATGGATGCGCTTGTGGGCACAGTGTCGACGCCGGGCCTGGGCCTTGCCGGCAAGGTGGGTATCCGGTGGCCGAGCGATATCGTGTGCGGTGCGCCTGCGTTTGAGACGTCGCTCGCGCGTGTTGCCGTGAACGGCGGTGCCGGTGCCGCGGGCATGTTCGGTGCCGTGACGGTGGATATTGAGCGTTCGGCGCTGGGCGAGCTTGGTGTGGACGTGGCTGACGAAGCGCTGGTCGAGACGCTGGCCGCCGCCGTGCTGGCCCGCGTGGACGCTTGGGCGGTTGTTGCCAACACGCCGCAAGGCGCCGCAGGGCCGCTGGCTCCCGTGCTGGGCGAGTACTTCGACATGGTGCCGCTGCTGGGCCGCCAAGTTGCGGCGGTGTCGCCCAACGGCCTGCCGCTTGCGGTCGGTGTGTTTGCAGGCCTGGACATCTGGGGCCGCGCGACCATTAAGACCGATGCCGGCGAGCAGGAGTTTCCGCCTGAGGCCGTACGGATTCGTGGACTGTAACGCGAGGCGCCCGCGCTCAAAGACAACGATGACAACGAAGCCCTCTTCGGCCTGTGCCGGGGAGGGCTTTGCGTGACTGCGGGGTAGCACCTCGGACCTATTCCTCAAAACTGAAAATTTTTCGATTTTGAGGAATAGGCTTGGCGAGCATTTGCGGGGACTGTGGCATCGGGCGTGCTTGACTTAAGCCCCTGCTCTATCCCAGCTCCTGCATGCGGCGGTAGATTTCGCAGATGCCTTTGATGGTGAGTTGGCCGTCGACTATGTCGAAGGCGTCGGTCGAATCGGCGACGATGCTGGCGAGGCCGCCCGTGGCGATAACGGTGGCATCCTCGCGCCCTAGCTCGCGCTTCATGCGCGCGACCAGGCCCTCGGCCATGGCGGCGGCGCCCGTCACGGCGCCCACCTTGATGCACTCCTCGGTATCGCGGCCGATGGCATGCTCGGGCGCCTCGAGCGGAACGCTGGCGAGCTTGGCGGCTCGGGCGGCGAGCGCGTCCATCGAAATGCGGATGCCCGGCGCAATCGCTCCACCAATGTAATAACCGTCCTCATCGATGACGTCGATATTGGTCGCGGTGCCAAAGTCCACCACGATTGCCGGCGCGCCGTAGAAGGTCTCGGCCGCAACGGCGTTAGCGACGCGATCGGCGCCTACGGCCTGGGGACGCGCCGCGCGCAGCTTGGTCACCGCGGCCGTCTGCGGCCCGATAACGATGGCGTCCGCGGCAATGCGGTCGGCCACAGTGTGCCACTCGCGCGAGAGCTGCGGCACCACGCCGGCGAAGGTGATCGCGTCGACCGCGTCGAGCGAGAGGCCGTACATCTTAAAGAAGCCCATCAGGCGCACATGGATCTCGTCGGCGGTATAGGAGCGGTCGGTGGGCATGCGCCACGACTGCACCAGCTCGTCTCCGTCAAACAGGCCCATGGCCGTCTGCGTGTTTCCCATATCGATAGCGAGCAGCATGTCTACTCCCGGTGTTGGCATAAAAGGACGCGCACCATTGTATACGCGCCGTCGACGGCGCTCGGCCGCGATTCGTTTACGGTGATAGGGGCTGAGGGGTTTTAAATATGAAGGAATTATGCTCTACGAGATTTCCCTTGCCGTTTACCGAACTCCCGCGTAATATTCTTTCTTGCGCACATGAGGCGCCCAGACATTGCGGGGTGGAGCAGTCTGGTAGCTCGCCGGGCTCATAACCCGGAGGTCGTAGGTTCAAATCCTGCCCCCGCGACCAAGAACTTGCAGCTCGTCGGCCTAGCCGGCGAGCTTTTTTGTTATTTCGGGACCGTGTTTTCGGTCCAATTCTCGGCCTCTCAAGCAAAATCTCGATCTGTAACATCTAGACCCGATTTGGGCGGCTAGGTGTTACAGATCGAGATATACCGGTGGGTTGGGTCGTGTTTGTCTAAATCTGTAACACGAGGGACGGATTTTGCCGAGTTGTTGTTACAGATTGAGATTTTCTAGCAGGCGGGTTTGGTTTGTCTCGATCTGTAACAGTAAGACCCAGTTTTGCCGCGTAACTGTTACAGATTGAGACAAACCGACGGGCCGCCCTGCCCCATCCACCTGCCGCTACCTGCTGTCTGCCGATTTCCGTTGCGCTGTTGTATTCCCATGCCATATCCTCTAGACAACTACGCGGCAACATCGCCGCCGCGCCTACAAGAGAGGAATGTCCATGACCGCACCTGCATCCAAGCTGCTTCAGCCCATTACGGTTGGCCCCCTTGAGCTCAAAAACCGTATTATGTTTCCGCCGCTGACCACCGGCTACGAGGAGCGTGACGGCTCCATTGGCGAGCGCAGCCTGGCTTTTTACGAGCGCTTGGCCCGTGGCGGCGTGAGTTACATCGTCATCGGCGACGTTGCTCCCGTCATGACCGCAAGCCCCACGCCCAAGCTGGCGACCGACGCCCAAATCCCCACGTTTAAGGCCCTGGCCGATGCCGTCCACAAGCACGGCGCCAAGGTCGCGCTGCAGCTGTTCCACCCCGAGTACGACGTGCCCGGTGTCGGCCGCATGGTCATGGGATCCATGGCCGCCGCCAAGGCCGCGCAGGAGGCCAAGGCCGCCGGCGACGAGGAGACCTTTGCCGCCAAGATGGCCGAGTCCAACGAGATCCGCAACCAGGCCTACGCCAAGCTGCACCACGACATGCAGCACTTTGTGAACGAGGCGAGTGTGGAGCAGCTCACCCAGATCAAGGAGGCTATCGCCGCCTCGGCCGCTCGCGCGCAGCAGGCCGGGATCGATGCCATCGAGGTCCACGGCGACCGCCTGGTAGGTTCGCTGTGCTCGGCCATCCTCAACCAGCGCACCGACGAGTACGGCGGCTCGTTCGAGAACCGCGTTCGCTACGCGCTGGAGGTCGTCGCTGCCATTAAGGAAGCCGCGCCGCAGCTGATGGTGGAGTACAAGCTCCCCGTGATCATGGAGAACCCCGACGGCACGCCGCGCGGCAAGGGTGGCCTGCAGCCCGACGAGGCCTGCGAGTTTGCCAAGCTGCTCGAGGGCGCGGGCATCGATATGATTCAGGTCGCACAGGCCAACCACACCGGCAACATGGGCGACACCATTCCGCCCATGGGCGCCATGCCCTACAACTGGACGCTGCCCGTGGCCGAGCGCGTCAAGGCCCTGGTCTCCGTGCCGGTGGCCACCGTCGGCCGCGTTGTCTCGGTCGAGGCCGGCGAGAAGATCCTGGAGGATGGCTCGGCTGACATCATCGCCTATGGCCGATCGCTCATGTGCGACCCCGACATTGCGCTGAAGGCCGCCACGGGTGAGCCCATCCGCGAGTGCCTCAACTGCAACAAGGGCTGCGTCGACGCGATTCAAAACCGCAAGTACATCTCGTGCGTGCTCAATGCCGAGAACGGTGACGAGGCGACCATCGCCATCAAGCCGGGCGAGGGCGACAAGAAGATCGCCGTGGTGGGCGGCGGCATCGCCGGCCTGGAGGCCGCGCGCGTGGCGGCCAAGCGCGGCTACGACGTGACCATCTACGAGGCGAGCGATCACTTGGGCGGCCAGATTGTGCTGGCGGCTGCGCCTCCGCGCAAGGACGAAATCATGCGCTCGGTCGAGTACTACGAGAAGATTCTGCCTGGCCTGGGCGTGAAGGTTGAGCTCAGCCATGCCGCTACCGCTGAGGACCTCAACGCCGCCGACGCCGCGATTGTGGCTGTGGGAGCGCACGACGTGGTCATCCCCGTTCCGGGTGCCGATTCGGAGAAGGTCGTCTCGAGCTGGGACGTGCTGGCCGGCAAGGTGGAGCTCAGCGGCCGCGTCGCCGTCATTGGTGGCGGCCTGGTGGGCACCGAGACTGCCGAGTACCTGCTGCAGCACGGCTGCGAGGTGGCGATCGTGGAGATGCTCGACAAGATTGCCGCGGGCGAGTCCGAGACCATTCTGCCGCTGATTATGAGCGACTTTGCAGAGCACAACGTGGAGCAGCATGTTAAGACCCGCCTGACCGCCATTACCGACGAGGGCGTGGAGGCTGTTCGCACCACCGAGGACGGCGCCGAGGAGCCGGTGAAGATCGCCTGCGATTACGTGGTGATGGCCGTGGGCTCCAAGGCCAACGCGTTTGACCTGGATGGCGTGACGGTGCCCGTGACCTGCGTGGGCGACTGCTCGGGTGAGCGCACCGCCGACATTGCGAGCGCCATTCGCACGGCGTATCACGCGGCCAACGAGCTGTAGTTGAACATCGCGGCCAGGCGGGGCGGTAGCACGGATCCGTCTCGCCCGGCTGTGTCCCGTCGGGTGTCAACCGGTGCGGGGCCTGCAAGCGCAGCAGGTCCCGCCCTTTTTGTTTTGCTCCGATGAATGGCAATGCGCGGTAATCATGAGGAGTGAGGACGTCTGCTGCCTTGCAGATCACTCAAAAATATTGGGGGAGGGGTTAATAACTATATCCTCTATACCAAAGGACATAAAGAGATGCCAATTTTGTCGACAAGCGAATGACGATTAGCTGCGAGTCAGCTACCAGCGTAAATAATCGATAAAGAAATGTCGTAATTTGGTGCCAAATGCCCAGATAACGCCGCGTCTATTATAATCAACTGCTTTGAGCAAACAGTAAAATGCTACTATCTAACTTGCACGTAAGAAAGCAGATTAACGGCTAAGGCTAAGAAGTGGCAGGTATGTCGGAAGCAACTAGGACTCGCACGCATGCGCCCGAGGTTAGGCAGCGCGCCGTCGAGATCCTCCAAGAGGGGGTCGGTCATCGCGCTCTCGCCGCGGAGCTTGGCATTCCCCAGGCCACGGCTCGTCAGTGGGCCCGCGCGTATGCCGTGGGCGGTGCCGACGCCGTTCTCAATGCCGGTTCGCATCATCATACCTATTCGTACGACGTAAAGCTCGCTGTGGTTAAGGACCGTCTGGAAAACGGCTTGACGGTTCGCGAGGCCATGATCAAGCACAAGATTCCCAGCGAGTCTTCGGTCAAGGCTTGGTGCCGTCAGTACCGCGAGAGCGGTGAGTCCGCACTGGTCGATAAGCCGCGCGGCCGCAAGCCGCGCGTTAAAAAGGCGGAATAGCAAACGGGATGGTGCGCCCACAGGGGCGCATTTTTCTTGCCGCCCCTCTGCTCCAAAGCGGACGTGCCCTTGCCCCGTACGCCTAAAACTCCCCAGTTGACCGAAACCCCGCCGCCGCTACTCCTCAATTGAGCTATAACGTTAAACAATTGCAGCGTTTTTGCATGGGGGAGTGATGGTATGACGCTACTGTATTTCCTTACCCTGTTTCCGCTGGTACCGGCGCTGGGCATGCTGTTCGCGCGCGGCGACCGCGCCCGCGATGCGGTGGGGCTCATAGGTTCCGGCATTATTATGGCGGTGACAGTTGTAGTCGCCGTCATGTTTTTTGGCATGGGTCCGCAGAGCTTTGAGGTTGCCTCCGGTACCTCGCATGTGCTCTCGATCATCAGCTCCGTCATTGACGTCATCCTGTGCGCCGTAATCCTGTACAACGCGTACAAATATAGGAACGCGCTCACCACGGTGCTCGGCATAGTCCAGCTGGTGGGCTCGCTCGCCTTTGCAGCCATGACGTTGCCCGCGGCCGAAGCCGTCACGGCAACGCCGCTCTACCTGGACTACATGAGCGTGATCATGGTGCTCGCCGTCGGCATCGTCGGCAGCCTAATCTGCGTGTATGCCTTGGGTTATATGAAGGACTTCCAGGCCCATGACGAGCACGAGGCCGCGCTGCGCGGGCAGACCGCGCCCGACCGTCGCCCGCAGTTCCTGGCGCTCATGTTCCTGTTCCTCTCGGCCATGTTCGTTATCGTGACGAGCGACAACCTTGAGTGGCTGTTCTGCGGCTGGGAAATCACCACCGTGTGCTCGTTCCTTATGATTGGCTACACGCGCACGCCCGAGGCCATTAAAAACGCCTTTACCCAGATCATCCTCAACATGCTGGGCGGCATCGCGTTTTTGGCCGGACTCATGTACCTGCACGTGAACGGCATGCCGCTGACCATCTCGGGCATGATTGAGCTTTCCGGCGCCGGAACCGCGCAGTCCGCGCTGCTGGTGATGCCGGTCATCCTGTTGTCGCTCGCCGCGCTCACCAAGGCCGCACAGATGCCGTTCCACACTTGGCTGTTGGGTGCCATGGTTGCCCCCACGCCCACGAGCGCCCTGCTGCACTCGTCAACCATGGTCAAAGCCGGCGTGTTCCTGATGGTCAAGCTGAGCCCGCTCTATGCCATCTATCCCGTGACCGGCTTTATGGTCACGAGCGTGGGCGCCATCACGTTTTTGCTCGCTGCCCTCATGGCCATCTCGCAGAGCAACGCCAAACGTGTGCTCGCGTACTCTACCATTTCCAACTTGGGCCTTATCAGCGCCTGCTTGGGTGTCGGCGCGCCCGAGGCCGTATGGGCCGCCATCTTCCTAATCCTGTTCCACACGGTGGCAAAGTCGCTGCTGTTCCTGTGCGTGGGCACGGCCGAGCATCATATCGGCAGCCGCAATATCGAGGACATGGACGGTATGTTCAGCCGCATGCCGCACCTGACGCGCCTTATGATGCTGGGCATCATGGGCATGTTTGTGGCGCCGTTTGGCATGCTCGTGTCCAAGTGGGGTGCCCTGGTGGCGTTTGCTCAGACCGGCAACGTGCTCATGATCATGGTGCTGGCCTTTGGCTCTGCCGCGACGTTCTACTTCTGGGGCAAGTGGCTTGCCAAGCTTTCGGGCGTCGACCCCACGGCTCAAAACGTTGAGGTCAATGTCCATAAGACCGAATGGATGGCCCTCAACACCATCGCCGCGCTACTGATTCTGTGCTGCGTGGCGTTCCCGGTTATCTCGAGCGGCCTGGTGTCGCCTTACTTGGCCATGGTGTTTGGCCGCGTGCCGTACGTTATTGGCAAGGACGCCATGTATCTGATGGTGGTTATCGTGGCGTTTATCGCCGTGGTGCTGCTGACTTCATTCCGCGTGAGCAATAAGCCGCACGTCAACGTGTACCTTTCGGGCGTGGGAACCGACAAATATCGCCATTTCCGCGGCTCGATGGGACACGAGGTGAAGGCCGAAAAGCGCAATTGGTACTCGGAGGACGCCCTTGGCGAGAAGCGTATCGGCCCCGCGGGCAGCGTCGTGTGCTGCAGCATTATCTTGTTTGCGCTGCTGTGTTGCGCGTGGATTGGACCCGAGAGACTTGCTATGAGCGCGCCCTCGGTGTTGCGCGGCAAGTATTTTGAAGGTTCGGGCGTCGTGGGCATCTTTATAGGCACCGTGGCGTTTGCCTTGATTGCGCCGCTTGTGGGCGGCCTGATCGACGGCGTTGACCGCAAGCTTTCGGCCCGCATGCAGGGCCGCGTGGGCCCGCGCCTGCTCCAGCCTTTCTACGATGTGGCCAAGCTGCTGCGCAAGGCCCCCGCCAGCGTAAACACCATGGACGATACCTACATGGCGTGCGCGCTCATCTTTACCGTGGTGGGCGGCGGCATCTTTGTGTCGGGTTCCAACACGCTGTTGTGCGCTTTTATGGTGACCCTCGCTGCGATCTTTGTGGTGTTGGCGTCCGCCTCGACGCAAAGCCCGTTTGCCCAGGTCGGCGCCGACCGTGAGCTGCTGCAGGTCATGAGTTACGAGCCCGCCGTTTTGCTGATGAGCGTGGGCCTGTACCTTGCCACCGACAGCTTCGATTCCATCGCCGTGACGGGGCAGTCGGCCCCCATCATCGTGTACAGCGCGCCCATTTTCCTCGCGCTGCTCGCGGTGCTCACCATCAAGCTGCGCAAGTCGCCGTTTGACCTTTCGTACTCGCATCACGCGCATCAGGAGATCGTCCAGGGCGTCGCCACCGAGATGAGCGGCGGCACGCTGGCCAAGATGACCCTTATGCACTGGTGCGAGACCGTGCTGTTTTTGATGTGGGTGGGCATGTTCTTTGTTTGGGACAACCCGGTGAGCTGGGTCGTAGCCCTGGTCGTGATGGCTGCGACGTATTTTGTCGAGGTGCTGATCGACAACACCTTCGCACGCAGCACCTGGCGCAGCTGCTTTAGGCTCGGATGGGGCGTGGCGCTGGTGTTTGGCCTGCTCAACCTTATGCCCATCCTCGTCGATGTTTTTATTTAGGAGGCGGCATCCATGGATCATAAAATGTCGCGCTCGCCGTGGGTTATTCATTACGACGGTTCGAGCTGCAACGGATGTGATATCGAGGTGCTGGCCTCGCTCACGCCGCTGTTCGATGCGGAGCGCTTTGGCGTGGTCAACACCGGCAACCCCAAGCATGCGGATATCTTTTTGGTGACGGGGTCGGTCAATGCCCAGAACCTGCCTGTCGTGCGCCAGATCTACAACCAGATGCTCGAGCCCAAGTGTGTGGTGGCATGCGGTATCTGCGCGTGCTCGGGCGGCGTGTTTCGCGATGCCTATAACGTGATCGGCGGCGTGGACCGCGCGATTCCCGTGGATGTGTACGCGCCCGGGTGCGCCGTTCGCCCCGAGACGGTGATCGATGCCATCGTGGAGGCGTGCGGCATCCTGGATCAGAAGGAGGCCGTGATGCGTGCTGGCGGCGATCCGCTTACCGTGGGCGGCGCCGCTACCTGGGATGGTGGCGTTGAGCTGGGCGAGGGCGGGTTTGTGGCTGCGGGGGCCGGGGCTGACGATGCGCCTGCTGGGACGTCCGCGGCCGGCGACGCGCCCGCCGCTGCAAAGGAGGGCGAGTAATGCAAAAGGCTATCTATACTACCGTCGGGATCGATGAGCTCCTGTCACATGTCCAGGCGCTCAAGGGCGTCGGCGCGCGCTTTGTGCAGATGCATGCCGAGCGCTGTGTGGACGACGGATCGTATCGCTTGGTCTATACGTTTATCGACGTTCGTGCTGCTCAGGAGCATATTGCGCAGGACGGCAGCTATGCGATCGAGAACCTGGTGGTTGAGGGCATCGACCAGTACCAGGAGATTCCGTCCATCAGCTCGTACTATCCGGCGGTATTCCCGTTTGAAAACGAAACGCACGACCTGTTTGGTCTTGCCATCACCGATATGCAGATTGACTTTAAGGGCTTTTTCTACCAGGTCTCGACTGCCGAACCCATGAGCGTTATCACGCCCGAGGTGAAGGCCGCGCGCGAGAAAGCCATGAAGGTGCGTGCCGCCGCCGAGGCCAAGGCGCGCAAGGCCGCTGCCGAGAAGGCCGCCGCGGCTGCGGCTGCTGCAGGGGAGAGCGCTGCGAGTGCCGGCGATGCTTCGGCTGCGGCGAGCGCCGGCGACGCCGCGGGCGTCGCTGCTCAGCCCGCTGCGGCTGCCGGCTCCGATGCTCAGCACGATGAGGCTGCTGCGAAGGCCGCGCTCAAGGCCGCCGAGATGGAGGCAAAGCTCGCCGCCATGGATCCCGAGAAAGCGGCCAAGGTCCGCGCGGCGCTTGCCGCCAAGGTCGCCCGCGACAAGCAGAAAAAGGAGGCGTAAGGTCCATGGCACATCGCTCCGTTATTCCGTTTGGCCCGCAGCACCCGGTGCTGCCCGAGCCGCTTCATCTGGACCTGGTGATCGAGGATGACCGCGTCATCGAGGCAATTCCTCAGATCGGCTTTGTGCACCGCGGGCTCGAGAAGCTCACCGAAAAGCGTGACATGCATCAGTTTGGCTACATCGCCGAGCGCATCTGCGGTATTTGCGCCGTGGGTCACAGCTGCGGCTATGCCAGCGCCTGCGAGCGCATGCTCGACATCGAGGTGCCCGGTCGCGTGCAGTATATCCGCACCATCTTGCATGAGCTTTCGCGCATCCACTCGCATCTGCTGTGGCTGGGCCTGCTCGCCGATGCCTTTGGCTTTGAGGCGCTGTTCTACCGTTCATGGACGCTGCGCGAGCAGATTCTCAAGATCTTTGAGAGCACGTGCGGCGGTCGCGTGATCCTGTCGATTAACGAGATCGGCGGCCTTAAGCACGATATCGAGGATTCCGAACTGGCGGGCATTGTCCAGACGCTCGATGCCATGCGTCCTGACTACGAGGCCCTGGTGCATACGTTTTTGGACGACGACAGCTGCGGCGAGCGCCTGCATGGAGTGGGCGTGATCAGCAAGAAGGACGCGCTGGAGCTTTCGATGGTCGGCCCGTTCGGTCGCGCCTCGGGCGTGGACTACGACGTGCGCATGTTTGGCGATGGTGCCTATGCGGACCTGGCTGCGTTTGAGCCCATCGTCGCCACCGATGGCGACTGCTATGCCCGCTGCCAGGTGCGCTGTGCCGAGGTCACGCAGGCCATGGACATCATTAAGGAGCTTGTGGGCAAGATTCCGCACGACGGTATCGGCGGGCGCACCAAGCTCACGCCGGCCGACGGCGCACGCGGCGAGGTTGTGATTGAGCAGCCGCGCGGCGAGGCGTATTACTATGTGCGCGGCAACGGCACCAAGAACTTGGACCGTTTCCGCGTGCGCACGCCGACGTCGCAGAACCTGGCGGGTCTGACACATGCGCTGCAGGGCGTGCTCCTTGCCAACGTGCCCATGATTATCCTGACCATCGACCCCTGCATTAGCTGCACGGAAAGGTAGGCACGGCATGAGTTTGCTGACATTTGCCAAGACGGCCTTGGGCTCTTTGGTCAAGCAGCCGGTCACGGTGTGCTATCCGCAGGAAAAGCTCGCAGCGCCCGAGCGCCTGCGCGGGCATATCGTCAACGATATGGACGTGTGCATCTGCTGCGGGATGTGCGCGCGCCGTTGCCCGGCGGGCGCGCTCGCGGTCGATCGCAAGGGCGGAACGTGGTCGATTGACCCGTATGCTTGCGTGGTGTGCGGCGAGTGCATCGAAAGCTGTCCTAAACACTGCCTGACTATGGACACCGCTCGCATCCCAGTCGCAGCGGACAAGACTCCCACGGTAGAAACCAAGCCGGAATAGCGCTGGAACAGAGCTGGAATAGGGGCCGGTGGGGCAAAAATGCCCCACCGGCCCCGCGCTTAAGCGCGCGGTTGTGCCGCCGCGAACAAAACTATGCCGGATTACGGGGCTGGATGGAGAACCTCCGACCATACTGAAAACCGCAAAAACAAAACCGCAGGTAGATTGCTTGCCGTTTTTCAATAATTGGGGGTATGGATGAGGGCCTCGGCTTTAGCCCCGTAATCCCGCATACTTTTTAAATGTCACCATATCCGTAACAGCCCCTGATCCCCCAAGGACGGAGGAAAGTGGGTTATTTTTGCCTGATGGCTCCGAGTCGCACCCGTTTTCCTGCGAAAACGCCGTGTCTCAACTTTGGTGAGACATTTGTCTCACGCCCAAAACCGAATCTGGAACATGTGTCACCTGCCCTAATTGTGTCTCATTCCGTAACTTTAGGCTGATGCAAGGTCTGAGACCGCGAGAAGGGAGACGCGATGAGTAAGTACACGAGGGGTCTCTTGGCGGTGATACTTGCCGTAGTGCTTGTGTTGCCGGCTGCAGCATTTGCCATGCTGCCCGAGGCCAACGCCAGGTCCAGCACCGGAATGGACGGACCGACAATGAGCGGAAAGGTCGTCGTCGATCCCGACACCAGCGGACGCTGGGAAATCTGGGCGGCCGGTCACAACGGTAATAAAGTAACGACTCAAAACGTCGGCCGAATCTGGACCGACAAGACGGTCAAGAAAGCCGGAGAAAACGAAGCGTCAGATTTTGTGACTACGCTTTCGGCCATGTCCTCGACGTCTAATTCAACCGTGACGGTTACCACACCGCTTGACATCGTGATGGTGCTGGATGCCTCTGGCTCGATGGATGATGAGATGGGCAGTGGAGATCGCACCAAGCGTATCGATGCGCTCAAGAGCGCTGCCAACAGCTTTATCGATACCATCGCCAAGCAAAACGAGGGTATCGAGGGCGTGGATAGGCAGCATAAGGTTGCTATCGTTAAGTTTGCGGGCAAGAAGTCCAGCAAGATCGGCAACGATACGTATCGTGACGGAGGATACACCTACAATTACACACAGGTTATGAAAGACTTGACCGATTGCTCCGGCGGCAACGTGAAAGCTCTTAAGGATAGGATTGCCAAGATTACACCCGCTGGTGCCACGCGTGCCGACAATGGCCTGCAACTGGCAGAGGGTATCGCTTCTGGTCGCGCGGACGCCAAGAAGATTGTTGTGTTCTTTACCGACGGCACGCCAACGAAAGTTGACGAGTTTGATCCTACGGTTGCTGACGCTGCTGTGACGGCTGCCAAGAACATGAAGGACAGCAAGGCCACCGTTTATACTATCGGCATCTTTGATGGCGCGAACCCCAGTGCTGGTATCCAGGATTCGGGAAAAAGACAAAAAGAGAACAAGTTCATGCAGGCCGTTTCGAGCAACTACCCCAATGCCACGGCATGGGATGCCCATGGTGCACGCGCGGAAAACTCCGACTACTACAAGTCGGCGACCAATGCCGAAGAGCTCAAGAAGGTCTTTGACGACATCTCACAGGCCATCACATCGGAGGCGCCTTATCCGACCGAAATCCATAAGGGCTACGACGAGACCAAGTCCGGCTACATCACGTTTACCGACGAGCTGGGCGACTTTATGCAGGTCGACAGCTTCACCGAGGTCGTCATCAACGGCACGCCGTTTACCAAGACGGACAAAACGGTCAACAAAGAGACCAATACCGACACCTACGAGTTCGCCGGCAAGGCAAAAGACCTGCTCATTACCGTGCAGCGTGCTGGTGATGACAATCCCCAGAAGGGCGATGTCGTAACGGTCAGCATTCCTGCGTCGTTGATTCCGCTGAGCCACTTTAAGACCGTAGACGGCAAACTTTCGGTCGACAACGTTAAGCCCATTCAGGTGAAGTATGCCTCGAGCGTGAAGAAGGGCGCACTCGAAAACCTGTTTACGCCCGAGAAAGTCACGGGACTCAAGAACTACATCGAGAACAATACGACTGTCGTTGACGGCACCAAAACCGTTAACTTCTACGCGAACAAGTGGGAGACCGGCGCGTTGGGTAATACGGTCGCGACCTTTGAGCCGGCCGACACCAACCGCTACTACTACTTCCAGAAGCAGACTCCCATTTACGCGGACAAGGACTGCACACAACCCGCAAAGAATTCACTGGCAGAGAAAGGCACCTATTACTACAAGGATGAGTTTGAGGAGCAGGGCGAGAACGGCGAGGCCAAGCCCGCCACTGCCGTCATCGAGTTTGTCGGCGGCGACGCTGCGAAGTTTGACGGCGCTCTTGTTGCCGACGAGGACGACAACCTTTCGTTTAGCGTGGGAACCGCGCGTCTGGCCTTTATCGACGAGCTCCATACCACCAAGAAGAGCAACGACACTGGTACTGCGACTGACGTTCTCAACCCCAAGTGGAACAACGTGTCCGCCAAGGCGACCGCGACGCATGTCAATTCCTACCTGGGCAACAACGGCAAGATCAGCTTTAACGTGACGCCGGCAACGGTGGATACCAAGACGAGCTTTGGCCTGACCAAGGTGCTCGAGGGTCGCGAGTGGACGGATGCGGACAAGTTTAAGTTTGAGCTCTCCGCGACGTCCGAGAATGATGCCCCGATGCCCGCACCCGCGACCGCGACTGTGACCAAGGCGAACCTGGATGACAAGGGCAAGGCGGCCATTAACTTTGGCGAAATCACCTACAACAAGCCGGGCGAGTACACCTATGAGGTCCGCGAGGTCAAGGGCGACGCCGGTGGCATCACCTACAGCAAGAACGTTGCCACGTTCAAGGTGACCGTGGCGGTTAAGGTCACGGGTGGGCTTAAGGCTGACGTTGAAAAGATCTCGGGCGAGACCGAGTTCAAGAACACCTATAGCGCCAAGACGGAAACCTCGCTGACTCTTGAGGCAACCAAGAAGCTCACGGGGCGCCCGATGGCCGATGACGAATTTAAGTTTGCGCTGAGCTATGCGGAGCACGACGAGGTTCTGCTGGATGCAACCAACAAGGGCGGCAAGGTTGAGTTCGGTCCGCTGACGTACACGACCAAGTCGCTCGCCAAGCTGGTCGAGGAAGACAAGGCATCGCTTGATGCTAGCTCAGGCAAACCGACGTGGACCATTCATTACATTGCTGCCGAGCAGACCGGCAAGCTGCCTGCGGGCGTGAGCGCCACAGTGTCGGCAATTGACGCGTATGTGACCGTTGTCGACAACGGCGATGGTACCCTGACGGCGACGGCTGTCTACGGCGATGCCGGCAACGAGTTCGTGAACACCTACACTGCCGCGCCTGCCGAGGCATCGCTTGTGGGCAAGAAGAATCTGCAGGTTCCTAAGGGCCTGACCCCGGCTGACATTGCCGGCAAGTTCACCTTTACCGTGACCGGTGAAGAGGGCGCACCCATGCCCGCGAACGCGAGCGTGACCAATGATGCCAAGGGCAAGGTCGACTTTGGCAAGATTACCTTTACGCTCGACGACCTTAACAAGGCTCTGGGTGAGAAGTCCGAGAAGCGCGAGCACACCTTTACCTACACCGTGACCGAGTCCGGCGAGGTCGCTGGCGTGACCAACGACGCTAAGCCGTCGCGCGAGGTTTCCTTCACCGTGACCGATGACTGCAAGGGGAATCTGCGCGTATCCCGCAAGCCGGACGGTGATGCGGCCTTCACGTTCACCAATACCTATAACGTGACGCCTGTCGAGACGAGCGTCACCGAACAGATCACCGCGACCAAGGTCCTGACCGGCCACGATCTCAAGGATGGCGAGTTCTCCTTCGAGCTCGTCGAGGGCGACAAGGTCGTCGCTACCGGCACCAACGCCGCCGATGGCACAATCGTCATGGACAAAATCACTTACGATAAGCCCGGCACTCACACCTACAAGCTGCGCGAGAAGCTCCCCAACGAAGCGGGGCTGAGCAACGGGATTACGTACGATAAGACGAACTACACCATCAAGACGAGCGTCATCGACAACGGCGACGGCACGCTTAAGGTGACCCATACGCCCGAGGGCACCAAGCCGGCGCGCTTTGAGAACAAGTACAACACTGCCCCGAACGAGTCCAGCGTTACCGACCAGATCACCGCGAAGAAGGTCCTGACCGGCCGCGACCTCAAGGCCGGAGAGTTCTCCTTTGAGCTCGTCGAGGGTAACGATGTCGTCGCCAAGGGCACCAATGCGGCCGACGGCAAGATCACGATGGACAAGATCACCTACACCGAGGCCGGCGAGCACACCTACACGCTGCGCGAGGTCAAGGTCGACGCCGACAACGGTATCACCTACAGCACCGCGGCCTACACCATCGTGACCGCCGTCACCGATGATGGCAATGGCAAGCTCACGGTTAAGCATGAGCTGCAGGACGTCGAGAAGGCTGTCTTCGAGAATGCCTACAGCGTTACTCCGAATAACTCCAGCGTCACCGACCAGATCACCGCGACCAAGGTTCTGGACGGACGCGACCTCAAGGCCGACGAGTTCTCCTTCGAGCTCGTCGAGGACGGCGAGGTCGTCGCCACCGGCGCTAACGACGCCGATGGCAAGATTACGATGGGCAAGATTACCTACACCGCCGCCGGCAAGCACACCTATATCCTGCGCGAAGCCAAGGGCGCCGAAGGCAACGGCATTACCTACGACAGCACGACCTACACCATCGTGACTACCGTTACTGATGACGGCAATGGTAAGCTCACGGTCAAGCACGAGCTTCAGGGCGCCAACGAGGCGAAGTTCAACAACAGCTACAAGCCGAATCCTAACGAGTTCAGCGTCACCGACGAGATCAAGGCGAACAAGGTCCTGACCGGCCGCGATCTCAAGGACGGCGAGTTCTCCTTCGAGCTCGTCGAGGGCGAGGGCGAGGATGCCAAGGTCGTCGCCACCGGCAAGAACGCCGCCGATGGCAAGATCACGATGAGCGCCGTGAAGTACGACAAGGCCGGAACGCACACCTACACGCTGCGCGAGGTCAAGGGCAACGCCGGCGGTATCACCTACAGCGATGCCAAGTTCACCATCGAGACCACCATCACGGACAACGGCGACGGTACCCTCAAGGCCGAGCATGTCCTGAAGGACGCCGAGGCTGCGACCTTCGAGAACACCTACAGCGTGACCCCGCTCGATGCAGAGCTCGACTTTGACCTGAACAAGGTCATCAGCGGCCGCGACTGGACGGATGGGGACGAGTTCAGCTTTACCATCACCGCCCCCGAAGGCGCCCCGCTGCCCGATCCTGCAACCGTAACCGTGAGCAAGCACGATGCGAAGGATGGCATCGCTGCCGTCAAGTTCGGCAAGATCCGCTACACGGCTGCCGGAACCTACACGTACGAGATCCGCGAGAACGCGGGTAACGCGGCCGGCATGGCGTATGACGGGCATGTCGCGACCGCCGAAGTGACCGTGACTGAGGACGGCGAGGGCAAGCTGACCGCCAATGTCACCAAGAAGGAAAACGGACGCTTCACCAACACGTACCGCACTGAGCTTAACTACACCGCGGCCGGCGGCCTCAAGCTCAGCAAGAGCCTCTCCGGACGTCCTATGACCGAGGGTCAGTTCACGTTTACCGTGACGCCTGCCGACGAGGCCTCGGCCAACGCGCTTGGCCTGCTGCCCGGGGCCAACAGCTTCAAGTCCCCCGAAGCGGCAGAGGCAACGGTCGGACTGATCGACATTCTGGCTGGTCATGAGGTTAAATTTACGCAGGCTGACGCCGGCAAGACCTTCAAGTACACCGTGGCCGAAAAGAACGACGGCCAGCCCGGTTACACCTACGATGACGCCGTACGCACGGTGACGATCGCCATCGCCGACGACACCGCCGGTACGCTCTCTGCTACGACGACCGTTTCCGGTGGTCCCGAGGGTACGCATACGACGGTCCACAAGAGCGGTGAGAACAAGGTCGAGAGTGCCCTGGTCCCGTTCCACAACAGTTACAGCGCTACGACCAATACGCCTGGTGGTACCGCTGCTCAGGTTGTCGCCACCAAGACCCTGACCGGTCGCCCGATGGTCGACGGCGAGTTCTGGTTCGGCATCGCCTATCAGGGTGAGCTTGTGGCATACGAAAACCTCAAGCCCAATATCGGCGGGCACGTGAGCTTTGATACGCTGCACTACGACACTAAGATGCTTGCTAATCTTGAGGCTGCTGGGCTTGCTTATCGTACCGATAAGGACGGCAAGCTTGCCTGGACCATTAACTACACGGCTTACGAAGATTTATTCGGGCTGCCGAATGGCGTTTCCGCTACAACGTGGAGCTTTGGCTTTAAGGTTATCGTCGTCGACAACGGTGACGGTACCCTGACGGCGACGGTCGACTACGGCGGCGTCGAGCCCTTGTTCGAGAACGTCTACGGCGCCGACGCCGTGGATGCCGCGCTCACCGGTACTAAGAAGCTCCAGGTTGCCGAGGGCCTGACCCCGGCCGACATCACGGGTAAGTTCACCTTTACCGTGACCGCCGACGAGGCAGGTGCCCCGATGCCCGAGCGCACGACCGTAACCAACGACGCGGCTGGCAACGTGGACTTTGGCAAGATCCACTTTACGCTCGAGGACCTCAACCGCGCTCTGGGCGTGACGGCCGATGCTTCTGACGACGCATCGAGCGATGCCGAGGCCAACGCCGACGAGGCCGAGGTTGACGCCGACGCTGCCAACGCCGACGAGCCCAGCGACGAGCCCGAGCCCGCAGCCCCCACCGCTCCGCGCTCGCACACCTTTACTTACACGGTGACCGAGTCCGGTAGTGCCCCTGGCGTGACCAATGACACCAACGCCACGCGCAAGGTTTCCTACACCGTGTCTGACGACGGTGCCGGGCATCTGAGCGTCAAGCGCGAAGGCGACGACGGTGCTGCCTTCACGTTTACCAACACCTACGGCGTGGCACCTACCGATTCGTCCGTGACCGATCAGGTCAAGACAGTCAAGCGCCTGACTGGACGCGACCTTGCAGCAGGCGAGTTCACGTTTGAGCTGCTCGAGGACGACGTGGTTGTCGCTAACGGCACCAACGACGCTAACGGCACCGTGACGCTGAGCCCGATTCGCTACGAGGCACCCGGCACGCACGCGTACACGCTGCGCGAGGCTTGCCCCAACGCGCTCGGCCTGTACAAGGGCGTCACCTATGACGGCGCGACCTACACCGTCGTGACCACCGTCTCCGACAACGGCGACGGCACGCTGACCGCGACGCACAAACTCGAGGGAACCACCGAGTCGGCTGGCTTTACCAACAAGTATCACGCCATGCCTACGCAGGTTTCCATCGGCGCTATCAAGGTGCTCGAGGGACGCGAACTCAAGAAGGACGAGTTTAGCTTTAAGCTCGTTGGCGAGGACATCGAGTCTACGGTTACCAACGATGCCGACGGCAAGATCAACTTTGACAAGTTTGAGTACGACGAGCCCGGTACGCACGCCTACACCATCAGCGAGGTCAAGGGCGACGAGGTCGGTATGACCTACGACAAGTCCGTCTTTACCGTGACCGTCAACGTGGTCGATGACGGCGAGGGCAACCTCAAGGCGAACGTCGCCTTTACCAAGGGCGACAAGAGCGTTGAGGGTATCGTGTTCAACAACACGTACAAAAAGCCCGAGACGCCCGTGCCGACACCCGATCCCGGCACGCCCAAGACCGTGACGAACATCGTCAAGACGGTCAAGGGTTTCCTGCCCACCACAGGCGACCAGCAGGCTGCCGCTCTGCTTATGGCATTTGTCATCGCCATGGCCGGCGTCGGAGCCCTGGTCTGGGGTATCCGTAAGCGCTAGGCACGTCGACAGCGCCCGGGGCCAAAAGGCCCCGGGCGGCCGGTAGGGCTAAATCTCGACCTACTCCTACCCCCAGCCGCCACGGAGGCGTCTCCCTCCTCCGTGGCGGCGCTTTTGTGCGTTGGGGAGGAGGGCGCGCCACGAAACCGGCCTATCTACTACGTTTAGCCCCTTACCCCCAACCATGCCAAAAAACGCGAAAACAAAACCGCAGGTAGAACGCCTGCGGTTTTGTTCAAAACGAAGGTATGGTCAGGGGTATCGAGTCAAACGTAGTAGATGGGCCGATTTCGTGGCGAGCGGTTCCGGCTGATCCCTTGGGGACGGAGGAAAACGGATCATTTTGGTCCCGCGAGGCTGGCGGAGACACTCGTGCAGGGCCGCCCGAACAAAACTATGCCGGTTTACTACGATGAATTCGACATTCCCGACCATGACTGCATTTTTCTAAATATTGCAAGCGTTCTACCTGCGCTTTTGCAAGCGCGCAATTTGCCGTGGTCGAAGGTGGACGATTCATCGTAGTAAACCGGCATAGTTTTGAAATGGCATTAAATCGGTAGCAGCCATTTTGCTAAGCCGGAGCGGTCGGCAGTTGGGTAATTACCCTCGCAGGTAGGCGATGGCGATTTGGGTGCGGTTGCGCAGGCCCATTTTGGCCAGGATCGAGCTGATGTGGTTGCGCACCGTGCCTTCTCCCATATAAGCCGTGGCGGCAATCTCCTTGTTGTCGAGGCCGCGGGCGATGAGCTCGGCGACCTCGAACTCGCGGTCGGTCAGGCTGACAAAGGCCGCGGGTCGGCGAGACGTGTCGGCCTCGGACCCTGCCCCATCAAAGTCGATATCCTCGATCGCCTTACCCTCGAGTACGCGTTTGCCGTCCATGACCTGCGCCAACGCCGGCGGAATGGCGGCGACATCGGTCTTGATCAGGTAGCCGCGGGCGCCCAGTTTAAGCGCCGACACAATGTACTCGTCATCCGAGAATGTCGTCAGAAACACCACGCGCGCCGTGGGGTCGCGCTCAAGGATTTCGCGTGCCGCCGAAAGGCCGTCGCGTCCCGGCATCTGAATGTCGAGCAGCGCGATGTCGGGCGCGTGCTCGCTGTAGAGCGCGACCGCCTCGTCGCCATTGGCGCCGGTGCCCACCACTTCGATCTGCGGCTGGGCGCCCAGGATAATCTTGAGCGAATCGACCACCAAGCGGTCGTCGTCGACAACGATGAGCCTCATCGGCCCTCATCTCCTTGCTGTTTGGGAACGGTGGCAAACACGCGCCAGCCGGGGGAGCCGGCACGCGGGCCGGCGGTAAAGGCGCCACCAAGCGCCTCGATGCGCTCGCGCATGGAGGCGAGCCCCATGCCCTCTGCGGCGTCGCGGCCGCTTGCGTGGACCCCACCAGCGCCATCGTCGGTAACGACAAGCTGGTAAAACGACGGATGCTCCATGCATCGTACGGTGACGGTCTGGGCGCAAGCGTGGCGCATGGTATTGGAGAGCGCCTCGCGCAGGACCGCTGCAAAGCAGTTGGCGACATTTGCGGGCGCATGCTCGGCCAAAACTTCAAGCTCAATCTGCGGGCCGCCGTCCGAGCGCGCGCCTTCAACAATGCGTTCGAGCTGCACGGAAAGGTCGACGGCGTTGTCGTTGAGCGCGTGGACGCTGATGCGCACAAGCTGGAGCGCCTCGTCAACCGTGCGTTTAACGTCGGCGAAATCGGCGGCGACGCCAGGCTCGTCGGCGTGGACCACGCGTAGGGCTTCAGCCTGCAGTGAGGCGCGCGTGAGCTGGTGCCCGACGTTATCGTGGATCTCGCGCGCGATGCGGGCGCGTTCGGCGAGCGTCGCGAGCTCGACTTCGTAGTCCTGGCGGTCGGCAAGGTCGCGGTTGCGCGCTTCGAGCGCGAGGGCTCGTTCTTGCAGCTCGTCGCGGGTACGGCGCATGCGCTGCTGCTCACGCTCCAGCTGGGCGGTACGTAGCGATAGCAAGGTGGTGGCAACCGAGAGGATGGCGGTCAGCAGGAGCGTTCGGGTGGTGAGCGCGCCGCCGCGAAGGTCCGCGACAAGCGCGCAGACAAACACGGCGCCAATCGCCAGCGCGGGCCAGATGCGTTCACGGCGCACGCGTCGCGCGATGTCATAGAGAGCGAGAGGTGCGAACGGCACAAACGGCGGCACGAAGACGGCCGCGATGATGTAAGCGTAGCTCGCGGCCTCGCTTGTACGGCGCGTGCGTTCCCCCTGTGCGACCTCGGCCAGCGAGGTGGCAATAACGCCAAGGCAAAACGCCGCGACCAGGTGAGCGTCCACGGCAAGGCCCATGGCGGCCGCAATACAGCACGCCAGAACGATCGATTTGTCGAAAAGCCTGTTCATACGGGTATTGTACGCGAAGCCGCGCGTGGTGGAGGGACCGCCTGCGCAACCGTGACATTCCTCCCACGCGGCAAAGCGGGGACGTCGGCAGGCCGCACGGCCAAGCTCCGCACTCGTGACAAAGCTCACTGGTGCGCGCCGTCCGCTCCTGCGATGATGCAATCGTACCGGGCCGCAAGCAACAGAAGGGCCGCCTCATGACAGACATCGTCCACGTCGAAAACCTCGTCAAGCGCTATGACGATCTTATTGCGCTCGACCACTTTAACCTGAGTATCGCCCCCGGCGAGATCTTTGGCCTGCTGGGCCCCAACGGCTCGGGCAAGACCACGTCCATCAACTGCATTCTGCAGCTGCTCGCCTACGACAAAGGCACCATCGAGCTGTTCGGCGAGCCCATGACGCCCGCCCGCTACGACCTCAAACGCCGCATCGGCGTGGTGCCGCAGCAGGTGGCGGTATTCGATGAGCTTACGGTGCGCGAGAACATCGACTATTTCTGCAGCCTCTACGTTAACGACCGCAAGCGCCGCCGCACGCTGGTCGACGAGGCAATCGACTTTGTCGGGCTGGGCGACTTTGCCAAGTTTCGCCCCGGCAAGCTCTCGGGCGGCCTGGCGCGCCGCCTCAACATTGCCTGCGGCATCGCGCACAAACCCGAGCTCATCTTTTTTGACGAGCCCACGGTGGCAGTCGACCCGCAGAGCCGCAACGCCATCCTGGAGGGCATCTGCCGCCTGCGCGACGAAGGCGCCACGGTGGTGTATACCAGCCATTACATGGAGGAGGTCGAGCAGATTTGCAGCCGCATCATGATCATGGACGGCGGGCGCGTGCTGGCGCAGGGCACCAACGACGAGCTCAAGCGCATGATTCAGATGGGCGAGCGCGTGACTGTCGAGGTCGGCGCCGTCGAGACCGCCACGGTCGAGCGGCTGCGCGCCCTCGAGCACGTGCTTTCGGTTGAGCTGTCCGGCGGCGAGCTCGTCTGCACCTGCGAAGCGAGCCCGCACAATTTGGTCGACATCCTCGACACGCTGCGCGCCGCCGACGTGGCGCTCGGCCGCGTGTGGAGCGAGCCGCCAACCCTCAACGACGTGTTCCTCGAGATCACCGGCCGCGAGCTGCGCGACTAGGGGGCGGTCATGTTCAACACCATCATCACCACGGTCAAGACGCTGCTGCGCCGGCCGAGCACGTGGGTCTGGGGCGCTCTCTTTCCCATCGCGCTTTCCACGATGTTCATGTTTATGTTTGCGAATCTAAGCTCCGACGGTACGGTAGACCCGGTGCCGGTTGCCGTCGTGGCGGACGAGGCCTGGGACGCCTCGACCTTTAAGGACGTGGCGACGTCGCTTGCCAAGGAAGGCGACGATCAACTGCTCGAGATCCACGAGCTCGACGACGCAGCCGATGCGAACCGTGCGCTTAAGGCCGGCGAGGTTGCGGGCATCTATACGGTCGACGCCGAAGGCGCGCCCAAACTCACGCTGCTTTCGAGCTACGACAGCTCGCGCGCCTCGTCGGTGCTCACCGATCGCAGCATCCTGGAGACGGTGGTAAGCTCGTATACGCAAAATGCCGAGCTCATGCGCCAGATCGCCCAGGACAACCCGGCGGCGCTCGCCGACCCGGAGGCGGTTGCGCGCGCCCTGTCGCTCGAGGGCGGCACCCGCCGCGTAAGCCTGACACGTACCACGCCCGATGGCACGGTCATCTACTATTACGCACTCTTTGGTCTGGTCGCGATGATGTCTGCCGAGTTTTCCGCCTTGAGCGTCGTCGATCTGCAGCCCAATCTGTCCGGCCTTGGCGCTCGCCGATGCGTGGGCGGCCTTTCCAAGACGGCGTCGCTGGCCGGTATTTTTGTCGGATCGTGGCTGGTTTCCTTTGCCTCGATGGCGATCGCGATTGGCTACGTGCGTCTGGTTGTTGGCGTCGACTTTGGCGGGCGCGAGGGGCTCTGCCTGGTGGGCGGCGCTGCCTCCGCGCTTGCCGCGACGGGCCTGGGGCTCTTTGTGGGCACGCTGCCCGTTAAGGGCGGAAAGGCGTCCAAGTCGGGCATCCTCACAGGCTTTGCCACCACGTGTGCCCTGTTCGCCGGTCTCTACGGCGAGCCGGCGATGGCGCTTGCCGACGACGTCGCTCGCGCCTGTCCGACCGAGTGCTGGCTCAATCCCGTCAAGCTCATCTGCGACATGTTCAACCGCCTGTATTTCTTTGAGGACCTGAGCCCCTTTGCCGTTCGCGCCGGCGCGCTCGTCCTGATGGCGCTGCTGTTCGTTGCCGCCGCCACGCTGATCTTTGGAAGGAGCCGCTATGAGCACCTTTAAGACCGCGCTTCGCATGGCGCTGGCGCACCCGTTCTACCTGCTCATCTATACGGTGTTCATCTCGCTCATGGGCGTATTCATCGCGGCATCGGTGAGCTGGGACTCGTCGCAGCTCACCGAGTACAAGCCCTACGATGCCAACGTGATCGTGGTCGACCGCGACGACAGCGACCTTTCGCGCGCGCTTACCAAGCATCTGGGTTCGCGCTTTGAGCTGGTCACGGGCGTCGGCGACGGCACCTACGACCTTGCGGACGCGCTCTCCAAGAGCAACAGCGCCAAGGGCAGCGCCGACTGCGTGTTCTTTATCCCGGAGGGGTTTGAGGGCGACCTCGTTGCAGCCGCCCGCGCGGGGGAGTCTCTGCCCAGGCTCGATGTGACCTACGGCGCTGGCACCATGGCGGCGGCGCTTTCGTCTGCCGAGGCCTCGCGCTGGATCTCGCTCGCGGGCGCTGCGGCCGCACTTGAGCCCGCTGCTTCTAACGGCGACGTTGCCAAGGCTGCCGAACACGCGGCCACCGAGCGTGCCGAGGTCGAGATCGAGCAGGTCAAGGTCGACTCGACTGCCGCCGCCACGCTCGAGTCGTATTTCAACTTTGGCGCGTACGCGATTATCTCGTCGGTCATCGTATCTGTGGGGTTGGTGTTCTCGGGCATGAACGAGCCCGAGCGCGTGCGTCGTATGGATGCCGGCCCAATCTCCGAGCGCCAGCGTTCGTTTGCTGTGTTTGCGGCCGCCGCCGTGCTCACCGTCTGCATCTGGTTTGTGTCGATCATGCTGGGCGTCGTGGGCTTTGCCGGTGCGGTTGCCGAGGTCGGCGTGGGCCGCGTGTGTCTGGCGCTGGCGGCAACGTTTGCCCTAGCGCTGACGCCACTGGCCGTTGGCTTTGCCCTTTCGAGCCTGGGCGCGCGCGAGGAGTTGCTCAACGGTGTGGGCAACCTGCTTGGCATGCTCATGACGTTTTTGGGCGGCGCCTGGATGCCGTTGTCGCTCATGGGCTCGGCCGTGCAGACCGTGGCGCACTTTGTGCCGACGTATTGGGTGAACGACGCGATTAGCAAGGCGCTCGCCTCGGACCTGACGTCTGCCGTGCTGGGCGACATCGCCTGCGACCTAGGCGTCACCGTGCTCTTCGCCGCAGCCATCGCCGCCGCAGGCCTCGCCCTCGCACGCGCTAAATCTCGCGCCTAGCCACCTAGTCATTTAAGAACGTCCCCAATGACTAGTCTGAAACAAATCCCCACTCTCGCCCCAAAATAGTTCGCCAAGGTTTACTATTACGTTCATAAAGTAGTACTAGGCTAACAATGGGGGATACCATGGCAACGCAGGAAGCCTACGTCCAGGTTAAGGATCTCAAAAAGCACTACGGCGACGGTGATGCGCGCCTGACGGTACTCGATGGCATCGACACGTCCATCAACCGAGGCGAGATCTGCGTCATGCTGGGGCCCTCGGGCTCGGGCAAGTCGACGTTTCTTAACCTGATCGGCGGCCTGGAGGATGCCGATGCTGGCTCTATTTTGGTGGACGGCTGCGACCTCACGGTGCTCAAACCTACCGACCTGGGCGAGTATCGCCGCCGTGAGCTGGGCTTTGTCTTCCAGTTCTACAACCTGGTGCCCGATCTCACCATCAAGGAAAACATCGAGGTCACGGCACACCTGTCCAAAAAGCCGCTCAACATCGACGACCTGCTGCGTTCGCTGGGTCTCTACGAGCACCGCAACAAGTTCCCGCGCCAGGTTTCGGGCGGCCAGCAGCAGCGCTGCGCCATCGGCCGTGCGCTCGTCAAAAACCCGGGCCTGCTGCTGTGCGACGAGCCCACCGGTGCGCTCGACTATAAGACGTCCAAGGAAATCTTGCAGCTCATGGAGGATGTCAACCGCACCTACGGCTGCACCATCATCATCGTCACCCACAATGCTGCCATCGCCCGCATGGCCAATCGCGTGCTGCGCCTGCGCGACGGGCGCATCGTCGAGGACGAGCTCAATGAGTCGCCCGTCGCGGCTGCAGAGCTCGATTGGTAGGCGGTGCCATGACACCTCTCGCAAAACGTCTCCCGCGCGAGCTGCGCCGCAATATCGGCAAGTACCTGGGCATCTTTTTGCTTATGTGCGGAAGCATCGCCCTTACATCGGGCTTTTTGCTCGCGGCGCATTCCATCGGTTGCCTTATCGACGACATGCGCGATGCGTACACGATTGAGGACGGCCGCGTGACCACCTCCTTCGAGGCTACCGACGATCAACTCAAAGCTGCCGAGGATGCCGCCAGTGACGTCGGCGGCGTCACGCTCTACAAGAATTTCTCCATCGACGCCATCATCAAAAAGGCGTCCGGCGACGACGGCACCAAGCGCACCCTGCGCACCTACGCGCACCGTACCAAAGTCGATATCGCGTCCTACTGCGAAGGCAAGCAGCCCAGGGCGGACGACGAGGTAGCCATCGACCGCGTCTTTGCCACCAACAACGACCTGTCCGTGGGCGATAAAGTCGAGCTCGAGGGTCGCACCTACACCATTTGCGGCATCATGACCCAGCCCGATAGCCAGGCGTTGTTCCTCAACAATTCGGACTTTACGGTGAACACCATCACGTACGGCGTGGCCGAGGTCACCGATGGCGGCTTTGCCGCGCTCGAGGATGCCGGTGGCGCACCCGCCTACACCTACTCCTTCACCTTTGCCGATCGCGACCTCCCCACTGCTGATCGCATCGATGCGGAGCAGGATATGGCCGAGGCGCTGGCCGATGCCGATGCGCGCGTGGACGATCTGATCGACGCCGATTCCAACCAGGGTATTGGCTACGCGCGCGACGACGTGGACGGCGACTCCATGATGTGGATGACGCTGCTCGACATCATCATCGTGATCATGGCGTTTGTCTTTGTGGTCCTTACCGACGCCACCATCGAGGAGGAGAGCGCCATCATCGGCACGCTACTCGCCAGCGGCTATCGTCGACGCGAGATCGTACTGCACTACCTTGCGCTTCCCGCCATCGTGGGCGTGGTCGCGGCGCTTTTGGGCACTGTGCTCGGCGTTGTGTTCTTTACCGAGCCCATGCGCAGCCTCTATTACGGTTCGTACAGCCTGCCGCCCTTCCAGGTGTACTGGAGCTGGGAGATCTTTGTGAAGTGCGCCGTGGTTCCCGCCGCCGCGCTCATCCTCATCACGCTGGTGGGCCTGCTTCGCAAAATGGGCAAGACGCCGTTGCAGTTCCTTCGCCACGAGGCGAGCGGCAAGTCGGGTACCAAGCGTGGTATGCAACTGCCGGAGCGCATGGGTTTTGTTTCCCGCTTCCGTCTGCGTGTCTTTCTGCGCAATCTGGGCAACTTCGCCACGCTCTTCGTGGGCATCGCGTTTGCGTCGCTGCTACTGCTCTTTGGCCTGGCGATTCTGCCCACGATGACGCACTACGCGGACAACCTGGAGACAAGCCTGGTCGCCGAGCACCAGTACACGCTCAAGGCGCCACTGGAGCTCGAGGGCACTGCCGAGGAGCGCGAGCAATGGTCGGCACTCGAGCGCCTGCAGTCGGTTGACGGCGCGCTGCTTTCCGCCGCCCAGGATGCCGATGACGAGCTTGACGACGCGGCCGATGCAGCGCAGATAGCAGCCGATGCCGCGACCGCATCTCCGTCTGCCGAGAGCTTGGCCGCGGCGCAGGATGCGCTTGCCAAGGTCCAGGACAAGAAGGATGCGCTCTACGCGCGCCTTGACGATCTTGCCGATGCCCTCGGCTGCGACCGCGATGAGGCTATCGACCTGATCGACAAGGCCTCTAAGATCGACACTGACAACGATGATATCCACCCGGTCAATACGACCGACAACGGCGCGGGCGCAATCGCGCAGGCCGAGAAATATGCCGTTTACCAGCTGCAATACGATCGCGGCGATGGAAATGGCGAGGAGACGATTTCCGTCTACGGCATCTCGCCCGATTCGCGCTACTGGAAAGACCTCAACGTTGGCGATGGGCGCGTCGTCTTTGGCGGTGGTCTGCTCGATAAGTTTGGCTGGAGCGAGGGCCAGAAGGTCACGCTCAGCGACAAGTACGAGGGCGAGCATTATTCCCTTGAGTACGCGGGCAAGGATTGTGCCTGGGGCTCAAAGTCGGACATGAATATCTATATGAGTATCGATGACTTTAACGAGCTGTTCGACAACGACGTCGCCTACTTTAACGGCTATGTGAGCGACGAGAAGCTCGACCTCGATGCTCGTTACTTTGCCGGCGACACCACGCCCGACGACATGCGCGCCGTGGGCGACCAGTTCATCGGCATGATGAGCAAAATGATCGGCATGATGGTCGGGCTCGCGGTGTTTATCTTCCTGCTGTTTATGTACCTGCTGACCAAGGCTGTGATCGACCATAGTGCCCGTTCGATCAGCTACATGAAAGTCTTTGGCTATCGCGATAGCGAGATCTCGCATCTGTACATCCGCTCGATCACACTGTGCGTGGTGGTGTCGCTCGTGCTAAGCCTGCCGGTCATTATTGGCTCGCTCACGGCCATCTTCCGCTCGATGCTCCTCGCCTACAACGGCAATATCGAGATCTACGTGCCCGCTTGGTCCATGGCGGCGTGCGTGGGCATTGGCTTTGCGACCTACCTGGTCGTGGCGTTGCTGCACATGCGTTCCATCAAACGTGTGGGCCTGGCCGAAGCACTCAAAGTCCAAGAGTAGTCATTTAAGAACGTCCCCAATGACTAGGTGCCGTACTTGACTTTAACTCTGCTTTAACTGGTACCATCCTCTATGTCTGTAACGCCATATAGACCGAGGGGATATATCTATGACCGCAACTGCACCCGCAGCACCCGCCAAGGTGTACTTCACCAACCTGCGTACGCATGCTCGCGAGAGCCAGCTCGACAAGCTCAAGCGCCTCATCCGTCACGCCGGAATTGAGCAGATCGACTTTGAGAACAAGTTCGTTGCTATCAAGATTCACTTTGGCGAGCTGGGCAACCTGAGCTTTTTGCGCCCCAACTACGCCCGCGCCGTCGCGGATGTCGTCAAGGAGCTGGGCGGCAAGCCCTTCCTCACCGACTGCAACACGCTCTATGTCGGTAGCCGCAAAAACGCGCTCGAGCACATCGATACCGCCTACCAGAACGGCTTTACCCCGTATGCCACGGGCTGCCAGATCATCATCGCCGACGGCCTTAAGGGCACCGACGAGGCGCTCGTCCCGGTCGAGGGCGGCGAGTACGTGCACGAGGCCAAGATCGGTCAGGCGCTCATGGATGCCGATATCGTGATCAGCCTCACCCACTTTAAGGGCCATGAGCAGGCCGGTTTTGGCGGCGCCATGAAGAACCTGGGCATGGGAGGCGGCAGCCGTGCCGGCAAGATGGAGCAGCATGCCGCCGGCAAGCCGAACGTCGCGACCGAGCACTGCGTTGGCTGCCATGCCTGCGAAAAGATCTGCGCGCACAACGCTATCTCGTTCGACGGCACCCGCGAGCGCGAGCTTGCCAGCGGCGCTACTCGCACGGTGCACGTGGCTGCCATCGACCACGATCGCTGCGTGGGCTGCGGACGCTGCATTGCGGCATGCAACCAGGACTGCATCAAGCCCGGTTATGAGGCCGCAGCCGACGTGCTCAACTGCAAGATCGCCGAGTACACCAAGGCCGTCGTCGACGGCCGCCCGAGCTTCCACATCTCGCTTGCCATGGACATCAGTCCCAACTGCGACTGCCATCCCGAAAACGATACGCCTATCGTCAACGACATCGGCATGTTCGCGAGCTTCGACCCGGTCGCCATCGACCAGGCCTGCGCCGACGCCGTCATGGCGTCTGAGCCGCTGCCCAACACCGAGCTCACCGATAGCGCGGCCAAGATGGAGCATAACCACGAGCATCTGGAGGGCGAGCAGGCCAAGGATCCCTTCTGCATCACGCATCCCGACACCGACTGGCGCGTGTGCATCGCGCATGCCGAGAAGATCGGCCTGGGCACGAGCGAGTATGAGCTCATCGAGGTCAAGTAGCACCTAGCTATTAGACAAAACAAGCGCCTTTGTAGCACAACTGTTAGCAAAAGCCGCCCGTGAGCACAGTGCCCACGGGCGGCTTTTCGGAAGTGCTAGGGGGTCAGATAGGCCAGTAAACCGTACTATTTGCCTAAAAATACTCGTCGAGGAAGTTGTCGACCGTGTTCCAGTAGAGTTCGGGGTCGACCTGCGCGCTCTTGGCGTGGGCGGCGCCATGGATGGTGAGCTTTTGCTTGACCTTGCTGGCGCACGCGTCGTAGTTTTGGTCGAGCATGTCGTACGGCACAAAGGTGTCCTGGTCGCCGTGGATAAACAGCATGGGAACCGTCGCGTGTTTGAGTTGCTCCACACTGCTCGCCTTATGAAAGTCATAGCCCGCGCGCACGTTGCACACCAAGTTTGCTACATCGAGCAAGGGAAAACTGGGCAGGCCGAACACGTCCTTGAGCTGCAGAGAAAACTCGTCCCAAGCACTCGTATAACCGCAGTCCTCGATAATGCATTTCACGTTTGCGGGCAGAGATTCCCCCGCGACGTTCATGGCGGTCGCCGCGCCCATCGACTCGCCAAAGACCAGGATGCGCGCCTCGGGGTCAGCCTGAACGATTCGCTCGATCCATGCGACGATGTCGAGGCGCTCGGGCCAGCCCATGCCGATATAGTCGCCGCCGGAGCGCTCGTGGGCGCGGGCGGCGGGTGCGAGTACGTTCATGCCGCGGTCGTGGAATCGCTTGACGTATCGGGCCATGCCGATGGGCTCGTTGGTATATCCATGGAGGCAGACAGCGTAGTCGTGCGTGCTCTCCGACGCAGCAAAATACCAAGCGGCAAGCTCGGTTCCGTCATCTGCGGTGAGGCTGCTGCTCTCGCGATTCTCTTTAAACCACGCCCGCGCCTCGGTGTCCTCGGCATCCGGCTGCTCACCTTCTTTGTCGTTCTTGCTATCCTGCATCATCTTCATGGTGTACGGCGCTTGGGGGTTCAGGGCAAAGTCAAACAAAAAGTTGCCGGCAAATCCGAGCAGCGCAACGACAACCACCAGCGCAACGATGCCGGCTATCTTGAGCTTTCGATGGGAACGTGCGTTTTGAGCCATGCGGTATTCTCCTATAAGATGTTAATACATCAACATTTAATGCAAGCGCATTATGGACGTTCGCCGTTGATGCGTCAACAGGCAAAGAATGGGTAAACAAAGGGTCACGTATGGTGCAAATTTCGCACGTACCTAGACGCTTTGATATAGTGTTGAGAACTCTTTACGTTGGAGGATGTAACCGGCATGTCCGATTCGAGCGACAGTTCTAAGCCGCGACCCAAGACCGCGACCGTTCCACACTACACGGTGGGCGAGGAGATCATGAACTCCGTCACCCATGGTGTCGGCTGCCTGCTGGGTATCGCGGGCCTGGTGCTCCTGATCGTATTCGCTGCCCTGCGCGGCGGAGGCCCGGCCCACATGGCCGCGGCGATTGTCTATGGTGTCAGCATTATCCTCGAATACCTAGCTTCCACGCTCTACCACGCGATTCAGCCCGCGCGCGCCAAGCGCGTGTTTCGCATCATCGACCACAGCTGCATCTACCTGCTCATAGCCGGCAGCTATACGCCGTTTTGCCTCATCACGCTTGCAAACGACGGCGGCCCTGCGCTGTTCTTTGCCGTATGGGCCATCGCCATTATCGGCATTGCGCTCGAGTGCTTTTTGCGCGAGCGTCAGCCGCACTGGGTAAGCGGCCTGGTCTACCTGCTGATGGGCTGGCTCGTCGTCTTTAAGCTGCCCGAGCTCGTGGCGCTGCTGAACCCCGTCGCGCTTGCCCTGCTCGCCGTCGGCGGCGTGTGCTATACCGTGGGCGTGCCGTTCTATATCGCCAAAAACGTGCGCTATCTGCACAGTGTTTTCCACTTGTGGGTGCTCGCTGGCAGCATCTTCCAGTTCATGGCGGTGATCCTCTTCGTAATCTAGCGACCGCGCCCACGGCCCCGCTCGCGCGGGCGCCGGCGCAATTGCCGTATCCGCCATCAACGTTTTACCCTGACGTCCCGAATCTTGGAGGTTCGAGAAACTCCCGATGGACATAACCATCTCCCTTATTACCACCCTCGTTTTGACCCTCATCAACGGCTACTTCTCCATGTCCGAGATGGCTCTTACCACGGCTAAGCGCGCCGTGTTGGAGCACGATGCCGAGGAGGGCGATAAGCGCGCCGAGCGCGCCGTCCAGCTCGCCGCCGACTCCGATCAGCTGCTCGCCACCATCCAGGTCGCCATCACGCTCGTGGGCTTTGCCTCATCCGCCGTCGCCTCGACGAGCCTGTCCGACCCGCTTGCCACATGGCTCATGAGCTTTGGCATCGCGCCGCTTTCCGCCATCGCGCGCGGCCTGGCGCCGGTCATCATCACCGTCGCCGTCGCCTTTGTGTCCATCGTGATCGGCGAGCTCGTGCCCAAGCGCATCGGCCTCGCTAACGCCGAGGGCGTATCCAAGCAGGTCGTGGGACCGCTCTCCGTGTTCCAAAAGATCGCCCGCCCGCTCGTGTGGCTGACCGGCGCCTGCTCCGACGGCCTGGCCCGTATCCTGCGCATCAAGAGCGCCGACGACCGCCAGAACGTCTCGGAGGAAGAGATCAAGTACATGGTCTCGGAGCAGGATGACCTGCTCGACGAGGAAAAGCGCATGATCCACGAGATCTTCGACCTGGGTGACACCGTGGCTCGCGAGGTCATGGTGCCGCGCGTGGACACCACCATGTGCGAGGACGACGAGACGGTCGCCGACGTGCTGTCCACCATGCGCCAGACCGGCTTCAGCCGCATCCCCGTCTACCACGAGGATCCCGACAACGTCGCGGGCATCGCGCACATCAAGGACCTGATCCAGCCCGCGCTCGACGGCAAGGGCGACCAGCCCATCGCCGGCTTTTTGCGCGACGCCACCTTTGTGCCCGATACCAAGGACATCCTGCCGCTGCTGTCCGAGATGCAGACCTCGCACGACCAGATCGTGGTCGTCGTGGACGAGTACGGCGGCACGGCCGGCATCATCACCATCGAGGACATCGTCGAGGAGATCGTCGGCGAAATCGAGGACGAGTTCGACCCCGACAACAAGTACCTCACGCGCCTTTCGCGTCGCGAGTGGCTCGTCGATGGGCGTTTTTCGTGCGATGACGCGATTGAGCTTGGTTGGCCGCTCGAGGAAAGCGATGATTATGAGACCATCGCCGGCTGGATTTTGGAGCTTTGCGACTCGGTGCCCGACATCGGAGAGGTGTTTGAGGTCGCAGGGTACAAGTTCAAGGTACAGTCGATGCGTGGCCAGCGCATCTCGCTCATTCGCGTGATCGCTCCGGCCGAAACCGATAAGAAGGATTCCGAGTCTTCGGCAGAGAAGCCGGCGGCGTCGGGTGCGGGCTCTGCGGATCCGCACGATGGCGACGAGTAGGGCAAGGACGAGTAGGGGAGAGTTATGGCAGGCCTGTTCAACATCCTTAAGGTCACCGTCAGCGAGGACAAGATTTGCGCGCACGTGCTGGTGAACCCCGGTATGCCGCTCATGACCTCGGAGGATATCGAGGCCACGGCGCGCGTGTACTACCTGGTGCCCGCGATTGCCAAGCATCTGTGCCTGGGCGATTCGGGTCGCGAGTTCCAGGACTGCATGGGCCAGACCGAGCTTTGCCACCTGCTGGAGCACGTGACGGTCGAGCTCATGAACGAGACCGGTCTTGCCGGCAGCATTTCGTGCGGTCGCACGCGCGTGAGCGAGCATGACGAGCGTGTCTTTGAGGTTGAGCTTTCGTGTCCCGATGACGCGTTGGCCATCGGCGCGCTGTCGTCGGCGACCTTTATGATGGATTGGGCGTACCTGCACGCCGACCAGCCGGCCCCCGACGTGGAAGGCACGGTCGCGGGCCTGCGCAACCTGGTGCTGGGCCTGCGTGCCGAGGCCGAGGGCAAGGACCCGCACGAGGCCGTTGCCGCTGCGAGCGGCGAGGACGTGGCCGAGGATGTGCCCGAGGGCGACGCTCCTGCCGACGCCGACACTGAGCCCGTTGCCGAGGCGCCCGTTGAGCCCGAGTCTGCGGAGCCCCAAGGCGTCCCGAGCTTTGACGACGAGCCGCAGATGCCAATCGATACCGAGGGCGCGGTCGCCGAGAACCACGAGGCCCCCGCGGCCGTCTTTGGCGGTGCGGCAACGGCTCCGTCCGGCTCGGCGCACGAGGGCAACCTGCCGCTGGTCGATGGCGCCGGCGAGAACCCGGCCGCCACGGTCGCCATGCCTGCCATGCCGCAGGAGTAGGTTCGCTCGCTTATCACCATCATGTACCTGCGCTTTTACCGTACGCAGATGAGCGCGACGGCAAGTGTTGCGCTGCGGGTATAATGGACAGCATTCAAACGGTGGGCATCGAGGTGCCCGCAGGAGAGGAATGATCATGGGAAAGACTTTCAGCTTTGTCTCCGGTGCGCTTTTTGGTGCTGCCGCCGGCGCTATCATCGGCGTTGCTCTGGCCCCGCGCTCGGGTGCCGAGACCCGCGCCATGGCCGCCGATATCGCCAACGATGCCTGGGACAACATGCGTGACACCTACGAGCACAGTGCCGAGGAGGCTCGTGCCGCGGTCAACGACTTTGGTCCGATGGTCGACGCCAAGACCGATGACCTGCGCGCCAAGGTCGACCTGGCCCGCGAGCGCATGGATCAGCTTCGCGAGCAGCTCAACGACGCCATCTCGGGCGGCAACGTGACGCCCGCTGCCGACGTCGTGGTCGAGAACGTCACCGAGGCCGGCACCGAGGCCACGGAGCCCTCGACCGAGGCATAATGCGCGCAGGGGATTTTGTCGGCGTCAAGGTTTATCGTAAGCCTGCCGAAGACAAGCGCACCAAAAAGGACGGCACGCCGCGCAGCCCCAAAAAGCTCGGCAAGATTCACTTTCCCGTCTTTACCCCGGGCGGCACGCGCGTGGTGGGCTTTATGGTCCGCCAGTCCGATATCGCGGGTATGATCGAGCGCCCCGACCGGTTTGTGGCGCTCGATGCCATCGGCGTCTATGAGGGCGCTGTCGCGGTCGACGACGTCAAGGGCACCTACGATGCCGCCGCGGCCAAGCGCCTCGATATCAACCTGGATGATTGCATTATCTGGGTTGGCATGGACGTGCGCACGGAATCGGGCGATGTCGTGGGCTACTGCTCGGACGTTGAGTTCAAGCCGCGCTCGGGTATTGTGCAGACGTTCTATGTGACCGCCGGTGCCGCTTCGAGCGTGCTGGTGGGCGACACGCAGATGCCGCCGACGATGCTGCGCGGCTATGCGGACGGCGCGATGATCGTTTCGGACGAGGTCAAGGCGCTCGGGTATTCGGGCGGCGCGGCCGCCAAGGCTGCCGAGGCCAGTGTCGTGGTGGGCGATAAGGTCAAGAAGGGCGCCAAGGTGCTCGATGACAAGGGATCGGTCGCCGTGGACAAGGGCAGCCGCGCACTGGGCAAGCAGCTCGGCAAGACGCGCGGTATGTTCAAGGCCTTTAAGGACGAATATCAAAAGGCGAGCGGGGGCTCGTCAAAAGCTACAAAATAGCGACGTACCAAATGATGGGAGGCAAGCCGGAGACCTGTTGCTCCGGCTTGCTGTGTTTATGGGGGAGGGCACATGCGCCAAAACGGATCCAACTTAAACGGGCGTTCGGGCGCGCGTCCGACGGCGCGCCGCGATCTGGGGCAGCTGCCCAGCGGTCAGCGCAAGCGTCACCGTAAGCCCGGCGCGATGTATCTCAACCATAGCCGCGGCTTTAGCGACCGCAGCGCTCGCATCGGCAACGGCCGTACGCCCCGTCGTTCGTCTCGCCTGCCCTATGCGCTCATCGCCGTGGGTTGCGCACTCGTGCTGTTTATCGCTGCCGTCGTGGGCTACGTCAACCGCAGCGTGGACGTGGAGCTCAACGGCCAGAAGACCGCAGTGCGCGTCGGCTCTACGCTACAAAACCTCATCGACGACCAGGAGTTGACTGACACCTACGACGCAGGCGATCTGCTAGCCGTCGATGACAGCGTGCTCAAGCGCCATGGGGGCGAAAAGCTGTCGGTGAAGGTCGACGGCAAGCGCGTGAAGCAGGGCAAATGGGATAGCCGCGAACTTGAGGGTGGCGAGAAGGTGACGGTCAAGGATGGCCGTAACACCTACGAGAAGCACGAGGTTCAGGCTACGGTTATCGAGCCCAAGCTCAAGGTCGAGGGCACGGGCGCTATCGAGTATGTGCAGACGTGGGGTGTCCAGGGCCGCTCCGAGGTGTGGGTTGGTGAGCAGTCGGGCAAGACGCAGGACCGCGGCGAGGTTGTGCCCGCCACCGATTGCGTCGTTGCGTGCGCCAGCGTGGCGCCCAAGGGCAACAAAAAGTACGTGGCGCTGACGTTTGACGAGGGTCCGAGCGGCGCCACCAAGCAGATCTTGCAGGTGCTCAAGGAAAAGGGCGTCACCGCGACGTTCTTCCTTTCGGGCGATGCGGCCGAGGCCTCGCCTGCCACGGCCAAGGCGATTGTCGACGCCGGGTGCGAGATCGGATCCAACAGCTACAGCGACGATTCGCTCAAGGGTCAGGACCGTGAGGCAGTACGCGAACAGATCACGAAAGGCACCGATGCGATTAAGTCGGCGACCGGCGTGAAGACGATGCTACTGCGTGCTCCCTACGCTGCCTTTGACGAGCAAAACTGGATTGATGCGATGGACCTGGTCTCCGCCGTGGTCTCGTGGAATATTGACTCGGGCGACTGGCTGCTCAACGGTGCCGACGAGCAAGTCTCGACGGTGCTCGATTCGGTGACGCCGGGCAATATCGTGCTGCTCACCGATAGAGACGAATGCGCCGAGCAGACACTCGAGGCGCTGCCGCAGATTATCGACGGCCTCATTGCCGACGGCTACAAGATCGTGACGCTCAGCGACCTGGTCAAGACGGACACGGCATTGAGCAAAAAGCTCACCTCGCTGACGAAGGTCACCATGCCCAAGGACGCCGTGTTCCCCCAACCTGCCGAGGACGAAGACACCACAGAGTAACCACAGAGTAGTCATTGGGTAGTCATTTAAGAACGTCCCCAATGACTATGTCACGGATGCGTCAGCGTTTGGTATGCCTGCAATGTGCAGCGCATAAATTCGGCGCCACGGCGCGATGCTGATGCTATAGTTACTGCGGATAACAAGGGTCAAGAGAAAGGTTACAGGTGAAATCCAAACCTCGACCATACAGTCGATGACCCCTTGCAGGTGCTTCTTGCGCATGCACGGGGTGTGAGCGCCGAGCGGTGTGCCGCCCGCGCATGCGTATACATATCCAGAAGCCCCCGGACGCCGCGCGCGCGGCCGCGTCCGGAGGAATTATGATGGGGAGCACCATTGAATTATCTGAGTGAGATGCTCAAACTGCCGGTCTTGGACGTCGATGGCGAAAAGCTCGGCGTTGTGAACGATTTTGGCATTGCTACCGGCGAAGTTTTTCCGCACGTGACGTCGCTCGCGTTCCGCGGACCCGGCAAGACGCCGTTTATGATCAGCTGGCGCAAATGGGTCGACCGTATCGACGAGACAGGTGTACACCTTAAGACGTCGGCCACCGAAATCCGTTTTTCGTACCTGCAGCCGACCGAACTCTTGCTTGCCCGCGACGTGCTCAACAAGCAGATCGTCGACACGCAGGGCATGAAAGTCGTGCGCGTAAACGACATCAAGTTTTCCATGTCGGGCGAAAATCAGCTGCGCCTGCTGGGCGCCGAAGTGGGCGCCCGCGGTCTGCTACGCGCGATCAGCCCCGCACTCGAGCATATCGTCGAAGGCTTTATGAAGCACCTGGGCAAGCCGCTCAGTGAGGACATCATCGCTTGGTCCTACATGGACCTGCTCGACCGCTCGACCAAGAACATTCAACTCTCGGTGTCGCATAAGACGCTCGGCGAGCTGCACCCTGCCGACATCGCCGACATTATCGAGCAGCTCGACCCGCGCCTGCGTGCGCAGGTGTTTGCACAGCTCGATACTGCCCAGGCCGCCGAGGCCATCTCGGAGTTCGACGACGACGAGCTTATGACCGAGATGCTCGAGGGCCTGTCCGACACGGACGCATCGTCGATGCTGGCCATGATGGACCCGGACGATGCAGCCGACCTGATCGACGAGCTCGATTACGAGAAGGCCGAGAAGCTCCTGCGCCTGATGGGCGTCAAGGAGGAGAAGGCGATTCGTAACCTGCTGGGGTATGAGGACAATACCGCCGGCCGCATCATGACCTCGGAGTTTGTCTCCCTGCCCGCTACGGCAACGGTCGGTGACGCCATCGAGGCGATTCGCGAGCTCGACGAGGACTTCGAGAGCGTCTACTACGTCTATACCGAGGATCCGAGCGGCATGCTGACCGGCGTGCTTTCGCTGCGCACGCTGATCGTAGCCGACCGCGACGCCACGCTGGGTCAGCTGGCCTATCGCGACCTGGTCTATGTGTCGCCCGACGAGGACCAGGAAGACGTGACGGACGAGATGACCAAGTACGACCTGGTTGCCATCCCTGTCTGCGACGAGAACCGTCATATCCTGGGTATCGTAACCTTCGACGACGCCATGGATGTTATCGCCGAGGAGCATCAGGAGGACCTGCAGATCGCCGGTGTCGGCTCGGGCGATAGCGCGTCGGACGACTCGACGAACGTGCTCAGCTGGTTTGTGCATCGCCAGTACTGGGTTGTCGTGTGGGGCATTGCCTCGTGCATTATGGCGACCGTGTTGGGAACGGCACTCGGCTCCGCGCATCTGGTGGTGTTCCCCATGTGCGCCATGCCGCTCGTGCTGCTGGCGGCCTCGCGCATGGTGTCGTTCGTCAAGAACTACTTCTTGGAGTATGACGGTCACGACGACGAGCCCAAGCCGTATCTGGGGTTCTTCTTCCAGAGCACGGGCATGGGCCTGATTCTGTCACTCGTGACCTACCTGTGCGCCCAGCTGGTGCGCACCGCCGCGTTCCCCGATGCGCCCATGTTTGAGGAGCAACTCTTTACCGGGTGCTTTAATATCGCTGCCATCATTTGCCTGGTCGGCAACATGAGCGCCGTGATTTACTTGATGGTGCTGTTCTGGCGTGACGAGCATGACCTCAACACGTCGGGCACCGCCATGAACGTTATTGCCGTCATGATCTCGTGCGTAGCGTACTGCGCCGCTGCGGTGCTGCTCACCATGTCGGTCATTGGTTAGGTGGTCGCGTGCAAAATACCAAGCAAAAGTCGGGCACCAAGCAAAAGTTGACCATCGCGGCCATCTTTGGCGCTATGGGCCCCGGTCTGCTGGCGGCGCTTTCGGGCAATGACGCCGGCGGCATTGCAACGTATTCCAGCGCGGGCGCCAGCTATGGCTACAAGATGCTCTGGATGCTTCCCGTCATGACTGTGCTGCTCATCGTGACGCAGGAGACCGCGGCGCGCTGCGGCTGCGTCACGGGCAAGGGCCTGGCATCGCTCATTCGCGAGCGCTTTGGCGTGCGCAAGAGTGTACTTGCTATGGCGGCGCTGTTGATCGCCAACACGGCTGTGACCATTTCGGAGTTTGCGGGCATCGCCAGCGGCCTTGCTCTCTTTGGCGTGCCGGCGAGCATCTCGGTGCCGTTGGTGGCGCTGCTGGTGTGGATGCTTACCATGTCGGGTAGTTTCCAGCGCATCGAGAAGATTCTGCTGCTGGTGAGTTGCGTGTTCGTGACCTATATTGTCGCCGCATTTATGGCTGGCCCCAACTGGGGTGAGGTCGCGGTCGACCTGGTCGTGCCTAACATTCAAAATGACCCCAGCTACGTGTCGCTCGTGGTCGCGACGATCGGTACCACCATCGCGCCGTGGATGATTTTCTTGGCGCAGAACAACGTGGTCGATAAGAACGCGGGCGAGGACGATATCGTGCTGCAGCGCATCGATACCGTGAGCGGCTCGCTTGCCGCCGATGTCATTGCCGGCTTTATTATCATCACGACCGGTACGGTGTTGTTCCCGGCGGGTATTCAGATTAGCGATGCTGCCGATGCCGCCCGCGCGTTGGAGCCTATTGCGGGTCAGTGGTCCACGGTACTGTTTGCCTCGGGCCTGGTCGCGGCGAGCTTCTTGGCTGCCTGCGTGCTGCCGGGCGTTACGTCGAGCGCTATCTGCGAGGCATTTGGCTGGGAGCGCGGTGCCGACCGCAGCTGGGACGAGGCCCCGGTCTATCGCGGCATCATTACGGCCATCATCGGTATCTCTGCCGTGCTGGTGCTTATGCCCGGCGTCGATCTGTTCCAGATTATGATGACCTCACAGGTCATCAATGGTGTGCTGTTGCCCGTGGTTCTGGTGTTCCAGGTGGTTATCGCAGCCGACCGTCACATTATGGGTGCCAACCGCAACGGCCGCGTGTGGAATGTGCTCACTTGGGCGACTATCGGTGTGATTACGGTGCTCACGGTCGTCATGTTTGTTCTGCAGGCGATGGGCTACAGCGCTTAACGCCCACTTTTGCTTCCGAACAGGCCGCAGCGATGGGCCGCGGCCTGTTTTTTTGTCTGCTATAGGGTGTTAGTTATATAGCAATGGACAAAAATGCCAAATATGAGTACTGTTGCTAAGTGAATAGCATTTACATCCTAAAAGATAATGAACATAGCCTTTAGTATGTTCATTAAAATTGGCTCCAATACGCCTTAAACCAGTCAGGTTGGCTGCTTTAGGGGGTTGTAGGGGTCGCTCGGACGTCATTTTGGGTGGTTTTGCCTGCTACTAAAATGGTAACAGTACTCATATTTGCCCTTTTTTGCCCACAGACCTTTGAGGGTGCGGCGAAAAGGGCTTGTTTTGATTGTTTGGGGCAGGCACGAGGCGCGGAAACGATGTCTGGAGCGACGGAGCGGCCTGGAATTCATCCGTAGAGGTCTTCATTGGCTGCGCCAGGAGTGTCCCTAACTGCCGGAGGGGGTGTCTGCCGTGGCAGACACCCCCTCCGGATGTGGGAAGTTTGCGCTGCAGGTTACTTGTCGGTGCCCAACTTGTGCGGCTTGAAGGCAAGCGCATTGATGAGTGCGTCGGTGGCAGACTTGACGGCTGCCGGCTGCGGATCGTTGACGTGATCCTCGGGATGCACGGGCAGGTCCTTCTTGACTGCGTCGTGGATCAAGTTGAGGTACTCAGTCACGCCAGTGGTCGATAGGTGCGTGCCATCGCCATCGAACAGGTCGTTGCGGTTGGCGCTGTATCCGTACCAGTCGATAACGCGCACGTTCTTGTAGCGCGTAACGGCGTTAGCGATGGCCTGGTTGGTAGAGCCAACCCACGGCTGCGGACTGCGCGTGTTCACAAACACCACAATACGCTTATCTCCTGCATCGGCCATGATGGCGTCGATTTGGTCGTCGGTTACCAAGCCGTTGGTGCCCAGCGCAAAGACCACGATCTTGCCGGCAAGGTTCTGTTGAAGATAGCCCTCAAATGTCGCACGGCCCGCATCGAACTGGCGGCCCTTTTCGGCATCGATATGGCTGTGCGGGAACACGCCGTCAAAGGTGTCCACGGCACGCAGCGACACGGAGTCACCGATCATCAACAGGTCGTAGGAGCCGTCGGGGAAGCCGTCGTTGTCCTTGTCGGTGTCGTCGGCCGCCTGCTGGTCGGTGGGTGCGGCGTTCTTGGCTTCCTTGTTCAGAACTTCGGCGCCCTCGCCGCTCAGCGCAGACGTCTCGGGCACAAAGATCGGGCCGCCCAGTGCAACGACCAACACGACAGCGCAGGCTGCGCAGGCAGGGACGTGCGCGCGCACCCAGTTGGCGGGCGTGGCGGTGCCGTCGCGGAACTCGGATACGGTGCGCCCAAAGGCGCCCTTTCTAAACGGCGTCTCGATAAAGCGATATGAGCATTCGGCCACGGCGACCACCAACAGCACCTGCAAAATGTACTGCCACCACGGTGTATCGTTGATGTTGGCGACCGGGTTCATGAGCAACAGCAGGGGATAGTGCCACAGGTAGATGCTGTACGAGCGCTTGCCAACCCACACGAGCGGCTCGGCGGACAGCGCGCGGGCAACCATTCCCTGGGGCTGCACGCAGGCTGCGATGACCATGAGCGTGAGGATGGAGCATAACAGCGTGCCGCCGCGATACTGGAACGCGGTGTAGCCGTTGGTGAGTGCGACCATGGCGGCAAGCCCAACCAGACCCACGACGCCCAAGACATCGATGGATGCGGGCGAGGACCAAAAGCGCACGAGGGCGCTCGGCTGTGCCAGGGCGGTATCGGCTGATTCGTTGGCCTTCTTGTCAGGCTTGTCCTCGGCTTTCTTGCCGTGCTTGGCGGCGCCAGCCAGGCGATTGAGCCCCAAACGATGAGCGAGACGCACCGGCGCCAGGTCGCGATCGGGGATAAAGGCCATCCAGGCACCCAGTAGCAGCGAGAACACGCGGGTGTCGGTGCCGTAGTACACGCGGCTGGGGTCGGCGGCGGGATTGTAGAGTACCATCATGGCGAGGGCAGATACTGCGGCAAGGCCCAGAACCACGCGGCGCGTGTTGGGCTTGCTCACATGCATGGATACCATGGCAAACAGCAATGGCGGCCAAATCAGGTAGAACTGTTCCTCGATGGCGAGCGACCAAAAGTGCGTGAGCGGCGAGGGGTCGCCCAGAGCATTGAAGTACGAGACGTTTTGGGCAATCTGCCACCAGTTATTAAAAAACAGCAGCGACGGCAGGATGTCGGGGCGCATCTTGGTGAGCATCACATGGTTAAAGATGGTGCACAGCGCGCAGGTCACCACCACAACGGTTACCACGGCGGGGAACAGGCGACGGATGCGGCGAATCCAGAAGCTCTTGAGGTCGATGCGGCCGGTCTTTGACACTTCGTTGATGAGCAGGCGCGTGATCAGATAGCCCGAGAGCACAAAGAAGATCGTGACGCCGAGCAGGCCGCCCTGTGCCCATGTGAGGTTGAGGTGATAGAGCACCACCGCGACGACGGCGAGCGTACGCAGGCCGTCGAGTGCAGGGATGTAGCGGGACTTGGGGCGAGCAGGCGTCTGCTCCGCGGCGGGAGTGTTGGCGCGGCCCGCATTGTTTGCAGAAGCGCGATGGGGGCTCGTGGTGCGTCGCGGCTCGTTGGCACGGCGTTCGCTCTTCACGCGTTCGTGCGGCGCCGGCTCGTTGCCCGTGCGGCGTCGACCGCGCGAGCCCGATTGCGAGAATTGTTCCATAAAACATCATCCAATGACGAGAATAATCAGCACGTATTCATTGTAGCTGCCTGCTCCTGTGAATGCTTGCTGCTGGCGCAACCTCAAGGGTGCGTTCACATCAAAGTGAACTAAAGTTATAGAGGTGCGAAGGCGCGCAATCGACGGTCGACGGTGGGTGCAAAGCCCGCAGATGAGGAGGTTTCCATGGCAGATCGCGGCATCGTTGCGGTGTTCGGCAGCATGAACATGGACCTTTCGGTGGCGTGCGAGCGCATACCGCGTGCGGGCGAGACCGTCGGCGGCAGCGGGTTTATCACCAACGCCGGCGGCAAAGGCGCCAATCAGGCCGTAGCTGCCGCGCGTATGGGCGCGTGCACGCACATGATCGGCGCGGTCGGTCGCGACGCGTTCGGCGCGTCGCTCGTGGTGGGGCTCCAAGACGCCGGCGTGGACTGTGACTTTGTAGTGCATCGCGATGACGTGGAGACGGGAACGGCGACCATCATTCGCTGCGAGGGCGACAACCGCATCGTACTGTCACCGGGCGCCAACCATGCGCTTGCGGGCGCGGACGTTGCCTGCGCGCTGAGGCGTCTGGTGGCCCATGAGCTCGACGGCGACGCCAGCGAGATTGCCCCGGCTGCCGGAAGCGTCTTTATCGCCCAGGGCGAATGTGACCTTGCGGCGACGGCCGAGGCGCTTGTTTGCGCTCACGAGCTGGGGTTCTATACGGTCTTTAATTCAGCGCCTGCCTGCGAGCTGCCTGCGGAGGTCTGGCCTGCGGTCGACCTGGTCTGTCCCAACGAGACCGAGTGCCAAGTGCTGACGGGCATTCTGCCCACGGATGATGTGAGTTGCGTCACCGCGCTCAATGCGCTGCTCGACAAGGGTGCCGGGGCTGCGGTCATCACGTTGGGCGGTGCCGGCTCGGTTACGCTCGGCGATGGCGGTGAGCTGCTGCGCATGCCGGCACTTTCGAGTACGGTAGTCGATACCACGGCCGCCGGCGATACGTTTATCGGCGCGTTGGCGGCGGCTCGCCTAGAGGGCCTGCCGCTCTTTGAGTGCATGGCCGCGGGTGCTCGCGCCTCGGCAGTGACGGTGTCGCGCCTGGGCGCTCAGCAATCGATTCCCACGCGCGCCGAAGTTGAACATTGGTTTGGTTAAACGATAAAGACGGAGAAGCGGAGTAGAACAATGACAACCAAGAAGCTGATCCTTGATCTGGATATGGGTGTGGACGATGCGATGGCGCTGGCCTATGCCATCGCGAGCCCCGAGGTGGAGCTCGTGGGCATCACCACGTGCTTTGGCAACGTGCGCGTCGAGCAATCGGCGCACAACTGCCTTGCGGTGCTCGATCTGCTGGGTCGCCCCGAGGTTCCGGTGTACCTGGGTGCCGACCGTCCTCTGCAGGCGACTGAGCCCTATACGCCGCCGGCGTCCACCGCGCTCATTCACGGCAAGAACGGCATCGGCGGCGCGAGCGTGCCCGCGTCGCCCTACGAGCCGGTGGGGGCGACCTCGGCCGACGGCAACGCTGCGGTCGATTATCTGATCGATGCCGCGCGCACCTATGGTCCCGATCTGGTCTACGTAGCGACTGGCCCGCTCTCCAACCTGGCGCTCGCCCTGGAGCGCGATGCGGCGGCGATGATGTCCATCGGCCGCGTGGTCGTGATGGGCGGCGCCCTTACCGTGCCCGGCAACGTGAGCGCGGGCGCCGAGGCCAATATGGCGAGCGACCCCGAGGCAGCCGACGCGGTGCTGCGCTCGGGCCGTAAGCTCACCATGGTGGGTCTGGACGTGACGCATCGCGTGGTGCTCACACGCCGCGACATTGCCGGCTGGACGGGCTCGGGCACCATGGCGGGCTGCGCATTTGCGAGCATGGTCGAGCACTACATTGGCTCGTACGAGATGAACGCACCCTACCTGGGTGGTTGTGCGCTGCACGATCCGCTGGCCGTTGCCGTGGCGATCGACCCCACGCTCGTAGGTGCGCTCGGCTGCAACCTGCGTGTTGATCTGCTGGGCGAGTACCGCGGTCGCACCATCTGCGATGAGCGCCGCCTGTCCGATCCGGACAAGAGCGCGCTTGTGGCACTGACCGTGGATGCTCCGCGCTTCCTGTCCGAGTTCAAGACGCGTATGGCCCGTGTCCTTGGCTAAGTTGTCTTTTTGGGACGGGGCTTTTTTGACTGGTATGATTGGTACGACCATTCGAACCAGCTAAAAGAGCCCCGTCCCAATTTGACTATCGAGAGGATCTGCCATGGAGCGCATCGCCAGCTTTTCCGTTGATCATCTGCTGCTTGAGCCCGGCGTGTATGTGAGCCGCATCGACCGCGATCCGGCGACCGGTGCTGCCGTCACCACGTTTGACTTACGCCTGACCACGCCCAACAAGGAGCCGGTCATGAACACCGCCGAGTGCCACACCATCGAGCACCTGGGTGCAACGTTCTTGCGCAATCATGCCGAGTGGTCGGGCCGCATTGTCTACTTTGGCCCCATGGGCTGCCGCACGGGCTTTTACCTCGTTGTGTTTGGCGAGGTGACGAGCGAGGAGATCCTGCCGCTCGTGCGTGAGCTGTTCGAGTTTGTCGCCGACTTTGAGGGCGATGTCCCCGGTGCCGCTCCCGAGGAGTGCGGCAACTACCTGGACCAGAACCTTCCCATGGCTAACTGGCTCGCGCGCCGTTACCTCGACCGCGACCTGGCCGATATCGACGAGAAGCACCTGCACTATCAGCAGGCATAAGGGCTTTATCGCCCAAAACGCGCGCATTGGGCGCCTTCGCTTATGCGGGGGCGCCTTTTTGTTGATTGGTCGGGACGAGCGTTCAAAATCGCTCATGTTTGTTTTAGAATGTTCGTATAGTCACATTTACGAACAGGAGTGAACATGCATATCTACTCTGTCAACGATCCCGAGTTCAAATCCTATGGCAACGTTTGGGATGACGTTCCGTCCGAGCTCACGTCGCCCGTGCTCGAGGCGCTCTCAGCCACGCCCATTCCCGAGGGCAGCAAGTACGTAGCAAGCGCGCCGGAGCTCGAGGGCGTCAAAGATGCCGATAAACTGGGCTTTCTCATGTTTGGCGGCCGTCCCTTCCAGCTCGGCTGGTGCAACGGCCACAACACGCAGCTCAACTGCCTGGAGTATCACCGCGCGAGCGAATTCAACCTGGGCGCTCGCGACTTTATCCTGCTCGTGGCGCATCGCTGGGAGATCGAGGACGGCAAGCTCGACACCGCGTGTGTCAAGGCGTTTCGCGTGCCGGCGGGTACGGTCGTCGAAGTCTTCAACACCACGCTTCACTACACGCCGTGTATGGTCGACGACGGTGGCTTCCAGGTGATGGTGGCGCTGCCCGCCGGCACCAACGGCCCGCGCCCCGAGGTCGCGGCCGACATGCCTGCGGCCGGCGACAGCTACTGCTACTGGAAGGCCGACAAGTGGGTCCTCTGCCATGCTGACAGCCCCAAGGCAGCCGAAGGCGGCTACGTAGGCCTCATCGGCAAAAATCTCGACATCACCGTGGACTAGAATCTTCCGTCTCGATCTGTAACATCTAGCGGGCTAAATCGTCTCTACCTGTTACAGATTTAGACAAACTGCAGGGGACAGACCGAACAATCTCGATCTGTAACACCAGGCCCGGTTTTGACGGCCTACCTGTTACAGATCGAGACAAACGGGCCCAAACCACCACAAAGGTGCCTGTCCCCATTGCGGTGGCTGCCTAGAGTTGGCTGCGCAGATAGTCAGCCATATATGGAACGGCGAAACGCACGTAACCGCGGCGCGCCTGTTCGATTACGCCGGCGTCGATGAGGCGCCGGCGATACTTTTGCGCATAGTCGGGTGTGACTGACATACGTTTCGCTACATCGGAAATGCGCGAAACGGCGTCTTCGTCATCAGTCATTGCGTCGAGAAACGCGACGTCTTGGTCCGATAGCGCGGCGAGCGTCGTTTCACAAACATCGTTTTCGAAATCGGCTTTTGACGCTTCGATAGCTCCGTCGACTTGCTCTGGCGTTACGTGTTCTCCTGTCTTGCAGCGATTGCCGATGTTATAGCCGATGAGCTGCAGCATATAGGGCGAGCCTTGGGTTGCGCGAGCGGCACGGAGGCGAAGATCGCCTGGAATATCAAGGTCGAGCTCTTCGAAAGCCCGCTGATAATAGGCATCGACATCTCCGACTGAAAGCGGTTCGAGCGTGACCTTGCGAGCGCGGTTGAGAAATGTCAGCACGCGGTCATTGAGCGTTGCACAGACGGCTCCCGGGAGACCTGCCATAACAAGCGCGACGTTGAGTCCCTCACCGACCAGCTCTTGATAGGCGGTGACGAGCTGTCTAATCTCAGGTGAATTAGCTTGGAGCTCATCGATAAGGATGAGGATGCCGTGCCCCTGCTCGGTCAGCTTGCGCGCCAGCTGCGTGAGTTTGAACTGGAAACTCTTGGTCTCCTGCACATCGCGTGTGAACTCGAGACCGGCTGAGAAGCCGAAGACGCTCAAGCTACCGCCAGAAAGTTTGGGGAGATGACGCTTGCTGACATAAGGCTCGCCTGCTTCTTGGATTTTTTCAACAATGCGCTCAAGCATATCTTCGGAGGCTACGGTGGGTGTGGCGACAACAAAACCGAGCTTGCGTGCGCGGTCGGCAAGTTCCCACAGAAGAACCGTCTTGCCGCTGCCTCGCTGGCCGAGCATGAGCATGGCTCGGTCTCGATTGCCCGGCTCCTGCTCAAGACCGGAGATGAATGTCGAAATCACGTTCCCGCGACCCACCAGATAGGACGGGCGATTTCCAAATGAGGGGGAGAAGATGGTTTCAGTCATAAGTCTCCTTTCCTTTTTTTCCTATTTTTTCCTTTCTTTCCTATTCAGTCAAATGAATTGCTGAGCGAAGGCGGTTACGTAGGCCTCGTCGGCAAAACCTCGGCATCACCTGCGACTAGAATCTTCTGTCTCGATCTGTAACATCTAGCGGGCTAAATCGTCTCTACCTGTTACAGATTTAGACAAACTGCAGAAGCTGACCGAACAATCTCGATCTGTAACATCAGGCCCGGTTTTGGCTGCCTACCTGTTACAGATCGAGACAAACCGCCCCCAACCGCCACAAAGGTGCCTGTCCCCTTTGTGGTGATTGGCAGGCGGGTATCAAAAAGTGTCAGACGGGGCGGCTGTCGAGCACCTGCGTGCGAAAAGAAGTATCGGCCTACGTCGTTGCCGTTGAGCGACGCGTTGTTTGTAGGGATGCTGAAACCACGACAAACAGCGTGCGAAAGGATTGATGCATGGCTTTCCGTAATGACTTCCTGCGGGGCGGCGCAACGGCTGCCAACCAGTGCGAGGGCGCCTACGACGTGGACGGCCGCGGCCTGGCCAACGTGGACGTGGCTCCGCACGGCCCCGAGCGCTATGCGGTGGTCTCCGGCCAGCGCAAGATGCTCGACTTCGAGGACGGCTATTACTATCCCGCGCAGACCGGCATCGATTTCTACCACCACTACAAGGAGGACATCGCTCTCTTTGCCGAGATGGGCTTTAAGACCTTCCGTATGAGCCTGGCGTGGACCCGCATCTTCCCCAACGGCGACGAGACCGAGCCCAACGAGGCTGGCCTGGCCTTCTACGAGGACGTATTCCGCGAGTGTCAGGCGCACGGCATCGAGCCGCTCGTGACCATCACGCACTTCGACTGCCCGATTCACCTCATCAAGGAGTACGGCGGCTGGCGCAACCGCAAGCTCATCGACTTCTACAAGAACCTCGCGACCACGATCTTCACCCGCTACAAGGGCCTGGTGAAGTACTGGCTCACCTTCAACGAGATCAATATGATTCTGCACCTGCCGTTTATGGGTGCCGGCCTGGTCTTTGAGGAGGGCGAGGACAAGGAGGCCGTCGAGTACCTGGCCGCCCACAACGAGCTCGTTGCCAGCGCTTGGGCAACCAAAATCGTTCACGAGATCGACCCTGAGGTCAAGATCGGCTGCATGCTCGCCGCAGGTAGCTACTACCCCTACAGCTGCCGTCCGGGCGATGTGCGCCAGGCGCAACTCGACAATCAGGACAATTACTTCTTCGTCGACGTTCAGAGCCGTGGCTACTACCCGGCCTATGCCGTCAAGAAGCTCCAGCGTCTGGGCATCGATGTGGGCATGACCGACGAGGACCGCGAGATCCTGGCCGCCAACACCGTCGACTTCATCAGCTTTAGCTACTACAGCACCCGCTGCTCCGCCGGTGCCGATAACCCCGATGTCGAGCGCACCCAGGGCAACGCCTTCGCCGGCGCCAAGAACCCCTACCTGCAGGAGAGCCAGTGGGGCTGGGCCATCGATCCGCTGGGCTTCCGCATCACCCTCAACGACCTGTACGACCGTTATCAGAAGCCGCTGTTTGTGGTTGAGAACGGTCTGGGCGCCAAGGATGTTGTCGAGGAGGATGGCTCCATCAACGATGACTACCGTATCGACTACCTGCGTCAGCATATCGCCGCGATGCGCGATGCGGTGACCGAGGACGGCGTTGACCTGCTGGGCTACACCACCTGGGGTCCGATCGATCTGGTCTCGGCTGGCACGGGCGAGATGTCCAAGCGCTACGGCTTTATCTATGTGGATCGCGACGACGCCGGCAACGGTACCCTCAAGCGCTCCAAGAAGAAGAGCTTCGACTGGTACAAGAAGGTTATCGCTTCTAATGGTGAGGACCTGTCCTAAGGAAGCTGAGACACTTAACTTCAGAGTCTCCTAACCAAGGCGCCCGGCGAGTGGTTAATGCTCGCCGGGCGCCTTGCCGTCTGCGGATTTTGGGACATGCGGCCCGCTTTTTCGACCCATCTGTCGGTACACTAAAAGCACTATGGGTACCCGCGAGCGACATATCGGCCACGCGGCCGCCCGGACCGCACCGGCTGCGGATCCCAGGGGCGGCAGGCTCTTCGCCATGCCGAGATTCCTTGTTGGCATAACACATCAGGTGTACCGCCACCGCGTCTTTGCTATCGCCGGCGCCATCACCGCGCTGTTCCTCATGCTTTTGGCAGTCTTGCCGGCGCTGTTCGCCTTCGACCCCAAACTTTCTAACGCCGTGCCCGCCTATAGCGAGGTGTCCGAAGAGGTCGTGGATGCGCTCGCCCACTCGAGCTCTCTCCCGCTGCTTGTCGCCGCAATTATATTTTCGATCTGGGGCGTATCGGTCTATCTGCGCTGTTTGGACTATGTGCTGCGCCGCCGCCTTGTTGCCGTCGCCACCATCTGCGCCCTGTGGATGATCGAAGTCATTCTCAAGTACAAGTCGTTCACGCCGTTCTATGCCACCGTGCTGTGGTACCTGTACTACGTGCCCATGACACTCATTCCGCTGCTCTACCAGTTGTGTGGTCTGCGCCTTGCGGGCCTGGAGCAACACCGCCTGGGTCGCCGCTACTGCGTTGCGCTGTGGATTGTGGCTATCCTGCTTATCGGATTTGTGCTCACTAACGATGTTCATCAGCAGGTCTTCCACTTTGACCGTACAAGCGACACCTGGAGCAACGATTACACGTACGGCTGGGGTTATTTCGCTGTCTTAGTGTGGACGGCCTTTAACTTTGTGGCCTTTTTTATCCTGGTGGGCCGGTCCTCGTCCTTTCGCATCCAACGTTTCTCGGGCACGGCGGCGCTCGTACTGCTGGGTGGCGCATTCTTTGCCGTCTCGTATGCGTTGCGCGTGCTCTGGGCATGGAGGCTCAACTATTCGCTCGTCTATTGCGTCCTGTGCGTGGTGGCGATGGAAATCTGTCTCGATTGCGGTGTCATTCCGTCATATCACGACATCGCCGGCATTTTCGACACCTTGCCGCTTGACCTCAAAGTTCTAACGCACGACCTGCAGGAAGTCTATGCCACGCCGGTGTCAAAGCCAATGCCGGTAGGCGTGCGCGAGGAGTTGCGGACCCAGGAGCACGGCCGCGCCCATGCCTTTGCCGTGGCGTCCGATCCCGATGTGATGTACCGTGCCTTTCCACTGCTGGGCGGATCGGCCCTGCTTGCCCAAGACGTGTCGGAGCTCAATGAGCTTAACCGTGAACTGGCACATCGTCGCATGGGGCTGCAGCGTCAAAACGAGCTGCTCGCCGCCGACTACGACCTTAAGACGCATTTGGCAGATCAAGAGGCCGAGACCTTGCTGGTCCAAGACGTGGACCAGGCGCTTGCTCGCGCGCTCGAAGGGATGTACGGCCTGCTGAGCTCGCTGCCGCCGTTGACCGACGAAGCGTCTTCGCACGAGCGTTACCGCATGCTGCAGCGCGCCAAGATGCTCGTCGCCTATTGCAAGCGCAAGGGGTCGCTCACGTTGGCACAGCACGGGGAGAGCGGTTTTGATTGCGACCGTATTCAGCTCATCGCCAACGAGCTCGCAAGCGACCTGCGCACGATCGATGTCGATTGCGCCTCGATTATCGCCATACGGCGCCCGCTGCACGCCAGTACGGTAAGCGCGCTGTACGACTGCGTGTATGACTTTGCGTTTTTTGCCTACACCACCGACCATCCGGCGCTTATGTATCACTTGGACGACCATGACCGATGCAGTGTCGAGCTGCGCGCCACGCTTTTTTCCAACGATGATGAAGATCTTTCGCAGACGCCCGCTGCGCAAGAGCTCGAAAGCGCTCTGCAAGGGCGCAACGTGGCATACCGCCTTGAGGGCGAGCCCGGCCAGCTGCGCATGATCGTCTTGATGCCGAGGGCGGGTGAGTGACGATGCAGATTTCGCTCATCCTTCCCCAAATCGTTGCGCTCGATGTTGTCTTTGCCCTGGCTGCGTGTCTGCAGACGATTCACGTCCCGCTCATCGCATCGCGTCGCTCGTCCTATAACCGTAAGGTGATTTGCGCCTATGAGGCGAGCCTTGTGCTTCACCTGATGATTTCGGCGCTCATCTTATTCGCGTCGTCTGGCTCGTATCTGGTGGCGCCGCTTGACGTTTGCGCCAGGGCAATGGGCGGAGCGTTGTGGCTCAATGCCGCGATCTTTGCCTATGGCGTGCTACTTATGGTGCACTATCGTCGCCCCGTCATGCTGGCCGAACTGTTGCTCGTTGTCGCCGTTACACCACCGGTGGTTTTTGCCATGGGCTCGGCGTGGACCGTTGTCCTTATTGCAGAGGGAACGTTCTTCCTGTTCCGTTCCATCGCGGCGCTCTTGATGGACGTCCGTAACCGCCAGGAGGACATCACCGCGTTCTCGACGATCGAGACCATCAACGTGATTCCCGTGGGCATCCTGTATCTAGACCCGAGGGGCCGTCCGCTGCTCATGAACCGCTGCATGCGCAAAAACCTCGTTGAGCTTCACATGCCCACCGACTTGCACGATATGAGCGACACGTGGAACGGCCTTCGAAGGCTCAGTGCTCAGATGCCCGAGAGCAGCAAAAACCGCGTTCGAATCGACCTGGATCGCTTTGGCGAGGCGCGCGCGGTGGTCGAGGTTTCTCCCTCCGAGATTCGCCTGTTTGTGTGCGATGCCGTTATGGTTTCGGGTCGCCCCTTGGAGCGAATCATCGGCTTGGACGTGACGGAGTACGCACATGCCCATGACCGCCTGGCGCATGCCAATCGACTGCTCGAGCTTGCGGGCAAAGAGCTCCAGGCGCAGATCGAAGAGGTCAAAAAGGTTGCCGATAATGCGGCCTATCTGCGCATGCGCGCCCGCGTGCACGATGTAATCGGTCAGCGTCTGTCTATCCTCCATCGCTATTTGGAGGAGGGGCGCCTGGACGACGAGTCACTCGGGCAGATCGATCCGCTGCTGCGTTCAATCGCCGTCGACCTGCGCAGTGGCGGCGACAGCGAGCCGGCGGAGCAGCTTGGCGATATCATTCATGCCTTTGGCCTGGTGAGCGTGCAGATTGATGTAGAGGGGTCGCTTCCCGAGGACACGCGTGTCGCGGCGGCCTTTTTGCAGATTATCCGCGAGGCCTCGACCAACGCCACCAAGCACGCGCAGGCCCACCAGGTCCATGTGCACCTGTGGCAGGAGGAGTCGAACGGATGTGACATTGCACGCATGACCATCTCTAATGACGGCGCGCCGGCCCCCGTATCGTATCGCGAGGGAACGGGTATCCCAGGTATGAGGCATGTCGCGCAAGATTTGGGTGGCAGCCTAGAGGTCCACGCCGCCCCGCCCTTTACGCTTGCGGTATCCATTCCGCTTAACGCCAACGACACGTCCCAAAGGAGAAGCTTATGATCCGCGTCCTTATAGTCGAAGACCAGGCCATCCTGCGCGAGAGCCTGGCGCGCTCCGTTGGCGACCAGCCCGATATGACTGTTGTTGCCGCGATCGCCGACGCTTCCGAAGCACTCGACGTTGTGCTTAGGGAGCGCCCGGATATGATACTGATGGACGTATGCACCGAGCACGATTCCAACGGCATCGTGGCGGCGGCGCGCATCAAGGAGGCGATGCCCGGGTGCCGCATCATTATCATGACGGGCATGCCCGAGATCACCTTTGTCGATCAGGCGCGCGAGGCGGGTGTCGATAGCTTTGTGTACAAAAACGTCGGTATCGACGAGCTGTTCGCCGTGATGCGCTCCACGCTGGCGGGCTATTGCACGTTTCCCAAGCCGCCCGAGAGCATTTTTTCGGGCACGGCAGCCCTCGACGACGTCGAGCTATCGATTATGCGCCTTGCCTGCGAGGGCAAGAGCCGCCGCGAGATCGCGGCCGAGCTGTTTATGAGCGAGGGCACCATTAAGCGTCGCATCTCGGAGATCCTGAGCAAGACCGGCTACGACAACATCATGCGTCTTGCCGTGCATGCGGTGACCGAAGGCAGCATCGTCCCCAACATGGAGCGCCCGTAGTCGGTGTGCCGCCCGTGCTCCAACGCCGAAGATGGGTCGCCCGCCGTTTTGCATCTAAAAACGGCGGGCGACCTGCTTGTATGGGCAGTGCTGTCGGCATAAAGCGGCGGGGCCGCAGGATCATTTCCTGCGGCCCCGCCTGGCATGTGCGCGGATATGTCCGCCAATCCGCGGCTATCGGTGTCTGCCGTTACGCGATGGTTGCGCTGTAAGAGGCGACGTCCTCGTAGGAATCGGTCAGGTAGGCGTCGATGCCGATGGTCGTGTTGACCAGGTCGTCAAGACTGTCAAGCTCGCCGCTCGAGAACGTGAATTCCTCGGTGGCGCTGGTGCCGGGCATCAGGTTAGCCGAGAACCAGGGTTCCTTCATGGTGCCGTTGACGTTGGTCTTGCCGGAAGGAGCGTAGAAGGTCAGGTCCTTGTCGCTCTTGTTGGTGATGTTGACGACAAAGCCGATGTCGCCCCAGTCGTCCTTGAACTTCTCGGTGATGGTGATGGTGCACAGATCGTCATCGGCGACGGTGACGGCGGGGGAGATTTCGACGTTCTGGACATCGTCGTCTTCGACGGCCTCATCGATCTCCTCTTCCTTCTCGGCCGCCTCGCGATCCTTCTTCACCGTACCGGACAGGTCCTTGTCGGACTTGGTAAAGACAAGATTGCCGTCATCTTCTTCGAGGATGAGTTTGCCGTCCTTGAGCTTCATGTCGTGCGACTCATCTTCGGCGGTGATGGTTACGGTGGTGGCGTCCTTTGCCTCCCATTTAAGGTCGACGACTTCAAGGAACAGGTCGAGGGCGCCTGTACCGTCCTCATCGAGAATCAGGACGCAGTGGACACCCCAATCCTCGAGCATCTTCATGTACTCATCGGTCAGCTCTTCGCCATCCACGGTTCCACCCGAGAGTTCCCAGCTGCCGACGAAGTTGGCCTTGGGGTCCTTGCCGCCGCCGCTGCAGCCCGTCAGGGCAAAGGCGAGCGCCAGAACGCATGTCAGGAATGCGAGTACGGATTTTTTGAACGTTGTCTTCATGGTGTCCTCCTTTATCGAACGAAACCCATAGAAGCAAATGCGGGGGTGGCGGACCCCCCCGCCAATTACCAGATAGAGGGGCTAGGGCCTGGGCGTTCCGCAGTTGCTGCAGAACTTGCCGCCGTTTTCGCTACCGCAGTTGGGACAGAACCACTTGGCCGGTGCCGGGGCGGGTGCGGGACTGCCGCACTCGGAGCAGAACTTGCCGGTGTTGGTGGCGCCGCAGCTGCAAGTCCACGTGCCGGCTGCAGGTGCGGCGGCAGGAGCCGGGGCGGGTGCCGGAGCCGGCTGTGGGGCGGCCTGCTGCTGTGCCTGGCCGGCGGCGAACAGCTGGCTGGCGTTCATGCCGCCCATGCCGCCTGCCATGCCCATGCCCATAAAGCCTGCCATCGCGCCGTTGGGGTTGGCGGCTGCCGCGCGCATTGCGTCGCTCTGGGCGCTGGCAATGTTGGCGGCTGCCATGGTGGGATCGCGCATGACCGCGGCCTTCTGCAGATCCTTGATCATCTGCTCGTCTTCTTGCGAGGCGGCGATGGAGTTGACGCCAAAGCTCACGATCTCGACGCCGCGCAGGTCACGCCAGTCGGCAGAGAGGACCTCGTTGAGCGCGCGGGCGAGCTCGGTGGTGTGGCCGGGGATGGCGCTGTAGCGGATGCCCATCTCCGAGATCTTGGCAAAGGCGGGCTGCAGGGCGGTGAGCAGCTCGGACTTAAGCTGGCTGTCGATCTTGTCGCGCGTGTAGCTATCGGTCACGTTGCCGCATACGTTGGTGTAGAACAGCAGCGGGTTGGTGATGCGGTACGAATACTCGCCGTTGCAGCGCACGGAGATGTCAACGTCCAAGCCGATGTTGTTATCGACCACGCGGAAGGGCACGGGTGAGGCGGTGCCGTACTTGTTGCCGATGATCTCCTTGGTGTTGATGAAGTAGACGCGCTGGTCCTTGCCCGCGTCGCCGCCAAAGGTAAAGCGGCTGCCGATATTGGCGAAGGTCTCCTTGATGGAATCGCCCAGGTTGCCGCTAAAGACGCTCGGCTCGCTGCCGGTATCGAAGACGAACTCACCGGGCTCCAGCGCGACTTCGATGATCTTGCCGTTTTGCACCACGAGCATGCCTTGTCCGTCGTTGACGGCGATGACCGAGCCGTTGGAGATGACGTTATCCTCGCCGCGCGTGTTGGAGCTGCGGCCACCGGTACGTTTGCTGCCCTTGCAGGCCAAGACGTCAGCAGGCATCGATTCGCAGTAGATAAACTCCTTCCACTGGTCGGCCATGACGCCGCCGGCAGCTCCCAATCCAGCTTTCAAGAGTCCCATGGTGATCTTCCTTTCTCGTCAAAGGCCGGGTGGTATTGGTTGGATTGCTTAGTCGTCCTTGTCGTCTTTCATGACAACGGTGGTCTCGGTGTGGCTGAAAGTGTCATGTTTCTCGGTCAGGTCGAGCTCGCCACAATACTCATCGGCACAGGTTGCTTCGTTGGCCGTCTTGAGCTGGCCTACCAGTAGCACGTCTCCGATAATCACGATGATCAGCGGCGCGATGATATTGATGAGGATGCCCTCGATATCAAAGGTGAGGTAATCCGGATCGAAGGCGTATTCCCCCATAAAGAGAATCTGGGAGAGGATAAATCCGATCATAAAGAACAGCACCGAGGCGATGGCGAGCTTGGGCTTGGAACAGGGGAGCTCGCCGACCAAGCGGCCGGTCTGTCCGTTCATGGCAAACAGGTAGCTCTTGCCGTTCCACGAGGTGGAGAGCATCCAGACGGGGAACAGGGCGTAGTCGCTGTCTTCCCAGGTGTAGTCGAGCTGCTTGCTTTCGACCGTGGCATCGTCGTATTCGTCGACGACGGTCTCGCGCAGGGCCGAGATCGTGCTTTCTTCCATACGGCGCTCGGCGCGCGCCTTGCAGGTCTCGCAGTCCTCGTCGTAACGGTTGGCGATGTAGCCGGGCATATATGCGACCGAGAACGGACGCAGTGCGTCGTAGTCAAACGGCTCGATGGCGTCCATGTGGCCGTCGGGCATCTTGGACGATCCGTCGACGGGCACGCGCTTAAACGAGATATTGCCCTTGCGATAGGCATCGTAGTGGTCGGTGGTCGTGACGGTGCGGTCGGATTCCTCGGTCACGGTCTCGTTGGTCGCGTCAAAGTACACTTCGCCGTCAACGCGGGCGCCGTAGAGCCAAAACGGCACGTAGACACCTTGGACCTCGTCGATGTGGTTGCCGGTGACAAAGCTCTTGGGCAGCAAGATCTTGCCCTTGTAGTGTTCCTTGAGTGCGGCCGTGACGTCATCGCGCCCGAGCTTAAACGGAATCACCAGGTCGGGCGAGAAGTCGCCAGAGAGCTGGCCGGGCGCCACGGCGGAGTTGCCGCAGTACGGGCAGATGGTGACGGCGACGGTGCCGTCGGACACGAGCTCGGCGCCGCACGACGAGCAGATGTAGCCGGCGTTTTGGGCGAGTTCCTGCACCGCGTCGTCGGCGACGGGCTTGGGCGTTGCGGCTGCTGCATCGGCTTTGGCATCTGCCTTGTCCTGGCGCTCGCGATAGAGGGCCTCGACTTCTTCGACTTCAAAACGAGAATCGCAGTAGTCGCAGACGAGCTTTTGCTCGGCGCTTGCAAAATGCAGGGGACCACCGCAGGCAGGGCACTGATAGTTAACGCTCTCGAAGGCCATGATCGGTCCTTTCCGTGCCGGGGGCTATGCGCCGATGGCGCCGCCGCAGTATTCGCAGCGCCCGCTGGCATCGGGAATGGTGGTGGCTCCGCAGAAGGGGCAGGACACCGCGGTCTTGGGGGCCTTGGCGGCCACGACGCTGTCGCGCGTCTCCTGGCGCAGCTGCACCAGCGCATCGCGGACTTCGGTTGCCTGGCGCTTGGCCTCGCGATATTCGATGGAGCCGCGCTGATCGATGGTGGAGTCGTTCACGCGCAGGTTGATCTCGGTAAAGTACGGCGTGTTGACGTGGATGGTCAGATTAAAGTCGTAATCCAGGTCGTAGCGCGGCGGGTTGTAGCTCTCGCGCTCGCCGTCCTTGGTCTCGCGATAGATCTCGGTGCGCTGCTCGTCGATATCCATATCGCAGCCGAGTACCTGCGAGAACTCGATGATGTCGGGATTGGCGTCGCGCCAGCGGCTCTGCGAAGTGATGATCAGCAGGCCCGCGTCCTCATCGAGCATAATATTGGTGCGCCCGGCAGAAAGCGTGCACGTGGGGTTGAACGAAGACAGGCGCTCGGCGTTGGCCTCGCGGTAGGCGAGTTGCTCACGGATATCGTCCGCGGTGCTGGAGCGATAGCCGTGAAAGTAGGGGGAGAGCTTGCCGGCGCACTCTTTGCACAGGTAGCCTTCATTGATTTTTGTCTTACCTAGAAGTCCCAGCTCGGTACCGCAAATCGCGCACTCTTTCTTCTCGAACATCTTGTCAAAGAAGCCCATGGCTGCCTCCCATCAACAGGTAGCGTGTGTCACTTTTGATGATGGGGGAGTGCGCGATCCTTCGCGATACCCAGACGGCTCAAGGAGTCTCCACAACTGGGACACATGGCCCATTTTTGACTAGTCGCCGGGGACGTTCTTAAACGACTAGTCGCGGGGGACACTCTTCGGCCACTCATTGGGGACGGGCCACTCATTGGGGACGTACTTAAATGAGTGGTAGTTGGAGACACTCCTGGCCGAGCTAGAGATCGCGCGCGTCCCTTCTGGTCCATGCGGCTCAAAATCGCGGCGTGATGTGGACGGCTGGGGTCGAATTGGCAACATTTCGAGCCTGGCTTCGATATTGAGACTGGTTCTTTATTAAAATGGAATTCCAGACAATTGAGCGGCCGGGGGTTAACCATGAGGGGCATGGGAGACACAACCGCATATCTGCGTCGGGGCATTCGGGAGATTATATGCCTGGCGCTGTTCTTCTTCACGTTTTTGGCGTGCGAGTATCTCTTTGATGTGCGCATAGCCGAGTTCGTGCCATCGAGTGAGGTTGTCATCTACGAGAGCATCGTTGTCGGCGCGAGCGTGATTGGCTTTTTCGTGCGCCCATTTCTGTACTATCGCCTTCCCCAGACGATCGATGCGACGAGCGATATTACAGGCGTGCTGTTGGTATCGGCGTTGCTGCTGATGATTACGGCAGTGCGGTTTGAGGTAGTAATTGCCGGCGGCCTGGTGGCGTGCTGCGCCCTGGGCTATTGCGGATCGACCGCCCATGCCAATCTTGCGCGGCGTTTTGCGCAGACGCCCTGCCTGGCGCGCGCCGCCGCACTTTCCTATGCCATGGGCGTTCTGGTACAGGTTCTCAACCACATGGTGATGCCTGTCGGCATTCCTCAGCAGGCTGTTCTGGTCGTCTGTGCGATCGCGCAGGTGGCGTTGCTCCACGGTGCCCGACGCGCCAAGCTGCGCGACGAGTCCGATCCCAACTTTGAACCCAGTGCTGCCGGGCTTTCGGTAGATGCTCTGGAATATGGCGCCAAGTGGCATGACGATCCCGAGGCAAAGGCGGCATTCCGTCGCGCCGTAGTTCGCCTGACCGTGGCGACGGCGTATCTTTCCAGCGTATTCGCCGCTCTCAACGCGGGCTTCACGACCCTGCATGCTGTCGGAGCCGTCGATTTGGGCGATTGGCCGCGCCTGCTGCTTGTCGTGAGCTCGTTGGTCGCTGGCGCACTATTTGACCTGCACGGCCGCTCGTATATGAATATCGGCATGACATGTGCCGCCATACTGTCCACGTTTTCGTTCTTTGTGCTCATCGTCGATGGTAATGGCGGCAACGAGCTTGCTGCCACGATCATCTTTTATCTGGGCTCGGGCTTTTTCGTGGTGTTCTTTACCACAAAATATGCCGCCGTCTCGCTCTATGCGCGCTGGTCATATTTTTGGCCGTGCATGGGTCGCGTCGTCAACAACGTGTGCTCGATGCTCGTGACGGCGCCGGCGGTGGCGATCATCTCGAGTCAAAACGTGCTGGCTGCGGTCGGTGCGGCGCTCGTGATGTTTGTGGGCATTGCGATTACGCTGCTGGGGCAGTTGGGGCAACGAGCCGATGATGCCGTGATGCAGGATGGCCTGCCGCTTGCCACCGACGATCTTGGTGGGGATCTTGCGCCCACATGCTCCGACCCCGAGCCCGTGGAGGCAGCGGAGCTCACGTCCGATGAACGCCTCGATGCTTTCGTCGCCACCTTTGGGCTTACAGAGCGCGAGCGCGATATTCTTGAGGTATTGGTCGTTTCGGACCAGAGCGTTCAGGACATCGCCACAACGCTCTTCCTTTCGCGCTCCACGCTCTATCGCCACATTTCCTCAATCAACAAGAAGACCGATACCGCCTCGCGCGTGGCCCTCATCAACTTCTTCTAGTCCTGGACGCCCAAGGACTAGCGTATGAGCCGCCGCCCAGTTCCTTACTCTAACGGGGGGATGTGGCCTCAAAGCACGCCCACATCGACGCCTCGCCTGCGCTAAACTGAAGAGCACGTACGCAATTACGAGAGGAGCCCGCATGGAGGCTTACAAGCAAGAGTTCATCAAGTTTATGGTTGAGTCCGACGTTCTTAAGTTCGGCAGCTTTACGCTCAAGAGCGGCCGTCAGTCCCCGTTCTTTATGAACGCCGGCGCTTACGTGACGGGCTATCAGCTCAAGAAGCTGGGCGAGTATTACGCTCAGGCCATCCACGATAACTTTGGCGACGACTTTGATGTGCTGTTTGGACCGGCCTACAAGGGTATTCCGCTGGCCGTCGTGACCGCAATTGCCTACCACGAGCTGTACGGCAAGGAGGTCAAGTACTGCTGCGACCGCAAGGAGGCCAAGGACCACGGTGCCGATAAGGGCAACCTGCTGGGTTATGAGCCCAAGGACGGCGACCGCGTGGTCATGGTCGAGGACGTCACCACCAGCGGCAAGTCCATCGACGAGACCTATCCCAAGGTTAAGGCTGCTGCCGATGTCGAGATTAAGGGCCTGATCGTGTCCCTCAACCGCATGGAGGTCGGCAAGGGTGGCGTGACCACCGCGCAGAAGGAGATCGAGGCCAAGTACGGTTTCCCCGTCGCGAGCATCGTCTCCATGGCCGAGGTCGTCGAGACCCTCTACAACCACGAGATCGACGGCAAGGTTGTCATCGATGACGAGCTCAAGACCGCCATCGACGCCTACTACGAGCAGTACGGAGCACGGGAGTAGGTAGTTACGCGGGTTTACCAACCCGTGTAACGGCTCGACGCTGCGCGGGCCGCATTTGGACAATCTGACGTTCAACTTCAAGGGCGCGACCAGAAGGTCAGCGCCCTTTCGTTTCACGTCACCTTGTCTCAAATGCGGCCCGCTCGCTGGCGCTACCAAAACATCGGCGTTGCCGCGCTAGTCATCGGGGACGTTCTTGTTTGACTGGTCGTTTAAGAGCGTCCCCAATGACTACTTAGGAATGAGCGTGGATAATCTCCCGTTTTTGGCCCCCGTGTGGGCTCAAAGTGGGAGATTATCCACGCTCGTTGGATAGGTGTCCGAAAATCAACGCTCATTCGGTTGGCGCAGGGGCAAGCTGTTTTCCGCTGTGGTGCCACATGTGAGCCTGGCCTCCTGTGCCAGATTCTAATAACGAGTTTACGGAATAAATAGTTATTAGAGCTGAAATGGCCGACCTAATGACGAGAAGTCGTTATTAGGTCGGCCATTAGTCATTGGGGACGTTCTTAAATGACTACTTGAGCCCGGGCAGGCGGGTGTAGGGGAACGAGCGCTCCAGGAATTCGGCACAGCGGGCGTAGTCTTTGGCGAAGTAGCTGCTGTAGAGCGAATCGAGCACGTATTGCACGGCGATGTGGCTTGCGAACTGCGTGATGCGGTGCGTCATGCTCTCGTGATCGCTCACCGTAAGGTAGGCGGCAAAGCCGGGGTGAATGCGCGCGCAGTAGGGCGTGCCGATGATGATGACCGGGACATGCCGGCTGCTGAGGATCGGCAAGATTTTCTTGAGGTTGGGCGCAAGGCCGCTGTAGGAGATAACGATCGCCACGTGGTCGGCGCCCGAGGCGAGCGCCGTGCGCACCTGTGCCTCGATGTTGTCGTAGCATGTGGCGCTCTTGCCGACGGAGAGCAGGCGATCGCGGAACATGCCAGCCGGATAGAGGTTGTGCGAGCCCGTGTAGATGTCGACCTGTCGGGCGTTCGCGATGAGCTTGACGGCTTGGTCAAGCTGCGTGGGGTCGAGCAGCTCCTGCGTTTCGGCCAGCGTGGTCTGGTAGAGTCCCTCCATGCGCTCCATAACCTGCGCAGGCGTGGAAGTGGCATCGAAGGGAAAGTTGATATCAACGTCGCGCCGGTTTCCCGCCTCGGTTGCTAAGCGAATAAGCTCGACCTTGAGATCTTTGAAGCCCTCGAGGCCGAGCTTTTTGCAAAAACGGTGCACGCTCGCGACCGAAACGTTGGCGCGCGCGGCAAATTCTTTAATAGAAAGCCCGCGGATGTCCTCGCCGATGGCAAGGGCTGCAATGCCGAGCTGCTGCTCGGTGGGGGTGAGCCCCTGTGCCTCGGTAATCTTGCGTTTGATATCCATGCGAACTCCCACACTCGCCAAACCTACCAAAAAGGGACGGGTTTATTTTGGCACGTTTCGGTCGGTATCAGGAAGTGCCAGGGACGGGGCGGCGGCAGGACTCGAGAGCGAAAAGAAGTATCGGGTTTGGTGCGCCCGCTTCTGCCCGTCCCGTGCGCAGACGATACTCGGCTTATCGACCCGCGATGCAAAGGAGATGCTCGTCCCACGAGCACTACCGGGAAGGGCTCGCGATTCGAGTCCCCACCTTAGCATTTGAACCATTTGGCACTATAATTACCGTAGGCATGCGCACAACGTTGCGCTTAATCAAGAGGAGAAAACGTATGGGTCTGTTTGACATGTTCAAGAAGAAGGCTGAGCCCGCGGCTGCCGCTGCTCCGGCCTCCATCTCTGCTTCTGCTGGCGCCGACGTGCTGTGCTCGCCCGTCAAGGGCAAGGTCATCAAGATGGCTGACGTGCCCGATCCCGTCTTTGGCGGCGAGGTCCTGGGCAAGGGCTGCGCCGTGTGGCCCGAGGATGATCTGGTCTACGCTCCCTGCGACGGTAAGGTGACTGTCACCATGGGTCACGCCGTGGGTCTGCAGTCCGATAGCGGCATCGAGGTTCTGGTGCACGTTGGCGTCGATACCGTCAACATGAACGGCGACGGCTTCGAGGGCTTCGTCAAGGCCGACGACGTCGTGAAGGCCGGCCAGCCCATACTCAAGATCGACCGCGCCAAGATCGCCGCTGCCGGTTACAAGGACTGCGTCGTGGTGGCCGTGTCCAACACCGCCGAGTTTGCCGATGTCGAACTCGCCGTTGAGGCCGACTCCGCTGTCGCCGCCGGTGACGCCATCGTTAAGGTCGTCCGCAAGTAAACTGCGGCATCCAAAGGATGTGCAAGGGTGGTCGGGTTTTCCGGCCACCTTTTTTATTGCATCGCGGGGAAGCGTTTTATTGCACGTTGGGCGGGCTTGCAAACCGTTCGGACGCTAAAACGAACCGACCGCGCCTTCGCGTTGCCGAGGGTGTTCATAAGTGGATAGTATGGGCTTACTTATTACAACGTGCGCCGCGTCTGGGAAGCGCAGTGCCGCTCATTGGGAGGAACAACATGAAAAAGAAGCTGCTGCTTGCGCCCCTCATGGCCGTCTTGGTTGCATGTGTGGTCCTGCTTTCCGGTTGCGGAGGCCCTTCGATCGAGGAACTCATCACCGAGGATCTTACGACGCAGTTTGACGAGGTCAAGAACGGTGGCGACGACTTCCTCTCTGGTCTGGAGGAGGCTTCGGGCGACGAGTTCGAGCAGCTGGGTATCGATCCCAAGGAGTATGCCAAGACCTATCTCGAAGGCTTTGACTACAAAATCGGCGACGTGACGGTCGACGAGGACAAGGGTGTCGCGACCGCCGAGGTCTCCATCACCTGCAAGTCCATGAACAAGATCGTCGAGGACTTCTCCACCCAGTATCAGGAGAAGGTCGCCGCGCTTGATACGGTTCCTTCCGATGACGAGCTGTACAAGATGGCCGGTCAGGTTATGGTCGATGTGACCAAGGCCACCGAGCCCAGGAAGACCACGGTTATCTTCAAGTACACCTGCAACGACGACGGCGAGTGGTCTGCCGACGACTCCGTCAACTCCGAGATGATGGATGCAATGCTGAGCTAGTTCGTTGCGGCGTTTTACCAAACGCCGCAACTGCTCGACGCTGCAAGCCCGCCAGAGCGGCAATCTGCCTTTCAACTTCGGCGGCATGACCAAAAGGTCAACGCCGCCTTGTTTCAAGGCACCTTGCTCGCTCTGGCGGGCTTTCGCTGTCGTTGCCAAAACAACGGCGTTCCCTTGGCTGGCTGAAAGTGGCACTTGTACCTGCGGCGTTGCTATGGTGGTCATTGGGACGGCACTTGGGGACGTTCTTTTTCTGCCGGCAGTTGGGGACACTCCTTTGGTGCAGGGGGCAGCTAAAAGAGTCCCGTCCCGCATTAGCTACCCGTGGGTGGGATGAGCGGTTACTCGCCCAGAATCAGCGCCGCGAGCTCTGCCTGGGTGTCCACCACGTAGTCGGCGCCGGCGGCTTCCAGCTCTGCGCGGCCGCGGAAGCCCCAGCTGACGCCCGCGCTCTTAAGGCCGGCGTTGTGGCCGGTCAGGATATCGACATTGGAATCGCCCACATAGAGCGTGGTTGCCGGATCGGCGCCCAGCTCCTCCATCACATGCAGCGTGACGGGTGCTTCGGGCTTAGGCGGAAACGCATCGACACGGCCCTGTACCAGTGCAAAGCGCTCGGAACCAAAATACTTTTCGATAAGCGGAGCCGCCGAGACGTGGTCCTTGTTAGTGAGCACGGCAAGCTGAACGCCCGCGGCGCGTAGGCGGTCGAGCATCTCGATTGTACCGGCATAGGGGGCGGTGTGGTCCTCCTTGTGCTCGCCGTAGTAAGCCCTAAACTCGGCAAGCGTCTGCTCAAACATGCGACCGTCGCCCGCATATTCGGCAGGCATAAAGCGTTCGACCAGCTTGAGCATGCCGTTTCCCACCTTGTAGCGGTACTCGTCTACGGCAAACGTGGGCCAGCCGTGCATCTCGCAGGTATGGTTGCCGGCGGCCGCCAGGTCCTCGAGCGTGTTGAGGATGGTGCCGTCCAGGTCAAAGATCACATGGGAAAAAGCTGCTGCCATGAAAGCTCCCGTCATTGGGTTTCAAAACGCACCCCATGATACTGGGCATGCGTGCCGGGCATGTTTGGAATCTGAATATCTTTAATAGCCCTGAGCCTTTGTCGCTAGCAAATTCTCGGCAGCTGCTCTCCTACGAGCATGTCGAGGATGCGGGTCGAACCCCAGCCGGTGCGCACGCGCACGGCGGGACGGGCGCCCTCGGCAAGCGACAGCACGCGACCGATGACGGCGGCATTCTCGCCGTAGCGGGCGGCGTGCATGGCGCCCAGCGCCGCATCGGCTTGTTCGGCCGGCACGACGGCAACCATCTTGCCCTCGTTTGCCACCTGCAGCACATCGTAGCCGAGCATCTCGCAGGCGGCCTGCACGTCGGGACGCACGGGCACGGCATCTTCGTCGACCTCCATGGCAACACCGCTGGCCTGGGCAAACTCGTTGAGTGTGGACGCCAGGCCACCGCGCGTGGGGTCGCGAAAGCAACGCGTGCCGGGCGCTGCGGCCAGAACGTCGGCAATCAGGTGGTTGAGCGGCGCGGCATCGCTTTCGATCGTGCTCGAAAACGCCAGGCCCTCGCGTTGGCTCATGATGGCGATCCCGTGGTCGCCCAGTGTGCCTGACACCAGGATAACGTCGCCGGGGCGGCAGTTGGCGCCGCTGAGCGCCACGCCCGTGGGAACCTCGCCCACGCCGGCGGTATTGATGTAGACGCCGTCGGCCCCGCCGCGCTCGACCACCTTGGTGTCGCCCGTGATTATGGACACGCCCGCCTCACGTGCTGTCTCGGCCATCGTCTGCACAATCTGGTGGAGCTTATCCATGGGATAGCCCTCTTCGAGGATAAAGCCACACGACAGGTAGCGCACGTTGGCGCCCGAGGTCGCGACGTCGTTAACGGTTCCGCACACGGCGAGTCGGCCGATGTTGCCACCGGGGAAGAACTGCGGCGAGACTACAAAGCTGTCAGTCGACATGGCTATGTGCCCGCTCGCGGGCAGCGCGGCGACGCCGGCGTCGTTGCCTTCGAGCAGCTCGGGCGACCCAAATGCATCCAGAAAGACCTCATCGATGATGCGTTTCATCATCTGACCGCCAGAGCCGTGGCCCAACAGGACGGTGCTATCGGTGGCAGTACGGGACATATCGAAAACTCCAATCGTGGGTGGTGCCGGTGTGCGGGTGCGTCCGGACTAGTCGCGGTAGCGGTAGTACGCCGCGCAGCTGCCCTCGGAGCTCACCATGCACGGGCCGACGGGGTGCTCGGGCGTGCAGGTACGGCCAAAGAGCGGACAGCTGCTCGGTGTAATGGCCCCGCGCAGCACGTCGCCGCAGCGGCACCCGCGCGGCTCGACCGTCTCCTCGACGGGCACGTCAAAGCGGGTACGGGCATCAAAGCGCGAGAACTCGGGGCGGATGGAAAGGCCCGAGTTGGCAATCGGCCCCAATCCGCGCCATGTGGTATCGCACGGCTCAAATACCTGCTCGACCAGCTGGCGCGCCACGGGGTTGCCGTCAGCGTTGACGCCACGGCGGTAGGCATTATCGATTGCGGGTCTGTCCTCGACAACCATCTGGACCAGCATGCAGATACCCTGCAAGATGTCGACCGGCTCAAATCCCGTTACCACGCCCGGGGTCTTAAACTCGTCGACCAAAAAGCCAAAGGGGGCTAAGCCCGTGATGGTGGCGACGTGTCCCGGCAGGATAAAGCCGTCGATGGCGGTCTCGGGATCGTTGGCGATGGCGCGCAACGCCGGCGGCGTGGTCTTGTGGGCGCAATAGACCGAAAAGTTCAAAAGCCCGCGCGCCTCGGCCTCCAAGATGGCGGCGGCGATGGTGGGCGTCGTAGTCTCAAAGCCCACGCCCATAAAAATGACCGGGCGATCGGGGTTTTGCTCGGCAATGTCGAGCGCGTCGAGCGGGGAGTAGACGATGCGGATGTCGCGCCCGGCCGCCTTTTGCGCAGCGAGCGAGGTAGACGATCCGGGCACGCGCATCATGTCGCCAAAGGTGGTGATGATGGCGCCGTCTATGTTGGCGAGCGCGATTGCGTGGTCGATGTCGCGGTTGGCGGTAACGCAGACGGGGCAACCCGGTCCGCTCAGCAGCTTGAGCCCGGCCGGCATAATGGAGCGAAAGCCATAGCGGCCGATGCTCACGGTGTGCGTGCCGCAGACTTCCATAAGGTTGATGGTGCGGTCGCCGACGAGTTCATGGATGCGCTCGATGAGCTCGCGGGCCAGCTTGGAATCGCGAAATGCCGAAAAGTCGATACCGGAGCGAGCCGGCTGTCCGGCCGCCACTAGTATGCCTCGGCCGGGTTGCTGGCCAGTTGGTCTTCTTCGGCCAGTTCGGTCATGGCATTAACGAGCTCGAGCGTTTCTTGCGCTTCCTGCTCGTCGACGATCTGGATGCCAAAGCCGGCGTGTACGAGAATATAGTCGCCAACCTGTGCCGTCGGCACGAGTCGTAGCGACACGGGGCGCTCGATGCCCATCATGTCGACGGTGGCCTTGAGGTCGTCGTCGCGTTTGACTACTTTACCGGGAACGGCAAGGCACATAATGTTCCCCTTTTAGACGCTTTGCGTTGGATAGGCGCTCAATAATCCATCAGTTGATGGTAGCGCTCGCGGGGTTCGCGGGCAAACGCGTTACGCCTGTGAGACGACTGGGCGCGGCGGCGTGCGAGGGCGAGCTACTGCGACGCAATCTGCGCAAGACGAGCGCGCGCGACCGCCGCCTGACCGTAGGCGATGCAGCCGTCGTTGATGGGTACGGAGTGGGGAACCAAGACAGTGAGACCCATGCTTTTGAGCTCGCGGGTGAGGAGCTGGAGCAAAAGTCGGTTCATGAACACGCCACCCGAGAGCGCGACGGTGCCGATGCCCTCGTGCGCGCAGATATCGCTGGCGATGCGCGCCGAGGAGCGCGCGACGGCGACATGGAAGTCGAGTGCGAGCCTGTCGGCGGGCGCTCCGGCTTCAATTCCTCCCAAAAGTGCCTCAAAGAGTGCTTTCTGGTCCAGAACATAGGGGCCGTCCAGCCACGATGGGCCAGATGCGAAATAGCCGGCGTTGTCGTCGGGAAAATGGGCGATTTCGTTGTCGAGCGCGCGCCAGGCGGCGGCTTCGAGTTCTATGGCGGGTTCGCCCTCGTAGGTTGCCTGGCCGCAGATGCCCAAAACCGCAGCGGCGGCATCAAAGAGACGCCCCATGCTGCTGGTGCGCGGGCTGTTGATGCCACGCTCGATCATGGTGGCTGTCACGCTGCGCGCTTGCTCGTCGAGGCTGTCCAAAAGCCGAGCGGCACCTGGGTGCTCGAGCAGACCGAGCTCGCTGAGCAGGGCAAAGGCGTTGCGGCGGGCGTCGCGCACGGAGGCCGCCCCACCGGGGAGCGCCCAGGTGCGCAAATGCGCGACGCGCTCAAAGCCGCCAAGGCTGGCAACAAGAAACTCGCCGCCCCAAATGGTCCCATCGGTGCCGGCGCCGGTGCCGTCAAAGGCGATGCCAAGGACACGCGCGTCGGTTGTAAGCCGGCCCGCGGCGATGACCTCGGCTATCACGCTCGCGATATGTGCATGATGGTGCTGAACTTCGATAAGTGGCAGGTTGTACTCCCGTGTCTGCTCGCGGGCCCATTGGCTCGAAAGATAACTCGGATGCAAGTCGCAGGCTAGGGCAGTGGGCGCCAAGTCAAAGAGATCTTCCAAGCGCGTGCGCGCAGCGTTCCAGGCATCGAAGGTCCCGCCGTTTTCAACATCGCCGATATGCTGCGACACAAAACAGGTTGCCTCGCCGTTCGTCCCTTCACGCGTGAGCGCAATCGTGGCCTTTTGTTGTGGCCCGCAGGCGAGCACGCAGGACGGAGCGCGGTCGAGCGCCGGCAACGGCAGCGGCTGGGGTGCATATCCGCGAGCGCGGCGCACGGGCATAACGGCGCCGTCAACCACGCGCACCACAGAGTCGTCGTAGCGCGAGAGGATCGCGCGATCGTTGCCGAGCAGCGCGTCGGCGATGCCGGCGGCAACGAGGCGCTCCCAGGCAAGGTCGTCGTCGGTCTCGATGGGTTCTTCACTCAGGTTTCCACTGGTCATGACGAGCGCGTGCATACCGTGCGACGCGGCAGCTGCAAGCAGAAGATGCTGAAGCGGGGTGTAGGGGAGCATAACGCCAAGCTCGGGAAGGTCGTGCGCGACGGACGGTGCGAGTACGAGGGCGTCGGGAGAATCGCCGTCGTTCCCGCAAACAGCACGCCGGCGCAGCAGCACGATGGGGCGGATACTGCCAGCGAGCAGATCGCGTTCAGCATCGTCGATATGACACAGGCGCTCGGCATCGGCAAGACTGCGCACCATGACGGCAAGTGGTTTGTTGCTGCGGCGTTTGCGACGGCGCAACTCGGCCACCGCCTGCTCGTTGGCAGCGTCACAGGCTAGATGGAATCCGCCCAGGCCCTTGATGGCGACGATGCCACCGCTGGCCAGCAGCTCAACGCAGCGCTCGATGATAGCGTCGCTGGCCTCGCGTGTGGTGCCGACGGCCGGTGTCGCGGACGAATTCCCGCACGCATTGCCGTTTACAGCCTCGCGCCACGTAATATGCGGCCCGCAATCAAAGCAGGCATCGGGCTGCGCGTGAAAACGCCGGTCGAGTGGGTCGACATACTCCGCAGCGCACTTGGGACACATGGGAAAACAATCCATCGACGTGGCCGCTCGGTCATAAGGCAGCGATCGGATGATGGTAAAGCGTGGGCCGCAGTTAGTGCAGTTGATAAAGGGGTAGTGATAGCGTCGGTCGGCGGGATCGAACAACTCGCGCAGGCAATCGTCACAGGTGGCGATATCGGGCGAGACGAGCGTCGTGTGCGCGGTCTGGTCCTGCGACGCCACAATGTGAAAGCCCTGCTCATCGGCAGCGCTCCAGCCGCCAGGCTCCAAATCCGCAATATCGACTCGCTCAACGCGAGCTGCCGCAGGCGCATGCTCAGAAAGCGCGGCAACAAAAGCATCGAGCGCATCGGCCAAAGCGTGCGCCTCGATATGCACGCCGTCGCCCGCATTGAGCACCCATCCACAAATGCCATGTGCCATGGCCTCGCGATACACAAACGGTCGCATGCCAACGCCCTGCACAATGCCCGTCACATGAATATGCACATGCCGCATGCGACACCCCTCATCAAAACCGACTAAAAAGGGACAGGTTTATTTTGGTAGGTAAAACTTCTAAACCTGCCAAAACAAACCTGTCCCTATTTGGCAGGTGCGCTGCGGGAAATCCCGCTACAGCCCCAGGCTCTGCTTGGTGGCGGCGCACGTGAGCTCGCCGTGCTTAACGCCGCGCAGGCCCAGCAGGCGGTCGGCTAGTTCGTAGACGCGCTCGCCGCGACCCTTGAGTGCCAGGATTTCCAAGCAGTTGTGGTGATCCAAATGCACGTGCATCGTCGATACGATCTCGTCGGTGTAGTCGTGCTGCACCTCGTCCAGGCGGCGCGTCAGATCGCCGGTGTGATGGTCGTAGATCATGGTGAGCGACCCGATAACGTGCTCATCGGGCGTGCGCATCTGCTCTTTGGCGATCGAGGCGCGAATCAAATCGCGCACGGCCTCGGAGCGGTTGGCCACGTCGCCGCGGCGCGCGATCTGCTCGTCAAAACGGCGCAGCAGGTCGTCGGGTGCGGTAACCGAAAAACGGACCAGCTCGGAGCCGGAGCCACTACAGTGGCAGCCCGCGTCACCGTCCGCCCCGTGCGGATGCTCGTGCTCGTACTCGCAGCAGTGCTCGTGTTCGGCCACCTTACACCAGCTTCACGGAGCCGACGGAGTTGTGGTCGGCCTCGATGGCTTCCTCGTAGCCCTCGAGCGCGTCATGCGCCTCGTGGAGCGCGGCCATGGCGGCCTCGAGCTTGGCGCCGATGCGCTCCATGTCAAAATTCTCGGTCGCATGCAGCAGCTGATGGCTCCACTCGTGAGCGAGCTCGATGGTGTCGTCGACCTGCTTGACGCTCATGGCAAGCTGGCTCATGTTCATTCCAACATCATGCATGGGAAATCTCCTTTTGTATGGGGCAGTTCAGTGGTTCAGATTTTACTACGCCCGCTCTGCGCGCAGCTGCATAAGAAAACGGGTACGAGTCTGTGCGACCCGCACCCGTTCACTGGGGGCTGTTTGTGACTACCATACTATCCGTGGTTGCACTCGGTGCATTCAGAAGTCCGGCGAGCGGCGTAAAAGCGCTCATGGACGGCAGGCAGACGGCAACATGTAACAAGCGTATTACAGATGCTTCTCCAGCAGCGCCTGCAGCCTCGCCTTGGGCAGAGCGCCAACCGAGCGGTCAATCTCCTCGCCGTTCTTAAACACAATCAGCGTGGGGATGCTCATGACGCCATACTTCATGGCCAGGTCCTGGTTGTCGTCGACGTTGCATTTGGCAACGGCAAGCTTGCCCGCCAGCTCATCGGCAACCTCGTCAACGATGGGCGAGAGGGATCGACAGGGCCCGCACCACGGTGCCCAAAAATCGACCAGCACGGGCAGGCTGTCGTTAACGATGGAATCGAAGTTCTCGGGGGTAATCTGATTAATGTCAGCCATGGTGACCTCCATAATGCGACGCGGCTCGGCCGCGTAAAACTCAGTACGACCGTGCTTATACCCAGCCGCCCGCAAAGCAACCACTCGCGGGCGGCTCTTTTATATAATGGTGGGCACGCAAACGATTGGAGAGCGCATGCCCACGTCACAAAGCCAGAAAAAAGAAGCCATCGCCCAGGCGACCGAGCAGGAGCTCGCATCGCTCGCGGGTCGTGGCGTGCGTATCGCGGGCAACGCGTGCTCGCCGATCGTGCTGGTCAAAGGCGATCTGGACGAGGCCGAGCGTTCGGGTGGCGAGCTTGCCGCCGGCCCGGATGGCGCGGCGTTGCGCAAGGCGCTTGGGGCCATCGGCTACGCGCCCGAGGATTTTTGCGTGCTGGCAAGCGTCGCCGGCGTGGGTGATGGGACGGTCGCGGTGGGCGAGACTCTGCCGTGCGAGCTGTTCCGTGAGGCGCTTGAGGCTTTGGACCCCGAGGCGGTGCTGCTGCTCGACAACAACGCGGCTGACGCCATGCGCGAGACCTACGCCGATATGCTCGTGGCGATCGATGACTTCGACACCGCCATGCTCAAGCCCGGCCTGGTCGCCCATGTGCAGGGCCGCCGCGTGCTCGCGCTCGATGGCTTTGAGGCGGCGCTGACCGACAAAGCGGCCAAGCAGCGCATGTGGGCCTACATCAAGCAGCTGACCCCGGCGGCCGCTCCGCTGTAGCGGATTGGCGCCGGTGAGCGATTGCCTGGCGGGCAAGACACGCCGCGAGATCGGCGCCGCACTTCTACATCACAGCGCGCAGCTCAAACCGATCGCCGTTAATGCGGAACTGACAGTTGCCGTTCATGCGCTCCACGGCAAGTTTGATGCTCTTGGTGCCAAAGCCGTGGCCCGCATGCCGGGTCACGGGCATGCCGTCGACCATGCGCGGCGCGCGGTCAAACGTGTTGGAAACTAACAGCAGCAGCTGGCCGTCCTCTAATCGCAGGTCAAAGTCGACGAATCGCTTTCCCTGGGGCGCGGCGCTCGCGGCGGTGATAGCGTTTTCCAAGGCATTTGAGAGCACGCTAAACAGGTCGGCGTCACCTACGTGGATGGTTTCGGGTACGGCGGCGCGCAGGTTGGCGGTAATGCCGTTTCTATTGATATCCGAGTTAAATGACGAAAGCGCGATGTTTACGGTCTCGTTGGCGCAGAAGCGGCGTACGGCGGTGCGATCGCCGGCTTCGCAGAGTTCATCGATGCGTTTGAGCGCCTCGTCGGTGTGGCCCTCCTCAATTAAAGCGGCCAGGCCGCGTAGGAAGTGGCGCATATCGTGGCGAAGAATCGACAGCTCGCGCCCAGATTGACGCCAAGCCTCGAGCTCTTTGATGGCGGCGCTGTCGCGGGTTTCGAGCATCCAGCGCTCTCGCTCGGCGGTTTCCTTTTCTTCGTATTCGCGCAGGTAAACGGCAAGAAACATAAGATAGAAGGCACAGAGCGCAAATGCCAAAAACTCAACCGTTACCACCGAGCCCGAGTGGAACAGCGTGGTGTAGACGTTGGTGGCATAGTCAAAGACGTAATAGACGAGCGGCAGGATTAAAAGGATGCCCAGCTCGGTGGTGCTTTTAATCGCCAAGCGTGGACCGATGTCGCCGGCCCAATGCAACAGGACGGCAAAGACGGCGAGTGTGGTCGCGATGCGCGCCAGATAGTACGCGATCTGCGAATCGGTTGCGGCAAAGGCGGCGATGCCCATCCAATTGCTGAACTGGCAGCTCAGATAAGCACTCGTAATGCCGAGCGCGGCAAGCAGCGGGCTCAGGCGGTAGCGCGCACACAGGTAGACGATAAGCGGCAGGTGCACGGCAAGTGGATAAACCTGTCGGGCAAATAGTTCGCCGCCAACGACATTGGCGATCGAAAAGGCAGCGCCGGTCACGATGCCGACCAACACCAGTTCAAGCGCATGACGCCGGTTGATCTCGACACCGCACAGCGCCGCCGAGGCAAAGACGCCAAAGAGCAGCGTCGTGGCGTGGTGGATTGCCCAAAGGACCATTTCGACCGAGGAGACCATCAGTGTCTCCCACCCTCAAAGCGCACCGCAAAGTAGGCGTCTTGGAATCCCTGCTTGCAACTGCGCGAAAGCGGGATGCACGCGCCCGAGCGCATGACGATGTCCGTGCGGTCAAAGTGATCGATATTGCGCAGGTTGACCTGGTAGCTGCGGTGGCATTTAAAGAAGACTGCGTTTTGCTCCAAGCGGTCCTCGACGCTGCGGAACGACTCGAGTGCCTCGATATCGCGTCCGTCGCGCAGGTGGAAGACCACGTGCTTGTTGCGCGCCTCGGCATATTCGATGTCGGACAGGCGCAGGGCGTGGTAGCCAAAGGAAGTTTTGATCACGAGCTCGTCGGTTGCCGCCGGGCGCATGCTCGAAAGCTCGTCGAGTAACTGCGCCAGGCGTTCGTAAGTCACGGGCTTGAGCAGATAGTCGAAGGCGCGGACCTCGTAGGATTCCAGCGCGAACTCGGGCGACGAGGTGAGGAACACCAGGCGCACGGCGGTGTCGGCCTGGCGCAGTTCGCGTGCGGTGTCTATGCCGTTGACGAGCGGCATGATCATGTCGAGCAGAATGATGTCGGCGCGCGATGCGGCATGGCGGGCCAGCAGGTCCTCGCCGCGTGTGACGAGCGCAACATCGACCGCCGTGCCCGTCTCGGTCGACCAACGGTCGATCATCCGGTGCAGTCTATCTAGAAAAGCGACATCATCGTCGCAGGCAATAATCTTGAGCATTCGGCCCCCTTAAGTAGTTCGATTTTGCCACATCGGGTACGCGCCGCTTGCGGGGGTGCGGACCGTTTGCGCCCCACGGCGTGCAACTCGCGCCAAGCGGTATTGCGGTGGCGAAAGATGCCTCCTGCGCCATCGAGAGCTCAGCTATCCTCAGCTTGCCAGTTCGAATATGGACCTGCCACATGATTGAATCTTTATTTCAACTTTACACCTAGGTTTACAGCTGTCTTGTCAGCTGTAAACCTAGGTGTCATACTAAAGCCCCAAGATTCGCCAAAAGAGAGGGGCCTTGATGGCACAGAGCGCGAACATGGATGCGTCGGAGCTTGCACGCGATATCGCGGCCGGCTTGGCATCGGCAACGACGGCAACGGAGCGTGCGGCACTGGTGCCCGCAGAGCTCGTCGAGGCCATTCAGCAACTAAAAACCCAACGTGACGCGGTGATCCTGGCGCACTATTACGTGGCGCCCGAGGTCCAAGTCGTTGCCGATTACGTCGGCGATAGCTTCTACCTGGCAAAGCTCGCCAAGAGCCTGCCGCAGCAGACCATCGTGTTGTGCGGCGTGGAGTTTATGGGCGAGAGCGCCAAGCTGCTCAATCCCACTAAGACCGTGCTGCTGCCCGAGCCGGGCGCAGACTGTCCCATGGCGCACATGGTCAAGCGCGAGACGGTTGACGCGGCGCGCGCCGAGTACGGCGACGACCTGGCCGTGGTGTGCTACGTCAACTCCACGGTCGAGATCAAGAGCTGGAGCGACGTGTGCGTCACCAGTTCCAACGCCGTTAAGATCGTGTCCGAGCTGCCGCAGCAGCATATCCTGTTCATTCCCGACCAAAACCTGGGACGCTTCGTAGCCGAGCAGGTGCCGCAAAAGCACGTCATCCTCAACAACGGCTACTGCCCACGCCATCACATCATCACCGTCGAGCAGATCGTCGACGCGACGGAGGCCCACCCCGACGCGCTCGTGCTGGCGCATCCTGAGTGCAAGGCCGACGTTCTGGCCGAGGCCGACTACATCGGCTCCACCGCCGGCATCATCAAGTATGCCGAGGAGTCCGACGCGAGCGAGTTCATTATCGTGACGGTCCGCGGCGTGCTCTACGAGCTCGAGCGCCGCTGCCAGGGCACCGGCAAGAAGTTCTATTTCCCCGCGGTGCAGCCCACCTGCGTCAACATGGACCTCATCACGCTCGAAAAGCTCGTGCGCTGCCTGGAGACGGGCGAGGGCGAGGTGCAGATCGGCGTCTCGGACGAGGCAGCAGACCAGGCCAAGCTCACGCTCGACCGTATGCTCGAGTACGCAGCACGCTAGAACAATGTTGCATGAGGGACGGTCCCTTATGTCACATTCAAGGGAGAGGATTCCTGTGGAAACCAAGCAATACCCCGATATGGAGTGCGACGTCGTCATTGCCGGCTGCGGCGTAGCGGGTCTGTACGCGGCCCTCAATCTGCCGACGAGCACGCGCGTGATCATGCTCTCCAAGGGCGCGGTCGATGAGTGCGATTCGATGCTCGCGCAGGGCGGCATCTGCGTGCTGCCCGAAGGCTCGGACTACGATGCCTTCTTTGAGGACACCATGCACGCCGGCCACTACGAGAACCGCCGCGAGAGCGTCGACATCATGATTCGCTCGAGCCGCTCGGTCATCAACGACCTGCTGGCCATGGGCGTGGATTTTGAGCGCAGGGCTGACGGCAGCCTCGACTTTACCCGCGAGGGCGCGCATAGCCGTCCGCGCATCGCCTTCCATGCCGACATCACCGGCAAGGAGATCACGACTAAGCTGCTCCAGGCCGTCCGCAAGCTGGACAACGTGCAGATTTTGGAGCACGTGGCCATGACCGACATCCTAACGGGCGAGCGCGATGGCGCCACGGTGTGCACCGGCGTCGTCGCCGTAGCCGTGGACGAGGACAACTCGGTTCGCCCCGCCGACGAGCTGGCAAATGCCGTTGAGGGCGTGCATGCCGGTAAGCCGTTTAAGATCCATGCCCGCCACACGCTGTGGGCGACGGGTGGCATTGGCGGCGTGTACGACCACTCGACCAACTACCCGCAGCTCACGGGCGACGCCTGCTACATCGCTCAGGAGCATGGCATTAAGATGGAGCACCTGGACTACGTGCAGATCCATCCCACGGGTCTGTTCTCGCCGCAGCCGGGTCGCACGTTCCTGATCAGCGAGAGCTGCCGCGGCGAGGGCGCGATTTTGCTCAACGCCGCCGGCGAGCGTTTTACCGACGAGTTGCAGCCGCGCGATGTGGTCGCCGCCGCCATCCGCGAGCAGATGAAGCAGGATGACACCGAGCACGAGTGGCTGAGCTTTGCCCCCGTCGAGCGCGACGTGGTGACCGGGCACTTTGCCAATATCCGCGCGCGCTGCCTGGAGGACGGCCGCGACATCTTGGACGAGCCCATCCCCGTTACGCCCACGCAGCACTACTTTATGGGCGGCGTGTGGGTCGACAAGGACGGCCGCACCTCGATGCCCGAGCTCTACGCCGCCGGCGAGACGGCCTGCAACGGCGTTCATGGCAAGAATCGCCTGGCTTCAAACAGCCTGCTCGAGGCGCTGGTCTGGGGTCGTCGCGCCGCGTGGTATATGCGTACCGGCGAGTCACTGGCCGTGGAGCAGGCAGGCGATCCCGCGCTCGATGGCCGTCATCGCGCCCTGGGCGCCGACACCCTGGCAATCGATGATTTGGCCCGTGCCGCCGGCACGCAGGCCGTGGAGGAGTAGACCATGAATCCCATTACCATGAAGCTCGTCGTCGACGATCTGATTCTGCAGGCTCTGCGCGAGGACATTACGTTTGAGGACGTGAGCACGGCGAGCGTGTGCCCCACGGCGCGTCCCGCCACGGTGGAGCTTATCGCCAAAGCCGATGGCATCATCGCCGGCCTGGATGTGTTCGCTCGCACCTTTGAGCTGCTGGATTCGCAGAGCTCGGTGCTGTTTGATGTTGCCGACGGTGACGAGGTGCATGCCGGCGACCACGTGGGTCAGGTGCGCGGCGATGCGCGTGTGCTGCTTTCGGGCGAGCGCGTGGCGCTCAACTACCTGCAGCGCATGAGCGGCATCGCTACCTATACGCACAGCATGGCCGCGGCGCTCGAGGGAACCAAGACCGTGCTCGTCGACACGCGCAAGACCACACCGGGCATGCGCGTGTTTGAGAAGGCGGCGGTTGAGATTGGCGGCGGCAGCAACCACCGTTACAACCTGTCGACGGCCGTCATGCTCAAGGACAACCACATCGATGCCGCCGGTGGCGTGACGCGCGCGATCGAGATGGCGCGCGCCCATGCATCGTTTACCACGACGGTCGAGATCGAGTGCGAGAACCTGGACATGGTGCGCGAGGCCGTGGAGGCCGGCGCCGACATCATCATGTTCGACAACATGACCCATGACGACATGGCCGCCGCTATTGAACTTATCGCCGGCCGCGCCAAGACCGAGTGCTCGGGCAACGTGGATGCCAGCAATATCCGCGCGCTTGCCGACCTGGGCGTTGACTTTATTAGCTCGGGCGCCCTGACGCACTCCGCGCCGATCCTCGACCTCTCGCTTAAGCACCTGCGTCTGCTGGACGGTAAATAATGAACGCCCGCGAGCGTCGCCGTGCCATCATGGCCGTGCTCGAGGGGGCCAAGGGGCCCGTATCGGGCAGCGCGCTTGCCCGCGAGGTGGGTGTGAGCCGCCAGATCGTGGTGCAGGACATCGCCCTGCTGCGCGCCGATGGGCACGATATCGTGGCGACCAACCGCGGCTACGTGCTGCAGGAGGCCCCCAGCAGCCCCGCCGTGCCTACGCGCTTGGTCAAGGTTCGCCACAGCGTGGATCAGGCAGGCGATGAGCTCACGAGTATCGTCGACGCCGGCGGCGCCGTGCTCAACGTGATTGTCAATCACCGCGTGTACGGTAAGATTACGGCCGACCTGGACATCCGCAATCGTCGCGATGTCGAGCGCTATCTGCGCGATATCGAGAGCGGCAAGAGCTTTCCGCTGCTGACGGTGACCAGCGGCTACCACTTCCATCGCATTGCAGCGGAGGACGAACAGACCCTCGACGAGATCGAGGCGATGCTCAAGGAAAAAGGCTACCTAGCAGACCTGATGCCCTACGAAGACGATTTGTCCTAGTCGACGCCGCATCTATAAGTTGCGGTGAAATAGTTCCTAAAATCGGCATCCAAGACATAAAACAGGAACTATTCCACCGCAACTGCCAAGGGTCCCGCTCCAAATTAGCTGCCCACATATGCAAAAGGAGGCCTCCGCGGCGATGCGGAAGCCTCCTTTTTTGTGCACGGTGTACTTTTGAGTGTGCAAGTGGGGGAGTTGTTACTCCTCGACGATCTCGGTGATCGCGCCGGCGGGGCAAGCGTCCTGGCAAGCGCCACAGGCGACGCAGGAGTCCTCGTCAGCGACGGTAGCGACGTCCTGGAGCTCCAGAACGCCAGCGGGGCAGGAGTCGACGCAAACGCCACAAGCGATGCACTCGTCGGCATCAATTACGGGATGAGCCATGGTAGTTTCCTCTCTGTTGACCGACGCTACAGACGATGCGCGCCGGTTTGATTCGGGCAAAAACATACCACGGGAGCGACCGTTTGCAATACCCTCTGGCCGGCATCTTCATACCGTTCGCCGAGTATGCCAAGGTTTACTAAAAAACGCGCAGGTGGGGCCGTTGAGCTGCGCAAATGTTAGCTAAAGGTGACTTGAGATATTGAGCTATTGAGCGAGCTTTTGGAAAGCGCAATCCAGAATTGGCGTCCAAAACGGGTCGCGCTTTCCGGTCGAGCCCTCTGGCGGAAACTGCGACCCAGAATCCACACTCAGACTGGGATCTATTTTCCCGAGGGCCTTGGTTGCGGAAACTGCAGCCCGGAATTCACGCTCAAACCGGGATTTGCTTTCCGCAGGGCCATCCCGAGGGGTTCCAGACCCAAGCCTCAGCCATCTCTACATAGATCTCGATAGATTTGCCGAGAACTCATTCAGCGCATCTACCTGCGCATTTAAGAACCTAAACTCTCAGCAATAAGAAATCTTATATGAATTGACTTAGATTTTGTATATTCCGGCCCATAAGGGGATACACTACATCCTGAAAGACAAGCCGAAGCGCCGCGCGACAGATCGTCGAGGCGGCGCGAACGCAAAAGAGAGAGGGAATTTCTAATGAGTAAGATTCTTGGTATCGACCTTGGTACTACTAACTCCGCTATGGCCGTTCTCGAGGGCGGTTCTCCGACCATTATCGTGAACGCCGAGGGCGACCGCACCACCCCGTCCGTCGTGGGCTTCCGTGCCGACGGCGACCGCGTCGTGGGTAAGGCCGCTAAGAACCAGGCTGTCACCAACCCCAAGAACACCGTGTTCTCCATCAAGCGCTTCATGGGCCGCAAGTACTCCGAGTGCACCTCCGAGATCAAGACCGTGCCGTATGAGGTCAAGGAGGGCCAGGGTGGCCGTGCCGTCGTCGATATCGAGGGCAAGGATTACACCGCCGAGCAGGTGAGCGCCATGACGCTCGCCAAGATGAAGGCTGACGCCGAGAAGTATCTGGGCGAGACCGTCACCGACGCCGTCATCACCGTCCCGGCCTACTTCAACGACGCCCAGCGTCAGGCCACCAAGGACGCCGGTAAGATCGCTGGCCTCAACGTCAAGCGTATCGTCAACGAGCCGACCGCTGCTGCTCTTGCCTATGGCCTGGACAAGCAGGGCACCGACCAGCGCATCCTGGTCTTCGACCTGGGCGGCGGCACCTTCGACGTCTCCATCCTCGACCTCGCCGACGGCGTGTTTGAGGTTCTGTCCACCTCGGGCGATAACCACCTGGGCGGCGACGACTGGGATCAGCGCGTCATCGACTGGATGGCCGATAAGTTCCAGCAGGAGAACGGTGTCGACCTGCGTCAGGACCCCATGGCCCTGCAGCGTCTGAAGGAGGCCGCCGAGAACGCCAAGAAGGAGCTCTCCGCCGCCCAGCAGACCACCATCAACCTGCCGTTCATTACCATGAACCAGTCCGGCCCGCTGCACCTCAACTACACGCTGACCCGCGCCGAGTTCGAGAAGATCACCCGCGACCTGCTCGAGCGCTGCAAGCAGCCTGTCACCAATGCCCTGCGCGACGCCAAGCTTAAGCTCTCCGATCTGACCGAGGTCATCCTCGTCGGCGGCTCCACCCGTATGCCCGCCGTCCAGGAGCTCGTCAAGACCATGACCGGCAAGCAGCCCAACATGTCCGTGAACCCCGACGAGGTCGTTGCCGACGGCGCTGCCGTCCAGGGCGGCGTGCTCACCGGCGACGTCGAGGGCATCCTGCTGCTCGACGTTACCCCGCTGTCGCTGGGCGTCGAGACCATGGGCGGCATCATGACCAAGATGATCGACCGCAACACCACGATCCCGACCTCCAAGACCGAGGTCTACTCCACCGCTGCCGACAACCAGACCAGCGTCGAGATTAACGTGCTCCAGGGCGAGCGCGAGCTTGCCCGCGACAACAAGTCGCTCGGTAAGTTCCAGCTGACCGGTATCCCGGCTGCCCGCCGCGGCGTGCCGCAGATCGAGGTCACCTTCGACATCGACGCCAACGGTATCGTCAAGGTCTCCGCTAAGGACAAGGGCACCGGCAAGGAGCAGCAGATCACCATTTCCGGCTCCACTGCTCTGTCCGACGACGAAGTCGATCGTATGGTCAAGGACGCCGAGGCTCATGCCGAGGAGGACAAGAAGCAGAAGGAAGAGGTCGAGGTCCGCAACCAGACCGACAGCCTGTGCTACTCCACCGAGCAGACCCTCAACGAGCTGGGCGACAAGGTTTCCGCCGATGTGAAGTCCAAGGCAGAGGCCGCTATCGCCGACGCCAAGAAGGCGCTCGAGGGCTCTGACGTCGAGGCCATCAAGGCCGCCGGCGAGTCCCTGCAGTCCGTGGCCTACGAGCTGGCCCAGGTTGTCTACGCCGACGCTCAGCAGCAGACCGACGGTGCCGCCGGCGCCCAGCCTGCCGACGATGACGTCGTCGATGCCGACTACGAGGTTGTGGACGACGAGGACAAGTAATCATGTCCGCTCGTAAAGCTCGCACGGAGGCGGCCGCCGTTGGTGCCGCCCCCGTTGACTCTGAGGAGAAGGACGTGAAGATTCCCGTAGAGGCCGTTGACGATACCGAGGCCAACGAGGCCCCGGCCGCCGAGGCTGCCGAGAACCAAGTAGAGGATTCCAACAAGGAGGCGACGATGACCGAGGACGAGATGGTGGAAGCCGCTATCCGCGCCGGTGAGGAAGCCGCCGACAACGACTTTAAGCTCAAGTTCGAGCAGGCTCAGAAAGAGCTTGCCGACGTGCGCAACGAGCTCGATGCTGCGGCAGAGGCTCAGAAGGCCGCCGAGGACAAGGCAAAGGACGCCACCGAGCGCACCGCCCGTCTGCAGGCCGACTGGGAGAACTTCCGTCGCCGCACCGCCAATGAGCGTATCGTCGAGCGCGAGCGCGCGACCGAGAAGCTTGTCACCGCGCTGTTGCCGGTGATCGACGATATCGAGCGCGCGATCGACCATGCCCGCAGCCAAGAGCTTTCCGACGACTTTAAGCAGTTCGTCGATGGCGTTGACGCGGTTCATGCCAAGCTGCTCGACGTGTTCGCGCACGAGGGCGTTGAGCCCATCGACCCCAAGGGCGAGGCGTTCGATCCGCTCGAGCACCAGGCTGTGGGTCGCGTCGAGGACGCATCGCAGTACGACGAGACCGTCAACGACGTGTACCAGAAGGGCTACCGCATGGCAGATCGTATTCTGCGTTCCGCGATGGTGACGGTGACCTACGGCGGCGAGAAGCGCCCCGCACCGGAGCCCGAAGCGGCGCCCGAGGATGCTGCGGCCGATACGGCCGAGAGCACCGAGGAGTAATTGAGAAGGGCCCCGGGGCAACACCCGGGGCCCTTTCTGACCTAGTGCCATATGAAAGCATGAGCCGTCGTCTGCATGGGCGGCGGACGTAACAGGAGAGGAGCTACGATGGCTGCAGGCAAAACCTTCTATGACATCCTGGGCGTATCCAAGAGCGCCTCCGACAAAGAGATCAAGAGCGCGTTTCGTAAGCTCGCGCAAAAATATCACCCCGATGCTGGCGGCGACGAGGCCAAGTTCAAGGAGATCAGCGAGGCCTACGAGACGCTTTCGGACGAGAAGAAGCGCAAAGAGTACGACCAAATGCTCATGTTTGGCGGCATGCCGGGCGCGGGCGGCGCGTATGGCGGCAGCTACGGTGCCGGCGCGGGCGCCAGCGGCTGGGGCGATATCTTCGACAGCATCTTTAGCGGCAACGGCGCCTGGGGCAGCGATTGGGGCTCGGGCTTTGCCGGGGCTGCGGGCGCTGCCGGCGCCGGCGCGGGTCGCAGCCGCGCTCGCAAGGGCGGCGACCTGTCGCTGACCGTCGATGTGACGGCCGAGGACGCGTTTCGCGGCGTGACGCACAAGGTCACCTATCGCATTCCCTCGACAGGCGAGCAGCAGACCATTACGGTCTCGGTGCCCGCGGGCGCGGTCGACGGCGGCAAGCTACGCTACAAGCGTCGCGGCGAGTATGGCGTTGCCGGCGGCGAGCGCGGCGACCTGGTCGTGACCACGCATGTGGAGGAGCACCCGCTGTTTAAGCGCAAGGGTGCCGATGTGACCATGGAGGTGCCGATCTCGGTCTACGAGGCGGCGCTCGGCTGCACGGTGGATGTGCCCACGCCCGGCGGCGCGACGGTTCGTCTGAAGGTGCCCGCTGGCACCCAGACGGGCAAGAAGTTCCGCTTTAAGGAGATGGGTGCGCCCGACGTTAAGCACCGTGGCCGCACGGGTGCGCTGCTCGTCGAGATCAAAGTGCAGGTTCCCACGAACCTGTCCGATGACGAGCGCGATGCCATGACCAAGCTGCGCGAGGCCGACACGCGCGACTACCGCGAGAAGGTCAACCGTTACAAGGCGACGTACTAGGGCGGTCGTGGCGCACGCCCGCGCCCGCAGGCTTATGATGGACGATAACGAGACGGAAAGGGGTCAGGTAGCATGGCCGAGGACAATAGGAACAAACCGCTGTACATGATCAGCGTGGCGGCCGAGCTGACCGGCATGCATCCGCAGACTCTGCGCGTCTACGAGTCCAAGGGCTTGGTGAACCCCCAGCGCTCGGGCGGCAACACGCGTCTGTATTCGCGTGCCGATATCGAGCGCCTGGAGCTCATCAACCAGCTGACTGACGAGGGCATCAACCTTGCCGGCGTGGTGCGCATCCTCGATATGAAGGAGCGTGCCGAGGAGCGCGAGCGCGAGAACGAAAAACTCCGTGCCCGCGTGCGCCAGCTCGAGGACGAGCTGCACGAGTACAAGATGCAGAAGAAGATCACCGCCCTGGCCCCGCGCGATGGCTCGGTTAACCCCGAACAGGTCATGCGCAAGCTTTTGGGCGCAGGCGGGGATCTCTAGGTTACGGCGTTTTACCAAACGCCGTAACCGGCCGACGCTGCGCGCCGCCCAGGGCGACAATTTGTCATTCAAAAGGCGAGGCATGACCAGAAGGTCAATGCCTCGCCTTTTTCATGCCAACTTGTTCGCCCTGGACGTCGCTCGCTGTCCGTCCTCTACCTGCGGCGTTGCCTTGCTCCGGATACGGTAGGGTAGTCATTGGGGACGTTCTTAAATGACTAGTCGAAAGGGACACTCTTGCACCAAATCTGCCGGCCTACACCGGGCTCGTCCTTTGCTTTACCGAGATAAAGTGAACGTGTAGATTCGTAACCCACTCGCAACCGTTCTATGGCACGATATTGAACGAATGTATGCTATGCGCCCAAATCTTTTGGGCAGAGTGGGAGACAGTATGGTCAAGCTGTACGAGGACGGCATCTACCTGCGTAACGGCAGCGAGGTTGTGCCTGAGGCCGAGGCTGCCGAGCGCGGTATTACGCAGACGCCCGAGGATGCCAAGCGCGGCACCATCGCGTATTCGATCCTTCAGGCACACAATACGTCCGGCGACCCCGAGACGCTCAAGATTCGCTTCGATGCCATGGCGAGCCACGACATCACCTTCGTCGGCATCATCCAGACGGCGCGCGCCTCGGGCATGGAGCAGTTCCCGCTGCCCTACGTGCTCACCAACTGCCACAACTCGCTGTGCGCCGTGGGCGGCACCATCAACGAGGACGACCACGTCTTTGGCCTCTCGGCTGCCAAAAAGTACGGCGGCATCTTCGTTCCGCCCCATATCGCGGTCATCCATTCCTTTATGCGTGAGAACTTCGCCGGCTGCGGCAAGATGATCTTGGGTTCCGACTCGCACACCCGCTACGGCGCCCTGGGCACCATGGCCGTGGGCGAGGGTGGTGGCGAGCTGGCAAAGCAGCTGCTGCGCGACACCTACGATGTCGCCTATCCCGGCGTCGTGGCCATCTACCTCACGGGCGCCCCGCGCCCCGGCGTTGGCCCGCACGATGTGGCGCTCGCCATCATCCGTGCCGTCTTTGCCAAGGGTTACGTCAAGAACAAAGTCATGGAGTTCGTGGGCCCCGGCATCGCGAGCATGACGACCGACTACCGCAACGGCGTTGACGTCATGACCACCGAGACCACCTGCCTGTCGAGCATCTGGGCTACCGACGAGGATACGCACGCGTTTTTGACCATGCACGGCCGCGGCGACGACTACCGCGAACTCAAGCCCGCCGATGTCGCCTACTACGACGGCTGCGTCGAGGTCGACCTGTCGAGCATCAAGCCCATGATCGCGCTGCCGTTCCATCCTTCCAACGGCTTTGAGATCGACGAGCTCAACGAGAACCTCGAGGACATCCTGCACGAGGTGGAACTCGAGGCCGCCAAGATCGGCGAGGGCAAGACGCACTTTAGCCTGCTCGACAAGATCGTCGACGGCAAACTGCGCGTGCAGCAGGGCGTTATCGCCGGCTGCTCGGGCGGCAACTACGACTCCGTGGTCCAGGCTGCCCGCGTGCTCAAGGGCGCCAACACCGGCTGCGGCGAGTTCTCGCTGTCGGTCTATCCCACAAGCCAGCCCGTGGCGCTCGAGCTTACACGCCGTGGCTATATCTACGACCTTATGGAGGCCGGCGCGATCGTGCGCACGGCGTTCTGCGGCCCGTGCTTTGGCGCCGGCGACACGCCTGCCAACAACGGCCTGTCCATCCGCCACACCACGCGCAATTTCCCCAACCGCGAGGGTTCCAAGCCGGGTAATGGCCAGCTGAGCGCCGTGGCCCTGATGGATGCCCGCTCCATTGCGGCGACGGCTGCCAACGGCGGCGTCCTGACGCCGGCGACCGACCTGCCCGAGGAGACTTGGGACGAGGCCTGCGAGTACACCTTTGACGACGCACCGTACAAAAAGCGCGTGTACTGGGGCTTTGGCAAGGCGGAGCCTGCCGACGAGCTGGTCGAAGGCCCCAACATCAAGCCGTGGCCCGCGATGGAGCCCCTCGGCGACGATATCCTGCTCAAGGTGTGCTCCAAGATCATGGACCCGGTCACCACGACCGACGAGCTCATTCCTTCGGGCGAGACGAGCTCCTTCCGCTCCAACCCGCTGGGTCTGGCCGAGTTTACGCTGAGCCGCCGCGACCCGGCCTACGTGGGTCGTTCCAAGGAGGTCGATGCCGTGGAGAAGCGTCGCGTTGCCGGCGAGGCCGCGGGCGACCTGGCGGCGCTCGATGCCGAGCTTGCCGGTGTGTTTGAGGCGCTGGCCGGCGCGGGTGTCGCGGCCGACGCCAAGGCGACCGAGTACGGCTCGATGCTCTATGCCAAGAAGCCCGGTGACGGTTCTGCCCGCGAGCAGGCCGCGAGCTGCCAGCGCGTAATTGGCGGCCTGGCCAACATCGTCCACGAGTACGCCACCAAGCGCTATCGCTCCAACGTGATGAACTGGGGCATGGTGCCCTTCCAGATGGAGGCCGAGCCCAACTTCGAGGTGGGCGACTATGTCTTCGTGCCGGGGATTCGCGCTGCGCTCGATGACGACCTAAAGGACATCGCCGCCTACGTGGTGCGTGCCGACGGTGCGGTTGAGCAGATCGAGCTCTACATTGCCGATATGACGGCAGAGGAGCGTGCCATCGTCAAGGCTGGCTGCCTGATCAACTACAACAAGTTCAAGGCCGCTGCCGAGTAACGCACTTAATTGTCCGCCCGGGGCTTACCCTTTCCCGCCCGCTCACGCGCTTCGCGAGGGTCGCGTTCGGGAAAGGGTAAGCCCCGGGCTACATTTCTGCGTTCTCGTTGGGTCTTGAGGGACGCTAATAAATAGACCTGCTTGATGCCGCCTCTGTTATCGGGGCGGCTTCTTTTGTCGAAAACCACCATGAAGGGGTAGGTGAACTGCCTCCCATTTCTTGGACATCGGGAAATGGGAGGTTTTCCATGAGTATAGACCTCAGGGTGAAGCACGACCTGGAGTCCAGGAGGCGGGCCGTCGAGCTCTTCGACGCCGGCGTCGGCTGCAAGCCGGCGGCCGAGGCTCTGTCCGTCCCCCGCGAGACCGTGAGAGAATGGCAGTGGGTATATCGGGCGTTCGGAAGCGAGGCGCTGCTGTCCATGGGCGGGAAACAATCCAGGTACACATTCGAGCAGAGGGTCGCCGCGGCGTCGGCCGTGGTCGACGGCGGGATGGCGAAGACCGACGCCATGGCCGAGTTCGGGATCAGGTCGAAGTCCCCACTGGAGCGCTGGTGCAGGCTCTACCGCGAGGGCGGCGCCGAGGCGCTGCGGCCCGGACCGAAGGGCAGGCCGAGGGGGTCGAGGTCGAAGCCCCGGGCCCGCACCCGCGAGCAGGAGCTCGAGGAGCGCTGCCGCAGGCTCGAGGCCGAGGTCGCCTACCTAAAAAAATTGCGCGCCCTGGTCGAGCGGGACGGGCTCTGACCAGGGCGGCGGCCGAGGCGGTGAGGGCGCTGAGGGCGGAGGGGCACTCCCTGCGCCACCTGCTGGAGTGCTCGGGGCTCAGGAGGTCGACCTACTACTACGCGCTGGCGCACCCGCGGAGGCCGACCAGGCCCGAACTGCGCGACGCCGCGGCCGAGATATTCTCGCGCACCGCCAACGGCTGCGGGCACCGGCAGATAGCCATGTGCCTGCGTGCCGAGCTGGGCGCGGTCGTGGCCGACAAGACCGTGCTCAAGATGATGCGCGAGATGGGCATCCGGTGCGGGATACGCCGCCGGGGCTCCCGCCGCCGGTACAGCTCCTACAGGGGGCTCGTGGGGAGCACGTTCGAGAACGTCATCGCGAGGGACTTCGGCGCCGAGGGGCCGTGGCAGAAGCTCGGCACCGACGTCACCGAGTTCAAGGTCGCCGGCGCCAAGGCCTACTGGGCCCCGGTGCTCGACTTCTGCACGAAGGAGATCGTGGCGAGCGACATATCGACCTCGCCGGACCTCGCCCAGCAGCACAGGATGCTCGACCGGCTCCTCGAGGCCCTGCCCGGCGGGGCGGCGCCGACCATGCACTCGGACATGGGCTGGCAGTACCAGCACGAGTCCTACACCTCCAGGCTGGAGGGGGCGGGCATCACCCAGAGCATGTCGCGCAAGGGGAACTGCATCGACAACGCCGCCACCGAGCAGCTCTTCGGCCACGTGAAGGACGAGTTCTACCGCGGCAGGGAGTGGGGCAGCTTCGAGGACTTCAAGCGCGACCTGGAGGAGTACATAGCCCATTGGAACACGCGGCGCAGGCAGGTAAGATTGAAGGGCCTGACGCCGGAGGAGTTCCGGAACCGGGCCCTTGCGGCGTAGTCGCTATTTATTCAGTCCAAGTTTCGGGGCGCAGTTCATAGGTGCCTTTGCGGTGGTTCCGTTTGTCTCGACCTGTAACATCTGGGCCCCTATTTGACGAGCGGCTGTTACAGATTGAGACAAACAATCGCCGCCGATCATTTCATCTCGATCTGTAACATCTAGGATTGAAAAGGGCCGCTAGATGTTACAGATCGAGACAGTGGAACATCGGAACCGAAACCACCACAAAGGTGCCTGCCTGGCGGGTCCTTATTTCGATGGGGCCCAGGTTATTTCATCGTCAAATAGCCAAGTGCGTGCTGAGCCACTGTCGCGCGCTGTCTGTGGATCGGGCTCGCAAGTTTGTTCGTAGGCATCCTCGGTACACCGATCCATAAAATCGACGACTGCCGTCTGGTCGCCTTCCATGACGTAGATCACGTTGCCATCCGAGATATAGACTCCCGGCCCTTCGTTGTCCACGTAGCCGGGGTCGTATGAAACGTTGCACAGTCTGCTCCCGTTTGCCGCATCGAGTTCAAGGGTCGAATAATACCCGCCATTCATTTGGCCTTTCTTGGCTCGATATATTGCGGCGCCGTACCATCGCTTAAACGTCTTGCCTTTGAGTAAACTGGTTGCCTTGCCGATAAGCTGCTCATCTTGGGTATAGCGCGTGGCTCCAAGTTCGATTCGGGGATAGTTACTGACCCCAAGCGCTGCGGGCGTATCGTCGAAATCGACGGTGATTGAATCGGGTTTGACGATATCGGTGAGGATTTCGATGGGGTAGCTTACGGTTTCAACCGCCGCCTGCGTTGCCGAGGCAGGGAGAAATGCGAGATAGATAATGCCCACGCCGACTGCGGTAATTGCAAACGCTAAGACGAGCAGGCCGATATAGGTGGAGCGTTTCACGGTGGGGCACCTCTCATGCAATATGCAATCATTAAGATAAATGATACAAGCTTACGACAATATTCAAAAGAAAGCGACCGCCCGGAATGAGAGGGCTAAAAGGCCCTATTGGGCTTCGATTTGACCTCTAATAGAAATAATTGCCCCACTCATTCTGGGCGGGAGGTCAATAATTGAGTCCACGAGTCTTGAGCGATACTATTCTCACTAAACTCGCTATTTTCACTATAAGCACTATAAATACGATAGGGAGGACGACGAGAACATTGTGGCGTGCGATAGCTAAGCCGTTTAAGCCGGGCTCTGACCTTGAATCTCCGCCTCTATCTGTGCGAACGGGCTATTGTCGGTTCTCGATTCCATCGCTGCGTTCTCGTTGGGTTTTGGGATCGCCAAACGTAGACTGGGCTTGATGCCGCCTCTTTTAATCGGGGCTGATTCTTCTCTGGATCACCACAAAGGGGACAGGCACCTTTGTGGTGGTTCTCGGTTTGTCTCGACTTGTAACATCTTGGCCGCTAAAAGTGGGCCTGGTGTTACAGATTTAGATTTTCGATTCGGGTGTCTTCTGTTCGTCTCGATTTGTAACAGATAGAGCTCTATTTGCCGAGTAGATGTTACAGATTGAGACAAACGGGTGCCGCTGAACAATTCGTCTCGATCTGTAACATCTGGAGCCAGAAACGGTCGATAGATGTTACAGATTGAGACGGTAGCGCACCTGTGCGGCGGCGGGCCGACATCTTTACCCCTATCTCTTAATCACTCAGAAAATCTTATATATAGAGACTTAGATTTGTGTATAAGATCGCACAAAGCTGGCAACAATACTTCTCGAACAACGTGAAGCCGCCCCGTAGGGCGGCCGCCCCAAGAGAGGTGATTCCATGAGAATCGATAAGCTAGCAATGACGTCGCGCGAGGCGCTGCAGACCGCCATGAGCACGGCCGCTGACGCGCAGGCCGGCGCGGTGGAGCCGATTCATCTGCTGTCTGCCCTGCTCGGTGCCGGCGAGCGCAATATCTCCGTGATCATCGAGCGCATCGGTGCCGACCCGGCTCAGCTCGCACGCTCCACACAGGATGCCATCGACCACGCGCCCAAGGTTTCGGGCGAGGGCCAGCAGATGGGCCTGTCCAACGAGCTCGTCCGCGTCATCGAAAAGGCCGAGAAGAAGGCCACCAAGATGGGCGACAGCTTTGTGGTGACTGAGCATCTGCTGATGGCGCTTGCCGAGGACAAGGGCGAGGCGGGCCGCGTGCTGCGCGACGCCGGCGTCACCAAGGAACGCATCGAGCAAGTCTACGAGGAGCTGCGTGGCGATGACCGCGTGACGTCTGCCGAGGACAAGACTCAGTTTGAGGCACTGGAGCAGTACGGTCGCAACATCTGCGATCTGGCCCGCGCCGGCAAGCTCGACCCGGTCATCGGCCGTACCGATGAGATTCGCCGCACCATCCAGGTCCTGTCCCGTCGCACCAAGAACAACCCCGTGCTCATCGGTGAGCCGGGCGTCGGCAAGACGGCCATCGTCGAGGGCATCGCCCAGCGTATCGTGGCCGGCGACGTGCCGAGCACCCTGCGCGACCGCGACCTTATCGAGCTCGACATGAGCGCGCTGGTCGCCGGCGCCAAGTACCGCGGCGAGTTCGAGGACCGCTTGAAGGCCGTACTCAAGGAAGTCCAGAAGTCCGAGGGCAAGGTCATCCTGTTCATCGATGAGCTCCACACCATCGTGGGCGCGGGTGCCACCGAGGGCTCCATGGACGCCGGCAATATCCTGAAGCCGGCGCTCGCCCGTGGCGACCTGCACGCGATCGGCGCGACCACGCTCGACGAATACCGCAAGTACATCGAGAAGGACGCGGCGCTCGCCCGTCGTTTCCAGACCGTTATGGTGAGCGAGCCTACCGTCGAGGACACCATTTCGATCCTGCGTGGTCTGAAGGAGAAGTACGAGATCTTCCACGGTGTGCATATCACCGATAGCGCGCTCGTGGCAGCTGCCGACCTCTCCGATCGCTACATCGCCGACCGCTTCCTGCCCGACAAGGCCATCGATCTGGTCGATGAGGCGGCAAGCCGCCTGCGCATGGAACTCGACAGCATGCCGGTCGAGATCGACGCCACCACGCGTCAGCTCACTCAGCTGCAGATCGAGGAACAGGCGCTCATGAAAGAGACCGATGACGCCTCCAAGGAGCGTCTGGAGGCCCTGCGCCAGGAGATTGCCGAGGTCCAGGAAAAACTCAACGTGCAAAAGGCCGGCTGGCTCAACCAGAAGAACACCATCGACCACGTGCAGGAGCTTAAGAGCCAGCTTGACGAGGCCAAGAGCGAGGAGGAGCGTGCGACGCGCAACGGCGATTTGGGTCGTGCGTCCGAGCTGCGCTACTCCGTGATTCCGGGCCTGCAGCAGCAGATTCAGGATTCCGAGGCCGCGCTCGAGGCGCAAAAGCAGCAGGACGGCGAGGGCCTCAACGAGCAGGTGACCTCCGATGAGATCGCCGAGGTCGTGAGCGCCTGGACCGGCGTGCCCGTGTCCAAGATGATGCAGGGCGAGCTCGACAAGCTCAAGGGCCTGGAGGGCGAGCTGCATAAGCGCGTCATCGGTCAGGATGAGGCCGTCTCCGCCGTTGCCGCGGCCGTGCGCCGCAGCCGTGCGGGCCTCTCCGATCCGGACAAGCCCATCGGCAGCTTCTTCTTCCTGGGCCCCACCGGCGTGGGCAAGACCGAGCTCGCCAAGGCGCTGGCCGAGTGCCTGTTCGATGACGAGCGCGCGCTCGTGCGTATCGACATGTCCGAGTATATGGAGAAGTTCAGCGTCCAGCGTCTGATTGGTGCGCCTCCGGGATACGTGGGCTACGACGAGGGCGGCCAGCTCACCGAGGCCGTGCGCCGTCGTCCGTACTCTGTGATCTTGCTCGACGAGATGGAGAAGGCTCATCCGGATGTCTTTAACGTGCTGTTGCAGGTGCTTGATGACGGTCGTCTGACCGATGGCCAGGGTCGCCAGGTGTCCTTCAAGAACACGATTATCATCATGACGTCCAACGTGGGCTCCAAGGCCATCGCCGATCTGTCCGGTAAGGACGAGGAGGAGATGCGCCATCAGGTCGACGCTGCCATGGCTCAGACCTTCCGCCCCGAGTTCCTCAACCGTATCGACGATATCGTGGTGTTCCATCCGCTCGGTATGGCGCAGATCGAGAAGATCGTCGACATCCAGCTCGCCGACGTCCGCGCGCGTCTGGCCAAGGAGCGCATGACGCTTGCCATCACCCCGGCGGCCAAGCAGATGCTCGCCGTGGGCGGCCTGGACCCGGTCTTTGGCGCCCGTCCGCTCAAGCGTCTGGTTCAGCGCGAGGTCGTGGATGCCATCGCCGCCGCTATCATCGACGGCACGGTGCGCGAGGGCGATCAGGTGACGGTCGATGCCGACAAGGACGGCGGCTTTACCGTCGTGTGCGACAACACGCCGGCGGCCACCTACGAGGTCCCCGACGCAGAGTAGATTTTTGGGAGATGCCTTAAAACCTGCCAGTCGTCTCTAAACGCTAAGGGCGGCGGATCCAATTGGGTCCGCCGCCCTTTTTCGTGCGACAATCGGTGATGTTGAACGGATGCGATGCAAGGAGCTATTCAGATGAAAGACGAGATCAAGACAAGCGCGCCGGCACCCAAGCCCACGTCCAAACCGGCACCCAAGCCGCGCGACCCCTACATCCGTGCCGAGAACGAGGACGACGACGGCTACGATCCCTACAGCGATCGCCGCCCCGAGCGCGAGCCGATGTTCGAAGCCGATCCGTGGCGCTGAGTGCCACCCAAAAGGCCACCAAAAAGTTGCGGTGAAATAGGGACTGTTTTGCGGTTGACCAGCAAAAACAATCCCTATTTCACCGCAACTGCGTTAGGAATGTGGGTGTTGGGCGGCTGTCTTCGGGCCGGCTAGTCCTGGGCCTTGATGCTCGGCAGGAGAATCTGGGCGAGGTAGTCGGTCTCGAGCTTGGTTGCGGCGTCTGCGTTGCCGTCTTTACCAACCAGGTCGTTCTTGATCTGACTATAGGTGTAGCGGTTGCCGGTCGTGAGCTCGACAAGCTCAATCGCCGTATCCATGGGGTAGGTCGACACGGGGTTCTGCGTGCGCCCGTTGATGGTTTGAGGGATCACATACGGATAGACAGGACCGCTAGCATAGACGGTGTAGCCGTTGCCCAGGCCGACCGTGCCCAAAACCGTATCGCCGTCGTCGGGGGTAAAGGTCTCGCCGTCGCGCACGGCGACGAGCGTCACGAGCGGTGTGTTGGCGTCGTCGCCCAGATAGATGCACAGCGTGCTGCCGTTTTGCCAGGTAGCAACCTTACCGTACCACTCAACCGGAATATCGAGTTGATACAGATCCGTCGCCTTATGCCGAGCATCGGCATCGCGGGCAGACTGTGCCTCGTTTGCGCTTACGGCGTTGGCGGCGGCATCGCGGCGCGTAATTGCCGCCTGCTGGAGTATCTTTGCCGCGGCGGCAGAGCTCGCGCCGCCTTCCTCGGCATACTTGGCGGCGGCATCGATCTGGTCGTCAGTCACCGTGTCGGCCGAAGGCACCTTGAGCTTAAAGGTGGCCTGGGCACTCAGATCCTGCCCATCGCTCTTAATGGTGACCTGCGCCTTGGTGGTCGGGACGGTGTAGATGGTGCCGTCTTCCGCGATGGGGGATCCAGCAATGGAGAGCGTGTAATCGCCGGGCAGCAGCTTAATGCCACGACCATGCTCGTCAACGTAGAGCGTTTCGCTCACGGAAGAACCGTCGGAATCCTGCCCGCTCACCTGTACGGGAATCTTGGAGCCGGTTGAGCAGTCGAGGCCCGCGGCATGCACGCCAATCAGCACCGACATCATCGTGTGTGCACTGGCGGCGACAGCGGCAGCCTGCTCTTGCTGATATCCGTTCCAGGCAGCATAGCCTGCGCCGCCGGCGACGAGCGCGATGGCCACAACGCCGGCAACCATCAGGTTGCGGCGCTTGGGCGGCATCTTGCGGCGACGGGCCTCGGCCTCATGTGCCGAGGGAACGGACGGTAGGGGAATATCGCCCATGGCGATGGTTTCGTCCACGGCAGGCGTAGAGCCTAAGCCAGGGAGCTCGCGAGTCAGCGAATCTTCGGCCGGCAAGCTGTCGAGCAAGATGGTTTCCTCGCTCGTGTCGGATTCGGGCTGGTCGTCGGCCTCGCATTCGGATTCCTCGTGCCCCGTCTCGTCTTTGGTGGGCGCGGCGCCATCGTCTTTTGCATCCTGATCATCGGGCTGCGCCTCGATTTCCGGCTCATCCCGCACATCAACGCTCGAATCGTCAAACGCAATCTCGGCCAGCGCGATCTGGTCTAGACTCTCCAGGGCCTCGGCACACGCTTCTGCATCTTGGGCCGCATCCTCTTGGCCCATCGTCTCATCTTTCATATATCCCCCAAGCTCAATATCGGGACAACACTGTACCCAAAAATGGAGCCATATAAAGCGCATGCGAAATATAAGATCCGATTTAACCCGAGCGCATCGTTCAGCCGCATCCTCGCGGCAGCAAAAAGCCCCCGGAACGCGAACGAATCACATTCCGGGGGCTCTGCAATGCGTTGAGTTGCGCGGAGCCGGTTATGCGGCTTCGTACTCAAGCGATGCTTGCGTCAGGCGCGTTACTCGGCGTGCGCGTAATCCACCTTGGCGCGGCGAGCGGTGGCCTTCTCCCAGTCGCTGGTGCCCTCAAAGACATCCTGCTTGTAGGGATTGCGGCCGAGCTTCTTGGCGCGGTAGGCGATGTAGATGATCGCGGCGACGTTGGCGATCAGTGCGGCGATCGAGACCGCGGTAGCGGCGCCGGGGTCGAGCGTGGAGTGGGTCACAAAGATGGACTCCTCCTGGAAGTACGGGAACACCTGGGCAAACATGCACCAAATGGCCAGCGTAAAGGCGCGGTTCTGGATCCAGCCGCCCTTGTTCCAGATAAAGGCGGCGACGGTGGGCGCCAGCAGCAGCGCAAAGCCGCAGAACCAGGAGTGGGTGGGCAGACAGTTGTAGGTGTAGCAGAAGTTCCAGATATCGTAGGCGATGATGTAGACCCAGGTCATGTCGGGCCACAGCATGTCGGTCTTGTCCTCGGAGGCGTAGACGCTCCACCAACCGGTCATGCAGAAGATGTTGATGAGACCGGCGATGCCGTTGAACACGTTGTTCCAGCCGGCCAGCTGCGTAGCACCTTCGGAGGTGACCCAAGTGGACTGGCCCAGGACAAAGAAGTGATAGGCGCTCTCGAAGTCGGACACGACGGCGATCAAGATGTTGATGGCGACGATCACAAACGGCCACGCGCGGAACCAATGCGCCTTACCGATCTTTCCCCACTGGTACTTAATGGCAATGAAGCCCCAGCAACCGGCCAGCGCCGCGTATACCTTGGCGTAGTGGAACCAGCTGTTCTGGTACACATGGGTGGGGTTGGTGAGTGCCCACTCGGCACCCTGCGAAACGCCGATGGCGATGGCGACGCAGTAGATGGTCATGGCCAGCGGAGCCACGCCAAAGATGATTGCCGCGCCCAGCTTGGTGCGGCGGCCGACCTCGTTGAGCACGATCAGGCCAATAAAGACCATGGCCCAGCCGGCCCAGTGGATAAGGGTATCGCTACCCCAAACATCGAACAGCATGCTGTTCTCCTTTCACACGCCCGCGGCCCCTCTTCTGATCGCGGGCAGTTTGGCCAAATGTCGTCAGTTCTGGGGCTTGCGCTCCGGATACTTGGCGGTATAGCCCTCGATGTGGAGCGTCGAGGCGATGATTTCCTTGATCGTCTCGTCGGGCACATCGGGGTGCGTGCGGATATACATCAAAAGACCCATGATGAGGGTGTAGAACGTCTCGTAGACATGGTCGATGCGTAGCTCATGATGGGCGACAAAGTCCACCACGGTGGTGTCGCAGATATACTGCGCCACGCGCTGGACCACGTTGTGCAAAAAGCCGCCGTAGAGCGCGCCGCTGCTTGAGGTGAGCGTACTCGGCAGTTCGTGGCCGCTGGCGACCAGACGCTTAAAGAGCGGGGCGACGGTGTCGAGCGCGCCCTCGATATCACCAACGGTGCGGCCGGCGTTCCACTGCTCGAGCTCGGAGATAAAACCGTCGATTGCCTCGTCCATGACGGCGGTGACGGCGGCGTCCATATCGGCGAAGTAGTGGTAGAACAGCGAGCGCGTGCAGCCGGCTCGCTTGGTCACGGCCGATACCGATAGGTGGGACACGCCCAGCTCGGAGCTTACGGTGCGCACGGCATCGAGGATCTCGCGACGGCGTTCGTCGCCCGTCAGGCGCTTTGCCGCGCTATCGGATGCGGGGATGGCATCCACTACAGAGGTATCTGCTGTGTTGTTGCCCATGTTTTGCCGCCTTTCATCCTCTTTTGCCTGACCGTTCGCCTAACAGTCTTGAATATTGTTGACGGTTCGTCAATACTATTTTTGACACAATGTCAACAATGGCGGGTGAACGGCATGGGGGGCATGCCCGGCCTGCAAAAAAGAGGGGTGCCGCGGTCTCGCCGGGCTGTGGCAAGAGAAGGGACAACCATGATTCTCAACGGACCGGGAATTAGCTACACCGAGCCCGATATCGGTTCGGAGTTCGTGCCGCCGCTGCCGGGGCATCCGCGCGAGGCAATCGTCAAGCTGTGCGAGCACTGCACTAACCGTCTGCTGCATCGCGACGAGCTGCTGGGCTACGAGTACTGGTCGTTTGCCGAGGCCGCGACCGACGAGCAGGCCGAGGTGCTCTGCAAGATGAAGATGCGCCGTCCCTACACGCTGCCCGAGATGGTCAAGCTCACCGGCATGTCCGAGGCCCAGATCGAGAAGATGCTCGACGACATGAGCTACACGGGTCTGCTCGAGTACAACTGGGAAAATCCCGAGCGCGCCAAGCAGTGGGTGCTGCCCATGCTGGTACCGGGTTCCGCCGAGTTCCTCAACATGCGCGTGGGCCAGCTCGAGGAGCATCCGGTCTACGCCAAGTTCTTTGAGCAGGCGTCCAAGGGACCGCTGTCCAAGGCCACGCCGATGGTGCCGCCCGGAGGCGCCGGTATCGGCATGCACGTCATTCCGGTCGAGAAGGCTATCGATGCTTCGAGCACCTCGGTGCCGATCGAGCATATCGAGCATTGGCTCGACAAATACGAGGGTAAGTATGCCGCCAGCACTTGCAGCTGCCGCGCGAGCCGTCGCGTGATGGGCGAGGGCTGCGCCGATGACCCGGCCGATTGGTGCATCGCCGTGGGCGATATGGCCGACTACGTGGTCGAGACCGACCGCGGCCATTACGTGACGCGCGACGAGGTCTACGACATCCTGCGCCAGGCCGAGGACAACGGTTTTGTGCACCAGATCACCAACATCGACGGCGAGAACAAGATTTTCGCTATCTGCAATTGCAACGTCAACGTGTGCTACGCCCTGCGCACCTCGCAGCTGTTCAACACGCCCAACCTGTCGCGCTCGGCCTATGTCGCCAAGGTCGAGAAGGACAAATGCGTGGCTTGCGGTCGCTGCGTTGAGGTGTGTCCTGCCGGTGCCGCCAAGCTGGGCCAGAAGCTCTGCAGCAAAAAGGCCGGCGGACAGGTGCCCGAGTATCCGCGCCAGGAGCTGCCCGATGCCACCAAGTGGGACCACACCAAGTGGTCGCCCAACTACCGCAACGACAACCGCATCGAGACGCATGAGTCCGGCACCGCTCCCTGCAAGACGGCCTGCCCCGCGCACGTTGCCGTTCAGGGCTATTTGAAGCTCGCGGCTCAGGGTCGCTATGACGAGGCGCTGGCACTCATTAAGCGCGAGAACCCGCTGCCCGCTATCTGCGGCCGTGTGTGCAACCGCCGCTGTGAGGATGCCTGCACCCGCGGCCGTGTGGACGCCGCCGTGGCCATCGACGAGGTCAAGAAGTTCATCGCCCAGCGCGATCTGGATGCCGCGACCCGCTACGTCCCGCCCGTGGTGACCCCGACGCGTGCCGGCGGCTTCGACCAGAAGATCGCCATCATCGGTGCCGGTCCGGCCGGCCTGTCCTGCGCTTTCTACCTGGCCGAGAAGGGCTACAAACCTGTCGTGTTCGAGAAGAATGAGTGCCCGGGCGGCATGCTCACCTACGGCATTCCCAGCTTTAAGCTGCAGAAGGATGTTATCGAGGCCGAGGTCGAGATCATTCGCCTGATGGGTGCCGAGTTCCGCTATGGCGTGGAAGTCGGTCGCGACGTGACGCTCGACGAGCTGCGCGCACAGGGCTTTAAGGCCTTCTACGTTGCCATTGGCTGCCAGGGCGGCCGCCTCGCCGGTATTCCGGGTGAGGATGCCGAGGACGTGGCCGTGGCCGTCGACTTTTTGCGCGAGGTCAACAGTGGCAAGATCGACGCGCTGCCCGGCCGCACCATCGTGGTGGGCGGCGGCAACGTGGCTATCGACGTCGCGCGCAACGCCTGCCGTCTGGGCTCCGAGCACGTTGAGGTGTTCTGCCTGGAGAGCGAGGCCCAGATGCCCGCCAGCGAGGAGGAGCGTCGCGAGGCCGTTGAGGACGGCGCCCACATCAGCTGCGGCTGGGGTCCCAAGGAGGTTCACCTGGACGAGACCGGTCGTGTGTGCGGTATCACCTTCAAGCGCTGCACGCGTGTCTTTGACGACGAGGGCCGTTTTGCGCCCGAGTACGACGAGAACGATCTGCGCCGTGTCGATGCCGACCGTGTCGTCATGTCGATTGGCCAGTCCATTGTGTGGGGCGACTTGCTAGCTGGCTTCAAGGTGGAGCTCGGCCGCGGCCAGGGTGCCCTTGCCGATCCTCAGACCTATCAGACCGCCGAGCCCGACATCTTTGTAGGCGGCGACGTCTACACCGGTCCGAGCTTTGCCATCGACGCCATTGCCGCCGGTCACGAGGCCGCCGTGTCCATCCATCGCTTTGTGCAGCCAGGCTCCACGCTCACCATCGGCCGCAACCAGCGCCACTACACCGCGCTCGACCGCGACGATGTCGTGATCGAGAGCTACGACAACGCGAGCCGCGAGGTTGCCCACGTGGACCGCGAGCGCGAGAAGGCCGCGCCGTTTAGCGAGTACGTTGAGACCTTTACCGAGGAGCAGGTGCGCGCCGAGACCGCCCGCTGCCTGGGCTGCGGCGCCTCGATCGTCGACCCCAACAAGTGCATCGGCTGCGGCCTGTGCACCACCAAGTGCGCGTTTGACGCTATCCATCTGGATCGCGACCGCCCCGAGTGCTCCACGATGGTCAAATACGAGCAAAAGCTCCCAAGCCTGGGCAAGTACGCGCTCAAGCGCGCCATCAAGATTAAGTTCGGTCGCAAGTAAGTAGCCATAACGGGAACGGCGGAAGAAAAAGTGCATGAATTGGGGATCGTTTACCACATCATTCGCGATGTTGAGAATGTGGCGCGCGCTCATGGCGTGCGTCGCGTTTCGAGCGTCACGCTGCTGCTGGGCGAGGTCTCGGGCGTCGTTCCCGACTTGCTGCTCGACGCTTGGCGCTGGGTAGCAGATAAAAAGCCTATCGCGCAGGGCGCGGAGCTTATCGTGGAGCCCGTCGAGGCCGTGACGCATTGCGAGGCGTGTGGCTGCGACTACGCGACGGTCGAGCACGGCAAGACCTGTCCCCATTGCGGTAGCGGCGAGACCTATTTGCTGCAGGGCCAAGAGGTAATGATCAAACAGATCGAGACCCCCGACGAGGACCCGGCAGACGCTGCTCCTGACGGCCTCTCCGACGCCCCCGATGCCGTCGACGCCGCCAACCCTCTCCACATCGCCTAACATCTAATGTCTACATGGGCTAGAGTTCTAAACATATTTGCTTCGGTTAGTCAAGTCATGTCTGTTTAAACAAAATGGTGGCACGCAGACGCATTGGGATTCACCTAAAAGCGGTCTTAACGAACGGTGCACCTTTATATGTCTTTGAAAACAATCAGCAAATCACGTTTTAGCAGGCAATGAGCTATAAGCCAGCAATGTAATCAATTTGTAACAAACTTAGACGTTTAAACAAATAATCCAACCATTTGCGAATTTAGCTATAATTCCACAATCCAAACAGGTATACTCCTTTCATGTCGTGTAGGAAATACGTAGACAAAAAGGAGGTTATGTGATGGTAAGTATTGTTCTTGCTAGCCACGGGGACTTGGCAGCTGGAATCAAGCAGACGGGCTCGATGGTCTTTGGCGATCAGCCGTCTGTTGCCGTGGTCTCGCTCGAGCCGAGCATGGGCCCCGACGATTTCCGTGCCAAGGTCGAGGAAGCAGTCGCTTCCTTCGAGGACCAGGAGCAGGTGCTCTTCCTCGTTGATCTGTGGGGCGGCACGCCGTTCAACCAGATCAGCGGGCTCATCGAGGGCCACGATTCCTGGGCTATCGTCACCGGTGTCAACCTGCCTATGCTCATCGAGGCATATTCGCAGCGCTTTGACGCAAAGAACACTGCACATGCGATCGCAAAACATCTCGTGACTGAGGCTAGGGCTGGCGTGCGCGTCAAGCCCGAGTCTCTGGAGCCCGAGGAGAAGAAGCCGGCTGCGGCCGCCGCTGCTCCTGCAGGCGCCATCCCTCCGGGAACGGTCATCGGCGATGGGCACATCAAGATCGCCCACGTCCGTATCGACACCCGTCTGCTTCATGGCCAGGTGGCCACCACGTGGACCAAGCAGATCAACCCCAACCGCATCATCGTGGTTTCCGACGGCGTTGCTCACGACGAGCTCCGCAAGACCATGATCGAGCAGGCTGCCCCTCCGGGAGTCCATGCCAACGTCGTGCCCATCAAGAAGATGGCCGAGGTCGTCAAGGACACGCGCTTTGGTGACACCAAGGCCATGCTGCTCTTTGAGAACCCGCAGGATCTGCTCAAGGCCATCGAGGCCGGCGTCGACATCAAGGAAGTCAACATCGGTTCCATGGCTCACTCCAAGGGCAAGGTCGTCGTCACCAACGCCGTCGCTATGGGCGATGACGACGTCAAGACTCTCGAGGCCCTCAAGGCCAAGGGCGTCAAGTTCGAGGTCCGCAAGGTTCCTTCGGATTCCTCCGAGGATCTCGACGCCATGTTGAAGAAAGCTAAGGCCGAACTGGCCGCTCAAGCATAGTAAAGGAGGGTCCGATACATGTCTGCAATCACTATTCTGCTTGTTGCGATTGTCGCGTTGCTTGCCGGTATGGAAGGCATTCTGGATGAGTTCCAGTTCCATCAGCCGCTCGTGGCATGCACGCTTATCGGTCTCGTAACCGGTCACCTTCAGGAGGGCATCCTCCTGGGCGGTTCGCTCCAGATGATGGCCCTTGGCTGGGCTAACGTCGGCGCCGCTGTCGCGCCTGACGCCGCTCTGGCCTCGGTCGCTTCTTCGATCATCATGGTGCTCGCCCTCAACGGTGGCGCCACCGATTCGGCCAAGGCCGTTACCACCGCTATCGCCGTCGCCGTCCCGCTGTCGGTCGCTGGTCTGTTCCTGACCATGATCTGCCGTACCATTGCTACCGCTATCGCTCACGCCATGGACGGTTGCGCCGAGAAGGGCGACTTCTCCGGCATCGAGCGCTGGCAGTATGCTGCCATCCTCATGCAGGGCCTTCGTATCGCCATCCCGGCAGTGCTTCTGTGCGTCATCCCGGCCGAGGCCGTTACCAACGCGCTTAACGCTATGCCCGACTGGCTGTCCGGCGGCATGGCTGTCGGCGGCGGCATGGTCGCTTCCGTCGGTTACGCCATGGTCATCAACATGATGGCCACCAAGGAGACCTGGCCGTTCTTCGTCCTCGGCTTTGTCCTTGCTGCCATCCCTCAGCTCACGCTGATCGCCCTTGGTCTCATCGGCATCTCCCTTGCCCTCATCTACCTTGGCCTTAAGGATCTGGCCAAGCAGGGTGGCGGCATGGGCGGTGGCTCCGGCGACCCGCTCGGCGACATTCTGAACGATTACGAGTAGGAGGGGAGTGATACATATGGCAGAGAACAAGATTCAGCTCACCAAGGCTGACCGCAAGAAGGTTTGCTTCCGTCATCAGTTCCTTCAGGGCTCGTGGAACTACGAGCGTATGCAGAACGGCGGCTGGTGCTTCGCAATGATCCCTGCGATCAAGAAGCTCTACACCAGCAAGGATGACCAGATTGCCGCTCTTAAGCGCCACCTGGAGTTCTATAACACCCACCCCTATGTTTCCGCCCCCGTCATTGGCGTTACCCTCGCTCTCGAGGAGGAGCGCGCCAACGGTGCCCCGATTGACGACGTCGCCATTCAGGGCGTCAAGGTCGGTATGATGGGCCCGCTCGCCGGCGTCGGCGACCCCGTCTTCTGGTTCACCCTTCGCCCGATTCTGGGCGCTCTGGGCGCTTCCCTGGCCATGTCCGGCAGCATCGTCGGTCCGCTGCTGTTCTTCTTCGCGTGGAACATCATCCGTTACGCTTTCCTGTGGTACACGCAGGAGTTTGGCTACAAGGTCGGCTCCTCCATCGCCAAGGACCTCTCCGGTGGTCTGATGGGCAAGGTCACCGAGGGCGCTTCCATCCTGGGTATGTTCATCATCGGCGCCCTGGTCGAGCGCTGGGTGTCCATTTCCTTCACCCCGATCGTCTCCACGGTCAAGCAGTCTGCTGGCGCCTTTATCGACTGGGCTAGCCTGCCCTCCGGTTCCGAGGGTATCAAGGAAGCGCTGACGATGTACAACTCCGTCGGTGCTACCGCCCTTGATCAGATGAAGGTCACCACGCTTCAGGCCAACCTCGATCAGCTCATCCCCGGCCTTGCCGCCGTGTGCCTGACCCTGCTGGTCTGCAAGCTCCTCAAGAAGAAGGTCAGCCCGATCGTCATCATCCTGGCTCTCTTCGCCGTCGGCATCATCGGTCGCTTCTGCGGCTTCATGTAAGCACGCTTCGGCTTAAGACCGAGAGTAGCTAGACAAGGGCTTTTGAGCCATTGAAACGGACCGCACCCGGTGGGTACACTGGATGCGGTCCGATTGTTTTATTTGGAGGGCGAGGCGCGCATGGCGCAATCTCAGAACAGCACGGTCGATTTGGCAACGCCGGCAACCTGCCTGATGGGGCTTACCAGCCACGGTAACGTGATGGTGGGCAATAAGGCGTTTGAGTACTATAACGAGCGCAATCCCGAGGATTATATTCAAATCCCGTGGGATGAGGTCGACTATATTGCCGCCGAGGTTTTGCGCGGCACCAAGAAGATCACGCGTTTTGCCATCTTCACCAAGGACAACGGTCACTTTACGTTTTCGACGCGCGACGACAAAGAGACGTTGCGCGCGGTCCGCAAGTACGTCGACGAGGATAAGCTTGTGCGTTCGCCCGATTTTATCGATGTGACGGCCAAGGGCGCCAAGAGCATCCCCTCCGTTATCAAAAACCTCTTCCACAAAGGCAACTAGTCATTAAAGAGCGCCCCCCAAGTGGGACGCAGTTTCCCATGGGGCTCGATCGGGAAAGTGCATCCCAGTTCGAGCGCCGATTCCGGGATGTAGTTTCCGGAACGGGGTCGTTTGGGAAACTGTGTCCCGTTTCGAGCCGAAATTCTGGGACACAGTTTCCAGCGAGGTCCCATTGGGAAAGTTTGACCCAGAATTTGCCTGGATAGTGGGACACACTTTCCGGAGGGCTGTTCCACCGCAACTTCGAAGAGGGTTGATTTCCGATCTCAGCCGAACACATTGAGCGGATAGGCCGTTCCCGCAGTTAGCCGAACGCCCCCGAGGCCCTATTCAGGCCACGGGGGCGTCGTTTTCCCAGTTGAAGGAACGGTGGAGATGTGTTTCGATGGGTCCGGTGGCCATGCTCCGCCCGCCGCCCGGCACCTCTTCCCAGACTCAGCCGGACGGTCGGTCCGTCTATTCCGTTTTCGCCCTTAGGCTAGGCCAGCGGGGCATCGCCCCTCTCTGCGCGCGCCCTCTCGATGAGGCCCGGCGTCAGGTCGAGTTCGCCGATGGGAACCTCCTCCACGCCGTAGGCGTCCAGCAGCGCCGCCGCGTCCTCCCCGAGCATCGCCCTGAAGGCGCGTGCGGGCGTCGAGAAGCCGAGCGCGCCGCGGGGCTCGGAGTTCACGTGCGACATGGCCAGCGCCAGGTCCGCCGGGGCGAGCCGGTCGAACCTGAGCCCGGAGCCCTTGGGCAGCAGCTTCCTTATCTCGACGTGGTTTCGCTCGCAGGCGCCCTTCTGGTCGCTGCGCCTCGGGTCGCAGTAGAACAGCCTCGTCTCGCCCGGCCCCTCGCCGAGCAGCGCCGCGATCGCAGCCTCGTCGGAGAACTCGGCGCCGTTGTCGGTGAGGACGGCGCGGAACACGCGGCGCGTCCCGTCGGCGCCGAGGATGGCCCGGACGCCCTCCAGGGCGTCCGCGACGCACGCGGCGGTCTTCTCCTCCAGCGGCAGCGCGAGCTGGAGCCTGCTGGGGCGGTGCAGCAGCGTGAGCAGGCAGGCCGAGTCCTCCCGCGCGCCCTCGACCGTGTCCATCTCCCAGGCCGCGGCGCACGCGTCCTCCCCGAGGGCGAGGAACGTGGCATGCGACCTGCGGGCGGAGTGGCGCGTGGCCGCCCGGCCGGCGGCGCGCTTCCTCGGCCTGTAGCCGACCTTGCGCCTGAGCTCCATGTTGGTCATGCCGTCGTAGCCCGCCGAGACCCAGCGGTAGATGGTCGACGGCGACAGGTCCACCGGGCCGCCGTTGCGCGCCGCCATCTGCTCGGGCGACAGCCCCCGGCGCAGGCAATCCCTTATCGCCTCCAGCCTGGCCGCCGCGGCGGGCTCGTCGGCGTCTATCCCGCGCCTGGACGAGACGAGGACCGAGTCGGCGCACAGCTGCGCGGCCCGGGCCTCGTAGAAGACGTGGGGGCGGCGCTTGCAGCCGATCGCGCGGTACCGCCCGCAGCCGTTGCAGCATCGCGGCCACGCCGCCAGGCGCGGGCAGGCCGCCGACAGGTCGGCGGAGGCGTCCACGCGCTCGCCGCGCCTGGCCTTCGGCGCCGTCACGAACCTGTGCGACGCCACCTCGGCGCTCACCGTCGAGGGCGACCTGCCCAGCTCCCTCGCGATCTCCCTGCACGACGCCCTGCGCTCCAGCATCCTCTGGACCGTGTCCCGCTCGTGCCTCGTGAGCCTTCCGTAGGCCCTCGGGACCGCCCTTGCGGAGTCCCTTTTCTTCTTTCCGGACATGCCGTCCTCCGATCTCCCGGGGCCGGCCGGCCCGGCCCTCAGGGTATCGGGTTCCCACATTCATCCGCACATGTGCGGATGAATGTGGGAGGTGTTCGGATAAAGTTGATAATCAAGGCAACTTCGAAGAGTGGCTATACGCTGTATTACAACGGCGTAAATCTGCTACACTAGTACAACATGCCTCCGTAGCTCAGGGGATAGAGCACCGCTCTCCTAAAGCGGGTGTCGACGGTTCGAATCCGCCCGGGGGCACCAGAGAAATAGCAGGTCAGACGGTATAAATCGTCTGACCTGTTTCTGTATGGATAGGGGTAAAACCCGCCTGAGGGGTGAAAAAGGGGTGAAAGTTCATTCTATGGGGAAAACATCGCGACTTCATATTTCACCCCAGAGTTTCACCCTCAGGGCCGGTTTTCAACCCTTCCCACAGCCTACGGGCTGGATGTGGGACCCTCCGGCTATGGAAAGCGTTGAAAACCTAGGCTGTCGTTGCCGTAGGGCAAGCCAGTTTCCGGCAGCCCTTTGATACCTTTTGATTGCTATTGAAGCCCTGTTGGACATTAGATGACGTTGGAAGTCTGTCCTTTCGTTCTAATTCGATTTGTGCTCTGTCTTATTTGACAAAGAGGTCAGAGTTGAAGAACTCTTTCAGGGAAACGCCGAGCCCTTGTGCAATCCGGTCGATATTTTCAATTGATATGTTCCGCTTGCCGGTTTCGACCTCAGCGAAGTATGTTCGGGACATTTCGATAGAGTACGCAATAGTTTCCTGGCTATAGCCGAGTTCGTTTCTCAACTCTTTTATTCTCAGCCCGACCCTCATCTTTATATCTAACTGAGTCATTGGCACCTCCTAATAGGTTGTGCCAATGATTCGTTTCGGTTCTATATGAGTCACACCTATATAAGTGACAATTTGGAATACAATGCCGCTAAGTTAGACCTCTGATAATTGAACTGGAGTTTGCCGATGGATGAGTACGGCTCTCGGGAAATTAAACGATCGGATTCGACGAAGGAGGAGAATGCTAAGAAGCCGCTCGTGCTCTTCGGGCGCGAGTTCTCCCGTAAGCAGGTCTGCGCGGCTGGTGCGGGAATCCTCTGTGCGGCGCTTCTCATCGGCGGCGGTGGGTATGCCATCACACATGCCGGGTGGACGGGCAAAGCGAATGTCCCTGCGGTGTCCCAGTCGAAGGACGATGAGAAGCAGGACATGGTACTTACCCTTGAGGTGAAGGCTGACGGCTGGGATGCGGACACCTCCACGCCCATTATCGCCCATATCGAGGATGAGGACGGGAAAGTAGACTTCTACACCGCCATCGCCGCGAACAAGCAGGTGACCGTGAAGGTCGGTGAGTCCGGTACCTATACCGTCACATTCATCTCACCGGTGAACGCCGACGGCTCCATCTATAAGGTGCCATCGAAGAAGGTTACCGCCGGAAAAGCCGACAAGACAGTTGCCACAGGCGTGACTTTCGATAAGGTGGATGCGGATAAGGTGACGAAGGATGACTTGACAGCCATTGCCAAGGACGTTGCGGAAGCCGTGAAGAAGGGCGATTCCACCCTGACCGGGGACAAGGGCGCTGAGGTCGTGAAGAAGTTCGAGGACAACATCAAGAAGAACCCGAACGCCGATACCGATGCCGTCGAGAAGGAGACCGAGAAGGCTCAGGAGTCCGCCAAGGAAGAGAAGTCCGACGCGAAGACCCCGGAAACTTCCGACAGCAAGAAGAGCGATTCAGGTTCATCCAACGGCTCCAAGAAGGATAATGGGAAGACCACAGGCAGCTCCGATAATTCTGGAAACAAGAGCAATTCATCCTCCAAGAAAGACGAGGGAAAATCCGATAGCAAGCCGAGTGGCGGCAACAGCAGCAACTCCGGCTCAAACTCCAATTCAGGCAGTTTATCGAAAAAGGATGACACCCCGGCGCATCAGCACAACTGGGTTGCCAAGACAAAAACCGTCCATCACGCCGCTCAGTACAAGACCGTCCACCACGACGCGGTGACGCATCAGGTATGGCATGACGCGGTGACGGAGGAACACTATATCTGCAACCAGTGCGGTGCGGATATCACGTCTGACCCTTGGGGGCATATTAACAACTCTCTTATGAATGGTGGTAATTGCGGAAGCTATCACTCTACCTATGTGACTGTAAAGCAGGGGTATTATGAAACCGTGACCGACCAAGCGGCCTATGACGAGCAGGTGCAGGTGCGCGATGCATGGGATGAGACTGTGACCACTGGGTATAAGTGCTCTTCTTGCGGTGCCACGAAGTAACTTGAAAGAGCAAGGCAATCGTCTATTTCAGGAAAGGAAAGCCCCGACCAAATGGCCGGGGCTTTCTTAATGTTCATCGATCGGCCTTGCGGCCGATGGGTCCCGCCCATAAGCGGGACCCCCGCGACGCGTGGCGTCGCTCTCGCTACGGCTTCCTGCAACGCTCCCAAGGATCGCGTTTCCGTCCGCCTCCGCTCACACCGGCCCCGCCCGCCGAACGGCTGCGCTCGATGGCTTCCAGAGGTCGCCATCGCTCCGCCGTTCGCCGGACGGGGCCTCTCGCGCCGGGTCGCCGAGCACCGTCGTGCGACGCTCCCCATGGGTCGCGTCTCCTCGGCGTCGGCTCAACCGGCGCTCACCTGCCCGGGCTCGCGTTGCCTCGGCAACCGGCTCGCTCCGTGCAGGCAAGATATGGATTCCGTTGCACGGAATCATCTTGCCGCCTGCGGCGGAGGGCGAACCGCTCCGAAGTCGCTCCCGCCAATAATAAGCCGGGACGCTTGTTGCGTCCCGGCCCAAGCGCTCAGTCCCCTCGCCCGTTCTGGTTCTCCCACGACTTGCGCTCAAGTTCCCAGAACGCCCTCATCGCCGTCGCGATCCCGCGCAGCGTGAAGCGGACGACGAGGCCGGTTGAGCGGTCGACCGCGAAGCCGAGCCTGCCGCCGTTGACTTTCCGCACGGCCCCGAGGGCCTTCGAGAAGAAGCGGTACTGGAGGCTCCCGCCCTTCGACCTCGCGAGCTCGATGCCGTCTCGCCTGAGCCGCCGGTCGAGCTCGGCCATGCGGTCGGGGCAGTCCCTCATTCGTCCGACCTCCTCGACGCGACGGGCGACCGCCACGCGGACGCGGGCGTTCTCGGAGCGCTCGGCCTGCCCCTTGCGGGCCATGTCGCGTTCCTCCCTGCCCGGCTGTCTCGCGTGGACGCGCGAGTTGGCCTTGCCGCGCTCAAGCTGCTTGAGCCCATACCTTTCGTCCAAGGTGCGAACGGTTTTCACGCGTGCGGCAGCGGCTTTGCGTGCGGGGCCCTCGTCGAGCCTCCTGCCCGTCTCAAGGTCGCTGCGGTTGATGCCGAGGTGCACGGCATAGCGGTCGGTGTCGTCGGAGCGGCAGCGCTCGCGATGCAGAACTATGACGACCTCTTGGTTCGGATAGCGCTCGGCCACGTAGTCGCGTGCGTATCGCATGCACATCTCCGGCGTCATCTTCCCGCCGTTGAGGTCGCACTCGTCGGGGAGGAAACCAAGTATCTGATGCTGCATGTAGGTGCACTTCGCCCCCGCCTTCCCCGGCTTGTCATGCCCCATGGCCTTCCTCGTGTCTGCCATCTCTTGGAACCAGCGCTCTTCACTGATGATGTTCTGCGTGTCGTGCGCGAGAGCTTTGTCCCTGTCCCATGAGAGATAGTCCTTGAGGCGGGAGAGGTGCTTCTCGCTGCACACGCTTGTCTGTTTAATCGCTGTCATGGGTCCTCCCTAGTCGAGCGAAAGGCCGCTGAATTTGCCGGTCGGCTGGATCTCGGCTTTCTTCTTCGGCTCGGGCCACTTGGGGCACCAGAGGCCGACGCGTTCGCCCATCTTCTCGGCAGCGGCCTCGTCCAGTTGCTTTTGATAGGCACGGCGCTTCTCCGCCTCGTGCTCCGGAGTCCCGAGGTCGAAGTGCTCCTTCGTGGGCGTCTTGGTGCAATCGGCGACGGGTGAGCGGAAGACCCCGGCCCGCTCGGCGGGTATTCCGTTATCCGCGTGCTTGACGACGATTATCCCGTCCCTGTCCGGGGCCATGTCGCGCCATTCCCACGCGTGTATCACGTCGTCTGCGCTCTCGCTGTAGGAGGTCGATGCCGACGAACCCGACGCCGCCTTGCTGCTGCTCGTGCCCTGCGTGTGGCGGGTGGTCTTGCCGATGAGCTCCGTGAAGTATCGGCGGTCTTCCTCCTCGGCGAGCTTCATGGCGACTTTTACGCCGCAGTTCGCGAGAATCTTCCTCCGTCCGTCCCTCTCTCCGTATTTATTAAGCTGGGATATATCTTGCGTTGCCCCCGTCCAGTAAATCTGGAACGACCTTCCAAGCGAAAGGAGGGCGGGCAGGCATTCGATGCGGGGCAGGTTGCCCCATTCGTCGCCGAGAATCTGGACGGGGCGCGGAAGTCTTCCGCCGTTGGAATCGGCGACGATTTGGACGGATTCCCAGAGCTGGGAGAGGAATATCGCCGCTATGCAGTTGTATGGCGAGCCCTCGTCGAGCATATGGAGGAATACGGCGCTCTTGGTTTCAAGAACCGCGCGAGGGTCGATGTCGGACCCGGACGTCATCCATGCGACTGGGGCCGACGAGAACGGGCGCAGCGCCACCTTGAGCGTCGAGAGGATGCTTCTGAGCTCGTTGCCGCCCGAGGAGACGAACTGCGAGGCTCTGTTTTTAGCGGGGTGTCTGCTTGGTAGGGCGCGGAAAACGCTCTTGAGTGGCTCGGCCGGGTCGTCACCCTCTGCCTCGGTGCCACGGTCCAGCACCTCGCAGACGGTCGCAAGGTGCTTTGCTTCCTTGGGGCATTCATCGGACATGGAGACCAGCAAGACGAGGGCAGACAGGAGGCCCCGCGCGGATGCGGTCCAGTGCGAGCCCTTGCCGTTCTCGTCATCCTGCACCACGAGCTCCGCAATGGTGTCAGCCGCCTGCTCGGCTTCTTGGTCGCGGCTTTCGGCGTGGAGGTCGATGACCTGCTTGAGCGGGTTGAACCTCTGGCCTCGATAGGGTCGCTGCGTGTCGAGCAGGAGGACGTTGTAGCCGCGTCGGGCCAGCTCGTCACCCGTGAGCTCTATGAGCTCGTTCTTGACGTCGGAGACGACGAGGGTCGCGGGCTCGGAGCCGTTTGCGCCGTCGCCGTACGAGAGCAAATCGATTGAGGGCAGGTAGAGGAAGCGGGACTTGCCAGAGCCAGTGGACCCGGAAACATAGACCATCTTCTTTGGCTCGAAGAGGTAGCAGGGTTTGCCGAGCCATCTGGTGAACCCGTAGACGAACCCGCGTGAAGAGGGGTTAGCCGAGCCGTCCCATGTAATCGAACCTTTCACCGCATTGCGGCCCGTCTTGATGCAAGCATTGCCGAGCACGCCGCCATCGTCGGCACGCGAGTTGAGGGCGCTCGAATAGGCAACGAGGGAGCAGATGCAGAGCGTGAGGAGGAAGGTGAGGACGGTCCCCGTGATATGGGCGATGAATGCGCCCGAGAGCCACCAGACGAGAACCGTGGCCGCATCGAGCGCAGAGGGGAGGGCTGACGCGTCGGGCATGATCCCGGAGGCAATATCGCCGATAGGGGCGGCAAGGATTGGGCAGACGAGGAATGCAATGAAGACGGATGATATGAGGGCGGTGAACATCTTGCTTTTCATAGCCGCTCCTTTGCTTTCGACAGAAGGGTTGAGAGTTCGGAAGCTGTGCTCGATATCAACTGGACGGCGTTTTCAAGCTGGACGGCCGTTTGCCGGTCGATGCCATAGGCGTTTATGGAGCGCATGGCTTGGTTGAGGTTGTTGCCCTGCCGCTTCATCTCGACGAGCATTTGCCGGAGGGTCGACTCGTCGGCGACCTTGACGGGCTTCTCGCCGATTCGGAGGGCGGCCTCGCGCAAAAACGTTGATGGGGGCATGCCGAAAGAGGAAGAGCGGGCCACGATTTCGGCCCGCTCTCCATCGGTCATACGAACGTTGATATGCGCGGTCCTGCTAGTGCCGCGCATCGCCTAGCCCCTATCGAGGAAGGTAGCGTGGGCTCCGTCGAAGTCGAGCCGAGCTTCGCCTAACGTGCCGTAGCGATTCTTGAGGGCAACGAGCTTGAGCGGGGTGCCGCTCGCGGGGGCCTCAAAAGGGAAGTCGGGTTTTCCGCCATCGTCGGCAAGAAAAAGAACGGAGTCGAAGCTGTACTCGACCGTCGAAGAGCCGCCGAACATGCCGAGGTTGGGCTTGCTCGACTTGCCAGACTTGTAGGACTCGCGCGTGGTCGAGCTCAGGGCGATGACTGGCGAGCCGTAGAGGTTTGATATTTCGCGCAAGCCCTTTACGCACGCTGTGATTGCCAAGCGCTCGTCGATGAACTGCTGTCCCGCCGTGATACCGCAGGCGAGGAGTTGGAGATAGTCGATGAAAACGATAGGGGCCTCGTTGCGCTCACGTGCTATCAGCCCAACGAGGTTCGAGAGTTCAACGGTGTTCAACGGGCCGGTAATACAGAGATTCGGGGCGATACAGCTGCGATACCTGTCGAGAGCAGCCTCGAAGGCCTCGTGCTTGGGATGGTCTGCCGCCGCCGCGTCCGCGACCTCGGAAAGGGCAAGCTTGCCTCCGCTGAGTCGTGCAAGGCTCTTCTCCAAGAGCTTATGCGCGGGAAGCTCGGCGGAGACATAGATTACTGGGTGACTGTCGTTCGCAAGCTTGTCGGCCTCCTGCAAGGCCAAGGTCGTCTTGCCCCTGCCGGGACCGGTGCCGATGGCATAATTGAGCCCGGGATGGACTCCGCCGAGGATGTCGTTAAGGGCCTTGAGCCCGAAGAGGGCGATAGGTTGGTCACCCCTAAGGGCGCTGAGGTGCTCATCGAGCCTATCGGATTCGAAAACGAGAGGGTTGGGGGCCGGGCACTGCATTACTCGTTCGCCTCTTCAGCCAAAGTCCTGAAATAGGCGATGAGGTCTTCTTCCATGACAAAATACTGGTTGGCGATGCGGAAGCAATGGTGCGTCGACTTCATGAGCTTAATGGCGCTCGACTGGCCAATGCCGGTGAGAATCTGAACATCGAGACGGCTCAAGATACGCTTGGGACCAGTGCGACGAAGGTTGATGCCTGCGGAAATGGCGTCAACCTTGGGGTCATCTGCAAGATGCATGATAAACTCCTTGTTTGGGGTGCTCGGCTCCTCTTCGAGGTTTGGCGACTAAGAGAGGGGAGTCGGGTGCCGTTTTTTATTACCAGTCGGAACAAACCTCTTCAAGAAGACTGCTCCATTTGCGACGCAACTCCGGGGTATC